>NZ_JBFPJQ010000001.1:0-3656070 GCF_041021335.1 Amycolatopsis sp. SB7-3
CCTCACCATGCGATGAGAAGTCATATCCGGTATTAGACCCAGTTTCCCAGGCTTATCCCAAAGTACAGGGCAGATTGCCCACGTGTTACTCACCCGTTCGCCACTAATCCACCCCGAAAGGCTTCATCGTTCGACTTGCATGTGTTAAGCACGCCGCCAGCGTTCGTCCTGAGCCAGGATCAAACTCTCCAACAATGTCAAATTTGATCGAGGCAAATAAATACTTGCTCTCAAAGGAACCTCTCACGAGGTTTCAATACATAAGCTCTACTGGCTTAGTTCACTAGCACACTGTTGAGTTCTCAAGCAACACACCCCGAATCGCACCACCATCACAGCGGCCTTATCCGAAGCAGTTATTTCTTGGCTTTTGTCCGGAGCACACCCTAGCACCTGCTCGAAACTGCCGTTTCAGCGGGGGTAGAGTTACCTCTCCGGTTCGGGACCACCCACTCTACCACCATCCGGTGGGAGCTTGGTTCGTGTTCCCGGCGGCCGCTCGGTTTCCCTGGCGACGAAGAGAACATTACACGGCCCGAAACCGGCGTTTACAGGGGGGTCCCTTTTTTCGCGCCGGCGCTCTGACCTGCGTCGATCTAGCTCTCCCCCGGTACCGGCTCGCCGTGGGTCGCGACGACGGTCAGCACGACGAGGGCGGCGGCGAGCCCCGCGGTGATGTGGATGGGCGCCGGCGTGAAGGACGCGGCGAGGACGAGCACCGCGGTCACCGGGAAGCCGATCGCGATCGGGCGGCATTCGTTGGTGGGTCCGATGTGCATGAGCCAGACACTCACCAGGTAGATCGCGACGGGCACGGTCGTCGCCATGGCGGCGGGCAGGGAGGCGACGTGCCCGGTGTGGGTGTCGTAGTCGACCGCCACTTCGAGGCCGGCGCCGAGCGCGGCCGCCGAGGCGAAGATCAGGTAGTGCCCGTATCCCCAGCTCGCGACGGTGAACAGGCTCTTCGCCTTCTCCAGCCTGGCGTGACCCGGCTGGTCGAAGTACAGCCACCACAACGAAAAGACCAGCACGAGCCCGGCGGCGGCGAGCGAGATCAGGCTGCCGGTGTGCTCGCCCTCGTCCAGCCCTTCCTTGACCGCGGTGGTCGCGCCGAGGATGGATTCACCCAGCACGATGATCGTGAACAGGCCGTAGCGCTCGGCGATGTGGTGTGGGTGCCAGCCCGTCCAGCGCTTGCGTTCGGCGATCACCGGGACCGCGAGTTCCGCCAGCAGGAGCAGGAAGAACGACGGCAGCGCCAGCGACTGCGGGAGGCCGAGGCGGACGACCCACAGGATCTGGACGATCGTGATACCGATGGCGTACCGCAGCGCGGCCGGGCGGCATTCCGGATCGGTCCGCGCGGCGCGCAGCCACTGCACGACCATCGCGAGCCGCATCAAGACGTAGCCGGCGACGACGATCTTGAAGTCACCCTCGAAGGCGGACGAGACACCGGCGGCGACGGTCAGCCCGCCCGCGATCTGCACCAGCGTCACCAGCCGGTACGGGACGTCGTCGGTGTCGAACGACGAAGCGAACCAGCTGAAGTTCAGCCAGCCCCACCAGATCGCGAAGAACACCATCCCGAAGCTGAGCACGCCGTGCCCGATGTGGTTCTCGGCGATCGCGTGGTGCAGACCGGCGGCGGCCTGCGCGACGGCGACCACGAAACACAGGTCGAACAACAGCTCCAGCGGGGTCGCGACCCGGTGCCCTTCACCGGAATCGCGCATGGTCATCGGCCGGTACCAGACCCGCAGCCGATTCCGCCGAACAGAACTCTCCGCCATCGTGTTCCTCGCAATCTCGATCTGCGGAGATCTTCGCAGCCGGATGCGGATGACACACGCGGAGAGACGCGCGGCGGGTGGGCCCGGGCCGGGTGCACCTCCCCAGGCGACCCGGCGCGGACCCACCCGCGCGAATGCCTCACCGCGACCCGGCTCGCCAGTGGTGCTGAGCCGGCCGCCGCCGAACGGTCCCCCGCGGACGCCGACGGCTGTCCACCGGCTCGTGACCGTAGGTGTCCATTCCTGAGAACTCCGGACTCACCACGATCGCTCCGGCCGATCGATCCATCCCCGATCGATCGACAGAAATACCACTGTCGGTAGCCGAGTCACAGCGGTGAAGGCTCCGTTAGGTGTACCCGGTTGCTCTGAGTAGCACCAGGGGATGACTGCCTCCGTCACTCGGATGGAGCATCCGATCTTGCCGAACGTAGTCATCGGCCGGTGCGAAAGACTCAGCCGCGTTGACTGTCGGCGGCAGCCCGCTCGGTTTCCTCCCGCTCAGTGAGCGAGCGCCGTTTCCGGCGCGCACGGAGTTCGATCACGGCGAGTAAGAGCGCCGAACTCGTCAACGCGGCGGCGCACAGCATCGCCGCGGTCAGCGCCGACGGATAGCCGCCGTTCGCGCCGAGTACCGCGTGGAAGACCGAGGCCAGCACGACGGTGCCGATCGCGGTGCCGATCCGTTGCCCGGTCTGCAACGCTCCCCCGGCCACTCCGGCCATCGACGTCGGGACGCATTCCAGGGTGAGCGTGGTGTTGGGCGAGATGACCATGCCGCCGCCGACACCGGCGACGAGCAACGGCAACGCGAACCACCAGCCCGCCGCGGCTCCGGGATCCTGACCGGAGAGGACGGCGACCGTGACCATCCCGGCGATCACCATGACGAGCCCCGCGACGGTCAGCTTGCGGCCCCACTTCGACACCAGCCGGCCAGCGATCGCCGCCGATACGGCCGAGCCGAGGGCGAAGGAGGTGACGGCGAGCCCGGATTGCAGGGGCGTGTAGCCGAGTCCTTGCTGGAAGAAGATGGCGAAGACCAGCCACATTCCCGTGAATCCGCTGAAGTACAGCGCGCCGACGGCGGCACCCGAGGCGTAGCCCGGGGTGCCGGTGAACAGCCGGGTGTCGAGCAGCGGCGGACGACCGCGCCGCACCATCGAGCGTTCCCAGCGCACGAACGCGAAACCGAAGACCACCGCGACGACGAACAGCCACCACAGGCCGCTGAGCCCGCCCTGTTCGGATTCGATCAACGGGAGCAGGACACCGAGCACGGCGACACCCAGCAGCATGATGCCGACGAAATCGATCTCGCCCCGCAGGCTTTTCGCCGGGGACTCGGCCTTCGGCAGCCATCTCAAGGCCAGCGCGAACGCCAGGATCCCGATCGGCACGTTCACGTAGAAGACCCAGCGCCAGCCTTCCGGATCACCGAAGACGGCGAGGATCACGCCGCCGAGCACCGGCCCGATCGCGGTCGAGATCCCGACGGTGGCACCGAACATGCCGAACGCGCGACCGCGTTCGGCGCCGCGGAACAGGTCCTGGATCATCCCGCTGTTCTGCGGCGTCATCATGCCCGAGGCGAAACCCTGCAGGAGCCGCGCGATGATCAGCGTCGTCTCGTTCGGCGCCGCGCCGGCGAACGTGCTGGTCAGCACGAACGCGGCGAGCGCGAACAGGAACATGCGGCGGCGGCCGAGCGCGTCGCCGAGCCTGCCGCCGGACACCAGCACCAGCCCGAAAGCCAGCGCGTAGCCCGAAACCACCCACTGGATCCCGCCGCTCGACGCGCCGAGGTCCTTCTGGATCGACGGCAGTGCCGTGTTGACGATGCTGACGTCGAGCAACCCCATGAACCCGGCGGCGAGGGAGACGGCGAGCGCCTTCCAGCGCCGGGGATCGGGAACGTAGGTGGTCATCAGGTGCTGGCGGCGATCCCGGGGATGCCCTTGAGCTCACCGATCAGCATCGACGTCACCTTGACCGGATAGTCGTACAGCGCGAAGACCGTCTGGTTCTTGCCGACCAGCTTGAGGTGCACCGGGGTCTCGCCCTTGTGCGCCAGCAAGGTCTGCTTCAGCTCGCTGACCACCGACTGGTCGATCTTCTCCGCCGCGGCCAGCAGAACCAGCGGCAGATCGTCGTCGCCGTTGCCGACCTCGGACAGGTCGAGCGGGACGAGACCGCCGCCGAAGATGGACATCTTGTCCTCGCGCCAGTTCACCCGGCCCTTGACCAGGACCGCGTTGTCCTCGATGAGGTCGGCGGAGAACATCGCGTACGACTTCGGGAAGTACAGCACCTCGAGCGAGGCGTCCATGTCCTCGATGGTGCAGATCGCCCAGGGCTCGCCCTTCTTGTTGACCCGGCGTTCCAGCGAGGTGATCAGCCCGGAGACGACCAGCTCGCCTTCCTTCGGCGGGTCGGCGAGGATCGCGGCGATCGGCCTGGGCGCGTGTTTGCGCAGGATGCGTTCGGCGCCGTCCAGCGGATGCGCCGAGACGTAGAGGCCGAGCATCTCCCGTTCGTAGGCCAGGAGCTGCTTGCGCGGGTACTCCTCTTCGCCGAACTTCAGATGCGCGAGCGGTGAAGAGGACGCCGCGGCTTCCGCGTCGTCGTCCCCGCCGAACCCGAAGAGGTCGAACTGGCCCATCGCCTCCTGGCGTTTGAGCGGGACCACGGCTTCGACCGCGTCTTCGTGCACCTGGATCATCGAAAGCCGGGTGTTGCCGAGCGAGTCGAACCCACCCGCCTTGATCAGCGATTCGATGACCCGCTTGTTGCAGGCCACCAGCTCCGACTTGTCGAGGAAATCGGTGAAGGAGGAGTACTTCCCCTTCTCCTCGCGGGTCTTGATGATCGACTCGACGACGTTCGCGCCGACGTTGCGGACGGCACCCATACCGAAGCGGATGTCCTCCCCGACGGCCGCGAACCTCAGCGCCGACTCGTTGACGTCCGGCGGGAGCACCTTGATCCCGAGGCGGCGGCACTCCGAGAGGTAGACCGCGGACTTGTCCTTGTTGTCACCCACCGAGGTGAGCAGCGCGGCCATGTACTCCGGCGTGAAGTTCGCCTTGAGGTACGCGGTCCAGTACGAGATCAGGCCGTACGCGGCCGCGTGGCTCTTGTTGAACGCGTAGCCGGCGAACGGGAGGATCGTGTCCCAGAGCGCCTTGATCGCCTCGGAGGAGAAGCCGCCGGGAACCAGGTCGCTCGACTTCATGCCCTCTTCGAAGCCGACGAACTCCTTTTCGAGGACCTCCGCCTTCTTCTTACCCATGGCGCGGCGGAGCACATCCGCGCGGCCCATGGAGTACCCGGCCACCTTCTGGCCGATGTGCATGATCTGCTCCTGATAGACGATCAGGCCGTAGGTGTCGGCCAGGATCTCCTTCAGGGGCTCTTCAAGCTCGGGGTGGATCGGTTTGACCTTTTGCCGCCCGTTCTTGCGGTCGGCGTAGTCGTTGTGCGCGTTCATGCCCATCGGGCCGGGGCGGTACAGCGCGCCCACCGCCACGATGTCGTCGAACACCGTCGGCTGCATCCGGCGGAGCAGGTCACGCATCGGCCCGCCGTCCAGCTGGAACACACCGAGCGTGTCACCGCGGGAGAGCAGCTTGTACGTCTCCGGGTCGTCGACGCCGAGGGTGTCGAGGTCGATGTCGATCCCGCGGTTGGTCTTGATGTTGTCGATCGCGTCACCGATGACGGTGAGGTTCCGCAGGCCGAGGAAGTCCATCTTCAGCAGGCCGATGGCCTCGCACGACGGATAGTCCCAGCCGGTGATGATCGAACCGTCGTCACGCTGCCACAGCGGGATGGCGTCGGTCAGCGGATCGCAGGACATGATGACCGCGCAGGCGTGGACGCCGGCGTTGCGGATCAGGCCTTCGAGGCCGCGGGCGGTCTCGAAGATCGTCTTGCACTCTTCGTCGGTCTCGACGAGGGCGCGGACCTCGGCCGCTTCGCCGTAGCGCTCGTGCTTCGAGTCGACGATGCCCGAAAGCGGGATGTCCTTCGCCATGATCGGCGGCGGGAGCGCCTTCGAGATCCGGTCCGCGATCGCGTACCCCGGCTGGCCGAAGTGGACGCGGGCGGAGTCCTTGATGGCCGCCTTGGTCTTAATGGTGCCGAAGGTGATGACCTGCGCGACCTTGTCGACGCCGTACTTCTCGGTGGCGTAGCGGATCATTTCGCCGCGACGGCGGTCGTCGAAGTCGATGTCGATATCGGGCATCGAGACGCGCTCGGGGTTCAGGAACCGCTCGAACAGCAGCTTCTGCGGGATCGGGTCCAGGTTGGTGATACCGAGGACGTACGCGACCAGCGAGCCGGCGGCGGAACCACGGCCGGGGCCGACGCGGATGCCGACCTTGCGGGCGTAGTTGATGAGGTCGGCGACGATGAGGAAGTAGGCGGGGAAGCCCTTCCCGATGATGACGTCGAGCTCGATCTCGATGCGCTCGTTGTAGTACGGGTCCGGCACGCCGTCCGGGTACCGCCACTTGAGGCCGCGCGCGACCTCTTCCCGCAGCCAGGTGCCCTGGTCGTAGCCCTCGGGGACCTCGAAGAACGGCAGCCGGTCCTTGTGCGTGTACACGTCCTTGTAGGACTCGACGCGCTCGGCGATCAGCAGCGTCGAGTCGGCGGCGCCGGGGACCTCCTTGTCCCAATACTCCCGCATGTCGGCGGCCGACTTCAGGTAGTAGCCGTCACCGTCGAACTTGAAGCGGTTCGGGTCGTTCAGGGTCTTGCCCGCCTGCACGCACAGCAGCGCGGAGTGGGTGTCGGCCTGGTCCTTGGTGACGTAGTGCGAGTCGTTCGTGGCCAGCGGCTTGAGGTCGAGCAGCTTCCCGACCTCGAGCAGGCCCTCACGGACCGACCGCTCGATCGGCAGCCCGTGGTCCATCAGCTCGAGGAAGAAGTTGTCGGCGCCGAAGATGTCCTTGTAGTCCGACGCCGCCTGGATCGCCTCGGTGCGCTGCCCCAGCCGGAGCCGTGTCTGCACCTCGCCCGAGGGGCAGCCGGTGGTCGCGATGATGCCGTGGTGGTTCTCCGCGATCAGCTCGCGGTCCATCCGGGGCTTGCGGTAGTAGCCCTGCATGCTCGCCAGGGAGGAGAGCTTGAACAGGTTGCGCAGGCCGGTGGAGTTCTCGGCGAGCATCGTCATGTGGGTGTAGGCACCACCACCCGAGACGTCACCGCCCTCACCGAACTCGTCGGCGCCACGCTGGTTCGACTGACCCCAGAAGACCGGCTTCTTGTGGAAGCGGCTCTCCGGCGCGATGTAGGCCTCGATGCCGATGATCGGCTTGAGGTCGTGTTTGACCGCCTGCTGGTAGAACTCGTCCGCGCCGTACATGTTGCCGTGGTCGGTCATGCCGACCGCGGGCATGCCCAGGCGCGCCGCCTCCTTGAACAAGGGGGCGATCTTCGCCGCACCGTCGAGCATCGAGTACTCGGTGTGCACATGCAGGTGGACGAAGGAATCGTTCGACACCAGCGAAAACCTCCCCTAGGCAGACGGATCCCTGGCTGCTTGACGCGGGCCGGTCCTCCCACCTTATGCGCCGAAGGATCTCGGCGCCCGGGCGGGCTGGCACCCCGGCGAGGGCCAGTCTCCCCCTCCGACCGGCCACCGCCAAGCACCGACGCGGCGCGGGTTCGCGGCGACCTCGGTTCGCCCGATCGGGGCGCGGGGTCAGCTCAGCCGGGCCAGGCGTTCATTGACCACCTCCCTGTCGAACCACTCCGGATCGAACCCGACGCCGCCGAGCTCTTCGAGCAGATCCTCGTTCTCTTCGTCGTACGGATCACGCCGTGCCTCCAGCAACATCTCGTAGCTCTGCTCGTCTTCGCATTCCGCCGGAGGTGCGGCGCGTTCGCCGTCGAGGCAGCTCGGTGCTTCGGGGAGGGCGACCAGCTGCTCGACGCGGATCCAGTGCTTCCAGTACTCCACCTCGTAGAGGAGCCGGTGGCCGGGTGACGTGGCTATCTGGCCGAGTTCCACTTCGTCGTCCAGCCGTTCGCCCTCACCGCTCTGCGCGTCGGCGCTGAAGCTTCCGTACTCGGTCTCGAACCGGTGATGCCGCCGCTCGTCCCGGTCGAATGCGGCCGCGAGGATCCTGTGCAGTCCGGCGAGGGTGACGTCCGAGCGGACTTCGAGCCGCCGCCAGATCGCGTCGTCCGGTGAGGACAGGGCGACCGCCAAGCGGAGCCCGGTGACCGACGCGGACCGGGGCAGGACGAGCGGCAGCGGCTCGGCCGACGGTATACGAGGCAACGGTTCGTAGGCGGGAAGGCCGAGCCACCGGCACAACTGAGCCGCTCGCGCGGACAGATCGGGTCTCGGATCCCTCCCCAGTTCCAAGAGCCGAGGGACCCGCTCCCGAATCCAGGCGTCGCGATCCGCCTTGGCGATCAAGGCCGCTTCGACCTGGCTCCGGAACTCCTCGGGGGTCAGCGGCGCCTCGACCACCTCGAAGCCGTTGCGGAGCACCGCCAGGGCGTCCTCGGGGACGGGATGAAGCTCGATCACGTCGACCTCGCGACCGTTCACCACCACTTCGACGCCCACCGTGCGTTTGCCCGCGGTCAGCGTGGCGGCGAGGACCACCAGATCCTGATCCGCCTGGCCCTGAACGACACAGCCGGACAGCTCGACCGGCCCGTGGAGCAGCTTCGGCCAGCGCTCCACCCTGGACACGTCCAGGGGCGCACGCGTCGGATGGGAGCGCTGGTGCTTCGGTCGTTTGGCGGGCTTGCGACCGCGGCTGACGGGGGACACGGGAGCAGTATCGCCATCGGCACCGACAGTTTCGGGGTCATGAGCTGCGCTGATCGGAAAATGCTTGCCGACCTGGGCGTGGATGTGCAGACTGACCAGCCGCCAAGATCAACCGAACGCCCGGAGAGTTGATGATCGACCTGCAGGCCATGAACGAGCGCGTGATCGCGGAGTTCCGCGCGAACGGCCGCCACGGCGACGGTCTCCCGACCTTGCTGCTCACCACCACCGGTGCCCGCACCGGGCGACGGCACGTGACGCCGATGCTGTTCCTGGCCGACGACGACCGCTACATCGTCTTCGCCGCGAACGGTGGCGCACCCGGGCATCCGGACTGGTATCGCAACCTGGTCGCGGAGCCGTCCGTCGACGTCGAGGCGGAGGGAGAGGCCTTCGCCGCTCACGCGACTGAAGTGACCGGAGCGGCTCGGGACCGTCTGTTCGCGAAGCAGGCGAAGGCGTTCCCGAGGCTGGCCGAACACCAGTCGAAGACCACGCGGCCGTTCCCGGTGATCGCGCTCAGCCGCGTATGACGTGCAGTGGGTCGTGAGTGGCGTTTCGGGTTCTAACCCGAAACGCCACTCATGACCAACGTGACCTCTGTGACGCTGGCCACCTCGGCGTGGGGATCCGGTGTCACCACGGAACTGCGCGTCTACGAAGGTGCCCAGCACGGGTTCCCATTCTCGGGCGGATACACCGTCGACAAGGACCTCGCAGGCTGGATCGAGGCACTCGGCTGATCGCTTGACAAAGCGTTGGACCGACCGCACGATCTCGTCTCATGAACCTGTCTGACAGCCAGACAGCCGGACATGGTGGTCCACGACGCGTCAGCGCGATGGAGGCCGTTCTGGCCCATCTCCGCGGCGCCATCGAGCGTGGCGAGTACCCCGTCGGCCAGAAACTGCCGTCGGAATCCGCGCTCGGCAAGGAGTTCGAAGTCAGCCGCTCGGTCGTCCGCGAAGCCTTGCGGGGACTGCAGGCCCTCGGCCTCACCGTGTCCAAAACGGGCAAAGGGACCTTCGTGACCGCCACCGGGCCGGTCGAGAACCCCACCTTCGGGACCTACTCGGCCCGCGACCTGTTCGAGGTCCGGCGGCACGTGGAGATCCCCGTCGCCGGATACGCGGCCGTGCGCCGCAGCACCGACGACCTGGACCTGCTCGGCCACCTCGTCGAGCGCATGGATCTCGAAACCGACAACACCGCGTGGGTGGCGCTCGACTCGCTGTTCCACATCACCATCGCGCAGGCCTCCGGCAATCCGGTGTTCGGCAAGGTCATCGAAGAGATCCGGGACGCGCTGGCCCGCCAGTCGTCATTTCTCAACCAATTGGGGGACCGTCGGACCCGCTCGAACATCGAGCACCGTGAGATCGTCACCGCCATCGCCTCCGGTTCCGAAGCGGACGCCATCGCGGCGATGACCTCCCATCTCGAGCACGTCGAGGACGCGCTGACCACCATCGTGCGGCCGAGCCCCACGAAGCACCAGAACAAGGACGACTGACACCGTGACCGAACAGACCCTCAGCGCGGACGGCAAAGCCGCGCCGGTGCCGGCCGACGCCGGTGACGCCGGCTACGACAAGGCGCTGAAACCCCGCCACGTCAACATGATCGCGATCGGCGGCGCCATCGGCACCGGCCTGTTCCTCGGCGCGGGCGGACGGCTCGCGCAAGCGGGCCCGGCCCTCGCGATCGTGTACGCGGTCTGCGGCCTTTTCGCGTTCTTCGTGGTGCGCTCGCTCGGCGAACTCATCCTGTACCGCCCCTCCTCCGGCGCCTTCGTCTCCTACGCCCGGGAATTCATGGGCGAGAAGGGCGCTTTCGTCGCGGGCTGGATGCACTTCCTGAACTGGTCGACGACCGGGATCGCGGACATCACCGCGATCGCGCTGTACGCGCATTTCTGGTCGTTCTTCACCCCGATCCCGCAATGGGTGCTGGCACTGATCGCGCTCGCGGTGGTGCTGGCGCTGAACATGGTTTCGGTGAAACTGTTCGGCGAGATGGAGTTCTGGTTCGCCATCATCAAGGTCGCCGCGCTGGTGACGTTCATGGGGATCGGGATCTTCCTCCTGGTCACGCAGCAGCCGATCGACGGCAACACGCCGGGCTTCTCGCTGATCTCCGACCACGGCGGGATCTTCCCGGCCGGGGTGCTGCCGATGGTGCTGATCGTCCAGGGTGTCGTGTTCGCCTACGCCTCGGTCGAGCTGGTCGGCGTCGCCGCCGGCGAGACGGAGAACCCGCGCAAGATCATGCCGAAGGCGATCAACTCGATCATGTGGCGGATCGGGATCTTCTACGTCGGCTCGGTGATCCTGCTGGCGATGCTGATGCCGTGGGACGCCTACTCGAAGCAGGAAAGCCCGTTCGTCACCGTGCTCTCGCACATCGGTGTGCCGCAAGCGGGCAACGTGATGAACCTGGTGGTGCTGACCGCGGCGCTGTCCAGCCTGAACTCGGGCCTCTACTCCACCGGCCGCATCCTCCGGTCGATGTCGCTGGCGGGCTCCGCGCCGAAGTTCACCGGCGTGATGAACAAGAACCACGTGCCCTACGGCGGGATCCTGCTCACCTCGGCGGTCTGCGTGGTCGGCGTCGGCCTGAACGCCGTCGTGCCGAGCCAGGCCTTCGAGATCGTGCTGAACTTCGCCGCCATCGGCATTCTCGGCACCTGGGCGATCATCGTGCTCTCGCATCTGCTGTTCGTCCGCAAGGCCAAGCTCGGCGAGGTCGAGCGGCCGTCGTACCGGCTGCCGCTCTCGCCCTACACCGAGATCGCGACGCTGATCTTCCTCGCCGCGGTCATCGTGCTGATGGGCTTCGACGAGGTCGGCCGCATCACCCTGTACTGCCTGCCGGTCATCGGGCTCGCGCTGGTGGCGGGCTGGTTCGGGGTCCGCAAGCGGATCAACATGGACGTCTTCGAAAAGACGAAGCTGTGACCCCCGAGATCCGCGTGCCCGCGCACGAACCGCTGGTGCACCTCCTCCGCGACGGCATGGTCGAGGGGGTGCACCACGGTTCGGCCGTGGTGCTCGCACCCGACGGCCGCGTGCTGTTCTCCGCGGGCGACATCGAGGCGGCGTTCTATCCGCGTTCGGCGGCGAAACCCTTGCAGGCCACGGCGATGGCGCGGCTCGGCGTCGAGCTGAGCCCCGCCGGGTTCGCCGTCGGCGCGGCCAGCCACTCCGGCGAAGAGATCCATCTCGCGGAGGTGCTCAGGACGCTCGACGGCGCCGGGCTCACCGCGGAAGACCTTCGGACGCCGGAAGACCTGCCGTTCGACCCGGTCGAACGCGACGTTTGGGTCGCGTCGGGACGGAGCGCGTCGCGGCTGGCGCACAACTGTTCCGGCAAGCACGCGGCGATGCTCGCCACCTGCCGACGACACGGCTGGTCCACAAAGGACTATCTGGACGCCGCGCATCCGCTGCAGCGCGCGATCGCGGAATGTGTCGAGGAGCTGACCGGACAGCGGATCCCGAAGGTCGCCGTCGACGGCTGTGGCGCTCCCCTCTTCGCGGTCTCGCTGCGCGGCCTCGCCCGCGCGGTGGGCAAGATCGCCGCGGCGACGCCGGGGACACCGGAAGGCCTTGTCGCCGAAGGGATCCGGAAGCATCCGGAACTGGTCGCCGGCACGCGTCGCGACGTCACCGCGCTCATGCGCGCGGTGCCCGGCCTGATCGCCAAGGACGGTTTCGAAGCCGTCCAGGTCGCCGCGCTCCCGGACGGGACGGCGATCGCGATCAAGATCGCCGACGGCGGAGACCGCGCCCGCCGTCCGGTGCTCGCCGCCGCGCTCGCGTTGTGCGGCGTCGATCCGAACGTGCTGGAGCCCACCCCCGGACTGCGCGTGACCGGCGCGCTGGCCGAACTCGACCTGGCCGCCTGAGGAGCCTTCGATGCATCGCGTGGAACACGATCTGCTGGGAGACAAGGAAGTCCCCGCCGACGCCTACTGGGGCGTGCACACCGCACGGGCCAGGGAGAACTTCCCCATCACCGGCACCGCGATCTCCGCGTACCCGCATCTGATCGAGGCGCTCGCCTCGGTCAAGGAGGCCGCCGCCCACGCCAACGCCGACCTGGGGCTTCTGGAGCCGGACGTCGCCGACGCGATCCGCCGGGCGTGCCGTGAGATCCGCGAAGGCGCGCTGCACGACCAGTTCGTCGTCGACGTCATCCAGGGCGGCGCGGGCACCTCGACGAACATGAACGCCAACGAGGTGATCGCGAACCGCGCGCTCGAACTACTCGGGCACGAGAAGGGCGATTACGCCCGCGTGCACCCGAACGAGCACGTGAACCTCGGGCAGTCGACCAACGACGCGTACCCGACCGCGGTCAACGTCGCGACGATCATCGCCGTGCGCGAGCTGGCCGAGGCGATGATCGTGCTGGAGCAGGCTTTCGCGGCCAAGGCCGTCGAGTTCCACGATCTGCTGAAGATGGGCCGCACGCAGTTGCAGGACGCCGTCCCGATGACACTGGGGCAGGAATTCGGCACCTACGCGGTCATGCTCGGCGAAGACCGGCTGCGGCTCACGGAGGCGGTGACGCTGCTGCACGAGATCAACCTGGGCGCGACCGCGATCGGCACCGGGCTCAACGCCGCACCCGGGTACGCCGAAGCCGCCGTCGCGCACCTTCGCGAGATCACCGGCCTGCCCGTCGTGTCGGCCGCGGACCTGATCGAGGCGACGCAGGACTGCGGCGCGTTCGTGCACCTTTCGGGCGTGCTCAAGCGGATCGCGGTGAAACTTTCGAAGAGCTGCAACGATCTGCGGTTGCTCTCCTCCGGACCGCGGGCTGGGCTCAACGAGATCAACCTGCCGCCGGTGCAGGCGGGGTCGTCGATCATGCCCGGCAAGATCAACCCGGTCATCCCCGAGGTGGTCAACCAGGTCGCGTTCGAGGTCATCGGCAACGACATCGCGGTCACGATGGCGGCCGAGGCCGGGCAGCTGCAGCTCAACGCGTTCGAGCCGCTGATCCTGCACTCGCTTTCGGAGAGCATCACGCATCTGCGGTCGGCCTGCCTGGTGCTGGCGGAGCGCTGCGTCTCCGGGATCACCGCGAACGCCGGCGTGATGCGGGGCTACGTCGAGAACTCCATCGGACTGGTGACCGCGTTGAACCCGAGCATCGGGTACGCGGCCGCGACCGAGATCGCCAAGGAGGCGCTCGAAACCGGGCGCGGCGTGGCGGAACTCGTCGTCGAGAAGGGCCTTCTGCCCGCCGAAGAGCTGGCGAAGCTGCTGAAGCCGGAGACGCTCGCCCGGCTTTCCTGAGACCAGCGGGGCGGTACCGGGCGGTCCGCCCCGCGCCAGTGTCATGAAAGTGGCTTTCAGGACATTTTTCGTCCTGAAAGCCACTTTCCTGACATGCGGGTACGGTCGTAAGCGGAAGGTGATCCTCCGCACGAAAGGCGGCAAGCGTGCTCGACCGACTTCTCGACCGGTACCTCGGCCTCCCGCCCGCCGAGGGCCCCGCCCCCTCGGTGACCAAGGCGATCCCCGTCCCGATGCCCGACGGCGTCCGTCTGCTGGCGGATCGCTACGCCGTTCCGGGCGACGAACCCCGGCCGGTCGTACTGATCCGCACGCCGTACGGCCGCAAAGGCGTGATGGGCAAGATCTTCGGCGAGACGTTCGCCCGGCACGGACTGCAGGTGGTCCTCCAGAGCACTCGCGGGACCTTCGGCTCGAGCGGCGAATTCCGGCCGTTCCACCTGGAGAAGGAGGACGGCCTCGCCACCGTCGCCTGGTTGCGTGCACAGCCGTGGTGCGACGGCCGGGTCGCGATGGCAGGTGCGAGTTACCTCGGTCACACGCAATGGGCCGTCGCGCCGTACCTCGACGAGCCGCTCGAAGCCCTTTGCCTCGGTGTCACCGCGTCGGAATTCGTCTCGACCTTCTATCCCGGCGGGATCCTCGCGGTCGACAACATGGTGTCGTGGTCGGCGCTGATCGGACGGCAGGAAGGGCGGTTCGCCGGTCTGCCGAATCCCTGGCAGACGCAGAAGACCCGCCGGGCCATGGCGCATCTGCCGGTTTCCGGTGCGGACGTCGCGGCCATCGGCAAGCAGGTGCGGTTCCTGCAGGACGTCTCCCGGCACGCCGAACCCGGCGACGATTTCTGGGCGCCATCGGACCACAGCGCCGAGGTCGCCGCCCTGCGGACACCGGTGAGCATGGTGACCGGCTGGTACGACCTGTTCATCTCCGCCCAGCTGCGCGATTTCAAGGAGCTCGCCGCGGCCGGTCGCGAACCGAGGATCACCATCGGACCGTGGGCGCACGGTGAGCCCGCCAGCCTGAAAACCCTGATCACCGACCAGATCGGCTTCCTCTCCGCGCATCTCCTCGGCGATCGCGCGCCGCTGAGGCAGTCGCCCGTGCGCCTGTACCTCCAGGGCTCCGGACGCTGGCTGGACTTCGAAAGCTGGCCGCCTGAGTCCGACGCCACCCCGTACTTCCTGCGCCCCGGCGGACTTTCCGTCGCCGACCCCGTCGAGTCGAAACCGGGCACGTTCACCTTCGATCCTGCCGATCCCACGCCGACCGTCGGCGGCCCGTTGCTGTCGGGCGTGCAGAAACAACAGGACAACAAGGAAGTCGAAGCGCGGCGGGACGTGCTCCTCTTCACCGGTGACGTGCTCGAGCGCGACCTCGACGTCATCGGCGAGATCTCCGCACTGGTGCACGTCCGGACCGACCTCGGGCACGGCGACGTGTTCGTCCGGCTGTGCGATGTGGACCGTCGCGGCGTCTCCCGCAATGTCACCGACGGCGTCCTCCGGCTGCGCCCCGGCCATCCTGAGTCCGATATGGACGGTGTGGTCGCGGCCGAGATCCAGCTCGACCCGACGGCCTACCGGTTCCGGCGCGGCCACCGGCTGCGGGTGCAGGTCGCGGGCGGAGCGTTCCCCCGCTTCGCCCGCAACCACGGCACCGACGAGCCGGTGTTCAGCGCGGTGGATGGGAAACCCGCGCGGTTCGAGATCTTCCACGACCCCGCGCACCCGTCCCGGATCACGCTGCCGGTGTTCGCCGGGTCGTGAGTGGCGGTTCGGGTTAAGCCAAGGGTGCCTCAGGTACCTACCGGATTCTGGCTGCGGCTGCTCACGGGCCAGGCGCGTGAAGGCCCGCTTCCCGCCGCCACGGACGTTGCGAAAGCCACTTTCGCAACGTTGAAGGTTGCGAAAGTGGCTTTCGCAACACGTCACCTTCGCCCTACCTCGGCCGCGAGCGTGTGTTCAGGCAGGCACGACCCGCTGGTGCGTGGTCAGCCTGCCGTCGTCGTGCAGCACGTGGAACAGCAGCGACGGCGGCAGGTCGTAGTCGATCGGGCCGCCTTCGCTCCAGTGCCGGAGACCGTTCTCCTCCCACGGGAACAGGATGCTCGACCCGACCGAGGGCGCCGAGCGCAGCGGCACGCCGGCGAACGTCGTCGACGCCGCGGTGTGGACGTGCCCGCAGAGCAGGGCGACCACGCGCGGGTGGCGGGAAAGCACTTCGGCCAGCTTGTCCTCGCCGTACTGGCGCATCGCGTCCACCAGCGGCAGGCCGAGCGGGACCGGCGGATGGTGGAAGGCGATGAAGGCGGGGCCGTCCCCGTCGGCGAGGACGCTGTCCAGCCACGCCATGGTCTCGTCGTCGAACTGCCCGTCCGGTTTGCCCGGGATACTCGAATCGGCCATGACGAACGTGACGTCTCCGACCGTGTGCGCCACGTTGACCGGGGATTCGTCCGGCGCCTGCCCGAGCAGCCCTTCCCGGAACGGGCCACGCTTGTCGTGATTGCCGGGGCAGGTGAAGAGCGGTGTGTCGGTCTTGAACAGCTCGGCCGCGCGCCGGTACTCCTCGACGGTGCCGTGGTCGGAGATGTCACCGGTCACGAGGATCGCGTCGACCGGTGTCGCCAGGCCCTCCAGGTACCGCATGACCCGCGCCGTCCGTTCGTCGGCGCGCTCCCCGCCGTCGAGATGGTTGTCGCTCAGATGTGCCGTCACGAACATCGTGTCACCCCATGTCTTCCAGATATGCCAACGTTTTCACCCAGTTCCGCCCGAGCAGCCCGACAGCCGCGTCGAGGTCCGCGGCCCGGATCGCCTCGGCGATCCGGCGGTGCTCGTCGATACTCTCCCTCGAACGCTCGACGCCACCGAAATAGCGCGCGTCGTAGCGTTTCAGCAGCGGCTTCGTCTGTTCCAGCAACCGCAGCAGATGCGGATTCGTGCACCGCGAGACGAGCAGCGCGTGCCATCGATCATCCAAAGTGGACAGATCACCCTGCCGCCCGAGCTCCTCGGCCATCTCGTCGGCGATCCGGTCCAGGCCGCCGGTGAGCCCGGCGAGGTCCTGCGGCGAACTCCAGCGCAACGCGAGCGATTCCAGCTCCGCGACGAGCGGGTACAGCTGCCGGGCCTCCTCCGGATCGAACGGTGGCACGAGGAAACCCCGGTTCGGCGCCGAGACGAGCAGGCCGCGATCGGCCAGCCCGATCAGCGCCTCGCGCAACGGGGTGCGGCTGACGCCCAGCTCGCGGGCGAGGTGCACCTCGTTGATGCGGCTGTCCGCGGCGATCCGGCCGTCGAGCACGCGAGCGGTGATCTCCTCCGCGAGGTCGCGGCGGAGCAGGTTCCTCGTCATCGGTGCAGTATTGCATGCACTTCGGCCGTACTGTATTCAGTTAGGCATGACGGACTTCGATGTGCACCGCGCTCGCACCGAAACCCCGGGCTGTGCGGAGGTGGTCCATCTCAACAACGCCGGATCGTCGCTGCCGCCCGCGCGGGTGACCGACACCGTCGTCGACTATCTGCGCGAAGAGGCCCTGATCGGCGGATACGAGCAGGCCGCGGCGACCGTGGAGCGAATGAACGGCGTCTACGCGTCGGCCGCCCGGCTCGTCGGTGCCGACCCCACCGACATCGCCCTGACCGACAACGCGACCCGCTCCTGGCAGGCGATCTTCTACGCGCTGCCGTTCGCCGCCGGAGACCGGATCCTGACGGCGAAATCCGAGTACGCGAGCAACGTCATCTCCTTCCTGCAGATCGCGAAGCGCACCGGCGCCGTCGTCGAGGTGGTCGACAACGACGAGTCCGGCCAACTGGACGTCGAGGACCTCAAGCGCCGCATCGACGGCGACGTCAAGCTGATCGCCGTCTCGCACGTGCCGACCCAGGGCGGGCTGGTGAACCCTGCCGAGGAGATCGGCGCGGTGGCCAGGGCGGCCGGGATCCCGTTCCTGCTGGACGCGTGCCAGAGCGCCGGCCAGATCGACCTCGACGTCGCGCGCCTGAACTGCGACGCGCTCAGCGTGACCGGCCGCAAGTACCTGCGCGGACCGCGGGGCACCGGATTCCTCTACGCGCACCCGCGGCTGCGTGAACGCGTCGAGCCCGCGATGCTCGATCTTCACTCGGCGGCGTGGACGACGCCCGAAAGCTACGAAGTCGATCCGACGGCGAAGATGTTCGAGGTCTGGGAACGCGATCACGCCGCCCTGCACGGTCTCGGCGCGGCCATCGACTACGCCCTCGAATGGGGCATGCCCGCCATCGAAGCCCGTGTCGCCGCGCTCGCGGCCAAGCTGCGTGACGCGCTCCGCGAGATCCCCGGCGTCCGTGTCCACGACCAGGGTGTGCGGCAGTGCGGAATCGTCACGTTCAGCGTGGCGAAAACGCCGTCGCAGGAAGTGAAACAGCGTCTGGCCGCGGCGAAGATCAACGTCAGCGTCACCGAGGCGACGTCCGCCCAGTTCGACTTCGCCGAGCGCGGACTGCCGCCGATGGTCCGGTCTTCGGTGCACTACTTCAACACCGAAGACGACATCGCACTCCTCGTCGGCGAAGTCGGGAAACTGGCCTAGCGGCGGGAAAGCAGCGAATCGGACGGCGGGGCGTACGGCAGCCCCGTCGTCTTCGCGCGCTTGGCGATCACCAGCGCCTCCCCCAGCAGGCTGACGCCGATCGACAGCGTCACCGGCCGCGCGTCGGGATGCGCCCCCGCCGTGGTGGCCAGGAACCCGATCCCGAAGTTCACCAGCAGCGACAGCATCCAGACGCCGAACGTCCAGCCGGTGTAGCGCAGCCACAGCACGCCGTCGCGCTCGAACAGTTTCGTGGTGGTGGCACGCACCGCGCCGAGACCGCATCCGACCGCGGACCCCAGCGCGAGCCAGAGACCGTCGGTCAAAGTGAAGATCTCGAGTTTGAGCAAGCCGTAGACACCGATCCCGAGCAAGATCACCGGCGCCCCGAACACCTCCCGGGCCACCAGCGGCTCGCCGCGCAGCCTGCGCACGATGAGCACGATCACCGCGGCGACCACCAGCGCGATCAGCAACCAGGTCCGCATGAACTCCCCCTTTGTAGCATGACTGTGCCAAATAAAATAGCAAGGTCGTGCTATAAAGACAACGTGCCCAAGATCGTCGACCCGGAAGCCCGCCGCCTGGAGATAGCCGAAGCCGTCTTCCGGGTGATCCAGCGGGACGGCCTCGCGCAGGCGTCACTCAGGAGCGTGGCCGAGGAGGCCGGTCTCGCGATCGGTTCGGTGCGGCACTACTTCGGCGGCCACGACGAACTGATCGTGTTCGCCATGCGCGCGCTCGGCGACCGGCTGGAGGCACGGCTGGCGGGGCACATCCCCGTTCTGCTGGACCCCGCGACACCACGCTCACGGCGACAGGAAGCCACCGAGGCGTTCCTCGGCGAACTTCTTCCGCTCACCGAACAGACCCGCGCCGAAGCCGACGTCTGGCTGGCGTTCTCGGCCGCCGCGAAGAACCGGCCCGACCTCGCGGAGGAGGCCACCCGCATGTATGAGGGAGTCCGGTTCCTCGTCCGCCGGGTGCTCGAGGGCGCGAACGAAGCGGGCGGCCTGCTCGGCGACGTCGACTTGAACGTCGAGACCGAGCGGCTCGCCGCGCTGCTGGACGGGCTCGCGGTGTCGGCGGGCCGGACTTCGCCGGAGCTGATGCGCGCGGTGCTCCGGCGGCATCTCGAATCCCTGAGGAGCCCGGGATGAGCACCTTCTACGAAGTCGCCGCCCAGGACCCTGGCCGCGTCGCGGTGATCGACGTCGACGGCCGCGAGACCACCTTCGGCGAGCTTTCGGCGCGGGCGAATCAGCTGACCCACGCCTTGCGGGCACTCGGTCTCGGCGAGGGCGACGGTGCCGTAGCGATCATCCACAATGGACTCACCTACTACGAGCTCCTGCTGGCGACCCTGCAGGCGGGGATGTACTTCACGCCGGTCAACCACCGGTCCTCACCCGCCGAGATCGCCCACATCGCGGCCGACAGCGGCGCCAAGGTCGCCGTCGCGGACGCGGACATCGCGGCGACGTGCACCGCGGAACTGTCCGGCCTGCACCGGTTTTCGCGCGGCGGGACACCCGGCTGGGCCGACTACGCGGCTTGGGGAACGGACCTGCCCACGACCACGCCGGAGCGGCGGACCGCCGGCCAGACGATGCTCTACACCTCCGGGACTACAGGGCGCCCCAAAGGCGTCCGGCGCGCCCTTTCCGGGCAACCGCCCGCACTGCACCCGATCCACGCGCACACCCTCGAACGCCTGGACGTCCGGCCGGGGCACGGCGTGCACCTCGTCGCCTGCCCGCTCTACCACGCGGCGCCCGGGATGTTCTCGACCGCGACCCTGCACCTCGGGCACACGCTCGTCCTGATGGACCGGTTCGACGCCGCGGAAACGCTGCGGCTCACCGAAAAGCACCGCGTGACGAGTACGCATCTCGTGCCCACGATGTTCCACCGCCTGCTGCGACTGCCCGAGGACGCGCGTGCGCGCCACGACCTGTCGAGCCTGACGTCGGTGATCCACGGCGCCGCGCCGTGCCCCCGTGAGGTCAAGGAGCGGATGCTCGCCTGGCTCGGACCGGTGGTCCACGAGTACTACGGCGCGTCCGAGGGCCTGATCACGGCGGTGCACGCGCGCGAATGGCTCGCCGCACCGGGCACCGTCGGCAAGCCGCTGGACGGAGTGCGGGTCGAGGTTCTCGACGACGACGGCCGCGAACTCCCCACGGGCGAGGCCGGGATGCTCTATTTCAGTTCCGCGCACACGAAATTCGACTACCACGGCGATCCGGGCAAGACGGCCGCCGCGCGATCCGGGGAGTTCGTGACCGTCGGGGACGTCGGCTATCTCGACGCCGAGGGGCGGGTGTTCCTGTGCGACCGGCGGACGGATCTCATCCTTTCCGGTGGCGTGAACATCTATCCGGCCGAGATCGAAGCGCGGCTGCTGAGCCATCCCGACGTCGCCGACGTCGCGGTGATCGGCGAGCCGGATCCCGAGTGGGGCCAACGCGTCGTCGCCGTCGTGCAGCCGGTCGAGGGCGTCACCGGGGATCCCGCGCTGGCGAAACGACTCGAAGCGCACTGCCGGGCCGCGCTCGCCGGGTTCAAGACTCCGCGCCGGTTCGACTTCCGGGACCGGCTGCCGCGGACGGAGAGCGGCAAGATGCTGCGGCGGACTCTTCGGGCGGAATGAACGACCCTTTCGGGCAGTGCCGATCGCGGTACCGTTCGTTCATGCGCCTGCGGTCCGTGACCACGCTGCTCGCCACCCTCGTCCTCGCGCTCGCCGCCCCCGCGACGGCCGGGGCGACTCCCGGATCCGGGGTGACCGGGACGATCTTCGAGCAGCGGACGGTCGGGAACACCGACTACGTGCTGCGCGAGGTCGTCATCCAGCCCGGCGGCTACACCGGCTGGCACTATCACGACGGAAAGCTGTACGCGTACGTGAAAGCGGGCACGCTGACGCACAACTCGGCCGACTGCGGGCTCGACGGCCTGTACCGGAAGGGCGCCGTCTTCACCGAGCCGAGCGACACCGTCCACATCGGACGAAACCTCGGGAAGACACCGGTGGTGCTGGAGGTGCTCTACGTGCTGCCACACGGGAGCCCGCTCTCGCAGGACGCGCCGAATCCCGGCTGCCCGTTCTAGGCGCCGAACCAGCTGGCGACATCGAGGCGGAAGCCGCCTGAGGGCACCATCGTGCGAAGGTCGGCTTCGAGCTCGCGGACCCTGTCGATACCCAACGTGCCTGCCCACTCCTTGCGCAACTCCTCGAAGATCGCCGCCGACCGGCCGAGTGAGTCGAACCCGCGGCCGGTGAGCCGCACCACCTTGCGCCGCGCGTCGGCCGGGTCGTCAACGCGCGCGACGTAGCCGAGCTGCTCCAGTTTGTCGACGGTCTTGCCCGCCGCCTGCTTGCTGACCCCGAGCCGCCGCCCGATCTCGCTCGCCGTCGCGCCTTCGCGGCCGATCGCCTGCATGGCGAAGCCGTAGACCGGGCGGACGTCCGGATGTCCTTGCTCGGCGAGTTCGGCGTGCAGCCGGTCGATCATCGAGCGGAAGCCCGCGAACAGCAGCAGCGGCAGCTCGAAGCCGGGAGTTTCGCGAACCTGCTTGCCAGATTCGACAACCTGGTTTACCTTTTCGTCAACCACGTTGACCATCTTAAGGGGAAACCTTGTTCACCGATCACACCGTCGAAACCGCCCCCGAAGGCTCGCGTCGCGCCATGGAAGCGACCATCCGGAAGTTCGGGCACCTCCCCACCGCCGTCGCCCGGCAGGCGTCGTCTCCCGAACTGCTCGACGGATTCCTGAAACTCAGCGCGAGCTTCGAACGGACCACACTCGACCCGCTCGCGCGCGAAACGGTCGTAATGACCGTGGCGACCCGCAACGGCTGCGAGGTCTGCGTCGAGATCCACACCGGCAAGCTGAAGGGACATCACGCGGACGACGACGTCATCGCGGCGCTTCGCTCGCAGCAGCCCGTCCCCGACGAGCGGCTGGAAGCCATCCGGCAGTTCACGGTGGCGGTGCTCGAAACCGCGGGCGCCGTCGACGACGAGACCCTGCGGACCTTCTTCGGGTACGGATACACCGAACGGAACGCCCTCGAAGTCGTCATGGGCATCGGCGCCTACACGATGTCGACGCTGGCAAACAGGCTCATCCGCGCCTAGTCGCTCACCGTGATCGCCCCTCGCGGCCCGGATCACTCCAATGGCCGCCGATCTTGATGTATCTGGGCAGTCCCGACCGTCTCCTGTCTTGTGCAGCCGAAAGTTCGCCACCCGCGGCGCGGCGCACCGGCGGTCTGGCCTGCCGAGGGGGCAGACCAGACCGCCGAAAACCGAAGACGTTCCACAGGTGTTGGGGGTGCGTGAAGGCCTCCTTCCCTCGGCTGAGCCGAGTGAAGGAGGCCTTCACGTGTCTTGCGCGCATTTAGTCGACTAACTGCGTCAGGCTTCGAGCGCCCAGCGCACGTACCGCATCGTCGGCACGAAACCCGCCTTCTCGAACACCCCGAACGCCCCCTCCGGATCCGCCGAGTCCACGTTCAAACTCGCGCGGTCGTAGCCCTGCTCGGCGACGGCCCTCAGCGCGTGCCCCATCAGCGCGCTCGCGACACCCCGCCGCCGATACTCCCGAAGCGTCCCGATCGCCATGAAATGCGCGTCGCGCACGCCGGTGGCCTCCGTGTCGGCTTCCCACCACATGGTCACCAGCATCCCGACCGCGACGCCCTCCTCCCGAAGCAGGAAGCTGGCCTCAGACTGGAAGGTCTGGTTGGTGATCTTGTTCCGCCAGAGATCGGCGGGCATCGGCACCGCGCCCCAGTAATCCCGGTACGCCGCGTTCCGGACCGCCCGGAAGTCCTCGTCGTTCCGCTCCGACCACGGCTCGACCGTGAACCCGTCGGGGATCGCCGAAGCATCCAAGTCCGAGAGCGAGTGCTCCATCCGCTGGAAGTAGCGCACCGGCACGAACCCCCGCGACCGGACGAGCTCGGCCAGCCCGGCGACGCGCTCCGGCCGATTGACGTCGACCACGAGTTTCGCGTCCGGGTGGTGCAGCGCGTGTACCACCTTCGCCGCCGCCACTCCCGCGTCGACGAGCGCGCCGCCGATCCCCCGCCGTCGATACGCGGGATGGACTCCCCCGTCGAGGAAGACCCGATGGATCTCCTCCGCGGACGGCTTGAAGCGGATCTTCATGTAGCCGGCCATCACGTCGCCGTCGAAAGCGGCGAGACTCGCCCGTTCCAGGTCCGCGTACGGGTCGACCAGCTCCTGGAGGGTGTCCTCCGCCGTGTAGTTCTCGCCGATCCCGTCGACGGTCTCCATCGCGTTGAGGAGGTCGGCCGACGCCTGGGCGTCCTGCGGGGCAAGAGGCCGCCACGTGAGGTCGTGCATCCGGCTCAAGGTAGTCCCGCTCGCGCGGGGTGTCGCCGGGTTTTCGGTGGGCGCAGTAGGGATCGAACCTACGACCGCTCGGGTGTAAACCGAGTGCTCTCCCGCTGAGCTATGCGCCCGGGAGGTGGCACCCGCGCACGGGTGCCACCGTGAAGACTCAGGCCAGCGAGGCCACGGCCTTCTTCCACGCCTGCTGGTCGCGCGCCTCGCCGGGCTGGTTGACCTCGGCGAACCGCACGACGCCGTCCTTGTCGATCAGGAAGGTGCCGCGGGTGGCCAGGCCGGCCGCCTCGTTGAAGACACCGTAGGCCTTCGCGACCTCACCGTGCGGCCAGAAGTCCGAAAGCAGCGGGAACTGGTAGCCCTCCTGCTCGGCCCACGCCTTGAGCGAGAACGGGGTGTCCACGGACACGCCGATCACCTGGACGCCCTGGCCGTCGTAGTCCGCGAACTCGTCGCGGAGCTGGCACAGCTCACCGGTGCAGATGCCACTGAACGCGAACGGGTAGAACACGAGCAGGACCGGCTTCTCGCCCTTGAAGGACGACAGCGTCACGGACTGCTTGTTGTAGTCGTTGAGCGTGAAGTCCGGGGCTTGCGATCCGACCTCGACGGCCATACCGGCGGTTTCCTCTCAAGAGCGAACAGGGCCTGCGACGACAACCCTATCGTGTCGATCGCGCGCCTGGAGAAGTCACCGCTTGGTCTTGGACGACTTCGGCGAAACCAGCCGGGTGCCCGCCCACTTGGGGCCGGCGCTGATGTTGGCCGTCTGGGCCAGTCCGACCTGCGGCACCGCCTCGGCGATGTCACTCGGCTCGACATGCCCTGGCTGGCCCGTCTTCGGGGTCAGCACCCAGATCACGCCGTTCTCGTTCAGGGGAGTCCGGACCTCGATCAGCGTGTCACCGAGATCACCGTCGTCTTCGCGCCACCACAGCAGCACCACGTCGATGACCTCGTCGGCGTCCTCGTCGAGGATGTCGCCGCCGATCTGTTCCTCGATCGCCGCACGAAGGTCGTCGTCGACGTCCTCGTCCCAGCCGATCTCCTGGACCACCATGTCCGGCTTGATCCCGAGCCTTTCGGCGACGCTGCTCTGATCAGCGTCTCCCGCGGCGACCACTGCTGTCACTCCTCCAACTACGACGGAGCGTGGTGTCGCGCCGGCCTCATCGACCGGGCGGGCACCACACTCGGGTACACGATGCCCGTTAGCGAACACTGGTGAAGCGTTCCGCGCAACCGTCCACACCGGATCTTGAACAACTCGTGTCGCGGCGTACGGACATTCAGCCCACTCTCACGGGGTCAATTCGGGCGCGCCTGGGCACCTCCGAACGGCCTGCTTTAGGGTGGGAGAGAAAACGCGCGCGCGAGTACAGGCGCGTGCGAGGCGTGTCGCAATCGGGTCCGCGAACGTTACCGATCAGTAGCGGTGACGCGAACGGAACCGGAGGACGACGATGGACGGCGAACACGCCCGCGTACGAGCACAACCAGCTACCACCTTTCGCAAGGAGACCCCTTGGCCCCGCAGAACGACGGCGCCTCCGGCAAGGAGACCCCGGCACGCGTCCGCGTCATCCGTGACGGATTGGCGGCGCACCTGCCCGACATCGACCCGGAGGAGACCGCCGAATGGCTGGACTCCTTCGACGAGGCGCTGGCCAGGGGTGGTCAGCAGCGCGCCCGGTACCTGATGCTGCGCATCCTCGAGCGGGCCAGGGAACGCCACGTCGGCGTCCCGGCGCTGACGTCGACGGACTACGTCAACACCATCCCCACCGAGAACGAACCCTGGTTCCCCGGTGACGAGGAGATCGAGCGCCGGTACCGCGCCTACATCCGGTGGAACGCCGCGATCATGGTGCACCGCGCGCAGCGTCCCGGCGTCGGCGTCGGCGGGCACATCTCGACTTACGGCTCGTCCGCGGCGCTGTACGAAGTGGGCTTCAACCACTTCTTCCGCGGCAAGGACCACTCGGGCGGCGGCGACCAGATCTTCATCCAGGGCCACGCCTCCCCCGGCATCTACGCCCGCGCGTTCCTCGAGGGCAGGCTGACCGAGAACCAGCTGGACGGCTTCCGGCAGGAGTTCTCTCACGCCGGCGAGGGCGGCGGCCTGCCGTCGTACCCGCACCCGCGGCTGATGCCGGAGTTCTGGGAGAACCCGACCGTGTCCATGGGCCTCGGCCCGATGAACGCGATCTACCAGGCGCGATTCAACCGCTACCTGCGTGACCGCGGCATCAAGGACACCAGCGACCAGCACGTCTGGGCGTTCCTCGGCGACGGCGAGATGGACGAGCCGGAATCGCGCGGCCTCATCCACGTGGCCGCGAGCGAGGGCCTCGACAACCTGACCTTCGTGATCAACTGCAACCTGCAGCGGCTCGACGGCCCGGTGCGCGGCAACGGCAAGATCATCCAGGAGCTGGAGTCGTACTTCCGCGGCGCCGGCTGGAACGTCATCAAGGTCATCTGGGGCCGCGAGTGGGACTCGCTGCTGCACGCGGACCGTGACGGCGCCCTGGTCAACCTGATGAACACCACGCCGGACGGCGACTTCCAGACCTACAAGGCCAACGACGGCGCCTTCGTCCGCGAGCACTTCTTCGGCCGCGACCCGCGGACCAAGGAACTGGTCAAGGACCTCACCGACGCCGACGTCTGGAACCTCAAGCGCGGCGGGCACGACTACCGCAAGGTCTACGCGGCCTACAAGTCGTCGCTGGAGCACCACGGCCAGCCGACGGTGATCCTGGCCCACACCATCAAGGGTTACGGCCTCGGGCCGTCCTTCGAGGGCCGCAACGCCACGCACCAGATGAAGAAGCTCACCCTCGACGACCTCAAGCTGTTCCGGGACGCCCAGCGCATCCCGATCAGCGACGAGGAGCTCGAGCGCGACCCGAAGCTGCCGCCGTACTACCACCCCGGCAAGGAATCGCCGGAGATCGAGTACATGATCGGCCGCCGCCGCGCGCTCGGCGGGTTCCTGCCGGAGCGCCGCCCGAAGGCCTCGAAGGCCCTCGTGCTGCCCGGCGACAAGGTCTACGAAGGCATCCGCAAGGGCTCGGGCAAGCAGGAGGTCGCCACCACGATGGCGTTCGTCCGGCTCGTCCGCGAGCTGGCGAAGGACTCCGAGATCGGCAAGCGGATCGTCCCGATCATTCCGGACGAGGCGCGCACCTTCGGTCTCGACTCGATGTTCCCGACGGCCAAGATCTACAACCCGCACGGCCAGACGTACACGTCGGTCGACGCGAGCCTGATGCTGGCCTACAAGGAGTCCGAAAAGGGCGTCATCCTGCACGAGGGCATCAACGAGGCGGGCTCGACCGCGTCGTTCACCGCCGTCGGCACCTCGTACGCCACGCACGGCGAGCCGATGATCCCGATCTACATCTTCTACTCGATGTTCGGGTTCCAGCGGACCGGTGACGGCCTCTACGCGGCGGCGGACCAGATGGCCCGCGGTTTCGTGCTCGGCGCCACCGCCGGCCGCACCACGCTGACCGGTGAGGGCCTCCAGCACGCCGACGGGCACTCGCTGCTGCTGGCGGCGACCAACCCGGCCGTCGTGGCTTACGACGCGGCGTGGTCGTTCGAGATCGCCCACATCGTGCGGGACGGTCTTCGCCGGATGTACGGCGAGACCGGGCCGGACGGCAACGGCGAGAACATCTTCTACTACATGACGATCTACAACGAGCCCTACCAGCAGCCCGCCGAGCCCGAGAACCTCGACGTCGACGGCCTGCTCAAGGGTCTCTACAAGTACGCGGACGCCCCGTCGGGCGACGGACCGGAGGCGCAGATCCTGGTCTCCGGTGTCACCATGCCGGACGCGCTGCGGGCCCAGCAGATGCTGGCCGAGGAGTGGGGCGTACGCGCGGCCGTGTGGTCGGCGACGTCGTGGACCGAGCTGCGGCGCGAGGCCGTCGAGGTCGACCACGACAACCTGCTCCACCCGGGCGATTCCCCGCGTGTGCCGTACATCACGCAGAAGCTGTCCGGCGCGAACGGGCCGGTCGTCGCGGTGTCGGACTGGATGCGGGCCGTGCCGGACCTCATCCGCCCCTGGGTGCCGACCGACATGCTGACGCTGGGCACCGACGGGTTCGGGTTCTCCGACACCCGTCCCGCCGCCCGGCGGAAGTTCCTGGTCGACGCCCAGTCGATCGTGGTCGGCACGCTGAGCGCGCTGGCCAAGCGCGGCGAGATCGACCGGTCGAAGGCGGCGGAGGCGGCGCGCAAGTACCGTCTCGACGACGTCGCCGCCGCGGGTCCGCAGTTGTCGGACTCCGGCAGCGCCTAGCACTGCCATGAACGGTCCGTTCCTTGCGAAATCTGCAAGGAACGGACCGTTCATTGCGTCCGGGACCGGACGAGCTAGGGTGAGACATCGGATGTTTGCGGAAAGGGTGAGCGAGTGTGACCAAGCGTCGACTGCCGAAGCCGAGTGAGCTGAAGCAGATCCTGCGGCCGAAGCCGATCGTGCTCAACCCGACCGAACGGCGGCTGGCGGGCGCGCACACGATCGCCGACCTGCGGATGCTCGCCCGCAAGCGGACGCCGCGCGCGGCGTTCGACTACACCGACGGCGCCGCGGAGCTGGAAGACAGTCTCCGCCGCGCCCGGCAGGCCTTCCGCAGCGTGGAATTCCACCCGAACGTCCTGCGCGGCGTGTCCGATGTGGACACGGGCAAGGAGATCCTCGGCAAGCGTTCGGAGCTGCCGTTCGCGTTCGCGCCGACCGGGTTCACGCGGATGATGAACCACGAGGGCGAGTCCGCGGTGGCCCGCGTCGCGCAGCGCAACGGCATCCCGATGGGGCTGTCGACGATGGCGACGACGTCCATCGAAGACCTCGCCGCGGCCGCCCCGGAGGCCCGCAAGTGGTTCCAGCTCTACGTCTGGCGCGACCACAAGGCGGGTGAAGATCTGATGAATCGCGCCTGGGCCGCCGGCTTCGACACGCTCATGCTGACGGTGGACACCCCGGTCGCGGGCGCGCGGCTGCGCGACGTCCGCAACGGGCTGACCATCCCGCCCGCGCTCACCCTCAAGACCTTCCTCGACGGCGCGATGCATCCGGCGTGGTGGTTCAACCTGCTGACCACCGAGCCGCTGACCTTCGCGTCGCTGAGCCAGTTCGACGGCACGGTCGCCGAGCTGCTCAACCAGCTCTTCGACCCGACCCTGAACTTCGACGACCTCGACTGGGTCCGCCAGACCTGGCCGGGCAAGCTCGTGGTCAAGGGGATCCAGAACGTCGACGACGCGCGTGACGTGGTCAAGCACGGCGCCGACGCGGTCCTGCTGTCCAACCACGGCGGCCGCCAGCTCGACCGCGCGCCGACGCCGATCGAGCTGCTGCCCGCGGTGCTCGACGAGATCCAGGGCGACGCCGAGGTGTGGGTCGACACCGGCATCCTGTCCGGCGGCGACATCGTGGCCGCCATCGCGCGCGGCGCGGACGCGGTGCTCATCGGGCGCGCGTTCCTCTACGGCCTGATGGCCGGCGGCGAGCGCGGGGTTCAGCGGTGCGTGGACATCCTGCGCGCCGAGATGGTCCGGACGATGCAGCTGTTGGGTGTCCGCACCCTGGCCGACCTCAACCCGTCACACGCCACCATGCGCTGACCCCCGCGCGTTTCGTCCTCTGAATGCGGTGGTTCGTATCGCCGACTACCGCGTTCAGAGGACGAAACGCGGTCAGGCGGAGGCCGTCGTGACTCCGGAAGGAGCGGTGCGGACCTGCTTCGCCGTCCGGTTCCAGCTCCACCAGCCGTGCACGACCAGCCCGGCGAACACGATGTACACCGCCGCCGAGAAGTACAGGCCCGACGAGAGCTGCAGCGGTACGCCGATCGCGTCGACGACCAGCCACACCAGCCAGAACTCGACGAGACCCGCGCCCTGCGCGGCGAAGGCCACCAGCGTGCCGACGAAGATCGCGGCGTCCGGCCAAGGCGCCCACGAGGCGTCCAGCGCGTCGAGGACCAGCGCCATCGCGGTGGTGCCGATCGCGAACGCGCCGGCCATCGCCAGACGCTCGCCGAGACGGCCCTTGCGGACGACGACGCCGTAGACCGGGTCGCTGCGGCGGGACCAGGCCCACCAGCCGTAGATCGAGATGGCGAGGATCGCGATCTGCCTGGTCGCGAGCCCGCCGAGATGCGCGGAGACGTAGACCGAGAACAACAGCACGGTGGCCCCGACCTGGACCGGCCACGTCCACAACGTGCGGCGTTGCGCCAGGAAGACCACGGCGAGCGCGAAGATCTGCCCCGCCAGCTCGGCGAAGGAGATCCATTGTCCGAGCACCGTGACACCGTTGTGCAGCAGGAAGTCCACGTCCGCACCCCTCTCCGTCTACCGCTCCAACATGCTCCGTTTCGGCCCCATTCCCTAGGGAGTGTGAGGTGCGGAACAGGCGGCCGGCTCGAGGGGCGCTGAGGAGACGCGAAAGGGCCCTTCACCGCGTGTTCCGCGACGATGGGCCCCTTCGACTCCGCGCGGGCCCGGTGCCTTCCTCGATCACCGGGCCCGCGGGATGCTCAGGAATCTACGCGACCGATGCCCACGGGCGAAGTCGGCGGCTCCGAACGGACCTCCCGCTTGGCGTCACCCGCCTCCAGCTGCCCCTGCAGATTGGCCAGCCAGCCCTGCCAGCGGTCCTGCGCCGGCTTGATCAGGCCGCCGCCGAAGCCGACGACGATCACGCCGCCGATGGTGGCGAGCACGGTGATCAGGACCGGTCCGGTGATCGCGGTCGCGATGTTCACCTGGCCGAGCGCGGCGATGATGCCGAACGCCATGATCATCCAGTAGGCGATGGTGCCGAGCAGCCGTCCCGCGGGCCGGGTCGACAGGGCCCCGGTCACCAGGTCGCGGACGACCTTCGCCACAGCCGCCGCGACGATCACCAGCACCAGCGCCACCAGGATCCGCGGCAGGAACGCGATGATGTCGTTGAGCAGCGCGCTGACCGGATTGCTCTCACCGAATACGCCGAACGCGAGCTGCAGCGCGATCAGGAGAATGAAGTAGTACACGAGTTTGACGAGGATCCCGCCCGCGTCGACATTCGCCTGTTTGAGCGTTCCGGTGAGCCCGGTCTTCTCGATGAGCTTGCCGAAACCGATCTTCGACAGAACCAGTCCCAATGCCTTCGACACGGCTTTCGCGATCAACCAGCCGATCAGCAGGATGATCAGGAAACCGATCAATTTCGGCACGAAGGTGGCGACAAGGTTCCATGCTTGTCCCAGACCGTCTTTCAGCTGCTCGCCCACGGCGAACTCCCTCCTCTGCGCATCCGCGCCCAACACCGGTGCGGCTTGCGAGGGATCGTTGATCACGAGCACCGCACCGGCAACTCGGCGACCCACGATCGAGTGAGTGAGCTAGCGGGAAAAGATCGACAAGTCCCATACTTGTCCTACCGGTGGGGACCGGGGAGACGAGGCCGTCCGGCGCAGCGAAAAACGCGAGCGCCGGGCGGCCTCGAGTTTTATGCGAACACATTTCGCAATTTCTCGGTCTTGACCATCCACTTCGGACAGAAGAGCCGGGAGACCGCAGGACCACGCCCCCTTTGCCCACCGGACTAGGATCGGCTGACCATGGCTGATGCGACTTCCGGACGGCGTGTCCCCAAGCACCACGGGCTGTCCGCCAAGACCCTCCGGCGGCTCGAGCACGCCTCCGGCCGGCTCGCGAGCGCGAGCGTGGCGGTGATGGAAGAGCGGCTGAGCTGGTTCGCCCGCCTCCCCGCCGACCAGCGCGCGAGCGTCCTGCTGATCACCCAGGCGGGTGCCGCCGGTTTCGTCGACTGGCTCCGCGACGCCAAGGAGGCGCTCTCCCTCACCACCGAGGCCTTCCGCGAAGCGCCCGCCGAACTGTCCCGCTGGGTGAGCCTGCGGCAGGCGGTCGGCATGGTGCGGCTGGCGATCGAGGTGTTCGAGGAGCAACTGCCGGAATTCGCCGCGAACGAGGCCGAACGCGCCGCGCTGATCGAAGGGATCCTGCGCTACGGCAGGGAGATCGCGTTCGCCGCCGCCAACTCCTACGCGGCCGCCGCCGAGGCGCGCGGCGCGTGGGACGCGCGACTGGAGGCGCTGGTCGTCGACGGCATCGTCCGCGGCGACGCCGAGGAGGCGGTGCTCTCCCGGGCCGCCGCGCTCGGCTGGGATCCGGCCGCGCCCGCCACCGCGGTGGTCGGCACCCCGACGTCGGACGACCCGCCCGCCGTCGTGTTCGAGGTCCGCAGCCGCGCCGCCAGGGTCGGGCGCCCCGTGCTGCTTTCGGTGCAGGGATCCCGGCTGGTCGTGGTGGTCGCCGGTCCCACCGACGGCAGCGTCAAGGACCGCGAGATCCTCGCCAAGCTGTCGGTCGCCTTCGCCGACGGACCGGTCGTCGCCGGCCCGACGGTGCCCACCCTCGCCGAAGCGCACCACAGCGCGACCGAAGCGCTCTCCGGCCTGCGCGCCGTCGTCGGCTGGCCCGGCGCGCCCCGGCCCGCGAGATCGATCGACCTGTTGCCCGAACGCGCGTTGTCCGGCGACCCCGAGGCCGAACGCCTGCTCGTGGAGCAGATCGCGCGACCGCTCGAAGAAGCGGGCCCCGCCTTGCTGCGGACGGTGGAGACCTACCTCGACAGCGGCGGCGTCCTGGAGACCTGCGCGCGGACGCTGTTCGTGCATCCGAACACCGTCCGGTACCGGCTGCGGAAGGCGGCGGAACTGACCGGCCGCCACGCCGCCGAATCGCGGGACGCCTGGGTGCTGAAGGTGGCGCTGACGGTCGGACGGCTGGCCCGTGCCCGCGGCCTCTGGTGACTGTGTCCGGTTGGTCGTGAGTGGCGATTCGGGTTAGAACCCGAATCGCCACTCACGACCACGGTGACCCGAACCGGTTGGTAACTCTGCGCAGTGACGGACTTCATAGGGAAAGCTGGTTGAACCCGACAAGGCTTTTGGGTTAAGCGCGGAGATCAGGAAGACGCTTTTGGAGGGTTCCGACAATTACGTCGGCCGGACTTGGTGAGCGTCGGCATCACGACCATGGTGGCCGAGAGTGTTCTCTAATGGGGTGACAGTTGCAGTCCTCGCCCCCGGTCAGGGTTCCCAAGCCCCAGGCATGCTCACCCCTTGGCTCGAGCTCGACGGCGCCCGCGCGCGCGTCGAAGCCTGGTCCGAGCGAGCCGGTCTCGACCTCGTCCGCCTCGGCACCGAAGCGGACGCCGAAGAGATCCAGGACACCGCGATCACGCAGCCGCTGATCGTGGCGCTGTCACTGCTGGCCTTCGAGCACCTTCAGCGTGAGGCCCCGGTCGCCGCGGACGCGCCGGTCGCCGGTCATTCCGTCGGCGAACTGGCGGCCGCCGCCATCGCCGACGTGCTCAGCCCCGAAGACGCCGTCGCGCTGGCCGCCGTCCGCGGCGCCGAGATGGCGAAGGCGTGCGCGCTGGAGCCCACGAGCATGGCCGCGGTCATGCTCGGCGACCCGGAGCAGGTCGTCGCGTGGCTCGAGGGCCACGGTCTCGCCGCGGCGAACCGCAACGGCGCCGGCCAGATCGTCGCCTCCGGCGCCGCCGACGCCATCGAGAAGATCGTGGCCGAGCCGCTGGAGGGCACCAAGGTCCGCGCGCTCAAGGTCGCGGGCGCGTTCCACACCTCCTACATGGCACCCGCGCGTGAAGCGCTGGCCGCCCACGCTGCGAAGATCACCCCGGCGGACCCGACGCGTCCGCTGCTGTCGAACGCCGACGGCCAGGTCGTCACCAGCGGGGCCGAGTACCTCGACCGGCTGGTCAAGCAGGTCACGAGCCCGGTTCGCTGGGATCTGACCATGGACGGTCTGGTCACCGCGGGTGTCACCTCGACGCTCGAACTTCCGCCGGCGGGCACGCTGACCGGGCTGGTCAAGCGGCAGCTCAAGGGAACCGTGACCACCACGATCGCTCTGAAGACGCCTGCCGAGCTGGCGAAGCTTCAGGGGCAGGAGGACGCTTCGTGACCGACCGATCCACTTTGCGGCAGGCGCCGGGCGCCGCCGGGACCCGCATCCTCGGTGTCGGGAGCTTCCAGCCCGAGAAGATCGTGACCAACGACGATCTCTCGAAGATCATGGACACCAACGACCAGTGGATCCGCGAGCGGGTCGGCATCGTCGAGCGCCGGTTCGCCGAGAAGGACGAGTCGCTGGTCGACATGGCGGTCAAGGCGGGCACCGCCGCGCTGGCCGACGCCGGTGTGGACCCGTCCGAAGTGGACACGGTCATCCTGCCCAACTGCACGATGCCCACCCAGATCCCGAACGCCGCCGCGCAGGTGGCCGACCGGATCGGCATCACGCATCCGGCCGCGTTCGACCTCAACGCCGCCTGCGCCGGATTCTGTTACGGCATCGGCGTCGCTTCGGATCTCATCCGGGCGGGCAGCGCGAAGAAGGCGCTCGTCATCGGTGCCGAGAAGCTCACCGACCACGTCGACCCGGTCGACCGCGCGAACGCGATCATCTTCGCCGACGGCGCCGGCGCGGCGGTGGTCGGCGCGGCCGACACCCCGCAGATCGGCCCGGTCGCCTGGGGCAGCGCGGGCGAGCACGTCGACCTGATCTACATGCGCGACGACAAGTGGATCTACCAGGAGGGCCAGTCGGTCTTCCGCTGGGCGACCACCCAGATCGCGCCGATCGCCTTGCAGGCGCTGGAACTGGCCGGGCTCGAACCGTCCGATGTGGACGTCCTGATCCCGCACCAGGCCAACCTGCGCATCGTCGAGGCCATCGCCAAGAAGCTGCGCGCCAAGGGCGCCCGCGAGGACATGGTCGTCGCCGACGACATCAAGTACTCGGGCAACACCTCGTCCGCGTCGATTCCGCTCGCGCTGGACCACATGCGCAAGGCCGGCACCGTGAAACAGGGCGACGTCGTGCTCGCCGTGGGCTTCGGGGCCGGACTCTCCTACGCGGGCCAGGCCTTCGTCTGCCCGTGATGAATACTTCCCCCGCGGGCACCGTGTCCGCGGGGCAGCCGAAAGCATCACCGAGAAGGGAACAACCAGTGGCAGACAACGCAGAGATCCTCGCCGGCCTCGCCGAGATCGTCGAAGAGGTCGCCGGTGTGGCGCAGGACGACGTGACCGCCGAGAAGTCCTTCGTGGACGACCTCGACATCGACTCGCTGTCCATGGTGGAGATCGCTGTCCAGGCCGAGGACAAGTTCGGCGTCAAGATCCCGGACGACGAGCTGGCGAACCTGAAGACCGTTGGCGACGCGGTGAACTACGTGTCGGCCAACTCCAAGTAAGTCCGACTTCTTGATTGGCGCCGACCTTGGGGAGACTCCAATGAGCAACAACGACGTCGTGATCACCGGGATGGGCGCGACCACGCCGCTCGGCGGGGACGTCGCGTCCACGTGGGACGGCCTGCTCGCCGGGGCGAGCGGGATCCGCCGCATCGAAGCCGACTGGGTCGACGAACTCGAACTGCCGGTGAAGATCGGCGCCATGCTCGCCGTCGACCCGTCCGAAGTCCTGCCGCGGGTTCAGGCCCGGCGGCTGGACCGCTGTGAGCAGGTGGCGCTCATCGCCGCCCGCCAGGCTTGGGCGGACGCGGGTTTCGAGCAGCCGACCGACGAGCATCAGGATGTGGAACCCGAGCGCCTCGGGGTGACCATCGGTACCGGTGTCGGCGGTCCGGTCACCCTGATCTCCCAGAACGACCTTCTGCACAAGCAGGGGCTCCGCAAGGTCTCCCCGCTGACCGTGCCGATGCTGATGCCGAACGGCCCCGCCGCTCACGTCGGGATCGACCTGAAGGCACGTGCCGGTGTGCACTCGCCCGCTTCGGCCTGCGCGTCGGGCGCGGAAGGCATCGCCGCCGGCTACGAGATGATCCGTTCGGGTCGTGCCGACGTCGTGATCGCCGGTGGTGCCGAATCGTGCATCCACCCGATCACCCTCGCCGGTTTCGCCCAGGCGCGGACGGTGTCCACCCGCAACGACGACCCGGCGAAGGCGTCCAGGCCGTTCGACGTGAACCGTGACGGTTTCGTCCTCGGTGAGGGCTCCGGTGTCGTGATCCTGGAGCGGGCGGACCGGGCCAAGGCCCGTAACGCGCGGATCTACGCGCAGCTGAGCGGGTACGGGATCACCTCGGACGCCTACCACATCACGGGCAACCACCCGGAGGGCGTCGGCCAGATCGCCGCCATGCGGCAGGCGATGACGATGGCCGGGGTCTCCCCGACCGACGTCGGCCACGTCAACGCGCACGCGACCTCGACGGTCGTCGGCGATGTCGGCGAGGCCGCGGCGATCCGCAACGCCATCGGCGAGCACGTCGTGGTGACCGCTCCCAAGGGCGCGCTCGGCCACCTGGTCGGCGGCGCGGGCGCGGTCGAGGGCATCGCCACGATCCTGGCGATCTACCACGGGCTCATCCCGGCGACGCTGAACCTGGAGAACCTGGACCCGAAGGTGCAGCTCGACGTCGTCTCCGGTGAGGCTCGCAAGGTGGAGCTGAGCGCGGCGATCAGCAACTCGTTCGGCTTCGGCGGGCACAACACGGCGCTGTTGTTCACCCCGGCGGCCTGATTTCAGTACGTGGCGCTGCGGTGCCGGATGTCATGAAAGGGCCGTTCAGGACGAAAGATGTCCTGAACGGCCCTTTCATGACACTTGCGGGAGCGGCGGTCAGGCGTCCTGGCGCTTGACCAGATACCGCCCGGCCCACCAGGCGATCTCCACCAGCACGATCCCCACCCCGGCACAGGCGAAGGCCGACAGCGTGTACGCGCTCACGCTCGGGTCCAGCGCGAAGAACTTCTGCGTGAACGGGATCAGGAACAGCGCGAGGGTCAGCACGACCATCCCGCCGATCAGCAGGATCTTCCACCACCGGTACGGCCGCGCGACGATCCCGAGCACCCACAGCGCGATCGTGATCAGCGTGATCAGCGCCGTCGTCCCCGCCTGGATCTTGTCCAGTTCGGACTGACCGGATCCCTTGTACACCAGCAGATAGCTCACGAAGGTCGCGGTGGCGATGACCAGCCCGGCCGGCACGGCCATCCGCATCACCCGGCCGACGAAACCGGTGCGGGCGCGTTCGTTGTTCGGCGCCAGCGAGAGCACGAAGGCGGGCAGGCCGATCGTGAACCACGCCGTGATCGTGATGTGCCTCGGCAGGAACGGGAACGGCACCTGCGCGATGCCGACCATCAGCGCCAGCAGTACCGAGTAGACCGTCTTGGTGAGGAACAGGTTCGAGACGCGCTCGATGTTGCCGATCACCCGCCGCCCCTCGGCGACGACATGCGGCAGGGTGGCGAACTTGTCGTCCAGCAGCACGATCTGCGCGACCGCGCGGGTGGCCGGGCTGCCGGCGCCCATCGCGACGCCGATGTCCGCGTCCTTCAGCGCGAGGACGTCGTTCACGCCGTCACCGGTCATCGCGACGGTGTGCCCCTTCGACTGCAGCGCGCCGACCATCGCACGTTTCTGCAGCGGCGTCACGCGGCCGAAGACGGCGCGATCCTCCACGGTGTCGGCCAGCTTTTCGGCGTCATCCGGCAGCTTTCGCGCGTCGACGGGCTTGTCCGCACCCGGCAGGCCCAGGGTGCCCGCGACGGCGCCCACCGAGATGGCGTTGTCGCCGGAGATGACCTTGACCGCGACGTTCTGGTGCGCGAAGAAGTCCAAAGTGTCCTTCGCGTCGGGGCGGACCTTCTGTTCCAGCACCACGAGCGCGACCGGTTCGATGTCGCCGAGGCCCTCGGCCGCGTCGACGGCCCGTTCGGCACGGCCCAGCAGCAGGACACGCAGGCCGCGCGAGCCGATCTTCTCGGCTTCCGCCCGGTGCTCGCCCTCGGGCAGCAGGACGTCGGCCGCGCCGAGCACCCAGTCGCCGTCACCGCCGAACGACGCACCGCTCCACTTGCGCGCCGAGGAGAACGGCATCGTCGTGGAAACGCGCCAGCCCGGATCGGTCCGGTACGCCTCGGCGATCGCCTGCAGGCTCGCGTTCGGGCGAGGATCCGCGGCGGCGAGCGCGGCCAGCGCGTCGTCCACCGGATGGCCCGGGGTGATCTCGCGGACCTCGGAAAGCCGCATCGCGTTCTCGGTCAGCGTGCCGGTCTTGTCCGCGCACACCACGTCGACCCGGGCGAGACCTTCGATGGCCGGGAGTTCCTGCACCAGGCACTGGCGCTTGCCCAGCCGGATGACGCCGACCGCCAGCGCGACACTGGTCATCAGCACCAGGCCCTCGGGCACCATCGGCACGAGCGCCGCGACCATGCCGCGCAGCGCGTCCGGCCACGCCTGGTCGCCCGCGAGCTGGTTGTAGATGGTCAGCGCGCCCGCCGGGATCAGCAGGTACGTGATGAACTTGAGGATCTTGTCGATGCCTTGGCGCAGCTCCGACTTCACCAGGGTGAACTTGCTGGCCTCCGCGGCCAGTTTCGCCGCGTAGGACTCGTCGCCGATTATGTCCGCGCGGTAGGTGCCGGTGCCCGCGACGACGAAGCTGCCGGAGAGCACCTTGTCACCGGGCTGCTTGACCACCGGATCGGATTCACCGGTCAGCAGCGACTCGTCGACCTCCAGCGCGTCGGCCGTCAGCGCCGGGCCGTCGACGACGATCTTGTCGCCGGGCCCCAGTTCGACCAGGTCCCCGAGTACGACGTCTTCCGGGGCGATCTCGGCGCTCTGGCCGTCACGGCGGACGGTCGGCTTCGCCTGTCCGACGATCGCGAGCCGTTCCAGGGTCCGTTTCGCCCGGAGCTCCTGGATGATGCCGACCGCGCTGTTGACGATGATCAGTCCGCCGAACAGCCCGTCGATGAAATACCCCGTCGACAGGATGAGCACGAAGAGCACACCGTAGATCGCGTTGATCCGGGTGAAGACGTTCGCACGGATGATCTCGCCGGTGGTCCGGCTGGTCTTCGTCGAGACCGTGTTGGTCTGGCCCGCGGCCACCCGCTGGGCGACCTCTTCGCTGGTGAGCCCCCTCGAGGCGTCGGTCAGCAGGGCCGGCTGATCTATTGCCATGCCCGCGACTCTATTCCGCCCGGCCCACTCCCGCGTCAGCCTCGGGGACCATGTCGTCCCTTACTTCAGCATCTTTCGTGTTCGGGGTTGGTACCGCCGTCGGTCGTGTCGACGCGCCACGACCCGCTCTCCAGCCGCAGCGGCAGGACCAGCCGCCACCGGATGCATCCCTCGGGCAGGTACACCGGCGCGTCTTCGACGTCCTGCGTACTGGTGAAGGCGACGAGCACCCGGAGCGTGGTCGGCGCGCCCGGCTCGATGCGATAGACGAGGATGCTGCCATCCTTAGTGGACTGGAAGTCCTTCTTCCACTCCGCCGGGGTCTTGCTCTTGGCCCGGTCACGGCTGACCACCGAAGTCCACTTCGGATAGTCACGCTCGTTGATGGAATCGAAATACCCCTGCAGCACCTGGCGGACGCTCTGGTACTGCGGATGCGCGAAGACGTCGGGGGTCACTTCGACGACGGGCGAACCCGGCTGTTGCTCCGGGGCGACCGACGTCGGCGACTCGCTGACGACCGGCTGGGTGGGCTCGGCCTCCGGGCGTTTGTAGAGATCGCGTGCCAGCAACCCGACGCCGACGGTCAAGGAGATCACGACCACGAGGACGGGGATCAGCCACCGCTGGCGAGAGAGGGGGCGAGGCTGGGCGGTCACCCTGAAAGGTTAGCCGCCCGCCTCTTCCGTCTTCACCGGCGTCTACCCGACTTGATGCAGCCAGGTGACCGGCGCACCGTCACCGGCGTGCCGGTACGGTTCGAGCGCTTCGTCCCAATTGGCGGCGAGGAGCTCGTCCAGTTTGTGCGCCAGCGATTCGCCGGAGCGGACCTTGCTCACCAAGGCGCGCAACTGGTCCTCGCCCACGACGATGTCGCCGTTGGCACTGGTCCTGCCGTGCCACAGGCCGAGGCCCGGTGCGAAACAGAACCTCTCCCCGTCGACCCCCGCACTGGGCTCTTCGGTGACTTCGAACCGGATCATCGGCCACGCCTTGAGCGCGGACGCCAGCTTTCCGCCGGTGCCCGAAGGCGCACGCCAACCACATTCGGCGCGGAGCTGTCCTGGACTGGCGGGCTGCGCCGTCCACTTCAACTCGACTCGGGCACCCAGGGTGCCCGAAATGGCCCACTCGACGTGCGGACACACCGCAGACGGCGACGAGTGGACGTACACCACGCCACGGGTGTTGCCACGGGTGCTCACTGCTGACCTCCGCTACTCGACGAGGGGCGTCTTCCCCTACGACCTCGCGAGCTGCGCTGGTCAGGTGGCTCGTGCCGCCTCCCGGTACGCGTGAGCACATTGTGCACCCCAACTGTGCTGTTTGGCCACATGAACACCACAAGTCGCACCTGATTGGGACGCGGGACTCCTGCGAAGGCCCCCTTCTTTCGGCTGAGCCGAAGAAAAGATCCCTTCACGCGGGTTAACCCGGGGACGGCAATTGTGCCCCCATGCCGTGAAGGCCTCCTTCCCTACTTTGAAGGTAGGGAAGGAGGCCTTCACGGACTTGGCTCAGCCCTGGGCGCCGAGGGACTTCGCCGCGGCGAAGGTGTCCACGAGACCCGTGCCCTTGTCGAAGCTCGACGTGTACGGCCCGGCCGCGACGTACGGCGAACCATCGGCGAACTTGTACGCGGTGCCCTTGATCGCGGCCTCGATTTCACCGGGGCTCGCGTTCGGCGCGACCTGGAACAGCTGCGCGACGATCCCGGTGATCTGCGGCGCCGCCATCGAGGTCCCGCTGATCACGTTGTAGGTGGCGAGATCCAGGAGCCCCGGGCCGTTCTTGGGCTGCAGGCCCTGCGTGCAGATCGGCTGCGTCGGCCGGCACGACGAGAGGATGTTCTCCCCCGGCGCGGAAACATCGGGCCAGCTCGCCTGGCTGCTCTTGAGACCACGCGAGGAGAAGTCGGAGACCGTGCCGTCACGGGTTTCGGTCCCCTGGTCGTTGAACGACGCCACCGAAAGCACACCCGGCGTCTGGTCCTGCCCCGGCGGGTTGGAGAGGTTCGCCGAACCGTCGCCACCGTCGTTCCCGTTCGCCCACACCGTGACGACGCCTTCCGCGGCGAGCGCGCGCTGCAGCTTCACCGTCGCCGAGTTCGGATCGAAGGCGCCGCCGCCGCTGGGACCGTAGGAGTTGTTGGTCACCTTGATCGGCGGGCACACCGACGCCGCGACGCCCGCCCCGCACGGAGCCTTGTGGTTCTCCAGCACCCAGTTCAGCGCGGCGTCCGTGCCCAGGACGAGCAGCGCGGCCCCCGTCGAGACCGAGACGATCTTCGAGCCCGGCGCCGAGCCGCCGACCTTGGTGCCGTCGGTCAGCGTCAGCCGGTTGCCCGCGGCGATGCCGGTGACGTGCGTGCCGTGGCCGCCCAGGGAAAGGGTGTCGGTGTCGACGGAGGTCGGGACGTCGACGATGCAGTTCGTCGCCGTGCCGTCGAGGCAGAGACTCTTGAGGCTGCGCACCACCCGCGTCTTGCCGTCGGCGCCCTTGAACGCCGGATGCGTCGGGTCGACCCCGGTGTCGATGATCGCGACGGAGACGCCCTTGCCGTCCACGGGAGCGCCACCGGCGTCCTTGAGCTGTGTCTGCGTCTGCAGGCTCCGCGTCGCCGTGGTCCCGGCGCTGCCGTGCGCCTTGAGCTTCTCGTTGCCTTCGACGTAGGTGACCCCGGCGGCCTTGCGCACCGCGCGCACCTGGTCGGCGGTGCCCCGGACGGCGACGACGCCGATCTTCGAAAACGAGGTGATCTTCGTGAGCCCGGCCGAGCGGGCGGCGCGTTCGGCGGTGGTGACGTCGTCGGCGTGCACGAGCGCGGTCACCCCCGCGGTACCGGTGACGGCCGAGAGCAGGCGGGCTAGTCCGGGGGCGACGGGTGCCGACGGTCCGGCGGCCTGCGCGGGGACCATCCCCGCGGCCGGGACGGCGAGCAGGGCGACGACGAGCGCGGCGCGTCGACGCCAGGGTCGGGATACGGCCATTGCGTTTCTCCTGGTGACAGGGGGGCAAGGAACTGTCACCTACCAACGAGTACCACCCGGACGGGTGACGGTGCTCACGTGCATTACAACTTTTCGGAGCAACATCACGGCGCCTACCTGGGACGTGTCTCCGCATTAGTCCGGATGGAGGCGCTAGTTTGTGCAGCGAGACCGACGAGATGGGGAGGGGTTCGGTGCGACTCGTTCGCCTCGCTCAGCAGCCGTCCCGGGTGGCCGAGGACGTCCGCGCCGCGCTGGCTTCACTCGGCCGGGGCAGCAACGTCGTCGGCGGGGTCGCCCTGATCGGCGCCAGCCCGGTCGAGGGACGGCCCGTCGAAGCCGTCGTGGTCATGCCGAAGGGTGTCCTCATCGTCATCGGTGTCGACCTGCCGGACCCGGCACTGAAACTCGAAGCCCCGCTCGGCGGACCGTGGAAGGCCGACGGCTGGCCGCTGGTCCACGGCGACACCTCGATCAACCCGGCCACCGACGCGCTCTCGCTGTCCGCCGCGTGCACGCACAAGATCGCGGACGTCGCCCCCGCCGCCGGGCCGATCGGCACGATCATCGCCGTCGGCCCCTACGTGGAGACGGTCGACCAGCCTGCCGCGGATCTCGCCGGTTCGGTCCGTGTCCTCTATCCGACGGCGACGACGATGCTCGCCGCGACGGTCTCGCTGGCCACCGCGCCCCGTCCCCGCTCGGTGCAGCAGGCACGGGACCTGATCGCCGCGCTCGCCCCGGACGCGCCGCCGATGCCCGAGGAGATGCTGCTCGGGGAGGGGTTCAGCGCCTACTCCGACGACGAGCCCACGGTGATCCGCGAGAACCCGCTCGTGGCGATCGCGCCGACGGTTCCGGTCCAGCATCCGGGGAAGGGGAAGAGACCTGCGAAACCGGCCGTGCCGCCCGTTCCTCCCGCCAAACCCGTACCGCCGGTCAAGGCCGCTCCTCCCGTTCAGCAGGCCACACCCGCGAAGCCCGTTCCCCCAATTCGGCAGACCCCGCCGCCGGCGGCCGCCGCTCCCGCACCCGCCGAGTCCGCCCCGAAGTCTCCGCGGCAGTCCAAGACCGTGAAATGGCTCCCGGTCGCCGCGATCGGTCTGCTCATCGTGTTGCTGGTGGCGGCCATCAGCGTGGCTTCCGGTGGCGACGACACCGCGTCCACCCAGACTCCCCCGCCGACCCCGGCGACCAGTCCCCCGCCGCCGAGCAGCAGCGCGGTGGAGAACATCCAGTTCACCTCGCGGGCGTCGGCCGCGGACCAGAAATGCGCGTCCCACGCGTACGGCGACGTCCAGTCGAGTCTTCAGCAGACGAGTTGCTCGACGGTGAAAAGGGCCAGCTTCGCCAGTTCCATCGACGGCCGGGCCGCGGCGGTGACGATCGCCGTCGTGGAATTCCCGAACACGGAGCAGGCGAACGCGTTCAAGGCCATCGCCGACAACCCGGGCGGCGGCGGCATCCTCGATCTCGCCACCGAGACCAACCAGTGGCAGGGCGAAGTGCCGGTGTTCGAAGGCGCCGCCTACCAGAGCAGCCTGGACGGGAAATCGGTCCGGTTGATCCAGGTGGTGTGGCTGCCGGGACCGTCCACTCCGGACGATCCCGGCCTCGTGCGCGGCGCGAAGGCCGCGCTCGAACTGCCTGTCAACGGCTAGAGGCCGTACGCCTCCAGCAGGCGCAACCACACTTCACTGATCGTGGGGAACGACGGGACCGCGTGCCACAGCCTCGGCAGCGGGACCTCCCCGACGATCGCGATCGTCGCCGAATGCAGGAGTTCGGCGACGTCCTGCCCGACGAAGGTCGCGCCGACCAGGACGTCGCGTTCGGTGTCGACGACGAGGCGCGCCTTGCCCGCGTAACCGTCCGCGTGCAGTGACGAACCCGCCACCGCGATGTCGATGTCGACGACGCGATGCGGTTTGCCCTCCTCGGGTCCGGCGAGCCCGACCGAAGCGACCTCCGGGTCGGTGAAGACGACCTGCGGGATGGCGTGGTGATCGGCCGTGGCGCTGTGCGCGCTCCACGCGGCGGAGTCGACCGGTTTGCCCGCCGCCTGCGCGGCCACCGAGTCGCCCGCGGCCCTGGCCGCGTACTTGCCCTGATGGGTCAGCGGCGCCCGGCCGGTGACGTCCCCGACGGCGAACAGCCAGTCACCGTCCACAGCGGACACACGGCCGTTGTCGTCGGTCGTGAGCGGCGCGCCCGCTTCGAGCCCGAGCGTCTCCACGCCGAGCCCGTCGGTCGCCGGGCGGCGGCCGGTGGCGACGAGCAGCTCGTCGACGACCAACCGATCGCCGCCCTTCAACGCCAGTTCCTTACCACCGTCCACAGCGGACACGGAGTCGAGACCGGAGCCGGTGTGCACGGTGACGCCGGCTTCGCGGAGCCCCGCGATCACGGCGTCGCCCGCGAATTCCGGCAGCCGCGGCAAGGGACGCGCCCCCGAGATGATCAAGTGGACTTCGGCGCCGAGTGTGGCGAAGGCCTGCGCCATTTCGACTCCGACGACACCGCCGCCCAGTACGCCGAGGCGGCGCGGGACCGCTTCGGCCGAAGTCGCCTCACGCGAACCCCACGGCGAAATCGTGTCCAGCCCGGGGATCGACGGCGTCCGCGGGACGCTGCCCGTGGCGACGATCACGGCGTGCCGCGCGGTCAGCTCGTCACCCCCGTCGACCGTGACCTTCCGCTCACCGGTGATCCGGCCGTGCCCGCGGATCGGGACGATCCCGACGCCTTCGGCCCACTTGACCTGTCCGGTGTCGTCTCCCTTGCCGGTGAACCAGTCCCGTCGCGCGAACACCGCCGCCGGGTCGACCGCGTCGCCAACCGGGACACCGGGGACGCGTTTGGCGGCGGCGAGGAGGTTCCCCGGCCGCAGCAGCGCCTTGCTCGGAATGCAGGCCCAGTAAGAACATTCGCCGCCGAAGCGTTCGTGTTCGACGAGCGCGACCTGAAGGCCGCCTCGTGCCGCCCGTTCGGCGGCGACCTCGCCGACCGGGCCGCCTCCGATCACGATCACGTCAAAAGTCTGTGCTGACATGCATTCAGCGCACACCACCGCGCAGCTTCGCGCAACCTGCCGCTATCCTCGTGTCGCTGCGTGAGTCATCAGCCGCGGGTTCAGGTTTCACCGTGCCGGTTACGCAGTAGAACGATCGAGCGCGGGAGGTTTTTCATGGCCAGGAACACTGCTGTGCATTTGCTGGATGATCTGACCGGCGAGGCGGCCGAGGAAACGGTCGCTTTCGGTTTGGACGGAATCGCTTACGACATCGACCTTTCGGCCGACAACGCCACCGCACTCCGGGAAATCCTGCGTGCCTATGTGGAGAACGGCCGCCGGATCGGCGGACGCAAACTGCGGCCGCGGGTCGTGCAGCGCCCCAAGGGCGCGCGGGTGTCGAAGTCGACCCCGAAGACCGCGGCCACCGCGGCGAAGGCCGAGGCGAAGACGGCCGCGAAGCCGGGCCGCAAGCCCGCCGCCAAGGGTGTCGCCGGCCGCAAGCCCACCGCCGCCAAGAAGGCCGCCGCCCCCAAGCCGGAGGCGAAGACTCCCGCCAAGACCACGGCGAAAGCCACCGCGGCCAAGGCGAAGACGACTCGCGGCGCGGCGGCGAAGACCACGGCGGCCAAGGCTCCGGCCGGCCGCGCGAAGGCAGCCGCCGCGGCGAAGACTCCGGCCAAGACGGCAGCGAAGACAACCGCCAAGACGACGGCCACGAAGGCCGCTCCGAAGGCCGCCGCCGCGAAGACGGCCGCCGCCAAGGCGGCACCGAAGGCCGCGGCCAAGGCTCCGGCGAAGAAGGCCGCCGAGCCGAAGAAGACCACGCGCGCCGCCCGCAAGGTGCCCGCCGTCACTTTCTCGGCCACCGAAAAGTAATTCATCGAAAAGGCCCTTTCGCGATATTCGCGAAAGGGCCTTTTTCGTTTTCAGTTCATTTACGCTGAGCGCCCTCGGCATGCCATTCCGGGTAGTGGTACCGCGTGTGCTGGAGCGAGCGGTGCCACTCCAGCTCCTCGTCCGAGGGCTTCCGGGTGGCGAGTTCACCCAGTTGCGCGGCCGCCGCCACGCGGACGGCGGCCGTGACGTCGGCAACACCTTTACGCAGGCCATGTTCGGCGAGCGACGCGACCCGGCTCCGGTGGGAGTCGAGCGGACGGGGATCCGCGGGTGCCGAAGTGAGGTACCGGCCGACCCGTTCGGCGGCGGTCGAAACGAGCAGGGTGGAGTGCGCGAGCAAGCCCGTTCTCGTCCGGAAGACGGCGAAACCGCACAGCTTCGCGTCACCGACGAACAGACCTCGATCACCGAGCCGCGACGGCAGCCCGAGTTCGGCCACCGTCGCGGTCATCAGTTCCCCGAGTGCTTCGAGCGGTCTGTGCGACGGCCCCGGCAGGACCAACGTGACGTTGAGGTTGCCGGGATCGTGGAACACGGTGCCGCCACCGCTGGCCCGGCGCAGCACCGGGACGCCGTCGCTCGCGCAGACGTCGGCCTTGACCTCGCGTTCGATCTTCTGCCCCCGCCCCACGACCACACAGTCGGTGTTGCGCCAGATCCACAGGACCGGCGCCTCCGGTGCGGCGCGCAGGAGGGCTTCGTCGAACGCGAGGTTGTCGGCCGGGTCGTCGAACGAGGCGACGACTTCCGAAGGACCGATCACAGTGCTTTGAGTTCCTCCACGATCTCGCCCACCGACGATTTGGCGTCGCCGAAGAGCATGCTGGTCTTCGCATCGTAGAAGAGCTCGTTGTCGATGCCGGCGAAGCCCGAGCTCATCCCGCGTTTGAGCACGATCACCGACCGGCTGTGGTTCACCTTGAGGATCGGCATCCCGTAGATGGGCGAGCCCGGATCGGTCTCCGCGGCCGGGTTCGTGACGTCGTTCGCGCCGATCACCAGCGCGACGTCGGTCTGGGCGAACTCGGAGTTGATCTCGTCCATTTCCTTGAGCTGCTCGTACGGGACGTCGGCCTCGGCGAGGAGCACGTTCATGTGCCCCGGCATCCGGCCCGCCACCGGATGGATGGCGTACGCGACCGTGATCCCCTTGGCCTCCAGCAACTTCGCCATCTCGCGGACGACGTGCTGAGCCTGCGCGACGGCCATGCCGTATCCGGGCACGACCACGACCTTGTTGGCGTACGCCATCTGGATCGCGGTGTCGGACGCGCTGGTGCTGCGGACCGGCCGGACCTCGCCGGAGCCACCGCTCGCGACCGCCGTGCCGCCGCCGAACCCGCCGGCGACGATGGCCGGGATCGACCGGTTCATCGCCTTCGCCATCAGGTTCGTCAGGATGGAACCCGAGGCGCCGACGATCATGCCCGCCACGATCAGCGCGGTGTTGTCGAGCGCGAGCCCCATGGCCGCCGCCGACAAACCGGTGAGCGCGTTGAGCAACGAGATGACGACCGGCATGTCCGCGCCGCCGATCGGCAGCACGACCACCACACCGAGGACGCCCGCCGCGACCAGCAGGCCGATCATCAGCAGTTCGGCGTCGCCGCCGCTCGCGATGACGACCGCGAGCACGATCGCGGCGATCAGCACCAGCGCGTTCACCGGCTGCTGCAGTTTGCCCAGGGTGATCGGGCGGCCGGAGATGAGCTCCTGCAGTTTCCCGAACGCGATGTTCGAACCCCAGAAGGACACCGACCCGACGATCGCGGCGAACAACGACGCGATCGCGACGTACGCCGGCTCGTGCGCGTAGCCCTCGGTGGTGCGGAACTCGACCCACGCGATGAGCGCGACCGCCCCGCCGCCGACGCCGTTGAACAGCGCCACCATCTGCGGCATCGCGGTCATCTTCACCTTGCGCGCGGACGGGACGCCGACGACGACACCGATCGCCACGCCGAGCGCGATGAGCAGCCAGTTGCTCATGCCCGGGGTCAGCAGCGTCGCGATCACCGCGATGCCCATGCCGACGGCGGCGATCCAGTTGCCGCGTACCGCGGTGCGCGGACCGGTCAGGCCCATGAGGCCGTAGATGAACAGTGCGAAGGAAATGATGTAGAGGACGGCGATGAAGGTCGTCACTTGTCACCACCGTCTTCCGGCTTCTTCGCTTTGAACATCGAAAGCATCCGGTCGGTGACGAGGAAGCCGCCGACCACGTTGATCGTGCCGAAGGCGATCGCGATCACCAGCAGGACCTTGTTCAGCACGCCGTCCACCCCGAGGCCGAGCACGATCAGCCCGCCGAGCAGGACGATGCCGTGGATGGCGTTGGTCCCCGACATGAGTGGGGTGTGCAGCGTGTTGGGCACCTTGGAAATGACCGTGAAGCCCACGAATCCGGCGAGTACGAGGATCGCCAAACTGCCGACGAGCATCACTCGCCTCCTTCTTCTTTTCCGGCGACACAGGCCCCGGCGACGATCTCGTCGGAGAAGTCGAGCGCGAGCTTGCCTTCTTTGTCGACGAGCAGTTCCAGCAACTCGGTGACGTTGCGCGCGTAGAGCTCGCTGGAATGCGCGGGCATCTCCGCGGCGAGGTTGAGCGGCGAGCAGATGGTGACGTCGTGCTCGACGACCTCCTCACCCGGTTTCGTCAGCTCGCAGTTGCCGCCGGATTCGCCCGCGAGGTCGACCACGACTCCACCGGCGGGCATCCCCTTCACCGCGTCGGCGGTGACGAGGACCGGCGCCTTGCGGCCGGGGACGAGCGCGGTGGTGATCACGACGTCGAATTTCGTGATCGCCTCGGTGAGCCTGCGTTGCTGCTCGGCCTTCTCCTCGTCGGTCAGCTCGCGGGCGTACCCGCCTTCGCCGACCGCCTCGATGCCGAGGTCGAGGAATTTCGCGCCGAGCGACTTCACCTGCTCGCCGACCTCGGGCCGGACGTCGTACCCGGTGGTCTGCGCGCCGAGCCGTTTCGCCGTCGCCAAGGCCTGCAACCCCGCGACACCGGCGCCGAGAACGAGCACCTTGGCCGGGGGCACCGTTCCGGCGGCGGTGGTGAGCATCGGGAAGAAGCGGGTGAGCTTCTCCGCGGCGAGGAGGACGGCGCGATAGCCCGCGACACTGCTCTGCGACGACAACGCGTCCATCGCCTGCGCGCGGGAGATCCGCGGGATCGCCTCGACGGCGAAGGCGCGGACGCCCGCCGCTTCGAGCGCGGCAATCCCCTCGGGATCACCCCTCGGATTCAGGAAGCCGATGAGGATGGTGCCCTGTTTGAGCTTCGCGACTTCGGCCGCGCTCGGAGGCGCCACCTTCACCACGATGTCGGCATCCCACGGATCGCCGATCACCGCGCCCGCCTGCTCGAAGGTCTCGTCGGCGAGCAGCGCGCCGGCGCCCGCGCCGGGCTCGACCACCACCCGCAGTCCGCGTCCTGAAACGCGCTCGATGAGTTTCGGTACCAGCGCGATGCGGCGTTCACCTTGTCCGGTTTCCCGGACCACGCCGACCGTGAGCTGCTCGTTCTCTGCCGCCACAGGCGACCTCCTCGCTGGAGAGGACCACACGAACCCGCACTTCTTACCACGCCCGGCCGACAACTTTCCTGGCTGAACGTATCCGGACGGCATCTTTCCGTGACATCGCTCATCACGATCGATCCAGCCATCGATCCAGGTGCGCGACGTCATATGCGCGCTATGGCAACGATTTCCGCATCACGGAACGCTGCGCCAGTTCGGCACGCCCAGGAAGATCAGCCGCAGCCGCCGTTCGGCCGTGCGGACGATCTCGTCGTCACGCGAAGGTGTTTCGAGCAGCTCCAGCACCGTCGTGAGCATGGTCGTCACGATCAGGTCGGCGAGCAGGTGCAGATCTTCGGTGCTCCAGTCGCGGAGGAAATCGAAACGCGCGAGGTCGACGGCGAGTTCGCTGACGAAGAGCTTGAGTTCGAAGCCGATCGCCTGCCGGACCGGGCCGGTGCCGCCGTAGCGCTCCCTGGTCAGGAAGTGGAAATGGTCCTCGTGCGCCCGTACGTGCTCACGCAGGATGCGCACCGACGAGCGGATCATGTCGTTGTACGCCGACGGCCTCGTGCGCGCGGAGCGGATCATCGTGCGCAAGGTGCGCATCGACTCCTCGACCAGCGCCACGCCGAGTTCGTCCATCGACGCGAAATGGCGGTAGAACGCCGTCGGCACGATGCCGGCCTGTTTCGCGACCTCCCGCAGGCTGAGCCCGGAAAACCCGCGTTCCGCCACCAGGTCCAGGGCGGCGTCCAGTAGCGCCTGCCGTGTGCGCTGCTTGCGCTCCTGGCGGGAAACGGGCTCGGTTGTCACGACGGACAGCCTAATCGCCTCCGCGCTATCACCCACGTCACATCGCCGTCCTCTCGCGTTGACAAGCGGGATCTTCACCACTTCACTATTCAGTGTACAAGCGTTCACTGAATTTGGGAGAAGTGATGACGGCACTGGTACCGCGCAGGGCCAGGCAGCTGGCCTCGCTGGCCGAGGCCCTGCTCACGCCCCACGGCATGGACCGCTACCTCGAACTCGTCGACCCGATGCTGGTCCGCCGCGAGATCCGCGGCCAGGTCACCGGTGTCCGGCGGCAGACACCCGACACGGTCACGCTGACCATCCGGCCGAGCCGGGCCTGGCGCGGCCACCTCGCGGGCCAGTACGTGCGGGTGACCGTCGAGATCGACGGCGTCCGCCGCACCCGCTGCTACTCACCCGCCGGTTCGGAGCACGACGGCACACTGGAACTGACCATCAAGGCCGACCCCCAGGGCCTGGTCTCGCGGCACCTGAACCGCACGGTCACCGTCGGTTCGGTGCTCGGACTGTCCACTGCGGACGGTGAATTCACCCTGCCTTCGCCGAGGCCGCGGCGGATCCTGCTGCTGAGCGGCGGAAGCGGGATCACGCCCGTCCTGTCGATGCTGCGCACACTGGCCGACGAGAAGTACGAGGGCGATCTCGTCTTCCTGCACTACTCCAACGGCGCCGAAGACGCCCTCTACCGCACCGAACTCGCCGACCTCGCCCGTCGCCTTCCCGGCCTGCGGGTGGTACACGCGTTCACTCACGCCAAGACCGGCGGCGACCTGCGCGGCTTCTTCTCGAAGGAGCACCTCGCGGAGGCCGCCCCGTGGTACCCCGACGCCGAAACCTTCCTGTGCGGCCCGAAGCCGCTGATGGACTCGGTGCGCGAGGTCTTCGAGGCCGACGGCCTGGGTGCACATCTGCACACCGAGGAGTTCACCCCGCCCGCGCTCACCTTCGACACCGAGAACGCCGAAGGTCAGGTGCGCTTCGCGCGCAGCGGTCGCGAGTTCGCCAACTCCGGGAAACCGTTGCTGGAGCAGGCGGAAGAAGCCGGACTGAGCCCGGAACACGGCTGCCGCATGGGCATCTGCTTCTCGTGCACGCAGATCAAGACCTCCGGTTGCGTGCGCAACGCCAAGACCGGCGAGACCTCCAGCGAAGAGAACGAAGAGATCCAACTCTGCATCTCCGTCCCGGTCGGGGACGTCGAGATCAACGCTTAGAAAGGAGCGGGCCATGACCGGCTTGCAGGACAAACTGACCCCTCAGCAGGTCGAGGACTTCGGCCGCGAACTGGACGAGATCCGGCAGCGGATCGTCGCCGACCTCGGCCAGGTGGACGTCGACTACATCCACAACGTCATCAAGACCCAGCGCGCGCTCGAGGTCGCCGGCCGCGGGCTGCTGTTCGCCGGCTTCTTCCCGCCCGCCTGGGTCGCCGGCGTCGCCGCGCTTTCGGTGGCGAAGATCCTCGACAACATGGAGATCGGCCACAACGTCATGCACGGCCAGTACGACTGGACGCGCGACCCGGCGCTGAGCTCCCAGAAGTTCGAGTGGGACACCGTCGCGCCTTCGGAGAACTGGCGCCATTCCCACAACTACATCCACCACACCTACACCAACATCCTCGACAAGGACCGCGACATCGGTTACGGCATCCTGCGGATGGACCCGGCGCAGAAGTGGAACCCGTACTACCTGGGCAACCCGGTGTACGCGACGCTGCTCGCGCTGTTCTTCCAGTGGGGCGTCATGCTGCACGACCTCGAGGTCGACCGGGTCGCCAAGGGCGAACGCACCTGGGCCGAGAACAAGCCGGTGCTGCGGAAGATCGTGCGCAAGGCGGGACGTCAGGTCGGCAAGGACTACGTGCTCTTCCCGCTGCTGACCGGTCCGCTCGCGCCGCTGACCTTCCTCGGCAACGCCACCGCGAACCTGACACGCAACCTGTGGGCGTTCTCGATCATCTTCTGCGGGCACTTCCCCGCCGACGTCGAGAGTTTCACCGAGGAGGAGACCGAGAACGAGTCGCGCGGCCAGTGGTACCTGCGGCAGATCCTCGGCTCGGCGAACATCACCGGCGGCAAGCTGTTCCACGTCATGACCGGGAACCTCTCGCACCAGATCGAGCACCACCTGTTCCCGGACATCCCGGCGCGCCGCTACCCCGAGATCGCGGGCGAGGTACGGGCGATCTGCGAGAAGTACGGCCTGCCGTACAACACCGGCCCCCTGCACAAGCAGCTGTTCTCGGTGGCCAAGAAGATCGTGAAATTGGCCCTTCCGTGGAACGGTGAACCCCGCACCCCGGCTACCGTGGAGAGCGACAAGACCCTCCGAGCGGCTTAAGGTGTCTGACATGGTCGGTCAGTTCGAAAGCACCAAGGACGTGGTCCAAGAGGTCACCGAGTCCGCGGCCACCCACATCGGCAACATCGCGACGATCATCACCGGCGCGATCCGAGACATCGCCCGCGAGACCGGCGACTGGCTGACGGACGTCATCGAGATGCGTGAGGCGTCCCAGCGGGCGCAGGCGGACGAGAGCCGCGATTCGGGTTAGCACCAAGGGTGCCCTGTACGTGAAGCGACCAGGGTGCCGGAGCAGGGCGGGTCCGGTTGGTCGTGAGTGGCGTTTCGGGTTAGAACACGAAACGCCACTCACGACCAGCTGTACCGAAGACTAGGGAAACCTGGATGGCCACGTGGCAGATGACCACGGCAAGCTGAAGCCGTGATCACCCGCCCCGCCCCGCTTGGACGCGTCCTCGGCGCACAGCTGAGCCGCGCGTACTGGGGCGAGCTGGCCTGGGTGATCATCGGCGCGCCGCTGACCCTGGCGTTCGTGGTGCTCGTGGTCCTCGGGCTGATCCTCGGGGCGGGTCTGAGCCTGCTGACCATCGGGGTTCCGGTGCTCATCGGCGTCCTGGCGGGCGCGAGGCTGATCGGCATCGCCCACATCGGCCTGGCGCGCGCCCTGCTCGGGACGACGGTCACTCCGCCCACCCGGCCCGAACTGAGGCCGGGCCTCTGGAACGCCGTCAAAGGCAGGCTCGGGGATCCGCTCGGCTGGCGGTCGATCGCCTATCTGGTGATCCGGCTGCCGCTGTCGTTGATCGAGTTCTTCCTGGTCGCGACCCTGTTCGTGTACGCCGTGAGCACGCTGAGCTATCCGCTGTTCTGGTTCACCCTGCACGGTGACGCGATGCCGACGTTCGACCTGCGCGTCGACACGTGGCCCCTCACCCTGCCACTCGCCGCCACCGGGCTGGCCGTCCTGCTGGCGATGCCGTGGGTGGTCCGCGGTCTCACCGAATTCGACCGGCTGCTGGTGCGCGGCGTCCTCGGCGCCGAAGACCTTTCGAAGCGGGTGCGCGACCTCGAACGCAGCCGCGCGACCGCGGTCGACGACGCGACGCGGCGGCTGCGCCGGATCGAACGCGACCTGCACGACGGCGCGCAAGCGCAACTGGTCGCGCTGGCGATGAAGCTCGGCATCGCGAAGGACGAGCTCGCGGGCGACGGCGACATCGAGCAGGTCACCGCCCTGGTCACCGCCGCGCACGCCAACGCGAAACAGGCACTCGTCGAACTTCGCGACCTCGCCCGCGGCATCCATCCCGCCGCGCTCGACGCCGGCCTCGACGTCGCGCTGTCCACTTTGGCCGCGGGCTCGGGCATCGACGCGCGGATCACCGTGGACCTGCCGAGCAGGCCGTCCCCGTCGATCGAGACGATCGCCTACTTCACCGTCGCGGAACTGCTGACGAATGCCGCCAAACACACTTCCTCCGCGATCGAGGTCGACGTGGGTATCGTCGGCGAAGACCTGCGGCTCGTGGTGCGCGACGGCGGCGAAGGCGGGGCCCGGCCGGTACGCGGCGGAGGGCTCGCCGGAATCGCCGAGCGGCTCGCGACGGTGGACGGCGGGCTCGACATCGACAGCCCTCCTGGAGGGCCTACGGTGATCAGCGCGGAAATACCATTACGGAAATAGGGGGCGGCGTGCGCGTCGTGATCGCGGAGGATTCGGCCATCCTCCGGGCGGGGCTCGTCGAACTGCTGAACCTTCGGGGGCACGAGGTCGTCGCGGCCGTCGCCGACGGCGACAGCCTGTGCGCGGCGGTACGCGAACATCGGCCGGACGTGTCCATTGTGGATATCCGGATGCCGCCGACGCACACGGACGAGGGACTGCGCGCGTCCATCGCGTTGCGCGCGGAACTGCCGGGGTGCGCGATCCTGCTGTTCTCGCAGTACGTCGAGACGCAGTACGCGACGGAACTCCTCGCCGACCGCGCGGGCGGCGTCGGCTATCTGCTGAAGGACCGCGTCGCGGAGGTGTCGGACTTCCTGGACGCGCTTCGCCGGGTGGCCGAGGGCGAGACGGTGCTCGACCCGGAAGTGGTCAGCCAGCTGTTCTCCGCCACCCGGAAGACGGACGCGCTCGCGGGGCTGACGCCGCGGGAGCGTGAGGTGCTCGGTTTGATGGCCGAGGGCCGGTCGAATTCGGCCATCGCGGCGGCGTTGTTCCTTTCGGCGGGCTCGGTGGAGAAGTACGTGTCGAGCATCTTCGGGAAGCTGGCGCTGCCTCAGTCCGAAGGGGACAACCGGCGGGTCCTCGCCGTGCTGCGGTACCTGGAGTCCTAGGACGGCTCCACCGGAACCCCGTCCAGCTCAGGCAGGCACAGCTGCACCCAGGCGACATCCCGCCAAGCCCCGTGTTTGTACCCGATCCGCCGGTATGTCCCCACCGGCTCGAAGCCCAGCGCGCGGTGCAGTCCGGCGCTCGCGTCGTTGGGCAGCACCATCCCCGCGCAGAAGTTCCGGAAACCGCGCGACGTCAGTTCGTCCAGCAGCGCCTGATAGAGCGCGCGCCCGCCGCCGGTCCTCCGGCGGCCGAGCTCCAGATAGATACTGACCTCGCAAGACCAGCGATACGACGGCCGGCCGCTGAAGGGGCCTCCGTAGGCGTAGCCGACGACGCGGCCTTCGTCGTCTTCGAGCACCAGCCAGGCGTGTGATCGCTGCGCCTTGGCGATACGTTCGGCCATCTCGTCCGGCTTGGGCGGCTCGGTTTCGAACGAGATCACCGTGTCGGTGACATACGGCGCGTAGATCTCCGCGCACGCCGTCGCGTCGGCTTCCGTCGCTTCCCTGATCATGGCGACCATAGTAACCGAGGCTGCCACTATAGTGAGCAGCATGTCGGATCCCTTGTCCGCGTCGCTCGCCGCGACGCTCCAGGCCGCGAGGCTCGCTCAGAACCTTTCGGCCAACGCCCTCGCCGAATCCTCGGGCGTGTCCAGGGCGATGATCGGCAAGATCGAGCGGGGCGAGGCGCAGCCGACGGCGGTCCTGCTCGGCAAGCTTTCCGCCGCGCTCGGCATGACGTTGTCCGAGCTGATCGCGCGCGCCGAACACGGCGACCGGCGGCTGGTGCGCGCCGCCGATCAGCCGACCTGGACCGACCCCGACACCGGATACGTGCGCCGCGCGATCTCGCCTTCACTCGGCGGGCCGCTGGAACTGGTGGAGGTCGTGCTGCCCGCGGGCGCCGAGGTCGCCTTCCCCGCTCACACCTACGTACTGACCCATCACCAGATCTGGGTGCTCGACGGGCATCTGCGGTTCCGTGAGGGCGACGTCGAGCACGAACTCGACGCGGGCGATTGCCTGCAGCTCGGCACTCCGCAGCCCTGCGCCTACGTCAACCCGACCGGGGAACCGGTCCGATATCTGGTCGCGCTCGCCCGGCGGCACGCCTGATACTCGGACAATGCAGTCCCGGGCCCTCGCATACGTCGCGGCGAAAGCACGCGGCGGGCACGAGGCCGGCTTGCCGGTGACACTGCACTTCCACCCCGACAGATCCACAGTGGACGGACGCCCGCTGCTCGAAGCGATGGCCGAAGACGGGTTCTACCGCAACCAGTTCGAAACGGGGACCAGCAACGGCGGGCTCACCGCGCGTCCCGGCGGAGACCGCTGGCACTGGGAAAGCCGGATGTTCGGCGGCGCCTACGACGACGCGCCCGCGGCCGAACGGCCGAAGTACGGCGCGTTGAACTTCCGCCGCCGCCCGGCCGGTGGCGCGCCGAGATTCGGCTCCGCCCATTTCCGCATGGCCGCGCACACCCTCCGCAGGACGACGTTCTGCTATCCCGACAGCGTGCTGAATCCGGCGGATTTCGGCTGCGGCACCAGGGTTTCCGCACTGATAGAGCTGGCGGCCCGTGACGACGCCGACCTTCTCGACGACTACATCGAGGCGCACGTCCACGGTCCCGTCGACCTCGCGAAGGACGTCGAGGCCCTGGTTCTCGACCCGAGCCACCGCGGCACAGACGTCGAGAAGGCCGCTTCACGCCTCGGCTGTCCGGTCGAATGGCATCCGGGTTTCCGCCTGTCCACCGAAGAACTCCAACGGCACCCGGCTTACCGCGGCGCCGAATTCGTCGAGCTCGGCCTGGCGCTGGCCGAAGACGGTCACCTCGACCCGCGCGTCCTCGGCGAAGCCCGGCACCTCGACCCGCAAGCCCTCAAACGCGTCTGGCACTACGTCGCGCGCTTCGGGGCACTACCGTGAAGAGCATGTACTCCACGGAGATCGAGGTACGCACCGGCAGCGTGGCCGTGGTGCACGACCTGACCAAGGACGCCGAGGCCTTCCTGCGCGACGCGGACGCCGAGGACGGGATCCTGCACGTCTTCGTCCCGCACGCGACGTCCGGGCTGGCGATCCTCGAGACCGGCGCCGGCAGCGACGAAGACCTGCTCACGGCGCTCGACGAGCTGCTCCCCCGCGACGGCCGCTGGCGGCACCAGCACGGCAGTCCCGGTCACGGCCGTGACCACGTCCTGCCCGCGCTGCTGCCGCCGTTCGCGACGATCCCCGTGATCGGCGGGGTGATGACGCTGGGCACCTGGCAGTCGGTCTGCCTAGTGGACACCAACCTCGACAACCCGGTCCGGCGCGTCCGCTTCAGCCTGCTGGAGGGCTGACCGGCCCGGCCACAGCGCGAGCACCAGTCCCACCGCGAGCAGTCCGGAGAGCACCCACACCCCGGTCGCGACGTCCGGCGCGCCGGGAACGCCCTGCAACAGGCTCCGGAGCCCTTCCGCCGAGAACCGGAACGGCGTCCAGGACCACAGCACGGCGCGGTACGCGGGGTTCAGCAGCTCCGGCACCTGACCCGCGACGGCGGGCGCGACCAGGTACAGCGGGCCGAGGATCGCCATCGCCCGCACGCCCAGCAGCCTCAGCAGCCCGGTCTGCAGGGCGGCGAATCCGGTGGCGGCCAGGAAAAGGAAGCCGAGGACGTCCCAGCCGAGCGGGAGCGCGGAGTCCCACAGTTTCAGGAACCCGGCCAGCACGGCGGTGACCAGCACACCCGCCGAAACGATCTGGGTGAGGCGCGCGACGGCTCCCGCGTCCCGGCCGATCCGCCGTCCGGCCAGGACCAGCACGGCGCCCGCGATCAGGCAGCCGACCCACGCCAGCGCGCTCAGCGCGAGCGGGGCGACCCGGCCCGCCGCGCTCGCCGGATGCAGTGTTTCGATCTTCGGCGTCCCGCCGAGCGCCTGCGCGGCGCCGGTCAGCGCCTGCTGCGCGATCTGCGTCCCGGACGGGTTCACCGCCCCGGAGAGCACGACCGTCGACGGAAGTTCGAGAACGCCGTAGACCTCCTTGTCCTCCAGCAGTTTCCGGCCTTCCCCGGGGGTGGTCACCCGCCACGAGACCTGACCTCCGCCATGTGAGGCGATCCCGTTCGCGGCCACTTGAAGCGGCCCCGGAGGCGCTGCCACGGCGAGAGGGAGACCGTCGGGCGCGACGGTGGCCTGCGCGCCGAAGGTGAGAAAGCCGAGTACGGCGGCGACCAGCGCACCGGCCACAGCGGCTAGCAAGGCGAAGGCCCCGGCGGGGCGACGGTTCGACATGACCGTCCTCCATTTATTCGTCACTTGTTGAATTAGCTGCCAAGGTAGGCCTCGGCCGCAAAGAAGTCAACAGACGTTGAATAAGCTCACCGGTACCGTCGATCGCGTGACTACTCCGCATCGGCTCGTGCTGTGGGACATCGACCAGACCCTCGTGGACCTGCGCGGCGTGGGCGCCGCCTGGTACACGACCGCGCTCGCCGAGGTCGCCGGCGTCGAACTGCGGGCCTTGCCGAATTTCGGCGGCCGCACCGAACGCGCCATCAGCGCGGACATCCTGACCTCGCACGGCGTCGAGCCCACCGAGGAGAACGTGCGCAAGCTGTGGCTCGCGCTGATCGCGGTCTCCGAAAGCCACGCCCCGACCCTGTCTTCGAGCGGCAGGGCGCTCCCCGGTGCCAAAGACGCGCTGAACGCCTTCGCCACGCACGGCGGCATCGTCCAGACACTGGTCACCGGGAATCTGCCGGAGATCTCGGTGCACAAGCTGACCGCGTTCGATCTGCACGAGCACGTCGACTTCGAGATCGGCGGCTACGGCTCGCTCTCGGCACACCGGCCCGATCTGGTGCCCGCCGCCGTCGGCCAAGCTTCGGCGAAACACGACACCGAGTTCGCGCCCGAGTCGGTCGTCGTCATCGGCGACACCCCGGACGACGTCCGTGCCGCGCTCGACAACGGCGCCGTCGCGGTGGCCGTGGCGACCGGGCAGTTCAGCGCGGAGGAACTGGCCGACGCGGGCGCGCACACCGTGCTCGGCGACCTGTCCGACCTGGTAGCGGTACGTGCGGCCGTGCTCGGGGGCGCCAACTAAGCTCGGTCCATGGCATACCCAGGCGGCGGCAACGGCTGGCCGGAGCAGCAACCGCAGCAGCCCTATCCGCAGTACCCCTCGCAGCAGGGATATCCGCAGGATCCCCAGCAGCAGTACCAGGGTTACCAGCAACAGGGCTTCCCGCAGTTCCCGCAGCAGTCGTACCAGGGTTTCGCGCCCGAGCCGCCGAAGGGCGGCAAGAAGGCCTTGTGGATCGGCCTCGGCGCGCTCGTCCTGGTCGTCGCCGTCGGTGCCACGCTCTTCTTCGTCCTGCGCGACGGCGACGAGCCGCAGCCCCAGGCGGCACCGCCGTCCTCCTCCGCGCCCGCGCCGCCGTCGTCCTCGGCGACGAAACCGCCGTCTTCGAGCAGCGGCGCACCGAAGGACAACAAAGTGCCCTCGACGACGCCCGGCTGGCAGGGGATCCTGTCGGTCAAGGACAAAACCGCCTACGACCTGCCCGCGTCGGGCTGGGAGACCGAGCCGGGCCAGATCGTCGGCTACAACGAGGGCGAATTCAAGATGGTCATCCACGAGGCGTCGACGTACAAACTCGGCGCCTGCCCGGAGGTCCGCGGTTCGAACCGCGGTGTCGTCGGCTTCGCCACCGCGGACCAGATCCCGGTCGAGAACGCCGCCCGTGGCGCCGTCCGGCTCTGGACCCAGGCCGCCACCGGCAAGCCCGACGTCCCCTTGCCCGACATCACGCAGGTGGCGATCGCGGGCGGCTCGATCCAGGCGGTCAGCTCGACCGGGACGTTCACTCCGGCCGAAACCGAGGAATGCCGCGCCCCGAGCGTGAAGGTCACCTCCGCCGCGTTCAAATCCGGCGACCAGACCATCTGCTTCGTCATGGCCATGGACCAGGGCACCCCGGACGCGCTGACCGAGGCGGACGCCCAGAAGATCCTCGCGAGTCTGAGGCCTCAGCAATGACCGGCCCCGGTGGGCGCATCGACGAACCTCGGCAGTGGTTCGTCGATCCGCTCACCGGGCAACCGCTCGAAACCGAGGCCGAACGGACGAGTCCGCTCCCGGTCATCCGGGACAACGTTTCTTCCCGCCGTCGCCTGCGCCTCAGGCCGACACTGGGGATCCTCGGGCTGATCCTCGTCCTCGCCGTCGGCACGACGGCCACCTATCAGGCCAAGACCGCGCCCCCGCCGCCGTCCGCCCACGATCTCGTCCTGCCCGATCCGGTGCCCGCCACCCGCGTCGAGCCCGTGATCGCGGGCTGGCAGCCGGTGCTGTCCGACGATCACCCGCTCGTCTACGACGTCCCGCCGGACTGGAAACTCGAAGAGCCCGACGTCGCCATCGGCTACGAGACCCCGTCCGGTGACCTCGTCACCCTGCAGGGTGTCGCGCGGTACCGGCGTGCTTTCTGCCCCGGCTCCGATCTCTCGGCCCGCGCGATGGCGGGGTTCACCACCATCGACGAGGGCGAGGTCGGCGGACTCGCCCAGGCGGCCGAGGAAACGACGATCCGCTGGGCCGAAGCGGCATACGGACACGGCCCGAAGACGGAGATCGGCAAGGCCGGATCGGTGCCCGTCCTGGACGGCGGGACGACCGCGACCGCCGTGACCACCACCGTCGTCCCCGCCCCGGACGGACCGTGCCCGGCGCCTTCCGTCTCGATCACCGCGATCGCCCTCCCGCTGCGCGCGCTGCCCGGATCCGGCCGCTACCACGTCCTCCTGGTACTGGCGGACCAGGGGATCCCCGGTGCGATAGCCGGCGGCGTCGTCCTCAAGATGGGTGAGAGCATCCGTCGCGAGTAGCACTCCCCTAAGGGAAATATGGGTCCCGTGCCGGATGTGTCCGGGCACCTCCCGCCCCTAATTTGAGTTCCATGCCAAAAGGGGGAAGCGGGACGGCCGCGCCGGGCCGGACGCACAAGATCGCCACGGTGCTGAGGCAACGGCTGCCTTTCACCAGCCTCGTCACGCTGACCATGCTCGCGCTCGCCTTGGCCACGGGCGCGCTCTGGTCGGCCGCCGAGGACCGCGCGGTGTACCCGTACATCGCGTATGGGCTGCCGTCGCTCGAAGCAGGCCGGTGGTGGACCTTGTTCACCGGACCGCTGTTCGCGGTCGTCCCGCTGTACTACCTGCCGATGGTGCTCAGCTTCGCGTTGTTCGCCGGATTCGCGGAATGGCGGCTCGGCACGCGCCGGGCGATGGCCGTCGCCATCGGCGGCCAGTTCGTCAGCGTGCTGGTCGCGGTCCAGTTCCTGGCGCTGAGCCGCAATTCCGGCTGGGAATGGGCGGAACGCGTCGCGGGCAGCCTCGACGTCGGATTCTCCGGCGGCGCGCTCGCCGCGGTCGCGGTCGCCAGCGCCACCCTGCGCCCGCCGTGGCGTTTGCGCCTGCGCGCCGGGCTCTGTGTCTACGCCGGGGTCGCCATCATCTTCGTCGGCACACTCGCCGATCTCGTGCACTTCTTCGCCCTCGTCCTCGCGCTGCCGTTCGGGCGGAAGTTCGTCGGTGCCAAGGAATCCTCGCGCGAACGGCGACCGAGCCTGCGCGAGTGGCGGTTCTACGTGATGGCCGGCCTGCTGGTGCTGACGGTCGCCGAACTGGTGATGTCCTTCGTGCCGGGCAACGGTCCCTTCGGCTCCTCCGAAGAGCTTTCGCTGTCCACCTGGGAAGTCGTCGTCCTGTGCCTGATCGTGGTGCCGATCATGAACGGCCTCCGCAAGGGCAGCCAGGTCGCCTGGTGGTGCGCGATGATCCTGACCTCGTTCGTCATCCTGCAGGTGATGGTCTACGGCGGGGTGCTCACGCTCGCGGAGATCTTCGGCGAGGACGCCGACCTGATGGATCCGCCGCTGTTCTTCGTGGACAACCTGCTGTGGACGGTCGAATTCGCGCTGCTGGTCTCCTCGCGCGGCGCTTTCCGCGTGCCGTCGCGGCGCAAGCGCCGCCGTCTCGGCCGGATGGGCAACCCCGCGCTGGCGCGCACCCTGCTCAGCCGTCACGGCGGAAGCACGCTTTCGTGGATGACGACCTGGCCGCAGAACTCGTATTTCGTCGCCGCGGACGGCAAGTCCTACCTCGCCTACCGGCGCCACGCCGGGGTGGCCATCGCCCTCGGCGACCCGATCGCCCCGGACGGTGCCGCCGACCGGACGATCGCCGAGTTCATCACGATGTGCGAGAACACCGGCCTCGTCCCGTGCCTGTTCTCCGCCACCGGCGACACCATCGCCAAAACCGGGGAGCTCGGCTGGAAGCAGGTCCAGGTCGCCGAGGACACCCTGATCGAACTGGACACGCTGGAATTCCGCGGCAAGCGCTGGCAGGACGTGCGGACCGCGCTCAACCGCGCCAAGAAGGACGGCATCGAGTTCCGGCTCGTCCGGCTCGCCGACCAGCCGCGCGCGGTGATCTCGCAGGTCCGCGCGATCTCCGAGGAGTGGATCGGCGACAAGGGCATGCCGGAAATGGGCTTCACCCTCGGCGGGGTCGACGAGGCGATGGATCCCGAGACCCGCGTGGGGCTCGCGGTCGACGCCGACGGTGTGGTGCACGGCGTGACGTCGTGGCTGCCGGTGTACACCGGCGCGGGCGCGATCGGCGGCTGGACGCTCGACGTCATGCGCAAACGCGCCGACGGGTTCCGTCCGTCGATGGAGTTCTTGATCGCGTCGTCTTGCCTGGCCTTCCGCGAAGAAGGCGCGAAGTTCGTTTCGCTGTCCGGCGCTCCCCTGGCGAGCTCCGGCGAACCCGCGCACGCCGTCGAGCGGGTACTCGACGCGCTCGGCACGATGATGGAGCCGTTCTACGGTTTCCGTTCGCTGCACGCGTTCAAGGCGAAGTTCCAGCCGCGTCACGTGCCGCTGTACCTCGCGTTCCGCGACGAGGCGGATCTGCCACGGATCGGGATCGCGCTCGGCCGGGCCTACCTGCCGAACACCGGGCTGCTGCGGCTGGCGAAACTCGCGCGGTCGGGCAAGAAGCCTCAGCGCAGGGTCGAAGGCGGCGGCGTGATGGTCTTGCGGTCGGCCTCCGGGACACCGCGGTAGGTCTTGAGGATCTTCAGGATCAGCTCGCGATCCGCTCCGCCCGGCGCGTCCTGGCCCGAATAGACGGCCAGGGCCGCCGAGGCTTCGCCCAGCTGGGGCGCGATCACGCCGACCAAGGCGCGGTGGGCGCCGCACGCTCCCGGCGGGGTGACGACCTCCGCGAGGACGATGCTCGCGGGGACCTTCTTGCCGGTACCGAGCGTGAACTCGGTGGTCTGGGGCGGTTCCGCGGTGATCTTGGCCGTCAGCGGACCGTCTTCGGGGTTGTAGGCGCTGACGGCAAGGTCGTCGACCGCCTTCTTCGCCGCGGCGGCGGGGTCGGCGAGCTTGATGTTCGCCACCCCGCTTCCGCCGAGCCTGCTTCGCTTCTCCTGCGGGCAGTAGCCTTCCCCGACGAAGGCGCTGGCGACCATGGTGATGCCCGGGACCTGGGTGCCCTTTTCCCAGCCGTGGATCGTGCCGGGTTTCGGCGTCCAGTTCGGCGGGACGTCGTAGGCGTAGACGCCGTCCTTCCCGGCCACCGACTGCCAGCCTTCGGTCACCGGCGGCGCGATGACCTGAGGCGAAGGCGTGTAGACGATCGGAGCCCTGGGCGTGGGCGCGCTGCTCTCCGACGACCTGTCGCCGTTGTTCGCGAGCGCGGCGACCGCGATGACGCCGAGCGTCGCGAAGAAGCCGTACATGGCCCTTCGTCCGCTCCGCGACATCGGCTGCTTCGCGGGTTTCTCCGGCTCTGGCTCAGGGGCCGGGGTCTCGGAGGCAGGCGTGTAGCCGGACGAGTCCGAGGGCTGATAGCCCCCGAACCCGTCCAGCGCCGCGTTGTCCTCGTAGCCCGGGGAATCCCCGCGCTTCTTGCCGAACATTACGAACGGACGAGCTTGACCAGGTGTTCCACGACCGCGTCGACGGCGATCTCCTCGCGGTCGCCGGTGCGGCGGTCCTTGACCTCGACGACACCGTTCGCCAGGCCGCGCCCGACGACGAGGATCGTCGGCACACCGACGAGTTCGGCGTCCGCGAACTTCACGCCAGGGGTGGCCTTGCGGTCGTCGAGGACGACCTCGATCCCGGCGGCGTCCAGTTCGGCGGCGAGCTTCTCCGCGCCCGCGGCGACCGTCTCGTCCTTGCCCGCGATGACGACGTGCACGTCGAACGGCGAGACCTCGCGCGGCCAGACGATGCCGAGGTCGTCGTGGTTCTGCTCGGCGAGCACGCCGACCAGCCGCGAGACGCCGACACCGTACGAACCCATGGTGATGCGGATGGGCTTGGAGTCCGGGCCCAGCGCGTCGAGTTCGAACGCGTCCGCGTACTTGCGGCCCAGCTGGAAGATGTGCCCGATCTCGATACCGCGCGCGGCGACCAGGGTGCCCTTGCCGTCGGGCGACGCGTCACCCTCGCGGACCTCGGCGGCCTCGATCGTGCCGTCACCGGTGAAGTCGCGGCCCGCGACCAGGTCGACCACGTGGTGGTCGCGCTCGTCGGCCCCGGTGACCCAGGCGGTGCCGTCGACGACGCGCGGGTCGAGCAGGTAGCGGACGCCGTTGTCCTTCAGCGCCTTCGGGCCGATGTAACCCTTGACGAGGAAGGGGTTCTTCGCGAAGTCGGCCTCTTCGAGCAGCTCGAACTCGGCGGGCTCGAGCGACGCTTCGAGGCGCTTCGGGTCGACCTCGCGGTCGCCGGGGAGGCCGATGGCCAGCAGCTCCCACTCCTTCGCGCCCGGCTGGCGGGTCTTCACCAGGACGTTCTTGAGCGTGTCCGCGGCGGTGAAGGTGCGGCCGAGATCGGCGTTGTTCAGGAAGTTCACCAGCGACTCGATGGTCGGGGTGTCCGGCGTGTGGTGGACCTTCGCCTCGGGCAGGCCCTCGATCGGCTTCGCCTCGGGAGCGGGCGTGGTGACCGCTTCGACGTTGGCCGCGTAACCCGATTCGGTGCTGCGGACGTAGGTGTCCTCACCCGTCTCGGCGACGGCGAGGAACTCCTCGGAGGCCGAACCGCCCATCGCGCCGGAGGTCGCCTTCACGACGACGTACTCGATGCCGAGGCGGTCGAACAGCTTGGTGTAGGCCTGGCGGTGCAGCTCGTACGACTTGCTCAGGCCCTCGTCGTCGAGGTCGAAGGAGTAGGAGTCCTTCATGACGAACTCGCGGCCGCGCAGGATTCCGGCGCGGGGACGCGCCTCGTCGCGGTACTTCGTCTGGATTTGGTACAGGACGACCGGGTAGTCCTTGTACGAGCTGTATTCACCCTTCACGGTGAGCGCGAAGAGCTCTTCGTGCGTCGGGCCGAGGAGGTAATCGGCGCCCTTGCGGTCCTTGAGGCGGAACAGCGCGTCGCCGTACTCGGTCCAACGGCCGGTGGCCTCGTAAGGCTCCTTCGGCAGCAGCGCGGGGAACTGGATCTCCTGCGCGCCGATCGCGTTCATCTCTTCGCGGACGACGTTCTCGATCCGGCGCAGCACCCGCAGGCCCAGCGGCAGCCAGGAATAGCCACCCGGGGCCACCCGGCGGACGTAGCCGGCGCGTACCAGGAGCCGGTGGCTCGGTACCTCGGCGTCCGCCGGATCCTCACGCAGGGTGCGAAGGAACAACGACGACATCCTGGTGATCACTTCTGGGCTCCTCGCTGGAATTACGTGCTTAGACGTTCTGCGCAGCGTAGTCACCCCGCCCCGGGCCGGTTCAACCGGTTATCGCGGGCGCCCGGTTTTGTCGGTGGGCGCCGCTAGCGTGCCGCCATGGGTATCGAACTGGGCATGATCACGATCGACTGCGCGGATCCGCGCGCGCTCGCGGCGTTCTGGACGAAGGCGCTCGAGGTCGAGGTGGATCAGGACCACGGCGGCGAGTTCCTGATCCTGCACGCCAAGAAGGAGAACGGGCCGGTGTTCGCCTTCCAGCGCGTGCCGGAGGAGCGGGTGGGCAAGAACCGGGTCCACGTGGACTTCGGGACCGAAGACATGGAGAAGGAGGTGGAGCGTTTGATCGGACTGGGCGCGAAGAAGCTGGACGAGCACAAGATGCCGGGTTTCGCCTGGACGGTGCTGGCCGATCCCGTCGGCAACGAATTCTGCGTCGCGACCCACGAGGGCTGACACCGGTCGCGATGGTCAAAATGGCGGTATGACGGAGCGAGCCATCCTGCCCTGGTCCGACATCGAGCTGCCCGAAGGGCTGAGCGCGCGGCTCTACGACGGCTTGGGCCCGCTGCCCGACACCGGCCTCGATGACGTCGAGGTCTACGTGCTGCCGTACGACACCGGCACCGAGCCGATGAAGCTGATCGACCGGCTTCCTTCCCTGAAGCTCGTGCAGTCGTTGTCCGCCGGAGTGGAGAAGCTGATCCCGCTGGTGCCCGCGGGAGTGAAGCTGGCCAACGGCCGCGGCCTGCACGATCTGAGCGTGGCCGAGCACGCGCTGGCACTGATCCACGCTTCGCAGCGGGATCTGCCGCGCTGGTTCGCGCAGCAGGCGACGGCGTCGTGGGAGCGCGAGCACACGCGTTCGCTGGCCGACAGCCGGGTGCTGCTGGTCGGCCACGGCTCGATCGGCCAGGCCCTCGAGCGGCAGCTGGTCGCGGCCGAGGCGATCGTGACCAGGGTGGCGAGCACGGCCCGGCCCGCGGAGCGGGTGCACGGCGTCGGCGAACTGGCCGAGCTGCTGCCGTCCGCCGACATCGTGGTGCTGATCCTGCCCGAAACGCCCGCGACCATGGGCCTGTTCGGCGCCGCGGAGCTCGCCGCGCTGCCGGACGGCGCCCTGGTGGTGAACGTCGGGCGCGGCTCGGCGATCGACACCGGCGCGCTCACGGCCGAGACCGTCTCCGGGCGGTTGCGCGCCGCGCTGGACGTCGTCGATCCGGAACCGCTGCCCGCCGGGCATCCGCTGTGGAGTTCGCCGGGCGTGATCATCACGCCGCATATCGCGGGCGGGTCGGCGTCGTTCTACCCGCGCGCGAAACGGCTGGTCGCCGAGCAGCTGCGGCGGTACGTCGCCGGGGACGAGCCACTGAACCTCGTGAGCGGTAAGGACGGTTAGAACCGTTCCAGCCACTCACGAGCCGGGCGGCTACTGCCAGTGGGTCCGGTACGCGAGCCACTCCCGCATCGCCCCGGCAAGACGACGTTGCGCCGCGCGCACCCCCGTCGTCGCGGGCGGTTCCGGCAACCGGCAAGCGCGTTCGGCGTGCCCGGCCAGTGCGACGCCGAACGCGGTGACCGCCCAGACCGGGACGCCGGCCAGCACGGGGCGGCGCCGGAGCAGCCGGTCGACGTCGGCGGGCTCGTGCCCCGCGTCGAGCAAGTACGGCACGAGCGCGACCAGATCGAGCCAGCCCGCACCCCTCGCCGGGTAGCGCCAGTTGGTGACGAGCACCCGGCCCGGCCCGGTCCGCACCAGGTATTCGGGTTGGATGTCGTTGTGCAGCAACGTGTCCCCGGCCGACCAGGGATGCCACGACGTCTCCAGCTGGACGAGCCGGTCGAGATTGCGGACGGCCCACGCGTCGAGGTCGTCGGGGCGTTCCTTCGCGAGTTCGTGCCAGCCCCGCAGGAGCGGGCCGAGATCGTCGAGCGCGTCCGGCACGTCGGGCAGCGGGCATGGCGTGAGCGTGCGCCCGAGCGCGCCGAAGGTGGCCAGCACCGCCGAGAGATCCGGCGATCCCGGGCGCAGATTCGGCCTGGTGCCGTCGAAGTCGGCGAACACGAGCACCAGCCATTCACCATCCACAAAGGACAACAGCTTCGGCGTGGGTGCCTCCGGGGGAAGCCGTCGCGCGATGTCGGCCTCCGTCCGGTAGCCGCCCGCGCGCGGGCTGCCCGCCGGGATCGCCTTCAGGAAGACCCAGCGATGACCACGTTCGAGTTCGAGCCGCGCCGAGACACCGCCGTCGAATTCCGGGGTCTGCCACAACGAACGACGGACCATCGACCCGAGCTCACGCTCGACGGCGTCACGCGTCGCCGAAGGGAGGTCGCGCCAGCCGAGGCGTGCGGAAACCGGCAACGCCCTACCACCCCCAGCGATCTCTCCGAGAAGATCGACTGTACCGAAATCCACCCTTTCAGGTGACAACCGGTCAGGTCGGAACAGGTTTCACGTACCCGGCCCAGCGCTGGAACTCGCTGAACCCGACCCGCTCGTAAACCCCGAGAGCACGGTGGCTGTTGTCCTGGTCGACGTTGAGCGATGCCCGCTGGAAACCCTTGGCCTTGGCCTGGACGAGCGTGTGCCCGAGCAGCGCGCCCGCGATCCCGCGTCCGCGAAGGCTCGCGTCGGTCGCGACGTGGCTGACGTACAGCTCCTTCACGCCCGTGGCCGCCTCGTCGGAGGCGAAGAACGCGCTCAGCACCATCGCGACCACCCTGTCCCGCTCCGGGCTCAGCAGCAGGAACGACAGGTCCGGCCGGAAGTCCTTCCCGCCGACCACCAGATGCCGCCACGCTTCCGGCGACTGCTCGGTGCTCCCCCAGTGATCCGCGAAGGTCTCGTTGCGGGACCGCAGCGTGAGTGCCTCGTACTTCTCCTCGTACGCGACGAGCGGGAACTCTTCCGGCAGCGGTTTCGCCGGCGGGATCGAGCCGAGGTCGGCTCGCATGTCGACGAACCAGCGGGCGTGCTCGTACCCGGCGGCCACGAGTACCTCGGAGAGCCAGCGCTGCTTGGTGTTGGCCGCCGCGTGCAGCTCCAGCGGTACGCCCGGATGGGACTTCGCGTGGAGCTTCTTGCCCGCCTCCTCGAACCAGCCGGTGAGGTGCGCGGCGATTGCTTCGTCGCGATAAGCGGGATGGACGAGCGTCTCGACCCGCATCATGTGCACCGGATCCGCCGCGTCGCGTTTGCGGAGCAGACCGTAGGCGACCAGCGTGTCGCCGTCCCAAGCGCTGGTCGACGCGGTCGGCAGGTCGACGGTCGGCGTACCGATCTCTTCGGCGAGATCCTCCGCGCTGTAGTGCTCCTCGATCGGCTCGGCACGCTCCGCCTCGGCGAAGGTCTCGGCCAGTCGCGGCATGTCGTCCATGGTCAGCGGGCGCCAGGTCAGGCTCATGCGGACGAGGCTAAGCCCGCGCCTCGGGGTGACGCACTCCATTTAGTTACGCTTCCGTGGTGCTCGTGCTGCTCCCCCCTTCCGAAACCAAGGCCGCCGGCGGCACCGGCGCGCCACTGGACCTCGGCGCGCTGTCGTTCCCGGAACTGAACCCGGCCCGCGCGAAGCTGGCCGACGCGCTGGTCGAACTCGCGGGTGACGTCCCGGCCAGTGTCGCCGCGCTCGGCATCACGCCACGGCAGGCCGACGAGGTCGCCCGCAACGCCGAACTGTGGACCTCGCCCACGATGCCCGCGCTGCGCCGCTACACCGGGGTCCTCTACGACGCGCTCGACGTGAAGTCCTTCACCAAGGCGACGCTCGCGAAGGCCGAGAAGCGCCTCGCCGTGGCTTCGGCGCTGTTCGGGGTGGTCGCGGCGACCGACCCGATCCCCGCGTATCGGCTGTCCGGCGGCAACGCGCTCCCGTCGCTGGGGACCGTCCGCAGCGTGTGGAAGCCGGTCCTCGAACCGGTGCTCCAGGGCATCGACGGTCTCGTCGTCGACCTGCGTTCCGGAACCTATTCGGCGCTGGCGAAGCCGCGCCCCGACGCGGTGACCGTCCGCGTCGTGACCGAGGACGCGAAGGGCAACCGGACCACGGTGAGTCACTTCAACAAGGCGTACAAGGGTCGGCTGGCCGCGGAGCTGGTCAAGTCCCGCAGCGAACCGTCCACTGTGGAGCAGCTGATGCGCGTGCTGTCCAAGGCGGGCCTCGACGTCGAACGGACCGGTGACCACAGTATCGAGCTCTTGACCGGCGACGGAGCGCATTAGTTCCGTACCCCTACGGGCTTCTTCCTCGGTTGTTCCACCAGGCGCGGATGCGGAAAGTGATTTCCAGCCACCTGGAAAGGAACCACCGTGAACAGAAGAAAACGGCTACTGGGGATCGCCACCGCCACCCTCGGCTGCCTCTCGGTCCTCCTGCCCGCGCCGGCGGCCGCCGCGGACCTGACCGCGGTCACCCCGACGGACCAAGCGGTCGTCCCCTCCGGACCGCATACGAACTCCATCGGCGGCACGCCCGCCTCGGTCACGGACTATCCGTTCATCATCGCGGGCCTGCGCGAAGGCGGGACGCGACCGCAGGGGCAGACCTGCACCGGGTCGGTCGTCGCGCCGCGCAAGATCCTGATCGCCGCGCACTGCAAGGACGCGGCCGGTGAGAAGTCCTTCCTCTACGGGCTCGACGATCTGAACGCCGGTGGCGGAACGCGGATCGGCGTCGTCAGCTATGAAAAGCACCCGAAGTACGTCAACTTCGACCAGGGCTACGACGTCGCGGTGGTCACCACGGACGCCGACATCCCGGTGCCCGGCGGCCAGTACGCGAAGGTCGCGACGTCGGCCGACACGGACTTGAACAAGCCGGGCAAGTCCGGGCTGGGGCTCGGCTACGGCAAGAAGGACTTCAACGACGACACCCGCAACGTCGAACTGCACAAGTTCACCCTGCCGATCGTGCAGGGCAGCAACTGCAACGGTGTCGGTGCCGGCTTCAAGGAAGCCACGATGATCTGCAGCGGCTACAGCGACGGCCACGTCACCATCCTGCCCGGCGACAGCGGCGGGCCGCTCGTGGTGGACGGCAAGATCGTCGGCGTCGCGTCGTGGAGCCGCAGCGACTTCAAGTGGTACAGCGTCTACGGCAGGCTCAACAACGACATGGGCGACTGGGTCAAACAGCAGATCGGCGAGCCGCAGAACCCGGAGACGTTCTCGCTCGCGGTGACGCCGTCCTCGCTCAAGGTCGAGCCGGGCAAGTACGTTTCGGCCACGGTCACCAGCAAGCCGGGCAAGAACGGCGCGGAGAAGGTCGATCTCAGCGCTTCGGGGCTGCCGCAAGGCGCGACGGCGACGTTCCAGCCCTCGTCCATCACCTCGGGTGAATCGGCGAAGGTGAGCATCGAGGTTCCCGCCGGGACGGCCGAAAAGGATTACGCGGTCACGATCTCGGGCAAGGGCACCACCGACACCGCGACCACGAACCTGACACTGACCGTCGGCGCGGGCGGACCGCAGCCCGGCGACCTCAAGGTGGGCCTGAGCCCGGCCAGCGGGACAGCGCAACCCGGTTTCTTCAGCAACGTCACGGTTTCCGCCACCGGAGGCACGGGCACGATCACGCTGTCGGCGTCCGGGCAAGGGCTGCCGTTCGCCCCGTTCTTCAACCCGCAGACGATCTCGAGCGGCGGCAGTTCGACCATGCAGGTGGTCGCGCCCTTCCAACGGGGCACGTATCCGGTGACCGTCACCGCGAAAGATTCGGCCGGCAAGACCGCCACCGCCACCTACACCCTCACCGTCCAGTAGCGAGTGTCATGAAAGGGCCGTTCAGGACATATTTCGTCCTGAACGGCCCTTTCATGACATTTCAGGATCGGGCAAGCACCGCCACGGCCGCGTTGTGCCCGGGGATACCGGAGACGCCACCGCCCCGCACGGCACCGGCTCCGCAGAGCAGCACCCGCTCGTGCGCCGTCTCGACGGCCCCAAAGCCCCACCTGATCGGCATCCGCGGCATAAGGCCACGAAAGATCACGATGGAAGATGTGTCCCGCGGGCAACCCCAGCTCTGCTTCGAGATCCAGCGGCGTCTTCGCCTCGACGCACAACCGGCCGTCCGGCGCCCGCAGCACACAGTCCTCGATCGGCTCGGCCAGCACACTGTCCAAAGAGGACAAAGTCGCACGCAACGCCTCGTCACGCGCCGCGTCATTGCGGCCCTCGAAGAGCCGGGCGGGCATGTGCAGCCCGAACAACGTCAGCGTCTGCACCCCGGCGGCCTGTTCGGCCGGGCCGAGGATCGACGGGTCGGTCAGCGAGTGGCAGTAGATCTCGCACGGCGGCAAAGACGGGATCCGGCCCGCGGCGGCCTCGGCGTAGGCCGCCGCCAACTGCTCGTAGCCTTCGTTGACATGGAACGTCCCGCCGAACGCCTCTCGCGGATCGACACTCGAATCACGGAGCCGCGGCAGCCGTGAGAGCACCATGTTCACCTTGAGCTGCGCGCCTTCCGGCGCCTCCGGCGGCTCCTCCCCCAGCAGCCGTGCGAGCGTCCGCGGCGCGACATTCGCCAGCACGTGGCCGCCACGCACCACGAACTCGTCGTCACCGAGCCGATAGCGCACTGAGCCGCCCGGGTCGATCGACAACACCCCGGCGCCGGTCACCAGCCGAGCCCCGGCGGAAGACGCGGCCGACGCGAGCGCCCCGGTCACCGCGCCCATCCCGCCCACCGGCACATCCCAGTCGCCGGTCTCGTTGCCGATCACGTGGTAGAGCAGGCAGAGGTTCTGCCGGAAATCACCGGCCCTGGCGAAAGTGCCGATCAGCGCGTCGGTCAGGACGACGCCGCGGACGGTGTCGTCGCCGAACATCCCGGTGAGCGTTTCCGAGATCGGCCGTTCGAACAACGCGTCCCATGCTTCCGGCTCAATCCTCGAGCGCAGCTCCTCCCTGGAGACCAGAGGTTCGGTCAGGGTGGGGAAAGTCCGCTTCGCGACCTGGGACGTCATCGCGTAGAACCGTTGCCACGCCTCGAAGTCCTTTGTGGACCCGGTGAGCGCGGAGAACGACGCCGCGGTCCGGCCGTCGTCGCCTGTGTCGACAAGGAGACCGCCGTCGCCGACCGGTGTGTACGACGACATCCGCCGCCTGCGGAGATCGAGTCCGAGCCCGAGCTCCGCGATGATCTTGCGGGGCAGCAGGCTCACCAGATACGAGTACCGCGACAACCGGACGTCGACGCCGGGGAACGCCCGGAAGGAGACCGCCGCCCCACCGACCTCGTCGCGCCGTTCCAGCACCAGCACCGAGCGGCCGGCCCTGGCCAGATAGGCCGCCGCCACCAGGCCGTTGTGCCCGCCGCCGACGATCACGGCATCGTAGGACTCCATCCAAGACCTCCGAGCGAAACGACAGTGCGCCGCGGTCATCGTGACCGCGGCGCACCGCCGTACGCAAGGACTCAGAAGGTGATGGAGAAGCCTTCGATCGTCCCGCTGTCGAACCGGTAGACGTCACGGACCCGCAGTTTCCAGGTCCCGTTCGCCGGTTCGGACGAGGCGTTCACCGTGTACGACGTGTGCACGCCGCCCGCCTCGCCGATCCCTCCCGCCTGCTTGAGGCCGAACACCGCACCGCTCGGCCCGATCAGGTCGATCGCCAGGTCACCGGTGTAGGTGTGCGCGATGTCGACCTTGACCGGCAGCGTCGCCGACGCCTTGCCGTCGCAGCCTTCCTGCGTCACCGAACTGGTCACCGCGTCACCCGCGTCCGGAATGGACACCGGTGTCGTGTTGGATTTGGCCCCGCACGCCGGGGTGGGGCCACCGCCGCCGATGAACGACACGTTCAGCAGCTTGTTGACCGTGCCGGACGGCAGTCCCTTGAGCACGCCGTCGGAGGCGTTGTTCACCAGCGCGTCCCGCGTCTGCTGCGCGGTGGCACCGGAATTCGCGGCGAGGTACAGCGCCGCCGCCCCGGCCACGTGCGGCGTGGCCATCGACGTCCCGCTCATGTTCGCCGAACCACCGTTGGACGTGGACAGCGACGTGATGTTGCTGCCAGGGGCGAAGATGTCCACGCACGAACTGTGGTTGGAGAACGAGGACTTGTTGTCGCCGCTGTCCGAGGCGCCGACCGTGATCGCCTCGGGGATGCGGGCGGGGCTGACGTTGCAGGCGTTCTGGTTCTCGTTGCCCGCCGCCACCACGTAGACGAAGCCCGCCGCGATGGACTTCTTGATGACGTCGTCGCCGAGCCCGACCTGGTCCATCCGCAGGCTCAGGTTCGCCACCGCCGGTTTGGTGCCGTTCGAGGTCAGCCATTCGGCCGCGTCGACGATGGCGGAGTCCGGGCCGTTGCCCGAGCAGTCGTTGCCCAGCACCTTCAGCCCGACCAGCTTGACCTTCTTGGCCACGCCGTAGGTCTTGCTGCCTATGGTGCCCGCGGTGTGACTGCCGTGCCCGTTGCAGTCCTTCCCGTTGCCGCCCACGAAATCCTTGCCGATGGACGCGCGCCCCTCGTACTCCGGGTTCTCCGGGTTGATCCCGGTGTCGAGGTCGTACGCGGTGACGCCCTCGCCCGTGTTCGGGTAGGTGAAACTCTTGTCCAGCGGCAAGTTCTTCTGATCGACGCGGTCGAGGCCCCAGGTCGGGTTGGCCTGCGTGCCGACGGCACGCGCGGTGCCGTCCTGGTAGACCGCCTTGACCGCCGGATCGGCCGCGAGCCGCCGGGCCTGTTGTTCGGACATGCCCTTGACGGAGAACCCGCGGAGCACGTTCTTGTACGCCGACCGGACCTCGCCGCCGTAGCGGCCGGTCAGCGCGGCCGAGGACTGCTCGACCGCCAGGGTGCCGACATCGTGGAGCACGACGATGTACTGATCGCCGTAGTGCTGTTTCGCCTGCACGACAACGCCTTCCGCCGGAGCGGCGAGGGCGTTGCCCGCGGCGAGCGCGGCCAGCGCGGTGGCCGCGAAGGCCACCACACCGGCGCGCACGCCGCGGCGCATCAGAGACCCGCCACGTTCAGCAGCTTGTTGGTCGAACCGGAGCCCGGGCTCGTCACGACGCCGTTGGTGGCGGCGTTCGCGAGACCGGAGGCCACGGCGGCGGGGGTCGCCGACGGGTTCGACGTCAGGTAGATCGCGGCCGCGCCGGCGACGTGCGGCGTCGCCATCGAGGTACCGCTCATCTGCTGCGTGCCGCCACCGTTGCGCAGGGAGGTGATGCTGGTGCCCGGCGCGAAGATGTCGGTGCAGCTGCCGTAGTTCGAGAACGAGGACCGGCGGTCGTCGCTCTGGGTGGCGTTGACGGTGATGGCCTCACGCACCCGGGCCGGGCTGGTGGAGCAGGCGTCGGTGTTGGAATTGCCGGAGGCCACGGTGTTCGTGATGCCCGCCGCGACCGCGCGGCGCACCGCGGAGTCAACCCCGGAGTCGGCCGGGCCACCGAGGCTCATCGTGAGCACCGACGGGCCCTTCGCGTTCTTCACCACCCAGTCGATCCCGGAGATGATCTGCGAGTACTGGCCGCTGCCCTGGCAGTTCAGCACGCGGACCGAGACGATCTTGGCGCCCTTGGCCACGCCGTAGGTGGCGCTGCCGACCGTGCCGGCGACGTGCGTGCCGTGTCCCTGGCAGTCGCGGGCGTCGCTGTCGTTGTCGATGAAGTCGTACCCGCTGGTCGCGCGGCCGCCGAATTCGGTCTGGCGGTAGTCGACCCCGGTGTCGAGGACGTAGACCGTCGCCCCGGAACCGGTGTTCGGGTAGGTGTACTTCTTGTCCAGCGGCAGGTTCTTCTGGTCGATCCGGTCCAGGCCCCAGGTCGGGTTGGTCTGGGTGCCGAGCAGGTGCGCGACCGCGTCCTGCTGGACGAAGTCGACGTTCGGGTCGGCGGCGAGGCGTTTGGCCTGCGCCTCGGTCATCTTCGCCGAGAAGCCGTTCAGCGCGGCGGTGTAGGTCGCCTTCACCTGGCCGCCGTACTTGGCCGCGAGGCCGGCGTCGCCGCTCTTGAGCGAGACGATGTACCCGTCCGTGACGGCCCCCGGCACACCGGCACCGCGGATCTGTCCCTCGGCGGCCGTGGCCGGTCCGGCGAAGGCCACCGTGGCCGCCGCACAGGCCCCGGCCAGCACCGCACCCGCGATCCGGTGACGTCGAAGTTCTCCACGCATTTCCTGAGCTCCGTTCACTCGAACAGGTGGTTCGCGCCGGCGGAGGTCCAGACCGGCGCCGTGACGTGCAGTCACGCTGGAATCACTTTCGGGTGGCGGGACCTGCGCGAACAAGCGAGGCAACGGTCCGTAGGACTACGTATCTAATGGCGAAATCCCCCGTCCCTACGAAAGTCGGGTGACCGCCCGTGCGGGTTCCGTGATCATCGAAACCGCGCTTAAGCTGCGTTCACTCGAACGGTGTGGTTCGTGAAGCGGGGGTGACCCGGCATGGTGATCGGTGGCTGCCGACGCAGGACGAGTTCGCCGGTGCTCGTCGGCCGTGAGGCGGAATTACGCGAGCTCCTCGACGGCGCGTTGCGCTCGCCGTCGGTGATCATGCTCGAAGGCGAAGCGGGGGTGGGCAAGACCCGGCTCGCCACCGAACTGCTGGCCTGCGCCGAACTGGCCGGACGGCCGGTCCTCACCGCGACCTGCCAGCCGCTGCGGGAGCCTTTCCCGTACGGCGTGGTCTTCGACGCGCTGAAGGACGTCCGGCCGGCGCGTGAGCTCAGCCCGGTGACCGGTGTCCTCGCGCCGTACCTGCCCGAGCTCGCGGCATTCCTGCCTCAGCCGCCGACGCGGCCGTCCGACCCGAGGACCGAACGTCACCAGCTCTTCCGCGCCGTCCGGGAACTGCTCGGCTCGCTGGGCCCGCACATCCTGCTCGTCGAAGACCTCCACTGGGCGGACGACGGTTCCCGCCGCCTGCTGCGGTTCCTGATGACCGAACCGCCCGCGGGCCTGACGCTCCTGCTCACGTACCGGCGCGAGGAGACTCCCGGCGGCATCCCGCTCGGCAGCGCCTACCGGCCCGCCCCCGGCACCGCGCACGCGCTCGTCACCCTCCGGCCGTTGGACCGCGATGGCGTCCAGTCCCTCGTTTCGGCCCTGCTTGGCGAAGCGAACGTCTCCGCCGAGTTCGCCGCACGGCTGCACGAGCGGACCGCGGGGATCCCGTTCGTGGTCGAGGAGATCGTGCACGCGATCGGCGGCGTCGAAGGCGCGGTGCACGCCGACGGCGCGACCGCGCGACGTCTGCTCGACACCGTCGAAGTCCCGGCGCTGCTGCGGGAAGCGACGGTCGAACGCCTCATGGCGCTGCCACCGGCCGCCCGGCGGATCACCGAGGCCGCCGCCGTCCTCGGCACACCGTCCACTTCGGACCTGCTGGCCGCCGCGGCCGCGCTCACCCCCGAACGGGCCCGCCGCGCGCTCGTCCTCGCGCTCGAACGCAACGTCCTCGTCGAGTCCGGCGAAGGCAGGTACGGCTTCCGGCACGCGTTCGCGCGGCAAGCCGCGTATCTCACCATCCCCGGTCCCGATCGCCAGGAACTGCACCGGCGGGCCGCGCGCCTGCTGCGCGACCGCCTCCCGCAGTCCTTGGTGCGGCTGGCCGAACACTGCCGGAAGGCGGGCGACCGGGCCGGTGCCCTGAAGTACGGCGAAGCCGCCGCGGATCAGGCGTCGACGGTCGGCGACCTCGCCACCGCGACCGATCTGCTCCGCACCCTGCTCGACGAACCGGGCCTCCAACCGTCCGATGTGGACAGGCTCGCGGTCAAGTTCAGCTCGGTGGCGTGCAACGGACTCGCGCAGACCGAAGTCGTCCCGGCGCTGGAGCGGCTGCTCACCGACGGCAGGCTGTCCGGACGGCTGAGCGGCGAGGTCCGGCTGGGGCTCGGGCTCCTGCTGGTGCGCCAGGCGGGCGGCCTGGAGGCGGCGCGGACCGAGATCGAGATCGCCGTCAACGACCTCTCCGACCGGCCCGATCTGGCGGGCCGCGGGATGGGTGTGCTCGCCCAGCCCTGGGTCGGCGCGACGCCGCTGCGGGAGCACCGGCGCTGGATGGACCGGGTGGACGAGCTCATCGACCGGGCCACCGACCGGCGGCTGAAGATCATCCTGCTGGCCAACAACGCGGCGTCACGGCTGCACATCGGGGACACACGCGGCTGGGACATGCTGGACCGGGCGCCCACCACCGTCGGTTCCGCCGACGAACAGCGGCATCTGGCGCGGCTGCACTGCAACAGCGCCGACGCCTGCGCCTGGACCGGCCACCACCGGCGGGCCAGGAGCCTGCTGCGCAGCGGGATGCAGCTCGCCGCCGACTGCGGTGCGCCGTACGTCGTCAGCACCGCCCGCGCGACGGCCGTCCACACCGACTGGCTCACCGGCAACTGGGACGGCCTCGCCGAACGCGCGGGCGCGCTGATCGACGAGTACCGCGACCTCCTGCCGGTGACCAGCGAACTGTGCCTGGTGCTGGGCCTGCTCGCCGCCGCCCGCGGCGAATGGGACGAGGCCGCCGCCCGGTTCGCCGGTACCGCGGCGGATCAGCCCGAGAACGCGTTCACCCCGGTCGCGATCGCCGCGCACGCCGGGATGTCGGGCATGCTGCTCGCGCAGGATCTCGGCGAGGCCGCCGTGACGCAGGCCGAGAAGGGACTGGAACTCTTGCGCGCCAAGGGTGTCTGGGCCTGGGGCGCCGATCTGGCCATGGCCGCCGTCGACGCGTATTGCGCCACGGGGCGGGACGCCGAGGCGCAAGCGCTGACCGACGAGTTCGAACGCGAGGTCGGCGACCTCGACGCACCGTCGACCCGGGCCGCGCTCGCCGCGAACCGCGGGCTCGTCGCGGCTTCCCGGGGCGACCACGCGGAGGCGATCGACGCTTTCGAGCAGGCGCGGACCCGCTTCGAGGCGCTCCCCGCGCCCTATCATGCCGCGCTGGTCGCCGAACGGGCCGCGCGCTGCCGTCTGGCCCGCAACGAGGACGTCGCAGAGACGTTCGCGTCGCTCGCGGAGACCTTCGACCACCTCGGCGCGACGCGTGACGCCGCGCGTTGCCGCCATGCCTTCCGGTCCACCGGCGCCGTCGCCCCCTCGCGGCGTGGCCGCCGGGGTTACGGCGACGAGCTGTCGCCACGGGAGCGCGACGTCGCCCGCCTGCTGGCCGCGGGGCACACCAACCGGGAGATCGCCGAGGTGCTGTTCCTGTCCCGGCGCACGGTGGAACAGCACGTCGCGAGCGTGCTGCGGAAGCTGAAGGTGCGGTCGCGGAGTGAGCTGGCGGGGCTGCGGTCGGCCTGACCGCTCGGATGCGCGTGAAGGCCTCCTTCCCTCGGCTGAGCCGAGGGAAGGAGGCCTTCACGCGCATCACCGCACTGGGAATTAAATCGGTTGCGCACGGCCGCGGGAGTCGGGGATGATCGTCCGCGATCCGGCAGGGAGCCGGTGGATGCGACAGGGAGGTGCCTCGTGCTGATGACTGTCCGGGGCCTTGGCCGCCCCCATCCACTCGCCCCTCGCGGCTGAGCGCGGAGCCACGACGCTCGCCCGGTGGGGCATCCCTGATCTAGGAGAACCCACCAGTGCGCAAGCACGATCTCGAAGAGTCCTACGAACAACGTCCTCGCCGTACCCGTCGTGCCCGTTTCGACGACGAACCCGAACCCACCCGAGGCGGACGGCTCACCGAAGCCGAACGCGTCCGCCTCGCCCGGTTGCGGGAGGACGCCTACACCGAGACCGCCATCCCCGACGGCGCCGACCGCTGGAGCACCTGGGGAGAAGCGGAGCAAGGACCGTTGCCGCGCCCGGACTGGGTGATCACCGAACTGGCGGCGGTCGACACCGAGCTCGGCATCCTCAAAACCGGCAAGGAGGCGGACGTCCACCTCGTCCGGCGCAACCTGCCCGGCACCGACGGCACCGTGCTCGCCGCCAAGCGGTACCGCAGCGGCGAGCACCGGCTGTTCCATCGTGACGCCGGCTATCTCGAAGGCAGGCGGATGCGGCGTTCGCGGGAGATGCGGGCGATGGAGTCGCGCAGCAGTTTCGGCCGCAACCTCATCGCCGAACAGTGGGCCGTCGCCGAGTTCGGCGCGCTGAGCAGGCTCTGGTCGGTCGGCGCGCCCGTGCCGTACCCGGTGCAGCGCGACGGCACCGAACTGCTGCTGGAATTCCTCGGCGAGGGCGAGACGGCCGCGCCGCGGCTGGCGCAGGTCCGGCCGGAGCCCGACCAGTTGCGGGAACTGTGGTTCCAGACCTCGGCGATGCTGGAACTGCTGGCGTCGCAGGGGCTCGCGCACGGTGACCTCTCGGCGTACAACCTGCTCGTGCACCGCGAACGGATCATGGTGATCGACCTCCCCCAGGTGGTCGACATCGTGGCCAATCCCGGCGGGCTGGAGTTCCTCGCGCGGGACGTGCGGAACATCGCGACGTGGTTCCACTCGCGGGGATTGCCGGAGCGGCTCACGGCGGTGCCGGAGCTGATCGAGGAGCTGCAGGAGATCGCGGGCCTCCGCTGACCGTCCACAGTGTCTCGAAGGGGTCTTTCCCGGCACGATCACGCCGGGGAAGACCCCGCCGTGGAGACCCTGCCCACAATCGCTCCCTCCAGTTGGGAGGCCGGATAACGGTCCGGTACAGTAGTGACAGACCGCAACCGGCGGCGTGGATGAGTTGGTGTCCGTCGCCTCCAAAGCCAACCGAATGGCTCGCGGTATCCGTATCAATCCATTGGCGCGCGGTGTCACGCAGACGCGGTGTGCCGGGTTCGTCCCTGTGAACGCCCATCTGTGCACACCATCTTGCCCTGCCTGCGTGCGGGCAGCCCGGGCCTCCTTGCGACGTGCCACGTCCGAGAGGCATTTGTGACAGTCACGTTCAACTCCGGCCACGTCTCACCGTCGGCGCGTCAGCACCGCAAGCCGCGCACCCGCCCCGCGGGTGACGCGATGCTGCGCGAAGACGCCGTCGAGACGGTCAAGGCGAAGACCTGGGCGGAACTCGGCCTTCCCGACCCGCTGCTGCGGGCGCTGGCCGACGCCGGTATCACCACCCCGTTCCCGATCCAGTCGGCCACCATCCCCGACGCGCTCGCCGGTCGCGACGTGCTCGGCCGCGCCCAGACCGGTTCCGGCAAGACCCTGGCCTTCGGCCTCGCGATGCTGACCCGGCTCAACGGCGGCCGCGCCCGGCCGAAGCACCCCCGCGCGCTGATCCTGGTCCCGACCCGCGAGCTGGCCATGCAGGTCGCCGACTCGCTGACCCCGCTGGCCAAGGCCCTCGGCCTGTGGTGCCGCACCGCCGTCGGCGGCATGGCCTTCACCCGCCAGGCCGACGCGCTCTCCCGCGGCGTCGATCTGCTGATCGCCACCCCCGGCCGGCTGTCGGACCACGTCCGCCAGGGCACCGCGTCGCTGTCCGACGTCAACTTCGTCGCGCTCGACGAGGCCGACCAGATGGCCGACATGGGCTTCATGCCGCAGGTCCGCGAGATCCTCGACCTGACCCCGGCCCGCGGCCAGCGCCTGCTGTTCTCGGCCACCCTCGACGGTGACGTCGACCGGCTGGTCCGCGCGTACCTGACCGACCCGGTCACGCACTCGGTCGCCCCGTCGACCGCGAGCGTCACCACCATGGACCACCACGTGTTCCAGGTGTCGCACCAGGACAAGCAGGACATCATCACCGAGATCGGCGCCCGTGAGGGCCGCACGATCATGTTCGTCCGCACCAAGCACCACGTGGACCGCCTGACCGAGCGCCTGCGCGAGAAGGGCGTCCACGCGGCCGCCCTGCACGGCGGCAAGACCCAGGGCCAGCGCAACCGCGTCCTCGCGGACTTCAAGGAGGGCTACGCGCCCGTCCTCGTCGCCACAGACGTCGCCGCGCGCGGTATCCACGTCGACGACATCTCGCTGGTGCTGCACGTCGACCCGGCCGCCGACCACAAGGACTACCTGCACCGCGCCGGCCGCACCGCGCGCGCCGGGGCGTCCGGTGTCGTGGTCACGCTGGTCACCCACGACCAGCGCCGCATGGTGCGCCGGATGACCGACCGCGCCGGCGTCCGCGCCGAGCAGACCACGATCCGCCCGGGTGACGCCGAGCTCGCCCGTATCACCGGTGCGCGGCAGCCCAGCGGCGAGCCGGTCGTCGAGCGCCGTCGTGAGTCCCCGCGTCGCGGCGGTGGCCGCGGCTACGGTGGCGGCGACCGCGGTTACCAGGGTTCGCGCGAGGGTCACGGTCACCGCGAAGGCGGCCGTCCCGGTGGCTTCCGCGGCCGCCCGCGTCGTGGCGAGGGCGGTGGCGGCAACGGCCGTCCGCAGCGTCCGGGCGGACGCCCGCGTCGCAGCTACGACAGCTGAAGTGACTGAAGCCGGTTCCTCCGGCGGCTAGTGCCATGAAAGGTCCTTTCCTTGCAAAATTTGCAAGGAAAGGACCTTTCATCGCGTTCGGAGTGGGGACCACCACGTCCATCGGGAAACGGCGGATGGGAGACTGCGGGACGTGACTTCTCCCGGCCCCGCCTCCCAGAACCTCCCGCCCGACCAGGTCTTCGACTGGCTCGACGTAGAGGCTGAGAAGCGGGCCGAGGCCGGGCTGGTGCGCAAGCTGCGCATCCGGCAGGCGCAGGAGCCGGAGCTGGACCTCGCCGGAAACGACTACCTCGGGCTCGCCAGGGACAAACGTGTCGCCGGCGCGGCGGCCGCGGCCGCGTTGCGGTGGGGCGCCGGGGCCACTGGCTCCCGGCTCGTCTCCGGCACCACCGAGGTCCACGCCGAACTCGAGCACGAACTCGCCCGCTTCTGCGGCACGCAGGCCGCGCTGGTCTTCTCGTCCGGGTTCACCGCGAACCTCGGCGCCGTCACGGCCCTGTCCGGCGCGGATTCCGCGATCGTCACGGACAAGTACATCCACGCCTCGCTGATCGAGGGCTGCCGCCTGTCCCGGTCGGACATCGCCGCCGTCGCGCACAGCGACCCGAACGCCTTCAAGCACGCGCTGGCGACCCGCCGCAAACCGCGCGCCCTCGTCGTCACCGATTCCGTGTTCTCCGTCGACGGCGACATCGCCCCCTTGGAGCAGCTCGCCGGTGTCTGCCGGGAGCACGGCGCGTCGCTGCTCGTCGACGACGCGCACGGCTTCGGCGTCCTCGGCGAGGGCGGCCGCGGCGCCGTCCACGCGGCCGGGCTCTCCGGCGCGCCGGACGTCGTCACCACGATCACGCTGTCGAAATCCCTTGGGGCGCAAGGCGGAGCGGTGCTCGGACCGCGTCGCGTGATCAAACATCTCGTGGACACCGCGCGCAGTTTCATCTTCGACACCGGGCTCGCGCCCGCCAGTGCCGCCGCCGCGCTGGCCGCCCTCACCGCGCTGAAGGCCGAGCCGGAGCTGGCCACCAAGGTGACCGAAGCCGCGGGAAACCTTGCGATGCAACTGAAATCGGCGGGTTTCCGGGTCGGTCTCCCGGACGCCGCGGTGATCTCGGTGCAGGCGCCGTCGCCGGAGGCCGCCGTCGCGTGGGCGACCGCCTGCGCGGATCAGGGCGTGCGCGTCGGCTGCTTCCGGCCGCCGTCCGTGCCCGACGGCATCTCCCGCCTGCGCCTGACCGCGCGGGCCGACCTCACCGAGGCCGACGTGGACCGCGCGGTCGGGGTGATCACGGCCGCGGCGCCTCCCGGCGCCACATCGTGAGGTGCGGGATCCCGTCCTCCATGAACTCCTCGCCCTCCACCACGAAGCCGTACTTGGCGTAGAACTTCGTCGCGTACGTCTGCGCGTCGAGGACGCACGGCGCGTCCCCGATCCCCGCGAGGGCGGTCTCCATCAGCCGTCCCGCGAGCCCCTTGCCGCGTGAGCGGACGGCCGTGCACACCCGGCCGATGCGGAAGGTGCCGCCGGCGTCCTGCAGCACCCGCAGGTACGAGTCGACGGCGACGGAACCGCCGATCCAGAGGTGCCGCGTGCCGGGCAGGAGGTCGCGTCCATCGATCTCGTGATAGGCGCAGTCCTGCTCGACGACGAACACGTCCACGCGCAGGCGGAGGATGCCGTGCAGCTGCGCGGCGGTGATCTCGTCACCGGCAACGGACAGCGGGAACGACGAGGTCTCGATGATCGGGGTGTCGGTGCTCACGCCCACTTGTTAGCACATCGGACGTGAAGAAGGCACCGATCAGCCGATCAGGCCCCGGTTCTTCTGCTGGGAGATCTCGTTCGCGAAGTGGGAGACGCGGGTGTACACGCCGGGTTTGCCCGCCTTCGCGCAGCCTTCGCCGAAGGACACGATCCCGATCAGCGTGTCGCCCACCATGAGCGGTCCGCCCGAATCGCCCTGGCAGGCGTCGACGCCACCCTCGTCGTAGCCGGCGCACACCATGTCGCTCGGGTCGTAGCCCGAGTACGCGGTGCGGCAGGTCTTGTCGCTGACCACGGGGACGACCGCGCTGCGCAGGTAGTCCGACCGCGCGCCGCCGTCGGCGACCCGGCCCCAGCCGAGGACCGTCGCCTTCGTGCCTTCCTGGTACAGGTCGGCGTTGCCGTTGTCCGCGACCTTCGCGGGCCGGTACGGCAGCTGACCGCTGACCGTCATCACCGCGATGTCGTCGCCCTTGCCGGGATCGCCGCTGTAGTCGGGGCTGACCCAGATCCGCGAGACCCGCAGCTCGATGCCGTCGCGCGAACGCTTGTCCTCGCGCCCCGCGACCACGCGGACGTCGGCGCGTTTGACCGCGACCGCGCAGTGCGCCGCCGTCGCGACCGTCGTGGAGCTGACGATCACCGCGCCGCAGTACTGGTTGCCGCCGCGATCGGCCAAGTAGACCGCGTACGGGTATTGCGAGACCGAAGCCTTGCCACCACCCACGATCCGCGGCTGGGCGGCCTGATCCGGGCCGCTCACCGCGCTGTCGTCCGCGGACGCGCTGTTGACCGCGACCGGCACCATCACCGCCGTCGCGAGGACCGCTCCGACCGCGAGCAGCAGCGTGCGGCGTGACTTCTTGGGCATGTTCTGTCCCTTCACCGGGGCGTACGTACGGTCAAACCCTGGGAAGTCATTCGACTCCAGCGCGTACACGAGCGATCGCGAATACCCTAATCGGAGAAAGCCCGATGCGGTGTCACTGAAACGGGTGGAACTGTGCTCACCGAACGCATCTGTCACCCTGGACGTCGTGCGGGCTACGGCGACGGTTCTGGCGGCTACGGCCCTTCTGCTTTCTTCGTGTGCGAACCCCGCGCCGCCCAGCCCAGTTCCCGGCCCTCCCGCGGAAACCTCTTCAGCGGCAACGACTCCGGCCACATCGGCCCCGCCTCCCGCGCCGGTCTGGCAGGTCGGCGCGAAGCCGCTTCCCTTGCGCCGTGACGGTTTCGGGCAGATCCTCCCGACTCCTCCGGTACTGGCGAACCGTTCCCTGCCGACCGCCGATCTGCTGCCCCCGCCAGCCGGGAAGCGGTTCGCGGGCACGGTGAATCCCGTTCCCGCAGGGGTTCTCGCGCGCAGCACCTGGCAGCCCGCCTGCCCGGTCAAGGCAGGCGAACTTCGCTATCTCACGTTGTCGTTCTGGGGTTTCGACGGCCGCGCGCACACCGGGGAAATGCTCGTGAACGCGTCGGTGGCGAACGCCGTGGTCACCGTGTTCGGGCGGTTGTTCGCCGCGAAATTCCCGATCGAGGAAATGCGCGTGACCGCTCCCACCGAACTCACCGCTCCCCCGACGGGTGACGGGAACAACACCACCGCCTTCGTCTGCCGTCCGGCCCGCGGCCTGACGAACTGGTCGGCGCACGCCTACGGGCTCGCGATCGACGTCGACCCGTTCTGCAATCCGTACACCAAGGGCGACCTCGTCCTGCCCGAACTCGCGTCGGCGTACCTCGACCGGGGAAACCGGCGGCCGGGGATGATCACCGCCGGCGATCCGACGGTGGCCGCCTTCGCCGCGATCGGCTGGACGTGGGGCGGCTCCTGGACGACGCCGACGGACCGGATGCACTTCAGCTCCACCGGCCGCTGAACCGGGAACAACCGGCCGCCGTGACAAGTTGGCTAGAGTCGGAACCACCCCCGCTCCCGCCGCAAAGGAAGACAGCGTGCCCCACTACGACCTGGTGATCGTCGGTACCGGATCGGGCAACTCGATCCTCGACCCGCGTTTCGCGGACTGGAACACGGCGATCGTGGAGAAGGGCACGTTCGGCGGCACCTGCCTGAACGTGGGCTGCATCCCGACGAAGATGTTCGTCCACGCCGCCAACGTCGCGGCCACCCCCGCCACGTCGTCGAAGTTCGGCGTCGACGAGGAGCTGACCGGCGTCCGCTGGCGCGACGTGCGCGACCGGATCTTCGGCCGGATCGACCCGATCGCCGAGGGCGGCCGGGAGTACCGCGTCCAGCACGAGGACAACAAGAACGTCACCGTGTACGAGGGCGAAGGCGGCTTCACCGGGCACAAGGAACTTCGGGTCAGCTACTCCGACGGCCGCCCGGCCGAGACGATCACCGCCGACAAGTTCGTGCTCGCCGCCGGCGGGCGGCCGGTGATCCCGGACATCCCCGGCCTCGCCGAGACCGGCTACCACACCTCCGACACGGTGATGCGGCTCGACGAGCTGCCGTCGAGCATCGTGATCCTCGGCGGCGGGTACATCGCGGCCGAGTTCGCGCACGTCTTCGCCTCGTTCGGGGTGGACGTGACCGTGGTCAACCGCTCCGGCGCGCTGCTGCGGTCCGAGGACGACGACGTCAGCGCCCGGTTCACCGAGCTGGCCGCGCAGCGGTTCGACGTCCGGCTCGACCGCAAGACCGTCCGCGCGCGCAAGACCGCGTCGGGTGTCGCCCTGGACCTCGAAGGCCCGGAGGGCGCCGAAACCGTCGAGGCCGACGTGCTGCTGGTCGCGACCGGCCGCACGCCGAACTCCGACCTCCTGGACGTCGCCGCCACCGGCGTGACCACGGGCGAGCGCGGGCACGTCGTGGTCGACGAGTACCAGCAGACCGTGGTCGACGGGATCTACGCGCTCGGCGACATCTCGTCGGTCTTCGAGCTGAAGCACGTCGCGAACCACGAGCAGCGCGTGGTGCAGCACAACCTGCTGCACCCGGACGAGCGGATCGAAGCCGACCACCGGTTCGTCCCGCACGCGGTGTTCACCTCGCCGCAGGTCGCCTCCGTCGGGCTGACCGAACGCGAGGCGCGCGAGCGTGGCGTGTCGTACGTGACGTCGCATCAGGACTACGCCGGCATCGCGTACGGCTGGGCGATGGAGGACACGACCGGCTTCGCGAAGCTGCTCGCCGACCCGGCCACCGGGCAGCTGCTGGGCGCGCACATCATCGGTCCGCAGGCGTCTTCGGTGATCCAGCCGCTGATCCAGGCGATGAGCTTCGGGCTGGACGCGAAGAGCATGGCGCGCGGGCAGTACTGGATCCACCCGGCGATGCCGGAACTGGTCGAGAACGCGCTGCTGAACCTGCCCCTGGACTGACCCCCACCGCATTTAGTCCTCTGAATGCGCCTTACCCCGGGCGCGTTCAGAGGACTAAATGCGCCGGTCAGACGACGCGGTCGCAGGCGCGGGCCCCGTTCCGCGCCGCCAGGTCGCCGACGGCGTTGCCCGTGGTGTCCGAGACGGCCATCAGGGCGGGCGAGCGGGCCCCCTCCCCCGAGAACCGCTCACCCGCCTCGACGTACCGGCGGATCGCCGCCAAGAACTCCTCCCGCGCCGATGCCGCCCCTCCTGGCACCGTGCGGACCCTCGTCGCCCCCTTGAGGACGTCCTTGGCGTCGTCCACCTTCACCGCGACGTAGTGCTGCCACTTGCGCAGCTCCGTCGCGGCCTCCCCCTCCGGATCCGGCCAGTAGCGCTGGATATCGGCGCCACTGTCCTTCCACACCTGTACGCACACCCGGTCGACGGCGCGGTAGAACTCGTGCGGCGAGAGCACCGCGGGCGCCCGCTCCGGCACCACGGCGACGCACACCGCGGCGAAACACGCCAGAGCCGAGCCGTACGCCAGTCCCTCCACCACGCCGACCCCCAGGACCGAGTTTTTTGAACAGGTTCAACTCGCTCAGGCTATGGCTCCGCCCCGGGACGGGTCAAGAAGTTTTTTGAACGCGTTCAGACGAACCGGCGACGACCGGCGAAGGCACCGAAGGTCATCTGGGCGGCGAAGACCGCGAGCATCATGATCCAGGGGACGGTCCAGCCGTGGGTGAGGTCGTGAAGCAGCCCGAAGAGGAACGGCCCGACGGCCGCCATCAGGTAGCCGATGCCCTGCGCCATCCCCGACAGCCGCGCGGTGTCCTCGCCAGTGCGGGCCCGCAGCGCGATCACCGTCAGCGCGAGCGAGAAGACGCTCATCCCGAGCCCGATGAGGAGGCACCAGAGCAGCGGCGAGGCGGCGGGCGCGACCATCATGCCGACCATGCCGACGAAGCCGGGAACACCCAGTCCGACGATCCACGGGCTCTGGCTCTTGTGCCGGGCGGCCATCGGCGCCACCACGAGACTGATCGGCACGGCGATGAGCGAGATCAACCCGAGCAACAGCCCGGAATCCCCCTTGCTCACCCCCGCGTCGATCATCACTTCCGGCAGCCAGCCCATCACGACGTAGGCCAAAAAGGCCTGAGTGCCGAAGAAAAGCGTGACCATCCACGCAAGGGGGCTACGCAGGAGCGATCGCCCGCTACCCTGCTTGCCTGCCTCGGCAACGGGCGCACGTCCCGCACCGCGGGCTGCGAGAATCCAGACGAGGAGTGCGAGCACCGCCAGTACCGACCAGGCGCCGAGACCTTGGCGCCAGCCGCCGAACGCGTTCTCCAAGGGAGGGGTGAGCGCGGACCCCAGGGCGCCCCCGCCCTGCAGAGCGGCGGTGTACACGCCGGTCATCATGCCGACACGTGCCGGGAAGGAGTCCTTGATGACGACCGGGATCAGTACGTTCGCCAAGGCGATTCCCGCCGTGGCGACCAGGGTTCCCCCGAGCACGACGTACGGTCCGTCGATCACGCGCAGCACCAGGCCGACGGCCAGCACCGAAAGCGCGGACGCGATGGCCGCGCCGATGCCGAACCGGCGGGCCAGCAGCGGCGCGGCGAGTCCGGCGGCGGCGAAGCAGAGGCCCGGGAGCGTGGTGAGCACGCCGGCCCAGGTCGCCGTGGCGCCGAGGTCGTCGCGCATTTCGCCGAGCATGGGGCCGACACTGGTGATCGCGGGCCGCAGATTGAGGGCCACCAGGATCACCGCGACACCGAGCAGAACACCGCCGGTGATCACTCCCGGCCGCCACTCCGTTTCGATCGAGCCTTCGAGTTCAAGGCTTTCGTCGAACGGGGCCACGGATTCTCGAGAGTCGACACGCACGTCGGCTAGTATCACATACATAGGATGATTGGATGAAGGGACAACGCTGTGCCATTGGCCACCACGCGCCGTGCCGGCCTGGTCGATCAGGTCATCGAGCAGCTGCGTGACGCCGTCACGCAGGGAGAATGGCCCATCGGTCAGCGGATTCCGACGGAACCCGAACTGGCCGGGCAACTCGGCGTCGGGCGCAACACCGTCCGCGAGGCCGTTCGCGCGCTCGCGCACACGGGGCTGCTCGAGGTCCGCCAGGGCGACGGAACCTACGTGCGGGCGACGAGCGAGGTCTCGGGCGCCATCCGGCGGCTCTGCGGTTCCGAACTGCGCGAGGTGCTGCAGGTGCGGCGCATCCTCGAGGTCGAGGGCGCCCGGCTCGCGGCCGTGTCGCGCACCGAGGAGGAGGTCGTCGAGCTGCGGTCCCTGCTCGAACGCCGCAACGCCGAGCTGCGCGACGGCCATTGGGAGGACTTCGCCCGCCTCGACGCGGAATTCCACTTCGCCGTCGTCCAAAGTGGACATAACACCCTGTTGACCGAGATGTACCGCGGACTCACCGAGGTGATCACGGCCAGCGTGGCCGCCACGTCGAACGTGACGCCGGGGCGCGAGTATCTGCCGGAGATAGGGCATGAAGGCCTCGCCGAGGCCATCGCCGACCGCGACGCCGACCGTGCCGCCACCGAGGCGTGCGGTTTCCTGGACGAACTCCTGGCCAGGGTGGAGCAGGACGCCTGACCCTGAAGTACCTGAAGGCCCCCTTCCTTGCTCCTGGCGCAAGGAAGGGGGCTTTCAGGTACTTACGGCAGCGTGAGGATCTCGGCGCCGTCCTCGGTCACCACGAGGGTGTGCTCGAACTGGGCCGTCCACTTCTTGTCCTTGGTGGTGACGGTCCAGTCGTCGGCCCAGATGTCGTAGTCGATGGTGCCGAGGGTGATCATCGGCTCGATCGTGAAGGTCATGCCCTGCTCGATCACCGTCTCGACGGACGGCTCCTCGTAGTGCAGGACGGTCGGCGCGGTGTGGAACGCCGGCCCGACCCCGTGGCCGGTGAAGTCCCGCACGACCCCGTAGCCGAACCGCTTCGCGTACGACTCGATGACCCGGCCGATGACGTTGAGCTGCCTGCCGGGGCGGACGGCCTTGATGGCGCGCATGGTCGCCTCGCGTGTGCGCTCGACCAGCAGCCGCGCCTCCTCCGAGACGTCGCCCGCCAGGAACGTCGCGTTGGTGTCGCCGTGGACGCCGCCGATGAACGCGGTGACGTCGATGTTGCAGATGTCGCCGTCCTCGATCACCGTCGAATCCGGGATGCCGTGGCAGATCACCTCGTTGAGCGAGGTGCAGCACGACTTCGGGAACGCGCGGTAGCCGAGCGTCGACGGGTACGCGTGGTTGTCCAGCAGGAACTCGTGGATCACCTTGTCGATGTCGTCGGTGGTCGCACCGGGCTTGACGGCCTTGCCGCCCTCCTCCAGCGCCTGCGCCGCGATCCGGCCCGCGACCCGCATCGCCTCGATCACCTCGGGCGTGCGGACCCCGTTGCCCGTGTCGCGTTTCGGCGCCGGCCGGTCGACGTACTCGGGACGGGCGATGCTGGCGGGGACGACTCGCCTCGGCGTCTGGACGCCGGGCTTCAAGGGGGAGCGAACGGACATGGGCCCAGCCTACGACCTGGCGGCTAACCGAGCCCCGTCAGGAAGCGCTGGGCGGCCTCGACCGCGGGCCTGGACGTCCCCGCGTCGGTCGTCAGCACCGCGAAGGCCAGGTCCCCGGTGTAGCCGACGAACCAGCCGTGCGCGTGCGTGCCGTCGCCGAACTGCGCCGTCCCGGTCTTGCCCCGGACGTCCGGCAGGGGCTTGAGCAGCGTCGCCGTGCCGTCGGTGACTACCTCGCGCATCATCCCGCGCAGCGCGTCGAGCACCTCCGGCTTGATCGGTTTGCCGAGCCCGGACGACGTGGTGGCCATCCCCCGCACCAGCGTCGGCACCGGGACCTTCCCCGACTGGACCGTCGCGGTGGCGACCGCCAGCCCGAACGGGCTCGCCACGACGGTCCCCTGGCCGAACCCGTTCTCCGCCCGCTGCGCGACGGTGTTCGCCGGCGGCGACGAACCGGTGATCGTCGTCAGGCCCGGGATCACGAAGTCGGCGCCGACGCCGAGGTCGCGCGCGGCGTCGGTCAGCGCGGCGGGAGGCAGATCGGTCGAGAGCTTCGCGAACGTCGTGTTGCAGGACTTGGCGAACGCCGTGGAGAGCGGGACGACGCCGAGGGCGAACTTGCCCTCGTTCGGCACCGTCCGGTTCTCGAAGGTGGCCGTGCCGGGGCAGTCCACCGGGCTGTCCGCCCGCACCGAGCCCGCGGACAGCGCCGCGACGGCGGTGGCCATCTTGAACGTGGAGCCCGGCGGGAAGCGGCCGGTGAGCGCGATCGCGCCCTGCGGATCGGCCGGGGCGTTCTGCGCCACCGCCAGCAGTTCGCCGGTCGACGGCTGGATCGCCACCAGCGCGGCCGCCGTCGGGACCGGGGCGAGCGCCCGTTCCGCCGAACCCTGCGCCTTCACGCTGAGCGTGCTGACGACCGCGGGGGCCGGTTTGGGGTGTTCGGAGTGCAGGTCGACGATCTCGCCGCCGCCCGTGTCGAGGGTGACGACGCGCCAGCCCGCCGAGCCCTCCACCTGATCCTCGACGAGCGTCCGGACCGCGGGCAGCACCTGCTTGCCGAAGTTCTTGTCGTCGGGCAGCAGCCTTTCCTGCTGGCTGAACCGGACCCCTGGCAGGTCGTAGATCTCGGGTTTCACCTCTTGGTAGCTGTTCGCCCGCAGGCTCACCACCGGATAGCCGGAGCCGGGTTTGAGCGTCTTCACACCGTCGCGGATCGACTGACCGGTCACCGACGGCTCGAACCGGTTGAGCGCCGCGCCGAGTTTGTCGGTGACGGCCACCAGGTCGCCCGCCTTCGCCGGGTCGAGCACGACGCTGACGACGGTCTGCGGGCGCAGCAGCGGTGTCCCGTCGCGGTCCAGCACCGGCGCGAGAGCCGGCGGATCCGCCTTCAGCGCGATGCTCTGCTGTGCGGCCAGCTGCGGATGAAGGACTGTCGGCAGCCAGCGCACCTTCCAGCCGTCCTGGGTGGAATGGAGCTGCGCGTCGGCCTTGTATGTCCAGACCCGGCCGCGCGGGAGGTTCCAGGTGAGCCGGTAGGTCGCCGTCGCGTTGTCCGCGCCGGACGAGTGCCGGACCTCGTCGGCCGCGACCTTGATCGACTCGGGGGAAAGCGCCTTCCGCGTCATCTCCACCGAAGACCGCGCGGCGTCCGGCGAATCGGTGAAGAAGGCCGCGGCGGCGACGTCACCGGAGGCGAGCCCGTCGAGGAAACCCGTGATCGCGTCCTCCGGCCCGGAATCGGCGAAGAGCCCGCACCCGGCGACCGAGAGGCCCACCACCCCCGCGAGCACGACGACGGCGACACGACGACCTGCTTGCATGCCCCGGATCCTGCCAGTCCGGGCACTGTCCACCCTGGCGCAACGCCGATCTAGAACAGAACCGTCGCGTACTGCCCGACCTGCTGGAAGCCGATCTTGCGGTAGGCGGCGAGCGCGGGGCTGTTGTAGGCGTTGACGTACAGGCTGGCCGTGCGGCCCATCCCGCGGACGAGCCTGGTCACCACGGACGCCGTCCCGGCGGTGCCGAGACCGCCGCCGCGGCGTTCCGGATGCACCCAGACCCCCTGGATCTGGCCGACCGTGGAGGACATCGCGCCGATCTCCGCCTTGAAGACGACCTCGCCGTCTTCGAAGCGGGCGAACGCGCGGCCGCCGGCGATCAGCTCCGCGACGCGGGCGCGATACCCGGCGCCACCGTCACCGGTGCGGGGGTCGACGCCGACCTCCTCGACGAACATGGCGATCGCGGCCGGGAGGTAGCGGTCGAGTTCCTCCGGGCGCACCGCGCGGACCAGCGGATCGGCGGCGACGGACGGAATCCCGTCGAGCGCCATCAACGGCTGATCGTGCCGGACTTCCCTGGCGGGACCCCATTCCGGCTCGAGTTCGTCCCACAGCCCCAGTACCTGCTCGGCCGGGCCGACGAGCGACGAGCAGCTCCGCTGACGGCGCAGGGCGCGATCGGCGAAGGAACGCAGAGCGGAGGCGTTGCCGCGCAACGGGATCAGATTCGGCCCGGAGAAGCACAGCCCTTGAAGCCTGCCCGCCCGGACCGGACGGGAATCGGCGGCCCAGAGCTCACCACCGAGCCGCCAGGGGTCGAGACCCGCCGTCTCCACCCTGGCACTCACCATGCAGCTGCCGACCGGGTCTGTGGCGAGCGCGGCACGGACCGCGGGATAGTCCCGATCATCGAGCAGCCGTGCTCCTGCAAGCCGCAACACCACTCCAGGGTGCCAGATGAGCGGCGTAAACGGAACGCGAGCTTCACGACACGCTGAGAGAACTTCGGCAGGTCGGGGCCGCCAAGTGCAAGGAACGGTCCTTTCCTCGCAAAATTTGCGAGGAAAGGACCGTTCCTGGCGTGGTCTCGACCAGTCAGCCGACGGTGACGGTGGGCTCTCCCTCACCGATCGTCTGGCCCGACTCCTCGGCGATCCGCATGGCCTCTTCGATCAGCGTCTCGACGATCGCGTGCTCGGGCACGGTCTTGATGACCTCGCCCTTGACGAAGATCTGGCCCTTGCCGTTACCCGACGCGACACCGAGGTCGGCCTCGCGCGCCTCACCGGGACCGTTGACGACGCAGCCCATGACCGCGACGCGCAGCGGGACCTCCATGCCCTCCAGACCGGCGGTGACCTGCTCGGCGAGCGTGTAGACGTCCACCTGCGCACGGCCGCACGAGGGGCACGAGACGATCTCGAGCTTGCGCTCCTTGAGGTTCAGCGACTGCAGGATCTGGATCCCGACCTTGACCTCTTCCACCGGCGGCGCCGACAGCGACACGCGGATCGTGTCGCCGATGCCTTGGCGCAGCAGCGCGCCGAACGCGACGGCCGATTTGATGGTGCCCTGGAACGCCGGGCCCGCCTCGGTGACCCCGAGGTGCAGCGGGTAGTCGCACTGCTCGGCGAGGATCTCGTACGCGCGCACCATGACCACCGGGTCGTTGTGCTTCACGGAGATCTTCACGTCGTAGAAGTCGTGCTCGGCGAACAGCGACGCCTCCCACAGCGCCGACTCGGCCAGCGCCTCCGGGGTCGCCTTGCCGTACTTGTCCATGATCCGCTTGTCCAGCGAACCCGCGTTGACGCCGATCCGGATCGGGGTGCCGTGATCCTTCGCGGCCTTCGCGATCTCCTTGACCTGGTCGTCGAACTTGCGGATGTTGCCCGGGTTCACCCGGACCGCCGCGCAGCCCGCCTCGATCGCGGCGAAGACGTACTTCGGCTGGAAGTGGATGTCGGCGATCACCGGGATCTGCGACTTCTTCGCGATCGCGGGCAGCGCTTCGGCGTCGTCCGCGGACGGGCACGCGACGCGCACGATGTCACAGCCCGCAGCGGTGAGCTCGGCGATCTGCTGCAGCGTCGCGTTGACGTCGGAAGTGAGCGTGGTGGTCATCGACTGCACCGAAATCGGGTGCTCGCTGCCGACGCCCACCGGCCCGACCTGCAGCTGTCGGGTCTTGCGACGCTCGGAGAGGACGGGAGGAGGAAGCGCTGGCATACCAAGAGCGACAGTCACGCCGTCAAGCGTACCTACCCCGATCGGCGGACATCCACGACGTCAGCCGTCACGGTGAGCAGCATTACCTGGGCAGCCCAATGATGCTGACAGCGCGCTCCGTCGCCACCCTCCCGCGTCACTGGAACAGCTTGACCGGGTTCACGATGTCGGCGGTGACGGTGAGCAGGGTCACGGCGCCGCCGATGAAGACGAGCACCATCGTGACCGCGGACAGCTTCGTGTAGTCGACCGGTCCGCCCGCCGCCTTGCCGCGCAGCTTCCGGATCCAGTCGCGGACCCGCTCGTACCAGACGACCGCGATATGCCCGCCGTCGAGCGGGAGCAACGGCAGCAGGTTGAACACGCCGATGAAGAAGTTCAGGCTCGCCAGCAGGAGCACGAAGATCTCCCACAGGCCGCGCTCGGCCGCCTCGCCACCGATCCGGCTGGCGCCGACGACGCTGACCGGGGTGTTCGGGTCGCGCTCGCCGCCGAAGATGGAATCCACCACCGCGGGGATCCGCGACGGGAACTCGATCAGCCGCTTGGCGGTCTCGGAGAACATCGTGCCGGTGAAGCTGAGCGTCCCGCCGATGGCGTCGACCGGGCCGTAGGTGAGCAGCGGCGGCGCGGTGTTCTGGATCGGCGAAGCGCCGATCATGCCGACGTCCTTGACCGTGGTGTTGTTGGAACCGTCGGCGACCAGCCGCTGCACGCGCGGCACGTCGACGGTCAGGTTCAGCCGCTGTCCGTTCCGCTCGACCACGAACGGCGTCGGGCCGTTGGCGACCTGGACGGCCGCGAGCATCTCGCGCCAGGTCTTGATCGGTTTGCCCGCCACGGAGACGACCTTGTCGCCTGCCTGGAGACCGGCGGTCTTCGCGGGGGTCGGGGCGTTAGGCGGGCAGGTGGTGTCGTTCAGCTGCTCCACCGTGGTGGCCGCGCGGGCGCAGGACGTGGCGCTGATCACGGCTTCGGTGGGAGCGGCCTGCGCGGCCGGGTTCGGCAGGCCCATGGTGACGGCCATCAGATAGAGGATGACGAAACCGAGGATGAAGTGCATCGCCGAGCCCGCCGACATGACGACGGTGCGCTTCCAGGTCTTGAAGCGCCACATCGCGCGCTTCGACTCTTCCGGGGTGACCTCGTCGAGCGCGGTCATGCCCGCGATGTCGCAGAACCCGCCGAGCGGGATCCACTTCACGCCGTACTCGGTCTCACCGCGGCGGAAGGAGAAGATCGTCGGCCCGAAGCCGATGAAGTAGCGCCGGACCTTCATGCCGAAGGCCTTGGCCGCCCACATGTGACCGGCTTCGTGCAGGGCGACGGACAGGCAGATACCCAGCGCGAACAGCACGATCCCGAGAATGAACCAGAGCACGCGCTACTTCCCCTTACCGATCAGCGCACCGGCACGCGCGCGAGCCCAGCGCTCGGCAGCTAGTACGTCATCCACGTCGCGAGGTTCACGACGCCATTCGTCGGCGGCTTCCACCACCTGGGCAATAGTGTCCACAATCGAGGTGAAGCCGGTGTTCTGTGCCAGGAAGGCCGCGACCAGCTCCTCGTTCGCCGCGTTGTAGACCGCCGGGACGCAGCCGCCCACGGTCCCGGCGTGCCTCGCGAGCTCGACGGCCGGGAACGCCTCGTTGTCCAGCGGCTCGAAAGTCCAGCTCGCGGGCTTGTCCCAGACGCACGCGGCCGCGGCGCCGGGCACGCGGTCCGGCCAGTGCAGGGCCAGCGCGATCGGCAGCCGCATGTCGGGCGGGCTGGCCTGGGCGATCGTCGAACCGTCCACGAAGGTCACCATCGAGTGGATGATCGACTGCGGGTGGACGACCACGTCGATGCGGTCGGTCTCGATGTCGAACAGGAGCTTCGCCTCGATCAGCTCCAGGCCCTTGTTGACCAAGGTGGACGAGTTGATCGTGATGAGCGGGCCCATCGACCAGGTCGGATGCGCCATCGCCTGCTCGACCGTGACGTCGGCCAGTTCCGCACGTTTGCGCCCGCGGAAGGGGCCGCCCGAGGCGGTGAGCACCAGCCGGGCGACCTCGGACTCGCGGCCGGCGCGCAGGGCCTGCGCGATCGCGGAGTGCTCGGAATCCACCGGGACGAGCTGGCCGGGCTTGGCCGCAGCCAGCACGAGCGGCCCGCCCGCGATCAGCGACTCCTTGTTGGCCAGCGCGAGCGTGGCGCCGGTGGCGAGCGCGCGCAGGGTCGGCGGGAGGCCCTGTGACCCGGGAAGCGCGTTGAGCACGACGTCGACAGGGGTGGCGTCGATCATCTCGACGACCGCGTCGGCCCCGGCGAAGATGCGCGGGAGCTTGAAGTCGCCGCGGGAGTAACCGCGCTTCTGCGCCTCGGCGTACAGCGCGAGCTGCAGGTCTTCCACGGCCGTCGGCCTGCTGATGGCGACGGCGTCGACCTGGTGCGCCAGGGCCTGCGCGGCCAGCGCGGCGGGGTCGGAGCCGCCCGCGGCGATCCCGGCGACCCGGAACAGCTCCGGGTTGCGGGCCGCGACGTCGAGGGCCTGGGCGCCGACCGATCCGGTCGAACCGAGCACGAGCACACTTCGCGAGGTAGTCATCGGGGCTCATTGTCGCTTGGGGCCCGTCGGGCGCGTGCAGCCAGGTGTGGGATCATTCGCGGGCAAGCGAACCATCGGGTTTTGAGGAGTTGATCGTGGCGAGCAAAGCGGTCGAAAAGCGCGGCCGGGTGGGCGTCGACACCGTCGACCCGCGCGACGAGCCGTCGGCCGAGTGGGGCTGGCACGGTTCCTTCCCGAAGGCGACGCGGATCGCGGGCTGGCTGAGCGCGATCATCCTGCTGGTGATGCTGTACGGCAACCACCACGGCTGGACCGAGAACCTGTGGCTGATCGGCCTGTCGCTGCTGATGATGTTCGGGCTGGTGCTCGACATCCGCAAGCAGCGCACGGCCTGGCGCAAGTAGCTCCTTCACGGCTCAATGGCCCCTGTCCACCTTCGTGGGCAGGGGCCATTCGCCGTTCTGGGCCCACAGCTCGTTGACGATCTTGACCGCGTCGCCGGCCTCGACCCCGTAGCGATGCCGGTACTTCGCCGCCGGCCGCTGGATCGCCGCGGCGACGTCCCCGATGGCGACGTTGTTCCACGAGTCGTTCGGGAAGAACTGCCGCATCACGGCGAGGAACCGTCCGGTCGCCCACACCGGGTCGGTCCGCTGTTCGAAGGATCCCCAGCTCGCGCGCTGCTGGAAGAGCCCGACCGAGTCACCGAGGCCGCCGTCGAGGTTGGCGATACTCGACTCGACGATCACCGTGGCGATCGCGATGGCCGCGGCGCGATCGTTGAGCCCCGATCTCTGCACCGTCTCGACGATCACTCTGGCGCACGAGGTGTTGTACGGGTTCATGTAGCCGCGCATCTTGGTGGCGAGCTGCTGGTTGAGGCTTTGGGCGGAGTCGGTGTCGTCGGCGGACACGCCCGCCTGGACGCACGGCAGGGCTACGTGTTCGACCTGGTCGGGCCGGATCTCGGTGGGCGGGAGCACGATGGCGGCGAGGGCGAGGTACGCGGCGGTGAGTTGAGCTCAGCATGTGCGGTGACCGTTCGGTGCAGGTGGTCGTGAGTGGCGATTCGTGTTCTAACCCGAATCGCCACTCACGACCACCCGGACGGCACCCCCGCGTGAACGGCTACCCGACGACCATCCTTTTGGGTTAGGTTCCCCCTCATGAAGCTGCGCTGGGGTGTCACCGCTGTCGTTTCCGCTCTCGCCGCCGTGTTCCTGCCCGGCGTCGCCACCGCCGCGCCCGCCACGGCGTCCCTGCCGATCGTGCGCTGCGAATTCACGCCGACGCCGGAAAACCCCGCGGCCCGCCCGGTCCTGCGGCCTCTCCCCTTCGCGTTCACCCGCGGCACCGTCGACGTCACCTTCCGTTTCAACTACGGCCCGGTGACCGTGCGCCTGAACCGCGCCGGCGCCGCCCCGTGCGCCGTCCACAACCTGGCGAGCCTGGCCCTGCAGCGCTTCTACGACCACAGCCAGTGCTGGCGCCTGACGAACTCCTCGCGCCTCGGCGTCCTGCAGTGCGGCGACATCTACGAAGCCGAGAAGGGCGGGCCGGGCTACAAGTTCCCGGACGAGGTCGACGGCACCGAGACCTACGAACGCGGCACCATCGCCATGGGCAACCAGGGCCCCGGCACCAACGGCAGCGAGTTCTTCATCGTGCACTCGTTCGCGAACATCCCGAAGAACTACTCGGTGATGGGCAAGGTCGTGCGGGGCATGGAGGTGCTGGACCGGATCGTGGCGAACGGGATCATCCCGACGGATCCGAACGGTCCTGCCGACGGGCTGCCGGCGAAGCCGGTGAAGATCCAGAAGGCGACCGTCGGTTTCTGAGGCAAGCAAGCCGCCTTGCAGCTCGGACAAGACCCGAGTGTCCGAGCTGCATAAGCGTATCCCTTTCACCGCTCATCGATGGGGCGAAGATGGAGATATCCACACCCCACCAATGAGCAGGTTCACGGCTTAGGACGAGGGAAGATCCCGCCGACATACGGGTCTGCGCCAGATCTGGGAACAATGATCGGGCCGTTGCCGACCAGCGACGACATCACATCACCGTCCTCCAAGAACGCCCGGCTATTATAGCCGAACGCCCAGCCCTCATCATTCTCAACACACCTGGCGATGACGATTTCCGTGGCGTGCTTAGGCCGAATCTTCGCATCGAGAAAACGTTGAGCAGCCTCGAACGCATCTTGCAGTACCACGTTACTTCGTCCTAATGAAGTAGAAGGTTTTCCAGTAGTCGAATGACTCTGGACCGTTGGGTCCCAGCCCCTGGAAGTCCACGAAATCGACCTTGCCTTGACGAACGATGGCATTCCAAACGTGCGCGGTGACGTTGTCTGTACCGTAAATAATCCCACGAGCTCCGTTACCAGCCGCCAGCAACTCCTTCTCGATCATTGTCCGCCCATCCACCGGGCGCCATGGCGCGTCAGCGTAGTGCGCGATCAACTCAAGGCCGTCGGGGACCGGATCATCAGGGTAAAGATTCGTGGCCGAAGCCGGTTTACCGGCCAGGGTCAGGTCTCCCGAGATCGCACATGCCACACAGTTGAATTCGCCCCCAACCGCATTGACGGTCTTCAGGGACTTGTCGTCTGCGAAGTCCTGCAACTCACAGGCGAACGCCGTCCGTGAAGCACCACCGTTGAAGTCGTCCCGGACGACGCCACCACCGCAGTTGTCCCAAGCCGACACCTGCGAAGGCAGAAGCGGCGACGGTATCGGCGCATCGACGTTCTGGACCACCGGGTTCTTGGGGTCCAGGACCTGCTTGAGGAAGATGTCGTAGATCGACACCAGGTCCTGGACGTTGTCGAGAACCTCGGCTACCACGTTGGCCGGCAGGTTCGGCGAGGACGAGATCTGAGGGCCACTCACCAGAGGGTTCTTCGCCGCGTCCGGGATCGGGTCGGCGACGTTCTCCGCCTTCTTCTTTTGGTCGATCCGCGCCTGGATGCCTGGCGGCGGCGGGGGCGGAGGAGCTATCCGCTTCGGCGGCCAAGGACCAGGACGAGGGCCGGGGCGAGGACCAGGACCAACGAGCGGACTAGGAGCGGGAGGGTTCCCACCCTTCCAGGAAGGATTCCACGAGCGGTCGCTCCTGGTATCCACCCAGTAGCCGCTGCGACCCGAACTGCCATAGCAATCGCGGAAGCCAAAGCCGCAGTATGCGCTCCACTCCTCGCGACTGACATTGGCACAACGATTGCCTGCCGCATCCCTCAGCTCACAAGACCGTCCAGCCGCCGGCACGTCCCAGAAAAAGTTGTAGGCGTTGCCGATCGGTCCAGTGAACCGACCGCCGACCCTGGTGATCGGCTTCAAGATCGGTGTCGGGCCGGGACGTGGTGCGCGGAGGTGACCATCCGGGTCGATTCCATTGAGCGAATCGGCGTTCCCATAGGTGTAGCGGTTCGCGCCCACCGACGGACTGACCGGCAGGGAAATACTGTCCCGCGCGTTGAAGGTCCCCGAGCCCGGCGAGTACCACCGAGCCCCCATGTCGACCGAACCCGTACTCGGATCCGTGTAGTCCGACTGGAACCCGAGCGGACTTGATACACCGTTGGACGCTGTCTTCCCGCCGAACGGGTCGAAGCTCGCCGAACCGGCCAGTGCGCTCGCCGCCGAGTCGAGGGTTCCGACGACGTCCGAGTGCTGGTCGGTCAGTGTGAGCTGAGCAGCGCCGTCCGGCGAGCGCTGGGCCAACACCCCGTCACCGGTCCCGCGTGCGAAGGCCGACGAGCCGTCCGAGACCAGGTCGAGGCTCAACCCGTCGTAGGTGAACGGCGCACCGTTTCGCGACGACGTGCGGTCGAGGCCGTCGTATTCGTAACTGACACCGCCCTGCTTCACCGCACGATCGAAACCGTCGAATCCGGATTGAACGGTTCCGGCTGAGCCGGTTCGTGAGACCAGAGTCCCCCGAGGACTCCACGAGAAGCCTTCGGCGCCCTGGGTCAGTTGCCGGTTCCGCTCGTCGAAGGTCGAGGTCTGTTCTCCGACCTTGATCCTGTTGCCCGAGTCGTCCCAGGCGTAGCCGACGGTCTGCCCTCCGGCGGTCCACGACTTCAATCGGCCGGCGTGGTCGTAGGCGTAGGTGTTGTCCGCGGCACCCGCGAAGCCGACCGTCTTCTTGGCGGTCAGCCGGTCGTTGAGGTCATAGCCGTAGGTCAACGACGCTACGGATTTGCCGTCCGCGCCCTTCAGTTCGTCCTTGGACTGACGGCCGAAATCGTCATAGCCGTAGGTCCGCACGCGTCCCGAGCCGTAGTCGAGGCTCGCCACCTTCCCCGCGTCGTCGTAGCCGATCGTCTGCTTGAGACCGGTCAGTCCGTCCTGCTGGGTGTCAAGCCGCCCCTTCGCATAGGTGAAGGCCGCGGTGCCCGCGCCGTCGACTCGCTTGGTCAGCCGTCCGTTGCCGTCGTAGCCGTACGTCGAGGTGCCGGTCGTGGGACCGGTGCTGGTGAGCAGGCCACCACGATCGTTGTACGTGAACGTCTTTTCCCCGCCGGGTGTGTCGACGCCCAGCAATCTTCCAGCCAGGTCGAACCGCTGCTTGCGTTCCGTCGTCGCTTGCTCGGCACCTGTCGCGGTCTCGGACTTCAAGCGGCCGAGGGTGTCGAACACGGGCCGTCGGACGACGTCACCCGGCGCCCGGACCGAGACGGGCCTGCCGCCGAGGTCGTACGCCGTCGTCCACGTGCGATCCGCCGCCGCGGGATGAGCCTGCGTCGCGGGCTCGATGACCGATTCCGGCAACCCCAGCGAGTTGTACGTCTTATAGGTCGCGTTGCCCCGGCCGTCTGTGACCCGAGTCCGGTTCCCGGCGGGGTCGTACCCGAAGCTCGTCGTGATGGTCGCCGATTCGGAGACTGGTTCCTGCTGCTTGACGAGCAAGCCCCGGCTGTCATATTCGAAACGGCTCGTGCGGCCGAGAGCGTCGGACACGGACACCTTGTTGCCGTCGGCGTCGTAAGCCGCCGCGGTCTTGCGCAGGATCCGCTCTTCCGGCGAAAGGCTGTAGACACCCGTCGCACGGCCTGCCTGGTCGTAGCTGAGGTACTCGGTACGGCCGTGCCCGTCGGACTCCCGGACCTGTCGCCCCGCGAAGTCGTAGCCGTATTGCGAGACCACCCCGGCCGGGTCTGTCGCCTTGATCCGCTGACCGAGCACGTCGTACTCGTACGCCGTGAGTTCTCCAGTCGGATCGGTTTTCGACCGAAGGTTGCCAGAGTCGTCATAACGCAGCTTCGTAACGAAAGCGGCAGGGTCGGGACGACGTTCCAAACGCGTCGCCGTGACCTGACGGCCCAGATCGTCGTAGGTCGCCTCGACGCGCGACAGTGTGGGGTCGGTCGTCGAGAGCATCTCCCCTTCGGTCGTGTAGCCGTACTTCCAGACACCACCGGGGCGATCACCCGCCTCGGGGTCCGGGTCGATCCGCTCCACCGGCCGGTTCAGCTGGTCATAGCGGTATCGAGTGACGGCACCGAGAGGATCTGTCTGAGCCAGCAGATTGCCCACGGCGTCGTACTGCAGTTTTGAGACCGCCTTCGCCGCGACGGACTCTCCCGGCTTGAGGTACTCCGCCGACGCCGCCTGGATCAACCTGCCGAGCCGGTCATACGACTTCGTTTCGACCCTGCCGTTCGGATCCCGGGTCTCGGTCACCTCGCCGAAAGTGTTGTAGCCCGTGGTGCTCTGCGGACGCGTTGTCGCGGCAGCGGAACCCGCGGTTTCCGCGGAAACCGGTGCGAGTGTGGTGACGGACAACCGGCCCAGCTTGTCGTAGGCGAGGTTGGTGGTGAACCCCGCCGCGTTCGCGCCGGAGACGTTCCCTCGCGGCGCCGTGACCGACGTGACAGATCCACGCTGGTCGTAGGCGACAGTGGTGGTGAGCTTCTCCGTCAGGCTCTTCGTCACCGATGTACTGGTCTGGCGGCCCGCTACGTCGTAGCGGAACTCGGCCGTCTCCTGGTTCCCCAGGTCCAGTCTCGTGCTGTTCGAGCTCTGTCCGGTGTGGACGACCTTTTCGACGTCGCCGCCCGATCCGTAGGTCCAGGCGGTCCGGTTGGCGAGGCCGTTCGGGTCGACCGTCTTGGCGACGCCTCTTCCCGCGGCGTCGTATTCGTACGTCGTGACCCGTCCTCCGGGCTCCACGAGCTTGGTCTTCTGCCCCGCGGCGTCGTAAGTGAACTCCCGAAGGGTGATGTCGCGCTTGGGCGCGCTGGGGTTGAACGGATCGCTCACGTTGTGCGCGATCACCTTCCAGGGCTTCCCGTCACCGAAGTACTGGTACCGGGTCGTGCGACCCATCGAGTCGGTCTCGCGGACTCTCCGCCCGGCCAGGTCGTAGCCGTAGGAGGCGAGCACCAGGGTGGGCGACGAGGACGTGTCCCCTTCCCCGTCGGTGTCGCCGCCCTCGCCGCCGGGGTCGGTCGCCTGGCCGTGCCAGGACCGCAACCGAACCTCGGCGAGGGCGTTGCGTGCTGTGTACCCGTATTCGTACTTGTTGCCTGCGGGGTCCACCATCCACATCTTGTTGCCGAAGTGGTCGTAACCGAAGTGGGTCGTTCCACCCTCTGCGTCAGTCACCTGGTTCTGCCGACCGAAGGCGTCGTAGACGAAGGTCGTGACCCGGCTTGGATCCCCGCCGGTCAGGTCCTTGGTCTCCGTGCGGATGACACTGCCGTCGGCGTCGTAGGCGGTCAGCGTCTGCGCCGTGTGCGTCACGCCGGTGATCGGGTTCGTCACCCCTGGGCCGGTCTCGGAGATCGGCTTCGAACGTGCGTCGTAGACGTAAGTGGTCGTCGATCCACCCGGATCCGCATCGCTGACCACGGTTTCTGTTTTCTTGCGCCCGAGGACGTCGTAGGTGTAGGACGTGCTCAGCCCGGCGGGGTCGACGATCTTCGCGAGATCACCGTTGCGGAAGTACGAGTAAGCCGTCACTCCGCCACGCGGATCCGTGGTTTTGAGCAGCGAACCCGCGGGAACGTTGCCGCCGCCCACTGCCGCTTCGGAGCCGTTCGCGTATTCGTGCCGCGTGACCTCCCCGGCGGCGTTGGTTTCGGTCGTCAGCAAGCCACGCACGCCCAGATCCGTGTACGTGTAGTTCCTCGCGAAGGTCGCATCCGAGCCATTCGCGGAACGCGCGTCCCTCGAGGTCAGGAGCTTGTCGTTGCGCGGGTCGGTGACGTCCGCCGAATTCAGGTAGTAGCTGTAGTAGGCGGTCTGGCAATCCCCCGGCGCCACCCGGCAGGTCTTCCTTGCGACGACATTGCCGCGCTCGTCGTTGGTGAGCACCAGGAGGTTTCCGAGTTCGTCACCGATGGTGGTCTGGAAGCCCTTGTCGTCGTAGTCGTAAGTGCGAACCCCTTGCCCGTTGACGGGGCCACCGACCCACGTTCCGTCGCCACCCACGGGTCCACCGCAATACGAGGGGTCGCCCGGTGTCGGCGGCGCGCTCGGATCGCAGGGAACCGGGTCCGGAGGCAACGGTTTTCCGCCGGAATCCCGTTTGTCCTCCTGCCGGAGTCCCTGTCCCAATGGAGCGACGTACCGCAGAATGCGCCCACGAACCGGGTCATAGTCGTAGAAATGCAGCCGGTTCGCCGGATCCGCCACCTGAGTGGTGCGGATCAGGTTGGTCTCCGTCCCGGTGACTGTGGGGCGGCCAAGACGCCAGCGTCCACCGTCCCGGTCCACGACCTCGGAGAGTCGGTCCGCCGCGACGTCGTAGCTCAGCTGCGCAGCCACCCTGCCCGTCGGCAAAGTGATCTTGGACAGGTAGCTTGCACCGGTGCGCGCCTGGTAGTGGGCCGCGGCCGTCGTCGGCCCGACCGGGTACTCGTAGAAGGCGACTTCGTCGATCTGCCCGGAGAAGAAACGGCGCGCGTCGGTGCCCCAAGCCGGCCAGGAGGACGGCGGAACCGTGTACGCCGCACCGATCTGGTTGTAGACGACGTCGTCATGCGCGATCTCACCCTGGACCGATCCGGCTTTCTGCCCGTCCAGGTACAGGGTCTGCGTGGCGAGCGAGCCCGAAAGCACGACGTGGTGCCAGCGGTCGTCGTTCACCACCGCCGCCGAGGTGATCGGCGCGGCGGCGCCGTTCCAGAACTGGCCACGAAGCTTCCCGTCGGTGCCGACGTACAGCACCGGCACCGCACCGGAGGGCGTGCCGCTGATCGGCGCCTTCTGGTACCCGAAAAGCGGGCCGCCTGTCGTGGTCTTGAACCACATTTCGACCGCGAGATCACGATTCTTGCGGACCATGCCGTCCGGCAACGTGACTACGGAGGACGTTCCGTTGAACGAAGCCGCCGTGTTCGCCCCGTCGGTCAGCGGGCCCGGCTGGCCGAGGACGACGTCCTTGTAGGTCCCGTTGTCCTTGCCGAGCTTGAGCCCGTTCTCACTGGCCGCGGTGGTACCCGCGGCCTCTCCAAGCCGCCAGTACGAGGACGGCCGCGAGTCCACGACCGAACTCCGGTAGTGGGAACCCGCCGTGTAGTCGTAACCGGTACAGCCCCCTTCGGGGTCGCAAACCTTGGTGAGCCGGTCGCCGTCGTAGGTGTAGTTCCAGGTGAGCTGCTTACCGTCGACCGGATCGGTGCTGACCGACGTGACGTGGTTCCCCGTCCACTTGAAGTACAGGATCCGGTCGCTCGTGCGGCTGATCGCCCGCCGAAGTTGTTCCGGTGTCCCGTAATCGAGCTCGATGTGGTTACCGGCGTGGTCGTAGATCTCGATGAGCCTGCCGTCCGGCCTGAACCGGTACAACGTCGCCGACTTGTCGGTCAGCACCCAGCCGCCACCAGCGGCTTCGACCTCGATCCGGAAGTTCGCCTGCCGCCCGGGCGGCGGCGCGAACGTACCGTCATGGTTTCGTCCGAATCTGACCTGCTGGCCATCCGGATAAGTGACGACCACGTTTCCGGAGCCGTCGCCGTCCGGGACCACCTTCATGTCGTACCGCGTCGACCAGCCCGCGCCGAAGAGCAGATCCTTGCGGGGATCGAGGCTGTTATAGGTCCGCCCGACGGTCAGCTCCGGCCCCTTCACCTGCAGAGACGCATCGATAGCGCTGGTGAAGTAGTTCCCGGTCTGCGGATCGAAGTCCCGCTGGGCGCCACTGTAGGGCGCGTTGGACAGATGCGAGGTGATCTCCGGCTGCGGGACAGCCGTCAGCAAGTGGCTCGGTGGGAGCTTCTGACTCTCGGAGTTCCCGTCGAAGGCGAACGCCCGCCACTGATAGTCCTTGCTCCACCGCAGCCCGCCGACCGGGACGGTCCAGGTCCGCTTGGTCACATAGCCCGAGTCCACACAGGACACACCCGTGAGCGTGCCGTCGGGTTTCGACACGTACTTTTCGCAAACCTCGAACCGGTACTTCAGCGTCGAGGAGACCGGAGCATCGACATCGACGGCGTCGACCCACAACTGCGGGGTCAGGGTCTGCGCAGAGAAACCGTTGGGCGGGTATTGCGCCTTCACGATCGGCGGGACGTCGAAAACGGTCATCGCCAATCGAGTCGGCGGGATCTGTTCGTCCGTGAACCAAGCACCGCCGCGGCGCAACATGCTGAAGTCGAAGAAGTAGTCACCCACTTCGATCGCCTTGATGGTCGCGTCGAGGGTGACCGAGTCGCCACGGGGGACGTCACGGGGCAGCGAAGCCGCTTCGACGGCACCGACCGGCGCGCCCGCCTTGGTGAAAACGCGATAACCGAGCGCGAAGTTCGCGGCGGTCCAGGTGTCCGCGCCGCGGTTGGTGACGGTGATCTTGACCTTACCGCTCTGCAGGCGCGTCACCGGCGGCTCAGGCACACCGCGATCGACCCGGTACTCGGCGTCGTAGGCTGAGTGGGTGACGAACAGGCGGGGCGGATTGGCGGTGCGATTACCGGTGAACTTCTTCCAACCGAAGCGATCCGTCTCCGACGCGCGCACTGTCAGGCCGTAGTTGGGCTGGGCGCCCGTGACCCACCGCTGCACGAGATCGCGTCCCGCCACGCCGAGGGGAATCAACTCGGTCGCGGAAGGACAACTCGAAGCGTGCTGATAGAGACCGATATAGCCGTGAGCGAAAGACTCTTGCGCGAGAGCGGCGCCGTAGGCGGGGCCGGGGAACGCACTCGACGTGTTCCAGGGCGCGGTGACGTCGTGCACGGTGACAGGCCGGGGCTGGCAGGACCACGACCAGCTGCTCTTGAGCGTCAGCTGCGCGCCGAGGATCTTGTGATTGCGGAGACGGCTCTCCACTCCACCGAACGACAGATAGCTGGCGGCCTTGGATGAGCCGTTGGTGCCGACCTTGAGCTCGGTCCCGCCGTCGATCCTCGAACCGCTCTGGAAGACCGCGCCACCGTCGGACACCGTCGTGTCGACGCTGGGATCGACCTCGACCGGGAACTTGCGGGCCGGATCCCGGAGCCAGGTCGCGTCGAGATCCACTCGTAGCACCGCCGCGCCATCGCGTTCCAGCAGCCGGTAGGCGACTCCCTCCGATCGTGTCCGTTCGCCGGTCTCAGGGTCGGTCCGGGCATCGACCATGAAGCCGGCCGGAATCCGTGCCCGTTCCCGGCCCTCCGCGTCGAGCAACGCGACGTCCCGACCCACCATCGACGCGCGTAGCCCCTTGAGACGCAAGGGGAATTCCCAGCTCGTCGGCGCGTTCGCCGATTTGAGAACGAGAGTTTCCTTTACACCGCCCGGAACGACGTCGAATCTGACGTCCGATTCGGGCCGCACCGATGAGTAGGTGACCTGGCTGCCGGACACCGCACCACCCTGGCGCGCGGCGTCGGAGAGGCCGAAGCCGAAGTGGTGTTCATCGTCGATACGGACATCGACCATGCCGTCCGCCGAAGCCGCCGAAGCGAAGTTCAGCGCTACGCTGTCCCCGCCGTTGCGCCAGCCTTCGTTCCGCTCGCGCGGGACGAGCGCCGTGTCGATCGGGCGGTAGGTGCCGTCCGGTGCGCGATAGTTGATCGGCTCGTCACCGAACTCCGTGGTCAGCGTGCCGTCGGCGTTGGCGAACGTCCGATCCGTCGCCGTCCGGCGGTCAGGCAGCTCCCTACTGGTCTTCTCGTCGAAACCCCGGACCTGCGCTGCGACCGATTCGACCTTGACTGCGTTCTTTCGGGCGTTCTCCGTACCTCCGGGAATCGGCGGGTACTTCGCCTGCAAGGACTTCGCTCCCGCGACGTTGGCCGGACCGCCGGTCTCGGGTTCCTGCGACGCCGCATTCCCCTGCTCTTGACGCGGCGACAACGCCATTGCCTGCTGGAGCAGCTCGGCGTCGGAGGGCCCGGACGCGCCGTAGCGCGTGGCGGGCCCTACCAATCCGGCCACGAGCGCAACGGTCAAGCCGAGCAGGCTCACCTTGCCCAGCAGACCGGTTCCCCGTGCTCTGTCCCGGTGCGAAGAAGACATACGAAGGCCCGTCCTCATGAGGTGAAGTCACTGAATGGATCGGAGATACGGCGTTCGCACCTGGGTGCGTCCGGAGTCTCTTCCGGACGCACCCAGGCGGCAATCGTCATGCCCGTCAGAGGGGCGGCTTGGGCAACGGCCCGCCGATGAATGTCGTGCCCCCAGCGGCTGCCGATCGCATTGCCGGAGCCGGCGTGGGCGAATAGGCATAGGTGATGCCGTCGACGTCCCGGAATGTCACGACGACGCCGCCCCCGGACACAGCCGTGCTCGCCGGGTCGGTGACCGACTGGAAGGCGGCCCCCGTCCGCGAGTCGACCAGCCGCCGCCAAGCGGTGTAATTCGTACTACCGGGCGCCTTTTGCTCGGCTGTGTAGACGTAGCCGTCGTTCGCCCGGACCGCGACGTGTACCAGACCACCTGAATCAACCGATGCCGCCGGTGCGCCCGCGGCGGTGATACCGGCCAGCGCGACCCATTCGCCGGTGAAACCGGCGGCCGTCTCGCGTTGATTGACCACAGCCCCGTCGGTTCGGGTAGCGAAGGCCTCGAGCGTGTTGTCCGGGTTCGGCGCGGCAGCGAGTTTGCCGGTCAAGCCGCTGGCGGATACGGCCGTCCAAGCGCCGAGCGCCCCGTTCACGTAGGTGGTCTTGGTATAGGCCCCCGCCGTCGTCCGAGCGACGAGATCGATGCCGTCACCCTGCACCACAGCGGTCAGATCGCCGGTCAGCCCTGAAGACGGCAGTACGCGCCACGGCAGATACTGCTTGCTGGCAGCGTCCTGTGGCCGCACCCAGAGCTTGCCAAGGTCGTCGACCGCGAACGTGGTTCCGACACCCGATCGCTGGACGAGCACGGCAGAATCCGGCGTCCAGCCGCCAAACCCGCTCGCGGCCGCCCAGGACGTGGAGCCAGCGGCTTGGGTGCTCGTCCGGCTTTCGCTGTCCTGCCCGAGCGCGACGACCCGCAAGCTGTCATCGGCGAGCCGAAGCGCTGCCGGGGTCCCTGTGTAGGCCTGGTGTCCTGGCACGACGGTGAACTCGACGACACTGACGTCGTCGGAGCGCTGACGACCGTGAATCAGACGACCGAACGCATCCACATAGAAGTGTTGGAGTCGGCCACCCGCTCCTTCGATAACGACGCTGGGCGCGTTCGTGCGCACCGGAACCGACGGACGGGTGGGCTGTCCTGTGTTGACGAGTTTGCAGTCGTCCGTCGTGACGGCAACCTGCCAGTCCGTTCCGACCGACCCGAGAACGGTAGGCCCTGGTGCCCACGTACCGCCACCGAGGTAGCGGTACCACTTGAGCTGGCCATTGTTCTTGTCGAGGGTATAGAGGACATCGCCACCGGCCGACGCGACCTGGGCGAAATTCTGCCAGCCGCCGAAACCGACGACCTTCGCGTACTCGATCCAGCGCTGACTGGCCGTGTCGTAGTGGAACCGGTGCAGATCTCCGCCGGGAGTGCGCGCATAGAAGACGCCGGCACCGGCTCCGACGATCAGATCGTACCGGGCCGTCGTCCAGCCGGTGTCGATCAGGCGGTCAGTCCAGACTTTGGTCGCCTCGTCGTAATGCACCCACGCCAGGATGTTGTCGTGCGCCCAATAGAAGTCACCGAGCGAATCGACCGTGATCCTGTTGCGATTCGCAGGTTGTGTCATGCCGTACCAGCCACCGGTGATGATCTGCCCGGCACCACCGTTCTCCCATCCCGTGGCAAGTCGGCGCTGGCGCAGAACGTTGCCGTTGGCGTCGATCAGGTACAGGCGACCATCAGGACCGGCCAAGGTCCTACCGGCCCAGGTATTGCCGATCGCCGCCCTGCCCACCCACGAGTTGACACCGGTCTCGGGTTCGTTGTGCCGGTCCATCTCCAGAACCGTGTCCGGTTTCGTGTAGAAGACACTCGCGTTCGCCCGGCAGGTGATGGTCTCGGCAGCCGCGATCTGCGTACCCGCCGTCGCAGCCACGCCACTGAGCGCGATGGTGAACGCGGAGCAAAGAATCGCAGGTCTCCGAACAGACCGTCTCTGACGCATGGAATCCCTTTTCGTGATGAAGAAGATAATTCGGGCAGCATTGAAACGCTCCACCACGAAAACATGCTGGAGCCACGCGAACCTCGGGTGAATCGTGAAGATTAGGGCGTCAGCAAACGCCACCTGAGCAAAGGTGATGTCCCCGGTATCGAACAACCGGGTGACGTTCCCTCCCTGAGCGCCAACCTCCGACTTCGGCCGGGCTCGCCCTCCCGCGAGCCGTCCGATGATCACATCGGCACACTCCGGCGGCCGTTACTAAATCTTTCACATTTGGGCTATTCGGCCTACAGCCGACAACCTTCGTCCCTGCTGGCGGGCACGGCGACTTGGACGAGAGTGGCTACCGTCACATGGGAGGACGCTCGAGACCCCCCGAGCCCCTGCGACGAGTTGCCCCCTTTGCCGAATCTTGCCCCCGCCTCCGACCTGGACACGGCCCCGCGGATTGTCAAGCTAATTGCTGAACCACCATAAATGGCAATAGATTGTCAACAAGTAACCAACATGAGATCGAGGACACGGCGCGATGGCTGCTTATATGGAAGACGCAGCCCCCTCACAGGAACCAGTATTTCACCCTTTAGAGTGACGCATCCGCATCGGCCCGACTACCGGTGACGTTCCTGGGGGTTCAACCATGATGACGCACGAGCAGTACCTGTCCACGAAGAGATTCCCGGCCCTCGACGGGCTGCGCGCGATCGCCGCGCTCCTCGTGGTGGTGTTCCACTACGGAGGACCGTCGTGGGCCATGGCCAACGGGTGGATCGGCGTCCACCTCTTCTTCGTTCTTTCCGGCTTCCTGATCACCACGCTGGCACTGCGTGAAGAAGACCGAAACGGCAGGATCTCGCTCGCGAACTTCTATATCCGTCGTGCGTTCCGCATTCTTCCCGTGTATTTCGCGGTCCTGGGCATCATCGTGGTGTTCACCTATCTACGTGGGCAGTACACGTCCAGCGGGCTCGCCGGAGCGATGCCGTACTTCCTGACGTTCACCAACGAATTCGCCCACAACGCACCCTTCGGTCAGTCGTGGACGCTGGGAGTCGAGCAGAAGTTCTACCTCGTCTGGCCGTTCCTGGCCTTCGGCATCGCGGCGCTGAGCTTCCCGAAGCGGCTGGGCCTGGCGATCGGCCTGATCGCGCTCATGATCGCCCTGATCCCGGTGATGCCGTACGCCGGCGCCTACTCGCCGATCATCATCGGTTGCGCGCTCGCCATCGGCCTTCACTACCGCAAGGGCTTCGCGGTCCTTCGCGTCTTCACGCACCCCATCGCCTGCTTCGTCCTGCTCGCGACACTCGTCGTCCTCCAGATCCACATCACCGACATCGAGGCCTTCTTCCAAGACGGCGGCACGATCGGCGGCACCACGTACGCGGTACTGGTCGCGCTGTTCATCACGTCGCTGATCCCGCGCGGCCCGATCGCCTGGCTCTTCTCCACCCCACCGATGCGGTTCATCGGCGAGCGGTCGTACTCCGTGTACCTCCTGCAGGGGGTGGCGGCGACGGTGGTCGCGCTGTCGATTCCCCAGCTGGGCGCCCACCGGACCCTGACCGCGATCGCCGTGACCGTCGTCGCCCTCGTCATCTCCGACGTCCTCTACCGCTGGATCGAGGTGCCGATGATCGAGGTCGGCCGCAAACTGGTCGCCCGGCGCAGGCCCGTACCACCCCGTCCCACGATCCGGGAAGCAGAACCCGCCCTGGCCAGCGGCTGAGCGATTCGGGCGGATCACCCTTGTGCGGGTCCGGTACTCTGGTCGCCAAGGTCGAGAGGCGCTGCAACGGACCGCGGGGTCCGCCACGCTCGGCCCCGGACCTCACCGCAAGGGCGCCTCCCACGACATGGGAGGAGCGCTGGATGGAAACGACCGCCCTGCGAAAGCTGCTGGATGAGCGCATCGTGGTGCTCGACGGCGCGTGGGGGTCGATGCTCCAGAACGCCGGCCTCAAGCCAGAGGACTACCGCACCGAGCGGTTCCAGGATCATCCTCGTGACATCACCGGCGACCCCGACCTGCTGAACATCACCCGGCCGGACGTCGTCCTCGACATCCATCGCCAGTATCTGGACGCCGGCGCGGACATCACGACGACGAACACGTTCACCGCCACCACCATCGGCCAGGCGGATTACGGGCTCGAGCATCTCGCGTACGAGATGAACCTCCGCGGCGCCCAGATCGCGCGCGAGGCGGCGGACGCGGCGGGCGGGAAGTTCGTCGCCGGGTCGGTCGGGCCGCTGAACGTCACGTTGTCGCTGTCCCCCAAGGTCGAGGACCCCGCGTTCCGCGCGGTGACCTTCGACGAGGTGTACGCCGCGTACGCCGACCAGATCAAGGCGCTCGCCGAGGGCGGCGTCGACCTGCTGCTCATCGAGACGATCTTCGACACCCTCAACTGCAAGGCCGCCATCGCCGCGGCCCGTGACGTCGCACCGCATCTGCCGCTGTGGATCTCGGTGACGATCGTCGACCTGAGCGGCCGGACGCTGTCCGGGCAGACCGTCGAGGCCTTCTGGAGCTCCATCGAGCACGCGGATCCGCTGCTCGTCGGGGTCAACTGTTCGCTGGGCGCCGAGGAGATGCGCCCGCACATCGCCGAACTGTCCCGCCTCGCGGGCACGTACACGGCCTGTCACCCCAACGCAGGCCTGCCGAACGCGTTCGGCGGGTACGACCAGACGCCCGAGGAGACCGGCGGGCTGCTCGGCGACTTCGCCACGGCCGGGATGGTCAACGTCGTCGGCGGCTGCTGCGGCACGACCCCCGCGCATATCAAGGAGATCGCCGACGCCGTCCGGGGGATGGCGCCGCGGACCGTCCCGGATCCGAAGGCGCACACCCGGTTCAGCGGGCTCGAGCCGTTCGAGATCGGCAAGGACACCGGGTTCGTCATGATCGGCGAGCGGACCAACGTCACCGGTTCCGCCAAGTTCCGCAAGCTGATCGAGGCCGACGACCACCAGGCCGCCGTCGACGTCGCGCTGGAGCAGGTCCGCGGCGGGGCGAACCTGCTGGACGTCAACATGGACGCCGACCTGCTCGACAGCGAAAAGGCGATGACCACGTTCCTGAACCTCATCGCCACCGAACCCGAGGTCGCGCGGCTGCCGATCATGATCGACAGCTCGCGCTGGACGGTCCTCGAAGCCGGGCTGAAATGCGTGCAGGGCAAGGGAGTCGTCAACTCCATCAGCCTCAAGGAAGGCGAGGAGCAGTTCCTCCAGCAGGCCCGCCGCATCCGCGATTACGGCGCCGGCGTGGTCGTGATGGCCTTCGACGAGGAAGGCCAGGCCGACACCGCCGACCGCAAGGTCGAGATCTGCGCCCGCGCCTACGACCTGCTCACCCAGCAAGCCGGTTTCGCCGCCGAGGACATCATCTTCGACCCGAACGTGCTCGCCGTCGCCACCGGTATCTCCGAGCACAACGGGTACGCCAAGGCGTTCATCGACGCACTGCCGCGGATCAAGGAACGCTGCCCCGGCGTGCACATCAGCGGCGGTATCTCGAACCTCTCGTTCTCCTTCCGCGGCAACAACGTCGTGCGCGAGGCGATGCACTCGGCCTTCCTGTTGCACGCCGTGCGCGCGGGGCTGGACATGGGCATCGTCAACGCCGGGCAGCTCGCGGTCTACGAGGACATCCCCAAGGATCTGCTGGAACTGGTCGAGGACGTGCTCTTCGACCGACGCGAGGACGCCACCGACAGGCTGGTCACGTTCGCGGAAACGGTCAGCGGCAAGGGAACCAAGCGCACGGTCGACCTCTCCTGGCGCGAGAACCCGGTCGAGGCACGCCTCAGCCACGCGCTGGTGCACGGCATCGTCGACTACATCGAAGAGGACACCGAGGAAGCGCGTCAGAAGCTGCCGAGGCCGCTCGAGGTCATCGAAGGCCCCCTGATGGACGGCATGAAGATCGTCGGCGACCTGTTCGGCTCCGGGAAGATGTTCCTGCCGCAGGTGGTCAAGAGCGCGCGCGTGATGAAGCGGTCGGTGGCCTACCTCGAACCGTTCATGGAGGCCGAGAAAGAGAAGGCTCGCCTCGAAGGCCGGGTCGAAACCCGCCAGGGCAACGGAAAGGTCGTCCTGGCGACGGTCAAGGGCGACGTGCACGACATCGGCAAGAACATCGTCGGCGTCGTCCTCGGCTGCAACAACTACGAGGTGATCGACCTCGGTGTGATGGTCCCCGCTTCGGTCATCCTCGACACGGCCATCTCCGAGGGCGCCGACGCCATCGGGCTTTCCGGCCTGATCACGCCGTCGCTGGACGAAATGGTCAACGTCGCCACCGAAATGGAGCGGCGCGGCCTGAAACTGCCGTTGCTGATCGGCGGCGCGACCACCTCGCGCCAGCACACCGCGGTCCGTATCGCGCCGGCGTACGAACACACGACCGTGCACGTCCTGGACGCTTCCCGCGTCGTCGGCGTCGTCGGCGACCTGCTCGACGCGGACCGCGCCGAAATCCTCGACAAGAAGAACCGCGAGGACCAGGAAGAGCTGCGCGTGCAGCACGCGAACAAGCAGCGCACGCCGTTGCTGACGGTCGAGCAGGCGAGGGCCAACCCGGAGAAGGTCTCCTTCGACGACATCCCGACGCCTGCCTTCACCGGTGTCCGGTACGTCTCACCGTCGCTCACCGAGCTGCGCGAGATGATCGACTGGGCCTTCCTGTTCCTGGCCTGGGAGCTGAAGGGCAAGTACCCGGCGATCCTGGACAACCCGGTGGCGCGCGAGCTGTTCGACGACGCGAACACCCTGCTGGACCAGATCATCGCCGAGGAGCGGTTCCAGGCGAAGGGCGCGTACGCGTTCTGGCCCGCGCACTCCGAGGGTGACGACATCATCCTCGAGTCGGGCGTCAAGTTCCCGATGCTGCGCCAGCAGACCAAGAAGCCGCTGGAGCGGCCGAATCGCTGCCTGTCCGACTACATCGCCCCGGCGGGCGCGGGCGATCACCTCGGCGGCTTCGCGGTCACCATCCTCGGTGCCGAGGAGTTCGCGGCCGAGTTCGAGGCGAAGCAGGACGACTATCGCGCCATCATGGTGAAGGCGCTCGCGGACCGGCTCGCCGAGGCGTTCGCCGAGCACCTGCACCTCCAGGCGCGGCGGGACTGGTTCGAACCGGACGCCGATCCGAAGCTGGAAGACCTGCACGCCGAGAAGTTCCGCGGCATCCGCCCGGCGCTGGGTTACCCGGCGAGCCCGGATCACAGCGAGAAGCAGGAGCTGTTCGACCTGCTCGACGCGGGCAGTTTCGGCATGGCCTTGACGGAGTCGTTCGCGATGACGCCGGCGGCGAGCGTCAGCGGGCTGATCTTCGCCCACCCCGCTTCGCGGTACTTCACCGTCGGACGGCTGGGCAAGGACCAGATCGAGGACTACGCGGTCCGTCGCGGTCTCGAACTGTCCACTGTGGAACAGTGGCTCCGCCCGAACCTCGCCTACGATCCCGAATGACACAATGACCGCGTGACTGCCGAGGGCTCGGACTTCCTGCAGCTGGACATCGGGGACGCACCGCCGGGGCGCCGGTCGGACTGGCTGGCGTCGCGGTTGCGGCACGCCATCTCCGACGGCCGCCTGCCGGTCGGCAGCAGGCTGCCCGCGACCAGGGCGCTGGCCGCGGACCTGCGGGTCTCGCGCGGTGTGGTCACCGAGGCCTACCAACGGCTGGTCGAAGACGGTCACGTCGCCGGTCGCGGCCGCGCGGGCACGGTGGTCGTCGCGGCGCCCGCTCGGACGAAGGAGCACGCGGCACCCGGTCCCCCGGCGGCGGGCACGATCTTCCAGCCCGCTCCCGGGATCGGCGTTTTCGACTCGCTGCGGTCGACCCCCGCGCGGATCGACCTGTCCCCCGGCGTGCCGGATCTGACGGCGTTCCCGCGGACCGCCTGGTTACGCGCGGAACGCACCGTGCTCAACGACCTCTCGGCGGCGGCCTTCGGCTACGGCGACCCGCGGGGCGCGCCCGCGTTGCGGCTGGCCATCGCGCACTGGATCGCCCGCACCCGGGGCATCACCGCCGACGCCGACGACGTGCTGATCGTCGCCGGTGTCGCGCAGGGGCTCGGTTTGCTGGCGCAGGTGCTGCGCGACAACGGGATGTCCGAGATCGCCATCGAGGATCCGAGTTCACTGGGCGCGCGGCAGCATCTGCACGACCGGCGGCTGGCGACACCGCCGATCCGGGTCGACGAAGACGGGATCGACGTCGACGAACTCGTGCGCAGCGGCGCGCCCGCCGTACTGCTCACGCCCGCGCACCAGTTCCCGACCGGTGTCGTACTCGGCGGGGAACGCCGTCGCGAACTCATGCGCTGGGCCGCGGACGGCGGGCTGATCATCGAGGACGACTACGACGCCGAGCACCGCTACGACCGCCCGCCGGTCCCCGCGCTGCGCTCGATGCTCGCCGAGCAGGTCTGTTACGCCGGCAGTGTGTCGAAGTGGCTCGCGCCCGCACTCCGGGTCGGCTGGATGCTGGTGCCGCCGCGATACCGGGACGAGGTGGTCGCGGCCAAACGGTTCGCCGACCTCGGCAACGCCGTCCTCCCGCAGCTGGTGCTGGCGCATCTCATGGAATCCGGCGAGATGGAACGGCAGCTGCGGTTCGTGCGCAAGCGGCATCGACGGCGCCGGGACGCGATGATCGACGCGCTCCGGACGCATCTCCCGGACGCCGTGGTGCACGGCGCCGCCGCCGGGCTGCATCTGACGATCACCTTCGACGGCGAGTTCTCCGATCTCGACTTCGCCGCCGCCGCGCTGGAGCAAGGGGTGAAGGTGCAGCCGCTCTCGTGGCACTGTCAGCGGCCGATGAAACCCGGCCTCGTCCTCGGTTACGGGGCGAGCCCGGCGAGCGACATCGCCGAGGGCATCGCCGTCCTGGGCAAGATCGGGCGCTAGCCACCCCCCGCGTTTCGTCCTCTGGATGCGGTGATTCGACGGCGAACTACCGCATTCAGAGGACGAATTGCCCGAGGAAGGCCAGGAGCACGGCCGGGTCTTCGACGTGGGCGTTGTGGCCCAGCCCGGGAAGTTCGACGGAAGCCTCGTTGAGCGCCCGAAGCTGTTCGGGGCGGCTCATGGGATCGTGCTCGCCGGCGGCGAGAGCGACCGGGCAGCGCGCCGCGCCGAGCAGTCCGGGCATGTCGGGAGCGCCGACGGCGAACGCTCGGGGATCCAGGGCCAGCCGCCACCCGCCTTCGGTTTCGACGATGCCGTCGGGGTCCGCTTCGGTGAGACCGGTCAAGCCGGCGATCTTGAGGAACGCTCGTTCGGCGTCCTCGCGGGCAGGGAACACCCTGGGCGGTTTCGCCGCCATGTCGGCGGCCTTCGCGAGGTCGGACTCACTCCAGTCGACCTTGACACCCACCGCGAGCAATCCGTCGATCCGGAGCCCGAACCACCCGCTGGCCAGCGCGAGCCCGACCACGCCGCCCAGGGAGTGGCCGATCACCAGCAGCGGACCGCGTTCCGGGAGCGCGTCGGCGACCGCCCCCGCCAGACCGCCGAAGGAGTAATGCGTCGAGTGCGGTGAAGCCCCGTGCCCCGGGAGGTCGGGCGCCAACCAGCGGTAGCCGGGTTGCAGCATCAGGCCGTCCCAGACCGCGCCCGTCGCGCCGAGGCCGTGCAGCAGGAGCACGGCGGGGCCTTCGGTTCCGGCGGTGCGCATCTTCAGCTTGTCCACCGGACGGATCTTTCCTCAGTCCCCGGTGCGCGGGCTAGTCTCGGGGCCGTGATCACCGATCCGGACGTCTACACGCGGGGCGTGCCGTACGAGCATCTCGCGGCGCTGCGCCGGGAGTCGCCGGTCGTACGCGTGGACGATTTCTGGGCCGTGCTGCGGCATTCGGACGTCAAGCACGTGCTGAAGAACCCGAAGCAGTTCTCGTCGCATCTCGGCGGGACACAGATCCGGGATCCGGCGACCGAGCAGGATCTCGGTTATGTCCGGCGGATGATGCTCAACATGGACCCGCCTGAGCACGCCCGGCTGCGTGGCCTGCTCACGAAGGCGTTCACGCCGCGCGCGGTCGGCAGGCTGACCGAGCGGATCCAGGGCTGGGCCAGGGAGCTGATCGCCGGGGTCCGGGACGACGGCGAGTGCGACTTCGCCGCCCTCGCCGCCGATCTCCCGTTGCTGACGCTCGCCGAGGTCTTCGGAATCCCCGAACAGGACCGGCGGCTGATGTACGACTGGAGCAATCGCGTGATCGGCTACCAGGACGCCGATTACGCGGTGAGCGCGACGGTCGACGCGGACGACGTCACCGATCTCGCACGGGCGGCGCTGGCGGTGCGGCCGGTTCCGGGGCCGGACGGCGCGATGCCCGATCCGCGCACGCGGGCCGGGATGCCGGATCTCTACGCGTACGCCACCGCACTCGGCGAGTACAAACGCCGGCATCCCGGCGAAGACGTGATGAGCAATCTGATGGGGCACGTGGAAGACGGCGGCCGGGTGTCCATCGCGGAGTTCGAGAACCTGTTCTGGCTGTTTTCCGTGGCGGGCAACGAAACACTGCGCAACGGCATCCCCGGCGGGATGCTGTCGTTGCTGTCGCATCCGGATCAGTACCGGCGGCTGCTGGCCGACCGTTCACTGCTTCCCGGTGCGGTGGAAGAGATGTTGCGCTTCTGGACGCCGGTCATGCACTTCCGCCGGACCGCGACCGAGGACGTCGTTCTGTCCGATGTGGACATCCGCGCGGGCGAGAAGGTGGTCGTCTGGTTCTCCGCCGCGAATCGCGACGAGACCGTCTTCGAAGACCCTGACCGCTTCGACATCGGCCGCACGCCCAACGATCACCTGACCTTCGGGCACGGTCCGCATTTCTGCCTCGGCGCCCAGCTGGCGCGGGTGCAGCTGCGCGCGATGTTCGAAGCGGTCCTCGATCTGCTCGGCGAGGCCGAACTCGCCGGTGAACCGGTGCGGTTGCGGTCGAATTTCCAGAACGGGCTGAAATCCCTGCCGATCCGCTGGTAGCGAAGGGCCCCTTCCCGCCCCCGAGCGCGGGAAGGGGCACCTCACCCCCTGATCATTCGGCCGCGGCGTACTCCGGCTCGGCGATGGCGGAGCGGGCTTCGGCCTTGCGCAGGCCGACGACTCCGGACAGCGCCACCAGGACACTGATCACCGCGATGCCGGTGACGACGGTCAGCGCGGGCGCCAGACCGTTCAGCAGCGCCGCCGGGCCGGTGGCCCCGCCGGAGTTGCCGGTCAGGACCGCGGTCACCACGGCGAGCCCGATCGCGCCGCCGACCTGGATCGACGTGTTCAGCAGTCCACCGGCGAGCCCCTGCTCGTCGTCGGAGATGCCGTTGGTCGCCTGGATGTTCAGCGACGAGAAGGCCAGCATGAAGCCGATGCCCAGCAGGATCATGCTCGGCAGCACCGAGCCGGCGTAGCCGGAGCTTTCGTCGATCCGCAGGAACAGCGCGTACCCGATGACGTGGGCGACGACACCGGCGAGGATCGTGCGCGGGGTGCCGAGCCGGTCGATCAGCGGCTCGATCCGAGGCGAACCGAAGGCCACGATCAGCGCGGCGGGCAGGAATCCGAGCGCGGTCTGCAGCGCGGACCAGTGCAGCACGTTCTGCAGGTACAGCATCACCACGAACTGGAAACCGATGTAGGCGCCGAAGAACGTCGCGCCACCGAGGTTGGCGCGGGCCAGCGGGCCCGAACGCAGGATGCCGAGCCGGAGCAGCGGGTGCTTGCTGCGCTTCTCGATGAACACGAAGGTGGCGAGCAGGGCGAGCGCGAGGGCGAACGAGATCAGCGTCCGCGGCGCGGCCCAGCCGATCTCCGGCGCTTCGACCACGGCGAAGACCAGCAGGAGCGAACCGGCGGCACCGGTGATCGCGCCCGGGAAGTCGTAGCCGCCGCCCGTCTGCGGCTCGTAGGACGGGATCAGCTTGATCGCGGCGACCAGCGCGGCGATCGCGATCGGCACCGGCAGCAGGAACGTCCAGCGCCAGCCCACCTCGGTGAGCAGACCGGAGAAGACGAGGCCCGCGGAGTAACCGCTGGCACCGAAGACGGCGAAGATGCTGATCGCCCGGTTGCGGGCGGGGCCTTCGTGGAAGGTCGTGGTGATGATGGACAACGCGGCCGGTGCGGTGAACGCGGCGGCCAGACCCTTGATGAAGCGGGTGGCGATCAGCAGCGCGCCGTCGTCGACGAGACCGCCGAGCAGGGAAGCGAGCGCGAAGACCGCGACGGCGACGAGGAAGACCCGGCGCCTGCCGAGCAGGTCGGCGGTGCGGCCGCCGAGGAGCAGCAGGCCACCGTAGCCGAGCACGTAGGCGCTGATGATCCACTGCAAGGCGCCGGTGGAGAGGCCGATGTCGGCCTGGATGGACGGGAGGGCGACGGCGACCATCGACACGTCGAGCGCGTCGAGGCCGACGACAACGGACACAGTGAGCAGGACACCCCAGAGGCGCGCGTCCCACCTTGTCGAGCTGGTGGACAGCTGCACGGAAGAACTCATGATCCGTACAGTACATGCACACGCATCTAATGCAAGTGCATTTAATGACTTTGCATAAAATTCACGTGCATGCTATCTTGGGCCGCGTGAGCGACGTCGCCGAAGAAGACCTGCTGCGGGAGTGGCACGACCTGTCCGCCCGCCATGCGGCGGTCTTCGGTCGGCTCGAGTGCCGGCTGCAGGAGCGCCACGGGCTCGGGGTCACCGAGTTCGAAGCCCTCGAACGGCTGGTCACCTGCGTGGTCGGCAAGTGTCGCGCGGCCGACCTGACCGAGGTCGTGCACCTGAGCCAGAGCGCCACCTCACGGCTCGTCGCCCGTCTCGAGCGCGAGGGCCTCGTCCAGCGCGCGCTTTGCGAGTCGGACCGGCGCGGGATCTTCGTCGTCGTGACCGACGAGGGCCGTCGCCGCTACGAAGAGGCGAAGCCGACGCACCGGGCGACCCTCGAAGAGACCCTCACCATCAACGCCTGACGCCTCGTAAGTGACGAGGACGGTTAGAACATCCTTGCCACTCACGAGGCGATCGTGGTCAACCCCGCGCCAGCTCCTCGCGAACCGCGGGGACGACTTCGTTCCCCCAGCGGCCGAGCGCGCTGTCGGTGGACGTTCCGTCCTCGACCGGGAAGTAGATGAACCCCGCCGCGCCGTGGTCACGCACCGCCGAGACCAATTCCTCGACCCACTGCTCCGGCGACCCACCGATCCATCGCCCGTCGTCGTCACGCGGGGATGCCACCGGGTTTTCCGTTATGCGGCCGGGGAAGTTGTAGATGGTCGCGATCTCACCGGGGTCCCGGCCCGCGTCGACGGCCGCCTGGTCGATCACCGGACGGGATTCGGCGAACCGAGGGCTGAGCCAGTCCGCGGCATGTCCCGGGATCCAGCCGTCGGCCAGTTTTCCGGTGACCGCCAGGGATTTGGGCCCGACCGCGCCCGTCCAGACCGGCGGCGCGGCCGCGGCGGCAGGCACCAAGCCGTCGACGGAGTAGAACTCCCCCTCGAACGTCACCGGCGCCCCGCCTCCGGAAAGCGCCTTGACCAGGGTGATCGCCTCACCCATCGCCCGGACCGCCTCGGCGGGCGTCCGGTGCTCCACCCCGAGCTTGGCGATTTCCCGCCAGAGCCCACCCGCGCCGATCCCGAGCGCGACGCGACCGCCCGAGAGCGCCGAAAGCGACGTGATCGTCCTCGCCAGCATCGGCGCGGGACGACTCGGCAGGTTGGTGACGTTGACGGCGGCCGTCACACGCGAAGTCCTGCCGAGGATCACGCCCAGCGCCGCGTAGGCGTCCAGCCGGTCGGCGAAATACGGGTGATCGGACAAGCTGACCAGGTCGAGTCCCGCGCGGTCGGCCTGTTCGGCGTGCCGCAGAAGGTCGTCCACCTCGCCGACGCCGGTCTCGAGGCCGAATCCGAACAGTGCCATCACCACTCCTTAAGTTCGTAGTACGCACTATTTGTATCACGAACTAGTTCTCGGCGTCGAAGTCAAGAATGTTTGACATGATGTCTAGAACTCTTTACCTTGGTTTTCGTGGCACTGGAAGAGAAACGCGCGTGGATCACCGCGGTGGTCACGATGTGCGCTTACGTGGCGTATCTGATCGTCGTCCTCAGCCGAGCGGGCTCCGGCCCGCTCGTCGACGTCCCCTACGTGGCGACGCTGCTGTGGACGATCGGGGCGGCCATCGCGGCCACGATCGTGCTGAACATCGCCGTGACGATCGCCGCGCCGCGTGACGACGACCGCAAAGACCAGCGAGACCGTGAGATCGGCCGGTTCAGTGACCACATCGGACAGTCGTTCGTCGTGATCGGCGGCGTCGCGGCGCTCGTCATGGCGATGGCGGAACTGGACCACTTCTGGATCGCCAACACCGTCTACCTCGCCTTCGTGTGCTCGTCCCTGCTCGGCTCGCTCGCGAAGATCGCCGCGTACCGCGAGGGATTCCAGACGTGGTGAAACCGACCAAGGTCACGAACTCCATCCGCGCCCTGCGGTTCGCCAAGGGCGAGATGACCCAGGCCGAACTCGCGAACCGGATCGGCGTGACGCGCCAGACGGTCATCGCGATCGAGCAAGGCCGCTACTCGCCGTCGCTCGAGATGGCGTTCCAGATAGCCCGGGCGTTCGGCGTCGGGCTCGACGATGTTTTCCAGTACCCAGACTAGGAAATGAGGCCGCCGTGAAGGCGATCGTCCAGAACGAGTACGGAACCACCGACGTCCTGCAGCCCGCCGACCTGCCCGAACCCGAAACAGGATCGGACGGTGTGGTCGTGCGAATCCGGGCGGCGGGCGTCGATCCTGGCGTCTGGCACCTCATGGAAGGCTCGCCGTATCTGGTGCGGCTGATGGGTTTCGGGGTACGGAGACCGAAGGCCCGCGTTCGCGGGATGGACTTCGCCGGTGTCGTGCACGCCGTCGGCGGCGAAGTGACAAGATTCCAGCCCGGCGACGAGGTTTTCGGTACCTGTCAGGGTTCCTTCGCCGAGTACGCACTAACCACAGTGGACAGTATCGCCCGGAAACCGAAGCGGCTCGGCTTCGACGAAGCGGCCGCCGTCCCCATCTCGGCCTTCACCGCGCTCCAAGCGCTCCGGGACAGGGGCCGGGTCGCGCCCCGGCAGAAGGTCCTGATCATCGGCGCGGGCGGCGGCGTGGGCACCTTCGCGGTGCAGATCGCCAAGGCGTTCGGCGCCGAGGTGGACGGCGTATGCGGCACGGGCAAGATCGATCTGGTGCGCTCGCTCGGCGCGGCCCGGGTCTTCGACTACACCCGCGAGGACTTCGGCGGCGGCTACGACCTCATCGTCGACACCGCCGGCAACCGGTCGCTGACCTCACTGAGGAAATCCTTGACTCCGCGAGGCACTCTCGTCCTCGTCGGCGGCGAGACCGAAGGGAAATGGATCGGCGCGGTGGGCCGCACTCTGCGGGCGCTGATGCTCGGGCCGTTCGTGAAGCAGAAGCTCCGCGGCCTGATTTCCACGGAGAACCAGGACGATCTGCAGACGCTGCGCGCGCTCATCGAGGCGGGGAAGGTGACGCCGGTGATCGACCGCGCCTATTCGCTGGCCGAGGCGCCGGAAGCCGTCCGCTACGTGCGCGAAGGGCATACGAGCGGCAAGGTCGTCATCACCATCTGATGTTCTCCCCCGCGTCGGTCTCCGGTCATCTCGACGGTGTTCGGTGTCGGAGAGCGATCCGCCGAGCGCCGAGGAGACCACCGATGTCCGTCAACCGCCGGGACCTGTTGCGAGGCGCCGCCACCGCCGGTGCGCTGGGGCTGGCCTGGCCGTTGAGTTCGCGGATGACGGTCGCGCAGGCCGAGGAGGCCGCCGTCGCGCTGGGCGCGACCTGGGACGAGGCGCCGTTCACGCTCGGCGTCGCGTCCGGCGACCCGGTCCCGTACGGCGTCGCGCTCTGGACCAGGCTCGCGCCGAAACCGATGGAGTTCGAGCAGCCGCTCGACGACACCGTCGAGGTCGGCTGGGAGGTGGCCACCGACCGCGGGTTCCGCCGCCGCGTGGCGCGCGGGACGGCGGCCGCCACCGCCGGGCTCGGGCACAGCGTGCACGTGCCGGTGTCCGGGCTGGAGCCGGGCTCGCAGTACTACTACCGCTTCACCGCACTCGGCAAGGTCAGCCGGATCGGCCGCACCCGCACCGCACCGGTCGGGCCGGTCCGGCGGGTGCGGTTCGCCTCGGCGAACTGCCAGGCGTTCCACGACGGGTTCTACGCGGCGCACGCCGGGATCGCGCGGGAGGAGCTGGACTTCGTCGTCCACCTCGGCGACTACGTCTACGAGCACGGTCAGGTCGGCGGCAACCCGCTGCGCGACCACGAGGGTCCCGAGGTGCTGACCCTACCGGCGTACCGGCGGCGGCACGCGCTCTACAAATCCGACCCCTCGTTGCGGGACGCCCACGCGGCCCACCCCTGGTTCATCACCTGGGACGATCACGAGGTCGTCAACGACTACAGCGGCACCACCCCGTCGTTGCGAGCGCGACGCTCGGCGGCGTATCAGGCCTGGTTCGAGCATATGCCGGTGCGCCCGGACCACCCCTCGACGCCGAGGATCCACCGGCAGCGCCGCTGGGGCGACCTCCTCGACCTGTCCATTTTGGACCTGCGGCAGTACCGCTCGGCGCAGAACCTGCCCGACGGCACGATCCTCGGCGCGGACCAGAAGGCGTGGCTCAAGGACCAGGTGACCGGGGCGGGCGAGGCCTGGCACTGCTGGGTGAACTCGATCATGCTGAGCCAGCTGGCGAAACCCGGCGGCGGCTACATGTTCACGGACCAGTGGGACGGCTTCCTCGCCGAACGCAAGGAGGTGCTGACCCACGTGGCACAGAGCGGCCTCGAAGACCTCGTGGTGATCACCGGCGACTGGCATTCCGCGTTCGTCGACGACATCCGCCCGGACTTCGCGGACCCTGCCACGCCGGTCATCGGCACGGAGTTCACCGCGCATTCGGTCACCTCCGGCGCCTACTCCCCCGAGTGGAACGCCACGAACGGACCGAAGATGGGCGCGGCGAACCCGCACCTCAAGTACTTCGAAGGCGACCGGTACGGCTACGACGTCTACGAGGTCACCCCGCGCCGCTGGAGCACGCACATGCGGGTGATCGGCGACCGGCGCGATCCGCGTTCCCCGGTGAGCACGCTGACGACGTTCCACGTCGACCGCGGCAAGGCCGGGTCCTATGAGGACCGGTCCACCAGCACGTCTCCGGCACAGTACCGGCGGCGCTAGGCCAAAAGGGGAGCCGGGAACTCAGAAGAGGGGTGGCGACGCCCTTTCGGAGCAGCGCGGTTCACCGCACGCGTTCTCGTTTCACCTGCCCGATGAATTCACGACAATTCTTCCGTGCGGCTAATCTGGCCTTTCCACTGGGAACAAGACGCGGGAGAAACAATGAAGAAGAAAATCGCCGCTTTAGTCATGGCCGCCTTTTCGGTGGCCGGATTCCTGGCCGCCTCGCCGGCCGCCGCGGCGACCGAAGGCCAGTTCCCGCCCTACGGATGCGACAGCAATCGCTACGGAATCCTCTTCGGCGAAGGTATTTCGATGACCTGCTTCTCGCTGCCGAGACACTCGGAAACGTACCGGGTGGTCGCCCACTGCGCGTCCGGATCCTCCTTTTGGTACACCGTCGGCCATTGGGTGCCGATCGGTTTCGGCCCGTCGACCGCGGAATGTCACGGCGCCCTGCTTTCGAGCGCCTACGTCGCCGGATATCACGTAGACGACTTCTGATATCCGAATGCGACGATGTTGATCTTGGCGGCGCCTTTCAGCGTCCGCTCCCGGCTGGTCCCCACCGGCCCACCTCCGCGGTGAGCCACCGATGCAGGGAAAAGGCCAGTTCGACCGGCGCGTCGTACTGGATCAGATGCCCGGCATCGGGGATGACGTCCAGGAGGGCACCGGGAATCGCGTCGGCGAGCTGTTCCGCGCGGTCGACCGGGATCCACGTGTCGTCCGCGCCCCAGATCACCTTCACCGGCAACTCGAGTTCCGGGTAGCGGTGCTGGATCTCGTCGGTGAACCGGACGTCCGCCTCGGCGATCTGCCGGTAGAAGGCGCGTTGCCCTTCCTCGTCCAGCCAAGGTCCGGTCAGCGTGGCCAGTTGCGCGCCGGTGAGACCACGATGGGAGGCAGTCCCGATGTAGGACTCGAGCGCACCCCTGTGCACCGTCGGGGGCTGCGCCTGGAAGACCTCGGCGTTCTCGGCGACGAGCCGGAAGAACTCCGAACCCCATGGCCGCAGCGCGACGACGTCCACCAGTGCGAGCGAGGCGTACTCCGCGCCGTGCAGCAGCTTCGCACGCAGCGAAACGGCTCCGCCGTAGTCGTGGGCGATCACATGCGGGGCGGTCAGCCCCCAATATGTCAGCAGGTCGGCGAAAAGCTCGCCCTGCGTGCCGAGATCGACGGCGTGGCCGGACTCCTTCGACGAACGACCGTATCCGGGCATGTCCCAGACGTGGACGGCGAACTCCTCGCTGAGCGCTCGCGCGAAAGGCGCCCACAGTTGCGCCGACCACGGTGTTCCGTGGCACAGCACCACCGGGGCGCCTTCGCCGAGACGCTCCCACGCCACCGAACGGCCCCGCCACTCGAACGTCCGCGACAACTCCAGCTCGCCGAAACCCATGATCGCGATCGTAGTGGCGGCCGTCCGCTCAGTCGGGCAATTGCAGTTCCGTATGCCGTTTGGACAGCATCTCCGCCAGTTCCCGGAGTTTGACGTTCATGTTCTGCGACGTATGCCGCAGCACCTCGAACGCCTCCGCGGCGTCGATCCCGCGCCGTGCCATGAGGATGCCCTTGGCCTGCCCGATCGCGTCCCTGCTGTCCAGCGCCTGCTGGAGCTGCTCCTCCTGGAGCTGCCCGCGCGTGACGGCGTGCGTCGTCGCCAAAGCCAGCGACGCGTGCGTCGCCAGAAGCAGCAGCACGTCGCGGTCGGCCCTGGCGATGCCGTGCGGACGGCGCGAGTAGACGTTCAACGCACCCGACACCTGCGAACTCGACGCTTCCGGCAACAAGGCCGTCGACACCAGCGAGTGGAACCCGAGCGCCGCGGCGGCCGGGCCGAAACGCGGCCATCGGGCGTCTTCCGCGAGGTTGTCGCTGAAGGCGGCCGCCGGTCCCGAAACCCGCGCCGCTTCGACACAGGCACCCTCGCCGTACTGATACTGCAACTGGTCCAGTTCGCCGGCGATCTCGTCGGTCCCCATCGGCGTGTGGAACCCGCCGTCGGGATCGAGGAGGGTGACGCTGACCAGATCCGCACCCGGGACCAGATCACGTGTCGCGAAGACCACCCGTTCGAGTACCGCCGCGATCGAACCGGAATCCAGCAACGCCCTGGTCAGGGAGACGAACTGGTTGACCAGTGGCCCGGCGAGGAGCCGGGCGCCGTTTTCAGAGGTCACCGGCAGTTCGCCGTCGCCGACATCCTCGACGAATCGGTTCTTGTCCCGCTGCCAGTCGATTTCATCGTCCAAAGCCCGCCTCTCCCACTTCTGCACATCGGCGTGATGCACCACGGGAGCCACCGGCGGGAACCGGCGCCGAGCGCGCACCATCAACCGCCGCAACCAACCCGGTTACCGGCGGATCGGCGCTAACTTCTCAACGCTCAGAACCGCTTTCGGAAGCCGACCTTAGCCGAATGCGATCACCCCGCCTACCGCGACCCACGTTCGGCCCGTCCCGGATCGTCTCTGCCCGGCACGCGGTCGACGAACCGCTCGGCCACCTGGCGTAACGCGACCTCCTCTCCGCCATGTTTCAGCCGGCGCCGTGGTTGGTACCCAGGCGCCGTATCGCCGAGATCCCCGGGGGTGGTCACTCTGTCCTCGCTCCAGGCCGAGGAGCAGCGACGGATCGTCGCTGCCTGCTTCGCGCGCACCGGGCTCACGATGGAGCAGCTGTGGCTGAGGTACTTCGCGCTCGGCGGTGACGTCAGCGAAGTCGAACTGGAGGCGTTCCTGCAGGGACTGCTCCCCTTGCCCCGGATCCAACGGGACATGGTGGCCCACGCGGTCAACGAGCGCCTCGACGAGATCTCCGGCGCGAGACGGGCGCCGTACAGCCGCGAACCCAGTGAGGACACCCGCCCCCGCGGCCCCCTGGCCGCGCTGGTGGGACTTCTCGACGGCGCCCACCGGGTCGCCCCGGAGCGCCTGCCCGACGTCATCGCGGCGGCGGGGCGCGCGCTGGACCTCCGGATAGCCGTCTACCTCGCCGACTACGACCAGCACCGGCTCATCCCGTTTCCCGAGCGGTCGCCCGGCCGGGTACCGCTGGCGATCGACACCAGCCCCGCCGGTCAGGCGTATCGGCAGGCGGGCACCATGCTGGCCGAAGACTCCGCCGGACCGCGCTTGTGGACCACGCTGCTGGACGGCGACGAGCGCGTAGGCGTGCTCGAGGTCGAAGCCGGCCCGAACACCGACCTCAACGACCCCTCACTGCGCACCCAGTGCCATTGGCTCGCCTCACTGTCCGGCCACCTCATCGCCGCGGCGATGCGCTACGGCGACGGCCTCGACATGACACGCCGCCGACGACGCCGCGACCCCATGGCCGAACTGCTCTGGCAGCACCTGCCCCCGTTGACGGCGGCGACGCGCGACGTCGTGGTGGCAGGCGGAGTCGAGCCCGCCTACGACGTTCGCGGCGTCACTTTCGACTACGCCCTCTCCGAAACGACGGCATGGCTGGCCATCTTCGACGCGGGCCGCGAGTCCGAGTCCTCGGGCCTGGCGGTGTCGGCGGCACTCGCGGCCTACCGGTCCGCCCGCCGCGAGGGTCAAGGACTGCACGGCCAGGAGAGCGCTGTCGACAAAGCGCTTTCGGCGCAGTTCGGCACCGGAGCGTCGGTTCGCGGGACCCTGGCCGAAGTGGACCTCGCCCACGGGGATCTGCGCCACCTCGAAGCGGGTGGGGAAGCACCGCTCGTGCTCGGCAGCGGACCCGGACCGGCCACAGTGGACAGTGCGCCGCGATCGCCGTTCGGCGCCGGGACGCCGGGCCGGATCTCGACCGCCCGTCTCCAGCCTGGAGATCTCCTCGTCCTGCACACCGAAGGCCTCTCGGAGGCGCGTTCCGCCGACGGCGCACGGTTCTCACTCGCCGGAAGCCTGGAAACCAATGCCGGATACGTACCGCCCGAGATCGCCCGCCGTGTGCTGCAGGCGGCGAAGTCCCACTGCCACAACGCTTTCGCCGCTGACGCCGGCCTGCTACTCGCTCACTGGCCGAAAACGCCGTGAAGCCGGCTCAGCCGTTGAAATCGACGTCTTCGCTCATCACCGTCCCTCCCTTTCGGCCCGGCGCGGCCTGATACCGCCAGTACAGGTTCGTGTGCGCGATGACCAGTTCCGGCGCGATGCCGCCCCACTCGGTCTTGTCCACGGTCGTGTGCGCGTCGCCGACCAGCGTCGCGTCGTACCCGCGGACGATGGCGCCGTGCAGCGTCGAACGGATGCAGGCGTCGGTCTCGGCCCCGACCACCACCAGCCGTCCGACCCCGCGTTCGGCCAGCACCTTCTCCAGGTCGGTGTCCTCGAACGAGTCCCCATAGGACTTCTCGACGACCGGCTCGGTTTCCTCCTGGTCCAGTTCGCCGACGATGCGCCATTCCTCGCTGCCCCGCACGAGCCCGTCGTCGGAGTGCTGCACCCACACGACCGGGACGCCTTCCCGCCGTGCCCTGCCGACGAGACCGCCGATCTTCGCGACCACGGCGTCGCGCTCGTAACCCTCGTCGACGACGGCGTTCTGGACGTCGACGACGAGGAGCGCGGTGTTCGGCCGGTTGTCGAGAGTGGTCATGTCAGGTATCCCTCCAGGTCAGGCTGCTGGGGCAGACCCTAGCCCGGACCACCGACAGGAACGGCGATCAAGCTCCCGGAACGGCCAGCGCCTTCGTGTTGCGCCGGACATCGGACCACGCGCCGTCCCGGCACAACCCGCAGGACGGGCCGAAGAACTCCGCGCGGGCCCGCTCGTCGCCGGAAAGCCAGAACCGGAACCACGCCGTGATGGCGCCGCGGAACCCGCCTCCGTCGCCGACGGGCGTGAAATGGGTCGCGCCGCGGAGTTCGCCGTAGATCGCGGGGACCTGATCCGCGAGGCGGTAGCGCGGGATGACCAGCAGCCCGGGGATGACGATGGTGTCGAACTGGCCGCCGAGGAAGAACGAAGGGCCTTTAAGTGCCGTGGCGGAACCCTGCGGTCCAGGCTCGATCGGGATCGTCGTGGTGACGCGCGCGTCGGCGCCGGCGGCGATCGCTCCCCCGCCGCCTTGCGAATGGCCGGTGGCGCCGATGTGCGCGGTGTCGATCTTCCCCTCGTAGCGGCTGCCGGGACGGGAATTCTCGGCGATCAAGGTCGTGGCACCGGCCAGCATCTCCTGTCCCGAACCCGCGTTCGGGGTGTCGGCCGCCGCGACGACGAAACCGTGGGAGGCCAGATGCCGCAACAGGCCGTCATAGGTCTTCGGGTTCGCACCGGTCCCGTTGCCCCACAGGATGACCGGATGCCTCTCCAGCCGCGAAGGCCGGTACACGGTGTGCGCACTGTCGAGGGCTTCGACGGTCACCGCGTAGGGGCCTGGTTCGCTCCATCGGGTGTCGATGCCGGTCGCGGCCGTCGCTGCGGGTGCGAGACCGACGGTGGCGAGCGCGACCATCCCGGCGATCAATGTCCGTGCGCGAAGTCTGCCCATGGTGGCCACCCGTCCCGTTTCGCCAGGGCCCCGATGCCCACGGCGTTCCTTCCCAGGGTGTCGGTCCGGTCACCGTACGTCCATGGGGCCGATCACAAGGTCGGGCGGACGAGGCTTGTGATCGGCCCCAACTCCAGGGTCAGCCGACGAGCTGCCAACCACTCAAAACACTCACGACCCGTCTTCACCCGAACGTCGAAAGCCCGTCCAGCAACCTGTCGACGTCGTCGATGCTCGTATACGGCGCCAGCCCGACCCGGAGCGCCGGATCCTCCAGCTTCAAGGCCGCGAAGACTTCGTAGGCGTAGAAGGATCCCGCCGGCGCGACGACGTTCCTTTCGGCGAGATGCAGTTGCGCCTCGCGCTCGCGGCCACCGAGGCTCATCAGCACGGTCGGGGTCCGGTCCGCCGCCTTGCAGTGGACGGTGACGGCGTCGCCCAGTCCTTCCTCCAGCCTGGCGCGCAACGTGCTTTCGTGCTCGTGCAACGAGTTCATCGAGTTCGTGAGCCGTTCTCGCCGTGATCCGCCCGCTCCGGGGTCCAGCGCGGCGAGGAAGTCCACCGCCGCCGTGGCGCCCGCGAGCATCTCGTAGGGCAGCGTGCCGAATTCGAACCGTTCGGGCACGGTGTCGGGCGACGGCAGGAGCTTGTCCGGCTCGACGGTTTCGAGCAGGGCGGGCGACGCGCCGAGCACGCCGCAGTGCGGGCCGAGGAACTTGTACGGCGAGCAGACGAAGAAATCCGCTCCGAGCGCCGGCACGTCCACCAGTTCGTGGGCGGCGTAGTGCACTCCGTCCACGAACACCAGCGCCCCGGCGTCGTGGGCGAGATCGACGATCCGGCGGATCGGCGGCTTGGTGCCGAGGACGTTCGAGGCCGCCGTGACCGCGACCAGCCTCGTCCGTTCGGTGAGCACGAGGGAATCGAGGTCGAGTTCCGTGGTTTCGGGGTCGATGTCGAGCCGGCGGACGGTCATCCCGGCGCGTTCGGCGGCCTGGACCCACGGCCGGACGTTGGCGTCGTGATCGAGACGGCTGACGACGATCTCGTCGCCCTCGCGCCAGCTTTTGGCCAGGTGCCGGGAAAAGTCGTACGTCAGCTGGGTGGCGCTGCGGCCGTGGACGACGCCTTCGGCTGGCACGCCGAGGAAGTCCGCGTAGGCGTCGCGGAAGTCCGAGACGGCGTTCTCCGCGTTGAGTTCGGACGGGCTGACCTTGCCCCGGTTCGACAACGGACCGGTCAGCGTCCCGGCGATGGCGTCGGCGACGGGCTGGGGTGTCTGAGTACCCGCAGGTCCGTCGAAGAAGGCGGTTCCGTCGGCGAGGGAAGGGAAGTGGAGCCGGAGGGCGGCGACATCGATGGCCATGTCCCCGACTCTGACATCCGATGAGGCACGCGTAAACGCTTCGTGGCCGGAACTTCCTCCGGCCACGAAGCGTCTCGGACTCAGTACAACGTCAACCGGTACGCGCCGGACTGCGCGGTGCCGGCGAACAGATACCGGCCGTCCGCGCTGACCGCCAGGGAAAGCACCCTGGAATCGGGCAGCGCTCCGGGCACGGGCGACCAGGTGCGGCCGAAGTCCGTGCTGCGCAGCACGCCGCCGCCGGCCGTGTTGCTCGCGAACCACACCCGGAAGTCGAACGGATGCGGCAGGATCCGGCTGATCTCACGGGGGTCCTCGCCGTCGAAGACCCGGCGGAACGTCTTGCCGCCGTCCTCACTCAGGTGGATGCCCGCGCCGCCGATGAGCACGCGGCCGCCACCCCATCGGCTGACCGAGATCGAACTGACCGGCTGGCTGGTCACGTGGGTCCAGGTCTTGCCGCCGTCGTCCGAGCGGGACAGGCCGTCGGAGTCGCCGCCCCAGACCCGGTCCGGGTTCCACGGGTCACCGGCGAACGCGATGAAGCCGTTGTCGGTCGCGAGCTTCTCCCAGGTCTTCCCCGCATCGTTGCTGCGGTAGAGCACGTAGCCGCTGGGAGCGAAGGCCGAGACGAGCACCCGGTTCGGGTCGGCCGGGTGGGCGAAGATCGTCCTGGGGAGGCCTTCCTTCGCCTTCGCCGCGAATTCCCAGGTGCGTCCGCCGTCGCCGCTGCGGAGCACGTCGAGCGAGAACCCGTTCCGGGTGACCTGCCAGACGACGTCCGGACGGCCCGGCGAGACGGACAGCCGCGCGTCCTCGTGCAGCCGGTCGGCCGGGTGCGACTGCCAGACCCGATCCGCCGCGGCCACCTTGCCGCGCGGGAGCGGCGTGTTGTAGATCTCCTGCACGCCCGCCGCGACGACGCTCTCGCGCACCAGGTTCCCGGTGGTCACGAGGTCGCGGATGGATTCACCGGGGACGCCGATCTGCTGGTAGCCCCGCCTGCCCTCGTCCGCGTACACGCCTCGATAGAGCGAGGAGATCAGCGTGGTGGCGGGTTTACCCGGTCCGGCGGGGAGATCGATCATGTCGCTGACGCCTTCGCCCAGCGCGGGCACCGGTTTGCGGGACCAGGTGCGGCCGAAGTCCGCGCTGACGTCTATGTCGTTATACGTCGACACGTACAGCCGTCCGCCGAGGAAACGCGGTTCGCGCAGGGTCTGCTCGCCGGGATCGCGGCGCAGCACCGTCCAGGTCTTGCCGCCGTCGGTCGAGCCGTGGAGTTCGGGGCCGACCGTGACCACGAATCGCTTGCCGTCCGAGGCGACCTGGTTGATCTCGCCGTTGGTGCGGTAGACGAGTTCGGCCTGCGGCTCCTTGCCGCTGACCCCGCGGACCACCCAAAGGGCGTACTCGGGGTAGACCGTCGTGAGGTAGGCGTCGTCGCCGACCAACGTGAGCTTGAGCGCACCGACCGGCGAGGCGTTGCCCTCACGCGGCCAGGTCCTCGGCACGTCGTTCCAGTGCTCGCCACCATCGGTGCTGACGCTCAGCGAATCCATGTTCTGCACCACGACGACCCGGCCGGTCGGGTCCGTGGCCATCCCGAACGCGCCGTCGGGGTACCACTCGCGCAGGGTTTCCCAGGTCTGGCCGCGGTCGGTGGTCCGCACCAGCATGCCGCGCCATTCGCCGAGGAAACCCGCCGGTTTGTTGCCCACCGCGAGCATCCGGTCCGGGTTCGCCGGATCGACGAAGAAGCCCTGGATGGCGGTGTCCTGCGGCAGACCGCGGCGCACACTCCAGGAAGCGCCGCGATCGCCGGAGAGCCACAGCGCGGGCGGGCTCGGCTGCATCATCGCGAGGCCGGCGGGCGAAACGGCGAGCATCCCGCCGACGCTGTTCGGGCCGACCGGTTCCCAGCCGCCGCGCGGCTTCCCGGTCGCGTTGACGTCCGAGGGCGGGGCCTGGGGTTCGGCGGTGGCCACCGACGTCGCCCCGGTGGTGCCGAGAACCGTCAGCAGCCCGAGAACGAACATGCGTTTGGTGATCGATCTCAGTTTCATGCGGGAGATCTTGGCGCAAGATCCGAAAAAGAGATAGAGGATTCGTCGGATCTTTGCCTGGCGATAACCCCTTGCCATGCCTCTCATGCCTTGTCAAGGACTTGACAAGGCATGGACTCATCCGATCACTACCGCGATCAGCGCGGCGCCGAGCAGGGCGAGGTACGCGATCGCGTGCGCGCGGTCCGGGATCCGGCCGACCACCCGGCGCGTCACGGCGATGGTCGGGAGCGATCCGCACAGCAGCGCGCCCGCGGCCACCAGGTCGACGTAGCCGACGTGAGCACCGCCAGAGGACGTGCCCGTCGCCGCGAAGGCGTAAACGGCCGTGCCGATCACCGCCACGGGCAGGCTCAGCGGGTTCGCGAGCGCGGTCGCGTCGGCCATCGGCAGGCCCTTGCGCCGCATGAGCGGCACGGTGAGGACACTGCCCCCGACGCCGAGAAAGCTCGCCACGGCACCGATCCCGGTCCCGCCCGCGATGGTGGTGACGCCGCCGAGCGCACGTGGCCCGTCGTCCTCACTCCTGCTCACGAAACCCTTCCGGGCGACGCTGTCGGCGATGGTCAGCGCGAGGTAGGCGACGAAGAGCCAACGCAGGACACTTTCGTCGGCCACGGTGGCGGCGAAGGAGCCGAGGACGGCACCCAAACCGATGAAGGCGACGAGCGGCCACAGGTAGTCGCGGCGAAGCCGGCCCGTCCCCAGCTGGGCGAGGGTCGCGCTCCCGGCGTTGACCACCATCACCGCGGTCGACGTGGCCACCGCCACGTGCATCGCGTCCTGTGCGTGCTCCGGATCCGCGAGTGCGAAGGCGTAGACGACGGGCACGGTGATGAACCCGCCGCCGAATCCGAAAAGGACGGTGGTGACGCCGCTCAGGCAACCGAACCCGAGGAGCACCGAAATCTTGATCAGCACTCCCTCGACGGTAGGCCGCCCCAGCACGGCGGGCATTCGAAAGGGCGACAGTTTCTTTCGCGGATCGGACACCCAGCGTAGCCTTGGTGAGGTGCGTGACGTCCCCATCGACGAGGTCGACCATCTCGACCGCCCGGTGGTGGCGATCCGCACCGATTACCCACCAGGGCACCGGATCCTCCCGCATCGGCACCGGCGGGCGCAGTTCCTCTACAGCGCGACCGGGTCGATGCGGGTCGAGACGGCCGACGGCACGTGGACTATCCCGACCCGGCGCGCGGTGCTCGTCCCGCCGGAGACCGTCCATCAGGTGTTCACGACGACCGTGAGCACCCGGAGCCTGTACATCGAGCCGAAGGCGGTGCCGTGGTTCCCGCGTCGCTGCCAGGTCGTCGAGGTGTCCGCGCTGCTCAGGGAACTCCTGAACGAGGCCGTCGGCGTGCCGGAGCTGTACACCGCCCGCGGCCGGGACGCCGCGGTCATCGGCCTGACCCTGCACGAGATCCGCCGGTCCGCCCCGGTCCGGCTCGACCTCCCGCTGCCGAGACACGAACGGCTGCGAGCCCAGTGTGAGTCCTTTTTGGACGCTCCGGACATCCACGATCCCGCGAGCGAATGGGCGAACCGGCTGCACGTGAGCGAACGGACGCTGAACCGGCTCTTCACCGCGGAGACCGGGATGGGTTTCGCCCGCTGGCGGCAGCGTGCCTGCGTCCTGCATTCCCTGTCACTGCTGTCGGACGGCCTGCCCATCGCCGCGATCGCCGCTTCGCTCGGCTACGAGAGCCCCGCCGCGTTCTCGACGATGTTCACCCGGCTTCTCGGCACCTCGCCGAGGGATTACCGCGCCGCGTCCGCGCTTTGAACGCGGTGTCTCAACCGGTCAGTCGGTGATGATCGACGGCGGAATCCAGTTCGCCTGACGGCTCATCCACGCTGCGCCCGCGCCGCCCCGACGCAGTACACACCGAAGGCCGCGACCCCGACCGCCACCACGATGAGCAGCACGGTGCCGAACGGCTGGGCGGCCAAGGTCCGCAGGGCGGCGTCGAGCCCGCCGGAACGGGACGGATCATGCGTCAGCGCCGCGTATCCGATCAGTACGGCGACCACACCGAACACGACACCCCTTGCCACGTAACCGATCCTGCCCAGCCGCTCCACCCATCGCCGGGTCCCCGACGGGAGCTTCGCGAGGTCGAGGTCCTGTTCGAAGGTCCGGCGTATCCCCTTCACCACCGAACCCACCGCGACGCCGAACACGATGACGGCCACCACGGTCACCAGGAACGGACCGGCGGGCAATCCGAGCAGCCACGCGGTGAACTCCTGCTGCTTCTGGTCGCCACTGCCCTGTTCCCCCGCCCCCAAGGCGACCTTGGCCGCGTACACGCCCAGCGAAATCCCCACCAGGCAGCGCACTCCGGACGTCACCCGCTTGACGGTGCGAGTGCGCTGCTTGTCGATCCACGTGTAGCCGACCGCGGCCAGCAACCCCTGCCACAGGCCGTAGGCCACCAGTCCCACCGCCAGTACCCACAACAGCACCCCGCCCGCCGGGGTCGAGCCGACTTCGGTGATCGCGCCGCGTCCGTCGGCCTCCTGGCCGCCACCGCCGACGGCGACACGCACCGCCAGGTACCCGATGAGCAGATACACCAGTCCGTAGCAGCCCATGCCGATCCGTCCGAGCACCTGGACGGCCTTGTTGTGGCGCACCTGTCTCGCCTTGGTCGTGGACATCCGGCCCACCTCCTCAGAGTCTCCACCGAGTGTCGCCGCCGAGGGTGAAGACCGCCGTGCGACTGGTCCGTCTGGCCCAGCGCGAAGGAGACTAAGCGGACAGCCGTCGGCCGGGTCGGGGTCGCCTTCGTCGACGTACAGCGAGCCGAGGATGGTCTCGCCACCCTCTCGCGAAGATTTCTCCGCCGACGATGTCTATCCGCGCCGCCCGCGTTCGTAGCCAGGGTGAGAGACGAACTCACCGAAGGAGCATCATGACCGCGACCTACACGTTCGACGTCTTTTCCAGCCTCGACGGCTACGGCGCCCACACCGGCGATTGGGGCGGTTACTGGGGCAAGCAGGGCCCCGAATTCCTCGAACACCGCCTCGCCCTGTACTCCGAGGAGCAGCGGATGGTCTTCGGCGCCACCACGTTCCGGGCGAACATGGAGATGCTCAACGCGGAGGTCCCGGACTTCGAGGCGCTGGATCCCTGGGTCTCCCGGCTCAAGCACCTGCCGGCGACGGTCGTCTCGACCACGCTGCGGGAGCCGCTCGACTGGCCGGACGCGACCGTCGTGAGCGGGGACGCGGTCGACGTCGTCGCCCGGCTCAAGGAGGAGTCCGAAGTGCCGCTGCGCTCGCACGGCAGCCTGTCGATGAACCGGGCGCTGATGGCCGCCGGTCTGGTCGATCGCGTGCAGGTGACGGTTTTCCCGGTGATCACCGGGAAAACCGGGGCGGACTCGATCTTCCGCGGTGCGGCCGACTTCGACCTGGAACTGCTCGAGAGCCGGACGTTCGACGGCCGTATCCAGGAGCTCGTCTACCGGCCGACTCCACACTGACCATCCACAAAGGACGGTCGCGTCGATTCCCGCCTACGCGGTGATCGACGCGGCCGGTGCCCCGAGCCAGGGCGCCAGCAGGGCTTCGAGGTCGGCGTCCGACAGCGCGTACGGTCCGCCGTGGAACTCGTGCCAGCGCGAAGCGTCCCGCGCCGCCGTGTACTCCACCTCGAACGCCCGCATCAGGACGTACATGAAGGTCACCGAGCTGAATCGCTCACCGAGCAACGTCCTGGCCTCGCGCGCGACACCGGTCGCGCCATGGCCGAGCACGTCCGCGAGCTTCAGCTCCTCCGCAGCCGGATCCAACAGGCTGGGGGCATACATCACGACAAAATCTCCATCACTGAAAGGAAGAACTCAGTTCTCGGCGGCGAGCTGACCGCACGCCGCCGCGATCTCCTGACCACGCGTGTCACGTACCGTGCACGCCACACCGCCCGCGTTCACCAGCCGGACGAACTCCCGCTCCACCGGCTTCGGCGAGGCGTCCCACTTGCTTCCCGGCGTCGGGTTCAGCGGGATCACGTTCACGTGCACCAACTGGCCCAGGTGCTGGCGAAGCCGCTTCGCCAGCAGTTCGGCACGCCAAGGCTGGTCGTTGACGTCCCGGATCAGCGCGTACTCGATCGACACGCGGCGGCCGGAAGTGTCCGCGTAGTACCGGGCCGCGGACAGGACCTCGTCCACCGACCAGCGCTCGTTCACCGGCACCAGCGTGTCCCGCAGTTCGTCGTCCGGCGTGTGCAGCGAAACCGCCAGGCGCACCTGCATCTTCTCGTCCGCCAGCTTCCGGATCGCCGGCGCGAGACCCACCGTCGACACGGTCACCGAACGCTGACCGATCCCGAGACCCTCCGGCGAAGGATCGGTGATCCGCCGGACCGCCGCCACCACCCGCTTGTAGTTCGCGAGCGGCTCGCCCATCCCCATGAAGACGATGTTCGACAAACGGCCGGGACCGCCGGGCATCAGCCCGTCCCGCATCACGGCGGCGGCGGAGCGGACCTGGTCGACGATCTCCGCGGTCGACAGGTTCCGGTCGAGACCGCCCTGGCCGGTCGCGCAGAAGGGGCACGCCATGCCGCAGCCCGCCTGGCTCGAAATGCACAGGGTCGCGCGGTCCGGGTAGCGCATCAGCACGCTCTCCAGCAGCGTCCCGTCGTGCGCGCGCCACAAGGTCTTACGGGTGGTCCCGTCGTCACAGGCGAGCGCCTTGATCTCGGTGAGCAGCGTCGGCATCAGATCGCCGACGAGCTTCTCCCGCGACGCCGCCGGGATGTCGGTCATCTCCTCCGGGTTCACCGTGAGCCGCGAGAAGTAGTGGTTCGAAAGCTGTTTCGCGCGGAACGGCTTCTCACCCAGCTCGGCGACGGCCGCGGCCCGCTCGGCGGCGGTGAGATCGGCGAGGTGGCGCGGCGGGAGGCCGCGCTTGGGCGCGTCGAAGACGAGAGGGAGGGCAGTCATAGCTCACCCAGTGTCCCATGTCCACCTTTCGCACACCCGGGCCGCCCTGGATCACTGTTTCCCAGATCACGGCGCCACAAGCCTCTGAGACCCAACTCACACGATCAGGGTTGTCGTACGACTGTTTCCGATATATCGTGAACGAGTCGGAACATTACGAAGAGAGGATTCACATCATGCGACGACGACCTTTCCCTCCAGAACACGGCCGACCCGCCTTCGGGCCCTGGGCTCGCGGCGGCTTCGGCGACTTCCCGCCGGGCCCCGGCGGACCGGGCCACCGGCATCGGCACGGCCGTCGCGGCGGCCCCGGTGGGCGGCGCGGCAAACGCGGTGACGTCCGCGCCGCGATCCTCGCGCTGCTTTCCGAGCAGCCGAGGCACGGCTACGAGATCATCCGCGAGATCGGCGAACGCAGCGGCGGCTTCTGGAAGCCGAGCCCCGGCTCGGTCTACCCGACCCTGCAGATGCTGGCCGACGAAGGCCTGGTGATCAGCAAGGACGAGAACGGCAAGAAGCTGTTCGAACTCACCGAATCCGGCCGTACCGCGGCCGAGCAGCAGGACGCCGTCCCGCCGTGGGAGCAGATCGCCCACGACGTCGACCCGGTCGAGGTGAACCTGCGCAAGGCGGGCGCGACCCTGGCCGCGGCGGTCGCGCAGGTCATGCACGCCGGCAGCGAAAGCCAGCAGGCCCGCACCGTCGACGTCCTCAACGAGGCACGCCGGACGATCTACGGAATTCTCGGCGAGGCCGAGGACACCACCCCGGACGAGGGCACGGAGTGATCCGGCACGACGAGGCCGGTGGGCTTGGTGCGCGTATGCACGCGATAGCCCACCGGCAGCGTCACCTGCTTCTCCCCGGCACCTGACGAAACCTCGTTGAGCCGCCGGACCTCCGCGATCGCCTTCGCCGCGACCGGTGCGCTGAACTCGATCTTCAGCACCGCTTCCATCGCGGCGGCGTCTTCGAACAGCCACCGCGTCATCACCTTGCGGCAGTCGAATCCCTGACGGGCGAAGAACTTCTCGACCCCGGGCGGGTCGTAGTGCGGCAGATCCAGCCGCATCCAGCGGCCGTAGGGCTCACTCGTCACATCGAGATCCACGATCATCATCAGCCCACCCGGGCGCAGCACCCGCTCCGCTTCGCGAAGACCGGGTTCGCAACCGGGGCCGAAGAAGTACGCGGTGCGGGCGTGGACGACGTCGAAAGCCGCGTCCGGTAAGGGAAGCCGCTGCGCACGCCCTTGCCGCACCTCGACGTTCGCCAGCCGCTCCACCCGGTTCCGCGCGTCACGCACGAGCGGCTCATGGGGTTCGACGCCGACCACCGAACGCGCCGTCGCGGCGAAGCGCGGCAGGTGGAAACCATCGCCACAGCCGATGTCCAGAACGTCCGCCCCGGACCAGTCGCGGGCCCCGGCGAGCACACGCCAGATCTCGTCGTCGACGTCCTGCGCGCGGTTTTCGACCTCGTAGGCCTTTTGGTAGTACCAGATGTTCGGACTCGGCAGCACCTCCTCGCCGCCGCGGCGGGAGGAGGAGAGAGCTCGGGGAAACCAGCGCACGGAAGCTCCAACGAAGGGACACCGGGCCGGGTTCCGGGGTATCCGGGCCGAAATCTTTGAGGGAAACAATGCGGTCAGCGACTAGACTTTACTCCCACCGGTAAGGGAGAACCGCATGTCGCTTGGCTCGGCCGCCCACACTTCCGTCATACCTTCGGGAATCCCCTGCTGGATCGAGCTCGCGTGCAGAGACGAAGCGGCCGCACAAGCCTTCTACAGCGGGCTTTTCGACTGGGAGTTCATCGTTCAGCGTGATCCGGCGACGCCGACCGGCCGGTACTCGATCGCGACGCTGAACGGTGTCCCGGCCGGTGGTCTGTACCGCGCGGGCGCGGAGGGGCCGTCCGGCTGGAGCGTCCACATCTCGGTGCCCCAGGCGGCCGCCGCCGCCGAATGGGTGGACAGTCTCGGTGGCCGGGTCACGCTCGGACCGATGGCGATCCCCCATCGCGGCAGCATCGTCCACGCCATCGACGCGTGCGGCGCGCACGTTGTCTTCTGGGAGCCGCCCGCCACCTGGGAGTTCGCGACCGGGGTGCCGAACACCTTCAGCGGCGCGGATCTTAACACCCACGACGGCGCGGCGGCGGACCACTTCTACTGCCGCCTCTTCAACTACACCAGCCACCAGATCGGCGACGGCGCTTCGCTCGACTACGCCGAATGGCTCATCGAGCACGAACCGGTGCTGTACCGGTACGTCATGGGCTCGGAATACCGGCCGGACACTCCCCCGCACTGGATGGTCTACCTCGCCCTCGATCCGGCTCGGGGCGCGGACGCCGCGGCCGGACAGGCGTTGATGCTCGGCGGTGCCGTCGTGGTCCAGCCCTACGACACCCCGTACGGCCGGATGGCGATCCTCGCCGACCCGGACGGTTCGGTCTTCGCCGTGATCGACCACTCCCGGGCCGTCGAAGGCTGGGGCACCGCCGAAGTCGACGATCCCTACGACGACTGAGCGGGCCGAGGCTAAACGGGGACGAACGCCGAAAGCAGCAGCCAGGAGACGACGGCCGAAGGAAGCAAGGAGTCGAGCCGGTCCATCAAGCCGCCGTGTCCCGGCAGCATGTTCCCCATGTCCTTGACGCCGAGATCGCGTTTGATCAGCGACTCGACGAGATCGCCCAGTGTCGCCGTGCAGACGATCGCCGCGCCGAACAGCACACCCTGCCAGGCGTGGCCATCGAGCAGGAGGCTCAGGGTCAGCGCCCCGGCGACGACACCGGCCACGAGGGAACCGGCGAAACCTTCCCAGGTCTTCTTCGGGCTGATCGTGGGCGCCATCGGGTGTTTACCGCCCAGCACACCGGCGATATAGCCACCGGTGTCCGAGGCGACCACGCCGATCATGAACGCCAGCACCCGGCCGACGCCGTCCTCCGGCGGGACGAGCATGGCGGCGAAGGCACCGAAAAGCGGGATGTACGCGGCGGCGAAAACCGACGCGCTGATGTCGCGCAGATACCCGTCCGCGCCGCCGGGCAACCGCCACAGCAGGCAGACGAGCACCGTCAGCACGAACGCCGTCAACGCGCCTTCGCGGCCATACGGCCAGGCCAGCCAGATCATCGCCTGACCGCCGACGAGCACCGGGACCAGTGCGATCCGGATACCCGCCGCGCGCTTCAGTGCCCCGGCCAGCTCGATCGTGCCGACCGCGATGGCGATCGCGATGATGCCGATGAACAGAAAGCGCACGGTGAGCAGGGACGTGACGATCGCCGCGCCCAGCAGCAGCCCCACCCCGATCGCGGCGGGCAGGTTACGGCCGGCGCGGGAAACCTTTTGCGCCGGTTCCGGCTTCTCCGCCGGAACCGGTTCCGGGTTCTCCACCCGATCCTCGCGTTCCTCGCTCACCTGGCTCATCAGACCTCGAGTAGCTCGGCTTCCTTGTGTTTCACCAGCTCGTCCACCTTGTGGGTGTAGGTGTCGGTGAGGTTCTGGAGTTCCTTCTCGGCGTGGACGACCTCGTCCTCGCCCGCCTCGCCGTCCTTCTTGATCCGGTCGAGTTCTTCCTTGGCCTTGCGGCGGACGCTGCGGATCGAGACGCGGGCGTCCTCGCCCTTGGACTTGGCGACCTTCACCATCTCCTTGCGGCGCTCTTCGGTGAGCTGCGGGATGACGATGCGGATCACGTTGCCGTCGTTGCTCGGGTTGACGCCGAGGTCCGACTCGCGGATCGCCTTCTCGATGGCGTTGAGCGAGCTCTGGTCGTAAGGCTTGATCAACGCCATCCGGGCTTCGGGGATGTTGACGCCCGCCAGCTGGTTCAGCGGGGTCGGCGCGCCGTAGTAGTCGACGACAACGCGCGAGAACATCCCCGGATGGGCCCGGCCGGTGCGTACCGACGACAGGTCCTCCTTGGCGACGGACACCGCTTTTTCCATCTTCTCCTCGGCGTCGAGGAGGGTCTCGTCGATCACGGCAACTCCCGTTGTTGTGTATGCGTACCGATTACGGAGATCAGAGCAGGACTACGCGGGCACCCCGTCGGCGGGGGTGTCGACCAGGGTGCCGATCCTTTCACCGCTCACCGCGCGGGCGATGTTCCCCTCGGTGAGGAGATTGAACACGATGATCGGCATGTTGTTGTCCATGCACAGGCTGAACGCGGTGGCGTCGGCGACCTTGAGGTCCCGTTCCAGCACCTCGCGGTGGCTGATCTCGTGGAACATCTCGGCGGTCGGGTCGCTCTTCGGGTCCGCGGTGTAGACGCCGTCGACGGCCTTCGCCATCAAGACGGCTTCGCAGCCGAGTTCGAGCGCGCGCTGCGCGGCGGCGGTGTCCGTCGAGAAGTACGGCATGCCGACTCCGGCGCCGAAGATGACGACGCGGCCCTTCTCCAGGTGACGCTCGGCGCGGCGCGGGATGTACGGCTCGGCGACCTGCCCCATGGTGATGGCGGTCTGCACCCGGGTGGGCAGGCCCTCCTTCTCCAGGAAGTCCTGCAATGCCAGGCAGTTCATGACGGTGCCGAGCATCGCCATGTAGTCCGCGCGGTCGCGGTCCATGCCGCGCTGCGACAGTTCCGCGCCGCGGAAGTAGTTGCCACCGCCGATCACGACGGCGATCTGCACGCCCGTCCGCGCGACGTCGGCGATCTGCTGGGCGACCGAGTGCACCACATCCGGATCAACCCCGATGGAACCGCCGCCGAACATCTCGCCGCCCAGTTTCAGCAGCACCCGCCGGTATCCGCCTTCGACCCGGACACCCATGTCGCCCTCCCTAATGCTCTGAAACCCGACTGTGCCCCGTCCCCGATGGACGGAGACGGGGCACAGTGGTGGTTCTTGTGTTCCGCGCCTGGATCAGGCCTGGCCGACCTCGAACCGGGCGAACCGGCTCACGGTCACGCCGGCCTCGTCGAGAAGGGCCTTGACGGTCTTCTTGTTGTCCTTGACCGACGGCTGCTCGAGCAGGACGTTGTCCTTGTAGTAGGCGTTGACCTTGCCCTCGATGATCTTGGGCATGGCCTGCTCCGGCTTGCCCTCTTCGCGGGCGGTCGCCTCGGCGACGCGACGCTCGTTCTCGACGACCTCGGCCGGGACCTCGTCACGGGTGAGGTACTTCGCCTTGAGCGCGGCGACCTGCATGGCGGCGCCACGAGCGGCCTCGGCGGCCTCCTCGCCCTCACCGGTGTACTCGATGAGCACGCCGACGGCGGGCGGGAGGTCGGCACCGCGACGGTGCAGGTACGTGGTGGTGGTGCCCTCGTAAGCGGCGACACGGCGCAGCTCGAGCTTCTCACCGATGCGGGCGGCCAGCTCCTGGACCTGCTCCTCGACGGTCTTGCCGTCGAGCGAGGCGGCCTTCAGCTTCTCGACGTCGCTGGTCTTCTCGGCCTTCGCGACCTCGACGATCTTCGCGGCGAGGGCCTGGAAGTCCTCGTTCTTCGCGACGAAGTCGGTCTCGGAGTCGAGCTCGATCAGCACGCCGCCGTCACCGGCGACGAGGCCCTCGGCGGTGGCGCGCTCGGCGCGCTTGCCGACGTCCTTGGCGCCCTTGATGCGCAGGAACTCGACGGCCTTGTCGAAGTCGCCGTCGTTCTCCTCCAGCGCCTTCTTGCAGTTCATCATGCCGGAGCCGGTCAGCTCCCGGAGACGCTTCACGTCTGCGGCGGTGTAGTTCGCCATCGTGGGTGTGTCCGTCCTTTTTCAGGTACGAGAAAGTCTTTTGGGGAATTCACTCGTGGGGCCGCCCGGAGGCGGCCCCACGAGCTGGTGGATCAGGAGGAGGCGGTGGCCTGCTCGGCCGGGGCCTCGGTCGGCGCGTCGGTCGCGGCGGCGGCTTCCTTGGCGTCCGCGGCGGCGGTCTCGGAGCCGGCGAGCAGCTCCTTCTCCCACTCGGCCAGCGGCTCGTCCGTGGCGACGCCCGCCTCGGGCTTGGCGTCGGCGGAGGAACCGTTGCGGCTGGAGCGGGCCATCAGACCGGCGGCGGCGGCCTCGGCCACGACCTTGGTCAGCAGCGCGGCCGAACGGATCGCGTCGTCGTTACCCGGGATCGGGTAGTCGACCTCGTCCGGGTCGCAGTTGGTGTCCAGGATCGCGACGACCGGGATGTTCAGCTTGCGAGCCTCGCCGACGGCGATGTGCTCCTTCTTCGTGTCGACGATCCACACGATGCTCGGCACCTTGGCCATGTCGCGGATACCGCCGAGGGTCTTCTCGAGCTTGTCCTTCTCACGGGTGAGCGTGAGGATTTCGCGCTTGGTCAGGCCGGCGAAACCACCGGTCTGCTCCTGCGACTCGAGCTCCTTCAGGCGGAGGAGACGCTTGTGCACCGTCTGGAAGTTGGTCAGCATGCCGCCGAGCCAGCGCTGGTTCACGTAGGGCATGCCCACGCGCGAGGCCTCGGAGGCGATGGCTTCCTGAGCCTGCTTCTTCGTGCCGACGAACATGATGGTGCCGCCGTGCGCGACGGTTTCCTTGATGAACTCGTACGCACGGTCGATGTACGTCAGCGTCTGCTGCAGGTCGATGATGTAGATGCCGTTGCGCTCGGTGAAGATGTAGCGCTTCATCTTCGGGTTCCACCGACGGGTCTGGTGCCCGAAGTGCACGCCGCTGTCGAGCAGCTGCTTCATGGTGACGACGGCCATTGCCGGAATCAACCTCTTCTGTGTCGTGCGCGCCCGGCTCCGCCGGAACGCGCTTGCTCGGTTCGTCGCTCTCGGCCGGGTGGCCGATCGCCCTGGTGCCGATGCTCGGGCCCGGACCCTGTGGCGAAGTGACCTCAAGGACCGCCGGGCCGTGTGCCCCCGTCTGTCCTGACCCTCCGTGAGGAGATCGGCCATCGGGAGCGCGCACGTGCACGCGAAGTCAGTCCGCTGCCGCGGACCGCGCAAAAGAGTCTACTCCCTGTCGCCACCGGGTACCGCACCGGCAGCCCCTGATGAAAGGGGTTGTCCACAACCGCCTCGGTTATCCACAGATTCCCCCGGCGCGCCCCGCCCGCCACGCCGGTCCCCCAGCCTGGAACACATGACCATGACGACCTGTTCCCGCCCTGTCACCAGGCACTCCTTCGCTCTCGACCGCACCGGCGGGAGGCACCGCCGCCCTGGGCGCCCTCGGCGGCTTCCGCGCCTCGCGATCCTCGCGACAGTGCTCGCGATCTTCGCGTCGGCGGCGATGCCGGGAACGGCCAGAGGCGCGCCCTCCCCGCAAGGGCGCCTCTCCTGGCCCGTCTCGCCGGTACCGAGCGTCACCAGGTACTTCGAGCCGCCCTCGACGCCGTACGGGCCCGGCGCCATCGAGGCGTCGACCTCGCCGCGGCACCGGGCACGAACGTGCTCGCGGCCGCCGAAGGAGTGGTGATGTTCGCCGGGCAGGTGGCGGGCCGCGGCGTGGTGTCGATCGACCACGACGGAGGGCTTCGCACCACCTACCAACCGCTCGCCCCGACGGTCACCGCGGGTGATCAGGTCTACCGGGGGCAGGTGCTCGGGACGCTCACGGCGGGCCATCCCGGCTGCCCGGAGCCGGCGTGCCTGCATTTCGGCGTCCGGCGGGGTGAGGAGTACGTCGATCCGCTCGCGTTGATCGGCGAGCCGTCCGAGATCCGGCTCAAACCGTGGGAAGGAGATTGAGTGACCGTTGCGGAACGGCTCGGCAGCCGAGCCTCGGTGTCTCCACGTGCTCCTTCTGCACAACGCAAGGTGCCGTGATCGGAGGCGGAACTCGCCGCGGCGAGCGGGGCTAGGCCTGCTCGACCAGTTTGGCGCGCAGTCGCATGACGGCGCGGGTGTGCAGCTGGCTGACCCGTGACTCGGTGACGCCGAGGACCTTGCCGATCTCGGCGAGCGTCAGGCTCTCGAAGTAGTAGAGCCCGACCACGATCCGGTCGCGTTCGGTGAGCTGCGCGATCGCCTGCGCCAGCTGGCGGCGGTTGTCCTGGTCGACCAGGACGGCCACCGGGTCGACGGCGCCGTCGTCGGGCAGGGTGTCGACCAGCGAGCCGCTGTCCTTGCCCGCGGCGACGAGGTCTTCCAGGGCGATGACGCTGGTCAGCTGCATCTGCCCGTAGAACTCGCGCAGATCGTCGACGCTGATCTCGAGCTCGGCCGCGAGTTCGGCGTCGGTCGGTGTGCGGTTCAGCCGGGCGCCGAGGCGTTCCAGGGCGCGCTCGGCCTCGCGGGCCTTGCTGCGGACCGCCCTGGGGACCCAGTCCTGGGAACGGAGATCGTCGAGGATCGCGCCGCGGATGCGCTGCATGGCGTAGGTCTCGAACCGCAGGCCCCTGGCGGGTTCGAACTTCTCGATCGCGTCGACCAGGCCGAAGATCCCGGACTGGATCAGGTCACCGACGTCGACGTGGGTCGGCAGCCCGGTGCCCACCCGGCCGGCGACGTACTTGACGAGCGGGGCGTAGTGCAGCACGAGCCGGTCGCGCACGACCTGGTCCGGCGACTCGGTGAACTGCCGCCACAGCGCCTGGATCCCGGCGTCCACTTCGTAGCCGGACCGTGCTTCGGGTGCGACGGCAGGACCGTCCCCGCCGGGACGATGTTTCCCGGCGGCTTCGGTGACATGTGGGTCGGCGGTCATCGGATCGCCGTTCTCAGCATGCGACTCAGCGTGGTCTCCGTGCTCGTGCGGATGCGCGTGCGCCGCCGGTCCGGGCCGCCGGGTCACCTGCCGAGTTCTCCCCGGCATCATCGGGCCCGGGGGTGCGCGCGGTCGTGGATCGCCTTCAGCCGATCGACGGTCACATGAGTGTAGAGCTGCGTTGTAGCCAGCGTAGCGTGACCAAGCAGTTCCTGAACGCTTCGAAGATCAGCGCCGCCTTCGAGCAGATGGGTGGCCGCGGAATGCCTCAGGCCGTGCGGCCCCATGTCGTTCGCGCCCGGCACCGAACCGACGGCGTCGTGGACGATCCGCCGGGCCGTCCGCGGGTCGAGCCTGCCGCCCCGCGCCCCCAGGAAGAGCGCCGCTTTCCCCGGCTCCTTCGTTTCGACGGCGAGCTTTCCCCTGCCCTCGTCCAGCCATGCCCGCAAGGCCGTTTCGGCGGGGACGCCGAACGGCACGACACGTTCCTTGCCACCCTTGCCCAGCACGAGCACGACCCGGCGGGAGAAGTCGACGTCGCCCACATCCAGCCCGCACAGTTCCGAGACCCGTACGCCGGTCGCGTAGAGCAGTTCCACGATGGCACTGTCCCTCAAAGCCACCGGGTCGCGCTGTTCGGCACCGGCGGCTGAGAAGCGCATGACGTCACTCGCCTGCTCCGCGCGGAGGACGCCGGGAAGCTTGCGGTGCGCGCGTGGCGCCACCAGGCGGCCACCCGGATCCGACGCGAGCGCTCCGCCTCGGTGGGCCCAGGCGGTGAAGGTGCGGGCCGCCGCCGCACGCCTCGCCAGCGTCGTCCGGCTGGCCCCTTCCTCGCGTTGCCGGGCGAGCCAGCCGCGCAGTGTCCCGATGTCGAGATCCTCGAACCGGCCGCCGTTGCCATCCACGAAGCCCATCAGCGACACGATGTCGCCGAGGTAGGCACGCACGGTGTGCGCGGACAGTCCGCGTTCCAGGGAGAGGTGCCGCTCGTAGTCGTCGATCAGCTTCCGGACAGGCTCCGGCAGCGCGGCACGGGCGGCGCGCAGATCGGGTCTGCGGGCGCGTTTCCCCGTGCCGTGGGGACCTTCGGTCGACGGCATGCCGATCACGCTGCGCGATGTACGGCGGATGGTCAAGTATCGCCGCACCCTGTTGCGGTGTCCGTGGTCGGATCGTGCCGGGATGGCGTCTCAGGTGTAGGCCAGTCAGGTCTTGGCGGTCCGTTTTCGCCACCCTGTGTCACTCCTTTCCGCGAAGCCGTCGAGTTCCAGTTCGGGAAGCAGCGAGCGGACGCGCTCGACCGGGATGCCCGACTCGGCCGCGAGCCTTTCCTCGGGTCTAGCCGACCGGGTGGACAGCGCGTCGTGCACGCGCAGCGCCTCCGGACCGAGCCGATCGGTGCGGCGGCGAGGTTTCGCCGGATCCGCCCCTTCCGCCCCGAACCGTCCGGCGGTCTCGAGGATCTCGTCGACCGAGGTCACCAGCGTTGCCTCGCCTTCGCGGATCAGCGCGTGGCAGCCGGCGGACATCCCGGACGAGACCGGCCCCGGCATGGCCATCACGACCTTGCCCAGGGCCCCGGCCGTGGTCGCGGTGTTCCGCGCGCCGCTGCGCCTGCCCGCCTCGACCACGACGGTCCCTTCGGTGAGCGCCGCGATGAGCCTGTTCCGGACGAGGAACCGATGCCTCGCGGGCGTCGTACCCGGCGGGTACTCGCTGACCACCGCGCCGACCTTTCCGATGTTGCGCAACAAGGTCGCGTGCTGCGCCGGGTACCCGACGTCGGCTCCACAGCCGAGCACGGCGACCGTCGTCCCGTCCGCGCTCAACGCGCCCCGGTGGGCCGCGCCGTCGATGCCGTACGCCGCGCCCGAAAACACCGGGATCCCCCGGCTCGCGAGGTGATAGCCCACTTCGGCCGCGTTGTGCTCGCCGTATCCGGTCGCCGCGCGGGCGCCGACGATCGCGATCGCCTGGTCGACCGCTTCGCCGAGCTTGACCGGGCCGCGGACCCATAACGCCAGCGGAGGCGCCATGCCGGAAACGCCCCTGCCCTGCGCCACCGCCAGCGAAAGCAACGGCCAGGCAGGCCATTCGTCGTCTTCGGGGATGACGAGCCTGGTGTCGTCGGCCGCGGCGCGCTCCAGATCCCGCTCGGCGTAGTCGTGCGCTCGCCGGGCGGCCGTTTCGTCACGCACCTTCGGCGGGCAGTCGGCGCGAAGCACCCGTTCCGCGGCGACGACAGGGCCGAATTCGCCCACGAAACCGGCCAACGCGGGTGCCGGGGGCTCGGCCACGCGCAGGAGGTACGACCGGGCGAGGCGTTCGGCTTCGAGTTCACTCATCCGGATGACCTCTCCCGGAAGTTCAGCGCCGCCGCGACCTCGTCCGGCTCCGGTTTGTCGGCTCCCTTCAAATCGGCGAGCGTCCAAGCGATGCGAAGGCAGCGGTCGGCGCCGCGCGCGGTGATCGCGCCCCGCTCCAAGGCGCGGTCCAGCAGCGCCGTGACCTGCGACGGCAGGGCGAACTCTCGGCGCAGCGCGGGACCGGGCACTTCCGCGTTCGTGAGCCAGCCTTGCTCCGCCCACCGTTTCGCGGCGCGCTCGCGTGCCTCCAGCACCCGCTCGCGGACGGCCGCCGACGCCTCGGGCGGCTCGCTCAGATGCGCGCTGAGCGCGGACAGCGGGCGCAGCCGAACCCGCAGATCCACCCGATCGAGTAATGGCCCGGACAGGCGGCCCAAGTAGCGCCTTCGCACGGTCGCCGAGCACGTGCAGTCGGCGTCCTTCGCCGGGGCGCAAGGGCAGGGGTTGGTCGCCAGCACCAGCTGGAAACGCGCCGGGTACCGCACGGCACCCTTGACTCTCGCGATCCGCACTTCACCCTCTTCGAGCACCGTGCGCAGCGACTCCAGCCGCTCCGGGCCGAATTCACACACCTCGTCGAGGAACAGGATCCCCCGGTGCGCGCGGCTGATCGCGCCGGGCACGGCCAGGCCGCTTCCGCCGCCGATCAGCGCGGGCACGCTGATCGAATGATGCGGCGCGACGAACGGCGGCACGGTGACCAGCGGTTCGGCGCGGGAGAGCGAACCGTCGATCGAATGCACCGCTGTCACCTGCAGCGACTCTTCGGCGGTCAATCGGGGAAGCAGACCGGGCAGGCGTTTCGCGAGCATCGTCTTGCCCACCCCGGGCGGGCCGGTCATGAGCAGGTGATGCCCACCGGCCGCGGCCACCTCCAGCGCCCATCGCGCTTCCGGTTGCCCCACGACGTCGGCGAGGTCGGGTACCTGTGGTGGCGCCTGGACGACGGACGGTTCGGGGAGGGTGAGCTCCCCTTCGCCCTTGAGCCAGTCCACGAAGTCGCTCAGCCGCGCTACCCCGCCGACCTCCACGCCGTCCACGAGAGCGGCTTCGAACAGCGACTCGGCGGGGACGACGGCCCGGCTGTACCCGGCATCGCGCGCCGCCAACAGCCCCGGCAGGACCCCGCGGACCGCCCGTACCCGGCCGTCGAGAGCGAGCTCACCGAGCAGCACGGTGTTCAGCAGCTTCGTGGCGGGGACCGCGCCGGTGGCGGCCATGACCGCCGCCGCGATCCCCAGGTCGTAGCCGGACCCCACCTTCGGGAGATTCGCCGGCGACAAGCCGAGGATCACCCTCTCGTCCGGCCAGGTCCGCCCGGAATTGCGCACGGCGGAACGGACCCTGTCCTTGGCCTCTTTCAGCCCCGTATCGGGCAGGCCGACCATCGTCACCTTCGGCGATCCGCCGCCGATATCGGCCTCGATCTCGATCATCCGGCCCTCGACACCGAGAAGCGCGACCGACCAGGCCTTCGCCAGCGCCATTCAGAACGCCGCCTTGATATGCCGCACCCTGGGCGGGGCGTCGGGCGAGGCGACGATCGCGATGATGTCGTAGCGGACCGGAGCCCAGCGGAGCATGAACTTGCGCTGCCACTGGTACGCGAGACGGCGGATGCGATCCGCCTTGTCCGGGGTCACCGCCTCGGCCGGGGTGCCGAAACCCAGCCCCGTCCTCGTCTTCACCTCACAGAAGACGAGGCGCTTCCTGTCGGTCGCGATGAGATCCAGTTCGCCGTCACGACAACGCCAGTTGCGGCTCAGGACGACATAGCCCCTCTTCTCCAGATGCCGGACCGCGAGGTCCTCACCCCAGCGGCCCAGTTCGATCCGTGGCGCCCCGGCGGGCGGCTGTTCGGCGATGCTCGTCATCTCGATCCCCCTCAGCGATCGTCACAGTGCGTGTGCGATCGACGCTGCCAGGGTGAGGGGGTTGGGGACAGACCCGATTTCGGCACCTGTGGACAACCGGGGTGTTGTGGATGGTTCGGCCGTCATGGGGGCTTGGCGGGCGGAATCGTCGGTGGGCTGTGCTATGCGCCCCGGGATGGATACGTGAAGGCCCCCTTCACGGCGGCCAGCGCCGTGAAGGGGGCCTTCACGTACTTAGGGGATCAGCCGGAGAACGGTCCGTCTTCCGGCAGCCGGAGATCCGGTTTGTCGAGCTCCTCGACGTTGACGTCCTTGAACGTGATGACCCGGACGTGCTTGACGAACCGGGCGGGCCGGTACATGTCCCAGACCCAGGCGTCCGACATGCGGACCTCGAAGTACACCTCGCCACCGCCGTCGCGCACCTGCACGTCGACGGCGTTGGCCAGATAGAACCGCCGCTCGGTCTCCACCACGTACGAGAACTGGCCGACTATGTCGCGATACTCGCGGTAAAGCGAGAGCTCCATCTCGGTCTCGTACTTCTCGAGATCCTCTGCGCTCATGAAATCCGCGCCCCTCCTCGCGATTTTGCTGCTGTTCCAGCGGCGGAGCGTTCATTGTTACCCACGTACGGGCCGAGGGCACGTATCGGCACGCTCGGGTTTTCCAGTGCCGCGACGGTCAGCACGACCGGGTGAGGCGGCCGCACCCGGTGCGCGGCGGCCGCGGTGGCCACGTTGGCGTACGACCAGCGATGGACCGGACTCGGACCGTGAGTGTTCAGCGCGGCGCTGTGGTCGGTGGTGCTGTACCCCTTGTGCACGTCGAAACCGTAGTGCGGATGGACGTCGTGCAGGTCGCCCATGATCCGGTCCCTGGTGACCTTCGCCAGCACGGAAGCCGCGGCCACGCACGCGACGGCCTTGTCCCCTTTGATCACCGGGACGCTCGGGGCGGGCAGCCCGGAGACGCGGAATCCGTCGGTCAGGACGTAGCCGGGCGTGTTCCGAAGCGCCGAAACGGCTCGCCGCATGCCTTCGAGGTTCATGACGTGGATGCCGAACAGGTCGACCTCGGCCGCCGGGATGACGATGACCGAGTAGTCGACGGCACGCTGGACGACCCGGTCGTACACCCGGTCGCGCGCCTTCGCCGTGAGCACCTTCGAGTCGGTGAGCTCGGGCAGGCGGGCGGCGTCTCCGGGACGCAGGACGCAGGCGGCCACGACGAGCGGGCCGGCGCAAGCACCGCGCCCTGCCTCGTCGACTCCGGCGACGGGCCCGAGGCCCCGCCGGTCCAGCGCACCCTGCAAACCCCAGAAGAGGTCGCCACGCACCACTGCCCGCGGCGGCCGAAGCGGCTCGGCCGGTGTGAGCGGTACAGGAACTCTCAAGGCCTTACCGCCTCCGGTCGACCGCCTTGCGCACTCCGGCCGACATCCGCCTGCCGAGGAAGAGCACGGGCCACGCCGCGGCGATACCGACTCCCAAGGGGAGCCCCTGCTGCCAAGCCGGGGCGCCGAGCGCCAGCGGCTGAGCGTTCGCCTGCGGGTTGTGGTCCGAAACGCCACCCCAGCGGCCGGGCGGGAGCACGATGACCCGTGCCTTGCCGATGATGTTGTCCACCGGGACGGCACCGTTGACCCCACCGCCACCCTGGATACGGGAGTCGCTGGAGTTGTTGCGGTTGTCGCCCATCACCCAGACGTAGCCGGCGGGCACCTTGACCGGCTCGAACGTCCGCTCGGTGGGGGCCATGCCCTCTTCCCAGTGGACGTACGGCTCGTCGAGTGCCTTGCCGTCGACGACGACGCGGTTGTTGTCGCAGCACTGGACCGTCTGGCCGCCGACCGCGATGATCCGCTTGACGAAGTCACGCTCGTCCGGCGGCGCGAACCCGATCAGGGAACCCAGCGTGCGGAATCCGGTGACGAAGATGTTGCTGGACTCCGGCGTGTCGATCTCGCCGACCCAGGCGGGCGGGCCCTTGAAGACCACCACGTCGCCGGGGGCGGGATCGGTGAAGTCGTACGTGATCCGGTCGACCAGGATCCGGTCGCCCGTGCATCCCGAGCAGCCGTGCAAAGTGGTCTCCATCGACCCCGAGGGGATCATGTAGACCTTGGCGAGGAACTGCTGGATCAAGATCGTCAGCACGAGCGCGACGACGATCAGGATCGGCAGTTCCTTCCAGAACGACCGCTTCTTGTTGACCTTGCCGAATTTCTTGGAACCGGATCGGCCCCGGCGGGAGGCCCGCGTGGGGCGCTCCTCTTCGGGGCGATCGGGCTCGTCTTCGGAGGTGTTCTGGGACACGGGTTCGACCACGACGCCAGGTTACCTGTAACCGAGTGGCTACCTACTTGGCGGAGGTCGTCTCGCGGTTTTCGCGGCGTTCCTTGATCTTGGCGGCCTTGCCGCGCAGCTCGCGGAGGTAGTACAGCTTCGCCCGGCGGACGTCACCGCGCTTGAAGACCTCGACCTCGGCGATGTTCGGCGAGTGCACCGGGAAGGTGCGCTCCACGCCGATGCCGAACGACACCTTGCGGACCGTGAAGGTCTCGCGGATGCCGCCGCCCTGGCGACGCAGCACGACGCCCTGGAAGATCTGGTTGCGCTCGCGGTTGCCCTCGATGACGCGGACGTGAACCTTGAGCGTGTCGCCCGGTCGGAAGTCCGGGATGTCGGAACGCAGTGACTGCGCGTCCAGCGCGTCCAGGGTGTTCATCGGTGGTCCGTCCTCGTCTTCGTATGGCTTACGTGCAGCTTGGGCGCGCAGTGTCGGGCACTGCGACCTACCCGGGGGCTGATGGCGTTCCGGTGTACGGCGCCGGCTGCGAAGCCGCGCGTCCACTCACGCCAACCTGTCAAGTATTGCAGACCAGGACTCAGGCGGTTGACCCGGCCTGGTCGCTGCCCTCGTCCAATCGGTCGAGGACCTTGAGATCGTGCTTGTCGAGACTACCTTCCGGCAGCAGGCCGATCAGTTCGGGCCTGCGCCGGACGGTGCGTTCCAGCGCCTGGTCGCGGCGCCAGCGGTCGATCAGCGCGTGGTTTCCCGAACGCAGTACGTCGGGTACGGCCAGGTCGCGCCAGACCTCCGGCCGGGTGTAACTGGGGCCTTCGAGCAGCCCGTCGGAGAACGAATCCTCCTCGGCGGAGCGGGAGTTGCCGAGCACCCCGGGCAGCAGCCGGACGACGGCCTCGACCATCACCAGCACCGCCGCCTCGCCGCCGACCAGCACGTAGTCGCCGATAGAGACCTCGTCGACGGGCATCCGCCGCGCGGCGTCGTCGATCACCCGCTGGTCGATGCCCTCGTAGCGGCCGCAGGCGAACACCAGGTGTTCCTCGGCGGCGTACTGGTGGGCCATGGCCTGGGTGAAGGGCCGTCCGGCGGGGGTCGGGACCACGAGGCGGGTGTTCTCGCCGCAGACCTCGTCCAGGGCGGGGCCCCAGACCTGCGGTTTCATCACCATGCCGGGCCCGCCGCCGTACGGGGCGTCGTCGACGGCGCGGTGGACGTCGTGCGTCCAGTTCCGCAGGTCGTGGACGCCGACCTCGATGAGGCCGCGGTCGATCGCGCGCCCGAGCAACGCGGCGCGGAGCGGGTCGAGGTATTCGGGGAAGATCGTGACGACGTCGAGGCGCATCAGGCGTCCAGCAGGCCTTCCGGCGGGTCGAGGACCACGCGGCCGCCCGCGACGTCGACGGCCGGGACGATCGCCTTCACGAACGGCACCAGCACCTCGCGTCCGTCGTGCTCGATCGACAGCAGTTCGCCGGCGGGCGAATGCACGATTTCGAGCACCTTGCCGACGACGGTGCCGTCGGCCAGTTCGGCCCGCAGGCCTTCGAGTTCGTGGTCGTAGAACTCGTCGGGGTCTTCGGTCGGCGGCAGCGTCGAGGTGTCGGCGATCAGCAGCGCGCCGCGGAGGGTCTCCGCGACGTCCCTGGTCAGCACCTCTTCGAAACGCACCAGCAGCCGCCCGCTGTGTTCGCGGGCGGCTGCGATGGTGAGGTCTCTGCTGCTGCCGTCACGCAGCTTCGTCGTGACGGCCGAACCGACCGCGAACCGCTGTTCCGGCGAGTCCGTGCGCACGTCCACCGCGAGTTCCCCGCGGATTCCGTGCGCCTTGGCGATCCGGCCGACTACGACGTCCATCCCGTTCAGTCCTTGGTCAGCGATCGGTGTCGACGACGTCCACGCGGACGCCGCGGCCACCGATACCGCCCATGACGGTGCGCAGGGCGGTCGCGGTACGACCGCCCCGGCCGATCACCTTGCCGAGATCGTCGGGGTGCACGTGCACCTCGAGCGTGCGGCCACGGCGAGTGGTCAGCAGCTCGACCCGGACCTCGTCCGGGTTGTCGACGATCCCGCGCACCAGGTGCTCGAGGGAGTCAGCGAGGAAGCTCACGCCTCGGCCTTGTCACCCTCGGCGGCTTCGGCCTTCTCGGCCTCGGCCTTCTTCGGGGCGGACTTCTTCTTCGGCGTGGTGGCTTCGGCGGAGGCCGAGTCACCGGCGGCCGCGAGCGCGGCGTTGAACAGGTCCTGCTTCGACGGCTTCGGCTCGGCGACCTTCAGGGTGCCCTCGGCGCCCGGGAGACCCTTGAACTTCTGCCAGTCACCGGTGATCTCGAGGATGCGCTGGACCGGCTCGGTCGGCTGGGCGCCGACGGACAGCCAGTGCTGGGCCCGCTCGGTGTCGACCTCGATGAAGCTCGGCTCTTCCTTGGGGTGGTACTTGCCGATCGTCTCGATGGCCTTGCCATCACGGCGGGTGCGCGCGTCGGCGACGATGATGCGGTAGTACGGCGCACGGATCTTGCCGAGACGCTGCAGCTTGATCTTGACGGCCACGGGTGTGGGTACTCCTCAGTTCTCTCTGATGCATGTGGAAGGCGCACGCCAGCCGAGTGGGGACACGGCTGCGCACACCCGAAGGGTGAGCTCGGGCGCGGTGAGAGGGTCCGGCCAAAGCAGGCAAGCGAACATTCTGCCAGAGAGCTGTGTGCATGCGTGCACGTGGGTTGCTTGCGTGCATGCACGCTGCCGTCAGAACGCGGCTATCCCGAGCGAGGCGAGCAGGATCGTCACGGCCGGGAGGAAATTGTTCACCTGATGGGCGACCACGCTGCCGAGCAGCCGCCCGGTGAACACCCTGGCCAGCCCGATCGGGATCGCGATCACCAGCAGCAACGTGGTGCGCAGCGGTTCGAGGTGGCTCGCCGCGAAAACCGCCGTGGAGACCAGGAACGCCGCGATCCTCCCCCAGCGTTCGGTGCGCCAGGTCAGCCGTTCCACCGCGCCCCAGAGCAGGCCGCGGTAGATGATCTCCTCGCAGATCGGCCCGACCAGCCACAGGTAGATGAACATGACGACGGCGGCCGAGACCGACATCCGCCGGTCCTCGACGAGCGCGCTGATCGCCGAGGTCGCGTTCTCGTTGCCCACGACCTGCGTCCAGGCCCAAGCGGCGAGGGAAGTGAACCCGAGCCCGAGCACCCCGAGTTTGAGGCCGACCTTAACGTCGGCCCAGCTCCAGCCGATCCGCAGGTCGATGAACGGCCCGTTGCCCCGCAGCCGGGTGATCAGCAGCGCCACGCCCGCCGCGATCATCGTCGGCAGCATGGTGCCCAGCAGCACCATGCGCATCGGCAGGGGCTGACCGGGCTGGACGTCGCCGAGCAGGACGCTGATGAACGCCGCCGACGCCAGCAGGACGGCCTCCACCAGGAGGAAGGCCCCGAATCCCCAGCGATGCGGCGGTGGCGTGTCGGGCGCGGCCACCTCACCTCCGGCAATGACTTCTTCTGGGAGTTCGTCCGGCGGCGCCGCCTCGGGGATCGGCTCCCTGGGCTGAGATACGGTCACGCCGATCCTCCGGTGATCGTTCGGTTACTCAAAGACTCTAACCGCCTGGACCGGCGATCACCTCGCCGCGAAGAGCAATACAGCCGGTGGGAGGTTGTTGGCCGCGTGCGCGATCACGGACGCGCTCACCCGGCCCGACAGATAACGGGCCAGACCGATGGCGATGCCCTGGCCGAACAACGCGATCGTGCGCGCGGCCTCTCCATGCAACTGGGCGAACACCAGCGCGGTGACCAGCAGGATCACCCAGGAAGGCAGGCGATGGAAGCCCATGGCGTTCCACAGCGTGCCGCGGAAGAGCAGTTCTTCGGTGACGGGAGCGGCGAGGACGACGATGACCGCGGCCAGCACCAGCCAGATCGTGTCGCCTTCGGTGGTTTCCGACAGTTCGGTGATCGGTCCGGGCGAGACGTCGGAGAAGGTCCTGTCGTCGCTGTCGGTCCCGTAGACGGCCAGCAGGAGCAGGTTGAGGAGGTAGCCGGCGGCGAGCGCGGCGGCTCCGCAGGCGAGCCCGATCCGGACGTCGCGCCACGTGGGTTTGAGCCCGAAGTCCGTGCGAAGCCCCTGTCCCCAAACGTGTGAACCGACCACAGGGCCGAGTCCGAGCACGAGGGTCGGCAGGAACGCGAGGATCAGCAGCGGGCCGACGTCACGGAGTTCGAGCGGGTCGTAGCCGCCGAAGCGGCCCGACATCAGGAAGCTCATGACGAGCGTGACGAGGTGGTATCCGGCGATGCCCGCGAAGAACGCTACGAAACCCCAGTGCGCTCCGAGCACCAGACGCTCGCGAGCCTGCCCGTCGTCCACCACGCCTCCACGCTAGGTACCGCTCCGGTCACACGTGGAGTCGGGTCAGGCGTAGATCTTGCCACGCAGCACGATGTGGCTCGGATGGCGGAGCACCGCGAGATCCTCACGCGGATCGGACGGGTAAACGAGCAGGTCGGCCGAGGCGCCGTCGACGATTCCCGGCACGCCGAGCCAGTCGCGAGCCGCCCACGAAGCCGAAGCCAGCGCCTGCTCCGCGGACATGCCCGCCTTGTGCAGTGCCTCGATCTCGTCGACGAGCCTGCCGTGCTCGACCATGCCGCCCGCGTCGCTTCCCGCATACACCCGGACACCCGCCTCGATCGCCGTCGAGACCATCTCCCCCACGCCGGCGTGCAGCGCCCGCATGTGGTCCGCGTACACCGGGTACTTGCCCGCCTTGTCCGCGATACCGGGGAAGTTCTCGATGTTGATCAGGGTCGGCACGAGCGCGATCCCGCGTTCGGCGAGGACGCCCAGCTGGTCGGGCGAGAGCTCCGTGCCGTGTTCGAGGCAGTCGATGCCCGCGTCGATCAGGCCGGGCAACGCGGCTTGGCCGAACACGTGCGCCGTCACCTTGGCGCCCTCGGCGTGCGCGGCGGCGATGGCCTCGGCGAGGACGTCGTCGGGCCAGAGCGGCGCGAGATCGCCGATGCCCCGGTCGATCCAGTCGCCGACGAGTTTGACCCAGCCGTCGCCGTCACGGGCCTGTTCGGCGACCGCCTTCGGCAGCTCCGAAGGGTCCTCGAGTTCGATACCCAGGCCCGGGATGTAGCGCTTGCGCAGGGCGAGATGCCGTCCGGCGCGGATGATCCGCGGCAAGTCGGCCCGCTCCTGCAGCGGCCGGACGTCGATCGGCAGCCCGCAGTCGCGGATCAGCAGCGTCCCGGCGTCACGATCGGTGATCGCCTGCTCGGCGGCCTCTTCGAGGGTGGTCGCGCCACCGACCCCGATACCGGGATGGCAATGCGCGTCGACCAGTCCGGGAACGAGAAAGCCTTCCCGGACAACGGTTTCGGCCCCGGCCACCGGTTCGGTCGTGATCCGGCCGCCGGTGACCCACAGCTCACGGTGCTCGCCGTCCGGCAGGACGACACCCGCCAGGTGCAGCGCCTCCACGGGCTACTTGTCCTTCGGCAGCTTGAACTTCTTCGGGTCGAACCCGGGTACGTCGTTCATGCCGCCGAGCTGCGAAAGGTCGGGCATCCCGCCGGGCATCCCGCCGCCGGGGGGCAGCATCGGCATACCGCCGGGGAAGCCGCCGCGGACCTTGGGCTGCGTCGGGCCGCGCCCCTTGCCCTTCTTCCCCTTCTTGCCCTTGCGGTTCTTGCTGCCGCCGCCCCCGCCGCCGAAGCCGAAACGGCCCGCCATCTGCGCCATCATCTTGCGCGCTTCGAAGAACCGGTTGACCAGGTCGTTGACGTCGCGGACGGCGACACCGGACCCCTTCGAGATCCGCACGCGGCGCGAGGCGTTGATGATCTTCGGGTCGGCCCGCTCGGCGGGGGTCATCCCGCGGATGATCGCCTGCAGCTTGTCGAGCTGCTTGTCGTCGACCTGCGCGAGCTGGTCCTTCATCTGCCCGGCGCCGGGCAGCATGCCGAGCAGGTTGCCGATCGGGCCCATCTTGCGGACCGCGAGCATCTGCTCGAGGAAGTCTTCGAGGGTGAGCTGGCCGCTGCCGAGTTTGGCCGCGGTCTGCTCGGCCTTCTCCTGGTCGAAATGCTGCTCGGCCTGCTCGATGAGGCTGAGCACGTCACCCATGCCGAGGATCCGGCTGGCCATCCGGTCCGGGTGGAAGAGGTCGAAGTCTTCGAGCTTCTCGCCGTTGGAGGCGAACAGGATCGGCTGGCCGGTGACCTGGCGGACCGACAGCGCGGCACCACCGCGGGCGTCACCGTCGAGCTTGGTGAGCACGACACCGGTGAAGCCGACGCCGTCGCGGAACGCCTCGGCCGTGGTGACCGCGTCCTGACCGATCATCGCGTCGACGACGAACAGCGTCTCGTCCGGCGAAACGGCGTCGCGGATGTCCGCGGCCTGCTTCATCAGCTCTTCGTCGACACCGAGACGGCCGGCGGTGTCGACGAGGACGATGTCGTGCTGGGCGCGCTTGGCCTCGTCGATGGCGCGGCGGGCGACGTCGACCGGGTCGCCGACGCCGTTGCCGGGCTCGGGCGCGAAGACCGCGACCCCGGCCCGCTCGCCGACGACCTGCAGCTGCGTGACCGCGTTGGGGCGCTGGAGGTCACACGCGACCAGCATCGGCGCGTGGCCCTGCTTCTTCAGCCACATCGCGAGCTTGCCCGCGAGCGTCGTCTTACCGGCACCCTGCAGACCCGCGAGCATGATGACCGTCGGCGGGTTCTTCGCGAACGTGAGCCGCCTGGTCTCGCCGCCGAGGATGGTGACGAGTTCCTCGTTGACGATCTTGATGACCTGCTGCGCCGGGTTCAGCGCGCCGTGCACCTCGGCGCCCTTGGCGCGCTCCTTGATCCGGGCGATGAAGTCCTTGACCACAGACAGCGCGACATCCGCCTCGAGCAGCGCGATCCGGATCTCGCGCGCGGTGGCGTCGATGTCGGCGTCGGAGAGCCTGCCCTTGCGAGACAGGGTCTGCAGGGCGGACGTGAGCCGATCGGAGAGGGTGTCGAACACGGGTGTGCACGCTCCAGCGGGGTCGTTGTGGCTCGCCGGTACGAACCGGCGGCTTCCCAGGGTAGTCGGTGTTCGGGGCGGGCGTTGACACGGTCGAGAAGACCCGATCGCGTGGGCTCAGGGTTCGCGGAGGTCGGCTTCGGCCAGAGCCTGGATCACGTTCGCGGGGGCGGCACTGGATTCGCGGACCGTACGGCTCATCTCGACGTGCAGGAAGACCGTCCCGCCCTTCGCCGCGGCCTTGCCTTGAACGTTCTTCATCCCCTCCAGCGCTCCGCAAGACGATGCCCACGCCCGGCAGACGGCGAGCCCGGCGGCGGCGAGCCGATCGGCGGCACGCCGGGCGGGCGGGCCGGCCACCGTCGCGCCGGACGAGAGCACGATGTCGTCGTCGGGCATGTTCTGGTCGTCGAAGCCGTGCAGCTGGACCTGCGGCAGACCTCGTCCGGCCAGGGTGGTGGCCACCACGTGGAAGACGGAGTCCACTTCGTGCGCGACGTCGGCACGGCCATCGTCGGCCTTCCGGTGCGCGCCCGCGATCAGCAGCACCGCGCCCGGCACCCGGCGGAAGTAGTCGAGGCCGAACGACTCCGTGCGGAGATCGGACGCGGGGTGCGGGACCTCGACCACCAGCGACGGCGGAGCCGACCTGTCGATCAAGTACATCCCCCAGGAGCGCTCGGTACCGGATTCGTTCATCACCAGCGTGTAGGGCCGCCCGGTCTTGCGGTCCACCCCGTCGCGCGCCGCGAACCCGAGCTTTCCGAGGTCCACCGCACCGGCGGGCGCGGCGTCCAGCACCGCGGCGAATCCGGCGGCTGCCGTGCGACGTTCTCCCGCCTCGGGCGACCGGTAGTCCTGCTCAGCGGAAAGCGACGACGTGAATCCCGCGACCAGCGAACTCAGGTCGGCCTCCAGGTCGAGAGGGGGTCGCGGTGACTCGTCGTCACCGAGGACCAGCACGAGGGTCAGCACCAAGGCCAGCGCGGCGGCTACGCCGGTCACGCTGAGCAACATTCGAGTTCGGCTGATCACCACCTGACTCTACTGATTAAGCCGAACGGGTAGCCTGATCCGCGCTTTGCCGACATTGCAGCGGACTGTAACGTCCTCGCCGACACTTTTGATACCTCGCTGTAACCCGATCGGGAACACGTTCCGCTATAGGCCGACGTGAGCCGCGAATCAGCCGATTGAATCGAAGGGCCAAAGGCCAGTGAAGCGGCAGAAGGACCAGCCCGACCCCGCGGCGCGCCTGCGCGACCAGATCCCGGAAGCGGGCTTCCCCCGCGGTGTCGGGGTCGCCTCCGTGACGACCTTCGTCCTGCTCCTGGTGATCACCGCCTTCACCGCCCTCTACCTGTCGACGGCCGGGCCGCTCTCGCTGCTCCGCGCGGACACGGACGGGCAGGTCCCGGACGAGGTCACCGCGGGCAGGCAGCGGGCGACCACCGCGCTCGCCCAGACGCTGGCCACCTCGGCCACCTCGGCGGCGGGCGATCTGCGCGTCGCCCTCGACTCCGGCGTGTTCGACGAGACCTCCGACAACGCGGTTCTCGCCCGCCTCGGCGAGACATACCCCGACTGGCGCGGAATCGCCGTCTTCGACCCCGCCGCGAAGAGGGTCGTGGCCACCCATGGTGAGCCGGTGGCGGTCGAGAACCTCCGCGACGTCGACGTCACGAACCTCGTCGTCCGCCCGATCGCCCGGCCCGGCGACAGTCCGCTCGTCCTCACCGCGCTGCCGCTCACCGGCGCCCGCGCCGGCAGGCTCCTCGTCGTGTCGACCCCGCTGCGTGGTGTCTCGGCGGAGCTCGACAACGGCACCGTGCGGCAGATCCGGCTGGTCACCCCGGACGGTGTGCTGCTCTCGTCGTCCGGCGCCGACGTACCCGAAACCGACAGCGTCGCCCAGAGCCTGCTCACCCGCGCGGCGGCGGCCGCCGCGACGGGGGAATCGGGTGTCCTCACCGGCGACGCCGCGACGGATCCGGCCAAACCGGGCGAGCGGATCGCACCGGTCGTGTCCTATGCCCCGATCGTGTCGGACGGCACCACGGGAAGTCTCGGAATGTCGGCCGTCACCCTCAGCCGGTTCCCGGTCGAGCCGGTGCCGGTCCGCTGGCCGGGCCTGATTCCGGCCGCCGTGCTGCTGGTACTCGCCATCGCCGGGTTCGTGCTGCTGCGGCGCACCGTCGTGCAACCGGTCCTCCGCCTTCGTGCCGACGCGCTCGCGGTCGCGGCGGGCGAGCTCGGCAAGCCGGTGTGGCAGTCCAGGATCCGTGAGGTGAACCGGCTGACCCGCGCGGTGGAGCGCTACCGGTCGAAACTCGCCAGGCGACGGCCCGGCGCCAAGGTGAAGCCGATCCTCTCCGCGCAGCTCGCCGTCGCGATGGTCACCCTCGCGCTGCTCGGCTGGTCGGTCGCCGTCGCCGCGACCCTCGGCCGTCAGCACGCCGCGGTCTCCCCCGCCGTGCTCAGCGAGTACGGCGGCCGCGTCACGCATTCGGCGGAAACCCTGCGCCGCAGCCTCGCCCAGGGTCTCGGCGATCTGCGCTCCGTCGCCCGGCTCGGGTCCACGGTGCGGCCTGACCGGCTCGACGGCATGCTCGGGGAGCTCGCCGAGAACGAAAGCCGGTTCCGCAGCGTCTACGTCGCCGACGCGGAAGGCAAGGTGCTGCACAGCGAGGGGCGCGAGTCGCTTCGCGATACGGGGAAGCTGCCCGAGGGTTCGGGTATCCGCCAGCACAACACCAGCGGCCGGGTGCCCGTGGTGTACGCCTTCGCGCAGTTGCCGGACTCGAAGAACGTCTTGGTCGCCGAGTACGACATACCGAGGATGGCTTCGGTGCTCGGCTCGGCCGGTGGCCGCGTCCGGGTGGTCGACGAGGGCAGGCGGACCATCGCCGACACCCAGGGCTACCTCGCCTTCTCCGAACTCACCGACTCCGTGCTGGTCAAGAACGTCGTCGCCGCACAATCCGGCAAGGACGCCCGTGAGAGCACCGATTCGTCCTTGGTCGTCGCGAGCCGCCTCGCCGACGAGGGCAGTGTCGCCGAGCTGAACTGGGTCGTGGTCGCCGACCAGCCGATCGGCGCCCTGGGCGTCGCCGACAACACCGTGCGCTCGGGTGCCAGGGTCGCCGCGCTCCTCACGGCCGTCGTCGCCCTGATGTCGTTCGCCTGGCACCTGCTGGTCGTCGTCCTGCCGTTGCGGCGGGTGGCCGAAAGCGCCGTGCCGATCGCCAAGGGCGTCGGCATGGGCGCGGTGGTCTACCCCCAGCGCCAGGACGAGATCGGCACCATCGCCTCCTGTGTCGAGATCTGCCGTCAAGCGCTGACCGACGGCAAGGCCCGCCTCGGCGAGGTCCGCCGTCCGGTCGGCGCGGCGACCGACGAGACCAAACTGCTCCAGCGGATCGAGCCCGATCGTGACCGGCCACGGCAGGCCCGGAGGCGCGAACCACAGCCGGGGAAACCCCGCGCGCCGCGGTCGGCCGAGCCGCAGGCACGGCGGCACCGTGAGCCCGAATTGGCGGAACGAGGCCGGAGCCGGCGATGACGTTCCTCTATTTCGTGCTCCTCACGGCCTCGGTCGCGATGCTCGCGGCGGGCGTCGCCGAACAGCGCCGCCACTACCGCAACCTGCACAGCATCCCGACCCGGGTACTGGTCAACGGCATCCGCGGGAAATCGTCGATCACGCGCCTCTGCGCGGGCGCGCTGCGGGGCGGCGGCCTCGTGACGACCGCGAAGACGACCGGCACGGCGGCCCGGTTCATCCACCCCGACGGCAGTGAGGAGCCGGTCTACCGCAAGTTCGGCATCGCCAACGTCGTCGAGCAGATCGGCATCGTCCGCCGTGCCGCCGCGTACCGGCCCGACGCGCTGGTGATCGAGTGCATGGCGGTGATGCCGGACCTCCAGGAGATCAACCAGAGCAAGCTGATCCGCTCCACCATCGGCGTGCTGTGCAACGTCCGGGAGGACCATCTCGCGGAGATGGGCCCGACGCTGGACGACGTGGCACGCTCGCTGAGCCGTTCGATGCCGGTCGGCGGGATCTGTCTCACCGCGGAGAAGGACCGGCTCGCGATCCTCCAGGAGGAGGCGGACAAACGGAACTGCCGCCTGATCGCCGTCGATCCGGAGAGCGTCACCGACGAGGAGATGCGCGGATTCGGCTGGATCACGTTCAAGGAGAACGTGGCGATCGCGCTGGCCGTCGCCGACCTGCTCAAGGTCAACCGGCGCCTGGCGCTGGAAGGGATGTGGGACGCGCCGCCCGACCCCGGGGTGCTCCAGGTCCACCGCTACCGCGCGGGACGGCGGCTCGTGCGCTTCGCGAACGTCTTCGCCGCCAACGATCCCGAATCGACCCTGATGAACATCGACCAGCTCCGTGCGCAGGGGGCGATCGCCGATCCGCTGCACGTGATCATCAACTGCCGCCCCGACCGGGTCGAGCGCAACGGCCAGATGGGTGCGCTGATCCCGCGGGTCGCACCGGAACGGGTGGTGCTGATCGGTGAGCCGACGCGCAGCGCCCGGATCGCGATCCCCGACGAGTGGCAGGACCGCGTCGTCGACCTCGGCGGCTCACGGCCTTCCGAAGAGCTCCTGCGCAAGATCATCGGAGGTATCGACCGCCACGCCTCGCTGATCGCCATCGGCAACATCCACGGTCAGGGCGAACTGCTCATCGACGAACTCGCGAAACTGGAAACGGCCGCCTCCTGATGCTCACCACTTCGCTCTCCCCCGAGGTCGCCACCATCGGGCTCGCCATCGGACTGCTGCTTTCCCTGGTCTGCTACCTGACCACGAATCTGTCCCCCGGCGGCATGATCACGCCCGGCTGGATCGCGCTGACCATCGTCGAGGACTTCCGGCGCGCGGCGATCATCGTGCTCATGACCGCACTGACCTATGCGGGCACCAAGATCCTGCAGCGGGTGGTGATCCTCTACGGCAAACGCCTGTTCGCCGCGGTGGTCCTGCTGGGGGTCGTCCTGCAGACCACCCTGCTGCTGGTCCTGCAGGCCGACTTCCCACTGCTGTTCGTGCACCAGACGCTGGGCTTCGTGGTCCCCGGGCTGGTGGCCTACCAGCTGGTCCGGCAACCGCCGGCCGCGACCGTCCTCGCCACCGGGGGCGTGAGCCTCGCCAGTTACGCGATCCTGATCAGCGGCGTGCTGGTCGGGCTGGTTCCCACGTTGTGAGGACGTCGATGCGCAAAGCGATCCGGATCGGTGTGCTGGCCGCGGTGATCGGGGTGTCGGGCACCGCGGCGGTCTACGTCGCCAAGCAGGAGAAGCAGGACATCACCGCGGTGTCGGCGTCGGCGGTCGCGGATCGCGACGCGGCGATCGGTGGATACACCTACGAACGGCTCGAAAACCCCGCCAGGACCGTCGTCCGGGATTCCCTCGGCACTCAACTGGCGGCCCTCACCGACGGATCCCGCTCGGCCATGCTGACCGGTAAGAGCCGGACGTTCGCCGAACCGAAGTTCACCGCGGCCACCGTCACCTCGTCCGCCTGGATCCGATTCGCTCCCGAACCGTGGAAAGCGGGCGCGGAGAACGAAGCGTGGTTCCGCGACTGGCTGCCCAAGGCCCTCGGCGACACGTCGCCGGACCTGCTGGCGATAGCCCTGCAATACACCGACGGTTTCGCTCCCCAGACATCCAAGAAGCTCCGTGTCGCGGGCGACGCGGCCTTCGGTCCCGACAGCGCCGAAGGCCGCCTCGAAAAATCGGACTTCTACGACTACCTCGGCATCGACTGGGATTTCCCCGACAAGCACGAGAAGGCGGAGCGGGCTCGGTTCGGCTCGCTCGACTGCTCCGGCTTCGTGCGCATGGTTTACGGCTACCGCGCGGGTTACCCGTTGCTCGGCGGCAACACGAAAGGGCCGGGGTTGCCGCGGCGTGCCTGGGCGATGTCGGAGCTGGGGCCGGGCACCCAGTTGATCGAGGACGCCAAGACGCAGGCCGTGGACTATTCGGCCCTCCAGCCCGGCGATCTGCTGTTCTTCAACCTGGAGCCGGCGCTCGGGGCCCGGGTGTCGCATACGGGCATCTATCTCGGTCTCGACAGTGACGGCAGGCGGCGGGTCCTGTCGAGCCGGAAGGTCGCGAACGGCCCGACCTTCGGCGACGCCGGTGGCACCTCGCTGATCGACGGCGAAGGCACCTACGCGAAGGCGTTCCGTGCGGCGAAGCGGCTCTAGCACGCAAACAGGGCTCCGGGACCGATCGCCCCTCGCAGACCGGTACCGGAGCCCCTACGGAAGGCTCGCCTCCCCGCGAGCCGACCGTAAGCACACTTGGCGAGCTTCGCGGGACTCGGTATCGCCGGACCCCCAGTACCAGGCGATTCGCTGCCCGCGCTCTCTCCGCGCGATGGCATAACCTTGCCCGGTCACCCTGGGGTCACGGCAGCGTGAAGACCCCCAACTCCCCCTGAGTAGATCTACTCAACTGGTCTTGGCCGACGACGAAGCCCGCTTCGCCCGCGTCCGCGCCTGGCGTGCCTTCTCCGCCGCTTCGTTGGCCTTCTCGACCGGGCCCTGCTGCAAGGCGGCCAGCAGCCGCGTCACACCTTCGGCCTGTTCGGCCGCGGTCGGCTGGAGGACGTCGTCGCCGTCCAGTTTGGCTTGGATGAGCGCTTCGAGCGCCTCACGGTAGCGATCGGTGTACCGGCCGGGCTCGAAATCCCGCGTGAGGTCTTCGATCAGCGAGACCGCGTTTCGCAGTTCCCCGCGCCGCAGATCGACGTCCTCGTGCAGGAACGGGAAGTCGGGTCGCCGGATCTCGTCGGGCCACAGCATCGTCTCGAGCAGGATCACCTGGTCCCGCACGCGCAGCGCGCCCAGTGTCTCGCGTTGCCGCAAGGTCACCTTGACGATCGCGATCCGCCCGGACTGCTGCAGCGCCTCGCTCAACAGCACGTACGGCTTGGTGCCCGCCGGCTCCGGTTCCAGGTAGTAGCTGCGGGCGAAGTACATCGGGTCGACCTGGTCGGCCGGGGTGAAGCCGACGACGTCCATCGACTGGGTGGTCGGCGCGAGCAGCGACGCGAAATCGCCGGCGGTCAGCAGGACGACGTCGCCGTTGGGGACGGGGTACCCCTTCGCGATCTCGGCCGCGGGCACCTCGGCGCCGTCGACCTCGCAGACCCACTTCACCCGCACCCGGCCGCCGTCCGGCTCGTGCACCTGGTGGAGGGGGATGTTGTGCTCCTCGGTCGCGCTGTACGCCTTAACCGGAATGGCGTAGGTCCCGAATCCGATCGTGCCTTTCCACACCGCGCGCATGGCCCACCTCCGCCTGGTCAGCGTATCCACGCGCCGAAGCGGCGGGACAGCTACAAACGGGTGTCAGGGGCTACCGAATCGCTCACACATTCGAATGACGGACGCGATTCGGCGAGTGCCTCGGCCGAACAGTCGACAGCGGTGGCCGCCGCACGGAGCACTTCGGCGACCACCTCGACGTCGACCGTCGGGGCGGTGGCCAGCGCGCCTTCGCCGCCCCCTTCGACCCGGCCCGCCATACCTTCGAGCGCGATGGCCAGCGCCTGCTGGCCCGCGACGAGGTGCCGAACCACACTGAGAAGCTCGGGCACGGTCGCGGCGGGACCGGACGCGGTGAGGGAGACGGCGAGGTCGTCCGCGCACGCGCGGAGATGGGAGGCGACGACGGTCGGCGGCAGCGTGACACGTTGCGGACCGGGCACGCGCTCACCCCCTCCGGCTCCTTCAGGTCTCGACCGCGCACATCCTGCCACCGCCACCTTCCGTGACCCGCACGACACCCCGAACGTCAGGAAGCTGCCGCCAGCAGCGCCGCTTCGACCTTCGACCGCCACGCCTGGTCGACCCGGCCACTACGCGGCGCGACGGCGAACGAGTCGACGACGGCACCGCCGAGTGTGGCCACCTTCGCCCACCGCACCTCGGCCTCGCAGCGGCGCAACGCGCCCGCGACCCGGTACAGCAGGCCGATCCGGTTCGCGGCCCGCAGTTCGACGACGACCGTGTCGCGCCCGCTGGTCTCGTCGTCGAACCAGATCACCTTCGCCCCGGCCGGCGGCGTCTCCCCTCCGCCGTAGTCCCGTTCCTTCGCCGCGAGCCGCTGGGTGAGCGGCAGCGTCCCCGCCACCGCCCGCGCGAACTGCTCCCGCAGCAGTGTGACGTCGGGCAGCGAGCCGAATTTCGGTGACGCCGTGAAGACTCCCGCCCGTCCTCCGTCGTGCCCGCGCAGCACCGCCGCGTGGACTTCGAGCGAGTTCAGCGCGAGCACCCCGGCCGCGGGAGCCAGCAGTTCCGCGCGAGCGGGGACCGCCAGCACCACCGTCACCACCTTGCCGGCGGCGGTGATGCGCACCTCGCCGCGGCCGGACGCGACGGCTTCGGCGACGAGCTCCCGTTGTTCGGCGCCCATCGGCTCCGGCGGTACGAACCCCTTGCCGTGCAACGCTTCTTCGCAACCGGACACCAGTTCGGCGAGCAGGCGCGCCTTCCAGTCCGTCCACACGCCCGGCCCGGTGGCCAGCGAATCGGCCGTCGTCAGGGCGTGCAGCAGTTCCAGCAGGACGAGGTTCTCGTCGAGGGTCTTCGTGACCCGCTGGATCGTGGCGGGATCGCTGATGTCGCGCCGCGTCGCGGTATGCGGCAGCAACAGGTGATGCCGCACCATCGCCGACACCAGCGCCGAATCGGCCGTCGACAACCCGAGCCGGGCCGCCACCTGCGCGCTGATCTTCGCGCCGAGTTCGGAATGGTCCGCGTCGCGGCCCTTGCCGATGTCGTGCAGCAACGCGCCGATCAGCAGCAGGTCCGGCCGCGAGACGGTGGTCGTCAGTTTCGACGCCTCGACCGCGGCCCGCACGAGATGCCGGTCGACGGTCCACGAATGCACCGGCGATCTCGGCGGGAGATCCCGCACCGCACCCCATTCGGGGAACAGGCGCGCCCAAAGGCCCGTGCGGTCCAGCGCCTCCACGGCGTCGACGAGTCCCTCGCCGGCGCCGAGCAGTTCCACCAGCGCCTTGAGGGCGTCGGCGGGCCACGGCGCACGCAGTTCGGGCGCGGTGTCGGCGAGTGCCCGCAGGGTCCCGTGCGCGATGGGCTTGCGGATCCGGGCCGACGCCGCGGCGACCCGCAGCAGCAGGGCCGGATCCTTGGCGGGCAAGGCGTCCCGCGCCAGCGCGACCTCGTTGCCGTGCAGGACGACACCCTCGTCGAGCGGAGTCCGCACCGGACGGCGGCCGAACCGCGCCTTCGGTGGCTCCACAGTGGACCGAAGCGCGACGTCGACCGCGTACGCGATCGTCCGCCCGGCGCCGGAAAGCTTGCGCGCCAACGTGAACCGATCGCCGAAGCCGAGTTCGCCCGCGACCGTCTCGGCTTCCGGCGCGCTGAGGATGTCCCGCTCCCGGCGCAGTTCGCGACGCAGTTCCGTCCGGACGTCGAGCAGCAGGCTCTTGGCCGCCCGCAGTTCCTCGCCGGGCCTCGCCGTCAGCTGTGCCGCCGCCAGCGCCTCGAGGACGGCGAAGTCGCGAAGGCCGCCTCGACCGTGCTTGAGATCCGGCTCGGCGGACTGTGCGATCTCACCGCTTCGGGCCCAGCGCTGCCGGACCGCGTCCGACAGTTCGTCCATCCGCTTCCGGGCGGTCCGCCGCCACTGGTCCCGTGCCGCGGCGGCCAGCCTGGCGGTGATTTCCGCGTCCCCGGAGATGTGGCGGATGTCGAGCAGCCCCATCGCGGTCCGCAGATCCTCCGACGCCACCTTCAGCGCCTCACCCGGCGTGCGGACCGAGTGATCGAGGCCGATCTTGGCATCCCACAACGGGTACCAGATCGCGTCCGCGATCTCGCCGACCCGCGAGTTCCCGTTGTGCAGCAACAACAGATCGAGGTCGGAGAAGGGCACCAGTTCGCTGCGCCCCAGGCCGCCGACGGCGGCCAGCGCGACACCGGGTTCAGCGGTGTCGACGCCGGCCGCCGAAGCGCCCTTGCCCAACCAGAATTCGTAGAGGTCGACGCATGCCGCGCGCAACGCGGCCGCGCCCAACCTCCCGTGCCTGCCCTCGAGCAAACGCTCGGTGGCCTTGACCAGTTCACCCCCGTCGGCCATCGTGGGCGCCTATAGGGCGTCCGAGCCGCGCTCGCCGGTGCGTACCCGGATGACCGTCTCCACCGGCGTCACCCAGATCTTCCCGTCACCGATCTTGCCGGTGTGGGCGGCCGTGGTGATCGCGTCGAGGACCTTCTCGACGTTGGAATCGTCGGTGACGACCTCGACCCGCAGCTTCGCGACGAAGTCCACGGAGTACTCGGCACCCCGGTAGACCTCGGTGTGGCCCTTCTGCCTGCCGTAGCCCTGTACTTCACTGACCGTCATGCCGAGCACGCCCAGCTGCTCCAGCGCGGAGCGGACGTCGTCGAGCGTGAACGGCTTGACGATCGCGGTGATCAGCTTCATGCCTTGCTCTCCTCGAGTTTCGTGGCCGCGGTTCCGGTGGACGTCTTGACCGGGATGGAGCTCGGCTGGCCGAGGCCGCCGCCCGAACCGGTGAAGTCGTACGCGCTCTCCGCGTGCTGGGCCTCATCGATACCACTGACCTCGTCCTCCGCGCTGACGCGGAATCCGCCGAGCTTCTTGATCACCCAGCCGATGACGAAGGTCAGCACGAACGAGTAGCCGAGGACCACGGCCGCCGCGAGCGCCTGCTTGCCCAGCTGGCCGAGGCCGCCGCCGTAGAAGAGGCCGTCGACGCCGAGCGAGTTGACGCTGGTGGTGCCGAAGAAGCCGATGAGCAGCGTGCCGACGAGACCACCCACGAGGTGGACGCCGACGACGTCGAGGGAGTCGTCGAAACCGAAGCGGAACTTGAGGCTGATCGCCAGGGCGCACAGGGCACCGGCGATGAGACCGATGGCGATGGCACCCAGCGGGCTGACGAAACCCGCCGCCGGGGTGATCGCGACGAGCCCCGCGACGGCACCGGAAGCGGCGCCGAGGGTGGTCGGCTTGCCGACCTTGATCTGCTCGATGATCAGCCAGCCGAGCACGGCGGCCGCGGTCGCCACGGTGGTGTTGGTGAAGGCGACGGCGGCGAGGTCGTTGGCGGCCAGCGACGAACCGGCGTTGAAGCCGTACCAGCCGAACCACAGCAGCGCGGCGCCCAGGAGCACGAACGGCACGTTGTGCGGGCGTCCGGTGCCCTTCGGCCAGCCCTTGCGCTTGCCGAGCACGATCGCGAGCGCGAGACCCGCCGCACCGGCGTTGATGTGGACCGCGGTACCGCCGGCGAAGTCGAGCGCCTTGAGCTGGTTGGCGATCCAGCCGCCGACGGAATCGGCGCTGATGAAGCCGTTGAACGAGAACACCCAGTGCGCGACCGGGAAGTACACGATGGTCACCCACACCGCGACGAACAGCGTCCAGCCCCAGAACTTGGCGCGGTCGGCGATGGCACCGGAGATCAGCGCGGGCGTGATGATCGCGAACATCAGCTGGAACATCACGAAGGCGAACAGCGGCAGCGCGTCCGCGCCGGGCCAGGCGACCTCGGGCGTGGTGCTGGTCGCGGCGGTCGCGAATCCGGCGAGCTTGCCGGAGATGGTCGAGAGACCCGCGAAGTCGAAGTTCCCGAGCAACCCGCCGCCCACGTCGTTGCCGAACGCCATCGTGAAGCCGTACAGCGTCCAGAGGACACCGACTACGGCGAGCGCGATGAAGTTCATCATCAACATGTTCAGAACGCTCTTCGCGCGGACCATGCCGCCGTAGAAGAACGCCAATCCCGGTGTCATGAGCATGACCAGCGCGGCGCTGATCAACACCCATGCGGTGTCTCCTGCGTTCAGCACAATCTTCCTCCCGTGCCTGGGGTGTACTGCGCAGGAATCTTTGGACCGGGGTGTTTCCTCGGGCGGCGATTCAGGTTTCACCCGCGTGAACTGTCGGTGCGGCGTTGTTACGGCCAGGTTTCCGCTGACCTGGTGCGTTCTGTCCGGTTGCGAAACCTCGTGGTCGAATAGGGACATGAACGCGCGTGTATCCGGCCATGACCCTCTGCCACCGGCGATCGTCCGGTCGTTGCGGTGTTCGGTCTGCGGTGACCCGGTCGGGGTAACCGAGCGCACGGTGCGTTGCGATCGGGGCCACTCGTTCGACGTGGCGAAGCAGGGTTACGTCAACCTTCTGCATGCCCGCATCCCGGCGGGCACCGCGGACACGGCGCCGATGGTCGCGGCCCGTGTCGACCTCCTCTCGTCGGGCGTTTACCTGCCCCTCGCCGACGCTCTCGCGAAGGTGGCTTCGGAGCGCATCGAGGACGGGATGGTCATCGACGCCGGCGCGGGCACGGGCTACTACCTCGCGCACGTGCTCGACGCCGTTCCCGCCGCGTACGGACTGGCACTCGACGTCTCCGCCGTCGCCCTGCGCCGGGCCGCTCGCGCGCACACGCGCGCGGGCGCGGCCGTGTGGAATCTCTGGGAGCCCTGGCCGGTGGCTGATTCGAGCGCGTCGCTGATCCTCAACGTCTTCGCGCCGCGCAACGCCCCGCAGTTCCACCGCGTCCTGACGAAGGACGGGCTGCTGGTCGTCGCGACGCCGAACCCCGGGCACCTCCGGGAGCTGGGCGACCTGGTGATCTCCGTCGACGGCAGCAAGGACGCGCGGCTGGAGGACACCCTCGGCGAACGCTTCACCCGGGTGGACCGGCACGAGGTCACCCAGCAGGTGACGTTGACGCCCGGCCAGATCCGTCAGGTGGTGGAGATGGGCCCGAGCGCGCATCACCTCCACCGCGACGGCAGACGTGAACGCCTCGACGCGATCACCGGATCGGTGGACGTCACCACTTCGTTCAGTGTCACGCTGTACCGGCCGGTGTCCTGATGGAGGCACCCGCGACACTGCTCGCCGACGCCGCCTGGGTCAGCGCCCGTATCGGCGGCGCCGCGAAGCTCTACGGCTGCTCACGGCCCGAAGTCCTCGGCACGATCTGGTGGTACTCGCTCTCCTCCGTCCTCGTCGCTCCTTCGGTGGAATCCCTCGTGCGCGGCGAACCCTTGGACCCGTCACTCGACGCCGTCACGATCGCCCTCGTGCCGGACGGCCGTTTCACCGGCGCCCGGTCTTCCCGGGCCCTCAACGGCGGGCTTGCCGAACTCGGTGCCGCGTTCGCCGGAACGCTGGGCACCGCGATCGGCACGATCTCGGCTGTCACCAAAGCGAATCCGCGCGCGCTGGGCGCGATCGCCACGGATTCCATCGGCAACCGCCTGCTGTGGACCGGCGACACCGAACGGGCGATCGCGCTGGCGGCCGCGCTCGTGGCCGCGATCGGGCTCGGGATGCCGGAGCCTCGGTTCTCCCGGGTCGGGCGGAACACCGTGGTGCGCCGTGCTTCCTGTTGCCTGATCTACGAAGCCGGCAATCCGAAGTGCACCAGTTGCCCCCGGCAGACCCCGGCAGAACGGGACCGGCGGCTTCGCGCCGCACTCGGTTAGTGCGCGGTTTCTTTACGGGACAAGGTGAATTGGCAGGGTTTCGCAACGTCGGCAGGGGCCGATCGGTACAGGTGGTCGTGAGTGGCGTTTCGGGTTAGAACCCGAAACGCCACTCACGACCAACCCGGCCTGCGCGCTCAGGCCCGCCGACGCGGTTCTGTGGCCAATGGGACGCGTGGGAATCCCGTCTCATCCGGCGGCGAGATTCTCACCGGTCAACGCGGCCACCATCGCCGCCCGGCTGCCGACCCCCAGTTTGGTGAAGATCCGGCGCATATGCGCGGAAACCGTGTTCAGGCTGATTTCCAGCACGCCGGCGATCTGCTTGTTCGTATAGCCGCGGCCGACCATGCGCGCCACCTCGTGCTCGCGCGGGCTGAGCAAGTCGTGCGGTTCCGGCGTCACCGGCACGAGCAGGCATCTGACGCCGTGCTCGGTGACGTCGAGCAGCGGTTTCCGCTGCACGGCGCCCCCATCGTTCAGTTCCATGACACGTCTGACGAGTGATCTCGCCAGCTTTCGTACGGTTTCGTCCTCCGTGACGACCGTCGCCCGCTGCCGCGCGAGATCGTGTAGCGACGACGCAGGAAATCCCATCACCGGGCTCGTGGACATAGACCGGCCTCCCCCCTCTAGGTCTCCCTCCTTCTCCAGCAAACCCCTCCGACAGGAAAAGCGCATCGTCGGTTTGTGTGACAAGTACGAACTAGTCGATTCATGTCACGCAAGAACGTGTGACTACCGGTGCCCCCGGGTGCGCGGGCAGTGTCGGGTGAGTGCTCACCGACGCACCGCGCCGGCGATCGCGGATTTTCACCGGAGCAGAGGAGAACGGTTATGAGCCGTGGCTATGCGGCAGTGGACGGCGAGCTGGAAGACGAGCTGAGCCGTGAACTCGAGGCCGAGTTCGAAAACGAACTCGAGGACGAACTGGAAGGCGAATTCGAGGACGAGGACGAGTTCGAAGACGAGCTCGGCGGCCTGGCCCGGGAGCTCGAAGACGAGCTGGAGGACGAGGTCTACGGCGAGTACGAGGACGAAGACGAATTCGAGTCCGAGTTCGAGGCCGTCGTCCGCGAACTCGAGGACGAGTTCGAACTGGAATCCGAGGACGAGGACTTCACGCATCCGGCACGGCGGGTCTATCCCGACGCCGAGATGATGGCGCAACTGGCCTTCCAGGCCGAAAACGCCGAGACCGAGGACGAGGCGGAGGCCTTCCTCGGCGCGCTCGCGCCGCTGGCGTTCCAGGCGGCGAAATGGGCGGCACCGAAGATCATCAAACACGGTCCGCAGCTGATCCGCGGCGCGGTCAACCTCGGGCGCAAGCTGTGGCGGAACCCGGCGACCCGCCGCGCCGTCCGGCACATCCCGAAGATCATCGGCCGCACCGCGCGCGACGTCGGGCGCCGGTACGCCGACGGCCGCCCGATCAACGCCCGGTACATCACGCGCAGGCTGGTCGGCCACACCGTGAACAGCGCGCAGAACGCGCCCGCGAACCGCCGGAGCCAGCAGCGGCGCCGCGGCCGTCCCCAGCAGCGCCGTCGCCGTCCCGCCGCCCGCGGCGGGCGCCGGACACAGTCCCGGGGCCGGGCGGGCGCCGCCCGTCGTGGCAAGGCGCGCGGCCGTGCGCGCCGCCGCTGAGGCGCTGCCCGCGGCATCCGGTGAATCGGCCTCGTCCACCGGGTTCCGGCGGGCGAGGCCGTCCGGGGACGACGAGCTGACGGCTTGGGTGCTGTCCCAGGCCACCAACGTGGAACGGCATCTGGAGGCGCTGCGGCCGTTCCGCTGGTCGGAGTTCGGTGACCCGGCCACCGGCCCGAGCCGGGCGCATCTCGCGGCGGTCAACCGGACGATGGCGACCTTGCGGAAGCCGTTGTACTCCGCGACCCGCGCGGTTCGCCGTGCCGCGGACGAGGCGGTGGAACGGCCGGAACGCGCCGAACTCGCCCGGCTGCTGCGGGCGAAATCCCGGGCACAGCGCTGGGTCAAGACCACCGAAGGGGTCTGGGACTTCTACCTCGATCTGTTCAACCAGCGGCAAGGCGCGTTCGCCCCGTGGCTCGTGGCGTGCGACCGGGTGGCGCTCGACTGCTACCAGTACGCCTACCTCGGGATCGGGCGCTGGCGGTCGATCCCGACCCCGCCACCGTTCTGCTACCTGCGCACCGGATCCGGCCCGGCCACCTCGCGCCGCGGGATTCCCTTGCGGCGGCTGGGGAACCGGCTCAATCCCTTTCCGCTGATCCAGCTTCCGTATCACCGGCTGGTGAACCCGTGGACGCTCGGCGCGGTCCTGCACGAGGTGAGTCACAACCTGCAGAACGATCTCGGCATCGCCAGGGCGATCCCGCTGCAGGTGGCGGCGAGGCTCGTCGAAGCGGGGGTCCCACGGGAGGTGACCGGCGTCTGGGTCAGGTGGAACCGGGAGACGTTCGCCGATCTGTCCGCGCTGCTGCTCGGTGGCCCGGCGGTCGTCGGTTCGCTGTTCGACGTCATCGGGCGCACCGAACTCGAAACGACGGGATTCACCCCGCGCGCGGTGCACCCGGTGCCGTACCTCCGCGCGAAGATCTCGGTGGAGCTGTTGCGCCGCATGGGTTTCGCCCGGCACGCGGAGGCGTATGCGGAGATGTGGCACAAGTTGTACCCGCGGGCGAAGCTGGTGAACGCGCCACCGGCGCTGCTGAGGACGGCGGACAAGGCGATCCCCGTGGTGGTGGACGCGATGTGCTTCACGTCGTTCCCCTCGCTGGGGCACCGTCCCCTGGCGAAGGTGCTGCGGTTCGAAGCCAAGGAACAGGCGATGATCGAAGAAGCCGCCGGCAGGCTGGCCGACGGGGTCTCCCCCGGCGTCGTGCCGGAACGGTTCCTGATCGGCGCGGTCCGGTTCGCGCTCGACGAACGGATGGCCCCGCCGAAACGGCTTTTCGGCTTCTTCATGGAAGAGCTCGGCAGGAGGGCGAGATGACGCTCGACACCGAATTCTCCCGGCTGGGCAAGGAAGTGAACCAGGTGGCCGCGTGCTGGCGGGCCTTGGAGATCAGCGTCGCCGAAGACCGGCCCGCCGGCGTCGGGCTGGCCGCGGCGGATCATCTCGCCGAGGTCGTCCTCGACGGCACCGGAGAGATCGAGGCGGCCACACGCGCGACACAGGGCCCGGTGAGCGCGGAGTCGTTGCACACCACGGCGTCGTCGCTGCTGAACCTGCGGCGGCGGGTGGACGGGCACTGCCGTTCGCACCACGCGGTCTCCGGGCTGCTGCGCGCGGTGCACGGACGGGAACAGGAATGGCGGGGCTGGGCGAAGAGCTTCCACGCCGGGGTGGACCAATGCGCCACCGCCTTGTCCTCGGCGGAGGACGTGATGGTGCGGTGCTGGCGTGAAGCAGTGGAACTGGCCGAATTCAAGGGATGTGGGGCGACCCGATGACGATCAACGACGACCGCGGCGCGACGTTGCCGCGCGCACAGGACATCGACAGCGCGTATCCGCTGTCGACCGGGCAGTACCCACCGCAGGCGGCGGCCCCCGGCAAACTCGCCGAACAGACGATCAGCGACATGCTCGGCTGGAAGTGGCGCGAAGGCGACACCAAAGGGTTCGTGGCCGCGCTGACCGGCAGTTTCGAACTCAACGAGGTCCAAGGGCGCACCGAGGCGAAATGGACTCCGCGCGGATACGCGATCCAGGCCGATCTCGGCGCCGTCACCGGCGGTCAGGCCTCGCTCGCGGCGAGGGCCAGGAGCGCGGTCAAGGACTCGCTGGCGCTGCTCGATTCGCTCCGTCCACTGAGGACGGACTCGGATCCCGAGAACGCGGAGGGTTTCCGCGCGCTCGTCCGGCACGACCTCGAACAGATCCGGCAGGAGCTGGAGAGCCCGCTGATCCGCGTGGCGCGGGTCGATCAGCTCTTCCTGCTGCTGCTCGGCAACGGCGGGCTCGCGGTCGGGGCCGGAGACCGTACGCAAGGACATCTCGGCCAGCTGCGGGACGAGCTCGGCCTGGTCTCGGGCAAGGTCAACACGATCGAAGAGGAACGGATCCAGACCTCCTTCATCACGCTGACGGATTGGGTGGTCTCGTTGTTCAGGGGCTGGCAGGACGCACGCGACAAGATCGACCCGTTCTCGCAGCCGGCCGGTGGCCAGCCGTTCTTCGGTCCGGCCGTGGTCGCGCTCTCCCGGCTGCTGTCCGCGACCGCGTCGCAGGTCGACGAGGTGGTCGCGATGCTGCGGTCGGTGTTCGTCCAGCAGGAGGACCTCGAAGTGCTCCGCGTCCCCGATCCGCAGGGCGGGACGATGTCGCTCGGCGGGCTGCTGCGCTGGATCCGCGAGTTCGCCACCTTCGAGGGTGGCAAGCTGATCGAGTCGGCGGGCAAGGAAGGTGTCGGCACGTCGTTCCTGCAGATCGCGAAACGCCTGCAGCGGATCGTGGCGAACCTTCCCCGGCAGAGCACCGGCGGTCCCAACGGCGACGTGCCGGGCAACTTCCGCGCCTCGCTTCCCCCGGGATTCTTCAGCTCCCGTGTGCAGCGGGCCATCGACGAACTCGACGACCATCTCCAGGAGGTCGTCCGGATCGCCGAGCCGATCGGGCGGGACGGCTCGCCGTCGTCGTCCGATCCGAATCCGCCCGCACCGCCCACCCCGCAGCTCACGCCGCCGCCCGGCCGGACGCCGACGGTGCCTTCGGTCGCCGAGCTCCGTGAGGGGCACGGCGCCGGAGAAGGCCAGACACCACCCGAGGCGGAGGAACCGCCGAAACCCCGGACCACGCGCAAGCGGCCCGGGCAGTAGCCGGACCCGTACGGGAGGAAGACGATGGGCACGGAAAAGGAATACCGGGAACTCTTCGACCGGGTCGCGGCCTTGCGCGGCCAGGTCGCCGGGAAGCTCGCGAACGAACTGGGCAGCGATCCGAAACTCGGCGACGCGGTCCTCAAACAACTGGACGACATGCTCACCGCCGTCGAGGCGGAACAGCGGGGCAAACCGGGGCCGGCGGACGGCGGGATCGCGCAGCTCGTCGGGCTCGGCGACGGTTCGGCCGCGGACCTCGGCGCGACGGCGATGCCACCGGGAGTCGACGCCTACGACGAGACCGTCGCCTCGGAACGGGTCATCGCGGTCGGCGATCTGTACTACCTGTACCAGCACGAACGGATCGGCGTGTTCCGCGTCGTGCAGAAGCTGCAGGAGCTGTTCCAGGGCGGCGCCATCCGGCTTTCGGACGGCCCCGGCGCATTCGGGCTGTACCGGTTCGACCGGCGGGACGTCCTGCGCTACACCAGGCGGGATCGCGTCAGCGCGTACCGGCGCGTCCTCGGCTACGGCAAAGGGCTCGGCTCTGCGAACTCGCGGCCGAACACCGATTTCCACCAGCTGTTCACCCAGTTCAGCAACCAGGTCGCCTTGTTCTGGCGGGACAAGCGGATCTCCGACGTCGTCCGCGAACGCGCGTACGACCCGAGTTTCGGCAGTGTGGCGGTCGTCCGGCGCAGCGGTCTCGACCTGCGGAACAACCTGAAGTTCACCTCGTACGGTCACCTGAACGTCCTGCGGGTCGAGGTCATGCAACTGCTGACCGAGGCGTTCAAGATCCTCGGTTCGGAGGACGTGCTGGACCTGTTCGGCGCGGCCAACGCGTGGGACACCGTGGACGAGGTGCTGATCCGCTACTTCGACCAGCGGCTGGTGTCCTCGCCGCGCCAGCGGATGGCGGTCACCGGACGTCAGGTGCTGCGCTGGCTCGCGGCTCCGCACATCCTCGAGACCACCCGGTCGGAATTCGAGGCGCTGCTGCTCGAGATCGCGGAGCCTGCCGAGGAGTGGCTGACCTCGGCCCAGTCCCTGCGGCTGGCCGACCGGACGAACTCGCGAGAGGTACTACCGGTGGACCGGCACCGGCCGGCCGGGGTCGCGGTCTCCCGTGAACCGCGTCCGGTCACCCCGCGCCGGAACGGTCACCGTCCCGGCACCGTGATCACCCTGGACCGCAAGTAGCCACGTGCTGGGATCGATGGTCACGGAGTGGGACGCGGGGTAGCGTCGGGCGCGATGAGTGAACGCACCTGGGGCTTCCGCACCCGCGCCCTGCACGCGGGCGGGACGCCCGACCCGGCGACCGGCGCCCGCGCCGTGCCCATCTACCAGACCACGAGCTTCGTCTTCGAGGACGCGGCCGACGCGGCGAACCTGTTCGCGCTGCAGAAGTACGGCAACATCTACAGCCGCATCGGCAACCCGACGGTCGCGGCCTTCGAGGAACGCTTGGCCAGTCTCGAAGGCGCGATCGGCGGAGTCGCGACCGGCAGTGGTCAGGCGGCGGAGTTCCTGACCTTCTCCGCCCTCGCCGAGGCAGGCGACCACATCGTCTCGGCGGGCGGGCTCTACGGCGGCACGGTCACGCAACTCACCGGGACGCTGCGCCGCTTCGGGATCGAGACCACCTTCGTCAGCGGAGACCGCATCGAGGACTACGCGGCCGCGATCACCGACCGGACGAAGCTGATCTTCACCGAGGTCATCGGCAATCCGGGCGGCGGGATCGCCGACATCGCCGGGCTGGCGGAGCTCGCGCACGCGCACGACATCCCGCTGGTCGTCGACGCCACCTTGGCGACGCCGTACCTGTGCCGCCCGATCGAGCACGGCGCGGACATCGTGCTGCATTCGGCGACGAAGTTCCTCGGCGGGCACGGGACCACCCTGGGCGGGGTGGTCGTCGAGTCCGGGAAGTTCGACTGGGGCAACGGGAAGTTCCCGCGGATGACCGAGACCGTCGAGAGCTACGGCGGCCTGAAGTACTGGGAGAACTTCGGCGAGTACGCCTTCTGCACCCGGCTCCGCGCCGAGCAGTTACGCGACATCGGTGCAGTCCTCTCCCCGCACTCGGCCTTCCTCCTGCTACAAGGGGTCGAGACGCTGCCGCAGCGGATGGACGCCCACGTCGCCAACGCGCGAGCCGTCGCGGAGTACCTCGCGAACGACAGCCGGGTGGCTTGGGTGAACTACGCGGGCCTGCCGGGTCACCCGCACCACGACCGAGCGAAGAAGTACCTGCCCGCCGGGCCGGGTGCCGTGTTCTCCTTCGGCGTCGACGGCGGCCGCGCGGCCGGAGAGACGTTCGTGAACTCGGTCGAGCTGCTGTCGCATCTGGCGAACGTCGGGGACGCGCGGACACTGGTCATCCATCCGGCGTCCACCACCCATCAGCAGCTCTCCGAGGATCAGCTGCGTTCGGCGGGGGTGGGCGCGGACCTGATCCGCCTGTCGGTCGGGCTGGAGGACGTCGAGGACATCCTGTGGGATCTCGATCAGGCGCTCGGCAAGGCGGTGGCGGGATGACCTACGACGTCGGCGCGGTCGAGCGGCGCCGCATCCTCTCCCGGACGAGGTCGGTGACCATCGTCGGTGCCTCGAACAATCCCGCGCGGCCGAGCTACTTCGTCGCGACGTACCTGCTCTCCTCCAGCAAGTACGAGGTCAACTTCGTGAACCCGCGGCTGGACGAACTCCTCGGGCGGCCGGTGTACCCGTCACTGGCCGACGTGCCCGGCGAGACCGACCTGGTCAGCGTGTTCCGCAAGCACGACGACCTCCCCGGCGTGGCCGAGGAGGTCGTCGAGGCCGGAGCGCGCACGCTCTGGCTTCAGCTGGGCCTGTGGCACGAGCCCGTCGCCGACCTCGCCAAGGAGGCGGGGCTGGACGTGGTGATGAACCGCTGCGTGAAGATCGAGCACGCCCGGTTCGCCGGCGGGCTCCACCTCGCCGGGTTCAACACCGGCGTGATCAGCTCACGTCGCCAGTCCGCCCCCTGACCAGGGCCTGCCCGGCCCGTGAGAGGGTGGCGGCATGGCCAAACCGACGCCGCTGCAGCTCAGGAACATCGTCATGGCACTGCTCATGGCGGGTGCCCTGGTGTGGAACCTGTCCATCGGCGGCGCTTGGTGGCTCACCGCGATCTTCTCGGTCGGCATCGTCCTTTCGCTGTTCTCCGCGTACCTGAACCGGCCCGGCGCCCGTCCCTGACCCGCATTTCGTCCTCTAAACGCGGTAGTTCTCGATGCCAACTACCGCATTCAGAGGACGAAATGCGTCAGGAGCGGGCGGTCTCGAAACGCGAAGTGACGTCAGCGCGGCCACACTCCGAAAGCGCGCCGAAGAGACGTAGGCGCGCCATCCCGCCGTCGGGATAGATGTCGAGCCGGACTTCGGTCACCTCGGGTCCGGCGGCGAGCGCGAACCGGTGCCGTGTGTCCGGCTGCAACCGCGTCTTGGGCAGCAGTTCGACCCATTCGCCGTCGCCGTCCCGGCCGCTCAACGCGGCCCAACCCGGCGCGTTGCCCTTCAGATTGCTGTTGTCGAGCTCGGCGAACCGGATGACGCCCGCGCCGGCGAGGCGCACCGTGACCCAGTCGTTCCCGTCGTCCCGGCGCCGCGCGGTCTCCCAGCCCTCGGCCTGATGCGCGGCGAGTCCCGGCGAGAAGAGGTTGTTGGGCGAGGAATAGAACATGTTGCTGCACCCGGTGACCACCGCGCCGTTCTCCAGCGCGGCGAGGTCGAGCGCGCCGAGGTCGAGCAGCCGCGGATCCGGGATCGGCGTGCCGTGCACCCGCAGCCGGGCCACGCCGCCGTCCGGATGCATGGTCAGCCGGACGTGCGTGTAGCGCTTGCTCCCGCCGATCTCGAAGAAATTCTCGGTGTGCCCCGCCGCCGCGCCGCGTTTCACCAGTACGTCCCAGTCCGCTTCGGCCACTTCGGCCGCGCTGGGATAGCCGTCGACGGCGCACGCCTCGACCGAGACGAACGGCGGGTAGTTGCCCTTGAAGAACGCGGTGTCCACGATGACACCGGTGATCGCGCCCGCCAGGCCCAGCCGGATCACCGCCTGGTCGTCGCCGGGCTCGCGGTGCCGCCGGGTCTCCCAGCCGTCGTAGACCTGGCCCTTGGGGCCGAAGGTCTCCGTCTGATGCGCGGGCACCCAGGGATTGACCAGGTTCTCCTTCTCGGCGAACAACTCGTCCGTCGCCCACATCACGGTCCCGCCGAACTTGCGTGAGGCCAGGTCGGGCAGGGCTGTCCACTCAGGACGGTCGTTCACGGCATCCTCCATCTCAGCAATCACCCCGGGTCAGCAGAACGCCTGCCGGGTCTTCACCGGTGATCTCCTCGCCCCGCAACCACGTGCTCCGGACGACCCCGGCCAGCGGCCGTCCGTGGTAGGCGCTGACCGGGTTGCGGTGCTTCAATTTCGCGACGTCGACGACGAAAGCCTCGTCGGGTGCGAACACACTGAAGTCGGCGTCGTAGCCCGGCGCGAGATGCCCCTTGCGGCACATCCCCGCCTGCGCGGCCGGATGTTCGGCCATCCAGCGGACGACGTCGGTGAGGGCGAACCCGCGTTGCCGCGCCTGGGTCCAGACGGCGGGCAGGCCGAGCTGCAAGCCGGCGATCCCGCCCCAGGCGAGCCCGAAATCGCCGCTGTCGAAGCGTTTCAGCTCCGGCGTGCACGGCGAATGGTCGGTCACCACGCAGTCGATGACGCCGTCCGCGAGCCCCTTCCACAGCAGTTCGCGGTTCCCGGCCTCGCGGATCGGCGGGCAGCATTTGAACTGCGTGGCACCGTCGCCGATCTCCTCCGCGGTGAAACTCAGGTAGTGCGGACAGGTCTCGGCGGTCAGCCGGACGCCGTCGCGCCGCGCGCTCTCGACCATCGGCAGCGCGTCCGAGGACGACAGGTGCAGGATGTGCGCGCGGACGCCGGTCTTCCTCGCCAGCTCGATCACCTGCGCGATCGCCACGTTCTCCGCGCCACGCGGCCGCGAGTGCAGGAAGTCTTCGTATTTCTCGCCGTGTGGGTCGGGCGCGTGATCGATCGCGTCGGAGTCCTCCGCGTGCACGATGATCATGCCGTCGAAGGTCCGCAGTTCGGTCATCGCCTCTTCGAGCCCGCGCGCGTCCAGCGGCGGGAACTCGTCGACGCCGGAATGCAGCAGGAAGGACTTGAACCCGAAGACGCCCGCCTCGTGCAGGCCGCGCAGCTCCGCGAGATTGCCGGGGATCGCGCCGCCCCAGAACCCGACGTCGACGTGCACCTTGCCCTCGGCGGTCTTGCGCTTCACCTCCAGCGACGCGACGTCGACCGTCGGCGGCAGGCTGTTCAACGGCATGTCCACGATCGTGGTGACCCCGCCCGCCGCGGCCGCGCGGGTCGCCGAAGCGAACCCCTCCCATTCGGTGCGGCCCGGGTCGTTGACGTGCACGTGGGTATCGACCAGACCCGGGAGCAGCACGACGTCATCATCGAGTTCGAGCACCCGATCGCCGTCCAGATCGGCTCCGGCGGGCTCCACCGCGACGATGCGGCCGCCGTCGACACCGATGGTCGCGGGCACCTCTCCGGCGGCCGTCACGGCTCGGGCGGCTTTGATCACCAGGTCCATCTAAAAGCCTCCAACTTCCACTGGGTGGAATCGAGGTTTCGCACTCCGACATTAACTCCGGCCACCCTGCTCGTCAACGAGCCCAAGCGGCGCTACCTTCGCTTCGTGCAGTTAGAAGCCGAGTTCACCAGCGAACCGTTCCACGGCGAGGGTCCGCCACCCGAACACGCCGTCAAAGCCCGCGACACAGCGGAAGACGCGGGCCTGTCCGCCGACTTCGGCCCGCTCGGCACCCTCGTCCGCGGCGACGCCGACGCCCTCCTCGACGCGCTTCCCGCCATCGCCAGGGCGGCACTGGACGGCGGCGCCACGCGCGTGACCCTCCAGCTCCGGCAGGTCGGCGACGACACGACCGAGCCCGCGGTCGAACTGCACAGCGCCCTCGCCCGCCTCATCGGCGACGTCGAACGCGAGCTCGGCGGGAAACTCGACACCCTCGACCGCGCCGCCAAGCAGCGCGCGGTGCGGCTGCTCAAGGAACGCGGCGCGTTCGGCCTCCGCAAGTCGGTGTCGACCGTCGCGGAGGCACTGGGGGTCACGAGGTTCACGGTCTACAACTACCTCAACCGGGACCAAGACTGAAGAGCTGATTCAACAAAATGTTGACGACGGCCGAATCGTCGCCGTACCGTCAGTTCCCGTGCCGCTCACCATTCGAGAGTTCAACGAGGCTCCCGCACAGGACGTCCGGCCGGCGCTGACCGCCTGCCTCGACGTCCCGCGCTGGGTGGAAACCCTGCTGGCCAGGCGCCCGTACGCCGACCTCGCCGCGCTGCTCGCCGCGTCCGAGGCGCTCACCCCGTTGCGCCCCGAAGAGGTCCGGCGCGCCATGTCGGCCCATCCCCGGATCGGGGAGAAAGCCGGCGGCCAGAGCACCGAAGCGGGCTGGTCGCGCTCCGAACAGTCCGGTGTGGACGGTGACGCGGCGCGCGAGTTCGCCGCGGCCAACGCCGAATACGAAGCGACCTTCGGACACGTCTTCCTGGTCTGCGCGAGCGGACAGAGTGGCGCCGAACTGCTGGAAAACCTGCGTTCGAGGCTTTCGAACGACCCGGAGAAGGAACTCGAAGTGGCCGGTCAAGAGCTGGCCAAGATCGCCGCGCTGCGGCTGGAGAAGGCGGTGACGGCATGAGCCTCGTGACCACGCACATCCTCGACACCGCCGCGGGACGGCCCGCCGCGGACGTCGGCGTGCGGCTCGAAACCGGCGCGGGCGATCCCGTCGCCGAAGGCCGGACCGACGCCGACGGCCGGATCCGCGACCTCGGCCCGGACACCCTCGAACCCGGGGTGTTCCGGCTGGTCTTCGACACCGGCGCCTACCTCGGCCCGGACTCCTTCTTCCCCGAAGTCACCTTGACCTTCCGCATCGCCGACGGGACCGAGCACCACCACGTGCCGTTGCTGCTGAGCCCGTTCGCCTATTCCACCTATCGAGGGAGCTGATCGCCCGTGGCCATCACCCTGGGCCCCAACCAGTACGGCAAGGCCGAAGTCCGGCTCGTCACCGTTCAGCGCGAAGGCACCGTCCACCACCTCAAGGACCTCACCGTTTCGACGTCGCTTCGCGGCGACCTCGCGGCGACGCACCTCACCGGTGACAACGCCGACGTCGTCGCGACCGACACCCAGAAGAACACCGTCTACGCCTTCGCCAAGGAAGCCCCGGTCGGCGAGATCGAGGACTTCGCGCTGCGGCTCGGACGCCATTTCGTCGGCTCGTTCGAGCACATCACCGGCGCCCGGATCCTGATCGACGAACACGGCTGGAACCGCATCTCCGGCCACGATCACACGTTCTCCCAGGCGGGCAGCGAAAAGCGGACGACCGCCGTGACCGTCCAGGGCGACCAGGCCTGGGTGGTGTCCGGTTTGGACGATCTCGTGGTGCTCAAGTCGACCGGTTCGGAGTTCCACGGCTTCCCGCGCGACGAGTACACGACGCTGGCCGAGACGAACGACCGCATCCTCGCCACCGCCGTAACCGCGCGCTGGCGCTACCAGGGCGACGGGATCGACTGGGCCACGAGCCACGCGGAGGTCCGGCGGATCCTGCTGGAGACCTTCGCGGACAAGCACAGCCTCTCCCTGCAGCAGACGCTGTACGCCATGGGAGAGGCTGTGCTCAAGGAACGCGAAGAGGTCGCCGAAGTCCGGCTCTCGCTGCCGAACAAGCACCACTTCCTGGTGGACCTGTCACCCTTCGGGTTGAAGAACGACAACGAGGTCTTCTACGCCGCCGACCGCCCGTACGGCCTGATCGAGGGTGTCGTCCTCCGTGACGACGCCGAGGACGCCGGCCTGGCCTGGCACACCCTCGCCGCCTTCTAGGGCACCGGCAGCGGCATACCGGGGACGCTCTGGTCGGCGGGGACGACCCCGTCGACCAGATAGGCGTCCACGATCTCGTCCACCTTGGGATTCCCGTCCGCGTAGAGCCCGTGGTCGCCCTCACCGGTCACGGTCAGCATGCGCGAGTTCGCGAACCCAGCGTGCGCCTTCCGGGCGCCCTCGATCGCCGTGGCCGGGTCGTGCTCGGAGTGCACGATCAGCACCGGCGGGACGCCTTTGCCGTCCAGCTTCGGCAGCGGATGCGGTTCCTTGTCCCAGAACAGGCAGACCGACGCGCTCAGCGGGCCACCGCCCGCCAGGAGCAGACCACGATCCAGGTTCCGCTGCGAAGCGCGGATCAGCGACTCGCGGGTGCCGATGAACCGTCCCTCACCACAAAGGGTGTTCCAGAAGGTGGCGTCCTGCGCGTCGGGATGGTCACCCGCGGCCTCGACGGCGGCCTTGGCCTCAGCCTTCGCCCCCGGGTTCTCCATCGCGTCCCGGACCTTGACCAGCAGTTCGGCCAGCGCCGGGAAGGTCGCCTTCTTGTACAGCATGTAGCTGATGGCGGTATCGAGTTCCATCGGCCCGCTCCCGTTCAGCGGGTTGCGGGACAAGGCGTAGCGGACCCGCTCGTAGGCCTGCCGGACCTCTTCGCCGTTGGTGCCGAAGTGATACTTCGCGTCGTATCGCGCCATCCACGGCAGGAAGTCCTGCCGCCAGCGCCGTTCGAAACCGACCGGCTGCCGGTCGAACGTCTTCTGCCAGTCCGTGGTGAACTCCGTCGAAGAGTCCAGCACGAACCGCCCGGTCCGCTGCGGGAATTGCTGCGCGTAATGCGCGCCCAGCCAGGTGCCGCCCGAGTAGCCGACCCAGTTGATCTTCTCGCGGCCGAGCAGCGTCCGGAGCAGATCGAAGTCCCTGATCGTCTGATGGGTGGTGATCAACGGGCCGAGTTCACCGCCGGCGCTCTGGCAGGACCGGGCCACGTGTTCGGCGTTGGCCAGGATCTGGTTCAGGTTGCGCGGGTCACGGTCGCGCGGATCCAGCTGCCGGATGAGGTCGGCCGCACCCCGGCAGGTGACGTTGGTGCTCTTGCCGGTCCCGCGCACGTCGATGCCGATGATGTCCTGGTGTTCGCGCAGGTTCTCCTGCCCGCGGAAGGTCACCGGGAACCAGCGCCCGGGACCGCCCGGCCCGCCCGGGTTGGTGAGCAGCGAGGCGGTCGAAGTCCCGGTGGACTTCAGCCTGCTGACCGCGATGGTCAGGTCCTGCCGCTCGTCCGCGCGATCCCAGTCGCGAGGCGTGCGGAACGTCGCGCATTCGAGCCCGCCGATATCGGTGCCCGGCGGCAACGTGACCAGTTCCTCCGCCGCGCAGGGATGCCAATCCAGTTTCTGGCCGGTGTAGTGCGCCGGGACGCCCGCCGAAGCCGTGCCGGCCCCGGCGAGCAACCCGCTCACGATCACCGGGAGCAACCCCACGGCCAAGAGCCGTTTCATGTTCTTCCCCCTTCTTCCTTGGATTCCCAACGGCTCCAGACGCTAGGGCCGGGCACACCACGCGAACATCGACCGCAGGTAGCGCCGGAAGGTGAACCAAGGTCGAAGGGACCACCGGAACTTGATAGAACGCTCTATCATGGAGGGCGTGACTGGAACGCGGGAACGCATCGTGAACGCCGGCGCCGAGCTGCTCCGGCGCAACGGGTACACCGGCACCGGGGTGAAGCAGATCGTCGAAGCGGCGAACGCGCCCTTCGGCTCGCTGTACCACTTCTTCCCCGGCGGCAAGGAACAGCTCGGCGAGGAGGTCATCCGCACCTCGGGGATGATGTACCTCGCGCTGTTCGAGATCTTCTTCGCCGACGAGCCGGACCTGATCCACGGTATCGAGGCCTGCTTCGCCAGCGCCGCCGAGACGCTGAAGGCGACCGACTACGCCGACGCGTGCCCCATCGCCACCGTCGCGCTCGAGGTCGCGAGCACCAACGAGAAACTCCGGATCGCGACGGCCGACGTGTTCACCGCGTGGATCGAGACCGGGGCCGAGAAGCTGGGCAAGTACGGCCTCGAACCCGAGTCCGCTCGGCGGCTCACGATCGCCTTGGTGAACAGCCTCGAAGGGGCGTTCGTACTGAGCCGATCGCTGCGTAACACCGAAGCGCTAGAGGTGGCGGGGGCGTCGTCCGTGGCCTTCGCACGCACGCTGCTCCCCGATGCGTGAAGCACCGACGGCGGGCTTCTGAACACAGGGATTTCCCCGCAACGGACAACGGCTTCCGGCCGACCTAGCCGTCGCCAACACCGGAATCCGTTTGGGGAGCCCATGATCATCAGGAAGCTCGTACTCGGCACCATCGCCGTGGCCGCACTGCTCACCGCGGGCGCGATGCCCGCGACCGCCGCCGAGGCGCAGCCGTCGCCCCTGACCGCGACCACCAGCGCCACCAAGATCGACGCCGGGAAGACCGTCACGATCTCGGGAAAGCTCACCAAGGCCGACGCCACCCCGATCGCGGGCGCCGAGGTGGGTATCTCGTTCTGTTTCAACGGCTTCTGCGGTGAGGTGCAGGCCAAGCCGGTCACCGACGCCGCCGGTGCCTACAGCGCGACGCTGACCCCGATCCGCACCGGCAACTACCGCGCCGACTTCTTCTCCACCGATCCGTCGGTCGCGAACTCGGGCGCCGACACCGAAAAGATCGTCGTGCTCCACCCGGCGAAGATCACGTCGTTCGCGGCGGGCCGGGACGCGGCCAAGGCAGTGACCGGGTCCGGCACGATCGAGTTCCCCGGCCGGTACACCGCGAACCCGATCCCGGTCGAGCTCCAGTACTTCTCGTTCAGCACCTACCGCTGGACCACGGCGGCGACGGTCGACGCCACCTGGAACGGCACGACCTGGGCCTTCGCGGCTTCGGCCGAGCACCGCAAGCCCGGCGTCTGGCGGGCCTTCTACGCGGGCTCGCCCGAGATGTTCCACGCGGCGGCTAGCGATCTCGTCTTCGTGCTCTGACGTTCCGTGAAGGCCTCCTTGAGGGACCCTGGGTCCCTCAAGGAGGCCTTCACGGACCACTAGCGGGACGCGAGATACGCCCGCCAGTCCCCCACCGCGGAGATGTCCGTCAGGTCCGGTGAGTCCACATAGGACGAACGCAGGACGGTGGCGAGGCAGGCCGCGCCGTCCTCCAGTTCGACGACGCCCAGTTCCAGTTCCGGTGGTTCGGCGGGGACGAGATGATCCCGCAGCACCGTGAGCGGCAGGTCGTAGACCTCGCCCACGACCGACGCGGAACCGCCCTCGTGCATCGCCGGGAACCGGTCGCCCACGGAGAAATAGTGATACTTGGGCGCCGAGCGGGCCACGCAGCACAACGGCGCGCCCTGTAACTGTTCGTGCAGCGGTCCGCCACGCATCCCGCCGCCGTTGAGGAACATCAGAACCACGACATGATCCCTTCGATCCCGAAGTACACCCCGAACACCGCGGCCAGGATCCCGAGGATCCAGCCGATCTCGCGGATCTTGCCCTTGCAGATCTTGATCAGCACGTAGGCGACCAGCCCGGCGCCGATCCCGTTGGTGATCGAGTAGGTGAACGGGATCAGCGCGATGGTCAGGAACACCGGGATCGCGAAATCCAGGTCCCGCCAAGGGATCCGTGCGCATTGCGCCATCATCATCCCGCCGATGACCACCAGCGCGGGCGCCGCGGCCTGCGCCGGGACGATGGCCGCGATCGGCGTCAGGAACAGGGTCGCGGTGAACAACCCGCCGGTGACGATGCTCGCCAGCCCGGTCCGCGCGCCTTCGCCGACGCCTGCCGCCGATTCGAGGAACACGGTGTTCGGCGCCGATCCGGTGACGCCGCCCGCCAGCGCGCCCGCGCCGTCGACCAGCAGGATGCGGCCCATCCCCTCGACCTTGCCGTTCTTGACCAGGCCCGCCTCCTCCGAGACCGACGTGATCGTGCCCATCGCGTCGAAGAATCCGGAAAGCACCAGCGTGAACAGGAAGACCGCCGCGGTCACCGCGCCCGCCGAGCCGAATCCGCCGAAGAGATCGATGTCGCCCAGCAGGCTGAAATCGGGATGCGCTACGACCTGGTCGGGCACCTTGGGCTCGACCAAGCCCCAGCCTTCGACGTGGAAGACGCTGTTGACCAGCACGGCGAGCCCGGTCGCGACCGCGATGCTGATCAGCACCGCGCCCGGCACCCCGCGGCTCACCAGCACGATCATCAGCAGCAGCCCGAGACAGAAGATCGCGATCGGCCAGCCTTCGAGGTGGCCGGCGATCCCCATCCGCACCGGCACCGTCGACTGCGCGGAATCCGGTGTCCTGGTCACGAATCCGGCGCTGACCAGGCCGACCAGCGCGATGTAGAGCCCGATCCCGACGGTGATCGCGACCTTGAGCGCCATCGGGATCGCGTTGATGATCCGTTCCCGGACACCGGAAACCGCCATCAGCACGATGCAGAAGCCTTCGAGGACGACGAGCCCGAAGGCCTGCGCCCACGTCATGGCCGGAGCCATCTGGAAGGCGACGACACCGTTCACGCCGAGGCCCGCCGCGAGCGCCAGCGGCGCGTTGCCGACCAGTCCCATCAGGATCGTGGTGACGCCGGCCGCCAGCGCGGTCGCGGTGGTGATCGCCTCGTTGGTCAGCTTCGCGCCGGTGATGTCGGCCGACGCGCCGAGGATGAGCGGGTTGAGCAACACGATGTAACACATCGCGACGAACGTGGTGATCCCGCCGCGCACCTCGCGGCCGATCGTGCTGCCGCGATGGGAGATCTTGAACCAGCGGTCGAGCCCGGACAGCCGCCTCGGCTCGGACGAGGGCAGGTGGGGACGCTCAGTACCTAATTGGGTCATGCCTACTCCACAACGTTGTGGGGCGGGAAGAGACTAGTAAGCCTTCTTGTCGGGTTTCGACAACCAGGCCTGGAAAGGCGCGAAAGAGTCCGGAAGGGACAGTTGGCCGACGGGTAGTGACCAGGTCTCGCGCGGGCGGGAAAAGAGGTCGTAGAACTCGCGGTCGTCGAAGCCCGCCTCGGCCGCGTCGTGGCGGTCCGCGGCGTAGACGACCTTGCCGACGCGCGCCCAGAGCGCGGCGGAAAGGCAGAGCGGGCAGGGCTCGCAGGAGGTCACGAGGACGCAGCCGTCGAGTTTGTAGTCGCCGATCGCCTGGCAGGCCGCGCGGATCGCGACCACCTCGGCGTGCGCCGTCGGGTCCAGCGTCGGGGTCACCTGGTTGGTCCCGGTGGCCAGCACCGAACCGTCGCGGACGATCATCGCGCCGAACGGGCCGCCACCGTTTTCGACGTTCGCGGTGGCCAGCTGGACGGCTTCGGCGAGCCATTTCTGCTCGTCGGACTCCGAAATGGACAGACGGGTACCCACGGATGTGCTCCTAGCTCGAAAAAGTACGGATTCTCAGGTGCCGGTGAGGTGTTCGGGGCGCACCGGGACACGGGGCAGCGCGAGCCCGGTGGCCGCGCGGATGGCCGCGACGATCGCCGGGGTGGACGAGATCGTCGGCGGTTCGCCGACCCCGCGCAGACCATACGGGGCGTTGGGGTCGGGCCGTTCGAGGACGTCGATGTCCATCGGCGGCATGTCCAGCACGGTCGGGATCAGGTAGTCGGTGAACGACGGGTTGCGGATCTTCCCGCCGTCGGTCTGGATCTCCTCCATCACCGCGAGCCCGAGCCCCTGCGCGGAACCGCCCTGGATCTGGCCGAGCACCGCCTGCGGGTTCAGCGCCTTGCCGACGTCCTGCGCGCAGTCGAGCGCGACGACCTTGATCAGGCCGAGTTCGGTGTCGACGTCCACGACCGCGCGGTGTGCCGCGAAACCGTACTGGACGTGCGCGTTCCCTTGCCCTGTCTCGGGGTCGATGGGCACCGTCGGACGGTGCCGCCATTCGACGGTCTCGTCGAACACCTCGTCGCCGAGCACGTCGGCGAGGTCCGCGAGCACACTGCCGTCGGCCGAGACGACCTTGTTCGCGACGACGTCCAGCTTCCCGTCCGCGGCGAGCTTGCCCGCCAGATGCTTGTGCAGCCCGGATCGCACCGCGACGCACGCGGCCTGCACGGCACCGCCGGTGACGTAGCTCTGCCGGGAGGCCGACGTCGAACCGCCGTTGCCGATGTTGGTGTCCATCGGCAGGATCGTCACCTGCTCGATGCCGAGTTCGGTCCGCACGATCTGCTGCATGATCGTCACCAGGCCCTGGCCGACCTCGCAGGCCGCGGTGTGCACGGTCGCCGCGGGTTCGCCGCCGACGAGTTGCAGCCGCACGCGGGCCGTCGAGTAGTCGTCGAAACCCTCGGAGAAGCAGATGTTCTTGATGCCGACCGCGTAGCCGACACCGCGGACGACACCTTCGCCGTGCGTGGTGTTGGAGACGCCGCCGGGCATCCGGCGCAGGTCCAATTCCTCGTGCGCGACCGGCAACGGCTTGGCGCGCAGGCGTTCCAGCAGTTCGGCGACCGGGGCGGCCGAGTCGACGATCTGGCCGGTGGGCATGACACTGCCTTCGGCCATCGCGTTGCGGATCCGGATGTCGACCGGGTCAAGGCCGCACGCCTCGGCGAGCTTGTCCATTTGGGACTCGTACGCGAAACCCGCCTGCACCGCGCCGAAACCGCGCATCGCACCGCAGGGCGGATTGTTGGTGTACACGCCCCAGCAATCGACCGAAGCACTGTCCACATTGTACGGACCCACCCCGAGCGTGGCCGCGTTCGCCACCACCGCGCCGGTCGACGACGCGTACGCGCCACCGTCCAGGTACAGCTTCGCCTTCACGTAGACGAGCCGGCCGTCCTTGTCCGCGCCGTGCTCGTAGTACATCTTCGCCGGGTGGCGGTGCACGTGACCGTAGAACGATTCCTCGCGGTTGTAGACCATCTTGACCGGCTTGCCGGTGTGCAGCGCCAGCAAACACGCGTGGACCTGGATCGACAGATCCTCACGGCCGCCGAACGCGCCACCGACCCCGCCGAGTGTCAGCCGGACCTTGTCCTTCGGCAGGCCCAGCGCGGCGACGATCTGCTGCTGGTCGACGTGGAGCCATTGCGTGGCGACGTACAGGTCGACTCCGCCTTCGGTGTCCGGGATCGCCATACCCGACTCCGGCCCGAGGAAGGCCTGGTCCTGCATGCCGACCTCGTAGACGCCGGACACCACGACGTCGGCCTTCACCGACTGGTCGCCGTGGCGGATCTTGGCGTACCGCACGACGTTTCCGCCGGGGTGCAGCTCGGCGCCCTCACCGGCGGCGGCCTTCTCGGAATCCGTCACCGGTTCGAGGACCTCGTAGGAGACCTTGATCCGTTTCATCGCGCGGCGCGCGGTCTCGGGGTGGTCCGCGGCGACGAGCGCGACGGGCTCGCCCTGGTAGCGCACGACGTCGACGGCGAGCACCGGCTGATCCGCGTGCTCCAGGCCATACTTGTTCACACCGGGCACGTCTTCGTGCGTCAACACCGCGTACACCCCTTGCACGGCAAGGGCTTCGGTGATGTCGATACCGGTGATCCGCGCGTACGGATGCGGGCTGCGCAGCGTCGCGCCCCACAGCATGTCCTCGTGCCACAGATCCGAGGAGTAGGCGAACTCGCCGCGGACCTTGACCGTGCCGTCGGGCCGCCGCGGGCTCGACCCGACGCCGTTCTCAGTCTGCTTGGAGACTTCAGTGGTGGTCATACCGTCTCCCTCAGCCGGGCACTGGCCACGGCCAGCTCACGGGCGATCTCGTCTTCGGATTCCTCGCGCAGGGTTCCGCCGTCGACGACGGTGGCGCCGCCGACGTACAGCCGCTCGACCGGCGGGGTGGTGCCGAGCACCAAGGCGGCGACCGGGTCGGTGATCCCGGCGTAGTTCAGGCCGTTCAGGTTCCAGACCGCGAGGTCGGCGAGCTTGCCGACCTCGATCGAGCCCAGGTCCTTCTGCCTGCCGAGGCAGCGCGCGCCGCCCATCGTGCCCATCCACAGCGCCTCGCGCGTGGTCAGCCCGCGCGGTCCGCCGCGCTGCCGAGCCTGCAGAAGCGCCTGGTGCAGTTCCTCGCCGAGGCCACCGGATTCGTTGGACGCCGCGCCGTCGGCGCCGAGCCCGACCGGCACCCCGGCGTCGAGCAGCTGCCGCACCGGCGCGATCCCGGCACCGATCCGCCCGTTGGACGTCGGGCAATGCGCCGCACCGGTGCCGGTGGCGCCCATCCGGCGGATCGCCTCCGGGGCGAGGTGGATCGAGTGCGCGAGCCAGACGTCGTCCGCGAGCCAGCCGAGTTTGTCGGCGTATTCGGCCGGGGTGCAGCCGACTTCGGCGAGGCACTGCTTCTCCTCGTCGACCGTCTCGGCGAGGTGCGTGTGGAGCCGGACCCCCTTGCGGCGCGCCAATTCCGCCGCGCCGGTCATCAGCCGCTCGCTCACCGAGAACGGTGAACAGGGACCGGCCGCGATCTGCAGATGCGCGCCGGCGGAGTCGTCGTGGAAGCGGTCGATCGCGGCTTCGGTGCCGAGCAGCGCGGCCTCGGTCTCTTCGACGAGGTTGTCCGGCGGGAGCCCGCCCTGGGACTCGCCACGGTCCATCGAGCCACGCACGACGTGCAGCCGCACACCGACGCGGATCCTGGCTGCGGCGAGGGCTTCGACCTGGTCGCCGCCGTCACGCGGGAAGACGTAGTGGTGGTCGGCGACCGTGGTGCAGCCGGTGGTCGCGAGCCGGGTGAGCCCGGCCGTGGCCGCCGCGTGCGTGATCTCGGCGTCGAGCCTGCCCCAGATCGGGTAGAGCGCGACCAGCCATTCGAAGAGCGTGTGGTCGGCGGCGAGACCACGCGTGGCCCACTGGTAGAGATGGTGGTGGGTGTTGATCAGACCGGGCGTGACCAGGCAGCCGGAGCCGTCGACGCGTTCGTCGTACTCGCCGTCGGGCGCCTTCCCCGCACCGACCGCCGCGATGCGGTCGTTCTCGATGACGACGTGGCCCGAGGCGTGCTCGGTACCCGCGCCGTCGACGGTGGCGATCGCGGCGTTTTCGATGACGGTCTTCACGCGGTGTCTCCCCTGGTCGCGGCCAACCGGACGGCGTCGAGGATCTTCTCGTATCCGGTACACCGGCAGAGGTTCCCCGCCAGCGCCTCGCGAATCTCCTCGTCGGCGGGGTTTTCGACCCGGTTGAGCAGATCGTGCGCGGCCACCACGAGGCCTGGGGTGCAGAAGCCACATTGGACGGCACCCGCGTCCACAAAGGACTGCTGCACCCGGTCCAGCTTGTCACCCTCGGCGAGCCCTTCGACCGTGCGGACCTCGCGGCCCTCGACCTGACCGGCCGCGACCAGGCACGAACACACCGGGACGTCGTCGAGGTACACCGTGCAGGAGCCGCATTCGCCCTGTTCACAGGCGTTCTTGGAGCCCGGGAGGCCGAGCCGCTCGCGGAGCACGTACAGCAGGCTTTCGCCCTCCCAGACGTCGTCGGCCTGGCGGGACTCGCCGTTGATCGTCACGTTCACGCGCACTCGCGTTCACCCTTCTGGAAGTCGTTCCACGCCCAGGTCAGCGTCCGCCGCGCCAGGACGGACAACGCGTGTTTGCGGTAGTCGGCGCTGCCGCGGACGTCGTCGATCGGTGACGCCGCCTCCGCCACCAGCTCGCCGAACCGGCGTTTGACCGAATCGGTGAGCGACGCCTTGGTGGACCAGGGAAGTTCGGCGCCGAGGTAATCCTCCGCCGCGGTCGCGCGACGTGGGGTCGGCGCCGCCGAGCCGACCGCCGCGCGGATCTCACGGGTGTCGAGATGCAGCGCCAGCGCGAACGAGCAGACCGCGATGACCATCGCGTTACGCGTGCCGACCTTCGCGAACTGCTGCGGCCCGACCTCCGCGGGCAGGTGCACCGCGGTGATCAGCTCGTCGGGTTCGAGGGCGTTGCGCTTGACGCCGAGGTAGAACTCCTCGGCCGGGATCAGCCGGGTGCCGCGCACCGACGCGGCCTCGACCTCGGCGCCGAGCACGAGCAGTACGGGATGCGTGTCTCCGGCGGGCGAAGCGGCGCCGAGGTTGCCTCCGACGGTGCCGCGGTTGCGGATCTGGGGCGAGCCGACGGTGCGGGAAGCCATCGCGAGCGCGGGCAGAACTTCACCCAGCTCAGCGATCACCCGGACGTAGGGCACCGAGGCGCCGAGGCGGATCTTGCCGTCGGTCTCGCTCCACTCGGCGAGTTCGGTGACGCGGTTGAGGTCGAGCAGCGCGCCGGGGCGGCGGTGGTCAAAATTGAGCTCCACCATGACGTCCGTACCGCCCGCGATGGGCACCGCGTCGGGTCGCTCGGCCTTGACGGCGAGCGCCTCGGTCAGCGAGCTGGGGCGCAGGAAATCCACTCTCGGGCTCCTCGGTTCGGCGGCGATCTGTGACGGCTGACTCAGTAGACGCCCTGCGCCCGTATGGCGGCAACGGTGCCGAAGCATGAAATCTCCCCTGCACACGCCGGTCGTTTTGTGCTTTCCTACAAACCTGATGACGACCGTGAAAACTCTGCTGGCGCTGCCCGGCCTGCGCTTGCGCGTACGCGCCGGGGCGGCTTTGCTCGACCGTCCGGTGTCCCGGATCTACGTCACGGAACTGTCCGATCCCGGGCGGTACGTGTCGGCGGGCGAACTCGTCCTGAGCGGGTTGCTGTGGTGGCGCGGGCCGGGTGATTCCGAAGCCTTCGTCGCCGCGCTGGCGAAGGCCGGGGCGGCGGCGCTGGCGGCGTCCGGTGCGGATTCCGACGGCATTCCCGAGGATCTCGTCGAAGCCTGTACGCGACACGGGATCCCGTTGCTGGAAGTGCCGGCGGATCTGTCGTTCTCGGTCGTCACCGAACGGGTCGTCCTGGCGCTCGCCGCGGCCGCGGAAGGCGCGCGCAAACGTTTGCTTTCAGCGGCGACGGAAGACGCGTCGGTGGAGACGCTGCTGGAGCGGGCGCGCGCCGAGATCGGTCTCCCCTGCTGGGTGGAACCCGCCGGCACGGGATCGGATCTGGTGCGGCGGTTCGTCGCCGCGGGCGGCCGTTCCCTGGAGGCGGACGATGTCTCGGTCCGCCCCGTCGGAGGCAGACACGCGCTGCCGTGGCTGCTCGCGATCGGCGGCGCGCTGACCGCCGCCCAGGCGGAGATCGCCGAAGAGCTCGCCGGGCTGATCGGGCTCGCGCGCACGCGGGCGGACGAGGTGCGCGCCGTCACCGACAGGGTGCTCGAACCGTTGCTCGCCGCGCTCGACGAAGGAAGTGATCCGCACGCGGCGCTGACCGCGACCGGGCTGCGCGGCGATCTGCGGTTCGTCGTCGCGCGCACCGAAGGATCCGAAGCGGCACGCGGCATCCTGACGGAACTCCTGCCATCTGGCGCACTGGTCGGCCCCGCCGGCGAAACCACGTGGGCGGTGGCCGAGGATGACGGCGAGTGGCCGGAAGAATGGCCCGCCGCGGTGACCGCCACACTGTCCACAGTGGAGTCGTTGCTGCCCTGTCGCCGGGTGCTGATCGGGATCAGCGACCGTTCCCCGGTCTCCGTGCTGCGGGGCGCTAAGGAGGTCGCGCGCTACGCGCTGGCCGTGGCGGCGGAACGGCCCGGCACGATCGAGGTCGTCCCCGGCGGCGAGATCGGCATGCACCGGCTGCTGCTGGCCGGGACCCCCGACGACCTGCGGGCGGCGTTGCGGCGCCGGGTGCTGGGCCCGTTGCTGAGCTACGACGCCGAGCAGGGCACCGATCTGGTGCACACCCTGCGCGTCTTCCTCGAATGCTCCGGCTCGCCGACGCGGGCCGCGCGGGCATTGCACGTCCACGTCAACACGTTGCGGTACCGGATCGGGCGCGCGAGCGAACTGCTCGGCACGGACCTGACCGAGTTCACCGAACAGCTCGACGTCTATTTGGCCTTGTCGGCAGGGAGCTGAAATGGGCATCACCACGGCGAAAGAAGCCGCCTACGACCCGCGCGTGCTCGCCTTCGGCCGGATGATGGGCGCGGCGAACCGGCTCGAATACCTGCTCGGCCGCGCACTGGAGGCCGAATGCGGGATCTCGCACCTGATGTTCGAAGTCCTCCTGATCGTCGGCAGGTCGGGCGCGGCGGGGATGAGCATGCGCGCGATCGCGCAGGAGCAGGTGCTGACCACCGGCGGCGCGACGCGGCTGGTCGACCGGATGACCACGCTCGGCCTGGTCGTGCGTTCCTCGGATCCCCAGGACCGCCGCGTGCAACTCGTCCGGCTGACCGCGCAAGGCGAGGAGACGACGGTGCGGGCCGCGCGGGTGCATGTCGAGAACATCCAACGGCTCTTCCTCGACCCGCTGCCCGCCGACCACCGCGACCGGTTCGCCCAGGACCTGCGGACGCTGAGCCACTCGGCACGTGACGCACTCCCCAAGCTCCGTTAGGAATACCTGACGAGTCAGACATCGTTGAGTCTCGACATGAAGCTCATCTATGTCTTCGACGCGTACTGCGGCTGGTCTTACGGGTTCGCCCGCACCATGGCCGACGTCGCGCACCGGCATCCGGATCTGCCGGTCGAAGTGGTTTCCGGCGGCCTGTTCCTCGGCGGGCGCCGGGTGCCGATCCGGCAGTTCGGCTACGTCCAGGGAGCCAACGCCGAGATCACCCGCCGCACCGGCGCGCCGTTCGGGGAAAGCTACGAACGGCTGATCGCGGACGGCGAGTTCGTCATGGACTCCGAGGCCGCCGCCTGCGGGATGGCGGCGTTGCGCGAGGTCGCGCCGGACCGCGCGGTGCGGCTCGCGGCCCTGCTGCAGGAGGCGTTCTACCTCGACGGTCTGAGCCTTTCCGAGGTCTCGACCTATCGCGTGGTCGCGCAGCGAGGGGGCCTGGACGGGGCCGCCGTCGAGGCCGCACTGGACCGGGTTTCCGCCGCGGACGACTTCCGGCGGGCGCGGGAACTGGGCGTCACGGGCTATCCGACCCTGCTGGCCGACTTGCCCGGGGAAGGAGTGGTGACGCTGGTCGCCGGGAACGCGAGCGCAGACGAAGTGGAACGGCGGATCGGCGCGCTGGTTTCCTAAACTCCGGGCATGCCTTTGACGATTCGACCGGCCACCTCCGCGGACGCCGACGCCGTCGCGAAGATCTGGTACCACGGCTGGCAGGACGGCCATCTCGGCAACGTGCCGGACGCGCTCGTCCGGCTCCGCACCCGTGATTCGTTCTGGACTCGGGCCGCGGAGCGGGTTGGCGATACGACCGTCGCCGTGCTGGACGGCGAGGTGGCGGGTTTCGTGATGGTCGTCGGGGATGAAGTCGAACAGGTTTATGTTTCGTCGGACCATCGCGGGAGCGGGGTGGCCGGGGCTCTGCTCGCCGAAGCCGAACGGCTGGTGCGCGCGGGTGGGCATTCCCGTGCCTGGCTCGCGGTGGTGCCGGGGAATGCGCGGGCCCGGCGGTTTTACGAACGGTGCGGATGGGTCGACGAGGGCGAATTCGACAATCGGGTCTTCGGCCCCGACGGACCGGTTTCGGTTCCCTGCCTGCGCTATGTGAAGCCTGTCGCTTGAGTTCCGCATTTAGTCGACTAACTGCGTGGGGTTCTTCGCATTTAGTCGACTAAATGCGAGGGGCGCCTTCCTCCGCTGGCCGGGCGATGCAGCGTCAGTACTCCTGTCACCTGCACGACTTCGCCATTTAGTCGACTGAATGCGAGTCGCTCAGGGTGATGCGGCGTTGGCGACTGTTTCACCCTTCAGTGTTGTCGATGCAAGTTGGCTTGTTGCTTAAAATTACGAACACGTGTTCGAATTCTTCGGGTATTATGGAGGGGTGTCCGAGACCTTCCTCCCCGAGTTGCCGCAGGAGCTGTGGCGCGCTGGCAAGCTGGAGCTTGCACATGGCGTGCAGCACGCTTTGCAGGTGATCCGGATCGCGACCGCCTGTCTGGGGCAGTTCCTGGCGGAGATCGAGTCTCGGGGCGCCAAAGACTTGTACGGGCACGGCAGCACGGCCAGCTGGCTCGCCGAAATCGCGGGACTATCGCGGGGTGAGGCGGGTCCGATCGTGAAGCGGGCCATCGCGTTGAACCCCACTCGGGCTTTGGATGGCACGGAGGTTCCGCCGGTCGCTCCCGCGACCGCCGCGGTCGCCGCTCAGGGGTTGGTCGGGGACGAACGGATCGATCAGATCCTGGAGATCTTGAAACGGCTCCCCGCCGACACCTCTGCCGAGGATCGGGAGAGCGCGGAGAAGATCCTCGCCGAGCTTGCCCCGAACGCCGGACCCCGCCAACTCGCCGGCGCCGAAGCGAAACTGCAGGGCTGGCTCAACCCCGACGGCAACGAACCCAAAGACCCCGAGCCTAAAGAACCACGCCGCGAAATCACCCTGGAACGCCGCAAAGACGGCTTCTGGAAACTCACCGGCCTCCTCGACGACGAGACCGGCGCCCGCACGGCGGCGGCGTTGGAGGCGTATGCGCGGCCGCGGCCGGTGGATGAGTTCGGCCAGGCGGATCTGCGGATGAAGTGCGAGCGCATGGGAGACGCCTGGGCCGAACTGCTCGACCTGGCGATCGCCTGCCCGGACCAGCCCGGAACCAGCGGCTATCGGACCTTGGTGCACGTCACCGTCGGACTCGAGGAGCTCAAATCCGGTCTCGGGACCGCCTGTCTCGATTTCGTGGGGACGATGACCGCGCGGGAAGCCCGGCTCGCGTCCTGCGATTGCCTGATGGTGCCGGTCGTGATGGGTGCCTCGGGTGAGCCGCTGGATATGGGACGCCTCCGAAGATTCGTCACCCCAGGCCAACGACGCGCACTCAACATCCGCGACGGCGGCTGCGCCTTCCCCGGCTGCCACCGCAAACCCAAGAACTGCCACGCCCACCACATTCACCACTGGGCAGACGGAGGACCAACCGACCTCCGGAACCTGGTCCTGCTCTGCGGGTTCCATCATCGGCTGATTCACCACGGTGACTGGGAAGTCCGCATGGCCCCCGACGGGTTACCGGAGTTCATCCCACCCCAGTATCGAGATCCGCTCCGACAACCTAGGCGCAACACCCTGCACCACGTCTGAACCCCGAAGAGCCCGTCGGCCACGCCGGCGACGGGCCCTTCGGCATGCCCGCAGTCGGTGACTTTGTGGATTTCGGGTCATCCAACGCCCCAAAATCCACACAGCCCATCGTGACCGGGCCGATCACGACCAAATCGAAATCCTCAGGACTCGTCATCGGCAATGAACCGCAAGCACAAGACTCAAGCCAGATAAGCCAGAGCCATCTCGGTCGTCTCACGCGCCCAAACGTCCCAGCTCAGCCCGTCGGACCAGAACCGGCCACTGGCGGCCCGGTGCACACAGGATCCGATGATGGTCCGGCTCGTCATCCGGATCGCCTCGTCCCGATCCGCCCGGCGGATCTCCTCGAGGCAAGGCTGAGCCGCCTCCACGAAATCGCGTTGGATCGCAGCGAGCGCTTGAAGGCCACGATCCCGCCCCTCGGCTCGCTGGCTGTCGAGCAACTCGGAGAAGATCCGGTCGTGGCGGGCGAATGTCCCTGCCAGCGCCCGGGTGAACGCGCCGACGACCCCGCGCAGCCCGGGCTCAGCGGAGCCGAGCGCTTCGCCGACACCGGATTCCAGCTGTCCGAGCAGCTGGTCTTTCACGGCGTACAGCAGTTGGTTCTTGCCGGAAAACCGGCGATAGATCGCCCCCACCGACATTCCCGCCTGCTCGGCGACCGCCGCGACGGTGAGCTCCTCGAAGCCCTGGCTCGCCAGAACGTGCTCGGCGGCGGCCAGCACCTTCTGCAGGGACTCCCGGCTGCGGGCTTGCTGCGGCGGCCGGAAGCCCTGATCGGCGGATGACTCACTCACCGGCCGGACGTTACCACAAACGCGAATGATAACTTCCGTTCGCATCTGTCTAGCGCGAGGAGGACTGCCCGTGGTGAGCATCGAGGTACAGGACGCCTACGTCGATTTCCCGATCTTCGACGCCAAGACCCGGTCGCTCAAGAAACGGGTGCTCGGCAAGGTCGGCGGCAAGATCGGCACCGGCGCGAAAGTCCCGATCATCGAGGCCTTGCAGGACATCTCCCTGTCACTGGGCGAGGGCGATCGCGTCGGTTTGGTCGGGCACAACGGCGCCGGGAAGTCCACGCTCCTGCGCCTGTTGTCCGGCATCTACGAACCGACGAGGGGCAGCGCGCGGGTCGTCGGGCGGATCGCGCCGGTGTTCGACCTCGGAGTGGGGCTGGATCCCGAGGTCTCGGGCCACGAGAACATCCTGATCCGCGGTCTGTTCCTCGGCATGAGCCGCAAGAAGATGGAGAAACGGGTCGACGACATCGCCGAGTTCACCGAGTTGGGCGACTACTTGCACCTGCCCTTGCGCACCTACTCCGCCGGCATGCGGGTGCGGCTCGCACTCGGCGTGGTCACCACCATCGATCCCGAGATCCTCATTCTCGACGAGGGTCTCGGCGCGATCGACGCGGCATTCCTCACCAAGGCACGCGAACGGCTGGTCGACCTCGCCCGCCGCTCGGGCGTGCTGGTGTTCGCCTCGCACTCCGACGAGCTGCTGCGCGAACTGTGCACCACCGCCCTCTGGATGGACGAAGGCCGGATCCGCGCCCGCGGCTCACTGGACGAGATTCTCGCCCGATATCACGCGGTCCTTCGCGCGTAAGCGTCCAACTCCGCCCGCGAAAACGAAAGCTCCCCCGTATCCACGGCACCGCAATCCAACCCCCGCAACAAGAAGCTCGCCAAAGCCTGCGCCGTCGCCGGTTCGTCCAACACTCCACGCCCGGTCTGGTCCGCATAATCCCGCAGCCGGCCCAGTGCAGCCGGGAAACCCTCGCGGAAGAACGCGTACGTGGCGGCGAACCGGGTCGGCAGCTGATGCGGATGCAGATCCCAGCCCTGATAGAAACCCCGCTCCAGCGAGCGCCGCACCAAACGCAGATGTTCGCGCCAGGCCGGGAGGATCGCGTCGCCGACGGGCAGTTTGTTCGTCGAGCCGTCCGAAAGCCGGACGCCGGTACCCGCGGCGGAAACCTGCATGAGCTGCTTGGCGAAATCGGCGGCCGGGTGTTCCATGCTCTGGTACTCGGCGCTGATCCCGAGCCCGGCGCTGTAGTCGTAGGTGCCGTAGTGCAGGCCGGAACAGCGACCGCGCGCGGCTTCGATGATCCGCGGGACCGCCACTGTCCCATCGATGTCCACAATGGATTGCGCGGTCTCGATCTGGACTTCGAACCGCAAGGCGCCCTCTGCCAGGCCGTACGCGGATTCGAGACGCTCCATGACGTCCGCCGCCACCTCGACCTGTTCGACGGCGGTCACCTTCGGCAGCGTGACGACGAAACCGTCCGGCAGCGGTCCGCTTTCCAGCAATCCGGCCAGGAAGAGATCGAGCGTGCGGATGCCGCGACGGCGGGTCGCGGCTTCGAAGCTCTTGAACCGGATGCCGACGAACGGCGTGCCGCCCGTGACGGCGAGGGTCCGCCCCGCGGCGAGCGCGATGGCGTCCTCTTCCTCGTCGCCGGGCCTGCCGAGGCCATCCTCGAAGTCGATCCGCAGGTCTTCGATCGGCTCCGTCAGCAGTTTGGTCCGGACCCGGTCGGCGATGTCGGCGTCCAGGCCCAGCTGGTCCGCGTGTTCGCCGAAGACTCGCAGGGCCTGCTTGCCCCAATCCGCCACGAGCCGCGTCTTGTACTGCGACGCGGGCACGTACACGGTGTGCACGGGCTGGCGGCCGGGCGGCTCGCCGGGGTACTTGGCCGCGACGCGCGCGTCGGCCTCGGCGAGGCGCGCGTCAGCGGCGGTGTAGACGTCCTCGGTGAGCCGCCCGTTCCCCATTTGTCTACTTGATCCGTTCGTAGGCGGGCAGGGTCAGGAAGTCCGGGAACTCGTCGGCGAGCGCGACCTGCTCGAACAGCTCGACGGCGGGCTCCAGCAGTTCCGGCTTGATCTCGGCGGCGAGTTCGCCGCGGACCTCGGCCAGTACGCCGCGCACCAGTTCGGCGGTGACCTTGTCGCCGGTGTCGAGCTGCGTGCCGTTGCGCACCCACTGCCACACCTGCGAACGCGAGATCTCCGCGGTCGCCGCGTCCTCCATGAGGTTGTGGATGGCCGCCGCGCCGTTCCCGCTCAGCCAGGAGGCGATGTAGCGGATGCCGACGTCGACGGCGGCACGCAGACCGGCCGCGGTGGCGCCACCCGGCGTCGAAGCCGCGTCGAGCAGCTGGTCGGCGGTGACGGACACCTCGTCGCGGGTGCGGTCGAGCTGGTTCGGCTTGTCGCCGAGGACCTTGTCGAACTCCTCGCGGCAGATGTCCACCATGCCGGGGTGCGCGACCCAGGAACCGTCGAAGCCGTCGCCCGCCTCACGGCTCTTGTCGGCGCGGACCTTGTCGAGCGCCGCGGCGGTGACCTCCGGGTCCTTGCGGTTCGGGATGAACGCGGCCATACCGCCGATCGCGAACGCGCCGCGCTTGTGGCAGGTGCGCACCAGCAGTTCGGTGTAAGCGCGCATGAACGGCGCGGTCATGGTGACCGAGTTGCGGTCCGGCAGCACGAACTTCTCGCCCGCGTCACGGAAGTACTTGATCACGCTGAACAGGTAGTCCCAGCGGCCGGCGTTGAGGCCGGAGGCGTGCTCGCGCAGTTCGTAGAGGATCTCCTCCATCTCGAAAGCGGCCGGGATGGTCTCGATCAGCACGGTCGCGCGGACGGTGCCGTGCTCGATGCCGAGCGTCTTCTCCGAGTGGGTGAAGACGTCGTTCCAGAGCCGGGCTTCGAGGTGGCTCTCCATCTTCGGCAGGTAGAAGTACGGGCCCTTGCCGCGGTTGAGCAGCTCCTGCGCGTTGTGGAAGAAGTGCAGGCCGAAGTCGACCAGCGCGCCGACCGCCTGGCGTCCGCCGAAGGAAAGGCCGCGCTCGTCGAGGTGCCAGCCGCGCGGACGGACGACGATGGTCGCGTGCTCGACGTCGTCCTTCAGCGCGTAGCTCTTGCCACCGCTCTCCAGCGTGATGGTCTCGCGGACCGCGTCGTACAGGTTGACCTGGCCGGAGACGACGTTCGCCCAGTGCGGCGTGTTGGCGTCTTCGAGGTCGGCGAGCCAGACCTTGGCGCCGGAGTTCAGCGCGTTGATGGTCATCTTGCGGTCGGTCGGACCGGTGATCTCGACGCGGCGGTCGCGCAGGGCGGGCGGGGCTTCGGCCACCTTCCAGTCGCCCTCGCGGATCTCTTTGGTCTCGGGCAGGAAGTCCAGCTTGCCGGTGGTCCTGGCCTCCTCGCGGCGCTTGCTCCTGGCCTGCAGCAGCTCGTCGCGGCGGGCGGCGAAGGCCTCGTGCAGACCGGCGAGGAAGGCGAGCGCCTCCGGCGTGAGGATTTCGTCCCCGCGCTCGACCGGATCGCCGAGCACCTGAGCTTCAGACATGAGTAACACCCCGAGTTCGGATAAATAACGTCCCTACGGTTTTACATGACGGACTATAGTTTCTGCATAGCGGAACATCAACGCCGACGTAAGGAGTACCACGGTGGCAGCGGAGAAGAACGGGCGCGATGGCGGCGTCCAGTCACTTCAGCGGGCCTTCGAGCTCCTCGAGCATCTCGCGGACACGGGCGGGGAGGCCAGCCTTTCGGAGCTGGCGACCCTGTCCGGGCTGCCGATGCCGACCATCCACCGGCTAATCAGGACCTTGGTGGATCTGGGCTACGTCCGGCAGAACACCAACCGCCGGTACGCGCTGGGCGCCCGGCTCATCCGGCTGGGCGAGAACGCCAGCATGCAGTTCGGCTCGTGGGCGCGCCCGCTGCTCGCGGAGCTGGTCGACGAGGTGGGCGAGACCGCGAACCTCGCCGTCCTGGAGCGCGACGAGGTCGTGTACGTCGCCCAGGTGCCGTCGAAGCACTCGATGCGGATGTTCACCGAGGTCGGGCGGCGGCTCCTGCCGCACGGCACCGGCGTGGGCAAGGCGATGCTCGCGCATCTGCCGTCCGAAGACGTCACGGCGCTGCTCGCCCGGACGGGGATGCCCTCCTACACCGAGCACACCTTCACCGACCAGGACGCGCTCCTGCTGGAACTGGCGAAGATCGCCCAACAGGGTTACGCGCTCGACGAAGCGGAGCAGGAACTGGGCGTCCGTTGCGTGGCCGTCGCGGTCCCGGGCGCGCCGGTGCCGGCGGCGGTCTCGGTGTCCGGGCCTTCGGGGCGCCTCACGATGGAGGCCGTCGAGCGGATCGCGCCCGTCGTCCAGCGGATCGCGACCTCGCTCGGCTCGACCCTTTCGAAGGACGGCGTCACCGTTTGAGCCTGGTCTCCAAACCGTCGAGCATCCTGTCCAGCCCGTAGCGGAACTTCTCGTCGCGAAGCCGGACAGGATCGGCTTCGTCCTCTCCCCTCGCCAGCATTTCCCGCTGGCGCGGGTGTTCGCGCGCGGCCTCCTCGACGGCGGGGCGCAGACGTTCCGCCCACTCGCGCTCGCTCTGACCACTCTTGGCGACGGTGGTGAGCCACGCCGCCTCCGTCGTCCCCATGCCGATGACGTAGGAGATGACCGCGCTGATCGCCTGATTCGCCTCGTCGCCGGGGAAACCCGCGCTCACGAAGACACCCAGCAGCCGCTCGTTGAGCCGCATGACGTTCGGCCCGAGGTACGACAGGCCGACCGAACCGAGCAGTGAAGCCACCCACGGGTGCCGCAGGATCATCGCGCGGACGCTTTCCGCCCCCACGACGGCCGCTTCACGCCACCGCGCCGGATCGTCGCCGTCCGGCACGGTGATCTCGCCGTAGACCTCGTCGACGACCAGTTCGATCAGCTCGTCGCGGTTGGCCACGTGCCGGTACAGCGAGGTCGCGCCCGCGTTCAGCGCGGTGCCCAGCCTGCGCATGCTCAGCGCGTCGACACCTTCGACGTCCAGGAGCCGGACGGCCTCGGCCACGATCTGCGCCTGACTCAACGCGGGCTGATCCCGCTTCCGGCGAGGGCGGGTCCACACCGACTGGATCGGCTGTTCATCGACTGACATACCGCCCACTTTAGCGCACGTAGTACCCCCTTGCGTACGCCGTTTCGTTCTGCGTACAGTGTGCGCATCAGTCGAACAACGTACGCAAACACTTCTCTGGGGGTTTCCCGATGAACGTGCCCATCCGCGATCCACGCCGCTGGTGGATCCTGATCGTCCTTTGCCTGAGCACGCTCGTGCTGGTCGTCGACAACATGGTGCTGACCGTCGCCGTGCCGCCGCTGGCCGAAGATCTCGGCGCGAGCGCCCAGGACACGCAGTGGATCCTGGACTCCTACATCCTGGTGTTCGCCGGTCTGCTGCTCACGTCGGGAAGCCTCGGCGACCGGTTCGGGCGCCGGAAGGTGATGATCGTCGGCCTCCTCCTGTTCGGGGCGGCCTCACTCGTCGCGGCGTTCGCCACGAACCCGCTCGAACTGATCGCGTCCCGCGCGGTGATGGGGGTCGGCGGCGCGCTGATCATGCCGAGCACCCTGTCGATCCTGATCACCGTCTTCGACGACGAGGAGCGCCGCAAGGCGATGGCGGCGTGGAGCGCGGTCGCGATGATCGGCCTGATCGGCGGCCCGGTGCTGGGTGGCGTGCTGATCGCGTGGTTCTGGTGGGGCGCGGTGTTCCTGATCAACGTGCCGATCGTCGTCATCGCGGTGATCGCCGCGCTCACGCTGATGCCCGAATCCAAGGGCCCGTGGCAGAAGCCGGACCCGCTCGGCGCCGTCCTTTCCGCGGCGGGCATGGTCTCGCTGGTCTGGACGATCATCGAACTGCCCAAGCACGGCCTCGCCGAAGCCGGAACCCTGATCCCGCTGGCGGTCGCGATCGTGTGCGTGACCGGCTTCGTGTTCTGGGAGCGGCACACGCCGTCGCCGATGGTCCCGCTGAAGCTGTTCCGCAAGCGCAACTTCAGCGGTGGCAGCCTGTCGCTCACGCTGGTACAGATCGGCAACGGCGGTCTGCTGCTGCTCCTGACCCAGTACCTGCAGTTCGTGCTCGGCTACACCCCGACCGAGGCGGGTCTCGCGTTCATCCCGATGGCCGTCGCGTCGCTGCTGTTCAACACCCTCGGCGCCACGCTGGGCCAGAAGATCGGCAACCGGGCACTGACCACGGCCGGGATGATCGTGATGGCGGGCGGCTTCGGCCTGCTCGCCACGATGTCGGCGAACGAGGGCTTCCTGTTGCCCGCGGCCGCGCTGTTCCTGCTCGGCGCGGGTGGCGGGGTGGCGATGCCGTCGGCGATCGCGGCGCTGATGGGCGAGGTCCCGGAGGAGCAGGCAGGCGTCGGTTCCGCGCTCAACGACACCATCCAGCAGCTGGGCGCCGCGCTCGGTATCGCGATCCTGGGCAGCATCGTGTCGAGTCTGTTCACGTCGCATATGCCCGCCAACGCCCCGGCGCAGGCGCGGCTTTCGATCGGGGACGCCTTCGCGACCGGTAACGACGGACTCATCGCCGCGGCCCGCGAGTCGTTCACCTCGGCGATGTCGACGACGTTCCTGGCGAGCGCGGTCGGTGTGCTGGCGGCGGCGGTGGTCGCGTTCCTGGTGATGCGGGACAAGAAGACCGCGCCGGTTTCGCCGGACGAGAACGTCCCTGTCACGGCCTGACGCGCGCTATGAAAGGTCCTTTCCTTGCAAATTTTGCAAGGAAAGGACCTTTCATAGCATCCGCTAGCTGCTGAGCAGGGCCTCCACGAACGCGCCCGGCTCGAACGGCGCCAGATCGTCCGGCCCCTCACCGAGGCCGACCAGCTTCACCGGCACCCCGAGTTCGCGCTGCACCTGGAAGACGATGCCGCCCTTCGCGGTGCCGTCCAGTTTGGTCAGCACGATGCCGGTGACGTCGATGACCTCCGAGAACACGCGGGCCTGCATCAGCCCGTTCTGCCCGGTGGTGGCGTCGAGCACCAGCAGCACCTCGTCGACCTTCGCCTGCTTCTCGACGACTCGCTTGACCTTGCCCAGCTCGTCCATCAGGCCGGTCTTGGTGTGCAGGCGGCCGGCGGTGTCGACCAGGACCGCGTCCACGCCCGCCTCGGTGCCGCGTTTGACGGCGTCGAAGGCGACCGCCGCCGGGTCCGCGCCCTCCTTGCCGCGCACGACCTCGGCGCCCACGCGTTCGGCCCACGTCTGGAGCTGGTCCGCCGCGGCGGCGCGGAAGGTGTCGGCCGCGCCGAGCACCACGGTGCTCCCCTGCGCGACGAGCACGCGGGCGAGTTTGCCGGTGGTGGTGGTCTTGCCGGTGCCGTTGACCCCGGCGACCAGCACGACGGCGGGCTGCTTCTTCCCGTCGACGGTGTGCGGCAGCGCGCGGACGGCCCGCACCGCGTCGGTCGACAGGGCGGCGGTCAGCACCTCCTGCAAGACCGCGCGCGCCTCCTCCGACGTCCGCACGGCGCGGCGCTTCAGCTCGTCACGAAGCCGCTCGACGATCTCGGTGGTCGTCGCGGCGCCCAGGTCCGCCATGAGCAGCGTGTCCTCGACGTCCTGCCACGAGTCCTCGTCCAGGTCGCCGGCGCCCAGCAGGCCGAGCAGGCTCTGCCCGAACACCGAACGGGATTTGCCCAGCCTGCCGCGCAGCCGCTCCAGGCGTCCGGTGGCCGGAGCGATCTCTTCGACGGGAGCGGGCTCGGGGGCCACTTCCTCGGCCGGTTCGGGGAGTTCGACGTCGCGCACCGTGCGCTGCGCGGAATCCCTCGGCACCGACGCGTCGTCTCCGACGGCGGGCTGGCCCTCGGTCTCGGGACGGTCCTCGACCGGGTGTTCGGGTTCGTCGGTCGCCTCTCCACCAGGGGCGAGCGCGATCCCGCCCGTGGCGGTATAGCCGCCGCCCTTCGGCTTCTCGACGACGTCGGCAGCCTTGGACTCGTCCAGGCTGATCCGGCGGCGGCGCGCGATGAGCAGCCCGGCCACCAGGACGGCGACCAGGACCACGACGGCAACGACAACGATCCAGAACCAGGGGGTACTCGACACGGCGCCATCCTCGCATCCGCACCGCGTCGCGCTCAGACGCCCCACGGGAAGGAAGCCGATCTTGTCAAGCACCCACTGGATAGGACTCATTTCGGACAAGAAGAAACGACCCCGCTTGCGCGCTCTCCGCTACGACGGATAAACCACTCCGAATGACGGTTCACTCCGGCACTGGGGTCCGGGTCATCGGGCTCATCTCCGGCACCTCGATCGACGGGATCGACGTGGCGGCCGCCGAACTGCGCGCCGACGGGGACACGGTGGTGCTCTCGCCGCTCGGCCAGCTCGAAGTCCCTTATCCCGAAACGCTCCGCGATGCCCTGCTCACCGCGCTCCCGCCGAATCCCTGCGACGCCGAGCAGCTCACGAAACTCGACACCCTGGTGGGCCAGGCCTTCGCGGAGGCGGCCGCGCGCGGCGTCGAGGAACTGGCCGGCGGCGAAGCGGACGTCGTCGCCTCGCTGGGCCAGACGGTGTTCCACTGGGTCGAGGACGGCGCCGCGCGCGGCACCCTGCAACTGGGGAATCCGGCGTGGATCGCCGAGCGCACCGGACTGCCGGTGGTGGCCGACCTCCGCGTGCGTGACGTCGCCGCCGGCGGGCACGGCGCACCGCTCGCCAGCACGATGGACGCGTTGTGGCTCAGGGAAATGGCCGCGCTCGGCCCAGTCGCGGCGCTGAACATCGGCGGGATCGCGAACATCACCGTGGTCCCCGCCGACGGTGCCGTTCTGGCCTACGACACCGGCCCCGGCAACGCCCTCATGGACATCGCCGCGCACCGCGCCACCGGCCGTCGTGCCGACATCGACGGCGCGCTCGCCCTGCGCGGCACCGTCCGGCCCGACCTGCTGGCGAAGCTCCTGCTCGACCCGTATTACGCGGCGGCGCCACCGAAATCCACCGGCAAGGAACTGTTCCACGGCGCGTACCTCGACGCGGCGCTGGACGGACTCCCGCCGGTCGGCGCGGAAGACCTCCTGGCGACGCTGACCGAACTGACCGCGGTGACGATCGCCGCGGAATGCCGTCGCCACGACATCGCCACGCTGATCGTCTCCGGCGGCGGCGCCGACAACCCGGCGCTGATGGCCGCGCTCACCAGGAACCTGCCGGGTACGGCGCTGAAGACCAGCGACGACCACGGACTGCCGCGCGCGGGCAAAGAGGCATACCTGACCATTCTGCTCGGCTGGCTGACGTGGTCGGGCGTCCCCGGGAACCTCCCGTCGGCGACCGGCGCCCGCGGCCACCGGTTGCTCGGCAGCATCACCCCGGGCGCGGGCCCCCTGCGGCTCCCCGCCCCGCACACCTCAACCGTGACCCGGCTACGGGTAGCGGCGAAGACCGGCGAGCGATAGGAGATATGGATGCGCGCACTTGACCTCGCGATCATCGGGCTTTTCCTGGTCGGCATGCCCCTGCTGGGCGTCTGGATCGGCGGCAAACAGAAATCCGGCTCCGACTACTTCGTCGGTGAAGGCAAGATCTCCTGGTGGGTGGCCTGCCTTTCGGTGGTCTCCGCGGAGACGTCCACCCTCACCGTGCTTTCCGTGCCGACGGTGGCCTACATCGCCACCCCCGGCGACGGCGGGATGACCTACCTCGCACTGGCCATCGGCTACATCGCGGGCCGGATCGTGGTGTCGATGGTGCTGTTGCCGCGTTACGTGGCGGGCAACCTGGTCACCGCGTACGCCTTCCTCGGCAAGCGTTTCGGCAGCGGGCTGCAGGGCACCGCGTCGGTGACCTTCCTGCTCACCCGCACGCTGGCCGACGGCATCCGGCTGTTCGCCACCGCGATCCCGATCAAGGTGGTGATGGCGGCCTACGGCCTGAACGTCTCGTACTGGACCATCGTGGTCGGGCTCGGCATCGCGATGGTGCTCTACAGCTTCTTCGGCGGGGTCCGCGCGGTCGTCTGGGTCGACGCGATCCAGATGCTCTGGTACATCCTCGGCGCGGTCGTGGTGATCTGGGCGATCTCCGGCAGGCTGCCGGACGGCTGGTTCGGCAAGGCCGTCGACGCGAACAAGTTCCAGATCTTCGACTTCTCCTCGAACATGCTCACCGGGCAGTACGCGTTCTTCACCGCGCTGATCGGCGGCGCGGTGCTTTCGATGGCCTCGCACGGCTCCGACCAGCTGATCGTGCAACGCCTGCAGTCCACCAACGATCTGCGTGCCGCCCGGAAGGCGTTGGTGGCCAGCGGTTTCGTGGTGTTCCTGCAGTTCGCGCTGTTCCTGTTCATCGGCGTGCTGCTGTGGGCGCTCTACAACGGGCTCGCCCCGACCAAGCCGAAGCCGGAAGGCCTCGGGCTGGCCAACAAGGACGAGCTGTTCGCGAACTTCATCGTGAACGATCTGCCGAGCGGCCTGTCCGGGTTCGTGATCGCCGGGATCCTCGCCGCCGCACTGAGTTCGTCGCTCGGCGCGCTGGCGTCGTCGACGGTGACCGACGTCTACGAACGGGTGATCGGCCGGGAACTCCCGGAAGCCGAACGGCTGAAGCACGGCCGGATCTGGACGATCGTCTGGGCGGGCGCGCTGATCCTGTGCGCGGGTTTCTTCGCCTCCTCCAACAAGACCTCGGCCGATCCGATCGTGGTACAGGCGCTCGGCATCACCGGATACACCTACGGCGCGCTGCTCGGCGCGTTCCTGCTGGGCCTGCTGTTCAAGCGGGCGAGGCAGGCGGACGCGATCGTCGCGTTCGTGGCGACGGTGATCGTGATGGCGTTCATCATCCTGGGCGTCAAGTTCAACAAACCGGACGGCAGCCTGATCGGCGTCGACTTCGGCAAGGCGTCGGGGAACACGGTGGCGCTGGCGTGGCCCTGGTACACGCTGTGCGGTGTGGTGATCACGCTCGTCGTGGGCGGGCTGCTTTCGCTGCGGCACGGGAGCGTGGACCCGCTGGCCGAACCGGACGTGAAGGAGCCCTCGCAAGTGTGACCTGAGTCATACTTCTGAACCGTCTCTCCCTTTCCTCCGTGTCGGCTTCGGGACCCGCCCGAAGACGGCGGGCGAGGAGAGGGAGAGACGATGAAACGAGCAACCGTGGCCATCGCCGTCGGCGCATTGCTGATCGGCGGTGGCACGACCGCGTACGCCGCGACGAGCACCGGCGTGCCGGACGCGATCAAAGTGCCGGAGGGGAACAAGCGCATCGCCACCTACCGGGGCGAGGGCGTCCAGATCTACGGCTGCACCAACGGGACGTGGGCGCTGATCCAGCCCGCCGCGACGCTGAGCCACCGCGGCCGGACGATCGCGCTGCACAGCAAGGGTCCGGTGTGGACGTCCACTGTGGACGGCAGCACGGTCGGGGCCGCGGCCGTTCCCGGCGCGTCCAACCCGAGACCGAACGCGGTGCCGGAACTGCTGCTCAAGGCCAACCTGAACAGCGGTGACGGGATCTTCGGCAAGGTCACCTACGTCCAGCGGCTCCGCACCCACGGCGGACTGGCTCCGGCGGGCACGTGCGCGAGTGGCGCACAGACGGCCGTCCGGTACTCGGCCGACTACGCCTTCTGGGTCGCGAAGTAGTGATGAGCGCGGTGGTCGTGAGTGGCAAGTGTCGTTCTAACCCCACTTACCACTCACGACCCCTCGACCCGGTGCGGCCTGGCGGAAGGCGGCGTTGCGAAAGCCACTTTCGCAACCCCGAGGCCGACCTCCGAGCGAGTGAGCATGGCACCTTCGCCGTGCCCCACGAATAAACGCTAGGCGGGAACCGGGTCCTCTTCGGACGTTCGCAGCCGCTGCGAGATCACCTTGGTGATGCCGTCGCCCTGCATCGAAACGCCGTACAGGGCGTCGGCGATCTCCATGGTCGGCTTCTGGTGGGTGATGATGATCAGCTGCGAAGAGTCCCGCAGCTGTTCCAGCAGCCCGATCAGCCGTCGCATGTTGGTGTCGTCGAGCGCGGCCTCGACCTCGTCCATGACGTAGAAGGGCGAAGGCCGGGCGCGGAAGATCGCCACCAGCATGCCGACGGCGACGAGCGACTTCTCGCCACCGGAAAGGAGCGAGAGCCGCTTGACCTTCTTGCCCGGCGGGCGCGCTTCGACGTCGACACCGGTGGAGAGCAGGTCGTTGGGCTGCGTGAGCACCATGCGCCCCTCGCCACCCGGGAACAGCACGCCGAACACGGTCTCGAACTCGCGCGCGACGTCCTCGTACGCCGACGCGAACACCTCGAGGATCTTTTCGTCGACCTGCTTGATGACGGCTTCGAGATCCTTGCGGGTGTCCTTGAGGTCTTCGAGCTGGGTCGAGAGGAACTTGTAGCGCTCCTCCAGCGCCGCGAACTCCTCCAGCGCCAGCGGGTTGACCTTGCCCAGGAGGCTCAGGTCCTTCTCCGCGCGCTTCGCCCGGCGGGCCTGGGTGTCGCGGTCGAACGGCATGGGCGGCGGCGGGGTGACGTCCTCGCCGCGTTCCTTGGCGGCCTCGTACTCGGCCATCTCCCCCGCGCTCGGCGGCACGGGAACGTCCGGACCGTACTCGGAGACGAGGTCCTCGAGACCGATGCCGAAATCTTCGGCGATCTTGGTTTCGAGCTGTTCGAGCCGCAGCCGCTGCTCGGCGCGCAGCACCTCGTCGCGGTGTACGGCGTCGGTGAGCTTCTCCAGTTCGCCGGTCAGCTCGCGGACCTTGCTGCGGACCTGGGTCAGCGCGGTCTCCCGCGACTGGCGCTGCGCCTGCGCCTCGTCCCGTTCGTGGGCGGCGCGCTGCACGGAGACCTCGATGCGCTCCAACGCGATCTCGCCGCCGTTGACCACGGCGTTGGCGATCTCGGCGCCGCGTTTCCGCGCGGCCCTGGACTTTTCGGCCCGTTCGCGGGCCTGCCGCTCGGCGTGCGCGGCCCGGCGGAGCGATTCGGCCTTGCCCTGGATGCTCCGCGCGCGCTCCTCGGCGGTGCGCAGCGCGAGCCGGGACTCCATCTCCTCCTGGCGGACCGTGCCGAGGTCTTCGGCGGCCTGGTCGCGCTCGGCGGTGTCCGGATCCTCGTCGACTTCCTGTTCGGCGACGGCGGCCAGCCGCTCTTCGAGTTCGGCGAGCTGCCGCAGCGCCTGCTCGCGGCTCTGCTCGACCTTGGCACGCTGGTTGCTCAGCCGGTCCATTTCGGCCTGTGCGGCACGCGCGGCCTGCTGCAGCCGGTTCAGCCGCTCGGAAGAGCGGGCCTTGCGGACCTTCGCGTCGCCGAGCGCTTCCTTGGCCCTGCCGACCTCTTCGCGCCGGGCGGCCTGCCCGGCGCGGGCGCCTTCGAGCTCCGCGGCGGTGCGTTCCAGCGCGCGCTCGGCGGCGTTTAGCCGGTCGCCCGCCTCGTCGACCGCGGCCTGCACCTCGATGACACTCTCGCTGCGAGCCGAACCACCGACCGCCCAGCGCGCACCGAAGACATCGCCCTCGGGCGTGACCGTGCTGACCTCGGGGTACACCTCGACGAGACGGCGCGCGGATTCCAGACCGTCCACAATGGCCACCCGGTCGAGCGCGTGCTCGACGGCGGAACGCAACGCGGGCGGCGCCGTGACCACTTCACGCGCCCAGCGCGCGCCCTCGGGCAGCGGCGGCCAGGTACTGGTGTCCACAGTGGATTCCGGGCCGCCGAGCAGAATGCCCGCGCGACCGGAATCGTTGTCCTTCAAGAACTTCAGCGCCGCGAGCGCGTCGGCGCCGCCGTTGACCGCGACCGCGTCGGCGACCGGGCCGAGCGCGGCGGCCAGCGCGACCTCGTGTCCGGCTTCGACGGTGAGCAGCGCCGCGACCGAGCCGAGCAGGCCCGGCAGTTCGTGCTGCGCGCCGAGCAGTGCGCCGGCGCCGTCCTTGCGCCGCAAGCCCATCGACAGCGCCTCGACGCGCGCCCTCTCCGACGCGATCTCGCGTTCGGCGGCCCGCTCGGCCTTGACCAGCTCTTCGACGCGGGCCTTGGCGGCGTTGTTGGCCTCCACGGCGCGATCGTGGTGGGCCTGCAGGTCGAGGTCGTCGGACTCCTCGACACCGCCTTCAGCCTTGGCCTCTTCGAGTTCCTCGACGGCGATCTCCGCGCGCTCGGCGGCCTCTTCGAGCGACACGGTGAGCCGGTCGATCTCGTCGGAGGTCGCGCCGTTCTTGCTGCGCAGCGCCTCGACCTGCCCGGTGAGCTTCGCGAGCCCTTCCCGGCGGTCGGCGATCGCGCGGACGGCGGCCATATGCGCGCGCTCGGCGGCCTGGACGAGATGTTCGAGCTGCTCACGCCGCTGGACGGTCTCCGAAAGCACCAGGCGTGCCTCGGCGACGGCTTCGTTGAGCTCCTGCTCCCGCTCGGCGACCTGCTCGGCCTCGGCCAGCAGCTCGTCGGGGTCGCGGCCGGTGCTCGCCTGCTGCACGTCGGACGACAGGTGTCGCTGGCGCTCCAGCGCAAGGCGAACCGTGCCACGCAGCCGCTCCGTCAGCGCGGACAGCTTGTACCAAGTCTCCTGGGCCGCGGCCAGCTTCGGCGCGTCCTCGGCGAGCGACGCTTCGAGCTCGGCCTCTTCGGCGGCGACGATCTCCAGCGCCTGCTCGACCTCGGCGCGGCGCTGACGGGCGACGCGTTCGTCGGCCTCTTCCTTGGCGATGCCCGCACGCTGGGTGACCAGGTCGTGGGCGAACAGCCGCAGCCGGGCGTCACGCAGTTCGGACTGCACCCACTGCGCCTTGCGGGCGATCTCGGCCTGCTTGCCCAGCGGTTTGAGCTGGCGGCGCAGCTCGGTGGTGAGGTCGCCGAGGCGGTCGAGGTTGCCCTGCATGTTCGCGAGCTTGCGCAGGGTCTGTTCCTTGCGCTTGCGGTGCTTGAGGACACCGGCGGCCTCTTCGATGAAGGCGCGGCGCTCCTCGGGCTTCGATTCGAGGATCGCCGAAAGCTGCCCCTGCCCGACGATGACGTGCATCTCGCGGCCGATACCGGAGTCCGACAGCAGTTCCTGCACGTCCATCAGACGGCAGCGGTCGCCGTTGATCTCGTATTCGCTCGCGCCGTCACGGAACATCCGGCGGGTGATGGAGACCTCGGAGTACTCGATCGGCAGCGCGCCGTCGGCGTTGTCGATCGTCAGGGTGACCTCGGCGCGCCCGAGCGGGGCACGGCCGGCGGTCCCGGCGAAGATGACGTCTTCCATCTTGCCGCCGCGAAGGTCCTTCGCGCCCTGGGTGCCCATGACCCAGCGAAGCGCGTCGAGGACGTTCGACTTGCCGGACCCGTTCGGTCCGACCACGCAGGTGATGCCCGGCTCGAAACGCAACGTCGTCGCCGAGGCGAAGGACTTGAAGCCCTTGAGCGTCAGGCTCTTCAGGTGCACGTCGTGCTGACCCCTCTGGCTGCGGGAACCGGTCGTTCAATCGGCCCAGGCTACCTGTGTGCTCACGGTGATCGTGGGACGCGGGGCCTCAGCGCTCCACGAACCCGCGGAGCCCGCCCTTCGCGGGCGACCAGCGTTCGACGACGTGGTCCACACTTCCGGGTGATTCCCCGGAGCGCAAAGCCGCCAAAAGCCGCTCACAGTGTTCACGATCACCCTCCGCCACCACCTCGACACGTCCGTCGGCCAGATTGCCCGCGCTGCCGACCAACCCCAGCTCAAGCGCCCTGCTGCGGGTCCACCAGCGGAAACCGACACCCTGCACCCGTCCGTGCACCCACGCGGTCAACCTGATGTGTGTTACTTCTTCACTCACGACCCCTATCGTGCACCATGTGGATGAACGCGGAGGGTGAACACGACGCTCGCTGTAGTTCGCAGACGGTGAAGCGGCGGTGATAATCTCCGCGCCGGGTCCCCACTTCGGGCTACCTCGCCCGGGTAGCCGAACTCCCCGAAGCCCCCCATCCGAGGAGCCAGCACATGCCCCGTCCCGACGGGTCTGATTCGAGCGCACGCGTGTCCGTGGCACCCCCGCGCGGCGCCACCGGCAAGCTCAACCGCGCAGGCTATGCCGTACTCGGCGTCAGCGGCCTCGTGGTGGCGACGGCCTTCGCCGCGATCGCCGAACTCGCGGGTCCCGGCGTGTCCGCCACCGCGGGCGGCACCGGAATCCCCGGCGGCGGGCAGGGCGTCGCCCCCGCCGGCGTCCAGCTGGTGCCGGGCAACGCCGTCCCCGGCGGCCCGATGACCGTCAGCGGCTCGCCGACCCCCGGCGCGCCGTCCAGCTCGACGGCGCCGCCGACCACGGTGACGTCGGTCGGCCCGGACGGCAAGGAGACGACGAGCGTCGTCGCCCCGCCCCCGCCGCCCGCGACGACCCCGGGCGGGGGTGAGCCGACGCGTACGGTGCTGCCGCCGACGACGCCGACCAAGCCGAGCTCGTCGAAGCCGGCGACGACTCCGCCGAGCACTCCGCCGGAGACCTCGACAGGGAGCCCGACGACCACTACCACCACAGGTGGGGGCTCCAGCTCCAGCGGCGCCCCCAGCGAGTCGACTCCGGGCCGGTCCAGCACCTCCGGCACCGACACCTCGACGAGCAGCGCCCAGTAAGCCTCACCGAACGCCATGAAAGGACCTTTCCTTGCAAATTTTGCAAGGAAAGGTCCTTTCATGGCGTTCGGGGGCGGGTTGACATCCGCGCGCTATGAACGGGACGTTCCTTGCCAAATTTGCAAGGAACGTCCCGTTCATAGCGTTCGGGGGTGCCGTCCGCGTGTCATGAAAGGGCCGTTCAGGACGAAAAACGTCCTGAACGGCCCTTTCATGACATCCGGGACCCGAGGGATCACATTTCGAAGCGGTACCCCATCCCCGGTTCCGTCAGCAGGTGCCGCGGCCGCGAGGGTTCCGGTTCCAGCTTCCGCCGCAACTGCGCCAGATACACCCGCAGGTAGTGCGACTCCGTCTCGTACGTCGGCCCCCACACCTCGTGCAGCAGCTGCTTCTGCGCCACCAGACGGCCGCGGTTGCGCACCAGCAGCTCCAGCACACCCCATTCGGTCTTGGTGAGATGGACTTCCTTGCCGTCCCGGCGCACCTTCTTCGCCGCGAGGTCGATCCGGAAGGATCCCGTGTCCACCACCGCGTCCGCACCGTCCACACTGGACGTGGCCGACCGGCGGACGGCGGCGCGGAGCCGTGCGAGCAGTTCGTCCATGCCGAAGGGTTTGGTGACGTAGTCGTCGGCGCCGGCGTCGAGGGCCTGCACCTTGTCGGCCGAGTCGCCGCGTGCGGAAAGCACGATGATCGGCACCGTCGTCCAGCCGCGGAGCCCGGCGATGACCTCGGTGCCGTCGAGATCGGGCAGGCCGAGGTCGAGCACGACGACGTCGGGTTTGGTCTCGGCGACGGCCTTCAGCGCGGCCGTCCCGTCGTGCGCGGTGATCACCTTGTAGCCGCGGGCGGACAGGTTGATCCGCAGGGCTCGCACGATCTGCGGTTCGTCGTCGACGACCAGCACGGTCGCCGACGCGTTGTCTGCGCTCATCGCACTCGCTCCTCCTCTTCGTTCTCGAGGCCCTCGTCGTCGAAAGCGAGGAGGCTCTTTTCCGGATCCTGACCAACATATGCGGGCAGCGAGATGACGACGGTGAGCCCGCCGCCCGGCGTGTCCTCCGCCCGGATCCGCCCGCCCATCGCCTCGGTGAACCCCTTGGCGACCGACAGCCCCAGTCCCACGCCGGGCACGCTGTCCCGGTCTCCCCCGAGCCGTTGGAACGGCGCGAAAGCCGAATCCGCGGTGCCCTTCTTGAGCCCGCGCCCGTGGTCGACGATACGCAGTTCGACGTGTTCGGAATGCGTGCTGGCGCGTGCCGAGACCGGTTCGCCGGACGCGCCGTGACGCAGCGCGTTGTCGATCACGTTCGCCACCACCCGTTCCAGCAGGCCGGGGTCGGCGCACACCGACGGCAGCCGCGAGTCGATCGCGACCACGACCGAATCCGAGTTGTCCACATTGGACAAGGCGTGCGAGACGACCTCGTCGTAGCCCACCGGGCGCAGGTGCGGGCGTACGGCACCGGTGGCCAGCCGCGAGGAGTCGAGCAGGTTGTCGATCAGCCCGGCGAGCCGGTCCGCCGATTCCTCGATCGCTTCGAGCAGCTCGTCGGTGTCCTCTTCGGACAGTGAGATGTCGGTCGCGCGCAGGCTGCCGATGGACGCTTTGATGGAGGTCAGCGGGGTGCGGAGATCGTGTCCCACGGCCGACAGCAACGCCGTGCGCAGTTCGGTCGCCTCGGCCTTGCGTTCGGCCCGGATGGCCGCCTTCGCCGTCCGCTGCTGCCGCAGGGCCAGCAACGCCTGCCCTGCCACGGCTTCCAGCACTCCCCGGTCCGACGCGGGCAGCGCGCGGCCCCGCAGGGTCAGGTGGACGTCGGCGGTGACGGCGATGTCGGCGTCGGCCTGATCCGGGTCCGCGCACGGATCCGTGCCGGCGTTCGCCACGCGCTTCCACTTCCCGTCCCGTTTCTCCAGCAGGGTCACCGAAGTCATCCCGAAGTTCTCGCGGACCTTCTCCAGCAGCCGCTCGATCGGGTTGGTGTGGGTGAGCACGGTCCGCGCGTACGACGCCAGCAATGCCGCCTCGGTCCGCGCCCGCGCGGCCTGCGTCGCGCGCCGGGCGGCGGTGTCGACGACCGCCGCGACGAGGATCGCCACGAGCACCATCGCGACCAGCGTGATCACGTTGCGCGGTTCGTGGACGGTCAGGGTGTACAGCGGCGGGGTGAAGAAGAAGTTCAGCAGCCCGGCCGAGACCACCGCCGCGAGCAGCGCGGGCCCGAGCCCGCCCGCGAGCGCGACCAGCACCGTCGCGAGGACGTAGTCGACCACGTCGGTGGAGAAGTCGAGGTGATCCCGCAGCAGGACACCGACCAGTGTCGCCAACGCGGGCAACACCAGCGAGAGCACCCAGCCGGTCAGCCGCCGCGAAGGGGTGAGCGGGCTGCGGTTGAACCGGGCGCGCAGCCGTCCGCCCGCTTGGGCGTGCGTGACCATGTGGACGTCGATCGGGCCGGACCGCTGGACCACGGCCGCGCCGATGCCTTCGTCGAACAGCCGCGCCACGCGTGACCGGCGTGAGGTCCCGACGACCAGCTGGGTCGCGTTCACGCCCTGCGCGAAGTCGAGCAGCGCGGTCGGCACGTCGTCGCCGACGACGGTGTGGAAGGTCGCGCCGACCTCTTCGGCGAGTTTCCGGTACTTGCCGACCGCCGTCGGCCCCATCCCGGCGAGCCCGTCGCCGCGCAGGATGTGCAGCACCTGCAGTTCGGCGCCCGCGCGGTTCGCGATACGGCTCGCGCGGCGGATCAGCGTCTCGCTCTCCGGGCCGCCGGTGATGGACACGACCACCCGTTCGCGGGCTTCCCACGTGTCGGTGATCTTCTGCTCGGCCCGGTACCGCTGCAGCGCGACGTCGACCTGGTCGGCGACCCACAGCAGCGCGAGCTCCCGCAGCGCGGTGAGGTTGCCGGGCCGGAAGTAGTTGCCCAGCGCCGCGTCGATCCGCTCGGCCGGGTACACGTTGCCGTGCGCCAGGCGCCGCCGCAATGCCTCGGGCGTGATGTCGACCAGCTCCAGCTGCTCGGCCCGCCGCACGACCTCGTCGGGCACCGTCTCCTGCTGGGTGACGCCGGTGATCCGCTCGACGACGTCGTTGAGGCTCTGCAGATGCTGCACGTTGACCGTGGAGAGGACGTCGATGCCGGCGGCGAGCAGTTCGTCGATGTCCTGCCAGCGCTTCTCGTTGCGCGAACCGGGCACGTTGGTGTGCGCGAGTTCGTCGACCACCGCGACCTCGGGGGCACGGGCGAGCAGCGCGTCGAGATCCATCTCCTCGAACTCGCGGTCCCGGTGCGCGGACCGGCGCCGTGGCACGATCTCCAGTCCTTCGACGAGCTCCGCGGTCTTCTTCCGGCCGTGCGTCTCGACCAGGCCGATGACCACGTCGGTGCCCCGGTCGAGGCGGCGTCGCGCCTCGCCGAGCATCGCGTAGGTCTTGCCGACGCCCGGGGCCGCGCCGAGGTAGATCCTCAGCTCACCCCGGCGCGGCTTGGTCGTGTTCTCGTCCACGTCTGTCAGTGTGCTCCTCCGGCCGCGTCGCGCACGGCCAAGTTGACCTTCAGCACATTGACGCCCGGCACACCGATCCCGGCGCCGCTCGTGTTCTCCGCGACGAGCCGCCGGACCTTCTCCTCGGACAGGCCCGTGTTCCTGGCCACTCGCGGGATCTGGAGGTCGGCGTAGGCGACGCTGATCGCCGGATCCATCCCCGAGCCCGACGCCGTCACCGCGTCGGGCGGCACCTGCGACTCCTGGACACCTTCGCGGGCGGCGATGAGCTTCTTGCGTTCGCCGATCGCGGCGACCAGGTCCTCGTTGTACGGGCCCTTGTTCGACGGACCGGACGACGACGGGTCGCCGGGGCCGAGGGCGTCCTTCGAGCCCGCGGACGGGCGGTTGTGGAACCACGGGTCCTTGGCGGGGTCCGCCGCGACCGGGTCGACGCCGATCAGGGCCGAGCCGACGGCTTGCCCGTCCTGGCTGATGATCGAGCCCTCGGCGTTGCCTTCGAGACCGGGGATGCGGGAGACCGCCCACACGCCGAGCGGGTAGACGACACCCAGCAGGACGGTGAAGACGAGCAGGACACGCAGCCCGGCGAGGGTCTGCTTCAGCAATGCGTTCATGGCGTTACCCGATTCCAGGGATGAGACGGACGAGCAGGTCGATCAGCCAGATCCCGAGGAACGGGCTGACGATGCCGCCGAGGCCGTAGACCAGCAGGTTCCGGCGCAGCAGCGCCGAGGCCGACGACGGCTTGTACCGGACGCCGCGCAGGGCGAGCGGGATCAGCCCGACGATGATCAGGGCGTTGAAGATGACGGCCGACAGGATCGCCGACTTCGGCGTCGCGAGCTGCATGATGTTGAGCGCGCCGAGCTGGGCGAAGATACCGGTGAACATCGCGGGCAGGATCGCGAAGTACTTCGCGAGGTCGTTGGCGACGCTGAACGTGGTGAGCGCGCCGCGGGTGATCAGCAGCTGCTTGCCGATCTCCACGATCTCGATCAGTTTCGTCGGATCGGAGTCGAGGTCCACCATGTTCCCCGCCTCCTTGGCGGCGGAGGTCCCGGTGTTCATCGCGACGCCGACGTCGGACTGCGCGAGCGCGGGGGCGTCGTTGGTGCCGTCGCCGGTCATCGCGACCAGCCGCCCGCCCTCCTGCTCCTTCTTGATCAGCGCCATCTTGTCTTCGGGTTTGGCCTCGGCGAGATAGTCGTCGACCCCCGCGTCCTGCGCGATGGCCTTGGCGGTGAGCGGGTTGTCCCCGGTGATCATGACGGTCTTGATCCCCATCGAACGGAGCTGGACGAACCGCTCCTTCATCCCGGGTTTGACCACATCGGACAGCCGGATCACGCCGCGTACGAACGCTTTCGCGCCGTCGTACTCCGCCACCACCAGCGGGGTCCCGCCCTGCTGGCTGATCTCGTCGACGACGCTTTCGGTCTCGTCCGGCATGTCGCCGCCGCGCTCGCGGACCCACTCGCGCACGGCGGCGGTGGCACCCTTGCGGACCTGCCGTCCGCCGATGTCGATACCGCTCATCCGGGTCTGCGCGGTGAACTCGACGAAGTCCGCGAGCTTCTCGTCGGCGGACGCGGTCTCCGCGAGCCCGTGCTCCCTCGCGACGAGTTCGACGATGCTGCGGCCCTCCGGCGTGCCGTCGGCGAGACTGGAGAGCCGCGCCGCCTTGGCGATTTCGTCCACAGTGGACTCGCCGACCGGGATCAGCTCGGTGGCCTTCCGGTTGCCGAAGGTGATCGTGCCGGTCTTGTCCAGCAGCAGCGTCGAGACGTCGCCCGCGGCCTCCACCGCGCGACCACTGGTGGCGAGGACGTTGCGCTGCACCAGCCGGTCCATGCCCGCGATGCCGATCGCGGACAGCAGCGCGCCGATCGTCGTCGGGATCAGGCAGACCAGCAACGCGGTCAGCACGATCACCGACTGCTGACTGCCCGAGTAGCCCGCCATCGGCTGCAGCGCCACGACGGCGAGCAGGAAGATGATCGTGAGCGTCGAGAGCAGGATCGTCAGCGCGATCTCGTTCGGCGTCTTCTGCCGGGAAGCGCCCTCCACCAAGGCGATCATGCGGTCCACAAAGGACTCGCCGGGTTTGGTGGTGATCTTCACGACGACGCGGTCGGAAAGCACCGTGGTGCCGCCGGTGACCGCGCACCGGTCGCCGCCCGATTCGCGGATGACCGGGGCCGACTCGCCGGTGATGGCCGATTCGTCGACGGTCGCGATGCCCTCGACGACGTCGCCGTCACCAGGGATGACCTGTCCGGCCTCGACGACCACCAGGTCGCCGACGCGCAGGTCGGCGCCCGGCACGGTCTCCTCGTCGCCGTCCTCGGTGAGACGGCGCGCGACGGTCTCCTTCTTGCTGCGCCGCAGGGTTTCCGCCTGCGCCTTGCCCCGGCCCTCCGCGACGGCCTCGGCGAGGTTCGCGAACAGGACGGTGAACCACAGCCAGATCGTGATGAGGATGGTGAACACGCTCGGGTCGGTGATCGCGAAGACCGTGGTCAGCGCCGAGCCGATCCACACCACTAACATGACCGGGTTGCCGAGCTGGTGTTTGGGGTTGAGCTTGCGCAGCGCCTCCGGGAGCGAGGTCAGCAGCTGGCGCGGGCTGAAGATCCCCGCGCCGACCCGGCCGGTGTTCTCCACGTGGTGCTGGGAGATCTCCTCCGGGGTGCGTTCTTGAGTCATGGTCATGCGAGTGCCTCTGCGATGGGCCCGAGCGCGAGCGCCGGGATGAAGGTGAGGGCCGCGACGAGCACGATCGTGCCCGCGAGCATCGTGCCGAACAGCGGCCCGGTGGTGGGCAGCGTGCCGGCGGTCTCCGGAACCTTCCGCTGGGAGGCGAGGGATCCGGCGAGGGACAGCACGGCGAGGATCGGGATGAACCGGCCGAGGAGCATCGCCACCGACAGCGAGGACTGGAACCAGTCGTTCGTCACGGTGAGCCCGCCGAACGCGCTGCCGTTGTTGTTGCCCGCCGAGGCGTAGGCGTAAAGGACTTCGGAAAGGCCGTGCGCGCCCGAGTTCGTCATGGCGGCCGGGGTGTCGGCCAGCATCAGCGCGACACCGGAGCCGAGCAGGACCACGGTCGGCATCGCCAGCATGGAGACGGCCGCGCAGGTAACCTCGCGTTTGCCGAGTTTCTTCCCCAGGTATTCCGGCGTCCGGCCGACCATCAGCCCGGCGAGGAACATCGCGATCACGGCCATCACGAGGATGCCGTACAGACCGGTGCCCACCCCGCCCGGCGAGATCTCGCCCAGCAGCATGTTGAGCAGCGCGCCTCCGCCGCCGAGCCCGCTGTAACTGTCGTGCGCGCCGTTGACCGCGCCGGTCGACGTGCCGGTGGTGGCGTTGGCGAACAGCGAACTCAGGCCGATGCCGAACCGCTGTTCCTTGCCCTCCAGGTTCGCCCCGGCGGCCAGCGACGCCGGCCCGCTCGCGTTGGCTTCGGACAGCCAGGTGACCGCGAGCATCGCGGTGAACAGTCCGGCCATCACCGAAAGCAGGACGTAACCCTGCCGGGTGTTGCCGACGAGTTTGCCGAACGTACGGGTCAGCGAGACCGGGATGACCAGGATCAGGAAGATCTCGATCAGGTTGGTCCAGGCGTTCGGGTTCTCGAACGGGTGCGCGGAGTTGGCGTTGAAGATACCGCCGCCGTTGGTGCCGAGTTCCTTGATGGCCTCCTGGCTCGCGGCGGGCGCGAGCGCGATCTTGCTCGTGCTGCCGTCCGGGTTCAGGACGTCGACGCCGCTCTTGAGGCTCTGCACGACGCCGAGCGCGATCAGCGCGATCGCCGCCACGAACGCGATCGGGAGCAGGATCCGGATCGTGCCGCGCGTCAGGTCCACCCAGAAGTTGCCGAGGCGGTCGGTCTTCGAGCGGACGAAGCCGCGGACGACCGCGATGGCGACCGAAAGGCCGACGGCGGCGGACAGGAAGTTCTGCACGGTCAGGCCGGCCATCTGCACGAAGTGACCCATGGTCGCTTCGGGGCTGTAGGACTGCCAGTTCGTGTTCGTCACGAAGCTGACGGCGGTGTTGAAGGCGACCGCCGGCGAGACCGGTTCCTTGCCGAGGCTCCACGGCAGGATCGCTTGGAGCCGTTGAAGCAGGTACAGGAAGACGACGGAGACGAACGAGAAGCCGATCACGGCGGACGCGTAGGTCTTCCAGTGCTGTTCCGATCCGGGGTTCACCCGGAACAGGCGGTACAGGCCGCGTTCGGCCTTGGTGTGCTTCTCGACAGAAGACACAGTGAAGACGCGCGCCATGTAATCGCCCAATGGCCGGTAGACCACGGCGAGCGCGACGAGGAGGAGGCCGGCCTGCAAGAGGCCGGCCATCGTGTCTGACATCAGAATTTCTCCGGCCTGACCAGTGCGATGAACAAATAGACGATCAGCCCCAGCGCCAGCAGTCCGCCGACGACGTTGGCCACGGCTCCCGTGCCGGTCACAGCTTTTCCAGACCGCGAAGGGTCAGGGCGAGAACCACGAATACGCCGATCAGGAGCACGGCGTAGAGCAAGTCGGCCACTAGGCACCTCTCAGGACAGGTCACCCCATCGGCGACCAGGACCTCGCAACACTGCGCCAGGTCAGGGCGCTTCCGGCGACGGACTGACGGCCTCTTGATGCCCCGATCGGGTGCCTTTACGACTTCTTGATGCCCGGTGACGTGCCCCACAGACCGTGACGCACTGCGGACGGAGCGTGCAATTCGGGCAGACAAGCCGCGCGAACCGTGTTACACCAGTGTTACGGATAGTTGTATGCGCTAACTAATCACCAGGAGGTAGCGATGTGCGGAATCGCAGGGTGGGTCTCCTATGACACGGATCTGACACGACGTCGCGAGGTCGTCGACGCGATGACCGAGACGATGGCGTGCCGCGGACCGGACGACTCGGGCACCTGGGTCCGGCCGAACGTCGCGCTGGGCCACCGGCGGCTGGCGATCATCGACCTGCCGGGCGGCAGGCAGCCGATGGCCGAGGCCGGGCTGGCCGCGATGGTCTACAGCGGTGAGGCGTACAACTTCACCGAGCTGCGCGAGGAACTTCTCAAGCGGGGCCACAAGTTCGAAACCGACAGCGACACCGAGGTCGTGCTCCACGGCTATCTGGAGTGGGGCGACGAGGTCGTCGACCACCTCAACGGCATGTACGCCTTCGCGATCTGGGACGAGCGCGACGAAAAACTCGTGATGATCCGCGACCGCATGGGCATCAAGCCGTTCTACTACTACCCGACCCCGGACGGCGTCCTCTTCGGTTCCGAGCCGAAGGCGATCCTCGCGAATCCCTTGGCGCGCAAGGTGGTCGACACCGACGGTCTGCGCGAACTGATGGCCATGACCAAAACCCCGGGCTGGTCGCTGTGGAAGGGCATGCACGAGGTCGGCCCGGGAACGATCGTCACCGTCGACCGCTCCGGGATCCGCACGCGGACGTACTGGAAGCTCGACGCGAAGCAGCACACGGACGACCAGGAGACCACGGTCGAGCGGGTCCGCGAGCTGATGACGGACATCGTGCACCGTCAGCTGATCGCCGACGTGCCCCGCTGCGTCCTGCTCTCGGGCGGGCTCGACTCCAGCGCCGTCACCGGTCTCGCCGCGGCGCGGCTGGCCGAACAAGGCGAGCGGCTGCGCACGTTCTCCGTCGATTTCCAGGGCCAGGAGGAGAACTTCAAACCGGACGAGGTGCGCGACACCCCGGACTCGCCCTTCATCCGTGACGTCGCGCAGCTGGTCGGCTCCGACCACAAGGACGTCGTGCTGAACCCGGCCGAGCTCAGCGACCCGGAGGTGCGTCGCAAGGTGCTGACCGCGCGGGACATCCCGGCCGGGCTCGGCGACATGGACACGTCGCTGTACCTGCTGTTCAAGGCGATCCGCGCGGAGTCGACGGTGGCGCTGTCCGGCGAATCCGCCGACGAGGTCTTCGGCGGGTACCGCTGGTTCCACGACGAGGCCGCGGTGAACTCGGGGACGTTCCCCTGGCTCGCCTTCCGGATGGGGCTCACCAGTGAGCGGGGCGCCCTCCTGCGCGGCGAGGTCCAGGAGAAGCTGGATCTGCCCGGCTACATCGCCGACCAGTACGCCACCGCCGTCGCCCAGGTCGAGCACCTCGACGGCGAAAGCGAGCAGGACCGCAAGATGCGCACGGTCTGCAACCTGCACCTGAGCCGGTTCGTGCGGATGCTGCTGGACCGCAAGGACCGGGCGTCGATGGCGGTCGGGCTCGAAGTGCGTGTGCCGTTCTGCGACCACCGCCTCGTCGAGTACGTCTACAACACGCCTTGGTCGCTGAAGACGTTCGACGGCAGGGAGAAGAGCCTGCTGCGGCACGCGACCGAACACGTGCTCCCCGCCTCGGTGCGGGACCGGGTCAAGAGCCCGTATCCGTCCACTCAGGACCCCGGTTACGCGGCGGCGTTGCAGCAGCAGGCCAAGGAGGCCCTGACCGAACGGGACAACCCGGTGTTCGAGCTGGTCGACCGCGACTGGCTGCACCGGGTGTCCGAAGTGGACCCGGCGACGATGTCCTCGGCCCAGCGCTCCGGGATCGACCGGGCGCTGGACCTCTACCACTGGTTCGACCTGTACCGGCCCGAACTGCAGCTGGACTGAGGTCTCGGTCCGCCGCCGTCTCAGCGACGGCGGCGGACCGTGCCCCCTGCCGCGACACCCCCGAGCACCGCGGTCGCGGCGAGCAGGATGCCCGCCTCGGTCCACTGGAACCGCCAGAACCGGCCGGCGGGCTGGTAGACGGTGAAGTCCCGGTAGCCCGCCGCCTCGACACAGGCGGTCATCCCCTTGCCGCGAGGACATTCGGGAACTTCGTCGAGCAGACGCAGCTCCCGGCCGTCCGGCGCGACCCGGCCTGCCCGCACGATCAATCCGTCCTTTGTGGAGGGATCGACGCCGACCGTCCGGACCGGCTCGGCGTAGTGCGGCCGCAGGAGCATCAGGGTGATAGAGGCCGCGACGAACACCGCCGCCGTGATCGCGATGGCGGGCATGGTCTTGCGCACCAGCACCCCGGCGGCGGCACCGAGGACGAACGCGAACAACCACCACGCGGCGGGCGCGACGCCGACGGCACCGAAGTACGACGTCTCGTTCAGCGTCTCCGCCTTGCCGGGGAAGATCTCCAGCCACCGGCCGAACATCTGTCCCGAAGCCAGCCCGGCGAGCGCCGCGGCCACCGCGAGGACGCCGAACTTGGCGGCCAGCCAGCGCCCGCGGCTCACCGACTGCGTCCAGACGAGTTGATACGTGCCGCGTTCGTATTCCCTGGCGAGCAATGGCGCGCCCCAGAAGACACCCGCCAGCAACGGGACGAACGGCAGGATCACGATCAGCGGGTAGATCTTCTGGTAGAGGTCTTCCAGCCCCGCGTCGTACTCGCGGCAGGGCACGCCGCCGCCGTAGCAGTACGAGGCGATCTTGCCGCTCGCGGAGCCGAGCGCGGCTTGTCCGGACAGGAGCAGGATCCCGCCGATCACGGCGAGGAACCCGAGGGTGACGAGCAGCTGGGTGCGGTGCTGCCGCCAGGTGAGCCAAAGCAACGAGAGGTGCCTTTCTAAGAGCGGCGACGGACGGCGAAGGTCGCGGCGACGGCGAGCAGCAGCGAGAATCCCGTCAGGATCGCGGCTTCGGTCCACTGGAAACGCCAGTACCAGTCCTGCGGCAGGACCTTGAGCGCGGTGATCTCCCCGGCGGCGTCCCTGATCATCTCCACGACCCGGCCGACGGGCTCCTTGCCGAGCGGGACGAGTTCGGGTTCCGCGTAGCCGTCACGGACGTTGCTCAGCCCGATCATCAGGCCGACGGCCACCGCGATGGTGACGGCGATGGCGGGCAGGGTCCTGCGGATGAGCGCACCCGCGGCGGTGCCGAGCACGAACCCGAAGAGCCACCACGCACCGGGTGCGACGCCGGTCATCGTGAACAGGACCGGGTTGTCGAAGCGGCTGGTGAAGGCGATGTCGCCGCGATCGGTGGGGAAGGCCTCCACCCAGCGCTGCATCATCGCGCCGAACGCGAGCCCGCCGAGGGTGGCGAGGACGGCGAGGAACCCCAGCTTCACGCCGAGCCAGCGGAACCGCGAGATCGACTGGGTCCAGGCGAGTTTCGTCGTGCCGCGTTCGTATTCGGCCGCGACCAGAGGGGCGCCCCAGAAGACACCGATCGCCACCGGGACGACCTGGAGCCAGGAGAGATAGGTGTACAGATCCTTGAAGAGCTTCGCCGGATCCGGGCTGTCCGCGGCGGCGTTCCCGTTGACCAGCAACAGGATCCCGACGCCGACGAGTAGCCCCGCCGTGATCAGCAGCTGCATCCGGTGCTGGCGGTAGGTGAGCCAGAACATCGTTCCCCCTTACGCCGAAGCCAGTGTCGGGCGAGGCAGGCTCGCGGATTCGGGTCGCCGCAGGTACGCGAGCACCAGTTCTTCGAGGTTCGCCGGCCGCTCGCTCCACTGTGGACCGAGCGGAACCGGCTCGGTGCGGGCGAAGACGGTCGCCTGCCTCCCCGCGCGGGCTTCGTCGACCACCGTGACCCGCTTGGCCAGCGCGTCGGCCTCCTCCACCGGTCCGGTGAGCGTGCGATGCCCGGCGACGAGTTCGTCGATGTCGCCGCTGACCTGGACGCGGCCACCGTTGAGGACGATCAGCCAGTCGCACGTGTTCTCCAGATCGGAGACGACGTGGGACGACAGCAGCACGGTCATGCCGGTTTCGGCGACCGCCTCCATCAGCCCGCGCATGACCTCGTGCCGGGCCAGCGGATCGAGGTTCGCGAGCGGCTCGTCGAGTACCAGCAGGTCCGGGCGTTTCGCGAGCGCGAGGGTGAGTGCGACCTGCGCGCGCTGCCCGCCGGACAGCTTGCCGACCTTGTGGTTCAAGGCGAGTCCGAGCGAATCGATGCGCTTGAGTGCGAACTCGTCGTCCCAACCCGGGTTGAGGCGCCTGCCGAACTTGAGCATCTCGGCGATGCTGAAGCCCGGGTACAACGGCTTGTCCTGCGCGAGGAAGGCGGCGGTTCCCTGGATCGAGACCGAGCCGAGGGTCGCGTCGAGCAGTCCGACGGCCAGGTGGAGGAAGGTCGTCTTGCCGGCGCCGTTGGGCCCGACCAGTGCGACGACCCGTCCTTTCGGGACGGAGAGGGAGCAGTCGCGCAAAGCCCACTTGCGGCGATAGCGCTTGGCGAGGCCGGTCGCCTCGAGGACGGGTTTCTCAGTCACGCGGTCCGCTCCCCTCGAAAGCCGTCGACCACCACGGAGGTGAACAGTGCCTCGACGTCTTCCTGATCCAGCCCCGATTCACGCGCGTCGCGGACCCAAGCCCCCAGGCTTTTCCGCAACCGCGTGCGCTCCGCGAACGAAGCGCCTCCGAGCGTCTTCTGAACGAAGGTGCCGAGGCCCGGCTTCCCTTCGACAAGCCCTTCGCGCTCCAGTTCGCGATAGGCCTTGAGGACGGTGTTGGGGTTGATCGCCAGCTCGGCGACCACCTCCTTCGCCGTCGGCAGCCGGTCCCCCGGCTCCAGCAACCCCAGCCGCAGGGCGTTCTTGACCTGCTGGACGAGCTGGACATACGTCGCGACGCCCGAGCCCTTGTCCAGGTGGAAGGTGACCACTGGCAACACCCTTTCACTAATTAAGTAGTGAAATGGTGCAGGCAGACGTCGGCGCCTGTCAAGTGATCACGCGGAAAAGACGTGAAGGCCCCCTTGAGGGACTCTGGATCCCTCAAGGGGGCCTTCACGGAAAACCCCAGCCCCAGTCAAGAAGAAGCGCCAGTTCGACGACACGGGGGAAGACGTCGAGCTGGCACTACCCCCAACCCCCACCGCCGTCAGATGGCGGTGCCTGTGCAAGTTGAAGGTGCCCACCGTCGTACCGGAACCGAATGGGGGGTCCTGCCCGTCTGGTTGGTTGGGCACGGTTCCGGCGACGGGTCCTCGGTGGACACCTGGCAAGGATCACGCCGTCCGGATGCAGGGCGCTTGCACTACGCTTGCAGGCTCTGACGAGGGTGAGCGGAGGTGGCCGGGTGGAGTTCCGCGTCCTCGGCGCCGTCGAGGCGTGGGCCGGTGGCGTTCCGGTCGATCTCGGCTCGCCCAAACAACGGCTCGTGCTGGCGGTCCTGCTGCTGGAAGCGGGCAAGCCGGTGCCGCGCGACCGGATCATCGACCTGCTCTGGCCCGAAGAACCGCCCGCCAGCGCGCGGAACACCGTGCAAGCGCTGGTGTCCAGGCTGCGTGCGGTGTTCCGTGGCGCGGGCGGGCCGGAGATCGTCTCCGAGGGGACCCGGTACCTGCTCAAGGTCGACGCGCGCCAGGTCGACCTGCACCGCTTCACCGAGCTGACGGCGCAAGCCCGCGACGCCGACGACGAGACGGCCGTGGAACTTCTGGACGAGGCCCTCGGCCTGTGGCGCGGCGACGCGTTGTCCGACGTGGTGAGCGGCGAGGTCGCGCAACGGCTCCGCGGCGGCGTGCACGAGGCACGCTGGACGGCGCTGGAGGACCGGGCCGAAGCGCAGCTGCGACTCGGGCGCGGCAGGCAGGTCCTCGCCGAGCTGACCGAACTGGTCGCCGCGCATCCCCTGCGGCAGCGGTTCGTCGGGCAGCTCATGCTCGCGCTGCACCGCGAAGGCCGCACCGACGACGCCCTCGAAGCCTTCCGCGCGTTGCGGGACCGGCTCGGCTCCGAGCTGGGTCTCGACCCGTCCCCGGAGCTGCGGCGACTGGAAACCGCCATCCTCGGCGCCGATCCCGCGCTGGAACCGGCGACCAGGCCCGAGCCGGTCCGCCCCGCCCAGCTGCCGCACGACGTCCGCGGGTTCGCCGGGCGCGCGGCCGAACTGGAGCGGCTCGACGAGGCGACCCGGCACGCGGGCGAGGGCACCGACATCTGGGTCATCAGCGGTACCGCCGGGGTCGGCAAGACCGCGCTCGCGGTCCGGTGGGCCCACCACGTCCGCGACGCTTTCCCCGACGGCCAGCTCTATCTCGACCTGCGCGGTTTCGATCCCGACCACGAACCGCTCACCCCGGCCGTCGCGCTCACCCAGCTCCTGCAGGCACTCGGCACCGCGCCCAAGGCGATCCCGCCGGACATCGACACGCGGGCCGCGTTGCTCCGTTCCCTTCTCGCCGACCGGCGGGTGCTCCTGGTGCTGGACAACGTGCGCGACAGCGGACAGGTGCTGCCGCTGCTGCCACCGTCGGGCACCGTCCTGGTCACCAGCCGCCAACGGCTCGGCGACCTCATCGCCCGTACCGGCGCCCGCGCGCTCCCGCTGTCCGTGCTGCCCGCCGAGGACGCGCGGCACCTGCTGGAGGCCGTGCTCGGCAGCGAGACCGTCGCCGCCGAGGAAGGCGCGGCCGCGGAACTGGCCCGATTGTGCGGGCATCTCCCGCTCGCCCTCCGGATCGCGGCGGCCAACCTCGGCGCGAGCGGCGAACCCGAGATCGCCGAACTCGCCCGCGAACTGGCCGGTGGCGACCCGCTGGCGGAACTGACCGTCGACGGCGCCGAGGAAAGTGCCGTGACCACGGCGTTCAGCGTTTCCTACCGCGCGCTTCCCGAAGAGCACCGCGAGCTGTTCCGCCGTCTCGCGCTCGTCCCCGGACAGACGTTCACCGCCCCCGCCGCCCAGGCGCTGACCGGCGTTCCGCATTCGAAGGCGAACCAGCAGCTCAAGGCGCTCGCGGCGGCGCATCTGGTCGAGCGCTACACGCCGGGGCGCTACCGGTTCCACGACCTTCTCCGCAGTTTCGCGGCGGGCCGCACGCTGTCGGAGGACACGAAGGCCGAACGGGAGGCCGCGGAAAGGCGACTCTTCGAGAGCTACCTGACCACGGCCGACGCCGCGGGACGCGCCCTCATCCCGCATTTCCTGCGCCTGCCGCGCGAAGAACCGGCGGACACACCGTTCGCCGACACCGACGAGGCGCTGGCGTGGCTCGACGCCGAGTGGCCGAACCTCGCCGCCGCCGTCGAGCACAGCGCCGAACACGGCCCGCCCGAGTTCTCGTGGCATCTCGCCGACGCGCTCCGCGCCTTCTTCCACCAGCGCGGGCATCACGCGGAATGGATCGACACGGCCTCGACGGCGCTCAAGGCCGCCCGGCGCAGCGAAGCCGGGCAGGCACAAGCAGCGATGCACCTGAGCATCGCGCTCGCCTGCGTCAACAGCGGCCGCTACGACGAAGCGCGCGAACACCTCACCAGCGCTCTGCGCGGCGACCTCCTCGACGGCTGGGACGCCGGCCGCGCGGCCGTGCTCAACAACCTGAGCGCGGTGCACCAGCGGCTCGGCGACCCGCAGGAGGCCATCCGCTGCGGGCTGGAATCCCTGCGGCTGTGCGAAGAACTGAACATGCCCGCCGTCTCGATGGCGCTGGCGAACCTCGGTTTCCCGTACTGGCAGACGGGTCAGCTCGACGAGGCGCTCGCCAACTTCACCCGCGCGCTCGCGGTCTCCGAACGGGACGGCGCGCGGTTCAGCGTCGCGGTGCTGCTGGTCGACCTCGGCAACGTGCACCGTGACCTCGGCCTTCCCGACGACGCCTACGACTTCTACACCCGCGCGCTCGCGGCCAACCGCGAACTGGGCTACACCTACGGCGAGGCGACCGCGCTGTCCGGCAGGGCCGTCCTCGAAAGCAGACGCGACCCGAGCGAGCAGAACCGCACGGACGCGCTCGAAGCCGTCGAACTCACCCGCAAGATCGGCGACCGGGGCACCGAGGCCTGGACGCTCGTCGGGCTCGGTGAGGTCTGCCTACGGCTCGGCCTGCCCGAGGAAGCGGCCGAGCACTACCGGCTCGCGCTGTCCATCGCGCGGACGACCAGTTTCTTCTGGTGTGAGGCCGCCGCACGGACCGGGCTCGCGGAAACCCTGCTGGAACTGGGAAAGGTCACGGAAGCCCGGACACACGGTGAGCTGGCCCTCGAACTCGCCGCGCGCTCCGGCTACCGGCTCGTCGAAGAACGCGCGAAGCTGATCCTGGACGAGCTTTAGCTTTTCGCCCCGGACGACTTCACGCTGCCGGCGATCGCCGCCGCGACCGCCGCGAGGACACTGAAGACGATCATCAGCGCCATCGCGGTGCTGTCGCCGTCGTCGAAGCTGAAGAGCCACTTGACCTGGCTGCTCAAGGGCGTGCCCCAGACGAGCGGCATCCCCACGAACACGGCCACCACGTAGAACACGCAGAGCCCGAACAGGGTCCACGCGCCGGGAATCCGCCGGGCGAACGTGAACACCGCCGCGATCACCAGGAAGACCGCGGAGATGACGCCGCTGGCCATGTTCTGCACCGTGATGCCCGACAAGCCGCCGTTCGCCTCCGTGGCGACGAAGACGTTGTAGAGCGCGAACCAGACGAGCATGGCGGCGGCGAGCAGCGCCAGGACCCCGGCGATCACCGCCGCCGGGGCGTTGGCCCGCGGCTTGGGCATCGGCGGCTGACCGTACTGAGGAAAGCCGGGCCCCGGTGGATTCGGCTGCATCCGCTCTCGCTCTCCGCGCGTTCGTCGCTGACGTTCGCGACCACCCTAGCGACCGGGACGCTTGGTGGTGGTCGATGGCAGGAAGCTGTCGCGGGTGCGGATGACAGGAGGTTCACCGTTTGATTCCTATTTGTACGGTTTCCGACTGGGGTCGTGAGTGGCGATTGTCGTTAGAACGACCAAAAACACTCACGACCACCCCGAAAAACGCCCAAACCAGGCAAGACTACCTTGGCAGCGTCCCCTGTGGACGGTCGAGCGATGTGGGGGATCAGCGTGACGAGCCCCCCTGGTCGCCGCTTGACCAGCGCTTATGCGACTTTGCCGGGACCCTGGCGCTAGGCGCAACAAAGGGGGCCTTCCGGGCCGTTGGAGGGACCTGCGCAGCCGGCGGTTTCGCGTGACTGGATGGACGACACGCGTGACGGGAGGGACGACACGCGTGTCCGGGCGGACGACTCGCGGCGGCGACCGTGCCTCAGACGCGGACCTCCTCCACCCGCACCGGGCGGCGTTCGCGGCGCGAGACCTCGCACGCTTCGGCGATGTAGAACGCCTCCAGCGCATCAGCCGCACCGCACGGGCTCGGCGCGCGACCGGCGGCGACGTCGAGGAACGTCTTCAACTCGCTGACGTACGCGGGGCGGAAGCGTTCCATGAACCCGGGATACGCCGGGCCGGGCAACGGCTGGACACCGGGTTCCACCGAGGTCAGCGGCGCTCGGTCGTCCAGGCCCACGACGACGTTGCCCGCCGAGCCGAGCACTTCCAGCCGCACGTCGTAGCCCGCGCCGTTGTAGCGCGTCAGCGAGACCACCGCGAGCGTTCCGTCGTCCAGCGTCAGGGTCGCGGCCGCGGTGTCGACGTCGCCGGCGTCGACGAAGAAGCGCTCGCCCTTGTTCGTTCCCACGGCGTAGACCTCGACGACCTCGCGGCCGCTCACGAACCGGACGACGTCGAAGTCGTGCACGCCGCAGTCGCGGAACAGGCCACCGGAGTGCGCGACGTACTCGGCGGGCGGGGGTGCCGGGTCGAGCGTGGTCGCGCGCAAGGTGTGCAGCCAGCCGAGGTCGCCCGAAGCGACCGCCGCGCGTGCGGCCGCGTAGCCCGCGTCGAACCGGCGCTGGAAACCGATCTGCACCGGGACGTCGGCACCGGAGATCTTGTCGATCACCGCGAGTGTTCCCGGGATGTCGGCGGCGACCGGTTTCTCGCAGAAAACGGGGATCCCCGCGTCCACGGCCTTGAGGATCAGCTCCGGATGCGCGTCCGTCGCCGCGGCGATCACCAGACCGTCCAAAGAGGACGCGAACAGCGAAGGGATGTCCGCCGCCGCTTCGACGCCGAGTTTCGCCGCGGCGGCCTGGGCGCGGGCGGCGTCGACGTCGGCGACGACCACGGACGAAACCTCGTCGAAGTTCTTCAAGGTCTCGGCGTGTGAAGTGCCGATCCGGCCGGTGCCGGCGAGTCCCAACCTCATGTGGTTACCTTTCTGGAGCGGCGGTGGTCGATCGGACCACCAGCGACGGGTGCAGCAGATGGCGGACCGGTTCGGCGCGTTCACCCCGGATCCGTTCGAGCAGTGCTTCGACGGCCAGCCTGCCCATCTCGGTACGCGGCTGGTCCACAGTGGTCAGTGACAGATGGCGCAACGCGGCGAGCGAGGTGTTGTCGTAACCCACCACGGAAACGTCTTCCGGCACGCGCAGGCCCGCCTCTTCCAACGCGGAGATCGCACCCACGGCGTTGAAGTCGTTGCCCGCCACCAGCGCGGTCGGCATTCCGCCTTCCGGTGGATCGCCGAGCAGTTCGTGCACGGCCTTCTCGCCCGCGGTGTCGGTGTGCTCGCTGCGCACGATGACCGGATGCAGCCGATGCCGCCGCATGGCCTGCAGATATCCTCGGCGCCGGGCAGCCGCACCGGCGGCGAGCCCCCCGTCCAGATGGGCGATCCTTTTATGCCCCAAGGAAACCAGGTGATCGACGGCGAGGGCGGAGCCGGCCTCTCCGTCGTCGTTCACCGTGTCCACACCCGCCGCGCGCGATGTCCGCGACACCAGGACGACCGGACTTTGCGCGGCCGCCTCCTCGATCGCCGACGCGGGGACCACCGGCGACAGCAGGATCACCCCGGCGGGCCGGAATGACAGCAGGCTCTTCAGCGCGGCACGCTCCCGCGCGGGACTCCGGCCGCCGGTGTTGAGGATCAAATGGAACCCGGCCGCTTCGGCCGCCGCGTCGAGCCCCTCGACGACGTCGGCGAAGAACGCGTTGCGGAGATCGGAGACCATCACGCCGAGGACGGTCGACGTCCGGCTCGCCAGCGACCTGGCCATCGCGTGCGGCTCGTACCCCAGTTCGTGCGCCGCGCACAGCACGCGCGTGCGCCGCTCGTCCGAGACGTTCGGCGCGTTCCGCATCACCAGCGACACGAGCGCACGGGACACCCCCGCTTTCGCGGCGACGTCCTCCATCGTCGGTCGCGCCATTTCCACCCTCTCCGTGCCCTTGACTTTACTGTGACGGACGCTACATGATTAGAGCGCTCTAATCAATAGAGCGCTCTAACCCCGATCCCCCCGGAGGCCGCCGATGACCGTCACGACACCCCGGATCCGCGTCGCCGCCGCCCCGATCTCTTGGGGCGTCTGCGAAGTCCCCGGCTGGGGCCGTGTGCTCGACGCGGGGACCGTACTGGGCGAAATGGCGGAGCTGGGAGTGCGCGCCACCGAACTCGGCCCGCCCGGATACCTGCCGCGAGACCCGGCCGAGCTGCGCGAACGGCTGAACGGCCACCGGCTCGAACTGGTCGGCGGCTTCCTCGCCGTCGTCCTGCACGAGGATCCCGAAGCCGCGCTGGCGGAGGCCGAAGAATCCGCCGCGTTGTTCGCCGCCTGCGGTGGCGGCATGCTCGTCCTCGCCGCCGCGACCGGGCTCGACGGTTACGACGATCGGCCGGAGCTGAGCGACACCGAATGGGCGACCCTCGTGAAAACCTCCGGCGAGATCAAGGAAATCGCCGCGCGACACGGCCTCCGCACCGTGCTGCACCCGCATGTGGGGACGCATGTGGAGACCGAACGGGAGGTCGAGCGTTTCCTCGCCGATTCCGATCTCCCGCTGTGCCTGGACACCGGGCACCTCCTGATCGGCGGGACCGATCCGGTCGCGCTGGCGAAACGCCATCCCGGCCGGGTCGGGCACCTGCATCTCAAGGACGTACGCGGCGAACTCGCCGAGGAGGTCCGCGCCGGGAGGCTTCCCTACGCCGAAGCGGTGGGCAAAGGTCTGTATGTCCCCTTGGGCGACGGGGACGTCGACATCGAAACGATGGTCAGGTCCGTCCACGAGGCGGGTTACGACGGCTGGTACGTACTCGAACAGGACACCGCGCTGCGCGAGGGGAGCCCGGAGGATCTGCCGAAGCGGGACGTCGCCAGGAGCCTGGCGCATCTCGACGGAATCGTCAGCCGGCTCACGGCTGCCAGGTAACGGAAGAAGCGAGGAGAGACGACGATGTCCCATCGCTTGAAGAAGGTTTTGGTGGTCGTGGCGGGGCTGCTGCTCCTGTCCGCGTGCACCGGGCCGAAGGCCGAGGAGAAACCCGCCGCCGGCGCGGGCCCGGCGACGACCCAGCCCAGCGGGCCGCTGCGAGTGGCGGTCATCTCGCACGGCACGGCCGGTGACGCGTTCTGGAACGTGGTCAAGAACGGCGCCGAAGAGGCGGGCAGGCAGCTCGACGTCCAGGTCGAGTACAACTCGGACGGAGACCCCGGCAACCAGGCCAAGCTGATCGACAACGCGGTCGCCCAGCGGGTCGGCGGGCTCGTGGTGTCGATGGCGAACCCGGAGGCGCTCAAAACCTCGATCGAGAACGCGGTCCGCGCCGGGATCCCGGTCATCACCATCAACTCCGGTGAGGACAAGAGCGCGGCATACGGCGCGCTCACCCATGTCGGGCAGAACGAGACCATCGCGGGCGAGGAGGCCGGGAAGAAGTTCCGCGAGCTCGGCAAGAAGAAGCTGCTCTGCGTGGTCCACGAAGCGGGCAACGTCGGCCAGGCGCAACGCTGCGACGGCGCCAAGACCGGCTTCGCGGGCGACGTGCAGACCCTGCAGGTCGACATCAGCAACCCCACCGACGCCGAATCCCGGATCAGGGGCGCGGTGCAGACCGACTCCTCCCTCGACGCCGTCCTGACGCTGAACTCGCAGGTCGCCGCCCGTGCGGTGAGCGCGATCAAGGCGGTCGGCTCGAAGGCCCAGGTCGGCACGTTCGACCTCAACACCGACGTGGTCGGCGCGATCAAGGCGGGCGACGTGGTCTTCGCGGTCGATCAGCAGCAGTACGAGCAGGGCTATCTGCCGGTGCAGTTCCTCAAGCTCTACCGGGACAACGCGAACGTCGTCGGCGGCGGGAAGCCGGTGCTCACCGGGCCCGACCTGGTCGACAAATCCACTGTGGACACCGTCGGCCAGTACGTGCAAAGGGGCACGCGATGACAACCACCACCCTCGACGAACGGATCGCGAAACCGCGGCTGATGGACCGGCTGGTCGTCCGGCCCGAGATCGGCGCGCTGCTCGGCGCCGTCGTCGTCTTCCTGTTCTTCACCGTCGTCACCGACCAGTTCTTCAGCGGCAGCGGCGTGGCGACCTGGCTGGACGACGCCTCGACGCTCGGCATCATGGCGGTCGCGGTGTCCCTGCTGATGATCGGCGGCGAGTTCGACCTCTCCGCCGGGGTCATGACGGCGTCCACGGCGCTCGTCACCGCGACGCTGGCGACGCAGGCGGGCTGGAACGTCTGGCTCGCGCTGTTCGCTTCACTGGTCTTCGCCCTCGCGGTCGGCGCGTTCAACGGCTGGCTGGTGATGCGCACCGGGTTGCCCAGCTTCATCGTCACCCTGGGCACCTTCCTGGCCCTGCAAGGGCTCAACCTCGGCGTCACCCGCCTGGTCACCGGCACCGTCCAGGTTTCCGGGATGCGCTCGACCGACGGCTACGAGTCCGCCGGCTTCGTCTTCGCGTCCACTGTGGACATCGGTGGGACGGCGTTCCAGATCTCGATCCTCTGGTGGATCGGGTTCGCCGTGCTGGCGGCCTGGCTGCTGGTGAGGACCCGCTTCGGCAACTGGATCTTCGCCGTCGGCGGCTCCGCGCAGAGTTCGCGCGCGGTCGGGGTGCCGGTGGTGCGCACCAAGATCCTGCTGTTCATGACCACCGCGCTCGCCGCGTGGCTGGTCGGCTCGATCAACATCCTGCGGTTCGCGAGTGTCCAGGCGAACCAGGGCATCGGACTGGAGTTCCAGTACATCATCGCGGCCGTGATCGGCGGCTGCCTGCTGACCGGCGGGTTCGGTTCGGCGATCGGCGCCGCGATCGGCGCGCTGATCTTCGGTATGGCGCGGCAGGGAATCGTGTTCGCCCGCTGGGACAGCGACTGGTTCATGCTGTTCCTCGGGGTGATGCTGCTGTCCGCGGTCCTGGTCAACAACGCCTTCCGGCGGCGAGCGGAAAGGGTCCGGCGATGAGTCGTCTCCTCGAGGTGAAGGACGTCGGCAAGACCTACGGCAGCGTGATCGCGCTGCGCGACGTCTCCACCGTGGTCAACGCGGGCGAGGTCACCTGCGTGCTCGGCGACAACGGCGCCGGGAAGTCCACGTTGATCAAGATCCTGGCCGGAGTCCATCAGCACGACCGGGGCGAGTTCCTGGTCGAGGGCGAGCCGGTCAAGTTCGCCTCGCCGCGTGAAGCGCTCGATCGCGGGATCGCGACGGTGTACCAGGATCTCGCGGTCGTCCCGTTGATGAGCGTGTGGCGGAACTTCTTCCTCGGCTCCGAGCCGACGGTGGGTTTCGGCCCGTTCCGCGCGCTGGACCGGAAGAAGGGCCGCGAGACGACCAAGAAGGCGTTGTCCGACATGGGCATCGACCTGCGCGACGTCGAGCAGCCGGTCGGCACGCTCTCCGGTGGCGAGCGGCAGTGCGTCGCCATCGCGCGGGCGGTGTACTTCGGCGCGAAGGTGCTGATCCTCGACGAGCCGACGGCCGCGCTGGGCGTCAAACAGGCGGGGGTCGTGCTCAAGTACGTCGCGCAGGCCCGTGACCGCGGGCTCGGCGTCGTCCTGATCACGCACAACCCGCATCACGCGTATCCGGTGGCCGATCGTTTCCTGCTGCTCAAACGAGGCGCGTCACTCGGCGCCTACGAGAAGTCCGAGATCGACCTGGCCGAGCTGACCAGGCAGATGGCGGGCGGCGCGGAACTGGAAGCCCTCGAACACGAATTGCGAGCCGCGGAGTCCCCTTCATGACCGTTCTCGAAGCACTGACCGTCGGCCGGGTCGGGGTGGACCTCTACCCCGAACAGAGCGGCGTGCCGCTGGCCGGGGTCAGCACCTTCGCCAAATCGCTCGGCGGCACCGCGACCAACGTCGCGGTCGCCGCCGCGCGGCTCGGCCGCTCGACGTCGGTGCTGACGAAGGTCGGCCCGGACGGCTTCGGCGACTACGTGCGGCAAGCGCTGCGGGAGTTCGGCGTGTCCCCCGAGCACGTCGGGACGTCGGACGGGTTGCAGACGCCGGTGGTGTTCTGCTCGCTGGACCCGCCCGCGGATCCGCCGTTGCTGTTCTACCGGTCGCCGATCGCCCCGGATCTGACCATCGACGAACACGATGTGCCCTGGGACGTCGTGGAATCCGTTCCCCTGCTGTGGGTCACCGGGACCGGTGTCTCGGTCGAACCGGCGCGTTCCACCCAGCGCCGGATGCTCGAACGGCGCGGCCGCCGGTCGCATACCGTGCTGGACCTCGACTTCCGGCCGATGTTCTGGCCGGACACCGGGACGGCACGCGCGGAGATCGGCTGGATGCTCGACCACGTCACGGTCGCGGTCGGCAACCGCGCCGAGGCCGAGGTCGCCGTCGGCACGGCGGATCCCGACGAGGCCGCGTCCCGGATGCTGGCCAGGGGTGTCGAACTGGCGGTGATCAAGAAGGGCGCGGAGGGCGTGCTGGTGGCGACCGCCGAAGGCCGCTGGACCGTGCCGCCCCAGCGGGTGGAGGTCGTCTGCGGGCTCGGCGCCGGGGACGGTTTCGGCGGCGCGCTGATCCACGGTCTGCTCTCCGGCTGGGATCCGGTGCGCATCGCCACCTACGCCAACGCGGCGGGTGCGCTCGTCGCCTCGCGGCTCGCCTGCGCCGACGCCATGCCCACCGCCGACGAGATCGAGGAGTTGCTGTGAGCAAGCTGCACCGTCCACTCGGGACGCTTTCGGACGAGCGGGATCCGGTCCGGCTCACCCCGGACTCGGCGGGCTGGACCTACAGCGGGCTTCGGGTGCTCTCGCTGGCCGCCGGCGAAACCCGGTTGGTGCGCACCGGCGAATACGAAGCGTTCGTCCTGCCGCTGGCGGGATCGTGCACGGTCCGGGTCGACGGGCAGGTTTTCGAGCTGATGGGGCGGGATTCGGTGTTCACCCGCGTCACGGATTTCGCCTATGTTCCGCGCGACGCCGAAGTCGAGTTGTCGACAGCGGCGGGGATCGAGGTCGCGCTGCCGATGGCCCGCTGCGGCCGCCGTCTCGAACCACGCTACGGGCCGGCCGAGAACGTGCCGGTGGAGGTACGCGGGGCGGGGCAGGCGACCAGGCAGGTCACCAACTTCGGTGTACCGGGCGTCTGGGACCACGCGGACAAGCTGAACGCGTGCGAGCTGATCACGCCGGGCGGCAACTGGTCGTCGTACCCGCCGCACAAACACGACGAGGTGTCCGAATGCGAGGTCGTCAACGAGGAGATCTACTACTTCCGCATCGCCGGCCGCGACGGTGTGACCCCTTCCCGCGAAGGGTTCGGCCTGCACCGGACGTACACCGCCGACGGTGAGCTGGACGAAGACGTCGCGGTCCGGGACGGGGACGTCTTCCTGATCCCGCGCGGCTATCACGGTCCTTGCGTCGCCGCGCCGGGCTACCCGATGTACTACCTGAACGTCCTGGCCGGACCCGCCGACGAGCGGTCGATGGCGTTTTGCGACGACCCCGCGCACGGCTGGGTCCGCGACACCTGGAACGACCAGGAGCTCGACCCGCGCTGCCCGGTCACGAGCCATGAAGGGCGGGTCTCATGAAGCTGACCACGGCACAGGCCCTGGTGCGCTGGCTGCTCGCTCAGCGGTCGGAAACTCTCGCCGGGCGGGAAGTCCCGTTGTTCCCCGGGGTCTTCGCGATCTTCGGGCACGGCAACGTCCTCGGTCTCGGCACCGCGTTGGAGGAGTATCGCGACGAGCTTCCCGTGTGGCGCGGGCAGACCGAGCAGGGCATGGCGCTCGCGGCGGTCGGCTACGCCAAGGCGACACATCGGCGCCAGGTGGGCGTGGTGACGTCGTCGATCGGGCCCGGCGCGCTGAACATGGTCACCGCGGCCGGGGTCGCGCACGCGAACCGGCTGCCGGTCCTGCTGCTCCCCGGCGACACCTTCACCAGCCGCGCCCCGGATCCGGTGCTCCAGCAGGTGGAGCATTTCGGCGATCCGACGGCCACGGTCAACGACGCCTTCCGCGCGGTGAGCCGGTACTTCGACCGGATCACCCGGCCGGAGCAGCTGCTCTCGACGTTGCCACAGGTCGCCAGGGTGCTGACCGATCCGGCGGACGCGGGGCCGGTGACGCTGGCACTCCCCCAGGACGTCCAGGCCGAGACCTACGACTTCCCGGAAGCGTTGTTCGCGCCGGTGACCCATCGCCCGCAGCGGCCGCGGCCCGATCGCCGGGCGCTCACCGAAGCGGCGGGCGTGCTGCGGGCCGCGCGGAAACCGTTGCTGGTACTCGGCGGTGGCGTCCGGTATTCCGGCGCGGGTGAGCGTGCGCTGGCCTTCGCCGGGCGGCACGGTATCCCGGTCACCGAAACCACGGCGGGACGCACGCTCGTGCCGCACGGCCATCCCCTGCACGCCGGTCCGCTCGGCGTCACGGGCTCGACCTCGGCGAACATGCTCGCCGCCGAGGCCGACGTCGTGCTGGCCGTCGGCACGCGGTTGCAGGACTTCACCACGGCGTCCTGGACGGTGTTCTCCCCCGATGTCCGGCTGATCACCTTGAACGCCGCCCGGTTCGACGCCGTCAAGCACGGCGCGCTGGCCGTCGTGGGCGACGCCGACGCGGGTCTCGTGGATTTGTCGGCCCAGCTCGAAAACTGGCGGGTTGATCCACTGTGGACAGAGCGGGCCGCGGCGGAGCGGGGCCGCTGGGACACGCATATCGACACCCTGCGCGCCGTTTCCGGCGAAGTGCCGACGTATGCCCAGGTCGTCGGCGCGGTCAACGATCTCTCCGAGCCGCACGACTACGTGATGACCGCTTCCGGCGGGATGCCGGGCGAGCTCATCGGCGGCTGGCGCGGATCGGGCTCGATCAGCATGGACGTCGAGTACGGGTTCTCCTGCATGGGTTACGAGCTCGCGGGCGCGTGGGGTGCGGCGATGGCGCATACCGAGGGCCTCGTCACCACGATGCTCGGCGATGGTTCGTACCTGATGCTGAACTCGGAACTGTTCTCGGCCGCCTTCGCCGGGCATCCTTTCGTGGCGGTGGTCTGCGACAACGACGGTTACGCGGTCATCGCGCGGCTGCAGGAGGGGCAGGGCGGCAAACCGTTCAACAACCTCCTCGGCGACTGCCGGAGCGCGCACACCACTCCCCCTCGGGTCGACTTCGCGCGGCACGCGGAGTCGCTGGGGTGCGCGGTGTTCCCGGCGTCCACTGTGGACGACGTGCGTGCGGCCTACGCGAAGGCGCGGGAAGCCGCGGTGGCCGGAAAGCGACCGGCGGTGGTCGTGGTGCGGACCCGGCCGGACTCGTGGACCGAGGCCGGCGCGTGGTGGGAAGTCGGCGTTCCGGAGCACCTCTCGGGAAGGGAGGGGATCGAGCGCGGGAAGGCCGCCCAGGTCCGGTACCTGTCCGACCGCATTTAGAGGACTAAACGCGGTCGGTGAAGCTGGCGAAGTAGCCGGCCGCCATGTCCTCGTCGCCGTGCCCGGCCTCGGACGCGCGGGCGAAACGGGCTCGCCCGGCTTCGACGGCGTCCATCCGGACGCCGGCGCGGGCCGCGGCGGCCAGGACGAGCCGGGCGTCCTTCTCGGCGTTGTCGACCGAGAAGGCGGTGGTGTAGTCGTCGTTGAGGATCGCGGCGGATTTGGCCTGGAAGTAGCCGTTGTCCATCGGGCCGCCGGTGACGACGTCGACGAAGTGCCGCGGGTCGACACCGAGCCCTTCGGCCAGCGCGAGCGCCTCGCCGACGCCGTGGGTCAGCGCGATCACCCAGGTGTTCAGCACGAGCTTGAGCCTGCTCGCGGCGCCGGTGCGGCCGTCTTCGCCGACCCACAGCGTGCGCTTGCCGATCGCGTCGAACAGCGGCTGGACGGTCTCGCGAACCTCGGCCGCGCCCGCCGCCAGCACGATCAACTGGCCCTGTTCGGCGGGCTGGCGGGTGCCCTGCACCGGTGCGTCGACGAAGACGAGACCCTGCTCGTCGGCGTACTTGGCCAGCTCCTCGACGGCGTCGCCGACGGTGCTGAGCTGCACCCAGATCGTGCCCGCGGCGGGGGCGGCCGCGCGGATGGCCTCCAGCACCGCCTGGCCGTCCGTGAGGACCGTGATCACGACACGCGCGCCTTCGACGGCTTCCGCGGCGCTCCCCGCGACCTCGACACCATGCTCGGCGAGGGCTTCGGCCTTGGCCGCGGTGCGGTTCCAGGCCCGGACCGCGAACCCGGCCTTGCTCAGATTGCGCGCGACCGGGGCGCCGATGATTCCGGTGCCGAGCACCGCGACGGTCTCCGTCATGAGTCTGTACTACTCCTTGCCGATAGTGGAATGGTCGTTAAAGAACTCGGACACAAGAAATCCGTGTGAGGGCTGGGGTTCTGTCACGAAACCTGGAACATCACAACGCCTGGATGGTGGTTTCGACTACCTGGGTGAGTGCCTGCCGGTCCGCGGTCTTGCCGAGAACCCGCAGTCCGTACATCGCGGCGAGGGTGAACCGCGCCAACGCCCGCGGATCGCCGCCGATCTCGCCCTGCTCCCGGGCGGCGGCGAACTCGGCGTGGAACGCGTTCTCCACCCGCTCGAAGTTGTGGCGGACGCGGGCGGTGACCTCGTCGTCGATGCCGCCGAGTTCGAGGGCGGCGTTGACCGCCAGGCAGCCGCGATGCGCGTCGGACGGGTCCAGCTCGTCGGCGACGACGTCCATCAGGACACGTCTGATCCGCGCCCGGATGGTGCCCGGCGCGGCCAGCATCTCCTCGACCCTGGTCGCGGACGTCTCCTCGTAGCGCCGAAGCGCCTGGCTGAACAGCTGCTGCTTGCCCGAAAACGTGTTGTACAGGCTGCCCCGTCCGAGCCCGGTGCCGTCGACCAGGTCCTGGGCCGACGTGGCGGCGTACCCCTTGCGCCAGAACGTGCCGACCGCGGCGTCGAGCACCTCGGTGGGATCGAAACCCTTGGGGCGGGGCATACCGCCCAGCATCCCACGTTCTGTAACGATCAGTCAAATACCGGTCAATGCTCCGCCAGTAGGGAGCCGAAGCCGCGCACGCGATCGGCGACGCCGTTCTGCCGCAGGGCGTGCCAGTACAGGACGACGTTGTTCGAGAGCACCGGTTTGCCGAGCCAGAACTCGGCGGTCGCCGCGAGCCGCGCCATGGCGACATTGGTGCCGACCTGGACGATGGCCTCGACGTCGGCGTGGTCGATCTCCTTGACCGCGTCGCGGAGCGCGGTCTCGGAGATGTGCGAGATCTTGGCCGGGCTGGGCATGCCGAGACCGTGGACGCGCAGCAGGTCGTAGCCGCTGTCGCCGAAGAAACGGCGCACCGGACCATCGCCGACCGGCAGGTAGGGCGTGATGACCGCGATCCGGCGGGCGCCGTACGCGGCGAGCGCGGCGTCGATCGCGTCCGGGCTCATCGTCACCGGACGCCCGCCCGCGGTCTCCCGCATCACGCCGAGGACGCGGCCGTGCGCCTCCGTTCCCTCCCAATGGCTCTCCGGGGAGACCCCGATGATCACGCAGTCGGGGTCGCAGCCGACGACACCGCGGATCGCCTGCCCCGTCGACCGCCGGATCCCGTGCATGACGTGGTCGAATCCGGGTTCGTCGACCATCGGGTCGTCGGCGATCACCATCCGGCCGGTGTGGTTGGTGACGCCGTCGGGGCGCAGCGCGTCCAGTTCCGGCTGCGCCGAGGTGTTGGTGGACGGGACGACGACGCCGACCTTGAGGCGGGGACCGAGGGAGTCGGGCACTAGCGCTTCTCCTTAGCTCAGCCGGGCACGGATCGCCGAAACCAGTTCGGCGACCCCGTTCTCCTTGAGGACGCTGTAGTGATCGCCTTCGAGCGTCACGACCTCCGGTGGCGTGGCCGAGTACCCGGAGCTGTTCTCGACGAACGAGTAGTCGTCGCCGTCGGCCTTGAACAGCGTCACCCGGGCCGCGATCCGCCGCCGCGCGAGTTCACGGAAGGTGTAGTCGAACTCGTAGGTCTCCTCGACGATCCGGACGATCCGCCGGATCAGCTGCTCGCCAAGCGCGGGAAGCAGCTTCGCCACGAAGGCCACGAAGCCGTCTTCGTCGCGGACCGTTTCCCGGCAGGCCACCGTTTCGGGCCCGGAGATCGAGCCGAGGAAGACCGACAGCAGGATCGTCAGGTACGCCGGGTTCGAGTAGCTCGCCACCCGCTCGCCGCCGACCTCGGGATTGCCCGGGCAGATCAGCAGCAGATCCGCCACCCGCTGCCCCTGCTGTTCCAGCTGCCAGGCCGTTTCGAAGGCCACCCGCGCGCCGAACGAGTAGCCCCACAGCGTGTACGGCCCCTCCGGCTGGACGCGCCGGATCTCGGCGACGTCGGCCTTCGCCATCTCTTCGACTGTGGCGTAAGGCGTCTCGCCCGCGTTGATCCCGTGGGCCTGCACGCCGTAGAACGGCCGCCCGAGGCCGCTTTCCGAAGCCAGCGACCGCAGGTTCATCGGATAGCCACCCAGACCTGGCCAGCAGAACACCGGACGACCTTCGCCGGTCGCCAGCGGGACCAACCGTGACGACGGCCCGGCGGAGTCCTCGCCGATACAGGCGGCCAGATCGGCCAGCTTCGGGCATTCGAAGACGACCTGCAACGGCAGCCGGGTGCCGTACTCGCGATTGATCCGGTTCACCAGGGAGACCGCGGTCAGCGAGTTGCCTCCCGCGGCGAAGAAGTCGTCGCGCGCCGAGACGTCGTCGTAGTTCAGCGCCTTGCCCCACACTCCGGCCAGCCACCGTTCGCGGCTCGTCGAGGGAGCGACATAGGGCGCGCCCGTGCTCGCGGAACGGACGGCGTCGGTCTCCGCCAGCGCGTGCGCGTCGACCTTTCCGTTGGCGGTCAACGGCAACGCGTCCAGCACCAGCACCCGGTTCGGGATCATGTAGTCGGGCAGGGTGGTCGCGAGTTCGTCGCGGATGATCTCCGCCGGGCCCTTCATGTGCACGGCGTCTTCGCGCATGCCCTCGCTGAGTACCTGCTCCGGGCTCACCTTGCCGCCGACGAAGAAGTACGACGGCCCCGGAGCGATCCCCTGTCCGGCGAGGATGTCGTCGATCCGCCGGGCGGCCGGCAACGGGTTGCCGCTCTTCGAGCTGTAACCCGACGACATGAACCCGAACCCCGAACCGTTGCGCTGCAAGTGATGCAGCTTCGCGCCGAGACCGATGTACCCCAGCCGCCCGTCGGCGGTGCGGCTCACCGCGGTGATACCGAAGGCCGCGCGTCCGTACACCTGCTGGTTGATCGCGATCACGTGCTTGGCCTCGATGAGCTTGCCGGAGATCCGTTCGAAGTCACCGCCGCGCCAGCGGTAGGTCCCGGCGGGCAGGCCCTCGACGCGGTCCGGATGCGCTTGGACGAACAGCTCGACGTCGTCCCGCCGACGCTCGCCATCGTTGGCGTGCAAGGAGAACGTGCCGAGGTAGTGGTCTTCGGCGGCGGCACCGGCCCGCGCGGCGACCGTGGGATCGGACGCCGCCGGACTGATCGCGAGGCCGTATCCGGGCAGGATCTCCTCGAACACCCCGACCATGTGTCCGGTCTCGAACTCGAGGACCTCGCGGATGTTGTTCTTGTAGACCGGTTCGATGGCGCCGTTACGCCCGATGAAGTGCACCGAGTGCCCGGTGCCCGTGCTCTCGCCGATCCGGACCAGCGTGTGGTCGATGGGGTGGTGGTAGTACAGCCCGGCGCCGAGACCGTCGAGACCGCTGGTCTCCAGGTAGAGCTGCGTCGCGTACAGCGCGCCCGGTGAGGCGTACGCGTACTTCGGCAGCAACCGCTCGTCGCTGTGGAACCGGCCGAACCACCGGAGCAGCTCACCCAGTTCGGCGAACGCGAGCTCGCCGGGTTCGCGTGAATATGTGCGAACCGGCTCCGGTGCCAGGAGCGCGGCGAGGTCGTCGCGGGTGACCGCGCCGCCCTCGTAATAGCGATACGTCTTGCGGGCGAAGACTTCCCGCCGCTGAAGACCGGTCTCCCGCTTGCCCGGCAACGCGACGGTGGGGAAGCCCGCGACGTCGCGGACACCGGGATTCGACAGCTGCGCCTTGACCTGCAGCTTGCTGGCCTTCGACTGGTGGTGCCCGCCGTGGTTGCCCTGATCCATCACCGCGGCTTCGCGCGGATTCAGCTCCACACAGGCGACGAGCGCCTTCGAGCCGGTCCGCGCGTCGTCGGTCACCACCGCCGCGGCCCGGCGCACCCAGGTGTGCTCCTCGATCGCCACCGCGATCTCGTCCAGCTCGACGCGGTAGCCGCGCAGCTTCACCTGGTTGTCGGCACGGCCGACGAACTGGAGGGTGCCGTCGGGGTTCCACTGGACGAGGTCGCCGGTGCGGTACAGCCGTCCGGTCGGCACGAACGGATTCGGCACGAACTTCTCGGCCGTCTGCTCCGGCCGGTTCAGGTAGCCCCGCGCGAGCTGCACGCCGCCGATGTACAGCTCGCCCGTCTCCCCGATGTCGACCGGGGAGAGGGCGTCGTCGAGCACGAAGCACTCGGTGTCGTCGACCGGCACGCCGATCGGGACCGTTCCGGCGCTCTCGTCGATCGTGTCCGGGTCGACGACGTGGGCGGTCGCGTTGATCGTGCATTCGGTCGGCCCGTAGAGGTTGATCAGCCGTGCCGACGGCAGCTCACCGGCGAGATCCTTGGCGAGCCGCCGCGAAAGCGCCTCGCCTCCGGAGAACAGTTTTCGCAGCGTGGTGCAGGTCGCGAGACGTTCGGTGTCGAGCAACGCCTGCAGCAGCGTCGGAACACACTGCAAGGTCGTGACGCCGTGCTTCACCACCGTGTCGATCAGGGCTTCGGGATCCCGGAAACTCCCCGGCGCGCTCATCACCACGCGGGCGCCGGCGGCGGGCGCGAGGATCTCCCATTGCGCGGCGTCGAAGCTCATCGGCGTCTTCTGCAGCACCGTGACGTCCGTGTCCAGGTGACCGCAGTCCCGCAGCCAGCGCAGCTGCGACACGACACTGTGGTGCTCGATCATCACGCCCTTCGGTTTCCCGGTGCTGCCGGAGGTGTAGATGACGTACGCGAGCGACTCCGGCCGGGGACCGCGCGGTACGCCGGTCGCTCCGGAGTCCGTCACCGAGACGATCCGTGTCCCGGCTGGCACCAGCCCGGCCAGGCGCCCGGCGAGATGCGGCTGTGTGACGACGACGCCGGTCCCGCTGTCTTCGAGCATGTACCGCAGCCGGTCTTCCGGATATTCCGGGGACAACGGCAGATAAGCCGCGCCGGAGGCGAGAATTCCCCACGCGCCGATCATCAGGTCCGCGGAGGGCTCGACGTGCAGGCCGACGGTGTCGTCCACTCCGATTCCCAGCTCGGCGAGATACGCGGCGAGTCCCGCGCTCGCTTCTTCGAGTCCGCGGAAGGTCAGTTCCCGGTCGCCGTCGACGACGGCCACCGCCTCCGGCCGCGTCTGGGACCACTGCCCGAGCAGATCCGTGAGGCAGGTTCCGGAACGGACGCGATGCGGCGGTGCGAGGTGGTCGATCGGTGGCATGGTCATCCCCCAGTGCGAATTCCGTGGTTTTCGTTTCCACTGCCAAAGGAGTGATGCGGTCTTCCCGAGATACCGGCCGATAAACGAGAACGCCCGGCCGTCCCTTCTTTGCCACCCTTTGGGGCGACCGCCGGTTTCGAGCGTTCGATTCCGCCACAATCGAACGCATGATTCCCACTTTCGTCTTCGTGCACGGTTCGGGAAGTTCGGCACACGCCTGGACGGCCACTCAGCGGGAAATGGCGCTGCGCGGACATCGGACGCTCGCGATCGATCTCCCCGGCAGGGGCGCGGGATTCACCAGGGCCTATCACGAACAGGACCTCGAAACCTTCGCGGCCGAGCCGTCGGTGATGAGCGACGTGACCGCGGCCGACTTCGTCCGGCCGGTCGTCGAGGCGGTCCAGCGGGTGCGCCACCACGGCCCCGTCGTCCTCGTCGCGCACAGTTTCGGCGGGCTCCCGGTGACCGCCGCCGCCAACGCGATCCCCGAGCTGATAGACCGGGTCGTCTACGTCGCCGCGCAGTGCCCGGTGGACCGCCACCCCGGCGAGTACGCGATGTCGCCCGAATGGGCTTCCGGCGACTTCTTCTCCGCGATGGCGCCCCTTTTCGTCGGTGATCCGGCGCGCCAGGGATTCGTCCGGATCAACTGGCGTGGCGCCGACCGCGCACAACGCGAGGCGCTGCGGAAGGCCATCGCCGCCGAACTCACCGAGGAGCAGTTCCTCCATGTCGTCGTCACGAGCCAGCCGGACGAGGTGTCCTGGCTGACCGGTCAGGAGTGGGACCACCGCGCCGACAAGGATTCCTGGGGCCGGATCCCGCATACGTTCGTGCGACTGACCGGCGACCGGTCCATGCCGCTCGCCGTGCAGGACCGCTACATCGCCGAGGGCGACGCGCTCACTCCGGACAACCCGTTCGACGTCCACGACCTCGCGAGCAGCCACGCCGGTTTCTTCCGGCGGCCCACCGATCTGGCCGCGATCCTCGACCGGCTCAGCGTCCGAGCAGGCGCCGGATCTCGGTGACGGCCGCGCGGCCCGCCCGGTTCGCGCCGACGGTGCTGGCGGACGGGCCGTAGCCGACCAGGTGCAGCCGCGGTTCGGCGACGACGCGGGTGCCGTCCATCCGGATCCCGCCCCCGGCGGCGCGCAGGTGCAGCGGCGCCAGATGGTCGATCGCGGCACGGAACCCGGTGGCCCACAGGATGACGTCGGCGGGCTCGAAGGTGCCGTCCGACCACTCCACACCGTCCGGCGTGATCCGGTGGAACATCGGGCGACGGTCGAGGACGCCCGCGTCCAGCCCCGCGCGTACTTCGGGGGTCACGGCCAGATCGGTCACGCTGACGACGCTTTCCGGCGGGAGGCCCTCGCGGACGCGCCGGTCGACCTTCGCGACCGCCTCGCGGCCCCAGTCCTCGCTGAACGGCTCTTCGCGCCACACCGGCGGGCGCCGGGTCACCCAGCGCGTCGACCGCGCGAACGGCGCGATCTCCAGCAGCAGCTGGACGGCCGACGAACCACCGCCGACCACGACGACCCGCTTCCCGCGGAAGGCCTCGACGCCGGTGTAGTCGGCGGTGTGCAGCTGGCGGCCCCGGAAGGTCTCCTGCCCCGGATAGTGCGGCCAGAACGGCCGGTCCCAGGTGCCGGTCGCGCTGATCACCGCCCGCGCGGCCCACGTTTCCGCCGCGCTCGCCACCATCAGCCGATCTTCCCCTGCGCTCACCGACAGGACATCGACCGGACGATGGACCGGGAGGTCGTACGTGCGCTCGAAGCGGCCGAAGTACTCGGAGACGACGTCGGCGGCGGGCAGCTTCGGATCCGGGGTGCCGAGGGCCATCCCGGGAAGGTCGTAGATGCCGTGGACCTTCTCGACGATCAGCGAAGGCCACCGGTACTGCCACGCGCCGCCAGGCCGTTTGCCGTGGTCGAGCACGACGAAACCCGCCTCGTTGGCGAATCCCGCGCGGCGCAGGTGATACGCCGCCGACAGACCGGCCTGGCCCGCCCCGATCACCGCCACGTCGACTTCGTGATCCGCCTTCATACCCGGTTCAACGGTGGCGGCCCCCGACTATTTCGTCCGCTGCGTCACAGCTCTGACGATGGCGACGATCAGCAGCACCCCGGCGACGGCCACCAGCACCGGAGCCACCCGTTTGACCACGGATTCGCCCGCGTACTCCATCAGATCGATGGCTTCGCCCTCCGACACCGGCTTCACCGCCTTCAACGGCGGGTGTTCCTTCGGTTTCTCAGGTTCAGGGGTACCGAGCTTGCCGGAAAGGCACTCCGCGAACGAGTCGAGGATCTTCCCGCCGACCTCGGAGATCATCCCTCGCCCGAACTGCGCCGGCTTCCCGGTGACGGCCAGCTCCGTGGCGACGGCGCCGTGTGTGACGCCGTCCTTCTCGGTCAGGGTGAGCGTCACGGTCGCCGACGCCGTGCCCGCCCCTCGGGCGTCTTTGCCCGCGGCCTTGATCACCACCTTCTTCGCGTCGGCGTCCTTCTCGACGAAATGGCCGGTTCCCTTGTAGAGCAGGGAGATCGGCCCGAGCTTGACCTTCACCGTGCCTTTGAAGGCGTCCCCGTCGACCTCGGTGACGGTGGCGCCCGGCATGCACGGCGCCACCCGTTCCGGGTCGACGACGGCCTTCCAGACCTCGCCGACCGGGGCGGGAACGGTGAATTCGTGGTCGAGCCGCACGGGCCGACCTCCCTTCTGTGTCTTAGCTACCCGCGGCCGCGAGGACCGCCCGGCCGGTCAGCACCCGCGCGAGGTGCTGCCGGTACTCGACGTCGGAGTTGCCGTCGGCCGTGGGGTTCGTGCCCTCGGCCGCGCGTTCGGCCGCGCCGCGGATCGCCTCGGCGGTGGCCGCGCAGCCGACCAGCGCCTCCTCGACCCCGGCCGCCCGTACCGGCGTCGAGCCCATGTTGGTGAGCGCGACCCGCGCCTCCTCGATGGTGCCCGCCTCGGTGCGGACGCAGGCCGCGACCGCGACCATCGACCACGCCTGCGCGACCCGGTTGAACTTCTCGTAGTGGGCGTGCCAGCCGGTGTGCTTCGGCACCCGGACCTCGACCAGCAGTTCGTCCGCGGCGAGCGCGGTGGTGAACATGTCCTGGAAGAAGTCCGCCGCGGCCACCGTCCGCCGCCCGCCCGGCCCGGCGACGACGAGTTCGCAGCCGAGCGCGAGCACCGGCGCCAGCAGGTCACCGGCGGGATCGGCGTGCGCGATGGCGCCGCCGAACGTGCCGCGATGGCGGATCTGCGGATCGGCCACCGTGTCGGTGGCGGCCTTGAGCAGCGCGGCGTGCTCGGCGACCAACGCGTCCCGCTGGACGTCGTAATGCGTGGTCATCGAGCCGATCACCAGCGCGTCGCCGTCCTCACGGACACCGCGCAGCTCGGCGACCTTTCCGAGGTCGACCAGCGTGGTCGGCGTGGCGAGCCGCATCCGCAACACCGGCAGCAGGCTCTGCCCGCCCGCCAGCACCTTGGCGTCCTCACCGGCTTCGGCGAGCGCGGCGATCGCCTCGTCCACTGTGGACGGAGCGACGTAGTCGAACGGGGCCGGGATCACTGGGCACCTCCGGTGGCGTCGATCGAACCGAGACCGCCACCGGCTTCCGAGCCCAGCCCGCCCGCGGCGGCCGACCCGTGCTGGATGGCGTGCCAGACCCGCATCGGGGTCAACGGCATTTCGATGTCGTTCACCCCGAAGTGCCGGACGGCGTCGACCACGGCGTTGACCACCGCCGGGGTCGAGGCGATCGTGCCCGCCTCCCCGACTCCCTTGGCGCCCAACGGGTTCGTCGTCGACGGGGTTTCGGTGCGGTCGGTGGTGAAGCTGGGCAGATCCGCCGCCGACGGGAGCAGGTAGTCGGCGAACGTCCCCGTGGTCAGCGTGCCGCCTTCGTCGTGGACGGCCTCCTCGAACAGCGCCTGCGCGATGCCCTGCGCGAGCCCGCCGTGCACCTGGCCTTCGACGATCAGCGGATTGACCGCGACACCGACGTCGTCGACGCAGACGTAGGAGCGCAACCGCACACGCCCGGTCTCCGTGTCGACCTCGGCCGCGCAGAGATGTGTGCCGTGAGGGAAGGAGAAGTTCTCCGGATCGAACGTGTCCGACGAGTCCAGCGAGGGCTCGACGCCGTCCGGCAGGTTGTGCGCCGAGAACACGGCCCACGCGATGTCCTGGATGGACGTCGAGGAATCCGTGCCCTTGACCGAGAACTTGCCCGCTGAGAATTCGAGGTCGTCCTCTGCGCATTCCATCAGATGCGCCGCGATCGGCTTGGCCTTGGCGAGCACCTTGTCCGCCGCCTTGACCACTGCGATCCCGCCGACCACCAGCGACCGGGAGCCGTAGGTGTCCATGCCCTTGTGCGAGGACTGGGTATCGCCGTGGATGACCTCGATGTCCTCGAAGGGGACGCCGAGTTTGTCGGCGACGATCTGGCTCCACGCCGTCTCGTGGCCCTGTCCGTGCGCGGAGGCGCCGGTGATGACCTCGATCTTGCCGGTGGGCAGCACCCGGATCTCCGCGTGCTCCCAGCCGCCCGCCGCGTAGTCCAGCGAGCCGAGCACCCGCGACGGCGCGAGACCGCACATCTCGGTGAACGTCGAGATGCCGATGCCGAGCTGGACCGGGTCGCCCGATTCCCGCCGTTCCTTCTGCTCGCGGCGGAGGCCGTCGTAGTCGAAGAGCTGCTTGGCCTTCTCGGTGGCGGCCTCGTAGTTGCCCGAGTCGTAGGTCAGCCCGGCCACCGTGGTGAACGGGAACTCCTCGTGCTTGATCCAGTTCTTCTCGCGGATCTCCATCGGGTCCATGCCCAGCTCGACGGCGAGTTCGTCCATCATCCGCTCGATCCCGAACGTGGCCTCCGGCCGCCCGGCGCCGCGATAGGCGTCGGTGAGCGTGGTGTTGGTGAACACGTTGGTGCAGGCGAAGTGATACGCCGGGAACTTGTAGATCGCGTTGAACATGAACGCGCCGAGGATCGGCACGCCGGGGCCGACGAGCCCGAGATACGCGCCCATGTCGGCGAGCAGTTCGACCTTGAGGCCGGTCACCGTGCCGTCGCGGTTCGCGGTGATGGTGAGGTCCTGGATCTGGTCGCGGCCGTGGTGCGCGGCGACCATCGTCTCCGAACGGGACTCGTTCCACTTCACCGGTTTGCCGAGCCGCTGCGCGATGAGCGTCGCCATCATCTCTTCGGGCAGCACGGCGATCTTGCCGCCGAACCCGCCGCCGACGTCCGGCGCGATCACCCGCACCTTGTGCTCGGGCAGGCCGAGCGTGGCCGCGGTCATCGTCTTGAGGATGTGCGGGACCTGCGTGGCCGACCACATGACCAGCTGGTTGCCCGTCGGGTCCACGACGCACGCCCGCGGTTCCATGAACGCCGGCACCAGACGCTGCTGACGGAACCGCCGTTTGAGGACGACCTCGGAGTTCGAGATCGCGTCTTCGACACTGGACCCCGTTCCCGCGTCGGCGGAATCGAAGACCCACACCGCGTTCTGGTTGGTGCCGAGCTCCTCGTGCACCAGCGGCGCGCCCTCGGCGAGCGCGTTCTCCAGGCCGAGAACGACCGGCAGCTCGTCGTAGTCGACGTCGATGGCTTCGAGCGCGTCGTGCGCTTCGGCCGACGTGCGGGCGACGACCACCGCGACACCCTCACCGGCGAAGTTCACCGTGTCCGAGGCGAGGATGGGCCGCCTCGGCGATTTCATGTCCGGCGTGATCGGCCACGCGCACGGCATGCCGATGGCGCCCTCGGGGTCGAGGTCCTTCCCGGTGAAGACCGCGACCACCCCCGGCGCGGATTTCGCCTCGGTCACGTCGATCGAGACGATCTTGGCGTGCGCGAACGGACTGCGGAGCACGGCGAGGTGCAGCATTCCGGGCAGGGTCAGGTTGTCGGTCCAGCGGGTCCGGCCGGTGATGAGACGCTCGTCCTCCTTGCGGCGGCGGGACTTGCCGACCTCCGGTTCGATCGTGGAGGTCATCACTCACCACCCGCGCCGACTCGGGAGGCGGTGTCCGAGGCGAGCCGCTCGGCTTCGGGACCGGCGCCGGGCCGCATCTCGTGGGCGGCGTCGCGGACCGCGCGGACGATGTTCTGGTAGCCCGTGCACCGGCACAGGTTGCCTTCCAGTCCTTCGCGGACGGCCTGCTCGTCCGGGTCGGGATTGTCGGCGAGCAGGTCGATCGACTGCATGATCATGCCGGGCGTGCAGAAACCGCACTGGAGCGCGTGGTTCTCGTGGAAGGCCTTCTGCACCGGGTGGAGTTCGCCGTCGCGGGCGAGTCCCTCGATCGTGGTGACCTCGCAGCCGTCGGCCTGGACCGCGAGCACCGAACAGGATTTCACGCTGTGCCCGTCGAGGTGGACGGTGCAGGCGCCGCAGTTGCTGGTGTCGCAACCGACCACGGTGCCTACCTTCCCGAGCCGTTCGCGCAGATGATGCACGAGGAGGGTGCGGGGCTCGACGTCGTCTGTATAGCTGGTGCCGTCGACGGTGACGGTGATGCGCATCAGGCCTCCAAAAGCAAGAGAAACCCCGCGCTGGTCCGGGGTCGTTCGGGAGCGGCCGGTCATTCGGTTGTCACGGACCGACCCCGGAACGACCGTGATCGGACTCACAGTCGAGCGTGCTACGTCGCTCCTGCCAGGGCAACCCCCACCAGGGGGTGACTCGACCGTGGTTCCGCAGGTGCGTTGACACCAGAGGAAAACCGGCGCAGATGCGGAGGAAGCGCGAGTGTCCATTCGGTACAGGTGGTCGTGAGTGGCGTTTCGGGTTCTAACCCGAAACGCCACTCACGACCACCTGTACCCAACGACGGCTCAGCGCGCCTGACCGGACGACACGCGTGATCCGACGGGCGACACGCGTGATCAGATGGACGGCACGCCCGCAACGAAGCCTCCACCGCGAGTCGTCCGTCCAGACACACGTGTCGTCCGTCGGATCACGTGTGTCGTCCATCCAGTCACGCAAGACCGCCAGCAGGTCTCCAGGACACGGTTGGCGGCTAGCCCGAAACGCCACTCACGACCACGCCGTCGGCAAGGGGGCGTTCGCACCGGTGATCACGGTGGCGACCCGGTCCCCCGGGATGTCGTGCACGGTCAGCGCGGCCAGGCCCGCGGCGCCGGCGGGTTCCGGGAGGACGCCGAGGGTTTCCGCGCCCAGCCGCATGGCCGCCCGCAGATCGTCGTTCCCGACCAGCACGAAATCGTCCACGAGCGACCGCAGCCGCCGGATGGATTCGGGTTCCGGCGTACGGATCGAGATACCGCCGGCGAACGAGTCGGCCCGGTCGACGGTGATCGGCTCGCCCGCCAGCCAGCTCTTCGCCATCGCGGGCGCCGACGTGGTCCCGACGCCGACGATCCGGATGTCCGGCGTATGCGCCTTGAGCCACAGCGCGACCCCGGCGATCAGCGCGCCGTCGCCGACCGGGAGCACGACCGTGTCGATCCCGTCCTCCCGCGCGAGTTCCAGCCCGATCGTGCCCGCGCCTTCGGAGATCGCGGGCTCTCGGCCGTCGACCACGAAGACACGATCGGGGGCTTCGGCGGCGAAGGCGGCCGCGGCGACCTTCGCCTCGCCCTCGACCCGGCGCACCCGCGCACCCAGCGTCTTCATCCGCCGCAGTTTGACCGGGGAGATGTCGGCGGGAACGAACACCTCGGCCCGCAGGCCGTGCTTCCTGGCGGCGAACGCGACGGCCTGCCCGAAGTTGCCGCTGGTCCCGCACACCATCGTGGTCCCCGGTTCCAGCCCGGCGGCGAAGTAGTCCGCGCCGCGGCCTTTGAAGCTGCGCAACGGGTTCAGCGTTTCGATCTTCACCAGCACGGGCCGGCCGAGCCGTCCGTTCAGCTGTTCGTCGCTGTACTGCGGGGAGTCGAGGAAGACGGGGTCGATCACCTTCGCCGCCTCGGCGACGTTGTCCAGCTTCAGGTCCATGTCACTCAAGCTAGGCCGGAGGACGAGCACGCCGATTGTAAATTTTCCCGCCCGCATGCAAGATTCTTGCGTGTCCCTCGACGAACTCGACCACCTGCTGCTCGACCTCGTCCAGGCTGACGCGGCCCGTCCCCTGCACGACTTGGGCGACGCCGTCGGCCTCTCCCCCAGCGCGGTCCAGCGAAGGCTGACCCGGCTGCGCGCCGACGGCGTGATCCGCGCCGAGGTCGCCGTACTCGATCCGGAGGCGCTCGGCGCGGGGATGACGTCGGTCATCTTGGTCGCGCTGACCGACGACGACGCGGAAAGCCACGCGGCCTTCCGCGAGCGCATGCTGGCCGAGCCCCGCGTGCAGCACTGCTACAGCATCGTCGGGCAGTGGGACTACGTCGTCGTGCTGCTCACGCCGGATCTCAAGGCGAGCCGGTACCTGTCGAGGAAACTGTTCGACGAGCGCGTCAAACGGTTCGAAACCCTGCCCGCCTTCGAGGTGGTCAAGTCGAGCCAGGCGGTCCCGGTGCCCGGCGTCAGCCGTGGATCCGGCCGCTGAGTTCGGCGAGCCGCGACCCCGAACCGCTCCAGCGCAGCGCGATGATCTCCGCCGCGATCGACACCGCGGTCTCCTCCGGCGTGCGCGCGCCGAGATCGAGCCCGATCGGCGAAGACAGCCGTTCGAGTTCCGCTTCGGTGACTCCGGCTTCGCGCAGCCGCGCGAACCGGTCGTCGTGGGTCTTGCGTGAACCCATCGCGCCGACGTAGCCGACGTCGAGCCGCAACGCGACCTCCAGCAGCGGCACGTCGAACTTCGGGTCGTGGGTGAGCACGGCGATCGCGGTGCGGCCGTCGACCCGGCCCGCTTCGGCTTCCGCCTTGAGATAGCGATGCGGCCAGTCGACGACGACCTCGTGCGCGTCCGGGAAGCGGCTCTTCGTCGCGAAGACGGGACGCGCGTCGCAGACCGTGACCTGGTAGCCGAGGTACGCGCCCATTTTCGCCATCGCGGCCGCGAAGTCGATCGCGCCGAAGACCAGCAGGCGCGCGGGCGGCTCGAAGGAGTTGACGAAAACCGTCATGCCCTCGCCGCGCCGCTGCCCGTCCGGCCCGTAGTGCAGGGTGCCGGTGCGGCCGCCGGCGAGCATGCCGCGCGCGTCGTCGACGACCGCGTCGTCCATCCGCGACGAACCGAGCGAACCGGCGACGCGATCCGGCCAGACGATCAGGTGCTCCCCGACCATGCCCTCGCGTTCGTGCTCGATCACCGTGACCACGGCGACCGGCTGTCCACTGTGGACCGATTCGACGACGTCGCCGAGCTCGGGCATCGAATCGCGGTCGATGTGCTGGACGTAGATGTCGATGATCCCGCCGCAGGTCAGCCCGACGGCGAACGCGTCGTCGTCGGAAACGCCGTAGCGCTGCAGCACGGGCGCTCGTTCGGCGACCACCTGCCGCGCGAGTTCGTAGACGGCGCCCTCGACGCAGCCGCCGGAGACGCTGCCGGTGACCGTGTCGTCCGGGGCGACGAGCATCGCCGCGCCGGGGCTCCGTGGCGCCGACGAGAACGTCGCCACCACCGTCCCGACCCCCACCGTCTCGCCTGCCGCCCAGCGGCGGTGCAGTTCGTCCAGTACGTCACGCATCGGCGATCTCCACGAGAAGTCGTTCCAAGGTGGCCATGCTGTGCCCGGCGAGCAGCCGATCGAGATACGGGAGCGCGGCCACGATGCCGGATTGCACGGGAGCGTAACCCGCCCGCCCCGCGTGCGGATTCACCCAGAATACGACGTGCGCGAGCCGCCGCAGCCTGGCGAGCTGCTCGCCGAGCAGGGCGGTGTCGCCTCGTTCCCAGCCGTCGGAGAACACAGTGACCACGGATCGCCTGGCCACGCCGCGTTGTCCCCACCGGTCGAGGAACGCCCGCAGGGTCTCGCCGAGCCGGGTCCCGCCCGCGAAATCGGGGACCGCGGCGGCCGCGGCGAGCATCGCGTGCTCGGGATCGCGCAGCCGGAGCTGGCGGGAGACCCTGGTGAGCCGGGTACCCAGCGTGAACACCTCGACCCGGCCGGGAGCGCGCCGGGCGACGACGTGCGCGAACCGCAACAGCGCGTCGGCGTACGGCCCCATCGAGCCGGAAACGTCGATCAGGAGGACGAGGCGGCGCGGTTTGGTGCTCCGTCGCCGATACGCCAGGCGGACGGGCTCGCCGCCGCCGGCCAGCATCGCCCGGAGCGTGCGTGACGGGTCGAGAGCACCCCGCCGGGCGGCGCGACGGCGCGGTGAGGATCGCGGCGGGAGCGCCGGACGCAGTTTCGCGAGCAGCTCCCGCAGGTGAGCGCGTTCGGCGACACTCAGCTCGGCGAGGTCGCGGTGGCGCAGGAGTTCTTCGTCGCTCGCCGCCACGCGGAGTTCGTCGGGTTCCGCGCCGGATTCGCCCTGGCCCGCGTGCGCGAGCGTGGCGATCCTGGCGCGCTTCGGCGCCGCTTCCCGGCTTCGGCGTCGTGGTGCGGCTTCCTTTTCGGTGAACCAGCCGTCGAACGCGGCGTCGTAGCGCGGGATGTCGTCGGGATCCGCGCACAGTGTCAGCCGTCCGGCCCAGTACAGCTGTTCGGGATCGGCGAGGTCGATCGCGCTGACGGCTTCGAGATACGCCTGGGTTCGGTGTGCGTCACACGGCAAACCGGCTTCGCGCAATGTCTCCGCGAAGCCGACGAAGCCGGCCAGTGGATCGCTCACCCCTCCATTATGAGCCTCGGCGGGCGAAGGCCGGGGTCTTCTCACGCAAGGGGCCGATGCCGCCCATGACCGCCGCGAGGGCGGTGAGCTGCGGGAACCGGTCCGCAATGCGGAGCGGAAGCGGCACCGTCCGCTCGGTCAAAGTCCTGTCCAGAGCGGGTTCGATGAGCATCTTGTGCTCCTCCAACTGCTGCTTCTGGGCGAGCGCGACGGCCACGGCCCGCCGGCGCTGCACGCGGGCGAGGTCACGGGCGGTCAGCGTCCCCCGCAGCAGCGGGGCGGCGAGGATCCGCGCGGCCGCCACGGCGTCCTGCACCGCGATGTTGACGCCCATCCCGCCGACCGGTGACATCGCGTGCGCGGCGTCGCCGATGCAGAGCACGCGGTCCGAGTACCAGTGCGGCAGCTTGGACATCCGCACGTTCAGCAGTTTGACGTCGTCCCAGCCGCGGATCTCGCTCAGCTGCTCGTCGTTCCAGCCGAATAGGCCGCCGATCCGCTCCCTGAACTTCTCGATGCCTTCGGCCCGCTGCGCGGCGTCCTGACCCTTCCGGATCAGGTACGAGGTCTGGAAGTAGTCGCCGCGATCCATGGTCACGCCGGCGAGGCCGCCTTCGAAGCGGCCGAACACCTGCGCCTCCTTACCGGTGTCCTCGAGTTTCGGCACCCGGACCCACCACACATCCATCGGCACCTCGTACTCCTTCGGCACGAGCCCAGCCTCCGCGCGGATCAGCGAATCCCGGCCGTCGCAGCCGACCACGAGCGACGCCGCCAATTCCCGCTCCTCACCGTCGGCATCGCGATAGCGCACGCCGCCGCCCTCACGCAGACCGAGCACCTCGGCGCCCATCTCCAGGGTGAACGTGGGCTCCTCGGCCGCGGCTTCGGCGAGCAGATTCAGGAAATCCCATTGCGGGACCATCGAGATGTACTTGTGCGGCCCGGGGATCCGGCTGAAATCGGCGGCGACGATGGTCGCGTCACCGATCAGCATCCGCATCTTCTCCAGCCGCCGCGAAGGCAATTCCGCGAAGCGATCGCCGAGCCCGAGTTCGTCGAGCAACATCAACGTCGGCGGATGCACCGTGTCACCGCGGAAATCACGGAAGAAGTCCTTGTGCTTTTCGAGAACGGTGACCTCGACTCCGGCCCGCGCCAACAGGAGTCCGAGCACCATCCCCGCCGGACCGCCCCCCACCACACAACACCGTGTACGTCCCATAACCGAGTTGTAGCGCGCGGAATGGGCCGTCGCCATGCATTCGGGTGAGAAGGGGACCTAGGTCCTGAGGCCCGCGATGAGGACCTCGACCATCTTGCGCGCGTTGTAGCGCGGATCGTTTTCGGCGCCGATACAGAGGTTCCCGACACCGCGCATGACTTCGAGCGCCTGCAGATCGGAGCGGATCTGGCCCGCCTCCGCCGCCGCGTCGAGCAAGCGGGCGCACACCGGCAGGAGGGTGTCGAGGAAGTAGGTGTGCAGCGTCTCGAACCCGGCGTTGTCCGACTGCAGGACCGCCGCCAGACCGTGTTTGGTGACCAGGAAATCGACGAAGAGGTCGATCCAGCGCCGCAACGCCTCGTACGGGGAATCGCTCGACGCCAGCAGTTCCGGTCCGGCTTCGGCGCACGCGTCGACCTGATGCCGGTAGACGGCGATGATGAGGTCGGCCCTGGTCGGGAAGTGGCGGTAGATCGTGCCCATCCCGACGCCCGCCTTCGCCGCGATGTCGCGAACGGGTGCCTCGACGCCTGACGTGACGAAGACGGCCGCGGCGGCGTCGAGCAGGGTCTTCTCGTTGCGCCGGGCGTCGGCGCGTTTGGCCTTGGTGCCCTCGTCACTCATCACGCACTCCTCCACGAGCTTGCCAAACGGAACACTGCTCCGTATCGTTAGCGGAGCAACGTTCCGCTTGCTCATCTTGCCATGGAGGACCTCGTCATGCAGTACCGCACCTTGGGCAGGACCGGTGTGCAGGTCAGCACGCTCGCGCTGGGCGCGATGAACTTCGGCGCGATCGGGCGCACCACCCAGGACGAGGCCACGGCCATCGTCGACGCCGCGCTGGCGGGCGGCGTCAATCTCATCGACACCGCCGACATGTACAGCGCCGGCGAGTCGGAGACGATGGTCGGGAAGGCCATCGCCGGCCGCCGCGAAGACATCGTGCTGGCCACGAAGGCGAGCATGCCGATGGGCGAAGAGCGCAATCACCAAGGCGCTTCTCGCCGCTGGCTGGTCACCGAACTGGACAACAGCCTGCGCCGCCTCGGGGTCAACCACGTCGACCTCTACCAGATCCATCGCTGGGACCCGAAGACCAGCGATGAGGAAACCCTTTCCGCGCTCACGGATCTTCAGCGCGCGGGGAAGATCCGTTACTTCGGTTCGTCGACGTTCCCCGCGTATCGCATCGTGCAGGCCCAGTGGGCCGCTCGCGAGCACCGGCTGAGCCGGTACGTCACGGAGCAGCCCGGCTACTCGATCCTGCAGCGCGGCATCGAAACGCATGTGCTGCCGGTGACCGAGGAGTACGGGATGGGCGTGCTGGCGTGGAGCCCGCTGGCGTCCGGCTGGCTCTCCGGCGCGGTCCGGGAAGGCCGCGAGATCAGCACGAACCGTTCGGCCGTCCTGCCGCAGCGTTTCGACCTGACCAGCCAGGTCAACCGGACCCGGCTGGAGGCCGTCGAACGGCTGGCCAAGGTCGCCGACCAGGCGGGGCTGAGCCTGATCCAGCTCGCGCTCGGCTTCGTCGTCGCGCATCCGGGAGTGACGAGCGCGATCATCGGGCCCCGCACGCTGGAACACCTCGAGTCGCAACTCGCCGCCGCGGACACGGTGCTGCCGTCCGACGTCCTCGACGCGATCGACGAGATCGTCGCCCCGGGCACCGACCTCGCCCCCGAGGAGAAACACGACACCCCGCCCGCGCTGCTCGACGCGTCGCTGCGGCGCCGCTGAACCTCAGGCGAGCAGCTTGTCCAGTTTGGCCCGGACCCTGTCCAGGTCTTCGCTGTACTTGAGCACCGAGCCGAGCGTCCTGGCGGCGGCCGCGGCGTCCAATTCGGACATCCCGAGCGCGAGGAGCGCCTGAGCCCAGTCCAAGGATTCCGCCACCCCGGGCGGTTTCAGCAACTCCAACGCGCGGAGCCGGTGCACCGCCGTCGCGACCTGGGCCGCGAGCGTCTCGCCGAGACGCGGGATCTTGCGGCGCAGGATCTCGACCTCGCGGCCGAGGTCCGGATGTTCCAGCCAGTGATAGAGACAGCGGCGTTTCAGCGCGTCGTGCACCTCCCGCGTCCGGTTGGAGGTGAGCACCACGAGAGGCGGGTGCTCGGCACGCACCTCGCCGAACTCGGGGATCGTCACCGCGTTCTCGTCGAGGAGTTGCAGCAGGAAGGCTTCGAACTCGTCGTCGGCCCGGTCGATCTCGTCGACCAGGAGGACACACGGCGCGGTCTGCAACGCTTTCAGCAGCGGCCGGGAGAGCAGGAACCGTTCGGTGTAGAGGGACTGTTCGGCGGTCTCGACGTCAAGGCCGCCGTCACCTGCGGCTTCGAGCGCCCGCAGGTGCAGCAGCTGGCGGGGGAAGTCCCATTCGTACAGTGCCTGCGCCGCGTCGATCCCCTCGTGACATTGGAGACGGATGAGCGGCATGCCGAGCGCTTCGGCCAGTCCCAGCGCGAGCGAGGTCTTGCCGGTACCCGGTTCGCCCTCGCAGAACAACGGGCGGCCGAGCGCCACGGCGAGGAACCCGGCCGTGGCGATGCCGTCGTCGGCGAGATAGCCGACCGCTTCGAGGGCTTCGGCCAGTTTCTCGGGCGATTCGACGGTCACGGTCTCGATCGTAAGCCCCGGTGAGCCGGAGATCAGCCTGGAAGATCCTCGCGGCGGTCCACGTCGTGCCCGGTGCCGAGGTCACCGCATTCGACGAGCCTCAGGTCCTGGCGCGCGCGGAGCCAGTCGCGGGCGCCCTTGTCCCCGGACGCGCCCGCGACGATCTCCGGCCACCAGCGACGGCCGAGAACCACGGGATGACCGGGAACTCCGTCGTAAGCGGCACGCGCGACGGTGTTCTCATCGGCCCCGGCGGCGACCCGGCGGACCACCTCGGCACCGACCCCGGGCAGATCCACGAGATGGACGACGGCGGCTTCGGCATCGGTTTCGGCGAGCGCACGCAGACCCGCGCGCAATGACGCACCCATACCGGACTCCCAGTCTTCGGCCACGACGGCGGCCTCGGGATCGGGCAGGAGCGCGCGGGCTTGCGCGGCCGAGGCGCCCAGTACCACCCGGACCGGGACGCAGCCCGCTTCGGCAAGCACCCGCAGCGACCGGACGACGAACGGTTCGCCGTCGAGGACCGCCAGTGCTTTCGGTCCGCCGAACCGGCGTCCGGCCCCGGCCGCGAGGAGCAGCCCCGCGACCTCAGCCATGCCTCGCCCTGGTCGGCGGCGCCGAGGCCAGATCGGCCTCGATGGCCCGCGCCGCCGCGAGCAGCGACGGCAGCAGTTCCTTTTCGACCGACTCGGGCGTGGTGCGGCTGGCGTGGGTGGACAGGTTGACCGCGGCCACGACCTTCCCCCGCCGGTCCCGGATCGGCGCGGCGATCGAGCGGAGGCCCTCTTCGAGCTCCTGGTCGACCATCGCGTAGCCCTGCCGGTACACCTTCTCCAGTTCGGCGAGCAGGTCCTTTTGCCTGGTCAGCGTATGCGCGGTCAGTTTTTCGAGTTTGGCCGCGTCGAAGTAGCCGTGCAGGTCGTCGTCCTCCAGGCCCGCCAGCAGGACATGCCCCATCGACGTCGCGTGGGCCGGGAAACGGGTCCCGACGTTGATGCTGACGGTCATGATCCGCGAGACGGCCACCCGGGCGACGTAGACGATGTCCGGGCCTTCGAGCACGGAGATCGAACTCGACTCGTGCACCTCGGCGGAGAGCCGTTCGAGATGAGGCTGGGCGACCTCCGGCAGCGACAGGCTCGACAGGTACGAGTAGCCGAGTTCGAGGACCCGCGCGGTGAGCGAGAAGTACTTGCCGTCCGTGCGCACGTAGCCCAGGTCGACGAGGGTGAGCAGGAACCGGCGGGCGGCCGCCCTGGTCAGCCCGGTCGCCCGGGCGACGTCGCTCAGCGTGAGTTCGGCCGCGTCCTCGTTGAACGCCTTGATCACGGCCAGCCCGCGCTCCAGCGACTGGACATGATGCGCCCCGCGCTCGGTCACCTCGCCTTCGTCCATGGGAGAACCCTAACCGCCACCTTCTTTCCGGGCCGCAGGCTCACCGAGTTCGGCCAGTACCCGCTGGGCCACCGCGAACGCCGCGTTGGCGGCCGGGGCACCCGCGTAGACGGCGGTGTGCAGCAGCACCTCGGAGATCTCCTGCGCGGTGAGTCCATTGTGGACGGCGGCGCGGACGTGCATCGCGAGTTCGTCGTGGGCGTGCAGCGCGGTGAGCGCGGCCAGGGTGACGCAGCTGCGGGTTTTGCGGTCGAGCCCGTCCCGCGACCAGACCGATCCCCAGGCGCCCCGGGTGATGTAGTCCTGGAACGGGCGGCTGAACTCCGTGGTGCGCGCGACGGCCCGGTCGACGTGCTCGTCCCCGAGGACCTCGCGGCGCACCCTCATGCCGGTCTCGTAGGGATCTTCGCTCATCGGGCGGCCTCCAGATGTTCGAGGATCAGGGCGTTGAACCGCTCCGGCTGCTCGAAACTCCCGAGATGGGCGGCGTCTTCGACGACCTCGAGCCGCGCGTCCGGGATGCCGCCGGCGATCACCTCGGCGTGCCCGACCGGGGTGGCCGGATCCTGGGCCCCGGCGATGACCAGGGTCCGCGCCGCGATCTTGGGCAGATCGTCGACGAGGTCCATCCGTTCGATGGCCTGGCAGGACGCGGCATAGCCCTCGGCGGGGACGCCCGCGATCATCTCGCGCAGGTACTCGGCCTGTTCCGGATACGCGGCGGCGTACCCGGTGGTCAGCCAGCGGCCGACCCCGGCCTCGGCGACCGCCGCGGTGCCGTGCTCCCGGACCGTCTTCGCCCGGTCCGCCCACATGCTCGGCGGGCCGAGTTTCGCGGACGTGCAGCACAGCACGAGACTCGCGATCCGGTCCGGGGCGTTGACGCCGAGCCACATCCCGGTCATCCCGCCGAGCGACAGCCCGACGACGTGGGCTCGTTCGGCACCGTGCTCGTCGAGCAGCGCGAGCAGGTCACCGCCGAGATCCGCGAGCGTGTACGGCCCGGCGGGCACCGGGGACGCGCCGTGCCCGCGGGTGTCGTACCGGATCACCCGGAAACCCCGCTCCACCAAGGGTTTCACCTGTGGTTCCCACATGCGGTGATCGCTGCCGAGCGATCCGCTGAACACCACGACCGGGCCGTCGGCGGGCCCCTCCGCGACGCTGTGCACCTTCACCGGCTCGGATATCGAAGACCTAGACATCGAAGAACACCGTCTCCCCTTCGCCCTGCAACCGGATGTCGAACCGGTAGCCGTCGCCGGTCTTGGTGGCGATCAAGGTGCTTTGGCGCTTCTCCGGAACCGACGCCAGCACCGGATCCCCGGAGTTGTCGTTGTCCTCGAAGTAGATCCGCGTGACCACCCGGTGGAGGAGCCCGCGCGCGAACACCGAGACGTCGATATGCGGCGCCTGCTCGCCGCCCGCCGGTCCGGGCAGTGGGCCGGGCATGATCGTCCGGATCTCGTAATGGCCGTTCGGGTCGGTGGGACAGCGGCCGAAGCCCCGGAACCCGCTCGCGACCGCTCCGCGCGGGTCGTCGGGGTGGTCGAACCGGCCGTCGGCGTCGGCCTGCCAGGTCTCGATCATCGCGTCCGGCACCGGTTCGCCCGCGCCGTCGAGGACGCGGCCGTGGATACGGATCGCGGCCGGCTCGCCCGCGGGGACGACGTCCGGGCCGTCCGGCCAGGGCAGGCCGATGGACAGGTACGGGCCGACGGTCTGGGAAGGCGTCGTCTCCGGCATCAGTGCTCGTCCTCCTCGTCTTCGAAGACCGAAGCCTCCCGGCCGCGCACGACGATGTCGAACTGGAAGGCCAGCGCCCACTCGGCTTCCGTGCGGTCGAGGTCGAAGCGCGCGATCATCCGCTGCCGCGCCTTCTCGTCCGGGATGGAGTTGAAGATCGGGTCCTGCGAGAACAGCGGGTCTTCCGGGAAGTACATCTGGGTGACCAGCCGCTGGGTGAACGCGCTGCCGAAGACGGAGAAGTGGATATGCGCCGGCCGCCAGGCGTTGTCGTGGTTCTTCCACGGGTACGCGCCCGGTTTGACGGTGGTGAAGGTGTAGCGCCCTTCGGAGTCGGTGAGCGTCCGGCCCGCGCCGTCGAAGTTCGGGTCGAGCGGCGACGGCCAGCGGTCGCCGGTGTGCCGGTACCGGCCGCCCGCGTTCGCCTGCCAGATCTCGACGAGCGAATCGCGGATCGGCCGCCCGTCGCCGTCGAGCAGCCGCCCGGTGACGATGATCCGCTGGCCCTGCGGCTCCCCCGCGTGCCCCTTGGTGAGGTCGTTGTCGAACTCACCGATCCGGCCGGGGCCCAGCGCGGGCCCGGTGACCTCGGTCAGCAGATGCGGGAGCACGATCAACGGCTCCTTGGGGTGCCGCAGCGCCGTCGACCGGTAACCGGCGGAATCGAGCGGCGGATGCGTGCCTTCCGGATCGCGCCGGTAGCGCGGGAGCCTCAGTTCTGCGGGTGCCGACATGCTGTTCCCTCCAGCGCGGGTCAGTGGGTCACTGGGCTTCGACGACGATGGCCAGCCCCTGGCCGACGCCGATGCAGATGGCGGCCAGCCCCCATCGGCCGCCGGTGCGGCGCAGGTGGTGGGCCAGGGTGCCGACGATCCGGCCGCCGGAAGCGCCCAGCGGATGCCCGATCGCGATCGCTCCGCCGTTCACGTTGACGATCTCCGGGTCGAGCTTCGACCAGTCCCGCAGACAGGCCAGCGACTGCGCGGCGAAGGCCTCGTTCAGCTCCACCGCGGCCAGGTCCTCCCAGCCGATCCCGGCCCGCTCCAAGGCGATCTCGGCCGCGCGCACCGGGCCGATGCCGAAGACGTCCGGATCGACACCCGCCGCGCCCCGGCCGGCGATCCTGGCCAGCGGCGCCTTGCCGAGCCGCTTGCCCGCCGCCTCGTCGCCGAGCAGCAGCGCGGAGGCGCCGTCGTTCAGCGGCGACGCGTTCGCGGCCGTGACCGTCCCTTGTGGACGGAAGACGGGCTTCAGCTTCGTGAGCTTCTCCGGGCTGGAGTCCGGGCGGATACCTTCGTCGCGGGTGAGTTCGACCCCCGCGACCGGGACGACGTGGTCGTCGTAGAAGCCCTCGTCCCAGGCGCGGGCGGCGTTGACGTGGCTGCGGACGGCGAACGCGTCCTGCTCGTCGCGGCCGATGCCGTAACGCTCCGCGAGCTGCTCGGTGGACTCGCCGAGCGAGACCGTCCACTGCTCGGGCATTTTCGGGTTGACCATGCGCCAGCCCAGCGCGGTGGAGTACAGCGTCTGATTGCCTGCCGGGAAGGCCTTCTCCGGCTTTTGCATGACCAGCGGCGAGCGGCTCATCGACTCGACCCCGCCGGCGACGGCGAGCGAGGCGTCGCCGACCTGGATCGTCCGGCTGGCCTGCATGACGGCGTCGAGGCCCGAGCCGCACAGCCGGTTCACCGTGGCGCCGGGCACGGTGGTCGGCCAGCCCGCCAGCAGCGCCGCCATCCGCGCGACGTTGCGGTTGTCCTCGCCCGCGCCGTTGGCGTCGCCGAGTACGACCTCGTCGACGGTGGCCGGGTCGAGGTCGTTGCGCTCGGCCAGCGCCCGCAGCACGGTGGCGGCGAGATCGTCCGGGCGCACCCCGGACAGGGCGCCGCCGTACTTGCCGAACGGGGTACGGATGGCGTCGAACAGGAAGACGTCGGTCATGCGCTCGCCCTTTTGAGGTCTCGGAGGATGCGGAGTTCTGCCTCGGTCGGCGCCGGGGTGGTGCCCAGGTCGCCGGACACCTTCAGTTTCCACCCGGTCGCTTCGACGACCTGATCGACCTCTACCCCGGGGTGCAGTTCGGTGAGCGTGAGCTCGGCGGTCTCCGGGTCGGGCCGCATCAGGCCGAGGTCGGTGACCACCAGCGTCGGCCCGGCGCCGGGGAGGCCGAGGCGTTCGCGATCGCCCTTGCCGGTGCCGTGGCCGAACGACGTCACGAAGTCGACCTTCTCGACGAACGTGCGGGGGCTCTGCCGGAGCACCACGAACACCTCGCGGCAGGAGGCGGCGATCTCCGGCGCCCCGCCCGCACCGGGCAGACGCACCTTGGGGTTGGCGTAGTCCGGGCCGATGACGGTGGTGTTGATGTTGCCGAACTTGTCCAGCTGGGCGGCGCCGAGGAAGCCGACGTCGATCCGCCCCGGCTGGAGCCAGTAGTTGAAGACCTCGGGGACGCTGACCACGGCGTCCGCGGTGTCGGCGAGTTCGCCGTCGCCGATGGACAGCGGGAGCCTGGTCGGTTTGGCGCCGAGGCAGCCGGATTCGTAGATCAGCGTCAGGTTCGGCGCGTGCCCGCGGCGAGCCAGGTTGGCGGCCGTGCTGGGCAAGCCGATGCCCACGAAACAGGACATCCCGTCGCCGAGCGCTCGGGCCGCAGCGACGCTCATCATCTCGTCGGAGGTGTACTCGGTCATGCCTTCACTCCCGTCAGCTCGTCGAGCCAGCGGGTGAAGCTCTCCCTGTCCCGGCCGATCGCGTCCCATCCCTGGTAGGCGTCGTTGTCCCGCTCGTAGTAGCCCGCCGCGTACGACGGCCTCGCGCCGCCGGGCACCTCGGCCACGGCGGTGACGGCCCACGACGGCAGCACGATCGCGCCCGGCCGGGGCTCCAGCTCGTCGACGACCTCCTCGACGGTGACCAGCGACCGTTTCGCCGCGAGCACCGCCTCCTTCTGGACGCCGGTGATCCCCCAGATCTGGACGTTGCCCGCCCGGTCGGCGCGCTGGGCGTGCACGATCGTGACGTCGGGGTTGAGCGCGGGAACCGCGGCCAGCCGCTCACCGGTGAACGGACAGGTGATGGGTTTGATCGTGTCGGTCCGGGCCGGGAGATCGGTTCCGGTGTAGCCGCGCAGGACGGCGAACGGCAGGCCCGAAGCACCGGCGACGTACCGATTCGCCATACCCGCGTGGCTGTGTTCCTCTATCTCCAGTGGCACCGGCCAGGAGTGCTGGACCGCGTCACGGAACCGGTGCAGCGAGCCGACCCCGGGGTTGCCGCCCCACGAGAAGATCAGCTTGCTCGCGCAGCCCGCGCCGATCAGCTGGTCGTAGACGATGTCCGGCGTCATGCGGACCAACGTCAGGCCGGTACGGCCCTGGCGGATGATCTCGTGCCCGGCGGCCACGGGAATGAGGTGCGTGAAGCCCTCGAGCGCGACGGTGTCGCCGTCGTGCACCAGCCGTGCCACGCCCTCCTTCAACGACAGCAGCTCCGCCATCCCCACCCTCCAGGCTGTTCATGACACTGTTCGGATCGCGCACACATGTTCTATATATGAACATAGCTCAGCCGACGCGACCGTGCAACCGAGCGCGAACGCGGCCAGAATCCGGGATCCGCGAAGAAGATGGCGGAGCTGCCGTGATCAGCCGAGCCCACTGCCGGGCGGGAACCATTCGACGGCCTTGAAATCCCCGCTCTCGACCCGTTCGAAGGTCGCGCTGCTCAGACACGGCGGCACGATCTGCTTGTGCTCCGGGTCCGGCCCCCAGCTGTAGCCGAGCCGGTCGCGCTTGCCGTTGTCGTACACCGTCATCCCGACACGGCGGTCCTTGAGGCCGGGAACGTCCGTGTCCTCGACGATGCCGGTGACGACTGCGACCGGGCCGCGGGGTGCCGGACGGTGACGACTCCCCCGCGCAGGGGAAGCGCCTCCCTCATAACGGGGATTTCCCGTATTTGGGATACCAACCGCCGCACACTAGGCTGAGCGCGTGACCTCGACGATCGCGGTGACCCGGTGGATTCCCGACGAAGCGCTGAAAGTGCTCACCGAGACCGGGGAGGTGAAACTGTCGCGCGCCGACCGGCCGCTGACGCCGGACGAACTGCGTGAGTTCGTCCGCGGCTCGTCCGCGATCGTCGGCATGCTGCACGACCGGATCGACGGGGAGGTCGCCGACGCGGCGGGCCCGGACCTGAAGGTCGTGGCGAACGTGGCCGTCGGCTACGACAACATCGACGTCCCGGCGCTGGCCGGCCGCGGCGTCACCGTCACCAACACCCCCGGCGTGCTCACCGACGCCACCGCGGATCTGGCGTTCGGGCTGATCCTCGCGGTCACGCGACGGCTCGGCGAGGGCGAACGGCTGATCCGCTCGCGCACGCCCTGGTCGTTCCATCTGGGTTTCCTGCTCGGCTCTTCGTTGCAGGACAAGACACTCGGGATCGTCGGGCTCGGACAGATCGGGCAGGCGGTCGCCCGCCGGGCGCTCGGTTTCGGCATGCGGATCGTCTACTCAGGACGATCGAGGGCCGCCGAAGACGTCGAGAAGACCTTGGGCGCGAAGTACATGCCCTTCGACGAACTGCTGCGAAGCTCCGACGTCGTGTCCCTGCACTGCCCGCTGACGCCGGAGACCCGGCATCTCGTCGATGCGGACGCGCTGAGGGCGATGAAACCGGGCGCGTATCTGATCAACACCACACGCGGTCCCGTCGTCCACGAGGCCGCGCTGGCCGACGCGCTCGAAGCCGGGGAAATCGCCGGGGCCGGCCTCGACGTGTTCGAAGCCGAACCCGAGGTCGAACCACGCCTGCTGGATCGCGAAAACGTCGTCTTGACGCCGCATCTCGGATCGGCGACGGTCGAGACCCGTACTGCCATGGCCGTGCTCGCGGCCGAGAACGTCGCGTCGGTGCTCACCGGCGGAAACCCGCTGACGGAGGTTCGTCCATGACTCGTGTGGTCATCGCGCCCGACAAGTTCAAGGGAAGCTTGACCGCGGTCGAGGCCGCGGAGGCGATCGCCCACGGCGTCCGCGACGCGCTGCCCGAAGCCGAGGTCTCGTCCTGCCCGGTCGCCGACGGCGGCGAAGGAACGCTCGACGTCCTCGTCGCGGCGGGTGGCCGTCTCGTGGAACTCCCCGTCCGCGGGCCGCTCGACGACACCGTCGACGCCCGCTACGTGACCCTCGACGGCACGGCCTACATCGAATCGGCCCGCGCCTGCGGGATCGAATTCGTCGAGCCGAGCCCGGAAGTGGCGCTCGCCGCGCACACCTGGGGCGTCGGGGAACTGCTCGCGCACGCGCTCGACAACGGCGCGCGGCGGCTGGTGCTGACCGTCGGCGGGACGGCGAGTACCGACGGCGGCGCCGGGATGCTGGCGGCGCTGGGTGCCGGGGTCTTCGACGCGTTCGGCGCGCCGGTCGGGCTCGGCGGCGGCACGCTGGGCCGGGTCGCGCTGGCCGAACTCGGCCCGGTGCGTGAACGGCTCGGTTCCGTCGAGGTCGCCGTCGCCACCGACGTCACGAACCCGCTGCTCGGCCCTCGAGGCGCGGCCGCGATCTTCGGCCCGCAGAAGGGCGCGGGCCCGCGCGAAGTCGAGCAACTGGACGAGTCCCTGTCCCGCTGGGCGCAGGCGTTGCGGACCGCCGGTGCGCCCGATGTCTCCAATGTCCCCGGAGCGGGCGCGGGCGGCGGAGTCGCGGCGGGCGCGATCGCGGGACTCGGTGCGAGCGTCGAATCCGGTTTCCAGCTCATCGCCGGGCTCACCGGGGTCGCCGGCGCCATCGAACACGCCGACCTCGTGATCACCGGCGAAGGCTCGCTGGACGAGCAGAGCCTCGACGGCAAGGCACCGGCGGGCATCGCGGCCCGCGCACGGGAACACGCGGTACCGCTGATGGTGCTGGCCGGGCGGATCCAGCTGGACGAGAGCCAGCTCACCGGCCTCGGGGTCGTGGGCAGCGCCGCCCTGATCGACCACGCGCCTTCACTCGACCACGCGCGTTCGCACGCGGCGGAACTCCTGCGCGAGCGAGCCGGCGAGCTGGTCCGCGCCTGGGCCCGTACTTGAGCCTGGGCGGCGGCGCCTCCGCTGTGGGTCGTGAGTGGCGCTTCGGGTTCTAACCCGAAACGCCACTCACGACCACCTGGACCGGCACGCGACGGGACGTAAAGCTGGGACCGCCGGGCTCAGCTACCGGGCTGGGGCTGGGCCTGCGGAAGTACGGCGAAGGCGACTTCGCCGGTTTCGTCCTGCTGGACGTCGAGGACCTTGTCGTCGAGCAACGCGGCCGCTTCCGGCTCCAAGAACACCTTCGGGCCGCCGTCGGCGCCGAGGACCTTGTCGCCGCTTTCCGGCTCCGGAGCGACGGAAACCGCGAGCTGGGGGTTGTCCCCCTGCTGGGAATGCATGGCGAACCGCAGCCCGCCTCCGTCCTGGCCGTTCTCCTGCCCGGTCAGTGCGGTGATCGCCTCGGCGGCGGCTTCGGTGACTGTCAGCATCTCTGCCCTTCCTTCGTCGCGGTCTTGCACTTGACCGACCACGCTAGGGGGTGTCGGCATGGCCCGCCGTCTGAGTGAAGATCATTTCTCGCCGACGTCCGGCTCCTCCTCCGCCAGCCGCATGGCGTGCGACTCCCCTTCGCGGATCTCCGCGGGTGTGGTCCCGAACCGGTCGGCGCCACTCCAGTGTTCGGGCGGTTCGACCCCTTCTTCGAGCGGGTCGACGCGGAGTTCGTCCTCGTCGAGCGCCTCACTGGGATCCAGCGTTTCCGGCTCCGCGCTCTCACGATCGCTCATCGGCCGCTCCCTCCTGGTCGGACGTTGCCCGGGGCGTGCTGTACTCGACCCCGTCCCGGTGGCGTACCCGGCGTCTCCGCAGGCCAAACGGCGGCGCTGTCGCGGGGATCACAGTTTCTCAGGTGGTTCATTAGCTTCACAAGTTTGTGAAACAAGGAGTAGCGTCGTCGGTATGACCACCACCAGGTGGGCGCCAGGGCACCGGATCATCCGGCGCGCGCCGGAGCGGCACCACGAACTCGGCAACCACGCCGCTTGGTACGTCGTCGCCGGCGTCGCCGCCACCGGCCTGCAGGCGGTGCTGTTCCTTCTGCTGCAACCGATCCTCGGCCCGCAGTTGGCCAATCTGGTCGCGCTCGCGGTCACCACCGTCGGGAACACCGAGTTCCACCGCCGGGTCACCTTCGCCACCCGCAAGAGTCACGCGGGCAAGCGGCATTTCCAGGATCTGGTGACCTTCGCCTTCTACGCCGTGTACGGCTCGATCGTGCTCGCGTCCCTCGACGCGGTGATCACCGAGCCGACCGCGCTGGAACAGACCGGCGCGCTGCTCGCGGCCAGCGTCGTGGGCGGCATCGCGCGCTTCGCGGTTCTTCGCTGGTGGGTCTTCGCGCGCCGGAACGCTTAGTCTTCATCGCGTGGCAGAGATCAACGGCCCGCACGACGGCGGCTCGGAACCCGACTACCGCTTCACGCTCGCCAACGAACGGACGTTCCTCGCCTGGCTCCGGACGGCACTGGGCCTGCTGGCCGGCGGCGTCGCCGTCCATCAACTGGTCCCCGATCCGAGCGCGCTGAGCACCGTCCTGGCCGGACTGTGCGTCGTACTGGCCGCCGTACTCGCGGCGAGCGCCTATCCGCGCTGGCGGCGGGTGCAGACCGCGATGCGCACGGGGCGGCCGCTGCCGAAGAGCGGGATGCTGCTCCTGCTGACCGCCGGAATCCTCGTGATCACCCTGACCGCCGCGGCACTGGTCGTCTTCTCGTGAACCCGGCCGATCACGGAGCGCAAGCGGAACGGACGGGGCTCGCCTGGCGCCGGACCGCGCTCGCGGCTACTGGCTGCACACTCCTTCTCTTGCACACCGCGGCCCGGCGAGGATGGGGTACGGCGGTCATTCCGGTCGCCTTCGCGGGGGCCATGGTGATCACCTTGACCGCCGTCGGCGCGATCCGTGAACGAGCACTGCGCCGTCCGGAAACCCCGAAACCTCTTAACCCGATCCTTGCTGTCACAACGTCGGCACTTGTCGTAGCGACGGCGGCCGCTCTGATTGCGGTGCGCTAAGTCCCGCGCACATCCAGCGACGCCGAAGCCTCTTTTCGCGACGCAGAGTCTCGGTTGTATTAAGCCGACTCCGGCGAACGGGCTATCTCTAGTTGAAATCTTTACTGCCGTCCGATCCACGCTTACGATTACGCTGCGTCGCAACGGCGGCAGATGAATCTGATCTTACGGAGCATCTGCCGCCCTCAATCGTTACGGAGTGTTGACCCCTCGACAGCGACGGTCGCAGGGTCGGCCGGGGAGGACGACCATGCAAGCAACTTCAAGCGCGTCCAGAACCGTCACCCCCGATGCGGTCCCCGGATACACGACTCCGGAGCACCTGCCTCGACCGGGCGGACGGCTGACGAAGGAGGACCTCGATCCCCTCGTCAAGGACGCGGGCGACGGGAATCCCGCCGCGATCCAGTCCCTGCTGCGGATGATCGGCCCCGTCGTGGTCCGGTACTGCCGCGCCAGAATGGGCGGCCGCGACCTGTCCTACCTGTCGGCGGACGACGTCGCGCAGGAAGTGTGCATGGCGGTGCTGAAAGCACTGCCCGGCTACCAGGATCGCGGCGGCTCGTTCCTCTACCTCGTGCACGCCATCGCCGCCAACAAGGTCGCCGACGCCTACCGCGCCGTCTCCCGCGACCGGTCGGAACCGGTACCTGAACTGCCGGAACGGCCCATCGGCGACAACGAACCCGAAACCCACGCCCTGCACCTGGACCTCGGTGCCCGCCTCAACCGCCTGCTCTCCACCCTCCCGCGGGTGCAGCAGGAGATCCTCGCCCTCCGCATCGCCGTCGGCCTGTCCGCCGCCGAAACCGCCGAGGCACTCGGGATCTCCGCCGGCAACGTACGCGTGACACAACACCGCGCACTGGCCCGCCTGCGGACGATGGTCAAACAGGACGAGTTCTGATCTTTTCTCCCCCTGCCGCAGGTCGTCGATCGGCGGTTCTCAGGCGCCCGGACCCCGCGCCGCCCACTTTCCTCCTTCCCCCGGCCTCCCGCCGGGGTTTCGTCGTATCTCGTGACTCGCGTGAAGGTTTTCCGGGGAGTCGTGAGTGGCAAAGAGGGTTAGAACGCGCATCGCCACTCACGACCTTCGAGCAATACTGCACAAAATGCCCAAAACGGACGCATTACTCGCAAAGAGCGTCCTTTTTGGACAGTCCGAGGGGTGCTATGCCTCGGTGGCGAGCCCGCTCGCACCGCCGACTCCCTCACGTAAGGCGATAGGCCCGCCGCGCCGTCCCGTCGAAGAACTCCAGCCGCTCGGCGTCGCTCAGCGAACCCGTCAGCGAAAACGCCGTGTCCACGACGACCTCGTACGCGGCCGCCAGTTCGCAGACCGGCCAGTCGGAGCCGAACATCAGCCGCGAAGCACCGAACGACTCCAGCACGTGCTCGGACCAGCGCGCCAGCTGCCCGACCTTCCACCGTGCCCAGTCCGCCTCGGTCACCAGCCCCGAAAGCTTGCAGTACACGTTGTCCAGCTCCCCCAAGGCCGCGACACCGTGCGCCCACGGCTGCCATTCGCCCGAGGCGATCGGCGGCTTCGCGGCGTGGTCGAGGACGAAAACCTGATCCGGCAACGCTTTCGCGGCGGCGAGGGCGGCGGGAAGCTGCGGCGGCTTGACCAGCAGGTCGTACGCCAGTCCGGCCTCGCCGAGAGCGGCGAGACCGCGCAGGACCTCTGGCCGCGTCAGCCACGACGGGTCCGGCTCGTCTTCGACCTGGTGCCGGATTCCCACCAGCGGCCCGGAAAACGCGGCCAAGCGCTCGGCGACGTCGGGAGCGGTGAGATCGGTCCAGCCGACGACGCCGGCGATCAGCGGTTCGTCCCGCGCCGCGGAAAGGAACTCGCGCGTCTCCTCCTCCGACGAGACCGTCTGCACCAGCACGGTCCCCTTCACCCCCGCCGCCTTCGTCACCGCGCGGAGATCGTCCACTGTGTACGGACGCCGGATCGGTTCCAGCGCCGTGCCGGTCATCCACGGGTAGTCCCGCCGCGACGGGTCCCAAAGGTGGTGGTGCGCGTCGATCACGACTGTCCTTCCTCCCGCAGCACGGTGTCCTCACGCAACAGTCCCGCACGGATCAGGTCCGTCCACAACTCGCGCGGCACCGGGCGGCGGAAGCGTTCGGCGTTGATCCGGACCTGGTCTGGATCGTGCGCGCCGACGACGACGGACACCACCGAGGGATGTGCGGCGGGCAGCGCCAGCGCGGCTTGCGGGAGTTCGACACCGTGCCGCGCGCAGACGTCGGCGATCCGCTGGGCGCGTTCGACCAGTTCGGCCGGGGCCTCGGCGTAGTCGTACATCGTGCCCGGCGCCGTGGTGGCGAGGATCCCGGCGTTGAACGCGCCGCCCGCCACCACGTCCACCCCGCGTTCCGCGCACAGCGGGAGGAGATCGTCGAGGGCGGGCTGGTCGAGCAGGGTGTACCGGCCCGCCAGCAGGATCACGTCGAGATCGAACCGGCGGACGAACTCCGCGAGCATCGGCGCCTGGTTCATCCCGGCGCCGATGGCGTCGACGACACCCTGCTCCCGCAATTCGAGCAACGCGGGGAACGCTCCGTTGACAGTGTCCTCGAAGTGCTCGTCGGGGTCGTGCACGTAGACGACGTCGACGCGGTCGAGTCCAAGCCGCTCCAGACTGTCCTCAAGCGACCGGAGGATCCCGTCGCGGCTGAAGTCCCACCGTCGTTTGTAGGCGGCGGGAACGACGAACCCCTGCGAGTCGGTCCGCGAAGCGCCGTCGGGATCGGGCTCCAGTACCCGGCCGACCTTGGTCGACACCACGAAGTCCGCGCGGGGATACGCCGAAAGCGCCGCGCCCAGCCGTCGTTCCGACAGCCCGAGCCCGTAGTGCGGGGCGGTGTCGAAATAGCGGATGCCTTCGTCCCACGCCTGGCGCACGGTCGCTTCGGCCGTCTCGTCGGTGATGGCGTGGTACAGGTTGCCCAGCTGCGCGCAGCCGAGCCCCAGTGGGGACAGGGGAAGCTTCACGGAAGCTCCCAGACGAGGCCGATACCCGAATCGTTGCCCGAGTAGTCGTCCTCGACGTCGAGCAGTTCGGACATCCGAGCTTGCCAGGGAATATTGGCCGGGTGATCGCGCAGGACCGCGCGCATCTTCGCGTAATCCTCGACCTCGACCACGTGGAACAGGTCGAGGCCGTCCCGCCAGATCCGCCACGAACGCACACCCGCACCGCGCAGGGCTTCGTCCAGGTCGGGCGGGATGACGGCGTGGACCGACTCGTATTCGGCCTCCTTGCCCGGCTTCAGCCGGGTGTGGAGTGCCACTCTTTGTAGTGCGACACCGTGGGTCACCGCGCCTCCTTCATTCGAAACATGGCACTCTGTCAACTAACACTCAAACATCCGAGGTCTTCGGGGAGGGCGGTGGAACATGCCGGTCACCGATGTCGCGATCGACAAGATCAAGGACATGATCATCTCCGGCGAGCTTGCTCCGGGCGACAGGCTGCCGAAGGAGGCCGAACTGGCCCAGCGGCTCGGCCTGTCCCGCAGTTCGCTGCGCGAAGCGGTGAAGGCGCTGTGCCTGATCCGCGTGCTCGACGTCCGCCAGGGCGACGGGACGTACGTCACCAGCCTCGAACCGAATCTCCTCCTCGACGCGATGACGTTCGTGGTGGACTTCCACCGCGACGACACCGTGCTGGACTTCCTCGCCGTCCGCCGGATCCTCGAACCGGCGGCGACGGCGCTGGCCGCACTGCACATGAGCGACGAGGACATCGCGGAACTAGGCCGCCTGCTCGACGAACTGGCCGACTCGCCGACGGTGGAGGCGCTGGTCGCGAACGACCTGCAGTTCCACCGCAAGATCGCCGACGGCTCCGGCAATCCGGTGCTGTGCTCGCTGCTGGACAGCCTGTCCGGCCCCACCGCGCGCGCCCGCATCTGGCGCGGGCTCACCCAGGAGGGCGCGGTCGCGAAGACCCGCGAGCAGCACACGGCGATCTACGAGGCCATCGCGGCCCGTGAACCCGAACTCGCGCGTTCGTGGGCCACCGTGCACGTGGCCGGGGTGGAGCAATGGCTCCGCAACGCGCTCGGCACCGCCGACGACCCCACCACGGCCGCCGAAGCTTCCTGACACCGCTCTCTCCTCTCTCACGCCCTCTAACCGGCCCTTCGCGCGCTAGGAACGGTCCTTTCCTCGCAAAATTTGCAAGGAAAGGACCGTTCATTGCAGCGGCGAGAGGGCTAGGTCTGGGCCTTCCCACCGGCGTAGCGGGAAATGATCAACGCGACCAGGATGATCACGCCGTAGATCGCCTTCAGCCATTCCGGCGGCACCTGCGCCACCTGCAGCAGGTTGGTGACGGTCTGCAGCAGCAGCACACCGGTGAGCGCCCCGACCAGGGTGCCCTTCCCACCGTCCAGTGAGACACCGCCGATCACCGCAGCGGCGAACACCTGAAGGATCAATCCGTCGCCCTGGTCCGCACCGAGCGCGCCGACGTAGCCGGTGTACGCGAGCCCGCCCAACGCGGCCAGCACACCGGCCACGACGAAGACACCCCAAGAGATCCGGTCGACGCGGATACCGGCGGCCCGCGCGGCTTCCCGGTTGCCGCCGATGGCGTACAGCGACCGGCCGATCCGGTGATACCGCAACCCCAGCCCGAACACGGTGAACAGCGCCGCGGCCAGCCACACCGACATCGGCAGCCCGATGAACGTCGTGGTGGCGAGCGCGGTGAACACGTCCAGCTGGTCGAAGAGCGTCTTCCCCTGCGTGGACCCGATCTGCGTACCGCGCAGCACCGTCAGCATCGCCAGCGTGACGATGAAGGCGTTCAGCTTCAGTTTGACGATCAGGAAACCGTTCACGAAGCCGACCGCGGCACCGGCCACCAGCACGGCGAGGATGCCCGCGAAACCGGGGATCTCGGTGCCGAACCCCGAAGAAGCCACCGGGATGACCAGCATCGCGCCCAGCGCGGGCGCCATGCCCATGGTGGATTCCAGTGACAGGTCGAACTTCCCGGTCAGCAGTACGAGCGATTCGCCCAGCACCACCATCGACAGCGCGGCGGACGCGGACAGGATCCCGACGATGCTGCCGAAGGTCAGGAACGTGTCGCTGATCAGTCCTCCGATGATCAGCACCACGACGAGCGCCGGCACGAGCGCGAGTTCGCGCAGCCAGCGGAACTTCCGGCGCTTCGGCGGGGCCGTGAGCGTCGAAGTCTTCGGATCGGTCATCAGTTCGGTCACCGCTCGACTCCTTCGATGTCGGCCACCAGGTCGCCGTCGGACCAGCCCGCCCGGTGTTCGGCGACCACGGCGCCGGCACGCAGCACCAGCACCCGGTCGCTCAGGCGGAGATCGTCCAGCTCGTCGCTGACGATCAGCACCGCCTTGCCCTCGGCCCGCACCCGGTCGACGACCGCGAGCAGCGCCTCCTTCGATTTGACGTCCACACCCGCGGTCGGGTTGATCAGCACCACCAGGCGCGGATCACCGGCCAGCGCACGGGCCAGGACGACCTTCTGCTGGTTGCCGCCGGAAAGGTCGGACACCGGCTGGTCCGCGTCGGCCGCGACGATGTCGTAGTCCCGCAACGCCCGCGCGGCCCGGCCGTACCGCGCGCCCGGTGCCGCGAGACCACCCTTGCCCATGCGGTCCAAAATGGACAGTGTGGCGTTGTCGGCGATGGAGTGCTCCAGCACCAGTCCCTCGTGATGACGATCCCTCGGCACACAGCCGATCCCGGCACGGATCGCGGCCGGGATGTCGCCCGGTTTCAACGGATTCCCGTCCATCCGGACCGTGCCGGAGGACGGCGGACGCAGTCCGTACACGGTTTCGGCGACCTGATGCTTGCCGCTGGCGTTGCTGCCCGCGAGCCCGATCACCTCGCCGCGGTGGATCCGGAACGTCACGTCCTCGAAGCCGTCACCGGAAAGCCCGTCGACGGCCAGGACCTCGGCGGCGTCCTCGTCCAGCGCCTCGCGCGTGGAGGCGTCGCGGACGGAAAGGCCGCCCTGTTCACCGGTCATCGCGTCGATCAGTTCGGCGCGGCCGACCTCGGAGACCGGCGCGGTCAGGATGTGTTTGGCGTCGCGCAGCACGGTGACCGCCTGGCACACCTCGTACACCTCGTGGAGGTGGTGCGAGATGAACAGGAACGTCACGCCGTTCGCCTGCATCTGGCGCATCCGCGCGAAAAGCCGGTCGATCGCCTGGCTGTCCAGCTGCGCCGTCGGCTCGTCGAGCACGATGAACCGGGCACCGTACGAGAGCGCCCTGGCGATCTCGACGAACTGCCGGTCCTCGACCGAGAGCTCGCCCGCCGGGGTGTCGACGTCGACCCCCACGTCCCAGGAGTCGAGCAGTTCCCGTGCCTGACGGCGCAATCGCTGCCAGCCGATCGCGAACCCCTCGCCGGACTGACGGTTGAGGAACAGGTTCTCCGCGACGGTCAGCTGCGGGACGACCATCGCATGCTGGTAGACGCAGGCGACCGCGCGTTTCCAGTCGTCCTGTCTGGACAAGGGCGGCGCGGGGACACCGCCGAACTCGACGTGACCGGTGTCCGTTTTGGACAGTCCGGTGAGGATGGAGACGAGCGTCGATTTCCCCGCACCGTTGCGGCCGACGAGTGCGTGCGACTCGCCGGGGTGCACGGTGAGGCTGACGTCGGACAGCGCCACGGTCGGTCCGTAGCGTTTGCCGACACCCTGTGCGCTGACCACCGGCACGGCGGCGGACCCGGCGGGCAGCGCGCTCACAGGTTGTTCCCCCAGAGTGCCTTGTCGTCCACGTTGTCCTTGGTGACGACGGGCGCGGGGAGCTGGTCTTCGAGGATCCCCGGCCGGACCTCGACGACGGTGCTGCCGTGATCGGTCGGCCCCGCCTTGAAGGTCTCCCCCGCCATCGCCTTCTTGATCCAGTACATGCCGTACTTGGCGTAGTCGTCGGCGGGCTGTGAGACGGTCGCGTCGAGTTCGCCCGCGCGGATCGCGGCCAGCTCCTGGGGAATGCCGTCGTTGCTGACCAGCACCACGTGCTTCGGGTCACCGATTGGGAAGGAGAGGTTCTTGCGTTTGAGCGCCTGCTGCGTCGGCGCCAGGTACACGCCGCCCGCCTGCATGTACACGGCCTTGATGTCCGGGTTCGCGGTCAGCAGGCTGTCCAGGCCGGAAGAAGCCTTGTCCGCCTTCCATTCGGCGGCGACCTCCAGCACCTGGACGCCCGGGAACTTCGTCTTCATGCACTGACGGAACGCTTCGGAGCGGTCGCGGCCGTTGACCGAGGCCAGGTCGCCCATGACCTGCACGACCTTGCCCGAGGTGACCTTCGCGCCGATCGCCTCGCAGGCTTTGGTGCCGTACGCCTTGTTGTCCGCGCGCACCACCATCGCGACCTTGCCGCCCTCCGGCGCGACGTCGACGGCCACCACCGGGACGCCCTTGTTTTCCGCCGCCTTGAGGCCCGCCACGACGGCGGCGGAGTCCAGCGGCGTCACGACCAGGCCCTTGACGCCCTGGTTGAGCAAGGTGTTGATGTCGGTGATCTGCTTCGCCGGGTCGCTGTCCGCGTTGACCGTGGGCAGCGCCTCGACGCCCTGCTCCTTCGCCTTCTGCGGTACGTAGTTGTTGTAGGCCTGCCAGAACGGCGAGGTCAGCAACGGGATCGTCGCGCCGACCTTGCCGCCTCCGCCCTGGGGAGCATTGGCTGCGTTGTTCTTAGTGGACCCGCAGGCCGACAGCGCCAGCCCGAGCGCGGTGGCCGCGGCGGCCACCTTGATCACCCTCGTACGCACCGCATCCTCCTTGATGGCAGCGAAACTACTGGTGGTGGACCGGGCCGCGCGGACGCAACCCGTACATCCCTCCGTCGACCGCGAGCGCCGTGCCGGTGGTCGAAGCCGACAGCGGACTGGCGAGATACACGACCGCGTTCGCGACCTCGTCCGCGGTGACCAGCCTGCCCATCGGCTGACGGGCGGCCAGCGCGGCGCGTTCGGCCTCCGGATCGCCCGCGGCGTCGAGCAGCCTGCCGACCCACGGGGTGTCCGCGGTGCCGGGGCAGACGCAGTTGACGCGGATCCGATCGGCGAGGTGATCGGTCGCCATCGCCAGGGTCAACGAGAGCACCGCGCCCTTGCTGGCCGAGTACAGCGCGCGGTTGGGCAGGCCCGCCCACGCGGCGATCGAACAGGTGTTGACGATCGCGGCCGACGGCGAGTTCTTCAGATGCGGCAACGCCGCCCGCGCGAGCCGCACCATGCCGACGACGTTGATGTCGAGCACGCGGTGCCATTCGTCGTCGTTGTTGGCGGTGACGTCGCCCTGCGCGCCGATACCCGCGTTGTTGACCAGGATGTCGAGCCTGCCGAATCGCTCGGCGACCGCGTCGATCGCCGAGCGGACCTCCTTGTCGGAGCCGACGTCGCAGCGGAATCCGGTGAGGCCTTCGGGCAGGTCGCCGGGATTCAGGTCGAGCACCGCGACCTTCGCCCCGCGCGCGGCGAGCAGGTCCGCGGTGGCCCTGCCGATTCCCGAGGCACCGCCGGTGACGGCGGCGACGAGGCCTTCGAACTCACTCACTGGTTTGTCTCCGTCCACTCTGGACCGTCGGGGAAGGTGAACCGGCGCAGGGTCGCGTCGTGCATCCGGGCCGAGAAACCCGGCGCGGACGGGGCGACGTAGCGGCCGTCGACGACGGCGGCCGGATCGGTGAAGTGCTCGTGGAGGTGGTCGACCCATTCGATGGACCGGTCGGTGTCGCTCCCGGACACCGCCGCGAAATCGAACATCGACAGGTGCCGGACGAGTTCGCACAGCCCGACCCCGCCGGCGTGCGGGCAGACCGGCACCCCGAATTTGGCCGCCAGCAACAGGATCGCCAGGTTCTCGTTGAACCCGCCGACCCTGGCCGCGTCCAGTTGCAGCACCGAGATCGCGCCCGCCTGCAGCAACTGCTTGAACACCACGCGGTTCTGGACGTGCTCACCGGTGGCCACCCGGATCGGGGCGAGCGCCTTGGCGATCGCGGCGTGCCCGAGCACGTCGTCCGGCGAGGTGGGCTCCTCGATCCAGTACGGGTCGTACGGCGCCAGCGCGGTCATCCAGGTGATCGCGGTCGAGACGTCCCAGCGCTGGTTCGCGTCGACGGCGACCCGGATGTCCGGGCCGACGGTCTCGCGGGCGAGCTTCATCCGGCGGACGTCGTCCTCGAGATTCCCGCCGACCTTCAGTTTGATCATCTCGAAGCCGTCCGCGACCGCCTGTTCGGCGAGCCGGACCAGTTTCGCGTCCGAGTAGCCGAGCCAGCCGGGGGAAGTGCTGTACGCGCGGTAGCCGTCGCGTTCGATCTTCGCGATCCGTTCGGCGCGGCCGGGTTCGGCGGCGCGGAGGATGTCGAGCGCCTCTTGTTCGGTCAGCGCGTCGGAGAGATACCGGAAATCGACGAGGGAGACCAGGTCCTCCGGCGACATCTCGGCGGCGAACCGCCAGACGGGGAGCCCGGCGATCCGCGCGGCGAGATCCCAGGCGGCGTTGACCACCGCACCGATCGCCATGTGCGCGACACCCTTTTCCGGGCCGAGCCAGCGCAGTTGCGAGTCGCCGACCAGTGCCCGCGACAGGTCGCCGAGCCCGGCCGCGTCGGTGGGCACGTCCCTGCCGATGACGTGCGGTTCCAGCGCGCGAATCGCCGCGGCCTGGACGTCGTTGCCGCGTCCGATGGTGAAGGCGAGCCCGTAGCCGTCCGGGCCGCCGTCGGTGTGCAGCACGACGTACGCGGCCGAGTAGTCCGGGTCCGGGTTCATGGCGTCCGAACCGTCAAGCTCCCGCGAAGTGGGGAAGCGGACGTCGAGCACCTCCATGCCCACGATCTTCGCCATCACGCCTGCCTGACGTTCTGACGCTGACGGCCGAGGCCGTCGATTTCGAGCTCGATGACGTCACCCTCGGTCAGGTACGGCTTCGGCTCGGGCTGGCCGAGCGCGACGCCCTGCGGGGTGCCGGTGTTGATGAGGTCACCGGGGCGCAGCACCATGTACTGGCTCACGTAGTGCACGATCTGGGCGACCGAGAAGATCATGTCCTTGGTCGACGAGTCCTGCTTCTTCTCGCCGTTGACCCACAACCGCAGACCGAGGTCCTGCGGGTCGGCCACCTCGTCGGCGGTGACCAGCCACGGGCCGAGCGGGTTGAAGTTCTCGCACGACTTGCCCTTGTCCCAGGTGCCGCCGCGTTCGAGCTGGAATTCGCGCTCGGACACGTCGTTCGAGACGGTGTAGCCGGCGACGTATTCCAGGGCCTCTTCGGCGCTTTCGAGGTAGCGCGCGGTCTTGCCGATGACGACCCCGAGCTCGACCTCCCAGTCGGTCTTGGTCGAGCCGCGCGGCACGAGCACGTCGTCCTCCGGTCCGACGACGACGTCGGGAGCCTTCATGAACACGACGGGTTCGGTCGGGACCTCGGCGCCGGATTCCTCGGCGTGCTGCCGGTAGTTGAGGCCGATGCAGACGACCTTGCCCGGCCGTGCGATCGGCGAGGCGACCCTGGCCGATGTGAATTCGGGGCCCGCTTCGGGCAGTTCACCGGCGGCCAGCGCGGCCGCGACCCTGGCGACGCCGTCGCCCGCGAAGAAGCTGCCATCGATGTCGGCGGTCAGCGCCGAGAGGTCGCGCAGCGTGCCGTCCCCGGCACGTACGAACGGACGCTCACTTCCCGGCTCCCCGAGTCGCAACAGCTGCACGGATTTTCCCTTCCAGCCGAACCGTCAACAATCAACGGCTCCCACAGCAACGAACAGACATCCGATGTATACCCGACGACCTTCGCCAAGATCTAGGGGCCGTCCGGATTTGTCTCGAAAATTGATCGGATCAGTCTGGCGAATTCTGGGTGGCGAGACTCACAGCGGGAATAGTTACCTACTCTAAGCAAGTTGTTCCTCGCGGAACCTTGGCTGGGGAAAGGAAGAGCATGACCATCGCGCCCGAGCGAGTGGAAGAAACCGTCGCGCGCCCTCTCACGACCGGACGCGCCCGGTTCGTCCTGATCCTTGGCGGCCTGTCCGCCTTCGGGCCCCTGTCCATCGACATGTACCTGCCCGCGCTGCCGCAGATGGCGGGCGAACTGCGCGCGGCGGACGCGACCGTGCAGCTCACGCTCAGCGCGTTCATCATCGGGCTCGCCCTCGGCCAGCTGATCCTCGGACCGCTGTCCGACGCGATCGGCCGGCGCAAACCGCTCGTGGCCGGGCTCGCGCTCTACATGGTCGGCTCGATCCTGTGCGCCGTCGCCCCGACCGCCGAACTCCTCATCGCCGCCCGCGGGGTGCAGGCCTTCGGCGCCGCGGCGGGCATCGTGATCGCCAGGGCGACCGTGCGCGACCTCTACTCCGGCACCGCGATGACGAAGTTCTTCTCGCTGCTCATGCTGGTCAACGGGCTCGCCCCGATCCTGGCGCCGATCATCGGCGGCCAGATCCTCAACTGGACGTCGTGGCGCGGCGTGTTCGTCTGCCTGACCGTGTTCGGCGCGATCCTGCTCGCCGTTGTCTTCTTCCTGCTGCCGGAACCCTTGCCCGAGGAACGCCGCACCCCCGCGCGGTTCGGCTCGGTGCTGCGGAAGTACGCGAGCCTGTTCGGCGATCGCGGCTTCCTCGGCTACGCGCTGGCCTCCGGGCTGATGTTCGGCAGCCTGTTCGCCTACATCTCCGGCTCCTCCTTCGCGCTGCAGGGTGTCTACGGGCTCAGCCCGCAGGCGTACAGCCTGGTGTTCGGGCTCAACGGCATCGGCATCGTGGCCGTCGGGCAGCTGAACGGGCGCATCGTCGGACGTTTCCCGGAGCGGACACTGCTGACCGTCGGCCTGGTGATCGCGGCGGTGGCCGGTTTCGGCGTGCTGGCCGCGACGGTGCTGGACCTCGGGCTGATCGGGCTGCTTATCCCGCTGTTCATCCTGGTGTCGAGTATCGGCATGGTGGCGCCGAACGCGAGTTCGCTGGCGCTCGCCGAACAGGCGCGGTCCGCCGGTTCGGCGTCGGCGCTGCTGGGTGTGCTGCAGTTCGTCGTCGGCGGGCTGGCGACGCCGCTGGTCGGGCTGGGCGGTCCGGGGACCGCGGTCCCGATGGGGATCGTGATGGCGGGCTTCGGCGTGCTGGCGCTGCTGGCCTTCGGGACCATGACGCGGCCTTCGCGCGCCTTGGTCGCCCAGGTGGCCTGACTCGCCTTCAAACGCTAGGAAAGGACCGTTCCTTGCAAAATTTGCAAGGAACGGTCCTTTCCTAGCATCCGGAGGGGTCAAACGAGCGACGCAAGATCGGCGGTCCTCAACTGCTCCGCGGTCACCGCCGCGCGTCCCTCGACCAGGGCCTTCAAGGCGTCCCCGTCGTCCCACTGGTTGACGTTCATCGCGGCGGCCACCTGTCCGTCCCGCAGCCAGAACGCGGTGAAGTCCCGTGCCGCGAGATCGCCCCGCACCACGAGTTCGTCGGTTTCGGGGTCGGCGAGACCGCGGTACTCGCATCCGAGGTCGTACTGGTCCGAGAAGAAATACGGACTCCGCAGGTACGGCTCGTTCTCGCCCAGCAGGTTCCCGGCCACGTGCTCGCCCTGCCACTTCGCGTTCGACCAGTGCTCGACGCGGACGCGTTTTCCGTAGCGCGGGTGGAAATGTGCGGCGATGTCGCCGATCGCGTAGACGTCGGGCGCGGCCGTCCGCAGGCCCGCGTCGGCGCAGACACCGCCGTCGTCGGACAGTTCCAGCCCGGCGGCGTGCGCGAGGTCGACCCGCGGCGTGGCGCCGACGGCCACCAGTACGACGTCGGCGGGAAGCTCGTCACCACTCCGAAGGCGGACGCCGGTCACCCCGTCCGGACCGCCGGTGAAGCCGGCGACGCCTTCACCCAGCCGCCAGTTCACCCCATGCTGGGTATGAAGGTCCTTGAAGACGCCGGACACCTGTTCGCCCAGCACCGCGAGTAACGGCGAGCCGACCTGGTCGACCACGGTCACCTCCGCGCCGTGTTCCCTGGCGGCCGCCGCGGCCTCGGTCCCGATCCAGCCCGCGCCGACGATCACCACCCGCCGCGCGTCCTTGAACGCCGAGCGGAGCGCCAGCGCGTCGTCGAGGGTGCGCAGGGTCCGCAGCCCCGGCAGATCCCCGCCGGGCACCGGCAACGAACGCGGCCGGGAGCCGGTCGCGAGCACGAGCCGGTCGAACCGGTGCTCGCCGCCCGCGTCGTCGTGCACGAGCCGCGCGCCGAGTTCGATCCTGGTCGCGGACACCCCGCTCCGGAAGGCGATGTCCTTTTCGCCGTAGAAACCTTCGCCGTGCACCCAGTCGGGTTCATCGGTCTTGCCCATGAGAAGTCCCTTGGACAAGGGCGGTAATTCGTACGGGCGATGCGTATCGGTGCCGAGAAGCACGATTTCGCCCTCGAAACCGCGTTCCCGCAGCGTCCCGGCGGCCGTCGCCCCGGCGAGACCGGCGCCGACGATGACGATCTTCCTGGGTTCGGACATCCATGACCTCCCAAGCAGTCCCTCCCCCGGACGCTACTCCCGTTCCTCCCCTTCCGGCCTAGCGAGAGCGGAAGTCGATCACGATATGCAGGATCGGTTAACCCATCAGTAGGAACATGGGGTAATCGGCGTCACGCCCCCGAAAGCGCCCCGTCCCAGCCTCGGACGAGAAAGGGAGATCATGGGATACGGGAGGATGAGGACGTTGGCACCCCGGGACGAATGGTCGGTCGGCTGCCGGGATCTCGCGGGCAGGCGCAGGGACGTGACGGTGTTCGTGAGCAGCGACAAGATCGTGCTCGTGGCGCCGCCCGGAGAGGCCGCCGTACTCGGGCCGCTGGACGTGGGGCGCCTGCGCGCCGCGCTCCGCGACGCCGTGGTCGCGGTGGCCGAACATCCGGACCACAGTGAATGACAACTACCGTTCCTACTTCTGAGTAGGTAGAGTCGGCCCCGTTCGGAAGGAGCCGGCCATGACCACCTACTTCGTGACGGGCGCGACGGGTTTTCTGGGAAAACGCCTGGTCGCGCGCCTACTACGGCGACCTGAGACCGTAGCCGTCCATGTTCTCGTGAGGGAGACCTCACGCGGGAAGCTCCCGAGCCACGAGAAGCTCGTTCCCGTCACCGGCGATCTGACCGAACCCTCGCTGGGCATCGACCCCGCCCGCGTGGGACCCCTCGACCACGTCGTGCATCTCGGCGCGATCTACGACCTCACCGCGGACGAAGCGGCGAACCGCGCGGCCAACGTCGACGGCACGCGCAACGTCCTGGAGTTCGCCGCCGCCGCGAAGGCCGGGCTCTTCCACCACGTCTCGTCGATCGCGGTCGCCGGGCAGTACGCCGGACGGTTCACCGAGGCCGACTTCGACCACGGCCAGGGTTTCGCGTCGCCGTACCACGCGACGAAGTTCGAGGCGGAGAAACTCGTGCGACGGCACGGGAAAACGCCGTTCCGCGTGTACCGGCCGTCCGCCGTGGCCGGTGATTCGCGCACCGGTGAGATGGACAAGATCGACGGCCCGTACTACTTCCTCCCCGCGATCTCGCGGCTCGCCGCGCTGCCCCGCCGTCTTCCGCTGGCCGCCCCGGATCTCGGCGCCACGAACCTCGTTCCGGTCGACTACGTCGTCGAAGCGATGGAACACCTCATGCACATCGACGCGCCCAGTGGCAGCACGTACCACCTCGCGTCGCCGCGACCGCAGCCGCTTCACGAGGTCTACAACGCGTTCGCGCGGGCCGCGGGCGGGCCGAAGATCTCCGCCGTCCTTCCCGCCCGGCCTTCCGGAGCGCTCAAGCGCGCGGGAACCCGGCTGGCGAAATCCGCGGCCGCCGGCTTCGACCGGGTCCCCGGCGGACGGTCGGCCCGCGCGGCGGTGCTCGCGGAACTCGGCATCCCGCTCGAAGTCCTGCCGCATCTGAGCATGGAGGTCGACTTCGACACGAGCGCGACCACGGCCGCGCTCGAAGGCAGCGGGATCACCTTGCCCCCGTTGAAGGAGTACGCCGGCCCGCTCTACCGGTACTGGCTCGCGCACCTGGATCCCGATCGCGGCCGCCGCCGTCCCGGGCCGGAACCGCTCGACGGCCGCAAGGTCCTCATCACCGGCGCGTCCTCGGGTATCGGGCGCGCGTCGGCGCTCGCCGTCGCCGCGAAGGGTGGCGAAGTGATCCTCGTGGCCAGGCGCGCCGACGAACTCGAAGAGGTCCGCGAGCAGATCGTCGCGGCAGGCGGCAAGGCGTCCGCGTATCCGTGCGACCTCACCGACGGCGGCGCCGTCGACGCTCTGGTCAAGGACGTGCTCGCCGCGCACGGCGCCGTCGACATGCTGGTCAACAACGCGGGCCGCTCGATCCGGCGGTCGCTTTCGCTGTCCACCGAACGGTTCCACGATTTCGAGCGCACGATGGCCATCAACTACTTCGGACCCGTGCGGCTGACGCTGGGCCTGCTGCCGTCGATGACCGCGCGCGGTTTCGGCCACGTCGTCAACGTGACCACCCAAGGACTCCAGACCGACACGCCGCGGTTTTCCGCTTACCTGGCTTCGAAGGCCGCGTTGGAGGAGTTCGGGCTGACCGCCGGGCGGGAAACGCTTTCCGACGGCGTCACCTTCACCTCGGTCCGGATGCCGCTGGTGCGCACCGACATGATCGCCCCGACCGGTTCCTATCGCGGCATGCCGTCGAGCTCCCCCGAACGCGCCGCCGCGCTCGTGGTGAAGGCGCTGGAGAAACGACCGGAGATCCTGAACCTGCCCGAGGGCACGGCCGCCGAACTGGTGACGCTCGTCGCACCGAAGACGGCCCGGTTCTTCGCCCACCTCGTCTACCGCGCGATGCCCGAATCCGCGCCGGAATCCCGTGGCCTGCCCCGAATGGCCCCGCTCGCCTCAGTGGCGGGCGCGGTCACGAGGCTGGTCTGGCGCCGTCGTCCCTGACGTCCCGCCGCCGGGGCTCGATCGGGGGACGCCCCCGGCCGCTACCATCGGTTTCCGATACGCCGGGGGGTCGGCGGGCACGGGCCGAGGTAGGGACGACCGGGAAGGGGCAGTGTGGACGTCGCCAGTCCCCCGCTGTCGACCGGACCGGGCGCGCAGGTGGTACGTCCGTCCAGGACAGTGCTGCGGCTTTCCCTGCACGCGGCCTGGGTGCTCGCGCTCGCCGTCGCCACCGAACTCCGGGTGGGGCGCTTCGGTTTCCACCCGTCGGACCAGGGTTTCATCCTGGCCCAGGCCTGGCGGGTGCGGCACGGGGAGGTGCCGCATTCGGACATCATCTCCGCGCGGCCGCTGGGTTCGGCGTACCTGCACATCGTCGACTTCCTGCTGCCGGGGCCGCTGTTCTTCGTCTCCAGCGTGCTCAGCATGCTGGAGATCATCCTGGCGACCATCGCGTTCGCCGTCCTGGTCACCCGCCGCCGCGTGCGGGACTGGGGGCCGGGGCTCACCGGGCTGACGGCGGCCGCGTCGCTGCTGAACCTCAACGCGTTCCCGCTCATGGCGTGGCACACGATCGACGGGATCTTCCTGACCGCGTGCGGCGCCTGGGCGCTGGATTCGGGGCTGCGCAACGGTAAGGCGTGGCCTCGACGGCTCGGCCTGGTGCTGCTGGGCACCTCGGTGTTCGTCAAACAGAGTTTCGCGCCGGTGCCGCTGATCGCGCTGTGCTGGCTGCTGCTGCACCCGTCGCTGCGCGAGGGCGCGTTCCGCACCGGCCGCTGGTGGGGACGGCTGGCCTGGGATCTGCTGGCGCTGGGCGCTTTCCTGGTCTTCTACGTCGGAATCGTCACCCTCGACGGCGGGCTCGGCGCGATGGCCGAGCAGCTCACCGGCGGGCTGCCCGCGTACGGCGAGCGGCTTCTCGGTCTGTGGGTGGAAAATCCCGCGTCCCTGCTGCGGCCACCGGTGCGGGGCTTGACGTTCTTCCTGATCGCCGGGGTGTTCCTTGCCCTGCTCGGGACCTTCCGCGACCGCGCCGGTTTCGCCGGGGCGCTCCTCGCCCGGCTGCTGCTCCTGGCGGGGGTGGCGGTGGTGGTCGGCACCGTCGTCGACGGGCATTTCACCGGCGCGTCGCGCTGGGCGGACGTCCTCTGGTGGATCCTCGGTGTCGCGCTGCTGGTGAACTGGGTCGCGACGCGGCGATTCCCGAGAATGGGCGCGCTGGTCTTCGCGACCGGCTTCATGACCAGCCTGTCGTGGGGCAACGACACCCCGACGTTGTTCACCGGAACACTGGCGCTGACGGCGATCCTGCTGCTCGCGGACGCGCTGCCGCCGCTGCCGGAACCGCCTCGCCGAGTGCGTCTCGTGGGCGCGACGGCGATGGGCCTGGTCGCGGTGCTGGCGTCGGGCTGGGCCGTGGTCGCGCATCACGACGAAGCCGCGTACCTCGACATGGCGCACGAGAAGCTGACGGGCGACCTCGGCACGGTGACGCCGTCGATGCGCGGCATCCGGACGAATCCGGGCACCTACACCTACATCTCCCAGATCCAGGACTGCGTCACGCGGTTCCCCGCCGGGCGCACGGCCGTCCTGCCCGACAACCCGTTCGCCTATCCCGCCTTCGGCCTGCGCAACCCGTTCCCGCTGGAATGGCCGCTGCCGCTGGAGATCGTCGCCGACGCCCCGGAACGCATGCTCGCGGCGGCCGACGGGCTCAACCGCGACGGCGACTACCTCGTGCTGTTCCAGACCGTGAGCATGCCGGTGCTGGCCAAGGGCGGGCCGGTCCCCGCCCAGGTCGCCGGGGACGCCCCGATCTTCGACTACCTCGGGCTGGAGAACGCGCTGCGGTCGCGCCTGACCGGGCAGACCGTCACCTGCGGCAGCTTCATCGGCAAGTGGGCACCCCGTCCCTGACGCGTTTCGTCCTCTGAATGCGGTAGTTCGCGCTGCCAACTACCGCATTCAGAGGACGAAACGCGGGGAGTCAGTCGACGCCGGCGTCCTCGGGGCGACCGGAGGCGAGTCCGGCGAGGACGTCCAAAGCGGCCGCGAGCGTTTCGAGCGGCGGCGACGAGACGGCGAGCCGCACCGCGTTCGGGGCGTGACCGGGGACGACGGCGAACGCGGCCGCCGGGGTGACCGCGATCCCGCGGCGCGCGGCCGCGGCGACGAAGGTCTCGGCACGCCAGTGTTCCGGGAGCTCCCACCAGCAGTGGTACGCCCGCGGATCGGCGCGCAGGGTGAACCCGGCCAGGCGTTCCGCCGTCAGCCGCTGGCGTTCCGCGGCGTCCAGCCGTTTCGCCCGTTCGACGGTTTCCAGCGTGCCGCCGGTGATCCACCGGGTGGCCGCTTCGACGGCGAGCCGGGGCGCGACCCAGCCGCCCGAGCGCACGGCCGCGGCGAGCCGTTCCGTCCATGCCGCCGGGACGGCGAGGAATCCGGTGGTCAGCCCCGGCGCGAGCCGTTTGGACATGCTGTCGGCGAACACCGTGCGTTCCGGCGCGTACGCCGCGAAAGGGCGGACCTCGGGCCGCAGGAAGGTGTAGATCCCGTCCTCGATCACCGGGATGTCCATCCGGCGCACGGTTTCGGCCAGTTCGACCCGGCGTGCTTCGTCCATTGTGGACCCGAGCGGGTTGTGCAGCGTCGGCTGGACGTACAGCGCGCGGACGGACGCGGCTTCGAGCGCTTCGGGAATGAGGCCCCGGTCGTCGGTCTCGATGGGCACCAGCTGCACGCCGAGCCGCCCGGCGAGCGCCTTGACCACGGGGTAGGTGATGGCTTCGACGGCGAGCCGTTCCCCCATCGGCACGAAGGCGGCGATGGCTGCCGCGATGGCCTGGCGCCCGCTCCCGGCGAAGAGGACTTCGGGCGTCCAGCCGTCCTTCGCGATCAGGCCGGCGACGGCGTCACGCGCCTGCTTCGAGCCCGAGACGTTTCCCGGCCGCAGCGCCGCTGTCAGGACGTCTTCGCGCAGAAGCGGCTCCAGCGCCTTTCCGACCAGCGCCGACTGTTCCGGAAGGACGGCGAAGTTGAGTTCGAGGTCGACCGTCGCACCGCCGGGCTCGGCGAGCGCGGTCTCCAGCGGCGGCCGGCCGGCGCGGACGAACGTGCCCCGGCCGACCTCGCCGACCACGACACCCCTCCGGACGAGTTCGCCGTAGACCCGCGCGGCCGTCGAGTTCGCGATCCCGCGTTCCTTCGCGAACCGCCGCTGCGGCGGCAGCCTGTCGCCCGGCCGGAGCCTGCCAGCCTCGACGTCGGCGGAGATCTCGTCCGCGACTATCCGGTAGTCCTCCATGCCGTCCTTCGATCGCACCGAGTGCATTCACGCGATTGCACTGGGGATGATGCCATCGAAGCACGTTGTGAGCCGACTGCGACCTACGGAACACCACAACGGCGACGTCCTAGGTTAGCCTAACCTGCGTGGAGACCGTGGAAACCCTCACCGAGCAGAGCACGACGTCCCGTCTGCACGCGGACGCGCTGACGCTCGCCTACGACGGCCGGACCGTGGCCGAAGACCTCGGGGTGGTCATCCCCGACCGGTCGTTCACCGTCATCGTCGGGCCGAACGCCTGCGGCAAGACCACCCTGCTGCGCGCGCTCGCGCGGATGCTCAAACCGCGCCAGGGTTCGGTGTTCCTCGACGGCCAGGTGATCAGCTCCTTCCCCGCCAAGGAGGTCGCCCGGCGGCTCGGCCTGCTGCCGCAGAGTTCGATCGCGCCCGACGGCATCACCGTCGCGGACCTCGTAGCGCGCGGCCGGTACCCGCACCAGCGCCTGCTGCGCCAGTGGTCCCGTGAGGACGCCACCGTGGTCGCGGAGTCCATGCACGCCACCGGCGTCGACGATCTCGCCGAGCGGCTGGTCGACGAACTGTCGGGTGGTCAGCGGCAGCGCGTGTGGATGGCGATGGCGCTGGCGCAGGAGACCGATCTCCTGCTGCTCGACGAGCCGACGACCTATCTGGACATCGCGCACCAGATGGACATCCTCGACCTGTGCGCGGAACTGCACCAGAAGCAGGGCCGGACGCTGGTCGCGGTGCTGCACGACCTCAACCACGCCGCCCGCTACGCGACGCACATGATCGCGATGCGCGGCGGAGAGGTCCTCGCGACCGGCGCGCCCGAAGAGGTCGTGACCGCCGCCAACGTCGAAAAGATCTTCGAGCTGCCCTGCCGGGTCATGCCGTGCCCGGAAACCGGTACCCCGCTGGTGATCCCGAAAGCCGGACGCCGCGCCGCCTGATGCACTCGGAGTAGGTTGGCGGCGGAGGTGCCATGTCACAGCAACTGTGGTCCGAAGTGGACGACTATCTGTCCGGGGTGCTCGTCCCGTCCGATCCCGCCCTCGAAGGCGCGCGGAAGGCGTCGGACGAGGCCGGGCTGCCGCCGATCGCCGTCGCGCCGAACCAGGGCAAACTGCTCAACCTGATGGCGCGGATGATCGGCGCCCGGTCCATCCTGGAGATCGGCACGCTCGGCGGGTACAGCACGATCTGGCTCGCCCGCGCCCTGCCGCCGCAGGGCAGGCTCGTCACCCTCGAATACGACCCGAAGCACGCCGAAGTCGCGCGCCGCAACATCGACGCGGCCGGGCTCGGCGGGCTGGTCGACGTCCGCGTCGGCAAGGCGCTGGACCTGCTGCCGTCGGTCGACGGCCCGATCGACCTGGCGTTCATCGACGCCGACAAGGTCAACAACCCGGCCTACTTCGAGGCGTCGCTGAAGCTCGTCCGACCCGGCGGCGTGATCGTGGTCGACAACGTCGTCCGCGGTGGCGCGGTGACCGACGCCGCCAGCGAGGACCCGAACATCCAGGGCATCCGGCGGCTGCACGAGATGATCGCCGCCGAACCCCGCGTCGACGCGACGGCGATCCAGACGGTCGGCAGCAAGGGCTACGACGGCTTGACCGTCGTGCTCGTGAAGCCCTGACGGAACCGCCTCGGTCCAGCGGGTCGTGAGTGGCGTTTCGGGTTAGAACACGAATCGCCACTCACGACCCACTGGACCGAAGCATCACCGCGGCGCCGTCGTGGCGGGACGCGGTTCGGAGCCGTCCGGCCACCGCGCCGGCTGTCCTCGATGGACACCGTTCATGAAGCGCTGCCACATGTCCGACGGCAGTGTCCTGCCCGTGAGTTTCTCCCCGGCGGCGTCCCGCATCCGGCGCGGCTCGTCGGAGCCGACCCAGACCGCGGTCGCGAGCTGCGGCGTGTACCCGACCGCCCAGCCGCCCGCGTTGTCGTCCGTCTCGTCGAACCGGAAGTCGCCGGTCTTCAGCGCCGCCGGACGATCCTTCAGACCGGTGGCCAGCACCTGGCTCATCGTCCCCGCGATCCGGCGGCTCAGCGCCTCGTCGCCCTGGAACGCGGGCGTCTTGTCCGACGGCCGTTCCCACACGACTTCGCCGTTCTCGTCCCGGATCTTCGACACCAGATGCGGGGTGGCGCGCATGCCGTCGGCGGCGAAGGTCGCGTAAGCACCGGCCATGTCGCTGGGGCGTAAGGGATACCGGCCGACGGCGATCCCCGGGCCGATCAGGAACCCGTCCTTCTCCCGCAGGGTCACCGCGCCGTCGACGGACTCGGGGATCCCGGCCGCCCGGGCGCCGTCTCGGACCGCTTCGGCGCCGAGCTTCTTCGCCAGGTCGACGAACGGACCCTGAGCGCCCCGCCCCATCGCCTCGCGCAGCGTGCACTTCCCGCCTTCGCCGCATTGGTCCTGGAACTCGAAGGTCTCGCCGAGGAAATCGACCGACGCGGGCGCCTTCAGCGGTTCGTCCACGTTCACGCCCCGTTCGAGCCCGGCGGCGAGGATCAACGGCTGGAACGCCGAGCCGGTGCCGTACGGGGTGCCCGCGTAGTCGTGCACGCTCCAGCCGCCGCCGTTGTAGGCGCGGATGGCCCCGGTCCCGGGTTCGACGGCGACCAGCGACGCACGGAAATGCTCAGGCTGCCCCTTCAACCGCTCCTTGACCGCCTTCTCGGCTTCGGCCTGGGCACGCGGATCGATGGTCGTCTCGACCTTCATCGCGCCGCCGCGCAGCCGGTCGAGTGGATAGCCGACCTGCTCGAGTTCGGCGAGGACCTGCTGCTTGATGTGGTACTGCTCGTAGGTGACGCGACCGGCGCGGGTCTCCGACGGCGCCTGGATCGCGTCCTCCGGATAGGTCATGGCGACCGCTTCGGCCTGGCTCACATAGCCACGCGCGACCAGTTTGTTCACCACGTAGGACCAGCGCTTCATGGCGTGCTCGTGGCTGGAGGCGTACGGGTCGTGCACCGAGGGCGACTGGATCATCCCCGCGAGGAAGGCCGCTTCGCTCCAGGTCATCGAGTCGTCGAGTTTGCGGCCGAAGTAGGCGTTCATCGCCGACGCCGGGCCGTACGTGCCGCGGCCGAACGAGATGATGTTGACGTAGCTTTCGAAGATCTCCTTCTTGGTCTGCTGCTGCGTGATCTTCGTGGCGAGCACGAGTTCGGAGAACTTCCGCGTGAGGGTGGCGTCCTCGTTGCCGGTGGACTTCTTGATGTACTGCTGGGTGATCCCCGAGCCGCCGCCGACCCCGGTCACCAGCGCGCGGCCGAGCCCGGTGAGGTCGAAACCCTCGTTGTCCCAGAAGGTCGGGTCCTCGGTCGCGACGATCGCGTCGCGCAGTTTCGCGGGGACGGCGTCGTAGGGCACGAACAGCCGGTCGCCGCCGGGCGGGACCACCTTGAGCAGTTCGGAACCGTCGGCGTTCTGCAGGACGACGGTCTTGTCGAGATCGGCGAGCACCTCTTGCGGGCTGCGGACGTCGAGCAGGACGTACGCGAGCCCGAACGCGACGACCGGGATGCCGATCACCAGGCCGAGCGTCCACGCGACGATCTTGCGCCACCTGCGCTTCTTCGGCTTCGGCTCCGGGGTGGCCGTGGTCTCCGACTCGGGTGCGTCTGCCTCATCCGGGTTTTCCACGCCAGGTTAGACGCCCGAACGAGTGAAAAGGTTGTGGGAAAGTCACCAAACTGCCCCCTGTTCACGACTTGAAGAATTCTTCATTTGATAATGTGGCCAGATGCCCGTCCCCCTGTACCAGGCCAAGGCGGAGTTCTTCCGCATGCTGGGCCACCCGGTCCGGATCCGCGTACTGGAGCTGCTCGCCGAAGGCCCGAAGGCCGTCCGCGAACTGCTCGCCGAGATCGAGGTCGAGGCCTCCAACCTCTCCCAGCAGCTGGCCGTCCTGCGGCGATCGGGGATCGTCACCTCGACCCGTGAGGGCTCGACGGTGGTGTACGCGCTCGCCGGTGGTGACGTCGTCGAGCTCCTGCGCGCGGCCCGCCGCATCCTCACCGAGCTGCTGGCCGACCAGAACGCCTTGCTCGCCCAGCTACGCGACGCGGAGTGACAGCGTGGCGGGTCTGAGACTTTCGGAACTGCGCTCGCTCCTGCCCGGACGTGAAGACCTGCGGACGCTCAAGCGCGCTCCCCGGCGGGACCTCACGGCGGGCCTGACCGTCGCGATCGTCGCCCTGCCGCTGGCGCTGGGCTTCGGCATCTCGTCCGGCCTCGGGGCCGAAGCCGGGCTGGTCACCGCGATCGTCGCCGGCGCGCTGGCCGCGATCTTCGGCGGCTCCAATCTCCAGGTGTCCGGGCCGACCGGCGCGATGACCGTGGTGCTGGTGCCGATCATGGCCACGCACGGTGCGGGCGGCGTGCTGACGGTGGGCCTGCTCGCCGGGGTCTTGCTGCTCCTGCTCGCGGTCGCCCGCGCCGGCCGGTACATGCGCTACGTGCCGACACCGGTGGTCGAGGGCTTCACGCTGGGCATCGCCGGGGTGATCGCGCTGCAGCAGGTTCCCGCCGCGCTCGGCGTCGCCACTCCGGAAGGCGAGAAGGTGGCCGTCGTCGCGGCGAAGGCGGTGGCCGATTTCGCCGGGCATCCGGCCTGGCCGTCGATCGCGATCGCCGCCGGGGTCGCCGCCCTGATGCTGCTCGGCGCGAGGTGGCGGCCGTCGATCCCGTTCTCGCTGGTCGCGGTGGCCATCGCGACCCTCGTGAGTCATTTCGCGCAGCTGCCGGTCGCTCGTATCGGCGCACTGCCCAACGGTCTTCCCGCGCCCTCGCTGGACTTCCTGGATCTGTCGACCTTGGGCGCGCTGGCTCCCTCAGCCGTCGCGGTCGCGGCGCTGGCCGCGCTGGAAAGCCTCCTGTCGGCCACGGTCGCCGACGCGATGAGCGTCAACGAACGCCACGACCCGGACCGGGAACTCTTCGGGCAGGGCCTCGCGAACCTCGTCACCCCGCTGTTCGGCGGCGTGCCCGCCACCGCGGCGATCGCGCGCACCGCGGTCAACGTCCGCGCCGGGGCGAAGTCGCGGCTGGCCTCGTTCACCCACGCGATGGTGCTGGCGGTGATCGTCTTCGCGGCGGCGCCGCTCGTGGCCACGATCCCGATCGCGGCGCTCGCCGGGGTGCTGCTGGCCACGGCCGTCCGCATGGTCGAGGCGGGTTCGGTCCGCGCGCTCCTGCGCTCCACCCGGCGTGACGCGCTGGTCCTCGTGCTCACCGCCGCCGCGACGCTGATCCTGGACCTGGTCACCGCGGTCATCCTCGGCCTCGTCGTGGCGGGCGCGCTGGCCCTGCGGGCGATCTCGAAGGCGGCTCGCATCGAAGAGGTGGCGCTCGACCACGCCGATCACGTCGCCGAGGAGCGGGCACTCCTGGACGAGCACATCGTCGCGTTCCGGCTCGACGGACCGCTCGTCTTCGCAGCGGCGCACCAGTTCCTGCTGGAGCTCTCCGAGGTCGCCGACGTCCGGGTGGTCATCCTCCGGATGTCACGGGTGTCGGCCATCGACGCCACCGGCGCCCTCGTCCTGCGCGACGCCATCGAACGCCTCGAACATCGCGGGATCACGGTCCTGGTGTCGGGGATCAAACCCGGCCACGAGAAGGTGCTCGACGAACTCGGCGTCGCGGACCGGCTCCGCGCGGAGGGCCGGGTCTTCCCGGATACACCGCACGCCATCGATTTCGCGCACGCGCTGCTGACCTCAAGCGAGGAACGCGCGAAGCAGTGACGCGGTCCCTTCGACGTGTTCCGTCATCGCCCGGCGGGCCGCCTCGGAGTCCCCGGCGAGGATCGCGTCGACGATGGCCTCGTGCTGGGCGTTGGAATGCTCCAGGTTCGGTTCCAGCAACGGGATCATGTCGAGCAGCTGGTTGACCCGCATCCGCGCGTCGGCCATCGCCGTGGTCAGCGAGCCGGACGCGGTGACCTCGGCGATCGCCAGATGCAGCCGCGAATCCCTGCGCCGGTAGTCGCCGACGTCGGCCGCCGCGGCCTCGGCGAGCGTGCTGGTCAGATGCTGCCGGTCGGCCGGGCTGAGCGAACGCGAGGCCGCCATCTCGGCGGCGCCGGTCTCCAGGACGTGCCGGAGGCCGAGCGCGTCCTCCAGCGTGGCGTTGTCGACCTTCCGGCCGTCGGCGGCGGGCGGGTCGGGCAGGACGTCGTTGACGAACGTGCCGCCGTACCGTCCGCGCCGCGACTCGACGTAACCCGCGTCGGACAGCGCGCGGATCGCCTCGCGCAGCGTCACCCGGCTGACCCCGAGCCGCTCGGCGAGCTCACGTTCCGAGGGCAGCCGCTCCCCCGCGCCCACCACGCCCAGCCGGATCGCCTGGAGCAGTCTTTCGACGGTCTCCTCGAAGGCGTTGCCCGCGCGCACCGGGCGGAACAGCGCGTCACCCGCTTTCGACTCCACCACTCGAGTTTAGGCGGCCCGCAATTCGTCCTCTGGATGCGGTACTTGCGTGTGCAACTACCGCATCCAGAGGACTAAACGCGGGGCATCAGCATTCGATGACGTTCACGGCGAGGCCGCCGCGCGCGGTCTCCTTGTACTTCACGCTCATGTCGGCGCCGGTCTCGCGCATCGTCTTGATCGCCTTGTCCAGCGTCACGACGTGCGAACCGTCGCCGCGCATCGCCATCCGCGCCGCGTGGATCGCCTTCGACGCGCCGACGGCGTTGCGTTCGATGCACGGGATCTGCACCAGCCCTCCGACAGGGTCGCACGTGAGCCCCAGATGGTGCTCGACGCCGATCTCGGCGGCGTTCTCCACCTGCGCGGGTGAACCGCCGAGGACCTCGGTGAGCCCGGCGGCGGCCATGGCGCTGGCCGAACCGACCTCACCCTGGCAACCGACCTCGGCGCCCGAGATCGACCCCGTCTGCTTGAGGATCGAGCCGATCGCGCCCGCGGTGAGCATGAACGTCACGATGCCGTCGTCCGACGAACCCCGGATGAACCGCTGGTAGTAGTGCAGAACGGCCGGGATGATCCCCGCCGCGCCGTTGGTCGGCGCGGTGACGACGCGGCCACCCGCGGCGTTCTCCTCGTTGACCGCCAGCGCGTACAGGCTCACCCAGTCCATCGCGTACAGCGGATCGCCGACGCCGTCCTCCGCGAGCAGCTTCTCGTGCAACGCCTTCGCGCGCCGCGGCACCTTCAGGCCGCCCGGCAGGACGCCCTCGTGCTCGCAGCCGTTGCGCACGCATTCCGCCATGACCTGCCAGATCTCCAGCAGCCCTTCGCGGATCTCCTCGCGGGTGCGCCACGCGAGTTCGTTGCGCAGCATGATCTCGCTGATCGGCAGCCCGGTGTCCTCGCAGTGCTTCAGCAGATCCGCGCCGGTGCGGAACGGGAACTCCAGCTTCGTCGAGTCCTCGACGACGACGGTGTCGGTCTCGTAGGACTCGTCGCGGACGAACCCGCCGCCGACGGAGTAGTAGGTGCGCTCGCGCAGCACCTTCCCGTCGGCGTCGAACGCGCGGAAGATCATCCCGTTCGGGTGCGCCGGCAAGGATTTCCGCCGGTGCATGGTCAGGTCGGTGTCCTCGGTGAACACGATCTCGTGCTCGCCCCGCACCTTCAGCCGGCAGGATTCGCGGATCGCCGCGATCTTGCCGGGCACGGTGTCGGTGTCGATCTCCTCCGGACGCTCCCCGGACAGCCCGAGCAGCACGGCCTTGTCGCTGCCGTGCCCGAACCCGGTCGCGCCGAGCGAGCCGAAAAGCTCGCTCTGGACGCGTGCCGTCGCGGTGAGGTCACCGTCGGCCGCCAGACCGTCCACAAAGGTCAGTGCGGCGCGCATCGGGCCCACCGTGTGGGAGCTGGAGGGGCCGATGCCGATCGAAAACAGGTCGAAGACGCTGATCGCCATTGATCTGCCCTCCTTCCTATCTGGCCAGCAGTGAGCTGGCCTCTTGGGCCGCGGGCCCTTCGGCGGCGAGATGGGCCAAATTCTCCGACAGCGCTTCGCCGCGGTGGGCCTTCGTCTGGGCGAAAAGGCGACCGGCCCGATAAGACGAGCGTACGAGCGGCCCGGCCATCACACCAGCGAAGCCCATCGCTTCGGCTGCCTTCGAGTGCTCGACGAACTCTTCCGGCTTGACCCAGCGGTCCACCGGGTGGTGACGCGGTGAGGGGCGCAGGTACTGGGTGATCGTGAGGATCTCGCAGCCCGCGTCGACCAGATCCTTCATCGCCGGAGCCACCTCCTCCGGCGTCTCACCCATACCGAGGATCAGATTCGACTTCGTCACCAGACCGGCCTCACGAGCCTTCGTGATAACCTCCAACGATCGCGCGTAGCGGAAGCCGGGACGGATGCGCTTGAAGATCCGCGGCACCGTCTCGACGTTGTGCGCCAGAACCTCCGGCCGCGAACCGAACACCTCCGCCAGCTGCTCCGGATCCGCGTTGAAATCCGGAATCAACAGCTCCACACCCGTACCCGGGTTCAACGCATGGATCTGACGGACGGTCTCCGCGTACAGCCACGCACCGCCATCCTCCAGATCGTCACGCGCCACACCGGTCACCGTCGAGTAGCGCAAGCCCATCGCCTGCACCGACTCCGCCACCTTGCGCGGCTCGGTCCGGTCCAGCGCCTCCGGCTTGCCCGTGTCGATCTGACAGAAATCACAGCGCCGGGTGCACTGGTCCCCACCGATCAGGAACGTCGCCTCACGGTCTTCCCAGCACTCGTAGATGTTGGGGCAACCGGCCTCCTCACACACGGTGTGGAGGCCTTCACGCTTGACCAAGCCCTTGAGCTCCGTGAACTCCGGACCCATGCGGGCCCGGGTCTTGATCCACGGCGGCTTCTTCTCGATCGGGGTCTGCGCGTTGCGGACTTCCAGCCGGAGAAGTTTGCGCCCCTCGGGGAGCGCGCTCATCGGCCGAGGTCCGCGTACAGCGGGTGCTTCTTGGCCAGCAGTTCGACCCGGGAGGCCAGCGACTGGCGCAGGTCCTCGTCGAAGTCCGGGCGCAGCGCCTCGGCGATGATGTCGGCCACCTCGGCGAAGTCCTCGGCGCCGAAGCCGCGGGTCGCCAGCGCCGGGGTGCCGATCCGCAGGCCGGAGGTGACCATCGGCGGACGCGGGTCGAACGGGACGGCGTTGCGGTTGACCGTGATACCGACCGAGTGCAGCCGGTCCTCGGCCTGCTGACCGTCCAAAGTGGAGTTGACCAGATCGACGAGCACCAGGTGCACGTCGGTCCCGCCGGTCAGCACGCGGACGCCGGCCTCGCTGCAGTCCGTGCGCGACAAGCGGTCGGCCAGGATCTTCGCGCCTTCGAGCACACGCTGCTGGCGCTCGCGGAACTCCTCGCTCGCGGCGATCTTGAGCGCGACGGCCTTGGCGGCGATGACGTGCTCCAGCGGGCCGCCCTGCTGACCGGGGAACACCGCCGAGTTGATCTTCTTGGCGAGTTCCTGGCGGGACAGGATGATGCCGCCGCGCGGGCCGCCGAGGGTCTTGTGCGTGGTCGTGGTGACGATGTCGGCGTAGGGCACCGGGCTCGGGTGGAGCCCGGCCGCGACCAGACCGGCGAAGTGCGCCATGTCGACCATGACCTTCGCCCCGACCTCGTCGGCGATACGGCGGAACTCGGCGAAGTCGAGCTGACGCGGGTACGCCGACCAGCCGGCGATGATCAGCTTCGGCTTGTGCTCCTTGGCGAGGCGCTCGATCTCCTCGATGTCGACGATCCCGGTCTCTTTGTCGACGTGGTACGCGACGACGTTGTAGAGCTTGCCCGAGAAGTTGATCTTCATCCCGTGGGTCAGGTGACCGCCGTGGGCGAGGTCGAGACCGAGGATGGTGTCGCCGGGGTTGAGCACCGAGACCATCGCGGCGGCGTTGGCCTGCGCGCCCGAGTGGGGCTGGACGTTGGCGTGCTCGGCGCCGAAGAGGGCCTTCGCGCGGTCGATCGCCAGCTGCTCGATGACGTCGACGTGCTCACAACCGCCGTAGTAGCGGCGGCCGGGGTAGCCCTCGGCGTACTTGTTCGTCAGCACCGAACCCTGCGCCTCGAGCACGCCCACCGGGGCGAAGTTCTCCGAGGCGATCATCTCCAGGGTCGACTGCTGCCGGTCGAGTTCGGCCGCGACGGCGGTGGCGACCTCGGGGTCCACATCGGACAGGGCAGCGTTGAACATCTCAGTTCTCCTGGGTCAAGACGGCGTACGCCTGGGCGTCGAGCAGGGCGGGCACGTCGCCGGACAGACGCACCTTCAGGAGCCATCCTTCGGCGTACGGGTCCGAGTTGATGAGCTCGGGGGTGTCCGTTGTGGCCTCGTTCACCTCGACGACCTCGCCGTCCACGGGTGCGTACAGCTCGCTGACCGATTTGGTCGACTCGACCTCGCCGAACACCTCGCCGGCGGTGACGGTGTCGCCGACCGAGGGGAGCTGGACGAACACGATGTCACCGAGCGACTCGGCGGCGAAGGCGGTGATGCCCACGGTGGCGACGCCGTCGGCGACGTTCAGCCACTCGTGTTCCTTCGTGTACTTCAGGTCCTGGGGGATGCTCATGGTCGTTCAAGGGCCTTTCAGGCGCGGGAGTAGAAGGGCAGGGCGACGACCTCGACGGGCTCGATACGGCCCCGGATGTCGACGGAAAGCTCGGTGCCGGGCTCGGAGTGCTCCCGGTCCACGTAGGCCATGGCGATCGGGTAACCCAGCGTCGGCGAGAGGGCACCGCTGGTGACCTCGCCGATCTCGGTCTCGCCCGCCAGGACGGTGTAGCCGTGACGCGGCGCGCGGCGGCCGGAGCCCTTGAGCCCGACGCGGACGCGGGGAACGTCCTTCTTGGACAGCTCTTCGAGCGCGGCCTTGCCGACGAAGTCGTTCGGCTTCTCGAACTTGACCACCCGGCCGAGGCCTGCCTCGAACGGGCTCAGCTGGAGGCTGAGTTCGTTGCCGTACAACGGCATTCCGGCTTCGAGACGCAGGGTGTCGCGGCAGGCGAGACCCGCCGGGAGCAGGCCGTGCGGCTCGCCGGCCTCGGTGAGGATGCGCCAGACGGCGGGAGCCTCACCGGCCGGGACGTACAGCTCGAAGCCGTCCTCGCCGGTGTAGCCGGTGCGGGCCAGCAGGACGTCGTGGCCCTTCACGACGGCCGGGACGCTCGCGTAGTACTTGAGCGCGCCCAGGTCGGCGTCGGTGACGGCACCGAGGATCTCGACGGCCTTCGGGCCCTGGACGGCGATCAGCGCGACGTCCTCGGACTTGTTCTCGACGACCGCGTCGAACCCGGAGACCCGCTCGGCCAGCGCCTCCGCGACCACGGCGGCGTTGCCCGCGTTGGCCACGACCAGGAACTTCTCGTCGGCGAGGCGGTAGACGACCAGGTCGTCCAGCACGCCGCCGTTCTCGTCGCAGATCATCGTGTAGCGCGCCCGGCCCGGCTTCACGCCGGACAGGTTGCCGACCAGCGCGTAATCGAGGGTGTCGGCGGCCTGCGGGCCGGTCACCTCGATCTCGGCCATATGCGACAGGTCGAACAGACCGGCGGCCTCGCGGACCGCCTTGTGCTCCGCCAGTTCGCTGGAATAGCGGATCGGCATCGACCAGCCCGCGAAATCGGTGAACAGCGCACCCAGTCCTTTGTGGACTCCGTGCAGGGACGTCTCTTTCGACATCAAGTGCCTCAGTTCTCGTAGGCGTTGAGCGGCGGGCAGGAGCAGACGAGGTTACGGTCCCCGCGCGCACCGTCGATGCGGCGCACCGGAGGCCAGTACTTGGACTTGCGGTTCACTCCGGCGGGGTACACCGCCAGTTCGCGGTCGTAGGGCAGGTCCCAGTCGCCGACGAGGGTCTCGGCGGTGTGCGGGGCGTTGCGCAGCGGGCTGTTGTCCGCCGCCCATTTGCCCTGCGCGACGGCGTCGATCTCCGCGCGGATGGCGATCATCGCCGCGATGAAGCGGTCGATCTCGCCGAGGTCCTCGGATTCGGTCGGCTCGACCATCAGCGTGCCCGCGACCGGGAACGACATGGTCGGGGCGTGGAAGCCGTAGTCGATCAGGCGCTTCGCGACGTCGTCGACGCTGACGCCGGTCTCCTTGGTGAGCCCGCGCAGGTCGAGGATGCACTCGTGCGCGACCAGGCCGTCCTGGCCGGTGTAGAGCACCGGGTAGTGCTGGTTGAGGCGTTTGGCCACGTAGTTCGCGGCGAGCACGGCGACCTGCGTCGCGGCGGTGAGCCCGCCCGCGCCCATCATGCGGACGTACGCCCACGAGATCGGCAGGATCGACGCCGAGCCGTACGGAGCGGCGCTGATCGGGCCGACACCGGTCTCGGGGCCCGCCTTCTCCAGCAGCGGGTGGTTCGGCAGGTACGGCGCGAGGTGCGCCCGCACCGCGACCGGGCCGACGCCGGGGCCGCCGCCGCCGTGCGGGATGCAGAAGGTCTTGTGCAGGTTCAGGTGCGATACGTCGCCGCCGAACTCACCCGGCTTGGCGAGCCCGAGCAGCGCGTTGAGGTTCGCGCCGTCTACGTAGACCTGGCCGCCCGCGTCGTGGACGATCTTGGCCAGCTCGTCGATGCCGTTCTCGTACACGCCGTGCGTGGACGGGTACGTGACCATGATCGCGGACAGCGTGTCGCGGTTGGCCTCGACCTTGGCCCGCAGGTCTTCGAGGTCGACGTTGCCTTCGTCGGTGCACTTGACCACGACGACGCGCATCCCGGCCATCACCGCGGAGGCGGCGTTCGTGCCGTGCGCGGACGACGGGATCAGGCAGACCTCGCGTTCGGTCTGGCCGTTGGCGTGGTGGTACGCGCGGATCGCGAGCAGACCGGCGAGCTCGCCCTGGCTGCCCGCGTTCGGCTGCAGCGACACCTTGTCGTAGCCGGTGACCTCGGCGAGCCAGCCGGACAGCTGCTCGACCAGGGTGTGGTAGCCCTCGGCCTGGTCGGCGGGCGCGAACGGGTGGATCCCCGCGAACTCGCGCCAGCTGATCGGCTCCATCTCGGTGGTGGCGTTGAGCTTCATCGTGCAGGAGCCGAGCGGGATCATGCCGCGGTCGAGCGCGTAGTCGAGGTCCGAAAGGCTCCGCAGGTAACGCAGCATCGCGGTCTCGGAGCGGTGCGAGTGGAAGACCTCGTGGGTGAGGTACTCGCTCTGGCGGCCGAGGCCCGCGGGCAGGGCCTGGGCGCTTCCGGCCGGGTTTTCGATCCCGAACGCGTTGAGCACCTTGGCGATGATCGCGGGCGTGGTGACCTCGTCGACCGCGATGCGGACGTGGTCGGCGTCGACCGGGCCGAGGTTGATCCCGTGCTCGCGCGCGACCGCGACGACCGCTTCGGCCTGGCCGGGCATGCGGGCGAGGACGGTGTCGAAGAAGCCCTCGTGGACGACCTCGACGCCGCCCTCGCGGAGGGCTCCCGCCAGTCCGGCGGCGAGTTCGTGGACGCGGGTCGCGATGCGCTTGAGGCCGTCCGGACCGTGGTAGACCGCGTACATCGCGGCGAGCACGGCGGGCAGGACCTGCGCGGTACAGATGTTGGAGGTGGCCTTCTCGCGGCGGATGTGCTGCTCGCGGGTCTGCAGGGCGAGGCGGTACGCGGGGTTGCCGTCGGCGTCGACCGAGACGCCGACCAGGCGACCCGGCAGCGAGCGCTCGAGCCCGGCGCGGACGGCCATGTACCCGGCGTGCGGGCCGCCGTAGCCGAGCGGGACACCGAAGCGCTGGGTGGAACCGGCGGCGATGTCGGCGCCGAACTCACCCGGCGCGGTGATCAGGGTGAGGGCGAGCAGGTCGGCGGCGACGGTGTACAGCGCGCCGGCGGCCTTCGCGGTCTCGGAGATGGCGGAGTAGAAGCCCGCGCCGCGCAGCACGCCGGAAGCGCCCGGGTACTGGACGACGACGCCGAAGAACTCCTCCGGCAGGCCGGTGAGCAGGTCACGGACCTCGACCTCGACGCCCATGGCCTCGGCGCGGGTGCGGACGACGGCGATGGTCTGCGGCAGGCATTCGGCGTCGAGGACGACCTTGTTCGACTTCGCCTTCGACGCGCGGCGCATCAGCATGACGGCCTCGGCGACTGCGGTGGACTCGTCGAGCAGGGAGGCGTTCGCGGTGGCGAGACCGGCCAGCTCGGAGACCATGGTCTGGAAGTTGAGGAGGGCTTCGAGACGGCCCTGCGAGATCTCCGGCTGATACGGCGTGTACGCCGTGTACCAGGCCGGGTTCTCCAGCACGTTGCGGCGGATGACCGCCGGGGTGACCGTGTCGTGGAAGCCGAGGCCGATCATCTGCGTCATCGGCTTGTTGAGCGCGGCGAGCGCGCGAAGCTCGGCGATGGCGTCCTCTTCGGACGCGGCGGGGGGAAGGTCGAGGTCGCGGGTGACGCGGATCGCGGACGGCACCGCGGCCTGCACCAGGGCATCGAGACTGCCGAAGCCGACCTCGGCGAGCATCTTGGCCTGCTCGGACTCCGAGGGGCCGATGTGCCGGTCGTCGAAGGACGTACTGGTCAAGGGAGCTCCTTGGGTCAGGCGCCGGATAGACCGGTGCGCTGGGAACTCCCCCTCTGTCATGGCACCTGAGAGTTTCACCACCGATGAGGGTGGCTTTCACCTTGGGTGAGGCGCACTTGCGCGCCTGCTTTCCAGAGTGGCCTCGCGTGAAGCGGTAGTGGGTACCTGAGAGATTCCGGGGAGTTTGCTCCTTCGGTGCCCCACCACGTTCGTGGGGGCTCTCCCGCTCCAGCTCGACGGCCCGATCTGCAGTTGTGCGCACACCGTACCTGGCCTGTTCAGCGCGCGTCTACTTCCCACCGACGACGTCACTTGCGTGTTCCGGCTCTGATCACGCGAGTTCCGGCCCACATTCAGAGGACTAAATGCGGGCCGGGCACAGCTGGGCCCGGGGTGAAGGACCCCTTCACCGCATGAGACGAGGGGAAAGCGTCCTTCGGCCCCCAGGACCGAGCGCGACGGCCGGCCCCGAGTCCGCGAAGGCCTCCTTCCCTACCTTGAGAGTAGGGAAGGAGGCCTTCACGGACAGAGGAGCCGAGGAGCACCGCATTTAGAGGACTAAATGCGGGCGGGGTTCAGAGCGGGGTGACGTAGGCGCCCGAGATGCCCCCGTCCACCAGGAACTGCGAAGCGGTGATGAACGAGGCGTCGTCGCTCGCCAGGAACGCGACCGCGCCCGCGATCTCCTCCGGCTCCGCGAACCGCCCGACCGGCACGTGCACCAGCCGCCGCGCGGCCCGCTCGGGGTCCTTCGCGAACAGTTCCTTGAGCAGCGGCGTGTTCACCGGACCCGGGCACAGCGCGTTCACCCGGATGTTCTCCCGCGCGAACTGCACACCCAGTTCCCGGCTCATCGCCAGCACCCCGCCCTTGGACGCGGTGTACGAGATCTGCGACGTCGCCGCGCCCATCACCGCGACGAACGACGCCGTGTTGATGATCGAGCCCTTCCCCTGCCGCTGCATATGCGGCAGGACCGCCTTGCAGCACAGGTACACCGACGTCAGGTTGACCTTCTGCACCTTCTCCCACGCGTCGATACCCGTGGTGAGGATCGAGTCGTCCTCGGGCGGGGAGATACCGGCGTTGTTGAACGCGACGTCGACCGAGCCGAAGGTGTCCACAGTGGTCTGGAACAGGGCCTCGACCTGCTCGGCGTCGGTGACGTCGGCCTGCACGAACAGGCCACCGACCTCGTCGGCCGCGGCCTTGCCCGCCTCGGCGGAGATGTCGCCGATGACGACCTTCGCGCCTTCGCTCGCCAGCCGCCGCGCGGTGGCGAGGCCGATCCCGCTGCTGCCGCCGGTGATGACGGCGACGCGGCCTTCGAAACGCTGAACCATTCCTATTCCTCCGTGCTGATGGTCTTGATACGAAAAGAGACCAGCTCACTCTGTGCTGATAAAAAGGTTCTTGGTCTCGGTGAAGGCGTCGACGGCGTCCGGCCCCAGCTCACGGCCCAGCCCGGACTGCTTGAACCCGCCGAACGGCGTCCAGTACCGGACGGACGAATGCGAGTTGACCGACAGGTTCCCGGCCTCGACACCGCGCGCGACGCGGAAGGCGCGGCCGACGTCGCGCGTCCAGATCGAGCCGGACAGCCCGTACTCGGTCCGGTTGGCCATGGTCACCGCGTCCGCCTCGCCGTCGAACGGGACCACGGCGACGACCGGGCCGAAGATCTCCTCGGACGCCAGCGGATGCCGCAGGTCCGGCGGGGTGACGACGGTCGGCGCGAACCAGTACCCGGGACCGACGGGCGCGTTGCCCCGGAAGGCGACCGGCGCGGAATCGTCCACATAGGACGACACCTTCGCGTGATGCCCCGCCGAGATCAGCGGGCCCATCTCGGTGACCTCCAGCCGCGGATCCCCGACGACGACGCCGTTCACCGCGGGTTCCAGCAGCTCCATGAACTTCTCGTACACGCTCGACTGCACCAGGATCAGCGACCGCGCGCAGCAGTCCTGCCCGGCGTTGTCGAAGACGCCGTACGGCGCGGTGGCGGCGGCCTTCTCCAGGTCGGCGTCGGCGAACACGATGTTCGCGTTCTTGCCGCCGAGCTCCAGCGTCACCCGCTTCACCTGCGCGGCACAGCCCGCCATGATCTGCTTGCCGACCTCGGTGGAGCCGGTGAACACCACCTTCCGCACCGCCGGATGGTCCACGAAGCGCTGCCCCACCACGGATCCCTTGCCGGGGAGCACCTGGAAGACGTCTTCGGGGATCCCCGCCTCGCGGGCGAGTTCGCCGAGGCGGATCGCGGTGAGCGGGGTGAGCTCGGCGGGTTTCAGCACGACGGTGTTCCCGGCGGCGAGCGCCGGTGCGAATCCCCAGCCCGCGATGGGCATCGGGAAGTTCCACGGCACGATCACCCCGACCACGCCCAGTGGCTCGTGGAACGTCATGTTCACACCGCCGGGCACCGGGATCTGCTTGCCGCTCAGCCGTTCGGGCGATGCCGAGTAGTACGTCAGCACGTCGCGGACGTTGCCCGCCTCCCAGCGCGCGTTGCCGATCGTGTGGCCGGCGTTGGCGACCTCCAGCGCGGCGAGGTTCTCGATGTCGGCGTCGACGGCGTCGGCGAACCGGCGCAGCAGCCGCGCCCGGTCGGCGGGGGCCACCGCGCGCCAGGCGGGGAACGCCGCGTGCGCGCGGGCGATCGCCGCGTCGGTCTCCTCGGCCGAGGTCAGCTCGACCGACCTCACCACCTCTTCGGTGGCGGGGTTGATCACCTCGAACGTGGTCATTCGCGCTCCTTCGCAGCTTTCACCAGCGCTTCGAAAAGCCTGATGTCGTCGGGGTTCTGTTCGGGATGCCATTGGACGCCGAGGACGAACCCGTCGCCGGGCAGTTCGGCCGCCTCGATGGTCCCGTCGGCGGCCCAGCCGGCCGGGACCAGCCCGTCACCGAGCTTGTCGATCGCCTGATGGTGGTAACACGGCACCTTGGTCTCGGTGCCGAGGATCGACGCGACGCGACTGCCCTCGGCAAGCGTCACCGTAGTGGTGCCGAAGGTCGCGGGCGCGGGCTGGTGATCCTTGCTGTCCACCGTCTCGGGCAGGTGCTGGACGAGCGTGCCGCCCAGCGCGACGCTGAGCACCTGCAGCCCGCGGCACACGCCGAGCACCGGTTTCCCACTGTCCAAAGCGGACCGCAGCAGCCCGAACTCGAACGCGTCCCGGTTCGGCCTGGTGTACGTCGTCGCGTGCTGCTCCTGGCCGTAACGTGCCGGGTCGACGTCCGCGCCGCCGACGAGCACGAGACCGTCCACGGCGGAGATCAGCCGATCGTGTGCCTCGCTCACCGGTGGCAGCAGGACCGGGATCCCACCCGCCGCGACGATCCCGTCGACGTAGACGCGGTGGAGCAGCGCCGCTTCGGTCTCCCACACCAGGAACTTCGCGGGTTCCAAATAGGACGTGAGCCCGATCAGGGGTTCAGAGCCGTTCGAAGCCACGGATCCTCTCCCAGTCGGTGACGGCGGCGTCGTACGCGGTGAGCTCGACCTTCGCCGCGTTCAGGTAGTGGTCGACGACCTCGTCCCCGAACGCGGACCTCGCGAGTTCGCTCCCGTCCAGCAGCGCCGCGGCCTCCCGCAGGGTTGTCGGCACGGTCGGCTTGGCGGAACCGTAGGCGTTCCCGTGGAACTCCGGCTCCAGCTCCAGTTCGTTCTCGATACCGTGCAGCCCGGCCGCGATCAGCGCGGCCACCGCGAGGTACGGGTTCACGTCGCCGCCGGGGACGCGGTTCTCCGTGCGCAGCGAGTCCCCGTGCCCGACGACGCGGAGCGCGCAGGTGCGGTTGTCCGTGCCCCACGCGACGGCCGTCGGCGCGAAGCTCCCGGGCACGAACCGCTTGTAGGAGTTGATGTTCGGCGCGAAGAAGTAGGTCAGCTCACGCAGTCCGGCCAGCTGACCGGCGAGGAAGTGCTCCATCAACGGCGAGAATCCACCGGGTCCGTCTCCGGCCAGAACAGGGTCGCCCGCGGCCGAGCGCAGGCTGATGTGGATGTGGCAGGAGTTGCCCTCGCGTTCGTTGTACTTCGCCATGAACGTGAGGCTCTTGCCCTCCTGCGCGGCGATCTCCTTCGACCCGGTCTTGTAGACGCTGTGGTTGTCGCAGGTGGTCAGCGCGTCGGCGTAGCGGAACGCGATCTCGTGCTGGCCGGGATTGCATTCGCCCTTGGCCGACTCGACGTACAGCCCGGCGCCGCCCATGTCGTTGCGGATGCGGCGCAGCAGCGGTTCGATCCGGGCGGTGCCGAGCATCGAGTAGTCGACGTTGTACTGGTTGGCCGGGCGAAGGTCCTGATAGCGCTTGTCCCAGGCCGATTCGAAGGTGTCGTCGAAGACGATGAACTCCAGTTCGGTGCCGACGTAGGCGGCGAGACCGCGCTCGGCGAGCCTGTCGAGCTGGCCGCGGAGGATCTGGCGGGGCGAGGGGGCCACCGCGCCGCCCTGCACCCGTTCGAGGTCGGCGAGGACCAGCGCGGTGCCCTCCTGCCACGGGAGCAAGCGCAGCGTGTCGAAGTCCGGGCGCATGACGAAGTCGCCGTAGCCGGTCTCCCAGGACGACATCGCGTAGCCGTCGACGGTGTTCATGTCCACGTCGACGGCGAGGAGGTAGTTGCACGCTTCGGTGGCGTGCTCGACGACCTCGTTGAGGAAGTACTCGGCGGCGCAGCGTTTGCCCTGCAGCCTGCCCTGCATGTCGGTGATCGCCACCAGCACCGTGTCGACGGTGCCGTCCTCGACCAGTTCCCGGAGCCGATCCAGCGTGAGCATGCCGCGCCTGTTCGCCATCAGCCTCACCTAAAGGTTCGAAGCGGTACCTTTGCGGGTTCTTCCTACCGGGTCGGCCGAACCCGGTCAACTCCGTCAATGGTCTGGTTCGTTACCCATTGCTCACCGTAGTTGATCCCTGGGCGGATTGTCTGTGATGCCCGGCTGAGAAGATGCTGTGAATCCCGCCGCACCGGGAGGAGATCCGCGCATCCGGGACGTTGTACGGATCAAGAGAGGTGAGAAGGAATGACACAGGCATTCACGCAGCAGACCACGTTCACCGAGCCCCAGGGGCGGGCTCAGCTCCCGACGATGCCCAGTGGGTGGCCGATCGGCTCGTACGAGTCGTACTCCGAAGCGCAGCGTGCCGTCGACCACCTCGCGGGAACGGACTTCCCGATCACGGACGTCACGATCGTCGGTGTCGAGCCGATCCTGGTGGAGCGCATCGCCGGACGCATGGGCTGGAGCAAGGTGCTGACCAGCTCGGCGCTGTCCGGCGCGATGTTCGGTGTGTTCCTCGGGCTCGTGCTGAGCCTGCTGAACCCCGGCGCCGGGCTGGTGCCGATCATCGTCGGCCTCGTCGGCGGTATCGGGTTCAACCTGCTGTTCGGCGCGCTGGGGTACGCGTCGTCGAAGAACAAGCGAGGGTTCATCTCGCAGAGCCAGCTGGTCGCCCGGCGTTACGACGTCCTGGCCCAGCCGCGCAACGCCGAGAAGGGCCGCGCCCTGCTGGCCGACCTGGCCGCCAGGAGCGCGTTCAACCACTGAGCCTCACCCCACGAGGTGCCGCATTTCGTCCTCTGAATGCGGTCGTTGGCATCGCGAACCACCGCATTCAGAGGACGAAACGCGGGTGGAGGCGGCCCCCGGCGTCCGCCTCCACCCGGGCCACCTAGCGTGTCGGCTGGGTGGAGTTCGACGGCGGCGCCTGGGCGGTCGTGGAAGGCGGCGCCGGGGTGATCTTCGGGATCGCCGCGCTGAACGGCACGTCCGTCCTTTCCAGACAGTAGCTGCGGTAACCGTTGTAGCCGTTGAGGTTTCCGTCGTTGTCCCGGACTCCCCGATCGAGCCGCGGCCGCGGATAGCGGTTGTCGTCGCCGATCTTCCGCTTCTCGCCCGTGCTCTGCTCGCAGGCGTACCGGGTCGTGCTGAGCGGGCGGCCGTTCTCGTCGTAGAGGTAGATCTCGGTCAGCGGTTTGCCTTCGGCGTCGAACGCGTAGATGTTCTCCACGTCCTGGCTGCCGTACGTCAGCTGCGGGTTCCCGTAGCTGTCGTTGTAACTCGGCCCATAGGAGCTGTTGTAGGAACCGCCGCCATAGGACCGCTTCGCGATCAGGTCGACCGCCGCTCCCGCCCCGCCGAGCATGCTGCCGATGACGAACGCCGAGATCGGCACGGCCAGCCACAGCAGCCGCCGGTCGGTCTTCAGCTTCGGGCCCGCCCAGACCACCGCGACGGCGGCCAGCAGCATCAGCGGCAGCAACAGCACCGCCTCGGTGTCGCGCAGCACGAGCAGCAGGCCGAAGATGACCAGCACCGCCGCGCACAGCACCCACCACGCCGGCTTGAGCGTGCGGAAGTAGTTGATTCCCTTGCTGTTCCGGTTGTTCTGGAACGACGTCGCGAGCTCGCGGAGCTTGACCACCTCGGGCAGCTCGACGATCGGGGCGACTCCCTTCCGCACCACGTAGGCGACGCTGATCGCGAGTACGGGTGCGACGAAAAGCAGGCCCAGCAACGGTTCCACCCGCACCCACACCGCGGCCGCGAAGCCGAACAACGCGAAGCCGCCGACCGAGAACACCAAGCCCCAGAACGCGAACCGCGCTCCACCGATCCCGGTCTTCACCTTCAGCGCGGTGGTCTTGTCGCCCGAGTCGGGCGGACGCGGCGGATAGCCGCCGGACGCCCGCAATTCGGCGGCATAGCCTTCCGGGCTCCCCAGACGCTCGATCAAGGCGTCGACCTTGGGGTTCTCCCCCAGTTCCGCCTCCATCTCGGCGAGATGCGGCCGGACGTCTTCGAGGATCTCTTCGACTTCGCTCTCGGGCAGGTCGGCGAGCGCGCTCCTGACCCTCGCCAGATACACCCGCACGGCGGTCGGATTCTGCGTGCTCATGCTGCCTCTCCCAACAGGCTGTTCATTGTCGTGGCGAAAGTCCGCCAGGTCTGCCCCGACTCTTCGAGGCGCCGACGACCCGGCTCATTGAGGCTGTAGTACTTGCGGTGCGGGCCTTCCTCGCTCGGCACCACATAGGACGTCAGCAGGCCTGCCTTGTACAGCCGCCGAAGCGTCCCGTACACCGAAGCGTCGCCCACTTCCTGCAACCCCGCGATACGGAGTCTTCGGAGCACGTCGTAGCCATAGCCGTCCTCTCCGCGAAGCACCGCGAGAACGGCGAGGTCCAGCACGCCTTTAAGTAGCTGACTGATCTCCACAGTCGCGTCCCTCCCAGTCTTACGCAACAGAAGGTACCACGCATTGCACAGTAGTGCGCACGGCGGAAGCCACTTGCGCCGACGGGGTGGTTCATGGGTTACTTAGTCCAGTAATGAACCACCGCACCCCGAGAGGGTGCTCGAAGACTGGGGACGGAGGTGTCGTGCTCGACGAAGGAACACCCCTGTTCGTGCAGATCGCCGAACAGATCGCCGACGACATCGCCGAGGGAAGCCTGGCCGAGGGGGAACGCGTGCCGTCAACCAACGAACTCGCCGCCTTCTACCGGATCAATCCGGCGACGGCGGCCAAGGGGATCAACGTGCTGGCCGACGACGGCCTGCTCGAAAAGCGCCGGGGTATCGGCATGTTCGTCGCCGCCGGCGCGCGGCAGAAGCTGCTCACCGACCGGCGGCAGCGGTTCGCCGAGCAGTACCTCGACCCGATGCTCATCGAAGCGAAGCGCCTCGGCATCGACGACGAAACCTTGATCTCGCTCATCCGCGGGAACGGACACCGGAACGGAGGACCCGCCGCATGACGCCGACCATTTCGACCACCGGCCTGACCCGGCGCTACGGCGACCACACCGCGCTCGGCGATGTCTCGGTCGACATCGAAGAAGGAAAGATCACCGGCCTGCTGGGCCGCAACGGCGCGGGCAAGAGCACCTTCCTGCGCATCGTCACCGCGCAGGAGTTCGCCAGCGCGGGCTCGGTCCGCGTGTTCGGCGAGACCCCGGTCGAGAACGAGCGGGTGCTGCGGCGCCTGGTGCTCGTCCGCGAAGACCAGCAGTTCCCGGACTTCAAGGTCCGGCACGCCCTTTCGGCGGCGTCGTGGTTCTACCCGAACTGGGACGCGGAACTGGCCGAAGACCTGCTCCGCGACTTCGATCTGCCGACGAAACGCCCGATCAAGAAGCTCTCGCGAGGGATGCGTTCGGCGCTGTCGATCACGATCGGGCTCGCGGCCCGGGCTGAGCTCACGCTGCTCGACGAGCCGTACGCGGGACTCGACGCCGTCGCACGCCAACTGTTCTACGACCGGTTGCTCGACGACTATTCGGCCCATCCGCGCACGATCCTGCTTTCCACGCACCTGATCGACGAGGTCGCCGATCTGCTGGAGCACGTGGTGATGATCGACAAGGGCCGCGTCGTCCTCGACGCGCCCGCCGACGAACTGCGCGGCACGGCCGTGACGGTTTCCGGCCCCGCCCTCGCGGTGGACGACTTCGTCGCCGGCCGCCGGGTGCTGCACCGCCGCAAGATCGGGTCGCGTGCTTCGATCACCGTCGCCGACGCGCTCGGTCCCGCCGACAAGGCGAAGGCGAAGGCCCTGCATCTGAAGCTGGAGCCGCTTTCCTTGCAGCAGTTGATGGTGCACACCTCCAACGGACAGACCGCAGAGGAGGCGTCCGCATGAACACCCTGGTCAACGTCGCGCGCTACCACCTGGTGGACCGGCTCCAGTACGTCGTCCTCCCGGTCGGCGTCACGTTCTTCGCCTTCGGAGTGAATCTCGCGATCTTCTCGCTGATCCCCGAAACGCCGGAGGAGAACTACTCCGGCGGCCTGTTCACGTTGTTCGTGTTCATGCTCGTCTGCGGGGCGCTGAGCATGACGAAATCGCTCCCGTTCGGGCTCGCGCTCGGCGTGTCGAGGCGGTCTTACTACCTCGGCACGATCCTGCTGGTCGCCGGGCTCTCCGCGGTGTACGCGGTGGGGGTCACCGTGTTCCAGGTGATCGAGGACGCGACCGGGGGCTGGGGGCTCGGTCTCAACTACTTCCGCGTTCCCTGGCTGCTCGACGGTCCCTGGTACCTGACGCTGCTCACCTCGTTCGTGTTCCTGTTGCTGATGTTCGTCTACGGCATGTGGTACGGCCTGATCTACCGGCGCGCCGCGGTGGTGGGTGTCGTCCTGTTCGGCGCGGCGCAGGTCCTGGTGCTGCTGGGCGGGGTGCTGCTGCTCAGCTGGACCGATTCGTGGCCGAAGCTCGGGGAGTTCTTCAGCACGCTGACCGTCGGCGGGATGACCGGGGTGCTCGCCCTGCTGGTCTGCCTCGCCGGGGCGGGCGGGTTCACCACGATGCGCCGCGTCACCGTCTGAGATTCCTTACACACCAAGGAGTTCCGCTATGGCCGTGGCTCATGTGGTGTTGTCGGTGATGCTGATCGCGATCTTCGCCGTACTGGGGGTGGCGAAGGTCCTGCGTCAGCCGGCGTTGGTCTCCCGGACCGGGAGGCTCGGCTTCTCGGTCCGGGGGATCCAGGGGATCGGGGCGCTGGAGATCGCCGGGGCGGCGGGCCTGGCGGCCGGATTCTTCTGGCCGCCACTCGGGATCGCCGCGGCGATCGGACTGGTGGCGTTGCTGATCGGGGCGGCCATCTCCCACGCGCGGGCGGGCGACGGGGTCAAGGACATCGCCCCGCCGGTCTGGCTGGCACTGGTCGCGGCCGCGGCCGCCGTCACCGCGATCGTCTAGTCGCAACTCGCGTGATCGGGCACGGAACTCGCGTGATTGGAGGCGGAACTCGTGAATGACGCCTTCGATCACGCGAGTTCCGGCTTGAATCACGCGAGTTCGGATTCGCGGACCCGGTCCCGAATGCGCCCGACCACGGCGGACCGTCGCCAGGCGCGGGTGACCTCCACCAGCCACGCCGCTTCGGTGGCGATGTCCGGCTCGTCGAGGTAGGTCGCCGGTACGTCGTCGGGGGCGTACCGGCGGCCTGCCTCGGAGGCGACGAGCGCGGCGGCCAAGGTCGCGGCCTCGACCGTCGCGGCCACGCGGGCCTCGGGGATCTTCGCCTTGCGTGCTTCGGCTTCGGCGACCGGCGGGAGGTCCGGGTCGAAGTAGGGCCGCAGCGCGAGATGGCCGTCCCGGATCTCGATGACCCTGCGGTACAAGGCGAATTCGACGCCGCCCGGCATACCGGGGCCCGGGTCCAGCGCGATTCCCGGGACGGCTTCGCGCAAGGCGGCCCACAACGGTTCGATCCGCCGGTACGTCCGGTACGTGCCGAGCAGCCGGAACGGGGTGGCCAGCGCGGGCCCCCACACGCTGAGCGTCGCGCCCGCCCCGGCGAGCCCGACGCTCAGCGCCGCCAGGATCGCCGAGAGCGTGTCCTCACCGGCGTCGACCGCGCCGGTGGTGGCGAGGACGTAGATGTCGTCGACGTCCCAGAAAGTCCAGCCCAGCGCGGAAACCCCGCCGCCGACGAGCAGCCACAGCCCCGTGCGAAGCGGGCCGGGATCGGCATGCCGCGCGAAACGGGCGAAGACGATCGAGAACGTCAGCAGGCTGATCAGGCCGTAGACGAGGAAAAGAACGTTGTACGCGACGAACCAGCCGAGTCCGCCCGGTCCGGCGGCGGTGTGCTCGCCGACGCGATAGCTGCCGGAGAGGAAGAAAAGCGCGATCTCGGCGGCCACGACGGACCAGGACAGCAGCGCGTGCCAGCCGATTCGCTTGCCCTCCCCCAGTTTCAGCGAATGCGCGAACGCGACCGCGAAGGCCATCGCGCCGATCTTGAGCAGGTCGGCCGCGAGGTTCAGGAGACTGCCGATGGGTTCTTCGACGCCGACGGCGTTCTCCATGGCCGGGGTGAGCAGCATGATGCCGCCCGCGATGCACATCCCGAAGCCGCTGAGGAACCACATCCGCCGTCGAGGCTGGGTGTGCCGGGCCTGGATCAGCTTGTAGCCGAAACCCGCGAAAGCCACCACGCAACAGAAGTACGCGATGGTCTCGGTCACGGCAGGCGCCGTTTCCGGCTGCCGAAGAGGTCGTCGACCCTCGCCAAGCCGCCGGCGAGATCACTTCCGCCCTCGTGGGGCCGGGCCGGGCCGCGCACCGACGTCCGCGCGACGCGTTGCGCGAGGAGGCTGGCGAGCAGTTCGGCCTCCTGCTCCTCGACCGCGCTGTAACTCGTGCGGCCGAGGACACGGCGGACGAGCTCGGGCGCCAGATTCGGCATGAGGGCCTTGCTGGCGGCGGCGTCGAGCGCGATCCCGTCGGCTCCCGCGTTCGCCCCGACGTGACCGCACAGCAGGTGGCCGACCTCGTGCAGCAGGATATGCCGCCGGTGCAGGGCGGTGGTGTTGGTCGGATAGAGGATGTAGTCCGCGCGCTCGGTGCTCATCAGCAGCCCGCACGGGCCGCTGGAGGGGACGCTGACCTGCATCAATTCGATCGGGCGGCCGCGTCCGGCGGCCAGTTCGGCGACGAAGGACTCCGCGTCGAAGGGTTCGGGAAGCGCCACGCCGTCGGCGAGACTCCGGCAGCGGCGCCACAACTCCTTACGGCGGCGATCCACTCACGACTCCTTCTTCTGGCCGCCCCGTCCGGATTCCCTGCGGGCGATCGCGTCGATCATGTCGCTGATGGTGTCGAGTCCGTCGGGGGAAAGCGTTACGGCACGGAGCGCGACGTCGCGGACGCCGGCGTCGCGGAGGGCACCGAGGAGCGCGAGTTCCTCGGCGATCTTGGCGCTCTGCTCGTCGTCGAAGAAGTACGCGGGCGAGACGCCGAAGAACTGGGCGAGCGCCTCGAGATGGCGTTTCGTCGGGTTGTCGCGACGACCGGTGCGCAGTTGCCACAGGTACGTCGTCGAAAAGCTCTCGCCGGTGGCCTCGCGGCAGGCCTTGGCGACCTCCTCGTGGCTGTACGGCTCGCGATCGGGTCTGAGCACGATCTGAAACAGCTTGTCGATCTTCTCGGCGAGCGTCGTCTTACCGGGCTCGGTCGCGGCCACCATCCCACTCCCTACATGTCGTGCCCGTTCATGCTAGTTGACGCGGGCCCCGCGCCGTACACGACAGTTTTCACCTCGTGCGCGGCTTCGGCTGGCAACGGGGGCAGGAGAACGACGAACGGTTCATGAAGGGATCGCGCCGGATGGGCGTCCCGCACCGTCCGCAGGGCAGTCCTTCCTGGCCGTACGCGTCGAGCGAGCGGTCGAAGTATCCGGACTCGCCGTTGATGTTGACGTAAAGCGCGTCGAACGACGTCCCGCCGACGACCAGCGCCTCGGCCATCACCTCGCTGGCGGCGGTGAGCACGGTGCGGCCGTGGGCCGCGGTGAGTCTGTCGGTCGGGCGGGCCCAATGGAGCTTGGACCGCCAGAGCGCCTCGTCAGCGTAGATGTTGCCGATCCCGGAGACGAGCGTCTGGTCGAGCAGGGCGCGTTTGAGCTCGGTCCGCCTCGACCGCAGCGCGCGGACCGCCTGGTCGAGGTCGAACCGCGGATCCATCGGGTCGCGGGCGATATGCGCGATGGTGCCCGGCAGCGCCGTCCCATCGACCTCGGTGAGTTCCGCGAGCGCGAGCCCGCCGAAGGTCCGCTGGTCGACGAAGCGCAGCTCCGGCCCTTTGTCGGCGAAGCGGAATCGCACGCGAAGGTGCTTCTCGTCCGGCGCGTCCCCAGGCTGGACGAGCATCTGGCCGCTCATGCCGAGATGCGCGAGCATGGCCTGACCGTCGGAAAGCTCCAGCCACAGGTACTTGCCGCGGCGCCGGGCGGCGGCGATCTTCACGCCGGAAAGCCGTCCGCTGAAGTCCTCGGCGCCGAGTTCGTGGCGGCGGATCGCGCGGGCGTGGAGGACTTCGACCTCGGTGATCGTCCGGCCGGAGACATGCGCCTCGAGCCCGGCACGGACGACCTCGACCTCGGGGAGTTCGGGCATACCGCCGATTCTCCCACCGGCCCCCGTGAGCGGTGAGGACGGTCAGGGAGCGAGCGGCCCGACATCCTCCCGCGTCAACGCTTTCCGCGTCCCTCCCGGCAGCAGTTCGTCGGCGCCGACGTCGTACTTCCCCGACCGCGTCTGCAGATCGAAGTCGGTCCCCGCGTACGGGTAGGAGCCGACACCGGCGTCGATCGCCGGGCTCCCGGCGGACAGCCGGTACAACCCGTCCTGCACCAGCTTGGGGTCGACGGCCTTGTAGCCGCCCGAAGGCATCCCGGCGGGCCCGCCCCAGGCGATGTTCCCCTCGTACTTCACGTCCGAACCGCCCGGCATGCTCACGAGCTTTCCGGTCCCCTGCAGGATGTTGTTCGCGAGCACGCAGTCCTTGGGCTTGAAGTCGCCGCCGTCGCCGTGGATGCCGTCGGTGGTCCCGACGACGGTGTTGTACGCGACCACGACCCGGTCGGGCCGGTCGTGGAGTTTGCTGTCCGGCCCGCTGTCCGCCTCGTTGCCCGAGCCGAACACGATCCCGCGGTCCGCCGTGGTGTGCACGTAGTTGTTGACGATCTTGTGGTCGTTGCCGTGGAAGCGGATCCCGGACCGGCCCAGCAGGATGTTGCCCTCCACCACACTGCGATCCCCGTGGCGCAGCACGATGAAGCCGCGGCTGTCGCGGATCGTGTTGTACCGGACGACGTTGTCCGAGGACTTCACGGAGATCGCCTCGGAATCACCGTCGGCCTTCTCGAACAGGTTGTACTCGACGACCCCGCCCGCCGAGTACTTCTGGTGATGGCTGAGCCCGAACCGAATCGACTCGCCACCGTTCGAACCGGTGAACTTGTGGTTGGCGAAGTAGTTGTGGTGGACCTTGACCCGCTTCGCCATGTCCTTCTCCGGGCCGAGCACCTGCAGGAAGACACCTTGGGTGGTGCGGTTCTGCAGGACGTTGTGGTCGAACTCGGTGTCGTCACCGTTGAGGGTGACCCAGTTGCCGCCGCCGGAGAGCTGGACATCGAGCCGGGTCAGCCGGTTGTGCGTGCTGCCCATCGGCACGCTCATCGAGCCGCCGTGCCGGAGCTTGAACCCGCGCAACACGACATGCGAAGCGCCCGAAGAGAACGAGAACCCCGCGGATCCCTTGATCTCGGCCTTGCCGACGTGTTCCGCGGTGATGGTGATCGGCGCGTTCGCCGTTCCCGACCGCTTGATCGCGATCGCCGAGCCCGCCGAGTAGCTCCCGTCGGCCAGCCGGATCTCGTCGCCGGGACCGGCCTTGTCGATCGCGGACTGCAACGCGCTCAACGACGTCACCCGGACGACCTGGGCGGCCGAAGCCGTGGCAGGACCTGTCACCAGCGTCAAAAGCGCAGCTGTGACCAGGCAGAAATGACGCATCCGCCGACCTCTCGACAGGCGACCTGAATGGTCGCGTCAGTGGCGGCGGACTGCGATGAGGTTACTGATTCACCGACTCGTGCGTCAACGAACCGTCCCGGTGAAGGGGACTCAGGTCGTCTTCGGCGGCTGCTCGATGTCGAGCTCGGACGAAAGCTGGCGCCAGGCCGTCTCGGCGGCCTTCTGCTCGGCTTCCTTCTTGGTCGTTCCCGAGCCGTAGCCGAGTTCGCGCCCGCCGACGAGGACGGTGGCGCTGAACTCCTTGCGGTGATCGGGCCCGGTGTCCTCGACCTTGTACTCGGGCACGCCGAGCCCGGCCGACGCCGTCAGCTCCTGGAGGCTGGTCTTCCAGTCCAGGCCGGCGCCACGCAGCGGCGCCTCGGCGAGCAGGTCGTCGAACAGGTGGTGCACGAGCTTGCGCGCGACGTCGATGCCGTGCTGCTGGTACGCGGCGCCGATGACGGCTTCGAGCCCGTCGGCGAGGATGCTCGCCTTGTCCCGGCCGCCGGTGAGCTCTTCGCCCTTGCCCAGCAACAGGTGCCTGCCCAGCCCGCCTTCGCCGAGGCCGCGCGCGACCCTGGCCAGCGCGTGCATGTTGACCACGCTGGCACGGAGCTTCGCGAGCTGACCTTCGGCCAGTTCGGGATGGGTGTTGTAGAGGTGGTCGGTGACGACCAGGCCCAGCACCGCGTCCCCGAGGAACTCCAGACGCTCGTTCGGCGGCAACCCACCGTTCTCATAGGCATAAGAACGGTGGGTCAACGACAACGTCAGCAGCTCGGGCTCGATCGTGATCCCGAGTGCTTCGAGCAGTGGTGCGGGGTCCGCGGGTGGTCCACCGGCCGACTTGCCCCCCATGTCGTCAGCTGCCGATCAGGCGGGCTCGACGACCTGGCGACCGTTGTGCTGGCCGCAGGCCGGGCACGCGATGTGCTGGAGCTTCGGCTGCTTGCAGGCGCGGTTGGAGCAGGGCACCAGCTGAACCGGAGCCGCCTTCCACTGGCTGCGGCGCGCGCGGGTGTTGGATCGCGACATCTTCCGCTTCGGGACGGCCACGAGTAGATCTCCTTCAGACGGTCTGCCCGCGGTCGCGAGCGAACTTGCTTCTCCGGAACGAGCTGGTGCTCGTCAGGCTTGCTTTCCGGGGCCATCGGCCTGGTCATCGCCCGTTTCGTCCTCGAAACGATCGACCAGCGCGGCCCACCGAGGGTCTATCTTCTCATGCCCGTGCCCGGGCTCGAGATCGGCCCACTTGACACCGCATTCGGTGCACAGTCCCCGGCAGTCCTCGGTGCACAGCGGGGCCAGCGGCAGCGCCAGCACCACCGCGTCGCGGACGGTCGGCTCGAGATCGATCCGGTCGTCCACCAGGCGGGGGATCTCGTCCTCGTCGGTGGTCTCCTCGGTCGCGGAGCCGGGGTAGGCGAAGAGCTCGGTCAGGTCGACCTCGACGTCCTCGGTGATCGGGTCGAGGCACCGCGAACAGTGCCCCGTCGCGACGGCGGACGCCGTACCGCTGACGAGCACACCCTCGACGACGGATTCGAGCATCAGGTCGAGCTCCAGGCTGGAGCCGGCGTCGATGGTGATGACGTCGGGCACACCGAGCGCGGACTCGACGGGGATCGAGCGTTGGACGGCCTTGCTCAGGCCGGCGTGACGGCCGAGCTCGCGGGTGTCGAGCACCCACGGGTTCCGGTCGTCCAGCTGCGCAGGCCTGGCCTGCGGCGACTTGTTCTCAGACATCGGTCACCAGGGTACGCAGGTACCGCCACTCACTTTCGGGCGGCCGGAGGCCGGGAGGTCCGTGAAGGCCTCCTTGAGGGACCCAGGGTCCCTCGAAGTTCCCCTCACTCATCGCGGAGCACCCAAGCCGGCAGCCAGCGGGCAGATGCCGCGAGAGGCCGTCCGTGAAGGCCTCCTTACCTACGCTGAAGGTAGTGAAGGAGGCCTTCACTACCTTCAGGAGCGCCACCTGTGCCCCATAAGCACCAGCAGTCACAACGGCCGCGCGTGAAGGCCCCCTTCCCTCGGCTCAGCCGAGGAAACTCGACCTTCACACCTTCCCAAGTACGTGAAGGCCCCCTTCACCGCGTCTAGCGCAGTGAAGGGGGCCTTCACGTACTTCAGAAGGTGCCCAGGCGATCAGCTCTGGTAGTCGTACAGCGAGGTCCGGCTGTTGCCCGGCAGGTTGACCGGCGACCGCAGGTGGTTGCGCCCGGAGTCGACCGTCCGCAGCGTGGTCGCCAGCAGTTCGGAGAACTCGGCCAGCTTCCCGTCGACGTAGGCGTCGCAGTCGCCGCGCTGCTTGTCGGCCTCGACGTGCGCCTCGTCGACGATGCGCGCCGCCTCGCCGTGCGCGGCCTGGACGACCTCGGTCTGGGCGACGAGCCGGGCCTGTTCGGCGCGGCCGTCCTCGATGGCGCGCTCGTAGGCGTCGCGACCGGCCTGGATCATCCGCTCCGACTCGGCACGCGAGCGGTCGGTGAGGTTCTGGAACTCGGCCTGCCCGGCGGCGACCATACGCTCGGCCTCGGCGTGCGCGTCGCTCATCATCTGCTCGGCGCGGGCGCGGGCATCGGCGAGGATGCGCTCTGCCTCGGCCTGCGCGTCGGCGACCGTGCGGTCGGCCTCGGCGTTCGCCGTGGTGATCGTCTCCGCCGCCTCGGTGCGGGCGGTCTGGATCAGCTGATCACGCTTGTCCAGCACGTCCTGCGCGTCGTCGACCTCGCCCGGCAGGGCGTCACGGATGTCGTCGAGCAGCTCCAGGGTGTCGCCACGCGGGACGACGCAACTGGAGGTCATCGGCACGCCGCGGGCTTCCTCCACGATGGTGACGAGCTCGTCGAGCGCCTCGAAAACCCGGTACACGGCCACTCCCTACCTACAGCGATCCCCACATTCCCTGAGTTCAGTTTGCCCTCATCACCGCCGTAAGGGGTGAAAGCGCGCGGTACCGGGCGTGTCCCCGCCGGTACCGCGCGCCATGATCACCTCGGAGCGAACGCCGGATCCAGGACCAACGCGAGCAGTTGCTGGTCGGTCAAGGACGGGGCACCGCGGTCGCCGTCGTCCAGCGTGCCGAGATCGGCGATGTTGACCGAGCCACCGCCACCGGGCGGGAAGGCGATCGCGCCGCGGGTGACGACCCTCCCGGTCGTGAAACCTTGACCGAGGATGACCTCGCCGTCCGATTCCGCCGACTTCGGCGCGGTTTCGGAGATCACCACGAAGTTCCCGTCCGGCTGGGGAAGTTCCAGGCACCGCGTCGGCTTGCGATCCGACCCGATCGCGTCGGCCCTCTTCGCCGGGTCACACCGGTTTTCGCGTGGGTATCCGTCCTTCGTGCTCACCGGACCGGCGATCGTGAGGTTGACACCCCGCTGCCGCCCTTCGGCATCGGTGTACCTGACTTCCGAGGTCTTCAGGTCCCCGAACCCCACGAAGTCCCGCACTTGGATGTCCTTCGCGCCGGTGAGCACCTTCGGCATCACATCCTTCAGGTGCTGGAGCGGGTCCTTCGGCGCGGCCTGCGACGACGCCGCCGGTGCCAGCGGCGCGGGGCCGCCCCCGGGCGCCACGAACACCACCGCCGCCGCGATCACCGCCAGCGTCGCGAACCCCGTGGCGACGACCCCTCGCCGGTTTCGCGCCTTCTTTGCCGCCTTCCCGGCGACTTCGTCCGGGTCGAAGCCGAGCGGTGGCTCGGCCAGTGTGATCCCGCGCAGCCTGTTTTCGAGTTCGTCCATCACGCGCTCCTCCCGGAGACAGCCTCGTCGTGCTGTCTCTGCAGGGCCGCGCGGAGGACGTCGAGTCCCCGCGCGGCCTGGCTCCTGACCGTCCCTTCCGAACAGCGCAGCGCGACGGCGACCTCCGCGACCGGGAGATCGGCGCAGTAGCGCAGCACGACGGCGGCGCGCTGTTTCGGGGGAACTTCGGCGAGGGCGCGAAGCAGCGAATCCGAGATGCCGGCCGTTGCCGGAGCAGCGGGCTCGTCGGGGACGACGCCGTCGCGGTTCTCCTTGCTCCGCCAAAGTCGTCGCCGCTCGTCGAGCCAGCAGCGCATCAGGATCTGCCTCGTGTAGTTGTCGACGGGCCCTTTCCGGCGGACCTTCGGCCAGACCCGGTAAAGGCGTATGAGCGCGGTTTGGACCAGATCCTCCGCGAGATGCCAGTCGCCGCAGAGCAGATACGCCGTCCGTCTGAGCGGTAGCGCCTTGTCCCTGGCGAACTCCCTGAAGCTCGCATCGTCCCCAGACCGCATCGTGCCTCCTCGTCCGTGTTCCGGTGTATCTCACGGACGGGGAGGCACGAAACGTTGCACGGACGGGTCAGCCGGCGAGGTTCACCAGCTTGAAGGTGACGTAGCGGTCCGGCGTGTAGACGATCTCGCCGCCCTTGCCGGAGATCACGCGGTCGCTCGTGCCCACCGGGAACAGCTGGTAGTAGCCGGCGGCGCACGACGGCAGCACACCTTCGCGGTTCTCGTAGACGGTGCCGGTCGCGCCGCCGCGGGCCTTGTCCACCACGGACTTGGCCGCGGACGACAGCGTCGAGTAGCCGATCTTCGTCAGCTTCGAGGTGTCACCGCAGGACGGCGCCGGGGTGCCGTCGACGTCGATCACGGAGAAGGTCTTGTAGTGGTCGGCGGTGTAGAAGAACTCCCCGCCGTTGCCGGTGACGATGCGCCGCGCGCCGCGGTCCGGCGAACCGGGCGTCGGGACCGTGTACTCGTGGTAGTAGGCCGACGCGCACTTCGGGAGGATGTTCTCCCGGTTCGAGAAGACCGTGCCGTCCTTGTCCGGGTACGGGAACGGCCCGCCCTTCTTGATGAGGTCGTAGGTCGTCGACGCCTCGGCGGGCAGCGACGACAACGACACGTGCTTGAACCCGGTGAGATCCCCGCACGGGTTCTGCTGGACGGAGACGGGAGCGGCCGTGGCCTGCGCGGCACTGAGCCCGCCGAAGAAGCTGACAAGCAGAACGAGCAGCGCGGCGGCGATCCGCGATCGTTTGTTGGTCATTTTCGGACCGTAACCCGATCGTGTATTCACCAGAAGGCGTCGAGATGAACTCTTCATCGCCGCCCGCGACTGCCCGACCAACGGCTTCGGCCGTTCGGGTCAACCTCGTTCGGAGTACTTCTCCGAGAGACGTTTGAACACTATCGGCGGCACCAGGTGCTCGATGTCGCCACCGAGCGCGGTGACCTCCTTGACCAGCGAGCTCGACACGAATCCGTACGCCGGGTTGTTCGCCATCAGCAGGGTTTCGAGCCCGGTCAGCTCGCGGTTCATCTGGGCCATCTGGAGCTCGTAGTCGAAGTCGCTGACCGACCGAAGGCCCTTCGCGACCGCGATGATGTCGTTCTCGCGGCAGTAGTCGACCAGGAGTCCTTGCCAGGAATCGACGCGCACGTTCGGCAGCTTCGCGGTGATCTCGCGCAGCATGTCCATCCGCTCCTCGGTGGTGAACAGGCCCTTCTTGCTCTTGTTCACCCCCACCGCGACGACGACCTCGTCGAACAGCTTCGCCGCCCGCTCGATGATGTCGAGATGTCCATTGGTGGCCGGGTCGTAGGACCCGGGACAGACCGCACGCCGCATGGCGCGGACGCTACCAAGGAGAGTGGCCCCTTGCGCGCTCATCAGGGCTGCGTCACACCTGATATTCGGCCCAGTAGAGCGCCGTGTCGCCGTAGCGCTTCGTCCGCATCGGCTCGAAGCCCGCCGGCCAGTCCGGCTCGCCGTCGCGCGCCGCCCGCTCGATGACCACCAGCGCCCCGTCCTTGATCCACCGGTTCGCCGCGAGCGCGGCCATGACCTCCCCCAGGCGGGTGGAATCCACAGCGTAGGGCGGGTCGGCGAGGACGATGTCGAAGGTGTCCGCCGCCGGAGCGGCCACGACGGACTCGACGGCGCCCGCCCGGACCGCGCCGCCGAGCCCCAGCGCGGCGACGTTCCCCTTGAGCACTTCGACCGCGCGCCGGTCCGACTCGACGAACAGCGCGCCCGACGCGCCGCGGGACAACGCCTCCAGCCCGAGCGCGCCCGAACCGGCGTAAAGGTCGAGGACCTGGGCCCCCTGCAGCTCGCCGGCGACCTCCAGCGCGTTGAACAGCGCCTCGCGCACCCGTTCCGAGGTCGGCCTCGTGCCCTTCGGCGGGACCTTCAGCCGCCTGCCGCCCGCGGTCCCCGCCACGATCCTGGTCATGGGAGCATCGTGCCTCAACGCCTTCCGCCGTGACGTTGGCCGGGACTTGGTGAAGCCTCCGTCCAGCTCGCGTAGAGTCGTCCTTCGCCCTCGGAGGCGATAGAAGCGTTTAGGAGCGTTGCGTGTCCGAACCTCGGGTCAGACGGGCCGAGATCGCCATCGAGCAAGCCCATGTGGACACCGTCTACACCCGGCTCGCCGAGCTGCGAGCCCAGGCTGAGGCCATGCGTACCAAGGGCTACGAGATCGGCCATGGCGCCGGGCGGGAGGCCATTTTCGAGCAGGCGTCCATGCTGTTCGAGCGGGACATGATGGTGTACCACGCCAATCAGACCCTCCAGACCCTCGACGCGGAGTACGAGGGCCTGGTCTTCGGCAGGCTCGACCACCTCGACAACGACCACATCTACGTCGGCCGTCTCGGCATCCGCGACGCCGAGTTCGACAACCTCGTCACCGACTGGCGCGCGCCCGCGGCCGCGGCGTTCTACCAGGCGACGGCCGAGGAGCCGATGGACGTCGTCCGGCGCCGGGTGATCCGGTGCTCCGGCCAGACCGTGCTCGACGTCGACGACGACGTCCTGATCGCCGACGCGGTCCCCGAGAACATGCGGATCGTCGGCGAAGGCGCGCTGATGGCCGCGCTCGGCCGGTCGCGCGGCGAGAAGATGCGGGACATCGTCGCCACCATCCAGAAGGAACAGGACGAGGTCATCCGCGCGCCCTGGCGCGGTGTCACCGAGATCACCGGCGGTCCCGGCACCGGCAAGACCGCGGTCGCCCTGCACCGCGCGGCGTACCTGCTCTACCGCCACCGCCGTCAGCTCGGCGGCGCGGGTGTGCTGGTGATCGGCCCGTCCGGCGTGTTCACCAGCTACATCTCGCGGGTGCTGCCGTCGATGGGTGAGACGAACGTCGAACTGCGCGCGCTCGGCGAGGTCCTCGACGGCCTCGAAGCGACCCGGCAGGACCCGGCTCCACTGGCGGCGATCAAGGGTTCGCTGCGGATGCGGAAGATCCTGCTGCGCGCGCTGCGGGACACGCCGGAAGACGCGCCCGAGGACATGAAGATCGTGTACCGCGGCGAGGTGCTGCGGCTTAACGCGCGCGAGCTCGACAAGGTGCGCCGCAAGGTGCACACCGCGGGCGGGCCGCCGAACCGGTCGCGGATCCGCGCCGCCGAACTCCTGCTCGACGCACTCGCCGCGAAGGCCGAGCAGCACGCGAAGGACGACGGCCGTCAGATCGACAAGGCCGAGCTGATCACCGAGCTCGGCGAGCGCATCGAGTTCCACCGGTTCCTCGTGGTCTGGTGGCCGATCCTGTACCCGGCGCAGATCCTGCGCTGGCTCGGCACCGAGAAGCGGCTCGCCTCCGCGGCGAAGGGCCTGCTCAACCGCAACGAGATCAGCATGCTCGCGGCCGACTTCGCCGACCGCTCGCGCGGCTGGACCATCGCGGACGTCGCGCTCCTCGACGAGCTCCGCGTCCTCATCGGCACGCCGCCGAAGAGCCGCCGGGCCCGCCAGAACATCGAGGTCAACCCGGAGCGCGGTGGCGCCCCCACCCGGCCCGAGCACTACGACGAGTACTCGCACGTGGTCGTCGACGAGTCGCAGGACCTCTCGCCGATGCAGTGGCGGATGGTCGGACGGCGCGGGAAGTACGCGAGCTGGACCGTGGTCGGCGACCCGGTGCAGAGTTCGTGGCCGGATCCGGCCGAGGCCGCGATGGCGCGGGACCAGGCGTTCGGGCTCAAGACGACCCGGCGCCGGTTCACCCTGCGCACCAACTACCGGAACTCGGCGGAGATCTTCGATCTGGCCGCGAAGGTCGTCGCGGGGCACGCGGAGGCCGACGAGCTTCCGCGCGCGGTGCGGCAGACCGGCATCACCCCGGAGGTCCGGCCCGTCGAGGCGTCCGGACTGGAGGCGGCGACGCAGGCCGCGGTGAAGGAACTGATGGGGGCCGTCGAAGGCACCGTCGGCGTGATCACCGCCATGGACCGGGTGCCCGAGGTCGAGGGCTGGCTCGAAGGGCTTTCGGACGAGCGGCTGAAGGTCGTCGGCAGCCTCGACTCCAAGGGGCTCGAGTACGACGCCGTCGTGCTGGTGGAGCCGAACGACCTCATCACCGAGTCGACCACCGGCCGCCGGGTGCTGTACGTCGCGCTGACCCGCGCGACCCAGCAGCTGACCGTCCTGGCGTCCAACCCCGACTGGATCCCGGCCGCCTGATCACGCGTGTCGTCCATCTGATCACGTGAGTTCGCCTCCCAATCACGTGAGTTACGCCCCCGATCACGCGAGTGCGGAGTTCGGTCACGTGAGTTCGGCGTGTTTCGACGGACGACGCGCGTGTTTGGACGGACGACACACGTGATCAGATGGACGACACGCGTGATTGAGCGCGCAACTCGCGTGATTGAGCGCGCGACTCGCGGTGCTTGCGCGTGCAACTACCGCATCCAGAGGACGAAACGCGGGCGAAAAAAGCTGAAGGGCTCCTTCAGGACACTGGTGAATGCCCTGAAGGAGCCCTTCAGACCCCCGGTGAGTGAACGATGTGGGGACGCATCGCACGTCCAGGGGTATTTCTAGCGCCTCTTCGTTGTTCGGTGTCACGGCGATTTCACCGAACAACAACGCCGAACAACGAATCGGCCGTGGTCACGGGCACGGAGGCTGGTAATCGAGCCCCGGCAGGTGTTGTTCCCACTCGCCCGCCGTGATCCGCGGGTACACCGTCGCGCAGATGCGTTCGGCCGCCCGCTCGGGGCTGGTCTCCCACAACCGCACGCTGCCGTCCGCGACCGCGCCCGCCAGCGTGTGCCCATCGGGGGCGAACGCCACGGCGTTGACCCGGTCGACGTCGTCGGTCAGGTTCGCCGATTCACGGACGGATCCCGGATCGGAGACGTCCCATAGTCGCACGGACCGGTCGTAGCTGCCGGTCGAGAAGGTCTTCCTGTCGCCGCTGAACGCGACCGAGATGACGTTGTCGGTGTGCCCCGCCAGCAGCGCGGCCTCCCGGGGTGCCGCCGGATCCGTCACGTCCCAGAGCCGGGCCGTGCGGTCGGCGCTTCCGGTGGCGGCGAGTTTCCCGTCCGGGCTGTAGGCCACCGAGAACACCGTGTCGGAGTGTCCTTTCAGTACCGAAAGCTGCTTCGGCGCCTTCGGCATCGAGACGTCCCACAGCCGAGCGGTGTGATCCCAGCCCCCGCTGAGCAGGGTGCGGCCGTCCGGGCTGAACGCGAGCGAGTGGACGTCGTCCTCGTGCCCGGTGAGGGTCGCGAGTTCGACGGGCCGCCGGATGTCGGCCACGTCCCACAGCTTCATCGTGTGCCCGGAACCCGCGGTCGCGAGCGTCCGGCCGTCCGGACTGAACGCGACGGGGTCGATCTCGTCCGCCGGGCGGTAGAAGACGCCCGCGTCGACCGGCTTGCGCGGATCGGTGACGTCGATCAGCCGCATCGTGTGGTCCCAGGAGCCGGCGGCGAGCGCCCGGCCGTCCGGACTGAACGCGAGACCGCAGACACCCTGGCCGAAGCCGGTGATCTTGCTCAGCTCACGCGGGTTCCGCGTGTCGGACACGTCGACCAGGCGCACCACGCCGTCCTGGCTGCCGGTGGCCAGCAGCTCCCCGCCGGCGCTGAACACCGCCCGGCAGGCCGACCTCGCCGGGCCACTGATCGCCGGCCCCGGCAGATCCCACATCCGCACCGTCTGGTCGTCGCTCGCGGTCACCAGTGTGCGGCCGTCCGGGGAGAACACCGCCCAGACCACGGCCGCGGTATGCCCGACGAGCGCCGGTTTCTCGCGCGGCTTCGCCGGATCGGTGATGTCCCACAGCCGCGCGGCGCGGTCGAAACCCGTCGTGGCCAGCGTCGTCCCGTCGGGGCTGAACGCCACGGACCGCACGATGGACTTGTGCGCGGTCATCGTCCCCAGCGGTGACGGCGCCATGGGATCGGCGATGTTCCACAGGCGCGCGGTCTGGTCGATGCTCGCGGTGGCGAGCGTCCGCCCGTCCGGGCTGAACGCCGCGGAGTGGACGCCGGCGGTGTGCCCGTTCACCACCCCGAGCGGCTTGGCCTGGAGCGGATCGGCGACGTCCCACAGCCGCGCGGTCTTGTCGGCGCCGGTCGAGACGAGCGTCCGCCCGTCGGGGGCATAGGCGAGCCCGTTGACGTTGCCGGTGTGCCCGGTGAGCGTGGCCGTCAGCACCGGTTTCGCGAGGTCGCGGACGTCGAACAGGCGCACCGTGCCTTCGCCGTCCGCGGTGGCGAGCACCGCCGCCTTCGGGCTGAACGCCACCGCGTTGACCCGGCCCGGATGCTCCCCGACCAGCACGCCCGGCCCGGGTTTCGCCGGATCGGCGACATTCCACACCCGCGCGGTCTTGTCCCAGCCCGCCGTCGCGACCGCGCCGCCGTCGGCGCTGAAGGACACCGAGTTGACGTTGCCGGTGTGGCCGGTCAGCGTGGCCAGCTCGCTCGGGCGGTGGGGATCCTTGATGTCCCACAGCTTGGCCGTCTGGTCCCAGCTGCCGGTCACCATCACCTGGCCGTCGCCGCGCAGGGCGGTCGCGTTGACGCGGTGGCCGTGTCCGCGGACGCGGGTCGAGTACGGCGACTCGAACATCCCGAGCACGCTGCCGCGGGTGTCGACGCTCGGATCGACGCGGTACGCCGCCAGCGCGAGCTGCGCGGCCAGCGCCGGATTCGTCGTCCGCATTTCGATGGCCTGCCCGGCGACCTTCTGTGCGAGCGCGCTGTTGCGCTGGGCGGTCGCGGTCTGCTCGGCGCGGACGGCATAGACCATCGCGGCCGTCGCCAGCACCAGCAGGACGGCCAGGAGCGCGACCAGCTGGCGCAGGCGCCGGGTGCGGCGCCGCGCGACGACCTGCTCGTGGTTCTCGATCGCCGCGCTCGCCTCCAGGAACCGGCGTTCACGCTGGGAAAGCGCGCTCTCGTGCTCCCCCGCCCAATCCCTGGCGATGGACAGCCGCGCGCCGCGGTAGAGCCAGCCTTCGTCGCGGCCGACCGATTCCCACGCCTCGGTCGCCTCGGTGAGCTGGCGGTGCACACGCAGGCCCTCACGATCCTCGGCGAGCCATTCGCGCAGGCGCGGCCAGCCCCGGATCAGCGCCTCGTGCGCGATCTCGATGCCGTTGTCGTCGAGGGTGACCAGCCGCGAAGACGCCAGCCTGTCCAGCACGACGGCGACGTCCGGGTCGTCGGCGTCCACCTCGTCGCGGGTGATGCGGCGTTTGGTGTCTTCGGTGCCTTCGCCGAGCGCGGTCATCCGCAGGAAGATCTGGTTCGCCAGCCGCTGCTGATGTTCGCTCAGCGCGGTGAAGGTGTGCTCGGAGGTCTGGGCGACCGACCGTTCGATCCCGCCGGTGGACTCGTAGCCGGTGAGGGTGAGGGTGTTGCCGTGACGGCGGCGCCAGGTCTCCAGCAGGGCGTGCGAAAGCAGCGGCAGCACGCCGGGCTGCCCCGTCGCGTCGGCGACGAGCCGCGAGACCAGCGCGTTCTCGACGCGGTACCCGGCGTCGATCGCCGGCCGCGAAATGGCCTGACGCAGCTCCTCGGTGCTCATCGGGCCGACGAGGACCTGCGCGTCCTGCATGGCTTCGACCAGCTCGGGATGCCGCGCGCAGTGCGTGTAGAAGTCGGTGCGGATGCCGAGGACGACCCTCGTCCGGCTCTCCGGCTCGGTCGTCGCGGTGACCAGCGCCGACAGGAAGGCGGCCCGCTCGTCGGCGTCCTGGCAGAGCGTGAAGACCTCTTCGAACTGGTCGACGACCAGCACGACGTCGCCCTCGCGGTCGGCGACCAGCTGACGGGCGGCCAGGCCGAGGTTGCGCGGATGCTCGGTGAGTTCGGCGAGCAGCCCGCCCGGCGCGAGCCCGAGCGCGGCGCCGAACTGGACGGCGCACTCCTGCAGCGGCCGCGACCCCGGGGTCATCAGCATGGTCACGGAGACCTCGGCGAGCGCGGGGAGCAGGCCCGCCCGGAGCAACGACGACTTACCGGAACCGGAGGCTCCCAGAACCGCCAAGAATCGTTGATCCGAAAGCCTCGCGACGAGTTTTCCGACAAGTCGTTCGCGACCGAAGAATCGGCTCGCGTCGTCCGGTCCGAATGCGGTCAGGCCGATATAAGGTGCCGATTCCCCATTCAGCGGGGCAACCGGTGAATCATGGACTCCGCCGCGCGTTCGCTCGGTCACGTCGTGCCATCGGGCCTCCCACTCCTCCTCGGGGCCGTCGCACGCCCGGACATAGGCCAACGTCACCGCCAAGCTGGGCATCTTCTTCCCGCCGGCGGCTTCGGAGAGGGTTCCCGCGGAGTAGTGGGCACGCCTGCCCAGCTCGCGGTACGTCGGGTTTCCGGCCTTCTCCCGCAAACGCCGGAGATCGGCGGCGAACTCCAGCAACGGATCGTCCCCGGGGTCCAAAGGTCGCTCCGGACGCGGCACCCTAAATCCTTTCTTTTCAGTGGTTTTCCCACCCTCGCATTCGGGGGCAACCGTACCGTGGAAACGGGGGAACTCCGCCGAGTACCGGGTACATCGAGGTGGTTAATTTCGATCGATCGACAGGCGCGGGAAGGGATCGGGGTCCCACCGCGTTGTACCGGGGCGTGACCTCTTTGCCTGACATCCCGCTGTCCGTGCTCGACCTCTCGCCCGTCGTGGCCGGAGGCGGTGTGGCCGATTCGCTGCGCAACACCCTCGACCTCGCCCGCCGGACCGAGGCCCTCGGCTATCACCGGTACTGGCTCGCCGAGCACCACAACATGCCCGGTATCGCAAGTTCGGCGACCGCCGTGATGATCGGCCAGGTCGCGGCCGCCACCGAACGTATCCGGGTCGGCTCCGGCGGGGTCATGCTGCCGAACCACGCGCCGCTGGTGGTGGCCGAGCAGTTCGGCACCCTGGAGGCGTTCCACCCCGGCCGGATCGACCTCGGCATCGGGCGCGCCCCGGGCACCGACCAGCGGACCGCGCTCGCGCTGCGCGGCCCCGGCGGGCTCAGCGCGGAGAACTTCCCGCAGCAGTTCGCGGAACTGCTGGCCTACTTCGAGCACTCCGACCAGCGCGCCGTCAACGCCGTGACCGCCGAGGGCAACAAGCCGCCGGTCTGGCTGCTCGGTTCGAGCGGATTCAGCGCGCGGATGGCGGGCGAACTGGGCCTGCCGTTCTCGTTCGCGCACCACTTCAGCGCCGAGAACACGCTGCCCGCCGTGGCGCTCTACCGCGACGCGTTCAAACCGTCGGACGTCCTCGACGAGCCGTACGTGATGCTCGGCGTCTCCGTGGTCGCCGCCGAAACCGACGAGCGCGCCCAGTACCTCGCCGCTCCCAGCGGCCTGACGTTCCTGAGCCTGCGCAAGGGCCGTCCCATCCCGCTGCCGACGCCGGAGGAGGCCGCGGCGTACCCGTACACCGACATCGAGCGCGTGTTCATCGAGGACCGGGCTTCGAGCAGTGTCATCGGTTCGCCCGAGACGGTCCACAAGGGACTGGAGACCTTGCTGGCGGACACGGGGGCCGACGAGCTGATGATCACGACGATGGTGCACGACCAGGCGGACCGGGTGCGGTCGTACGAGCTGGTCGCCGAACTGGCGCGCTGACGCCGGGCGGTCTCGCCTGCCCGCTGCCGCCGCTGTCATGAAAGGGCCGTTCAGGACGAAAGATGTCCTGAACGGCCCTTTCATGACATGTGACCGACCGGCTTCAGAGCCTGTAGAGGTCAGCCGTTCCGTGAAGGCCTCCTTGAGGGACCCTGGGTCCCTCAAGGAGGCCTTCACGGACAAGCGCACTCACCCACCCCGCGCCCCGAACGGACCAACGCCCCACCGAACACGAAAGAACCGACAAGATCCCCGCCCGCCTTTGTCAGAAAAAGACAAGAATTCACCGGTTACCAGGACGTGACGTCTTGATCACACCGAAGTTCTTGTCACCAGGCAGGCGCGTGATTAGCGTACCGACCAGTAGCAAACAGCACGGTAACACCCCGTTGATCCCATTCAACGATTCCGTTCCGCCATTCGGAGCAAAGGAATTGCGCAAGCTGGGGTGTATTCGCCGTGCCCGGAAAACGGGAGGGTCGGCGTGGGCGTCCGGACTGGCGCACCCTCATTCCCCGGCGCGGGTGCGATCCGGGAGACCGGAAGGCTCTATTCGCTCGGCCTCGACGTCGTCCGCCTGAGTTTCCGGCGGCCCTTCCAGGCACGCGAACTGATCCAGCAGTTCTGGTTCATCGCGAGTGTGTCGATCCTGCCGACGGCGCTGGTCGCGATCCCGTTCGGCGCGGTGATCGCGCTGCACATCGGGTCGCTGACCGCGCAGATCGGCGCGCAATCCTTCACCGGCGCCGCCAGTGTGCTGGCGATCATCCAGCAGGCCAGCCCGATCGTGACGGCGTTGCTGATCGCGGGCGCGGGCGGTTCGGCGATGTGCGCGGACCTCGGGTCCCGCACGATCCGCGAGGAGATCGACGCGATGGAGGTGCTCGGGGTCTCCCCCGTCCAGCGCCTGATCGTGCCGCGTGTGCTCGCCGCGATGGGGGTCGCCGCATTCCTCAACGGAATGGTCAGCGTGGTCGGCGTCCTCGGCGGTTATTTCTTCAACGTCATCATGCAGAACGGGACACCGGGTGCGTATCTGGCCAGTTTCTCCGCTCTCGCGCAGCTTCCGGACCTCTGGATCAGCGAGATCAAAGCGGTCATCTTCGGTTTCGTCGCGGCGATCGTCGCCTCTTATCGCGGGCTCAATCCGAAAGGCGGCCCGAAAGGCGTCGGTGACGCGGTGAACCAATCCGTGGTCATCACGTTCCTCCTCCTGTTCCTGTTGAACCTCGTGCTGACGACGCTTTACCTGCAGCTCGTCCCGGCGAAGGGCAGCTGATGGTCACGACGACACCCACCCGAACGGCGCGGGTCCGCGAAGCCGTCGACCGCCGGTTCGGGTTCCTGGACACGCTCGGCGACCAGATCCTCTTCTTCCTCAAGGCACTCGCCTGGGTTCCGCGCGCGGTGCGCCGCTATCTCCGGGAGATCACCCGCCTGCTGGCCGAGGTCAGTTTCGGCAGCGGCGCGCTCGCGGTCATCGGCGGCACGATCGGCGTGATGATCGGGATGACCGTGTTCACCGGCACGGTCGTCGGCCTCCAGGGGTATTCGGCGCTCAACCAGGTCGGGACGTCGGCGTTCGCCGGGTTCGTCTCCGCGTACTTCAACACCCGCGAGATCGCGCCGCTCGTGGCCGGGCTCGCCTTGTCGGCGACCGTCGGCTGCGGGTTCACCGCGCAGCTGGGCGCGATGCGCATCTCCGAGGAGATCGACGCGCTCGAAGTGATGGGCATCCCCAGCGTCCCGTACCTGGTGACCACCCGGATCATCGCGGGCTTCCTCGCGGTCATCCCGTTGTACGCGATCGGCCTGCTGACCTCGTACCTCGCGTCACGTCAGATCACCGTCTGGTTCTACGGCCAGTCCGCGGGCACCTACGACCACTACTTCCTGCTGTTCCTGCCGCCCGGCGACGTGCTCTGGTCGTTCGGCAAGGTGCTGGTGTTCAGTGTCGTGATCGTGCTCGCCCACTGCTACTACGGCTTCCGCGCGAGCGGCGGCCCGGCGGGCGTCGGCGTCGCGGTCGGCCGCGGCGTGCGGACCGCGATCGTGGCGGTCAGCGTGCTCGACTTCTTCCTCAGCCTCGCGATCTGGGGCGCGACCACGACGGTGCAGGTGGCCGGATGAGCCGGCGCGGGCTGCGCAAAGCCGGGGTCAGGACGGCCGGGGTGCTGTTCCTCGTGGTGATGTCCGCCCTCGTGCTGCTGTCGATCAAGATCTACCGCAAGGATTTCGTCGACTCCGTGCCGGTGACACTGCAGGCGGACCGGGTCGGCAACCAGCTGCGCACCGGCGGGCAGGTCAAGGCGCGCGGCGTGGTGGTCGGTGAGATCCGCGACGTCCGCGCCACGCCGGGCGGCGCGGAGATCGACCTGGCCATGGAGCCCGGGAAGGTCTCCCAGCTGCCGAAGAACGTGTCCGCGTTGCTCGTGCCGAAGACGCTGTTCGGCGAACGCTACGTGCAATTGTCCATTCCGGACGGACCGAAGGCCGAACCCTTGAGTTCGGGTGACGTCATCACCCAGGACCGGTCAGCCAACGCGATCGAGCTGGAACGCGTCTTCGACAATCTGTTGCCGCTGCTCAAGGCCGTGCAGCCGCAGAAGCTCGCGACGACGCTGACCACGGTCGCCACCGCGCTGGAAGGCCGTGGCGACCAGATCGGCGACACGCTCGCCACCGCGGCCGCGTATCTCAAGGAGTTCAACCCGAACCTCCCGGCGCTGAACGACAACATCCGCGACCTCGCCACGGTTTCGAAGCTGTACGGGGACATCGCGCCGGACCTGCTCGACGCGCTGAGCGCCTCGGCCGTCACCCTCGACACGGTCAAGGAGAAGCGGGCCGAGCTGGCGTCGGTGTACCAGCAGGTGACGTCGTCGTCCCAGCAGGTCACGGCGTTCCTCGCCAACAACCGCGCCAACATCATCGCGCTCGCCGCAGACAGCCGCGCACCGCTGGAGGTCGCCGCGAAGTACTCGCCCAGTTTCGCCTGCACGCTCGACGCGCTCGCCAAACTGAAACCGCAGATGGACAAGGTGCTGGGCGCCGGAACCGACGAACCCGGCCTGCACGCGGAGATCGTCGTGACCCAGCCTCGCGGCAAATACGTCCCGGGCAAGGACGATCCGGTCTACAACGCCTCCGGTGAACCACGCTGCTATCCGTCGAACGGGCTGATCGGCCAAGGGATCGCGGCGACCGGTGAGAAGACCGCCGCGCTGCCGGGCGTGCAGGGCGATCTCGGGCTGCCGAACTCGCCGCAGGAACGGGAACTGATCTCCACGCTGGTCGCGCCGTCCATGGGCGTCCCGACGGCCGAGGTACCCGCCTGGGGCAGCGTGCTCGTCGGCCCGCTCTACCGCGGCACGGAGGTGACCCTGCGATGAGGAACTTCGTGAGCCCCCTGATCAAGGGGCTGATTTTCGTCGTCGTCACGACGCTGGCGACGGTGCTGCTGGCGGTGTCCATCACGAACACCGGCCTCGGCGACACCAAGAACTACAGCGCCAAATTCCTCGACGCGACTTCGCTGAACGTCGGCGACGACGTCCGGATCTCCGGGGTGCGGGTCGGCCAGATCGAGGCACTCGAGATCGCCGACCACAGCCTGGCCCGCGTCGAATTCTCCCTCGACTCGCAGCGCAGGCTGCCCGCCGACGTCACCGCGGTGATCAAGTACCGCAACATGGTCGGCCAGCGCTACATCGCGCTCGAACGCGGCAAGGGCACGCGCGAACTCCTGGAGCCCGGCGCGGAGATCCCGCTGGAACGCACGACACCCGCGCTGGATCTCACGGAACTGTTCAACGGCTTCAAACCGCTGTTCCAGGCCCTCTCGCCCAAGGACGTCAACCAGCTCTCCGGCGAGATCGTCCAGGTGCTGCAGGGTGAAGGCGGCACGGTGGAAAGCCTGCTGGCGCACACCGGTTCGCTGACCACCACGCTCGCCGGCCGCGACAAGGTGATCGGCGAGGTGATCACGAACCTGGACACGGTGCTGAAGAGCATCAACGGCAAGGGCGACGCGCTGTCCACTTTGGTCTCCACGCTGAAGGAGTTGGTTACGGGGCTCGCCGGTGACCGCACCGAGATCGGGGAAGCCGTCTCCGGTCTCGCGGAACTCACCACCGCCACGGCCGGCTTGCTCGAGCAGGGCAGGAAACCGCTCAAGGACAGCATCGAAGGCCTCGGCCTGCTCTCCGGTCAGCTGACGACCGACGAGGCCAAGGCCGAGGTCGACAACTTCCTCACCGTCCTCCCGGGGAAGCTGAACGAACTGGGACGGATCAGCTCCTACGGATCGTGGATGAACTTCTACCTGTGCTCGGCGGTCCTCAAGGTCACGCCTCCCCGCGGGATCCCGGCGACGGCGGAGAGGTGCACGTCGTGAAACCCTTCAAGGAACGGAACCCGATCGTCGTCGGTCTCGTCGGCAGTGCCGTGGCGGCGGCGGTGCTGACCGCGACGCTCAACTACGAGAACCTCCCGATCATCGGCTCCGGAACCACCTACCAGGCCGAATTCTCCGAAGCGGCGGGCCTGCAGCAGGACGACGAGGTCCGCATCGCCGGGATCAAGGTCGGCGAGGTGAGCGACGTCCGGCTCGCCGAAGACCACGTGGTGGTCAGCTTCCGGGTCAAGGACGCCTGGGTCGGCGACAAGACCGCCGCCGAGATCAAGATCAAGACCTTGCTGGGCCGGAAGTTCCTCGCGCTGCGCCCGACCGGCGAGACGGTGCAGAACCCGAAGCAGATCATCCCGCGCACCAGGACCGTGACGCCCTACGACGTCACCGAGGCCTTCAACGGGCTGGCTGACACCGCTGGCGCGATCGACACCGATCAGCTCGCGGAGAGCTTCACGACGCTGTCCGACACGTTCAAGAACTCGCCCGAGCACATCAAGAAGGCGCTCGAAGGGCTGACGTCGCTGTCGAAGACCGTGTCCTCCAGGGACAGCGAGCTCGCCAGCCTGCTGTCCAACGCGCACGGCCTCACCACCACGCTCACGAATTCGAACGACGACTTCGCCAAGCTCCTCTCGAACGGCAATCTCCTGCTGACCGAACTGGACCGCCGCCGTCAGGCGATCCACGACCTGCTGACCGGCTCGCAGCAGCTCGCCGCCCAGCTTTCGGGACTGGTGAAGGACAACAAGGACCAGCTCGGCGGAGCGCTCAGACAGCTCGGAGAGGTGACCGACATCCTGCAGCGGCAGAACGACAATCTCGCCAAGAGCCTCGACCTCGCCGCGCCGTACTTCCGCGTGGTGAACAACTCGCTCGGCAACGGGCGCTGGGTGGACGGCTACCTGTGCGGCCTCGTCCCGGAGAACCGGGACCCCTGCACCCCGAAGATCCCGGGAGGCCGCCGGTGATCAGCAGATTCGTCACCCTCGCGCTCGTGCTCGCGCTGGCCGTCGTCGGCGGGCTCTGGTGGATCTTCTCCGGCAGCGGGCTCGACCGCGTCACCGTGTACTTCTCACGCGCGGTCGGTGTCTACAGTGGATCGGACGTGCGCGTGCTCGGCGTCCGGGTCGGCCAGGTGGAATCGGTCGCCCCGGAAGGAGAGCGAGTCAAGGTCGTGCTGACCGTAGACGGCTCGACACCGATCGCCGCCGACACGAACGTCCTGGTCGTGGCGCCGAGCGTGGTGGCGGACCGATACGTCCAGTTCACCAAGCTCACCCGCGCGGGAAACCGGCTGGACGACGGCGCGGTGATCCCGGTCGAGCGCACCGGCACCCCGGTGGAACTCGACCAGCTCTACTCCAGCCTCGACACGCTCGCCAAGGCGCTCGGCCCCAAGGGGGCGAACGCCGACGGCGCGCTTTCGGATCTGCTGCGCACCGGCGCGAAGAACCTGCAGGGCAACGGCAAACCGTTCAACGAGTCGGTGCGCAACTTCGCCGACCTCGCGAGGACCCTGTCCGGGAACTCGCAGAACCTGTTCGCCACCGTCGACGAGCTGCAGCGGTTCACCTCGATGCTGGCGACCAACGACCGCAACGTCAGCGAGGTCAACAAGCAGCTCGCCTCGGTGACCGGGACACTGGCCGCGAACAAGGACGAACTCGCTCGCGCGCTCAACGGCCTCGGTAGTGCGCTCGCGGAGATTCAGCAGTTCATCAAGGAGAACCGCGCGCTGATCAAGTCCAATGTGGACAAGCTCGCGGTGACGACCGGGACGCTGGTCGACAAACGGGCCGCGCTGGCCGAGACCCTCGACACGATCCCGCTGGCGGTGACGAACGTGCTCGAAGCCGTCGACCCGAAGACCGGCAAACTGCAGAGCCGCGGCAACATGCTCGAATACGCCCCGCTCCCGCTGCCCGTCGCCGGCGACACCTACACCGGGGGGCGATGATGGCCACGAAACGGGCGATCGCCGCGCTCGCCGCGTGCTGCGTCGCGCTCACCGCCTGCTCGTCGGATTTCAAGGGCGTCTACGACCTGCCGCTGCCCGGCGGCGCGGACATCGGCGACCATCCGTACCGGGTGACCGTGCAGTTCGCCGACGTGCTCGACCTGGTCCCGCAGGCCGCGGTGAAGGTCGGCGACGTCCCGGTCGGCCGGGTCGAGACGATCAGGCTCGGCGAGGACGGCTGGACGGCCGAGACCGTCCTGGCGGTCAACGGCGACGTCCACCTGCCCGCCAACGCCATCGCGCGGCTGCGGCAGTCCAGCCTGCTCGGCGAGAAGTTCATCGAACTCGCCCCGAGCGCGGCGAAGGCCGAGGGCAGGCTGGGCCACGGCGCGGTGATCCCCGTCTCGAGCACGAACCGCAACCCGGAGTTCGAGGAGATCTTCGGCGCGCTGTCCCTGCTGCTCAACGGCGGCGGGATCGGTCAGCTCCAGACCATCAACCGCGAGCTGTCGAAGGTGATGGACGGCAACGAGGAGGAGATCCGCTCGTTCCTGTCCACTGTGGAGAAGCTGGTGTCCAACCTGGACTCCCACCGCTCCGAGATCACCTCGGCGCTCGACGGGCTCAACCAGCTCTCGGCCACGCTGGCGAACCGGAAGAAGCAGGTCGAAGGCGCGCTCACCGATCTCACGCCCGGCCTCCAGAGCCTCTCCGATCAGCGCACCCAGCTCGTCTCGATGCTGCAGTCGCTGGACCGGCTCTCGGGAGTCGGCGTCGACGTGATCAAGAAGAGCCGTGCCGATCTCGTCGCGGACCTCACCGCGCTCGCACCGATCCTGAAACGGCTGGCCGACGCCGGCGAGAGCCTGCCCAAGTCGCTGGAGATCCTGCCGACGTTCCCGTTCACCGACGCCGTCCGCGACGGGATCAAGGGCGACTACCTGAACGTCTACGCCACGATGATCCCCGCGCCGGGCGTCGAACTCCCTCCCCCGGGCGAAGGGGTCCCGCCGGGGCTCCCGACCCTGCCGCTGCCGTCCTCCGGAGGTAGCTGATGCTCACCACCCGTGTCCGGATCCAGGTGATCGCGTTCGTGATCCTCGCCCTGGCGACGACGGCGTTCGTCGGGGCGAACTACGCGGGGCTCGGCAGGCTCTTCGGGGCGAGCGGGTACACCGTGAAGCTCGCGCTGACCGACGGCGGGGGCCTGTTCACCAACGGCGAGGTGACCTACCGGGGTGTCGCCGTCGGCCGGGTCGGCGAACTGCGGCTCACCGACGGCGGGATGGAGGCGGATCTGCTGATCGACGACGGCGCGCCGCCGATCCCCGCGAACTCGCGGGCGGTCGTGGCGAACCGGTCCGCGGTCGGCGAGCAGTTCGTCGACCTGCAACCCCGGACCGGCGACGGGCCGTTCCTCGCCGAGGGTTCGGTCATCCCGCGTGAGGCGACGACCGTTCCGCTGCCGGTGCAGAATCTGCTGACCGATCTGGACTCGCTGACCGCGTCGGTGCCGACCGAGGACCTGCGGACCGTGGTCGACGAACTCGACAACGCCCTGCGCGGTTCCGGCGCGAATCTGCAGGTGCTGCTGGACTCCACCACCGACTTCACCAAACAGGCGTCGGATCACCTGCCGCAGACGGAGAAGCTGATCACCGACGGCTCGACCGTGCTGAAGACCCAGGTCGACTCGTCGCAGGCCTGGCGGCAGTTCAGCGGCAACGCCAAGCAGTTCGCCGAGCAGCTGTCCCGTTCGGACGGTGACCTGCGGCGGCTGATCGCGACGGCGCCCGACGCGGCGACACAGCTTTCCAGTCTGCTGCGGGACAACGAGCCGGGGCTGCCGATCCTGCTGGCGAACCTGCTCACGACGTCGCACGTGTTCTCGGCGCGCACCGACGGCCTCCGGCAGCTGCTGATCAACACCCCGAAGGCGGTGTCCGCGGTGGACGCGGCCGTCGACGAGGAGTCCGGGAAGATCGGGCTGGTCCTGACCTTCTTCGACCCGATGCCGTGCACCAAGGGCTACGAGGGCACGAAGGTCCGGAACAGCGCGGAGCTCTCGGCCCTGCCGTTCAACACGAGTGCCGCGTGCACGCTCGACAGGGGCGACGCGAGTTCGGTCCGCGGCTCGCAGAACGCGCCGAAGGGCGGCGTCCCGCCCGCCGCGATCCCCGGCGGCTTCGGCGCCGACGGCCAGCCGACGTCCACCAGCCTCGAGGAGATGTTGTGGCTGCGAAACTGAAGATCGCGATCGCGGTGTTCGCCGCGGCCTGCGCGTTCGCGGGATGGGCCGGGTACACCTGGTTCACCGCGACGGCTTCCGAGGCCGTGTCCTACGGCAACTCCCGCGACGAAGCGCTGAAGTCCGGACGCGAACTCGTCGCCCGGCTGACGAGCCTCGATCATCACCGGGTCGACCAGGGCATCGCCGACTGGCTCGCGGCGTCGACCGGCCCGCTGCGCGATCAGGTGGGCAAGACCGACGACGCGACCAGGCAGGCGCTCACCAAGGACGCGACGGTCTCGACGGGCAAGGTGCTCGACGCGGCGATCAGCGAACTCGACGACCACGCGGGAACGGCCAAGATGCTGGCATCGGTGGAGATCACGATGGCGAAGGAAGGCGCGGCGCCGACGACGAAACGCAACCGCTTCGCCGCCGGGCTGACCAGGACGGACGAGGGCTGGAAGCTCAGCGCGCTCGACCAGCTGCCGGTGGGTGCGCGATGACCGCCACGGCCGACACCGACACCGATGTCACTGCGGAGACCGAGCCCGAGACCACGGCCGAAGAGACCACCGAAGAGGCCGCCCGGAAGCCGTCCCGCCGGCCGGACCTGCCACTGATCCTGCTGGTCGCGGCGGCCGTGCTGGTGGCGGCCGGGGTGTGGTTCACGCTGGAGGCGAGGTCGATCTCGGCGACGCCGTCGGCGGCCAACACCGCGCTCACCGACGTCGGCGCGACGGCCGAGGTGAACTCCGCGGTGACGGTGGCGCTCGACAAGATCTTCTCCTATTCCTACGACCGGACCGACGTCACCGAAAAGGCGGCTGCCGCGGTTCTCAGAGGAAAGGCGCTGGAGTCCTATAACCGGCTGTTCGCCCAAGTCCGGGAAAAGGCTCCGGCACAGAAACTGGTCCTCACCACGCGGGTCTCCTCATCCGCCGTCCAGGAACTCGGCGGCGGTAAAGCGAGGCTGCTGGTATTCCTCGATCAAGCGGCCGTCCGGGCCGACAACAATTCTTCGACGGCGGCCGCGGCACAGCTTTCGATCACCGCGGAACGCGAAGGCGACAATTGGGTCATCACTGACCTCATCCCCAGGTGATCCGCTTTGTAAACCAGGAGAGAAAACGAGGAGAATCCCATGTTCGGTCGAACGCGCCCTAAAACAGCCCGTCGCCGTCTCGGCACGGTCGTCGCGCTCACGTCCGCGCTCGCCATGGCGGGCAGCCTCGCCGCGACCCCCGCGCTGGCGGACGACCCGGTGGAGATCCCGGTCTCCTACACCGTCACCGGGAAGACCACGGTCAAGAAGACCGGCGGCACCCTCGACCTCGGCCCCGGTCAGCTCAACGGCGCACTGGTCATCGACGGTGACAACGTCGGCATCCGCGGCGATCTGGCCCTGCCGCCGTCGACGGCGAACATCTCGCTGGTCTCGGGGGTCTTCAAGATCAAGGCCCGCGTGCGGATCGAGCCGACCGGCCCGGTCACCGGCACGCTGGCCAACGGCGACCTGACCACCCACTCACAGGCGAACATGCTGATCGACAACATCGTGGTCGGCCTGTTCTGGCCGGTCATCCCGCTGCCGACGGTGCCGAACGCCTGCAAGACGGTCAAGCCGCTCGACCTGACCCTGGTGTCGAAGAACGTCGACCTGTTCGCGGAGACGATCCCGTCCTCGGGCACCTTCACCATCCCCGAGTTCAAGGACTGCTTCATCAACGACCTCGCGCTGGGGGCGTTGATCTCCGGTCCCGACAACACGATCAACCTGAGCATGAAGTCGAACCTGTCCTGACACTCAAGTCCGTGAAGGCCTCCTTGAGGGACCCTGGGTCCCTCCAGGAGGCCTTCACGGAACGTCAGCAGAAGTACGGCGCCGTGGGGTCGACCAGCGCGACGCCGGTGCTGTCACCGGCGGAAACGGCGTAGACCGGAGCGCACACGCCGGAGAACTTCCAGAAGTCCGTCGGCGGTTCCGTGCTGGTGTCACGGCTTTCGGACTTCACGTTGCTGCCCCAGGCGAAGACACTCCCGTCGGCCTTCAGCGCGACGTTGTGGTTGAAGCCCGCGTCGATGGCGACCACGCCGGACTGCGCTTCCGGCGGAACCGTGGCCTGGCCGTAGAAGTTGTCGCCCCACGCGATCACGCCGCCGTTCTTCAGCGCGATGCTGTGCCGGAGCCCCGCCGAGACCGCGCTGACCCCGGAGGTCGCCGCCGCGGGCACCGTGATCTGGCCCTTTCCGTTGCTGCCCCACCCGATCACGCCGCCGTTCTTCAGCGCGAGCCCGTGGTCGCCGCCCGCCGAGATCGCGGTGACCCCGGAGGACACGGACGCGGGGACCGTGGTCCGCGAGCCCCAGCTCACCACGCTGCCGTTCGTTTTGAGCGCCAGGTTGAAGTACGCGCTGGTGGAGATCGCCGTGACCCCCGAGGTCGCGGACGACGGCACGACGTTCTGGCCGTAGAAACCGTTGCCCCAGGCGATGACCCCGCCGTTCTTCAGCGCGAGTTCGTGCGCCCAGCCGGCGGCGATCGCCGAGACGCCGGACGTGGCCGCCGCCGGAACCGACAACTGGCCGTAACTGTCGTTCCCCCAGGCGATCACCCCGCCGTCCTTGAGCGCGAGATGGGTGATCGCGCCGGCGGAAACCGCACTGGCGCCGAGCGCGGCGGCCGGTATGGTCCCCTGCCCGTAGTCGTTGCTCCCCCATGGCCGCGCTTCGCCGGTCTGCGCGGCGCTCGCCGTACCGCAAAGGGAAACCGTTGCGATCATTACGGTAATCGCGACGCCCGCTACCCGTCGTGATGCCGATCGTCGATTCTCGGAAGACATGCGCCGAATGTTAACCCGGCTGCACCGATCGGCCGCCTCTTTGTCATCCACGGACAAACTTCATAATCGCATTCAGCGCCCGCTGACAAGAAAGAACGGGCGTCTCACCCACTTCGAAACATGTCGACATGAATCCTTGTTACGTACATAACTCGCGGGTAACCTCGGTTTACCCCACCACCGAGAAAGCCGCTCGAGTCGAGCATATTTGATCAGAAAAATCCGCCGAAAGGCGCATGGGGAAAGCCGCCCGAGACGTAAACTGGATCAAAGGAGATGACAGGTATGTCCCGTAGACTTGGCAAGCTGTCGGCAGGCGTCGCCACCACCGGCATCGTGCTCGGCGCCGTCGCCGTGCTCACCGCCGGCACGGCCGCCGCCGCGACCACCTACGCCACCGGCACCGTCGCCTACATGTGCAACTTCCCCGGCATCGGCCAGCAGCAGCTGGACGTGAAGGCGAACTTCGTCGGGCCGGACTCGGTCGCCTCCGGCGGCACCGCCACTCCGTCGAGTGTCGGCGGCACCGCGACGATCAACGCGACCATCAACGCGCTGCTCAACGCCGCCAACTACGACGGTGTCCGCGGCAAGGCCAACATGCCGATCACCGCCACCAACGCCACCCCGACGTCGGCGACGGTGACCAACCTGGACGTTCCGACCCAGATCAACCCGTACGTGCCCGGCCCCCGGTCGTTCAACATCGTCCAGGACGCCGGCACCGGTGTTCCGACGCTGACCGCGGGCGCTCCCGGCTCGGGCGTGATCTCCCTCGGGACCACGATCAACGCTCCGCTGGACTTCCACAAGAAGGACGGCACCTGGACGGCGTGGAACTTCAACTGCACGGTGAAGAACACCAACCCGGCGCAGAACCGCGCGTTCAGCCCGGCGATCCCGATCACCTGATGAACCACCCGTGCGGGGCGGGGACGCCCGCCCCGCACGGTCTCCATCCGCGCGAGGCACGAGAGGAACACCCATGACGCAGCAGGTTCGCCGGGCACTCGGGAGGTTTCCCGTTCTGGCGGGCGTCATCCTGCTCGTGGGGGTGAGCGGGGCACTGTCCTCTTCGGCCGCGACCGATCCGGACACGCCACCGCCGGCGCCGTCGCAGGGCACCACGTCCGCGCACCAGAGCCTCGCGAACACCTGTGTCTTCCCGGATCCCGCCGGGGAACGGCCGGTCACCATGGACGTCCAGGCGACGCTGCCGAAAGTCGTCCCGACCGGGAAACCCGTTCAGATCAAGGACTTCTCGCTGACCTTCACGATCGGTGAGGGCTCGCTCGGAACCGTCGCCGAGGTCACGGGTGGCGCGACCGTCGAACTCACGGCCGCGAACGGGGACAAGAAGACCCCGATCCCGGTGTCCGTGACGATCCCGGCGACGAAGGTCCCCGCCACCGGCGAACTGAAGCTGGTCGCGACGGGCACCGTCCCCGACATCCTGCTGAAGGTGCCGTCCGAACTGCGGCTGAGCACGGGCGCGCCGTCGCTCGCGCTGACCGCCGCGGAGACGCCGCTCAAACCGATCACCTGCACTCAGAAGCCGGACCAGAACACGCTTCTCGGCAGTGTCGCGCTCCTGCCGCTCGGAAAACCCAAGCCGCAGTCCGGCAAACCCGGCGAGCAGAAGAAACCCGGTACCGACGCGCGGGCCGCGGACGACGTCCACGCCGACGCCCTCTTCCCGATCGCGTTGCAGCCGTTCGAGCTTCAGGGCACGTCGTCCATCACGAAGCTCGGCGCCTTCGCCCGGCTGAAGCCCGCGTTCATGGTCAACGCGGTGTGGCACGTCGATCTGGAGAACACCGAAGGGCCCGGCAAGATCACCGGCTCCGTCATCATGCCGCCGAGCAAGATGAGCTTCCTCGGTTTCGGTTTCGTCCCGATCACCGCGACCATGGAGCTGCTGCCGGAGGACTACGCGACCGGCAATCACATCATCGACGTCGACGGCGTTTCGATCCCGGAACCGGAGGGCAGCTCGACCGTCCTCACCCCGCTCAAGGTCTACGGGAAACTGAGCGGGGTCACCATCAACGGGGTCGCCCTCGACGTCGGCGACCACTGCCTCACCGCCGAGCCGATCAAGATCAATCTTCGCGGGGAGAAGTACGGGATGTTCACCGGCGGCGTGGTGCGCACCGATCCGAAGTGGACGGATCCCGCCTATCGGGACTTCACGCTCCCCCCGTTCTCGGGCTGCGGCGCGAAGGAGGATCTCGACTCGCTGCTGACCGGGATGGCTTCGGGGCCGGGGAACCAGGCCTGCGTCGGGGTCAACCAGGTCGGGTTGCCTTGGGAACCTGAGCGCAAGTGCCCGAACGTCGAGCCGCCGGCGGGCCGCTGACGAGTGTCATGAAAGGGCCGTTCAGGACGTTTTTCGTCCTGAACGGCCCTTTCATGACATCCAGGCGGGCACCTACGATCCGCTCGGCGTCCACTGTGGACTCTTACGCGGCGACGGCAGCACCTCCGGAAGCGTGAAGCCTTCGGGCGAAGCGGAAAGGCCGACCCCGGCCCGCAGCGCGAGCTCCATCTCGAACCGCGCCCCCGGATCGCGCAGGTGCTCGCCGAAGGTCGCCTGCAGCTGCCGCATGCGGTACCGGACGGTCTGCGGATGCACCTGGAGCCGCTCGGCGATGTCGACGACGTTGCCCTGGCTGTCGAGCCAGGCGCGGAGGGTTTCGAGCAACCGTTCCCGCTGCTTCCCGGTCATTTCGGCGAGCGGGGCGAACAGCCGTTCGCGCAGCTGGCAGGTCAGCGCGGCGTCGGCGTTCACGAGCAGGGTGGCGAGATGGTCTTCGGCGCGGATCACCCGACGGGCCTGGATGATGCCGCGTTCGGACAGGTGCAAGGCTTCGCGCGCCCAGCGGAGGGAATCGGCGACGGAATCCAGCGGACGGCACGGGCCGATCGACAGCCGGTACTCCGGCAGCGCGGCCTGCAGGGTGGCCAGACGGGCGATCGAGATCTCGCCGGGGACGAGCAGACGCGGCTCAGCGCAGTCGAGTTCGGCGAGGACGTCCGAATCCACCGCGTTGTGCCGCCGGGGTCTGACGGTCTCGCCGATCGGGTGCAGCACCACCGGGGTGGCGCGTTCGGGCACCGTCCAGCCGGTCAGCTGCGCGAGTTCCGCGATCGCCTTCGACGGCGCGGGCGGCGTCTCCAGCACCAGGTGCAGCAGTTTGCGGCGCCACGTGTCCAGCGCGCCGGCGGTGCGCGCCTTCGCTTCGAGGTACCCGTCCAGCGCGACGGACGCGAGTTCGTCCATGAACGCGAGCATCGCGTCGGCCAGTTGCGACATCACCGCGGACGAGAGCCCGCTGCGGCGGCCGACGCGCATGATGCGCCGCCACGAGACCCGGGCGCCGACCCGGTAGGCCGACTGGAGGGTGTCGAGACTGCGGCCTTCCCGCATCTCGTTCTGCCCGAGCCGGTGATGGACCTCGTGCGACTGTTCCTTGGAGACGCTGGGATCCGCGATCTGGGCGACGAAGAGCGTGATCGCGTACTCGACGCCCGCACGGATCGATTTGCCGTAGGGCCCGTCGAGCGGGCGCGCGTACGCGGGGATGGTCGCCCGGATCTCGTCGACGATCTCGTTGGCGAGACTGCCGAGCTCCGGTCGCAAAATGTCGGCGAGTTTGCGGGGAAGTACCGCGGGAGGCTGCGCAGCGTGTTCGATTCCGCGCTCCACCGACATCGCAGCTCCTTTGCTCCGCCCAGCGTCCTGACATCCCACGATCGTCGTGGGGTGACAACGAACACATCGCGAAGTCGCCCGTGAATGTGTCACCTTTCGCAGAAGAAACCGATTTCTTGTCACCATCGTGACAAAATCACGGGGCAGCCCTGAATTTTGATGACAAGTGCCCGGCAAACGCCTCGCGCGGTACGTACGAACGGCCGAAGTGGATGCGACCGTGACGCAGCGTCATCGCTTTCCGGTGAGCAATTCACCGAGTACTTCGAGCACGGGGGCCAGCACGCGGACCTCGGTGCCGGCGCATTCGGTGATCCCCGCACCGACGACCTCGAAATCGCTCAGCCCGCGAAGCATCGTCACCAGACGTTCGATCGTCAAGCCACCGGGCTCCGGATAGTTCAGCCCGTCGAACTCCGCCGGATCGAGCACGTCGAGATCGAGATGGACGTACACCTTGTCCGCGCCGGCCAGCCCGGCGGCGACGTCGGCCGTCTCGACGACGAGCCCGCGCTCGACCACGGCCCGCTCGGCGTCGTCGAAGGCCCGCGTCCCGGCGAGCACCACGCGTCCGGGTTCGACCGGCGGATTCGCGGCGAACTCCGGGTCGCCCTCGCCGAGCAGCGACCGCAGCACCATGCCGTGGAACGCGCCCGACGGCGACGTCTCCGCGGTGTTGAGGTCGGAATGCGCGTCGAACCAGGCGACGCCGAGCCCCGGACCGAAGCGGTAGCGCGCGACGCCGATCGGGATCAGCTCGACACCGCAGTCACCGCCGATGGTGAGCACGGGCCCGCCGGGCGCCTCCAGTGCGGCGAGCTGTGCGGCCCGGTTCGTGCCGGTGAGCACCGCGCGGTTGGCGATGCCGTCGACCGCGGGCGAGGTCTCGCGCGTCTGCCGGATGTGGTGCACCGGCATGCCCAGCACGTGGCCCGCGAGCTCGGCGAGCGCGACGCAGCCCTCGGGCAGCTCCGGCGCCCGCTCGGTCAGTGCGCCCTGGAACTGGGGTACGGCGTTGATCAGCACCGGTCCACGTTAGCGACGTCCGCAAGCGTGTGAAGGCCGGCCGAGATGCCGACGTTGCGAAAGCCACTTTCGCAACCTTCAACGTTGCGAAAGTGGCTTTCGCAACGTCGGCGAAGGCTGGGATCGACGGTCATCCTGAGCCCGGCGACTATGTCGCGAAAGCCACTTTCGTGACGTCCGATGTCCCGAAAGTGGCTTTCGCGACACCATCGCCCCGCCGTTCCGTGTGAAGGCCCCCTTCCCTCGGCTGAGCCGAGGGAAGGGGGCCTTCACGGGCAAATCACTCCAGGACGAGCAGCAGGTCCCCGCCTTCCACCTGCTGGACGGCGTTGATCGCGCGCCGCGACACCTTGCCGCCGGTCGACGCCGTGATCGACGCCTCCATCTTCATCGCCTCGATGGTCGCGACCGTGGCACCGGCCTCGACCTCGTCGCCCTCGGACACCTGCAGCGTGACCACGCCCGCGAACGGCGCGGCGATCTGCTTCGGGTCGCCCTTGGCGGCCTTCTCCGTCGCCGGGATGTCCGACGCGATCGAGGTGTCACGGACCTGGATCGGGCGCAGCTGGCCGTTGAGCGTGGACATCACCGTGCGCAGGCCGCGTTCGTCGGCCTCGCCGATGGCCTCCAGCTCGATCAGCAGCCGGACACCCTGTTCCAGGTCGACCGAGTACTCCTCGCCCGGCCGCAGGCCGTAGAAGAAGTCCTTGGACGGCAGCACCGAAGTGTCGCCGTACTGCTCGCGGTGCGCCTCGAAGTCCTTCGTGGGCCCGGGGAACAGCAGCCGGTTCAGCGTCGCGCGCCGGTCTTCGGCGAGCCCCTTGCGGTCCTCTTCGGACAGTTCCTGCACCGGCTTCGGCTGCGCGCGGCCTTCGAGGGCCTTGGTGCGGAACGGCTCCGGCCAGCCGCCGGGCGGGTCGCCCAGTTCGCCGCGCAGGAAGCCGATCACCGAGTCCGGGATGTCGAACTTGTTCGGCTCCGTCTCGAAATCCGAGGGCGAGACGCCCGCGCCGACGAGGTGCAGCGCGAGGTCACCGACCACTTTGGACGAAGGCGTGACCTTGACCAGGTGCCCGAGGATCTTGTCCGCGGCCGCGTACATCGCCTCGATGTCCTCGAACCGCTCGCCGAGGCCGAGCGAAATCGCCTGCGTGCGCAGGTTCGACAGCTGACCGCCCGGGATCTCGTGGTGGTACACGCGCCCGGTCGGCGACGAGAGCCCCGCCTCGAACGGCGCGTAGATCTTGCGCACGCTCTCCCAGTACGGCTCCAGGTCGCCGATGGCCTGCAGGTCCAGCCCGGTCGGCCGGTCCGAGTGGTCGGTGGCCGCGACGAGCGCGGACAGCGACGGCTGCGACGTCGTGCCCGCCATCGACGCGACGGCACCGTCGACGGCGTCCGCCCCGGCCTGGATCGCGGCGAGGTACGTCGCCAGCTGCCCACCCGCGGTGTCGTGCGTGTGGATATGCACCGGGAGGTCGAATTCCTTGCGCAGCGCGGAAACCAGCCGCACCGCCGCCGGCGCCCGCAGCAGGCCCGCCATGTCCTTGATGGCCAGGACGTGCGCCCCCGCGCCGACGATCTGTTCCGCCAGCTTGAGGTAGTAGTCCAGCGTGTACAGCTTCTCCGACGGGTCCGACAGATCCGAGGTGTAGCAGAGCGCCACCTCGGCCACGGCGGATCCGGTCTCGCGGACGGCTTCGATCGCCGGGCGCATCTGCTCGACGTCGTTGAGCGCGTCGAAGATCCGGAAGATGTCGATGCCGGTCGCCGTCGCCTCCTCGACGAAGGCGTTGGTCACCTCGGCGGGGTACGGCGTGTAGCCGACGGTGTTGCGGCCGCGCAGCAGCATCTGCAGGCAGATGTTCGGCACCGCTTCCCGCAGCTTCGCCAGCCGCTCCCACGGGTCTTCGGCGAGGAACCGCAGCGCGACGTCGTAGGTCGCGCCGCCCCAGCACTCCAGCGAAAGCAGCTGCGGCGTGGTCCGCGCTACGACCGGCGCGACGGCGAGCAGATCCTTCGTCCGCACGCGGGTGGCGAGCAGCGACTGGTGCGCGTCGCGGAAGGTGGTGTCGGTGACGCCGATGGTCGGCGACTCCCGCAGCCAGCGGGCGAAGCCCTCCGGGCCGAGTTCGGTGAGCTTCTGCTTCGAGCCGGGCGCCGGTTCGAGGCCCTTGGGCAGCTTGGGCAGTTTGAGCTGCGGGTCGAGGGTGCGCGGACGTTCGCCGTGCGGCTTGTTGACCGTCTTGTCGGCGAGGTAGGTCAGCAGCCTGGTCCCGCGGTCGGCCGAATGGCGCGCGGTGAGCAGATGCGGGCGCTCCTCGATGAACGACGTCGTGACGCGGCCTTCGCGGAAGTCCGGGTCGTCGAGGACGGCCTGCAGGAACGGGATGTTCGTGGCCACACCGCGGATCCGGAACTCGGCGACGGCGCGGCGGGCGCGGCCGACGGCGGTCTTGAAGTCGCGGCCTCGGCAGCTGAGCTTCACCAGCAGCGAGTCGAAGTGCGCGCTGATCTCGGTGCCGGCGAACGCCGTCCCGCCGTCGAGGCGGATGCCGGAACCACCGGGCGAGCGGTACGCGCTGATCATCCCGGTGTCCGGGCGGAAGCCGTTGGCGGGATCCTCGGTGGTGATGCGGCACTGCAGGGCGGCGCCGCGCAGGTACACCTTGTCCTGCGACAGGCCGAGGTCTTCGAGTGTCTCACCGGAGGCGATGCGCAGCTGCGACTGGACGAGATCGACGTCGGTGACCTCCTCGGTCACCGTGTGCTCGACCTGGATACGCGGGTTCATCTCGATGAAGACGTGGTTGCCGTCCCGGTCGAGCAGGAACTCGACGGTGCCGGCGTTGCGGTAGCCGATCTGGCGGGCGAACTTCACCGCGTCGGCGCAGATCCGGTCCCGCAGTTCGGACGGCAGGTTCGGCGCCGGGGCCAGCTCGACGACCTTCTGGTGCCGCCGCTGGACCGAGCAGTCGCGCTCGTAGAGGTGGATCACGTTGCCCGCGCCGTCGGCGAGGATCTGGACCTCGATGTGGCGCGGCTCGACGACGGCCTTCTCGATGAACACCGTCGGGTCGCCGAAGGCCGACTCGGCCTCGCGCGCGGCGGCCTCGATGGACTCGCGCAGCTGCGCCGGGTCCTGGACGCGGCGCATACCGCGCCCGCCACCACCGGCGACGGCCTTGACGAACACCGGGAAGCCGATCTCCTCGGCCGCGGCGATCAGCGCGTCGACGTCGGAGGACGGTTCGGAAGAACCCAGCACCGGCACACCGGCGTCGCGGGCGGCCTTGACCGCGCGGGCCTTGTTGCCGGTCAGCTCGAGGATGTCCGCGCTCGGTCCGACGAAGGTGATTCCTTCGTCCTCGCACGCGCGCGCGAGGTCCGGGTTCTCGGAGAGGAAGCCGTAGCCGGGGTAGACGGCGTCTGCGCCCGCCTTCTTGGCGGCCGCCACGATTTCCTCGACCGACAGATAGGCCCGCACCGGGTGACCGGGTTCGCCGATCTCATAGGCCTCGTCGGCCTTCAGCCGGTGGAGCGAATTGCGGTCTTCGTGCGGGAACACAGCCACCGTGCCCGCGCCGAGCTCGAATCCGGCGCGGAACGCGCGGATGGCGATCTCACCCCGGTTGGCGACCAGTACCTTGCGGAACATGCCGGTCCTTCCCATCATCGGATCGGTAGGTGAGGCACGTTACCTGCTTGCTCCCGCAGGGCGGGAGTTGTTGCCCAGGTGATGGACATCATCCCTGGCTGAGTTGCGCTCCGGGACTCTGCAGCAACCTGTTCGCGGTGCCCTCGTGGACGCCGGTCAGCACATCGACGGAAGCGAGGTCGACGAGGGCTTTCGCGACGTCCGGCGCCGAGGCGTCCGGGTGCAGGGCCCGGTACAGCGCGGCCACCCCGGCGACGTGCGCGGCGGCCGACGACGTGCCGCTGAGCACCCGGCCACCGCTTCCACCCGCGTTGGGTCCCGGCACGTCGACGCCGGGTGCGAACAGGTCGACGACCTCGCCGTAGTTCGACGTCGACCCGACCTGGTCACTGGCGTCGGTCGATCCGACGGTGAGCGCCTCGGTGACCCGGCCGGGTGAGAACTTCCCCGCGTCGGTGGCCTCGCCGCCCGCCGGGAGGGCGACCGGGACGACGGCCGCGAGCGCCCGGACGGCCGCGTCGAGCTGGTCGTTGGCCGCACCGCCGATACCGAGGACGGCGACGGCGGGCTGCTGTGCGTTCTGTGTCACCCAGTCGATACCCGCGATGATCTTGTCCGTCGCGCCGCCGCCCTGCGCGTCGATCACCCGGACCGGGACGATCTGCGCGGCCTTCGCGACGCCGAAGGTCCTCGACGCGGCGACACCGGCCAGGTACGTGCCGTGACCGTTGGTGTCGGAGGTGTCCGTGCCGCCGTTCAGGAAGTCCTTACCGGGTTTGACGCGGCCCCCGAAGTCCGGATGCGCCGCGTCGACCCCGCTGTCGATCACGTAGACCGTGACGTCCTTGGCGTCGGTCTCGTAGTGGTAGAGCTGATCGAGGCCCGTTCGCTGGTCGATCCGGTCCAGCCCCCAGTTCGGCGGGTTCTGCTGGACTTCCGTCGCGGAAGCGGGCTGCGCCACCAGCACCAGGAGCGCCAGCGCGGCCATGATCCGTACCAGTCGAATGATCATGCCTTGGCTCTACGCCTGTACCTGTGGGGCGGCAACCCCGGAGCGTCACCCGTTCGACTGGTCTTGGCCGATATGGGCGCTGACCGTCGATTTCGGGAAGCAGACCAGCGCGTCGAACGCCTCCACGACGTCGACGGGGTTGAACAGGTGCGCGTGCCGGATGCTCTGGGGTCCAGCGGTTCCCCGCCGTGCGCGGAGATCCATCAACCCAGGGCCTTCGGCTTCGACGCTGCCGTCCACCGGTGCTTCGAGGTTTTGGCGGTACACGGTGAACCCGAGCCGTGCTTCAGGATCGGGCTTGAGCCCGGTGGTCTCACCCTCGACCGCGGTGAGCCCGAGCGCGAAGTAGTCGTCGCCGAATTCGGCGGCCAGATGCGTCCCCGCCGACGGCGAGGTGAGGCCGGGGAACGGCGAGAACGGCACGCGCTGGAGGTGTCCGTTGTGGAGCATCACGACGATCTTCGTGTCGTCACCGTGAAGCCGCCGGATCAGCCGGACGGTGTCGGCCATGTACGCGTCGCGCGAACCGCTCTGCAAGGCGGGCGCGGCGCCGGACATCATCGCGGCGACCTCGGCGAGGTACGCGTCGACGCGCAACGCGCCTTCGACGTGGTGCTCCGCGACGGCGGTGTCCCCGTAAACGGGACGCAGCGAGGTGAGGTGGGTCTTGAGCCGCGTGAGCGCCACGGTCGCCTTGTCCTTGGCCTCGGCGTCCAGGGCGGCGTACTTGGCGGGCGCGTCCGCGCTGCTGACCGACGCGTACCCCTTGGTCGCTTCGATCGCCGCGTCGACGAGGCCCGTGGCGTTCTCATCCACAGTGGACAGATAGGCGCGGACGGCGTCGAGCGACGGTACCGGCGAGCCCGCGGAACTCGGTACGTCGAGGCCGTAGTACCGGACGTCGCCCCGTTCGCGGAGCCACGTCAGCATTTCGTGCGCCTCGGGGGACTCACCGAGCGAGAATGTGAAGCCGTCGCGACCGATGTCGGCGACGTCCCCGGGCGCGCCCTTCAGCCAGTCTTCGACGAGCTGTCCTTCGGCGAATCCGGATTCGAACGCCAAGACCCGGAAGCCGTGCTGCTCGACGAGGAGGCGGAGCAAACGATTGCGCAGGTCCCCGAACTCGCGGACGTGGTGGTTGTTCTCACCGATGGCGACGATCTTGGCGTCCCCGACGAGTTCGGCGATCTTCGCTGGGTCTGACATACTGGCCACACTAACGCAACAGGAGTAGCAATTGGCAACCTCCGGTACCCAGCGGCCCGGCGGCCGGACCGAGCGCACGCGCCAAGCCGTCCTGCACGCCACCCTCGATCTGCTGGCCGAACGCGGGTTCGGCGAACTGACCGTGGACGCGGTCGCCGAGCGGTCCGGCGTGCACAAGACCACGGTGTACCGGCGCTGGTCCTCACCGGACGGTCTCGTCGCCGCCGCGCTGCAGATGGGTGCGGAGGACGACTGGAAAGCCCCCGACACGGGGTCGCTCGAGAACGATCTGTACGAACTCGCGGCCGAGGTGGTGCGGTATTTCACCGAGCCCGCGCTGAAGGAACTGCCGACGGCGTCGGTGCTGGCGGCGTTCCAGTCGCCGCAAGCGGCCGAGGCACTGCACGACTTCTACGCCGACCGGCACGTGCGTATGGCGCCGATCGCGGAACGGGCCGTCGCGCGGGGCGAGATCCCGCCAGGCACGGATGGCGACGAACTGGTGCGGGCGGTGTGCGGGCCGATGTTCTACCGGCTCTTCCTGTCGCGGGAAAGTGTCACGCTGGCGGACGCTCGGGTCACCGCAAGGGCCGTGGCCGCCGCTGCCGCCTCCGGCGCCTTCGTCCCCCTCCCGCATTCAGAGGACTAAATGCGGTAGTTCGGGGTACCAACCACCCGCGTTTAGTCCTCTGAATGCGGAAGGGTTGGTCAGTTTTACCGTCAGCGCCGGGAACCTTCCGGGCCAGACTGGTATCTCCGTGCCACGAGAGGGGACCGTCATGACCGAGGAAGTCCGGAAGCCGACGCGGGAGATGCCGCGCCAACTCAAGATCGTCCGCGTTTTCCTTTGGGTGCAAGCGGTCCTCAACGTCCTCGTCAGCGTGCTCGTGACCGCGCTCGCGATCAACGAACTCGACCACGGCAACGAGGAAGCCGGCCTCGCCCTGGCGCTGGCGATCCTCGGTTTCGTCGTCGCCGTCGTGCTGATCGCTTGCGCGATAAGGATTTCCCACGGTTCGCCCTGGGTGCGGCCGACGGTCATCGCCGTGGAAGGGCTCTCCGTCGTCATGGGACTGATCAGCCTGGTCAACGGCGGGGCGATCACCCAGCTGATCGGTATGGGCATCGCCGTCGGCATCATCGTCACCCTCAACAAACCCGAAGAGACCGCCTGGTTCAAGCGCTGACGAGATCGATCCGGTAGCGCACTTCGGAAAGCGGGACATCCTCGCCGGGCATGGTGTCGGTCTTCGTCGCCCCGTCCGGCGCCCACCCCCCGGCCGAGTAGAAACGCTGGGCGCGTTCGTTGGTTTCGAGCACCCAGAGCGTCGCCTCGCGGTGCCCCGAATCCCGCAGCGCGGCGACCGCGGTGTCGAGCAGCAGCCTGCCCAGTCCGGTGCCCCAGCGCGCCGGTTCGAGGTAGATCGCGCGCAGTTCCCCGCGGATCCGGTCGACGGCGGTGAAGCCGAGCAGCGATCCGTCTTCGACCAGGACCAGGATGTCGCCCCAGTTGGCGGGATCGGCGAGCGTCCGCTGCCAGCGGGCCGCCCGTCCCTCCACGGACAGATCGCGAAGATAGAGCTCGGGCAGCAGGCCCTGGTACGCCGACTGCCACGACCGCACGTTCACCTCTGCGATGGGCCAGGCGTCCTCGACGGTCGCGAGGCGGATCGTGGCCATCGTCAGCCGTTCGCTTTACGGGCGGCGAAACCGGTCACGGCGGCCAGCGCGAGCACCGCCCCCAGCGCGATCCACCAGCCCGCGCCGGTGACGCTCGAACTGCTCGGCATCGCGTAGGAAAGCACGCACACCATGACGATGCCGCCTCCGGCCACCCCACCGAGGAAGGCGATCCCGAAGGCCGCCGGCCGCAGCAGCACACCGAGCAACGTCCCGATCAGAAGCACCACCGAGACCACGAGGTAGATCGCGGCCTCGTCGGCCCGGCTCGACGAGTAGTCGAGCAGTTCGACGGCCTCCGCCACCAGCCCGGCCGTACCGGCGGCCCCCGCCACGAGGGCCGCGACGGCGAGTCCGTCCCTCGGCTTCCCCAGCCCGAGGCGGAAACTCCGGTCACGCCGCACCGCGATCAGCGCGCAGACGGCGCCCGCGACCAGGCAGCCATCAGTGAGGACCAGCAGTACCGGCCCGGACGGGATCGCCGACAGCAGCGCGAGCCCGCACAGTGCGCCCGGCCCCGTCATCCGGCGGGTGTTCGGCAGGAGCATCAGAATCCCCACCGCGGTCGCGAAGGCGACGAGCGGTAAGACCGTCCAGCCGCCGTCTTCGAAGAAGTCCTCCATGCTGTGGCTGAGCGCGAAACTGATCGGCACCAGGTACACCGCGGCGACGAACGCGAGCAGACCGGCGGCGATGGCGAACGGCTCGGACTTCGGCGCCGCTTCGACCGGCCGCACGGGTTCCACGACCGCCGCTTCCGGGATCTCCACGGGCGGGGCGGGCTCCGGAGCCGGTTCGGGCCGCGACGGCGGCACCGGCGCGGGTTCCGCGACCACCTGGCCCTCGACCCGCACCACGACCTCGCCGGTCGGTCCGGTCACCGTGATCCGCCCGTCGAACGCCCCGAGTTCCGAAAGCTCCAGGGAGATCTCGGCGCCGTCGGCGTCCTCGGTCACCCGCAGCCAGGAATGCGACGAAGCGAAGTGGCACGCCCGCGCGATCGGCGGCCCGGCCAGCCGGACGCGCGCCACCGGCCGCGTTCCCCGGACGACCTCGCCGAACCGGACCACGTCGGACTCTGCCCGCACCCGTGCTTCCGCCCGCGCCAGTTCGGCGGCCTCGGCGATATGCCGGATGTCGGTCTGCGCCATCGTCGTGAGGACCTCGTGCGCACCGATGGCGACCGACAGGTTCTCGCTCGTCAGCCGTCGCTGGAGTTCGGTCACCGCGCCGAGGCGGGTGAACATGTTGGGATCCTCGCTCGCCGCGCGCAGATCGGCCGGGACCGGCGACGGTTTGATCCGGCGGCGCCTGCTCCTGGCCAGGTACAGCTCGCCCTGCATCTCGATGTCACGACTGGGTGTCTGATTCGGATTCCGTTCCCGGACGCTGTCGAACAGGTAGTCGTAGAGCTCGCTGAGCGCGATCCAGCCGTCCTCGTCGCGGTCCGCGTCGCCCGTCCGCAACCCGTCGACCAGTGCCGAGGTGAACACCGACGGCCGCGCGTGGTCGTCGGCGAGCTGATCACCCTCGAAGGCGTATTCGATGGAGTTCGACGCCGTGATCACCGCGCGGCCGCGGCCGCCGAAACCCCCGCCGGGGAACGCGTCGAGCACGTTGGCCTCGCCGGTGGCGCGCACGGCGACCCCCTGGCTGAAAGCGCCGCCGTAACAGCAGTCCAGCAGGAGGACGATGCTGCGCGACCGGCTCATCCGCATACAGCGCTGGACGAAGTCGGCGGGGACGGCGGTCGACGCGAGCCGCTCCGGCCGGGTGTTGCGGGCGGCGAAGAACAGCTCGCCCGATTCGCTTTTCAAGCCGTGGCAAGAGAAATGCACCAGCAGGACGTCGTCCGGCGCGCTGTCGGCGAACAGATCCTCGACCCGGCCCGCGATCACGTGCGCGGTCTCGTCGCGTACCACCTGGACGTCGAACTCGCTGACGGCACGGTCCGCGAGGACCTCGGCGAGCGCCTCGGCGTCGGCGGCCGGGGACCGCAGCGCGCTCAGCCCGGGGTTGTCGTACTCCCCGTTGGCGATGATCAGGGCCCGCCGTTCGCCGGTCATGACGACGAATGCCTGCGCACGAAGAGATCGACGAGTTTGTCCTGATCGGTGAGCGTCGCTTCGGACAGCTCCAGCACGTCGCCGTCGATCTCCAGCCGGACCGTGCGTTTCACCCGTCCGCCGCGCGAAAGCCATTCCCGCACGGCTGTCACCACCGAGCGCAGGCCGTCGGCGGACTTCCCGAGCGTGACGAGCAGGCCGCCCGCGGTCGCCACGTCGAAGCCCCGCGAACCTGGTGGCGCCTCGCCGGCGGGCAACGCCTTGACGTCGGAGACGCCGCGATCGATCAGTTCGCCTCGGAGGTACCCGGCGAGCCGCTCGACCCGTTCCGCGTCGGCCCCCTCCTCACCGAGCTGGACCCGCACCGCTGCTGTCATCCCGGCCTCCCTCGCCCGTACGGATCGAGGAAAACCCCTCTGCCCGTCCGGCGGCAAGGTCCGATCGGGCAGAGATGTTCACGTCAGCTTTTTTCCAGGTACTCCACGCGATCTTCGTCGACGACGTCCGCGATCATGTGCGCCAGCCCCAAGTAATTCCCCAAGGCCGGGTCCTTTTCGACGATTTCCGACGCGCGGGCCCTCGCCTCGGCGATGACCTCCTCGTCCTGCAGCAACGACAGCAGCTTCAGCGTCGACTTCTTCCCCGACTGCGCGGCGCCGAGGATGTCGCCCTCGCGGCGCAGTTCCAAGTCCATTCTGGACAGTTCGAAACCGTCCGTCGTGGACTCGACGGCGGCGAGCCGCTCGCGGGTGGTCGTCCCGTCCAGGGTTTCGGTGACCAGCAGGCACAGCCCCGGCACGCTGCCCCGGCCGACCCGGCCGCGCAACTGGTGCAGCTGGCTGATGCCGAAGCGGTCGGCGTCCATGATCACCATCGCCGTCGCGTTCGGCACGTTCACGCCGACCTCGATCACGGTGGTCGCGACGAGCACGTCCAGGTCACCTTTGGCGAACGCCTGCATCACGGCGTCCTTGTCGTCGGCGGGCATCCGGCCGTGCAGGGCGCCGATCTTCAGCCCCTTCAACGGTCCTTCGGCCAGCTCGGGCGCCACGTCGAGGACGGCGAGCGCGGGCCGCTTGTCCCCCTTGTCCGAAGCCGGTTCGTCCCCGATACGCGGGCAGACGATGTACGCCTGGTGCCCCTTGCCGCATTCCTCGCGGACCCGCTGCCACGCCCGGTCCAGCCAGGCGGGCCGCTCCGCGACCGGCACCACCGAGGTCTTGATCGGCGACCGGCCGGCGGGCATCACGCGCAGCGCGGACGTCTCCAGGTCGCCGTAGACGGTCATCGCGACCGTGCGCGGGATGGGTGTCGCGGTCATGACGAGGACGTGCGGGCTGGTCTCGTCGGAACCGCGGGAACGCAGCGCGTCCCGCTGCTCCACGCCGAAGCGGTGCTGTTCGTCGACCACGACCAGGCCGAGATCCGCGAAGGACACGGTGTCCTGGATGAGCGCGTGCGTGCCGACGACGATCCCGGCCTCGCCGCTGACCGTCTCCAGCAACGCCTTCTTGCGTTCCTTGGCGCCCATCGAACCGGTCAGCAGGGTCACCCGCGTCGCGTTCTCCGCGCCGCCGAGTTCGCCCGCCTGCCCGAGGTCGCCCAGCATCTCGCGCAGCGACCGCGCGTGCTGCGCGGCGAGGACCTCCGTCGGCGCGAGCATCGCCGCCTGCCGTCCGGAATCGACGACCTGCAGCATGGCGCGCAGCGCGACCACCGTCTTGCCGGAACCGACCTCGCCCTGCAGCAGCCGGTTCATCGGATGCTCGGTGGACAGATCGCGGGCGATCTCTTCACCGATCTCCTGCTGGCCCGACGTCAGCGCGAAAGGGAGCCGCTTGTCGAAGGCGTCGAGGATGCCGCCTTCGGTGTGCGGGCAGGCTTTCGCGGGCCGCGAGACCAGGGAATGCCGTCGCTGCGCGAAAATCAGCTGCACCGCCATGGCTTCGTCCCATTTGAGCCGCCGGCGTGCGGAGTTCAGCGCGTCCCAGCCAGACGGACGGTGGATACCGCGCAGCGCGCTTTCCAGGCTGGGCAGGCCGTACTGGGCGAGCAGCTCGATCGGCATCGGGTCCTCGTCGACCTCCAGCACGTCCAGCACCTGCCGGACGGCCTTGGCGATCACCCAGGTCGGGATCCCCTGCGCCGCCGGGTACACCGGGATGATCTCGGCGAGGAAGTCGTCCATCGCTTCGGCCTGCCGGTCGGCGTCGAACAGTTCGTATTCGGGGTTCGCCAGCTGGAGGACGTCGCGGAAGGCGGTGACCTTGCCCGCGAACAGCCCGTTCTTGCCGGGCACGAGCTCCTTCTCACGCCAGGCCTGGTTGAAGAAGGTGCACTGCAGGCGGCGTTTGCCGTCGGTGATCACCATTTCGAGCAAGGTGCCGCTGCGCGCCTTCATCCGGCGCTTGTTGACCCGCTCGATCCGCGCCATCACGGTGGCGTGCTCGCCGAGTTCGAGACCGGCGATGTCGGTGAGCTGCCCGCGCTCGGCGTAGCGGCGTGGGTAATGGCGCAGGAGGTCGCTGACCGTCTCGATCTTGAGGCCCTTGGCCAGCGCCTTCGCCGTCGCCGCGCCCACGACCAGTTTGAGGTCCGCGCGCAGGTTGGTCATGCGGTCACTCCACCCCCATCAGCAGCACGGCGTCGGACTGACCGCCGGCGTAACTCGTCAATTCGACCTCGGGATGCTCCAGGCGAAGCTGGTCGGCCAGCTCACCGGGCAGCCGGACCGGCGCGTCCACGCCGGTCAGCACGGTGACCAGCTCGCCGCCGAGGGCCAGCATCCGGTTCAGCACGCCGACCGCCGCCGCGACCAGGCTCGTCTCCGAGGCGGGCGCGGGCTCGATCAGCACGACCTCGCCGTCGACGAGGCCGACGACGTCACCGGCCTGCGCCCGGCCCACCCAGGTTAGCGACTCCTCCTGCGCGATCCGCAGTTCGCCACGCCTGGTCGCGGCCGCCGCTTCGGCCATCGCGACCACGTCGTCGTTGGTGCGGCGGTCCTTGTCGTGGACGGCCAGCGCGGCGAGCACCTGGACGGGTGAAACGCATGGGATGACGACGACGTCGCGATCCGCCGCCATCGCGTGCCCGGCCGCCGCGTCGGCCGCCGCGGTCAGCCGCTGACCGCCGGGAAGGACGGTGACGTGGTGCCCGGCGGCCTCGTTGATCAGGCCCAGCATCTCCTCGACCGTCGGCTCGCTGCCCTGCGGGACCGCCAGCACCGCGACCCCCTCCGCGCGGAGGAGCTCGGCCAGCTGCCCACCGTGGACCACGGCGACCACGGACCGGTCGATCCCCCCGCCGACCTCGACCGGGGTGGGCGTGATCAGCGGCTCGACCCGGACGCGGCGGGGGCGGCCGAGCTCGATCCCGGCCTCCAGCGCCGCGCCGATGTCCGCGCAGTGGACATGGACGGCGTACGCGCCCGCGCCGTCCCCGGCGACCGTGACGCTGTCGCCGAGGCCGCTGAGGGTCTTGCGAAGCCCGGGAAGGCTGCCTTCGTCGACGCCGTCGAGCAGGTACATGACCTCCCACGCGGTCGGCGCGTCGATCGTGTGATGGTGATGCGCTTCGAGCGGGTGCTCCGGCTCGGTGACGCCGCCGGAGATCACGCCGGAGAGGGCGTCGAGGACCGCGACCAGGCCGCGGGCACCCGCGTCGACCACCCCGGCCACCGCCAGGACGGGCAGCTGCTTCGGGGTCTCTTCGAGCGCTTCGGCGGCGACGCGCGCGGCCTCCGCGGCCACCTCTTCGAGTGAGCCCGTCGCGTCGCGGACGGCCGCGGCGACGGTGTGGAGGACGGTCAGGATGGTCCCGGCCACCGGACGGCTCACCGCGCCCGTGGCGGCCCGGTCCGCGCAGCCGAGCGCCTCCGCGAGCCCGGGCCCGTCGAGCTCCCTCGCGGCCGCCGACTCGGCGATCCCGCGCACGACCTGCGACATGATCACGCCGGAGTTGCCCTTGGCCGCCGCGACCGCGCCCTTGGCGAACGCCGCCAGCGCCTCGGCGGTCGTCGCGGGCTCGGCCCCCGCCAGCGCGTCGCGGGCCGCGGTCATGGTGAACAGCAGGTTGGAGCCGGTGTCGGAGTCGGCGACCGGGTAGACGTTGATGCCGTCGATCGCCGGCCGCAGCACGGCCAAGCTGTGCACACAGGCCGCGGACCAAGCCGAGACCGCCGCCACGTCCAGCACCCGCACCCCGTAACCTCCTACCTGTTCCAGCGAGGGTATCGACCCGGTGCCGGAGGGCTCTGAGCCACTGGTTACTATGGTCGAGTTGCCCAGCATGCTGGGCGCATCATTCTTTGTCCCAGATCCAGAGGAGTTCGACGTGGCTGCCGTGTGCGACGTCTGTGGCAAGGGACCGGGCTTTGGCAAGTCGGTCTCGCACTCCCACCGGCGTACCAACCGCCGGTGGAACCCGAACATCCAGACCGTTCACGCCAAGATCGGTCTGTCCCAGCGCAAGCGCCTGAACGCCTGCACCTCGTGCATCAAGGCGGGCAAGGTCGTTCGCGGCTGAGCCGGGTTTTTGGGGAATGGCGGGTGCTCTTCGGAGCACCCGCCATTTTTTGTGCTCTGGTGGCGGTCGGGTGGCGTTGGTCGTGAGTGGCGATTCGGCTTAGAACCCGAATCGCCACTCACGACCACGGTGACCGAGCCGCAGCCCGCACCGTCCGTGAAGGCCTCCTTCCCTACCCTGAAGGTAGTGAAGGAGGCCTTCACGGACCGCGGCGAAACCTCAGGAGTCACAGCGGTCACTGCTGTCACACAAGTGCCTCAATGCGCGTGAAGGCCTCCTTCCCTCGGCTCAGCCGAGGGAAGGAGGCCTTCACGCGCAAAAGCTCAGGGGAGCTTCCACTCCACCGGGCCGGCGCCCTGATCGGCCAGCAGCTGATTCGCCCGGCTGAACGGCCGCGAGCCGAAGAAGCCGGCATGCGCCGAGAGCGGGCTCGGGTGCGCCGATTCGATGCACGGCACCTTCCCCAGCATCGGCTTCAGATTCCGCGCGTTGCGGCCCCACAGGATCGCGACCATCGGCTCGTCCCGCGCCGCGAGGGCCTTGATGGCCTGTTCGGTGACCGCTTCCCAGCCCTTGCCCTGGTGCGAGTTCGACTTGCCCGGCTGCACGGTCAGCGACCTGTTGAGCAGCAGGACTCCCTGGTCGGCCCACGGCGTCAGGTCGCCGTTCGACGGAAGCGGGTACCCGAGGTCTTCGCAGTACTCCTTGTAGATGTTGATCAGGCTCTTCGGGATCGGCCGGACGTCCGGCGCCACCGAGAAGCTCAGCCCGACCGCGTGCCCGGGCGTCGGATACGGGTCCTGCCCGACGATCAGCACCCGCACGTCGTGGAACGGCTGCTGGAACGCCCGCAGCACGTGTTCACCCGCCGGGAGATAGGTCCGGCCCGCGGCGATCTCCGCGCGGAGGAATTCCCCCATCGCGGCGACCTGCGGCGCCACCGGTTCGAGGGCCTGCGCCCAGCCTGCTTCGACGATGTCCTGCAGCGGTCGTGCGGTCACGGCGTGCGAGCTTACTCACGTCCGTCGAGCCGCCGGAGTTCGACCCGGAACCGGGCAGCCCGCTCGACATACCCGTCCACCACGAGCTTGATCATGTCCGGCCCGAACGACGTGTTCGGCCGCGTCTTCGCCGGGACGCCGAGCGCGATCTGCCCACTGTCCACATAGGACCCGTAGGAGAGAACTGCGCCCGCGCCGACCATCCCGCCGTCCTCGACGACGGTTCCGTTCAGCACCACCGATCCCGAAGCGATCAGGCAGCCTTCGCCGATCCGCGCGCCCTCGATGTGCACGGAATGCCCGACGGCGGAGGACTTCCCGATGATCGTCGGCTCCTTGCGGGTGCAGTGCAGGACGCAGCCGTCCTGGACGTTGGACCGCTCGCCGATCTCGATGTACCCGTGGTCGCCTCGCAGCACCGTCTGCGGCCACACCGACGCGAACGCCGCGATCCGGACGTCGCCGATCACCGTCGCGTCGGGATGGACGTAGGCGTCCGGGTGGATCGAGGGTTCGAGGTCGCCCAGTGCGTAGATCGGCATCCGTCCTCCTATACCAGCGACTTGCCGTAACAGATGCTTTCCGGCTCGTCCTTGTAGTACCCGAAACCCGGGATCTCCCGGTAACCGGCCGACTCGTACAGCGCGATGGCTTCCGGCTGCTTGTCCCCGGTCTCCAGCACCATGCGCAGCCGCCCGGCCTCGGCGGCCGTCCGCTCCAGGTCGGCGAGCAGCGCCCGCGCGAGGCCACGGCCGCGCGCCGAGGCCATCACGAACATCCGCTTGATCTCGGCGTCGCCGGGCCGCAGCGGGTCCGGACCGTCGTGCGCCCGCCAGGCACCGCACGCGACCGGGACGTCGTCGAGGTAGGCGGCCAGGAACAGTCCCTTCGGCGCGGCGAACTGCGCCGCGTCCATGGGCGTCTCGTCTTCGCTGCCGTACCGGGCGGCCAGCTCGAGCTGGGCTTCGGCCAACAGTTTCACCGCGTCGGGGTGGTCGTAGGCCAGCACACGAAGGTCCATGAGCGCGAGATTAGCGATCCGCCCTCCCGGCGGGGAAGCGAGCGCTAGGTTCTGCTCATGTCGATCGAAGCAGGCCTCGCCGAGGCGCAACTCCGCCAGGCCCGCAACTCCGCCGCCTTCTGGGCGGCCACCGGCCGCTCCCGCGGTCACGAAGTGATCCGCCGCAACGGTTTTCTCGCCGTCGCCGGTGACGAGCGCGCGGGATTGCGTGTCCTGATCCAGGAACCCGGCCTCACCGACGCCGAGGTGGCGGAGATCACGGAGCTCGCCAGGCGGGCGAAGGGCCCGGTGGACGCCGAGGATCCCTTCAGCGTCACCGATCTGAGCCACCTCGGGGATATGCGCAGCTGGCGGATGCCCGTCATGCTGCGCCCGCCCTCCCCGGTCGCCGAACCCTCGATGGAGGTGGCCCGGGTCGACGGGGAGGAAGACCTGCGAGCCGCCGAACGCGCGGTCATCGCGGGTTTCGAACTCGACCGGTTCGAGCCCTACCGCGCGGGAGAGCTGTTCCCCATGACCCTGCTCGACGAGCGGGGGGTCGACGTGTTCGTCGCGCGGCTCGACGGCGAGGTCGCCGGGGCGTGCGTCACCGTCGTCGAGGACGGCTTCGGCAGCCATTACTGGGTCGCCACGCCGCCGGCGTTCCGCTCCCGCGGCGTCGGGCGAGCCGTGATGCTCGGTTCCCTCGTCCCCTTGGCGGAAAGGCCGGTGACCCTCACCGCGTCCAAAGCGGGCAGGCCGCTGTACGAATCCCTCGGCTTCACCGTCGCCGGCGAGTCGACCTGGTGGGCTTCACGCTCCTAACGCCAGTGCTGCCAGCCGCTGTCGTGGCCGTACCGTTTCCCGTCCACCGTGACCCCCGAATCCGGCATGGTGACGACGCCGATCTCGGTCCAGCCCTCCGGCAGTTCGGCGAACGAGGGGAAGGTGGCCGCGAACGCGTGGTCCTCGCCGCCGGTGAGCACCCATTTCAGTGGGTCGGCGCCGAGCGCGGTGCCGACCTCGGTCAGCCTGCTCGACACGTCGAGATCCGCCGTCCGCACGTCGATCCCCACGCCGGACGCCTCGGCGATGTGGCCGAGGTCGGACAGGAGCCCGTCGGACACGTCGATCATCGAGGTCGCGCCGCCGTCGGCCGCGCGGATGCCCGCCTCGTAATCCGGTTCGGGGCAGCGCTGCGCGTTGACCACGCTGACCGGTGACCGGAAACCCCGGCCGAGCACGGCGAGACCGGCGGCCGCCCAGCCGAGCCGTCCGCAGACCGCGACGACGTCGCCGGGACGCGCACCGGACCGCGTCACCGGCTCCCGGCCGCCGAGGTCGCCCAGGGCGGTGACGCTGATCACGATCTGGTCGGCGCGCACCATGTCGCCGCCGACGATCCCGATGCCGGCGCGATCGGCTTCGAGCCACATGCCCTGGGTGAGTTCGGTGACGAGTGCCGTCGGGGTGTCCGACGGGCAGGCGAATCCCATGAGGACGGACGTCGGGCGGGCGCCCATCGCGGCGATGTCGGTGAGGTTCACCGCGACCGCCTTGCGCCCCACCTGTTCGGCACTGGACCAGTCGAGCCGGAAGTGGACGCCCTGCACGAGGACGTCGGTGGACGCCACCGTCCGGCCGTCCGGGCTGGCCACGACGGCCGCGTCGTCCCCCGGCCCGAGCAGGGTCGACTCCGGCTGTTTCCGGCCTGCCGTCACCGCTTCGATCAACCGGAATTCACCGGTCCCGGCGACCGTGCCGTCGTTCGGTGACACCCGTCACCTCCACTTTCCCTTGTCCGGACAAATATCGATCACCGATAGTCGGAAGCCCTAGGTTTTTCCCGGGGCTGGCGATACGTTGCTACAACGTTCCTACCTTGAGCCGACTTTTACGAAGGGGCGCGCCGTGGTCCACGCATACATCCTCATCCAGACCGAGGTCGGCAAAGCCGCCGCGGTCGCCGCGGAGATCTCCACCATCCCCGGTGTCACCAGTTCGGAGGATGTCACCGGCCCGTACGACGTCATCGTCAAGGCCGCCGCCGACACCGTCGACCAGCTCGGCCAGCTCGTGGTCGCCAAGGTGCAGAACGTGGAGGGCATCACGCGTACGCTGACCTGCCCGGTGGTGCATCTGTAAGAGGTGGTGTAGTGGTCCGGTGGCTGACACGGACACCGGCGCTCCCCCGAAACCCCTGCTGATCGCGGCCGCCTGCCTGGCGATCCTGCTCGTCGCGGGCGTGGCCGTCTTCGGGCTGACCCGCGGCGCGGACTCCGACGCCCCGGCGGCGGATGGTCCGCTCCCGCTCGTCCCGGTCCCGGCGCCGCAGTCGGGGTCACCCGAATGCGCGAAACTCATCGGCGCGCTCCCCCACGAGCTCACGTCGTCCGGCACCACGCTGGTCCGGCGGACGCTGGCCGATCCGGCCCCCGAGGCGACGATCGGCTGGGGCACCGGCGATCCGGTGGTCCTGCGGTGCGGTCTCGGCAAGCCGCCGGAGCTGACCCGGACCTCGCAGCTGCGGACGATCAACACCGTCCAGTGGCTGCAGGTCGAGGGTGAGGGCACCGCGACGTGGTTCGTGGTGGATCGTCCCGTCTACACAGCGCTCACTGTGCCGAACACCGCGGGGACGGGGCCGCTCCAGACCGTTTCGGACGTCATCGCCGCCAACCTCCCCGCGGTGCCGCTGCGGTTCTGAGCGCTCAGGGCAGGAGCAGGCTCTTCCCGGTGTACCGCCGCGCCTCGATGTCCGAGTGCGCGGCGGACGCCTCCGCCAGCGGATACGTCCGCCCGATGACCGGGGTCACCGTTCCTTCGGCCGCCCGCCGCAGGATCTCCCGCACCCGGCGCGCGTTGTCGGGCCAGAACCCGACCAGCTGCGCCATGTCCACAACGGACAGCCGGGCGCGGTCGGCGTCACCGATCACGGCCTCCGCCCCGCTGGACATGCCGTAGCCGGAGAAGCGTCCGCCGTTGCCCAGCAAGGTCAAGGATGCGGCGCCGAGTTCACCTCCGACGCCGTCGAAGACCACGTCCAGCCGGTGGCCTCCCGTGCGGGCGAGGACCTCCCCCGTCCAGTCCGCCGCCGAGTAGTCGACCGGCTCGGCGCCCAGTTTCCGCGCGATCGCCGCCTTTTCCTCGCCTCGGACCGCCGCGACGACCGTCGCGCCCGCGGCGCGGGCGAGCTGCACCAGGACACTGCCGAGTCCGCCCACGCCCGGCATCACCAGGACCCGCTCGCCGGCGGCGACCGGGGTCTTCTCCAGCAACGCCAGCGCGGTACTGCCGTCGTCGAACAGGGCCACCGCGTGCCGGGGATCCAGCTTCTCCGGGATCGCGAAGGTGTCGTCCGGCAGCGCGACGACCGTGTCCGCGTATCCCCCGCCATAACCGCCCGGCGCGTGGGTGAGGACCGCCTTGCCCAGCCAGTCCTCGTCGACGCCGTCGCCCACCGCGTCGACGGTGCCCGCCACCGCCCCGCCCGGGACGTACGGCGGCTCGACGGCGAACACGTCGGGACCGTCACCTCGCCGGATGAGGGCGTCGAGCCAGCCGACCCCGGCCGCCGTCACCGTGACACGGAGCTCCCCCGCGCCGGGCTCGGGAGTGGGCACTTCTACCTGCTCGAGGACGCCAGGATCGCCGAACCGGGACACTCTGATCTCACGCATGAACGCAAGCTATGACCTCCAGCTTGGTCGAGGTCAACCGAGCACGGCGATCAGCGGTTTGAGCGCGGTGTGGAGCGCCTCGCGCGAGCAGCCCGCGTAACCGATGAGGTTCCCGAACACCGTCGGAGTCCCGGCGAAGTGCCGGGCCAGCCCGTCGAGCCGGATCCCGGCGCGTTCCGCCGCCGCCATCCGCGCCGTCTCCTCCGCCGCGGATCCACAAGGGACGACCAGATGCGCGCCCGCGTCGTCGCCGAGCACCGGGATCCCCGCGGACGTCAGCGCGGCCGACACCAGGGACCGGCGCTCCGACAGTTCCCGCCGGAGTTTGCGCAGATGCCTGCCGAGATCGCCGTGCCGCGCCAGTTCGGCGAGTACCCGCTGCCCCGCGGGCGACGGCCGCGTTCCGGTCGCCTCGCGGTACTCCAGCACCGCGGCCGCGACCGGGGCGGGCGCGACCATCCAGCCCGCGCCCAGCGCCGGGGTGAGGATCTTGCTGGTGGTCCCGAGATGCGCGACGACGTCGGGCGCGAGCGCGGCCAGCAACGGCAGCGGCGCGACGTCGAACCGCAGCTCGCCGTCGTAGTCGTCCTCGATCACCAGCATGCCTTGGGCACGGGCGAGCTCGACCAGGTCGACGCGGCGCGACGCGCTCATCCGGCTGCCGAGCGGATACTGATGCGCGGGCGAGCAGTACACCGCGCGCACGTCGGCGGGAACGGCGTCCGGGCGCAGGCCCTCTTCGTCGACCGGGACGGGCACGACCTCCATCCCCGCCCGGCGGAACGCCTGCACGGCCCGCTGATAACCCGGCTCCTCGATCGCGACGCGGTCCCCGCGCGAGAGCATCGCGCCCGCGAGTTCGATCACCGCGGCCGTGGTCCCGCCGGTCGCGAGCACCGTTCCGGCCGCGAGACCGCGGTGACGCAGCAGATGTTCGGACACGGCGTCCCGGTACGCGCGCAGCCCGGCCCGGTCCTCGCGATAGGTCGGGCGCGGATCGGCGGCGGCCCGCCACGCGCGGCGCCAAGCGGCCTTCTCGACGCCGTCGGCCCACGGGACCCCCGGGGTGAGGTCGACCAGCGTGGGCGGCGCGGCGGGTGTTCCGGGCGCGGGCCCTTTCGACGGCCTGTCCGCGGGCGGTGTGGTGGTGACATACGTGCCGGAGCCGTGGCGGCCGGCGATCCAGCCCTCCGCGTGGAGCTGCTCGTACGCGGCCGACGTCACCGTCCGGCTGACGCCGAGACGGCTCGCGAGCGCCCTGGTCGAGGGCAGCCTGTCCCCGCCGCGCAGATGCCCGTCGCCCGCGGCCGCGCGCAACGCGTCGGCCAGCTGGACCGCGAGCGGGACGGCCGAATCGCGGTCGAGACTGACCGGCAGGGCGGTGTCGGACATGGCGTACTCCTGAAGTGGACTTCTCAAGTATAGGAGAATTGGACATTATTACAGGCCACTCTCCTGGGTGAGACTGGTCGCATGTCCACCCCGCTCTCTCCCACCGACCGGACCACCCTCGGCCGCAAGAAGAACCGCGCGCTCACCGACCGCTCGGCGCTGTACGCGGTGCTCGACGAAGGCCTGATATGCCATCTGGGCGTCGTGCGCGACGGCGTCCCGCTGGTGATCCCGACCGGCTACGGCCGCGACGGGAACACGCTCTACCTGCACGGATCCACCGGGGCGAGGAGTATGCGCGACTCCGACGGCGTCGAGGTCTGCGTCACGGTGACCCTGCTCGACGGCATCGTCTACGCGCGCTCGATCAACAACCACTCGATGAACTACCGCAGCGCGGTGATCCTGGGGAAGGCCGCCGCGGTCACCGATCGCGACCGGAAGATGCACGGCCTCCACGTGCTGACCGACCACCTCGCGCCCGGTTCGTGGGAACACGCGCGGGACATCAACGCGAAGGAGTTCGCGTCCGTTTCGGTACTGGAGCTGGACCTCACCGAGGCGTCGGTGAAGATGCGCGGCGAAGGTCCCGACGATCCCGAGGACGAGGTCGCGGACGATCTCGCGTGGGCGGGGGTGCTGCCGGTGCGGACCGTGTTCGGGGAGCCGGAGCCGTCGGTGGACCTGGTCGGTGAGTGGACGGTGCCGGACCATGTGAAGCGGCGGGTCGGGTAGCACTCGCGGATGTCATGAAAGGGCCGTTCAGGACATTTTTCGTCCTGAACGGCCCTTTCATGACACTCGGGAAGGGGCTTACGAGCGGTGGCGCGGCAGCCGCACGGTGAACGTCGTCGCCCCCGGCACACTCTCGACCTCGATCGTCCCGCCGTGCGCCGAAACCAGCGAGAGCACCACCGAGAGCCCGAGCCCGGTCCCGCCGTTGCCGCGCGTGCGGGCGGTGTCGACCCGGTAGAACCGGTCGAAGATCCGTTCCCGCGCTTCCGGCGGGATCCCGGGCCCGGCGTCGCTCACCCGCAGGACGACCTCGGAATCCGACGCCGCGGCCGACAACGTCACCGCGGTCCCGGGCGGCGTGTGCACCGCGGCGTTGGCGAGCAGATTGTCCAGCACCTGCCGCAGGCGCACCGGATCCGCTTGCAGGACAACACCTTCCGGTAACGCGCCGACGCTCAGCGGATGCTCCGGGCGTCCGGCCGCGAAGGCCTCCCCCGCGTCGGTGACCAGCTCGGCGAGGTCGACATCGACCAGCCGCAACGGTGGTTCGCTCTCCGGCGCGTCGAGGCGCGCGAGGAGCAGGAGGTCGTCGACGAGCACGCTCATCCGCTGCGTCTCTTCCCGGATCTTCGCCAGATGCGCCTCGCGTTCGGCGGGTTCGTTCGCCGCGGCGTAGCGGAAAAGCTCGGCGTAGCCCCGGATCGACGTCAGCGGCGTGCGCAGTTCGTGGGAGGCGTCGGCGATGAACCGCCGCAATCGTTCGTTCGCCTCCCGGCGTGCGACCAGCGAGGAATCCAGATGCGCCAACATGACGTTGAACGCCGTCCGCAGTTCCTCGACCTCGGCGCCGCCGCCGTTCGCCCGCGCGCGCACCGGGAGATCGGCGTTCGTGGTGAGGTCGTGCGACGCGATGTCGTGCGCCGTCCCGGCCATGTCGCTCAGCGGCCGCAGCCCGCGCCGCAGCACGAGCCGTCCCGCGATCACCAGTACCGCGAGCGCCAGCAGGAACGCGACGACCTCGACCATGATCAGCTGGCTGACCGTCCGGTCCAGATCCGCCTGCGGCGCGGCGCTGACCAGCACGATGTTCCGCGTCGGTTCGATCGGGCACGCCCGGACGCGGTACGTGCCCTTGTCCTCGATGTAGACGGTGCGCAGGACCTCGGTCCGCGTCGCGTCCTCGGCGACCTTTTCGAGCGCTTTCGTGTCCGGCGGCAGGGAACCGCCCGTCTGCGGCAGCGCGTCGCCGTTCTGCACCGCGAAGACCGCGGAGAACCAGCCGTAGGCCTGCTGCGGTTTCCCGCCGTGCGTGGTGCGCAGCGACGGCACCTGGCTGATCTGGGTCTTGGCGAGCTGTTCGTCGAGCCGGTCGTTCAGATAGCCCTTCATGATGCCGACCATCACGGTGCCGACGACGGCGAACACGACCAGCGCCAGCGCGCCGAGCCCGAGCGCCAGCCGGGTTCCGAGCCTCGACCGGCGCCAGGCGTCGTACCACCGGCGCACCATCTTCATCTCGCCGCCTGCCGCACGACGTAGCCCACGCCGCGCACGGTGTGGATCAGCGGTTCGTCGCCCGTGTCGAGTTTGCGGCGCAGATGCGAGATGACGAGTTCGACCACATTGGACCGGCCGCCGAAGTCGTACTCCCAGACGTGGTCGAGGATCTGCGCCTTCGTCATCACCGTGGGCGAATGCCGCATGAGATAGCGCAGCAGTTCGTATTCGGTCGGGGTCAGGTCGGCCGGTTCGCCGTCGCGGGCGACCTCGCGGGTGTCCTCGTTGAGGGTCAGGTCGCCGACCCGCAGCACCGCGGCCTTGGCCTGGTTGGTGCTCCGTCGCAGGACCGCGCGCAGCCGCGCCATCAATTCCTCGACGGAGAACGGTTTCACGAGGTAGTCGTCACCGCCCCGGGTGAGCCCGGCGACGCGGTCCGCGGTCGCGTCCTTCGCGGTGAGGAAGACCACGGGCACCGCCGTCCCGGCTTCGCGGAGCTTGTCCAGCACGGTGAACCCGTCGATCCCGGGCAGCATCAGGTCGAGCACGACGATGTCGGGCACGAATTCGGCCGCCTTGGCCAGCGCGGCCTCGCCCGATCCGGCGGTCACGGCCTGCCAGCCCTCGTAGCGGGCGACGGTGGCCACCAGATCGGCGATATGCGGCTCGTCGTCCACCACCAGCAGGCGCACGGGGTTCTCGGTGTTCACAAAGGCCATCCTCCGTGAACGCGCGCGCGAGGGCGAGGCGGGACCGCATACGACAGCAAGCCGACAGCTTCCGCCAAGAAAGGTCACAGGTTGGCACAGCAGGCTCGGCACTTGAACCGGACCGGAAGGGACCACGTGTGACCACCATGACGCAGACCGCCGTGAGACCGCGCCCGGCGATCCGGCCCAGGATCGCCGCGCGCGCCGGGCTCTTCCTCTTCCTCGGGGCCAACGTGGCCGCCGTGACCGTGCTGTTCTTCGCCGCCGGGCCGTCGGACAACGTGCTCATCAGCGTCGGCAGGCTCGCCGGGCTGTACGGGGCGCTGACGATGGCGTTCCAGTTGCTGCTGGTCGCCCGGCTGCCGTGGCTCGACCGCCGCCTGGGGATGGACCGGCTCACCGGCTGGCACCGCTGGACCGGGTTCGGCCTGCTGTGGACGCTGCTCGCCCATTTCGTGTTCATCGTCTTCGGCTACGCGCAGGTCGAGGACAACGGTGTGGTCGACGAGTTCGTCACGATGGTGACCAAACTGGAGGGGATCCTGCGCGCCGTCGTCGCGTTCGCGCTGATCTTGCTCGTCGGCGCGGTCTCCGCCCGGTTCGCCCGGCGACGGCTGGCGTACGAGACCTGGCATTTCATCCACCTCTACACCTACGCCGCGGTCGTGCTGGCGTTCACGCATCAAATCGCGCTGGGCGGATCGTTCGCTTCTTCGCCGGGAGCCCAGGTCTACTGGTGGGCGGTGTGGGGCGTCGCGCTCGGCTCCGTCGTCGCCGGCCGGGTGGTGCTGCCGCTGGCGCGGAATCTGCGGCACCGCTTGAAGGTCGTCGCCGTGGTCCCCGAATCCCACGACGTCGTCTCGGTGTACATCTCCGGCAAGGACCTCGACAAGATGCCCGCGAGGGCGGGTCAGTTCTTCCTGTGGCGCTTCATGACGCGGGATCGTTGGTGGCAGGCGAATCCGTTCTCCCTCTCCGCCGCGCCGGACGGCCGCACCCTGCGGCTGACCGCGAAGGCCGCCGGCGACGGCAGCGCGTCCTTGCGGTCGCTCAAGGTCGGCACCCGAGTGTTCGCCGAAGGCCCGTACGGCGCGTTCACCACGATGCACCAACAGAAGCCGGACGCGCTGCTGGTCGCGGGCGGCGTCGGGATCACCCCGATCCGCGCGTTGCTGGAGGAGATCTCCGGGCACGTCGTGGTGCTCTACCGCGTCCGCGACGAACGCGACGCCGTCCTCCTGCCGGAGCTGATCGGTTTGGCGCGGGCGCGCGGCGCGGCCGTCCGAGTCCTCAGTGGACCGTCCGATCAGGCCGGTCCGGTACTCGGTGCCCCCAATCTGCGGCGGCTGGTGCCGGATATCGCGGACCGGGACGTCTTCGTCTGCGGCCCGCCCGGGATGACTTCGGCGACCCTGCGCAGCCTGCGGGAACTGCGGGTGCCGGGCGGCCAGGTCCACGCCGAACGTTTCAGCCTCGCCGCCTGAACCAGGGAGACCCGATCATGAAGAAGACCATCGTCGCGGCCACGGTCGCCCTGTCGGCCGCCGGGTTCCTCGGTGTGTGGCTGTACGAGCCTGGCCCGCTCGGCTCGGAGACCGTGTCGGTCGCGGCGCCCGCCCCGGCACCGTCGTCGAGTGCGGACGGTGGAGCGTCCGAGGGCGCCGAGCGCACCCTCGACGGCTCGGTGGAGAGCAACCGGTACGGCACCGTGCAGGTGCGGCTGGTGATCTCGGCCGAGGACAAAATCGCCGAAGTCCGTCTGCTGCAGCGGCCGACGAGCGGCCGAGGGGTCGACGCGATCCCGATCCTGCAGGAGGAGACGCTGACCGCGCAGAGCGCCGACATCGACACCGTTTCCGGGGCGACGTCGACGAGCGAGTCGTACGTCAAATCGCTGCAGGCGGCGCTGGACGCCAGATGAACCGCGTCGAACAGGTGATGGGGTTGCCGGTCTCGGTCGACGTCCGGGCGGGCGGCGGGCTCGTCGACCACGCCATCGACGGCGTGTTCGGCTGGCTGCGGGAGGTCGACGTGCGGTTCAGCCCGTTCAAGCCCGACAGCGAGGTCTGCCGCTACGACCGCGGCGAACTCTCGCCTTCGGAACTGAGCGACGACCTCCTGGAAGTGCTTTCGCTGTGCGACCACTACGAACGGCTGTCCGGCGGGGCGTTCACCGCCCGGCTCCCCGGACGGCGGCTCGATCCGAACGCGGTGGTCAAGGGCTGGGCGGTGCAGCAGGCGGCGTCGCTGTTGCTGGCCGAGGGATTGGACGTGTTCTGCATCAACGCCGGCGGCGACGTGGTCACCTCCGGCGAACCGGAACCCGGGCGCGCCTGGCGGGTCGGCATCCGGCATCCCGAACGGCCCGACGCGGTCTGCGCCGTGGTGGAATCCTCCGGCGGCGCGGTCGCGACGTCGGCCGAATACGAACGCGGCGCGCATATCCTGGACGGCCGGACCGGGCGCCCGCCCGTCGGGCTGCTGAGCGTCACGGTCGCCGCCGACGACCTCGTCACCGCGGATTCCCTCGCGACGGCCGCCTTCGCGATGGGGACGGAAGGGATCGCGTGGGTCGCGTCGCGGCCGGGCTGCCAGGTGCTGGTCATCGACGCGGAACGGCAGGTGCACCGGTCGCCGGGGCTGCGGCTGGCGTAAACCGTTGGCCGGGTTCCGCGGGCTCGGGCAGACTGCGGCGTCATGACCTCTGTCGTACAGAACTTCTTCTTCGACTGCGCCGACGCCTACGAACTGGGCCGGTTCTGGAGCGGTGTCGTCGGCAAACCGATGGCGGACGACGATCAGCCCGGCGATCCCGAGGCGATCATCGAGATGGACAACGGTGTCACGCTGTTCTTCGGGCAGGTCCCGGAGCCGAAGACGGTGAAGAACCGGATCCATCTCTGCCTCACCCCGGACATCCCGCGCGACGAAGAGGTGGAGCGTCTGCTGAAGCTCGGCGCGACCCTCCTGCACGACCGGCGCAATCCCGACGGCACCGGCTGGGCCGTCCTCGGAGACCCCGAAGGCAACGAATTCTGCGTGCTGCGCAGCGCCGCCGAGAAGGCCGCGACGTCGTGACGGATTACGTGACGGTCAACCGGGCGAACTGGGACGAACGCGCTCCCGCGCACGCCGCTTCGGCCGACTACGGCTACGAGAAGTTCGTCGCGGATCCGACGCATCTCAGCGGCGTGGTCACCTTCGACCAGCCACTGCTCGGCGACGTCTCCGGCGCGCGCGGGGTCCACCTCCAGTGCCATATCGGCACGGACACGCTTTCCCTGTCCCGCCTCGGCGCCCGGATGACCGGTCTCGACTTTTCCGCGCCCGCGCTGGAGATCGCGCGACGGCTGGCCGCCGAGACCGGCGCGGAGATCGACTACCACGAGTCCGATGTGTACAGTGCCGCCGACGTGCTGGGCGCCGGGGAATTCGACCTCGTCTACACGGGGATCGGCGCGATCTGCTGGCTGCCGGACATCGCCCGCTGGGGACAGGTCGTCGGGCAGCTGCTGAAGCCGGGCGGACGGCTGTTCATCCGCGACATGCACCCGATGCTGGGCACTCTCGACGAGACGCAGCCCCAGATCACGCCGAAGTACCCGTATTTCGAGCAGGCCGAACCGCTGGTGTTCGACGAGCCGGGGACCTATGTGGACACCGACGTTTCGTTCCAGCACAACCGGACGCACGAATGGAACCACGGGCTGGGCGAGATCGTCATGTCGCTGCTCGACGCTGGGCTGACACTGACGCGGCTGGCGGAGCACGACAGCGTGCCGTGGAACGCGCTGCCGGGGTTCATGACCTTGAACGAGGCGACCGAGGAATGGCGGCTGACCGAGGATCCGCAGCGGCTGGCGGCGAGTTTCACCATCGAGGCGGTCAAGGCACGGTGAGCATTTAAGTCACATAAGCGCTGGTCAAGCGACTGACGGGGGCTTACTGCATCGGCCTGCCATCTTCTCGAATGTCCACAAGAGACACTTTCGGGGTGACGGTGCCCGATTCAGGCGTATTACACAGGGGTCGTGAGTGGCAATGAGCGTTAGAACCCTCATCGCCACTCACGACCCCGACCAGAAACCGTGCATATGCGCATCAAACGGACATCCAGCCCGAGTCATCAAGAGGGGCACCGACCAGCGCTTATGCGACTTTGCCGGGCCCTTCGGCTGAGCCGAGGGAAGGGGCCTTCACGTACTTGTCGGGCATAGCGTTCTGAAGGCCCCCTTCGGGACGCTGGATGTCTCAAAGGTGGCCTTCAGGGCATCGCTTCTGTCCGGGCCTGGGCGCCCAGCGGCCGTGTCACATTCGCCTTGCCCTTCACAAAGTTTTGGGAAGATGTCCGTATGAGCGTCTCCCCTGAGAAACGGCCCCTTGTCGCCGTCGCCGCCCTGGGCGGCACCATCTCCATGGTCCCCGGTGACGGCGAAGACCACGCCGTCCCCCGGCTCACCGCCGCCGACCTGCTCGGCGACCTCGGCGAGAACCTCGAGATGGACGTCCGCGCGGAGACGCTGGCGGGGATTTCCAGCGCCTCGATGGACTTCGCGACCCTGATCAGGACGCGGGACTGGGCCGCCCGGGCCGTCGACGAAGGCGCTGAAGGCGTCGTCGTGATCCAGGGCACGGACACGCTCGAAGAGACCGCGTACTTCTTCGAGCTGACGTGGGCTTCCGAGGCGCCCATCGTGATCACCGGTGCGATGCGCAACCCCAGCCTGCCCAGCGCCGACGGCGCGGGGAACATCCTCGCCGCGCTGACCGTCGCCGCCGATCCCCGCAGCCGGGGCCGCGGCTCGCTGGTCGCGTTCAACGACGACGTCCACGCCGGACGCTGGGTCCGGAAGACGCATTCGAGCCACGTCGAGGCGTTCTCCTCGGCCCCCGCCGGCCCGCTCGCCCTGGTCAGCGAAGGTTTGGTTCACTACTTCCATCCGGCGGCCGCCCGTCCGGCGGCGTTGCCGCTGGAGAACGCGGACTTCTCCGGGCTGGTGCCGATCGTCGAGAGCGGCGTCGAGGACACCGGCGAACTCCTGGAAACGCTGGTCAAGGCCGGGGTCAAGGGAGTGGTGCTCGCCGCCAACGGCGCCGGGCACGTTTCGGCGGGGTCCGCCGACGTGATCGAGCGGGCCCTGGCGGAGGTGCCGATCGTGGTCGCCGGCCGCACCGGTGCCGGGCCGACGTTCCGCGGCACCTACGGCTTCCGGGGTTCGGAGTCGGATCTGATCGCGATGGGCGCAACGATGGCGGGCTGGCTGGACCCGCGCAAATCCCGGCTCCTGCTGCACACCCTGCTCGCCACCGGCGCCTCCCGGGAGCGCGTCGAAGCCGAATTCCGCCTGCGCGGCGACCTCGCCTGATGCCCGCGTTTAGTCCTCTGAATGCGTAAGGAACGCATTCAGAGGACTAAACGCGAGAGGGGCCTGAGATGGGGTCCAGGTGGTACGGCCGCATGGCGCGGGGCCGGTGCCGGTAGACGTGCACGCTGACGGCGGGATCCGGGCCGTCGTTGCGCACTTCGTGGATGTAGCCGGGGCCGAAGACGCGGGACTGCCCTTCCGACAGCGAGTGCAGCTCGGTCACTGCCCGTCCGTCGGTCGCGCGCCGGGCGACGGTCTCGCTCAGCTTCCCGCTGACGACGGTGAACGCGCCCGCGGCGAACTCGTGGTCGTGCAGGTCGGTGTGCTGGCCGGGCAGCCAGCTCATCAACCAGATCTCCTGCAGTTCGTCCGCGTCGACGAGCGCCGAAAAGCGCTCGTCGGGGTCGTAACGCAGCAGGTGCCGCCAGCGGTCACGGTCCGCGGCGAATTCGAGCGCGACGCGCACCGGGTGACGCAGGGCGGGGTTTTCGGGAATGACGAGTGTGTTGTCCGGGACGGCGAACATGGAGGTGTCCTCGCAGAAGAAAGAAGGTGTCGAGCAGGGGGTCGGGGCTGGGTTCACCGACAACAGCACTGCGCACACGAAAAACGCGCACACGCGACCGCACCAAGACCCGAGAGGCCCCGCGACACAGTCATCCCACGTGCGAACATGCTCCCAGCGAACCAGTGCGGAGCCCGGCGGTCAACAGATCTCATACCGTGGACCGTGAGTTCCGCACCTGACGTCCATGCTCGCAACACGGATCCGCCCCGGTCTGTCGCGATATTGCGGTCTCAGGACCACTCGTGCTTCTGCGACCGTCCGAGCAGTTCGGCTCCCGCACGCCGCGGGTCGACACCTTCGTGGCACACGCGGTGCATCGCGTCGGTGATCGGCATGTCGACACCGAGCCCCATCGCCAGTTCCCGGATCGACGTGCACGACTTGACACCCTCGGCGACCTGCCCGCCAGTGGCCGCCAGCGCCTGCTCCAACGTCTCGCCCCGGCCGAGCCGCTCGCCGAAGGTCCGGTTCCGCGACAACGGCGACGAACAGGTCGCCACCAGGTCTCCGACACCGGCGAGCCCGGCGAAGGTCAGCGGGTCGGCGCCGAGTTTCGCGCCGAGCCTGGCCATCTCGGCCAGCCCGCGGGTGATCAGCGTCGCGGTGGTGTTGGTGCCCAGCCCCAGCCCCGCCGCCATCCCGCAGCTGAGCGCGATGACGTTCTTGCACGCCCCGCCCAGCTCGCAGCCGACGACGTCGGTGTTGGTGTACGGCCGGAAGTACTGGTTGAAACTCGCCTGCTGGATCGCCTTGGCGTTGTCGTGGTCGGTGCACGCCAGCACCGCCGCCGCGGGCTGCCCCAGCGCGATCTCCTTCGCCAGGTTCGGCCCGGACACGACCACGATCTGCCCGTCGTCGACCCGCGCGATCTCGGCGATGACCTCGCTCATCCGCTTGAGCGTGCCCAGCTCGACACCCTTCGCGAGGCTCACGAGGATCGCGTCGGAGGGCAGCAGACCGGACCACTCCGAGAGATTGGTCCGCAACGTCTGGCTCGGCACCGCGAGGACCACGGCCTGCGCGCCGTCGAGGGCTTCGGCCGGATCGGCCGTCGCGGTGATCCGCTCCGGCAGTTCGATACCGGGTAAATAGGACGAATTGAGATGCCGCTCCCGGATATCGGCCGCGACCTCGGGCCGCCGGGCCCACATGGTCACGTCGCGACCGGCGTCGCCGAGCACCTTGGCGAACGCCGTCCCCCACGATCCGGCGCCGAGCACGGTCACCCGCTGGACCTCGGCCATCAGGCGTCGTCCTCCGGCTTCTTCGCGGGCGGTTCCTCCTGCCGGATCTCCGCGAGCAGCGCGGTGATCTCCGTCATCATCAGGTCGGTGACCTCGCGCAGCTTGGACGCGCTGCGGGTCGAACCGTTCTTGTAGGCCGAAAGGTCCATCGGCTCGCCGACCAGGTGCGTGATCTTCTTGCGCGGGAACGGCGTGAACTTCTTCGTGTAGCCGTTGAAGATGTGGTTCGTGCCCCAGCGGGCGATCGGGATCACCGGCACGTCGGTCTCCAGCGCGAGCCGCGCGGCCCCGGTGAACGGCTTCTTCGGCCAGCCGTCCGGGTCCTTGGTGATCGTCCCCTCCGGATAGATCACCACGACCTTGCCGTCACGCAACGCCTGGTGGGCGGCCTTGAGACTGTCGCCGGCGGCGGCCGAACCGCGGGACACCGGGATCTGCCCGGCGCCGACGAAGATCTTGCCGAAGAGCGGCGTCCTGGTCAGGCTCTCCTTGCCGAGGAACCGCGGCACCCGCTTCTGCCGGTGCACGAACACCGCGTCCACCGCCGGGTCCATGTGGGACACGTGGTTGAGCAGGAGCAGCGCGCCGCCTTCGCGGGGGATCCGCTCGGCGTTGCGGTAGACCCGCTTGCCGATGGCCGTCGCCGGGTAGAACAGTGCGGCGGCGATGCCCACCCAGATGCCGCCCTTCTCACGCCGGGCCAATTCGTCCTCCTCGAAGTCACACGTGTCGTCCCAGGCCATTGATCCTGCCGCGCGCATACGAGCGCGGTCCAGGGAGGGTCGGGTAAGAAGTGAGATGTGGACCGTGTGGGCTTTGACCTGATAGTGCCGATGAAACGCCCAGCCGAGGGCAAGTCACGGCTTCGCGGCGCCGTGGTGCCCGAGCGGCACGCCGAACTGGTGCTGGCGCTGGCCTACGACACGTTGTCCGCGGCGACCTCGGCGGACGGGGTCCGGCGGGTGCTGGTGGTCGCCGCCGACCCGGCGTCGGTGGCGGATCTCACCGAGCTGGGCGTCGAAATCGTCACCGAACCGTCGCGCGGCGGATTGAACGCGGCCCTGCGCCACGGCGAGGAACTGCTGCACCGGGACAGGCCGTCCGGTCTCGTCGGCGCCCTGCAGGCGGATCTGCCCGCGCTGCGGACCGAAGACCTCACCGCCGCGCTGGCCGGGGCCGCCGGGCAACGGGCGTTCGTCGCGGACCGGCAGGGCACGGGCACCACCCTGTTGCTCGCGGGCGCGGGGCAGGCGCTGGCACCCCGCTTCGGCACGGGTTCCGCGCGGGCGCACACCGCCTCCGGTGCGACCCCGCTCACGATCGCCGCGGAATCGCTTCGCGCCGACGTCGACACCGCGGATGATCTCGCTCACGTCCGCACCCTCGGTGTCGGAAAGCGCACTTCAACGCTGTTGGGAACACCCTGCGTGCCGATGTGACGAGAGTTCACCCTGCCGACCCGCGCGCGGCGCACATAATCGCCCCGAGTGGTGAACAATGAAGCCCGTGAGCACAAATGACGGCGGCACCCCGAACTCGGCAAGGAAGCGGAAGACCTCCGCCGCGAAACCGGAACCGGACAACGGCACGGCGAAACCCGTCCGTGCGCGGAAGACGAACAGTTCGACCCCGCGCACGGCCGTCCGCGCGACGCGTGGTGGCTCGGCGAGCCGCCCCGCCCAGGAGTTCCGCGCGCTGCCCGCCGCCCCGCCCGCGGTGACGGCGGCGCCCACGGCCGCCGGGAGCCTTCCCGACGACCGGTACTTCAACCGTGAGCTGTCGTGGCAGGACTTCAACGCGCGCGTGCTCGCGCTGGCCGAGGACGAGTCGCAGCCGCTGCTCGAACGCGCCAAGTTCCTGGCGATCTTCGCGTCCAATTTGGACGAGTTCTACATGGTGCGGGTCGCCGGGCTGAAACGCCGCGACGAGACCGGCCTCCCGGTCCGCAGCGCGGACGGGCTCACCCCGCGCGAACAGCTGGCGTACATCGCCAAACGCAACCAGGACCTGGTCGAGCGGCACACGAACGCCTTCGAGCTGCACCTTCGGCCACAGCTGGCCGACGAGGACATCCACATCGTCGGCTGGAACGACCTGACCGGCGCCGACCAGCTCCGGCTGTCCAACTACTTCAGCGAGCAGATCTTCCCGGTGCTCACACCGCTGGCCGTCGATCCCGCGCACCCGTTCCCCTACATCTCCGGCCTTTCGCTCAACCTCGCGATCACCGTCCGGGACCCGGAAGCGGGCACCGAGCGGTTCGCGCGCGTCAAGGTGCCGAGCAATGTGCCGCGCCTGATGCGCATCGAGCAGCAGCCGCGTGAGGTCCGCACCGCGACGTTCCTGCCGCTGGAGGAACTGATCGCCGCGCATCTCGGCGAGCTGTTCACCGGGATGGAGGTCACCGAGCACCACGCGTTCCGGGTGACCCGCAACGCGGACTTCGAGGTCGAGGAAGACCGGGACGAGGATCTTCTCCAGGCGCTGGAACGCGAACTGGCGCAGCGGCGGTTCGGCCCGCCGGTGCGGCTCGAAGTGGCGCAGGACATGAGCGAGCACATGCTCGAACTGCTGCTGCGCGAACTGGAGGTCGACCCGCGCGACGTCGTCGAGGTCCCGGGTCTGCTGGATCTGACCTGCCTGCACCAGTTGTCCGGCGTCGACCGGAAGGAACTCAAGGACCGCCCTTTCGTTCCCGCCACGCATCCGGCGTTCGGTGAGCGCGAGACGCCGAAGTCGGTGTTCGCGACGCTGCGCGAGGGCGACGTCCTCGTGCACCACCCGTACGACTCGTTCTCCACGAGCGTCCAGCGGTTCATCGAACAGGCCGCCGCGGACTCGAAGGTGCTGGCGATCAAGCAAACGCTGTACCGCACCTCCGGCGACTCCCCGATCGTCGACGCGCTGATCGACGCCGCCGAGGCGGGCAAACAGGTCGTCGCGCTGGTCGAGATCAAGGCGCGGTTCGACGAACAGGCCAACATCACCTGGGCCCGCACGCTGGAACGCGCGGGCGTGCACGTGGTCTACGGGCTCGTCGGGCTGAAGACGCACTGCAAGGTGTCGATGGTGGTGCGCCAGGAGGGTTCGACCATCCGCCGCTACTGCCATATCGGCACCGGCAACTACAACCCGAAGACGGCGCGGCTGTACGAGGATCTCGGCATCCTGACCGCCGACCCGACGATCGGCGCGGACCTGACGGATCTGTTCAACGTGCTGACCGGGTACTCCCGCCAGGACACCTACCGCAACATCCTCACGTCACCGCACGGGATCCGGCGCGGCATCGTGCGCGCGATCGGCGAGGAGATCGAGCTCGCCAGGGCGGGCCAGACCGCCGGGATCCGGATCAAGTGCAACTCGCTCGTCGACGAGCAGGTGATCGACGCGCTGTACCACGCCTCGCAGGCCGGAGTCCCGGTCGACATCGTGGTGCGCGGGATCTGCGCGCTGAAGCCGGGTGTGGAGGGACTGAGCGAGAACATCCACGTGCGCTCCATCCTCGGCCGGTTCCTGGAGCACTCGCGGATCTTCACCTTCCTCGCCGGCGGCACGCGCTGGATCGGCAGCGCGGACATGATGCACCGCAACCTGGACCGCCGGATCGAAGCACTGGTGCGGGTCAAGGATCCGAAACTCACCGCGCAGCTGGACTACATCTTCGAATCCGCGCTGCATCCCTCGACCCGGTGCTGGGTACTGAACTCGACCGGCGAATGGACCCCGTTCCCCGCGTCCGGGGACGACGTCCGCGACCACCAGGTCGAACTGGCGAAGCGGCACGGAGCGGCGGGATGAGCGGGACCGTGCGGGCGGCTGGAGCCGTTCTCTGGCGTCGTCAGGGAGACCGGATCGAGGTCGCGCTGGTCCACCGGCCGCGCTACGACGATTGGTCGCTGCCGAAGGGAAAGCTGGATCCGGGCGAGACCATCGCGGGCGCGGCGGTCCGGGAGATCGCCGAGGAGACCGGATTCGAAGCGGTGCTCGGCCGGTATCTGGTCCGGACCGAATACACCGTCGCGGGAGCGCCGAAGACCGTCGACTACTTCTCCGCGCACGCGGTTTCCGGCGCGTTCGCGCCGAACGAGGAGGTCGACGAGCTGCGCTGGCTCGACCCGGAGTCGGCGGAGAAACTGTTGACGCGGCCGGGCGACGTCCGGGTGCTGCGCGAGTTCTCCGCGCTGCCGCCCGAACTCACCACGGTGATCCTGGTGCGGCACGCCAAAGCGGGTAAACGCGACGAGTGGAACGGCGACGACGATCTGCGGCCCCTGTCGGACGCGGGCCAGCGTCAGGCCGAGGCTTTGCGTTCGCTGCTGCGGCACTACGCGCCCGGCAGGGTGCTTTCGGCGCCGCGGCTCCGCTGCGTCCAGACGGTGAACGGGCTCGCCGAGGATCTCGGGGTCGAGATCCGGCACGAGCCGCTGCTGTCGGAAGAGGGCTACTGGCCGGACCCGGTGCTCGGTGTCGCCCGGCTGCTGGCCATCGCCGGAGACGGTGGGACACCGGTGATCTCCAGCCAGGGCGGGGTGATCCCGGACGTCGTCAGCGCGCTGGCCGACCGCGACGGTGTCGACCTGACCGCCGCGCGCGGCGGTGTGGTGCCGTCGAAGAAGGGCTCGTTCTGGGTGCTGTCGTTCCGGGCGCCGACCGAAGAGGACGGGCCGGTACTGGTGGCCGCGGACTATTTCGCGTCGCCTTTGCCCACGCCCGCGCCAGCCCATCCCTGAGGCTTCATCGCGCGTGAAGGCCTCCTTCCCTCGGCTGAGCCGAGGGAAGGAGGCCTTCACGCGCTACAGGGCTATTTGAGGTCTGGCTGGGCGTATCTGTGTACCGCGAGGATGTCGCGAAAGCCACTTTCGGGACGTCTGATGTCGCGAAAGTGGCTTTCGCGACATGCGAAGGGGCGCGCTCCACGTCGGCCGAGGCCGCCGCGCCTCCCCGTTGCGAAAGTGGCTTTCGCAACGTTGAAGGTTGCGAAAGTGGCTTTCGCAACCCTCGCGTCAGGCTTGGCCCCTCAAGGAAATCCGACGGCGCGGCTCCCCCACGTGGGTGACGCGCCTACTCCGGCGGTGTCGAGGCGAACCGGCGCACGTCGCTCCACTGTGGAGCCGATCATCGGGACCATGCGTCCATCGGAGTGACGATCGAAGCGGATTCTTTTCCGCGACTTCGGCCGGAAACACGAGAATCGCGTCACATTCGCCCACAGGGCGGCCGCGGATTCGTGGCGGACAAGATCCCCGCAGACCGCGCGCGAGCGCGTGAGGGCTGAACAGAGGCCCCGGAAATGCGGCAAGGCCCCGCGCGATGCGCGGGGCCTTGCCGTTGGCTCACTCGTGGAGAGGGAGCTTACTTCTTCTTCGCGGCAGCCGAAGTCCGCTTGGCCGGAGCCTTCTTCGCGGGAGCCTTGGCAGCGGTCGCCTTGGCGGCCGGCTTCGCGGCGGCCTTGGTGGCGGTCGCCTTCTTGGCCGTGGTGGCGCGAGTCGTGGCCTTGGCGGCGGTCTTCGGCGCGGCCTTGGTCGCGGTCGTCTTGGCCGCGGCCTTGGTCGCGGTCGCCTTGGCGGCCGGCTTCGCGGCGGCGCGCGTCGTCGTCGCGGCGGCGCGGGTCCGCGTGGTCGTGGAACGCGTCGCGGCCGGGCGGCTGGCGGCCGTCCGGGTCGTCGTCGCGCGGGTGGCGGTGGAACGAGTCGCGGTGCCGGCGGTCGCGCGCTTCACAGCGGTGGCCTTCGGCAGCTTCTTCGAACCACTGATGACGTCCTTGAAGGTCGTGCCGGCGCGGAACGCGGGCACGTTGGTCTTCTTGACGCGAACGGTCTCACCGGTGCGCGGGTTCCGCGCGGTGCGGGCGGCGCGGGCGCGCTTCTCGAACACACCGAAGCCGGTGATGTTCACCTTCTCGCCCTTGTTGACCGTCCGGATGATGATGTCGACAAGGCCATCGACGGCCTCCGACGCGACCTTCTTGTCGCCCAGGCGCTCCGACAGCGCCTCGATCAGCTGGGCCTTGTTGGCCATTCCAGTCCTCCAAGAAGAACTACTTGTACACGGCCCCGTCGGCCGACTTAGCGCACACGGTATTACCAATGCAGCACAAATTCCAAACGACGCGCGGAAATTTCCCTTGTCTCGGGGGCTGTTCCGCCTCCCGAGGGACCCCTTGAGGGCCTCCGGAGGTGCCGTTCGGTGTGGTTTCGGGGCTGTGTCCAAGACCCCCGGCCGGGGTGCGGATTCCCTGCTCAGCAAGGGAATCCGCCCCCTTCGACCGGCCCTAGGCGGAGGCCGCCGGGAGGGTCACGGGCTTCCAGGAGGGGCGCCCGGTCTCGAAAGTGTCGATCTCATCCGCGTGGCGGAGTGTCAGGGCGATGTCGTCGAGCCCTTCGAGGAGCCGCCAGCGGGTGTAGTCGTCGATCTGGAAGGGCGCGGTGAAGTCCTTGGCCCGTACCGTCTTCGACTCGAGGTCCACCGTGACCTCCGTGCCGGGCTCGTTTTCGAGCAGCTTCCACAGCAGTTCGACGTCCGCCTGCTCGACCTGAGCGGCGACAAGGCCCTGCTTGCCCGAGTTGCCGCGGAAGATGTCCGCGAACCGGGAGGAGATCACGACCCGGAAGCCGTAGTCCATCAAGGCCCAGACCGCGTGCTCGCGGGAAGAACCGGTGCCGAAGTCCGGGCCCGCGACCAGGACCGACCCGTTCTTGAAGGGCTCTTGGTTGAGGATGAACGACTCGTCGGACCGCCAGGCGGCGAAGAGCCCGTCCTCGAAGCCGGTGCGGCTCACGCGCTTGAGGTAGACCGCCGGGATGATCTGGTCAGTGTCCACGTTGGACCTGCGCAGCGGGACCCCGACGCCGGTGTGGTGGGTGAACGCGTCCATGTTGGGAACTCCTTCGCGGATGTCAGCGATGTCAGTGCCGTCAGCGGGCGGCGGCGGGCTGCAGGTCTTCGGGGCTGGACAGCGTTCCCCGCACGGCCGTGGCGGCCGCCACGAGCGGCGACACCAGATGCGTCCGGCCGCCCTTGCCCTGCCTGCCTTCGAAGTTGCGGTTCGAGGTCGACGCGCTGCGCTCGCCCGGCTTGAGCTGGTCCGGGTTCATGCCGAGGCACATCGAGCAGCCCGCCTGACGCCATTCCGCGCCCGCTTCGGTGAAGACCCGGTCCAGCCCTTCGGCTTCCGCCGCCTGGCGGACGCGCATCGAGCCGGGGACCACGAGCATCCGCACCGAATCGGCGACCTTGTGCCCGCGCAGGACGTCCGCGGCGGCCCGCAGATCCTCGATCCGGCCGTTCGTGCACGAGCCGAGGAAGACGGTGTCCACCGCGATCTCGCGCAGCGGCGTGCCCGGCTTCAGGTCCATATAGGACAGGGCCTTTTCAGCGGCGATGCGCTCGTTCTCGTCGCCGATGCGCTCCGGGTCGGGCACCTCGGCGCCCAGCGGGAGCCCCTGGCCCGGGTTCGTGCCCCAGGTCACGAAAGGCGTGAGTTCGTCGGCGTTCAGGCGCACCTCGGCGTCGAAGACGGCGTCGTCGTCCGTGCGGAGTTCGCGCCAGTTCTCGACGGCGGCGTCCCAATCGGCGCCCTGCGGCGCGTGCGGACGGCCCTTCAGATACGCGAACGTCGTCTCGTCCGGCGCGATGAGCCCGGCGCGCGCGCCGGCTTCGATGGACATGTTGCACACCGTCATCCGGGCTTCCATCGACAGCTTTTCGATGGCCTCGCCGCGGTACTCGAGGACGTAGCCCTGCCCGCCGCCGGTGCCGATCTTCGCGATCACCGCGAGGATGATGTCCTTCGCCGTGACACCGGGCCGCAGTTGCCCGTCGACCGTGATCGCCATCGTCTTGAATGGACGGAGCGGCAGGGTCTGCGTGGCCATCACGTGTTCGACCTCGGAGGTGCCGATGCCGAACGCCATGGCGCCGAAGGCACCGTGCGTCGAAGTGTGACTGTCGCCGCACACCACGGTCATCCCGGGCTGGGTCAGGCCCAGCTGCGGGCCGATGACGTGCACGATGCCCTGCTCGGCGTCGCCCATCGGGTGCAGCCGGACGCCGAACTCCTTGCAGTTGGCGCGAAGGGTGTCGACCTGGGTGCGGGAAACGGGATCCGCGATCGGCAGCTCGATGTCGATCGTCGGGACGTTGTGGTCCTCGGTGGCGATGGTGAGGTCGGGGCGGCGCAGTTTCCGTCCGGCCAGGCGGAGTCCGTCGAACGCCTGGGGGCTGGTGACCTCGTGCAGCAGGTGGAGATCGATGTAGAGCAGGTCGGGCTCGGCCCCCTCGCCGCGCCGCACCAGGTGCGACTCCCACACTTTCTCGGCCAGTGTCCGGGGCATTTCCGGCTCCTCACATGCGATGGAATAGGTGCTTCCCACCATCTGGACATCTCAAACTTCGGGAAGATAGTATCGGCTTGTGGGACAGCATAGCGGTATCGGAGTACTCGACAAGGCCGTGGCCGTGCTTCAGGCCGTGGCCGAAGATCCTTGTGGCCTGGCGGAACTGTGCACGCGGACCGGTTTGCCGCGCGCGACGGCGCATCGGCTCGCGGTCGGCCTCGAAGTGCATCGCCTGTTGCGGCGCGGCCCCGACGGCCGCTGGCGCCCGGGTACCGCACTCGCGGAACTGGCGGGCGGTTCGACCGACCCGCTGCTCGACGCGGCGAGTTCGGTGTTGCCGAAACTGCGCGACATCACCGGCGAAAGCGTTCAGCTGTACCGCCGCGACGGCGTCCAGCGCGTCTGCGTTTCGACGGCGGAACCGCCGAGCGGGCTGCGTGACACGGTGCCGATCGGTTCACGGCTGCCGATGACCGCGGGCTCCGGCGCGAAGGTGCTCGCCGCGTGGTCGGATCCGCACACCCAGCGCACGATCCTCACCGAGGCGGTGTACGGGGAGCGCACCCTGCTCGAAGTCCGCCGTCGCGGCTGGGCCCAGAGCGTGGCCGAACGGGAACCGGGTGTGGCGAGTGTCTCGGCGCCGGTACGGGATTCGACGGGCACCGTCGTCGCCGCGGTGTCGGTTTCCGGGCCCATCGAACGGATAGGGCGTAAGCCGGGGGCACGCTGGGCCGCGGACCTCCTCGCCGCCGCGGACGCGCTGCAGGAGCGCCTCTGACCCCTCGAAACGAGTGAAGGCCCCCTGCGGCGCAGGGGGCCTTCACGTACTTCCGAAGGGTCCTATCAGAACTCGTCGGCCTTGGTCAGCTCGTGTTCGAGGGTGTCGGCACGCGTGACGAGGGAGTTCAGCGGATGTTCGAATTCGTTGACCAGATTCAGGTCGACCAGCGGGATCGTGTGCTTGAGCAGCGCGACACCGTCGACCACCGCCGCGCCGCCGACCGAATCACCGCCCGCCAGTTCGAGCAGGCGCCGCAGGTCGATCTTGTCGGCCCAGCCGACCGGAGACGAGATCTCCACCCACTCCGCGCCGTCGTGGTCGGGCAAGTGGTGCAAGGACACCTGCTGGCCGCGGCCGTCGCCGGTGTCGACGCGGAACCGGAGCCAGCCGTCCCGCTCTTCGAGCACCTCGTACCGCGCCCGGACGAAATTGATCACGCCTGCCCAGATGGACACCCTCGTCACCTCTCGGTTTCGCCGCCTCGTGCGCTGTCGAGCATGGCACATCCGGGACGCGTGGGGTGTCGACGGTCTCATTCGGGCGGGGTTCCAGCGCCTGCGGCCTACTGAAGCGGCGCCATGCGGTAACCGGACCCTCGCACCGTGTGGATCAGCGGCGGGTCCTTGAGCTTCCGCCGCAGGCGCGCGATGACGACGTCCAGCACGTTGGACGCCGGATCGGCCATCTCGTCCCACGCGTACCGGATCAGTTCCCGCCGCGAGACCGGCCGCCCGGTCGCGGCCATCAGCCGCTCCATGACGAGATACTCCTTGCGGGTCACGGTGAGCAGCACGCCCGCCCGCGAGATCTGGTGCCTGCCGGTGTCGAGTTCGACGTCGGCGCAACGCAGGATCACCGCCTGCCCGGCCATGTCGCGGCGGCACAGGCTGCGCACCCGAGCGATCAGCTCCGGCATCGCGAACGGCTTGACCAGGTAGTCGCCGCCGCCGACGCGTAAACCGTCGATCCGGTCGGCGACGCTGTCGCGGGCGGTCAGGAACAGCACCGGCATCGGCCATCCGGCGCTGCGCCGGTTGCGGACGTAGGTCAGCGAATCCCCCGAAGGCAGCATCCGGTCGAACACCGCGCAGTCGTAGGCGTTCACCATCAGCGCCTCGTCCGCGCCCGGCAGATCGGCGGCGGTGTCCACCGCGAAGCCGTCGCCGCGCAGCGCGAATTCCAGCGCCACCCGCAAGTTCTCGTCGTCCTCGGTCACCAGCACCCGCACACCGGAAACGTTAGCGCGTGATCGCGGCCTCCACGTCGGCCACGTGCAATCCGCGCAGTTCCTCGATAGCGGGCATCCGGCCCAGCAGCCGCAAACGTTGCGACTGAGCCGTACGCGCCTTCTCGAACAGCAGGCGCGCGTCCCGCGCGTTGCCGAAGTTGACGTCGCCGGAAACGCGCCGGAAATGGCCGGTCAGCACCGGGCCGGCGGCGGGATCGAGTTCGTAGTCCCCGGCGGACGCCATCCGCCCGAAGATGGCGAGCAGTTCCTCGGGGCTGTAGTTCTCGAACTCGATCGTCTTGCCGAAGCGCGACGCGAGACCGGGGTTGGCGGCGAGGAAATCGACCATCTCGCCGGTGTACCCGGCCACGATCACCGCCACCTCGTCGCGATGTTCCTCCATCAACGGCACCAGGGTGTCGATCGCCTCCTGGCCGAAATCGCCGCCGGAGCCGGCGAGCCGGGTGAGCGTGTACGCCTCGTCGATGAACAGGACCCCGCCTTTGGCCTCCTCGAAGACCGTCGCGGTCTTTTCCGCGGTGTGCCCGATGTACTGCCCGACGAGATCCCGGCGCGACACCTCGCGGAACTGGCCGACCGGCAGAACTCCCAGCGCCTTCAGCAGTTTGCCGTAGATCCGGGCGACCGTCGTCTTCCCCGTGCCGGGCGCGCCCGCGAAGATCAGATGGTGCCCGGCCGCCCCGACCGGCAGCCCGGCCCGGCGGCGCCATTCGTTGACCTGCAACTCGTCGACCAGCGAACGGACTTCTTCCTTGACCCCGGGAAGGCCGATCATCGAGTCGAGTTCGGCGAGCATCTCCTCCAGTGCGTCGTCCCCCACCGCGCCGGGTTCCACGGTCTCCCCGACCGTCGGCGTCGCCCCTTCGGCGATGGCGATCCCCGGTTCCGCCGTGTTCGAGACCCGGCAAGCGGAGATCTCGCCACCGCAACCGGACGCGAACGAGATCCCCGGGCCCCGGGTGTCGGTGACCGTGCACCGTTTGATCACCGGCACCCCGTGGTGCGCCACGGCGATGCCTTCGTGACCGGTGTGCGAAACGGTGCAGCCTTCGACGACCGGCCGGGCGTATTGGTAGACGTAGACGCCCCTCAGCCCGCAGCCGGTCACCGTGCATCCGGTGATGACCGGATCCGCGCCCTGTCCGACGGTGATCCCGTCCCCCAGCACGTCTTCGACGGTGGTGTCCTCGATCCTCCCCGGCGAACCGTCGACGAGAATCCCCTGCTCCGCCGCCGAAATCACGCAACCGCTCACGGCGAACGCCGTCGTTCCGCGGATCGCGATCGCCGGACCGCGGCCGCCGGAGACGGTGCAGTTCCGGACGGCCAGTTCCGTGTCGTCGGCCTGGATCGCGGACGCGCCGCCCGCCAGGACTTCGATCCCTTCGAGCGCGAGAGCTCCTCCTGTGGTGCGGAAAACCGGCCGGTCGGCCCCTCGGCCGTCGACGACGACGGTGGCGCCGTCCGCCGCGGCCAGGGTCACCCGGAGACCGGCGAGTTCGACGGTCTCGGCGTATTCGCCGGCCGCGATGGTGATGACGGCCCCGTCGGACGCGTCCACCAACGCGTCGCCGATGGTCGGGTACGCGCCGGGCCGCTGGGCCACCAGCAGGACGCGGCCGGAGGTCGAGGTGGTCATCAGCCCGCCTTCGCCATCAGCCAGCCGCGGTCGACGGCCTTGGCGCCGGCCTGGAAACGGCTGCGGGCACCGAGCCGGTTCATGATGTCGGCGACCATCCGGCGCACCGTCCGCACCGAGACGCCGAGCCGCGCGGCGGCGGATTCGTCGGTCGTGCCGGAGAAGAGCAACGTCAGCAGTTCCTGTTCGCGGCAGGTCAGGATCGAAGCGTTCCCGGACTCGGGGAGATCCAGCGGGACGAGCGGGGCGGCGGCCTGCCAGATCCGCTCGAACAGCCCGACCGTCGCGGTGACCACACCGGGCAGCCGGAACACCGCGGAACCGGCCTGCCTGCCTTCCGCCGGGAGGACGACCGAGGTCCGGTCGATCACCAGCGCGTCCATCGGGACCTCGGCGTCGGTCCGCACCTCGGCGCCCGCCCGCGACATCCGGTTCAGCGCGCCGGACATCCGCGCGGAGTCGGGGAAGAGCACCTTGTGGCGTACGCCGGGGCGCACGCCTCCGAGCGCGATCCGCTGGAACGCGGTGTCCGTTCCCGTGCTCATGACGAGCACCTCGCCGGTCGCTTCCGCGAGCAGTTCGCCGAGCCCCGCCCGGTCGCCGCCCGGGCCCGCTCCCGTGACCAGACTGAGCTGGCCGGTCTGCACGGTCATCGCAGGTACCTCCCTCTTCCCCCGGCGCGGTGCCGCCGACGACGTCCTGTTCATGCCAGTTCCCCGCCACCGGGGCGGTCACGGGCACCCGACGCGTTAGCGTTCAGGGGCACCGGGAACTGCACGCGTCTACTTTCGCTGTCCGAACATGAGGTTTTGATGACACGGGTGATGGTCGTCGAAGACGACGGGAATCTGCGGCTCGCACTGGTCACGCAGCTGCGCGCGGCCGGCTTCGTCGTCGACGAGGCGGGCGACATCGCGACCGCGGACCGGCTGCTGCGCGGAACGCACCACGACTGCGTGGTACTGGACCGGATGCTGCCGGACGGCGACGCCATCGACTACGTGCACATGCGGCGGCAGCTGGGCTGGCGGGCACCGGTGCTGTTCCTCACCGCGCGCGACGCACTCGCCGACCGGGTGGCGGGTTTCGAGCACGGCGGCGACGACTACCTCGTGAAGCCGTTCGTGATGGCCGAGCTGACCGAGCGGGTGGCGAACCTGTGCCACCGATCCGCGTTCGACCGGCCCTCGGTGCTGCAGCACGAAGATCTGGTGATGGACTGCGCGCGGCGTGAGGTGCGGCGCGCGGGCGTGCTGCTCACCTTGACCAACAAGGAGTACGCGGTGCTCGAATACCTGCTGACCAGGGCGGGCCTGCCCGTGCAGCGGGCCGATCTGATCGAGCACTGCTGGGACGCGCAGGCCGATCCGATGTCCAATGTGGTCGATGTGGTGGTGAAGCGGTTGCGCCGCAAGCTGAAGGAACCCGAGCTGATCCACGCCGTCCGCGGCCTCGGCTACCGGCTGGGCGCCCGGTGAACACCCACTCCTCGGCCGACCGGCTGCGCAGGCTGCGCTGGACGCTGACCGCGTTGTTCACCGTGATGAACACGCTGGGGCTGGTCGTCTTCGCGTGGCTGCTCATCAACGAGGACGGTGACCAGGGCGACGAACGGATCGACGCCGCGCTGACCCAGGTCACGTCTTCGGTCAGCAGGCTGGTCGAATTCGACGGCACCGTCGGCTTCGGTCTGGTCAACACCGACGTGCTGAACGACCGCTGCCCCCAGTTCGCGATCCTGTCCGGCGGGGCGCCCGCGTTCCAGCCGCATTTCTCCCGGGCGAACTGCGTCCCGATGGGCACACAGCTGCTGAACGCCCTGGCGACCGAGGCGGTGAAGACCGGCAAGCTGGTGCAGGGGCACCAAAAGGCGTCCGACGGCGCCATGGTCAAGGTCCGCGCCGAACCGCTGCGCGACGGCGACGGCAAGACGTTCGCGGCCGTCGTCGCGGTGCAGTCCACCGAGGCCGAGGACTCCGCGCACACTCGGTTCACGCTGCTGGTGATCGGCGGCACCGTGCTGCTGGTCGCGATCCTCGGCTTCGCGGGCCACCTGCTGTCCGGCCGCTCGATCCGCCCCGCGGCGGCGGCCTTGCAGCAGCAGGAGGTCCTGCTCGCCGAAACCGCGCACGACCTCCGCACCCCGGTCGCCGCCTTGCGCGCGCTCGCCGAAACCGCGATGGCCAACCCCGCGCAGTCCGCGGAACTCCTGCCGCGCACCGTCCGGCTCGCCGCGCGCATGGGCGGGATCATCGACGACCTGCTCGTCCGCGCCCGGCTGGCCGCGGGCGTGGAACAGCTGAGCATCCAGCCGATCTGGCTCGATCAGCTGGTGGTGGGCATCGTCGAGGACACCGCGACCGACGGCGCCGAAGTCACCGTCACCGCCGCGCCCACGAAGGTCAACGCCGATCCCGCGCTGCTGCAACGGGCGATCGGCAACCTTCTCGACAACGCCATGCGCTACGGCCGCCACCCGGGCGCGAAGGCGTTCGTGCACCTGACCGTCGCCGGCGGCACCGTGACCGTCGCCGACCACGGCCCGGGGATCGACACGACCTTGGCGGGCGACGCCTTCGACCGGTTCGCCAGCACCGGCGGGTCTTCCGGGCTCGGGCTGTCGATCGTGCGGTGGGTCGCGCAGGCGCACGGCGGCACGCTCGCGGTGTACAACGCCGACGAGGGCGGCGCGATCTTCGAACTGCGGTTCCCGGTCAGCCCGAACTGACCGGGGACCGCGCCGGCTTCACTGGTTCTTCGCACCCGAGGCGGCGAGACCGCGTTTGAACCATTCCGGCATGAACGCCTCGTCACGGGGGAACCGTTCCTGCTCCAGCGCGAACTCGTCCGGGGAGGGATATGGCTGGAAGTCGGGCTCGTTCTGCCAGTTGTACTGCACCCGGAACCGGGACGGAGGTTCGATGACGAGCCTGGCCGAGAACCAGGTTCCCTCGCCTTCTTGGTACATCCCGCCCCGCAGGCGCTGGAACATATGCCACGTCTCCACGGACGGTTCCCACACCTGGTAAGTGCCATTGGGGTCGAGCACGCCGACCGCGACGTCGATGTTCTTGCCGACCACCCGGTAGTCCAGCACCACCTCGCGCCAGCCCGGCGGCAGTGCGCCGACCACCGACAGAGTGATCTCGCCCAGAAGCTCGTTCTGGGCGACGGGGTCGAGCTGAGGCCATTGAGCAGCCATCCGGTACATCCTCCTCGTGGTCACCGCTACCGATCAGGCACGGCGATCGATCATGACATGGGTCGGTTCAGCCCCGGGTTTCTCGTTCCCGCTCGAGTTGGGCGCCTTGGGCGAGCAGAGCTTGCAACCACGGAGGGGTGTGAGCCTCGTCGCGAGGAAAGGCTTCCAGATCTCGGGTGAAGACGGTCGGATGCAACGGGGGCCACCATTCCGGGTCCTCGTCGAAGTTGAACGAGAACTTCGGGGGTTCCTCGTTCTCCAGGACCAACGTCGCCGAGAACCAGGTGCCGCGCTCCGGTTCGTACATCCGCGTCCGCAACTCCCGGAAGCCGCCTCGGACCTCGGCGGGCAGATCGATGTCCCCGCTCTTGCCGTCGGCCAATCGGATCTCGGTGGCGTAATCGTAGGCCAGCACCGTCGCGGACACGGTGAGGCTGATCCACGCCCAGCCGTCCGGCGCGGCCTTCGCCAGCGCGGACACGATTCCGCCGGTCAGCTCGTCCGTCATTCGTTCTCTCCGTAACGCGTGCGTGGACCGTAGTTGACGTTGGAAGGATCATTCGGGAAGTCGCGCTGTCTGGTCACCCTGGAAAGCTCGACCGGTTTCCCGTCTGGTCCGAGGACGAGATTGCCCTGATCGTCGACCTTGTGCACCACCTCTTGCCAGCGCATGGTCACGTTCTCCGGAACGCCGTTGCTGTCGCCTTCCATCCGCACCTGATAGTTCTCGATCTTCTGCCCGGGCCCATCGGCGAACTTGCCCAGCTCCGCCTCCTGAGCGCGCCAAGACGCCTCGTGGATCCAACCGTCCTTGTAGTGCCCACTGTTGGACGCGGCCATCTGAGGATGCATGTTGACGTACTCGCCGGGGCCGCCCATCTCGTGCGCCGCCAGGTGACCACCCGCCCATTTGACATGGCCGAACAACTTCTTGTACACGGGATGGTTCTTGTACGACTTCTCCCCTTCCTTGCCCGACCTGTTCTGCGACGCGTTGTCCCGGTAGTCGTCGTGCTTTCCCTTGAAGACGGGTTCGCCGGTCATCGCGACCGGCTTCCGGTTCGCATCCACCTCGAAGGTCCAATGCTTGCTCGGATCGTGGAAGTTGGGCACGCGATACTGCGTGTTGGGCTGCAGGGGATGGCGCAGATCCGGGTTGTGGAAGGGCTTCTTGTTCGCAAGTGTCGTCTCGACGTGAGTGACCTTGCCGTCGGCGTCAGTGAAGAACCGGCTGCTCGCACCGTTCTTGTACCTGACGTCGTACTCGGCGTTCGCCGCCAGTGGCTTCTCACCACGCAGGGCCTGCGGGATCCCGTCGGCGTGTGGCTTACGGTTCCGGGTGCGCGGCTCGACATCCTCGATGACCTTGGGCGAGTCGATCGGACCGTGTCCACCGGGTCTTTCCCTCGGTCCGTCGAACGCCGAGTCGTCCGGGCGGTTCCAGTCCGCGAACCTCTCGGAGTACTCGGGGGAATCCCGGTCGATCGTCCGGGGCTTCGGCACCTCGTCGTACGGCGGGTTCCTGGTGTCCTCAGGGACGTGCGCGTCATCGTGGGGAGCGTGCTGATCCGCGTTGTCGTCTCCGTCACGGTCCCGGTGGCCGCCTTCCGGTGGCCGTTCGCCGTCGGGATGCGCCCGCGCCGGCTCGGGGTTGATGGCGGAATCGATGTCCCGTGCCGGAGGAACGTGTTCCTCCGGCACGCGTGGCGGAGGAACCTCCCCATCCGGCGCACGCGCGGGCTGCGGATGCCGGGGGTGGTCTCCGCCTCGTATGGGATGCCCCGGCCGCCCGGAATTCAGGTCCAGGAAAGGGTCTCCCATCGGCATCCTCGAGCCCGGACGGCGCGGTCCGGGTTCCGGCCACAGGCCACCCGAGCCCACGGGCGAGCGGGTGGGCGGCCGCGGTGTCTCCGGCACGGGGCCTTCCGCGCGTGCCGCCGCGCCGGCCGAAGGCGTTTGCCCGGCCAGTTCGGGCTCGCCTTTCGGGGGTGGCGTGTCCGGATGCTCGGCCGGGCGAGGTCTTCCGGCGTCCAGGTCGACGTCGACGAGGGTGGGGTCATGCCGTGGCGGTAGTCCGGGATCACCGTCCGGCAGGGTTTTGGGAGTGGCCGCCTCCTCTGGCGCCTTCTCCTTGTCCTTGGGGGCAGGGTCCTTCGGGGTGGATTCCTTGGGCGGAGGTGTATCCGTCACCTTGCTGGTGGGCAGCGCGGTGTGACCTGTGGCGGCATCCTCGACCGTGTGCACGAGCCCGAGCACCCTGGCGGCCGTGTAGAGCGCCTTCTGCCTCGGTGTCTGCGGGTTGACCGGCGTGCTCCCCGCCCAATCCTCCTGCGCCTTCCGGACGGTTTCCTTCTCCGGGAGCCCCACATGTTCGCGTGTATCGGCCGGGTCGACCCGGTCGGACATCCTGACTTCGCCGGTCTCGGGATTGATGGTGGCCGTCGGCTCGTCGGCGTCCCGCGCGCGATGTCCTGTCGCTTCGGGACTCCCCGGCGAGTTGTCCGCCCGGGAGTGATGGGACGGCGCTTCGGAAGCCGCGGGGTTCTCGCCGCGGGCCGCCGGCGCGGGAGTCTCGTTCGCTTTGGGCGCGGGGAAACTCTGCTCGCCTCCGGGAGTGCGGTGTGAGCCAGGGTCCATGGCTTCGCCGACCGAACCGGGTCGTGTCGGAGGCTCTGGCCGGGTGACGGGCTCGGGCCGCGTGGGCGGGTCCGGTCGGGATGAAGGTTCGGGCCGGGGCGAAGGTTCAGGTCGAGCGGAGGGTTCAGGTTCCCGTGCCGGGTTTCGTTCCTCGGGCGCCCTGCTCGGCCGCCGTTCGTCGGGAACGTGGTCCGGTGTCCGGTCACCGGGCGGACGGTTCGGCGGCCCATCGGGCGGTGGCCCGTCCGGTGTCCGGTCACCCGGCGGGTTCGCCGGTGGTGTTTCGTCGGGTGTACGCGGGTTGTGCGGTGGTGGCGGAGTGTCCCCGGCGTGCGCCGGAACCCCGGCGGGAGAATGCCCGAGCCCCACCTTCGAAAGCAGCGAATCGACGCCGGGAATCTTGCGGACGGCCTTGGCGGCCAGTTCGGTCCCGGTGGGGATCTTCGTGATCGCCGTCCCCGCCTTTTCGGCGACGCGGCCCGCGGCCGCGACGGCACTGATCTTGCTCCCGGACGCGGCGGCACCCGCCCCGCGGATCGCCGCGCCCGCGCCCTTGGTGCCGAGCACCGCGCTGGCGATGTTGAAGGTGGCTTTACCGGCCGCCCTGGACGGGTCCTCGCTCCAGGTGTCCCAGGCGACCATCGTCTTGCCCGCTTCGACCAGTGTAGAGCCCATTTCACCGCGTTCGAAGCCCGGCAGGCCGACGGTCTGGTCGAGGGTCGACATACCGGGAACGGAATAGGTCGCGACCGCCAGGCCGAATTTCCCCATTCCCTTCCACGCCTCACCGAACGTGGACCAGGAGAAGTGGCCGTCGCCGTAGCCCGCCAGCGCGGCGAAGCCCACGAACATCTCGACCGCGCCTTCCCATACACCGACGAAGAACGAGCCGACTTCTTCCAAGCCGTCGACGAGCCCGCCGAGGAATCCCTCTCGTGGCTTCTTCGGCGATTTGGTCTCCTCGCCCGCCGGTTTGCCGACCTTGCTCGCGTACTCGGTCAGCAGGGTGCTGAGCTGATGGGCGACCTGGATGGCGAAAACCGTCCGCGAGGCCCAGCTGGTGCATCGGTCGAAAAGTTCGTTGTTGTCGGAGATGTGCTTCCTGATCGCGTGCTTCGCGGAGACGATGAGGTTTCCGTAGTCCCGGCACGCCGCGGACAGGCTGTCCATCGCGCCCAGCATCTCCTTGACGCCCGGTTCGCCGGGCGAACCGTTGTTCAAGGAATGAATGGCGTAGAACAGCTCGAAACCGGCGGCGTCCGACCAGACCTTGCGCAGCTCCGCCGCGGCACTGTCGGAGAGTTGGAGCGCGGCACGCAGCGCGTTCGCGGACGCGGTCCACGCCGTCGCCAGATCCCAGGCGGCGGTCTCGCTGTCCGAGGGCCAGATCGCTTCCTTGGTCTGGCCGCCGTTCTGGACCACCCAGTTCCAGAGGTCCCCGTCCGGCTCGACGATATCGGTCATGACGGCGGCGGTTTCACCGCTCGAATCGGCCGGCGATGGTGCTGTCGACGGCTTGATAGGCCTGCACCGCCTGGCCGCCGTTGTCCGCCAGCTGCCGGTAGATACCGGGGATCTGGTCCATGGCACCGGCCACCGCGGTCCTCGGTGTGGTGTAAAGCGCGGTGAACGCGCGCCCCAAGGGGCCAGTGCCGATCTGGCCGGGCGCGTCGATCTTGCCACGTTGGAGCGCCCAGGCCGGGTCGAGCTCGTCACCCGCGGCGCGCAGCCTGTTCAACTGCCCCGACGTCTCTTCGGGGAGCATGTCGATCTTGCCGTCGCCGTTGCGGTCGATTCCGGTCATCGAAGCCTCCGGTCCAGTTCGTGCAGCAGCGGGTCGAAGCGCAGATCCGTCGTCTCGGGAGTGGCGTCGGCGGGCAGGAAGCCCGCGACGATCTCCATGACCTCTTCCTGGGAGCGTTCGACGGCCCGGTGGAAGGTCTCGGTGATGTCCCGTGCCAGCGCGGCCGAATCGGGCGCCCGGTAGATCCGCGGGTCCAGCCACAGTTCGATGAGCTCACCGGCCCCGCCGACGGTCACGCCGATCAGTCCGTCGTCCGATTCGGCGGTGGCCCGGATCTCGGCCATCCTCCGTTGAGTGGACCGGATGTCCTGGGCCAGTCGCCCGTACTCGGCCCGCATGTCCAGCGGGAACGGCGAATCCATGGCACCTCCCCTGTTCGCGTCCCGGTCAGCTTGTCCGCGTCCGGCGCTTCGCGGGGCGGCGTGACCTGTTGCTGTCACGCGGGTTCATCGCCTCGTTGCGCACACGACCATGTGAGACGAGGAAAGGAGCCGACCGGATGACCTTCGACGTCGTCGGCCTGTGCCGCCGGGAACCCGATGCCGACGCGCTGATCTCGGCGATCCGGGCCGCGAGCCCACTGTCCGAAGTGGAAGTCGACGAAGACCGCATGCTGTTCCTCCTGCGGCATCCCGGCGGACGGGTGGTGCTGACCATCGAGAACGCCAGGTCGGTCCGGGTGCCCGGAGAAGTGCGGCGGCTACTCGGAATCGACGTGCCGCCACCGGTGTGGTGGGTCGAGAGCCGGGCTCCGGAAGACGACGCCGAGGCGGAGGCGATCGCACGGGGGTTCACCTCCGCCCTGGTCGCCGCTACCGGTGGATCGTCGTGGTCGAGCCGGTGAACGGGTATCTGGGCGCTTGGGCCCGTGTCACGCCCGAAGCGATCGTCGTCGAACAGTTCCGTGACGTGGTGCCGGCTTCCACCTGGCTCATCGACGCGGCCAGGACGGCCGTCGAAAGCGGGCGAGCGCTACAACTCGTCACCGGTGCACGAAGCGGGCTCACCTTCCCGCTGGAGTCCCTGTTGGGCGACGCGCGCGCCGGTTGGGTCGTCCGCGACGAAAGCGGCGGGTATCGCGACGGCTTCCTGGGGCTTCCCCTGGACTGGAACGGCTCCCGATTCGTTCCCGAGAAGAGTGCGACGATCCCTCCGCCGAGGAAGTACTCACCGGGAAGCGGAGACCTCGAAGTCCGGATCACCACGCCGTTCCCGGCGGGAGAACCGCTCAAGCTCGGCAGGAGTACCGACATCGCGATGCGCGCGCTCACCGGTACCGGCCCGACCGGCTGGGGTGTCGCGGAACCGGTCACCGAACCCTGGTCGGTGACCGGGATCTCCGCCCATTGCACCCGCCGGGCGCCGGCTTCGGCGATAGTCGTCGGGGATGGAGTGACCGGCAGACTGCAGGTGTCGCAAGTGGACGACGTCGTCGTCGAGGATGTCCGGCTGAGCGGGCCTGCCGCCGGATCCGTCGACACCCGCCGCATCGAAGACCTGGCCGCCGAATGCGCGGGCACCGTGAGGCGGTTGGTCGTCGGCGCGGCCCCTGGCCGGACCCAGGGAGTGCGTTCCGCGATCCCGGCGCCGCCCGCGCTGCCCTACGGAGTCCTCTTCGGACACGAACTGGTCTCCGCCGTCGGAATCGCACACGCGCACCGGACCCCGGCCGCACGGGTGCGGCTTCTGGGCGCCGGCGACCGTAAAGCCGTCTGGTGCCGGTTCGACGGCGGTACATCGGCGCCGTTCGAGCAACTCACCGACATCCTCCATCACTATGCGACACCCGCCGGGAGCTGAAACCGTGAAACGCACACTGGCGGCCACCGCACTCGTCCTGACCGCCCAAGTCTTCGGAACCGCGCCCATCGCCGAGGCGGCACCCCCGCCGGGTGCCTGTCAGAACCCGGAACCGGCACGGTCCGCCGTACCGGCGCAACCTTGGGCGCAGCAAGTGCTCGATCCGCGCCGGGCATGGCCGCACAGCCGGGGCGGCGGGGTACTGATCGCCGTGGTCGACTCCGGGGTCGACGCCGACCACCCGCAGCTCCAGCGGCCGGGGAAGGTCCTTCCCGGCCGGGACTTCTATCTCGCCGGCACCTTTCCGGGTTCGTTCGACTGTGTCTCCCACGGAACGGGGGTGGCCGCCATCGCCGCCGCGGATCCCGGCTCCGGTATCGGTTTCCACGGTGTCGCGCCGGACGCGCGGATCCTGCCGGTGCGGATCAACGATCGCGACGTCGGCGACCAGGGCGAGTCGTTGCGGATCGACCCCCAGGTCGTGGCCAACGGCATCCGGTACGCCGCGGATCAGGGCGCGAGGGTGATGAATCTTTCGCTGTCGGGGCACGAGGACTTCGCCGTCATCCGCGAAGCCGTCGCCTACGCGGTCGCGAGAGACGTCCTGGTGGTGGCCGCGGCGGGCAACGGACAACGCGACGTGAACACCGAACTGCCTTCGTATCCCGCCTCCTACCCCGGCGTGCTCGCGGTGGGCGCGGTGGACATCGACGGTGCGCGGATCCAGGGTTCTCAGGTCGGTCGTTACGTCGATCTCGTCGCCCCGGGCGCCAAGGTGCTGACCGCGACGAGAGCGGCAGGCCACGCCTATGTCGACGGCACGAGTTTCGCCGCCCCGTTCGTGGCAGGCACCGCCGCGCTGGTCCGCTCCGCCTGGCCTCGTCTCAGTGCCGCCGAAGTCACGCAACGGCTGGTGGCCACGGCGAGTCCGGCCCGTGGCGGGCAGGGCAGTCCCGCCTACGGGGCCGGTCTGGTCGATCCGTACCGGGCGGTGACAGACGGGCTCGATCCGCAGAAACCGGCGGCTCTGCCCGCTTTCGTCCCGTCACCTCCCGACCAGGCGCGGCTCGACAGGGAAGCCTCCGACGAGCGCGCGGCGAAGATCGCGAAGTGGCTCACCATCGCCGCGGTGACCGGAATCGCGCTGGCGGCGCTGATCGCGGTCGCCGTGCCTCGTGGATGTCGCCGCCGCTGGCGGCCCGCCCGTGCGGAGCCGGTGCCCGATCGGCCCGCCGTCGTCGAACCGCCGGAACAGGTGTTCCTGATCTCCGAGCCGTGATTCCCGTTCATGAAGAATCCCCGGAGCGCTGCGCTCCGGGGATTCTTCATGAACGGGAATCACGATCAGCCGAACAAGGCACTGCATTTCGTGACAGTGTGCTGGTAACCATCGGCCGCGCCACTGGTGACCACGCCCTTCTGCTGGCCACACTCGATGTCCTCACCGGCGATCTTCTGGTCCCGCATCAGCGCCGCGTAGCCGTCGACGTTGTTCTGGCCCTCCCAGAACTCCTCCGCACGCAGCGCTTCTTGACGCTGCTCGTCCAACGACTGCCCGTGTGCGTCCATCGTGGCCTTCAGATTGCCCGCGATCGCGTGCAGGTCCCCGAAGTTCGCGGAAATGACCGAGTCGAACATTTGATCTCCCTTTCGAGCGGTACGATCAGTTGATGACCGAGCCGATGGCGTTGCTCCACTCGTTGTCCACGTCGTCGTAGTTGACGTGCACCTGAGTGATCTTGTCGGACATGACGTCCACGTTCTCGGTGTTCCGGCCCCAGTTCCCCTGCCTGGTGATCTCGCCGGCCTCCGACATCCGGCTCGCCTTCCCCTTCCAGCTCGTGCTGTACCCCTGGACGGCGCTGAGGCTCGACTGCACCTGTGCGTTGATGTCCTCACCGATCGCCCGCGTCTTCGCCGCATACGCGGCCATCGCCGCGGTATCGCCGGAGAAATAGGTCACTTCGTCCTCCATTCCACGACATAAGTGCTCCTTGCCCTGGCCAAATTAGTGAGCGAACAGGGCACTTTCCGGTGGTCGGCAGCTTCCTGCCAGCGCGGCCCCGGAGCCGCCGCGGTGGCCGACGATCGATCTCGTGTCGACAGTCGTGGTGAAGCGCCCCACCCGCAGGCCGGGCCCGGAGATGCCGTCCGGTGAGCTGATCCTTCAGCCACCGCCGGAGATCCCGCCCCCGCCCGCGCGGCAGTGGGCCCAGGTGCTGATGGTGCTGCCGATGGTGGCGATGACGGCCGGGATGCTGCTGATGTACTCCGGCAACATGGGTGGATCGATGCGCTTCGCGATCTACGGGATCATGGGTGTCGGCATGCTCGGCATGGTCGTCATGGGCTTCCTGCAGGGTGGTGGCCCGAGCAAACGGGAAATGGGACACGCCCGCCGGAAGTACCTGCGGCATCTGGCCCAGCATCGGCTGCGCCTGCGGCGTTCGATCCGCAAACAGCGCGAAGCGATGGAGTACCTCCACCCGGATCCGGCCTCGTTGTGGTCGCTCGCCGGAAGCTACCGCCTGTGGGAGCGGCGCAAGGAGGATCCGGACTTCGGTGTCGCCCGCATCGGGCTGAGCCCGCAGAGCCCGGCGACCACCCTGGTCGCCCCCGACACCAAACCGCTCGAAGAACTGGAGCCGCTGTCCGCGCTGGCGCTACGCCGGTTCATCACCACCCATTCCACTGTGGACCGGTTGCCGATCGCCATCGCGATCAACGGATTCAGCCGGATCTACCTGCGGGGAGACCGGGAGGCCACCCTCGGCATGCTGCGCGCGACCCTGGCGCAGCTGGCGACCCTGCATTCCCCCGACGACCTGCGCGTCGCGGTCTGCACGGACGAGGAACACCGGGCCGTCTGGGAGTGGACCAAGTGGCTGCCGCACGCCCTGCACCCCGAGCGTTCGGACGCCCTCGGCCCGCTTCGTCTGGTGGCACCGAGCGTTCCGGCGCTGGAGTCGATGCTCGAAGAGGAACTGGCCAAACGGCCGAGATTCGATCCCGAATCGGATGTCCGGCTGCCCGGGCCGCATCTGGTGGTGGTGCTCGACGGCGGCGCCGTCGCCGGCTCCTCCCACCTCATGACCGGGGGCGGGGTCGAAGGCGTGACGGTCATCGACCTGACCACGATGCCGCCGCGGGCACTCGACCGGACCACCGTCGTGCTCGCCGTCGACGCGGACGGCGGGATGCTCAGCGAGACGATCGACGGCGAAGCCCCGCTGGGGAAGGCCGATCTTCTCGGACCGGTGGCGGCCGAAGGGCTCGCCCGCCAGCTGGCGCCGCTGCGACTGACCGCGGGCTTGCGCGGCGAGGCACCGATGAGCACCGAACTCGGACTGGCCGAATTGCTGGAACTGGGCGACCCGTACGAATTCGATCCGGCCGACACCTGGCAGCCGAGGCCGAACCGGGACCGGCTCCGGGTCCAGTTCGGCATCCAGGCCGACGGCGCCCCGATCGAACTCGACCTCAAGGAGTCGGCGCAGGACGGCATGGGGCCGCACGGTCTGCTGATCGGGGCCACCGGCTCCGGGAAGTCGGAACTGCTGCGCACGCTGGTCCTCGCACTGGCGGTCACGCATCCGCCGAGCTCGCTGAACTTCGCGCTGGTCGACTTCAAGGGCGGTGCCACCTTCGCCAGGTTGGACGCGTTGCCGCACACCAGCGCGGTGATCACCAACCTCGCCGACGAACTGCATCTGGTCGACCGGATGACCGACGCGATCAACGGCGAGCTGATCCGGCGTCAGGAACTGCTGCGGGCGGCGGGGAACTTCTCCTCCTTGCGCGACTACGAGAAGGCACGGGCCGCGGGCGCCCCGCTGCCCGAAGTACCCACACTGCTGGTGATCTGTGACGAGTTCTCCGAACTACTTTCCGCCAAGCCCGATTTCATCGACATGTTCGTCCAAATCGGACGTGTCGGGCGCTCGCTCGGTGTGCACCTCCTGCTCGCTTCGCAGCGTCTCGAGGAGGGCAGGCTGCGCGGCCTGGAAACCCATCTGTCCTACCGGGTCGGGCTCCGTACGTTCTCCGAGATGGAGAGCCGGGCGGTGCTCGGGGTCACCGACGCCTTCAAACTCCCGCGCGCGCCCGGGCACGGCTTCCTCAAGGTCGGCACCGAGCCGATGGACCGGTTCCGCTCCGCCTACGTCTCCGGGGTGTACCAGCGCTCCACGGGCGGAGGCGTGCCCGCGACGTTGGGGGAACGCCTGGTGCTGCAGGAGTACACCACCGCCTACGTCGCCGAGGAACTCGACGTCGAGCCGGAAGAATCCACCGAGCCGGACGACGACACGGCCGTCGGCGAAACCCTGCTGGACATCCTGGTCGACCGGCTCGAAGGACAGGGGACCCCGGCCCACCAGGTCTGGCTGCCGCCGCTGGCGGAGTCGCCGACGCTGGACGCGCTGCTGCCCCCGCTGGTCACCGATGCCCGGCGCGGGCTCTCCGCCGGCGCGAGCGGTTCGCTGCGGCCGGTGCTGGGCACCGTGGACCGGCCGTTCGAGCAGCGACGCGACCCACTGGTGCTGGACCTGACCGGTGCCGCCGGGCACGTGCTGGTCATCGGCGCTCCACAGACCGGGAAGAGCACCGTGTTGCGGACGCTGATCGCCAGCCTCGCGCTCACGCACACGCCTCGCGAAGTCCAGTTCTACTGCCTCGATTTCGGCGGGGGAACGCTCGCGTCGATCGCGGGCCTGCCCCATGTCGCCGGCGTTTCGGGCAGGCTCGACACCGGCGCCGTCCGGCGGACGGTGGCCGAGGTGTCGACGATCCTTGCTCAGCGGGAACGGCTGTTCGCCGAACAGCAGATCGATGGCATCGCCACCTATCGCAGGTTGCGCGCCGAGAACCGGTTCCCCGCGGAAAAACACGGCGACGTCTTCCTCGTCATCGACGGCTGGCAGACACTGCGCGGCGATTTCCCGGAACTCGAAGAGACGGTCGGCGACATCGCTGCACGCGGCCTTTCCTATGGCGTCCACGTCGTGGCCGGGTGTTCTCGTTCGTTCGACCTGCGGATGAACGTCCGTGACCTGTTCGCCAGCAGGCTGGAGCTGAAGATCGGCGACCCGATCGACTCCGTCATCGACCGTCGTGCCGCGATGAGCGTGCCCGCCGACGCGCCGGGCCACGGGATCGCCATGAGCGGGCACCAGATGCTGATCGCGCTGCCTCGCATCGACGGTGTCACGGAGACGGACGACCTCGCCGACGGCATCGGCGCGCTCGTCGAGGCGGTGCGGACGGCGTGGCCGGGCGAACCCGCGCCGTCGGTCCGGCTCCTGCCGGGAATCCTGCCGTACGAGGAACTCCCGCCCACCGACGATGTGGACGGCGAAGAAGCGGGGCTCGCGGTCGGTATCCACGAAAGCGACCTGTCACCGATGCGACTCGACTTCGCCAACGATCCGCACTTCTTCGTGCTGGCGGACACCCAGAGCGGCAAGACGTCGTTCCTCCGGGTGCTCGCCAAACGGATCCAGAAGGCCTACACCCCGGACCAAGCCCGCATCATCCTGGTCGACCACCGCCGGAGCCTGCTCGGCGAAGTGGGCGCGGATCACCTCCTCGGCTACGGCACCAACGACGAGCAGAGCGGCCGAATGCTCATGGAGACGGCGAAGGCACTGTCGAAACGGCTGCCGGGGCAAGACGTCACTCCCGAGCAGTTGCGGAAGAGGAACTGGTGGGAGGGGCCGGAGATCTTCGTGCTCGTCGACGACTACGACATGGTGGCCACGCACAAGGAGCATCCGCTCATGGCGTTGCTGCCGCTGGCCGCGCAGGGTTCGGACATCGGACTGCACGTGGTGCTGGCCCGCCGTACCGGTGGCGCGGGCCGCGGCCTGTTCGAACCTTTCCTCGGCAGGCTGCGGGAAGTGGGCACGCCCGGCCTGATGATGTCCGGCGACCGTGACGAAGGCCCGCTGCTGGGCGGCATGCGAGCGCAGGTCCTGCCCCCGGGCCGGGGCTGGCTGGTGGACCGCCGCGGCCAGAAGGGGCTGGTGCAACTCGCCTGGCTCCCGCAGCGGGAGTGACCTCTTCCTGTCGCCGCGCCCTGCCCGGCGCCCGGAAGTGGTTGCCTGTCCTCAAAACGACGTGAGGAGTGACGATGAGCGGTGACGAGATCAACGGCGACACCGACGCCATGCGGGAGTTCGCGTCCCGGATCATGGGGAGCCTCGACAAGCCGCCGGTCAGCAACATTTCCCGGAGCGACGGCGAGTCGACACCGTGCCCGGGCGGGCTGGACAGCCTCTGCATGCATCTCACCATCGCGGAAAGCGAGACCATCCGGCAACTCCAGACCTTCATCACGCAGGCTGAGCAAGGATTCGCGGCATACAGCGCCTTTGTCCAGCAAACAGCGGCGAACTACCTTCGCGCCGACGAGACGGCCCGCCAGGAGATCTTGAACACCTTCGTCTCGCAGCGCCCGGAAGACCTCCCGAAGGTCGATCCCCGCCTCGTCACGCCACACTCCGGACGCTGAGGGGATCCGATGGCCTCCATCGAGGAAATGTACGGGCAACTCACGGCCGAGATGCATACCCACGTCCCCAAGCTGGTGGCCGCCGGCTACCTGTGGCGTGAAGCGAGGGCCTGGATCGACGGGCAGGCGTCTCTTCTTCACCAGCAGGCGAATCAGCTGGTCACCCAGGATCGGTGGCCGGACGCCGCCGGACGCCAGTTCATGGCCCGGGTATCGACGGACATCGCCGTCATGCGGACATGGACCGACCCGAGCGGGATGGTCAATTCGATGATGACCATCGGGCTTCCGATACCGCAGAAACAGACCTCCGCGTCGGAGGTGCTCGACAAGATCAACACCCTGAATCTGGCGCTCTGCTCGGCCCAGAACTTCGCGAAGGATCAGGTCGACCACTACAACAGACTGTCCGAAGAGGACCGGGGCAAACAGCGGCAGGAGATCGAAACGAAGATCGCCGACGAGATCACCAAGCTCGCCCCGTTGTACGAGGACACGGCGCTCGCCATGAAGAAAGCCGTGGGTGATCCCTGGAAAGGCCCGCTCGCCGCGACGTCCGGGCAGGAAAACCCCGGACCGGCCACGAACGGCGTCCCCGTCTCCGGCGCCGCTTCTCCCAGTGCCTCGCCCTCGCCTTCTTCCCCGCAGCCGCAGGAGCCCAGTCCCACTGAGGAAGAAGCCCCGGAGGCGACGGATCCGCTCAAGGACGCACTCGAAGCGGCTCCCGGCGCGCTGGACGCCCTGAGTCAGGTCATGCAGTCGGCGCAACAGCTGATGGGCGGCGGCACGGACTCCCCCAGCCCCACGCCGCTCAGCCCGCTCGATCCGCTGGGCACAGGGAATTCCCTGACGCCTGCGGAAGTCGCGGACCGGCTCGCGCGGCTCGATGGTGACGGCGCGGGGCTGCCGAGCCTCGCCGGCGGCGGGGTGGGCCCGGTCGGTGCTTCCGCGGGCGGAGCCGGTGGTGTGCCTTCCCCGGCGACGTCGCTCGGTCAGACATCACCCGGCGGCCTCGGCATCACCGCCTTCCCGGCGGTGGCTTCCTCATCCGCCGCGGGTTCCGGCGGCACCGGAGCGACCGGTGCTCCCGGCGCGATGCCGCCGGCACAGCAGCAACCACAACGCGGCGGGGCGAGGACGGGCGACGGGATCAAACCCGGAGCCGCCGAGCACGCCGCCACCGGACGGTCCCGGGATCGCAAGACCGGTACGCCCCCCGGGGTTTCCCTGCTGGGCCGGTCCGGACGTGGCCGTCCGGCCGGACGGCACACCGAACCGGCTCCGGCACCCCGCCGGTGGGACCGGGAAAACGACACGGTCCAGCTGCTCGACGAAGAGTTGTGGCAGGTCGAACAGGAAGACACAGGTCCGCGCTATCGCGCCGGACAGTGAGGAGGGGTAGATGCCCGATCAAATCAACGCGGACACCGAGTCGATGAGCGCTTATTCGAGTCAGCTCACCGCACCGGAGATGCCGCCGTCCCTGGCCCGGCTGGGAACACCGCCGAATCTGACCGGCCTCTTCGAAGGCATCGCGATGTCAGTGCTGGACAAGGCCGCGACCGCGAGCATGGCCGCGTTCATGGCGAAGATGACCGAGGAAATGGTCACCGACTCGACGAAGGTCAAGACCGCCGCGATCACCTACAGCGCGGCCGACGTCACCAGTGCGCTCGAACTGGCCACATCCGCCACGAAGGTGCTCAAGCAGGGCATCGATCTGGTGAAGCAGACCGCGGGCTCCGCACAGCAACCGTCCACCGCCACCGAAAAACCGGCCGACCAGTCCACGGGCGGCGCCCCGCAGGACCTGGTTTGAGGAGCTGATCATGGCTGTTCCCTACAACCTGCTGCCGATCGAGGCACATCTGGCGATGATCACCGCCGAGCAGGCCAATGTCGCCGTCCTCACCGACGCGGCTCGCATGTGGACCGAATCCCGTGCCTGGATCGAAAGCGCGTCGACCGAATTGCACACCAGGGTAGGCGAGCTTTCGCCGACTTGGCAGGACGACGCGGGCCGCGCCCACGAGGAAAAGGCGCAACGCTCACTCGCCGAACTCCAGTTCTGGGGCGAGCGGATCGATCTCGCTCAGCCGGCCGAGACACTGACGACGCTGGCGAGCGGTATCCAGGAGACGATGCAGGAAGTGTCGTTGCTGCACAGCCAGTACATGGCGGCGATCGCCAATCCGCTGACCGCCTGGGCGGCTCCGCTCATCCAGCAGGCCTCGGGCGCACGGATGACCGCGCTCGGCGCACAGTTCGACATGTCCATGCTCAAGGTCGTTTCGGCTTCCGGGATCCAGCAACCGGATCACATGATGCCCGAGACCCCGCAGGCCTCCACCGAGGGAAACTCACCCGCCGACTTCATCAAGGCCGCGGAAGCGGGCATGAACGCGCTGTCCGAAGTACAGGGGCTGGCCGAGTCCCTCGGTGTCGGCGGCGGGAGCGGCGGGACGGGCTCGGACGTCTCGGTGCCGGAGATCCCCGGCTACGACGGCGCGTCAGGTGTTTCGCTCGCCGGCCTCGCCCCGCTGCCGACCGCGGCCGAAGCGGTCCCCGCTCTCGGCGGATTGCCAGGGGGCTCGGGAGCGCCGCCGGTTCCCACGGGGCTGCTCGGCGGAATCGGCGTGGCGGGCGGGACGGGTCTTCCGGTGGCGGCAAAGCCGATCGGGACCAAGAAGGCGCCCAGCCTGGCTTCCGAGATCCAGCCGGGAGCGGCGGGCTCGTCCTCCACGAAGGCGACGACAGGCCCGATGTCACCGATGGCGCCGCCGCACGCCGGTGGCCAGAACACGGCGAGCACGCTCAGGCCGTCGTCGAGCGACCAGCCGGTCGGGCGGAACGGGTCCGGCCGCCGGGCGTCCTCGGGCGGCAGCGACGGTGTTCCGGCGAAGCTGCGCGGCCGTGCGGCCAACGGCAACCCGGACGCCGGGTTCACGCTGACGCGCGGCCGGCGGCCGGGTGAGTCCGAGTCCGGCTCCGTACAGATGCTGGACGAAGACCTGTGGCGGACGAACCCCCGCTGAGCCGCTGTACGTGAAGGCCCCCTTCACTGCGCTAGACGCAGCGAAGGGGGCCTTCACGTCGTTTCAATTCCCGGCACATGGCGTGATTGAGGAGCGAACTCGCGTGATTGAGGAGCGAACTCGCGTGATTGGAGGCGGAACACGCTGAGACTGGATCCGCATCGTGTGTTCCGCCTGCAATCACGCATGATCCGCCTTCAAGCACGCGAGTCACGCGCCGGGACACGGGGATCCGGTCAGCCGCCCAGGGTCTGGCGCCGCGCGGCGGCCGGGTCCAGACTCGGTCCGTCGGGCAGCCGCGCCACCAGACCGGCGGGCAGCCGCACCGGACGCGCCGACGGGTACCCCAGCATCTTCAGCACATCGGGCGAAGCCAGCGGATAGCGGCGCCCCATGTCGGTCACCACGGTGAGCGTTCCGGCAGCCGCGGAAGGGGAGGGCATCGCTTCGACGACGATCGCGCTGCCGGGCGGCACGTGGACGCGGTCCGCGAGCGGGGTTCCGGAGGCGGTCCGGCGGGCGGTGGTGGACATCGGATCCGCGGGCGGCATCGAGGGGTCGACGGTCAGCGAAGGGGCCGCGGAACCGTCGCCGAAGGTCGCGCACACGGTGGTGTCCTGGTCACGCAGGCGCGCGATGGCCGGACGTGCGGCGGGTGCGGCACCCGCGTCGGCCTGGACGGGGTCCAGTTGCCGGGACATGGTCGCCAGCGAAGGCGGCAGCGGCACGGTTTTCGGTTCACCGCCGGGATAGGCGGCGAGCATCTGGGCGCTCGCGCGCTGGACGTCGTACTGCAGTTCGCTGATCGGCCGCAGGGCGTCCCGTTCCGCCAGATAGTGCTGTTGCCCGCCACCGGAGGTCTGCACCATCAGCAGCATGCCGTTCCGGATGTCGGTCCGGCCCGGCACCGCGGTGGACACCTCGCCCGCCGCCGCCACCGGCAGCGGGCCGATCGGCGTGCCTTCCGGGAGCACGTCGAGCCACGCCCGGCCGACCCGCGCCCACGGCTCGGCGGTCAGCGCGAGGCCGGTGCCGACGGCGCCGTAGTCGGTGATCCGGTGCCGGTGCCCGCGCCACACGACGAACCGGTCGCCGGTCGACGTCGATTCCACCAGCAGCGCCTGGTCGCCCAGTTCCGCGCCGCCGGACGGCGAGGCGCCGGCCAGCAGCACCGATTCCTCGATCCGGCTGCCCGCCAGGTCGCTCGCGGGCGCGGAACACAGCGACCATGATCCGGTGAGCAGTTTTTCGGGGCCGGGCAAGCCGTCCGGCGCGTCGGCGATGCCGATCCGGGGCCCTCGCGGGACTCCGGCGAGCGACTCGCGCGAAACCCGTTCCGTGGTGCCGTGTTCGCCGAGCAACAACAGGGCGGACGCGTAGTTCGCGACGGGATGCAGCCGTTCGTCCAGGTAGACGTACCGCGTCCCGCTCTCCTTCTCCACGATGACGGCGGCGTTCTTGCGCCACGCGTTGTTCCCGCCGGGCACGATCATCCCGTAGACCCCGACGCACGCCAGCGCCACGATCGCCAGTGCGACACCGGCGAAAGCGGCGCCGGACGGGCGGCGGAACGGCGGCTGCTCCGGGTCGGTCTCTCTCGTCACGAGCGCGGAGATCGCGCGCTGCACCAGGAATTGGTAAGCCTGCAGCTGATCCCGTTTGGACGCCATGGGTTCAGCCCCCCAGTCCGCGCACGTAGCCGTACAGGCCGAGCACCGAACACGCCACCGGGACGACGGCGATCGTCACCAGGATCTCGAAGTACTCGGCGATCCGGCCGAGATACGGGTTGGCGGCGCGGGTGCTCAGCACGACACCGGAGGCGATCACGCCCGCCGCCACCGCCAACGAAAGCGGCCCGGCCAGGACGAGCAGCAGCGAGCGGTCCGCCATGAGCGGGCCCGCCAGCAGGCAGCCGGCGCCGAAGATCCCGGCCACCAGGATCGGCGTCCGTTGCCGCAGGATCGGATACAACCGTGCCCGCACCAGGAATCCGGCCGCGAGCAGGGCGACGAGGACGACCGCGGCCTCGCTGTCGCTGCGGATCAGCTGCAGCTGGCAGTACATGGCGACGATCGCCGCCCCGCCCAGCATCCCGGTGAGCAGCGCGTCCGCTCTGGCGACGGCGGCGTGCACGAGGTCGAGCGGCGGCTGAGGATCGTCGCGGACCAGATCCGCGGTCGACCGCGGCAGCACCGGCATCGGCACCCGGCCGAGCCGCAGCGACAGCGGCGCGAACGTGGTCGAGAGCACGAGCACCCCACCGCCGATCACCGCCGCCGACCGGTAACCCACCAGGTCGTCGAAGGTGGCCAGCCAGCCGCCGATCACCCCGAGCAGGCCGACGGTGGCGGCTCCGGCGAACAGGGCGGGCGCGGCGGTCACCCCCAGGTGGCCGACGACGGCCGCGAGCAGCAAGGCCGCGCTCGCGAGCAACAGGTGACCGGCGGACAGCTCGCCGATCGGGTCGTCGCCCGCCAGCAGCAGACCGCCGCCGGCGAAGGCGAACGGGAGCGCGACGGCGGCGAGTACCGCCCCGGCACCGGCGTCGCGCAGCGCCCGCGCGAGCAGCACACCCGACGCCAGCAACAGCGCGGAAACCGCCAGCGCCCAGGCCGCCGGTGACGTCCACGGCGGACCGGCGCGCAGGACCGCGAGCAGACCGAACGACATCGCCACCGCGCCCACGGCCAGCCCGGCCTGCCGCGTGTGCCGCGGCCCCCATGCCTTTCCGGTGCGGCCGGAGCCGGTGGCGATGGCGTCCACGAGGTCGTCGTACTCGGGCTCCGGCCATTCGGCGCGGCGCGGCGTCAGATGGAGGATCTCCCCGTCCCGGACCCGGTGCGCGCCCAGCGTCCGGTCCAGATCGAAGGCCGTCCCGTCGGCGCGGCGCAACTGCCAGCCGCCGCCGGCGACCCCGTCGTCGGCCATTCCCTCCCCCGCCCGCGCGAGCAGGCCGGGGAGGATTTCGGCGACGGACGCGTGTTCCGGCAGCGCCATGTCGATGCGCCGGTGCGGAGTGGTGATGGTGACCCTGACCAGGCCGGCAGTCTGCATGGGAAAAGGGTCGGCCAGCGACGGGTCCGCCGGGCACCGGCGGCAGGAACCTGCCGCGGTGAAAGTACTCCGGATCCGGACTTCTTGCGCGACAATGGGGTCATGAGCATCGAGACAGGGCTGCTCGCCCAGGGCCCCATCGCGACCGTGTACGCGGGCAAGGATCCCGCCACGGGCAACGACTTCGCGATCAAGATGTTCCCCGGCACCTTCGACCGCGAGACCTCCGCTTGGCTCGAACGCGAGCGGAAGGCGCTGGCGGCGGTGCGCTCGACGCGCTCGATCCTGCAGATCGACGACGTCCTGACCCATCCCGACGGCCGGTCCGGTGTCCGCCGCGAACTGTGCCCGGGTTCACTCGCCGGTGTGCTGGATTCCGGTGCCCGGCTGGGAATTCCCGACGTGCTCGCCCTCGGCGCCGCGATCGCGTCGGCGCTCGCCGCGGCGCACGGCGCGGACGTCCTGCACGGCGGCGTGAACCCGCACAACGTGTTGTACCGGGCGTCCGGCGAGTTCGTGCTCGCCGACTTCGGGGTGGCCCTGCGGCGGCGATTCCCGCGCGACCCGATGTACGCGGTCGAGTACACCGCGCCGGAAACCCTGCGCGACGACACGCTTTCCCCCGCGTCCGACCTTTATGGACTCGGCGCGGTGCTCTACGTCGCGCTGACCGGGACGCCTCCGTTTCCCCGCCACACCGGGCAGCAGCCCGGCGAACGCATCCTCCAGGTGCTGCGGGAACCGGTCGCGCCGATCCAGGATCCGGCCGTCCCCGGCGAACTCGCCGCCACGATCCTGCGGTTGCTGGCCAAGGAACCGGCCGACCGGCCGCAGGACGTCGCGTCGCTGGCACGGCTGTTCACGAAACTGAGCCGACCCGGTGGCGAGGTCGTCACCGGTGATTCCTCAGACCTGCCAAGCGAAGAAGAAGACGTCGAGGTCGAATTCGACGACTTCGCCCAGGTCCACCGACCTGCCGCCCCGGTCCACGCGGCCCCGGCGCCCGTCCAGGTGGTGCAGGCGCCGCCACGGGGTGGCCGCACCCTGATCCGCGAGTTCAGCGGTCCGCTCAAAACCGAACGCGGGTTTCCCTGGAAGCCCGTCGCGCTGGCGGGCGGCGGCGTGCTCGCCGCCGGGCTCGCCGTGCTGCCGCTGGTCCTCGGCCCGGCGGAGATCGGCGGGCAGGCCGTTCCGGTGGCGGCCGCGATCCCTTCTCCCGCGGCGGCTTCCGCGCCGGCGCCGGACGTCAAACTGGCGCTCGCGCCGCCGCAGGACCAGAGCGATCACGTGCAGCTGACCTGGACCGCGGAAGGCGAACTGGACTTCGTCGTGATCATGGCGGGCGAGCGGCTCGAGACGAAACAGCTCGTCGCCCACCGTCAGCGCAGTCTCGACGTCCCCGTCGACCCGGCGCGCCGGTACTGCTTCCAGCTGAGGGCGACCGACGGACGGCACATCTACACCACCGAGCCGGTCGCGATCCGCGGCGCCCGCTGCAACCCGTAGTCCGTGAAGGCCTTCACCCCTCGCGAGGGCCCCGGCCGCGGATCGGCACCAGGGTCCGCGGCTCGAGTGCCGCCAGCACCCGAGCCGCGAACGGTCTGGTGGCCAGCCCGCGCCGTACCTCGCCGACCTCCTGCCACGCCCGCCGGACCGAACCGTCCCCCACCGGGACCCCGGACCACAGCGTCACGTCCAGTACCTTGGCCAGCCGCGCGACCGGCTCGCGGATCCCGTCCCCGGCAAGCGATCCGGCCGATTCGGCGAGATCGCGCGGGGTCATCCCGATCCGGAACGGAACGCCGTGCGCGCGCAGCCGGTCGCGGATCTCGTCCCACGCGCCGAGCACGCCTTCGGCACCGGACCGGCGACGCCGCCGCCGGGCCCGGACGACCTTCGCCGCCGGAACCCCCACGAGCCACAGGAGTCCGAAAAGGACGATCGCGGCGACGAGCGACGGCCACCACCAGCTCATCCCCGCTTCGGTGCTCTGATCCTCGCCGGATTCCGCGGGGGTGCCCGGTGGGAGCTGGGGCGGCCGCAGTTGCTGTTCGGCGGGCAGCTGCGCCCTCGCACGGGCGACCGCCTTGCCGGGGCCTGCCTGACTCCGCTCCGCCTTGCCCGCCGCGGCGGTCGGGTCGAGTGCCACCCAGCCCGCTCCGGCGACCGCGACTTCGGGCCACGCCAGGACATCGCGGTTGCGGACGACGTGCATCCCGCCGTCGGTCTCGGCCGATCCCCGGAACCCGACGACGAGCCGGGCCGGGATACCGCTCATCCGCGCCAAGACGACGTACGCGGCGGCGAACTGCTCGCTCGTCCCCCGCTTGCTCTCCAGCAGGAAATGCCTCAGCTGCGGCCAGCCGTGTCCGGTCGGCAGCTCCTCCGTGCCCGTCGCGACCTGATAGTTCGTGCTGAGAAAGCGTTCCAGCTGCAAGGCGGACTGGAACGTCGGGCGCAGACCGCGCACGGCGTCCTTCGCCACGTTCTCCACGTCGGGCGGCACCGCGCCGAGCCCGCCGAGCGGCGCCCGCGGGTCGATCTCCCCGGCACCGAGATCGACCTCGGGTGACGACCAGCTGAGCCGGTAGTTGCGTTCCTGACCGGTCGACGGCGATTCCGTCATCAAGGTGCCCGCCGACTCGTCCACCAACGGTGTCAGACCGTCCACACCGGTCAGATCCTGGTGGCTCGGCAGCCACGGTCCGGAGAGCCCGCGTACCTTCAGTTCCGCGCTGCCACGCACGCCGGGCGCGCCTTCGAGGCCCGCGCCGAGCCGCCGGAGCCGGGAGTCGGACAGCCAGTTCGCCCCGTCGAAACCGTTCAGCACGATCAGGCGCCACTGATCGACCGGGGTGTCCCCGCGGTAACGGAACACCTCCTCGCCCGGCCGGATGAGCCGCTGGGCGATCTCGTCCAGCGGGTTGCCGACCCGGCTCCTCGGCGGCGGCGCGGCCTGGGTGTCCTTGAGCGTCAACGGATCCCGGCCTGCCGGATCGAGCCCGGCGAGCGCGACCGCACCGGCGACGAGGGCGACCACAGTGGACAGTGCGGGCCAGACCGCCGAGCCGGTAAGCCGCCAGGAGAACCGAGGTCCACCGGGTGCCCGGCTCGCCGACCGGACCCGACGACCCGACCACAGCAGGAGCCCGGCGGGCAGCGCGTAGCCCAGTGCCGCGACCACCGCGAAAACCCCCGTCAACGCCTGATACGCCTGGGCGAGGCAGGCGACGGCCAGGCTGGGCACGAGCGCCACGAGCGGCTTCTTGAGACGCAGCAACAGTTCCAGCCCGAGCACGACGGCGATCAGCACCGAAAGCGGCACGAACAACAGCTGTTCGGGGATCGGCCGCGCGGGCCAGGTGGACTGCAGCGTGAGCCGCCAGCCTTCGGTGAGGCCGCGCGCCAGCCCCCGCAGCGAATCGCCGGTCGGCAGGAAGGCGAGCGTGGTCGAGGTCAGCACCGTCTCGATCAGCCCGAGCAGGCCGAGCAGCGCGACGAGCAGCGGCCGGTACGGGGTCAGCTTGGGGAATTTCGCGGTCAGCTCGGCGCAGCCGTACGCGAGGAGAACGACCACGAGCACCGGGACGAGCAGCGCCGCCCAGCCGAACACGGGCGCGAAGAGCAGCCCGGCGATCCCGGTCGCGGCGAGCAGCGCGGCGACCGCGATCCGGTCGCTCATGACTTACCCACCAAGGAATTCCACTGTGCCGCGGCACCGGCGGCGTCGACCGCGACGATCAGGCCGCGGGAGCCCGCCGACGGCCGGAGATCGCCGATCCGGACCACGGTGTCGGGCCGCCAGCGGGCGGCGTGACCGAGATCGGCGTCGGGACCGGTGATCAGCACCAGCACCCCGCCAGGGCGTTCGGCGGCGGCCAATGCCGAGGGCAGCAGCGGCGCGTCGTCCGCGGCGTCCTGGGTGACGAGCGCGAGTTCGTCCAGCAGGGTCCTCGCCGCGCGCACCCCGCTGTCGGTCGGCGTGTCCGCGCCCGCGGAGGTGATGAAACGGCAGTGCTGGCCCGCCGACGCCGACGCGTAGAACAGGGAGGCCGCCACCTCGACGGCTTCTTCGAAAACGGCAGGGCTCATCGACGCGGGCCGCGTGTCGAGCACGGCGGTGAACCGGGGCTGGGCGGGGTCGGCGTATTCGCGCACCATGAGCCGCCCGGTCCTGGCGGTCGCCTTCCAGTGCAGATGCCGGACCTCGTCGCCGACCACGTACTCCCGCACCGCGCGCAGATCCGCCGAACCACGCAGCGGCGGGTCGGTGATCGGGCCTTCGTGGTGGTGGCGCGGATGTCCGGCCTGCGCCGCGCGTACCGCGTGCCGTCGCGGATGCACCCACAACCACGCGGAATCCCCGACGGTCTGGTCGCCGCGCGCGAGGTCGAACAGGTCGGGCCGGTGCACGACGAGCGGGCCGACCCGGAGCTTCCCGCGTTTCGTCGTCGGAAGCTCGTAGTGGTACGTCGCCTCCGCGCCGGGCGCGAGCGGGCGGACCCGCAGGCTGTGCGTCTCGCCGCCGATGCCGTCCGCCGCGGCGAAACCGCCGTGCCGCCGTGAATCGGTGTTGCGCACGACGAGCGAGGCCAGCGCGGGTTTCCCGCGTTCGACCCGGTCCGGCTGGACGGTCCGGCCGATCTCCACCTTCGGCCGGAACCTGGTGGTGGCCAGCGCGATCAGCACCGCGCCGGCCGCGATCCCCGCGAAGGCACGGAAAAACGTGTACCCGGCCAGCTCGCCGAGGGCGTAGAACCCGGCGGCGAAGGCCAGCACGATGACGCCGCGGCGGGTGAGCCGCACGCCTACCTCCCCATCGCGGCCATGGGAGCGGCCGTCGCGCCCAGGAGTTCGTCGACGATGTCCGCGGTCCGCCGCTGGTTGAGTTCGGCGTCGGGGGTCAGCACGAGCCGGTGGTCGAGCACCGGATGCGCGACGTCCTTGACGTCGTCCGGGGTGACGAAATCGCGGCCGAAGGTGGCGGCGAGTCCCTGTGCCGCCCGGATCAGCGCGATACTGCCGCGCGGGCTCGCGCCGTAGCGGACGTCGGGATGCGATCGGCTGGCCGCGGCCAGCCGGACCGCGTAGTTGACGATCTCCGGTGCCAGATGGGATTTGCGGACCTCGTCGATGACCGACTGGACGTCGGCGATGCCCAGCACCGGCTTAAGCTCATCCGGCGTGACCCCGGCGCAATCCCCCATCACCACCCGCATCTCGGATTCCAGATCCGGGTAGCCGACCGAAATACGCATGAGGAACCGGTCGAGCTGCGCTTCGGGCAGCCGGTAGGTGCCCTCCAGCTCGATCGGGTTCTGCGTGGCCACCACGAGGAACGGCCTCGGCACCGCCTGGCCGACCGAATCCACGGTGACCCGGCGTTCGGCCATCACCTCCAGCAGCGCGGCCTGCGTCTTGGGCGTGCCCCGGTTGATCTCGTCCGCGAGCACCACGTTGGCGAAGATGCCGCCGGGGTGGAACTGGAAACGTTCGTTGTTCTGGTGGTAGACCATCACGCCGGTGATGTCGCCGGGCAGCAGGTCGGGGGTGAACTGGATCCGGCTCCACCGGCCGCCGATGCTGGCGGCGACGCAGCGCGCGATCGTCGTCTTGCCGACGCCGGGCACGTCCTCCATCAGCAGATGCCCTTCGGCGAACAGCGCCGCCACGGTGAGCCGGACGACCTCCGGTTTCCCGCGCACCACCGATTGCACGTTCTCGGCGATCTGCTCGAAGGCGACCCTGGGTGTGAGCGTCACAGAAGTTCCTTTTCCTTTCGTCGGCGCAGGCCGACCATCGCGATCGGGCCGAGCCAGATCAGCGAGCCACCGGGGGCGCCACCGCCCGCACTGGGCACGCCGGTCCAGCTGTCCTTGCCGGTCCCCCCGGAGGTCTTGATGGTGGCGTTCACCGTGATGGCGCCGAAATAGGCCACATTATTGATGTTCAAGCTGGTGGCGCCCGAGCAGGACTTCGAGGCCGACATCGCGCCGTTGAACTCCGCCTGGCAGGTCGCGGGCGCGCCCTTCCCGTTGGCGTTCACCGAAACGATCAGTCCCGTGGTCCCGACGCGGACACCGGTGATGGTGATGGTCGGCGGGTCCGACGGCACCGGCACGGTGACCTTCCGGCTCCCGGCGGCGCCGTTGATCGCCGCTCCCGAGCCGAACTTCGTCACCGCGCGGACCGTGACGGTCGCGGTGCCGGTGACCCCGGTGAACTCCGCGGACGTGGCCGAAACCGTGCGCTGTCCCTTGCCCGTCACGCTCACCAGGTAGTGCACCAGCGTGCCGCCCCGGAGGTCGGGCTGGGTCCAGCTCACCGAAACCTTGCCGGCGGCGGTGGCGTTCGCGGTGACGACCGGTGCCGTGGCAGGCCTGTTCACGGGTCCCGGGATGACCGCCTTGGCGCTGGCACCGACCCCGAGGCCCGCCGAGTTCTCCGCGACCACGGTGACCACGTACGGGGTTCCGTTGGTCAGCCCCGAAATCGTGGTTCCCCGTGACGATCCGCTCACCCGGGTCGAACCGCCCGTCCAGGACACGCGGTAGGCGGTGATCCGCGCGCCGTTGTCCGCCGCCGGGCTCCACGAGACCTTGATCGAGCCGTCGCCCGAACTCGCGCTCAGCTTCCTCGGCGCGCCGGGCGGCGTCGCCTTCGCCACCGGCGGGGGCGCCTGCTGGGTGTTCGGCGGCGCCTGCTGTCGCTGGTCCTGCTGGGGCGGGGGCTGGTCGCCGGACGGTTCCGGATCGGCCGACGGCGCGCCGGCGGTCTGGGTGTTGGCCGCCTTGTCGACGTCGACGTCGACCACCGTGCCGTCGTCACCGTTGACGACCAGCACGTGCGAGCCGTCGGAACTGTCGACGTAGATGCGGTTGTCCTCGCCCTTGGCGAGCCTCGGCGGCGTGCCCTGGCCAGGTACCTTCGCGGTGGACTTGAGCTTGCCCGCGGCGTCGTAGGTCAGCACCTCGCCGCGGGTCTCGTCGACCATGGCGACGACGTTCGAGGACGAGAGCGGGCCGTTGAACCGGCTTCCCTTGGTGAGCTCGACCGAAATCGGCTTCGCGGAGGGGCGGTCCTGGTCGAGGCCGCTGATGTCGATGAGGTGGAGCTGGTTGCGCTCGGGGTCGGCGATGGCCAGCCGGTCGCCGACGGCGCTGTTGGCGACCTGTGCCGACGGCGAAAGCTTGATACCGAGCGGAAGTCCGTCGCCGAGCCCGTCCGGGCCGACGCGGTGGAGGCTGTCGCCGGTGGTGTCGAGCACGACCGGCCGGTCGCCGACGAGGGTGAGCCCGCCGCCGTGCCCTGGCGGAAGCTGCGCGGGACAGGTCATGACGGCGGCGCCCTTGGGCAGATCGCAGATCGCGCCGCTGTCGACGCGGTGCGCCCACACCGTCCCGTCGGTGGTCGCGACCGGCCGGGACAGTGGCCCCCCTGCGGGCACTGTCGCGGCCGGGTCCCCGAGTCGCACGATCTGCCCGGCGTTACGGTAGACCAGGTACGGGCCACCCGCGATCTCCATCACGAACGGCGTTTCCGGCGCGGGCGGCGGCGTGGACTCCTCCACGCTCAACGTCGCCTTGTCGAACTCCGTGATGCGGTTCCGCTCGACCACGTAACCGGAGCCGTCCCCCTGCGCGACCTGGCTGCCGTTCGCGCCGGGCACGTCCGCGCGCGCGTCGACGCGGTTCGTCGAGCCGTCGACGTGGAACGCGGACTGGGCGGCGTCGTTGTAGACCCAGTGACCGACCTGGACGAACTCCAGCCGTTCCGGCGTCGCCGCCTGCCCGGTCACGGCCAGCCCGATCAGCGCCAGGCAGCCCGCGACCACCAGCGCCACGGCCATTCTCGTCCTGGCGACCACGCTGAACCGCTTCGTGCCCCGCTCGTCGGTGTTCACGCGATCAAGCTAGAGAGCGACCATGAAATTTCGATGAAACAGCCTGTCTCGCCGCTCCCGGACGCCGTGTCATCGAAACCTCATGTTCGCCGGGGACGCTGAGCGGACCCGGTTGGAGGAGGCAGGACGATGACCGATCTCGGCGCGGCGAGGACGGACGGGCGGTACCCCGCGGCACCCCCGCCGCTTCCCCGGATCGCCCCGGCCGCACCGCCGGCCCGGGCCATGGCCGATCCGCTCGCCTACGCCGCGCCCGCCGCGCGGGCAGCCGCCCGTGAAGCCGCGCTGGCCGCGCTCACGGCGGCTCGCCAGGCGGAGCAGCGACCGCGCTGGTCCGCGACGGCGCCCGTTCCCGTCCCCGCGCCCGGTCCGCCGCGGCCGCCGTCGCCTGGCCGAGGACGCCGGCAAGGACGGCCGGTCGGGATCGGCGTGGCCCAGATCGTCTGCTGGCAGCTCGTCCTCGTCGCGCTGGTCCTGGTGGCGGGACGGCCCTGGCCGCTGGCGGCCGCGGTGGTCACCGCCGCCGTGGTGGTGCTCGCGCTGACCGCCGTGCGGATTCGCGGACGCTGGCTCTACGCCTGGCTCGGTTCGGCGTCGGGCTACCTGGCCCGCGACCGCGACCGGGATCTCCGGCAAGCGGGCGAGGCGGGCCGGGCGCTGCTGGGCCTGCTTTCGCCGGAAGCGACGGGGATCACCGGCGAGATCGGCGACGAGACGGTGTTCATGGTCAGCCGCGCCGACGGGATCACCGCCGTGCTGCAACCGAAATCCGCCGCCCGCGAGCAGCCGATGCCGTCGCCGCCGATGTTGCTGCCGCCGCCGTCCCGCGAGCAGGCCCTGGACGTCGCCGCGCAGGTCATCCACCACGTCGGCGCGGACCGCTCCCGTCCTCCGCGAGGCTGGGTCGCGCTGCAGGCACTGCGCACCGCCGACGTCCACCGCGACACCGACGTGCGGCAGGCGCTCGGGAACACGGTCAGGCGCGTGCGTCGGCAGCTTCGCCGCGACGGCCTGCCGGTGCGGGCGCTCAGCGAAAACGAGGTACTCGGCACGCTCGCGTCGCTGGCGCACGTCACGGCGGGCCGGGCGCGGATCCGCGAAGACTGGCGGTTCTGGCACAGCGGGCCGATCAGCCAGGCGACCTTCCGCCTCGACGGCTGGGACGCGCTTCCCCCGGTGCTCGCGGCGGATCTGTCACGCCGTCTGCTCGCCGCCGCCCCCGGGTCCGCGGTGACCCTGGCCGTGACCGCCCGCCGAAGCGCCGCCGAGACCGAACCCCGCGTCAGCGCCGCGATCCGGGTCGCGGCCGCGGGGGTTCAGGCGGTGGACCACGCGGTGCGGGACCTGGAACTCGCCGCGCGCCGGGGCGGGATCACGCTGGAGCGGCTCGACGGCAGGCACGCCAAGGGAGTGGCCGCCACCTTGCCGATCGGAGTCAGTTGAGCACGACGATCGCGGCGGTGAGCGCGGTCGCGTACAGCGTCCAGGCGAGATACGGCACCAGTAATACGGCCGAAACCCAGGAAGACCGGCGGAAGTACAGCGCGGTGACGACGATCGCGACGTCGAGCAGGACGATGTCCACCAGTGCCAAACCGTACGCGCCTGCCGCGAAGAACAGCGGCGTCCAAGCGGCGTTCAGGACCAGTTGTGCCGCGTACCAGAGCAAGGCCCGGCGGTCGCCGCCGGATTTCCAGTACAGCCAGCCCGACACCGCGATCGCGAGGTACAGGACCGTCCACACCGGACCGAACAGCCAGGCGGGCGGCGCGAACGACGGCAATTCGAGTCCACTGTAGACAGAGCGGGCGCCGGACGCGGCGAGCCCGCCGACGACCGCCACCACCGCGACCGCCGCCAGGAACGGGAGGAACGCCAGCGGCGCGCGGAATCTTCCCGGGATCGTCGTCATCGTTCGAGCGTACGGGGGCGGACACGGGCCCGCGCGCTCAAAACCCGTCGCTTCCCCGCGGGGCACGGCCCTACGATCTTCACGCGATGAACGACGACACATTCCTTGCCCACGTGGCCGACAGCCTCGCCGCGCTACCCGCCGTGCAAGCCGTCACGCTCGGCGGATCCCGCGCCCAGGACACCCACGGCCCCGGCAGCGACTGGGATTTCGCCGTCTACTACCGCGGCGGCTTCGACCCGGCCGATCTGCGCGCCGTCGGCTGGGACGGCGAAGTCTCCGAAATCGGCGCTTGGGGTGGCGGCGTGTTCAACGGCGGCGCCTGGCTCACGATCGACGGCAGGCAGGTCGACGTCCACTACCGCGACCTGGATGCCGTCGAGCACCATCTCGCCGAAGCACGGCAAGGCCGGTTCCACTGGGAGCCGCTGATGTTCCACCTCGCGGGTGTCCCGAGCTACCTGCCCGTCGCGGAACTCGCGGTCAACCGCGTGCTGCGCGGCGACCTGCCGCGACCGGACTACCCGGAAGCGTTGCGGGAGACGGCTCCGAAGATGTGGCGGGGCCGCGCCGAACTGACGCTGCGCTACACCCGCGGCGCCTTCGTCCCGCGCGGGCAGGCCACGGAGGTCGCAGGCGCGCTGGCCACCGCCGCCATGGAGACGGCGCACGCCGTCCTCGCGGCTCGCGGCGAGTGGGTCACCAACGAGAAACGGCTGCTGCGGCGCGCGGGCCTGCGTGAGATGGACACGATCCTCGCCGGGTTGCGCGCGGATGTCCTCGCGAAGGCGGTGGACGACGCGGAGGCGTTGTTCCGGACGGCCTGAGCGTTGTGGCGCGGGTCACGGAATGACCGGCGATCTTCAGCGCTACAGAGAGATGAGACCAGTTCCGTACCGAGGGAGAAACATGTCCGCCACCGCCACGCCGGAAGAGACCGCTCTGGCCGTCCCGGCACTCGATGATTTCGACTTCCCGCTCACCGACGGCGCCGCCTGCCGCATCGACGACCCGGACTGCGAAGCCTGCCAGTAGCGGACTGGCCGTGACCGCCCGGCTTGGTCCCTGAAGTACATGAAGGCCCCCTTCCTTGCGCCTGGCGCAAGGAAGGGGGCCTTCATGTACTTGGGAAAGGCGTGAAGGCCTCCTTCACGGACCCGACCCGCGATCAGCTACGGCCAAATCCAGTAGCCACTTAAGGCACTCGCCCTAACCAGAAACGCCACTCACGACCACCCGGACGGCGGGGGCGAAGGCTCCTTTTGTCGCATCACACGCGGCGAAGGGAGCCTTCAGCCCACGCACCTCGGACGCGTCGGCGGGCTACCCCGTCCGGCCGTCGACGGCCGCCACGATGAGCGCCGCGCACCGCTTGACCGGCAGCCCCCGTTCCCGCGCCATCGCGTCGAGCGCCGCACGGGCGGCCTCCCCACGCAGTCCTTGCGCGGCAAGCACTTCCAGCGCCAGACCGATGACATCGGCCGTCGGCGGGGAATCGGATCGGACCAGCATCGGAAGACCTCCGGCTCGCTCGAGGGACGGCCGCGGATACCCGCTCCGCACCGGTTTCACACCCACGTCACCGTGAAGATTGGCGATCCCGCCGGTCGTCGACGGCCTCCCGCCGGACCTGCTCGGTGTGCATGCCGATCTCCCCGAGCCGTTCGGCGAATCCGTTGTGCTCGCGCGGCAAGCGGGCGCGCAGGTCGGCCATCGGCGCGAGGAGGCCGGTGACGTCGTCCTCGCCGAGCACGGCGCTCAGCCTGTCCGCGCTTTCCCTCGCCTCGGCGTCCAGCCCGGGCAGCGCGCCGGCCTGTCCGGCGAGTTGCCGCAGGATCGCCGAATTGCGGCGAGCCCACTCCGCGACCGCGCGGTCGCCGGCGCGCCGGTCCCGTTCCGCGTCGACCCGCGCCTCGCCCGTCCTCTCGCCACTGACGGACGGCCGCAACCGCAGGAACCGCCGTTCCGCGGCCTGACGGCTCGCGACCCCCAAGGCCGGGGCGAGCGCGGTCCAGCTGGTCCCGCCCGCGCGTGCCGCCGCGATCAACTCCGGTTCCCACGCGGCCAGTTGTTCGCGTACGTCCCTCAGCGCCGTCAAAGCCGCCAACAGCCGCTCCGGGTCCGAGACGCCGGAGCGGGCCTCTACCACGACATCGCGCACCGCACGCACGGTCCGGGCGGGGTCTTCGTTCATCTTTGTCATCCCATCGACGACTCAGTGGTTGTCATCGTTTCGATGACATGTTAGAACAGTGGTGCGTGTTGACACCAGAGACAACGAACCCAGGAGGTGGAACCCGATGTTGATGCGCACCGACCCGTTCCGCGAGTTCGACCGGCTGACCCAGCAGATGTTCGGCGCCGCGACCCCGGGGACCTGGTCCAAGCCGGCCACCATGCCGATGGACGCCTACCGCGACGGCGACGAGTTCGTCGTCTGCTTCGACCTGCCCGGCGTGGCCGCGGACGCCATCGAACTGGACGTCGAACGCAACGTCCTGACGGTCAAGGCGGAGCGCCGGCCCACGCCCGGCAAGGACGTGCAGATGCAGGTTTCCGAGCGCCCGCTCGGCGTCTTCTCGCGCCAGCTGTTCCTCGGCGACGCCCTCGACACCGACCACATCGCGGCCGGTTACGAAGCAGGCGTGCTGACCCTGCGCATCCCCATCGCCGAGAAGGCCAAGCCGCGGCGCATCGAAATCTCCGGCGCCACGTCCGACCGCAAGGAGATCCAGGCCTGAGTGTCCGCCTCCGGTGCGGGACCGCCGGGTCCCGCACCGGACGAGACCGGGGAAGAAAGGAAAATCCTCGTTGCTCACCATGCCTGTCCGCCACCCGCACACCCGGGACGCCGTGTGGGGCTATCTCGGCGAGGTCACCGACGTGCTCGGCATCGGCCTCGAGTCCTGCACCGTGGACATCGACGACCCGGTCTCGGCGTATGTCGCGCTCGACGAGCGGCTCGCCACCCATCCGGAGCGCGATGTCGCCCTGCTGTGGGACGAGGTCCACGGCTGGGCCGTGGCGATCGAGACCCATTCCGGCGAGGACCTCATCGTCCTCCGCTACCTGGGCGGGAAGTCCGCCACGCCGCGGCCCGCCGAGGTCGCGCGCTTCGTCAAGGCCGTCCGCGAGGACGACCATCGCGTCGGTCAGCTCACCCCGCCGGATTTCCGCGCCGTGCCCGCCGCGTGAGGGCGGCTCGCGTCGGGTACCTCCGAAGGGCGTCGACCCGGAAGGAGTGAGCCGTGATCGGCCTGCTGTACCCGACGCGGGACTGCGGCGAGGACGATTTTCTCGCGTGCGCCCGAAAACTGGATCCGGACCTCACCGTGGACTTCGCCTACGTCCCGTGGGGCGAGGACATCGGCCGGGTCGACGACCTCGATCCGGCCGAAAAGCACGAAGCCGTCCGCGAACTCGGTGCGCCGGAGAGGCTCGCGGCCGCCGCGCGGTTCGGGACGGCGCCGGACGTCGTCAGCTGGGCCTGCTCCAGCTGCAGTTTCACGCGCGGCCTCGCCGGCGCGCGTAAACAGGCGAGCGTGCTGAGCGAGCGACTCAGCGTGCCCGCGCGCAGCACTTCCTTGGCCTACCTCACCGCGCTGGCCCACCTCGGGACCAAGCAGGTGGCGATCGCGTCGGTCTATCACCGCTACACGACGGCGTCTTTCGTCGATTTCCTTGCCGAGGCCGGAATCGAGACCGTTCATTCGGTGTCCGCCGACGCGCCTTCGGACCGCGCCCTCGCCACCTGGGATCGCCGTCGGATCACCGACCTGGCGACCGCAGCCGACCATGAAGCCGCCGAAGCCGTCCTGATCCCCGAAACCGCGTTGCACACGACACCCCTGCTCGAAGACCTCGAAACCGCCCTCGGCAAACCCGTGCTGACGGCCACCGCGGTCACCCTTTGGGACGCACTGCACGCACTGGGCACCCCGCCGGTCCGGCGGGGTCTCGGAACGTTGTTCAGCCGCTGAGACTGCCGCGCAGATCCTGCAGGATCTTCGCGAGCAGGCGGGAAACGTGCATCTGCGAGATCCCGATACGTTCGGCGATCTGGGATTGGGTCATCCCGTCGAAGAACCGCATCGTGACGATCGCCCGCTCCCGCTCCGGCAGCCGCTGGAGCAGCGGGACCACGGTGTGCCGGTCCTCGATGTGCTCGAACCGGGAATCCAGTTCCCCCATCACGTCGGACAGGGGAAGGGAGCCCTCGCCGTCGTTGACCGACCGATCGAGAGAAGAGGTCTGGTAGCTGTTCGCGGCGAGCAGGCCGTCACGGACGGTGTCGACGTCCACGTCGAGATGCCCCGCGAGCTCGGACGGGGTCGGCGCGCGGCCGAGGGTCTGGGTCAGTTCCGTGGTCGCCCGCGTGAGCCGGGTGCGCAGTTCCTGCATCCCGCGCGGGACGTGCACCGCCCAGCCGGTGTCGCGGAAGAACCGCCGTACCTCGCCCATCACCGTGGGCACCGCGTACGCCAGGAACTCCCCGCCCTGTGCGGGGTCGAACCGGTCGACGGCCTTCATCAGGCCGATCCGCGCCACCTGGATCAGGTCTTCCCGCGGCTGGCCGCGTCCGCTGAACCGGACGGCGATGTGCTCGGCGATCGGCAGCAGTTCGAGGATCAGCCGCTCCCGCAGGCGCCGCCGGTCCGGGTGGCCGTCGGGCAGCGCGGCCAATTCGTCGAACCAGGGGCGGCAATGCGAGTAGTCGTCCTTCCGCCGCGTTCGGCGGTCCCGAGGAGCGGGCGGCATGGGCTCCTGTGAGACGGTCCGGTCGACGTCTTCCATGAGGAGCGGGGCGCTCATCGAAGTTAACCTCCGTCCCTTGTGGACTGACATACGTCCGTACGTGCGTTGTCGAGCTGATACCCGGGATGTGGGCAGGGCAAACATCCGCCGCCGGGCCGGGCCGCGCTGACCTGGACGGGTGATCTTCCGATTCACCGGCGCGCGAAAGGGGTATCCGCAGGTCACGACGAAGGAGGAGCCGTGCCTGAACAGAGCTGGAGCGACAAACGCGAACGTCAGTACGAGCACATCAAGTCGTCGCAGAAGAAACGCGGCGCGAGCACCGGCCGCGCGGAGGAGATCGCGGCGCGAACGGTCAACAAGAACCGCGCGCAATCAGGTGAATCGAAAACGGCGAGCAAGAGCTCGACCAAGGACACCTCCCCGCAGAAGCGCGGCGGGCAACGGTCCGGCAACCGGAAGGGTCCCGGCGGGCCGACCAAGGACCAGCTCTACAACGAGGCCAAGAAGCGCAACATCAAAGGCCGTTCCAGTATGACCAAGAAGGAACTGCAGAACGCCCTCGGCCGCTGATCGGAGGCAGGATGGACCACTCGCGCGCACCGGTACTGGAAGCCATCGAGGCCTACCGCCGCGCGGGCGGGCTGGCCTTCACCCCGCCCGGTCACAAACAGGGCCGGGGCGCCGATCCCCGTGTGCTGGACCTGCTCGGCCGCGACGCGTTCGCGTCGGACCTGCTGACCCTCAACGGTTTGGACGACCGCAGGATGTCACGCGGCATCCTCAGCCAGGCGCAGGAGCTGATGGCCGACGCGGTGGACGCGGAGCACACCTTCTTCTCCACCTGCGGGAGTTCGCTTTCGGTCAAAAGCGCCATGCTCGCCGTCGCCGGCCCGGGCGAACGGCTCCTGGTGTCGCGCAACGCACACAAATCCGTCGTCGCCGGCCTGGTGATCAGCGGGGTGCATCCGGTCTGGGTGCGCCCCCGGTACGACGAGGAGCACCATCTGGCGCATCCGCCCGGCCCGGAAGAGACCAAGGCGGCGCTGGCGGAGGCCCCCGACGTCAAAGGCATGCTGCTGATCACGCCGACCGACTACGGCACCTGCGCCGACATCCGGGGCGTCGCCCGTGCCCTGCACGACGCGGACAAGCCGCTGATCGTCGACGAGGCGTGGGGCGCGCACTACCCGTTCCACGACGACCTGCCGACCTGGGCGATGGACGGGGAAGCCGATCTGTGCGTCACCAGCACGCACAAGATGGGCGGCGGGCTGGAGCAGGCCTCGGTGTTCCACCTGCGGGGTGACCGCGTGTCACCCGATCTGCTCAAAGCCAGGGAGGACCTGCTGGGCACCACCAGCACTTCCGCCCTGCTGTTCGCCTCCCTCGACGGCTGGCGCAGGCAGATGGTCGAGCACGGCGAACAACTGTTGGGCAAGGCGCTGACGCTGGCGACGCGGGCACGCGAAGAGATCGAAGGCATCTCCGGTCTCCACGCGCTGGCGGAGGAGTTCCACCCGCTCGCCTTCGAACACGATCCCCTCAAGATCGTGATCGACGTCGCCGAGCTCGGTATCACCGGCTATCAGGCGGCGGACCATCTCGCCGAACGCCACCTGCACGTGGGGTTGTCCGATCACCGGCGGATCGCGACGCAGATCACCCACGCCGACGACGAGGACACCGTTTCCGCCCTGCTGCACGGTTTGCGCGGGCTGACGGACCACGACTTCGAGCGGCGCCCGCCGGTCGACCTGCCCTCCGGGGCGGACTTGACGCTGGAAATGCGGATGCTGCCGCGCGACGCGTTCTTCGCCGAGGCCGAACACGTACCACTGGACAAGGCCGAGGGACGCGTCAGCGCGGAGATGATCAGCCCTTATCCCCCAGGGGTTCCGGCGATCGCTCCCGGCGAGGTGTTCACCGAGGCGATCATCGACTATCTCCACACCGGCGTGCGGGCGGGCATGTTCATCTACGACGCCGCGGATCCCGAGCTGGGCACCGTCCGCGTCGTCGGCTAGTCGCCCGCCATCTTCAGCGTCGGCGAGAGCCCGGTGAGCTCGATGGCCCGGCGCACGACCTTGGACGGCGCGAAACGCAGGTCCACCCCGGACTCCTGGCACTGCCGGTTCAGTTGCACCAGCACGGAAAGCCCCGACGAATCGCAGAAACCGACACCGGTCATGTCGACCACCACGGTGCCGGGGCCGTGCGCCACCAACTCGAACAGCTCGGCCCGGAGCCGGGGGCTGGTCGAAATGTCGATGTCACCCGCCACCTCGACGGTGATCGCGTCTTCGGAGCGGGCCGCCTCGACCACGACGAGAGGAGCGGCCTGCCCTGCTTCGGAGTCGATCGCCATTCATCGACGGTAGAAGGGGACGGTCCGGTCCGCAACCGTCGCGATCAGGAAGACTTGGCCACCTCGCGCGCGATCTGGTCCTTGTCCATCTTCGAAGCACCCGTCACACCCGCGTTGCGCGCCTGGGTCAGCAACTCCCGTTTGGTGGCCTCACCGGGACGGTCGCCGAGATGCGCGGTCCGGCTGCTCACGAAAGCCTCCCCCAGCTCGCGTCGCCGGGCTTCGTTCAGCTCGCGCCGCATCTTCGGCAGGACGGTGGATTCCTCTTCCTTCACGTGATGCGTGACGGCCTCGACGAGGTCGGAGAGCACCTTCTCGAACTGCTTCGATTCGGGCTCGGTTTCGTTCAGCTTCGCGAGCAACTGCTCCGCTTCGGCGTGTTCCTTCTGGCCGTGCGCGACGTCTTCGGCCTCGTCCGCCTCGCCCTTGGCGGCCGGGTACACCTCGGCCTCCTCGGCGCGGCTGTGCGCGGTGAGCAGCGACGAGAGCACCGGGACGAGCAGTGGCCGTTTCTCGGGATGCCGCTCGAGTTCGCCGAACAGCCGCTCCACCTCGCGGTGGTCCTGCATGATCAAGTCCACGACGTCGCCCGCCACGGCCGCCTCCTCGGTTCTGGGTCAACTCGACGCACCCGGATACCCGTTCCGCGCGGATTCAACCGGGCTATCCTCGGCCGTATGGCCTGCCGTATCACCGAACTCATCCTCGACTGCGCCGATCCGGTCCGGATGGCGGCGTTCTGGTGCGAAGTGCTCGGATACGTCGAGATCGGCAAGGACGGCGAAGACATCGAGATCGGTCCGCCCGGCGTCGGTTTCGGCGGCCCGCAGCCGACGTTGATCCTGAGCCGCAGCGACGATCCGAAACCGGGCAAACTCCCTCTGCACATCGACGTGAACCCCACCGACCGCGACCAGGACGCGGAGCTGGAGCGGCTGCTCGCCGCCGGGGCCCGGCCCGCCGACGTCGGACAGACCGGGGAGGAGTCGTGGCACGTGCTCGCCGACCCCGAAGGAAACGTGTTCTGCCTGCTTCGCAAGCGCGTGGAACCGTCCACTTAGGACGATCCACTGGTTGGCCCGCGGCCCCACCGGGTAACCGGCGAAGGACATCGAACCCGACTGGGATGGTCAGCTGATGGCGGACGAAAGACTGTGGCAACGCGACAAGGACGAATTCGGCTCCGGCGAGTACACCTCGGCGGGCCCGCTGGCAGGCCAGTTCGTCGAACTCACGCGCCTGCTCCTGGCCGCCTCGACACCGGCCCAGGTCCTCGAACAGGTCGTCGCCGCCGCGTACCGGGTGGTCCCGGGCGCGGATCTGGTGTCGATCACCCTGCGTGCCCCGGACGGGACCTTCCACACCCCGGTTTCCACCGGCGAGGTGGCGCTGGAGCTCGATGAGGTGCAGTATCGCGCCGGAACGGGACCCTGCGTCGATGCGGCCGACAGCGGAAGCCCCGGCTACATCCGCAGTGAGGATCTGAAGGCGGAGAAGCGGTGGCCGGATTTCTCCGCGGCGGCCGTGCGGCACGGCTACACCGCGATCCTGTCCACCGTGCTGATGCCCGACGCGACCCCGCCCAAGGTGCCCGGCGCGCTGAACATCTACAGCCGCCGCCCCGGCGCCCTCGACTCGCAAGCCCAGGACTCCGCGCTCCTGCTGGCCACGCACGGCTCGCTCGCGCTGGCGAGCACCAACGCCGTGAGCCGGGCGGAGCTGGAGTCGAGCCATCTCCGGCGGGCCGTCGAATCGCGCGACGTCATCGGGCAGGCGAAAGGGATCCTCATGCAACGTCGCGGCCTGACCGCCGACGAGGCCTTCGATCTGCTGCGCCGGACCTCCCAGGACCTCAACGTCAAACTCGCCGAAGTCGCCCAGACCCTGGCCAGCCGGCATTCGGAACTCGACACCCCTTGATGCGCGTGAAGGCCTCCTTCCCTCGGCTGAGCCGAGGGAAGGAGGCCTTCACGCGAGTCACGTCCAGCTGTACCGGCGTCAGTCGAGGTCGAACCGGTCCAGTTCCATGACCTTGGTCCACGCCTTGGCGAAGTCCGCGACGAACCGCTCCCGCCCGGCCTGACCCGCATAGACCTCGGAAAGCGCCCTCAGCTGCGAGTTGGAGCCAAACACGAGGTCGACCGCGGTCGCCGTCCACTTCACCGCGTCCGTGGCGGCGTCGCGGATCTCGTACACGTTCTCCTCGGACTCCGACACCTGCCACCGGGTGCCCGGCGAGAGGAGGTTGGTGAAGAAGTCGTTGGTGAGCACGCCGGGCCGGTCGGTGAAGACGCCGTGCCGGGTGTCGCCGGCGGTGATCCCGAGCGCACGCAGGCCGCCGACGAGGACGGTCATCTCGGGCGCGGTCAGGTCGAGCATGTAGGCGCGCTCGACCAGCAGGACCTCCGGCTGCAGTTTCTCCTCGGGACGCAGGTGGTTGCGGAACCCGTCGGCACGCGGTTCGAGCAGCGCGAACGACTCGACGTCGGTGTCCTCCTGGGTGGCGTCGGTGCGGCCGGGGTGGAACGCCACGGTCACGTCGGCGCCCGCGTCGCGCGCCGCCTTCTCGACGGCGGCCGTGCCCGCCAGCACGATCAGGTCGGCCAGCGAGATCTTGGCGCCACCGGCGTCGTTGAATTCGCGCTGGATGCCCTCCAGGGTCTCCAGCACGCTCGCGAGCTCCTCCGGCCGGTTGACCTCCCAGTCACGCTGGGGCGCCAGGCGGATCCTGGCCCCGTTGGCGCCGCCACGTTTGTCGGTGGACCGGAAGCTCGCAGCGGACGCCCACGCCGTGCGGACCAGCTGCTCGACCGTGAGCCCGGACTCGAGCACCTTCGTCTTGAGCGCGGCGATGTCGGCGTCCCCCACGAGTTCGTGGTCGACGTCCGGCACCGGGTCCTGCCACAGCTGCGGTTCGGGCACCCACGGCCCCAGGAAACGGCTGACCGGGCCCATGTCGCGGTGCAGCAGTTTGTACCAGGCCTTGGCGAACGCGAGCGCGAAGTCGTCCGGGTTCTCCAGGAAGCGGCGCGAGATCTTCTCGTACTCCGGGTCGACGCGCAGCGCCAGATCCGTGGTGAGCATGGTCGGCTTGTGCTTCTTGGCCGGGTCGTGGGCGTCCGGGATGATCGCCTCGGCGTCCTTGGCGACGTACTGCTTGGCGCCGCCGGGGCTGGTGGTGAGCTCCCATTCGTAGCCGAAGAGGATCTCGAAGAACCGGTTGCTCCACTGCGTCGGCTTGTCGGTCCACGTCACCTCGAGGCCACTGGTGATCGTGTCCGCGCCCTTGCCGCTGCCGTGGGTGCTCAGCCAGCCGAGGCCCTGCGTCTCGAGCGGGGCGGCTTCGGGCTCCGGGCCGACGTGGTCGTCGGCGATACCGGCGCCGTGGGTCTTGCCGAAGGTGTGGCCTCCGGCGATGAGCGCGACGGTCTCCTCGTCGTTCATCGCCATCCGGGCGAAGGTCTCCCGGATGAAATGCGCCGCGGCGGCCGGGTCCGCGTTGCCGCGGGGACCCTCGGGGTTGACGTAGATGAGGCCCATCTCGGTCGCGCCGACGTCGGGGACCATCTCGGTGTCGCTCGCGTAACGCTCGTCACCCAGCCAGGTGTCTTCCGGACCCCAGAAGATCTCCTCGGGCTCCCAGGTGTCCACGCGGCCGAAACCGAAGCCGAACGTCTTGAACCCCATCGACTCCAGCGCGACGTTCCCGGCGAGCACGAGCAGGTCGGCCCACGAGATCTGCTGGCCGTACTTCTCCTTGACCGGCCACAGCAGCCGCCGTGCCTTGTCCAGGTTGGCGTTGTCGGGCCAGCTGTTGAGCGGGGCGAACCGCTGCGCGCCGTCACCGGCGCCGCCTCGGCCGTCGTGGATGCGGTAGGTACCCGCGGCGTGCCAGCTCATCCGGATCATCAGGCCGCCGTAGTGGCCGAAGTCGGCGGGCCACCAGTCCTGCGAAGTGGTGAGCACCTCGGTGATGTCGCGTTTGAGGGCCTCGACGTCGAGTTTGGCGAATTCCTTGGCGTAGCTGAAGTCCGCGCCGAGCGGGTTCGACTTCGACGAGTGGGCGTGCAGCACCGAGAGGTCGAGCTGGTTGGGCCACCAGTCCTTGTTGGTGCGCGGGCGGCCGCCCGATTTGGGCGTCGGCGAGTCGATCGCCGGGTTCTCGCTCTCGCTACCGTGCGCGGTCACGGAGTCGTGGGCCACCGGGCAGCCCTTCTCCGGGTTGTCACTCATTTCTTTCCTTCCGAGCAGGCGAATTCATCACTGGACAGGTTCGGCCGCGCAGCCGGGGCACAGGCCCCAGTAGACGACCTCCGCCTCGTCGATCACGAATCCGTGATCGCCCGAAGCGGTGAGACAGGGGGCATGGCCGACGGCGCAATCGACATCCGCGATCGCCCCGCAGGAACGGCACACGACATGGTGATGGTTGTCCCCCACCCGGGTCTCGTAACGGGCGAGCGCGCCGGCGGGCTGGATCCGCCGGATCAGACCGGTTTCGGTGAGCGCTCGCAGGACGTCGTACACCGCCTGGTGCGAGACCGTCGGCAGATCGGCCCGCACCAGCGTGATCACCGTTTCGGTGTCGACATGCGGATGATCGCGCAGCGCCGCGAGCACGGCCAGCCGAGGCCGCGTCACGCGCAACGAAACCGCTCGCAGCTGTGCCTCGAAGTCGGACATCACCAAGGACGATAAGAGCGTCTTTGGAACGGGTCAAATCAAGAACCCCGGGGAGTGAAGGCCGGTTTCGAACGCCCTGACACCGGGTAGCCGTGGACCGAGCCATGACTTGCGTGAGGTGAGTTCATGACAACGACCGGCCGGATCGGTGTCGCCGACGTCGAATGTCTCGAAAACGCGGTCGATACGCTGCGCGCGTTGGACTACCGGCAGGGCGGCGCCTTTTCCCGCGACGCGGTGCACGTCGTGAAGTCGGTCAGCCTGCTGCTCAATTGGGGTGCCGTCCCCGGCGGGCTCCGGTCCCGGCTGCTGACCGTGCTCGCGGATCTGCACAATCTGCTGGGCTGGACGGAATTCGACATCGGCCGCCCCGTCCCGGCACGGCTCCGGTTCGACCGCGCGCTCGGCCTCGCCGCCGCGGCGGGCAACGACGATCTCATGGCCAACATCTGTTACCGCCTCGGCAGGCTGGCGCTGCACCACGACGACGTCGAAGGCGGGCTGGACCATCTCCGTCAGGGCCAAGCCGCCGCCCACCGCTGCGGTTCCCTGCGGGCACAAGCGATCCTGACGGTCAACGAGGCGTGGGCACTGGCCAAGGCGGGCGACGAGCGCGCCGCCCTCACGAGCCTGGCGCGGGCGGAGTGCGAGTTCGAGAACGCGGGCACCTGGGCGGCGCCACGACCGTGGGAAGCCTTCTTCGGCACCACGGACATGGCCGCGATGCGCGGGACCGTCCTGACCGAATTGGCCAGGACGGTCGCCGCGCGGCACAGCGAAGAAGCGATCGCGCGGCTACGCGACGCCGTCGACGGCTACGGCGTCGACATGTCCCGCAGCCTCGCGCTCACCCTGATCATGCTCGCGCAGAACCACGCGCTCCAAGGCGATTTCGACGAAGCCGTCCGCATCGGCGACGAGGCGCTGGACCTCGCGCGGGGCCTCGGTTCCACCCGCACCAAGGACCGGCTCGCGCCGCTGGCGGCACTTCTGCGCGGAGACGCCGATCCCGCCTCCCGCGACCTGCTCGCCCGGATCGACCGCTATCGCGCCGAACCGGCTCCTTGACCGGCGAAACGCCGTCCGAGCAGGATCGCGGTCGCCGCGAAGCCGAGACACAGCCCGGCCCAGACCCCCCAGCCGCCCCAGGCGAACACGTAGGCGCACAAGAACATCGCGGGCACGCCCACCGCCCAGTACCCCACGAGAGTGCAACGGAGGCCGGAAACGGTGTCACCGAGCCCGCGCAGCAGGCCGACGAGGATGTTCTGCGTTCCCTTGCTGTACTGCTGCGCGATGGCGAACACCAGCAGGGTCGACGCCGTGCCGAGCACCACCGCGTCGGTCTCGTCGCGCAGGAACGGCCACAGCAGCACCTGCGGCACCAGCAGGTATGCCAGGCCCACCACCGCCATCAAGGACCAGGAGAGGGTGAGCGCCTGGCGGGCGATCACCGGTGCGCGATCCCGGTCCCCGTGGGCGACCGCGCGACTGACCAAAATGGACGATCCCTGCGACAGCCCGATGTTGGCCTGGTAGACGATGTAGGCGAGCTGGTTCGCGACGTTCGACGCGGCGAGCATCGCGGGGCCGAAGGCACCCATCAGCATCGTCGCGATCGAGGTGATCGCCGCTTCCGAACCGTAGGTGAAGCAGATCGGCGTCCCGTGCCGGACGATGCGCCGGACCACCGCCCGATCCGCGCGCCACAGCGCGAGCGACACCATGGGGCGCAACTGCGGATCCCGCCGGAGGGCCGAGGCGAACACGGCGAGCGTGAAGAACTGGACCAACGTCGTCGCCAGGCCGATACCGGCGACGCCCAGCTCGGGCAGGCCCGCCCACCCGTAGATGAAGGCGGCGTTGAGGCCGGCGTTGACCGCGATCGACATCAGCGTCACGGCGAGGAGCGAACCCGGACGCCGCAACCCGACGGCGAACTGGCGCACCACGTTGAGCCACACCATCGGGAACAGCCCGCCGGCCAGCGCGAACATCATCGGACCGGCGAGCGACACGATCTCCGGTCTCTGGCCGAGCGAGGGCAGCGCGACGGCGAGTCCACAAAGGACGGCCGCGCCGACCGCCGCGGTCAGGGTCGCGACGAGCAGCGCCGACCGCAGGAGCGACCGGATCTCGTCCCGTGCCCGCTCGTCGAGTTCGCCGGTGCCGGTGCGGAGTTCCCCGGCCCCGGCCGCCGTCGCCACGAGGTTCCCGACGCCGGTGACCATGCCGACGCACATGGTGCGGATCTGGTTGTAGAGCAGGATCGCCAGCCCGCCCGCCGCCACCGCGGTCACCCCGAGCAGTCCGAGCATGGCCAGGTCGACGCTGGTGAGCGCGACCTGGGCCAGCTGGATCCCCGCGATCGGCGCGGCCAGCCCGACGAGGGCCCGGTAGCCGCGGGTCGTCACCGCCGTGCTCATCCGCCCACCGCCACCGGGGTCCGGCGCCCCGCCCGGTCGCGCGTGGCGACCTTCACGGATTCGGCGTAGGTGGCGAACCAGCGGTCCATCCGGCGATGGGCCAGTTCGTCGAGTACACCCCTGGCACGCAGCCACTCGTCGTCGTACACCGAATCGAGGTACTTCTCCCCCGCGTCGTTGCACAGCACCACGACGACACTTCCGGCCGGATACGCGTAAAGCCGCCGCAGCGCGACGTGGATCGCGCCGCCGGTGGTCCCGCCGACCAGCACCCCGGTGCGCCGGGCGACGACGCGGGCCCCGGCGAACGCGTCGCTGTCGGAAACGCGGTGGGCTTCGCCGATCACCGACCGGTCGACGTTGTCCCCGATCGGGAAACCGGCCGGGCTGCCCGCCCCGGTCTGGTGGTAGATCCCCGGCGCGCCACCGAAGATGATCGAGCCGATGGGTTCGACCGCCACGGCGTGGGTGCCCGCACCCGCCGCGCGCAGGGCGCGGGCCGTACCGCACAGGGAGCCGCCCGTGCCGATCGCCGCGACGAGCACGTCGACGTCGCCGAGTTGCTCGAGGAGTTCCCGCGCCAGCCCGGTGTAGCCGTTGCCGTTGCCGGGATGGTTGTGCTGATCGGGATGGTAGGCACCGGTTTCCGCGGCGATGCGGGCCGCCACCCGCCGCCGCTGGACCGAACTGACCCCGCCGTCCGGCGGGCAGTCGACGAACACCAGTTCCGCGCCGAGCGCGCGCAGCATGCCGAGTTTCTCGCGGGCGGCGTGGTGATCGACCACGGCGGTGAACCGGTAGCCGCGTTCCAGCGCGACCAGCGCGAGCCCGTTCCCGGTGTTGCCGGAGGTGGGTTCGACGATATGCCCGCCCGGCCGCAGGAGTCCGTCGAGCTCCGCCTCGTCGATCATCTGCCTGGCCATGCGCACCTTGCACGAGCCGGTGGGGTTGAGGTGGTCGAGTTTGAGCAGCAGGCGCGTGCCGGTGCCGGTGCGCGCGAGCTCCAGCAGCGGTGTGTTCCCGATCAGGTCGGACGCGCGCCGGACGATCGTCATCGGATCTCCTGGATCGGGTGGTCGGTGTCGAGATGCCAGCGATCGCCGTCGACCACCACTTTCGGCGGCAACGGAAGCTGGTGGAAACCGCTCTCGTTCTTGTCCATCTGGTAGCCGGCCGTGTTGGGGTACACGAGCAGGTCGCCGGTCCTCGGCCGCGCGGGCAGCTCCACCGCGCGCCAGGTCAGCACGTCGTACTCCATGCAGCTCGACCCGGCGACGATGGTCCGCACCGGCGTGCCGCCCGGCCCGTCCCGGCGCACGAGCAGCGGGTCGGGCAGGAACTCGCTGCCCTTCCACTGTTCGGACAGGCTCATGGACAGGCCCGCGACCGTGGTGATCAGGTGGTCTCCGCCCGGTTTGCAGCCCAGCACCGGGAACACCGAGAACCCGGCGCCGTCGACGAGGGCCCGGCCGGGTTCGAGCAGCAGCTCGATCCCGGCCGCGCGCAGGCGCTCCGCCAGTGTCTTCCCGGCGATCCCGTGCCGGAGGATCGCGGTCACCATCGCCGCCCCGGTCGGCGCCTGGTGGTACGGGTACGTCCTGGCCGGATTGCGGCCGGCGTGGAACCAGCCGTCGTGCCTGCCGGATTCGAACCGCGCCCAGTCACCGGCGTCCACATAGGACACGGCGATCCCGCCGCCCGCGCTGATCTTCGACGCGGGATGCCCGAGCGCGCGGGCATCTCGGCACAGATCGATCAGGTACGCGGCGAGTTCCGCCCGTGGCACGGGGTCGTAGCCGTCGAGGTGGAACGAGAAACCCCGCAGGACGACCGGGCCGCCGCACTGTCGCACCGCCGCTTTCACCGCGTCGGGCGCGAAACCGAACCGGCTCTCCGGCGCGGACGGCGGCCGCACCCGCAGCAGCACTTCGGCGGTCTCCCCCAGTTCGGTGGCGAGCCGGGCGACGCGTTCCAGCTCGTCGGCCGCGTCCACCGCGATGAGACAGCGATGCCGCAGGGCGAGCCAAAGGAGTCCGTCGGGTTTGGCGGCGCCGGTGACCCCGATCGAGTCGCCGCGCAGGCCGTTTCCGAGCGCGTGCACCAGTTCGGGCACACTCGCGACATCGACCCCCGTACCGGGACGCGTGCACTCCCGCAGCCACGCCGCCGCCTTGTTCGCCTTCTTCCCGTAGTAGACGGTGCCTTCGACACGTTCGGCGGCGAGCGCGCCGACCATTCCCGCGAGGTTCTCGGCGAAGGTGGCCGGATGGATCACGTGGAACGGGCCGCCGCCGACACCGCGGGCGATCTCCCACAGCGTCTCGGAGGCACGCAACCGGTGCGCCCAGGGACGTTCGAGCGCGGGCAGGGGCGGGGACAGGGTGTCGATCAGGTCCACAGGGCCACCTCGCGGCCGCGGCCGGCGGCGATGGCTCGCGCGGCCAGCGCGTGCGCCACCGGGATGTCGGTGATGATCATGCCGCTGCTGAAGGCGAACACCCGGTCTTCGTCGCCGCGGCGGCCGGGGGCCTTGCCCGCGAGGATCTCCGGGAGTTCGGCGTCGATGCGGAACACGCCGTCCGGACCCGCCATCCGCTGCCCGGTCACCTCGACCTGCGCGCCGCTGGTGGCCACCGTGTAGTCGGCCTCGGCGAGCGTGCCTTCCTGGACTCCCTTGCTGGCGACCGAGATCAGCAGCCCGCCCGGCGGCAGCCAGCCGAGGCGGATCTTCGGATGGGCCGCCCGGCCCGACGCGGCGACCACGATGTCGGACTCGCGCGCCGCGGCCTCCACGTCGTCGACGAGTTCGACCTCGCGGTCGGGGAAGCGCTCCTTCAGCGCGGCGACGCTGTCGCGAAGACCGTCGGGATGCGTGCCGAACAGCCGCAGCCGCTCCAGCTCCGGCAGGGCGGTGAGCAGGTACGGCAGCGTCCGGATCCCCTGCGCGCCGGTGCCGACCATGAGCGCGGATCGCGCGCCCGGCCGAGCGCAGGACCGCGCGATCAACGCGGTGCTCGCGGGCGTGCGGGTGGCGCCGACGCGGTGGCAGTCCATGAGCGCGAACGGCAGGCCCGTGGTGTCGTCGTACAGGGTGATGGTCGTGTAGTACTTCTCGGCCGACGTGCTGCCCTGGCGGTAGCTCGTCTTGAACGCGGCCTGTTCGAGGGAACCGTCGTAGCCGAGCATCGAGTACGCGACGGCGTCCCGCGCGGGGTCCGGCATCGGCACCATCAGCTTCGCCGGGTTCCGCGACGCCCCGGCCGCGTAGGCCAGATAGCCGTCTTCGACCATCGTGATCGCCTCGCCAGGGGTGAGTTCGAGGCTGTGCAGATCCGAGCGCGTGAGTATGTGCAGCGAGGGACCGGAGCTCATGAACGATCGACCTTTCTCGTGGGAAGGTGGCGCGCCGCAGCTTAATGAAAATGATTGTCTTTATCGATGACTGTGGTCCTTGTCACGCTAGGCTGGCGGCCGTGAGTGGACCCTGGAGCGCTTCGGAAAGCCGCGCGCGAGCGGAAGAAGTGCGGCATCTCAACGCGATCGGTCATCTGGCGCCGCACGATCACGCGACCGCGCAGGCGGGCCCGCTCAGCGGGATCCCGTTGGTGATCAAGGACAACATCCACGTCGCCGGGATGCCGAACACCGCAGGGACCCCGGCGCTGGCGGACCACGTTCCGCGTGAGCACGCGACCGTGGTCCGGCGGCTGACCGACGCGGGCGCCGTCGTCGTCGGCAAGGCGACCATGCACGAACTCGCCCTCGGCATCACCTGCGACACGACGCCGCTCGGCCCGCTGCGCAACGCGTGCGACCCGTCGCGGTTCGCCGGGGGCAGCAGCGGCGGGACCGCGGTCGCCGTCGCGGCGGGCATCGTGCCGGCCGGCCTGGGCACCGACACCGGCGGTTCGGCCCGGGTTCCCGCCGCGCTCAACGGGGTTTGCGGTTTCCGGCCGACCACGGGCCGGTACCCGTCCGACGGCATGACACCGCTGAGCAGCACGCGGGACACGGCCGGACCGATCGCCCGCACGGTCGCCGATCTCGCGCTCCTCGACGCGGTCCTCGCGGCGGAAGAGCCGGCACCGCTGAGCGAGCGCACGTCGATCCGGCTGGGTGTGCCGCACGGTTTCCTGACCGGCGACCTGTCCGAAGACGTCGAAGAACTCTGGGAGGCCGCGCTCGCCCGCTTGGGCGCGGCAGGCGTCACCCTGGTGCCGCTCGACGACACGCCCCTCGCCGAACTCGTCGTCGATCAGGGAATGCCGCTGGTGATCCACGAAGCAGGCGTCGGACTCCGGTCTTACCTCGCCGAGCACGTACCCGAGGTCTCCTTCGAGCGGCTCGTCCGCGAGATCGCCGCACCCGACGTCCGGGCGATCTTCGCCGAGGCGGTCGTGCCGGGCGTCGAGCCCGCGGTCTACGAGGCGGCCCTCGCCACCCGCCCCGCCTTGCGCCGCGCCTACGCGAAGATCTTCGACGAGAACGGCATCGACGCGCTGGCCTTCCCCACCACACCGGCGACGGCCCGGGACTTCTCGGCCGTCGGGAGCTTCGTGCACCGCGGGCGCGAGGTGCCGACGTTCCCCACCTTCATCCGCAACTGCCAGCCCGGCAGTATCGCGGGATTCCCCGGCCTGACCGTCCCGATGGGGCGCGCACGTGACGGCCTTCCCGCCGGGCTGGCACTCGACGGGCTGGTCGGGGACGACCGGAAGTTGCTGGGCGTGGGGGCTTTCGTCGAGCGGGTTCTGTAAGCGCAGGTCAAGCGCTTGATTGCCCTGGTCGACGGGAGTCGAACGGGCTCCAACCGTCCACTGTGGTCACTTCTCCGCGACCGAATGTCCCATTCATGGCGAAATGGGTGATTATGCCGAGGGGTCGTGAGTGGTAAATGTCGTTCTAACCCTCATTGCCACTCACGACCCCTTTGCGAAACGCCCAAATCGGGCACTCTCACCCCGGAAGAGTCCCTTGTGGACAGTCGAGAAGGAGTCAGGCCACCGTGGCGAGTGCCGCCGTTGCCCACTTGACCAGCGACAAACCTGATCCTGAAGGTAGCGAAGGAGGCCTTCACGCGCGTCAAACCCCGCCCTAAGCCCGAATGCTGGCCTGAAGCGCGTCGATCAGCGCCGCCGCAGCCGGAGGGTCGGGCGGATCGCCGTAGGTGACGGCGTAGATCTGGCGAGGGTCTTCGGCCAGTTCGGTGGCGTGCACCCCGGGCATCCGATGCGCGCGCAGCGCCAGCCGGGGCAGCGTGGTGACGCCCATCCGGGCCGCGACCAGCGCCTGCATGACCACGATGTCGTCGCTGACCATCGAAATACGCGGGGCGAACCCGGCCCGCCCGCAGATCGTGACGAGTTCGTCCTGGCAGCGGGTGCAGCCGCCGATCCAGGTCGAGTCACGATGATCGGCGATGGTCTGCCCCGGTTCGCTGGTGAGCAGATAGATCGGGTCCTCCAGCAGGTGCACGAGCCGGAGCCCCTGCTCCTCACGGGGCGTGTCCGCGTACCGGAAGATCAGGGCGACGTCGATCCTCCCCTCCCGCAGCATGCGCAGCGCCTCGCCCGGATGTTCGTCCACCAGCCCCAGTTCGAGTCCGGGATGCGCGCGGGCCAGCGTCGCGGCCGCGTCGGGGACGATCGTGCTCAGAATCGACTGGAACCCCGCCATCCGGACCCGCCCGGCGCGCAAGCCCACCTGCGCCGCCAACTCGGCTTCGGCGCCTTCGACCCGGCCGACGATCTCGGCGGCGCGGGTGGCGAGCAGTTCCCCTTCGGGAGTGAGCCGGATGCCGCGGCCGATCCGCTGGACCAGCTTGGCGCCCGTCGCCGCCTCCAACCTCGCGAGATGGTGGCTCACCGCGGGCTGTGTGTAGTGCAGTTCCTTCGCCGCCGCGGTCATCGAACCGTGCCGCGCGACCGCCGCCAGCACCGTGAGCTGCACCAAATTCAGCATGGATAAAGAATATCTATATCAAGGAAAGAACGTCGTCATTGGACGCCGCCCGGACGGCGGACCACGATGAGAAGCGACGAGAAGGGAGAACGAAAAATGACCGTCACCACCCTCAGACCCGGCCTCCCAGAGCTGATTAAACGTCTGAGCCAATGTACCGGGAGACCATCCGAACCCCTTGTCACCGCACAAGCCGTCGCGAATGTTCTCACCGAACTCCGCCCGACCCCGCAGCTGCTCACCGCGGCGGAACGCGCCGGCTCCCCCGACGGCTACACCCGCACCACCCTGCACGCCGAGTCCGCCTTTTCGATCGTCGCCCTGGTCTGGCGGCCCGGTCAGCTCACCGAGATCCACGATCACCTGGTGTGGTGCACATTCCTTGTCCTGCAAGGAACCGAAACCGAGACCATCTTCGACATCGACGACGATCGGCTGGTCCGGAAGGCCCAGCGGCAACGCCCGGCGGGGTCGGTGAGCGGCGTCGCGCCGCCCGACGACATCCACCAGGTGCACAACGCGGGCGACACCGTCGCCATCACCTTGCACGTGTACGGCGCCGATCTGAGCAAGGGGACCAGCGTGCGCCGCAATTACCGGATGCGCGCCACCGCGCGGTGAAAGGCGCAATCGGCAGGGCCATTTCGCCCAGCGCGCCCGACCGATATCGGCGCACGATTCCCGGACGCGCTATCCGGCGTTTCGGCGCCGCATGCCGATGGTCCCGGGAGCGGTCTCCACGAAACCGTGGCGTTCGTAGAGCCGCCATCCGGGTGGATCGCCGAGCAGATTGACGTACGCACCCGGCGCCGCGGCGTCGATCGCCGCGAGAAGGGCCTCGAGGACGGCGTCCCCGATGCCGCGGCGCTGGTGGGTAGGCAGAACGGCCATGTCGACGATGTGGAAGTACCATCCGCCGTCGCTGATCACCCGGCCCATCCCGACGGTCTCACCGGTGGGCCGGTGGATCACCAGGACCGACGTCCAGGCGCCGCCGACCCCGCGCTCCGCCTGTTCCCTCGGCGGTTCGCTGAGACCGGCCTCGCGGCGCAGCCGCAGGTAGTCGTCGACCGACGGGGAGCCTGCTTCCAGGCGGTAAGAGTCGTCCATGACGGGCTTGCCTTTCTGTCATACCAACGGCCTACAGCGTCGCACCCGGGGCCGGTCCATCCACAATGGCCCCACGGTGAATCACCGGAGCGAGCCCGGAAAACGACTTCACGAAGTCGATATCGGACGCCATCGGGTTTTCCAACGAAATCAACCAGTCCGTTACGCCGGGCGCCGGATCCTGGCTTTCCACGCGTCCGGTGCGGCGCGTTCGGAATCTGTATCCCCGTTCCGCCGTCCGGCCCAAATCCGGCGCCCCGCGTGGCGGCTTTTCGCCCTTGTCACCCGATTGCTGGTCCTCACCCGCGCGGATAAGCGGGAAGATCACTGCCGGACCGCGACGAAAGAGGATTCGGCGAAAAATGAGTACCGACGTCGCCGCGACGGTCGGTTCGACGGATCGCCCGAGCGAGCGAACCTGTTCTCGGCGAATGCGAGCGCCGCCCGGCCCGGGCCGACCGCACGGCCCGGGCCACACCGGGCGCCCGTCGATACCCCAAGGGGAACCATGAACCGCGTCACCACGCTCGTAGTAGACGATCAACCCCTCATCAGATACGCGCTCAGCAGGCTGTTGCGGGATTCGGCGGGGGTGGGGGCGGTGGCCGAAGCCGCGAGCGAGCCGGAAGCGTTGTGGCAATGCGAAAAGAGCCATCCCGACATGGTCATCACCGAGCTGTCGATCTGGGGTGAGCCCGCCGGGACCGCGATCTGCCGGTTCGTGAAGGAACAGTTCGAACGCGCGGCCGTCCTGGTCTTCGCCGGTGATTCGTCGCCATCGGCCATCGCCATGGCGCTGAACGCGGGCGCGGACAGCTTCGTGCACAAGTCGGCCAGCGGCGGCCAGGTGATGTCGGCGGTGCGCTCGACGCTCGCCGGGCAGCGAGTCTGCGTACAGGCGGGCGGAACCCCGCCGGCGGTCACCGAGGCCGTGCGCTACGCGAGCGCGATGACCAGACGGGAGGAGGAGATCCTCGCGCTGATCCTCTACCGGTGGTCGAACGACGAGATCGCCGAAGAACTGCACCTAGCGACGCAGACCGTGAAGAACTACGTCAGCCGGATCCTGCAGAAGCTGGGCTTCGGCAGCAGGCGCGACCTGTTCCGGGCGCTGCGTTTCCGGCCAGGAGGAAACCCGTTGCCACGCCTGGAGACGACCGAGCGCGAAGGCGAGTTGCACACCGCGGACGGGTACCGGGGCTAGCCCGGCCGGGCGAGCGGCGTACCGGGAGTACCGAGACCGGACGAGGTTCGGTACCCGCCGTATCCTGTGGCACCGAGATCGTTTTTCTAGCGTTGCTGTCATGACGAAGCCAGGTTCCCTGTTCCTGCTCCTCGTGCTCGCCGGAACCCCCGCCCCGGACACCGTGCGGGCTTCGTCGGCCAAGATCCACGAGGTGCTCGGCGGCCCGGCAGGCTACATCGACCTGCACAACACCGGCGCCACCACCCTCGACATCGGCGGCTGGTCCGTTCAGGCGTGCACGGGCGAGGCGACGCCCGTCGAACTGGCCGCCATGCCCGCCGGGAGCGAGATCCCCGCCGGTGACCATTTCCTCATCACCGCACAGGGTTTCGGCGGGACGGCGCAGCAACTGGTCGTCGAGGCGATCGTCGGGGACGGCGAGATGCTGCTGGACCGGCGCGGGGCCAAGGCCGACAGCGTCGGATGGGCGCCGTCGTCGCCCTGCCGCGAGAACCAGGCCGCCGTCCCCTGCCCCGGGCTCGCCCAGTCGAGGGACGCCGTCAGCCGCGACACCGACAACAACAAGGCCGACTTCGGTTGCGTACGGCCGGCCGACTGAAAGCACTCCACCAGCACGAGAAAGGTGCGGTCGTGACCGCGAACAGCGAACGCGGGGACGCGACCCCGCTGTGCGAACTGCTCGCCGAACAACGAATCGCGAAAGGATGGTCACAAGGCGATCTGGTCGTGAGGTTGCACATCCGCTCCGGCAACGACAGTGTGACCAGGGAAGAGATTTCCCGCTGGGAGCGGGGAAAACGCATTCCCGGTCCCTATTGGCGGCAGTGGCTCAGCGCTGTGCTGGACACCTCCAGCCGCGAGCTCGAACTCGCCGCCGCGGTCGCGAGAAGGCGGCGCCGGAGCATTATCGCGTGACGCGAAAGTACCGGAAAACTGGCCCCTTCCCGGCGGCACCCCGATTCTCGGATGATTGTCGGTGTCGGCACCGGCGGGAAAGGATTCCGGTCCGACGGAAAATCCCCCGGAAAACCAAGCTGAAAGGAATTTCCCGTGCGACGAATTCTGGGCGCTTCGGCGGTATTCGCGATGCTGGCGATGGGTATGGCCGGTGGTGTCGCGAACGCGGCGGGCGAGAGCGAGGGCACCGAGGCCGCCCCGCTCGTCTCGTCCACCGTGGTCATCAACGAGGTTTCGACCCGCGGCGTGAACGGTCTGCTCGACGAGTTCATCGAGCTGCGCAACGTCTCGAACCAGCCGCAGGACGTGAGCGGCTACGTGATCCGGATCTACTCGCCGTCGAACGTCGTGACCGACACGATCGTCCTGCCGGCGGGCACGATCCTGCAGCCGAAGGGCAACGCGGGCCAGTACGCGGTGCTGGTCGGGCAGAACTTCTCCGGCACCATCGTCGACCAGACCTACGTCATCCCCTTCACGCTGACCGGCGCCGAGGGCATCCCGACCGCCGGTGGCCTCTCGCTGCAGAACATGGCGAGCGCGAAGATCGACGGTGTGGCCTTCAGCAACGCGGTCGTGACCCCGCGTGAAGGCCAGGCCGCGATCCCGGAGAACGCCGTCACCGATCAGCTCAACGCGGCGAACACCCGCAACATCCTGAGCACCGACACCGACAACAACCGGCAGGACTTCTCGCTGCAGCTGCGCACCCCGGGTCTGTAAGTCCCCCAGCACCGACCCGTCTCTCGACCGGGCCCGGGCCGCCGTCGGCGGTCCGGGCCCTTCCCTGGCGGTATCTCGCCAACGGCGACATACCGCCAACGATAATTGTGTTCATCCGGGAACTCCTGCCTCATCCTCGGGAAACTCCATCTTCGCGGCGGCCGTGCCCACGGCCGCTTCTCACTATCCGAGGAGAGTGAGGCTCGATGTTCCCCCGTTCCCCTCACCTGACGAGACACCCCTGGCACCCGGTGGCGATCCTGGCGGCCTCCGCACTGGTCGCCCTCATCCCCCTGCCGGTGATCGCGACCGCCGCGACCGCCGCCGTATCCGGCCCCGCTCCCGTCGCCGGGCGGCCGGACGTCCATCGCGTCACGTTGCTCACCGGCGACGTGGTGACCTACGAACGAGACGGAGCCGGGCACGGCACCGCACAGGTCGAACCGGCGGTGCGGCCGGACCGGCCGAGCCCGGCGTTCCAGATCACCACCACGGCCGAAGGGCTGATGGTGTATCCGTCGGACGCGCTTCCGTTCGTCGGCAAGGGATTGCTGAGCCCGGAGCTGTTCAACGTCACCACGCTCGTCGGCGACCGGCGTGACGACGCGACGAGCACCACGATCCCCGTCATCGTGCGTTACGGCGACCGGCCGGGGCTGTCCGCCCGGACTCTGGACGCGAAGGCGAAGGCGCTTCCGCAGACCCAGCGGCTCACCCCGCTGGTCACGGCCAACGGAGTGGGAGTTCAGGTCAAGAAGGCGGGGACGGGCGAATTCTGGCGTTCGCTCGTCGCGTTCGACGCGGGTGGGAAACCCGTGTTGAACCAAGGGATCGCGCAAGTCCGGCTGGACAGGAAGGTCCGGGTGACGCTGGACAAGAGCACCGCGCGGGTCGGGGCGCCGTCGGCGTGGAGCGGCGGGTGGACCGGGAAGGGGACCACGGTCGCGGTGGTGGACACCGGGATCGACGAGAACCATCCCGACCTGGCGGGCAAGACGGTCGCCTCCGCGGACTTCAGCGGGGAAGGCGACGTCGTGGACCGCCACGGCCACGGCACGCACGTCGCGTCGATCGTCGCCGGTACCGGCGCGGCCTCGGGCGGCCGGTACAAAGGCGTGGCGCCGGACGCGAATCTGGTGGTGGCCAAGGTTTTCGACGCCTCCGGCGAGGGTGACACCGCACAGGTGATGGCCGGGGTCGACTGGGCCGTCGCGCAGGGCGCGAAGATCGTGAACCTCAGCCTCGGCGCCGGCGTCAGCGACGGGGCCGACCCGATGAGCGAGCAGATCGACTCGCTTTCGGCGAAGTCCGGCACGCTGTTCGTGGTCGCGGCCGGGAATTCCGGACCGGGCGACCGAACCGTCACGACGCCGGGGGCGGCGACGTCCGCGCTCACCGTCGGGGCGGTCGACCGGGAGGACAAGATCGCGTGGTTCAGCAGCCGCGGCCCGCGGTTGCGGGACGCCTCGGTCAAGCCGGAGATCACCGCGCCGGGTGTCGGGATCGTCGCCGCCAGGGCCGCGGACACGACGCTGGGCGAGCCGGTGGACGCCTCCTACACCGCCGCGTCGGGCACCTCGATGGCGACTCCGCACGTGGCGGGCGCCGCGGCGATCCTGCTGCAGCAGCGCCCGGAACTGACCGGACAGGCACTGAAGAACACCCTCGTCACCACGGCCAAGGACGTCGGCCTTCGCTGGTTCGAGCAGGGCGCCGGACTCCTCGACGTCGCGCGGGCCGTGTCGCAGAAGGCGACCGGCACCGCGGTCGCGAGCTTCGGCCGTAACGAGCGGACGACCAACGCCTCGGCACAGGTCGTCCGGCAGCTGTCCTACACCAACACCGGGGACCAGCCGCTGAACCTGAACCTGAAGCTGACCGTGCGACCTTGGGACGGCGGCGCCGCGCCGGGTACCGGGATGCGCCTGGCGAAGACGGATCTGTCGATCCCACCGAAGTCGAGTGCCACCGTCGACCTCGCCGTGAACCCGAACGAAGGAACGGCGGGCGTCTACGGCGGCGCCGTGGTCGCCACGACCGCGGACGGGACCAACGCGGTGCGGACGCCCGTGAGCACCTACAACGCGGCCGAACTGTTCCCGGTGACGATCCGGGTCCGGGACTCGGCGGGCGGGCCCGCCCAGTCCGCGTCGGCTCAGCTGATCGACGACGCGGCCGGTGCGGGTAACCGCAACGACCCGTTCCTCGACCAGGTCAGCCAGCAGATCGGCCTGGTCGACGGGGTCGGCCGGGTGCTCGTGCCCGCCGGACGCTATTCGGCGCTCGGCTGGGCGATGGAGCGCGGGCTGACGGTGCGCCGCTGGTCGGCGATGAGCGCGACGCAGGTCGCCGTCACGGGCCCGGCGGAGATCGCGCTGAACGCGGCGAGCGCCGTCCCGGCGGGGCTGATCACACCCACTCCCACCGATCTTCGCGACCGCACGGTGATGCTGCGGCGCGTGATCCCCGGCGGAGCGGGTGTGAACGGTTACGTCGGCGAAGCCGGGCTTGCCTCGGGCGCGGGCTGGGAGGTACGCGTGACACCTGCGGCCGCCACCTCGGCGGGTGCGATTTCGTTGCAGGACAGCGCGACACTGTCCCAGACCGCGGTCGAGATGCGGATCGCCGGTGGCGGCTCGGCCTTGCTGAACCCGGCGTACGACGTGCCGACGTTGACGGCGAAGTCACCCGGTGAACGAACGCTGCCGGTGGTGTTCGGCGGCGCGGGTGATCTCACCGGTCTCGACGTCCGAGGAAAGGCCGTCCTGGTGAGGATTCCGGTCCCGCCCGGGGCACCGGATCCGGTGAGCGCGGTCTCCGCGGGCATCGCGAACGCGGCACGCGCGGTGTCCGCCGCGGGCGGGGCGGCGTTGATCCCCTACGCCGGTTCGCCAGGCTCGCTGAGCGTTCCGGGCCTCAGCAGCTCGGTGGTGCCGACCTTGTCCCTCGGCTGGGACGAAGGCGAAAAGCTGCGGACCGCCGGTGCCGTTTCGGTGCGCTTGCTGGTGCGCGCGGCTCCGGACGCGATGTACAACCTCAGCTATCTCGACGCCAACGGCGTGCCGAAGGAGCTCGTCCGGCGGGTCGACCGGAAGACCTTGGTCGCCACGAAAACCGGTTACCAGGCCGAAAAACCGGGACTGACCGGCCAGAAGAACTGGTACGCCTTCCCGACCGGCCTGTGGAAGACACAGGCGGTGCAGGGCACGAAGATCCCGGTTCCCGGCTCCTGGACCGAATACACCGGCCCGGCGGACGATCGGCTGGTCTGGAAACGGGTCGTCACCCTGTCCGGCAACGACACCGCGGGGCGTCGCACCGCGCTGAGCATGAACGCGCAGAACGTCTACCGCGCGGGCGAGCGGTCGAGACCTGACGAGTTCTGGTTCCGCGCACCACTGCACAGCGGCACGGTGGAACTGCCCGCCGATCACCCGGCCCGGTACCCGGCGACGGCCTCCGGCTGGGCGGTGCTGTGCTCGATGTGCCGTGGCGGCACGGATCCCGATCTGTTCGTCCCCGGCCTGCAGTGGCTGGACGGCACGACCGGGGCGGGCGGGCATTACGCGAATCCCTACGAGAACGCGCGGTACTTCGCGGCGACCACGGCGCGGTTGTACCGGGACGGGACCGAGATCCCGCGGTCCAATGCGGACGATCCGCTCGCGCTCATCCCGGAGTTCCGGCTCGCACCGGCTCCCGCCACCTACCGGCTGGACGTGACCGACGTGATGCCCGGTCCGGCGCAGGTCGGCATCCCGAGCGGGGCGCTGTTCCAGCACGCCCCGAGGACGGACACGTCGTGGACGTTCGCCTCGGCGCGGTCGGACGCTCCGGCACCGCTCGGCTTCTCCTGCCACAACGCGGGCAAGTCGTGTTCCTTCCAGCCGCTCATCCAGCTGGACCACCGGTTGCCGCTGGATCTCGGCGGCCGCGCCCCGGCCGGGCGCCCGTTCACCTTCGACGTGTCCGCCGGCTCGCACAGCGGCGCGCGGGGCGGCGGACCGGTGACGCGGCTGCAGGTGTCGGCGTCGACGGACGGCGGGCGCACGTGGGCGGCGGCGACCGTCCGGCCGAGCGCGAACGGGCTGTGGTCGGTGACGGTGGCCCACCCGCCAGTCGCGGCGACGGACGGGTTCGTCTGGCTGCGCTCGGAAGCACGGGACAGCTCGGGCAACACCGTGACGCAGACGGTCCAGCGGGCCTACGCGCTCACGGACGTGGCGAAGGCGAACCCGCGCGCTCGCTGACGTCGTCGTCGATCGGGGGTTGGGTCGACGGCAAGGTGACCCAACCCCGCGTGGCGACCTGAAGCCCGGCCTGGAACCGGGTGGTCGCGCCGAGCGCGGTCATGAGGTCGCGAAGCCGTCGCTGGAAGGTCCGGTAGCTCATGCCGAGTTGTTTGGCGATGCTCCGGTCCGGCAGGCCGGTGGTCAGCAAGGCGAGCAGGCGGGCGTCGTCTGAAGGTGCGACGTCCGCCAGTTCGGCCGAACCGGGCAGGCGTAGCGGAAGCCCGCTCTGCCAAAGGAAAGCGAAGACCGCGCCGAGCGCGTCGAGCAACGCGCACGGGTGGATCACCAAGGCCGCGCCGACCTCGGGGAGATCGGACCGCAGTGGCACCAGTCCGACGCGCTGGTCGACCACGATCATCTTGAGCGGGGCGCTGGTGACCACGCGGGCCTCCTCACCGAGCGCGAGGCCCGCCTCCAGATCGGAGGACAGGTCGTGCATTTCCAGCGCGCTGCGCTCGTAAACCCCGCGAAAGCGCACTCCCCGGCCGAGGAGATCGCGTTCCGCGGGATGCAGGACGCTCGGCGTTTGCGCGTAAGGCGGTTTGTCGACGAAGGCGACCTCCCGCTCGGCCGACCGCAGCAGCTGATCGGCCCTCTCGGCGATCAGCGCGTCGCCGTGGATCACCTCGATGAGATCGACCGGCCGTTCGCCGGACGTCGCACGGTACCGCTCGCGCAACCGGTCGGCGACAAGCCGCGCGCTCGCGAGTTCCTGTTCCTTCAGCCGGAGCATCGCCTCCAGCGCGATCTCCGGCCGCACCGCCGAATACGCCTCCGCGCGGCCGGGAAGCCTGACGAGTAAACCTTTTTCCGTCAGCGCGCCCAGCACGCGGAGCAGCCGTTGCCGCGGCAGCCCGGTGCGTTGCCGGATTTCGGCGACGGTCAGCGAACCGGTGCCGGCGAAGGCATCGTAGACCTCGACGTCGGTTTCGTTCAGACCGATGATGTCCAGCAAATCGTCTCCCGCCACAGCCGCGGTCGCCTTCGTCCGACCATACCGCCGGAATCCGGCGGGCAAAAGGACCGCGTCGCGTCCGGACCGTCCACTGTGGTCAGTCGTGGTCGGGGATCCCGTGGAGATGGTGATCGGCCGCGTTCATGACCTCGGCCAGCAAACGCCGGACGTGCCCGCCGCGCGCCCGGTAGAGGATCCGGCGGCCGTCCCTGCGCTGGGTGACCAATCCGGCCAGTTTGAGCTTGGCCAGATGCTGGGACACCGCCGGACGCGCGATGTCCACCGCGGCCGCCAGTGACGCGACGTCGTACTCCTCGCCGCTGATCAGCCACAGCATCCGCATCCGGGTGGGATCCGCGAGCATCCGCAACGCCGTGGACGCGGCTTCGACCTGGTCGTCCGGCGGCAGCTGGGACCACTGGTCGCCTGATTCGTCATGTGCGTACATGAGCACCTATCATGGAAAGGAGGCCACACGAGAGGAGCCGCGAAACGTGTCGCTGTTCGGTCATCGTGACTATCGGCATCTGTTCGGGGCGCAACTGGTCGCGCTGTTCGGCACTGGATTGACGACCGTAGCGCTCGGGCTGCTGGCCTACGACTTGGCGGGGTCCGACGCGGGCGCCGTCCTGGGTACCGCGCTGGCCATCAAGATGATCACCTACGTCACGGTGGCTCCGCTCTCCGTCGCCTACGCCGACCGGGTGCCGCGCCGGTTCCTCCTCGTCACCCTGGACATGATCCGCGCGCTGGTGGTGCTCGCCCTGCCCTTCGTCGACCAGGTCTGGCAGATCTACGTCCTGATCGTGGTCCTCCAGTCGGCGTCGGCCTCGTTCACCCCGGCGTTCCAGGCCGTACTCCCCGATCTCCTTCCCGACGAACGCGACTACACGAAGGCACTGTCGCTGTCCCAGCTGGCCTCGACGATGGAGAGCCTCCTCAGCCCGCTCCTGGCGGCCGCCGTGCTCAGTCTCGTGTCCTTCCACTGGCTGTTCACCGGTACTTCGCTCGGTTTCGCGGCCTCCGCCGCACTGGTGCTGAGCACCCGGATCCCGGACGCGGCGCGCGGCGACCGCGGCGGGGCCTGGGAGCGCACCATGTCCGGGATCAAGATGTACGTCGCGACCCCGCGCCTGCGGGGCACCCTCGGCCTCGACCTGGTGGTCGCGGCGGCCGGCTCCGTGATCATGGTCAATACCGTGAACTACGTCCGAGACACCCTCGGCGGCACGCAGTCCGACGTCGCCCTGCTCCTGGCGGCCAACGGCGCCGGCACCATCCTGGCCGCGCTCCTGCTCCCCCGCGTACTCGACGGAATCCCCGACCGCACCGTCATGCTCACCGGCGGCGGAACCCTGCTCGCCGGCCTGACCGGCGCCATCGCACTGTCCACAGTGGAGTATGGAGCCGCGGCGCCGGTCGTATGGGCCGTCATCGGACTCGGCACCGGACTCGTCCTCACCCCCGTCGGCCGGGTCCTGCGCAAATCCAGCCGTCCCGCCGACCGGCCCGCGATCTTCGCCGCCCGGTTCTCCCTTTCCCACGCCTGCTGGCTCCTCGCCTACCCGATCGCCGGACGGCTCGCCACCGACGCCGGATTCACCGTCACCTGGCTCGTCCTCGGCGCACTCGGCGTCATCGGCTTCGTCACGGCCGTCCGCGCGTGGCCACGAAACGACGAAGACCATCCCCGCCCGCACGCGAAAGCGGGATTTCGAAATCCGTAACGACCTCTCCGAGCCGTTCGACTCATCGGTTGATGAAAGCCACCGGGCACAGGAGTACGGCATGCGCCGTATTGCTCATGCTGTTGTTTTCCCTCACGGGTTCCCTTGACCGGTCGACGGCCGTCGCATCCGAGACGTCCGCGCCTCCGACGCCGTCGAAACTTTCACGTCCGCCGTACGTGCAATTCGATGCTCTCGACGACCCGACCAAGCTCCGGGTGGTACGCGTCGAGTCGAGCAAGGACGAGATCATCGATGTCGGCGGGCTGGACGTGGATATCGCCTGCGCCCGGAAATGGCAGTTCGGGGGCACCCCCGATACCGCGAGCATTCGTGTCGACCTCCTGGAGCTCGGCTGCGCCAAATTGACTTCGGCCACCCCGGTGGAAGCGGAGAAAGCCGCTGAAGCCAAAGGCAAGAAGGACAAGGCGGGCATCTGGAGCACGGCCGCGGCACCACCCCCGGCCCCGAACCCGGCCGGCGTCAGTGACTGGAGCCGATTCGTCTCCTGGCTCGGTCAGAACTGGCTCGCGCTCCTCGGTCTCCTGCTCGCGATCGTAAGCGTTCCTTGGCTCGCCAAGGGAATCGATCGATGGCGGCACCGCTGGCGGGTCGATGTGCTCCTGACCGGCCTTCCCGGCGCCGGCAAGACCGACCTCTGGACCGCATGGCGGGACAACATGGCCCCGAAGGCGGACGCGAAGCCGACCACCGCCATCACGACGTCCACCAGCCTGCGGCCTGTGCGGTACGGGGAGTTCACGATGGATCCGTGCGTCATCGACGGCGCCGGATCGGATCCGGCGAGCATGCTCAACTCCATCAGGAGATCACGCCGCCGGAATCGACGAGTGATCGTGTTCGTGATTTCGGCACGTCGCCAGAATACGGCGACCGATGTCGCTTACGATCATGAATTCGTCGTCGAGCAACGAGGGTACGCCAACTTCCCCCGAGCCATCCTGGGCGCGCGGGACAAGCGCCTGAGACCACGCCTGGTCGTTCTGTTCCTGACGAAATTCGATCTTCTCTCCAGCCATGACCCGTGGGACTCGAACAGCGAAACCGTCAGGGTGGACGCGGAACAGACCTTCGGCGAGGTCATCCGCGCCATGCGCAAGGACTGCCAGACCGCGGGAGTCCCGTTCCAGTTCATCATCGGCAGCTCGAAACGTGGTTGGGGTATCCAAGATCTCCGTGACCGTGTCGCCAGATCCCTCGTCACCGGCGAAGGCGAGTGATGCCGGTGTTCGTGAATCCGGTCGTGTTCGGCTTCGCCGGCGGCACCCAGTTCGAACTGGTCGCCGGCGACCACGGTCAATGGAATCCCGAAACCCTCCGCCGGGTGACCGGCTTGGCCGGGTCCCTCGCCGCCGACGTGCAGCACACCTGCGTCGTCACCGGGCTCGCCGAACGCCGGAACCAGGTCGAGACGTGCCTGGTGGCGATTCCCGTCGAGCAGGTCGAGACGGCGTCCGGCCGCGGCGGCCTGAGCGTCGTACTGGGTGTGGTGCTCGCGCGCAAGCTCGCCGTCGATGCCTCACTGCCCATCCACGCGGCCGCTCGGCTCGAGCACGTCCTGATCGCGTTCAGCCAGGGCCGCGGGCTCGAAGTCGCCGCGGAGCTGCTGACGCGGACTCTGCAAGGAGATGACAGCGCCGAGGCGCGAGTCTGGCTGAGAGCCGAGGTCGAAGGGCTGTCCCGTCGCCTCACTCATCTGCTCCAGGGTTACGAACGCGGACGGAAACCGTTGTCCGTCAACGCGGCCCCCTACGCCCTTTGCCAAGAGCCACCGGCGATCCTGCTCCGGCTCTTGACGCACGGCCGGTACCGGTCCGGCGCCGATCTCGGCGGTCGGTACGTGCCCGACAACGTCATCGCACCGGCCGAACCGGGCGGACTGATCGTCGACCACTACCTGGCGCACGGTGGCACGTATACCTGTTTCCCGAGGACCACGCCGAAGACCTTCTTACGGCCACGCCGACGGAAGTAGGCGAGGGCGGCGGCTTTCGTCCGCATCACCGGGCCGCGACCGGCGGCAGCGCGCGCACGGACTTGGCGGCGAGCACCGCGAGCGGCACCGATATCGCCAGAACCGCCACGGCCTGCCCGGCGCCCATCGTGATCATGACGTCCAGTTCCTCGGTGCGAGCGGCGAACCGGAGGTAGTCCAGCAACGTCACGACACGCTGCACGAGGGCGGCGAGCGCGAGCAAGGCCAACGCCGTCGACCAGGACACCGTGGCACGTCGCCACCCCAGGCGAGGCACGCTCAAGTAGACGACGGCGGCGGCGAAGACGGCCGCGCAGACCACGCTCGGCCAGTCCACGAGCACCGGAACAGTGACGTAGGTGAGCAGCAGCGCGACCGTCAGGAGGGCGACGCCGACCGGCAGCGCGACGAGCCACGGCCGCGTTTTCACCGGCGGGGCCTGCCGATGGAACGCGACCAGAGCCAGCACCGGCAGCGCGTCCAGCAGGAGCCCGATGGTCCAGGACAGCCCGAACGCGCCCTCGACGGCCGCGAGATCCACGCCGAAGAAGACCACGGCTCGGACCAGCGCCAGCGCCGCGAACAGCCGTGCCACGCGCCACCGGCCGGTCACCAGGCACAGATAGGCCGCCACCCACAGCAAGCCGAGAAGAGCCTGCACCTCGGCCGCCTGGCCGGGGGCGACCACGTTCGTCATCCCGGGAGACCACAGCCACGCCCCGATACCGGCGAGCGCGGCCACCGCCTGCACGAGCAACCCCACCAGCGCCAGCCGCCGGACCGTCTCGCCCCAGACGAGGTAGCGGGGCGGCGCGCCGTCACCGCCCAGCCGCAGCCGGACCGCCAGCGCCACGACGCTCGCCACCTCCGGCCAGCTCGGCCTGCCGTGGTCGACGGCAAACTCCGCTTCCTCGTCGTCTTCCGGCAGCTCGCTGAGCAGGAAGGTGGCGACCATGTCCTCCTCCCACGCCTGACGATAGGCGGCGGGGAGCAGCCGGAGCACCCGCCGGTACCGCTCCTCCAGGCGGTTCACGCCAGGCCCCCGGTGTCCGCCGGCCGCCACGCGCGCAGCCGTTCCGAGGCGGCGCGGGCGTTCGAAGCCTGCCGTTGGACCTCGGCCGCGAGCGCCGTGCGGCCGTCCTCGGTCAGCCGGTAGTACCGGCGGAGCCGCCCGTTGGCGACCTCCTCCCGATCCGGCTCGACCAAACCGTCCGCGACCAGCCGATCCAGCACGCCGTACAGCGTGCCGACCTTCAGCTTCACCCGGCCGTCCGAAAGACCGCTCACCTCGCCGACGATCCCGTACCCATGCCGCGGGGTGTCCACCAGCGCGGTGAGCACGAAGAACGCCTGCTCCGTCATCGTTCGACCAGCCATGAGCACAATATATCGCTAGCCGATATATTGTGCCACCTCGGAGAATCCGTCGTACTTGAAAAGAAAGTTCGGTACGCCTAAACTTTGGCTTAGGCGTTCCGACAACACCGCGGACAGGTGACCCGATGAACTGGAGTCAGCTCCTCGTTCCCGTGACCAGCGGTGTGTCCGTCGCCCTCATCGTGGCGACCGTCAGGTTCCTGTGGCGGCGTACCCGCCTGCCGACCGGGCTCTCCCAGCGGATGACCCGGCGGAACTACCTGGCGGAGATGCTCGTCATCTCCAAGAACGACAACGTCGACCGGCTCGACGCACTGGTCCCGAATCTGCTGCCGGCGCAAGGCTCGCCGGTGCTCGTCGAGATCCAGGAATCGTGGACGCAGATCAACGGCCGGCGCGGCGTCCGCGTGATCACCCGGACCGAGCCCGCCTCCCTGACCGCCGGGGCCGAGCTGCTCGCAGCGGGCATCGAGGTTCGCGTGTCCCGCGCGCTGACCGCGGATCACCTGTCGTACCACCTGTTCTCCGGTTCGGAACACCACACGGTGCTCAACCGCCGCAACGGCGGGAAGGACCGGCCCGAACGGCTGGACGAGATCTCCGCCGCCAAGGTGTTCCGCAGCCACTTCGACGAGACGTGGAGCGAATCCGAACCCATCGAATCGTTCCTGGCCGGGCAACTCCTGGCCGGACCCGACTCCGGCCTCGCGGACCGGATCCGGGAGCAGCGCGCGGCGTACCAGCTGCCCGCCAAGGCGGAGGACGCGATCCTGCGGCATCTGGCGTTCCGCCACCGCGCGCCGGTCGTCTTCGTCACCGGCCTGCCGGGTGCCGGCAAGTCACTGGTCCGGCGTGCGCTCGCCGAAGAGCTTCGGCGGTGGCGGATGCAGGTCGACGAGCTGAACGACTACGTCTACGCGTTCGAAGAATTCCTCCACGCCTTGATGCTCCTCGGCGACGGTCGCGGTGCGGGCTTCAGCGCCCAGCAGGGTGGTGCGTTCCAAGTGGAGCGCGAGGACGATCTCCGGCCCGCCCTGCACACGCTCGGCCACCGGGTCTGGGAAAACCGCCGGAGCAACCCGATCACGATCGTCGAGTTCGCCAGGGCCGACACGATCGGAGCGCTCCAGGTGTTCGGCGACAAGGTCCTGGCGGCGTCGCAGATCATCCACGTCCGCGCCTCCGACACCAAGCGCTCCGCCCGGCTGGCCAGACGGGGCGAGCCACCGAAGATCTCGGTGACGGGCCAGTCGATCAGTCTCGAAGTGTCCGACGAGCATCGGCTGCCCAGCAACGCCGCGGACACCCTGTACAGCAGGGACGACTTCGCACTGCTGAAGGCACAGAAGAACATCGCCAACCGCCTGTTCCTCGTCGAGAACGACGCCGAGGAAAAGGCGCACGTCGACGAACAGGTCACGGCGTTCGTCGAAGCGGTCGTGCGCCCCTACCGGGTACTCGCGCGCACCTAGGCCCCGGCGGCGTCCACCTCGGAATCCGCGGCGATCCGGGGACGATGAGTGATCCGGACTACCGGGAAGCGCGGCGTGCCGGCGAGGCGCAGGGATCGACCGATCGAGTGATTTCGCCGCCCTGACCCATCCACGCCGTCCGCAGCCTCGAAATTCGATCGACGAAGTCGACTGAGGAGCGGGATGGACGGGGCGCGAGGATTTGCCGACGACGAGGATCCCGACCGGCTGTTCTCGGTGAACATCGACGTCGAGCTCGAGCGGCTGACCCAGCGGATCGCCTGGACCGCGGAATTCAGGCTGGACCTGTCGCAACGTCCCGAGCTCCGCCGCGTGCGCTCAACGGTGGCCGATCGCCTGAATTTCGGTCGCAGCGAGCAAGAACCGATGGGCGGGCTCCTGCTCGTCGTGGACGAGCTGGTGGCCAACGCCTATGTGCACGCCACCAACCCCGGCGAACTGCGAGTCACCAGACAGTCCCGGGGAATCCTGGTCGAAGTCACCGATGACCAGGCCGATGCCGGGGATCTGGGGCCGGAAAGCTGCCGGGACACCCATGGTCTCCGCCTTGTCGGTCACCTTTCGCTCGAATGGGGTGTTCGACCCGAACAAGCGGGGAAAGTGGTGTGGGCCTTGGTTCCAGTGCAGACGTACTACGAGACCTGACTTGTCACCGAGGCCTGGCCTGCCCGAAGGTCGTGAGTGGCAATGGTCGTTCCAACCCTCGAGGTGGGGCCGGTCTTCGCGACCGGCCCCACCTCTCTCACCCCACCTGGTCAGAAAGTGATGGTGAATCCGTCGATCGAACCGGTGTCGAACTTGAAGACGTCCTGGACGCTCAGCTTCCAGGTGCCGTTGGCGTTCTCGGTGGCGGCGTCGACCGTGTAGGTCTCGTGCACACCGGCGGGGCTGCCCACCCCTCCTGCCTTCTTCAACCGGTAGGTGGCGCCGCTGGGCCCGATGAGACTCACCGTCAGGTCGGCCGAGTAGGTGTGGCTGATGTCCACCTTGACCGGCAGTGACGAGGACGCCTTGCCATCACATCCTTCCTGGGTCACCGAGCTCGTCACCGCGGCACCGGCGTCCGGGATCGCCACCGGGGTGGTGTTCGACTTGGCGCCGCACTTCGGCTCCGGGCCTCCGCCACCGATGAACGACACGTTCAGCAGCTTGTTCAGCGAGCCGCTGCCGGGGTTCTTGACCACCCCGTCGGACGCGTTGTTCACCAGCGCGTCCCGGACCTGTTTCGGCGTCGCGGACGGGTTGGCCGCCAGGTAGAGCGCGGCCGCGCCGACGACGTGCGGCGTCGCCATGGACGTCCCGCTCATCACCGCCGAACTCCCGCTGTTCGGGCTCAGCGACGTGATGTTGCTGCCCGGCGCGAAGATGTCCGTGCACGAACCGTAGTTCGAGAACGACGAACGATTGTCGCCGGAGTCCGTGGCGTTCACCGTGATGGCTTCGGGAACCCGGGCGGGGCTGGTGTTGCAGGCGTCGGTCGACGCGTTGCCGGACGCGACGCCGTAGACGACACCGGACGCGATCGACTTCTTGAGCGCGTCGTCACCCACGCCGGGCGCGTCCATCGTGAGGCTCATGTTCGCCACGGCCGGTTTCCGCGCGTTCGCGGTCACCCAGTCGACGGCGTCGATGATGCCCGAATCCGGACCGGTGTTGTTGCATCCGAGCACCCGGAGGCCGACGATCTTGACCTTCTTGGCGACGCCGTAGGTCTTGCTCGCGATGGTGCCCGCGGTGTGACTGCCGTGCCCGTTGCAGTCCTTGCCGTCACCTCCCATGAAGTCCTTGCCGATACTGGCCCGGCCTTCGTACTCGGGGTTGTCGGGGTTGATGCCCGAGTCGAGGTCGTACGCGGTGACGCCCTCACCGCTGTTGTTGTAGGTGTACTTCTTGTCCAGCGGCAGGGACTTCTGGTCGACGCGGTCCAGGCCCCACGTGGGGTTGGTCTGCGTGTCGGTGCCGCGGGCGGTGCCGTCCTGGTAGACGGCCTTGACCGACGGATCCGCCGCGAGCCGCCTCGCCTGCCGCTCGGTCATCTTCTTCACCGAGAAGCCGTTCAGGGCCGCGGACCACGTCGACCGCACCTCGCCGCCGAAACGCCCGGTCAACGAGGTCGCCGACGCTTGCGCGGTCGCGACGCCGTCCTTCAGCACGACGATGTACTGGTCGGCGTAATGCTGTTTCGCCTGCACCACAACGCCTTCGGCCTCGGCCGCGACGGCGTTTCCGATGCCCAGTGCCAGCAAGGGGGTCAACGCGCCCAAGGTCAGCAGCAATTTCCGGTGGTTACGCATGGAACATCACCTCCGTGGGTAGAACGATCACTGGACGGTGAGCGTGTAGGTGGCGGTCGACGTCTTGCCGGCGCCGTCCTTCGCCGTCACCGTGATCGGGTAGGTACCGGGTTGGAACGGCGCGAAGATCTGCATCGTCGAGCTGCCGCCGCTGGAGATGCTTTGCGGGTTGAAGAACGGCGCGATCGGCAGCCCCGAGCCGGACGCCGACAGCGTGATGGAGCCACTGCCGCCGGTCGCGGAGACCGTCGCGTTCACGAACTGACCCGCCCGTGCGGTCCCCGAGCCGGGGTTGACCGTGACCTTGAGGTCGCCCGGCTCACTGCCGCCCTTGCCGACGGTCAGCGTCAGCGTGGTGGTCGCGGTGTCGGTCGTCCCCTTGCCGGACACGGTGATCGTGTAGTCCCGCTCCGGCGTTCCCGCCGCGGTCTCGATCGTGAGCTTCGCGGTGTCGCCGGACATGATGGACGAAGGCTGGAAGGTCGCCTTGGCACCGTCGGGCAGTCCGGACGCGCTCAGCGCGACGTTCTCGCTGCCGTTCTTGCCTTCCTTGCTCGTGATCGACGTCGAAACGTACTTGCCGGGGTCGGTCTTCACCGCGCCGGGGGACGCCGCGAGGGTGAACTTGTCACCGCTGGGCACGTCACCGATCTGCTGCTTGACCCAGTCCCCCATCTCGTTGTTCAGGCGGCTGTAGACGCTGTACCACCGGAAGTCGCTGCGGCTCCACGACGTGATGCCGACGACCACGCCGTTGACGATGAACGGACCACCGCTGTCACCGGGGAGCACGGTCTTGCGGCCGTCGGAATACCCGGCGCAGATCATCGTCTTCGGGTCGACGCCGTTCTCGACCCCGGTGCACTGGTTCGGGTCGACGATCGGCAGGGTCAGCTTCTGCAGCGTGACGTCGGGCGGGCTGTCGTTCTGGGTCTTCTTGCCGTATCCGAGGCTGAAACCGTCCTTGCCCGGCGTTTCGAGGCCGGTGTCGGCCGAGGTGGCGACCTTCGCGTAACCGCCCGCGGGGACCGGGATGTCCGCGTCGGTGGTGATGATCGCGACGTCGTATCCGTTCCAGGGCTGGGTGAACTTCGGGTGGAGTTGGTAGTCGACGACCTTGAGCTGGGTGCCGCCCGTGCTCACCAGGTCGTCCAGTCCATAAAGGACCGTCTTTTCGCCTGCCAGTTCCTTGCAGTGTGCCGCGACCATCACCTTGCGCGGTGCCACGACCGAACCGCTGCAGCTCTGCCCCTTGGGCCGGGAGCCACCTTCGCGCAACGCCGCGATGGCGAACGGGTAGTCCTTCACCGAGGCGGGTACGCCGCCGATGCCCTGGGCGTGGGCGCCGTCGAGGATCCGGACGTCACCGGTGGGCGCGATCGCCGACGCGGTCGGCTGGGGAGCGGCGCCGGCGGTGCCGCCCAGGACGGGGATCGACAGGGCCGCCACACCCAGTGCCAGCAGGCCTACGATTCTCTTCTTCTTCACGGTGGTTCCTTTCACAGGGGAGAAATCAGAAGGTCAGGGCGAAGTTGTCGATCACGCCGGTGTCGAACCGGTAGACGTCCTGGACACGCAACTTCCAGTCGCCGGTGCGGCTTTCCCCCGAGGTGTCGACGGTGTAGGTCTTGGAGAGGTCGATCGTGCTCACGCCGCCTGCCTGCTTGAGGTTGACGACCTTGCCGCTGGGCGTCAGGAGGTCGATCTTCAGATCGGCCGAGTACGGGTGTTTGATCGCCACTGCCACCGATGTGCCGGAAGTTCCCTTGGCGTCGCAGGAGCCGATGGTCACCGTGCTGGTCACGGCGTCGCCTGCGTCAGGGATCGCGACGTCGTCCGCGCTCGTGCCACCCGCGCAGGACGGCGGATTCGGGGTTCCGCCGAGGAAACCGGTGTACAGCAGCTTGTTCGGCGAGCCCTTGGCGTCGGAGATCTTGCCGGGCGTGGCGTTGTCGAGCAGCGCCTTGGTGACCTGCGCCGGGGTGGCGGACGGGTTCGCGGTGAGGTAGAGCGCGGCCGCGCCCGCGACATGCGGGGTGGCCATGGAGGTGCCGCTCATCTGCTGTGTCCCGCCGCCGTTGCGGGTCGACGTGATGTTGCTGCCCGGGCCGAACAGGTCGGTGCAGGACCCGTAGTTCGAGGACTGCGAGGAGTTGAAGATCGATCGCTTGTCCTGGATGTCGCTCGCGGCGACCGTGATCGCCTCGGGCGTGCGGGCAGGCGAGACGTTGCAGGCGTCCTGGCCCTCGTTGCCCGCGGCGACCGTGACGGTGATACCCGCCCGGACCGCTCCTTGAACCGCCTGGTCCACTGTGGAGGTCGCCCCGCCGCCGATGCTCATCGTGAGCACCGCGGGTTTCCGGGCGTTCTTGGTGACCCAGTCGATACCGGACACGATCGTCGACCACGGCGCGCTGCCGTTGCAGCCGAGCACGCGGACGGCGACGATCTTCACACCTTTCGCGATCCCGTAGGTCGTGCTGCCGACGGTTCCCGAGACGTGTGTGCCGTGGCCTTGGCAGTCCGAGGCGTCGCTGTCGTTGTCCACGAAGTCGTAGCCACTGCTCGCGCGGCCGCCGAACTCCGACTGGCGATAGTCGGTGCCGGTGTCGAGCACGTAGACCGTGGCACCGTCGCCTTTGTTGGCGTAGTCGTACTTCTTGTCGAGCGGCAGGTCCTTCTGGTCGACCCGGTCCAGGCCCCAGGTGGGGTCGTTCTGGGTGTCCGTGGCACGCGCGAGGGAATCCGGCTCGACCGAGGCGACGGCAGGATCCGTCGCGAGCCGCCGGGCCTGCGCCTCGGTCATCCGGCCCGCGAAACCGCGCAGCGCGGCGTCATAGGTGCGCGTGACCTGTCCGCCGTACTCCGCCGCCAGTGAGCGAGCATCGGCGGTGGTCACCGTCGATGCCTTGAAAGTGACGAGGTAGGAGCCCGGAATGGCGTCCGGCACCCAGGCCTGGACGGCGGGCCCTACCGGCGAGGCGACCGCGGGCAGCGCCGACATCGAAGCGCAGACGGCGAGCGACAGGCCCGCGATGGCCGACACCCATCGGGGTCGGAGATTTTCGCGCATTGAATACTCCTGAAAGCAGGGGAATCGACACCGGGGAGACAGTGCGAACGTGGCCACAACCACGTTGTGACAACAGTGAGTTCTCAATCGGCGAAGAACAATAGGTACCACACCCGGCCGGATACTCAATTAAAAGCGCACATTTTTATGATCAGTGCCGTGGTGTCATTGAATAAGGGACCTCATGAAATTCCGAATACCCGACGATGCGATATCGGCATTCTTTCGTGACGGTCAGGCCCGCTGCTCGCGCAGCAGATCCTCGGTGAGCACCGCACGCGACGGCAGATCCAGCTTGGTCAGCGCCCGGCCGATGTGGACTTCGACCGTCCTCGCGGAAAGGAAGAGCCGTTCCGCGATCTCACGGTTACTGAGGCTTTGCGCGGCAAGCCGCGCGACCTCGAGTTCGCGCGGCGACAAGGACTGCCCGTATCCACGACGCCCCCTCGACGGAGTGGTCGGGTCGTGGCGCGCCAGAAGCCGCCGGCACCGCTGGGCATCCGCGGCGGATTTCAGAGAACGGTAAATGGTTTCGGCGGAGGTCAGCGCTCCCAGCAGTTTCCGGTGGTCACCGAGTTCGGCGTGACACTCACCCGCGAGTTCGCTCGCGACAGCGGCGGCATAGGGCCTTGGCAACGCCTGATAGGCCAGGGACGCCCGGCCGAACGATTCGGCCGCGTCGCCCGGTCGTTTTCGGGCGAGCAGACCTCGGCAGAAGAGGGCGGCGGCGTGGGCGAGCGGCGCGTCGCGCTCGGCGATCCCTTCCTGATACTCGTCCACCAGCCGCGTCGCCGCTTCGTGTTGTGCCAGGGCGACGAGAACCCGTACGGCGGACGGCAGGAGTTCGGCCGCCCAGACCCAGTTGTTCTTCCGGCGAATGGTCTCGAGCCCGCTCTCCGCGAGCCGCGCGGCGGTGGGAAGTTCTTTGGCCGCGAGGAGGACGGTCACCCGCCCGGCGAACGCCGAAGCCTGCTGCGGCACGTTCCCCGCCGCGAGTGTGAAGGCGGCGTCGAAGTTCCGTGAGGCCTCCTTGCGACGTCCGTTGCCCAGCCGGTGCCAGCCCAGCGCGAGCAAGGGTTCCGCCGCGAGCGAACTGCCCTCACCGACACGCTCCAGCAACTCGCGGACGCCGGTCTCCACTTCCGGCCAGATCCCCATCGCGACATCGAGCCGAAGGTCCGTCCCGGCGGCGAGCGCCTCCAAGTAGGGCTGTTCCTCGTCCTGGATCAGCCTCCGGGCCGTGGCCAGATAAGTTCTCGCCACGGGGTAGTACCCGTTCCACGCGGCCGCGTCGGCGAGGTTGATGTAGGTCCGGCTGACCTGCCTGCGCACCTCGGCCGACCGCGGCGAGGCCGGCAGCGTACCGACGTCCTGCCAAGCTCCGGGATCGGCGATCTGCATCCGACCGGAAACCCTGTTCGCGGTCACCGCGGCGATCAGTTCGACGTCACGGGTGCCCTTGCTGGCCTGCACCGCCTCGTCCAGCCGGCGCATGTTCTCCTCGACCGGAACCGCCCCGACGTGCGGAAGCGCCAAGGTGATCAAGCCGCGAGCGAGAAGCGGGCGCCGGTCGGCGAGATCCGTGATGGCCAGCTCGATCTCCGAACGGCCTGCGTCGACCTGCCCGGCCTGATTGATGAGGACACGACCGAGGTTGATCCGGATCTCGCCGCGGGCGGCCTTGCTCATCGGCCACTCGCGCGCCGCCGTGCGCAGCAGCCGCAGAGTGGTTTCGCCGATCAGCCCGTACGCCGTCTCCCTGCTGAGGCGGACGGCGAAGTCCTCCCTGTTCGCACGGGAAAGAGCCGCGTCCCCGAGCGCGGCCTCGAGCAGACGCACGGCGTCCTCCGGCCGGCCTTCGGCGGTCGCCAGGTCCACGGATTCCGCGACCCGCCGGGCCCACTCGTCGAGCTCACCCGCCTCCCGGTGGTGGTACGCGATCCTTTCCGGTCGCGGTTCGTCCGAGCCGGCGAGGAACCGCGCGGCGTTGGAGTGCAGCCGGTACCGCCGAGGGCCCGGGACGGCGGCATGGACCGCGTCGGCGACCAAGGGACTGCGCACCGCATAACGATCGTTGCCCTGGTCTCGCAGGAATCCCCCGGCCATCGCCTGAAGCAGGTCGTCGACGATTCCGGCCCAGTCCGAGCCGGCCACGGCCGCGAGGGTCTTGGCGCACGCCGGTCGCCCGAGGATCACCGCGGCGGACACGATCGCCGCGGCGCCTTCGTCCAGCACGGCGTACCTCGCGGCGAGTTCCGCCGCCCAAGCACCGGGGACGACCTTCTCCGAAAGTTTCACCGCGGCCCGCGCGTCAAGTCCGGCGACCGATTCCAGGACCGCCGTGACCGCGGCGGCCACGCCGTCGGTCCGGCGATGGACCCGCTCGGCGAGTTCCAGCGAACCGGCCATCGCCGCGATGTCCTCGACCTGAAGCGGCTTCAGGGTGAACCGAGCCGTCACTCCGGCGCGGGGAGGCCACCACGAGTCGCGGGCTTCGCCTTGCCGCAACCGGATCGCAGAGCTCGTCAGGACGACCAGCCGTTCGGACGGCCTGGACGCCAGATAGCGGAGGAACTCCTGGGTTTCCTCGTCCGCCTCGTCCGCGTCGTCGACGATCAGAAGCGTGCGTTCGGGCAAGGTCAGCAGCTCACGAAGCGCGCGGTGCACCAGGTGACGATCGGACCCGAGCGGATCCGGCAGTACGGGTCTCAGCTCCGGAAGCAGCGGGTGAAGAACCCCGGCGAGGGGCGACAGACGGTCGGCCATCCCCCTCCATTCGCCCGCCGCGGTTCCCAGCGCGTCGAGTACCGGCGCCAGCGGCACGGGATCGCGCTCTCGCGCGCAGCGGACCTCGATCACCGTCCGGTTCCGGCCTTCGGATCGTGCGACCCGATCGAGGAGGCTCGACCGCCCGGAGCCGGGCTCACCTTCGACCACGATGAAGGCCGACGGCTTGGCGATCTCCTGCTCCAGCGCTTTCTCCACCGCGGGTGCCCCTTACGTCAGTGTGACCGGCCCAGCTCGACGAGCGAGTCGAATAACGACTCGACCGCGCGGCACACCGCGTGCGGAGGCGTGTCGTGCGGGCCGATGACCTCGGCGAGCCGCTCCCAGGCGAACGTGCCCAGCACACGGGCCAGCACCGCCCTGACCGCCGCCGGTTCCCCGGGCACCGGGTGCAGCGCGTCCGCTCCCCCGCTGAGATCCGCACCGGGATCCAGCGCGTCGACGCATCGCGACACCACCTCCCGGGTCAGCCGGACCACCACCGCGAGCGCCGGCCCGCGCAGGTAAGGCGCGATGTCGGCGGCCGCGCTCATCCGGACCAGGACGGCGGCCACGATGCTGTCGCGAACCACGGACGCGGGCGAGACGACGGCCGGCACATTCTTCCCTTCGACGCCGTACCTGAGCCTCTCCAGCATCTCCGTGGACGGTGGCCGTGACCAGCCCGCACGCGATAAGTGAGGGTACGTAGAGAATGCGGCGCGCCGTTCAGGCGGAAGGCCGGCGCGTCGCCGGTTGGTTGTGTCCAAAATGGATCTCGACGGCTTCGACGCCGCTGCACAACGACCCGATGCGCCCCACCGAAAATGCAAAAAGTCCCGACCGCTACGATCGGGACTTTTCGGATGGATGCTGCTGGTACCCCCGATGGGATTCGAACCCACGCTACCGGCGTGAGAGGCCGGCGTCCTAGGCCGCTAGACGACGGGGGCTAGGATTTTCTCCTTCAGGAGGAGATTTTCAGTTGTTCACCTGCTGTGTTGCTGTGGAGAAACTTACCAGACCGGGTTTCCCGCCTTCGCAGGGGGGTCACTCTGTGTTTCACTCCGGAGAGTTCTCCAGCTGGGGTACCAGGACTCGAACCTAGACTAACTGGACCAGAACCAGTCGTGCTGCCAATTACACCATACCCCAGTGAGGTACCGTTCCGATCTTGACCGGCTCGGTGCCGCACGAGAAAGAATACTAGAGCACGCTGTTCCGCACCGTGAAAGCGGGGGTCTCACTAGCGCGCTGAGCGGGCACGCCGAGCTTCGCGAACTCGGAAACGAGCAGCTCAGGCAGCTCGTCGAGGCCCGAGATGGTGTGCACGCCCGCCGGGGCGCGCTCGGCGATGCCGTCCCGGTCGAGCCAGACGGCCCCCAGGCCGGCGTCGCGTGCGCCGATGGCGTCGGTGTCGAGTTTGTCGCCGACGTGGACGGCCTGCGCCGGGTCGCAGCCGAGGCCGAGGCAGACCGAGTGGAACATCGCCGGGTCGGGTTTGGCTACTCCGAGTTCACCGGCGATGGCCACGTGATCGAAGAACCGGGCGAGGCCGAGGTCGGCGATCTTCTTGCGCTGATGCGCGCCCGAGGCGTTCGTGACCGCGGCGACGAGAACACCGGCGGCCCGCAGCCATTCCAGGCACGGGAGGACATCTTCGAACAATTGCCACGAACGAGTGAGAATTTCACGGCGGCGTCTTTCGAAGCCGCTGACCTGCTCTTCGTCGGCCAAAATGCCGATCTCGGCGAGGAAACATTCCGTACGCTTGTAATGCATGGTCGCGTAATCGATTTCGCCCGCGACCACCAGCGCGACATGCTCTTCGGTGATGAGATCCCACAGCGGCCAAAGGTCGTTCTGGCCGGTGAGGGCGCTCAGGCTGAGGCGGATCGCCGCCGTGCAGTCGATCAACGTGTCATCGATGTCGAGGCACACCAATCGCAACTCCGGCGGCTCCCACGGGGCTCCGTCCGGAGCGTCCGGCGTGGTTCGTGACGAGGTCCGGGGCACGAGAGCGAAATCCACCAAGTGAGGCTAGGGCACTCAGCGCGATCGCGACTCTGCCGATGAGGTGATTAAGGCTGCTCTGTTCCGGCGCGGGCACTCTACTCCCAGTTGGTGAGATGACGTGTTTTAGTTACCGGCCAACGGCTAACGCGGGCGGCCGGGTGAAATGTCGATACGCGGCACGCCATCCGATTCGCGGCGCGCACACCCTGTGATGACAACGAAATCCTTGTCCCGCTTACGTCACGAGACCGTCCACAAGGGCATTTCCGTGATCGCCGTCCTTCCGGGACGGTCGCGCACCGCTCAAGTCCTTTTTGGACACTCGTCGCGGGGCCCGCCGGCTCACACGGTCCGGTGAGACCTGGGCCATACCCCGAACAGCGTATCCGCCCGGATGGCGCTTGACGCGCCTGCCGGAGGGGTGCATCCTGAGCTTATTCAACAAGTGATGAATAAGGGTTCGAAGGGGTGGGACGGATGAACGAACGTACGAACTGCGTGGTCGTCGGCGGTGGCCCCGCGGGGATGGTCGCCGGATTGCTGCTGGCCAGGGCCGGGGTCGAGGTCACCGTGCTGGAGAAGCACCAGGACTTCCTGCGGGACTTCCGCGGCGACACCGTGCACCCGTCGACGTTGACGTTGCTGGACGAGCTGGGCCTCAGCGAGAAATTCCTCAGCCTGCCGCACAGCGAGATCGCCTACGCCGGCTTCCCCGCCGAGGACGGCACGATGATGCGCCTCGCCGACCTGACCAGGCTGAAGGTGGCGCACCCGTACATCGCCATGGTCCCGCAGTGGGACTTCCTGGACCTGCTCGCCGACGCCGGCACGAAGGAACCCACGTTCACGCTGCGCCAGAGCACCGAGATGACCGGGCTGATCTTCGAACACGGCCGGGTGAGCGGGGTCTGCTACCGCGACGCCGACGGGAAGACCGGCGAACTGCGCGCCGACCTGGTGATCGCCGCCGACGGCCGCTGGTCGCTGGCCCGCCGCGAGGCCGGGCTGACGACGAAGGACTACCCCATCCCGTTCGACGCGTGGTGGTTCCGGATCTCGCGGCGGGACGGCGAACGCGAAGGCATGCTGACCCCGAAGATGCGCGATCGCCGCTTCGCCGTGCCGCTGCCCCGCAAGGGCTACTTCCAGATCGCCTACCTCAGCCCCAAGGGCCAGGACCTGCGCGACCAGGGCATCGAGGCGTTCCGGGAGAACGTGGCCGCGATCCTGCCCGAACTGGCCGACCGCGTGGACGAGCTGAAGACGACGGACGACGTCAAATTCCTCGACGTCAAGATGAACCTGCTGCGGAAGTGGCATCTCGACGGGCTGCTGTGCATCGGTGACGCGGCGCACGCGATGTCGCCGGTCGGCGGGGTGGGCATCAACCTCGCGGTGCAGGACGCGGTCGCGGCCGCCACCCTGCTCGCCGAACCGCTGCGCCGCGGGAGGCCGTCGGTGGCGGATCTGGCGAAGGTCCGCAAGCGCCGTCTCGCGCCCACGATGCTGGTGCAGGGGCTGCAGCGGATGCTGCACAAGAACGTGATGGGGCCGGTGATGGCGGGCAAGCGCAACGGCCCGCCCGCGCCGATGGTGAAGCTGTTCAGCAGGTTCCCCGCACTGTCCTACATCCCCGCGCGGCTGCTGGGCCTGGGGCTGCGGCCCGGGCACGCCCCGGCCTTCGCGCGGCGGGCGATGGAACCGGCCGGTAGCTAGATTCCAGATGTCATGAAAGGGTCGTTCAGGACGAAAAACGTCCTGAACGACCCTTTCATGACACTTGAGGTCAGATGTCCTGGACCGGGTTCGTCAGGGTGCCGATGCCCTCGATGGTGATCGACACGGACTGGCCGTCCTCGATCGGGCCGACGCCCTCGGGCGTGCCGGTCAGGATGACGTCACCGGGCAGCAGGGTCATCACCCCGGACACGAATTCGACCAGCTCGGGGATCTTGTGCACCAGGTCCGACGTCCGGCCGTCCTGCTTCAGCACACCGTCCACCTCGGACTTGAGCGCGAGATCGGCCGCGTCGAGCGAGGTCTCGATCCACGGGCCGAGCGGGCAGAAGGTGTCGAAGCCCTTCGCCCTGCCCCACTGGCCGTCGGACTTCTGCAGGTCACGCGCGCTGACGTCGTTCGCCACGGTGTAGCCGAGGATCGCGCTCGCCGCACGGGCGGCGGGCACGTTCTTGACCGGCTGGCCGATGACGATCGCCAGTTCGCCCTCGAAGTCGACGCGGCCGACACCACGCGGACGGCGGATCGGCACGTTCGGCCCGATCACCGTGGTCGACGGCTTGATGAACAGCATCGGGTCCTGCGGGACCTCGTTGCCGAACTCGGCCGCATGCTTGGCGTAGTTCCGGCCGACCGCGATCACCTTCGACGGCAGGATCGGCGCGAGCAGCCGGACGTCGGCGAGCGGCCAGCGTTTGCCGGTGAAGTTGGGGTTGCCGAAGGGGTGCTCGGCGATTTCCAGTACCTGGGCGTCGTCGCCGTCCCCTTCGATCGAAGCGAACGCGACACCGCCGGGATGAGCAATTCGGGCTAGACGCACTCCCCCACTGTACGACTCCTCACGCCGGGCCCTCGCTGAGGGACTTGTGCACGAGCGCGTCGCACAGCGCCAGCCAGCTCGCCTCGACGATGTTGCCGTGCACGCCGACGGTGGTCCACTCGCGCTCGCCGTCGCTGGTCTCGACGAGCACGCGGGTGACGGCGTCGGTGCCCGGATGGCCGGGCAGGATCCGCACCTTGTAGTCGGCCAGCTCGACACTGTCCAACCAGGACAGATGCGGGCTGAGCGCCTCGCGCAGGGCGGCGTCGAGCGCGTGCACGGGGCCGTTGCCCTCGGCGGTCGCGATCACGCGCTGCCCGGCGACGTGCACCTTCACCGTCGCCTCGGAGACGACCTCACCGTCGGACCGGTGGTCGAGGACGACCCGGTACGACTCGAGTTCGAACGGCGGTTCGTCGAGGACGTCGCTCTGCGGGCCGTCGACCTCCCGCCGCAGCAGCAGTTCCAGTGAAGCGTCCGCGGCTTCGAAGGACCAGCCTTCGGATTCGAGGCGTTTCACCTTCTTCACGGCGCTCGTCAGCGCCTCGGGCTGGCCGGCAAGGTCGACCCCGAGCTCACGTCCCTTGAGCTCCAGGCTGGCCCTGCCGGCCATCTCGGTGACCAGTACCCGCATGTCGTTGCCGACGGAAGCTGGATCGATGTGGTTGTACAGCAACGGATCCACCTTGATCGCGCTCGCGTGCAGTCCCGCCTTGTGGGCGAAGGCCGACGCCCCTACGTAAGCCTGGTGGGTGTAGGGGGCGATGTTCGCGATTTCGGCAAGGGCATGGGAGACCCGGGTGAGCTCGGCGGCGCCTCCGGTCGGGAGGACCTCCATTCCGAGCTTGGTCACCAAATTCCCTGTCACGGCGAAAAGATCGGCGTTACCCGCCCGCTCGCCGTAACCATTGGCGGTGCACTGGACGTGCGTCACGCCGGCCTGCACGGCGGCGACGGAATTCGCCACCGCGCAGGAAGTGTCGTCCTGACAATGGATTCCGAGCCGGAATCCGGTCCTTTCCTTGACCTCACGGACGGTTTCCGCGAGGCCGAGCGGCAGTTGGCCGCCATTGGTGTCGCACAGCACGGCGACGTCGGCGCCCGCGTTCACTCCCGCGTCGAGCACCTTCAGCGCGGTGTCCGGGGAGAACGCGTAGCCGTCGAAAAAGTGTTCCGCGTCAAGGAAGACGCGACGTCCTTCACCGACGAGGAACGCGACGGTGTCGCGCACCATCTCGCACGCCTCGTCGACGTCGACCCGCAACGCGCGTTCGATGTGGCGCAGATCCGATTTGGCCACGAGCGTGACCACCGGTGCCTGCGAGTCGAGCAGGGCCCGCACCTGCTGGTCCTGCTCGGCCTTGGTGCCCGCCTTCCGCGTCGCGCCGAACGCGACGAGCGCGGCGTGGCGGAGTTTCAGCTCGCCCGAAGCGGCGCGGGCGAAGAATTCCGTGTCCTTGGGCAGCGCGCCCGGCCATCCGCCTTCGATGAACCCGACCCCGAGATCGTCGAGCAGCCTCGCCACCGCCAGTTTGTCCGTGACGGAGTAGGAGATCCCCTCACGCTGCGCGCCGTCGCGCAACGTCGTGTCGTACAGGTGGAAAGCGTCGCCGAGCGGTGTATCGGCGGGCTCCTTGCGGGTCACGGGAATCTCCTCGTGGTGGTGGCAAAGCGTGTTCAGGCAACAAAAAAACCTCCCGCATGGGTGCGAGAGGTTGCGCGCCGGGGGCTCTTGTGGAGCTGTTACCCGGCGCGCTCGGCGATAATGATGGTGCAGGAGGTCACGGACGCATCATGGCACACGCTTCGCCAGGCGTCCACAAGCCGGGCGAGACTTCCCACTTTCTGGGAGCCCGCGGCGACCCCGAATGCCATGAACGGTCCGTTCCTGGCGAAATTTGCCAGGAACGGACCGTTCATGGCGCGAGCCAGCGGCGTCATGGACACCGACTGGCGGTCTCGCGTGACTGGACGGACGACACACGTGAGCCAAGGGACGACACGCGTGACTGGACGGACGACTCGCGGCGGGGCGTCGCAGCGGACGCGTCGCCCCTCTGGTCACACGTGTCGTCCATCGGATCACACGTGTCGTCCATCGGATCACGCGCAGCCGCCGTTCGGTCCAGGTAGACCGAACGCAGCGAAGGGGCCCTTCACCGCGTGAAACGCGGCGAAGGGCCCCTTCAGCCCAAGAAGAACTACTGAGTGACCGGGCGCACGTTCGACGACACCAGGGCCGCCAGCCGGTCACCGATCGCGTGCGTCGCACCGGGCGACGCCTGGTCGCGGGTCGCGAGGTCGAAGGCCACCGAGGCCTCGATCCGCCGCGCCGCTTCCTTCTGTCCCAAGTGGTCCAGCAGCAGCGAGACCGAGAGCACCGCGGCGGTCGGGTCGGCGAGACCCTGGCCGGCGATGTCCGGCGCGCTGCCGTGCACCGGCTCGAACATGCTCGGGTTCCGCCGGGTGATGTCGAGGTTCCCGCTCGCCGCCAGCCCGATGCCGCCGGTCACGGCGGCCGCCAGGTCGGTGATGATGTCGCCGAACAGGTTGTCCGTCACCACGACGTCGAACCGGGACGGGTCGGTCACCAGGTGGATGGTCGCGGCGTCCACATGGGAATAGGCGACCGTCACCTCCGGGTGCTCCAGCGAGACCTCTTCGACGATCCGCGACCACAGCGAGCCCGCGTACTCCAGCACGTTCGTCTTGTGCAGGAGCGTCAGGTGCTTGCGGGGCCGCGCCTCGGCCCGGTTGAACGCGTCGGTCACCACGCGCCGGACGCCGAACGCCGTGTTGACGCTGACCTCCGTCGCGATCTCGTTCTCGGTGTCCTTGCGCAGCAGGCCACCATTGCCCGCGTACGGGCCTTCGGTGCCTTCACGCACGACAACCATGTCGATCTCGCCCGCCTCGGCGAGCGGTCCACGCACCCCCGGGTACAACCGGGCGGGGCGCAGGTTCACGTGGTGGTCGAGTTCGAACCTGAGCCGCAGCAACAGGCCACGCTCCAGGATGCCGCTCGGCACCGTCGGGTCGCCCACCGCGCCCAGCAGGATCGCGTCGTGCTGACGGAGTTCACCGAGTACCGACTCCGGGAGCAGCTCGCCGGTGGAGTGCCACCGGGCGGCGCCGAGGTCGTAGTTCGTGATCTCCGCCGTCGGTACGACCTCACCGAGCACCTTGAGCGCCTCGGAGACCACTTCGGGCCCGATCCCGTCTCCTGGGATCACCGCGAGCCGCATCCACACACCTCCGTAGACCAGGCCACCGGCAGTCCGGATGGCCCATCCGCAAGAAAACGCCAGCAGCGGAAGGTTACCGGCCGTAGCCCGGTAGCCGTAGCCGCACCACCCTTATGCCGGAACCTCCCACAGAGCGAGACAGCCGAAAGAGTGAAAACAAGAAGGGACGCCCTGGCGCAAAGCATGCCGCCAGGGCGTCCCTCACCTCATCGAACGCCGGTTATCGCACTATCGCGTCAGCCCACACCGATCGGCTGACGTCCGGTGTGCCGCCCGCCGTTGCCCGGCCGGTCGACACCCGCGTTGCCACCACCCGCGTTCGTCTGGATCTTCACCACGTTCGCCCGGTTGCCCGAGGCGTTGTGGTGCTCGATCGCCAGCAGGCCCAGCACGGTGTCCTGCGCGGCCGCGTTGCGGTTGACCACCAGCGCCGTGCCCGGCTTCGCGACGTAGCCCAGCGCGGAGTCGCCGCCGCCCTGGACCGTGTACGCGGGAGCCAAGGCGTCGAACGAAAGCGGCGTGCCGACGTAGTCGATCGTCGACGAGTCCGCACCCGGCGCCGCGTAGAAACCGGAGGTCCCGACGGTGTAGCTGATCTTGTGCGACGCGGCGTTGGGGTCGATCCCCAGCGCGGCGATGCTCACCGGCAGCACGACGACGTTGGTGTCGTACACGTTCGTGTCGACGTCGCCGAGCTGGCCGTTGATCGGCTGGATGTCCACCTGCGGGAAGCCCGGCTTCAGGGCCACGGTGACCGCCACGAGGACGTCGGTCGACGTCACCTTGGTCACATAGGTCTCGAAGTCCGGCTGCCCGTCGCCCGTGGTGTCGATGTCCACGAACGGCGAGGTGTTGCTGCCCAGGTTGGCCAGGTCGCTCCAGGTGGTGAGACCGAAGGCCAGCAACGCGTTCTCCGGCTCACCCTGCGCCTTGGCCAGCGGAGCGGTCGACGCCGCGCCGATGTAGCGCAGGTCGGCGCCCTTGGCGGTCTGGTTCAGCGTGCAGTCGGTGGTGACGTCGCCGTCGCACTCGGGCAGCTGCGGGGATTCCGCCTGCAGTTCGAGCACGCTGATCAGCGAGCGGTACCGCTGCGCACCGGAACCCTGGTCCACGCCCTTGCCGGTCAGGTTCAGCACGGCCTGGTTCTGGCCGGCGCCGAAGTTGACGTTGCCCGGGGTGTTGATGGACGAGACGGGCTTCGGCGCGGAGTACACCGAGAGCCGCAGCGGAACGGTCGTGCCGCTCTTCGGGGTGAACGCGATCCGGCCGGAGGCGTCCGCCACGAACTGGCGGGCGAGGCCGACCTGCGTGGCCGCCATGGTCGGGTCCATGACCTTGCGGAGCGCCTTGGGGTCGGCGATCTTCAGGGTCACCTTCACCAGCGCGATACCGCGCGGGCTCAGCTTCACCGTCGGCTTGTCCACTGTGTACTCGACACCGGGGAGCGCGTTCACGGCTTCGTAGCCCACCGAGTACTCGACCGGCTTGATGCCCTTGTTGACCACCTTGACCGTCTTGGTCAGGGTGACCGGGCCGCCCGCTTCGACGACGCCGAAGTTGACCGAGACGAAGCCGGGGTTGTCGACGACGTAGGCCAGGACCTGGTTGTCCAGCGCGGCCTTCGCGTCGATCCGGCCGCTGCCGACGCGCTGCGGACCGTAGACGCGGCCCGAAGCGTCGTGGATGTCGTGGCCGGCGGTGTTGATGACCGAGGCCTTGACCTCCTCGACCGACCAGTCCGGGTGCGCCTGACGGATCAGGGCGGTGATACCCGAGGTGTGCGGAGCCGCCATCGACGTCCCGGAGATGACCAGGCGGCCCGCTCCACTGCCCGCCAGCGCCGACGAGATCGAGTCACCGGGCGCCGCGACGTCCGGCTTGACGGCCGGGCCGCGCCCGCCACGCGAGGTGAACGAACTCGGGGTGTCCACAATGGACTGATCGAAGGTCGGCACGGACACGCGGCCCTTGCCGGTCATCCGGACCTGCAGCGTGCCCGCGGCCACCGCCGGGCGGACCGAAGCGGTCGCGCTGCCGGTCAGCTGGAACGTCGGCAGGGCCGCGTTGCCCGCGATACCCGCCGAGAAGTGCTCCAGCGTCGAGGAGAACAGCGCGCCCTTGGCACCGGCCGCCTGCGCGTTGTTGGACCGGGCGCCGGAACCGCAGGCGCGGGTCGCGTCGTTGTCGTCCCATTCGAGGAACACGATCTTGCCCGCGGCCTTGGCCTTGTCGGCCTCGGAGTACGGCTTGCAGCCGGCGGCGTTGTCGGCCGACAGCGTGACCACCGGCGCGGTGACGTCGAGCGTGTCGTAGGTCGCGTAGTTCTGGCTGAACTGGCCGGTCTTCGCACCCTTGACACCGTCGGGAGCGACGGCTTCGACGGCGTCGCGGAGGACGGACGCGTCACGGCTGCTGGCGACGGTCAGCGCCTCGGGTGTGTTGCCCGGCGCGCCGCCGACGTCGTTGAGGTCGCCGCCGTTGCCCGCGGAGAACACCGGGACGACGTTGTTCGCGGCGATCTTGCGCACGAACAGCGAGTCCGGGTCATCCGGGGTGGCGAAGTCGCCGCCCAGCGACAGGTTCACCACGTCGAGGTGGTCGGTGAAGTCGCCGTCGCCGTCCGGGTCGAGCGACCAGTCGAGCGCCTGCGAGGTGACGTTGGTCGAGCCGTCGCAGCCGAAGACCTTGATGGCGTACAGGAGGGCCTTGGGCGCGGTGCCCGGGCCGATCTGCATCGCTTCGATCTTCTTCTTGTTGAGCTTCTTGTAGTCGCCCGTGAAGGTCTTGCCCGCTTCGTCGACACCGAAACCGGCGACCGTGCCCGCGACGTGCGTGCCGTGGTGGCCGCAGGCGAGCGGGTTGGGGTCCGGCTTCGGGGTCTTGAGGGCCGGGTCGTCGCTGCCCGAGTCGTAGGCGTCGCCGACCAGGTCGATACCGCCGACGACCTTGTCGGTCGGGAAGGCGGGGGTGGCCTGGTCGCGGTTGATCGCGTTGTAGGCCTCGGCCGTGCCCGGGCCGCCGAAGTCGGCGTGGGTGTAGTCGATGCCGTCGTCGATCACGCCGACGCGGATACCGTCGCCGTAGCGGCCGGTCTGCTGCCACGACGCGAGCGTGTTGGTCAGCTGGACCGCGCTGGAGTTGGTGCGGGTCTTGGGGACCACCTTCTTGACCGAGACGACGTCCGGCCGCTTCGCCAGCTCGCGGATCTTCGCCGCGTCGGCCGTGACGACCGCGCCGGCGACCGCGTTGGCGGTCTGGGTGACCAGCTGGGTGCCGGCGTCGGCGGCCTTGAGCTGACCGACGACGGAGTTCACCGTCGCGGCCGCGGCGGCCTTGGCGTCCTTCGCGGCCTTCTTCGCCTTTTCCTTGCCCGCGCCCTTGTTCTGCTCGGCGTTGAAGGCGTCGACGGCGGGCTGCTTGGCCAGCTCGACGAAGGCGGTGATCTGCCCTTGGGCGGCCTTGAGCTTCGGCTCGACCTTCCCCTGGAATCCGTTACGGTCGATCTTCGCCGGTGTGACACCGTCCGCGAGGGGGACATCCTGCGCGGCTGCGGTCGCCCCGGTCACGGACGTCGCGAGCAACGCGGCGAAGACCGCGGCCGATGAGCGGATGGCCCACCGGGGTACGCGGGATCTGTTCATGAGTAAGTGCCCTCACTCGAGGCCTCGACTCGGAACCTGCCTGCCGCTCGAACACACCCCCGACGGTGAGCCCCGGCGCCGCGCCGTGCCCTTGACGGCGCGATGGTTCGGCCTCGCCGGAAGAACCTATCCGGGGACCAGCCCGACTTCAGTAGGCATTTTTCACCGTTATTGAATCTTGCTCTTCGCGAGTGGTCGACTACTTGCGAAGAGCGCAAACAACTTGTTGGCACATAACGAAAGCCGCGTCCGTGGACGCGGCTTTCGTCAGTGCAATTCCCGCAGGTCAGCCGAAGTTGACCGCGCGGATCGTGTGCGCGCCGACGGTGGCGCCGATCGGCTCCAGCAGGTGCGAGTCGACGGAACGGTCGACTCGCAGCAGCATGACCGCGTCCGCGCCGTCGGTGGTCTGGCTGATCTGCGCGGCCTCGATGTTGAGGCCCGCCTCGCCGAGCAGCGTGCCGACGCGGCCCATGATGCCCGGGCGGTCCGGGTACTCGAGCAGCAGCACGTTGCCCTCGGCGCGCAGGTCGAAGTGACGGCCGTTGACCTCGACCAGCTTCTCGACCTCGTCCTTGCCGGTGACCGAACCGGACACCGAAAGAGTCGAGCCGTCTGCGTGGACCGCGCGGACGGTGACCAGGCTGCGGAATTTGGGGCTTTCGGTCTCGGTGACCAGTTCGACCTGGACGCCCAGTTCTTCGGCGACGCGCGGCGCGTTCACGAAGGTGACCTGGTCCTCGACGACGCCGGAGAACACGCCGCGCTCGGCCGCGAGCGGCAGCACGCTGACGTCCTCGGCGGCCAGCTCGCCCTTGACCACGACGGTGACCGAGGCCGGGGCCTTCGGGTTCAGCGCGGTCAGCACGGTGCCGAGCTTCTGGGTGAGCGAGAGGTACGGCCGGACGTGCTCGCCGACCGTGCCGCCGCCCGCGACGTTCACCGCGTCCGGCACGAAGTCGCCGCGCAGCGCGAGCAGCACGGACTTCGCGACGTCGGTGCCCGCGCGGTCCTGCGCCTCGGCGGTCGAGGCGCCCAGGTGCGGGGTGACGACGACGTTCGGCAGGCCGAACAGCGGGCTCTCGGTGGTGGGCTCGGTGACGAACACGTCGATACCGGCACCACCGACGTGGCCGGAGCTGACGGCGTCCGCCAGCGCCTGCTCGTCGATGAGGCCACCGCGCGCGGCGTTGACGATGATGACGCCCTGCTTGGTCTTCTTCAGCGCCTCGGCGCCGATGAGGCCCTTGGTCTCCGGCGTCTTCGGCAGGTGGATGGAGATCGCGTCGGCGCGCTCCAGCAGCTCGTCCAGCGTGACCAGCTCGATGCCGAGCTGCGCGGCGCGGGCGGCCGAGACGTAGGGGTCGTACGCGATGATCTTGGTGTCGAACGCGGCGAGCCGCTGCGCGAACAGCTGGCCGATCTTGCCGAGGCCGACCACACCGATGGTCTTGCCCTGGATCTCGACGCCGGAGTAGGCGCTGCGCTTCCACGCACCGCCCTGGAGGCTCTGGTCCGCGGCCGGGACCCGGCGGGCGACGGCGAGCAGCAGCGCGACGGCGTGCTCGGCGGCGGAGACGATGTTCGAGGTCGGCGCGTTGACCACCAGCACACCGCGTTCGGTGGCGGCGGGGACCTCGACGTTGTCCAGCCCGACGCCGGCGCGGGCGACGACCTTGAGCGAGGTGGTGGCGCCGAGGACCTCGGCGTCGACCTTCGTCGCGGACCGCACGAGCAGCGCGTCCGCCGTCTTCACGGCTTCGAGCAGCGCGGGGCGGTCCGTGCCGTCCACATGCTGGACCTCGACCTCGTCGGAGAAGACGCTCAACACGGAGGGCGCGAGCTTCTCGGCGATGAGGACGACGGGCTTGTTCGGCTTGGTCACGATACGGCTCCCACTATCTGGTCTGTGCCTGCGACTCACTGTTGACGGTCACGCCGTTGTGCCCGGTTGCGCCGCAGTTTAGACCTGGTGACAGGGGATTGTTAACTCGCCCGTAATCCCGCGAAAACGAGATCGAGGAGCCGTTCGAGGCCCTTGTCACCCGAAAGGTGTTCGCTGGCCCAGGAAAGCGCGTGCAGCAGCACCAGTAATTCGTGCACTGTGACGTCGGCCCGGAGCTCCCCCGAGGCCTTCGCCCTTTCCACCAGTTGGGACACCTGGTCACGCATCGCGTGGCAGGAGGCGTACAGCGGCGAGGTCTCGTCGTTGAGCACGTCGACCATCAGCTCGGGCAGCCCCCGGTAACGCGCCGACTGTTCACCCATCCCGGCGAACCAGGCCTTCAACGCCTCCACCGGCTCCGAGGAGCCCAGCAGCTCGCGAGCCGCTTCGGCCTGCGCGTCGAAGCCTTCGCGGAGCACCGTCTCGACCAGCGCTTCCCGCGTCGGGAAGTGCCGGTAGAGCGTTCCGATCCCGACTCCGGCCCGGCGCGCGATCTCCTCCAGCGACGCCTCGACGCCGTTCGCGGCGAAGGCGTGCCTCGCCTCTTCGAGGAGGCGCTCGTAGTTGCGCCGGGCGTCCGCCCGCAGCGGCTTCTTCTCGGTGTCCATCGCGCTCCCGAGCCTAGTCTCGACAAATCGGAGGCAGCCTCCGTATAGTCGGACCACGTAAGCGGAGGCTGCCTCATGTTAGCTGGGGAGACTGTGATGGACCTGATCGAAGAAACCCGGGAGCGGCTGGGCCCGGTGGGTGTCTGGCTGCCGGTCGGCATGTTCACGCCGACACCCGACGAAGAACGGCGGGCGATCCGGCGCCTGGAAGAGCTGGGTTACCGCACCGTTTGGGGTGGCGAGGGGCCCGGCAACCGGGAATTGTTCGCCTACAGCGCCATCACCCTCGCGGCCACCGAGCGAGTGGTGGTCGGCACCGGGATCGCGAACATCTGGTCGCGGCCCGCCTACACCGCCCACAGCGGCGGGCGGACGCTCGCGCAGGCGTTCCCCGGCCGGTTCGTGCTCGGCGTCGGGATCGGGCACTCGTACCAGGCGGAGAAGGCGGGCTCGGACTACCGGCCGCTCGAACAGACCCGTGACTACCTCACGGCCATGTCCGCGGCGGCGGAAGAATTCCCTTCGCCGGTCCCGTTCCCGCGGGTCCTGGCCGCCGTCGGACCGAAGATGCTCGAACTCGCGCGGGAACTCACGGACGGGGCGCATCCGTTCGCCCAGCCCTTCGAGCACACGCCGTATTCCCGCGAGATCCTCGGCCCGGACAAGCTGCTCATCCCCACCCATTCGGTTCTGCTCGGCGACCGTGAGCAGGCGCGGAAGAGCGTGGCGAGGGATATCGGGCTGATGAAGCAGTACGGCATCCCGCACTATTTCAAGGGCTGGAAGCGGCTCGGCTACACCGACGCGGACATCGACGACGTCAGCGACCGGCTCGTGGACGGACTGACCGCGTGGGGCGACGAAGAGCGGATCGCCGGGCGGCTCAAGGAACTCGTCGATGCCGGCGCGGACACCGTGCTCGTCAATCCGGTCGGGGACGATCTCAAGTCCATCGTGGACCAGCTGGAACGGCTCGCCCCGGCACTGACGGCGGTGATCCGGTGAGCGTCGGCATCTGGACGTTTTCTTTCGACGGCAAGGAAATCGGCGAAGTGCGCGAGGCGGCCGCGGAAGTCGAGGAACTCGGCTTCGACACGTTGTGGTTCGGGGAGTACCTGGGCCGGGAGGCGTTCACCCAGGCGGGTCTGCTGCTCGCGGCGACCTCGCGGCTGACCGTCGCCACCGGCATCGCGCGGTTCTCGCATCGGGCACCCGTCGCGGCGGCCGCCGCCGAGCGGACCCTCGCCGAGGCGTATCCCGGCCGGTTCGTCCTCGGCCTCGGCGGACACCTCCCGGGCGCGAAACCGCTGGAAGGGATGCGCGGCTACCTCGACGAGATGGACGGGACCGAACTGTCCACACCGGACTCCCCACGCCGGCGTGTGCTCGCCGCGTTGGGACCGAAGATGCTCGCCCTGGCCGCGGAACGCACCGATGGGGCGCATACGTACTTCGTCCCCGTCGAGCACACCGCGCTGGCGCGGGAGGCCATCGGACCTTCGGCGTTCCTCGCCGTCGAACAGGCCGTCGTGCTGGGATCGGACCGGGAGATCGCGCGGCGGCACGTGTCGATGTACCTGGAGCTGGCGGCCCACCATCAGGCGAATCTGCGGCGGTTCGGATTCACCGAGGCGGACTACGGCTCCGACAAGCTGGTGGACGCGCTGGCCGCCGTCGGGGAGGACGAGATCTCCGCGCGGGTCCAGGCACATCTGGACGCCGGGGCCGACCACGTGTGCCTGCAGGTCCTGACCGGGGACGAACGGATCCCGCTGGCCGAATGGCGGGTTCTGTCGGGGGTCGGGGGTAGCGTGCGGGAGCGTGACGTCACCGGCTGAGCTCGCCTTCGAGAACGCACGGGAACTGATCGACGCGCGAGACCTGGCGGGGCTCGCGCGCCTGATCGGCGACCTGCCCACGCTTGTCCACGCGCACGGGAAGAACGGGAACGATCTGCTCGGCATGGCCGCCGCGACCTGCGACGAGCGGCTGTGCCGGATCCTGCTCGACCACGGCGCCGATCCGGCGTCCGCCAACGTGCACGGCTGGACGGCGTTGCACCAGGCCGGGTACGTCGGATCGCCGCTGCTGGTCACGATGCTGCTCGACGCGGGCGCCCCCATCGACGTCCCGGCCCGGGGCGACGGCGGGACACCGCTGGTGGTCGCGCTGTTCTGGGGCCATCGGGAGGCCGCGGAGCTGCTGGCTTCGCGCAGCCTCTCGCCCGGCAATCTCCGGGTGGCGGCGGGGCTCGGTCACGCCGACCTGCTCGACGAACTGCTCGCGCCGGACGGCACGCTCGCCCCCGCGGCGGGCACGCATCGCGAATTCCACCGGCCGCACAGCGGTTTCCCGGAATGGCGGCCGAGCGACGATCCGGCCGAGATCGTCGACGAGGCGCTTTCGTGGGCGGCGCGGAACGACCGGTCTTCCGCCGTGCGCACCTTGGTGGAGCGGGGTGCCCGCGTGGACGCCGACGTCTACCGGGGCACGGCGCTGACGTGGGCCGCCGCCCAGGGGAAGGCTTCGGCGATCAAGACCTTGGCGGAGCTGGGTGCTTCGGTCGACCACCGGGGGACGTTCGGCGGACTGTCGCACGGGGAGGGCGTCACGGCGCTGCACCTGGCCGTGCAGGGCGGACATGTGGACGCCGTGCGGGCGTTGCTGGAGGTCGGGGCGGATCCTTCGCTGGAGGATTCGCTGTACTCGTCGTCGGCCTTGGGGTGGGCCGAGCACTTCGGGCAGACCGAGATCCTTGCGGTGCTGCGGGGCGCCTGAGCCTTGGGGCCCCTCGTACGCCATGAAAGGTCCTTTCCTTGCAAATTTCGCAAGGAAAGGACCTTTCATGGCACGGCCGCCGGTCACCCGAGTGTCATGAAAGGGCCGTTCAGGACGAAAAACGTCAGGAACGGCCCTTTCATGACACTCGCGAGAGGCGTGTCCCGATCCTGACGCCCCCTGGCCCGCCGGACCCTCGCCGAAAGTACGACGCTCGCCGAACAATGGACCCATGCGAGCGATCAGCCAAAACCGCCTGGGCGGCCCCGAAGTCCTCGAACTCGTCGACGTCGAAAGACCCACCCCGGGCCCGACCCAGATCCTGGTCCGGGTGCACGCCGCCGGCGTCAACCCGGTCGACTGGAAGACCCGCGAGACCGGCGGCATCGGCCCGATGGGTGATCCGCCGTTCATCCTCGGCTGGGACGTGTCCGGCGTGGTCGAGGAGGTCGGCGCGGGCGCTTCCCTGTTCTCCCCCGGCGACGAGGTCTTCGGCATGCCGTCGTTCCCGTTCCAGGCGGGCGCGTACTCCGAATACGTCGCCGCGCCGAGCCGTCACTTCGCGCGTAAACCGTCCACTTTGGACCACGTGCACGCGGCCGCGGTCCCGCTCGCGGGACTGACCGTCTGGCAGAGCCTCGTCGACACGGCGGATCTCCAGCCGGGGCAACGGGTCCTGATCCACGCGGCGGCGGGCGGGGTCGGACATCTCGCGGTCCAGATCGCCAAGGCGCGCGGCGCGTACGTGATCGGGACGGCCAGCGCGGCCAAACACGAGTTCCTCCGCGGTCTCGGCGCGGACGAACTCATCGACTACCGCACGACGGATTTCGCCGACGAGGTCCGCGACGTCGACGTCGTGCTCGACACGATCGGCCTGGAGTACGGGCCCCGATCGCTCAAGACGTTGCGCCGCGGCGGAAGGCTCGTCCAGCTCACCCGCACGAACGACGAGCGGCTGCCGGAACTGGCCGAGGCCGCCGGAGTCATCGCCGGGTTCACCCTCGCCGAACCGGACCGCACCGGCCTGCTCGCGCTGGCCGAACTCGTCGACAGCGGCCGGCTCAAGCCGACCATCGACACGGTGTTCCCGCTGGAAGAAGCCGCGAAGGCCCAAGAACTCGTGGCGACGGGCAAGACCACGGGGAAGGTCGTGCTCTCCGTCGTGGCATGACCCGGTGGACAAGTGGAGTCTGTAGTCCGTATCGTCAAAGGCGGACTACAGACTCCGTTTATGTCCTCCTGGGAGACCCTCATGACCACACCCCGCGACGTCTTCGACGCGCTTTCCGAACGCATCACCGCCCGGCGCTGGGACGAGATTTTCGCGCTCTACGCCGAAGACGCCATCGTCGAAAATCCGCAGCGACCACCGGTGCCGTCCAGGTACGAGGGCCGCGAGACCCTGCGGAAGAACTTCGGCGGCGGCCTGAACGTGCGCATGGACAGGGCGGATGTCCTGATTCACGGGACAACCGACCCAGAGGTGATCGTCGCCGAATACCGCAATGTCGGCGAGGCGCTGGACACCGGGAAATCCTTCGACATCGCCAGCATCCAGCTGCTCCGCGTGCGCGACGGGCTCATCGTCCATTCACGCGACTACCACGACTACCTGCCGCTCATCGCGGCACAGAATGGCCTGGAGAAGCTGAAGAAGGGCTTCGAAACCGCGGAGCGCGAGCTCACGCCGGTGCCGCCGCGCCCGGCGTCGACGGCGGATCCGAAGAGCCCGCGCGGCGTTTTCGAACGGCTCGCCTACGGTGTCGCGGACGGCGACTGGGCCGGTTTGCCGGAGCTCTACGCCGAGGAAACCCACGTCACGCACCCGTTTCTGCCCGGCGCGGAGACCCTGAAATCGAGGGAAGACCTGCGTGAGCATTTCAAGTTCGGAGAGCGGGGCAAGGTCCGGTTCCAGGTCCGGGATCTGGTGATCCACGAGACTCTCGACCCCGAGGTCGTGATCGGCGAGTTCGACTACCAGGGGACTGCGGGCGGCAGCGCGGAATTCCGCGTTTCCAACATCTTCGTGCTGCGCGTACGCGACGGACTGATCGTCGAATCGCGCGACTACGCCGACCATCTCGCCATCGCGGCCGCGACCGGCCGGCTCGACGAGCTGATTTCCCGGGTCTAGCCGGACGGGGCGGCTCCATCCGGGTGACCATGCCCGCCGGGCGGCAACGACCTCGTCGGCAAGCGCGTGAACGCGGTGGTGAGTCGGGATCCTCCGGACTCACCACCTTGAGGGAGGACTCGATGAAGAGAATCCGATCGAAGGCACGCGCGGGAAGGCCGGTCGCGGCGGCGATGGCGATCGCGGCCGGCCTTCTGGTGACGGCGGCACCGGCCGTATCCGCGTCGACCCAGGCCATCCCACCCGACTGCAAGGTATGGCGGAGCACAGGTTCCTGGGCGGTTTCGTCGAAATGCACTCAACGCGCACATCGAGCCGCGGCGGAGTGCCGCACTTACACCCGGCCCACCTACCAGTGGTACTTCGGCCCGTGGGCGAACAGGAACGAGGAATCGAAGGTGAACTGTCCCGCGGACACCACGAACCTGCGGGGAATGAGCGTGGACTACCCGGACTGATCAGACCACGGGAAAGCGGCCCCGGGCATCCGGTCTAGGCAGGCAGGTCGAATTCGCCGTCCCGCACGCCTTTCAAGAACGCGTCCCATTCAGTAGGTGTGAACACGAGCAGGTGACCGTCGGGTTCGACGACCCGGCGCATCGCGGTGTAGGTGACCCCGTCGACGTGCGGCACCAGCGCGTACTCGACGGCGTCCTTGAGGTTCGCGCCTTCCGGTTCACCCCGGATCCACACCGCGTCGCTCAAGTCCAGATCGGGCCGGATATGCGCCTTGTCGTCCACCGGCTGCTCACTCATGGTGCCCACGCTATCGCTTTCCGGTACGCAAAACGAAGGGGCCCTTCACCACATCGCATGCGGTGAAGGGCCCCTTCAGCCCACGACTAGGCGGTTTCGGTGATCGGCCGGTCCACCCACGACATCAGGTCGCGCAGCTTCTTGCCGGTCTCCTCGATCGGGTGCTGGTTGCCCTGCTCCTCGAGCTTGGTGAAGTTCGGCCGCCCGGCCTCGTCCTCGGCGACCCATTCGCGGGCGAACGTGCCGTCCTGGATCTCGCCGAGGATCTTCTTCATCTCTTCCTTGACCGCCGGCGAGATGACGCGCGGGCCGCGGGTCAGGTCGCCGTACTCGGCGGTGTCGGAGATCGAGTAGCGCTGACGCGCGATGCCGCCCTCGTACATGAGGTCGACGATCAGCTTCAGCTCGTGCAGCACCTCGAAGTAGGCGATCTCCGGGGCGTAGCCGGCCTCGGTGAGCACCTCGAAACCGGTCTGCACCAGCGCGGAGGCGCCACCGCAGAGCACGGCCTGCTCGCCGAAGAGGTCGGTCTCGGTCTCCTCGGTGAAGGTCGTCTTGATGACACCGGCGCGGGCGCCACCGATGGCGGCCGCGTACGAGAGCGCGAGCGCCTGCGCGTTGCCGGAGGCGTCCTGCTCGACCGCGATGAGCGCCGGGACGCCCTTGCCGTCGACGAACTGGCGGCGGACCAGGTGGCCCGGGCCCTTCGGGGCGACCATGGCGACGTCGACGCCTGCCGGCGGCTTGATCAGGTCGTAGCGGATGTTGAAGCCGTGCCCGAAGAAGAGCGCGTCGCCGTCCTTGAGGTTCGGCGCGATGTCCTGCTCGTAGATGAAGCGCTGCTTCGTGTCCGGCGCGAGGATCATGATCAGGTCGGCTTCGGCGCTGGCCTCGGCCGGGGTGAGCACGCGGAGACCCTGCTCCTCGGCCTTGGCCCGCGACTTCGAGCCCTCGGGCAGGCCGATGCGGACGTCGACGCCGGAGTCGCGCAGGCTCAGCGAGTGCGCGTGGCCCTGGCTGCCGTAGCCGATCACGGCGACCTTGCGACCCTGGATGATCGAAAGGTCCGCGTCGTCGTCGTAAAAGATTTCCACTGCCATGAGGGGTACTACTTCCTTTCCTGACTTACAAAAGTATTTCTAGCGGGCGGAGGTGGCGGTGATCGAGCGGGAGCCCCGGCCGACCGCGACCATGCCGGACTGGACCAGTTCACGGATGCCATAGGGCTCCAGCATCCGGAGCAGGGCACCGATCTTGTCCGAGGTCCCGGTGGCTTCGACGGTGAGCGCCTCGGGAGACACGTCCACCACCTTCGCGCGGAACAACTGCACTGTTTCGAGGACCTGGCTGCGCACGGTGTTGTCGGCCCGGACCTTCACGAGCAGCAGTTCACGCTGCACGGCTGTGGACTTTTCCAATTCCACGATCTTGATGACGTTGACCAGCTTGTTGAGCTGCTTGGTCACCTGTTCGAGCGGTAGCTCCTCAACGGCGACCACGATCGTCATCCGGGACACCTCGGGATTCTCCGTGGGCCCGACGGCGAGGGATTCGATGTTGAAACCCCGCCGGGAGAACAGTCCGGAAACCCGCGCGAGGACACCGGGCTTGTTCTCGACCAGAACGCTCAGGGTGTGCACGCTCATCGGGCGTCTCCTTCTGTCGCGGCGTTCAGCTCCGCCTCCGCGGCGACCTCGTCGTCGTCGAAGAGCGGGCGGATCCCGCGCACGGCCATGATTTCGTCGTTACCGGTGCCCGCGGCCACCATGGGCCACACCTGGGCATCCTTCCCCACCACGAAATCGATCACGACGGGGCGGTCGTTGATCTCCATGGCGCGCCGGATGGTGGCGTCGACGTCCTCCTTGGTCTCGCAGCGGAGCCCGGCGCAGCCGAGCGCCTCCGCGAGGAGGGTGAAGTCGGGGATGCGGTGCTTGTGGGTACCGAGATCGGTGTTGGAGTACCGCTCGGAGTAGAAGAGGTTCTGCCACTGGCGGACCATGCCCAGGTTGCCGTTGTTGATGACGGCGACCTTGATCGGCGCGCCTTCGATGGCGCAGGTGGCCAGTTCCTGGTTCGTCATCTGGAAACAGCCGTCGCCGTCGATTGCCCAGACCTGCTTGTCCGGCACGCCGAACTTGGCGCCCATCGCGGCGGGGACGGCGAAGCCCATCGTGCCGAGGCCGCCCGAGTTGATCCAGGTGCGCGGGTTCTCGTACTTCACGAACTGCGCGGCCCACATCTGGTGCTGGCCGACGCCCGCGGTGTAGACCGCGTCCGGGCCGACGAGCGAACCGATGCGCTCGATGACGTACTGCGGCGAGAGCGTCCCGTCCTCGGGCCACTCGTAACCGGCCGGGTAGTCGTCGCGCCAGGCGCTCGCCTGCGTCCACCAGTCCTTCAGGTCCGGCTTCGCGGACTTGTCGGTCTCGGCGCGGACGGCCTCGATCAGCTCGGTGATGATCTCCGCGCAGTCGCCGACGATCGGCACGTCCGCCTTGCGGTTCTTGGAGATCTCGGCGGGGTCGATGTCGGCGTGGACGACGGCGGCGTCCGGCGCGAACGAGGACAGCTGCCCGGTGACGCGGTCGTCGAAGCGGGCGCCGAGGGCGATCAGCAGATCCGCCCGCTGCATCGCGGCGACCGCGGCGACCGAACCGTGCATCCCCGGCATGCCGAGGTGCTGCGGGTGCGAATCGGGGAACGCGCCGCGCGCCATCAGCGTGGTGACGACGGGGATGCCGGTCAGCTCGGCCAGTTCCATCAGCTGGCGCGAGGCGTCGGCCTTGACCACGCCGCCACCGACGTAGAGGACCGGGCGCCGCGACTTGCTGATCAGCCGCGCGGCCTCGCGGACCTGCTTGCCGTGCGGGCGCAGCGTGGGCCGGTAGCCCGGCAGGCGCATCTCCGTCGGCCACGAGAAGGAGGTCATCTCCTGCAGGACGTCCTTGGGGATGTCCACCAGGACCGGGCCGGGACGGCCGGTCGAGGCGAGGTGGAACGCCTCCGCGATGGTGCGCGGGATGTCCGCCGGGTCGGTGACCAGGAAGTTGTGCTTGGTGATCGGCATCGTGATGCCGCAGATGTCGGCTTCCTGGAAGGCGTCCGTGCCGATCAGCGCGCGGGACTGCTGGCCGGTGATGGCGACGACGGGCACCGAGTCCATGTTCGCGTCGGCCAGCGGGGTGACCAGGTTGGTGGCGCCGGGACCGGAGGTGGCCATGCACACGCCGACCTTGCCGGTCGCCTGCGCGTACCCGGTGGCGGCGTGCCCGGCGCCCTGTTCGTGACGGACCAGGACGTGGCGGACCTTCGTCGAGTCGAGCAGCGGGTCGTACGCCGGGAGAATGGTGCCGCCGGGAATACCGAACACGACCTCCGCGCCCACCGCCTCGAGCGAGCGGACGAGCGACTGCGCGCCCGTGACCCGCACCGGGGTCCCGGCGGGCGGCGCCGGCTTGGGTCGGGCACCGGTGGTACCGGAGTTCGCATCAGCTCGCGAGGTGGCACTAGTCATCGCTGTTTGCCTCGTCTTGTCTAGTCACTCGTTCGGGTATTCATTGGCTGGTTCGGCAGTGAAATTGTTCCAGGCAACAAAAAACCCCCGCCGACCGGAGTGGTCGCACGAGGGTCGCGCGTCGACGCAGCGGAGACTTCCCTAAGCGTCGACGCGCTTGGGAAGTACGAGGCCGGTCTGCGTTGTCACGAGAGTGAAGCTAGCCGGTCGCCGTCAAGAGTGTCAACTCTGCGGGACGGCGATTCCGCATGCTGGACACCTTCGGCGCGTGGTGCGACCCGCGTTCGGGGCCGCGGAGGCGGCGGTGCACCATCTTTGACGTGGCAGAAGAAAAGCAGCGGGAACAGGCGAACGAGGACCGCAAGGCCGTCTTCAAAATCCCGAACACGGCATTGCTGGCGATCGCTTTCCTCGTCGTTTGTGTGACGCCTGTCGCGTTCGGCGACGTGCCGTATCTCCAGTGGCTCTACCTCTTCCCGATCGCGCTGGCGGTGTTCGTCATCCGGACCCGCACGACGGCGACGGCCGAGGGACTGGAGGTGCGGACGATGTTCGGGCGGAAGGATCTGCCGTGGACCTCCCTCAAGGGCCTCGCCATCACTGACAAGGCGAAGGTGCAGGCGGTACTGAAGGACGAGACCAAGGTCGCCCTGCCCGCCGTGCGCACCCGCCATCTTCCGGTGATCTCGCTGGTCAGCGCGGGGCGGATGGCCGATCCCTCCGGGCTGACCGACGACCTGGCCGAGGCTCCGGAAAAGCGCGACGATTCCGGGGAGTAGGATTGGTAGGACCAGTTTGGCGCTCGTTCGCCCTGGTCCCCATCCCGAACCTTGGAGTCAGCCGTGCCTCAACTCCGTTCCCGGACCACCACCCACGGCCGCAACGCGGCGGGCGCGCGCTCGCTCTGGCGCGCCACCGGAATGACCGACAGCGACTTCGGCAAGCCGATCGTCGCCATCGCGAACTCCTACACCCAGTTCGTGCCGGGGCACGTGCACCTCAAGGACCTCGGCGAGATCGTGGCCGGCGCGGTGAAGGAGGCGGGCGGTGTCGCCCGCGAGTTCCACACGATCGCCGTCGACGACGGGATCGCCATGGGGCACAGCGGAATGCTCTACTCGCTGCCCTCGCGCGAGATCATCGCCGACTCCGTCGAGTACATGGTGAACGCGCACCAGGCCGACGCGCTGGTCTGCATCTCCAACTGCGACAAGATCACCCCGGGCATGCTGAACGCCGCCATGCGGCTGAACATCCCGGTGGTGTTCGTCTCGGGTGGACCGATGGAGGCCGGGAAGGCCGTGGTCGTCGGCGGGGTCGCGCAGGCGCCGACCGACCTCATCACCGCGATCGCCGCGTCGGCCAGCAGCGAGGTCGACGAAGACGGACTGTCCATTGTGGAGCGCTCGGCCTGCCCGACCTGTGGTTCGTGCTCGGGCATGTTCACCGCGAACTCGATGAACTGCCTCACCGAGGCGCTCGGGCTCTCCCTGCCGGGCAACGGCTCCACCCTCGCCACGCACGCCGCCCGCCGGGCGCTCTTCGAGGACGCCGGGCGCACGGTCGTCGAGCTGTGCAAGCGCTGGTACGAGCAGGACGACGAGTCCGTGCTCCCGCGCTCGATCGCGTCGAAGAAGGCGTTCGAGAACGCGATGGCCCTCGACATGGCGATGGGCGGTTCGACCAACACGGTGCTGCACATCCTCGCCGCCGCGCAGGAGGGCGAGGTCGACTTCACCATCGACGACATCGACGCCATCGGCCGCCGCGTGCCGTGCCTGTCGAAGGTCGCGCCGAACTCGGACTACCACATGGAGGACGTCCACCGGGCAGGCGGAATCCCGGCCATCCTCGGCGAACTGCACCGCGGCGAGCTGCTGAACACCGACGTCCACTCCGTGCACTCGCCGGATCTGGAGTCGTGGCTGTCCACTTGGGACATCCGCGCGGAGGAGCCGTCGGAGCGGGCGATCGAACTGTTCCACGCCGCTCCGGGCGGGGTCCGCACCACCGAGGCGTTCTCCACCGAGAACCGTTGGTCCTCTTTGGACACCGACGCCGTCGGCGGCTGCATCCACGACGTCGAGCACGCCTACACCAAGGACGGCGGGCTCGCGATCCTGCGCGGCAACCTCGCCGAGAACGGCGCCGTGATCAAGTCGGCGGGTATCGACGAGGAACTGTGGCATTTCGAGGGCCCGGCCCGGGTGCTGGAGAGCCAGGAGGAGGCGGTCTCGGCCATCCTCAAGAAGGAGATCCAGCCCGGCGAGGTGCTGGTGATCCGCTACGAAGGCCCGGCGGGCGGCCCGGGGATGCAGGAGATGCTGCACCCGACGGCGTTCCTCAAGGGCTCGGGGCTGGGCAAGAAATGCGCGCTGATCACCGACGGCCGGTTCTCCGGCGGCTCGTCGGGCATCTCGGTCGGGCACATCTCGCCCGAGGCCGCCGCGGGCGGGGCGATCGGCCTGGTCCAGAACGGCGACCGGATCCTGCTCGACGTCCACGAGCGGCGGCTCGAACTGCTCGTCGACGAGGACGTGCTCGCCGAGCGGCGCGCGAAGATGGAGGCGAGCGAGCGGCCGTGGCAGCCGGTCTCGCGGGACCGGAAGATCACCGCCGCGCTGCGGGCCTACGCGCGGATGGCGACTTCGGCCGACACCGGCGCCGTCCGGGACCCGAACAAGTAGGCCACAAGCATGCATTTAGAGGACTAAATGCGCAACGAGCGCATTTAGTCCTCTAAATGCGAGCGGTCAGCGGCAGAGGACGATCACCACGACCGAGGCGGCCGCCGACAGGAGCAACCCGATCAACCCGAACGAAAGCGGCCGCTTCCGCCACGGGGTGTTGACGTCCAGCGCGATCCGCCCGGAGCCCGCGAGCAGGACGGTCAGCGAAGCCGCGGCCAGCAGGAGTTCGAACTCGAAGCCCTGCCCCTGCTTCTGGAAGAACCCGCCGCCGAACTTCACGTAGACGATGTTCGCGCAGACCCCGAGCAGCGCGGCGGCGCCGATCGGGGTGAACAGGCCCACCAGCACGAGCGCGCCGCCGACCACCTCGCTGATCCCGGTGATCCACGAAAGCAACGTGGTCTGGCTGGTGTAGCCGAGCTCGCCGAGTGCCCTGGCGAAGCCACCGACCCCAGGGCCGCCGAAGGCGCCGAAGAGGTGCTGGAGCCCGTGCGCGCCCATCGTCACGCCGAGCACCACTCGCAGGACGAGCAGACCGAGATCGATCCCGCCCCTGGTCTCCGCCGGGCCGGGGCCGCTGTCGGCGTCGGCCACGTCCGAGATCATGCTGGTCTGATAGTCATCGCTCACGCGCGAAGGGTAGGGGAAACCGGCCCGTCAGGCGACCGAACCGCCGGAGCGGCTCAGAACAAGGTCGCGGGCTCGACCGGTTCGGGCTCCGGCAGCGGGTCGAGCCCGGGTACCAGGGCGCGCACGTCGTCGTGGAAGCGGCGGGCGAGCGCCGGCGCGTCGTCGTTGTCGGGGGTGTGCACGAAGACCGTCGGCGACCGGCCCTCCCGCAGCCATCCGGCGACCACCTCGGTCCACGGCTGCCATCCCTCGACGGTCACTTCGGTCGCGTCGCGGCCCAGGTAGCGGACGATCGGCCGATCCGTCAGCGCCCGCGTCCGCCGCGGTAGCCGGGGTTTCTTCGCCCAGGCGTCCTGTTCGGCTTCGCTGACCGGCGGACTCGCGAAGAAGACCGTGGTGTCGAACGGCACCCACTCGGCACCAGCGCCGGCCAGCGCCGTCTCCAGCAACGCCGTCGCGCGGGTGTCGCTGGAGAACTCCGGGTGACGCACCTCCACGGCTCGCCGGAGACCGGCGGGGAGACGGCGCAGGAAGCGGCCGAGGGCGTCGACGTCCGACGGGCCGAACGAGCCGGGCAGCTGGGTCCACAGGACCGCCCGCTCGCCGAGGGGCTCGATCGCGTCGAGGAACGCCCGCATCTCGGTCTCGACCCCGGCGAGCCGTTTCTCGTGCGTGACGACCTTGGGCAGCTTGACCACGAACCGGAAACCGGGACCGGTCTGCCGCGCCCACGTCTCGACGGTTTCCCTCGCGGGCGTCGCGTAGAAGGTCGTGTTTCCCTCGACCGCGTTGCACCAGCCGGCGTAGGCCCGCAGGCGCTCCCCGGCGGGCGACGACCGCGGCACGAACCGGCCAGCCCACGCCTTGTGCGTCCACATCGCGCAGCCGACATGAAGATTCGCCACGCCGATCAGTATTCGCCGTGGACCAGGTTCTTCGGCAACTCCCCGCCCAGATAGTGGCTCAGTTCCCGCACCACCACCGCGTAGGCACGCTGCCGCCGCCCGCTCACGGCGCCCGCGACGTGCGGTGTCAGCAGCAGTCCCGGCACGTCCCACAGCGGATGCCCCTCGGGCAGGGGCTCCGGGTCGGTGACGTCGAGGGCGGCGCGCAGCCGTCCCGACGCGAGTTCCGCGACGAGCGCGCCGGTGTCCACGACCGGCCCCCTCGACACGTTGACGAGGATCGCGTCGTCCGGCATCGCGGCCAGGAACTCCGCGTCGACCATGCCCCGCGTATGCGGCGTGAGCGGCACCATCAGAACGGTGATGTCGTGGTCGGGCAGCAGCCCGGGGAGTTCGTCGTTGCCGTGGACACCCTCGCGGGCCGTCGCGCCCACCATCGTGCAGCGCACGTCGAACGTCTCCAGCCGTCGGCGCAAATGCCTGCCGAGGTCGCCCGCGCCGACGATGAGTGCCCGCTTGCCCTGCAGGGTGTCGGTGATCCGGCGTTCCCAGTGCTTCCGCCGGTGGCCGTCGGCGAAACCGCCGAGGTCCCGGTAGATGGTCAAGAGGACCGCGACGACCCACTCGGCCGAGCTCCCGCCGTGCGCGCCGCGGCAGGTCGAGAGCAGCACACCGTCCGGCACCTTGCCGACCCAGTCCTCGGCGCCCGCCGCCAGCAGCTGCACGAGTTTGACGTTCGGCAGTTCGCGCCAGAGTTCCTCGCTGGGCCCCTCGCCGGTCACGAGGACCTCGGCCTCGGCGGCTTCGGCGGGCACCGGCTCGCCGCGGCGGTACACCACCGGACGCACGCCCTCGATCTCCGAAAGCGCGGCCACTCCCTCTTCGTCGGGCACGAGAACGGTCACAGTCATGATCACCACGGTATCGAGGAGCTCTTACCCGTGGCTCACGTACGCCCACCTAGGCTGGGCCCGTGCGTACCCGGTACCGGCGGAAATGGACCGCGCCGCTGGCCATACTGGCCTGCGGCGCCCTGATGCTCTCCGGTTGCGCCGAATTCGACAACACCGCCGCCGGGCAGAAGTTCACCCCGGTCAACCCGCCGTCCCCCGAGGTCCCGCCGCAGGTCGGGCCGGGCGGTGAAGCGGGCGACGCCGGTCCCGGCCGGGGAAACGGGCCGAACCAGGCGCCGACGCCGGTCCCGCCGCCGCAGGGCTGCAAGGACTTCGACAAGGCCGTCATCGCCACCTGCCTGGACACCGTCGCCGCCGTGGCCGCGATCCCCGGCGACGGCACCGCGCCGAGCGCGCTCGCCGGAGAACGCAAGAGCGGCCGGATCCTGCTCGCCGCCGCGGAGAAGGACCCGGCCGACTGGGCGACCGTCCCCGTGGACGGTTCCGGCGACGGCGGCCTCACCTCGCTCGCCCTCTCCCCCGGGTTCGCCGAAGACCAGCTCGTCTTCGCCTACATCACCACCCCGACCGACAACCGGGTCGTCCGCCTGGCGAAGGGCCAGGCGCCGAAACCGGTGCTGACCGGGATCCCCAAGGGGGCCACCGGCAACCGCGGCGCGATCGGCACCGACGCGAAGGGCGCGCTCCTGGTCGCCACCGGCGACGCGGGGAACCCCGGGCTCGCGGCCGATCCGGCGTCGCTGGCCGGGAAGGTGCTGCGCATCGACACCTCCGGCAAACCGGCGCCGGGCAACCCCACGGCGGGTTCCGCGGTCTTCTCCACCGGCGTGCACTCCCCCGGCGGGATCTGCCGTGACCAGGCCGGTTCCCGCGTGTGGCTCACCGACCGGCTGGCCGACAAGGACGTCCTGTACCGGCTTCGCGGCGGCCAGCCGCTGACCACCCCGGCCTGGAGCTGGACCGACAAACCCGGTGTCGCGGGGTGCGCGGATTTCGTCGGCTCCACCGGGTATCTCTCGATCACCACGTCCATCGCCGGCAACCTGCAGAACCTGCCGGTCACCCCGGACGGGGCGGTGACCGGCAAGCCCAACATCGTCATGGACGGCAAGGTCGGCAAGCCGCCGAAGACCTTCGGCAGGCTGTCCGCGATGAGCATGGTCAACCCGCAGATCGCGCTCGCCGGAACGGTCAACAAGGACGGCGGTTCCCCGGTTTCGAGCGACGACCGCGTCGTCATCATCACGCCGTCGGCCAGTTCCGGCGGGGGCGGCAAGGACTGAGCGGTCCTTAACGGGACGGCCGCGGGTGAGGCGCCGGGAAGAACCGGGTGAACGACGGCGGCATCGCCTTTTCCTTGCCCTGCGGGTCGAAGAGCTCCGGCACGAGCCGGTAGCCCGAGCCCAGCGCGTTCGCCGCGGCGGTGAGCCGGTGCGGTTCGGTGGACGGCCAGCGGCCGGTGTCCACCCGGGACAGCAGGGTGCGCAGCAGGACGATCTCCTCGGCCGCGTTGAACGAGCAGTGACCGCCCCGGCCGACGTAGGTCTGCCGCAGCAGAGCGGGATCGCCGTCGCGCCGGACCTGGTCGCCGTACCACCGGGCCTGGCCCGCCACGGCGCCGCCGTCACCGGTGGTGTGCGTGGTCAGCACGGGTGAAGGCGTGGTGCCGCGCGCCACGGTGAAGCGCTGCATGTAGGCCTGGGCCTTCGGATCCGCCGAAATCCGCGGAGCCGCGGCGAGCCGGTCGAGGTCGGCGTCCAGATCCACTCCGCCCGTCCGGTATGCCTGCCGCACCAGGTCGAGACCGGCGGACCGGACGAGCTGACGCCGGTAGTCGATCCCGGTGTTCGACGACGGGTTCCCGCCTGCCCGGCGCTCGATTTCGGGACGCGCGCCCGGTCCGTAGCCGTACAGATAGGCGCCGGTGACCCACATCGCCTGCTGGGCGAGACGGTCGGCGGACGCCGTCGGCTCCGGCTCGTGCGCGAGCGCCCAGCCCGGGACGGTGCCCAGCGCACCGGCCAGTGCGATCCGCGCCCGGCCCGCGTCGGTCTTCTGCGCTTCGGCCACGACGGCTTCGAGTGCCGGTTGCGCGCCCTGCGGATCACGCGGCCGGACCAGGTCGATGTCCGCGTCCGGCGCCAGCAGCGTCTTGAGTGCGAAGAGCATGTCCAGCGCGCTGTTCCACGTGCCGTGCGCGTCGTACTCGCCGCACTGCGCCAGGACACCGTCGAACCGGCCCGGGTTGTTCTCGGCCAGCTTCAGGGAGATCACGGCGCCCATGGACATTCCGCTCGTGATGGTCCGCCGCGGCTTGCCCACGTTGGCCTCGAACCAATCGAGCAGCGCGATCTGATCGGTCAGGGCCTCCTCGATCGCGTGCCCGAAGGTGCCCTTGTAGTTCGACGCGGCCAGCGCGTAACCCTGGTCCAGCAGCCAAGACTCGGTCTCGGGTCTGGTGGCCAGCATGATCTGCTTCGGCGCCCACGGGTCCACGTAGAGCCCGTGGCTGTAGAGCACCAGCGTGCCGTTCCAGCGTTTCGGCACTTTGACCAGATAGTCGGCGCCGTCGATGGTGCCCTCGTGGATCCGGTGGCGCTCTCCGGCGGCCGCGGGCGTGGCGGTGAACAGCGCGCCGAGGAGAACTGCGACGAGCACGGTGACGAGCGTCCTGCGTGAAGTGGTCATGCGGGACAAAATAGGTGACCAAATGGTCACATGTCAAGGCGTTCGCAAGCGCCCTCCCTTTCGCATTCAGAGGACTAAACGCGAGAGAGGTGGGGACTCAGGGACGGCGGGTGCGGGTCTCGGCACGCAGGCGCCGGACGTCGAAGAACGCCACGACGACGGAGACCACGGCGGCCACCAGGCCGAGATAGCGGCCGAGGCCGGTCCCGATCTCGATTCCGGCGGCGGAAAGGATCCCGCGCTGGTCGGCGTCGAACTGCCAGTCGAGGGTGGTCCAGCCGAGCACCATCAGCAGCAGCGCGCCGATGGCCGCCATCAGCCACAGATGCGGCAGGCCCGCCCGGCGGACGGCGTCGACACGGCCGAACAGCACGACCGCGAGACCGGGAAGGAACAGGAGGAACACCGGCGCCCAAGCGAGGAAACCCGAACGCCACGCGTCGCGCGTGACGTCGGTGGCGGGCAACGTGCTCAGCACGTCTTCGATTTCCGGGCGCGAGGCGGTCAACGTCGTCCACGGAAGGAACAAGGCCACCAGCGCGAGCAGCCCGGCCGCGAGGCCGAGCCACTCACGCCAGGTGACCTTCTTCAGAGCGAGATCAGGCACCGACTCGCTCGACGATCAGTTCGCGCACGCGCTTGGCGTCGGCCTGGCCCTTGGTGGCCTTCATGACCGCGCCGACGATCGCCCCGGCCGCGGCCACCTTGCCGCCGCGGATCTTCTCGGCGACGTCGGGCTGCGCGGCCAGCGCCTCGTCGACCGCCACGATGAGCGCGGAGTCGTCGGAGACGACCTTCAGACCGCGCTTCTCGACGACCTCGGACGGCGAACCCTCGCCGGCGAGCACGCCCTGCACGACCTCCTTGGCCAGCTTGTTGGTCAGCTCACCGGCGTTGACCAGCGCGATGACCTCGGCCAGCTGCGCCGGGGTGATCGCCAGCTCGGCCAGCTCGATCTCGCGGGAGTTGGCCTCCTGCGCCAGCGTGTTGACCCACCAGCTGCGGGCCTCGTCCGGCGTCGCCCCCGCCTCGACGGTCGCGGCGACCAGGTCGACCGCGCCGACGTTGAGCAGGTCGCGCAGCGCCTCGTCGGTCAGGTTCCACTCCCGCTGGATGCGCTTGCGGCGCTCCGACGGCATCTCGGGCAGCGTCTTGCGCAGCTCCTCGACCCATTCGCGCGACGGCGCGATCGGGACCAGGTCGGGCTCCGGGAAGTACCGGTAGTCCTCGGCGGTCTCCTTGGTGCGGCCCGACGACGTGGTGCCGTCGGCCTCCTGGAAGTGCCGCGTCTCCTGCTTGATGGAACCGCCCTCGGCGAGGATCGCCGCCTGGCGGGTCATCTCGTAGCGCACGGCGCGCTCGACGCTGCGCAGCGAGTTGACGTTCTTGGTCTCGGTGCGCGTGCCGAACTCGGTCGCGTCCTTGGCCATCAGCGAAACGTTCGCGTCGCAGCGCAGGGAACCCTGGTCCATGCGGACGTCGGAAACGTCCAGCGCGCGCAGCAGATCCCGCAGGGCGCTCACGTACGCGCGGGCGACCTCGGGGGCACGGCCGCCGGTGTGCTCGATCGGCTTGGTGACGATCTCGATCAGCGGCACGCCGGCCCGGTTGTAGTCGAGCAGCGAGTGCTCGGCGCCGTGGATCCGCCCGGTGGCACCGCCGACGTGCAGCGACTTGCCGGTGTCCTCCTCCATGTGCGCGCGCTCGATCTCGACCCGCACGACCTCGCCGTCGTCCAGCGTCACGTCGAGGTAGCCGTTGAAGGCGATCGGCTCGTCGTACTGCGACGTCTGGAAGTTCTTCGGCATGTCCGGGTAGAAGTAGTTCTTCCGGGCGAAGCGGCACCATTCGGCGATCTCGCAGTTGAGCGCGAGGCCGATGCGGATCGCGCCCTCGACCGCCTTGCCGTTCACGACCGGCAGCGAACCGGGCAGGCCGAGACAGGTCGGGCACACCTTGGTGTTCGGCTCGCCGCCGAACTCGTTGGCGCAGCCGCAGAACATCTTGGTGTTGGTGTTCAGCTCGACGTGCACCTCGAGGCCCAGCACCGGGTCGAACCGCTCGATGACGTCGGCGTAGTCCATCAACTCAACCACGGCGGTCACTTCTTTCCTCCCAGCTCCGGAACCTCGTGCACCAGCGAGCCACCGTTGGCGGCGTCGCGCGCGACCTCGTAGGCGGCGCCGACGCGGTACAGCCGGTCGTCGGCCATCGCCGGGGCCATGATCTGCAGGCCGACCGGCAGGCCGTCCTCATGCGACAGTCCACTCGGGACACTCATCGCGGCGTTGCCGGCGAGGTTCGACGGGATGGTGCAGAGGTCCGCCAGGTACATCGCCATCGGGTCGTCGACGCGCTCGCCGATCTTGAACGCCGTGGTCGGCGTGGTCGGCGAGACCAGCACGTCCACCTTTTCGTACGCGGCTTCGAAATCGCGCGTGATGAGCGTGCGGACCTTCTGCGCCGAGCCGTAGTACGCGTCGTAGTAACCCGAGGAAAGCGCGTAGGTGCCGAGCATGATGCGGCGCTTGACCTCCGGACCGAACCCCTTCTCGCGGGTCAGCGACATGACCTCTTCGGCGCTGTGCGCGCCGTCGTCGGACACGCGCAGGCCGTAGCGCATGGCGTCGAACCGGGCGAGGTTCGACGAGCACTCGCTCGGCGCGATCAGGTAGTACGCGGGCAGCGCGTAGGTGAAGTTCGGGCACGAGACCTCGACGACCTCGGCGCCGAGCGCGCGCAGCTGCTCGACGGCGGCCTCGAACGACCGCAACACGCCCGGCTGGTAGCCGTCGCCGGCGAATTCCTTCACCACGCCGACGCGGACGCCCTTGAGGTCACCGGTCAGGCCCTGGCGGGCCGCGGCGACCACCGGCGGGACCGGCGCGTCGATCGAGGTCGAGTCCATCGGGTCGTACCCGGCGATGACCTCGTGCAGCAAGGCGGCGTCGAGCACCGTCCGCGCGCAGGGACCGGCCTGGTCGAGTGAGGAGGAGAAGGCGACGAGACCGTAGCGGGAGACGCCGCCGTACGTCGGCTTCACGCCGACGGTGCCGGTGACCGCGCCGGGCTGGCGGATCGAGCCGCCGGTGTCGGTGCCGATCGCGATCGCGGCCTCGAACGCCGCGATCGACGCCGAGGAGCCACCGCCGGAACCGCCCGGGATGCGGGCGTGGTCCCACGGGTTGTGGGTCGGGCCGAACGCGGAGTTCTCCGTGGAGGAGCCCATCGCGAACTCGTCCATGTTGGTCTTGCCGAGCACCACGACACCGGCCTCGCGCAGCTTGCGCGTCACGGTGGCGTCGTACGGCGGGAGCCAGTTCTCCAGGGTCTTCGAACCGACCGTGGTCGGGATGCCCTTGGTGGTCAGCACGTCCTTGAGCGCCAGCGGGACACCGGCGAGGGCCGACTTCGGCGCCTTGCCCTCGGCGACGTCGGCGTCCACCGCGCGGGCGGCTTCGAGCGCGCCCTCGGTGTCGACGTGCAGGAACGCGTGGATGTGGTCGTCGACCTCGGCGATCCGGTCCAGGTGGGCCTGGGTGACCTCGACGGCCGAGACCTCACGGGACTGGATCTTCTCCGCCAGCTCGGCGGCGGTGAGCTTGATGAGTTCGGTCACTGTTCTTCTCCCAGAATCCGCGGCACCCGGAAACGACCCTCTTCGCTGGCCGGCGCACCGGCCAGCGCCTGCTGCTGGGTCAGCCCCGGTCGGACCGTGTCCTCACGGAACACGTTGGTCAGCGGCACGGCGTGCGACGTGGGCGGGACGTCCTCGCCTGCGACCTCGCTCACCTTGGCCACCGAGTCCAGGATCTGGTCGAGCTGGCCTGCGAAGACGTCCAGCTCCTCTTCGGTGACGGCAAGCCTGGCCAGCTTGGCGAGGTGTGCGACCTCGTCGCGGGAAATGTTGGGCACGCGGGTGACTCCCGGGGTGTGCTGTGCGGGTTCTGTCGGAAGCTGCAAGTCTATGGTGGCGGCGTCGGCGGACTCGACTGGGTTATGCCGCGGCCTGCGCTCCCATGTCGGGTAAGGAGTGCCTGGTTCGTTATCCCGCGCCCCGGACGTCGGGTCCCATTACCTCGTCCGGTCTGTCACAATCGGCGCCCGGCGTAGCGCGTTCCACGGCGAGGCTGGGACGCCTGAGGCGAGAGGGGCGCGTGTGTCGTTCCTGATCCGGGTCCAATTACCGGACACCCCGGGGACCCTCGGCGCGGTCGCCACCGCGCTCGGCACCGTCGGCGCCGACATCCTGAGCGTGGACGTCGTCGAACGGGGCGGCGGTGTCGCCATCGACGACCTCGTCGTCGAAATCCCCTCCGGCAGGCTGCCGGACGCGCTGATCACCGCCGCCGAAAGCGTCGACGGGGTCGAGGTCGACGCCGTCCGGCCGTACGCCGGGGTGCTGGACACCCATCGTGAGCTCGAACTGGTCGAGGAGATCGCTGCGAAGCCCGCTTCGGGGCTGGAGATCCTCGCCGAAGGTGTGCCGAGGATCATCCGGGCGGGCTGGGCCGTCGTCGTCGAGCACGCCGAGGCCGGCGCGATCCGGCTGGCGTCGTCCAATGCCGCTCCCGAAACGCCGATCACCGATCTGCCGTGGCTGCCGCTGGAACGCGCCACCATCCTCGACGCCGAAGAGGCGTGGGTGCCGGAGACGTGGAAGGAACTGGGGACCGAGCTCGCGGCGACGCCGCTGGGGAAGCCGGGCAAGGCGCTGCTGGTCGCGCGGCCGGGCGGGCCGAACTTCCGGGCCGCCGAGGTGGCGCGGTTGGCGCATTTCGCCGGGATCGTCGCCGTCGTTCTGGACAGCTGACCTCATGCATTTCGTCCTCTGAATGCGGTGGTTGCACGCGCAAGTACCGCATTCAGAGGACTAAATGCGGGGTTAGGCGAGCTCCAGGCGGTACGCGATCAGGGTCACCCCGGGATGCGGCTCCCAGTCCCGCTCGGGCAGCCGCACGAAGCCGAGCCGCTCGTAGAGCCGGTGGGCCCGCGTCATCGTCTCCAGGCTGCACAGGACCACCCGGGCCGCGCCGAGTTCCCGCGCCCGCGCGATGACCGCCCTGGTCAGCGCCTCGCCGATACCGCGCCCGGTCGCCGAGGGCAGCACCCCGAGCATGCGGAACTCCAGTTCACCCTCGCGGGACAGCTCGGCGAAGGGCGTCCCCGGGTGCGCGATGGTGACGGTGCCGACGAGCGTGCCGTCCCCCTCCACCGCGACCAGCAGTTCCGCCAGCTCCGCCCGCCGGGCGGCGTCGAGCAACTCGGTCGCGTAGCCCACGCCGTCGACTAGGTTCCGCTCCGCCGAGTACGCGGCCAGCGTGAGCTCCCCGACGGCCGTCAGCTCCTCCGGCCGCGCGGGCCGGATCTCCAGGTCACTCACCGCTCTCCTCCTCGCCGGTCGGCAGCGCGAGCTCGGCGGCGGCCTCGGGCCCGTCTTCCAGCAGCACACGGAAGCCGTTCTCGTCGAGCACCGGCACCTTCAGCTGGACGGCCTTGTCGTACTTCGAGCCCGGCGCGTCGCCGACGACGACGAACGCCGTCTTCTTCGACACTGAACCGGCCGCCTTCCCGCCGCGGGCCATGATGAACTCCTTGGCCTCGTCGCGGGAGTAGTCGTTCAGCGAGCCGGTGACGACGATGGACAGGCCTTCGAGGTTGCGCGGGACGGACTCGTCGCGCTCCTCCTCCATCCGCACGCCCGCCGCACGCCATTTCTCGACGATCTCGCGGTGCCAATCGACCTCGAACCATTCCTTCGCGGCCCGCACGATGGTCGGGCCGACACCGTCGACGGCGGCGAGCTCCTCTTCGGAGGCGTTCTCGATCCGTTCCAGTGAACCGAATTCCCGCGCCAGCGCCTGCGCGGCCGTCGGGCCGACATGCCGGATCGACAGCCCGACGATCACCCTCCACAGTGGACGATCCTTGACGGTTTCCAGGTTCTCCAGCAGTTTGCGCCCGTTGGCCGAGAGCTCCCCCGCCTTGGTGCGGAACAGCTCGACCTGGAGCAGCTTCTCCTCGTCCAGGTCGAAGATGTCGCCCTCGTCGTGCACGACACCGGCGTCCAGCAGCGCCACCGCGGCCTCGTACCCGACCACCTCGATGTCGAAGACGTTCCGGCTCGCCAGGTGGAACAGCCGCTCCCTCCGCTGCGCCGGGCAGAACTGCGCGTTGGGGCAACGGATGTCGATGTCGCCCTCCTTCTGGTACGCCAGTTCGGTGTCGCAGTTGGGGCAGCGCAACGGCATGACGAACTCGCGCTCTTCACCGGTGCGCGCGTCGGCGACCGGGCCGAGCACCTCGGGGATGACGTCGCCCGCCTTGCGGATGACGACCTTGTCCCCGATCAGCACGCCCTTGCGCTTGACCTCCTCCTGGTTGTGCAGGGTCGCCATCGCGACCGTGGATCCGGCCACCTTCACCGGCTCCATCACCGCGAACGGGGTGACCCGCCCGGTGCGGCCGACGTTGACCTGGATGTCCAGGAGCGTGGTGATCGCCTCTTCCGGCGGGTACTTGTAGGCGATCGCCCAGCGCGGCGCGCGCGACGTCGTGCCGAGACGGCGCTGCAGCGCGACCTCGTCGACCTTGATGACGACGCCGTCGATCTCGTGTTCGGCGTCGTGCCTGTGCTCTCCCCAGTACTGGATGTGCTCCAGCAGCTCCTTGCCGGAGGTCAGCACCTTGCTGTGCGGCGAGACCGGCAGGCCCCACGCGGCGAGCGCGTCGTACGCCTCGGACTGGCGTTTCGGCTCGAAACCCTCGCGTTTGCCGAGGCCGTGGCAGATCAGCCGCAGGTTGCGCGACTTCGTGATCTTGGGATCCTTCTGCCGCAACGATCCGGCGGCCGTGTTGCGCGGGTTCGCGTACGGATCCTTGCCCGCCTCGACCATTTTCGCGTTCAGCGCCAGGAAATCCTCGACGCGGAAGAACACCTCGCCGCGGACCTCGACCAGGGCGGGCACGGGGAACTCGTCCGTCGCCGTCAGCCGCTCCGGCACCTGTTCCAGCGTGCGGACGTTGAGCGTGACGTCCTCGCCGGTGCGGCCGTCACCCCTGGTCAGCGCGCGGGTCAGGCGGCCGTTCTCGTACAGCAGGTTGATCGCGAGCCCGTCGATCTTCAGTTCGGCGAGGTACTTCGTCGCGCCGATCTCCTTCTGGACCCGCTCGACCCAGGCCTCGAACTCCTCGGTGTCGAAGACGTTGTCGAGGCTGAGCATGCGCTCGAGGTGGTCGTGCGCGACGAACTCGGTGGAGAACGTGCCGCCGACGTTCTGCGTCGGCGACTCCGGCGTCACCAGCCCCGGATACTCGTCCTCGATGGCCTGGAGTTCGTTGAGCAGCTCGTCGAACTGACCGTCGGACACGATCGGTGAATCCAGCACGTAGTACCGGAACTGGTGGCCGCGGATCTCCTCCGCCAGCTCGGCATGCCGTTCACGGACGTCGGCAGGCACGTCGGTGACGTCCTGCGCCGGCTCGATGTTTTCGGGAAGTTCGCTGCTCACGGGGGTAACCCTAGTCGGGGGTACCGACATTTCCGGGCTCCGGTGAACCGAGTCCGCCGACCACTTCGCGTAGTTCGAGCAGGGTCAGCTGTCCGTCCTGGGCCTCGGTCACCAGCTCGACCTTGCCGAGGCGTTCGGCCGCGACACGCTCACCCAGCGTGGCGTCCAGCGGCAGGAAGGTCATGGTCGTCCGGGTCTCCGGCGCCAGCTCTTCGATCAGCGGATGGAACACGGTCACGTCCACCCGTCCGGCTGATTCGTCCACCTTCGCGGTCACCCGGACGTCGGCGAGCGCGATGCGGGTCTCGCCGAGGTTGACGGTGACTTCACTCGGATCGGGGACGGGCGGCACGGAGTCGTGGTACTCCCAGATCGCGTCCTCCGGCGGCGCCGCGGCCTTCCACGCGTCGGTGTACGGGCGCAGTTCCGGATCCTCCTGGCCGGTCAGCACCAGCGAGTAGATCGCCCGGTGCCCACGATCGAGGGAGAAGTGCAGCCGGGGATGCAGTGCCTCGACGATGGTGCAGAGGTCGTGTTCCACCCGATGCGGTTCACGGTCGCCGAGGGCGGCGCTGACCTCCGGCAGGAGCGCGAACCACGCCTCCCAGAACTTCGCCGCCGCGGCGGCCGCGTCCTCGGGGACCGGCTGCTCCGGCCAGGCGGTACGGGGGTCGGGAACGTCCTCGGATTTACGGGAACGGCGGAACAAACGCATGACGGGCACGCTACCGCGCCGCTCACCAGCCCTCAGGCGGTTCGGTGAAAGCCTTGCCGGACTCACGGCTGAGCGTGAGCGCGCGGCGCATCCACTCGGGAGTGGCACCCGCGAGCCCGCACGCCGACGTCGGCACGACCTGGTCCGCGAGGATTTCGCGGCGGAAGCCGAGCCGGTCGACGAGCTTGAGGACGGGCGAGACCACGTCACGCAGTTCCACCGGCACGCCGGGGTCGGTGGTGGGGACGAGGCCGAGCATCAGCGTCGTGCCGGAGTCCAGCGTCTCGCCGATTTCGTCGAGCAGCGCGGGCGAAGCGCCCTTCAGCAAGGCGAAGTCGAACGCGATCGCCTTCGCCCCCGCCGCGCGCAGCAACGAGATCGGCGGTTTTTCGGCGCAGCAGTGCACCGCGACCGGCTGACCGGTGATGCGCTCCGCGCCCGAAATCACCGTCGAAAGCAGCTCGCGGGCTTCCGGCGCGGGCACGGCGGGAACGGTGCCGTAGCCGGACGCCGTCGGGAGATCACCGGCGAGGACCGCGGGCAGCGACGGCTCGTCGAACTGGATCACGACGGGCGCGCCGATACGCGATTTCAATTCCTCGACGTGCCCGGCCAAGCCATCGAGCAGCGAAGCGGCGAAGTCACGCAGCGCGCCCCTGTCGGTGAGGACCCGGTGTCCGCGCGGGAGTTCGACGTTCGCGGCCAGCGTCCACGGGCCGGCGACCTGGATCTTGAAGGCTGGCGGCGCGGCACCCGCCTTCTCCCGCGCCTCCTGGACGGCGTCGAGGTCCCAGTTCATCAGATCGAGGGCCCGGCGGTGATCGTGCCCGGGACGGGCGGTGACGCGGTAGCCGCTCGGCACCACCTCGACGGCGAGGTCGACCAGCAACGCCGCCGTCCGGCCGATCATGTCGGCGCCGACGCCGCGAGCGGGAAGTTCGGGCATACAGGGGAATTCGGGCAGTTCACCGAACACGATCGAAGCGGCCTCGACCGGATCGGTACCGGGCAGGGAACCGATCGCGGTGGCCGCGCCAGGGGGCCAGGGTCGTTCGTTCACACCCGGATTCTCCCCTTGGTCCGAGTGTGCGGGGCGGCGGGGCACGGGAGGACACGGACATTCGACGCAATTGCCGTCGTCGAGCCCCAGACGGCGCCGCGCGCATTACGCTGACCTGCCATGACGAGCTCTCCACAGCCCGCCGGCTGGTATCCCGACCAGCAGAACCCCCGCGTGTACCGGTGGTGGGACGGGCAGGCCTGGACCGCGAACACGCGGCCGTCGCACGACGCCGAGATGATCGAGCTGGATATCGAAGGCGCGCACGACCCGAACAAGATCCGGGCGCAGGCGGCACGGGGGACCCAAGGCCGGGCCACCGGCGTGGTCGGCGGCGGAACGCTGTTCTCCGAACCCGTGCTGGTGGTCAACCAGCGCGCGAAACTCATCGAGATGTCGAACGAGTTCGGCGTGTTCGACCAGAACGGCAACCGCCTCGGCGGCGTCGTCCAGGTCGGGCAGAGCACGTTGAAGAAGGCCATCCGGCTGCTCACGAACTACGACCAGTTCCTGACCCACCGCTTCGAAATCCGCGACGCGAACCACAGCACCGTGCTGAAGGTGACGCGGCCCGCGAAGGTGTTCAAATCCCGGTTCCTGGTGACGAAGGCCGACGACTCCCCCATCGGGGAGATCGTGCAGGAGAACGTCTTCGGCAAGATCCGGCTGGGTTTCGTGGTGAACGGCCAGAAGGTGGGCGGGATCTTCGCGGAGAACTGGCGGGCGTGGAACTTCGTGATCAAGGACCACGCCGACGTCGAGATCGCGCGGATCACCAAGACCTGGGGCGGTTTCGTGAAGGCCGCGTTCACCACCGCCGACAACTACGTCGTCGAGATCCACCGGCCGCTGCGGGATCCGCTGGCGTCGATGGTGGTCGCTTCGGCGCTGACGATCGACACCGCGCTGAAGCAGGACGATCGCTGAATCCGTAGTGACCGGGGTCTCACCCCGCTCAAGTGGACACTCGGCTTCCGGCGGCACAAAGTGGTGGGACTGGGCGGCACACCGGAGTGCGTCCGGGACGGAGGTCACCATGGAGCCGTTGCCGGAAGACGGCGAACGGGACTGGGCGGAGCCAGGCGTCTACACGGTTTCGCCGGGGGTCCACCGGATCCCGCTGCCCCTGCCGCAGGACGCGCTGCGCGCGGTCAACGTCTACGTCGTCACCGATGGCACCCGCCTGGTCCTCGTGGACTCGGGCTGGGCGCTGGAGTCGGCGCGCGAACGGCTTTCGCGCGGGTTGAAGGCGCTCGGCGCGGATCTCGGCGACATCGACGAGTTCCTGATCACCCACGTGCATCGCGATCACTACACGCTGGCCGTGGAACTGCGCCGCGAATTCGGCGGAAGACTCGGGCTCGGGAAACGGGAAGAGCCGTCGCTGGTGCGCTCCGGCGATCCGGACCGCTTCCCGATGGAGGCGCAGGTCGGCCTGCTCCAGCGGTGTGGCGCGGACCCCGTCGTCGAGGAACTCGCCAAGGCCTTCGGCGGCGTCCGGCACACCGAGGCGCATCTGTGGGAGCAGCCCGACGAGTGGCTCGTCCCCGGGAAACGCGCGATCGTGCCCGGCCGCGAGTTCGACGTCGTGCACACGCCGGGCCACACGGATGGGCACGTCGTCTTCGTCGACGACGAGGCGGGGCTGGTGTTCTCCGGCGACCACGTGTTGCCGCACATCACGCCGTCCATCGGCTTCCAGCCGGTGCCCACCGAACTGCCGCTGAGCGACTACCTCGACTCTCTGCGCCTGGTGCGCGAGATGCCGGACCGGCGCATGCTCCCGGCGCACGGCCCCGTCACCGACAGCGTCCACGCCCGCGTGGACGAACTGCTGGAGCACCACCGCGACCGGCTCGAAGTCATGGGCGCCGAGATCACCGCGGACGTCACGACGGCGTACGAGGTCGCGCTGCGGCTGGGCTGGACGCGCAAGCGGCGCAAGCTGCCCGACATGGACCCGTTCAACCAGATGCTCGCCGTGCTCGAGACCGGTTCGCATCTGGATCTGCTGGTGGCCCAAGGGAAACTCACCTCGACCGAAACCGACGGGGTGCGACACTACGCGTCATGATCATCCGTCAAGCGCGCCGGGAAGACGTCGCGGCGATCGTCGGGATGCTCGCCGACGACCAGATCGGCAGCACCCGTGATTCGGCCGACGACCTCACGCCGTACCTGAAGGCTTTCGAGCAGATCGACGCCGATCCGGCGCAACTGCTGATCGTCGCCGACGACGGCGGGGAGGCCGTCGGCACGCTCCAGCTGTCGATCATTCCCGGCCTGGCCAGGAAAGGCGCGCTGCGCGGGCAGATCGAGGCCGTCCGGGTGCGGTCGAGCCATCGCGGCTCCGGCCTCGGCGGCGAGCTGCTGAGGTGGGCCATCGACGAATCGCGGCGGCGGGGCTGCGCCCTCGTGCAACTGACGTCGGACGTGAAACGCGAGGACGCGCACCGGTTCTACGAACGCCTCGGTTTCGAGGCGACGCACACCGGCTTCAAGCTGAAGTTCTAGCCCCCGCCCCGCATTTAGTCCTCTGGATGCGGTAGTTGCACGCGCAAGGACCGCATCCAGAGGACTAAATGCGGGCGGTCAGCGGGTTCCGGAGATCTTCGCGCTGCCGAGCACGAGGTCGCCTTCGGCGGCATCGGGGCGGTACAGCACGACGACCTGCCCCGGAGCGACGCCGCGCAGCGGCTCGCGCAGCTGAATGGTGACCGAGTCGCCGGAAACCTCCGCGACGGCCTCGACGATCCCGCCGTGCGCGCGCACCTGGACGACGCATTCCGTGGGCCCGTCCAGCGGCCGCTCGCTCGGCCAGATCGGGCGGTCCGCCTCGATCACGTCCACGCCGAGATCCCGCGCGGAACCGACCTTCACGGTGCCCGAAACCGGCTCCAGCGAAAGCACGTAGCGCGGTCGCCCGTCCGGCGCCGGCGCCTCGATGCCGAGGCCCTTGCGCTGGCCGACGGTGAAACCGTGCACACCGGTGTGCTCACCGAGCACGGCGCCGGTCTCCGCGTCGACGAGCTGCCCCGGACGCTGCCCGAGCCGCTTCTCCAGGAAGCTCTTCGTGTCGCCGTCGGGAATGAAGCAGATGTCGTGGCTGTCCGGCTTCTTCGCCACCGACAGGCCACGGCTCGCGGCCTCGGCGCGGACGTCGGTCTTCCACGAATCACCCAGCGGGAACAGCGAATGCCGCAGCTGCTCCGGGGTGAGCGACGCCAGCACGTAGGACTGGTCCTTGCCGGAGTCGACGCTGCGCCGCAGCTCCGGTACACCGTCCACAAGGGACAGACGGGCGTAGTGCCCGGTGGCGACGGCGTCGAAGCCGAGCGCCATCGCCTTGTCCAGCAACGCCTCGAACTTGATCTTCTCGTTGCAGGTGACGCACGGGTTCGGCGTCCGGCCGGCGGCGTACTCGCCGACGAAGGTCTCGATGACCTCTTCGGTGAAGCGCTCGGCGAAATCCCAGATGTAGAACGGGATGCCGAGGATGTCGGCGGCTCGCCGGGCGTCGCCGGAGTCCTCGATCGTGCAGCAGCCACGGGATCCGGTGCGCAGCGTGCCGGGCTTCGCCGACAGCGCCAGGTGCACGCCGACGACCTCGTGCCCGGCGTCCACGGCGCGCGCGGCGGCCACCGCCGAGTCCACTCCCCCGCTCATCGCGGCCAGTACGCGCATCTTCCTCACACCTCTTGCTTCTGCGTCTGCTTGCGCATTCCGGCGAGTCCCGCCTGCCTCGCCCTGTCGACGACGCCCGCGATCTCCCTCGAAACCGCTTCAACGTCTTCCGGTGCCGAGGTATGCCCGAACGAGAACCGCAGCGACCCGCGCGCGGCCGCGGGTTCGGCACCCATGGCCAGCAGCACGTGGCTCGGCTGCGCGACACCCGCCGTGCACGCCGATCCGGTGGAGCATTCGATGCCCTTGGCGTCCAAGAGCATCAACAGGCTGTCCCCCGCGCACCCGGGGAAGGTGAAGTGGGCGTGCGTGGGCAGGCGCTCGCCCTCGCCACCGTTGAGCACCACGTCCGGCACCTCGCGCCGGACCGCCTCGATCAGGTCGTCGCGCAGTTCGGCGACGCGTTTCGCGTACTCCTCGCGTCCCTCGACCGTGGCCTTCACCGCCGTCGCGAACGCGATCACCGCGGGGACGTCCAGCGTGCCCGAGCGCACGCTGCGCTCCTGGCCGCCACCGTGCAGCACCGGCACGCACGCCGTGTCGCGCCCGAGCAGCAGCGCGCCGACGCCGTACGGGCCGCCGAGCTTGTGCGCGGTGAGGGTCAGCGCCGCGGCGCCGCTTTCGGCGAAGTCGACCGGCACCGCGCCGACGGCCTGGACGGCGTCGGTGTGCAGCGGGATCTCGTGCTCGGCGCAGACGGCGGCGAGTCCGGCGATCGGGTTGACCGTGCCGACCTCGTTGTTCGCCCACATCACGGTGACCAGCGCGACCGTCTCCGGGCTGTCGCCGATGGCGGTGCGCAGCGACTCCGGGGTGACCCGGCCCGTCTCGTCGACCTCGACCCAGCCGATCTCGGCGCCCGCGTGCTGCTCCAGCCACTCGACGGACTCGAGGACGGCGTGATGCTCGACGGTGCTGCACAGCACCCGGCGGCGCTGCGCGTCCTCGCCGTTGCGAGCCCAGAAGATGCCCTTGACCGCGAGATTGTCGCTCTCCGTGCCACCGGCGGTGAAGATCACCTCGGACGGCCGGGCGCCCAGCGCCTCCGCGATCACTTCGCGGGCTTCTTCGACCCGGCGGCGGGCGCGGCGTCCCGAGGAATGCAGCGCGGAGGCGTTGCCCACTGTGGACAGCGCCTCGGACATCGCCGCTACGGCTTCGGGCAACATCGGGGTGGTCGCCGCGTGGTCGAGATAGGTCATCGCATCCTTCAGGGTAGCCCGTTCCGGGGCGTGACCAAGCCCACCCTCATCAGCGGGTGGCGGCGCTCATATCCGACGGCCACCGGCCGGTCACCCGCACCCCGAGCAACGCGATGCCGGTCAGCACGACCGAAAGCACCACGATCGCCACCGAAGGCTCCTTCGCCGAAGCCAGCGAAGCGAGCAGAACGCCACCCAAACCGATGGTCAGGGCCGATCCGACCCAGTCGCCGAGCTGCAGCGCCGAGGTGTTGAACCCGCGTTCCGCCTCCGGCGAGTACCGGAGCAGCAGCACCGAGATCGCGGGCATCGCGATGCCCATCCCGGAGCCGCCGACCGCCGACGCCACGAACGCCATCCAGCCGGGGAACGAGGGCAGCGGGACGAAGACGAAGATCGCCAGACCGGCCGCGACCAGCGCGAACCCGGTCCTCAGGGACGCCTCGCGCGACCAGTCGAGCATGCGGCCCTGCAGCATCGACCCGGCCGACCAGCCCAGCGCGGTCACCGTCAGCGGCAGCCCGGCCAGCGCGGGGCTGTACCCGTGGACCTCGGTCATCGTGAGCGGCAGGTACGCCTCCATCCCGGCGTACGCGCCCGCGATCAACGCGCGTGAAGCGATCACTGTGGGCAACCCCGGCCGCGACGACAGCGTCCCGGCGGGCAGGAGTTTGCTAAGCGCGTACGCGAGGGCGATCAGGCCGGCCCCGCCGTAGGCCAGCGCCACGAGGGACGGATGCTGCGCCGCCCAGGTGAGCGCGGCGACGCCGAGGGCGGCGACCACCGCGGGCACGACCCCGGCGCGGCGCGCGGACTCGGCGGGCACGTGCCGGGGCAGCTTGCGCGTGACGACGACCAGCAGGGCGAGCCCGATCCCGGTCAGCGGGATCAGCCCCAGGAACACCCAGCGCCAGCCGACGCTCACGGTCACCACGCCCGCGACCGACGGCCCGATCACCGCGGGCAGCACCCACGCGGCGGCGTTGGCCGCGTAGATCACCGGACGTTCCCGGTCGGTGAAGGTGAGCGCGATCAGCAGGGACACCGAGACCAGCAGGAGCCCGGAACCGAAGCCCTGCAACGCCCTGCCGAGCAGGAGCAGCGGCATGTCGTGCGCGAACCCCGCGACCAGCAGTCCGGCGGCGAACAGCGCGGTTCCGGCGAGCAGCGCGGGCGCCGGGCCCTTGCGGTCGCCGAGGCGTCCGGAAAGGACGGTCGCGACCACGCTGGCCACCAGGAAGGTGGTGAACGGCCAGGCGTACAGCGCGAGACCGTCGAGGTCGGCCACCATCGTCGGCATCGCGGTGGCGACGCCCATGCTTTCGAACGCGATGAGCGTGACCATGAGCAGCAGCCCGATGGTGGTCACGCGATGCTCCGGTGTCCAGAGCACACCCTTCGGCTCGGCCTTGCCCCCAGTGATCGTCATACGACGAGCCTGCAACCTCCAGTTCGGTGGAGGTCAAGCGCCGACGGACTCCAGGCGCAGCTCACGCGCCAGCACGGCGGCCTCGCCGCGCGAGCTGACTTCCAGCTTCCCGAGGATCTTCCGCACGTGGAACTTCACCGTGTGCTCGGTCAGGGCCAGCTCGTCGGCGATCTGCCGGTTCCGCTTCCCGCGCGCGATCCCGGCGAGGACTTCCAGTTCGCGCGGGTTCAGCCGGTCCAGCGGCCGCAGTTCCGGCGTCTCCCGCACACCCAGCGGCAGGACGGCGGTGATCGTGGCGCCCCAGTCCGGGACGGCGTCGACCTCCCAGCGGCCGCCGAGCGGGGTGATCCGCTCGGTGAGACCGGCGGCGGGGACGGCGCGGGCGACGTCCGGGCCGTCGTCGCGCACGGTGACGCGGAGGTCCTGCCCGTCGATCCGCCAGGACGCCCGGACGCGGGTGCTGCCCCGCTCCAGCGCGGCGAGCACCAGACCTCGCGAGACCGTGCGGGCGGTGTGCGCGATGTCCTGCGGGAGCGGCCGTTCGTCGTCCGGCCCGGCGAGGTCGACGGTCACGTCGTTGTGGCGCACCAAGGGATCCAGCTGCGTGACGAGGATGCCGAACGCCTCCGTGGCCGGTTCCGCCGAGAGTTCCTGGTCGCGGTCGGCGATCGAGCGCAGTTCGACCAGCGCGGCCGCGGCGAGGTCGGTCGCGGTCTGCCGGGCGGCGGCGTCGCCGAGCCGGCGGGACCGCAGCACCGAAAGCAGCGACGTCAGGGTGGTGGCGTGGGTCTGCCCCAGATCGGTGATCGCCCGCGCCCGGGCGGTCGCCGCCGCGATGTTGCTCTCCAGGACGGCGGGTTCGGGGTCGGTGGCGCGCTGGGCGGCGTTCACGCTGACGATGTCCCACAGCTTGGCGACGAACGCGAGCGCGCTTTCGGCGGGTTCGTCCTCGGTCGGGACGAGCGCGATCATCGCGCCCTTGCCGATCACCGGCGCCGAGGTCAGGACGACGAGTTTCCGGTGCTTCCCGCCGAGCGTGTCCTCGGCCACCACGGCCTGGCCCGGCACGCCGAGCGCGGCGAGCCGCTGAAGCTCCGCGCTCGTGACCGCGCCGGTGATCTCCGGGTCGCCGTCGACCTTGACGGGCAGACGCGAGCAGTCACCGGTCTCCATCGCGGCGGCGCGATGCGGCAGGACGGTCGCGGCCGTCGCCGAGAAACGCGGCAGGAGTTCGGGGCGCGGAGCGGCGAGCATGTACTCGACCTGGCTCAGCACTTGCAGCGGATCCATGAGTCCACAGTAGGCGCGTCCCGGCTCGGGGACGCTGCTCTCCCGGCTAGTGAACACTGCTCGTCCGACTGGTTCGGGCGGGGTACGGGCGCCGGTTGACTGATCGCAGCGAAGAAATCCGAACAGGAGTGAACATGCGAGCGATCACCATCACCCAGTACGGCGAACCGGACGTCCTGCGGCTCGACGAGGCCCCGCTGCCGGAGCCCGGCCCTGGCCAGGTTCGGGTGGCGGTCAAGGCCGCCGGCGTCAACCCGATCGACTGGAAGATCCGGTCCGGCGCGATGGCCGAGGTCCGGCCCGTCGACTTCCCGCACATCCCCGGCCTGGAACTGGCGGGCGTGGTGGACGCGGTGGGCGAAGGTGCCGGTTTCTCCGTCGGGGACGAGGTCTTCGGCTGGTCGGAGACCGGTACGTACGCGGAGTACGCGCTGGCTAGCACGGTCATACGCAAACCCGCCGGGCTTTCGTGGGCCGAAGCCGCCGCGCTGCCCATCGCCGGGGAAACCGCGTTGCGGGTGCTGGGCGAACTCGAGGTCAAGCCGGGCGAAACCGTGGTGATCCACGGTGCGAGCGGCCAGGTCGGCCGGATCGCGACGCAGGCCGCCGTCGCGCTGGGCGCCACGGTCATCGGGCTCGCCGGGGCCTCGTCGCTGGACGAGGTGAAGGCGCTCGGCGCGGTGCCGGTCCAGTACGGCGACGGCTGGCTCGCGCGGGTCCGCTCGGCCGCGCCGGACGGCGTCGACGCGGTCTTCGACGCCGCCGGTTTCGGTGTCCTGGGTGACTCCGTCGAGCTGCTCGGCTCACCCGACCGGCTGATCACCATCGCGGACCCGGCGGCTTACGCGCAGGGACTGAAGTTTTCGGCGGGCGGCTCGGAAACCGCCGCGGTGCTGGAGGATCTCGTCGCGCGGGGGCTGAAGCTGAAGCTGGGTTCGAGTTACGCGCTCGCCGATGCCGCCGCGGCGCACCGGGAAAGCGCGACCGGGCACGCGGGCGGGAAGATCACGCTGACGCTGGAGTGATGCCGGGCTACCGGCGAATGTCATGAAAGGGCCGTTCAGGACAGAAAACGTCCTGAACGGCCCTTTCATGACATCCGGGAGTTACTGCGAGACCGCCTTGGGAGCGGGAGCGACGACCGGAGCGCGGCGGCGCCGCTGAGCCGGGATCTGCACCCGCCCGAGAGCCGCCTGCACCGCGGATTCCGCCAGCGCGGCCAGTTCCCGCCGGTCCGAAGCGCGGCCCGGCGCGATCTCCGGGCACACGTGCACCTCCAGCACCAGACCACGCAGGGCCGCGACCCGCCGCAGTGAAGCGATGAGCGACTCCGGCCCGATGAACGCCGGCTGCGTCGTCTCCCGCCCGTCGGCGAGCCGGAACCGCAACGCGAGCGGCCGCACCGGGACACCGCCGTCGATCGCGGCCTGGAAGGTCGCCGGGCGGAACCGGCCCGAGCCGAGACCGCACCAGGTGGTGCCTTCCGGGGTCACGCTGACGAGTGATCCACCGCGCATCGCGGAGGCGAGTTCGTCCATCGTCGCGGGGAGGCTCCGCAGATTCTCCCGGTCGAGGAAGATGCTGCCGCCGCGGCGCACCAGCAGGCCGAGCACCGGCCAGGCGCCGACCTCCTTCTTCGCGAGCGCACGCATCGGCTGGACGGCGTTGACCGCGATGATGTCCAGCCACGAGATGTGGTTGTTCACCACGAGCGCGCCACGGCCGGGCACGGCGCGGAACCGCTCGTCGCCGAGCACGCGCAGCTTCACCCCGAACGAGCGGAGGATCCCCGCGAAAAGCAGGCGCACCAACCGTTCCCGGGGCTTGCCGCGCAACACGAGCACCAGCGGCGCGCTCAGGAAGGCACCGAAGATGACGCCGATCGCGGCGGTGAACCGCAGGACCCGCCGGCCGAACGCCACCTTCGGCGCCCCTTCGGTCAGGCAGCCGTCGCCGCACGGCGACTTCGGCATCCAGGCGTGGCTCATCCCTGCTCTCCCAGGAAGAACTTGAGGTATCGCTCGTCGACGTTGTGCAGATCCAGCAGGACGAAGAAGTCCGCGACGCCGAAATCCGCGTCCAGCGCGGGCGGCCCGTAGATCTTCGCGCCCAGGCGGGTGTAGCCCTTGATGAGCGGCGGAAGGATCGCACGCGAGGGCCGCTCGATCTTCTCGTTCAGCCACGGGTTCAGCGGCGTCACCCGAAGGGATTCATCCGCGTAGTGCTTGGCACGCAGGACATCCCAGACGCCCGCCGCGTAGACCCCGCCGTCCGTCAGCGGCACGGACGCGCAGCCCGCGAGATACCGGTGCCCGGCCAGCAGCATGTAGCGCCCGATCCCCGCCCACACGAGGCTCACCACGGCGCCGCTGCGGTGGTCGGGGTGCACGCACGAGCGGCCCGTCTCGACCAGCGAAGGACGCAGGGAATCCAGGGCGGTGAGATCGAATTCGCTGTCGGAATACAGTTTCCCCGCCCGCGCGGCCCGATCGGGCGGCAACATCCGGTACGTGCCCACGATCTCGCCGGTGTTGTCGTCGCGCACCACGAGGTGATCGCAGAACTCGTCGAAGTAGTCGACGTCGAGGCCGGGTTCGGGGGAATTGAGCGTCGCTCCCATTTCCTCGGCGAACACCCGGTGGCGGAGGCGTTGCGCGGCGACGACTTCTTCGTTTCCGTTCGCCACGAGAAGGGAGTAACGCGGCGCGTCGGCCGGGAGTTCGACACCTGCCTGGTCAGTGCTGACGAGGAGCTGTGACGTCGTCATGACCCAGGTCTACCCCTGGAGGGGTACCAACGACAATGCGCCCGATGGCCGATTAGTGCACGTTCCGTTAATTGCGGGTTCTCAGGCTTCTCTCAGGCTGGGAAGTCACTTCCCGGTCACGGGAAAGGGGCCGCCCGGGAAATAAATCCCGGACGGCCCCGCTTCGAACGAAGGACTCAGCCCTTGCGCTTCTGGACCTCTTCGGTCAGCTGCGGCGCGACGTTGAACAGGTCGCCCACCACACCGAAGTCGGCGATCTCGAAGATCGGCGCCTCGGCGTCCTTGTTGACCGCGATGATGGTCTTCGAGGTCTGCATACCGGCGCGGTGCTGGATCGCACCCGAGATGCCCAGCGCGATGTACAGCTGCGGCGAGACCGTCTTACCGGTCTGGCCGACCTGGAACTGCGCCGGGTAGTAGCCCGAGTCGACGGCGGCGCGGGAAGCACCGACGGCGGCGCCGAGCGAGTCGGCGAGCGCCTCGACGACGTCGAACTTGTCGGCCGAGCCGACACCGCGGCCACCGGAGACGACGACCGAGGCCTCGGTCAGCTCCGGCCGGTCGCCGCCGACGATCGGCTCGACGCCGGTGATCTTGGCGGACTTCGCCGGGTCGCCCGCGGGGACCTCGACGGTCTCCTCGGCGGCCGCACCCTCGGCCGGGGCGGCCTCGACCGCGCCCGGGCGGACCGAGATGACCGGGACACCCTTGGTGGACTTGGACTTCACGGAGAACGCGCCACCGAAGATGGACTGGTCGACGCTGCCGTCGCCGTTCACGCCGACGGCGTCGTACAGCAGACCGGAGCCGAGGCGGACCGCGACACGAGCGGACACCTCCTTGCCCTCGGCGCTGGCCGCGACGAGCACGGCGGCCGGGGAGGTCCGCTCCGCGAGCGCGGCGAGGACGTCCACCTTCGGGGTGACCAGGAAGCCGGTGGCGTTGTCGCCCTCGGCGACGTACACCTTGGCGGCGCCGTGCGCGGCGAGGGCTTCCTTCGCCTTGGCGGCGGTGCCGGTCGGGCCGACGACGACCGCGGACGGCTCACCCAGTTCACGAGCGGCGGTCAGCAGCTCGAGCGTGACCTTCTTGACTTCACCGTCGACGTGGTCGACGAGGACGAGTACTTCAGCCATTTCCCTATTCCTCCTCGAAACCTGTCTCAGATGAGCTTCTGCGCGACCAGGTAGGCGGCCACCTTGCTGCCGCCGTCACCCTCGTCCTCGACGCGCTCACCGGCGGTGCGCGGCGGCTTCGGGGAGGCTTCGAGCACGGACGACCACGCGTTGCCGAGGCCGACCTCGGCCGCGTCGACGCCCAGGTCCGCGACGGTCAGCGTCTCGACCGGCTTCTTCTTGGCGGCCATGATGCCCTTGAAGGAGGGGTAGCGCGGCTCGTTGATCTTTTCGCCGACGCTCACCACCGCGGGCAGGTTCGCCTCGAGGTGCGTGACGCCGTCCTCGGTGTAGCGGTCGGCCTTGATCGAGGTGCCCTCGACGGTCAGCTCGTTCACGTGGGTCAGCTGCGGCAGGCCGAGCAGCTCGGCGATGATCGCCGGCACGGCGCCACCGCGGCCGTCGGAGGCCTCGTTACCGGTGATGACCAGGTCGAAGCCTTCGACCTTCGAGATCGCGGCGGCCAGCACCTTGGCGGTGGCGATCGCGTCGGAACCGTGCAGGGCCTCGTCGGAGACGTGGATGGCCTTGTCGGCGCCCATGGACAGCGCCTTGCGGATCGCGTCGGTCGCGCGGTCGGGACCCACCGAGACGACGGTGACCTCGCCCTCGCCGGCTTCCTTGATCTTCAGTGCTTCTTCGACGGCCTTCTCGTTGATCTCGTCGAGCACGGCGTCGGCGGATTCGCGGTCAAGAGTGTTGTCGGCACCGGAGAGCTTCCGCTCCGAGTAGGTGTCCGGTACCTGCTTGACCAGGACAACGATGTTCGTCATGGGTCTACTTCGACCTCCCGTTAGTGGCCGGCGTCGGCCACGGGGCAACAGCTCTACTGGCCGGTAGATTAGGGCCATTTCAGCGCCGCGGCCCGCCGAGGTGACCTCATTCACCTGGATGCACGTTTTAGTGGGACCATCGTCCAGGTAATTCACCCGGAAGTGAGTGTAACCGGCCGACTAACCCGAACGGCCGTATTCCGGGGTACTCCCGGAGATGGTGAAGGGATAACCTGCCCCACCATGCGTTCCATGCCCGGCCCTGTCGCCGTGATCACGGACTCGACCGCCTGCCTTCCCGCCCCGGTCGCCGAACGCTGGGGAATCGGCGTCGTTCAGGTCCAACTGCAGGTCGGAGAGCAGTTCGACGAGGAGAACCGCTACGACCGCGAGGAGATCATCGGCCATCTGCGGGCGGGGACGCCGGTGAAGACGGCGCCGCCCGAGGTCGCCGCGTTCTTCTGGGCGTTCCAGGACGCCGCGAGCAAGGGCGCGTCCGCGATCGTCAGCGTCCACATCTCGGGACGGATGTCGGAGACGGTGAACGCCGCCCGCGAGGCCGCCCAGCAGGTGAACATCCCGGTGCACGTCCTCGACAGCGGGACCACCGGGATGAGCCTGGGTTTCGCGGCGACCTCGGCGGCCAAGGTCGCCGCCGCCGGCGGGCAGGCCACCCGCGTCATCGACGCGGCCGAACGCCGTTTCCGCGGCAGCCGGGAGATCCTCTACGTCGACACGCTGGAGTTCCTGCGCCGCGGCGGCCGGATCGGCGCGGCGCAGGCGTTCCTCGGCTCCGCGTTCTCGATCAAACCCCTGCTGACGCTGAAGAACGGCGAGGTCGCCCCGCTGACCCGGGTGCCGGGCCAGCGGCGGGCGCTCAACAAACTCGTCGACCTCGCGGTGGAATGCGCGGGCGACCAGGATGTCGAGGTCGCCATCACCCGGTTCGGCCCGGACGAACGCGACCTCGAGATCGGCGGGCGGCTGCGGGCGCGGCTGCCGCATATGGTCGACAGCACCCTGGTGGACGCCAGCATGATCCTCGGCGCCCACCTCGGGCCCGGTGCCATCGGCATCACGGTGTCGCCGGTGTAGCCCGCTTCGAGGGGATCAGCGCCAGCACCACCGGGAGCACCGCGCCCAGCGCCGTCGTCACGATGATCAGCACCTGGTCCACCGGCTCGAAATGCGAGACGTGGCCCAGGTGGTAGAGGAAATGCGGCAACCCGAAGCAGAAGGTGGCGAGCGCCGCCAACCTGGCCACGGCCGTCGTCCCGATCACGGCGGCGCCGATCAGGATCGCGGAAAGCGCCAGGTTGAGGCCGCCGAAGTCCTGGATCAGGTGTTCGTTGAAGGGGCCGTCCATCGCCACCCAGCCGGTGCGGAATCCCGGGAAGTCCCGGTAGAAGCCCTCCGGGCTGAACAGCGGCCACAGCCCGACGGGCAGTTCGATGAGACCGAAGACGACGAGCAGTACGCGGGTGATTGTCCGTTGCATACCTCCTGGACTGCGTGGCGCCGCGAAACGTGACACGCGGGCCGAAGTGACCGGCCGGTAGGGTCGCGGCGTGACCACCCCAGCCACCAGGGCCGAAGCGCTGCACCTCACCGGTGAACGCACCGTGCCGGGCATCGCCGAGGAGAATTACTGGTTCCGGCGCCACGAGGCCGCGTATCACAAGCTCTTGCCGCTGTGCGAAGGCAAGACCGTCTTGGAGGCCGGCTGCGGCGAGGGCTACGGCGCCGGGCTCATCGCCACCGTCGCCGAGCGGGTGCTCGCCCTCGACTACGACGTCCCCACCACCAAGCACGTCGCCCGCCGCTACCCCGGCATCGGCGTGGCGAGGGCGAACCTGGTGTTCCTGCCGCTGCGGGACGCCTCGGTCGACGTCGTCGCCAACTTCCAGGTGATCGAGCATCTCTGGGATCAGGGCGCCTTCCTCGCCGAATGCCGCCGCGTGCTCTCCCCCGGCGGACGGCTGATCGTCACCACGCCCAACCGGCTGACCTTCACCCCGGACAGCGACACCCCGCTCAACCCGTTCCACACCAGGGAGCTCGCACCGTCCGAATTGGACGGACTGCTGCGTGACGCCGGTTTCGAGGTCGAGACGCTGCACGGGCTCCACCACGGCGAGGGCGTGGCGAAGCTCGACGCCAAGTACGGCGGCTCGATCATCGACGCCCAGCTCGACGTCGTCATGGGGCAGCTGCCCGGGCAGGCGACCTGGCCGGCGGAACTGCTCGCCGACGTCGAAGGCATCAAGGCCGCGGACTTCGCGATCCACGGCGAAGACCTCGACGCCAGCCTCGACCTGGTCGCCGTGGCGGTGCGCCGATGAGCGACCACGAGGGCACGTTCTGCCTCGTCGTGCACAGCCACCTGCCGTGGCTGCCGCATCACGGATCCTGGCCGGTCGGCGAGGAATGGCTCTACCAGGCGTGGGCGCATTCCTATCTGCCGATGGTCGATCTCCTGCGCCGCTTCGCCGACGAGGGCCGCGAAGACGTCCTCACCCTCGGGATGACGCCGATCCTCGCCGCCCAGCTCGACGACCCGTACTGCATCGACGCCTTCCACGACTGGCTCGGCCACTGGCAGCTGCGCTCCTGGCACGCGTCCACGCTGTGGCGCGGCGATCCCCTGCTGCGCGACCTCGCGGCGAGCGAGTACCGGACGGCACTCAAGGCATCCGAAGAGCTCGAAACCCGCTGGCGTCACGGTTTCTCCCCGATCCTCCGATCCTTTGTGGACAACGGGACGATCGAACTGCTCGGCGGGCCGCTGGCGCATCCGTTCCAGCCGCTGCTCGACCCGGCGGTCCGCGACTTCATGCTGCGGGGAGGCCTGGCCGACACCGCGCTGCGGATCGGACGACGTCCGGAAGGCATTTGGGCACCCGAATGCGGCTACGCGCCCGGTATGGAGGCCGGATACGCCGCCGCGGGTGTCCAGCGGTTCATGGTCGACGGGCCTTCCCTGCACGGTGACACCTCGGCGGCGCGGACCGTCGGCGATTCCGACGTCGTGTGCTTCGGCCGCGATCTCGAAGTCACGTACCGCGTCTGGTCACCGAAGGCCGGCTATCCCGGCCACGCCGCCTATCGCGACTTCCACACCTGGGCGCACGAAGTCGGCCTCAAACCCTCGCGGGTGACCGGCAAGACCGTCGAGCCGCCGGACAAGGCGCCGTACGACCCGGCGATGGCGACGGCCACCCTCGGCGGTCACGTCCAGGACTTCGTCGACACGGTCGTCGCCCGCCTGCGTGCGCTCAAGGCCGAGCACGGCCGCGAGTCGCTCGTCGTCGCCGCGTACGACACGGAACTGTTCGGACACTGGTGGCACGAGGGCCCGGCGTGGCTCGAAGGCGTCCTGCGCGCGCTGCCCGAGGCGGGCGTCCGCGTCACGACGCTCAAGGGCGCGCTCGAAGCCGGTCACCTCGGCGGGAAGGTCGATCTCCCGGCGTCGTCGTGGGGTTCGGGCAAGGACTGGCGGGTCTGGGACGGCGAGCAGGTCGCCGACATGGTGCGGGACAACACCGCGTTGCAGGACCGGATGCTCGACCTCGTCGCCGGAATGGACACGACGACCCGCGACTCCGTCCGCGATCAGGCTGTCGCCGAAGCGATGCTGGCGCTTTCGAGCGACTGGGCGTTCATGGTCACCAAGGACTCCGCCGCCGACTACGCGCGGCGGCGGGCGAAAGTGCACACGGAACGGTTCGACACGCTCGCCGGGCTGCTCCGGGAAGGGGCACTCGACCGCGCGCGGGAGACCGCGGCCGCGTTCCGGCGCGACGACGGGCCGTTCGGTCACGTCGACGCGCGCGATCTGCTGAGGAAATGACGAAAGGGGCATCATGGGGATCCACGACATCCCGCTGAAGACGCTCGCGGGCGAGGACACGACGCTCGGCGCGCTCGAAGGCAAGACGCTGCTGGTGGTGAACGTGGCGTCGAAATGCGGGCTGACGCCGCAGTACACCGGGCTCGAAAAGCTCCAGGAACGCTACGCGGACAAGGGTTTCTCCGTCGTCGGGTTCCCCTGCAACCAGTTCGCGGGCCAGGAGCCGGGCACCGCGGAGGAGATCCAGACCTTCTGCTCGACCACGTACGGCGTTTCGTTCCCGCTGTTCGAAAAGCTGGATGTCAACGGGGAAAGCCGTCACCCGCTCTACGCCGAACTGACCAAGGCGGCCGACGCGGAGGGTGCCGCCGGCGACGTCCAGTGGAACTTCGAGAAGTTCCTCGTCGCCCCGTCCGGTGAAGTGGTGGGCCGATTCCGCCCGCGCACCGAACCCGAAGACGAGACGATCACCAAGGCGATCGACGCCGCGATCGGCTGATCACCGCTTTTCGCGAACGGGCGGGCCCGCCGGAGTGATCCGGCGAGCCCGCCCGTTTCCTTTTCCGGCGAATCGGTGACCAAAGTCCCTCAACGGCCGCGACGCCGGGACGATGTCCGGTGGAGCGATCACAAACCCTTGCCACACAAGGGAAATACTGACGGCTCAGCGTGAAGTGCCGTACCCGATTGCACTATGGCGCCACCAGTCGCAGAAGGGGAAGACTCTTTCGTCGGGAGTCCCGCACTTCGTCAACGCCGACAACCAGAAAAGTGTGGCCGACATGATCGAAAGCAACATGATCCCGAAGGAATTCCAGTCACTGGCCGAAGTACAGGCATCCGAGGAAGAAAGTCTCTTCGCCCGCCAGAACGTCGTGGGGGTCGCCCTCGGTACGAAGTGGACGGGAGGCACGGACACCGAAGAGAAGGCTCTGACGGTTCTCGTCGAGACCAAGCTGCCCCGCGACCTGCTCCGCAAGCAGGACGTCATCCCGCAGACCGTCTCCGGTGTTCCCACCGACGTGCAGGAGGTCGGCGTACTCCAGGCGGGCCGCAGCCTCACCGCGACGAAGGGCAACGGGCTGCCCGGTCTGCTCGACGAGCCGTCGACGCCGTCGCTCAGCCGTCCCGAAGAGCTCGCACAGCAACAGGTCGGCCCGTTCACCCTGGCCAAACGGTTCCGCCCGGCCTTCGGCGGCGTGAGCGTCGGTCACTTCAAGATCACCGCGGGCACCTACGGAACCGCGGTGTACGACGCCACCGCGTTGCCCGGGATTCCGCCCAGGTACTACATCCTGTCCAACAACCACGTCCTGGCGAACTCGAACGCCGCCGCCATCGGCGACCCGATCCTGCAGCCGGGACCGTTCGACGGCGGCACCGCGCCCGCGGACGTCATCGCCAGGCTCAGCCGGTTCGTGCCGATCAAGTTCATCCAGCCAGGGCAACCGGTCCCGTTGAACTTCGTCGACGCCGCCATCGCCGAAGGCCAGTTCCACGACCTCGACCGGCGGATCTACTGGGTCGGCGACCTCAAGGGCACGAACGTCGCCCCCGCGGTCGGCACCCTCGTGCAGAAGACCGGCCGGACCACGAACTGGACGACCGGGCGGATCACCAACATCAACGCGACGGTGGACGTCAACTACGGCGGCGGCAAGGTGGCCAGGTTCGCGCAGCAGTTGCTGACCACGGCCTTCTCCGCGGGCGGCGACTCCGGCAGCCTCGTCGCGGACCTCAGCGAGAACGCGGTCGGCCTGCTGTTCGCCGGTTCGCCGTCGGTCACCGTGGTCAACCGGATCACGCTGGTCGAGGCCTCGCTCGGGATCAAGGTGCATCCGTAGTGGCCGAAGACGTATCCGATGTCGATGCCGCCCTCGTGACGGCGTCCCGGTGGCTCGACGACGTCCCCGGAGTGGTCGGGGTCGGACAGGGCGAGGCCGAGGGGTCACCCACGATCGACGTGTGGATGACCCCCGGTCACGACTCCGGGCAGCTGCCTTCTCAGCTGCTCGGAGTGCCCGTCCGGGTCCGTGACTCCGGCGGCCCGGTGGAGGCTCAGCCGGACTGACCCGTCTCGATGACCGCCCGATTGCGGGTGGCGACGGATTCCGCGTCCGCCTTCACCACCCGCCGGTCGTAGGTGAGCAGGCCGTTGACCTCGTTCTCGACGTCGGTGGTCTGCGTGTAGATCGCGCCGGAAAGGCCGGTTCCGGCGACGATCCGTTCGAGGTGCCCGCTGACCTCGGCATAGCGCTTGGTCAGCTCTGCCGGGGTCGGCGTCATCTCGTAGGCCTGCGGCTCTCCCGGCCAGCGATGTCCGTCGACGACGAGGCCGAGCCCGCCGTACTCGCCGTCGACGATCACCCTGTGGTCCTTCACCGCGGGGCTCCCCGGCCCGACGTAGGTGTGGTCGTCGTGGACGTCACCCGCGCCGGTGTCCGGCCGGGAGAAGCAGCAGTTCACCCCGCTGTTCGCGACGACGTGCCTGGTCGGATCGAGGTCCTTCACCAGCTTCGCGATACGCGCGGTGTCGAACTCTCCCCAGCCCTCGTTGAACGGCACCCAGCCGACGATCGACGTCACTCCGCGCAGCTGCTCGATCATCTCGGTCAGCTCGGCTTCGAACCGCGCCCGCGCCTCCGGGACCGGGTCCGGCGCCGTCCCGGGTGGACCGTCGAAGGAGACGGTCAGCGACGGCATGTCCTGCCAGACGAGCAGACCCAGCCTGTCCGCCCAGTGGTACCAGCGTTCCGGCTCGACCTTGACGTGCTTGCGGACGAAGTTGAAGCCGAGTTCCTTGGTCTTCTCCAGATCGAAGCGCAGCGCCTCGTCGGTGGGGGCGGTGTAGATCCCGTCGGGCCAATACCCCTGGTCGAGCGGGCCGTGGAGGAAGGTGATCCGGCCGTTGAGCGCGATCCGCGGCCTGCCCTGGGCGTCGGCGACCGTCCCGATCGTCCGGAGCCCGGTGTAGGACTCGACGACGTCGAGCACGTTGCCGCTCTCGTCGAGCAAACGGACCCGGAGGTCGTAGAGATAAGGGTCGTCCGGTGCCCACAGGCGCGGCGAAGGCACGTCCGCGCGCAACTGCCGCCCAACGGCTCCTTCGACGCGTGTCACCTCCGCGTCGCCGGGTTCGCTGACGATCATCTCCACGCGGGCGCCGCCTGTGACCTTGGGCACAACCGTCACTCCATCGAGGTCCGGGGTCAGCGCCAGATCCCGGATATGCGCGGACGGCACCGGCTCCAGCCAGACGGTCTGCCAGATACCCGAGGCGGCGGTGTAGAAGATCCCTTTCGGGTCGTTCCGCTGCTTGCCGACGGGATGCGTCGCGGCGTCGGTCCGATCCGTCACGCGGACGGTGAGTTCCTGCGATCCCGACGGGCGCAGGACGTCGGTGATGTCCGCGCTGAAGGCCGTGTACCCGCCTTCGTGGACGGCCACCTCCTGGTTGTTCACCCAGACCGTCGCGGACTGGTCGACGGCCCCGAAATGGAGCAGCACCCGCTGACCGTCCCAGCCGGACGGGACGTGGAAAACCTTGCGATACCAGAGGGTTTCGTCCCGTCGTCCGATGCCGGAGAGCGCCGACTCCGGTGGGAACGGCACCAGGATCCGCTCGCCGTACCCGTCGCGGCGGGGCGCGCCGCTGCCCGCGTACTCCCAGACGCCGTTGAGGTTCAGCCAGCGTTCGCGGACCAGCCTCGGACGCGGGTACTCGGGCAGCGCGTTGCCGGGTCCGACCTGCGCGGACCACGGCGTCGAGAGCACCGGTTCGACGGTCTTGAAGGCCGGTCCGGCCGCGTTCACCGAAGACGTCATCGACCCGATGGTGGCAAAGATCGCCGCCGCTGTCGCCCTCGGTCGGCGTCACCTGCGGGGGTGATCGCCCCGTCCCGGCGCCGACCGACTCACGAGTAACCTCCACCCATGCGCGTGCTGATGTTGTCGTGGGAGTACCCACCCGTGGTCGTCGGCGGACTCGCACGGCACGTCCACGCCCTGGCCCGGCATCTCGCCCGGCAGGGGCACGACGTGGTCGTCCTGTGCCGTCACACGGCGGGCACCGACGCCGAGACCCATCCGAGGACCGATCGCGTGGTCGAGGGCGTCCGGATCATCCGGGTCGCCGAAGACCCGATGCACGTGACCTTCGAACGGGACCTCGTCGCGTGGACGCTGGCCATGGGGCACGCGATGGTCCGCGCCGCCACCGACCTGCTGCGCGGCTGGCAGCCGGACGTCGTGCACGCGCACGACTGGCTGGTCACCCATCCCGCGATCGCGATCGCGGAGGCCGCGCGGGTGCCGCTGGTCGGCACGATCCACGCCACCGAGGCCGGACGGCACTCCGGCTGGCTCTCGCATCCGCTGAACCAGCAGGTGCACTCCGTCGAGTGGTGGCTCGCGAACCGCTCGGACGCGCTGATCACCTGCTCGCAGGCCATGCGCCGCGAGGTGGCGCATCTGTTCGAGGTCGACGCTGACGCGGTCACCGTGATCCACAACGGCATCGAGGAACGCACCTGGCAGGTGCCCGCGGAGGAGGTCGCGCACGCGCGCGAGGTCTACAGCCCCTCCGGCGCGCCGCTGCTGCTCTACTTCGGACGGCTGGAATGGGAGAAGGGCGTGCAGGATCTGCTCGCCGCGCTCCCCCGGATCCGCCGCGCCAAACCGGGGACGCGGCTGGTCGTCGCCGGCAAGGGACGGCATCTGGAGGAACTGGTCGACCAGGCACGGAAACTGCGCATCCGGCGCGCGGTCGACTTCGTCGGGCACCTGTCGGACCGCGAACTGCGCGCCGTGCTGGCCGCGGCCGACGCCGTCGTGCTGCCCAGCCGCTACGAACCGTTCGGGATCGTCGCGCTGGAGGCCGCCGCCGCGAAGGCGCCGCTGGTGGCTTCGACCGCGGGCGGGCTCGGCGAGGTCGTCGTCGACGGCGAGACCGGCCTGGCGTTCAGCCCCGGCGACGTCGACGCCCTCGGGGACGCGGTCGAGGCGGTGCTGGACGACGAGGTCGCCGCCGCCCGGCGGGCGCTGACCGCGCAGTCGCGGCTGGCGGCGGACTTCGACTGGGGCCGGATCGCCGAGGCGACCGTGGCCGTCTACCGGAAGGCTCGCGTCGCCGAGCCGGTGGAACTGGGGCGGCCGAAGATCGCGACGGGCAACGCCTTCGAGCCCTGATCGCATCCAGAGGACTAAACGCGGCGGGTCGCATTTAGTCCTCTGAATGCGGGGGGGGCGAAGGGGAATCCGGGGCGTCGGGGGACCCGGATCCCCCTTCACGAGCGTCGCGGGTCGCGAGGGGCACGACCCCCGGGGCTGCTCTAGGTGGCGAAGATCAGAAGTGGCAGGGCCGGACGCAGTCCGGCTGCACCGAGACCCCGGCCGAAGCGGACACCGCGGGCGCGGCGAGGGCGACGGCGAGGACGGCGAAGGTCGCGGCCAAGAGCGTTCTCAACTGCTTCTTCATGGTGGCTCCTCGGGGAAACGGGCGGATTTCCCGCCCGGCGCCGAGCATCCGCGCGACCCGCCGCCGAAACAACGGGGGTATCACTAGGTACCCCTACCTAATCGCGGTCCGTGACCGATTCGTCCGGTCCTGTGAGTGCCCGGGGCCGGAACTCGCGTGAGTGAAGCCGCGGAGACCCCGCCCACTGCGGTGTGGGGGTGAGCGGGGTCCCCGCGGCGAGGCGCACGCCCGACAGCGCTACCGGAAGAGCGCGCGCGTGAAGCGGGTCCGGTGGCGGGGAGCCTCCGCCACCGGACCCGTTGGGCCACACCGTCCCAAACCGGTGTGGAACCCGGCCGCCCCGCGTCAGGTAGGGGCGGCCGGAGCCTCGATCAGTGCGTGGTCAGGTATCGCGCGTACGCACCGGTGGTGAGGAAGCTCGGCAGCTTCTCGCCCAGCGCGGTCTCGGTGAAGATCTCGTAGGCGTCGCCGAGCCGGGTGTCCTCGCCCAGTTCGGCCCGCACCGACGCCAGCTCTTCGTCCAAATAGGACACGGCGAGTTCGCGGGTGAGCGCGGTGCCGTCTTCGAGCTTCGTGCCGTTGCGGATCCACTGCCACACCTGGCAGCGCGCGATCTCGGCGGTGGCGGCGTCCTCCATCAGGTTGTGGATCGCCGCCGCGCCGGTGCCGCGCAGCCAAGCGTCGATGTAGCGCAGCGCGACGTTGATGTTGGCGCGGACACCGGCTTCGGTGACCTCGCCGCCCGCGCTGGCGACGTCGAGCAGGTCCTCGGCCGTCACGACGACGTCTTCACGGAGCTTGCCGAGCTGGTTCGGCCAGCCGCCGAGGACGTTGTCGAACACCTCGCGGCAGACCGGGACGAGGCCGGGGTGCGCGACCCACGAGCCGTCGAAACCGTCGTTCGCCTCGCGTTCCTTGTCCTGGCGGACCTTCTCCAGCGCGGTCGCGTTGATCTCCGGGTCCTTGCTCGGGATGAACGCGGCCATCCCGCCGATGGCGTGCGCCCCGCGCTTGTGGCAGGTGCGCACCAGCAGTTCGGTGTAGGCCCGCATGAACGGGACGGTCATCGTCACCTGCGCGCGGTCCGGGAGCACGAAGTCCGCGCCGTGCGACGAGAAGTTCTTGATGACGCTGAAGATGTAGTCCCAGCGACCGGCGTTCAGCCCGGCGACGTGCTCGCGCAGTTCGTAGAGGATCTCCTCCATCTCGAACGCGGCGGTGATCGTCTCGATCAGCACGGTGGCCCGGATCGTGCCGCGCGGGATGCCGAGTTCCCGTTGCGCCAGCAGGAAGACGTCGTTCCACAGCCGCGCTTCGAGGTGGTTCTCGAGCTTCGGCAGGTAGAAGTACGGGCCGCTGCCGCGGGCCAGCAGCTGGCGCGCGTTGTGGAAGAAGTAGAGACCGAAGTCGACCAGGCTCGCCGAAACCGGGCGGCCGTCGATGCGGATGTGCTTCTCCACCAGGTGCCAGCCGCGGGGGCGGGCGACGATCGTCGCGGGGTCGTCGCCGATCGTGTAGCGCTTGCCGGCCTCGGTGGTGAAGTCGATGTTGCGGCGGATCGCGTCGAACAGGTTGAGCTGTCCGTCGATCACGTTGTGCCAGGTCGGCGAGGTCGCGTCCTCGAAGTCGGCGAGCCAGACCTTCGCGCCGGAGTTGAGCGCGTTGACCGTCATCTTGCGGTCGGTCGGGCCGGTGATCTCGACGCGGCGGTCTTCGAGACCGGGCGCGGACGGCGCGACCGACCAGCTGCTGTCGTCGCGGATCGCGTGCGTGTCGGGCAGGAAGCCCAGCGGCTCCTCACCGGACTGCAGCTTCTCGCGGCGCAGGCGGCGCGCGTCGAGCAGTTCGCGGCGGCGGCCGGCGAACGCGTTGTCCAGTTTGGCCACGAAGTCCAGCGCGGCCGGGGTGAGGATCTCGGCGAACCGGTCACCGGCGGGTCCGCAGACGTCGATCCGGTAGTTCAGCTTCTCAACCATGGTGTGCCTCCGCTGGGCTTCGCGAGAGATAGAGGGGGATGGGAGGTGGCGGTCTCCGCTGGGAGTCCGGAGACCGCCACCTGGCACCTACTTGCGAGGGATCAGAACTGCTCGGCCTCGGTGGAACCGGCGAGCGCGGTGGTCGAGCTCTCCGGGTTCAGCGCGGTCGCGACGTTGTCGAACCAGCCGGTGCCGACCTCGCGCTGGTGCTTCGTGGCGGTGTAACCGCGCTCCTCCGAAGCGAACTCGCGCTCCTGCAGGTCGACGTAGGCGGTCATGCCTTCGCGGGCGTAACCGTGCGCCAGGTCGAACATCGAGTAGTTCAGGGCGTGGAAGCCGGCCAGGGTGATGAACTGGAACTTGTAGCCCATGTGGCCGAGCTCGCGCTGGAACTTCGCGATCGTCGCGTCGTCCAGGTGCTTCTTCCAGTTGAACGACGGCGAGCAGTTGTAGGCCAGCATCTGGTCCGGGTACTTCGCCTTGATCGCCTCGGCGAACTGGCGGGCGACCTCGAGGTCCGGCTTGGAGGTCTCCATCCACAGCAGGTCGGCGTACTCGGCGTAGGCGAGACCGCGGTCGATGCAGGGGTCGATGCCGTTGGTGACGTTGTAGAAGCCCTCGGCGGTGCGCTCGCCGGTGACGTACTTGCGGTCACGCTCGTCGACGTCGCTGGTGATCAGCGTGGCGGCCTGGGCGTCGGTGCGGGCGACGATCAGCGACGGCACGTTCAGCACGTCCGCGGCGAGGCGGGCGGCGTTCAGCGTGCGCTCGTGCTGCTTGGTCGGGATGAGCACCTTGCCACCGAGGTGACCACACTTCTTCTCGGAAGCGAGCTGGTCCTCCCAGTGCACACCCGCGGCACCGGCGGCGATCATGCCCTTCATGAGCTCGAAGGCGTTGAGCGGGCCACCGAAGCCGGCCTCGGCGTCGGCGACGATCGGGGCGTACCAGTCGATGTCGGTGTTGCCCTCGGCCCAGTTGATCTGGTCGGCGCGGCCCAGCGCGTTGTTGATGCGGCGGACGACGGCGGGCACCGAGTTGGCCGGGTAGAGGCTCTGGTCCGGGTAGGTCTGGCCGGAGAGGTTGGCGTCGGCGGCGACCTGCCAGCCCGACAGGTAGATGGCCTTGAGGCCGGCGCGCACCTGCTGCACGGCCTGGTTACCGGTCAGGGCGCCCAGCGAGTGGACGTAGTCCTCGGTGTGCAGGAGGTCCCACAGCTTCTCGGCGCCGCGGCGAGCGAGCGTGTGCTCCTCGACCACGCTGCCGCGCAGCTTGACCACGTCAGCCGCGGAGTACGACCGCTTCACGCCCGCCCAGCGGGGGTCGGTCTCCCACTGCTTGGCCAGTTCGGCGGCCGCCTGCTCCAGCTGCTGCGCGTGCTGAGTCATCGGATTCTCCCGGTGTTGCGAAGTTTGCGAGTGATCGCCTTTCCTGATCCGACCCTGACATGACTGGGGAAATCCGATCCAGGCCTCCAATTTGCCAATTTCTGCGAAGCTTCCGTAGCATCTTGCAAAGGTTGCGAATCGCAGGTTCGCAAGCGGAGCGAAAATCCACGTGCTTGACCGTTCACTGAATCGTTCAGGCCCGGAAACCTTGCGGACAGAGAGGCCTCAGTGGACAAAACCTTCGCCGGAGCGAAGCTGCGGCATCTGCGCGAAAGCCGGTCGATGAGCCAGGCGGATCTGGCTCGTGTGCTGGAGATCTCACCCAGTTACCTCAATCAGATCGAGCACAATTCGCGGCCGCTGACCGTCCCGGTGCTCCTTCGCATCACGCAAGCGTTCGGAGTGGACACCGAGTTCTTCGCGAACAACGACACCGCCCGGCTGGTCGCGGACGTGAAGGAAGCGCTGCTCGACGAGGTCCTCGGCGTGGACGTCACGAACAGCGAGCTCAACGACCTGGCCACGAACCTGCCGACGATCGCCCAGGCACTGGTCAAACTGCACCGCAGCTACCGCAACGCCGTCGAGAACACCGCCGCGCTGACCACCGAAAACGGCCTGGGCCTGCACGGAAGCGCCGCCACCGCCTTGCCGCACGAGGAGGTCCGCGACTTCTTCTACGAGCGGGAGAACTACGTCGCCGAGCTGGACGAACGCGCCGAACGCATGGCGCACGACATCCCGCTCCAGCGTGGTCAGGTGCTCGCGGCGCTGAAGGAAACGCTGATCCAGCGCTACGGCGTCGACGTCACGAGCGAAGGCATCGACGAGGCCAACGGCGAACAGCACCGGTACGAACCCGGGCCGCGGGTGCTGCGGCTGGCGCCGAGCCTGCGCGTCGGGCAGCAGGCGTTCCGGATGGCTTCGCAGATCGCCCTGCTCGAATACGACGACCTGATCACCGAACTCGCCGATTCGTGGGCGTTCTCCGGGCCCGCCGCGCGTTCGCTGGCCCGCGTCGGGCTCGCGAACTACTTCGCGGGCGCGCTGATCCTCCCCTATGGACCGTTCCTGTCGACCGCGGAACGCTTCCGCTACGACATCGAGCGGCTGTGCGACCACTTCGGCGTCGGCTTCGAGACGGTCTGCCACCGGCTCTCGACGTTGCAGCGGCCGAAGAACCGCGGCGTGCCGTTCTCGTTCGTGCGCGTCGACCGGGCGGGGAACATGTCGAAACGCCAGTCCGCGGCCGGTTTCCACTTCTCCCGCGTCGGCGGCGCGTGTCCACTGTGGAACATCTACGAGGCGTTCACCCAGCCGGGCAAGATCCTCACCCAGATCGCGACCCTGCCCGACGGCAAGAGCTACTTCTGGGTCGCGCGGACGGTGTCGCGCAACATCGGCGGCTACGGCAGCCCCGGCAAGACGTTCACCGTCGGCCTCGGCTGCGAACTGCGGCACGCGAAACGGCTGATCTACTCGACCGGGCTCGACCTCGACGACCGCGCGGCGGCGACGCCGATCGGCATGGGTTGCAAAGTCTGCGAACGTCCGGCCTGTTCGCAGCGCGCGTTCCCGACGATCGGCAAGCAGCTCACCGTCGACGAGAACACGAGCACCTTCGTCCCGTACCCGGCGGTGCCGAAGGCGCCTTGAGCCGTCCTGATCTCCCTGGCAGGGTTGCCGTCGACGGCCGCCGGTGTGACGGCGGCCACCGCACTGGGGAGAACTGGATGATCTTGGTGACCGGGGCAGGCGGCAACGTCGGCTCGGAACTGACCGGAATCCTGGCGCGCGGCGGGCATCCCGTCCGGGCGCTGGTCCGCACACCGCGGCCGTTGCCGGACGGCGTCGAAGCGGTAGTGGGCGATCTCAACGAGGCCAGGAGCCTGAAACCCGCGCTGGACGGTGTCCGGGCGGTCTTCCTGCTCGGCGGCTACGAGGACATGCCCGGCGCGCTCGCGGTGATGCGGGAGGCGGGTGTCGAGCAGGTGACACTGTTGTCGTCCCGTTCGGTCGTCGGCGGGCACGCGGACAACGCCGTCGCCGGGATGCACATGGCGGCCGAGGCGGCGGTGCGTGCTTCGAAGCTGCCGTGGACCTTCCTGCGGCCGAGCGGGTTCATGTCGAATTCGCTCCACTGGGTCGCGCAGCTTCGCGCGGGGGACGTCGTGCGCGAGCCGTTCGCGAACGTGCCGGTGGCGACGATCGATCCGTACGACATCGCCGCCGTCGCCGCGGAATCGCTGACCACGCCGGGACACGAAGGCCGGGCGTACGCCATCACCGGTCCGGGTTCGCTCCGGCCGGCCGACCGGCTCCGCGTCCTGAGCGAACTGCTCGGGCGGGAGCTGCGCCTGGATCCGCTTTCGGACGCCGAGGCGCGGGTGACGATGAGCGCGGAGATGCCGGCGAAGTACGTCGACGCCTTCTTCCGCTTCTTCGCCGAGGGCGAGTTCGACGACTCCGAGGTCACGGGTGCCGTCCAGGACCTCACCGGACGGGAGCCGCGACCGTTCGCGACCTGGGCCCGGACGCATCTGGCCGCCTTCCGCTAGCCGCGTTTCGTCCTCTGGATGCGTTCGTTGCACGCGCAAGGACCGCATTCAGAGGACGAAACGCGGGAGGGGGTCACACCAGGAAGTGGAAGAGCGGGCTGCCGGGTTCCACCCGCTCGACTTGGAGCGGGCTGACCTCCAAGCGGTGCAGCAGGCCTTCAAGGTCGCCGGGCCGCGCGAGTTCGACGCCGATCAGCGCCGGGCCGGTCTCCCGGCTGTTGCGCTTCACGTACTCGAACCGCGTGATGTCGTCGTCCGGCCCGAGGACCTCGTCGAGGAACCGCCGCAGCGCGCCGGGCTCCTGCGGGAATCCCACCAGGAAGTAGTGCTTCAGTCCTTCGTGGATCAACGACCGTTCGAGCACCTCGCCGTAGCGGCTGACGTCGTTGTTGCCGCCGGAAACGACGCACACCACGATCTGCCCGGGGTCGATCTTCACCGTCGTGCCGAGCGCGGCGGTCGCGAGCGCACCCGCGGGTTCGGCGATCACGCCGTCCGACTGGTACATCGCGAGCATCTCGGTGCAGATCGCGCCCTCGGCGACGTCGGTGAGCTCGACACCGCCGTCGCGGACCAGCGGATACGTCACCGATCCGGCCAGCGCGACCGCCGCACCGTCCACGAAGGTGTCGACGCTCTCGAGCCGCACCGGCTCTCCCGCCGCCAGCGCGGCGGCCATACAGGTCGCGCCCGCCGGCTCGACCCCGACGATCCGCATCTCCGGCGCGCGTTCCGCGGCCCACGCGGCGATCCCCGCGAGCAGGCCGCCCCCGCCGACCGGCACCACCATGACGTCCGGGACGAACCCGAGCTGCGCGACGACCTCCATCGCGACCGTGCCCTGACCGGCGACCGTCTCCGGCGCGTCGAACGCGGGGACCAGCGTCGCGCCGGTGCTCTCCGCGTCCTGCTTCGCGGCACTGAAGGCGTCTTCGTAGGTCTCGCCGACGACGATGACCTCGATATGCGAACCACCCAGCGTCGCGATGCGCTCGCGCTTCTGCCGGGGAGTCGTGCCGGGGACGTAGACGCGGCCGTTCGCGCCGAGGCGGCGGCACGCGTACGCGACGCCCTGCGCGTGGTTGCCCGCGCTCGCGCAGACGACGCCGCGCTCGCGGTGCTCCGCGTCGAGCTGGACGATGAAGTTGTAGGCGCCGCGGATCTTGTACGAGCGCACGGTCTGCAGGTCTTCGCGTTTGAGCCAGACCCGGGCGTCCACCCGCGCCGAAAGCCGCTCGTTCGGTTCGAGCGGCGTGCGGGTCACCACCCCGGCCAATCGCTTGGCGGCCTCTTCGACCGTTCGGGCGCTCACCGTTTCGATCCCTTGCACGAATGCTGAATGTACTGACCGGCCCCGGCCACGACGGAGAGTGGTCCAGTGGGTGCGTCACAGGGTTGTCGGTGGCCTGTGGTCCACTGGTCGCCATGGTGAGCAAGGTCGACGGAGTCCGGAGTCTCGATGCGTTGCGCGAGCTGGTCCACAGTGGCGCGGAGCCCGAGTACCAGCTCTTCTACGGCCACACCCCGCTCAAAAGCGGCCGGGTCAACGCGGCGTGCCTGAGCCAGTGGTGGCTGGCGCCGTTCGTGGTGGACGGCGAGCGGTACCCGACGGCCGAGCATTTCATGATGGCGAGCAAGGCGGAATTGTTCGGTGATCACGAGGCGGCGGCGAACATCCGTCAGGCGCCGGATCCCAAGACCGCCAAGATCCTCGGGCGCGAGGTCTCCGGTTTCGACGCCGAGGTGTGGGAACGGCACCGCTTCGACATCGTCATCGACGGGAACCTCGAGAAGTTCCGTCAGCACGCCGAGGAGCGCGAGTTCCTGCTGGGCACGGGCGACAAGGTGATCGTCGAGGCGTCCAGGATGGACCTGGTCTGGGGCAGCGGCCTCGCCCGCGAGGACAAGAACGCCACCCGCCCCGACTACTGGCGCGGGCAGAACCTCCTGGGCTTCGCGCTCATGGAGGTCCGCGAACAGCTGCGCGGCTAGTTCTCGCGTGATCAGAGGCCGAACTCGCGTGCTTGAAGGCGTGACTCGCGTGATCAGAGGCGTAACTCGTGTCTGCCGCTTCCGATCACGCGAGTTACGTCTCTGATCACGCGAGTCACGTCCTCGATCACGCGAGTTACGAGTCGACGCCCAGGGTCTTCTGCAGTGCCTTGTTCGCCTTGCGCGCCATGTCCGCGACGGCTTCGCGGCGGGCGGCGTCGGCGGCGTAGTCGTCCTGGCGATTCCGGACGACGCGCGCCGGCGAGCCGACGGCGATCGAGTAGTCCGGGATCTCGCCCCGCACCACGGCGTGGGCGCCGAGGACGCAGCCGCGGCCGACGCGGGTGCCCTTGAGCACGGAGACCTTGGTGCCGATCCAGGTGTCCGGGCCGATCCGCACCGGCGACTTCACGATGCCCTGATCCTTGATCGGGACGGTGATGTCGGTGGTGACGTGGTCGAAGTCGCAGATGTACACCCAGTCGGCGACGAGCGTGGCCGCGCCGAGTTCGATGTCGAGGTAGCCGTTGAGCACGTTCTGCCGCCCGAAGACGGCCTTGTCGCCGATGCGCAGCGAGCCCTCGTGGCAGCGGATCGCGTTGCCGTCGCCGATGTGCACCCAGCGGCCGATCTCCAGCCGCCCGTAGCCGGGACGGCAGTGGATCTCGACGTCCTTGCCGAGGAACACCATCCCCCGCAGGATGATGTGCGGGTTCGCGATCCGGAACTTCAGCAGCCGCCAGTAGCGCACGAGGTACCAAGGCGTGTACGCGCGGTTTCGCAGCACCCAGCGCAGCGAGTCCTTGGTCAGGAACTTCGCCTGACGCGGATCACGACGGGCCTGGCCCCAGGCGCGGAGCCGCGACAACGCGGGCGCACCCCACATGGACGTCATACCGGTGACCGTAACCTGTGAACAGGCCGCCGACCGCAAAGGGGAGCACGCGCATGGGCACCAAGCTGATCATCGACACCGACCCGGGGGTCGACGACGCGTTCGCGCTGGCGCTGGCCGCGCAATCCGAGGACGTCGACCTGCTCGGTGTGACCACGGTGTTCGGCAACGTCCCGCTGAGCCACACCACCGCCAACGCCCGCCGCCTGCTCCAGCTCTTCGGCCGCGACGACGTCCCCGTCGCCGCCGGTGCCGCGCGGCCGATGGTCTACGACAACGCCAAGTCCGCCGGGTTCGTCCACGGCGAGGACGGTCTGTCCGGCCACTCCGGGATCCTGCCGGAGGCGAAGCGCCCGCTCGACGAACGCGGCGCCGTCCGCCTGCTGGTGGATCTGCTGGAAGCCGCCGACGAACCGGTGACCATCGCCCCGATCGGCCCGCTGACGAATATCGCGCTGCTGCTGGCCGCCCATCCGGACATCCGCGAGAAGATCGGCCGGATCGTCATCATGGGCGGCGGGGTGACCAAGGGGAACTCCACCACCGCGGCCGAGTTCAACATCTGGAGCGATCCCGAGGCCGCGCGCCGGGTGCTGGTCGACGAGGACATCCCGACGGTGCTGGTCCCGCTGGACATCACGCATCAATGCTCGGTCGACACCGGCTGGCTCGGCAAACTCGCCGCGTCCGGGCCGCTCGGCGCGGCGCTCGAAGCGCTGACGCCCACCTACGTCGAGCACTACACCCCGATCCTCGGTCTCCCCGGGATGGTCATGCACGACGCGGTCGCGGTGGCCGAGGCGATCAGGCCGGGCATCCTCGACGTCGAGTCGTACCCCGTGGACGTCGAGTGCGGCTTCGGCCCCGCCCGAGGCGCGACACTGGTAGACCGGCGAAGGCTGCGAAGCACCGATCCGCAGGCCGTGCCCGGCCGCACCATCGACGTCGCGCTGACCACCGATGTCGACGCCTTCCGCGAGTTCGTCCTCGGCCGGATCACCGGAGGCCGGTGATGGAGCAGGAAACCTCGCGCCGTCGCAGACTCCCGGTGATCATCGCCGCGGTCGTCGTCGCGGGTGCCGCACTGGTCGCCGCCATCACCTTCGCGCCGAAGGAGGAGCCGAAGACGGAGGCCGCCGCAGTCGAGTCCTCGGCCCCGCCCACGCCGCCGCCGTCGTCGTCCGCCCCGGCGGAGATGCCGAAGGAACAGCCGAAGGTCCCGCAGCAGATGGGGCAGGAGTTCGACGCCTGGGTGTCGAAGACCAGCGGCTGGCTCGACATCCCGCTGCGCGCGATGACCGGGTACGCGAAGACGACCGTAGCGCTGAGCAAGGAAACCCCGGGCTGCCGCCTTTCCTGGGTGACGCTGGCCGCGCTCGGGAAGATCGCCTCCGATCACGGCCGCGCCGCCGGCTCGGGACTGAACGCCGACGGCGTGCTGACCAAACCGCTCGGCGCGGTCGAGGTCCGCGACTTCTACAACAAGGTCGTCTCGTCGGCGAACGCGAGCGGCCCGCTGCAGCTGACGCCGTCGGTGTGGGACCGGTTCAAGGCGTCGGCCAGCGGCGGGAAACCGGACCCGCAGAACATCGACGACGCCACGCTCACCGCCGGGCGTGCCCTGTGCGCGGGCGGCCGCGACCTCGGCCAGGGCCAGACGTGGTGGAACGCCGTGAGCACGCTGCAACCCGCGCCGCTGCTGATGCATCGCACGCTCGCGACGGTGAACGTCTACGGCACGGTCGGCCAGAACCCGCAGCCGCCGAACGCGGCCGCCTTGAGCGCGGTCAACTTCGCCATCGACAAGATCGGGCTGCCGTATGTCTGGGGCGGCAACGGCACCGGCGGCGGCGACCCCGGTTTCGACTGCTCCGGCCTGACGACGGCCGCGTACGCCAGCGCCGGCGTCAAGCTCATGCGCACCGCCCACACGCAGTACCACAGCGTGAACAAGGTGACCGATCCCCAGCTGGGCGACCTGATCTTCTACGGCGAGCCGAACACGAAGATCCACCACGTCGGGCTGTACATCGGGAACCAGCAGATGATCGACGCCCCGCAGACCGGGCAGGCGGTGCAGGTGCACACCTACCGGAAACAGGGCGACGACTACGCCGGAGCGGGCCGCCCGACGGCCTAGGAACGGTAATAGTCGGCGAGAGCGCTGAACGCGGCCTTGGGTTCCCACGGCATGCCCGGATAAGTGTCACCGTCGCGGTCTTCGAAGACTTTGACGATCCCGAGACTGGCCAAGTCCAAGTCACGGCGAGGGTCGTCGGGACGGTGCGGGTAGTTGGAGAGCGCGAAAAGGTAGACGAAGGCGCCGTCGACACCTTCGGCGTCGAAGATCTCCAACAGCTCACGCAAGTAGGCGGCCTGACCGGCCTCGTCGCGGTCGTAGTCCCCGTTCAGCCGGACCGGGTCGCCGTTCTCGTCGTGCTCGACGATCTCCATGCTGCGCGGCGCCTGATCGCCGGCGCCGCGCCAGGTGGCCGTGCCGAAGCCGGTGATCGCGACCGGTTTTCCTTGCGCCACAAGGGCTCGCACCCCTTCCTGGAATCGGTCGGCCACCTCCGCGGACCGGATGAGTTCGACCGACATGATGTCGAAGAGGGTCCAGTCGACCCGCTCGAACGGGATGCAGGCGTAGGTGACCTTCCCGTGAAAGTGCCGGCGGACCGCCGCCACGGCGTCGCCGAGGAAGTCGTTGAGGCGGGCGCTCGCCTCCGCGGTTCGCTCGCCCAGGCTCTCCGGCCTGCTGAAAAGTCGTTCGAGCCGCTCGGTGATGTCGGCACCGGGCAGGAATCCGTGGTCCATGAGGCTCAGCTCGACGCCGGTGACGAACACGACCTCCGCTCCCGCCTGCCGGACCCGTTCCGCCCGCTGAGCGCAGTCGGTGAACAACGCCAACATCTCCTCGGGCGTCAGCTCCAGCGGGTAGGGCGAGAACCAGACCTCCAGCCCTAGTTCGGCGGCGAGGTGAGCGGCCTGCTCCAGCCGCTCCGGATCGCCGCCGACGAGATGCACGGCGTTGCAGTGCAGATCGTCACGGATGACGGCCAGTTCGCGCTTCACCAGGTCGAGATCGAAGTTCTCGCGGGAGATCCGGCCGCCCCGGACGAAGCCGGTGTCGTAGGCGATTCCTTTGGCACGCATGGGTTGGGTCCTTTCGTGTGGGGAATGTGGTGCCCGACAGTAGGCAGAAACTTGCGTGCACGCAAGTTTGCGTTCGCGCAAGTTTGCTGGGATACTCGGCCGGTGACCGGATTGCGCGACCAGAAGAAGCAGGCCACCCGGAAGACCTTGCGCGAGGCGGCGCTGCGGCTGGCACTGGAGCGTGGCCCGGAAAACGTGCGCGTCGACGACATCGCCGAAGCCGCCGGAGTCTCGCCCCGGACCTACAACAACTACTTCTCCAGCCGCGAACAGGCCATCGTCGCCGCCGTCACCGCCGAACGGGAAGCGCGGATCGCGGCCGCGGTCGCGGCCCAGCCCGCTGAAGTAGGCCTCGCCGACGCCGTGATCGAGGCGATCGTCGAGCAGTACACCGACCCGGGCGAGCACCAACGCGACGCCCTGTTGCTGATCACCACCCGTCCGGCGCTGCGCGAGGCTTTCGCCGACACCACCAGCGCGCTCGAACTGCCCCTCGCCGACGCGATCGCCCGACGCCAGGACGACATCCCGCCGCACGTCGCCCATGTGCTCGCGGCGAGCGTGACCGCGGCGGTGCGGATCGCGCTCCAGCGGTGGCTCCAGCCGAGTTCGGCCGGCGGGCTCGTCGTGCCGTCCGGCTCACTGCCCGACCTGCTCCGCGGCGCACTCGCGCCCCTCGCGCCCGCATTCGACGCCGCCGGGGCCCGTCGCGACATAAGGTGACCGCGTGTACTCACCGATTCCGGTCCTGAACGAGCTGAAGGACCTCTACGACTCGACCCGCGACTACCTCGCCGACGGTTTCGAGCTGTACGACTACGACGACAAGAGCAGCTTCCCCCAGGAGCTGGACGACCCCGCGTTCCTCTCGCGCTTGATCCCCTTCGCCCAGGCGAACGGGAGCGGCTCGACTTACGCCATCTGGCGAGCCGACGACGAAACGGACCTCGCCCTCGCACCCGTCGTCGTCTTCGGCGACGAGGGCGGCGAGCACGTCGTCGCCCGCGACTTCACGGATTTCCTGCGGCTGCTGGGTTTCGACGCCGAGATCATGGTCGACCACGATTCGGCCTACTACTACCGGGCGGAAGACGACGACCACAGCGGCTCGCACGAGCTGTTCGTCGAGTGGCTCCGGGGGCGGGGCCTGACGCCGTCCGAGGATCCGGACGCCGTCGTGGCCGCCGCCCGTGAAGCCCACGGTGATCGGTTCCGGGCGTGGATCACGCCGTTCTACGAGCGGATCGGCTGGGCCTGAAAGGCCGGCGCGTTGTCGCGCGCCCAGTCGGCGAAAGTGAGCGCGGGCCGTCCGAGGAGTTCTTCCACCGTGGTGGTCGTGGGCCCGGGGCGTTCGCTGTAGTCGGCCAGGGAACCGAGCAGGCGGTCGGGGACCTCCTCGGGTAGTCCCTGCGCGAGCATTCCCTGCCGTACCCGCTCGGGCGGAAGCTCCTGAAAGGACAGTGCCCGGCCGGCGGCCGCGCCGATGAGCCGCACCTTCTCGTGCTGGTCGACCGATCCCGGACCGGTCAGCGTGGACACCGACCCCGCCGGGAGGTCGCCGAGAAGGGCTCGCGCGGCGACCTCGGCGATGTCGGTTTCGTGGATCGGTGAGGTGGCGGCGCGGCCGTACGCGCCGCGCACCACGTCACCCGCCTGGAGCTGGGGTACCCAGGCCAGCGCGTTGGCGGCGAAATCCGCCAGGCGCAGGACCGTCCACTCCAGACCGGAGCGCGTGACGAGGTCTTCGGCTTTCTTGAACTGGGCGGCGAACCGCGCCTCCCCGGCCGGGTACTCGACGGTGGTGGCCGACAGCAGCACCACCCGCCGCATCCCTCGTCCGGCGGCCAGCTTCAGCAGCTCTTCGAGACCGGGGCCGGTCGCCCGCGGGCTGATCTGGATCGCTTCGACACCTTCCAGCGCCGGTTCGATCCAGGCGGGACTGAACAGGTCCCCATCGGCGCGTGTGATCGCGGTGACGTCGATACCTTGGCGCAGCAGGACATTCTTCACCTGACGTCCCACGACGCCGTTCGCTCCGGTGATCAGGATCATGATCGTTCCTTTTGTTCGGCGGGCGGATGGTCAGACGCCGGCGAGTTCTTCGGCCCGGACGACGCGGCGGCGCCGCACGGGAAGCATCGACGTCGGGTGCGAGATGCTCCAGGCGGCGGCCTTGCAGATGATCTCCTTGAGCCGGGCGGCCGTTTTACCGGTGAGCGCCGAGTCCTTCGGCCGGTCGTCCGGGGTCACCCACTGCACGACGGCGTCGCGGCGGCCGAGGCTGACGCACTGGCCGGTGTACCCGATCTTGTTCTCGGGGAGCGAGCCTCCGGTCAGGGCGGCGACGATGGCGTCGGCCGCGCGGTAGGCCGTGGGAACGCCCGAGGCGCAGGACATCCGCAGCGGCGTCCCGTTCACACCCGTCGCGAGCGCGGCGTCACCGACGGCGTAGACGTCCGGATGCGAGACCGACCGCATCGTGTCGTCGACGACGATCCGTCCCGTCGCGGAGACGTCCAGTGTCGTGGCGGCGGCGATGGGATGGACGGCGAAACCGGCCGTCCAGACGGTCACCTGGGCGGGAATCCCGCGGCCGGCCGCGGTCGTCGCACCGTCCGGCCCCACACGCGTGATGTCGGTGTCCTCGTACAAGGTGATGCCGAGCCTCTCGAAGGTCCCGCGAAGGTGACGCCGGGCCTTCTCGCTCATCCAGTCACCGAGACCGCTGCGGGCCGCGAGAGCGACCTGGAGATCCGGCCTGGCTTCGGCGATTTCCGTGACGGCCTCGATGCCGGTGAGACCACCGCCGACGACGAGCACGGTCCCGCCCGCGGCGAGGTCGGCGAGACGTTCCCGCAGCCGCAGCGCTGAGCCCTTGCCGTCGATGTGGTGGGCGTGCTCGGCGACGCCGGGGACACCGCTGTCCGCGGCGGCGCTGCCGAGGGCGTAGACGAGCGTGTCGTAGGCGATGTCCCCGTCGTCGAGGGCGACGGTCTTGCGTTCGGTGTCGACCGCGCTGACCCACGCCGTCCGCACCCGGACACCCGTACCCGCGAACACGTCGGTCAGCAGACGGGGCTTCAGGTCCTGGCCGGTCGCGAGCTGGTGCATGCGGACCCGCTCGACGAACTCGGGGTCGGCGTTGACGAGGGTGATCTCGGTGTCGGCGGGGTGCAGCCGCTTGGCCAGCCGCCCGGCGGCGTTGGCTCCGGCGTATCCGGCTCCGAGAACGACGATTCGGTGCTTCATGGTCTCACTCCTGTCCGGTCGGTGTTCGCTGCCTGAACCGGGCAGCGACACGAAACCTGACAGCGGCGGACTGTGATCCGGGTCACCAGGGGACGGTGAGTGGCTCCCCGTGCTCGGAAACGCCCCACTGACCCGCCGCGCGGTCGAGCTTGGCGGGGTTCACCTGGGCGTGGACCGCGGCGATCCCGTCGGCGGTGACCTCCAAGGAGACGACGCCGACGAGCTTGTCCTCCACCATCAGCACCAGCGCGGGAACGCCGTTGGCGACGGTGGAGAACAGCTCGGGCTTGCCGCCGATCAACGACCATTTGGCGGCGCTCGGCTTGAAGAGGCCGCGCAGGAACCTCGCCACCCGGACCGCGCCGGTGATCGGCCGCGGCAGCGAGAAGAGCACGCCGCCGCCGTCGCCCACGCTGATCGCGTCGTCGGCCAGCAGCCGCACCAGCGCGTCGGTCCGGCCGCTGAGCGCCGCGGCGAGGAACTCCTCGACGATCTTGCGGGCCGCGGCCGTGTCGACCTCCACCCGGCGCCGGTCGGCGGCCAGATGCTGCTTGGCCCGCCGGTGGATCTGCTGGCAGTTCGACTCGGTGACGTCGAGGACCTCGGCGATCTCGGCGTGGGAGTACCCGAACGCCTCGCGCAGCACGTACACGACGCGTTCCTTGGCCGAGAGCCGTTCCATCAGCGTGAGCATCGCGATGGAGACCGATTCGCGCTGCTCGACGGTGTCGGACGGACCGAGCATCCGGTCCCCCGCGAAGACCGGCTCGGGAAGCCATTGGCCCACATAGGTTTCCCGCCGGGCCCGGGCCGAGGTGAGCCGGTTGAGGCAGAGGTTGGTGAGCACCTTCGTCAGCCACGCCTCCGGCGTCTCGACGTACCCGCGGTCGGCGGACTGCCAGCGCAGGAACGTGTCCTGCACCGCGTCCTCGGCGTCGCTCGCCGACCCCAGCAGGCGATACGCGATCGCCTCCAACCGGCCACGGGCCGCCTCGAACACCTCGACCTCGCGCGCACCGGTCAGCATCACCCCAGATTAGCCATCGGCGTCAGGCCGCGGGGATCCAGCTGCCGTGCAGTCCCAAGGGGACACGGGCGGGCAGGTGAACCCTCGCCAGAGGCTCGCCGGTGAAATCCTGCGACGCCAGGATCACCAGGTCCGCCGCACCGCGTTCGCGGTCGTGGACGTAGACCAGGTTGTAGCCGTCGTCCTCCGCGGCCGCGCGGGCCGACGGGACGAACACGGTCTCCCCCGCGCTCGCGTCGCGGCCGAATTCGTGGGCTTCGGTGACGCCGGCCAGGAGGTCGTGCTTCAGCAAGGCGCTGCTGAATCCCTCGTCGGGGCGGTCCGGTTCCGCGGCGCTCGGGGTGGCGTACAGCTCGGCCGCCGCCGAATAGCCGTAGCGGTAAGGCTTTCCGCCGAACCGGCCGTTGAGGCGAGGGAAGTCCTGCGGACGGTCGTGCAGCAGTGTGCGGGTGGCCCGGTCGGCCGCGAGATCCACGGTCCAGCGTTCGAGCACGGGCTTCGAGGCACCGACGTCGGCGAAGTCGATCGGCCGGGGATGCACGACCACGTCCACCACCACGGTTCCGTTGTCCTTGAAGGCGTTCAGGGTGTGACCGACCATGACGGGCGCGGTCTCGAACCACCGCACCGTGCCGCCCGCCCTCGGCAGCAATCCCAGCCGTGACGGCAGTTCCCGGTTCCAGCCGAACGGCACGCCCGTCGCCAGGCGCTCGGGCATGAAGACCATCGGGGACTCGTAGAACACCACGTAGTGCTCCGTGAGCGCGAAGTCGTGCATGTACGGCAACGTGGGCGCCTTGATGTCGGTGACGCTCCGGTTGCGCCCGTCGGGGCCGATCACGATGTGCTGCACGAAATCCGCGCCGTACCGGAAGGCAAGCGAGTGCAGTTCGCCGGTCGCGTGGTCGTACTTGCTGTGCGCGTTGGCGGAGAAACCCTGTTCGGTCGCACCGAGGGAGGCGGGACCGACGGTGTCGAGTTCGTCGGTCAGCTCGTACGGGGCCAGACCTCCTTCGATGAGCGCGTAGAGGCGGCCGCCGTGGCCCGCGACCTGCACGTTCGGCGCGAAGTCCAGGCGCTCGTCGGCGACCTGACCGCGCCGCGGTTCCCCGAGCCGGTCGGCAACGGAGGCCGACCGGACCCAGCGGTTGCGGTACCACTCGGCGCGGCCGTCGCGCAGGCGCACGCCGTGGACCATGCCCTCCCCGAGGGTCCAGATGTGCGCCGACGCGTCTTCGAGACCGAGCGGGTTCGGGCCGATCCGCAGGTAGCGGCCGTCGAGGTCGTCCGGGATCTTCCCGGTGACGGGCAGGTCGAAGGCGGTGATCTCTTCGGCGACCGGGGCGAAGTTGCCCAGGACGTAGCGATTCATCGTCGGGTTTCCTTGCTGCTAGGCGTCTTGAACATTTGTATAATACATTTGTATAAGACGCTTGTCACAGCGGGGCGCTAGGATCGCCGTATGGGACAACGAGAGGACCTCCTCGACGGGGCCAAGCGCTGCCTGATCGAACGCGGCTACGCGCACACCACCGCACGGGACATCACCGCGGCCTCGGGAGCGAACCTCGGCTCCATCGGGTACCACTTCGGTTCCAAAGAGGCCCTCATGAACGAGGCCATGATCGAGCTGTCCACCGAAGTGGTCGAGCGCCTGCGCGAGCCGGAGGACGCTTCGCTCACCACCACTTGGCAGGGCCTCGTCGACTCCTTCGGCGAGCAGCGCGACCTGTGGACCGCCGTCCTGGAGAGCGTCACCCAGGCCATCCGCTTCCCGGAACTGCGCGAACGGCTCGCCGACGCCCAGGACGAGGCCCGCAAGGTCCTCGGCGAGCGGCTGTCCGCGACCGACGCCGACGCGGCGGGCGCCGTCCAGTTCGCCCTCATCACGGGCGTGATGCTGCAGCACCTCGTCGCCCCGGACCGGGCCCCCAGCGCGGAAACGATCGTCCGCGGCCTGGAGGCCCTCGCCGGCGGCAAGGCCTGACTCAGCCCTTCCGCTCCTCGAACATGTTCAGCAGCACCTCGGGAACGTCCTCGCCGAAGATGCTTTCGATCAGGAAGTCCTCCTCGATCGGCGTTTCGCAGCGCACGAACATGGCCTGTTCGTACTCGGCGAGCGCGGCCTCGACGTCGTCGGGACGCGCGGCGAGCGCCTTGCCGAGTTCGGCGCCGTCGAGCATCGCCAGGTTGGCTCCTTCGCCGTTCGCCAGCGCGAGATGCGCGGCGTCGCCGAGCAAGGTCACGCCGGGCACGCGCTCCCAGCGCAGCCCGAACGGCAGGGTGAAGGCGGGGCGGTGGATCGGCGCGATGTCGCTTTCGGTGATGAGCGCGGTCAGCTCCGGCGACCAGTCGCCGAACTCCGCCACGATCGCCGCCTTGGCCGCTTCGGCGTCGGAGAAGTCGATGGCGTCGAACCACGCCAACGGCTTGCCGAGTTCCACGTAGGCGTGCAGGGTGTCGCCGCTTTCGCGGTGGGCGTTGATGCCGATGCCCTCCGTGGTCCCGGCCCCGAACATCGATCCGCCGCCGACCGTCTTCGCCACGGCGGCGTGCCGGGTGTCCGCGTCGTACAGGTAGGTCTCGACGATCGACGTGCCGGAGTACTCGGGAACGGCGTCGGTGAGCAGCGGCCGGACCCGCGACCAGGCCCCGTCGGCGCCGACCAGGAGACCTGTGACGACAGTGGAGCCGTCGTCGAAGGTCACCTCGCGGCGGCCGTCGCCGAGCGTCCGGACGCCGACCACCTTGTGTCCCCAGTGGACGGTGCCTCCGGGGAGCGAATCGAGCAGCATCCGCCGCAGGTCACCGCGCTGCGCCTCGGGCCGGCCGCCCGTGCCGTCGTCGCCCCGCTCGAACAGGACGGTCCCGTCCCGGTCCAGTACCCGCAGCGCCTGACGGCCCTCCAGGACGATGCCGCGGAACTCGTCCATCAGCCCGGCGGCTTCGAGCGCGAGCTGGCCGTTGTAGTCGTGGATGTCGAGCATCCCGCCCTGCAGGCGTGAGGTCGGCGACGCTTCGGCTTCGTAGACGTCGGAAGGGATGCCGTGGACGTGCAGGACCCTGGCCAGGGTGAGCCCGCCGAGACCGGCGCCGATGATCGTGACAGGTGTGTTCATGGTGACCCCTCGGTCGCTTCTGGAATGACATTCCAGAGCGTGTCGGGGGCCCCTGTCAGACGCCGCACACGACACTGGCACGGTCTGACAGGCGCTGTTATGTCATGATGCTGACATGACGGTCGGACCACTGGACCAATCGGCGGGATACCTGCTGAAGCGGGCGGCGACGGCGCTCCGGACGGCGATGGACACCGCGTTGCGCCCCCTCGATCTGACCGTGCCGCAGTACTCCTGCCTCGAAGTGCTCTCGCAGCGACCGGGGCTGTCCAACGCGGAACTGGCCAGGGCCGTGTTCGTCACCCGGCAGTCGATGAACCTGGTCCTGCGCGGTCTGCAGGACCGCGGACTGGTCACCCGGCCGTCGACCGCGCCGCAAGGCCGCGCCCTGCCCAGCACGCTCACCCCCGCCGGACGCGCGCAGCTCCGCGCCGCGAGCGGTCTTGTGCGCGAGGTCCAGGACCGTATGCTCGCCCCGTTTTCGGAAGCGGGCCGGGAACGGCTGGTGCACGACCTCGCCGTCTGCGCCGACGCGCTCACGCCCGGGGAATGACTCAAGACCTCGTGCTCACCAGTGTCTCCGGCTTGAACGCGTACACGTCGGAGCCCTGGACCAGCACGTGCCATTCGCCGCAGACCTTGTCAGTCCTGCCCTCCTGACCCTGCGGCCACCACTGCGCGGCGAGCGTGGCCGCCTGTGTCGCGGCCGCCCCCGGCACGCAGAGCGCCGGCAGCGTGCCGCCGGTGAACTTCAGGAGCCGCTCCGAACCCGTCGTCCGGATGACCTCGGTGACCGACGCCGCCCCGTCCGGCACCCAGTCCGGCAGCCGGGCGTCCTTGTCCCGCTTGCCCTCCGCGCCGGTCGCGTAACTGACCGTCTTGACGTGTCCGTTCGCCTTTTCGGTCAGACCTTCCTTGAGCCCGCAGCCGGACAGGGCGATGGTGGCCGTCGCGGCGGCGAGCACCGCCGCGGTGATCTTCGTGTTCATACGATCGAGTCAACCTCGCGGAGATGTTCGCGGGATCGGACTTTCGGCCCGGCCGTGCCGCCATCCGGCCGATCTCGACGACGGATGACCGCCGTCGATCGGCCACGTCGCGCGGCGGCCGTTCCACTGGGACACCGCGGCGATCGCGGCGGCCCGCACGAACTACCATTCCGCTGATGACCGCCTACCACGATCTTGAGCTGTTCGAGGAAGCCGCTTCCCTGCCGGAGCGGCAGCAGAAGATCCTGCTGACCATCCGCGAATGGGTGGTGGAGTACGGCTACTCGCCGAGCACGCGCGAGATCGGCGAAGCGGTCGGGCTGCGCTCGACGTCCTCGGTGTCGAAGCATCTGGCGGCGTTGGAGGAGAAGGGTTTTCTCCGCCGCAGCAGCTCCATCTCGCGCCCCATCGACGTGCGCGCCTTCCTGCACGGCACCGCGTCGAAGGAGTCCACAGAGGACTCCGTGCCGGTCCCCGTCGTCGGTGACATCGCCGCGGGCACGCCGATCTCCGCCGTCGAGCACGTCGACGACGTGATGACCCTTCCGCGTGAACTCACCGGGCGGGGCAACGTCTTCGGCCTGCGGGTGCGCGGTGACTCGATGATCGACGCGGCCATCTGCGACGGCGACATCGTCGTGGTGAAGCAGCAGCAGGAGGCGCACTCCGGCCAGATCGTCGCCGCGATGATCGACGAGGAGGCCACGGTCAAGGTGTACCGCCGCCGCGACGGCCACGTGTACCTCGAACCGCGCAACCCCGCCTACGAGGTCATCGACGGGGACCGTGCGAGCGTGCTCGGCGTCGTGGTCTCGGTGCTGCGCAGCGTCTGACGCGGTTTTTGTCGGTGGGCCGGAGTAGCTTCGGCGCCCATGTACGAAATCGACTTCGTCGAGTTCCCGTCGAGTTCGGCGGCGGGCTCGAGCGGGTTCTTCGAAAAGGCCTTCGGCTGGACGGCGACGGCGTACGGCCCGACGTACACCGACGTCCAGAGCGGCGGCGTGGTCTCGCTCGGCTTCCAGCAGGACACCGCGCAGCAGACGGCCGCGCCGCTGGTGACGATCCGCACCGACGACCTCGCACAGGCGAGGGCTTCCGTCGAGGCCGCGGGCGGCATCGTCACGGTCGAGCCGTTCTCGTTCCCCGGCGGGCGCCGGTTCCACTTCCGCGAGCCCGGCGGCGCCGAACTCGCGGTGTGGTCCCCGGACTCCTGACATCAGGCCGCGAAACCCAGCACGAGCGAAGCGGCGACAGGCGCCATGTACATCAGCGGGAACGCGACGTGCGACGGCCAGTGCGCGCGGAGCACGGTGATCACGGCGCCGGTGAAGTAGAGCACCAGGCCGATCCCGGCCGCGACGCCGAGCGCGGGCACCCACAGGCCGGCGATCAGGCCGAGCGCGCCCGCGGCTTTGGCGACCCCGAGCGGGGTCCACCAGGCGCGCGGAACGCCGTAGTCGGCCAGCGGCTGCACGACCCACTTGGCGCGGAAGAAGATCGAGGCGGCCGAGAACGCGGCCATGAACGCTCCGACGACGGTGACGATGACATAAGCGGTGGTCATTTCGGTTTCTCCTTGGCTTCTCGGTGGTTCGCGGGGTTGACCCCGGCCAACTGCCCGATGTGACAGCCCGCCAGGTGAAGCACGTCACAGGGTCGCGTCGTTTTAGAGCAAGCGCTCTGTTATCCTCGCCGCATGCCCCGGCCCCGCGTGCACGACCTGGATCGGCTGCTCGACGCGGCCGAGCGCCTCGTCGTCGAAGTCGGCGCCCGGGGCGTCACCGTGCGCTCCCTCGCGGCCGCCGCGGGCGTGTCCAACGGGACGATCTACCACGCTTTCGGCTCGCTCGGCGCGCTGCTGGCCCGCGTCTGGCTCCGCGCGGCGAGCGCCTTTCTCGACCTCCAGACCGAGCTGGCCGATCAGGCGGAAGACCCGGCCGCGGCGATCGCGGCCGCGGCGGACGCACCGGCGGAATTCGCCCACCGCCGTCCGGAAGCGGCCCGCCTGCTCATCACCGTCAAGAAGGAGCATCTGCTCGGCCCGCAGGTCCCCGAAGATCTCGCCGGCGAGCTCCTCGCACTCGACAAACGCCTGGTCAGGCTTCTCGTCACGCTCGCCGAACGGCTATGGAGCAGGCGGGACGCTCAGGCGGTCGAAGTGCTGACGACCTGCGTCGTCGACCTGCCGACGGCCCTGTTCCGCCGCGCGTTCACCGCGGGCGAGCCGATCTCCGAAGACTCCCGGGCCCGGCTGTCCGCCGCGGTCCACGCCATACTCCTGCTCCCACCCCCACGGAAGGACTGACATGCCCACTCTGCGCCACGACGCCCCGGTGTTCCTGCTGGACCTCGGGGACGACGAGAACCGGTTCTCGCCGTCCTGGCTGGAAACCGTGCATTCCCAACTGGACACCGTCGTCGCCTATCCGGATCCGGCGGTGCTGGTGACCGTCGGTTCCGGGAAGTTCTACTCCAACGGCCTCGACCTCGACTGGCTCACCAGCAACCCCGCCACGGCCGCGCAGTACGTCGCCGACGTCCACGAACTGTTGGCTCGCGTACTCACCCTCGGCGTGCACACGGTCGCCGCGATCAACGGACACGCCTTCGGCGCCGGGGCGATGCTGGCGATGGCGCACGACTTCCGGGTGATGCGGGCGGATCGCGGGTTCTTCTGCTTCCCCGAAGCGGACATCAACATCCCGTTCACGCCGGGGATGGCGGCGTTGATCCAGGGCAAGCTCACCCCCGCCGCCGCGATCGCGTCGATGACCACCGGACGACGGTTCGGCGGCACCGACGCGCGCGACCTCGGGCTCGTGGACGCCGTCGCCGAGAAACCCGCGCTGCTGGAGTACGCGGCCGATCTCGTCCGCCCGCTGGCCGGGAAGGACCGCGGCACGCTGTCCGCGATCAAGACGACGATGTTCTCCCCCGCCGTCACCGCGCTTCGCGCCAAGTAGCCGTCGTGCGCACCGACGACGCGGAGTTCGATCGGCTCGTCGAGCCGCTGCGGCGCGAGCTGCACGCCCACTGCTATCGCCTGCTGGGCTCGGCCCACGACGCCGACGACGCCCTGCAGGACGCGCTTCTGCGGGCCTGGCGGGGGATGGAGCGGTTCGAGGGCCGGAGCTCGATGCGCACCTGGCTCTACACGATCGCCACCCGCACCTGCCTCGACATCGCGGCGGCACGCGGGAAACGGGCGCTGCCGATGGACCTCGGCCCGTCGAGCGAGCGAGTCGTGCTCGAACACGCCCCGCTGACCGAGGTGGCGTGGCTCGGCCCGTACCCCGACGGCCCGGAGACCCGGTACGAGCGGCGTGAGGCCATCGAGCTCGCGTTCGTCGCCGCGCTGCAGCACCTGCCGGGCAACCAGCGCGCCGCTCTGGTGCTCTTCGACGTCCTCGGTTTCTCGGCCGCCGAAATCGCGTCCATAATGGACACTTCGGTGGCAGCGGTGAACAGCGCTCTGCAACGCGCGCGGGCGATCGTGGCGGAAAGGGTCCCGCCGCCCGGCGGTCGGCCCGACGACACCCGGACGCGCGAGATCGCCGCGGGTTTCGCCTCCGCGCTGGAGCGTGGTGACGCCGACGCGCTCGTGGCGCTGCTGACGGAGGACGTCACCTGGTCCATGCCGCCGCTCGCGCAGTGGTACAGCGGTATCGAGGCGGTCGCCGGCTTCGCCACCGAGGTCCCGCTCGGCCGGTGCCCGAGCTGGCACACCGAGATCGTCACCGCCAACGGGCAGCCCGCCGTCGCCTGCTACCTCGGCGAATCGGCGGACGCCGTGCACACCCCGTGGTCGATCACCGTGCTGTCCCTTCGTGACGATCGGATCCGCGACATCACCTCGTTCCTCGACGCGGACCTGTTCGCACGGTTCGGCCTTCCCCCGACGAAGGCTTGAGCGTGCGCAAGAAGGTGTTGCGGGGACATCACGCTCACCACCGCGGACGGGCTGAGCCTGGCAAGCTGGTACTTCCCGGTCGCCGACGCGAAAGCGGCCGTACTGGTCGCGCCGGGCAACGCCGGGAACCGGTCGTTTCGCGCGCCGCTGGCCCGCGCGCTGACCGCGCGCGGGCTCTCGGTGCTGCTCCTGGACTATCGCGGATACGGGGGCAATCCCGGCGAGCCGTCCGAGGACGGGCTCGCGCTGGACGTCCGCGCCGCACAGGACTTCCTGACACGCGAGGCCGGAACGCCGCTGATCTACTTCGGCGAGAGCCTCGGCTCGGCGGTCGTCACCGAATTGGCCACCGAACGTCCGCCGTCCGCGCTCGTGTTGCGTTCGCCGTTCGTCGACCTCGCGTCGGTCGGACAACGGCATTACCCGTTCCTGCCGGTCCGCTGGCTGCTGCGGGACGAGTTCCCGACGACGGACGCCGTCGCCCGTGTGAAGGCGCCGGTGACCGTCGTGTTCGGCGCCGAGGATTCGATCGTCCCCGCCGAGCAGAGCCGGGAGGTGGCCCAGGCCGCCGGTGCCAGGACGATCGAAGTCCCCGGCGCGGATCACAACGACCCGGTGTTCTCCGACGGGCCGGAGCTGATCGACGCCATCGCGGGCGCGATCCGCTGACAGCTCAGGCTCGCTGCGTACGACGGCGCAGCGACAACGAGTGGCCGGGATTGAGTTTGCGACCGAGGCGGTCGGCCTTCGGCCACCGGACGTCCGTCGCCCAGCCCGCTTTCTCGAACAGCCAGATCAGCCGTGCGGAGATGTCGAGCTGGCCGCGGCGGACGCCGTGCCGGGCGCCGGTCGGGTCGGCGTGGTGCGAGTTGTGCCAGGACTCGCCCATCGAGGCGATGGCGAGCGGCCAGAAGTTGGCGGACTTGTCGCGGGCGGCGAACGGGCGGTCGCCGATCAGATGGCACAGCGAGTTCACCGACCAGGTGACGTGGTGCAGCAGCGCCACCCGGACGAGACTCGCCCAGAAGAAGGCGGTGACCGCGCCCCACCAGGACAAGGTGATCACACCGCCGAGGACGGCCGGCGCGAGCAAGGTCGCGACGGTCAGCAGCGGGAACAGGCGATCGATCCGGGCGATGTCACGGTCGGTGAGCAGATCCGGGGCGAACCGTTGAGCGTTGGTCTTCTCACGTTCGAACAGCCAGCCCATATGGGCGTGCCAGAAGCCGCGAGCCAGCGCGGCCGGGGTGGTGCCGAAGCGCCAGGGGGAATGCGGGTCACCCTCGCGGTCGGCGAAGGCGTGATGCCGCCGGTGGTCGGCCACCCAGCCGATGACCGGGCCCTGCATGGCCATGCTGCCCGCGACCGCGAGGGCGATCCGCAGGCCGCGATTGGCCTTGAAGGCGCCATGTGTGAAATAGCGGTGGAATCCGATGGTCACGCCGAGGCCGGTGAGGAAGTAGAACCCGGCGGCGAGGCCGAGGTCCACCCAGCCGAGGCCCCAGCCCCACGCGAAGGGGACGGAGGCGGCCAGTGCCACCAGGGGCACCACCGCGAACAGCTTGACGAGAAGGTTTTCGGTGCGGGACTGCTCTCCCGACAGGAGGGGTTGCGGCGCCTGCCGCTCTTCACTGTCCGGGGGTCTGAGAACTGAGGTCATGTCGCCGTTTCTTGTCGATGGCCGAGGCATGTGCCGGCTGCTGGAGCCTGAGGCACGACGCGGCGCACGAAGGCATGCCCGCGACGAATTCTGCGCGAGCGTGCTGGACGACACGACACCCAAAACGTTGGACTTGTCAGCTCAACGAACGACGTCGGCCGATGGTTCCGGTGCGGGGTAAGAAGGTTCGCGAAAAAGATCCATGTATCGCTCGCCCTGGGGGATGGCCGGCTCGTGGGGCTCGTCCTGAGCTGCGAGCGGGTGACTGAACAGCGCACTGTCCGTGCTGTGAGTTTTGACGGTGAAACCTTTCGAGGGGGACCGCTACTTCGCGGTCTTCGGCGAGGCCGGGGACGATTTCCGCCCGCCTCGCGGCGTCACGCCGATGGCGTCGCCACCACTTACGGTACACGCCCCGGGGCCGAAACCCCAGGGCGTCCGCCCCGATCAGCCGGTCATCGTCACATTGAGGGCGGCCACGACGCTTCGCTCTTCGTAGGCGAAATGCGCTTCGAGCTTGCTCGCGAGGGCGTCGAACTCGTCACGCAAACGTGCCGGATCACTCTCGCCGTGCACGTAACCCTCCACGAGGTCACGGATCCGCTCCTGCGTCGCCGCGACGACGACGTGATCTTCCCCGAGCTTCGTCAACGCCGGCGCGAGCGCGGGAAACCGTTGTGCCAGAATGGGAAACGCGCCCATGTCCTCGCCGGTGTGATGTTTGGTCAGCGCCTCGCAGAACGAAACACAGTGCGCCTTCAAGGATTTCTCCATGACGAGCGCGTCGGCGCGGCCCGCCACGATGTCCTCCACCCCGGCGCGCAGAGACTTGAGCTCCTCCCGCAACCACTTGTGGACCTCCACCAGGAAATCGCCCATCCCCCGCACCCGGTCGTCGATCCGGTGCAGAATCACGACAGGCAGCTCGCGCGTCGTTTTCGCTTGGTACTCGGCGAATCCCGGCTCTTCGGCGACGACCTTCGCGAACAGCGCGTCACGTTCCGCGGCGGGCGGGATGGACGCGATGGCCTCGTAAGTCTCGGTCTCCGTCTCGATCGTGACCCGATGGTCACGCCGGATGTTGTGGTACCAGCCCGGATGCGCCGGCGCGCCCATGTTCGAAGCGACGACGACGGTCTTGTCGTCGATTTCGAGATACGCCAACGGATTCGTCCGCCGCTCACCGGTCTTGGCGCCGGTGGTGGTGAGCAGGATCAGCTTCCAGCCCTCGAGCGTGCCGCCCTTGCCCTGCCTGAATTCTTCGATCACCTGGTCGTTGAAGCTCACTGTGTTCCTTTCCCATCGCCGTGTCGACAGGAGGGCGCGGAACCGTCACCGGAGGAGCACACATGGGCCCGATATTCGGGCGCACCGCATGGAGGCGTCATCCCACGACGTGGGGATGAGTGATTGTGCGAGACGGCATGTGCCGATCTCCAGTGGCCGAGTAGCCGCTACCTCCATGCGTAGGCCCATACGGGGCTCAGCGACGACGTTAGCACGGGTCCCAGACGCCGCGCACCTACCTTGCCCCTCTCCCCGCCGCATTTAGTCGACTAATTGCAACCACCCACGCCCTCCGCATTACCTTTAGGCGCCCTACATCTTTCGATATAGTCTGAACATGCGATAGCACAGGTGTTCGAATCGGCGTAGCATTGATCTTGTGTCCAGCGACGATGCATCCCCGAAGACGTCCACCGAGTGGTGGCGCGTCGATACGGCGACGCTGCATGCACGTAAACAGGAACTCGAAGTTCTTAAGCGCCAACTGGACGCCGAGCAGAACGCGATCCTCGCCGAGATCAACTCGCGCGGGATTCGGGGCTGCAGCGGTCATTCGACGCTGGCTGGGCTGATACTCGAAGACTTCTTGGTGTCGGACAAGGAAGCCGCCGCCCGCGCCGACCGGGTCCTGGCCCTGCATCCCGGCCCCGCTATCGGCGGGGATCCCGAACCACCGTTGGCGCCGTTGACGGCTGAGGCTGCTGCGGAGGGCGCGATCGGTGGTGGCCAGATCGACGCGATCATCAAGACTCTCGCCCGGATCCCGTCCAGTGTTCCTGAGGACGATGTGCGGGCCGGGGAGAAGATCCTCGTCGAACTGGCCAGACATGCGGGGCCACGGCAAATCGCCCGCGCCGGACGCCGCCTGCTGGACGAACTCGACCCCGACGGCAAAGAACCCCGCAACGAGGACCCGAAAGACACCCGCCCGGAGCTACGGTTCGTCAAGCACCGCGACGGCACCCTCGGCCTCAAGGCGAGACTGGACCTGGAAACCTACGCCCGCCTGAAGTCCGACCTGGATCCGATGGCCAAACCCCACAAAGCCATCGACGGAGTCCGAGACTCCCGCAGCCAGGACGAACGCTACGGGGACGCCTTCACCGACTACGTGAGACTGAAAACCACCAGCCGGAATCTTCCCGGCCAGGCCGGGGAAGCCACCCACATCCTCATCACCATGTCCTATGACGACCTGATCCGGGACGTCGGCGAGGCCCACCTCGACCTCGTCGGACCGATCAGCGCCACCGACGCCCGCATCCTCGCCTGCGACGCCCGCGTCCGACCCGGAGTCCTCGGCACCGCAGGCGAACCCCTCGACATCGGCCGCTCCAAACGAACTGTGTCGTTGGCGCAGAAATACGCACTCACCCTCCGCGACGGAGGCTGCGCCTTCCCCGGCTGCGACATGCCCGTCCCGCGCTGCACCGCCCACCACATTGTTTTCTGGCGGCATCACGGCGAAACGAAAATCGACAACCTCGTCCTGCTCTGCACCAAACACCACCGGCTGATCCACCGCAGCGAATGGAAAGTGCAGATCGCCCAAGACGGACTACCCGAATTCACCCCACCCGCCTACCTCGACCCGACCGGAACACCAAGGAGAAACACCATGCACCTCAGGACATAGGCCGCCCCGTGAAGCTTCCGAGACCGAACAACCGGCCGCGATCGCCCCTGCCCACCGATGGGTCCAGGCCCTCCTAATCCAACGCCAACCCCTCGACCTGAAGCCGGGCAACCACGGCCTCGGCCGTAAACGCCCGTATACCAAGCCTTGCTGGTCCGCCGCGATGTTGAGCCACCTCAGACCGGCGCGCTGGCGGCAGCGAGCTCCGCGAGCCGGGGTGACCGCACCGCAAGCCGGTGGTTCACCCCACCTCGTCCAGCACAGCCCGGATCACGTGCCGCGCGTTCCCCGCCATGGCCTCGTTGGTCGTGCGGTAGTACGGCAGTGCGATCAGCGCCTGCGAAAGCGTCCGGGCGCGGCCGCGGCTCCAGGTCGCGTCGTCCACGTCCAGTGCCTCCCGGAACACGTCTCTCGCGTCGGCGGGCAACAGGTTCCACGCCGGGAACAGGTCGCAGGCCGGATCGCCCACACCCATACAGCCGAAGTCGATCACCGCGGAAAGGCGGCCACCATCCACCAGCAGATTGCCCGGCATCAGATCGGCGTGCAGCCACACCGGTGGTTCCTCCCACGCGGGGATCAGCAAAGCCTCCTCCCAAAGCGCAAGGAGGGCGTCGCAGTCGACGTTCTCTTCCGGAATCGTGCGGAGGCTTTCGATCGCCGACCGGGTCTCCGCGTCCAACGTCGCGAGCGGTCCGCCGCGGTGCGCGAGGGAAGGCGTGGGTACCGGCGGGACACGGCGCATCGCCAGCACGAATTCCGCCAGGTCTTCGGCCAGCGGCACGGGCGAGCGGAGTACTTCCGGGCGCGGGTTTTCGCCCGGCAGCCAGCGGTAAACCGACCACGGCCACGGGTATCCGTCGGCGGGCGCTCCTGCCCCGAGCACCTCCGGGATCGGCGTGGGCAGCCGCGGTGCGATCCGGGGCAACCACTTCTGTTCCAGTGCGACGTCCTTCGCGCCGCTCTTGGTCAGGGGCAACCGCACGACCAGGTCGTCGCCCAGCCGGAACATGGCGTTGACCGTGCCACCGGAGGGCCAGCGTTCGATCGCCCGCCCGGCCCACCCGGGGAACTGTGCCGCGATCAGCTTTCGTACGAGGTTCTCGTCGACCACGACCGCCATCCAACCACCGCCGGGGCATCATCGAGACATGCCGATCCTCGCCGGTCCCGAGCCGCTCACTCCGGAGGCCACCATCCGCCCGGCCCGCACGGGCGAGGAGGACGTCGTCCTCGATCTCCTCACCGAAGCCGCGGCCTGGCTGGCCGCGCGCGGGCTTCACCAATGGCCGCAACGCTTTCCCGTGGATTCGGTGCGGCATCAGATCCGGGCGAGTGAGGCACTGCTGATCGTCGGACCCGGCGGGCCGATCGCGACCTGTGCGGTGTCCGAGGCGGATCCCGAACTCTGGGGCGAAACCACGGAACCGGCCTACTATCTGGGCCGCCTCGCGGTGGCGCGGAAAGCGGCCGGGCTCGGGATCCGCATCGTCGATTGGGTCGGCGAGAAGGCCGCGGATCACCACAAGACCTTCGTCCGGGTGGCGACCACGAGGGACAACCCCGCCTTGCGCGGGTACTACGAGCGCGCGGGATTCGAGCACGTCGCGGACCCACCTGAAGCGAAATGGCCCACCAGCCTCTACGAAAAGCGGGTGACCCAGTCACCGCAAGCCGAGAACCTCCGGCCGTGAAGCGTATTTCCGCCAATGCTGTCCCGGATCCGGAACCAAGCGCCGCGATTCGAGATCCAGCAGTCCGGAGACACTTTCCACCTCGGCCACGACGGCACCGTCCGGCGCCACGAACTCCTGGACGACCCGGGACACCTTGCCCGGCTCCCAGACGAACCGGGTCAGCACGTCGATCCGCGCGCGGGCGCGAAGCTCGCGGCGGAACCGGATCGTCGTTTCGAGGTTGACCGGGCCGAGGTTCCCTGCCTTCAAAGCCAACGGGTCCACCCCGGCCGCCCACACGCATTCCCAGCGGGCGTGATCGGCGTACGCGAGGTAGGCGGGGCCGCGGACGTGGCCGTTGAGGTCGAGATCGTCCGTACGGATGTCGATGGTGACGCGGAAAGGTTCGAGCACTTCCCGATCCTCGCCTCTACGGGCCGCCTCGGTCTGGAACGTTTCGGCCAGTCCAGGACCGCACGAGCGCGCCGGGCGAAGCGCCCGACAGACGGCGGCATTCCCGCCCGAGATGGGACTGATCCGCGTAGCCCACATCGGCGGCGACGTCGGCGAGCGACGCGTGGTCGCGCGCCACGGCCTCGACCCGCTTCAGGAACCCGTGGAAGCGCAGCACCCGCTGCAACTCCTTGGGGCCGACGCCGACGTCGTGCCGGACATGCCGCCGGAGACCGCGCTCGCTCACACCCAGCCGAGCCGCCACTCGATCGGTGCGGGCGCCGGGCACGCTCAACGCGCGAGCGGCCGCGATCGACAACCCGTCCACCTCGACGTCCCGGAGCCTCTCGGCGACCAACGCCTCCAACACCGCCCGCGCCCCGCCGGGCGTCCCGCATCCGGCCAACTCGGACTCCGCACGACGAGCCCGGGCGGCCCACAGGTCACGCAACGGGGTGGCGTCCGCGGGCAGCTCCGTCATCGGCAGGCCCAGCACCGCACCACCGACGCCGCACCGCAGGCGGAGCCCGGCGGTCCACACCGCCGAAGGCAGCTCGTGCCGCAGCACCCCGCGCACCGTGGTGACCGCGGCCAGCACCGTCCCGTCCCACACGAGATCGACACAGCCGTCCGGGAACACCCTCAGCGGACGACGGCAGCCCACCAACCCCGTCCAGACGCTCTCGACGACGCCGGCCACCGCCGCGACCGGCCTGCTTTCGCGGTACACCGAACGACCCGACCGTCGACGCAGCGGAACACCCACGTCCGGCAGTATGCCCCCGGCCACCGACAAGATGCGCTTCACTTGATCTTGCTGAAGACTTGCCGTCGTGCTGCTGCCGGTGCTCGACCCGTCTCCCGCCGAGTGGATCTCCCCCAGGCTCGGTGGGGCGTTCGGCGCGGCGGGCCGCACGGTTCCGCGTGGCTACGCCGCGTACGCGCGTGTCTGCCATCCCGCCGAGCGTGATCGCGGCGGCTGGGCGAGCTGGCGTGAGGCAGCGGCCGAGACGGGACGCCGGGCCCATGCCGCCATGCAGTGGCACGCGCTCGTCGGCTCCCCGGATCCGGTGAATCTCACCGGCTCGCTCTGGCGGGGCTCCCCGCCGGACCGCGGCTCGCTGCCGTCACACAGCCTCACCGCGCTGCTGGCCGTGCTCGGCCGGCACACGAGCACACTGAACGGCTGGTTCTGCCTTTGGGAGGGCTACGGCTGGGCCGACGAGGCGACGCTGTCGCGCGAACACCTCGCCGCGCCTCGCCTGCGCCATCCCGGCCGGGATTACCTGCTGTTCCACGGACCGCTGACGGCCGCGACCGAACTCGGCTGGCGGCCCCGGCCGAACTGGTTCGAGGCGCAGTCGCCCAACCTGTTCTGGCCGGACGACCGCGCGTGGTGCGTCGCCACCGAGGTCGACTTCGATTCGACCCTCGTCGCGGGTGACGAGGCCCTGATCGACGCGCTGCTGGACGCGCCGGGCCTGGAGGCCTGGCGGATCGAGTCCGACACCTCGCTCGCGGCCGACGCGGACCGGATCAACCAGCTGCCGTGAAGGTCAGCGCTCTTCGATCGAGTCGACCTTCGTCGGGTAGAACGCCACGTGGTCCTTGATCTCGGCGACCGCGTCGTGCGGCGCTTCGTAGGTCCAGACGGCGTTCTCGGCGAGGCCGTCGCCGGTGCGGATGCTGTAGTACGACGCGTCGCCCTTGAACGGGCAGTACGTCGAGTGGTCCGTCCGCTCCAGCAGGTCGAAGTCGACGTCGGCACGCGGGATGTACTGCGCGGGCGGGTAGTTCGCCTCCCGCAGGGTGAGCGCGTTCGCGCTGTCCGCCACGACCTTGCCGCCGATCGTGACGACCACTCGCGCCTCGTTCGGCGCCACCGTGATCGGGTGGTCCGCGCTGGGCTTCAACACCTTTTTGTCAGACATACGGGGCACAGCGACGCCGAACGCGCGGATATTCCCGTCAGGGCAGGTAGTACATCGGATTCGGCAGCTTGACCGGGAATTCGGCGTAGCCGCCTTCGAGGTCGCTGAACTGGTCGCCGAAGTTGGCCAGGATGGTCGCCCCGGTCGACGCGATGTGCTTCCGCGTGCCCGCCTTGTACTGGACGGTGGTGCAGGTCAGCCCGCACGGCAGGTAGTCCGGCGCGGTGGTCTTCGGCTTGAAGAACGCCCCCGCCGGTGCCGGGTAGCCCTCGTTCGCGAGGTTCTTGAGCGACTGCGGGCCCTGGAACTCGTTGCGCCCGGTCAGGAAGTAGATCTTCACGCCGCGCTGCGCGGCCCAGTTCGCCAGCTCCAGCACCGGCTTGTTCGCGACGAACGTGCCCTTGTCGATCGCTTCCTGCTGCTTCTTCGGGTCGAAGCCGAAGTCGTTGTCCGCTTCCCAGCCGTAGGTGACCTCGGCGGTGTCGTCGACGTCGAACACGACGGCGGGGTTCTTCACGCCGCGGTCCAGCCGCCGCGTGAGATAGCGCTTGGCGTCCTCGACCTGCCGCTTGGTGTCGGAGACGAACCGGCTGCCCTCGGAGTACCCGTGCTTGCCGTCGCTGCCGACGACATCGCCGTAGTAGGCCTTCACGTCGAGTTTGACCTGGCCGATGTTCGCGGGTTCGTGACCGCGCCGCCAGGTGGCGTCGTCGGTGTTCGCGACGGCGGTGGCGCCGCCCGCGAGGACGGCTCCGGCGGCCGCGGCGGCGGCCAGTTTCAGCAGACCGGTGAACCGGCTCATGGAAGTGCTCCTCACGTCAGCTGTGCGCGGCAAAGGAACGCTACTCCAGAACGACCGATTCTGGTCAGAACCAAAGTAGCTTCTTCACCTCCGCGAGGTTTCAGCTTGCGCCGCAAGGCATCCGGGTCTATGTCGAGACCTCGGACGAGGATTTCCAATCGACCGATATCATGTTTTTTCAGCAGTACACGAAGATTCTTCTCGCTGTACGGTCCGTGCTCGAACACCCGGAACGCCCGGATTCCCGGCGGCGGAGTGTCGCCGGTCAGGTACGCGATGCGTTCGTCGAGCTGCCACAAACCGTGCCGTGCGGCGTAATGCCGCACGAGTCCGGCACGGACGACGGCACCGTCGGGATCGACGATCCATTCGCCCGGCTCGCGCACGGGGATCTCGTCGGGATCGGCGTCGGTGACCGTCCACTGTGCACCGTCCGAACGCAACACCGTCGCGCGGCGCGACACCGTCGAACCCACGCCGCGCCACAGGCACGCCTCGCGGACCTGACCGTCCAGAGAGACCAATTCGACCTCGTCCGCCCAGGGCGCGATGGAGAAATCGAGACCCGGCGCGCATTTCACCGAGAGTTCGCGGCCTGGATACGCCTCGACCAGACCGTCCAGCGGTGGCAGGAAATCGGCGGGCTTCCACGCCCGGCGTCCGGCGGAGTCACGACGAGCCGGGTCGGCGACGACGACCGAAGACCGGCTGACCGGCCGCAGCGCGTCGGCCCGGAGCAACGCGGGCGAAACCCCGGCCTCGACGGCATTGTGCCGCGCCATCGCCAGCCGGACCTCGTCCAGATCCGAACCCAGCGCCTTCGAAGCGACACGGGCGATCTCGACCAGGTCCGCGCCGACCGAACACGTCACGTCGTGGACGTCGCGGCCGGCGAGCCGCGAAGCCCGGTGTCGGGCCACCAGTGTGGCGCTGGCCTGCTGAAGGGCGTCGCCGGTGAACAGCCACGAACCCGCGGAGTCCAGTTTGGCCGACGACTTCCGCCGCAGCACCACCGTTTCCAGCACCGCGGCCGCGTGGTCCGGGGCGATCCGGCGCACGGCGGCGACGTCGGCGATGCGGGTCTTGTCGGTCAGCGGCAAGGACGAGCATTCGGCGAGCGCCGCGCTTCCCGCGCCGGAGCGCAGGAAGGCGACGTCATCGAGGGTGAAGTGGTACGGCAACCTACGAGCGCTTGGTACCGGTGATCATCACGTTGTAGAACAGCTCGCGCGGCAGCACCTTGGCGAGCAGCTTCTTGTCCAATGCGGACAGCCGCAGCCACAGCCGGTACGCGAACAGGCGCCAGCGCAGAGTGAGCTTCTCCTGCGGCACGGCGGCCTCGAAGGTCCGGATCGGCCAGCCCGCCAGCGCCGCGGCGAACTCCTCGGTGACCGCACGGACGTCCTGCGCGCCCGCGCCGCGGGCCATCGACTCGAGTTCGGACGGGTCGAAGGTGTGGATGTCGACCACGGCCTCCAGCGCGGCCGCGCGGGAGGACTCGTCGAGTTCCTCCTGCGGACGGCGCCAGCCGTTCAGCACCGGGATCTTGGTCAGGTTGGTGGTGAGGTACCACGTGATCTGGCCGAGTTTGCGCGCGTAGAAGTCGCCGACCTTCGTCGGCTCGCCCGCGAAGACGAACCGGCCGCCCGGCTTCAGCACCCGCAGCACCTCGGCGAACGCCGCGCGGACGTCCGGGATGTGGTGCAGCACCGCGTGCCCGACGACCAGGTCGAAACTGTTGTCCTCGTACGGGATCCGCTCCGCGTCGGCGACCCGGCCGTCGACGTCGAGGCCGAGGTTCTCGGCGTTGCGCAGCGCGACCTGCACCATGCCCGGCGAGAGGTCGGTGACCGAACCCTTCTTGATCACCCCGCCCTGCATCAGATTCAGCAGGAAGAAACCGGTGCCGCTGCCCAGTTCCATCGCGGTCGGGTACGGCTGGCCGTCTTCACCGGCGACGGCGTTGAACACGTCCGTCGCGTAGGAGATGCAGCGCTCGTCGTAGGAGATGGACCACTTCTCGTCGTAGGTCCCGGCTTCCCAGTCGTGGTAGAGCACGTTGGCGAGCTTGGGGTCGTCGAAGGCGGCCTTGACCTCTTCGGCGGTGGCGTGCGGATTCGGCGCCGGGTCGTTCACCTGGGTCATCGCGTCACTTCCCCTCGAAGGTGGCCTTGCCGGGGCCGTTTTCGATGAACGACTTCATGCCGTTGCGCTGGTCCTCGGTCGCCCAGAGCGCGGCGAAGAGGTGGGATTCGAGCTTGAGGCCGCTCGCGAGGTCGGTGTCGAGACCGCCGTCGATGGCGGCCTTCGCGGCGCGAAGCGCGACAGCCGGGCCGTTCGCGAACTGCGAGGCCCACTTGTGCGCGGCGGCGTAGACGTCGTCCGGCGCCACGACCTCGTCGAGGATGCCCAGCGCGAGGGCCTCTTCGGCCTTCACGAACCGGCCGGTGAACACGAGGTCCTTGGTCTTGCTCGGGCCGATGAGCCGCGCGAGGCGCTGTGTGCCGCCGGCGCCGGGGATGACGCCGAGCTGGATCTCGGGCTGCCCGACCTTGACGTTGTCGCCGGCGATCCGGCGGTCGGCGGTCAGCGCGAGTTCGAGGCCGCCGCCCAGCGCGTAGCCGGTGATGGCCGCGACGACCGGCTTCGGGATGTTCGCGATGGTGGCCAGCGACGCCGTCAGCGCGGCGCCGAACTTCGCGATCTCGGGGTACGTGCGCTCGGCCATCTCCTTGATGTCCGCGCCACCCGCGAAGGTCTTCTCACCGCCGTAGAGGATCACGGCGCGCACGTCGTCGCGCTCGGAAGCCTCACGGGCCGCCTCGGCCAGCTCGGCCTGCACCTGGTTGTTCAGCGCGTTGACCGGCGGGCGGTCCAGCCGGATCGTGCCGACCCCGCCTTCGACCTCGAGACTTACGAACTCTCCCACGCCGTCCTCCTTAACCGTCCAAGACAGATTGCAGGCTACCGGTCAGTACGACCCGTCAGCGGCGACGGGCGAAGAAGCGATCACCGGACCGTTCGAGCAGCAGGTCCTGATCGAACGTCTTGGACAGGTTGTCGCTGGTCACGACGTCGTCCACGAGTCCGGACGCGACCGCGCGGCCGTCGCGCAGCAGCAACGCGTGGGTGAACCCCGGCGGGATTTCTTCCACGTGATGGGTGACGAGCACCATGGCGGGCGCCTCCGGGTCGAGGGCCAGCTCCGAAAGCCGGGCGACGAGGTCCTCGCGGCCGCCGAGGTCGAGCCCCGCGGCGGGCTCGTCGAGCAGCAGCATCTCCGGATCGGTCATCAGCGAACGCGCGATCAGGGTCCGCTTGCGCTCGCCCTCCGACAGCGTGCCGAAGGTGCGCTCGGCCAGGTGCGCGATGCCGAGCGCGCCCAGGAGCTCGAGTGCGCGGTCGGTGTCGAGGCTGTCGTATTCCTCACGCCAGCGGCCGACGACGGCGTACCCGGCGCTCACCACGACGTCGACGACGCGCTCCTCACCCGGCACACGCTGGGCGATCGCGGCCGAGGTGAACCCGATCCGCGGGCGCAGCTCGAAGATGTTGACCTTGCCGATCCGGTCGCCGAGCAGGTCGACCGTTCCCGAGGTCGGGTGGAGTTCGGCCGCGGCCAGCCGGAGCAGGGTGGTCTTGCCCGCGCCGTTCGGGCCGAGCACCACCCAGCGCTCGTCCAGTTCCACGGTCCAATCGAGGTCGGCGAGGAGGTCGTTGCCTGTTCGGCGGACCCCGACACCGGTCATCCTCACCACGAGGTCGTCAAGTTCGCTGGGCTGGATCGGCTCGCTCACGCGCCCATTGTGTCCGCACTCGCGCGCGTGTGTGCACCGGGCCGCCGGTCGGGGGAAAGCGGCTGGTCCAGGGAGTGGGACGACGCGCCCCGGACGCGGCCGCTGTGGCAGCATCGAGCGCGTGATCAGGTCCGTGTCCGCCGCCTTCCCCGTCATCGGGGGCTCGTTCTGGCGCCGCCGGGCCATCGACCTGCTCCTCGTCGCCTCGTGCGGGTGTACCACCGCGCGACACGGCTGAGTCCCCGCTCTTCCGACGGCACCCCGTGTCGCGCCGCGTTCGGCCCCGCTTTCCGAGCCCGCGAACCCTCACGAGGAGCGTCACCGTGACCACGTCCATCACCCCGCGCCAGGACTTCGAGATCCATCCGCAGCTGGTCGACCCGCTGCTGCCGGAACTGCTGCACCCCGACCGTCTGCTGTGGACACCGCGGGAACTGGCCGACCTGACCTCCACCGTCGCCACCGAACTGACCTCGGGCCTGCGCGGCCTGCTGCGCTTCGACGCCGACCACCGCTGGTGGGCGCGTCTCGCGCTGACCGACGGCGTCGAACTGTGGTTGCTGTCCTGGCTGCCCGGCCAGCAGACCAAACCGCACGACCACGGCGGCGCGTCCGGCTCGTTCACCGTGCTGCAGGGCGAACTCGGCGAGGAGTACCGCTACCCCGGCGGCCCGGTCCGGCGCCGCACGCACGTCGCGGGCGAGGGCATCGGCTTCGGCGCGGGCCGCGCGCACCAGGTGACCGGTATCGGCACCGAGCCCGCCGCCAGCGTCCACGCCTACTCGCCGCCGCTGGTCGCGACCCGCGAATACGCCACGCTCGCCGACGTCCCCGCCGAGATCCCCTCGCTGGCCCCGATACTGGGCCGATGAGCGCCATCGACACACTGCTGGCCACCGCCCGGGCCGGACTGGACCGGGCGGCGCCCGAGCAGGCGCTGCGGCTGCAGCGCGACGGTGCCCTGATCGTGGACATCCGCCCGCACGTCAACCGGCTCGAAGAGGGTGAGATCCCGGACTCGGTGGTCGTCGAGCGGATCCACCTCGAATGGCGGCTCGCGCCGGACAGCGAATGGCGGCTGCCGCAGGTGAACCCGGATTCGACGGTGATCGTCGTGTGCAACGAGGGGTACTCGTCGAGTCTCGCCGCCGCGGATCTGCAGCGGCTCGGCCTGCCGGGCGCGACCGATCTCGAAGGCGGGTTCCGCGCCTGGCGTTCGGCCGGCCTGCCGATCCGGGAAGGCGGTACGCCCGCCGTTCCCTAGCGGCGGACCGCGAGCCGCGCGATCGAGTCCGGGGAGAGCGGGAGCGCGGCGTGGATCCCGGCGCCGCGCGTCGGCCTGGGGTTGACCAGCACTCCCGTCGCCGCGTCGCGACCGGCGGCGGCGAGCACGACCTCGCGGCCGGTCCGGTGCCGGATCCGGGCCCAGCCCGCTCCGGTGACCGCGCGGTACTCGGCCAGCAGCCGTTCGTCGGTGAAGACGCAGAGCCACTCGCCGTGCGCGCCGAGGCGGGCCGGGATCGGCGCGCCAGCCTCGTCCGCCGGGCCGCATACCGTGCCGTCGAGGAACATCCGCATCACCGACGGCACGGGCTCGCTGGGATTTCGCTCCCGCTCGGGACGGACGTTCTCGGCTATCCATCGCGAAGCGAGCCTGAAATCCTCACCGGTGAGGTCCTCCTGGAAGCCGTCCAGGCTGTTCTTGACGCTCCCCAGGAAGTCGTAGAACCGCCTGGTGCAGGTCCGCTCGGAGACGGCGACCCGGCCGCGGCCGACCATCGTCCGGATCCGGCCGACCATGCCCGCCCCGCCGTTCACCGGGTCCACGCCGAGGTTGTACGCGGTCCAGACGATCTCGGGCATGAGCGGGTCGGCGAACCGCTCGAGAACGCGGTTCAGCCGCAGCAGGACGATTTCGCGCACCCGGCCCGGCTCGGCGTCCTCGGCGATCCCCCAGATTTCCCGCAGTTCCGGCCCCAGCGCACGGCGCAGGCCGTCCTGCCGGATACCGGCGCGGGCGTGGACATGGTGCAGCCGGTCCTTGGCCCTGCGCGATGTTTTCGTTTCCTTCGCCGAAGCCACCATTCCTCCGCGATTCGCGATCGGCCCGGCAAAGTCTATTTCACCGGGCCGTTCCGCATTGTTCGGCGGAAATCGAGAATCGGAGGTTTCTTTTGTTCGGTACCGGCCTAAGCGTGGACGACTCGGGCCAGTTCCGCGGGCGTGGCCAGCAGACGGTGTTTCGGCAGCACGCGGACGGTGTAACCGATCGACCCCGGATGCGGCAGTTTCAGCCGCGCCGAGAACGCGCCGATACCGTCGCCCGACATCGGGACCGCGACGGGGTCGCTCAATTCGTCCCCGTCGCCCACCTTCCCGACGACGGCCTGGACGTCCACTTCGGACGGTTCCAGGCCGGCGAGGTCGATCCGCGCCCGGATGGTCACCTCGGTGCCGGTGACCATCGGCGCGGAATCCTCGACGAGCAGTTCGGTGTCGAAGATCCGCACCCGTGGCCAGGAAACGTCCAGTTTCGTCCGGTAGTCGGCCAGCGACAACGCGCCGCGGTAGCCGTCACCCGTGGCTTCGGCGACCATCCGAGAGGCGGGCAGGTAACCCGATTCGACGTACTCCCGCACCATCCGCGAAGCCTGCACACGCGGTCCGAGGGTCTCCAGCGTGTGCCACACCATCGACAGCCAGCCGCCGGGCACGCCGTCGGCACCGCGGTCGTAGAACAGCGGCGCGATCTGGTGGCCCAGCAGGTCGTAGAGCGCCGCGGCCTCCAGTTCGTCGCGGCGCAGCGGGTCGGTGACGCCGTCCGCGGTCGGGATCGCCCAGCCATTGCTGCCGTCGTAGCACTCGTCCCACCAGCCGTCGCGGATGGACAGGTTGAGACCGCCGTTGAGCGCGGATTTCATCCCCGACGTGCCGCACGCCTCCAGCTGCCGCACCGGCGTGTTCAGCCAGACGTCGCAGCCGCGGTAGAGGTAACGCGCCATGGACATGTCGTAGTCCGGCAGGAAGACGATGCGGCGCCGGACCTCGGGATCGTCGACGAACCGGACGATCTGCTGGATCAGCTGCTTGCCGCCCTCGTCGGCCGGATGCGATTTGCCCGCGACGACGAGCTGGATCGGGCGCCGCTTGTCCAGCAGCAGCGCGCGCAGGCGATCCGGGTCGCGCAGCATCAGCGTGAGCCGTTTGTACGTCGGCACGCGCCGCGCGAAACCGACGGTCAGCACGTCCGGGTCGAAGACCGTGTCGGTCCACCCGAGTTCGAGCGCGGACGCCCCACGCTGCATCCACGCGGCCCGCACCCGGCGACGCACCTCCGCGACCAGCTTCTCGCGCAGCTCCCGCCGGAGCGCCCACAGCTGCTCGTCGGTGACGCCGTCCCGCAACGGCTTGCCCGGTGCCCCGTCGAGGCCCAGCTCCTCGTGGTCGCGCCCGAGCAGCGCGCTCAGCTCGCGGGCCACCCAGGTCGGCCCGTGGACGCCGTTGGTGACCGACGAGACGGGCACCTCGTCGAAGTCGAACCCGGGCCACAGCCGGGAGAACATCCGCCGCGAGACGCGGCCGTGCAGGGCCGAGACGCCGTTCGCGCGCTGGGCCAGCCGCAAGCCCATATGCGCCATGTTGAACAGGCCGGGGTTGTCCTCCGCGCCGAGGGCGAGCACGCGGCGCGGGTCGACGTCCGGGACCAGCCTGCCGTCGGTGAAGTACCGCTGGACCAGGTCGACGGGGAACCGGTCGATCCCGGCGCTGACCGGCGTATGCGTGGTGAACACGGTGCCGGCACGGACGGCGGGCAGCGCCTCGTCGAACGCGAGGCCGTCGGCCTGGATGATCTCGCGGGCCCGCTCCAGCCCGAGGAATCCGGCGTGGCCTTCGTTGGTGTGGAACACCTTCGGCTGCGGATGCCCGGTCAGCTCGCAGTAGCGCCGCACCGCGCGGAAGCCGCCGATCCCGGACAGGATCTCCTGCCGGATGCGGTGGTCGGCGTCGCCGCCGTACAGCCGGTCGGTGACCGCGCGCAGGTCTTCGTCGTTCGCCTCGGTGTCGGTGTCGAGCAGCAGCAGCGGGATCCGGCCGACGCGGGCCTTCCAGATCTGCGCGTGCAGCGTGCGCCCGGCGGGCATCGCGACGTCGACCAGCACCGGTTCGCCGCCGTCGGTCAGCAGTTCCAGCGGGAAGGCGTTGGGGTCGATCACCGGGTAGTGCTCGACCTGCCAGCCGTCGAGGGACAGCGCCTGCCGGAAGTACCCGGCGCGGTAGAGCAGCCCGACGCCGACCATCGGCACGCCGAGGTCCGACGCCGCCTTGAGGTGGTCCCCGGCGAGCACGCCGAGGCCGCCGGAGTAGTTCGGCAGCGCCTCGGTGACGCCGAACTCCATCGAGAAGTACGCGACGGCCGGCGGGAGATCGGGATCGTCCTGCTTCTGATACCAGCGCGGCTCGGCGAGATACCGGTCCAGATCCGCGACCGCCTCGCGCGCGTGGGCGAGGAACGCGTCGTCCACGGCGAGTTCGTCGAGCCGGGCGGGCGGCAGGGCGGTGAGCATCCGCAGCGGATCGCGAACGCGGTTGAACAGCTCCGCGTCCATCGACGCGAACAGGTCGCGGGTGGGTGGATGCCAGGTCCAGCGCAGATTCGTGGCGAGGTCACCGAGGCCGGAAAGCGACTCCGGCAGGCTCGCGCGGACGGTGAACCGGCGGACTGCTCTCATGAGGAGCGACCATATCGGCAGGGCCCCCGCCCCGCTCAAGACCCACTTCGGGGATTACCTGCACGCGGGCCATAAGCGCTGGGTAGGGTCCGTGCTTGCCGGAGTACGCGGCCCGGTCGGGGCCCTGACGACAAGCGAGTGAACATGATCCAAGGGGGAGCGCGGGGCTTCAAACGCCCGGCTCTGATCGCGGTCGTGACGGTGCTGGCCCTCGGGCTGAGCGCTTGCAGCGACAAGGGAAGCTCGACCGGTCAGCAAGGCAGCCAGCCGGGCGCCGGTGACGTCGCCGGCCTGCCGATCACGCATTTCGAGAGCGGGCTCAAGCCGAACGCGCCGAAGCCGGACCTGCAGGTCCGCAACGAGGACGGCTCCGAAGACGACCAGCTGGCCATCGCCGCGATCGCCGACTCGCAGGCCTACTGGACCGAGGTCATGCCGCGCGATTTCGGGCAGCCGTACGAGCCGCTGAAGTCGCTGCTGTCCTACAGCGCGAAGACCGACGACGAAGAGACCGAATGCGGGAGCGTCAAGAAGCTCGTCAACGCGTTCTACTGCCCGCCGGGTGACCTGGTGGCGTGGGACCGCGGCGTGCTGCTGCCGATGCTGCGCGAGCGGTTCGGGAAGATGGCGGGCGCCGTCGTGCTGTCGCACGAACTCGGGCACGCCGTGCAGTACCGGCTCGCCGAGAAGGCGGGCATCAAGAAGAACACCCCGTCGATCGTCAAGGAACAGCAGGCCGACTGCTTCGCCGGCGGCTACTTCCGCTGGGTCGCCGAGGACAAGAGCAAGTACTACCGGGTCTCCACGTCCGAAGGCCTCAACCAGGTCATGGCGTCGCTGTTCCTGATCCGCGACCAGGCGGGCACCAGCGCGACCAAACAGGGCGCGCACGGCACGGCGTTCGACCGCACGTACGCGTTCCAGGTCGGGTTCGAGAAGGGTCCGAAGGAATGCGCCGCGATGAACGAGGAGAACATCAAGGCGCGGATCACCGAGCGCCCGTTCGACAAGGGTGACAAGGGCAAGGGCGACGAGAAACTCGACGCCGAGATCATCGGGATCCTGAAGAAGAGCCTCGACGAGGCCTTCAAGGGCGCGGGCGTGCCGGGCCCGGAGATCACCGAGGACGGCAACGGCAGCTGCCCCGGCGGCCCCAGCACCCCGCCCGCGTCGTACTGCCCGTCGAACAACACCGTCAGCATCGACATGGCCAAGCTGCGCGAGCTCGCCCAGCCGGTCGACCAGCAGGCGGAATGGGAAAGCGGGCACAGCGAGGGCAAGGGCGACTTCGCCGCGTTCTCGGAGATCGCGTCCCGGTACGCGATGGGCATCCAGAAGGGTGTCGGCGCGTCGATCGACAACGCGAACGCGGGACTGCGCACCGCCTGCCTGGTCGGCGCGTGGGCGAAGGCCAGCACCGTGCCCGGCGCGACACTGCGGCTTTCGGCCGGTGACCTCGACGAGGCCATCTCGGACCTGCTGAGCCCGGAGAGCCTGGTCTCGGCCGACGTCAACGGCAAGCGGGTGGACAACGGTTTCGAGCGGCTCGAGGCGCTGCGGAAGGGTTACCTGGAGAGCTCGTCGGTGTGCTCGACGCAGTACGGCTGATCGGGCTGAACGGTCCGGTCATCGCTCCCTGAAGTGCCATGAAAGGTCCTTTCCTTGCAAAATTTGCAAGGAAAGGACCTTTCATGGCGTTCGGGAGTTGCCGACGCTCAGTAGAGCGCGCTCGCCAGATCCCGGCGCGCCTTCATGACGCGCTCGTCCGCCGAGTCGAACAGTTCGAACAGCGCCACCAGGTGCTCCCGCACCTTGTTGCGGTCGTCGCCCGCGGTACGCCGCACGACGGCGATCAACCGCGCGAAGCCCGCTTCGGGCTGCTGCCCCGCGACTTCGAGGTCGGCGGCGGCGAGCTGGGCGTCGAGGTCGGCCGGGTCGGCGTCGGCCTTCGCGATCGCGTCCGGGCCGGCGGCCTCGGCGCGGGCGGTGAACTTGACCTGCGCGAGTGCGGTCTTGGCCTCCTCGTTCGCCGGTTCGACGTCCAGGATGCGCTCGTAGGCCGCCTGCGCCGCGGCGAAGTCACCGCGTTCGAAGGCCTCCTCCGCCTCGGTGAAGCGCGGGTCCTCCGGCACCTCGACACCGCCGCCGTTCTGCTCGGCCGCCTTGATGCCGGGAAGCCGGTCGCGCAGCGCGTCGAGCAGCGAACCGAGCCACTTGCGGATCTCGGGTTCGGGCAGGGCACCCGAGAACGCGTCGACCGGCTGGCCGCCGCCGATGGCGATGACCGTCGGGATCGACTGCGCGCCGAAGAGCTGCGCGATACGCGGGTTGGCGTCGACGTCCACCTTCGCGAGCACCCAGGCGCCACCGGACTCGGCGGCGAGGCGCTCCAGCACCGGGCTGAGCTGCTTGCAGGGGCCGCACCATTCGGCCCACAAATCGACGACCACCAGCTGCTGCAAGGAGCGCTCGACGACCTCCGTCTGGAAGGTCGCCTCGGTGACGTCGATCACGGCACCACCCGCGGCGGGGGCGGCACCGTCCGCCGGACGAGGTGGGGCAGGAGGCTGTTTCTGGGGCGCCTCGGCACGCGCCTTGAGCGCGGAAAGGTCGACCGCGCCGGAAAGCGCGGCGGAGAGGGCCGCCGTCTTCGATGCTGATCCGCGTGGGTGTGTCACGGGTTCCATCCTGGCACGCATCCCCGAGCGTTTCACCGCATGCCCCCGGCTGCCCGCTTGGCAGGACGCCGGTGTTCCGGCAGGCTCGCACGAGGGGGTGATCGACATTCCGACCCGCAGGACGGCCACCGTGGCCGTCGCGATCAGCATCGCCATCGTCTGGGTGAGCGTCATCACGGTCCTCATCGCCCACCAGCCCGACCCCGGCGTCGCCAGCCCCGGGCAGCTCCGGGACGGCCTCACCGCCGCACTCAACGAGCACGACGTCGAGGCCCTCTCCGAACTCATCGACTACCCGCCCGCGTCGGCGGGCGACTTCGCGAAGTCCTATATCGACACGCTGGCGGGCCGCGGCGCCCACGACGTCACGGTGAAATTCGCGCCGGACGATCTCGCGCCGACCTCGGCCACCGTGAGCGGGAAGCTCGGCGACGGCCGTTCGTTCGGCTATCCGGTGGCCGTCGCGGTCAAGGACAAGCTGTGGCTGGTCTCGTTCACCCCGCCACTCCCCTGACTCAGTCGCTCAGGTGCTTCTCGACGCGCTCCACCTTCGCGGTCAGCTGACCTTCGTAGCCCGGCCGGATGTCGGCCTTGAGCACCAGCCCGACCCGTGACGATCCCTCGCCAGCGGCCTCGACGGCCCGCTTGACGACGTCCATCACCTCGTCCCACGAGCCCTCGATGTTCGTGAACATCGCGTTGGTGGAGTTGGGCAGTCCGGACTCGCGGACCACTTTCACCGCGCGGGCGACCGCCTCGCTGACCCCGCCGTCCTCCTCGGCCGCGGACGGGCTGACACTGAAGGCCACGATCATCTTCTGCTCCTCAATCAGACGCTTTTCCCACGCATAACACCCGGTGGTGCGGCATGGCACGGGTACCCGCTGGTAACTTCGAGCGCCATGAGCCGTCCGTTGCCGTTCGACCCGATCGCCCGCGCGGCGCAGCTGTGGGAGGCCCGGATCGGGCCGTCCGAAACCATGGCCGCGGTGACCGGGATCATGCGCGTGCAACAGATCATCCAGTCCGCGGTGGACGGCGCGCTCAAACCGCACGGGCTGACCTTCGCCCGGTACGAGGCACTGGTCCTGCTGACCTTCGCCCGCGCGTCCCATCTGCCGATGCGCGTGATGGGCGAGCGGCTGCAACTGCACCCGACGAGCGTCACCAACATCGTCGACCGGCTGGAGAAGGACGGCTTGGTCAAACGTGTGCCGCATCCGACGGACCGCCGGACCACGCTGGTCGAGATCACCGACGAAGGCCGCGCACGCCGCGAAGAGGCCACGAAGGCGGTCACCGAGATCGACTTCGGGCTGACCGGGCTCACCGGCAAGCAGACCGAGCAGCTGACCGACCTGCTCACGAAGGTCCGCAAGGCCACCGGCGACTTCACCGAATAACCCCGGAAGCACGTGAAGGCCCCCTTCCCTCGACTGAGCCGAGGGAAGGGGGCCTTCACGCGCTAAAGGATCAGACGGCGGCGGGCTCCGCGGACTTGGCCGCGAACAGGCCGACACCACCGTGCGACAGCCGCTGCGGGCCGTCGAGCTTGCCGTTGCGCAGCGCCCAGGACTCGAACAGCCAGGTGAACAGCGGCGGGATGCTGGACAGCAGCGCGAGGATCAGGGTCTTCGGGCGCCAGCCGAGCGGCTTCGCCACGGACAGGGAGACCAGCACGTAGAGGACGAACACGACGCCGTGCACCATGCCGAGGACGGGGACGCCGCCCTCGCCGAGCTTGACGGCGTACTTGAGGAACATCCCGACCAGCAGCCCGGCCCAGGAGAGGGCTTCGGCTACCGCGGCCACGCGGAATACTAGAGCGGCCTTGCTGGACACTTTCTCCTCCTGTGGGGTCTCACCACTATGTGTGCACACATGACTACGTCCGACGAGCACTGTCCAAGGCGGACTCGCCAAGAACGTCAACAGCACTGTCGGACGTGGTAATACCAGTGTGAGGCGTGACGGCCCTCACCGGAACACCGGGGGTCGTGATGCTGCTCACGACCCCCGGTACGAACCGGTCTAAACCACTCGGATCACCCCGCGCAGGGCGATTTCGGTGCCCCTTCCGGGCCGGTCGCCCAGGTGGCCTTGGCCACATCGCCGGTGAGCTTGAAGTCCACAGTGGTCCCGCGCGTCAACTGTTCCAATCCGACATACGCCCGCTGCGAACCGGATCCCAGTCCCTGGACGTACTGGAGCTTCGCCCCGTCGGCGCCGTCGGCCTTGATTGTGATGTCGCGGCCGTTCTCCAAGTGCACCACCGACTTCTCGAACCGCGGCGCGTTCAGCAGGAACTGACCGGTGCCCGGCACCGCCGGATAGAGCCCCAGCGCGCTGAAGACGTACCACGCGGACATGGTCCCGAGGTCGTCGTTGCCGGTGACACCGTTGGGCGCGTTGGTGAACAACGTATGCGCAGCGCGGACGACGGCCGAGGTCTTCCACGGCTGCCCGGTCAGCGTGTACATCCACGGCGAGTGCAGATCCGGCTCGTTGTTCGGGTTGTAGCGGAACTGGTTGTAGTAGTTGTACGGGCCGACGACCCATTCCTCGCGCACGGTCTTCGCCGGATCCTTGACCAGATCCCCGTAGGCGAAGAAGTCGTCGAGCCGCTTGCCGACGTTCTCCTTGCCGCCCATCCGCTCGACGAGGCCGGGCACGTCCTGCTGCGTCAGCCACTGGTACTGCCACGACGTGCCTTCGTGGAACCCGTCCGGGCTCTGTGGGGTGTACGGCTTGTCCGCCGGGCTGAACCAGTCCCCGCCGGCGACCTTGGGGCGGTAGAAACCGGTGAAGCCGCGATCGCTGATCGAAGAATCCCACAGGGTGCGATAACTGCGACCCTTGTCCGCCAAGGCCTTCGCGTCGTCCTTCTTGCCGAGGCCGGCGGCCATGATGGACAGCGAGCAGTCCGCGAGCGCGTATTCCAGCGTGGCCGAAGCGCCGTGGTTCGGGTCGGTGTCCTGCCCCTTCTTCGGGAAGTCCTTGTCGTACTGGACGAATCCGTCCTTCTGGTAGCTCGCGTTGCCCGAGCGGCCCTGGAACGGCGAGGACGCGGGCGGGATCTCCCGCGAGTTCTGCAGAAGTGCCTGGTACGCCCGGAGCTCCTGCCCGGACAGCGCGCCGAAACGCCACAGGTCGACCAGGAACGGGGTGACCGGATCGCCGGTCATCGTGTTCGTCTCCTGGTTCGCGTACGCCCAGCGCGGCAGCCAGCCGCCCTGGTCGTGGATGGCGAGCACCGACTTCGCGACGTCCTTCGCCCGCGACGGGCGCAGCAGCGCGAGCAGCTGGTTCTGCGTGCGATAGGTGTCCCACAGCGAGAAGAACTCGTAATACGTCCAGCCCAGCGCGCGGTGGATCTTGTCGTCGAACCCGCGGTAACGGCCGTCGGCGTCGTTGCCGGTCAACGGTTGCAGCAGCGCGTGGTACAGCGAGGTGTAGAACACCGTGCGGTCGTCCTTCGTACCGCCCTTGATGTCCACTGAGGACAGTTCCTTGCGCCAGGCGCGCTGGGCACCGTCGCGGACCGCGTCGAACGAACGAGCCTTCTCCGAGGCCGAATTGAGCTTGGCGCCGGAAGCGTCCACATGGGAGATCGCCGTCGTCGCGGTGACCTGCCCGCCACCGAAGGTCAGCCACGCGCCGCGCAGCCCTTCACCACCGGCGGACTCCTTCGAGCCCGGCGTGCCGCCCGTCGGCGACCAGGTGCCGAAGGATTTGAACGGCTTGTCGAACGTCGTGGTGAACCAGGTCTTGTACGGCTTCCCGCCGCAGAACGCCTGCGACTCGACCATTCCTTCGACCGTCCGGTCGCCCACGACGCGGATCTGGCTCGCCGTCACGGGTTCCTTGTCGTTGGCCTGCCCGACGTTGACGAAAACGTTCGCGTCGCCTGATTTCGCGAAGGTGTACCGCTCGACACCGGTCCGCGTGGTCGCGGTGGTCTCCGCGTCGACACCGCCGTAACCGGTGAGCCGCACCTTGTAGTAGCCGGGTTTCCCGACCTCGCCCTCGTGCGTGTACGGCGAGGCGTACTTCTTGTGGTCGAACGTCTCGGGTTTCGCGGTGTCGAACGCCGCGCCGGGCCCGACCGCGCCGGTGGTGGGCAGGGTCGACACGAGGCCGCCCTGCTCCCAGCAGCCCGCCCCGGACAGGAAGAAATGCCCGAAGCCGCGGATCGCGGTGTCGTCGTAGCGGTAACCGGCGTAATGCGAGGAAATGGGACTGACCTGCGTCATCCCGAACGGGGCCGAAGCGCCGGGGAAGGTGTTGCCGTCGTCCTTGGTGCCGATGAAGGTGTTGACCGCGTCCACGGGGTCGCCACCGGGCGCCGCCGCCGCGACGGGCGTGAGCAGCCCGGCGGGAACGACCAGCGCGGTGAGCAACCCGGCGACGCGGGTCGAAGTGCGTGCAGGCATGGGAAAGGCCGCCTCCTGACAACGTTGTCGCTGCCTGCTCACCTTCGACAAGAACGGACCACCTGGTCAAGAGGTCCGCCAAACCCTGTCCGATTCAGGACAGCGACCCGGCGGGCCGTAACGGTTCGAACTCGGAAAACGGACCCAGGACGAACCGGGCATTGACACGGCGGCGTCGCTGGCGTTCAATTCCGGCCACTATGACAACGTTGTCTTCCAGCGGACCGGACAACGGCCACCGCACAACCGGCCGACGGGCCACGATGAGTGACGTGGCCCGGCTCGCGGGCGTGAGCATCAAGACCGTCTCGCGGGTGGTGAACGACGAGCCCGCCGTCCATCCGGACACCGCGGAGCGCGTCATGGCGGCGATCGAGCAGCTCGGGTTCCGGCGCAACCTCGGCGCGCGGAACCTGCGGCGCGGCTCGACGACCGGGACGATCGGCCTGATCGTCGAAGACGTCGGCAACCCCTTCTACTCCGAGCTCAACCGGGCCGTGGAACGGATCGCGACCTCGTTCGGGCGCCAGGTGCTGACCGGTTCGTCGGAGGAGAACTCCGACCGCGAACGCGAACTCGTCCTGGAGTTCTGCTCCCGCCGGGTGGACGGCATCCTCGTCGTCCCCGCCGGGATGCAGCACGGCTATCTGGTCCCCGAGATGCGCGCCGGCACCCCAGTGGTGTTCCTCGACCGGCCCGCCGGCGACATCATGGCCGACACGGTGCTGGTCGACAACATCGGCGGCACCGTCGAAGCGGTCGCCCACCTGGCGAAACACGGCCACCGCCGGATCGCGTTCCTCGCCGACAGCCCCGACATCTTCACCGCGGGCGAACGCCTGCGCGGGTTCCGCGAAGGCTGTCTGCGCAATGGGATCCCTTTCGACGACAGCCTCGTCGTGATGCGGACGCCGACCGCCGAGAGCGTCGGCGACGCCGTGAAACGGCTGCTCACCGGCGCGAATCCGGCCACCGCCGTGGTCGCGGGCAACAACCGGGTCGCCGTGCACCTGCTGCGCGCGCTGGCCCACGCCGAGCGGCGGCCCGCGATGATCAGCTTCGACGACTTCGAACTGGCGGATCTGCTGGATCCGCCGGTCTCCGTGATCGCGCACGACGTGAGCGCGCTGGGCCGGGCGGCCGCGGAACTGCTGTTCGCCCGGGTACAGGGAGATCAATCCGCACCGAGAAAGGTAGTTCTGCCCGTGCATCTCGTAGCCCGCGGTTCCGGGGAGGTCGCGCCTTCATGAGCGGCCACCTCGAACCGATCCGCCTGCCGGCGAACCAGCCGCCGCAGTTCTACCGCGGCGGCGACGCCATCGCCGCGTTGCGGGGCGCCCCGTCGGAGTCCAAATTCGGGCCCGAAGACTGGGTCGGCTCGGCCACCACGATGTTCGGCCAGGAGACCAACGGCCTGACCAAGCTGCCCAGCGGGGTCTGGCTGCGCGACGCCGTCCGCGAGAACCCGGCCGCCTGGCTCGGCGCCAAGCACGTCGAAGCGCTCGGCGATTCGACCGGCCTGCTGGTGAAACTGCTCGACGCGGGCCAGCGCCTGCCCGTGCACTTCCACCCGTCGGACTCGTTCGCGAAGCGGCATTTCGACTCGCACTTCGGCAAGACCGAGGCGTGGATCGTGGTCGGCACCTACGGCGACGACCCGCGCGTCTACCCCGGCTTCAAGGAGACCGTCGACAAAGCGACGGTCAACGAATGGGCCCGCACTCAGGACGCGCCCGCCATGCTCGAGGCGCTGAACAGCGTCGCGGTCACCCCCGGCGACACGGTCTACATCCCGGCGGGCCTGCCGCACGCGATCGGCGAAGGCGTGTTCGTCGTCGAACTCCAGCAGCCGACCGACTTCTCGCTCACCCTGGAATGGCGGGACTTCCTGGCGAACCCGGAGAAGGCGCACCTCGGGATCGGCTTCGAGACCGCCATCGAAACCCTGGACACCACAGGCTGGGACGAAGAACGGCTCGGCTCGATCGTCAAGCGCACCGCGGGCGACGAAGCGTCCACTGTGGACTTGCTCGCCGACGGCAGTGACGCGTTCTTCCGTGCCGATCAGCTCCGCCCCGCCGTTTCCGGTACGTCGACAACGTTGTCACTCGACCCGTCGTTCGCGGTACTGGTGATCATGGACGGTTCGGGCACGCTCCGCACCGAACACGGCGGCGAGTACGCGCTGCGCAAGGGCGAGACGTACGTGGTACCGCACGACGCCGGTCAATCCACTGTGGAGGGTGAGCTCACGGTCATCCGCTGCCGGCCGCCCGCACCCGAGAAGAGGGAGCGATCGTGAGCGAACTCCTGCTCGACGCACAGAACCTGGTCAAACGCTACGGCTCGGTGGAAGCGCTGCGTGGCGCGTCCTTCCAGGCCCGCGCCGGCGAGGTCACCGCGCTGATCGGCGACAACGGCGCCGGGAAGTCCACTTTGGTCAAATGCCTGTCCGGCGCGGAACAGCCGACGTCGGGCAGCATCCTGCTCGACGGCTCGGCGGTGGTGCTCGACTCCCCCACCACGGCACGGCGGATGGGTATCGAGACCGTGTACCAGGATCTCGCGGTCGCGCCGGAACTCGACCCCGCCGCGAACCTGTTCCTCGGCAGGGAGATCCACCGCAAAGGGATCCTCGGCAAACTCGGGATGCTGGACAAGAAGGAGATGAAACGCCAGGCCGTGGAGGAGTTCCAGCGGCTCGGTGTGACCCTGCAGAGCACCGATGTCCCCATCGGCTCGCTTTCGGGTGGCCAGCGGCAAAGTGTCGCCGTCGCGCGCTCGGTCGTCTGGGCGTCGAAGGTCGTGTTCATGGACGAACCGACGGCCGCGCTCGGCGTCGTGCAGCGCGAACGCGTGCTCGACGTGATCAAGAAGGTGCGGGACAAGGGCATCGCCGTCGTGCTGATCAGCCACAACATGCCCGAGGTGCTGTCGGTGGCCGACCGGATCGAGGTGCTGCGGCTCGGCAAACGCGTCGCCCGGTTCACCGGCGACGGCACGAAACTGGAAGACCTGGTCGCCGCGATGACGGGCGCCCTCGTACAAGAGGAGGCGGCGTGACCGTGTCCACTCCGACGAAGAAAGGCCCCGAGATCCAGACCTCTGTGGACGGTGGCTTCGGCAAACGTTCGATCGGGCAACGGCTGATCGGAGCCAACACGTTCTGGATCGCGCTGGTGCTGCTGGCGCTGATCATCGTGTTCACCGCGATCGCGCCCGCCGAGTTCGCGACGCTGTTCACCTTCCAGACCCTGCTCATCGAAACGTCGGTGCTGCTGGTGCTCTCGGTCGGCATGACGTTCGTGATCATCACCTCCGGGATCGACCTCTCGGTCGGTTCGGTGCTGATCTTCGCGGGCATGGTGGCGGGCAAGACGATGGAGGCGCTGAGCCCGGACGGCGACGCGACCAAGGCCGGGTGGGGAGTCATCACCGCCGGACTCGTGGCGGCCGTCGTCGCGGGCACGATCTGGGGCCTGATCAACGGTTTCCTGATCGCGGTGGCGAACATCCCGCCGCTGATCGTCACGCTCGGCACGATGGGTGCCGCGCTCGGCGCCGCGTACCTGCTGAACAACGGGTCCGACGTGCGCAGCGTGCCGACCGAGCTCAACAAGACGCTCGGCTACGGGACGTCGTTCGGCGGCGTGCCGAACCTGGTGCTGGTGGCCGTGGTGATCACGCTGATCGGCGCCTGGTTGTTGCACACCACCAAATTCGGTCGCTACACCTACGCCGTCGGCTCGAACGCCGAGGGCGCGCGGCGGGCGGGCATCGGGGTGACCGCGCATCTGCTGAAGGTGTACACGCTCACCGGTTTCCTCGCCGGTGTCGCCGGCTTCCTCTCGCTGGCGTACTACGCGTCGACGACGATTTCGGCGCACACCACCGACAACCTCAACGCCATCGCCGCCACGGTGATGGGCGGGACGAGTCTCTTCGGCGGCGTCGGTTCGGTGCTGGGCACGGTGATCGGCGTGTTCATCCCGGCCGTGCTGAAGAAGGGCTTCAACATCACGCAGGTCCAGGACTTCTGGCAGATGATCGCGGTCGGCGCGGTGCTGATCGCCGCGGTCTGGTTCGACCAGCGGCGCCGTCGTCGCCGCAATTCTCGCTGATCCCTACGCACAAAGAGGTGCAATCCCCATGAAGAAGACCCTGCTCGCCGCCGGTGCCGCCGTTTCCGCGGCCCTCCTGCTCACCGCGTGCGGCGGAGGCACCGTCGGCCAGGCGCCGTCGGGTGACTCCGGCGCCAAGACCAACAACAAGAAGCTGTCGCTCATCCCGGGCGTGCAGGCCGAGCCGTTCTACATCTCGATGCAGTGCGGCGCCGAGGCCGAGGCCAAGAAGGCGGGCTACGAGCTCACCACGCAGGCCCCGCAGAAGTTCGACGCGGCCATGCAGACCCAGCTCGTCAACGCGCTGGGCTCCAACCCGCCCGCCGCGCTGCTCATCGCGCCGACCGACGCGCAGGCGATGCTCGCGCCGATCCAGCAGGTCAAGAACCGCGGCTCGAAGATCATCGAGGTCGACACCGCGCTGAAGGACACCAGCGTGGCCGAGTCCTCGATCTCGTCGGACAACGCCGAGGGCGGCAAGCTCGCCGCGAAGACGATGGCGGAACTGGCCGCGGGCAAGACCGGCTCGGTGCTGGTGCTCGACACCATCGCCGGCACGTCGACCACGAACACCCGCGCGAAGGGGTTCGAGGACGAGCTGAAGAACTACCCGAACTTGAAGTCGGCGGGCGTGCAGTTCACCCAGAACGAGCCCGACCAGGCCGCGTCCAAGGTGACCGCCGCGCTGGCGTCCACCCCGGACCTGATCGGCATCTTCGCGACCAACCTCAACACCGGCGAGGGCGCCGCGACCGGTCTGCGGAACGCGGGCAAGGTCGGCGCGATCAACCTGATCGGTTTCGACGCCTCGCCGTCGGAGATCGAGGGCCTGAAGAAGGGCGAGTATCAGGGCCTCATCGCGCAGGACCCGGCCGCCATCGGGCAGCAGGGGGTGCAGCAGGCCATCGCGGCGCTGGAGGGCAAGCCTGTGACGCGGAACCTGACCGCTTCGCTGCACTCGATCACCAAGGCGAACATGGACGCGAACGCCCAGTACTTCTACAAGCAGAGCTGCTGACGCGCTTAAGCCGGATGTCATGAAAGGGCCGTTCAGGACACATTTCGTCCTGAACGGCCCTTTCATGACATCCGGGGCGCGCTCACTCGGCGAACTCGACCACCCCAGCGGGTGCGAAGCGCGTCAGAGCCGCGTACAGCGCAGCGCCCACACCCAGGTGCCCCAGCGCGTACGCGTACTCGCCGTCCTCAAGCAACACTTCGGGCCCCGACCCGGTCCACTCGAGCCGGTAGTGCCACCAGTGCATCCACCGCCCCACCCGCCGCTTCTCCCGGTACACCCGCAGCCGGGTCACCTCGGTCCACCGGACCTCGAAAACGCCCGGGACCGAGAACCCCACAGCGGAAATCACCAACGAGTTCGCCGACTTCCGGAGAGCGAGCAGGATCAGCCCCGCGAAGGCCACGCTGAGCAGGCTGAACACCACCCCGGAAACCGAGCCGGAGAACAACGCCAGCACGACGGCCACCACGCCGCCGGCGCCGAACACCACGAAACCGGCCATCGCGAACCGCCGCATCACGACGTCCAGGCGCACCATCACCGCATCACCGGGGACCATGCCCGGAGCGTAACCGGCGAAACCACGCACCGACGTTAGGATCTAGGCCCCGACGTCGTGGAGGAGGCCGGATGACCACCCGTCTGCCCTGGCGTCCGGCCGCGAGCGCGGATCCGGTGCCGGTGCTCGCCGCCGCCCAGCGCGTTTCCGACGACCTCATGGACGGCCTCGCCGGGCCCCGCGCCCGCCACGCGGCGCACGGCCTCCGACGGCTGTTCGACGTCCCCGGTCTCGGGCTGACGGACCTCTCCGGCTCGCTGATCTGGTCGGGCCGACCGGCCGCCGACGACGTCGTGGTCGCGGCGCTCGACGAGGTGCTCCATTCTGAGACGCCGGTGTCCGAACCCGGACTGCTGGCGCTGCCCCTGCACGTCCACGACGAACTGGCCGGCGTCCTCCTCGTCACCGAAACCACGAACGCCGTCGCCCGCCAAGCCGTCGAACTCGTCGTCCACGCGCTCGAACGCGGCAGGCTGGAGGCCTCCGCCGAGCAGGCCGCGGAGGCGGAACTGCGGGCGTTGCGGGCCGAGATCTCACCGCATTTCGTCTACAACGCGCTCACCGTGATCTCCTCGCTGGTCCGCTCCGATCCGGACCGCGCACGCGATCTGATGCTCGATTTCGCCGAGTACACGCGCTACAGCCTCGCGCGGCACGGCGAGTACACGATGGTCGCCGAGGAGTTCCGCGCCATCGAGACGTACTTGGCGTTGCAGCGCGCCGTACTCGGCGAACGACTTCGCGTGCAGGTGCGCGTCGCGCCGGAGGTACTGGCCGTCGCGGTGCCGTACCTCGTGCTGGAACCGCTGGTGGAGAACGCGATCCGGCACGGGATCGAGCCACGCGCCGAAGCGGGGTTCATCCAGGTTCAGGGAATGGCGGAAGGGAACGACTGCGTGATCAGCGTCGAGGACGACGGTGTCGGCATGGACCCCGCACGCGCGGCGGCGATCCTGGCCGGACGTGGCGACGACGGCGGCGTCGGACTGGCCAATGTGGACAGAAGGCTGCGCAGCGTCTACGGCCCCTGGTACGGCCTGACGGTGGAGACCGAGACCGGCGCGGGCACCAGGGTCGTGGTGCGGGTGCCCCGATTCCAGCCGGGGGTGCTGCCGTGACGAACGGGTTGCGGGTGCTGGCGGTCGACGACGTCCCGCCCGCCCTCGACGAGCTGTGCAGCCTGCTGCGCGAGGCTCCGGAAGTCGCCGAAGTGGTCGCCGCCGGTGACGCGGTCAACGCGCTCAAACTGTTGCAGGGCAGTCATTTCGACGCCGTGTTCCTCGACATCTCCATGCCGGGGCTCGACGGGCTCGAACTCGCCTCCCTGCTGGCACGGCTCAACGAACCGCCGGTGATCGTGTTCGTCACCGCGCACGACGGGCACGCCGTGGCCGCGTACGGTATCGGCGCGGTCGACTACCTGCTCAAACCGGTCCGCGCGGAACGGCTGTCCGCCGCACTGTCCAAAGTGGTCCGGATGGCGGGCAACCAGGCCGACGAGCCGAAACCCGCGCCGGACGCGATGGCGGCACTGCCGGTGGAATCCGGCGGGCGCACGCGGTACGTCCGGCGCGACGACGTCCAGTTCGTCGAGGCGCACGGCGATTACGTCCGGCTGCACACGAAATCCGGCGTCCACGTCACGCGGATGCCGATCTCCCGGCTCGAAGAGTATTGGGAGGGAACGGGATTCACCCGTGTCCACCGTGGTTTCCTGCTCGCCGTCGACGCGGTGCTCGAACTGCGCAGCGACACCACCGGCGGGCTGCTGGCGCATACGGAGGCGGGCGACGTGCCGGTGAGCCGCCGCCACGCGCGCGACCTGCGGGACCGGCTGCTCGCCGCCGCGCAACGCGGTGAACTGGGCCGGGGAGGCCGCCCGTGAGCCGCGTCAAACGGGTCGCGGTCACCAGCCCGCAGACCCGGCTCGCGCGGTCGCGGCCCCGGGAACGCGGCCGCTGGCGGGTCCCCCGGCTGGCGGCTAGCGACGCCGAACGCGCGGACGCGCTCTACCGGGCCCAGCGTCGCCGTGGACTCCCCGCGCTGGCCGGGATGTTCGGGCTGGTCTTCGGGCTCCCGCTGGTGTTCGGGATCTTCCCCGGGCTGGATTCGGTGCGGCTGCTGGGTATCCCGCTGTCCTGGCTGATGATCGCGATCCTCCCGTATCCGGCCATGGCCCTGCTGTCGTGGTGGCAGTTGCGCCGGGCGGAAAAGATCGAGGACGAGTAGTGGTCGCGGCGCTCTCGGTGGCCCCGGTCGTGCTGGTCACCCTGCTGATCGGGTTGCGCGGGGTCGCGGCCATGCGCACGACGTCGGATTTCCTCGTCGCCTCGCGCCGGATCTCGCCCTTGGTCAACTCCGCCGCGGTCTCCGGCGAATACCTGTCCGCGGCGTCGTTCCTCGGCGTCGCGGGGCTGGTGGTGAAGGACGGTATCGGCGCGCTCTGGTATCCGGTCGGGTTCACCGCCGGCTACATCGCGATGCTGGTGCTCGTCGCGGCGCCGATGCGGCGCTCCGGCGCGCTCACCGTGCCGGACTTCGCCGAAGCGCGGCTCGCCTCCCCCGCCTTGCGCCGCCTCGCCGCCGTGGTCGTCCTCGTGATCGGAACCCTTTACCTGGTACCGCAATTCCGCACCGCGGGGCTGGTGCTGACCGCGGTCGGCGGGACGCCGTACTGGGTCGGCGTCGTCATCGCGGGCACCGCCGTCAGCGCGACGTTGGCGCTCGGCGGGATGCGCGCGGCGACCTACGTCCAGGCCTTCCAGTTCGTGCTGAAACTGCTGCTGTTCATCGTTCCCGCGATCTGGCTGGTCTCCCAGGTGTCCCCGGAGCAACGGTCGGCTTCGGTGCATCCGGTGGAATTCAGCCACTTCGCCCGCGACACCCGGCTGTCCTTCGAGATCGACGTGACGCTGACCCTGCGCGAGCCGACCACCCTGCTCACACCGGAAAAGCATGTCGTGCCGCCGGGCGAGCTGGTGGCCAGGAGCGGCGAGACCCTGGAATTCGCCGAGGGGACCCCGGTTCCCGCCGTCCGGGGCGGTGCCCCGCTGGGCGGGCCGGACTGGCAACGGCCGCTGCTCGACCTCGGCGACCAGGGCTATCCGCTGCTCGGCACGTGGGCGATCCTGATCGCCACCATGCTCGGCACGATGGGTCTGCCCCATGTCCTGATGCGCTTCCACACCAGCCCGGACGGCCGCGCCGCCCGCCGGACCGCGGCGATCACCGTCGCCCTGCTCGGCGTCTTCTACCTGTTCCCAGGGGTTTACGGCGTCTTCGGCCGGGTGCTGGTGCCCGAACTGTACGTCTCCGGCGCGACGGACACGGTCGTCGTCGCGTTGCCGGCGCAGATCGACGACGGCTGGGCGGGATCGCTGTTCACCGGGCTGCTGACCGCGGGCGCGTTCGCCGCGTTCCTGGCGACGTCGCTCGGGCTGCTGCTGGTGATCTCCGGCGCGGTCGCGCACGACCTCGCGCCCGGCGGCCTGCGGAGACTGCGCTGGTCGGTGCTCGGAGCGGCGGCGGTGATGGTCCTGCTCGCGTTGCCGTCGGCCAGGTTGGACGCGGGTGTCCTCGTCACCTGGGGTTTCACCGTGGCCGCGTCGACGTTCTGCCCGTTGCTGGTGCTCGGCATCTGGTGGAACCGGCTCACCGCCGCGGGCGCGATCAGCGGTGTCCTCGCCGGGCTCGTCGCGTCTTCGGGCTCGATCCTCGTGGCCCTGTTCGTCCCCAGCCTGAGCGGTCTGCCCGCGATCCTGGTGTCGCAGCCCGCGCCTTGGTCGGTTCCGCTGGCATTCGGCGTAATGATCGTGGTTTCCTGGCGGGGCAGGCCTCCCGCCTGGTCCACGGCCGCCATGCTGCGGCTGCATCTGGACGATCGCACGGCCGAGGCCCCTTCGTCGTGGTCCGACCACCGTTCGTCGACCGTTCGTCGTCTCGGCAGACGTTTGAACCGCTGAAGGTTCCGGTCTCCTTGACCTCTCCTTAACGTGTCGCGGAACACATTCGCGGTGCGAGGAGAGCACGATGAGTACCGAAACGAACGCTCCCAGTCCGCCGGAAACGGACTGGGACAAAGCCCATGACAGCGCGGAGTTCAAGGAACTGCGGGCTCGGTTGCGCCGGTTCGTCTTCCCCGTCTCGGCGTTGTTCCTCCTCTGGTACCTGCTCTACGTGCTGCTCGCCGACTACGCGCACGGCTTCATGAGCACGAAGCTGGTCGGCAACATCACCGTCGGCCTGGTCTTCGGTCTGCTGCAGTTCGTTTCGACCTTCGTGATCACGGGGCTCTACGTCCGCTACGCGAACAAGAAACTCGACCCCATCGCGGAGAAGATCCGCACGGACATCGAGAGTGAGGCCAAATGACCCTCGCCGCCGGAGTCGAGGGCAGCAGCCCCGTACTCAACATCACCATCTTCGGCCTGTTCGTGGTGGTCACGCTGTTCGTCGTGTTCCGGGCGAGCCGCAACACGAAGACCGCGTCGGACTACTACGCCGCGGGCCGCGCGTTCACCGGTCCGCAGAACGGCGTCGCCATCGCGGGCGACTACCTGTCCGCCGCTTCGTTCCTCGGGATCGCGGGCGCGATCGCCGTCTACGGCTACGACGGCTTCCTGTACTCCATCGGCTTCCTGGTGGCGTGGCTGGTGGCGTTGCTGCTGGTCGCGGAACTGCTGCGCAACACCGGCAAGTTCACCATGGGCGACGTGCTGGCGTTCCGGATGAAGCAGCGCCCGGTGCGGGCCGCGGCGGCGACGTCCACCCTCGCCGTGTCGTTCTTCTACCTGCTCGCGCAGATGGCGGGCGCCGGTGGCCTCGTCGCGCTGCTGCTCGGGATCGAGAGCAAGGCCGGGCAGGCCGCGATCATCGTGATCGTCGGCATCATCATGATCGCCTACGTGCTCATCGGCGGGATGAAGGGCACCACCTGGGTCCAGATCATCAAGGCGGCGCTGCTCATCGTCGGCGCGCTGGCGATGACGCTGTGGGTGCTGGGCATGTACGGCTTCAACCTCTCCTCGCTGCTGCAGGGCGCGGTGGACAAGGCGGGCAAGGCCGGTGAGGCGCTGCTCGGGCCGGGCAACCAGTACGGCAAGACCGGCACGACGAAGCTCGACTTCCTGTCTCTCGGCATCGCGCTGGTCCTCGGTACCGCGGGTCTGCCGCACGTCCTGATGCGCTTCTACACGGTGCCGACGGCGAAGGAGGCCCGTCGTTCCGTGGTGTGGGCGATCGGTCTGATCGGCGTCTTCTACCTGTTCACCCTGGTGCTCGGCTACGGTGCCGGCGCGCTGGTCGGCGCGGACAAGATCAAGGCCGCTCCCGGTGGCGTGAACTCGGCTGCCCCGCTGCTGGCACTCGAACTCGGCGGACCGATCCTGCTCGGCCTGATCGCGGCGATCGCGTTCGCGACGATCCTCGCCGTGGTCGCGGGGCTGACGATCACCGCGTCGGCGTCGTTCGCGCACGACGTCTACGCCAACGTGATCAAGAAGGGCAAGGCGACCCCGGCTTCGGAGGTGAAGGTCGCCCGGCTCACCGCGCTGGTGATCGGCGCGGTCGCGATCCTCGGCGGCATCCTCGCCAACGGGCAGAACATCGCGTTCCTGGTGGCGCTCGCGTTCGCGGTGGCGGCGTCGGCGAACCTGCCAACGATCCTGTACTCGCTGTTCTGGAAGCGGTTCAACACCCAAGGCGCGCTGTGGAGCATCTACGGCGGTCTCGCGGTCTGCATCGTGCTGATCGTGTTCTCGCCGGCGGTGTCGGGCAAGCCGGTCGATCCGAAGACCGGGAAGAGCGCCTCGATGATCCAGGGCGTCGACTTCCACTGGTTCCCGCTGGACAACCCGGGCATCGTCTCGATCCCCGTGGCGTTCTTCCTCGGCTGGCTCGGGACCGTGCTGTCCAAGGAGCACAACCAGAAGAAGTACGCGGAGATGGAGGTCCGGTCCCTGACCGGAGCGGGCGCCGAAAAAGCCGTCGCCCACTAGTCGCCGGGGCGGTGCGGCCGGCATCCAACGCCCCCGGCCGCACCGCCCCGGTTCCCATTCCCCTCAGTACGGCAGTTTCCCCGCTGTCAGCTCGGCCAGTTTCGCGCGGAGATCGGCCCTGGCCGACTTCCACAGCCCGGTGCCCAACGAGATCCGCGCCACCCCCAGTGTGGCGAGCGCGGAGAGATCGGGGCCCGAAGGCATCGGAGTGGCGTTGACCGCCCCCGGTGCCACCGCCTTCACGAACTCGCCCAGTACTTCGGGCGATTTCACCATGATCGGGTAGACGCAGTCCGCCCCGGCCTCCAGATACGCCTTGGCCCGCAGGATCGCGTCGCCCAGGACGGCCCGCTCGTCGGACGCGCCGAGGAAGACGTCGACGCGGGCGTTGATCACCAGCGCGTCCCCGGCTGCCTCGCGCAACTTCGCGACCCGTTCCGCCTGCGCCTCCACCGGGAGGACGCCGCCCGAGGCATGGTCGGTGTCCTCGTAATTGCAGCCGACGGCGCCCACCTCGGCCAGCCTCGCCGCGAGTTCTCCCGCTTCGAGCCCGTACCCGCCTTCCGCGTCGACGGTCACCGGCACCGAGACCGCCCTCGCGATCCTCGCGGCCGCCGCGAACATCTCGTCGGCGGGCGCGTCCTCCCCGTCCTCGTATCCGAGGACCTTGGCCACGGCGAAGGAACTCGTCGCCACGACCGGGAACCCGGCGGCCTCCACGAGACGTGCGCTGTCCGCGTCCCACGCGTTCGGCAGAAGGAGCGGCTCGCCCGCGACGTGCAGCTCCCGCAGTCTCGCCGCGGTCATTCGGCGCGCTCGGGCAGCGGCGCGTGGCTGGTCACGCACATCCGGTTCCAGCTGTTGATCGCGATCGCCTCCCAGACGATGGCGCGGTACTGCTCCTCGGTGAAGACGCGCGTGGCCTCTTCGTAGACGTCGTCCGGGACGTCGTGCAGGGTCGCGACGTTCGTGATCGCCTCGGTGAGCGCGAGCGCGGCACGCTCCTGCTCGGTGAACAGTTCGGTCTCCCGCCAGCCCTGCAGCACGAACAGCCGCCGCGGCGACTCGCCCATCTGCAACGCGTCGTGGGAGTGCATGTCGAGGCAGAACGCGCAGTGGTTGATCTGCGACGACCGCATCTTCACCAGTTCGAGGATCTTCTGGTCGACGCCGGCGTTGGCGGCGGCCTTCTCGACTTCGGCCTGGAGCTTCGCCATGGCCTGGTAGATCTCGGGCACTCGTTTGCCCACGTGGATTCGCTCGGTCATGACTGCGAATCTAGCGGCGACTGGCCCACGAGTATGGTCCAGTGTCATGGCGGAATCATGGTCCAGTTCGGGAATAGACGTCCACCTGGACTGGCGCCCCGAAAGCGGCCGGACCGGGCTCGCGACGGCGATCCGCGCGGCCATCCGGGAAGGACGCTGGCAGGCGGGCGCCGCGGTGCCCTCGACCAGGGCGTTGGCGCAGGACCTCGGCGTCGCCAGGGGAACGGTCACCCGCGTCTACGCCGATCTCGCCGCCGAGGGCTATCTGCGGACGGCGCAGGGCGCGCCGACCCGGGTCGCGACGGCGGGCGCGCTGCCCGCGTCGGCGCCGAGGCCCGTCCCCCGCGACCCGGCACCACGCTGGGATCTGCGGCCCGGCAGGCCGAATCTGTCGGCGTTCCCCCGGTCCGCCTGGCTCGCGGCGACCCGGCGGGCGCTGCACAAGGCGCCGATGACCGCGTTCGACTACACGGCCGAATCCGGCGCGGCGGAACTGCGGGAGACGCTCGCCGCGTATCTCGCCCGCAGCCGCGGCGTGATCGCCGACCCAGCGCGGATCCTGGTGTGTTGCGGGTTCTCGCACGCGATCGCGATCCTGGCGCGGGTCCTGCACGCGCGCGGCGCGGGCGAGATCGCGTTCGAGAACCCGTCACTGCACATCTACCGGAACATCGCCGCCGCCAACGGTCCCCGCGTGGTCGGCGTCCCCGTCGACGATCACGGGATCACCGTGTCCTCTTTGGACAGTCCGGCGGTGGTGGTCACCCCGGCGCACCAGTACCCGCTGGGCGTCACACTCGCCCCTCAGCGACGGGCGGAACTCACCCGCTGGGCGGAGGAAACCGGTGCCGTCGTCATCGAGGACGACTACGACGGCGAGTTCCGGTTCGACCACCAGCAGGTCGGCGCGTTGCAGGCGCTGGCGCCGGAACGGGTCGTGTACGTGGGCACGACGAGTAAGACGCTCGCGCCGTCGCTACGGCTGGGATGGATGGTGCTGCCGCGGTTCCTGGTCGAACCGGTGCGCGCGGCGATGGCCGAGAGCGGGGCCCGGCCCGCGCTGGTGGACCAGTTGGCGATGGCCGAACTGATCGAATCGGGCGCGTACGACCAGCACATCCGCCGCTGCCGGATCGAGTACCGCTCCAGGCGGGACAAGCTGCTCGCCGCTTTGCCGGATTCCGTGCTGCCGCAAGGGATCTCCGCCGGACTGCATCTGGTGCTCCAGTTCCCCGGCGAGGTCCCGGGGGAGATGGAAGTGCTGGCCGCCTGCCGCCGTCGCGCGATCGGGCTCGAAGGGCTCAGCGGCTACTGGATCGGCGAGCCGCAACGCGAAGGGCTCATCATCGGGTACGGCGCCGCCGCGAAGCACGCTTTCGGCGGCGCCACCGAGGCCCTGCGCGAGGCCATCTTCGAGGTCACCTAGCCCCCACCCCCGCGTTTCGTCCTCTGAATGCGGTAGTTCGCGCTGCCAACCACCGCATCCAGAGGACTAAATGCGTGGGGGTCAGCAGAACCAGGCGCGGGCGCGGAGGATGTCGGTCTTCAGCACCGGGGCACCGTCGACCGGGGCGGGGTTCTCCGGAGTCGGCTGGATGCCGCCGGCGGCGACGTCGTCGAGGGTTTCGAGGCCTTCGTGTCCGACGGTGCCGAAGATCGTGTAGTTCGGCCGCAGCGCGGAGTCGCCGTACACCACGAAGAACTGGCTTCCGTTCGTCGCCGGGCCCGCGTTGGCCATCGCGAGGACGCCGCGCGAATACACCTTGCGCGCGCCGGTCGGGTCCGTCGGCGCGGGCGGCAGGCCGACGGGCAGTTCGTCCTTGTACTTGTAGCCGGGGCCGCCCTCGCCGGTGCCGCTCGGGTCACCGCACTGCAGCACCTTCAACGTCGGGTACGCGGTCAGCCGGTGACACGTCGTGCGGTCGTAGAACCGGTGCTTCGCCAGGTGCAGGAAGCTCTGCACCGTGCACGGCGCCTTCGCCCGATCGAGGGTCAGATCGATGATGCCCTGGTTAGTCTTCAGCTGCACCGGGACCTTGCCCCGGTCCGGCGTACGACGGGGGTCCGGCGGCAACGGGACCGGGCGCGCGGCCGGGTCTTCCGGCGTCTGCGTGTACTGGCACGGCCCCTTCGTGACCTTCGGCGGCGCGCCTTCCGCCGACGCCGTTCCGGTGCCGGCCGCGAGCATCAGCCCGGCTCCCAGCACTGCCACAAAGACCTTCGCGATCCTCTGCACGGTTCCTGCCTCCCAGCCGTGGACGAAGAAGAGAGCATAGGGTGAATCCCCGGCGCTCACACAGGTCCGGAAGTAGGTCCGCGGTTAGGGTCGAAGCCGTGGAGATCGCCGAACGACACCAATGGCAGCTGAACGCCCTGACCTTCCTGTACGCGTACACGCAGTACGTCCTCGTGCACGAGCGGGTCATGGCGGGGCTGCCGCCGGAGAAACCGGCCGAACTCGACAAACCGCGCATGCTCAGGCTCGCCAAGGTCGTCGACGACATGATCCTCGACTTCCGCAAGGAGGACGGGCTGAGCGACCTCGAACGGCGCCGCGTCATCCGCCTCGCCAGGGAGATCAAATCGCACGTCCGGGAGAAGTGGCCGCCCCGCGAACCGACGCTGACCGAGTGGATCGCCTCGGCAGCTGCGCACTTCTACTGCGAGGAGCACATCAACAACGGCTACGTCCGGATGGGCCGCGTCTTCGATCCCGACATGGCGGACCGGTTCCTGGAGCGGGTCGAGTTCTGCCGTGGGCAGACCGTCACGATCACCAAGTACGCCCATAAGGTGGCCGACGGCGAAGAGCTCACGTACGGCGAGACGAATCAGCTCGAAGTCTGGAAAGAGGACGCGATCGCCCATCTGGACAATCTCGACAGCGACTTCGGCGACATCAAGATGTACGTCGAATTCTGACCGCTGCCCGTAAGACCAGAGTTGCCTGTCCCGGCGTACCGGGAAATTGACATGCGCCACCGGTGATCGAGATGCTCGAAGCACAGGCTCCTTTTCCACGGCCAAAGGAGAATTCCGTGTTCTCGATCAAGAAGCGCGTCCTGACCGTGGCGGCCGCCGCTGCCGCCACGTTCAGCCTGCTCGTCCCGACCGGCACCTCGTTCGCCATCGACCACATCCCTTGCCGCGACGGGGAGAACTTCCTGAAGATCTGGTCGCATCTCGGCGGGAGCAGCAGCGTCGACTGCTACGCCAACCGCGGGCGGATCGGTTTCGGCGGCTGGTGGATCGACCGGATCTACACCGGCAACAACGACCTGATGTACTACGACAGCAATGGCGCCGACGTGCGCATCAACCGGTGGACCGACATCAGTTTCCCGAACCGGCCGCCGAAGGTCCGCGTCATCGAAATCCTCTGATCCTCACGAGCCGCGAAGATCTCCGATGAGTTCTTCGGCCGCCGCGAACGGGTCGAGTTTCCGCGCGACGACGCGTTCGGCCAACTCGGTGAGCCGGTCCCCGGAACGCAGGTCGACGATTTCCGCGCGCAGCCGCTGCACGGCGATCGCCTCGACCTCGTCCCGGGCCCGCGCCGCACGACGGCGGGGCAGTTCGTCGCGCCGGACCAGCCAATCGTGGTGTTCGTCGAGCGCGCGGACGACGTCCTCGACGCCTTCGCCGCGCGAGGCCACCGTTCGCACGATCGGCTGACGCCAGCTCGGACCGCGGATCTCCCGGCGTACCAAGGAGATCATCTGCTTGAGGTCGTGCACGGTCGCGTCCGCGCCCTCGCGGTCGGCCTTGTTGACCACGAACACGTCCGCGATCTCCAGCACGCCCGCCTTGGCCGCCTGGATCCCGTCGCCCATCCCGGGCGCGAGCAGGACCACCGTGGTGTAGGCCAGTTTCACGACGTCCACTTCGGACTGACCGACGCCCACGGTCTCGATCAGCACGACGTCGAACCCGGCCGCGTCGAGTACCCGGACGGCCTGCGGCGTCGCCCACGACAACCCGCCGAGATGACCGCGCGTCGCCATCGACCGGATGAAAACGCCGGGATCGGTGGCGTGCTCGGTCATCCGGATCCGGTCACCGAGCAGCGCTCCGCCGGAGAACGGCGACGACGGGTCGATCGCCAGCACGCCGACGCGCAGGCCTTTCGCCCGCAAAGCCGTGAGCAGCGCGGAAGTCGATGTCGACTTGCCGACACCGGGTGGCCCGGTCAGGCCGACGATCCGCGCGTTCCCGGTGTGCGGCGTCAGCTTCGCCGCGACCTCGGGCAACCGCGGATGGGCGTCCTCGACCAGCGACAGCAACCGGGCGATCGCGCGGGGGACGCCGTCCCGCGCGCGACCGACCAGTTCGTCGATGTCCAGCTGTACCGGCAACGGCTTTACGGAACGCGGATGAGCAGCGCGTCGCCCTGGCCGCCACCACCACAGAGGGCGGCCGCGCCGAGGCCGCCACCGCGACGGCGGAGTTCGTGCACCAGGTGCACGGCGAGCCGCGCGCCGGACGCGCCGATCGGGTGACCGAGGGCGATGGCACCGCCGTCGACGTTCACCTTCTCCGGGTCGAGCCCGAGCTTGTCGGCCGAAACCAGGCCGACGGCGGCGAACGCCTCGTTGATCTCGACGAGGTCGAGCGCGTCCGCGGTCAGCTTCTCCTTGGCCAGCGCGGCCAGGATCGCGTTCGACGGCTGCTCGTGCAGGCTGGCGTCCGGACCGGCGACCACACCGTGCGCGCCGATCTCGGCGAGCGGGGTCAGGCCCAGCTCCTCGGCCTTGGCCTTGCTCGCGACGATGACCGCGGCCGCGCCGTCGGAGATCTGAGAAGCCGAGCCCGCGGTGATGGTGCCGTCGGAGGCGAAGGCGGGACGCAGCTTCGCGAGGCCTTCGGCGGTGGTGTCGGCACGGACGCCCTCGTCCTGGGAGAAGACGACCGGGTCGCCCTTGCGCTGCGGGATCGACACCGGCGCGATCTCGGCGTCGAAGCGACCCTCGGCGATCGCGGCGGCGGCACGCTGGTGCGAACGCGCGGAGAACTCGTCCTGCTGCTCACGGGTGAGCCCGTAGCGGCTGTTGTACTTCTCCGTCGAAGAGCCCATCGCGACCTGGTCGAAGGCGCAGAACAGACCGTCGTAGGCCATGTGGTCGACGAGGGTGGTGTCGCCGTACTTGAACCCGGAGCGGGACTTCGGCAGCAGATGCGGCGACTGGGTCATCGACTCCTGGCCACCGGCCACGATCAGGTCGAACTCGCCCGCGCGGATGAGCTGGTCGGCCAGCGCGATGGCGTCGAGACCGGAGAGGCAGACCTTGTTGATGGTCAGCGCCGGGACGCTCATCGGGATACCGGCGGCGACCGCGGCCTGACGGGCCGGGATCTGGCCCGCGCCGGCGGTGAGCACCTGGCCCATGATCGTGTACTGGACCGCGTCCGGGGAGACACCGGCCTGCTCCAGCGCCGCCTTGATGGCGAATCCGCCGAGTTGTGCGCCCGAGAAGTCCTTCAGGGAACCGAGCAATCGCCCGATCGGTGTACGGGCGGCACCCAGGATCACGGAACCGGACACGGCGTCCTCCAAGCATCGGCGCAAGGGCAAAGGGGGTCTTCGCGACCATACCCGGGTCGCGGGCCTCTTGATGGAGCCAGTGTGAGGCGGCGCACGCCGGTCCGCCCGCCCGCGGACCTATCCTGCTCTGCATGAACCAGGCGCTGAAACCGTTCGTGACGGCCATCGACCACGTCGGCATCGCGGTACCCGATCTCGACGCCGCGATCGCCTTCCACGCCGAGCATTTCGGCCTGGAGGTCGCGCACGAGGAGATCAACGAGGAGCAGGGTGTCCGCGAGGCGATGCTGCGCGCGCCGGGCACCGCCGGGACCGAGACCGCGATCCAGCTCCTCGCGCCGTTGCGCGAGGATTCCGCGATCGGCAAGTTCCTCGCGAAGAGCGGGCCCGGGCTGCAGCAGCTGGCGTACCGAGTGTCCGATGTGGACGCCGCGGCCGAAGCTCTGCGCGCACAGGGGCTTCGGCTGCTCTACGCCGAGGCGAAACGCGGCACGTCCAACAGCCGGGTGAACTTCGTCCACCCCAAGGACGCCGGCGGTGTGCTGGTGGAACTGGTCGAGCCCGCGAAGGACGGTCACTGACCCCGCGTCAACGCGGAGGCGATGAAGAGGACCTCGCGGTCGATCTCGGCGGGGTCCCCGTCCTCGGTGTGCCGCGCCGTCGCGTGACGGTGGCTGACCGCCCGCGCCAGCAGTCCCGAGGCGGAATCGACGTCGGCGATCGCGAGTTTGCCGCCGGTCGCGGCGACGATCACCGCCTTCACCTGCCGGACGAGCTGCTGGAACCGTTCGGCCAGCGCGTCGCGGACCGCGCGATGCGTATCGGCTTCCCGCCACAGCAGGTGTGAGAGCGCCAGCGACCGGTTGAACCGCCTGTCGAGTTCCACGACGAGGCCGCGCAGGCTGCCCGCGAGGTCGCCGGGGACCACCACGACGGCCGGTTCGATCCGGGCGTCGGGCAGTTCGGCGACCAGCGCGGCCAGCAGATCCGACTTGCGCCGGAAGTAGTAGTGCACGAGGCCTTTCGGCACGCCCGCCCGCTCCGCGATCCGCGAAGTGGGCGTGGCGTCGAAACCGGATTCGGCGAAGAGCGCCTCCGCGGCTCGCAGGATGCGCTGTTTCGCCGAATCCTCTTTCACGCCGTTCCCTCCCGGGTCAGTGCTGTCCCGCCGTCCTGTGCGTCGCCTGGGCGATCGGCATCGCCGCCGCCCCGGCCACCACGGTCAGGACGCCACCGATCCAAGCGGTCCAGGACGCGCCCATGAAGTCGGCGTATCCCATCACCCAGGGCGAAATGAACAGCAGCGCGCCCAGAACGATCTGGATGCCTTCGCCGTAGACCATGCCAGGCATCGCAAGCGACGCGAGACCGTCGAGGGCGACCAGGGCGCCGAGGACGACGAGCGTCCACATGGCGGTGTTGTCCGTGGTCATCCAGAGGGGTGAAAGCGCGACGACGACACCGATGACCACCTCCGCCCAGTCATGGGGACGGGTCCAAGGGCGCGTCGTGGGTTCGTTCATGCGTGCTCACCTCCGAATATCGGCTGAACCTGCAGGTCGGAGAGATCTCCACGTCCGATGGTCCGCTTGGTTGGCCGGCCGGTCAAGACCGGTCGATAACACTTCGGGATGTGGACGTGCTCCACGTCTCGTACAGTTGTGGACTTGGTTACCCGTGAGTAATTTGTGGCCCCAACGCCATGACCCCAATCGCGGAGGTTTCGATGTCGCAGCTCGGCGAGATCCAGCAGGCCATTCTGAACGATGACCTCGGCGCCGTGGCGTCGCTCGACGTGCCGGAGACCTATCGCGGGGTGACCGTGCACAAGGACGAGGCCGACATGTTCGAAGGCCTCGAAAGCCGGGACAAGGACCCGCGCAAATCGCTGCACGTGGACGAGGTCCCGGTGCCGGAGCTCGGCCCGGGCGAGGCGCTGGTCGCGGTCATGGCGAGCGCGATCAACTACAACACCGTCTGGACGTCGATCTTCGAACCGGTCTCGACGTTCAAGTTCCTGGAGCGCTACGGGCGGCTCTCGCCGCTGTCGAAGCGCCACGACCTGCCCTATCACGTCGTCGGCTCGGATCTGTCCGGCGTCGTGCTGCGCACCGGGCCCGGCGTGCACAACTGGAAGCCGGGCGACGAGGTCGTCGCGCACTGCCTCAACGTGGAACTCGAAGGCCCGGACGGGCACAACGACACGATGCTCGACTCCGAGCAGCGGATCTGGGGTTTCGAGACGAACTTCGGCGGACTCGCCGAGATCGCGCTCGTGAAGTCGAACCAGCTGATGCCGAAGCCGGATCACCTCACCTGGGAAGAGGCCGCCTCCCCCGGTCTGGTGAACTCCACGGCCTACCGCCAGCTCGTCTCACGCAACGGCGCCGACATGAAGCAGGGCGACATCGTCCTGATCTGGGGTGCTTCGGGTGGCCTCGGCTCCTACGCGACGCAGTACGCGCTCAACGGCGGCGCCATCCCGGTGTGCGTGGTCTCCAGCCCGGAAAAGGCGGAGATCTGCCGGAAGCTCGGCGCGGAGCTGATCATCGATCGCAACGCCGAGGGCTACAAGTTCTGGAAGGACGAGCACAACCAGGACCCGAAGGAGTGGCAGCGGTTCGGCAAGAAGATCCGCGAGCTGACCGGCGGCGAGGACCCGGACATCGTCTTCGAACACCCGGGCCGCGAAACCTTCGGCGCTTCCGTCTACGCCGCGCGCAAGGGCGGCACGATCGTCACGTGCGCGTCGACTTCGGGCTACCTGCACCAGTACGACAACCGCTACCTGTGGATGAACCTGAAGCGGATCGTCGGCAGCCACTTCGCGAACTACCGCGAGTCGTGGGAGGCGAACCGGCTGATCGCGAAAGGTCTGATCCACCCGACGCTGTCGAAGACCTACGCGCTCGAGGACACCGGACAGGCCGCGCTGGACGTCCACCGCAACGCGCATCAGGGCAAGGTCGGCGTGCTCGCCCTTGCGCCGGAAGAAGGTCTGGGTGTCCGGAACCACGAGCTGCGCGAAAAGCACATCGACGGCATCAACGCTTTCCGGAACGTTTAACGCGCCAGAACGCGCTTTCGCCGCGCGTTGCGTGGGTGCTCACCCTTCCGTGACTCCAGCTCGACTACGGTAGAAGGATGAGCCTTGGCGAGGAACGGGAGCTAGTGCCGCTGGGAGCCGGCTTCGACGTGGCGAAGCGCGGTTACAGCCGTGCACAGGTCGATGAACATCTCGAACGGCTTGACGCCGATCTGAAGATGCTCACCGCCGATCGCGATGCCGCCATCGCACAGGCGGGCGACCTGGCACGGCAGCTGGAGATCGCGCGCGGCGAGATCGCGGATCTGCGCGGGCAGGTCGACAGGCTCGCCCAGCCGCCGACGAGCGTCGAAGGCCTTTCCGAGCGGCTGCAGCGGATGTTGCGGCTCGCGCAGGACGAGGCCGCCGACACCAAGGCGCGCGCGGAAGCCGAAGCCGGGCACATCCGCGCCAAGGCCGAGACCGACGCGAGCGCCATGCGGGCCCGCTACGAGCAGCTGCTCAACGAGCTCGACCTCCGTCGCAAGGAGATGGAGGCCGAGCACCGCGGCGTGCTGGAGAAGGCCCGCGCCGAGGCGAAGGACATCACCGACAAGGCGAAGGCCGAGCGCGACAAGCTCGACGCCGAGGCGCAGCAGCGTCGCACCCAGGTCGAAGAGGACTTCGAGATCGCGATGGCGTCGCGGCGCACCGAGGCCATGCACGCGCTGGCCGAGCAGGAGGCCGCGAGCAAGGCCGAGGCCGCCCGCCGTGTCCGCGAGGCCACCGAGGACGCCGCCGCCATCCGCGCGAAGGTACTCGAAGAGGAGACGGCGGCCAAGGCCGACATCGAACGCCGTCAGCGCGAGTCCGTCGCCGACGCCAACAAGCGCAAGCAGGACTCGATCACCGAGGCCAACGCCCGGCTCGCCGAGGCGGCCGACGAGGCACGCCGCCGCGTCCGGCAGGCCACCGAAGAGTCCAACCGGCGGATCACGCAGGCCACCGAACGGGTCGAAGCGCTCCGCAAGGTGCGCTCCAGCCTGGCCGAGCAGGTCCGCGCCGCGCGGACCGCGCTCGCCGAGGCGACGCACGTGCTCGGCGACGAGCCGCATGTCCCGGCGGACCTGAAGGCGAAGCCGTCGCCCGACGCGGAAGCCACCGTGCAGCTCCGGACGGCCGATGTGCCGAAGGCCACATCAGGCGCGAAGGCTTCACCGCGACCTGCGGCAGCGCAGAAACCGACTGGCGAGTAACCTTTTCACCCGACCGTGCTCACGACGGCCTGCGGGGCCGCCGACGAGCGGTTATCGTCGCTGCTCGCACGCAGGTGCGGGCTGTCAGATCGGTGGAGGTTGCGGATGGCTGCATATCGGACCGTGGTCGTGGGCACGGACGGCTCGGATTCTTCGTTCGCCGCGGTCGACCGGGCGGCGGGCGTCGCCGGGGACTCCGGAGCGACCCTGGTCATCGTGTGCGCCTACTACCCCGCCAACAAGGGCGACGTGGAGAAGGCGCAGGACGTCCTCGGTGACGAGGCGTACCAGGTGGTGGGCTCGGCCCCGGCCGAGGACACCCTCCTGTCCGCCCGCGACCGGGCGGCGAAGGCCGGCGCCAAGAACATCGACACCGCCGCGGTGGTCGGCGACCCGGTCGACTCGCTGCGCAAGGTCGTCGCCGAGCGCTCCGCGGATCTGCTGGTGGTCGGCAACCGCGGGCTGAACACGCTCGCGGGCCGCATCCTCGGCTCCGTGCCGTCCGAAGTCGCGCGGAAGTCCGGGGTGGACGTGCTCATCGTCCACACCACCTGATGCCCGAACCCGGCGAGATCTCGCCCGACGCGCTGCAACAGCGTCTCGAACGGATCCTGCTCGGCGGGAAACGCAAATACACCCGGCTCGAAGTCGCCGAGAAGGCAGGCGTTCCCGAGGAACGCTCTCGGCGGCTTTGGCGTGCGCTGGGCTTCGCGACCGTCGATGACGACGAGGTCGTCTTCACCGACGCCGACATCGAGGCGATCCGCACGGCGGACCAGCTGATGAACTCGGGCCTGATCGACCCGGGCATCGAGCTCGCCGTGACGCGCGCGCTGGGCCAGCACCTTTCGCGGCTCGCGGAATGGCAGGTCCACATGCTGTGGACGATGATCACCGAGAACAAGGAGATCGGCAGCAGCGAACGCCAGATCGGGCGGCTCGTCGAACGGCTGCTGCCCGAGCTCGAGAAGGTGCAGGAGTTCGTCTGGCGCCGCCACCTCGCGGCCTACGCGGGCCGGGCGATGGCCATGCCGGACGAGGACCTCGAGGCCAGGACCGAGGTGGTCGGTTTCGTCGACATGGTCGGCTACACCCGGCTGACCAGGCAGGTCGACGAGGACGAGCTCACCGACATCCTCGACCGGTTCGAATCCGTCGCCACCGAGGTGATCGCCGACCATCACGGACGGATCGTGAAGATGATCGGCGACGAGGTGCTGTTCGTCGCCGATTCCGCCGTCGACGGCGCCGAGATCGCCCTCGCCCTGTCCGAACGCGCCGACGCGGACGAGACCCTGCCCGCCGTGCGCGCCGGCCTGGCGTCGGGACGGATCCTCAGCCGCTTCGGCGACGTCTACGGCTCGGTCGTGAACCTCGCCGCCCGCCTCACCTCGACCGCGCGGCCGGGCACCATCCTGGTGGACAAGGAACTCGCGACCGAACTCTCGGAGTTCCCGCAGTTCGAGGTCCGCACGCGGCGGCCGGTTTCGGTGCGCGGGTACAACCGGCTGCGGCCTTCGTCCCTGCGGCGGGCGCGGGACCGGCCTTCGGGCGTGTTCGCGTCTTCGCAGCAGCTCGCGGCGGAGATGCTGGGGCTGGCCGACGCCACTCCGGATCCGGCGCCCGCTTCGGACGAGGTCGAGGACGCCACCGCGGACTCGTTGCCGCCGCGGCCTCGGTCGAAGCGCCGGCGGCGCTGATCCCCTGCCGAGGGGAGCAAGGGACCTTTGCTACCACTTCCGCGAGCGAGCCGGTCGTGAGTGGCGATTCGGGTTAGAACACGAAACGCCACTCACGACCAGCGCGAGGTCAGGCGGGCAGCACGGCGTATTGCCGCACGTAGAGGTCGGTGTAGGTGACCGGGCCGCGCGGGCCGGGGACCTTGTCCAGGTTGATGCCGGTCTCGGGGACGGCGAGGAGCTTGAAGCCATCGAGCAGCCGGGTCGGGGCGTTCCAGAAGACGCCGGTGCCGGTGTACGCGTCGAAGAACGCGTCGGCGGCTTCGCTGCTTTCGGTCGCGATGCCGGCGGCCAGGCCCGAGGTCCGCTCGTTGGCGATCTCCGCCGCCTCGGGCAGGCCGGAGACCTTCTCGACGGTGACGGTCGCTTCGCGGTCGGAGTCGAGCGCCCATTCGTAGCCGATGGCGTGCTCGTGCGGGGCGAGCGACGGCGTGACGCCGCGTTCGGCCAGCGCGCCGGAGATGCCGGGCCACACGCGGTCGTGCGCGGCCTCGTGGATCAGCAGCAGGTTCAGCCGGTTGCAGACACCGAGCCGGTCGAGGCTGTTGAAGACCAGGTCGCGCACCTTGTCGGTGTCGGCCGCTTCGTCGATGTACAGCACGCCGCCGCCGTCGGCGTGGGCCAGCGTGCGGACGCCGTGGACGGCCGCCTCGGTGGCCAGCGCCCTGGTGCTGTCCCCGCTGCCGCGCAGGATGACCAGCGGCACGAGCGCGGGGAACCGGACCAGCGCGGAGGCCGCTTCCCGTTCGGCGCGCGGCACCAGCTGGATGACGTCCGGATCGATGCCCGCCTCGGAGAGCGCGGGGGCGATCACGGTCTCGCGCAGGCGCTGGGCCGAGCCGAGCGCGGCGGAGCCCGTGCGGAGCACGCCGCCGTTGCGCGACTTCACCAGCTGCGACGCGACGTCGACCGTGACGTTCGGGCGCGCCTCGTAGTTCGCCCCGATCACGCCGACCGGACGGCGGCGCTCCACCAGCCGCAGCCCTCCGTCCAAAGTGGACACGTCGACGGACCGCTCCTGATGCGGCGCTCCCGCCAGGAGACGGAGCTGTTCGGCCATGCCGGTCAGCCGCTCGGGGGTGATGGTGAGCCGGTCGAGCAGGCCCGCGCTCATCCCGTCTTCGCGCGCCTTGGCGATGTCGGCCTGGTTCGCCTCGAGCACGACGTCGGCGTGCTCGACGAGCTTGTCCGCCATGGCGTTCAGCGCCGCGTCGATCGCTTCCGGGGAGGCCGCGGCCAGCGACGGCGCGGCCCGTTTCGCCGATCGAGCGCATTCCTCGACGGCCTTGGCGACCTCGTCCATCTGCTGACTCCTTCCGCACGGAACGAGCCATCAGTCTGCCGTACCGCCCCGGTCAGGCGACGGTCGGCTCCAGCAGCCACAACCCGCCCGCGAAGAGACAGCTCACCGTCAGGACGGCCATCACCAGCACCCACAGCACCGCGGGCATCCCGGTGAGCCTGCCGAGCTGGTCGGCGTCGGAATCCCTCGCCGCTCCCCGGCGCCGCTTGATCTGCAGCTCGACCACCGGCCGGACACCACCGAACAGCAGGAACCAGGTCAGCAGGTAGACGAAGATCGCCTGGAACCACGACGGCGCCACCAGCGCGACCAGCCCGAGCACCACCGAGCTGGCGATCACGGTGAACACCCCGTAGGTGTTGCGCACCATCACCAGCACACCCAGCAGCATCAGCGCCATCACGACCAGCACGACGGTGATCAGGTCCGACGAGAGCAGCCCCGCGAACACCAGCCCGAGCACCGCGGCCGCCGGATACCCGGCCAGCGCGGTGAACGCCATCCCCGGCCCCTCCGGTTTGCCGCGGGAGACGGTGACGCCGGAGGTGTCCGAGTGCAGCTTGATGCCCTGCAGCCGTCGTCCGACCAGCACCGCCGCCAGCGCGTGGCCCGCCTCGTGGACGAGCGTGATCAGGTTGCGGGCGAGCCGCCAAGGCCTGCCCGAGAGCACCACGAGCAGTGCGAGACCACCGGTGACCAGGGTGATCGTGCCGGGCGGAGTGGACTGGGCGATGTCGGAAACCGTTTCGGCGGGAGACGAGCTCACCTCACCAGCTCACCACAGGCCGGATATGTCCCGTGTCAGGCGGTCATGGAACCTCCGATCCCCCGCGTGCGAAACTCCGGGGCGTTGCGCAGGGCGAAGGCCACCCAGCTGCGGAACGGCCGCCAGACCGCGGAAAGCTCCTCCAGCTCCTCGGGCGGAGCCTCCGGCAGGTCGTACGCGGCCCGCATGGCCTCCTGCAACCGCGGCTCGCCGGTGGGGAAGACGTCGGGATGCCCGGCGCCCCGGATCAGGATCAGCTGTGCCGAGAACGGGCCGATCCCCGGCAAGAGCTGCAGCCAGCGCAACGCGTCCGGCACCGGCATCGCACGCAGGTACGCGGCGTCGAGCAGACCGTCCTTGGCGGCGTTGGCCACCGCGCGCAACCGCCCGGCCTTCACCTCCGGGAGCCCGCGCCCGGCTTCGGGCCCGGCCAGCACGTCCGGCGCCGGGAACGACCTGAGAACCTGCCCGCCGACGTCCACCGGCCTGCCGAACTCCTCGGCCAGCCGCCTTTTCACGGTGGCGGCCTGCGACATCCGCGTCCGATGGCTCAGGATCGCCCAGCAGGCCGCTTCATAGGGCGAATGGAACAGCACGGGGCGCAACCCGGGATGCTCCCGCTGCAGGCGGCGCACCACCGGATCCGCCGTGCCGATCTTGGCGAAGCCGACGCCGTCGACGTCCACCGAGAGGATCCGCCGGACCTGGGCGCCGACCTCGACGGCGAGCCCTTCTTCGGCGAAGACCTCCACCTCGATCGTGCCGGGCGATCTCTGTCTGACGGCCGCACCGACATGCTCCCAACCCGCTTCGGCGGGAAAGGCGAAGCGCAGGGTGCCGGGCTCGGCGGCGGCGTCCGCGCGGCACGCGGGCGGGAAGTCGGTCAGGAAGCGGATGGACTTGTCGAGGTCGAACGGGCCGCGCACCGGGATGCGAAGCGTGGTCGACGCGGGGTGCTGCAGGATCGAGCCGGTCATTTTCGGGCTCCTTCGGCTGGGGAACGGCGACTCCCTCCGACGTTAGAGACGGGCACCGACAGTTTCGGGTCGCGGCGGCGGGAATGTCGCGAACGGACCGGTCATGGCAGATTCTCGGGTGGACACCGTGAAGGGAGCAGCCATGCCGGACCAACGCGAACGTCTGAAGAGCCTCTTGCGGCCGGGTATCACGACCACCGGCGAGGGCGAGGGATTCCTTGATCTGCTGGGAGAAATCCCGCAAGCGGGGCCGCCGACCGGGCTCGCACAGCGGCTCATGCGCACCTCCGCCGTGCCGATGATCTACGAGCGGTACTGGCGCCCGACGCTGGGCAGGGTCGCGAAAGGACTGAACGGCCCGAGCATGGCCGACGAGGTCCGCATCGCGCTCGAAGCGCTCGGCCTGCGCCCCGGGCAGGTCGCGCTGGACGTCGCCTGTGGCACCGGCCGGTTCACGAGGGCCTTCGGTGAGGCCGTCGGCCCGGACGGGCTCTCCATCGGCCTCGACGGTTCGGTCACCATGCTGGAGAAGGCGCTCGCCGCGCCCAATCCCGCTTCGGTGACGTATCTGCGCGCCGACGCCGTCGACCTGCCGCTGGACGATTCCACTGTGGACGCGGTCTGCTGTTTCGCCGCGCTGCACATGTTCGCCGACCCGGACGCCGCCTTGGATTCGTTCGCTCGCGTGCTGAAACCCGGCGGCTCGCTGGTGATGCTGACGAGCGCCCGGCACGGCGATCAGCCGATGCGGCTGGCGGACACCGTCCTCGGCAGGCTGAGCGGACAGCGGATGTTCGACCGCGGCGAGATCGCGGCGAAACTGTTCCGCCGCGGCTTCGACCACGTCGACGAGCGGTACTCCGGCGTCACGCAGATCGTCACGGGCGAGCTAGGAGTTAACATCCGGAAATGATCCGCTCTGAGCACGCTTCGCCGATCCCGCCCGACGACAGCTACCTCCGTTCACTGGTCGAAGCGACCGCGGACGCCGTCGCCGCGGCCGAACCACTCGGCTCGCCCCATGACGGCGCGGACGCCGCCACACGGGACGCCGTCGTCGCCGAGATCGACGCGCTGGGGGCGGAATTGGTGGAGTTGAGCCAAGACCTGCACGCTAACCCCGAAGAGGGTTTCGCCGAGCACCGCTCGGTCCGCGCGCTCGGCGAGCTGCTCCGGCGGCACGGCCACGAGGTGACGATCGGCGCGGGCGGACTGGACACCGCCCTGGTCGCGAGCACCCCCGGCAGCGGCCCGCATATCGCGGTCCTGTCCGAATACGACGCGCTCCCGGGGCTCGGCCACGGCTGCGGGCACAACGTCATCTGCACCGCCGGCGCGGGCGGCTTCCTCGGCGCGGCCGCGGTCGCCGCACGGCTGGGCGGCCGGGTCTCACTGATCGGCACACCGGCGGAGGAAGGCGGTGGCGGCAAGGAGACCATGGCCCGCGCCGGTGTTTTCGACGACATCGACGCCGTGCTCATGCTGCACCCGTTCAGCCACGACATCGCCATGCACCCGTTCCTCGGCAGGCGGCAGCTGGAAATGGTGTTCCACGGTGTCGGCGCGCACGCGTCGGCTCAGCCGTTCATGGGGCGCAACGCGCTCGACGCCGCCGTCGCCGCGTACCAGGGTGTCGCGGCGCTTCGGCAGCATCTGCCCTCCAGTGACCGTGTCCACGGCGTCTTCACCGACGGCGGCGCACGGCCGAACGTCGTCCCCGAACGCGCGGCGCTGCTGTTCTATCTCCGGTCCGCGCAGCCGGACACGCTGCGCGACCTCGCCGAGCGGGTTTCGGCGGTCGCGCGCGGCGCGGCGGAGATGACCGGCTGCGGAGTCGAACTCAGGTGGGACGCCCAGCCCGCGTATCTGCCGATCCGGTTCAACACCACGCTCGCCGGACGCTGGTCGGTGCATCAGGTCGACGCCGGCCGCAAACCGCTGCCGCCGGGGATCGTGCCCGAGTTCCTCACCGGTTCGACGGATCTCGGCAACCTTTCGTACCGGATGCCCGCGATCCACCCGATGATCGCCATCGCCGGACCGACGACCGCCTTGCACACCAAGGAGTTCGCGGCCGCGGCCGGTTCCCCGGACGGCGATCGCGCGGTCGTCGACGGGGCGCTGGGGCTGGCGCTGACGGCCGTCGACTACCTGGCCGACGCGAAACTCCGCGCCGCAGTGCACGACGAGTTCGAGGCTTCAGGCGGAGCGTTGGACGTGCCTGCCTTCTTCGACTGAGTTTTCTCAGGTAATTCTTCTCAGGAAAGCACAGGGGGATTCCACAGGCGGTTCACAAGTACGGGCGCGAATCTTGTTCCATGACCGAGAACGAGAGTCGGCCAGGCCCCGCCTCAACCGGTGGGCACCAGCCGCCGCACCAGCAGCAGTACCCCGGTTACACCCCTTGGCAGGCCGCGCCGAATCCACTCGTCACCCCGCCACCGCGCAAGAAGGGCGGCCGGGTCGCCGTCCTCGTCAGCGCGACGGCACTCGCCGCCGCACTCGTCGGCGGGGTCGGCGGCGCCGCGATCATGGGGCTCGGCTCCACGTCGTCGGCGTCGGGCACGGGTTCGTCCGCGGTCGCCAACGGGCAACTGGTCGGGAACAACACTTCGGGTGACGTCAGCGGGGTCGCCGCGAAGGTGACGCCGAGCGTCGTGCAGGTGAACGTGACCACCGCGCAGGGTGAGGCCGTCGGCTCCGGCGTCATCCTGACGGCGGACGGGCGCATCCTCACCAACGCCCACGTCGTCGCGGACGCCGAGGGAGACGTGACCGTCACGTTGTCCGACGGCAAGCAGTACAAGGCGAGCGTGGTCGGCGCCGACACGAAGGCCGACATCGCCGTGCTCCAGGCGAAGAACGCGAGCGGGCTGACCGCGGCCTCGCTCGGCGATTCCAGCAAGCTCGCCGTCGGCCAGCAGGTCGTCGCGATCGGTTCGCCCGGTGGGCTCCAGAACACCGTGACCACCGGGATCGTGAGCGCGCTGAACCGCAAGCTCGACGAGTTGAGCAGCGGCCAGGAACGGCGCTCGCCCTACAGCAGGACCACGAACGAAGCCGGGCCGAGCTACACCGCGATCCAGACCGACGCCCCGATCAACCAGGGCAACTCGGGCGGCGCGCTGGTGGACGCGCAGGGGAACGTCATCGGCATCAACTCGGCGCTGTACAACCCGGCCTCGACCGGCAGCATCGGCATCGGTTTCGCGATCCCCATCAACGACGCGAAGAAGATCGTCGAGCAGATCGTCGGCTGACCCCGCCGTCTGGACCGCTGTCAGGGGGCGGCCCAGCAGGCACAGTCCGTGAAGGCCTCCTTTAGCAAGGAGGCCTTCACGGGCTTTCAGAGTTCGTACGTGAGGGTGAAGGTGTGGTTGCCCTCGTCGTCCTGGACGATCTCCGCCGTTCCGGTGATGCCGGTCAGCTCACCGTGGCCGGAGCCCGGCAAGACGATCAGGTGATGCCCGTTCTCCCCCGCCGAGTGATGCAGGACGAAGCCACCCTTGCGCCCGCCGACGGAGACGGCCAGCCGCTCGAAGGCGACGTACGCCGACGACGTCTCGTTCACCGCCGTGAGCATCTCGACGGCACTGGTGCCTTCGATGTCGCCGGTGAACGTCTTGGTCAGGAGCACCCTCGAGAACTCGGTGCCTTCGGCCTTCTCGGCGGCTTGGGGATCCCAGCCGTCCACGGTGAACGACGCAGTCGCGCTGTTGGTCATGGCACCGAGTCTGCCGCGCATACCTGACAGATCGCGTCAGGTATTCCTCACCGCCGCCGGTTCCCGAACAGACCGCGCGTGATCTCCCGGCCGAGCGCGCTCGCCGCCGAGCGGAGGAACGACTTCACCGCCGGGTTCTTCATCGCCTGCTCCACCATCCCCGGCTCCTGCTTCTCCGGCTTCGGAGCAGGGGCTTCAGGCGGCGGAGGAGCCTCACCGGCAGGCGGTGCGGCCACCTTCGCGGCGAGCTTCTCGTAGGCCGACTCGCGGTCGATCGTCTCGGCGTACTTCGCGTGCAGGTCCGAAGACGTCGTCGCCGCGGAGATCGCTTCGGCGCCGATGGAGCCCATCTTGGAACGCGGCGCGCGCAGGCGGGTCCACGCGACCGGCGTCGGCGCGCCCCGTTCGGAAAGGACGGTGACGATCGCTTCGCCGATACCGAGCGACGTCAGCGCCGAGTCCAGCTCGTAGTGCTTCGTCTTCGGGTACGTCTTCACCGTCTTCGTCAGCGCCGCCTGGTCCTCGGGCGTGAACGCGCGCAACGCGTGCTGCACCCGCGCGCCGAGCTGGGACAGGACGTTGTTCGGGATGTCCGTTGGAAGCTGCGTGCAGAAGAACACGCCGACGCCCTTCGACCGGATCAGCTTCACGGTCTGCTCGATACGCTCCAGGAACGCCTTCGACGCGTCGTTGAACAGCAGGTGTGCCTCGTCGAAGAAGAACACCAGCTTCGGTTTGTCGAGGTCGCCTTCTTCGGGCAGTTCCTCGAACAACTCGGCCAGCAGCCACATGAGGAACGTCGAGAACAGCGCGGGCTTCGACTGGAGGTTGTCCAGCTCCAGCAAGGTCACCATCGCCTTGCCGTCGGCCTCGCGCATCAGGTCGTGGACGTCCAGCTCGGGTTCGCCGAAGAAGTCCTCGCCGCCCTGAGCCTCCAGATTGGACAGCGCCCGGAGGATCACCCCGGCCGTCGCGGCCGAGACGCCGCCGATGCCCTTGAGGTCTTCCTTGCCCTCGTCACTCGTCAGGTGCGTGATGACGGAGCGAAGGTCCTTCGTGTCCAGCAGCGCCAAACCGCGCTGATCGGCCCAGTGGAAGATCAAGCCGAGCGTCGACTCCTGCGTTTCGTTGAGGCCCAGCACCTTCGACAGCAGGATCGGGCCGAAACTCGTGATCGTCGCCCGGATCGGCGATCCCTTGCCGCCGGTGCCGAGTGACAGGAACTGCACGGGGAACGCGGCGGGCTCCCAGGAGTCGCCCAGTTCCTCCGCGCGTTTGGCGATCTTGTCGTTGCTCTCGCCCTGCGCGGCGAGTCCCGACAGGTCGCCCTTCACGTCCGCCAACACCACCGGCACTCCCGCGGCGGACAGCTGCTCGGCGATCAGCTGCAAGGTCTTCGTCTTGCCGGTACCGGTCGCGCCCGCGACCAACCCGTGCCGGTTCAGCGTCGCCAGCGGCAGGCGGACCGCCGCGCCGGCGTCGGCCTTGCCGTCGATCACGACGGCGCCGAGCTCCACCGCCGCCCCGTCGCTCACATATCCCTGCGCGATCTCCTGGGCTGGACCCTGTTCGGCCACTGTCGCTCCCCGATCTGTGACATGACTCACCTGAGGATGCACACGGTGCCAGCAACGCGCCGAACCCGCACGTCGCGCGCCACGAATCCCCGGGTCGGGTTAGGGTTTCGGGGTGAACGACCGCCTAGTCTGGATCGACTGCGAGATGACGGGGCTCGACCTCGGCAAGGACGCGTTGATCGAAATAGCCGCGCTGGTGACCGACGCCGAACTCAACGTCCTCGGTGAAGGCGTCGACATCGTCATCCACGCCGACGAGGAAGCCCTCGACGGAATGCCGGAGGTCGTCCGCGAAATGCACGCCCGCTCCGGCCTCACCGAAGAGGTCCGGCGCTCCACGGTCACCATGGAGGAAGCCGAGCAGCGCGTGCTCGAGTACATCCGCGCGCACGTGCCCGAGGCCAACGTCGCCCCGCTCGCCGGCAACTCCATCGCCACCGACCGCGGGTTCATCACCCGCGACATGCCGCTGCTCGACGCGCACCTGCACTACCGCATGGTCGACGTCTCGTCGGTGAAGGAACTCGTCCGGCGCTGGTACCCGCGGATCTACTACGCCAAGCCCGAGAAGGGCCTCGCGCACCGCGCGCTCGCCGACATCAAGGAATCCATCGGCGAGCTCGACTACTACCGTCGCGTCGCCTTCGTCCCGCAGCCCGGCCCGACCACCGAACAGGCCAAGGCCGCGGCCGCTGAAGTGCAGGAACGCCACGAACGGTAACCCGTTGCGAGCCCCGGAAACGGGCACGCTAATATAGTGCGGCCGAGGTGATGGGGGGTTCCCCGAGCCCGGCGATGGTGGGCGTAGCTCAGCTGGTAGAGCACCTGGTTGTGGTCCAGGAGGTCGCGGGTTCGAAACCCGTCGCTCACCCCATCGACCCCAGTTCGGCCGGTTTTCCGGCAGGCTGGGGTTTCGCTTTATCCGAGTATCGGTAACGCGGAGTGGCGCTCGCACGAGTTCAGGTAGGAACTCGCGCGGAGGATGCCATGAGACGCTGGCTGGTCTTGGGAGTCTTCGTGGTGGCCGGCGCCTGCACGACGTCTCCGCCGAACCAAGTACCCGTACCGGCGATCACGCCGACCCCGGTCACAACCGTGACGGCGACGCCGTCGACTTCGGTGCCGCCGCCGGTGACCCCGCCCAAGCCGACGACTTCTTCGGTCACAAAGTCACCTTGGCGTTGCGAGCCCGGCTACCCGAACTGCACCAAGGCCCAGTCCCAGAAGTACCTCGCCGACCTCGAGTATCAGAAGTGTCGCCGCGATCCGGAGAAGATCTGGGACACCGGCACCCAGAAGTGCCGCTACAAGACCAGCGGCGAGGTGCAGTGGGAGCACTTCTACGGCACTTTGCCACCCGGAACGCCATGAGGGTCCTGTCAGGACGAAAACCGTCCTGACAGGACCCTCATGAAGAACAGGTCAGTTCCGGTCGCCGCCGGTCTTCCAGTCGTCCCACGACATCTGCCAGACCGACCAGCCGTCGGTCGGCTCCAGCACCTGCGGGCCCGAGTTGGTGACCGTGATGATGTCGCCCTTCTTGGAGGTGTCCATCAGCCACTTCGCGTTCTCGGTCGACAGGTTGATGCAGCCGTGGCTCACGTTCCGCTTGCCCTGCGATCCGACCGACCACGGCGCCGAGTGGTAGAAGATGCCGCTGTTCGACATGCGCACCGCGTACTTCACGAACGTCCGGTAGCCGGCCTTGCTGTCCGTCGGGACGCCGTACGTGCTGGAGTCCATCGTGTACCCGGTGTGCTCGCTCATCACCGTGTAGGTCCCGGCCGGGGTGCTGCTCGACGGCTTGCCCATCGAGATCGGCATCTGCTTGACCTCTTGGTCGTTCACCACGACCTTCATCTGGTGCGTGCCGCCGTCCGCGGTCGCGACCAGCTTGTCGCCCACGACCACCTTGGCGGGCTTGTCCTCACGGCCGAAGGTGTTGTTGCCGAGGTTCTTGCCGTAGATCGCGGCGTTGACCGAGATCTTGGTGCCCGCCTTGAAGTACTCCTTGGGCCGCCACATCACGGTCTTCTCGCCGAACCAGTGGAACGCGCCCTCGGTCGGCGGCTCGGTGACGATCTTCAGCGCCTTCTCGGTCGCGGCCTTGTCCGGCACGTTGCCGGTGAAGGTGAAGATCAACGGCAGGCCGACGCCGACAGTCTCCCCTTCGACGAGGTTGATCGAGACGCCGATCTGGCGGCCGGGCTTGGCCGTGGAGAACGTCGAGGTCGCGGTGACCGGCTTGCCGTCGGTACCGGTCGCGGCCGCGGTGACGGTGTAGCTCTTGCCGTAACCGAGCGGCTCCGCCGACTCCCAGCCCGAACCGTCTTCCTTCGGCTTGCCCGCGACGACCTTGCCGTCGGCGCCGGTCAGTTTGACCTCGCCCACCTTGCCGTCCGCGACGGCCACCGTGACCGGCTCGCCGGGCGCCACGTTCGCCGCTCCCTGCGCGGGGGTCAGCGTCATCACGGCGGGCTTCGGCTCCGGCGCGGGTGCTCCGCTCTGCTGCGAACCCCCGGGGGCGCCACCCGGCGACGGCTGTTCACCCGACGGTGTACTGGTGCACCCGGCCAGAGTGAACCCGGCCACCAAAGCCACCAAAGCCACCCGCGACCGCCCCGTCGCTCCCCAGACCCTCATGCACACCGCCCGTTTCGCGTGGTACCAACCCCTACGTCTGGCTATAGTCTGCCTGACCGGCCGCAACGCTCGCGGCCGGATGGCCGAATACGTCCCGGCCCGGCGTTAGGGGACCCCCCTGAAACGGGCCCCAGCCACCCTGTGTTAATGTTTTCCACGTCGCCGAGGGGAACACCAAAGCGGCGGGACAAGCAGGCGCCATTAGCTCAATTGGCAGAGCAGCTGGCTCTTAACCAGCGGGTTCGGGGTTCGAGTCCCTGATGGCGCACACCCAAGCCCCACGTTTTCGGTATCGAGAACGTGGGGCTTTGTGTTATGTGGATGCAATCCTTCCACTTACTCACCGTCCATTGTGGTCGCATCGGAGCCCGAGCGTGGACGATCGGTGTGCGAAGTCTGCGGCGGGGCGGCTACGGCCTCGGAGTTCGCGTCGAGAAGATGCGCGCGACACCTTCGCGAACGGCTGTCCAGTCCGTCGCGGGTACATGCTGCAGTGTGGCGGCCAGGGATCGTGAACGTTGCCGGTGTTCCTGGCGGAGCTGTTCGAGGTGGGTGTCTGGATTCGGCCCGCGGGCTTCGATCTCGGTGATGCGCCGGCCCATCGCGTCGATCAGCTCTCGGTTTAACTCCTCCATGGCGCGCAGGAACAGCTCGGTGGGGACGCTTGCCTGTCCTTGCCTTGGCACAGTGCAGTCGAGTCCGTGTTCGGCGGCGTGCCGCCAGTCGACGGTGATCATGTCCTGGTCGGCGATCGACCGCCACAACACGACGCGTGGTGATGTGGCGAGGTAACCGGTGTACATGAAGTGGCTGCTGTACCAGTCGAGCGCTGCCTCCGCGTCCTCGACAGCTTCCTCGCACCAGGCGTCATGGTCGCGGGTCATGCGGTCGACGAGGTCTGCGGGCACGGGTTCTAGCACGGACGGCAGCATTTCCAGAAGGTCCTCCCACAGCCGGGCGACGTAGTAGTCGACTGGAGCAGGCTTTCCCGCAACGGTGTTCGACGGGTGGTGGAACAGTTTGTGTCCGTTCACGTCGATCCAGTACCAGCCATCGGTCAAACCGAACCAGTGCGGGTGGCGATCACCCCAGGTCTCCACGTCGGCCAGCGGCCTTAGCCGGAAGTGGAAACGGATCACCGGGACAGTGTGCTCACCAGCTTGAACCGCTGTCGAGCCATTTGCCTCTGACGCTCCGAGCCACTCCGGGCATACCGTGCCGGGGGGTTGCGCCAGAGGTCGCGGGCAGCTGCGGAACAGTAGGTTCTACGCATGGCTGCCAGATCGTTCTCCTCGCCTCCTCGGCCCATCGTGGTCGGTGACGTTGTCGCGGCGTACTCCGACCCGCTTGGAGCATGGACCGCCGGGCAGATCACCGGCATCGATGCGGACTGGAAGAAGGTGGATGTGCTGGATCTGGATTGGTCAGGTCGAGAGCCGACGTCGCTGCTGGACCTGGGTGATCTCAGGCCGTTGCGTCTGGCCCATCACAGCTGGAAAAACGAGTTGTCTCATTGCCATTTCAACTGGGTTCTTCCGCGTAGCCACAAGGTGATCGGCAACCGGCCGCTGCTGCGAACGGAAGGTTCCAACAGCTACGGCTCCGCGTGGCGGCTCGGGTTGCAACTGGCCTTGCAGCGCTCCTGGGATGGCGGCAATCACGACTCCTGGGTGGACCCGGGCGTCCGAACGTTCAGCGACGAGGATTTCCGTCAGGAGATCGGCGGTCGCCCAGGCCTCGACGGGGACGTCTACGACGTGACGATCGCCGTCGCGGACACCTTCGACTGCTCCCGTCTGGTCGCTGCCTATCCCGGCCTGAAACGGCTGACCCTGCACGGGAAACTCGGCACATTGACCAATGCCGAGAGCCTCAACCGGCTCGCCGCGCTTCAGCGGCTCTCCATTTCGGACCTCTTCGGCATGACCAGCATGGACCGGCTCACCCCGGAGCGTGTTCCGCACCTCGAGACGCTGTCCCTGTCCAGCGTGCCTGCCGAATACGCCACCGCCATGCGAGCGACCTGGCGCACGGAGATCCCCAACGGCACCGACGTGGACATCCGCGCGCCACGAAAGCCGGAATGGGTCGCGGAGAATCGGGACAATCCGCTGCGTGACTGGGATGGGCGCGAAAACATCAGTACCGCTCGCTTCAAGAAGGCCGTCGCCCAGTACAAGGCCACCCGTCGTGCCGTGCTGACCGAACTACGTGCCCCCGAGATGGCCGATCAGCTGGCGAGGCTGCACTCGCTCGGGCGCGAGTACGGCGAGGCCTTCAACCACATGGATCGCCGGAATCCCTTCATCGAAACAGTGGAACGCGAAGAACTCATCGACGCGCTAGCCGGCATCGTGCAGACCGCCGAGGAGGAACTCGGACGCGATCTCACGTGGGCAGGCGAACACCTCGTCGAAGGCCTCGAATCCATCCGTAACTGGTAGACCGACCCGCGACCGTAGCGCCATGGCGTCATCAGTGGTGTCAAACCCGATTAGTTGAAGTTCATCGTCGGCGACGACGCTTCAAGTGAACGACCGGTGAGCGACGGTGGCTCCTTCTGCGACTCAACGAGAAGGAGCCACCGTCGGCATCACCGGTTCGATCTACGGCTCAGCGGTTGTACTGCCATCCGCTCCGGTAGCAGGTGTCCCAACCCGCGTCGTCCACGCAGGTCACGACGCGGACCCTGCTGAGCTTGGTGCCCGAGTTGTACTTCAGGTTGCTCCAGTAGCTCGTGGTGCCGCATCCGCTCTCGTTCCAGCGGTACGGCGTCGGGTCGATGGTCCCCATGCCGAGGTCGGCCTCGAAGAACACGTAGACCGGGTTGCCGTCGCATTTCGTGTCCCGCACGGCCATGTTGATGCCCGTCATGCCGCTGAACGTCCAGGTCCAGTTGGCCGAGCCGTACACCTCGCTCCCGGACGCGGTGGCCGCGCCGGTCGCGGCCGAGGCGGTGCCCGTGAACGCCAGTGTCGCCGCCGACGCCACGGCGATCGCCGTGGCCGCCCGCCGCAGGTTCCTGCTCAGAATCCTCTTCATGTTCCCCTCCAGTGTGATAAATGAATGACGACTCCATGGGGGAGGCGTCATGCTTCGTATTCACTTCACCGACCGTGACCTGGCCCGTGTCCGCGTCGCGGCCGCACCGGATCCGCTGTGGGAAACGGTGCTGGCCATGCAGAAGCTCACGCTCGACGGCATTCCCGCCTTCGCGCGCTGGCGGCGCCGGGTGCGGGAAGGCCTGCGGGAGCGTGACGCCAGGGCCGCGGTGCGGTTCCTGCAGACGATCGCGCCGCCTGCCCGGTACTTCCCGGACTTTCTCACCCCCGCCGAGTCCGCGTGCGGGCTGAAGGCGGGGCTGTCCGCGCTCCGTGGGACGCCGGCGGATCGGCTCGGGCGCGAAGTCGCGCTGATGGCGAAACACCACCGTCTGCCCGGTTGGACACAGGGGCTGGCGGCCGGTGCGAGCGCGGCGCTCGATCAGGTCGCCGGGGCGCTCCGGATCGCCCACGACACCCTGGTCGCTCCACATTGGACGAACGTGCGGACCCAGGTCGACACCGACCGCGCCTTGCGGTCACGTCTCGCCGTCGAAAGCGGAACCCTCGGTCTTCTCGAGTCGCTCCGGCCCGCTTTCCGTTGGGAGGCACCGGTCCTGACCGTGCGCTACCCCGTCGACCGCGACCTCCATCTCGAAGGTCGCGGTATCCGGCTCGTCCCCTCCTACTTCTGCTGGGACACCCCCGTCGCGCTCGCCGACGACGACCTTCCACCGGTCCTCGTCTTCCCGGTGTCCCACGAGCACGAACCCGCTCCCCTGCCGAAACATCTGGCCACCCTGCTCGGCCGGACCCGCGCCGCCGTCCTGTACGCGGTCGCGGGCTGCCCCACCAGCGGCGAACTCGCCGACCGGCTCGGCATTTCGGCGGCCGCGGTTTCGCGGCACACCACGGTGCTCCGCGACGCCGGGCTCATCGCCAGCCGGCGCCACGGCGCCGTGGTGCTGCACAACCTCACGCCGATGGGTGCCGCGCTGCTGGGCTGAGCCCTCAGCGCACGATCCGCCACAGCGAGCAACTGTCGTCCCCCGCGTCGTCCTCGCAGATCCGGAAGGACGTCACGTCCGGGATCGTGGCGTTGCCGCAGCCGACCTTCGAACCATTGCTGTCGCCGATGGTCAGCTTCGTCCCGTTCTTCTGGTTGTACTGGGCGTAGACGCCGTTGCCGTCCTGCTCCTCGTCGCACACCGCGGCGGCGTCGCGGACGGTGTCGTACTGCGCGTAGTCCTTTTCCTGCCAGATGGTGTAGCCGGTCGCCGCCTCCGCGGTCGAGGTCCCCAGTACCAGCGCCGAGATCATCGCGCCGCCGACGAGCATCGTTTTCCGGATCATCGTTCCCCTCCCCTTGGCCCTTCACGGGCATGGGAACAGCTTGCCGCCCGCCTAGCCGGCCGGTCGAGACTTTTGCGCCAGGGCGGAAAACCGCAGACAGGGCAGGCCGTCCTGGCCAAGGAGCCACCGAGAGGCCATGATCATCGGACATGGTGGTTCCGGGAGGGGGACGACGGCCATGGCCAGATCATCGAACGCCGGGACGGCGGTCGCCGTCGGGGTGACCGCGTTGTGCGCGCTGGTCACTGTGGGAACCGAGTACGCGGGCGCGCTGGAACTACGGATCGGCTCGTTCGCACTCGTCCTGCTTCCGCTTTTCTTCGCCTTCGTGATCACGGTCGCCCTCAACCTGTCGCTGTCCTGGCGGCGTCCGGAGGCGGCCGCACCGATCTGGTCCTGCGCCGGGCAACTCCTGCAACTGCTGACGGTGGTCTTCGTGGTGCGTGCCGGAGTCGTCCTGGGTACGGCGCTCCCCACGATCGTCGAGGCCGGACCGGCGATCCTCGTGCAGAGCCTCGGAAAGGCGGGGACGGCGCTGCTGGCCTTCCCTGCGGCCTTACTGCTCGGCTTCGGCCGCGCGAGTATCGGCGCCACGTTCTCCATCGGCCGCGAACCCAGCATCGCCCTGGTGACCGAGCGGTACGGCATCTCCGGCCCGGAGGGTTCCGGCGTTCTCGCCACTTACATCAGCGGCACACTCTTCGGGTCCCTGTTCTTCTCGGCACTCGCGGGCATCGGCTCGGCGATTCCGCTGTTCAGTTCCACGGCGCTGGCGATGGCCTGCGGGGTCGGCAGCGGGGGCATGACGATCTCTTGCGCGGGTTCGCTCGCGCACGGCTCCCGCGACCTGCCCCAGGACGACATCGTCGCGCTGGCGACGGCCAGTGACGTCCTGACCTACATCACCACCGTGCTGCTGGGTGCTTTCATCGTCCTTCCGGTGCTGGAACGGCTGTACCGTTCCCCCACCGCCGTACGGAATCGGCTGGTCTCCGGGGACACCGCCGAGCCGGCGGCGACGGTCGTGCCCTCTCGGCTGGTGACCGGCTTGGCCGTGACCGTGCTTCTGCTCGTCACCGCGGGATGGCATGCGGCGCCGGGAATGCTCTTGCTGTTGGCCCTCGCCTTCGGAGTGCGGATGCTCGGCGACCGGACCGGCCGGTTCGTGCCGACCGTGCTGTGGGCGGCGCTCGTCGGTGCCGTGCTGACCGTTCCGGGACTGCCGTGGTCGGCGACCATGGTGCGCGTCCTGTCCGCCGTCGACCTGCTGACGCTGGCGACCGCCGTGCTCAGCTGCGTCGGTCTGTGCGTGACCGTCCGGCAGTTGAGGATCCTGCGGACCCTGAGCTGGCGCGCGGTCGTCGTGACGCTTCTCGTTTTCGCTGGTTCCTTCTTCACGTCGGCTTTGCTGGCCCAGATCGTTCTCGGGTTCACCTGATGAAAGGAAGGCCTATGAAGGTCCTGGTAACAGGCGGAAGCGGCTTCATCGGACAGCACGTCGTGCGCGAACTACTGGCGCGCGGGCACACCGTCACCGTGCTGGTCCGCCAGCCACCTACGAACCTTCCCGACGCGGTGACAGTTCGACTCGGGGACCTCACCGACCTGTCCGAGGAACGACTCGATGCGATCGTCGCCGGTCATCAGGGCATCGTCGTCGCATCGGCCGCCGCCGTCGCCGCACCGCACGGCACCGACATCGCCGCGTTCTTCCACGATGCCAATGTCGCACCGGTCGCCAGGTTGCTCGCCGCCGGCTGCCGGGCGCAGACCGACCGCGCCGTCATCCTCGGCAGTTTCTACGCCACCCTCCAGCGCGAACAGCCGAAACTCCGGTTGGCCGAACGCAGTGCGTATATCTCGAGCAGAATCGACCAAGCCGAGCGCGCCCGCGCTGCCGTCACCGCGGAAACCTCGGTGGCGATTCTCGAACTTCCGTACGTGGCGGGCACGACTCCGGGCAGGCAATCACCTCTCGAACCCATGCTGCGCAGCATGACCGTCGGCAACGCGGACATCCTCGCCTACCCCGGCACCACCGCGGTCGTCACCGTCACCCAGACCGCGCGAGCGGCAGTCGCCGCTTTGGAACGTCGCGCGAACGGGAACTACCCGCTCGTCACGGCGAATCTCCCGTGGGCAGATCTCTTCACGCGTCTCGCGACCGCGAACGGCCGCCCTCCGAAACGCATCTGGAAACTGCATCCCCGCGCCGTCGAACTGCTGCTCCGCTGGGCAGGGATCCGCCAACGCCGCCAAGGATTCACACTCGGTTTCGACCCAGCGCAATGGAGTGAACTGCACGCCACCGCCATGGTCCTCGACCCGGACATCGCCCGCGCCGAACTCGGCGTCGAGCCGGACGACCTCGATAAAGCACTTCGCACATAATCTTCGAGTGCGCACCTTTCGAGAATGTCCCTGATCTTTCGGACAATTCGGAGAAACCATTCCAAAGCATTATTCGACGGATCCCTGTCCGGGCCGTGAACATTCCGGGCTTTCCATCGCGAAAGCCCGCCAGTGACGGAAACGCTGAGGCAGAACGGGGTTCCGCGCGCCTGGGTGCAGCCGGAACGATCCGCGACTTTCGTCTTACTACCTAGGAAGGTATTCCGGCTCTCCCGTCGCGAGAAACATTTGGGCGGCCGGCATCGCCCTCGTTCCTCCCACGACCACCAGGCGGCTCGGCCGCCCGAAGGTGAGCAACCATGCGGAAAATCGCTTCAATCGCTCTCGGGTTCCTGGCGGCGGCACTCGCGGTGTCCACGCCCGGGATCGCACAGGCCCAAACGGATTCGGGCGTCCAGCCCTCGATCATCGGCGGGGGCACCGCCACGGAGACCTACAGTTTCATGGTCTCGCTCAACAACGGTTGCGGCGGCAGCCTCGTCGCGCCCCAATGGATCGTGACGGCCACCCACTGCGGCGGCGCGTCGCAGGGCCGGATCGGCTCGACGAACAAGTACTCCGGCGGCGAAGTCGGCAGGATCGACCGCCGGGTCAACAAGCCGGGCACCGACCTCACCCTCATGCACCTGTCCACGGCCGTCCGCGCCACCCCGGTCGCGATGGCCACGAGCAACCCGGCGCCGAACACCACCGCGCGGCTCCTCGGCTGGGGATGCACCAGCTGGCCGAGCTGCAGCACTCCGACCACGCTGCGCCAGATCGACCTCCGGGTGCTTCCCAGCAGCTCCTGCTACGCCGGCGGTGGCGGTTCCGGTGATGTCTGCATCTCCGGTGACCGCGGGCATTCCGCCTGCCACGGTGATTCCGGCGGACCGGCGGTCGTCGGCACCACCGGGCGCTGGACGCTGGTCGGCGAGACCCACGGCCCCGGCGACAACGGCGGCGAATGCGCCACCAGCACCCTCTACACCGGCATCGCCCAGCACCTGAGCTGGATCAGGCAGCAGACCGGCTCCTGATCACCGGGCACCGGCACGCCTCGTTCTCGAGGCGTGCCGGTTCAGGTCAGCGCCGGGTGAGCACCCGCTTGCCCAGCCATCCGGCGTAGACGGCCAGCCCGGCGACACCTGCCTTCCGCGTGGGGCGGGCCGCGATCGCCAGGCCGATGGCGAGTTCGGTGGCGCCGTTGCGGTAGGTCCAGTTGCGGACGTCGTCGGCGAAGGCCATCTTCGTCACGGGTTCGAAAGCGGCCGGAGCGGCGAAGTGGGCGAGCCCGGTCGCGGCGATGCCGAGGCCGAGGAGCTTGCCGGTGCGTGCGGACATGGAGTTGCCTTCCTGTTCGTTCAGTCGAGGACGCCGGCGCGACGCCAGAGCCGTCGGCTCGGGCCGCCGATGAGGCCGATCTCGGTGAAGTAGTCGACGGCCTTGGCCGCCCACGCCGCCTTGGTCCGGCGCCAGTGCGGGTTCGCGGTGGCGACCTGGCGGGCTTCGCGCGGGTCGAGGCCGACGGAGGTGTATGCCTTGGGGTGCAACAGCTCCGACGTCGCGACGTAGGCCATCCCGGCGATCGCCCAGCGGATCAGTTCGCGGCCGACGCGACCGTGACGGGCCCAGGCCCGGCCCAGTTCGTCCTTGGCGAAGCTGATGTGGCGTGCCTCTTCGATCACGTGGATGCGGGAGATCATCCGGATCATCGGCTGCAGGCTGTCGTCACGCATCATCTCGCGTTGCATGCCGTCGGCGAGTTCTTCGACGTAGATGGCGCCGGCGAACAGCAGCGCCGGACCGCAGATCGCGCCGAACACCTTGCCCGCACGGTGCGCCGTGCGGCTCGGACGCCGGACGACACCGCCGCTCTTCTCGATCGAGCGGGCGAACATGGTGCTGTGGCGGCATTCGTCGGCGATCTCGGTGAGCGCGTACTGCGCGTTGTGGGTCGTCGGGTCGCTGTTGTAGACGTGCCGGACGAGGCCCTGCATGAGGATCAGCTCGAACCAGATGCCCGACGCGGCGGCGGCCGCGGCCTCCTGACGGCTCAGTTCGGCGCGCTGCCCGTCGTCGAGCCGGTCCCACAACGCGGTGCCGTACAAGGAACAGCGTTCCGGCGTCTTGCCGTACGCGCCGTCGACCAAGGGTGCCAGCCAGTCGACGTCGACGTCCGGGTCGTAAGAGAGCCGCGCGGAGGAGCGCTGCAGACGCTCGGCGACCCGTTCGCTTTCGGTGTTCGCGGTCATGACGACCTCCTTGGATCCGTGTGCTCCGGCAGCGGTCCGCCGCCGTCCGGGATGACCTGTCCGGAATCCCGGTAGGCCACCGCCTCGTGGAAACCATCGCGTTCGGCGAACTCGCGGAACCAACGGCCTTCCGGGCTGTGCCGGGTGATGCCGTCGAACAGCGTCGCGAGTGTCTGGGTGCCGGAAAGGCCCATGTTGTCGTAGGCCTGGTTGATCATCAGCTTCTGCATCACCAGCTGGTTCGTCGGCACACCGGCCATCCGGTCGGCCAGTTCCTCGACGGCGGTTTCGAGCCTTTCGGGTTCCACCGCCTCGAGCGCGAGTCCCCATTCCGCCGCGGTGGCGCCGTCGATGGTGTCGCCGGTGAGCAGCATCCGCTTCGCGCGCTGCGCCCCGGCGCGGTAGACCCACATCGCGGTCGTCGGGCAGCCCCAGACGCGGGCGGGCGGATAGCCGAGGCGGGCGTCGGTCGCCATGATCAGCACGTCGCACGAGAGCGCGATGTCGCTGCCGCCGGCGATCGCGTGCCCTTGCACCTGGCAGATGGTGGGTTTCAGCGACCGCCACAGGCTGAAGAAGTCGTCGGTGTTGCGTTTCATCACCCGGTAGTCCTTGATCGGATCCCAGACCGGGCCCTGGTTCCAGCGGCCTTCGGCGTCGCCCTCGGCGAACTGTTTGAGGTCGTAGCCGGCGCAGAACGACCGGCCTTCGCCGCGCACCACGATCACCCGGACGGCGTCGTCCTCGTTCGCCAGTTCCACGGCCTGCCGGATCTCGCCGGGCATGACGTCGTTGATCGCGTTGAGCCGCTCGGGGCGGTTCAGGGTCAGGTAGGCCTTCCGGTCTTGGACGCGGTACGTGAGCGTCTCAAACGCCATCGGAGCCTCCCAGCGCGCGAAGGGTGAAGGTGACCAGGTGCGGGATGGTGTCCGGGCCGCTCTCGCCGGCCAGCGGGCCGACCAGCATCTCCGCGCCCGCGCCGACCAGTGCCGCGGCGGTCGCCTCCGCGTCCTGCGCCGGCAGCAGCCCCCGCTTCACGCCGTCGGCGATGTTCCTGGCGATGACCTCGCGGAACGCGCGGCGGAAGACCAGGCGCTCGGCCTCCACCACGGCGTCGACCGGCTCGGCGAGCAACGCGTACGCCAGCCTCGGCGCCTTCAACGCCCGCCCGGCGAAGGTCTCGATCACGGCGACCACCCGCTCGCGGACGTCGCCTTGGGAAGCGGCGGCCTCGACGGCGTCGACCTCCCGCGAGACGACCTCGCGGAAGACCTCGACGACGAGGTCGGCCTTGGACGGGAACTGCCGGTACACGCTGCCGGTGCCCACCCCCGCCTGAGTGGCGACCGCGGCCATCGAGCAGCCCGCGTAGCCGGTCTCGGCCAGGAGCGCGATGGCCGCGGCCAGGATCTCGCCTCGCTGCGAGTCCAGTCTGGCCTGCGTCTTCGGAGTCCGTCGGTACGGCATGGCAAGGAGTGAAGCACGGATTCCGCACTTCAGCAACGGACGGTTCCGCCGGTTGCGCGTGAAGGCCTCCTTCCCTCGGCTGAGCCGAGGGAAGGAGGCCTTCACGCGCTGGGGCACTCAGCTGCGGTTGATGGTGAACGTGCTCGTCGTGTTCCGGATGTCTTCGGCGTTGTCGCTCAGGGTGAGCCCGGAGAACGTCGCTGAACCGACGGCCGGCCCCTGACCCGGTTCCGGCTGCTCGTTGGCCCAGATCCCGATCCCTGACTTCGCGTCGAACTCGTCACCGCTGCGGTGCGCTCCGGTGATCGACACGTTCGTCAGCACCGTGTCCTCGACCGGGTTCTCCGGACGGCTTCCGGAGTACTTGGTCTGGAACATGATGCCGCTGTACGTCGGGCTTTGTATGTCCACATCGGACACTCGGATACCCCGGAACTCTTTGGAGGCGGAGAACATCCAGATCGCGGGGAACGTCTGCTGCCCCCAGAAATGACCACCGGTGCGGACCAGTGAGACGTTCTGGATGGTCGTCGGCTGCGGGCCGAACCCGAGGAACGGATAGCCGAAATCGAGAGAGCTGATCGTGATCCCCGAGTACGTCAACGTGTCCGCGATGTACAGGTTCCGGAAGGTGTTGCCGTACCCGCCGTACACCGCCAGCCCGGCCGCGCGCCACGGAAGCAGCACGGTCAGATTCTCGAACACGTTGTCGTACTGGTTGCCCGCGTTGAGGTCCGTTGCCGCGAACAGCGCGAAACTGTCGTCACCGGTGGAGCGGGCTTCGTTGTCGGTCACCCGGTTTCCCGTGCTGCCGTTGGTGAAGTTGACGCCGTCGGCGAACATGTCGCGGATCCGCGAGTTCTTCACCGTCGTGTTGTCCACATTGGTCGCCCACAGCAGACACATCTGGTGCTCCACCCAGATGTCGTCGATGGTCATGTTCGTGACGTTCGTGAAGTTGAAGACCTTGCCTGGCCCGTCGATCCGGGACGTGTAGTTCCCGAACACGGCGAATCCGCGGAACGTCGAACCGCTCGCGCTCGCCTGCGCGTCGAACCCGATGTCGGTGTTCTCCTGCCCGGCGGGCGCGGTGAACTTCGTGAACCACGGACCGGCGCCGAGCACCGTGACCGGCTTGCCGTACACGGTGAGCTTGTTCGTCACCGGATATTGCCCCGGCGGCAGGAAGACGCCGGTGAGGCTCGGATCCTGACGCACCTTGTCCAGCGCGGCCTGCACATCCTGCTGGGTGAATCCGGCCGGGACGGCGTAGTGCGCCGGGTCGGGGTTCGCGGCCGCCGTGGCCAGCTCGAAGTTCACGAAGTCGATCGCGTAGTTCAAGCCGTTGCCGGCGTCCTTCTGCAGCTTGATCTTGTGCCCGGCGGGAACGGTCGTGCCGAGCAGGATGCTGGCCTCGTCGTAGATGTGCCGCGCGGGACCGGCTCCCGGTGAGTTCTGCGGAGAAGCCTCAGGGCCGTAAAGCCACGCATGGCGCGAAGTCAGGTCGATGGCCTTCAGGAACGTGCCGTCGACGTAGACGTTCAGCGTCGAGTTCTGCCCGCCGCCACCCGCGGCGTCCGGCATCGAGAACCGGGTCACCAGGGTGTTCGTGGCCGCGCGGGTGGTGAATTCGACCGAGGCCCCGGTCGAGTTCAGCGTCACCGCCTTGCGGCCCGACGCCTCCCCCGCGAGATCGCCGATCTTCCGGTTCGGGCCGATCACGGACGCGCCGCCCGCGATCACGCCGTCTTCGGCCTCGTACATGTCGTAGGGCATGTTCGCGCCGCGGCCGACGAACAACGCTTGTGTGCTCGTGTTGTTGCCCTGTTTGGCGGGCACCTCGTTGGCGTCGTTCGCGACGACGGTCTTGACCGTGTACCGGCCGTTCCCGGCCGTCCAGGTGCCAACGTTCACCGGCGGCGCGGTGGCCCCGGCGGCGATCGCGCCGGAGTACGAGCCGCTGAGCGTCTTGACGACGGCGCCGCTCTGTTCGGTGATCGTCACCGTGACGCCGTGGGCGCCACCCGCCGAAGCGGCCGTGCCCTGGTTGCGCACCGTGGTGGAAAAGGTCACGCTGCCGCCCGCCGTCGGGTTGTTCGGCGACCAGGCGGTGGCCGCGACGAGGTCGGAACTCTGGACAGGGCTGACGACGAGCGCCGTCGAGCCGGTGTAGGAGTTGTTGGCCTCGTCCTGCTCGACGACGGCGTTGGTCTCGTCGACCTTCGCGGTGACCTGGTGACTGCCCGATTCCCGGGTGCCGATATCCGCCGAGACCGTCGCCGACGCTCCCGCGGCGAGCGCGCCGACCGGTGCCGTGCCGACCTTCGCCGTGCCCAGGTAGAGGTTCACGTTCGTAGTGCCCGACGCCGCGGTCCCGGCGTTGCGGACGGTCGCCGACACCGTGATCGCGTCGGTCTCCACCGGATTCGCCGGCGACCACGAGACACCCGACACCGTGAGGTCGGGATTCGGGGCTAGGACACCGAAGACCTGGAATTCCGCGGCCTGACCGCCGGGTGCGCCGGAGTTGGCGGTGATCCGCAGCCGGACGTCGGCGGCGCGGCCACTCACCGGGATCGTCACGGTGTTGCCGCTCGACGGGGTGAAGGTGTACGTCTGCGCGGGCACCAGCGTGGTGAACGCGGTCGCCCCCTGGTCACGCCCTTCGACCGCGATCGTCTGCGTGCGCTGGGCCCACGCCGGATCCGGGTTGAGCTTGACCACGACATGGTCGAGGTCGGCGTTGGATCCCAGCGCCACGGTCAGCAGGTTCGGATACGCCGCCCCCTCCCAAATAGGTGGTCACGGAGTCGTCGTTGGCGTTGGCCGCGACGTAGGAATGCTGCACCGAAGACGCCGTGATCGGCTTCCCCAGCGCGAGATTCGTTCCGGCGCGCGTACCCGTCCTGGTCACCGTGCCGCTGCTCGGCGACTGGTTCCCCGCCGCGTCGCGGGCCCGCACGGAATACGCGACGGTCGCGCTGTCCGGCTGGTCGTCGGTGTAGCTCAGGACGTCACCGCCGACACTGCCTCGCAGCTGCCCGTTGGCGTACACGTCGTAGCCCGCGACACCCGTGTTGTCCGTCGAGGCCGACCACGTGAGCCGGATCTTGCCGCTCGACGGCTCGGTATAGGCGAGGTTCCCTGGCGCGGACGGCGGCTGCGTGTCCCCGCCAGCCGGGCCGTGTACTTCGAACTCCGAGAGCTGGGCTGCCGGCCAGCCGGTGTTGGCGGTGATGTTCAGCCGCACGAAGCGGGTGTTCCCAGTGATGTCGAGGGTGACGGTGTTGCCCGTCGCCGGGTCGAACCGGTGGCCCGCCGACGGGACGAGATCGCTGAAGCTCGCGCCGTTCCCACTGCCCTGCACCGAGAACGTCTGAGTGCGGGCTTCCCAGCCGGAAGGCAGTTTGAGCACGAGCCGGGCGATGTTCGTGGCCGCGCCGAGATCGGCCTGGATCCATTGCGGGAACTGGTTGTTCGTGCTTTCCCAGTAGGTGGCCTGGTTCCCGTCGCCGACGTTCGAGACGGCGTAACCGGGCAGCTGACTGCTGGCGGTGTAGGTCGCGTCGGCCGCTTCGGCGGCCGCGAAAGCCGTCGGGGCTTCGCTCGCGGCCACGGCGGGTGGGGCCAGGAGAAGGGACAGGGCGGCGTACGTCAGAAGGCGCCTCGTTCGCATGACATTCCTCTGTTCCGGGAGGGGACTGAGCGGAATCTTCCTGACTCTTGTCATGTTCTTGCGCTGAAATGTTCAAGAATTACAGCCCATGCGGCGCCGCAAGTCAACGGCCGGGGCTAAATCGCGTGACCGGCCGGAAACACGCTGCTAACGTCCGGCCCGACCAGGTGCTTTCCCGGAAAGAAGGAGAACGGCGTGCGCCGAGCTGTCGAGTCCCCGAGCCGTATGGACCTTTCGACAGCCCTGGAGCCGTTCATCCATGAAGTACCTGAACCTCGGAATCCTCGCCCATGTCGACGCCGGTAAGACGAGCCTGACGGAGCGCCTGCTCCATCACACCGGCGCCATCGGCACCCTCGGCCGCGTCGACGCCGGGGACACCCGCACCGACACGATGGAGCTGGAACGCCGTCGCGGCATCACCATTCGCTCGGCCGTCGTGTCCTTCCGCGTCGGCGACCTGCGCGTCAACCTGATCGACACCCCGGGCCACCCGGACTTCATCGCCGAGGTCGAACGCGCGCTGCGGGTGCTCGACGGCGTCGTCCTCGTCGTGTCCGCCGTCGAGGGCGTGCAGGCGCAGACCCGGGTGCTCATGCGCGCCCTCAAGCGGCTGCGGATCCCCGTGCTGATCTTCGTCAACAAGATCGATCGGGCGGGCGCCCGCGACGACGGCCTCCTGGCCGACCTCGCCGAACGCCTCGACGTCGCCTGCGTGCCGATGTCGGAGGTCGACGGCCTCGGCACGGCGACCGCGAAGGTCCGGCCGCTCTCGCCGTCGGCGGAGCAGGCCGAGCAGCTCGCCGAGCACAGCGACGCCTTCCTCGCCGCGTATCTCGAAGACGCCGTGACGGCCGACGATTACCGGGCCGAGGTCGTCCGCCAGACCCGGCTCGGTGCGGTCTCCCCCGTCTACTTCGGCTCCGCACGCAGCGGCGAAGGGATCGCCGAACTGACTTCGGGTATCCGTGAATTCCTTGGTGGCGCTGGAAAATCCGCACCGGACGACCGATTGCGCGCCGCCGTGTTCAAGATCGAACGCGGCCGCGCACACGAGAAGATCGCCTATGTCCGCGTGTTCTCCGGGGAGATCGGCGCCCGGGACCACGTCCGGTTCCATCGCCCTGGCGGGGCGGTCACGGCGGAGGCGAAGGTGAGCGCGGTGCGCGTCTTCGAACTCGGCGACGAGACCGTCGAGGCCCGCGCGCGGGCCGGGCAGATCGCCAAGATCACCGGGCTCAAGGAGATCCGGATCGGCGACCTCCTCGGCGTCCCCGAAGACGACGGTGTGTCCCCACAGTTTCCCCCGCCCGCCTTGGAAACCGAGGTCGTCCCGGCCGACCCCGCCGAGACGGCGTCGGTGTTCACCGCACTGCAGGAGCTGGCGGAACAGGATCCGCTGATCACCGTCCGGCAGGACGACGAGACCCGCAAGATCTCGGTGCGGCTCTACGGCGAAGTGCAGAAGGAGATCATCGCGGACACACTCGCCACTGAACACGGCCTCGACGTCGGCTTCAGCCTCACCCGGCCGGTGTGCGTCGAACGGCCGATCGGCACGGGGCACGCGGTGTGGCTCATCACGGAGAAGCGGAATCCCTTTTTCGCGACGGTCGGCCTACGGGTCGGCCCGGGCGCCCCCGGATCCGGCCTGACCTTCGGCCTCGACGTCGAACTCGGCTCCCTCCCGCTCGCGTTCCACAAGGCCATCGAAGAGACCGTCGACGCGACACTGCGGCGGGGCCCGTCCGGCCGGGAGGTGATCGACTGCGTGGTGACCGTCACCCACACCGGGTACTTCAGCCCGGTCAGCGCGGCGGGCGACTTCCGCAAGGTCACCCCGTTCGTGCTGGAAGAAGCGCTGCGGGAGGCGGGGACCGAGGTGCTCGAACCGGTCAGCCGCGTCGAGGTGGAACTGCCCGCGGACTCGGTGACCGCGACGCTCTCCAGGCTGGTCGAGTGCGGCGGGCTCGTCACCGGTTCGGTGGTGCGCGGTGACCGGGCCGAACTGACGGGCGTGCTGCCGCTGGGCGAGGTCGCCCGGTTCGAGCAGCAGCTGCCCGGTCTCACCCACGGCGAAGGCCTGATGACCACCGAACCGGCGGGCCACCGGCCCCGGGTTAGCCCGAATCGGCCAATGCCCGGCTAGCCGGAACGAGTACGTTCTTGGTGGACGGCGAAATCCGCCGTCCGAGGGAAAGGGCCACGATGGATCAGTTTCGCGACACCGCTTCGGCGTTGCGGGAGCTCACGGAGTCGATGCGGCTCGACGAGCCCCGTGACGAGTTGCTGGAACGGGTGGCGAAGAAGGTGGTCGGCCTGCTGCCCGGAGCGGACGCGGCCACGGTGACGCTGTACTCCGACGGCGAGCCGAGCACCGTCGCCGCCACCGACGAGTCCCTGCTCCCCCTGGACAAGGCGCAGTACAGCGCGGACGAAGGCCCGTGCCTGAAGGCCGCCGAGAGCGGCACGATCGTGCGGACCCTGCTGGACGCCGACGCGGCCGAACGCTGGCCGGATTTCGCCGCCACCGCCGAACTGCTCGGCGTGCGGACCGCGCTGGCCTGCCCGTTGTTCGTCCCGGACGAGTCGCACTTCAGGCGGCGGGCGTCCGAGCCGCTGTCCGGCGCGCTCAACGTCTGGAGTTTTCAGGAGAACGCCTTCGATCCGGTGGAGGCGGCCCTGGTCGCGATGTTCACCTCGGCGATCTCGGCGATCATCCTGACCGCGTCCCGCTGGGCCGCCGCCGAACGGCAGGCGGAGACCCTGGTCGCCGCGTTGGAGACCAGGGACGCCATCGCCACCGCGAAGGGAATCGTGATGGCACGTCTGGAGCTGAACGCCGATGAGGCCTTTCGCTGGCTCACCGAGGCGTCGCAGCACACGAACCGCAAGATCCGGGAGATCTCGGTGCTGATCGCCGAGGATCCGAGCGCGGTCTTCGGGCGTTAGCCCAGCGAGATCCGGCGGCCCTCGCGGGAGGACTCGAGGCCCGCTTCCGCGAGCCTGATGCCGCGCACCCCCGCCATGAAGTCGTAGGGGTGCGGGGCGTCGTCCACGACGTGGCGGATGAACTGCTCCCACTGCGCGCGGAAACCGTTGCCGAAGTCCTCGTTGTCCGGCACTTCCTGCCACTGCGACCGATAGGACCGCGTTTCCGCCAGGTCCGGGTTCCACACCGGCTTCGGCGTGGCCTCCCTCGGCTGGATGACGCATTTGTGCAGACCGGCGACCGCGCTGCCCTTGGTGCCGTCGACCTGGAACTCCACCAGTTCGTCGCGGTGGACCCGCACGCACCAGGACGAGTTGAGCTGGGCGATGACCCCGCCTTCGAGCTCGAAGATCGCGTACGCGGAGTCGTCGGCCGTGGCCGCGTATCGGTCGCCCTTCTCGTCGACGCGCTCCGGGATGTGCGTGACGGCCTTCGCGGTCACGGCGCTGACGGCGCCGAAGAGGTTCTCCAGCACGTAGTTCCAGTGGCAGAACATGTCGACGACGATGCCGCCGCCGTCTTCGGCGCGGTAGTTCCAGCTGGGGCGCTGCGCGGCCTGCCAGTCGCCCTCGAAGACCCAGTAGCCGAACTCGCCGCGCACGGAGAGGATCCGGCCGAAGAAACCGCTGTCGATCAGGCGCTTCAGCTTGAGCAGACCGGGCAGGTACAGCTTGTCGTGGACGACGCCGTTCTTGACCCCGGCCGCCTCGGCGTGCCGCGCCAGCGCGAGGGCGCCTTCGACCGATTCGGCCACCGGCTTCTCGGTGTAGATGTGCTTGCCCGCGTCGATGGCGCGGACGATCGACTTCTCGCGGACCGCGGTCAGCTGCGCGTCGAAGTAGAGCGGGAGGTCGTCGTCGCCGAGCGCGGCGTCGAGGTCGGTGGTCCAGCGGGTCAGCCCGTGCCGCGTGGCGATCTCTTCGAGCTTGTCCGCGTTGCGCCCCACCAGGACCGGCTCCAGCTGGACCCGCGAACCGTCGGCCAGCTCGACCCCGCCGGCCTCCCTGATCGCCAGGACCGAGCGCACCAGGTGCTGCCGATAGCCCATCCGCCCGGTGACGCCGTTCATCACGACGCCGAGTTTCCGCGTGGTCATCCGTTCTCCTTTGAAAGCGCTTTCCTGACCACATCCTGAAAGCGCTTTCTCACCCTGTCAAGACCGATGCGAGGAAAGTCCCTCCGGCTCAGGAAGCGGGATCGTAGGCGCGCACGGCGTCGAGGTACTCGGTGATGGCGTCCCGGTTGCGGAGCAGGCATTCGGCCCGCCGGGTCATCCGGTCCCGCTCGGCCTCCAGGGTCTGGAGCATCTCCGCGGTCGCGTCCGGGAAGTAGATCTGCCGGGGTTTGTCCAGGCACGGCAGGATCTGCTTGATGATCCTGGTGGGCAGCCCGGCGTCGAGCAGGCCGCGCACCTGGATGACCCGGTCGACCGACGGCTCGGCGTAGTCGCGGTAGCCGTTCGCCAGCCGTTCCGAGATGATGAGACCCTGCTCCTCGTAGTACCGCAGCAGACGGCGCGACGTCCCCGTCCGCTCCGCCAGCTCCCCGATCCGCATGTGCGCCACCTCACTCCGGCCGACTTGACCTTCACATCTATGTGATGGTTCGAGCATACGGAGCATGACTTCGAAACTCCCGCTCGGCGCACTGCTCGCGTTGACCACGGCGGCGTTCGTCACCGTCCTGACCGAGGCGCTGCCCGCCGGCGTGCTGCCCGCGATGAGCGCCGGGCTCGGCGTCGGCGAAGCGGCGACCGGGCAGCTGGTGACGGTGTACGCGATCGGCACCGCACTGACCGCGATCCCCTTGTCCGCCGCGACCGCGGGCTGGCGCCGCAAACGTTTGCTCCTGGCCGGAGTGGCCGGGTTCGCCGTCGCCAACACGGTCACGGCGCTGTCCACGAACTATCCCCTGACCCTCGGCGCGCGGTTCGTCGCCGGGATCGCGGCGGGCGTGGTCTGGGCGCTGCTGGCCGGTTATGCCCGGCGGCTGGCGCCGGAAGCGGTGCAGGGCAAGGCGATCGCCGTCGTGATGACCGGTATCCCGCTCGCGCTTTCGCTCGGCATCCCCGCCGGCACGTTCCTGGGCGGTGTCTTCGGCTGGCAGGTGACGTTCTCGCTGATGTCGGTGCTCGCGCTCGGCCTGCTGGGCTGGATCGCGGTGGGCGTCCCCGACTTCCCCGGACAGGACAAGAGCGGCAGGCTCCCGGTGCGCAAGACCCTCGCCGTGCCCGGGGTCGCCGCGGTGCTGTTCGTGACGCTGACGTTCGTGCTGGCGCACAACATCCTCTACACCTACATCGCCACCTTCCTCGAACACGTGTCGATGGGCGGCGCGGTCGACCGGATCCTGCTGGTGTTCGGGGTGGCTTCGATGGTCAGCATCTGGCTCGTCGGCGTCCACATCGACCGGCGGCTGCGGGCGCTGACCGTCGCGGGCACCGTGCTCGTGGCGCTCGGTGCGACGCTTTTGGCTCTGCTGGGCGGGAATCCGGTCTTGGTCTACGTCGCGGCGACGCTGTGGGGGCTCGGCTGGGGTGGCGTGCCGACGCTGCTGCAGACCGCCGCCGCGCGGGCGGGTGACAAGGGCGGCGCGGCGGACATCGCGCAGGCCATGCTGGTCACCCTGTGGAACGCGGCGATGGCGGGCGGCGGGATCGCCGGCGGCGTCCTCCTTGACGGTTTCGGCGCCGGGTCGTTCCCGTGGAGTGTCCTGGTGCTGCTCGTGCCGACGCTGGCCGTGGTGCTGGTGGCGCGACGGCACGGGTTCACAGCGGCAGTTCCGGATGACTCCGGATCGCCTCGAGAACCAGGTCGACCGCGGCGCGAGGCGCGGACCCGCGCCTGATCGCCGCGGTGATGGAACGGTCGACCGGCGTGGCGAGCTCGCGGGTGGCGACGCGGTACCGCTTGTCGACGGCGAGGCCGGGCAGGAGCGCGATCGAAAGCCCGGCCTCGACGTGCTGCAAGGTCATCATGTAGTTGCTGAACCGGGCGATCACACGGGGCTCGAAACCGGCTTCGCGGCAGAGCCGGGTCGCGAGGTTCGCCATGTACGACTGGGGGATGTCGAACGCCCAGGGCTCGCTCGCGTAGGCGGCGAGGTCGGCGGGACCCCGGCCCGCGGCCGGATGGCCGGGCGGGACGACGAGCACGATCGGGTCGGTCGCGAGCGGCACCAGGTCGATGTCGGGCCCCAGCGGTTGCTCGACGAAATCCGTGGTCGTGACGATGACGTCGGCGTCGCCGACCCGGAGCGCGGGCATGCTGACGTGCGGTTCGAGTTCGAGCAGTTCGATCTGGAGGCTCGGATGCGAACGGGCCAGCCGGTTCACCGCGGGGACGGCGATGGTGTGGATCGCGCTCTGGAAGGCACCGAGGCGGACGTGCCCCGCGGGCCCCTCGCCGAGGCCGCGCAACTCGGCTTCGACGGTGTCCATGTGGTCGAGGATCGCTCGCGCTCGGCGGGCCAGCATGCGCCCGGCCGGGGTCAGCCGGACGCGGCGGCCGGTGCGTTCCAGCAGTTGCGTGCGGGTTTCGGCCTCCAGCACCGCGAGCTGCTGGGAAACGCTCGACGCGCTCAGGTTGGCCGCCTTGGCGACCGCGCGGACGGTGCCGAGCGTGTCGAGCCTGCTCAGCAGGCTGAGCCTCCACGGGTTGAGCATGGCACCCATTGTTGTACGGATCAGCCGAACAGCACAGCCGGAATCGTGAGCTGGACGTGTCGCTCGGCTCCGACTTACCGTCGGAACATGGCTGCTCCCCTCACCGACTTGTCCACCACCGACCGTTTCTGGGCCGACGCCGACCGGCATCTCGTGCGCTACGCCGGGGCCGGTGACTTCACCCGCGAGATCATCGACCACGCCGCCGGGAGCTACCTGTTCACCGAGTCCGGGCGGCGGATCCTCGACTTCACGTCCGGGCAGATGAGCGCGATCCTCGGGCATTCGCATCCGGAGATCGTCGAGACCGTGCGGCGGCAGATCGGCTCGCTGGACCACCTGTTCAGCGGGATGCTGAGCCGCCCCGTCGTCGACCTCGCGCGACGGCTGGCCGAGACCTTGCCGTCGCCGCTGGAAAAGGCGCTGCTGCTGACCACCGGCGCGGAGTCCAACGAGGCCGCGATCCGGATGGCGAAACTGGTGACCGGGAAGCACGAGATCGTGTCGTTCGCCCGGTCGTGGCACGGGATGACGCAAGCGGCGGCGAACGCGACCTACAGCGCGGGCCGCAAGGGTTACGGCCCGACCGCGCCCGGCAACTTCGCCATTCCCGCGCCGAACTCCTACCGGCCCGACTTCCTCGGCCCGGACGGGGAACTGGACTGGAAACGCCAGCTGGACTTCGCTTTCGAGATGATCGACGCCCAGTCCGTCGGCAGCCTGGCGGCGTGCATCGTCGAACCGATCCTGAGCTCCGGCGGGATCATCGAACCGCCGGTGGGCTATTTCGCCGCCCTGCAAGAGAAATGCCGGGAACGCGGGATGCTGCTGATCCTCGACGAGGCGCAGACCGGCTTGTGCCGCACGGGAAACTGGTACGCCTTCGAACGCGACGGCGTCGTCCCCGACATCCTCACGCTGTCCAAGACGCTGGGCGCCGGACTCCCGCTGGCCGCCGTGATCACCAGCGCGGAGATCGAGCAGGAGGCGCACGACCGCGGCTATCTGTTCTTCACCACGCATGTCGCGGACCCGCTGGTGGCGGCCGTCGGGAACACCGTGCTCGACGTCCTCACCCGCGACCGCCTCGACGAACGCGCCACCGAACTGGGCGCCTTCCTCCGCCGCGGCCTCGACGACCTCGCCGCCCGTCATCCCGTCGTCGGCGACATCCGGGGGCGGGGCCTGCTGGTCGGCGTGGAACTCGTCGTGGACCGCACCACGAAACGGAGCTCCGACGAACTGGGCGCGCTGGTCACGCGGCGCTGCCTCGAATTGGGGCTGCACATGAACATCGTGCAGTTGCCGGGGATGGGCGGGGTCTTCCGGATCGCTCCGCCGCTGACGGCCACCGAAGACGAGCTGGCGGAGGGGCTGGCGGTGCTGGATCAGGCGATCGGGGACGCAAGCGCGTAAGAGGCAAGCCGGTCTTGGGGCGCGTTGGTCGTGAGTGGCGTTTCGGGTTAGAACCCGAAACGCCACTCACGACCCGCTGAACTCCCGAAGCAACCGGGCGACCTCGCCAGGCCGCTCCAAGAACGGCGAATGCCCGGCGCCTTCGACGACCTCCACCCGCGCCCCGACCGCCGAATACCGCGCGAAAGTCTCGTCACAGTCGTAAAAGCGGTCCCTGCGCCCGAGAATCACTAGGCACGGCAGCCCCAAGGCGGCCACTTGCGCATCCAGAGGACGAAATGCGAGCAGTCGCGCGCGTTCCACGAGTACCACCCGGGCCATCGCGGGCGAGGTGACCGCGTGATCGGCCAAGTCCTGCAAAGGATCGTCGAACGAGCCCGCTCGGCGGAACCGCGAAGCGAACCGCACCCACGGACGGTGAGCCACGAGCCGTACGAGCGCGCTGACCATCGGCAGCAGAACCGAACTCCCTGGCGGAAACGACGCGTAGCTGTAATCCGGTGCCTGCCCGATCAACACCACGGAACCCACCCGCGGCGAGATTTCGGCCAGCGCCAAGGCGACATCCGCACCGAAGGAGTGACCGGCGACCAGAACGTCCTCGACGCCCAGCGCATCGAGGACACCGGCGACCATGCGCGCCTGCGACACCGCGTCGAGCCCGGAGGAACCACCGGTGCATCCGTGCCCCAGCAGATCCACCCGGATCACGTGCCGCGTCGCGGACAGGCCGAGGGTGAGCCGGTCGAACCAGTGCACCGACCCGCAATACCCGTGCAGCAACACCACCGGCGGCCCGGCGCCGTCCTGGCGCACATGGACGGCGACGCCGTTCACGTCGAGGATGTCACCGATGGGGGAACGAGCCACGGCCCCAAACTAGCTCAGACCGGCGCGCTCTCCCTGCTGCGGGACAACAGGAAGGCCGCGATCCCGGCGGGCAGGAACATGAGCACGCCGTAGACCCCGGCGGGCACGGCCATCGCCTTGTCGCCGAGCACGGAGAACGCCACGGCGATCGCGAGGGTGGCGTTGTGCACGCCGATCTCCATGGCGGACGCGATCGCCTGCCCGCGGTCCACCCGGAACAGCCGCGGCACGTAGTACCCGATCGCGAGGCTGAGCACGGAAAGCGCCAGCGCCACCGGCCCGAGCGTGCCGATGTTGTCCACCAGCGTCCGGAACTCCTGCGCGATCGCGGCCGCGATCACCAGCACGAGCACCACGGCGGAGCCGATCTTGACCGGTTTGCGCATCCGCTCGGCCCAGGCGGTGAACCGGTGCCGCACCGCCATCCCGAGCACGACCGGGATCAGCACGATCGCGAAGACCTGCACGAACTTCGCGGGCTGGAGCCCGACCGAGGCGCCGCCGTCGAGGAATTCGGCCATCGACAGGCCGACCACCAGCGGCAGGGTGAACACGGCCAGTACGGAGTTGATCGCCGTGAGCGTGACGTTGAGGGCGACGTCGCCGCCCGCGAGGTGACTGAACAGATTCGCCGACGTGCCACCGGGCGACGCGACGAGCAGCATCATGCCGACCGCGAGCACGCCTTCCAGCCCGAACAGCACGATGAGGCCGACGCAGATCACGGGCAGCACGATCATCTGGCACACCAGCGCGATGACGGCGGCCTTCGGGTACTTCAGCACCCGCGTGAAGTCGCCGACGGTCAGGGTCAGCCCCAGCCCGAACATGACGAGCGCCAGCGCTATCGGCAGGAGGATCGAAAACATCGCCGAACCCATCGAGGGGCCTCCGTCCGATATGCCCTTTTCAGATCGGCAATCGTGTCAAGCGGCGAGAACTCGGTCAAGCCACCGAAACCCAGACGTGACCCGTAAGAGTTCGGTAACCGCACTCTTCGCCCCGCGCGAGGTTGAATGAACGCATGAAACGCAAGCGGGTACTCGCCGTCGTGGCGGCCGGACTGGTGGTGGCGGTGGCCGCGGGCCTCTACTGGTTCCAGCCGTGGAAGCTCTGGGTGAACGAGACGGTCCAGGAGGCGCTGCCCGTCGCCGAGACCACGGCCCAGCCCACCACCCAAGCCACCGGAAATGCCACGCCCGCCCCGAAAGAGCCCACGGTCGTGGCGACCGGCACGCTGATCAGCCACGAGCACGCGACCACCGGTGACGTCCGGGTCCTGCGCGCGGCCGACGGAACGCTGGTGCTGCGCTTGGAAAACCTCGACACGAGCAACGGCCCGGATCTGCGGGTCTGGCTCACCGACGCGCCGGTGCTCCCCGGCAAGGACGGCTGGTCCGTGTTCGACGACGGCGCGTACGTGAGCGCCGGGAAACTCAAGGGCAACAAGGGAAGCCAGAACTACACGCTGCCGGCGGGCACCGATCTGGCGCGCTATTCGAGCGTGACGATCTGGTGCGACCGGTTCAACGTGTCCTTCGGCGCGGCCGAGCTGGCCAAAACCGTTTAGGCGAGCCGGTCCACGGCGTACTCCATCTCCGCGCGGACCGCCCGCAGATCGATTCCGCCGGGGTCGATGATCGAGGCCACGGCGATCCCCCGCAGCTGCCCCACCAGCGCCGCCGCGTACGCGTCCGGGTCGCGGACGCCGGTGATGGACCTGTCCGCAAGTCCGGCGGCGACGGTCTGCGCGATGGCGAACCGGTAGCGCCGATCGGCCTCGGTCATCGCCGACCGCACCGCCGGATCGCCGACGGTCGCGTCCGTCCAGAGCACCACGAACGCGCGGTTCAGCGGCGGCATGTCGGTGAGCAGCTCGAAGAAGATGTCCAGCAGGGCGCGCAGCATGTCCATCGGGCTGGGTGTCAGCCCGCCGGTCCGTGTGGCGACGGCGGCACTGAAGGCGTCGGCGAACTTCTCCGCCGCGAACTCGACGAGCCGCTGCACCAGCGTCTCCTTCGAGCCGAACAACTGGTAGACGACGCCGCTGGGATAGCCGGTCCTGGCGCAGATCATGCCGATCTTGAGCCGGGCGAAACCTGCCTCGCCGATCAGGCGGGCGGCGGTTTCGAGAATCCGTGTCCGTGCGATCTCCTGGTCACGCTGGACCTGGTGCTCCTCCGCAGACGAGTCCACGCCGAGATCCTCCCATGACTTCGGGTTCGTCACCTGTCGACGCGGCGTTACGATCCGGACATGAGGATCGCCTTCGCCGCCGACGACCGGAACGCCACCACGGACGCCGTCCAGGCGTATCTCGCCGAGGCGGGCCACGAGGTGCTGCGCCCGGCGGCGTCGGACGTCTGGCCGGAACTCGGTGCGGCGGTGGGCCGGGCGGTCGCGGACGGTGAGGCCGATTTCGGCGTGGTGATGTGCTGGACCGGGACGGGTACGGCGATCGCGGCCAACAAGGTGCCCGGGGTCCGCGCGGCGCTGGCCTGGGACACCTGGATCGCCGCGGGCGCGCGCAAGTGGAACGACGCGAACGTGCTGGCCCTGAGCCTCAAGCGGCTCGCACCCGACGTGGCCGTCGAAATCACCGACGTGTTCCTTTCCGGCGTCCTGCCCGACCCCGACGAATCCGCGAATATCGCCCGGCTCGGCGAAATGGACGAGTTCCGCCGCTGAACGGCAGCGGACCAGTGAACGATTAACGCTGTCGAACGTATTAGGCCGTTAGCAGGAAAATCACCACTCTACGTAGTGATGCTTCCCATATTGGTCCAGACCACGTACCGTCTCCCGCAACAAAGCGTTCCGCATGGAGGTGGTCGATGAAGACTCATCCCCGCCTGCCCGGTTTCGGCCGAGGCAACGCGATGTCGCCGATTTCCCTTTGACGAAATCATCTCCAAGATCATTTCCCGGCACCGGGTTGTAAGGAGTGAAATGTCGAGAAAAAGATGGCATCTGGTCGGCCTGTTCACGGCCGTCGCGGCGCTCGCGGTCGGTCTCGTGACCGTCCCGGCGAACGCGGCGGGCGGGGTCGGAGCCACCCTGACCAAGGGCTCGGACTGGGGGTCCGGCTGGGAAGGCAAGTACACGATCACCAACAACTCGGGATCCAGCCTCAGTTCCTGGACCCTCGAGTTCGACCTCGCGGCGGGACACTCGATCGCTTCGCTGTGGGACGGCAGCTACACCGTCTCCGGCCAGCACGTGACCGTCAAGAACACCTGGAACGGCAACCTTTCCAACGGTGGCTCGACCAGCTTCGGCTTCAACGTCAAGTACTCCGGCACCTACACCGCGCCCGCCAACTGCAAGATCAACGGCGGCTCCTGCGACCCGGGTGGCGGCAACCCGACCACGACGCCGACCACACCGACCACCACGACGTCCAATCCCCCGACGTCGACCAGCACGAGCAACCCGCCGACCACCACCACGCCTTCGAACCCGAACCCGGGCGCGAAGAAGAACCTCGGCTACTTCGTGCAGTGGGGCGTCTACGGCCGTAACTACCACGTGAAGAACATTCACACTTCCGGTTCCGCGGCCAAGCTGACGCATATCAACTACGCGTTCGGCAACGTCACCAACGGTTCCTGCACGGCGAACGACGACACCTACGCCGACTACGACAAGTTCTACGACGCCGGGTCCAGTGTGGACGGTGTCGCGGACACGTGGGACGCGGGCGCGCTGCGCGGTAACTTCAACCAGCTGCGCAAGCTGAAGAAGATGTACCCGGGTCTGAAGGTGCTGTGGTCGTTCGGTGGCTGGACCTGGTCCGGCGGCTTCGGCCAGGCGTCGAAGAACCCGACCGCCTTCGCGGAATCCTGCTACAAGCTGATCAAGGACCCGCGCTGGGCCGACGTCTTCGACGGCATCGACATCGACTGGGAGTACCCGAACGCCTGCGGTCTCACCTGTGACACCAGCGGTCCCGCCGCGATCAAGAACGTGGCACAGGCGCTGCGCACCAAGTTCGGCTCCTCGTTCCTGGTCACCGCCGCGATCACCGCGGACGCCAGCAGCGGCGGCAAGATCGACGCCGCCGACTACGGCCCCGCCTCGGCGTACTTCGACTGGTACAACGTCATGACGTACGACTTCTTCGGCGCTTGGGCGGCGCAGGGCCCGACGGCCCCGCACTCGCCGCTGACGTCCTACCCCGGCATCCCGCAGCAGGGCTTCAACTCCGACGACGCCATCCAGAAGCTCAAGGCCAAGGGGGTCCCGGCGAGCAAACTGTTGCTGGGTATCGGTTTCTACGGCCGAGGCTGGACCGGCGTCACCCAGGACGCCCCGGGCGGCACCGCGACCGGTGCGGCGCCGGGCACGTACGAGGCGGGTATCGAGGACTACAAGATCCTCAAGAACAGCTGCCCGTCGACCGGCACGATCGCGGGTACCGCGTACGCGAAGTGCGGCAACAACTGGTGGAGCTACGACACTCCCGCCACCATCAACGGAAAGATGGGCTGGACCAAGAACCAGGGTCTCGGCGGCGCGTTCTTCTGGGAGCTCAGTGGCGACACCTCGAACGGTGAACTGGTCACGGCCATGCGCAATGGCCTGAACTGAGAGGTTGACTGTGGCTAAGCGGACTTGGATCCAGGCCATCGGCCTGTCCGCCGCTGCCGCAACGGCCGGCGCGGTCCTCGTGATCGCGCCGGCCTCCGCGGCCGGCGGCGTCGGTGCCGCCTTCAGCAAGGGCTCCGATTGGGGCTCCGGCTGGGAGGGCAAGTACACGATCAGCAACAACTCGGGATCGAGCCTTCCCGCCTGGACGGTCGAATTCGACCTCCCGGCCGGGCACTCGATCGCTTCGCTGTGGGACGGCAGCTACTCGGTCTCCGGACAGCACGTGACGGTGAAGAACACCTGGAACGGCAACCTTTCCAACGGTGGCAGCACCAGTTTCGGGTTCAACGTCAAGTACTCCGGCGGCTACGTCGCCCCGGCGAACTGCAAGATCAACGGTGGTTCGTGCGATCCGGGCGGTGGCGGCCCGACCACGACGCAGACCACGCCCACCAGCACGACCACGACATCGACGTCGACCTCCCCGACGACCACCACGAGCAACCCGCCGCTGCCCGGCGGCCGTGGCGCGCCGTATCTGTACATGGGCTGGGGAAGCCCGCCGAACCCGCAGACGGTGATGAACGCGACCGGGATCAAATGGTTCACGATGGCGTTCATCCTGTCGTCCGGTGGCTGCAACCCGGCTTGGGACGGCAGCCGTCCACTGCAGGGCGGTGTCGACGCGAACGCGATCGCGCAGATCAAGGCCGCGGGCGGGCAGATCGTGCCGTCCTTCGGCGGGTGGAGCGGCAACAAGCTCGGCCCGAACTGCTCGACACCGGAAGCGCTCGCCGGCGCTTACCAGAAGGTGATCGACGCCTACGGTCTCAAGGCGATCGACATCGACATCGAGAACACCGACGAATTCGAGAACGCGACCGTGCAGGACCGCGTGCTGAACGCGCTGAAGATCGTGAAGGCGAACAACCCCGGTATCCAGACCATTCTCACCTTCGGCACGACGACCACCGGCCCGAACTCCTGGGGTCAGCGGCTCATCGACCAGTCGAAGGCGCTGAACGCCGGGATCGACGTCTACACGATCATGCCGTTCGACTTCGGTGGCGGCGCGGACATGTACGGCAACACGATCAACGCCGCGAACGGTCTGCGGGACAAGCTGCAGTCGACCTTCGGGTGGAACGACGCCACGGCGTACGCCCACCTGGGCATCAGCGGGATGAACGGTCTTTCGGACCAGCGGGAACTCACGAGTCTCGACACCTGGACCCGGATCACGAACTGGTCGAAGACCAACAAGATCGCCAGGCTGGCGTTCTGGTCGACCAACCGTGACCGGGGCTGCCCGAACGGCGGGGTCGCCGAGAACTGCAGTGGTATCGCACAGAACGACTGGGACTTCACGCGGATCACCGCGGGCTTCTGACGTCCCTTTGCTCCCCGAACTGCGGGCCCGCACCGATGCTGCACGGTGCGGGCCCGCTCCCTTGTGCCCGCATTTCGTCCTCTGAATGCGATCGTTGCACGCGCAAGGATCGCATTCAGAGGACGAAATGCGGGCGTCCTTCGCTGGGCTCCGGGTGCGGCGCCCGCAAGGCCTGAGTACGTGAAGGCCCCCTTCACTGCGTCTAGCGCAGTGAAGGGGGCCTTCACGTACTTGCGGGACCACAAGCGGCGCGTTTAGTCCTCTGAATGCGGATCAGGGCAAGGCGTTCAGGAACGGCTCATGGGCGTTCTGGAACTCCCATCCGTAGTACCGGTCCCAGTTGATCGACCACGTCATCAGCCCCCGCAGCGCCGGCGAAGCACCGCCACGCAAGGAATACGACCCGCATCCGGAGTTCTTCACCAGGCAGTTCAGCGCCGAATGCACCGCCGCCGGCGCGGTGTGCCCGTTGCCCGCGCTCACCGCGGCGGGCAGGCCGAACGCGATCTGGTCCTCCCGCAGCCCCGGGAACCGGAATCCGGTCGACGACACCGTGAAACCCGCCTTGATCATGTCGGTCATCGCGATGTGGAAATCCGCGCCGCCCATGAAGTGGTACTGGTTGTCCAGGCCCATCACCGGTCCGGAGTTGTAGTCCTGGACGTGCAGCACGGTCAGCGCGTCCCGCATCGCGTGGATCACCGGCAGGTACGAACCCGTCCGGTTGTCGGCGCCGCCGAGGCCGCCGTAGTACTGGTATCCGGTCTGCACGAAGAACGTCTCCGGCGCCATCGTCAGCACGAATCCCGCACCGTAGCGGGCTTTCAGGGTCTTCAACGCCGAAATGAGATTGACGATCACCGGCGTGGTCGGATTGCGGAAATCGTTGTCGCCGGAGTTGAGGTACAGCGAGTGGCCCTCGAAGTCGATGTCGAGCCCGTTCAGCCCGTACCGGTCGATGATCGCGGACACCGAATTGACGAAGGCGTCGCGCGCCGCGGTCGTGGTCAGCTGGACCTGACCGTTCTGGCCGCCGATGGAGATCAGCACCTTCTTGCCCTGCGCCTGCTTCGCGCGGATCGCGGCGATGAAGTCCGCGTCGCTTTCCACGGTCGGGCATTCCGCGACCGGGCACCGCGTGAAGCGGATGTCGCCGGAGGTCACCGAAGTCGGCTCACCGAAGGCCAGGTTGATGATGTCCCACGCCGCCGGGACGTCGGCCATCCGCGTGTAGCCGGACCCGTTGGCGAAACTCGCGTGAAGGTAGCCGATCAGCGCGTGTTTCGGCAGGCCGGTGTCGACGCACCCGGAGGTCGTGGCGCCCGCTTCGGTGGTCTTCGGCGATTCACCCGCGCTGTTGTACGCGGCCACCGAGTAGTTGTGCGACGAACAGGCCGTCAGCCCCGAGATCGTCGCCGAAGTCCCGGTCACCGTCGCGACCACGGTCCCGCCCTCGTACACGCGATAGCCGGTCACCGTCCCCACCGAGGCGCCCCACGAGAGCGCGATCGACGAGTTCGTCACCGTGCCGACGGCCGGGTTTCCCGGGGCCGGCGGCGCGCCGGGGGTGCCACCGCCGGGCCCGTCGAGGCTGATGTCGTCCGCGTAGAAGGTGCCCGATCCGTACCAGCCGTGGACGTACACCTCGGCCGTCGTCTGCGTGGCCGACGTCGTGAACGAGAGCGAGAGCTGCGTGTACGAGGTCGCCGCGGTCCAGGTCGACGGCCCGCCCGTGACGCCGAGGTACACCGGGTTCCCGTTCACCCAGGCCGAAACCGCGTAGGTCGTGTTCGGCCGGACGGATACCGTCTGTGCGCATTTCCCGATCGTCGAGCCGGGCGTGACCGAAACGGCGTAACCGCCCGAACGGACCGGTGTGCTCACGGCCGCGCCCGCCGCGCAGGACCAGCCGGAGGTCGAACCCGCCTCGAAACCGGGATTGAGGAGCAGGTTGGCCGCGTTCGCGGTGCCACCGCCGGTGATCAGGCCGGTGAAGGTGAGCACCAAAACGGCCAGAAATGCCATCGATCTGGAACGCCTCATCGCGATTCCTCCGTGAAAGGGCGGCCTGCCGCCGCGCTGGGCTAATTGTCTAGACCAATCTGGCGAAAGTCCATACCCCGCGCCCACCAGGGTCCAAAGACCCGACTACTCCGGGCTCCTATACCGGTGTGACGCGCGGGCGCGCTCCGTAACGTCGGAAGGGCCAAAGAGGGCTGGGGGCTTTCGGGAGGTGGGGATGATGGGAACGCACAGGAGCGTGCCGAGAACGGGCGATCCGGCGTGATGACGGTGTCCGAAGCAGTGCGCCCCACCTACGTACCCCGGCCGGGGGAACCGGACGGCGAGCTGATCCGTGCGGCGATCAGCGGTGACCGGCGGGCCGTCGAGAGCCTGCTGGCCCTGCTGCGGCCGATCGTGTTCCGGTACTGCGCGGGGAGGCTGGGCGCGACGACACGCGGCGTCGCCGGCGCCGAGGACTGCGCGCAGGAGGTCCTGATGGCCGTCCTCGTCGCGTTGCCGCGCTACAGCTACCAGGACAACAGCTTCCTGCCGTACGTCTTCGGGATCGCCTCGCACAAGGTCGCCGACATCCGCCGCAACCTCGCGCGCGACCCGTCCGCGCCGGTGCCCGATCCGGAGCCCGAACAGGACGGACCGTGGAACCCGACGTTCGAAGAGGTCGAGAGGGCGGATCGCGGCCGCCGGCTGTCCCGGCTGTTCGAGGTTCTTTCGGCGAAGCAGCGCGACGTGCTGGTGCTGCGCGTGATCCACGGATACAGCGCCGAGGAGACCGCGGGCGCGCTGGGCATGGCGAGCGCGGGCGCGGTCCGCGTCACCCAGCACCGCGCCCTCAACGAACTGCGCCGTGTGCTGCGCGAGGATCCCGATTTCGCCGGTGGATTCACCTTCTTCTAGGAAGAGGACTTACGGCGCTGGGTCGCGTAGACGGCGGCGGCGGTGCGCCGTTCGAAGCCGAGCTTGTGCAGCAGGGACGACACGTAGTTCTTGACCGTCTTCTCCGCCAGGTACAGCTTTTCCGCGATCTGGCGGTTGGTCAGCCCGTCGGCGATGTGGTCGAGCACCCGCCGCTCCTGCGGGCTCAGCTGTTCGTACCGCGGGTCCGGGACATCGGTCTCGCCGCGCAGCCGGTTCATCACCGACGCCGTCAGCGTGCTGTCCAGGAGCGATCCGCCCGCGGCGACCGTGCGGACGGCCTTGACCAGCGCGCCCCCGGAGACCTGCTTGAGCATGTAACCCGCCGCGCCCGCCATGATCGCGCCGAACAACGCGTCGTCGTCCGAATAGGACGTCAGCATCAAGCAGGCGGGCGGTGGGTCGATGGACGCCCGGATCTCCCGGCAGACACTCACTCCCTCACCGTCCGGCAGCCGGACGTCGAGCACCGCGACCTGCGGTTTGACCGCGGGGATCCGCACGTACGCCTCGGCGGCGGTGGACGCTTCGCCGACCACGGTGAAATCGTCCTCGGCCTCGAAAACGGTTTTGAGCCCGGTGCGCACGAGTTCGTGATCGTCCAGCAGGAACACCGAAATCGTCATCCCACACTCCCCTGTCGGGCCGGCAGTTCCACCGACCAGTCGAGCCTCGTGCCGCCTTCGGGCCGCGCCTCGACGCGGAACGTCCCGTTCCACCGGGCCGCGCGTTCGGCGAGGTTCACCACCCCGCTGCGATGGCCGGGTTCGGCGGGCATGCCGACGCCGTCGTCCACCACCGAGAGTTTGAGCCACCGCCCGTCGCGATCGACCGCGACGTCGACCGAGACCGTCGTCGCCGCGGCATGTCTGACCACATTGGACAGTGCTTCGCGCAGCGTCGCGATGAGGTCCGAGCGGACCGTGTCCGGCACGGTGGAATCGAGCGGCCCGTCGAACCCGACCCGGGGCTCCGACGCGCACCCCGCGTCCAGCGCGACCCGCAGCAGCTCCGACCGGAGGCTGCCCTGCGCCTCGGCCGGTTCCTGCAGGGAGAAGATGCTGTTGCGGATCTCGCGGATGGTGCGGTCGATCTCGTGCGCGAAGCCGGTCACCCGGTCGGCGACGGCGGGTTCGCTCGCGAGCCTGCTGAGCCCCTCCAGCCCGAGCCCGATCGCGAACAGCCGCTGGATCACCAGGTCGTGCAGATCGCGGGCGATCCGGTCGCGGTCTTCGAAGACGGCGAGCCGCTGCCTGTCCTGTTGCGCGCGGGCGAACTCGACCGCGAGCGCGGCGTGCGCGGCGAAGGTCTCGGCCAGCTGGACGTCGTAGGCGGAGAACGGGGTCCGGTCGCGGAACTTCGCGACCAGCAGGACACCGAGCTTCTCCTCGCCGACGATCAGCGGGACGGCGACCGTGGAGTCGAGATCCTTGATCGCCGCGGGCATCACGGCGCCGCGATCGCCCTGGTACTCGACCACCTTCTCGCCGTAATCCCGGACCACGACGGGTTTTCCGGTGGTGAACGCCATCCCGGTCGCGGTGCCCTCGGTCGGCACGGCGATACCGGCGAGCTTGTCCGAGTCCGGACCAGGCGGCTCGACGATCTCGAAGACCAGTTGCCCGTCGCCGCGTGGCCGGGCCACCGCGCCCGCGGTCCCGCCCGCGACGACGCGGGCGCGTTCGGCGATCAGGCGGAGGGTCGCGGTCAGATCCTGGTCGGTCAGGAGCGCGCCGGTGACGTGGTACGAGGCTTCGAGCCAGCGCTCGCGCCGCTGCACCTGGTCGAACAGCGCGGCGTTCTCGATCACCACACCGGCCGCCGCGGTGAGCGCGACGAGCAGGTCGTCCTCGGATTCGGTGAACTCCTCACCGTCCGGTTTGCGGGCCAGGTACAGCATCCCGAAGATGCGGCCGCGCATCCGGATGGGCACCACGCGGGCGTCGTCGTCGGACGGCGGCCGCTCCCAGGCCTCCCCGAAGCGGATGAACTCGTCCGAATCGAGCACGCTGAGCGCGCCGAACGGCGCCCCCGTCAGCTCGCAGGCGGATTCGACCATCCGCCGCAGGACGTCGGACAGGCTGAGATCGTGGGCGATCCCCGCCACCGCGTCCAGAATCCTCGGCGCCTTGGCGTCACTCGCCGCACTCACCCGCCGCACCGCCGTCACCGTCCCGGAGTAACTCCCCGGGCAGTGGGGTCAGGAATGACAAACGCGCCCGGATCGCTCATCTGGTGCGTCGATCACGGACAGTGCTTCGTTACTGCAAGCGCCGAGGATCCTTCGACCGGTTACCGACTCGATGGGGATCCGGAGATACCGGGAGTCCGTCCGGCCGGTCCAGCAGCCCAGCGGCAAGGTCTCGAGTTCGGCGATCACCAGGGGGTCGCGCACCTCGGAGGCGCGGCCGACGACGGTGACGAACCAGCCCGTCCCCAGGTCCTTGGCGAACTCGTCGACGGCGAACGCCACCACACTGTCGAGTATCCCGGCGAACAGCGCGCTCTGTGACGGCGTCCGCACCACGATCGCGCCGTGGTGCAGCGCGAACCGCGCCGGCTGGATGGCGGGCATGGCCCGGGAGGTGAACACCACCCGGCCGAGCCCGGCCCGCGCGAGCAGCGCCAGGCACTGCTCGCGATCGAGCGTTTCGAGACCCAAGGAGTCGGACATCGGCATCCCCGCGTTCTCGTAGTTCCTCTGCGTCGAGGTCCACGGTCCCCGGCTTACCGACTCGCCGGTAGGGCCGATGGACCCGGCCCGTGCGGGGGATGCCGGGCTACGCCTTGGGCGAGAGCAGGACGACGGGGATCTCCCGGTCGGTCTTGGTCTGGTACTGCGCGTAGTTCTTGAAGTCCGCGGTGATCTTCGGCCACAGGCGGGCGCGCAGATCGGCGTCGGCGACGCTCGCGACCATCGGCTTCGGGGCCTCACCCTTCAGCGTGACCTGGACGTCGGGGTTGTCGCGGAGGTTGAGGAACCACGCCGGGTGCTGGTCGTCGCCACCGCGGGAGGCGACGATGACGTACGCGTCGCCCTCGCGCAGCGGCGAGGTCAGCAGGACGGTGCGCGGCTGGCCGGATTTGCGGCCGATGGTGGTCAGTTCCAGCACGGTCATCCCGGCGACCTGCCAGCCGGCGCGGCCGCCGCTGACCTTCTGGATGACGCGGTGGACGGCGTTCATGGTCTTCAAGGCGAAATCGGAGGGCATGCGGAGAAGGCTACTCCGCTTTGGTCGCGACTTCGATTCCGTCCAGCAGGACGGACAGCGAGAACTCGAAGGCCTCCCTCGCCTCCTGCTCCAGGTAGGACACCGTTTCGTCCTCCATGCGGAACGCCTGCTCGGCCTCCATCCAGGTCAGCGTCGGGAATCGCTCGGCGAAGTCCGGCGAGACCTCCTTCAGATGCGCGGACCTCGCATGCCACCAATCGTCGTCGGACTGCCCTGTCACCTTTTCGGCGAGCCTGGCCTCCGAAGCCGTCCTGGCGGGCTCGCGCACGCACGAGTACAGCGCGCTGACCAGCCGTCGCAGCGCCGCCGGGCGCAACCCGGTCCGGCGCAGGATCTTCACCAGCGCCTCCAGCACGACGTACTCGTTCGGCCCGAGCACCGGCCGCGCCTGCGAGACCTGCAGGACCCAGGGGTGCCGCAGGTAGAAGTCCCAGAGACCCTCGGCCCAGCGCGCGGCGTCCGCACGCCAGCCGTCTCCGTCGTAAGCGACCGAGACCTCGGCGAGCGCCTTGTCGTACATGAGATCGACCAGTTCGCTCTTGCTCGGGACATAGGTGTAGAGCGCCATGGCCGTCCGGCCGAGCCTGTCCCCGACCGCGCGCATCGAGAGGCCCGCCATGCCTTCCGCGTCCGCGATGGCGATGGCGGTGTCGACGATCAGCTCCACCGAAAGCCCCGGTTTGGGCCCGGGCCGCTCGGCGTCCGGCGGCTCGGTCCGCCACAGCAGTGCCATCGACCGCCGAGGGTCCCCCTGCGCCGCGTAGACGACCACTTGCCAACTCCTTACAGCATAAACTAACCTCTGCTACCCTCACTTTACAGGCTAAAGAGTTCCAACCAGGGGAGAGCCATGCCTTCGGCCGCCGACAGCCACGACATGATCCAGGTGCGCGGAGCCAGAGAGAACAACCTCGCCGACGTCTCGGTCGACATCCCCAAACGCCGCCTCACCGTCTTCACCGGTGTCTCGGGGTCGGGGAAGTCGTCCTTGGTGTTCGGCACCATCGCCGCCGAGTCGCAGCGGCTGATCAACGAGACCTACACCGCGTTCATCCAGTCCTTCATGGCCCCGGTCGGACGGCCGGACGTGGACGCGCTGCGGAACCTGAGCGCCGCGATCGTCGTCGACCAGGAGCGGATGGGGGCCAACTCCCGCTCCACGGTCGGCACCGCGACCGACGCGCACACGATGCTGCGGATCGTCTTCAGCAGGCTGGGACAGCCGCATATCGGGACGTCGGGAGCGTTCAGCTTCAACCTCCCCGAGGGGATGTGCCCCGACTGCGAGGGGCTGGGGAAGGTCTCCAGCATCGACATCGACCAGCTCGTCGACAAAGAGCTTTCGCTCGACGAAGGGGCGATCACCGTCCCGAACTTCGCGCCCGGCAGCTGGTACTGGAAGGGACTGGCGGAGTCCGGTTTCGTGGATCCGGCGGTCAAGCTGAAGGACTACACCCCGCAGCAGTGGGAAGACTTCATGCACAAACCCGCCACCAAGATGAAGCTCGGCGGGTTGAACACCACCTACGAGGGCCTGCTGGTGAAGGTGCAGCGGCTGTTCCTGTCGAAGGACAAGGAAGCGACGCAACCGCACATCCGGGCCTTCGTGGACAGGGCGATCACGTTCCGGCGATGCCCGGCGTGCGACGGCGCGCGGCTCAACCAAGCGGCGCTGTCCTCGAAGATCGAGGGGCTGAACATCGCCGACTGCTCGTCGATGCAGATCAACGATCTCGCCGATTTCCTCCGCAAGATCGACGATCCGTCGGTGGGCCCGCTGATGCAGACCCTGCGCGGCACCCTCGACTCGCTCGTCGAGATCGGCCTCGGCTACCTGAGCCTCGATCGCGAATCCGGGACGCTTTCGGGCGGTGAGGCGCAGCGCGTGAAGATGGTGCGGCACCTGGGTTCCAGCCTCACCGACGTCACCTACGTGTTCGACGAGCCGACCGTCGGGCTGCACCCGCACGACATCCAGCGGATGAACGGTCTCCTGCTCCTGTTGAAGGACAAGGGGAACACGGTGCTCGTCGTCGAGCACAAACCGGAGACCATCGAGATCGCCGACCACGTCGTCGACCTCGGCCCCGGCGCGGGCCCGAACGGCGGGCAGATCTGCTACACCGGCGACGTCGCCGGCCTGCGGGCGTCCGGCACGCTGACCGGACGGCACCTCGACCACCGTGCCCGGCTGCGCACGGACGTCCGCGCGGCTCGCGGGCAGATCGAGATCCGCAACGCCACCCGGCACAACCTGCGCGGTGTCGACGTCGACATCCCGCTGGGCGTGCTGACCGTGGTCACCGGGGTCGCCGGTTCGGGCAAGAGCTCGCTCATCCACGGTTCACTGTCCACAAGGGACGACGTGGTGGTGCTCGACCAGTCGGCCATCCGCGGCTCGCGGCGCAGCAACCCGGCGACCTACACCGGACTGCTCGACCCGATCCGCACCGCCTTCGCCAAGGCCAACGGCGTCAAGGCGGCCCTGTTCAGCGCGAACTCCGAAGGCGCGTGCCCGAAATGCAAGGGCATCGGGCTGATCTACACCGACCTGGCGATGATGGCCGGGGTGGCGACGGTCTGCGAGGAATGCGAGGGCAAGCGGTTCACCGCCGAAGTCCTGACCTACAAACTGCGGGGCAAGGACATCAGCGAGGTGCTCGCCATGCCCGTCGCCGAGGCGCGCGAGTTCTTCCCGTCGGGGCAGGCGCGGACGATCCTGGACCGGCTTTCCGACGTCGGCCTCGGCTACCTCGGGCTCGGGCAGCCGCTCACGACGCTGTCCGGCGGGGAGCGGCAGCGGATCAAACTCGCCATCCGGATGGCGGAGAAGTCGGCGACCTACGTCCTCGACGAGCCGACCACCGGCCTGCACCTCGCCGACGTCGACCAGTTGCTGGGGCTGCTCGACCGGCTCGTCGACGACGGGAACACGGTGGTGGTCATCGAGCACCACCAGGCCGTGATGGCGCACGCGGACTGGATCGTCGACCTCGGGCCGGGCGCAGGTTCGGACGGGGGCCAGGTGGTGTTCACCGGGACTCCGGCCGATCTGGTCGCTTCGGGTGACACGCTCACGGCGCGGCACCTTCGCACCTACGTGGGCCGATAGCGCGTGCAATGAAAGGTCCTTTCCTTGCAAATTTTGCAAGGAAAGGACCTTTCATTGCAGCCGGGACCAACGCCGAACCGCTTCACGGAAAGCGGCTGCACCGATAAGCCCCAGCACCACCAAAGCCAGTCCCGAAGTCACCATCTCCACCGGCGAAGCCGCCAGCGGCGAAACCCCGGTCACCGACTCCAGTCCCACCACCGCGGTCAGCACCGAGTAGGCACCGATCGCCGCCCACACCAGCCGCACGCGCCGCCGTTCCGTCCAGTCCGCGAACCGCAGCAGCCAGGCGAGCCCCGGCACGATGAGGATCGCGTGCATCGCCACCGCGTGCAGCGGCTTCAGCGCGCCGGCGGTGGTGTACGCGAGCTGCGGATTCCCGCCCCGCGCCTCGACGACGCCGCTCGCGATCATCGCCGCGCCCGCGCCCAGCGCCACCAGCAGCGCGACGAGCCCGAACCGCACCGCGAGCCGCATGCTCGCGGTCGTCTCGCCCTCTCCGCGCATCGCCGCGGCCGTGAAGGTCACCGCCGTCAGGATGATGACGCCGCCGCCCGCCGCGAGCGTCGTCGACACGGCATTGTCGAAGCCGGTCTCGAAGTTGAAGTGCGACGGGACCCCGCGCCAGGCCTGCATGCTCACCAGCACCGTCTCCACGACACTCGCCCCCGTGAACACGCCGAGCAGCGTGTTCCGCACGCGTGGCCGCACCGCGACGTACGACGTCGCCCAGGCGACGGTGACCAACGTCAGCCCGAAGGACAGGCCGAACGTGACCGCCTTCCGCATCGACAGCGGCCCGGTCCACGAACCGCCGGACGCGATCAGCACGACCGCGTGCACGAGACCGCTGAGGAACAGGAGCGCCCCGGTCGTATAGGCGACGCGTTCGATCGTCCGAGTCATGCCGTCGAGTGTCTTCCGCGGCGACGCGGAAAGCGTCGGCCGTGAAGCGACACCGCGCGTACGTCCGTCTACGTACCTGAGACGCCCCTCAGCGAAAACGGCGGTAGAGACCAATGGGCTGTTAGTCTGGCCGTCATCATGCCCCGCATCCTTGTCCGCGTCGCCGCGTTGATCGCCGTCCTCGCCCTCCTGTTCGGTGTGCCGTGGTGGACGATCATCGGCTCCCCCGAACTCCCGGCCGCGCTCGAAGTCCTCGGAACGATCGTGTTCGCGGTCGCGGCCGTCGCCGTGCCCGCGTGCATGGTCCTCGGCCACGGCCCTTGGCAGCGCGACCTCGCCGCGAAGATCGGCGACCTCTCCCTCGGGCTGATCTGGTTGCTGTTCTCGTTGTCCGTACTCGGGAACGTGCTGCGGCTGATCCTCGTCGTGTCCGGAGTGGACGGTGCGGCGGGCATCGTGTCCGGCGTCGTGCTGGTGGTCTTCGCGGCGCTGGCGGCGTACGGGATGGTCGAGGCCCGGCGCGTACCGAGGCTCAAGGAACTCGACGTCGTGCTCCCCCGCCTCGGCGCGGGGCTCGACGGCCTCCGCTTCGCGATCATCACCGACACCCATTTCGGCCCGCTGAACCGGACGAAGTGGTCGGAGAAGGTCGTCGAAGTGGTGAACGAACTCGACGCCGACGTCGTCGCCCACGCGGGTGACCTCGCGGACGGTTCCGTCGCCCAGCGGCGGGAGCAGGTCGCGCCGCTCGGAAAGGTGCGGGCGAAACTCGGCAAGTTCTACATCACCGGCAACCACGAGTACTTCGGCGAGGCGCAGGCCTGGCTCGACCATATGCGCGACCTCGGCTGGGAGCCGCTGCACAACCGGCATCTGCCCGTCCACCAGGGCGGCGACACACTGGTCTTCGCCGGGATCGACGACCCGACCGGCGCCGCCTCCGGCCTGCCCGGCCACGGCCCCGACCTCCCCGCCGCGCTCGACGGCGTCGCCGCGAGCACCCCGGTCGTCCTGCTCGCCCACCAGCCGAAGCAGGTCAAGCAGGCCGCGGAAGCCGGTATCGACCTCCAGATCTCCGGGCACACCCACGGCGGCCAGATCTGGCCGTTCCACCTTCTGGTCCGGCTCGACCAGCCCGTACTGGCCGGTCTTTCGCGCCACGGCGAGCGCACGCAGCTCTACACTAGCCGCGGCACCGGCTTCTGGGGACCGCCGCTGCGCGTCTTCGCGCCGAGCGAGATCACCCTCCTGACCTTGCGAAACGGCAAGTAGCCACCCCGTTGCGACACCTCTCGGCGTCCCATCGGCACTACCGACAAATTTTTTTGTCTTGACAACTGAGGCTTTCGGGGCGAGAGTTGTGCCAACGCACCCCGCCCCGAAAGGCAGACCCCGATGACCATCACCGCCACCCGGACCCACGTCGCGCTTCCCGCCCGCGCCCTGCTCGCCTGCGGCGCCGTCTCGGGTCCGCTGTACTTCCTGACCTCGCTCACCCAGGCCGCCGTGCGCGACGGCTTCGACCTGACGAAGCACCCGGCGAGCATGCTGAGCAACGGCGACGCCGGCTGGATCCAGGTGACGAACTTCCTGGTCACCGGGGTCCTGATGATCGCGGGGGCGGTCGGCCTGAGCCGGACGCTCGAACCGGGCAGAGGCAGCACGTGGGGGCCACGGCTGCTGGGCGTCTTCGGTGTGAGCCTGCTCTTCGCCGCGGTCTTCAAGGCCGACCCGGGCAACGGCTTCCCGGCCGGTTCCGGTCCCGCCACCATCAGCACCGCGGGCATCCTGCACATGGCCGCCGGCTCGATCGGTTTCCTCTCGCTGATCGTCGCGACCTTCGTGTTCGCGAGCCGCTTCTCCCGTGAGGGCCACCGCGGCTGGGCCGTCTACTCCCGCGCCACCGGCATCGCGTTCTTCGCCGCCTTCGCCACGATGAGCTCCGGCAACGCGAACGCCGTCGTGATGCTCGCCTTCTGGGCCGCCGTGATGCTGGCCTGGGGCTGGGTCACCGCCGTCATCCTCCGCACCACCCGCTGAACGACTACAGGAGAATTCCCGCCATGAGCACCGTGACCTCGCAAGACGGCACCACCATCGCCTACACCCGCACCGGCTCCGGCCCCGCCGTCATCCTGGTCGACGGCGCGATGTGCCATCGCGAGTTCGGCCCGGCCAAGCCGCTGGCCGCCGAACTGGCCGCGCACTTCACCGTCTACACCTACGACCGCCGCGGCCGCGGCGAGAGCGGCGACACCGCGCCGTTTTCCGTCGCCCGCGAAGTCGAGGACATCGCGGCACTGATCAAGGAAGCGGGCGGGACGGCCCACGTCTACGGGATCTCGTCCGGCGCCGCGCTCGCCCTCGAAGCCGCGAAGGCCGGGCTGCCGATCACGAAACTGGCGGTCTACGAATTCCCGCTGGTCGTCGACGACACGCGCCCGCCGGTCCCGGCCGACTACGACGAGCGGCTGGAGAAGGCCATCGCCGCCGGAAAGCCTGGCGCCGCGATCAAGACCTTCATGCGGGAAGGCGTCCGCGTCCCGGCGCCGGTCGTCTTCATGATGCAGTTCATGCCCGCGTGGCCGAAGCTGAAGAAGGTCGCGCCGACCCTGCGCTACGACGCCGCGCTGTTCGACGGTCTGCACGACGGCACCCCGCTGCCCGAAGGCCGTTGGGCGAGCGTTTCCGTGCCGACGCTGGTCATGGACGGCAGCAAGAGCCCTGCGTGGGTCCGCAACGGTGTCGCCGCGCTGGCGAAGGCGGTCCCCGGCGCCGAGCACCGCACGATTGAGGGCCAGACGCATATGCTCAAGCCGAAGGCCGTTGCCCCAATCCTGATCGAGTACTTCACCGACTGACGGAGCGATCACGATGATCGAACTGGTCGAAGGCGACATCACCGAACAACAGGTCGACGTCGTGGTCAACGCCGCGAACTCGTCACTGCTCGGCGGCGGCGGGGTGGACGGCGCGATCCACCGCCGCGGCGGGCCGGAGATCCTCACCGAATGCCGGGCTCTGCGCGCGGGCCACTACGGCAAGGGGCTGAAGACCGGAGAGGCGGTCGCCACCACGGCGGGCCGCCTCCCGGCGCGCTGGGTGGTGCACACCGTCGGGCCGGTGTGGTCCGATTCCGAAGACCGTTCGGCATTGCTGGCGGCGTGCCACCGCAACTCGCTGCACGTCGCCGCCGACCTCGGCGCGCACACCGTGGCGTTCCCCGCGATCTCGACCGGGATCTACCGGTGGCCCGTCGAGTCCGCGGCGGAAATCGCCCTCGAGACCGTGACGAACACGCTCGCCGCCGGGTCGTGCTCGGTGGAACTGGTGCGGTTCGTGCTCTTCGGGACGGCCGCCTACGACGTGTTCCGGGAGCAGGCGGACGCGATGGGCCTGGGTGGGTCGTGAGTGGCGTTTCGGGCCGGGGCCTTGAGTACCTGCTGGACTTTGGCTGTGGCTGATCGCGGGTCGGGTCCGTGAAGGCCTCCTTGCCTACCCTGAAGGTAGTGAAGGAGGCCTTCACTACCTTCAGAGATCGACACCTGCAGCTCACCTGCACCAGCAACCACCACGGCGGCGCGTGAAGGCCTTCCCCAAGTGCCCGACCCGGTGGTCGTGAGTGGCGTTTCGGGTTAGAACCCGAAACGCCACTCACGACCCACTTGACCCACTACACACCGGCAGGTGAGGCGGCCTGCGCGACCAGCTCCCGCGGCGCCCCGCTCCCGTCCGCGGGCACCGACCAGACCGCCGAGTCCACGCCGTACGCCACGGTCCGGTCGTCCAGCCAGGCCGCCTGGTCGTCCACGCTCCGCGTCTCGGCCAGCATGGTCTCCTTGCCGGAGGCCAGATCGAGGACGGCCAGCCGCCACGGCGCCGCGAGATCGGCGGAGACCTTCTTCTTGAACGCGATCCGCTTCGCGTCCGGCGAGAGCGACGGGCATTCGACGTTCTCCCGGATCATCCTCGCGACGAGCTTCTCGTAGTCCGCCTCGACCAGGTACGTCTTCCCCTTCGTCCCCACGGTCGCGTAGAACTTCTTGCCGTCGGGCGCGAAGGTGATCCCCCAGTAGTTCACGTCGGACGAGTAGTACGGCTTGCCGTCGAGCAGGAGCCCCATCTCCTCGATGCTCTTCGTCAGTTTCCCGGTGGTCAGGTTGAAGATCCCCGCCCTGGTCGAAAACCCGGTCTCCGCATAGGAATCCCCGTTGACGAACAGCGTCCAGTAGGCGAGCTTCCCGTCCGGCGAGACCCGGCCGCGGCTGGGGGTGCCGGGCAGTTCGATCCGGCGGATCTCCTTGAGGTCTTTGTCCAGCACGATGACGTCGGTCATCGGCGGCAGCACCCCCGGCTGCGCGGCCAGGCAGAGCACCGTCCCCGCCGAAGCGGCGAACCGGTCGCAGCTGAGGCCGGACACCTTCCGGGGTTCGCCGGGACGGTCGGCCGGGACGGTGGCGAGATGGCCGAAGTCGGGGCCTTCGGCGGTGTTGCGGAACAGCAGTTGTCCCTTGGCCTGCACCGAAACCGGCTGCCCGGTCACGACGGCGACCGAGTTGACGGCCGGCCCGCGGTCCCGGGAGAGGACGCCGTAGCCGACGGCCGCCGCGATCAGGACGACGACCGCCGCCGCCACTCCCAGGATCCGCGCCCTCATGCGTAGGTCCGCAACGGACGGAGGACGGCGGCCGCCACGACCACCACGGCCAGCGCGCCCGCGGCGACCAGGACCGCGGCGTGCAGATCCCAGGTGGTCCAGGCGAGTCCGAAAAGGACGGACGCGAGCATCCGCGTCGTCGCCTGCCCGGTCTGCACCAGCGCCAGCCCGCTCGCGCGCTGGTGTTCGGGCAGCAGCGGCCCGGCGGCGGCCATCAGGACACCGTCGGTGGCCGCGTAGAAGACACCGTGCAGCACGAGCGCCAGCACCGCGAGGATGCCGCCGTCCACCGGGCCGAGCAGCGCCAGCAGCGCGACGACCAGTGCGACGTGCCCGCCGAGGAACACCTTCCAGCGGCCGATCCGGTCCGAAAGCCTGCCGAACGGAACGGCGAGCAACAGGTACACCCCCGCGGTTCCCAAGGGCAGCAAGGGAAAGAAGACCGCGCCGAGTTCCCAGCGGCGCTGCAGCACGAGGTAGAGGAACGAGTCGCTGAGGGTGACCAGGCCCAGCAGCGCCGCCCAGACACAGATCCGCCGGAACGACGCCTGCCGGATCAGGCCCGCCGTCTCCCGCAAGGAGACCTTGGTCCGCTCGGCTCGTGGCTTCGGCTGGTGGTCCTTGACCAGCACCACCAGGATGATCACGCCGATCGCGGCGATGCAGAAGCTCGTGAAGAACACCGAGTCGTAGCTGCCCAGGCTGAGCCAGAGCACGGCCATCGCGACCAGCGGGCCGAGGAACGCGCCGAAGGTGTCCATCGCGCGGTGCACGCCGAACGCGCGGCCGAGGTGTTCGGGATCGCTGCTCAAGGTGATCAGCGCGTCGCGCGGGGCGGTCCGGACACCTTTGCCGGTGCGGTCGGCCGCGAGCACGGCGCCGATCGCGACGGTGGACGAACCCGCCAGCATCAGGCCGATCTTGCCCAGCGCCGAGAGCCCGTAACCGAAGCAGGCGACCGCCTTGAGCTTCTGCCAGCGGTCCGCGAGATGGCCGCCGACGAGCCGGACGACGGCGGTGACACCGGAATAGAGGCCGTCGAGCACACCGAACTGCAGCGGGCTCAGGCCGAGACCGAGGACGAGGTAGAGCGGGAGGACCGCGGTCACCATCTCCGACGAGATGTCGGTGACGAGGCTGACCAGGCCGAGCGCGACGACGTTCCCGGTGACGGCCCGTTTGACGCCGCTCTTCGGGACATCCGCCGCGGCGTCCGATCCCCTACTGGTGGCGATGTACATGGGAGACCTCCAGCGCCGGAAGGAGGTGCCGCGCCGCGACGCGGCACCTCCTCACGGGAATCAGTGGCAGGTGTAGGTGGGAGAGGAGTCGATCGTCTTGCCGTCGAGACCGATCAGCTGGGTCGAGAAGGCGTTGTCCGACATGTTCAGCTTGAGCACGCCGTAGGTCGAGATCGCCTTCGCGGTGGCCGGGTGTTCGGTCTTGACCGGGTAGAGAGTCGCCCCGCCGCCACCGCCGATGATCTGCACCGGACCGGCCGCGTCCTTGTCGCCGTCGGCGTTCTGCGGGTAGAAGCGCTCGTAGTGGTGGTCGTGCCCGTTGAGGACCAGGTCGACCTTGTTCTGGACCATGGTCTCCCAGAGCGTCGCCATCTTGTCGTTGTCGCCGTGGTCACCCGACGTGTAGCGCGGGTGGTGGTAGTACGCGGCGACGCAGGGCTTGGTGTTGCTCTTCAGGTCCTGCTTGATCCAGTTCAGCTGCTCGTCGCTGATCGCGTTCGCGGCCAGACCGGGCGAGAACTCCGTGCTGTCGATGGCGACGAAGTGCCAGTTGCCCATTTCCCAGCTGTAGTAGGTCTTCCCGTTCGGCGTCGCGATCTTGCCGAAGTACTGCTTGTAGGCGCCCAGCGGGGTGTGGTCGTAGGTCTCGTGGTTGCCGGGGACCGGGTGCATGATGCTCTTGTACTTGCCCCAGGTCTTGTCGAAGTAGCTCGTGAAATCCTCGATGTGGGCGTCGTCGTACTGGTTGTCGCCCATGGTGATCACCGCGGCCGGGTTCATCTGGCCGACCAGCGCGGCGGTCTTCGGGTGGATGCACGAGGACGAGGACGCGGTGCACTGTTCGGCGATGTCACCGGAAGCGGCGAGCACGAACGACGAGCCGCCCGCCTGCGTGGTCGCCTGCACCTGGTTGCTGGCCGCCGAGGTGTTGCCGGCGGCGTCCTTCGCACGGACCGTGTAGGTGTACGCGGTCGACGCGCTCAGCCCGCTGTCGGTGTAGGAAGCGCTTTCAGTTGTGCCGACGACCTGACCGTTCCGCAGCACCTCGTAGCCGCTGACGCCGACGTTGTCCGTCGAACCGGTCCACGTCAAGTCCACAGTGGACGCGGTGACCGAACCGGCCTTGAGGTTCGTCGGCGCGGTGGGCGCCTGCGTGTCGCCGGACGAGTCCGACGTTCCGTAAACCTGCATCTCCCAAAGGGAGTAGCCGTAACTGGTGGCGCGTTTGGTGCCGACGAGGCGCAGATACCGGCCGCGGCCGGACAGCCCGGTGAGATCGTCGGTCCCGCCGTTGCCGCCGGTGACGGACTTGATCGTGGTCCACGCCGAGCCGTCGTTGGAGACTTCCAGGCGATACGCGCTGGCGTACGCGGCCTCCCAGTTCAGCTTGACCCGGTTGATGGCCGAGGGGCCGCCGAGGTCGATGCGGATGAACTGCGGGTCCACGCCTTCGGCGCTCGCCCAGCGGGTGCTCGTCTTGCCGTCGACCGCGAGCGGGCCGCCGTAGGACGACGACTCCACCGAGGAGACGAGGACAGGTTTTCCTTGGGACAAAAGGACATCAGCGGCTTGCGCGTTGCCGCTGAGCAGCGTCGGCAACAGGATGGCGGCCGCGCCTAGTGGCAGTAGTCGGGTTCGGGCCTTCACATCGATCTCCCCGGGAATCCTTGGCGGCGGGTTGAGAGGGACGGGTGCGCGGCGTTCACTTCGAGTACACTTGTTCGTTTGGTAAGTTTCCTAACGAATGCGTACGGTAATCCGTACCACTCAGTGAGTCAAGACGTAGACTCGTCCCATGACCGGCGCATTGATCTTCGACTTCGACGGGACGCTGGTCGACACCGAGGCGGCCGTCCTCGTGGCCTGGCAGGAGACCTTCCGCGCCCGCGGCGACGAACTCCCCCTCGACGTCTGGCACACCGTGATCGGCACGCAGAACACCGCCGTCGCGATGTTCGAACTGCTGGAGAAGAACGACGAGAACCTCGACCGGGTCGCGGTCCGCACCGGCGTCCGCGCCAGGGTCACCGAACTGCTGGAAACCGTGGGGCCGCGCCCCGGCGTCGAGGAGTACCTCGCGGACGCGAAGGAGCAGGGCCTGCGGCTGGCCATCGCGTCCAGCTCAACCGGCGACTGGGTCACCACCCACCTGAACCGGCTCGGCCTCGCGGACGCGTTCGAGGCCGTGCTCACCGGCGACCTCCACCAGGCGAAGCCGAGCCCGGACCTCTACCTGGCCGCCCTCGCCGCACTGGACCTGCCCGCTTCCGAGGCGATCGCGTTCGAGGACTCACCGCACGGCGTCACCGCGGCGAAGGCCGCCGGACTCGAATGCGTCGCCGTGCCGAACGCGATCACCGCGGTGCTGAACTTCGACCACGCCGACCTCGTGCTGGGCTCGCTGGCCGACAAACCGCTGGGCGAGCTACTCAGCCGTTGAGGGACGAAGGCCCCTGCCCGTCGTCGGTACAGGTGGTCGTGAGTGGCGTTTCGGGTTCTAACCCGAAACGCCACTCACGACCCACCCAGCCCAAGCGTCACCGGCGCCGGACTGCTCAACCGTCGAGCAGCTCGCCCAGCCGGACGAGGAACGGGCGCTGCCCCTTGAGCAGCTTCTCCTCGGCGTCGGCCAGCCCGAACCAGGCGACCCTGTCGACCTCCGGGAACTCCTGCGTCCGGCCCGACCGCGGCGGCCACTCCATCTCGAAGACACCCGGCACGACCTGAGCCGGGTCGAGGTCGCCCTCCACCGCCCAGACGGTCACGACCTTGCCGCCGGACTGCTTCACCTCGCCGAGCGGGAGGTACTCCCCCTCCGGCGCCGGCAGCCCCAGCTCCTCCTGGAACTCGCGCCGCGCGGCGGCCTCCGGCGTCTCGTCCGGCTCGTACTCGCCCTTGGGCACCGACCAGCCGCCCGCGTCCTTCTTCGCCCAGAACGGCCCGCCCATATGCCCGAGAAGTACCTCGGTCACCTCGCCCGACCTGCGGAAGAGCAGGATCCCGGCACTCGTCTTACCCGCCATGCCGTCCAGTCTGGCCTTGCTCCGACCGGGTGATGTGACCGGCCCGCGAAAAAAGTTTCGTCGTGGATGTCGATTCGCGTCGATCCCGTCCGACGCGTTGTCAGAAGCCGCCCGACAGACACTCCCGGAAGGACCGGAACCATGACGCAGACAATCACCCCCGCCGAGACCACCACCGCCACCACCTCGCGCGCCGCCAAGGCCCAGGGCGCGATCCAGTCGGCCGTCCGGATCGTCGTCTCGTTCCTCTTCCTCTGCCACGGTTTGCAGGGATTCGGCTTCTTCGGTGGCGTCGACGGCGCGGGCGGCTCGGTCGAGCTCGGTTCCTGGCCCGGCTGGTACGGCAGCGTGATCGAGGTCGTCGGCGCCGCGCTGGTGCTGGTGGGTCTGTTCACCCGGCCGGTCGCGGTGCTCCTCTCCGGCGTCATGGCCTACGCCTACTTCACCGTGCACGCGCCGGAAGGGCTGCTGCCGCTGCAGAACATGGGCGAGCTGTCGACCCTCTACTGCTGGATCTTCCTGCTGATCGCCGCGATCGGCCCGGGCACCTACGCCCTCGACACCCTGCGCCGCCGCCGCTGAACGGGAATCGCGAGGCCCCTTTCCTGGATTGATTCCAGGAAAGGGGCCTTTTTATCGCGTACCTGTCGATTCGCTGTCAATAAATGAGGGCATAACATGGAATTACCCCCCGAAAGAAAGTTCCCTACCGACGGGGGTATCCGGCATCCTCAATCGCATCAATGGTTTAGACCACCTTGAGCCGGAAGGATGCGTCATGACCCAGACAGCCGCCGCCACGACCACCGAGGTTGGCCCGATCGCTCCGAAGTGGCAGGGACTGGCCCTCTCCGTGGTCCGCGTCGTGGTCTCGTTCCTCTTCCTCTGCCACGGTCTGCAGAAGATGGGCCTGTTCGACAAGGCCGCCGTACCGGTCGGCACCTGGCCGGGCTGGTACGCCGGGGTGATCGAAACGGTCGGTTCGCTGCTCGTCCTGGCGGGTCTGTTCACCCGCCCGGTCGCGATCCTGCTCTCGGGCACGATGGCGTACGCGTACTTCGTCGTCCACCAGCCCGACGCGCTGCTTCCGTTGCAGAACAAGGGCGAAACGGCCGCGCTGTACTCCTGGATCTTCCTGCTGTTCGCGGTGGTGGGGCCGGGCACCTACGCGCTCGACACCTTGCGCCGCCGCCGCAAGTCCTGAACACCCGCCGATGCCAGGAACGGTCCTTTCCTTGCGAAATTTGCAAGGAAAGGACCGTTCCTAGCACTCCGGAGGGGCGTCAGCGGCCCTGCGGCAACCCGGCGGCCAGGTCCGAAAGCGCCAGCACGTGCTCCATCAGCACGGTCAGCACTTGCTTCGTCGATTCGCGTTCCCGCGCGTCGCACAGCAGCAGCGGGACGTCCATGCCGACGTCGAGCGCCTGCCGGACCTCCTCGGTGCCGTAGCGGTACGCGTTGTCGAAGCAGTTGACGGCGACGACGAACGGCAGCCCGCGGCGCTCGAAGAAGTCGACGGCCGCGAAGCAGCTGTCGAGCCGCCGGGTGTCGGCGAGCACGACGGCGCCGAGCGCGCCTTCGGCCAGCTCGTCCCACATGAACCAGAACCGGTCCTGACCGGGCGTGCCGAACAGGTACAGGATCAGCTCGGGGTTGATGGTGATGCGGCCGAAGTCCAGCGCCACCGTGGTGGTCGTCTTCTTCTCGACACCGGTGAGGTCGTCGACGCCCTCGGACGCCGCGGTGATGACCTCCTCGGTGCGCAGCGGGGGAACCTCGCTGACCGAACCGACCATCGTGGTCTTACCGACCCCGAACCCGCCGGCGATGAGGACCTTGACCGCGTTCGCGGTCAAGGATCGCCGGGGCTCAGAGTTTCCGGATGCCATCAAGAACCGCCTGGAGTACGTGTTTGTTGGGGGTGTCGGTGACCGGGGTCGCGGTGCGGAACAGCACGAGGTTCTGTTCGATGAGGTCGCTCAGCAGCACCTTCACCACCGGCAACGGCAGATCGATACGCGCGGCGACCTCCGCGACGGACGTCGGTCTCTGGCACAGGTTGAGGATCCGCCCGTACTCCGGCTCGAAGCCCGCGACCTCGTGCGAGGAGCGCATGGCGACCACCAGGGTGATCAGGTCGAGGCCGAGCGTGTCCGAGCGGGTGCGCCCGCCCGTGACGGCGTACGACCGGACCAGCGGCCCGGCCTCCTCCTCGAACCACGACTCGTGCCGCCCGCTCATGGCGAAGTGGGAGTCGCGGCGCGGGGCGCCGAGGTGAGCACCGCGCCGACCCGCTTGACCATCAGGTTCATCTCGTAGGCCACGAGGCCCATGTCCGCGTCCTCCTTGGCCAGCAGCGCGAGGCACGCGCCGCGGCCGGCCGCGGTGACGAACAGGAAGGCGTGGTCCATCTCGACCATGGTCTGACGGACGTTGCCGCCGCCGAAGTGCCGTCCCGTGCCCCGAGCGAGGCTCTGGAACGCCGACGCGACCGCGGACAGGTGCTCGCCGTCCTGCTCCGACAGGTTCCCGGACCGTCCGATGAGCAGGCCGTCGGAGGACAGGACTACCGCCCTGTCGGCCCCGCTGACACGCTTGACCAGGTCATCCAGCAACCAGTCGAGTTCACTGACTCCCGCGTTGGCCATCTAGTCACGATCTCCGTACATGTCGAGGTCGGTGTAGTCGTCGGTGGGTTCGGTGTCCCGGGCGCGGCGCGTGCCCTGCTGGAACGCGGCGAGCCGGTTCCTGGCCAGCTCGGGGGTGTCCTCGCGGACGTCCTCGCGCTGGGCGGCTGGCCGGTCCTCCATCAGCTGGGGGACCAGGTTCGCCTGACGACGGCGCTGCGGCAGCGGTGGCCTGCCGGGCGCCTCGGGGCCGGGCCGCCGGGTCTGCGGCGGACGGCCGTCCTGGGGCCGGGTGTCGGCGGGCGGCCACGCCGGCGGCTGCACCGGCTGCGGCCGGGCCTCGGCACGCGCGGGTTCCGGGCGGATCGGCTCGGGCCGCGGCGTCTCCGGCCGGGGCACGCGCGGCGGGCGCGGGGGCAGCGGCGGCAAAACGCCTCCGGACTGCTCCGGCCCCGGCTGAGCCTGGGGCTGCGGCGCGACCGGCATCGGCACGGGCAGCTCTGGCCGCTCCGCGGGGAACTCGGTGCGGTGGCGGGCACGACGGCCCGGAAGCAGCGGCGCGGCCTCCGGCACCTCGGTGCTCTCGGGGTCCACCTCGTCCTCCGGCTCATCAGACGGGACCGGCGCGAGCAGGTCGGTGCGGACGAGCACGATGGCCCTGGTGCCGCCGTACGCGGATTCGCGCAGGTGCACGGAGATCCCGTGCCGTGCGGCGAGGCGCGCGACCACGAACAGGCCCAGCCGTGGCTCGGCTGACAACGCCATGATGCCGAAGTCCGGCGGATCGGCCAACATCGCGTTCAGCTCGGCGGCCTGCTCGGGCTCGATACCCAGGCCCTGGTCCTCGACCTCGATCACGACACCCTTGCCGACCACGTTGCCCCGCAGCTCGACGCGCGACTGCGGCGGCGAGAACGAGGTCGCGTTGTCGATCAGCTCCGCGAGCAGGTGCACGAGGTCGCCGACGACCGGGCCCTGCACCGCCATCGCGGGCATCTTCGCCGTCTTCACCCTGGCGAAGTCCTCGGTCTCGGCCGAGGCGCCGCGGGTCAGCTCGGCGAGCGTCACCGGCTTGCGCCACTGACGGCCGGGCTGGCCGCCACCGAGGATGATCAGGTTCTCGGCGTTGCGGCGGGCGCGGGTGGAGAGGTGGTCCAGCTGGAAGAGCGTGTCCAGCTGCTCCGGGTCCTCCTGCTTGCGCTCGGCCTGGTCGAGCACCTTGAGCTGGCGGTGCACGATGACCTGGCTGCGGTGCGCGATGTTGAGGAACACCGTCTTGGTGCCTTCACGGGTCCTCGCCTCTTCGACGGCGGCCGCGATGGCGGTCTGCTGCGCCTTGTTGAAGGCCTCGGCGACCTGGCCGATCTCGTCGTCGCCGTGGTCGAGGAAGTGACCCTTGTCGTCGAGGTCGACGGGTTCGCCCGCGCGCACCCGGTCCACCAGTTCCGGCAGCCGGATCTCGGCGACGTCGAGGGTGTCCTCGCGCAGCCGGGCCAGCCGTCCGATGAGCCGGTTCGACAGCCGCAGGGCGATGACGAACACGCCGATCGCCACCAGCAGCGCGATGGCCGCGGCGATGGCCGACGTGATCAGCGTCCGGTCGGCGTCGTCGACCGCCTGCGTCGTGGCCGTACCACTCTGCTCGACGAAGCCGCGCATCATCGCGTCGCTGACACCGCGCGCGGCCTGCAGCCACGTCTGCTCGGGGATGGGGAGCGTGGCCTTGCTGTTCTGCAGGAAGGTGTTCTCGACCGTGTTGACGGCCTTCCACGGATCACTCGCGACGAGCTGGTCGAACTTCGCCTTGACGTCCGGGAGCATCCGCGAGACCGACGACTCCAGCTGCGAGCGGTAGGAACCGACCTCCGTGACGTACGCGCGGTAGGTCTCGTCGGTGAAGCCGCCGCCCGCGACGGCCGCGGCGGCGAGGGCGTTCGCGCGCTGCATCTGGTCGATCGCGGTGAACAGCGGGACCGCCGTGATCCGCTGATACGCGTTCTCGGCGTTCGGCGCGTCCTGGGCCAGCCCGGTCAGACCGTCGACGAACTGGTCGAGGATCTGGTTGTAGAAGGTGAAGGCGTCCAGCAGCGGAAGCTGGCCGGAATCGGCCGACTGCCGGATCTGCGGCATCTTCTGGAGGAGCCCGTTCAGCGTGGCGATGTTGCGCTGCACGCTGTCGGGCGAGTCCCCGATGAACTTCTGCAGATGCGCGGCGACACCCTGGGCGGCGGCGTCGGTCTTGGCGCGCTGCTCGGTGAGCGTGGCGTGCTGCGACCGGTCGCCGGCGAGCTCGCGCAGCGCCAGGCGCCGCTCTTCCTGTACTTGGACGAAGAAGGGGAGAGAAGGGGCTTCCGAGTCACGGATCCGCTGCGCGTAGTCACGGCCATTGACCGCGTCGAAGATCAGGTACCCGCCGATCGCCAGACCGACCAGCATCAGCGCGATGCTCGGAATGAGCGCGATCGTCAGAACGCGCGAACGAATCGAAGAGCCGCGGCCTCGTCCAAGGGAAATCTGCTTCACCGTGGTCCGTTTTCCTTCCGGCAGTTATTGGTGTCGGGTCGCCGGGGATCTCATACCCGCGGGATCCGATAGCCGGATCAACACAGCGTGGTCCGCTCCGCCCGCGAAGACGCTAGGAGACCCAAACGGGTGAGTCAAGTCCGGACGCGAAGGGTAGTCGCATATGGCCGTGACCTGCTGACAAGAGGCGGACGGACCAGGAAAGTCCACCACGTGGGACGGGGCACCCGGCTAAGTGACCCACCAGTAGATCACCTGGCGGTTTAGCGCAGGCAGGGGCTTGATCGGCACTCTTCGGACACGATCAAGTCACACCTCACGGCGTCCGCGTCCCGGCGAAAAAGTCGACGAAAACTACTCGCCGTGACGTCGCTCACGCTTTCGGACCAGGGCTCCACATACCGTTCGGTTTGCGAACGACATCACCGCGGAGGAACGCCGCCGTAACACCCTTCGCGCCACGGAATCCAGAATTGCCGACGCTTATCACCGGGGATTCGGCGAAATGATCTTCCTCGGTGCGGCCGAGCTCGTCGTCGATGAGCGCCTCGACCCGTCCGGACGCCTCCCGCAGCATCCGGACGCCCGCCCAGCACAGGGTCGCCACCCCGCAGATCAGGATCGCGACGAGAACCGTCTCCACCGGGTACCGGGAGCCGAATTCGTTGAGCAGAAAACCGGAGGCGACACCGAACACGGCGACGACGACATAGGCGAACGACACGATCCCCTCCTTCTCCAGGCGCCGTGGCCCGCGCCTCACGGGTGAGACGGGCGGCGCGGGTTTTCCTTACGCCACAGGGGAAGGATCTACGTCACACTCGCGGCGAGAGCGAATGTCGAGATTAACAGCGGATTCGCGAAAGATCGCCCGTTCTCCCCCACCGGGGCGAGGCGATCACCTATTTGCCACCCATTTCCGAATGCGGTTCACCATTTTCACCACACCGGGTGTCACTCCGCGCTCAGCCGCGGAGCTCCCGCAGCGTCGTGACGGCGCGGAGCACCTCGCCGTACGTGGTGTAGAGCGGCGCGAGCCCGAACCTCAGCACGTTCGGCGGGCGGAAGTCGCCGATCACCCCGCGGTCGATCAAGGCCGCCATCGTCTCGGCCGCGTCGTCGTCGATCACCGAGATCTGGTGCCCGCGGTCCCGGCCGCGCGGGGTCGGGATCTTCGCGCCGTCGAGGAGCTCGTCCGCGCACCGGAAGAAGAAGTCACCGAGCGCGAGGCCCTTCTCCCGCAGCACGCCGCGGTCCACGCCGTCCCAGACGTCGAGGGCGGCGTCGAGCGCGAGCAGCGAAAGCATGTCGGGCGTGCCCGCGCGGCCACGCTCGATACCGGCGTGCGCCTCGTACGCGCCCCGCATCGCGAACGGGTCCCGGTCGCCGGCCCAGCCCGCCAGCGGCTGGTCGAACCGGTCCAACCATTTCGCCGCCACGTAAAGGAAAGCGGGCGCGCCGGGGCCGCCGTTCAGGAATTTGTAGGTGCAGCCGACGGCGAGGTCCACGCCTGTGGCGTCCAGCTCGACGGGCAGCGCGCCGACACTGTGGCAGAGGTCCCAGAGCGCCAGCGCCCCGGCGCGGTGCAGTGCCGCGGTCAGCCCGGCCATGTCGTGCGCGCGTCCGGTGACGTAGTCGACGTGGTTGATCAGCGCGACGGCCGTCCGCTCGCTCACCTGGTCGGGCATGTCCTCCGCGACCACCCGGCGCACCGTGCGCCCGGTCAGCCGGGCGGCCTCGTCGGCGATGTAACCGTCGGTCGGGAAGGTGTCGGCGTCGACGAGGATCTCGTCGCGGCCTGGCTGGAGCCGGGTGGCGGCGACCAGCGCCTTGAACAGGTTCACACTCGTCGAGTCCGCCACGACGACCTGACCCGGCGCCGCGCCCACCAGCGGCGCGATCCGCCCGCCGACCCGTACCGGAGCCTCCCACCAGCCCTCCGACCAGGACCGGATGAGCCGTCCGCCCCATTGCTCGCGGACGACCGCGGCGAGCCGACCGGCCACGTGCTTCGGCGGGGCGCCCAGCGAGTTGCCGTCGAAATAGGCGACATCCGCGTCGAGATCGAAGTCGTTTCGCTTGTGCGCCAAGGGGTCGGCCGCGTCCAGCGCCGCGGCCTCGGCTACGAGGTCAGTCACGGCCACCATCGTCGGCGAGAGTGTTCCAGAAGTCCAGTTCGTACGACTGGAAGAGCCGCGCGTGCGTCCGAGCGTCCTTTTCGGACAGTTCACCGACGTCGAGCGCGGCCTGCACGGCACGGACGGCCAGGTCTTCGAGCTCGGGCGACGGCGCGCCGAAGAAATCGAAGAAGGCGCATGCCTCGTCGTCGAAGCCGTACCGCTCGCGCATCGCGGCGGCGATCGCGGCGCAGTACCGGCCGAAGGCGGCGAAGTTCGCGACGATCGCCACGATGACGTCCGCCGGTTCGCCGTTGAGCGCCAGCCAGGCGACGAACGCCGGATACGCCTGACATCCCGCGCGTGGCTCGAAAGCGGGCGATTCCTCCGCGAGTGCCGCCAGCTTGCCGAGCGCCAGCCCCTCGCCCGAAGCCAAGGCCGCGAAGAACTCCCTCGCGTTCCGCTCCCCCGCACGCGAGGCGAGGTGCAGGAAACTCCGCCAGTCGCTGCGGACGATCCGGTACTCCTCCTCGGCGATCGCGGCGAAGACCGCCCGCGGCGCCTCGCCCGCTTCGACCGCCGGGACCAGCCTGTTCTCGCCGTCGCGGGGGGCGAGTTCCGCCTGGACCGCGTCGATCAACTCGCGTGCCGAACCGGTCATCGTCGAGGCTCCTCCTTGTTCGGGGCTGACGCGGTGAAAACGGAAAAGGTGGACATTTCGCGTAGCGCAACCGTGGCCGCGATTCTCTATCCAGCACTGCCGACAGCCCTTACAGTGTGCCTGATCAGGCAGCATCGAGGAGGCCAGCGTTGACCACCCAGCCGACCGTCGCCGAGCAGATCGAAGGCCAGACCATCCCCGCCCTGCTTCACCGCAACGCCCAGGAGTTCGGTGACCTGCCGGCGGTGACGTCACTCGACGTCGAGGGTAAGCCGACCCTCACCTGGGCCGAATTCCGCACCGCCATCGCGGAGGTGTCCCGCGGGCTCGCCGGTCTCGGGCTCGGCGTCCGCGACCGGATGCTGATCATGGCGCCGAGCAGCCCGGAGCACCTGATCGCCGACCTCGCCGCCGCCCATCTCGGCGCGATCCCCTGCACCGCGTACGCGACGCTGAGCCCGGAGCAGATCGGGTTCGTCGCCCGGCACAGCGCCGCCGGCGTCGTCGTCCTCGCCGGTGCCGACGAACTCGAACGCTGGTCCCAGGTCCTCGACGACCTGCCCGCGCTTCGGCACGTCGTGCTGCTCGACGCGTCCGTGATTCCCCAGGACGACAAGCGTTTCCTGTCCTTCGCCGACCTTCGCGCGGCGGGCGCCGAAGCGCACGCGGCCGACCCGGAGGCGTTCGAGACGGCGTGGTCCGCGATCACGCCGGACGACCCGCTGTCGATGATCTACACCTCGGGTACCACCGGCGACCCCAAGGGTGTCGTGCTGTCGCACCGCAACGCGATCTACCAGGCCGTCGCCGTCCAGAAGCTGCACGACTCCCCGATGCACGCCACGAACATCGCGTATCTGCCGCTCGCGCATATCGCCGAACGGGAACTGTCGATCTACATGCCGATCGTGTGGGCCGGGCACGTGCACACCGTCGGCGATCCGACGGGCGTCGTCGGCGCGCTGGGCCAGGTGCACCCGAAGAGCTTCTTCGGTGTCCCGCGCGTGTGGGAAAAGATGGTGGCGGGCCTGAAAAACCTGCTCGGCTCGCTGCCGGAGGAGAAGCGGAACGGCCTGATCGGCGCGAACGAACTGCTGCAGCAGGGCTACAAACTGCGCAGTGACGGCAAGGAGGTGCCGCCGGAACTCGCGGAGAAGATCGCGCAGACCGACGCGGCCGCGCTCGCGCCGGTGCGGGCGATGCTGGGTCTCGACCAGATCGAGGTCGCCTCCAGCGGCGCCGCCGCGCTGCCGGTGGAGATCCTGTACTTCATCGCCGGGCTCGGCGTCGAGATCCAGGAGGTCTGGGGACTTTCCGAGACCACCGGCGCGGTCACGTCGAACACGCCGACGGCGTTCAAGGCCGGTTCGGTCGGCCGCCCGCTGGAAGGTATCGAGGTGAAGGTCGCCGAAGACGGCGAACTCCTCGTCCGCGGCCCGATCGTGTTCCTCGGCTACCTGCAGGCGGACGGCACGATCAAACCGGACGTCGACGCCGACGGCTGGCTCGCCACCGGCGACATCGGGACGATCGACGAACGCGGTTTCGTCACGATCACCGACCGCAAGAAGGAACTGATCATCACCTCGAGCGGCAAGAACATCGCCCCGACGAAGATCGAAGGGCTGCTCAAGGAACACCCGCTGATCGGGCAGGCCGTCGCGATCGGCGAGAAACGGCCGTACGTCACGGCGCTGATCGTCGTCGACGACGAGATCGCGCCGGGCTGGGCGACCGCGAACGGCATCCAGCTCGCCGATGGCGAATCGCTCGCCGACAACGCCGAAGTCCGCGCGGAGATCGAGAAGGCCGTCGAGGCGGCGAACGCGCGGCTGGCCAGGATCGAGCAGATCAAGCGGTATCACGTGATCCCCAAGGCGTGGACGCCGGAAACCGGCGAAGTGACGCCGACTTTGAAACTGAAGCGGCGGATCATCAACGACCGGTACGCGCCGACCATCGCGGATCTGTACGCGGCCGCCACCCCTGAACCCGCCCCTGCCGCCGGCTCCTGACCTCTCGCGCGTGCCAGGAACGGTCCTTTCCTTGCGAAATTCGCAAGGAAAGGACCGTTCATTGCACGCGCACCGGGCCGAAAGGAGTCGCGACCGATCGGCGACCGCTGCTAACTTGCCGCCGTGGATCTCTTTTCCCGATCTTGGGCGGCGCTGCTCGCCGCCGTCGCCGAAACCCCCGACGAAGACTTCGACAAACCGTCCGGTTGCGCCGGCTGGCTGGTGCGGGACCTGGCGTGTCACCTCGTGATCGACGCCCAGGACGTGCTGATCACCCTCGCCACCCCCGCCGACACGGAACCGACGCGCGACGCGGTCACCTACTGGGAGGTCTCCGACGAACCTCCCACCGGTGAGGACGACCTCGACGCGCTGATCGTGCGGCTCGCCGCCGCGTATCAGGAGCCCCGGCTGCTCAAGTTCCACCTCGACGACGTCGGTTCCGCCGCCGGCCGGGCCGCCACCCTCGCCGATCCGGCGGCCCGGGTCGCCACTCGCGACATCGTCCTGACCGCGGGCGACTTCCTTTCCGCGTACGTCCTGGAGTGGACGCTGCACCACCTCGACCTGGTCGCGCATCTCCCGCACCTCGACGGCCCCGCCGCCGACGGCCTCGCCGAGACGCGGCGGATCCTGGAGGAGCGGACCGGCGAGAAGTTCCCCGAGTCGTTCTCCGACACCGATGCGCTCCTGGTCGGCACCGGACGCCGCGAAGCGACCGACGCCGAGAAGGCCACCCTCGGCGACTTGGCCGCGAAGCTGCCCTTCGTCATCGGCTAAACCGGACGACACGCGTGACTGGATGGCGAACTCGCGTGATCGGGGACGAGACTCGCGTGATTGGAGGCGTTCCGTCTCCGATCACGTGAGTTCGCCGCCTGATCACGCGAGTTCCGTCTCTGATCACGCGTGTCGTCCGTCTGATCACGCGTGTCACGCGGTTCGGGTCGACTCCGTCCACTTGCGGAGCCGGGGCGGGACACGCTTTTCGAGGCCGTAGTTCTCCAGGTGCGCGCTGAAGACCTCGTCGAAGGCGCGCTGCACGGTCTCGGTGTCCCACACCGGCCGCTCGAGGATGGGCTGCTTCAGATACGGCTGGCCCATGACGTGCAGCTGCGGCCCGTTGCAGCGGATCATCTGCCCGGTGATCCCGTCGGATCCGGAGCCGAGCAGGAAGAGCACGACCGGCGCGATCCGCGACGGCGTCCGGTCCGGCGGGCAGGCCCGCAGCGACCGTTCGGATTTCCACACCATCCGGGTGTGCGCGAGCGGGCAGACCGCGTTCACCCGGATGCCGCTCTCCTCCAGGTCGAGTGCCCAGGAGTAGGTCAGCGAAGCGACGGCGCCCTTGCTGGCGGCGTACACGCCGAGCTTGCGCTGCCCGAGCGACGCCCCGGACGAGATGTTGACGATCGAGCCGGGCGTGCCCCGCGAAACCATCGCCTTGATCGCGGCGAGCCCGGTGTACATGACGCCGAGGACGTTCACTTCGACCAGTTCGCGGGCCTGCTCGACGTCGTCCTCCCACGGCAGCGCCTCGTAGTTCAGGCCCGCGTTGTTGACCAGCCCGTCGATAGCGCCGAACTCCGCGAGACAGAGGTCCACGATCTCCTGCGCCTGCTTCGGATCGGCGACGCTGTGACCGCTGGCGACCGCCCTGCCCCCGAACCGGCGGATGTTCTCCGTCGTCCGTTCGGCGAGTTCGGCGTCGATGTCGTTCACCACGACGGCCCCGCCCGCCCTCGCCACGTGCACCGCGAACGCCTCGCCGAGGCCCCGACCCGCCCCGGTCACGACGACGGCCTTGTCGTCGAGCAAACCGTTCATCGCCTTCACCCCTTTGACCCAGCCGGCCTCCACCTCCAGACCGGTCTCTACTCAGTGTTGGACCATTCGGCCCAGCCGGACCTCCGGCGGCGGCGAACGGCGGCCCGGCTGCGCCGAGCGAGGGCGGGGCGATCGGCGCGGAGATACCCGCGGACGAGTCAGGCCGACATCACCCACCGGTCAGACGGCGTAGCCCGATCGGCCCAACAGGGGAAGGATCGGCCGGTCTTCTATTCGTCTCGCTGTAGCCGGAGGCATACTGAACGTTGTCCGGCGGGACGGCAACTGTGACTCCCTCGCTGACCACGTAACACGGCAGGCAAGAATGCGAGGAAAGCAAGTTCACCCGATCGGGGGGAGGTGGTCACGCAGTGAAGATGAACGCGGCGCCGCGGATGACCGCCGCCCTGGCGAACCGCGAGTTCCGCGCACTCTGGCTCGCCGAGGTGCAGTCCCTCATCGGCGACCAGCTCACCATCGTGGCGCTGGCGATCCTCGTCTACGACCGGACCGGCTCCGCGTTGCTGTCCGCGGTGGTCTACTCCCTGACCTTCCTGCCCGCGCTCGCCGGTGGTCTCGGCCTCTCCCAGCTGGCCGACCGCTACCCGAGGCGCACCGTCCTCGTCGTCTCGTCCCTGATCCAGGGCGTGCTGATCGCGATCATGGCGATCCCCGGCACCCCGCTCGCCCTGTTGTGCGGACTAGTGGTGCTGGCCCGGCTCGCGAACGCGCCCGGCAACGCGGCGCAGAACGCGCTGACCCGCGAGGTGTTCACCGACGACGACCTCTATCTGAAGAGCCAGGACATCCGGGGGATCTCGACCAACACCGCGATGCTGCTCGGGCTGGCGGGCGGCGGTCTGCTGGTGTCGCACGTCGGGGCGAGCTGGGCGCTGGCACTGGACGCCGCGACGTTCCTGCTGAGCGCGGCCGTGGTCCGCTTCTCGGTTTCCCGGCGGGCGGCGGCGTCCGACGGCAACGGCAGCTGGTTCGGCGCGGTGAAGCAGGTCTTCGGCAACCGCCATCTGCGGGTGCTGATCTGGTTCTCGTGGCTGGTCGGCCTGGCCGTCATCCCCGAGGGGCTGGCCGCGCCGCTCGCCGCGGAGATGGGTGTGGGGAAACAGGCCGTCGGCTGGCTGCTGGCCGCCGATCCGCTGGGATTCGTGATCGGGGCGTTCCTGCTGTCCCGATTCGTCTCGGCGGAACAACGAAGGAAGCTGCTCGGCGTGCTGGCGGCACTACCGATGGTCGCCCTGATCGCCTTCGCGCTCAAGCCGGGGCTGATTCCGGCGTTGCTCCTGCTGGCGGCGGCGGGTGCCGCGGGGGCGTACCTGATCACGGTGAGCGCCACGTTCATCACGTGGGTCCCGAACGAACTCCGGGGCGGTGCGGGTGGGGTGTACCGCACGGGATTGCGGGTGGCTCAAGGAATAGGGGCGGGACTCGGCGGGCTCGCCGCCGATCGGCTCGGGGCGGCGACCTCGGCCATCGCGCTGGCAGGCGTGGTCGGCCTGCTGCTGGCCGTACTGGTCGCGCTCAGCTGGGGCCACATCAACGGATCCAGCCCGGAACCGTTGCTGTCATGAGGAATCCACACTCGACACTGCTTCCACACTCGGCCCTTCACCACGTGGGCGAAAAGAAACGACACTCGATCAGAAGTCACGGCTCGACACTGTCCGACACCTCCCGGCCTCCTCGTTGCTGCGAACTAATACCTTGTCCGGGCTCAGAAGTCACGACTGGACACTATCCGTCACCCCTTCCGCGACGCGTCTCGAAAAACATTCAGCTGCCAAGATCAGAAATCACGGGACACGATTGCCACCTCCGGTCCGTGTTCGCGGGCACCCTTGCCGGTGTCGGACAACTGTTGCGATGGGATGATACCGGCCGTGGAATACGAACGGTGTATCAGTCGGTACCGGTGAGATTACTCAGCCGTGCCGTCCGGGCGGAAAAGAGGTAGCAATTGCCAGCCGAGACCGGCGACCGTCGCCAGCACGGTGACGGCACCGGCGACCTTGACGGCGCAACGGCCGCGGCCGCCGCGGACAGCGGTGTACCGGTGACCGAACGCGGGCAGGCAAGCCCGGAAGGTGACCAGGCCGGACCGCCGGAGCGCCATCCCTACGATCCCAGGGCGTGGGCGCTGTGGCAGCGGCCGAAGCGGTTCATCGCGTTCCTTTTCGCGATGGAGGCCATCGGAATCGCGATCATGGTCGTCGCGACGATGAATTCCACGAATCCGGGAAGAATCGACTGGGTTCGTTTCGCCATTCTCGCCGTCGGCGCCACGGCACATATTCAGCTCACTCAGCGTCAAGAAGAAAGACGACGCGATCGAAGTCGTACCGTCCTCATCGACCTCACCGCGGTTTGGACATTTCCGGCCGCGGTCATCCTGCCGCTTTCGCTGACGCTTTCCATCATCGCGATCGTCCGGATCCAGCATTGGTTCATCGCCCGGCGGCCAGCGCACAACTTCGTGTTCTCGTCGGTCACGCACGGCGTTTCGGTGACACTGGCCTCGCTCACCTTCGCCGCGTTCGGACCGCATGAATGGGGAAGGATTTCCGGCTGGGACACCCTCGGCGAGTTCGGTGTCCTGATCGTCACCGGGATGGTCTTCGAAGCGGTGCAGATCGCCTACATCGGCGGCATCCTCGCGATCGGCTCGCCGAAGCGGCCGTCACTGTCCACCGTGCTCGGCAACGCGGCGGACAACCTGCTGGAAGCCATCACGATCGGCCTCGGCGCGGTCACCGCGGTACTGCTGTTGATCATGCCACCGATGGTGATCGTGATGGCCGTGGTGACGGTGGTGTTCAATCGCCTCGCCGAGATCGACCAACTGCAAAACGACGCGCGGACGGACCCGAAAACCGGTGTTCTCAACATGCGCGGATGGTCGGAGTCGGCCGATCGGGCGCTCGGAAGGACCGCCCGATCGGACGACAACCTGGCACTTCTGATGATTGATCTCGACCACTTCAAGTGGATTAACGACACATATGGACACCCGGCGGGCGACGACGTCCTCCGCGATGTGGCGCGGAAATTGGACGAGGTCACCCGGCCCGCCGACGTCATCGGCCGGTTCGGTGGCGAGGAATTCCTCGTACTCCTGCCGGATATCGACGAAACGGCGGCCAAACTCGCGGCCGAGCGAGTGCGCAGCGCTATCGCCGAACTGCATATAGTGACTACCGACAAAAGGGGCAGCCGAGTGACCATCTCGGGCCGCACGACCTCGATCGGGGCGGCACTGTTCCCTCGTCACGGTGAATCCCTCGAAGAACTCCTGCACGCCTCCGACGCCGCCGTCTACGTGGCCAAGGAGAACGGCCGGAACCAGGTGCGCTTCGCCCAGGACGTCGACCGGCCCGCCACCTGACTCAGGGACACCCGGTGGGTGAACCCGGGGGTTATCCGGATGTCGGCCCCGATCGGCGGATGGCACCCTTGATCCCATGCCAGCGACAGCCGACGCCGCCGCTCGACCTGCCCGGATCCGGCGGCCATGGTCGACGTCGGGCTGGTTACTGCTGGTCACGGTGCTGGTGTTCGGTTTCGGTCTGATCGCGTCACGGCCCGCTTCGCCGCCGGACCAGGGCCCACCGACGGGTGATCTCCTCGCCGCGCAGAACGCGGTCGACGCGCTGGTGCGGCCGGGCCCGGTCGAGAACGTGATCGCCGAACTCCCCGCCGATTTCACCGCGGTCAGCGGCATCACCCCGGGGGTGATGACGGCGCGGGACGGCACCGTGCGCGCCGTCCACACCGACGGCGGCTGCTCGGCGCCCTGGGGTGACGACAACACCAAGTGGGACTACGCGGTTCCCTGCAAAGCCCATGACCTGGGCTACGACATCCTCCGCTACGCCGAACGCAAGGGGCACCCGCTCGGCCAGGAGGCGAGGGCGTCGCTCGACGACCGGCTCTCAGCCGACATGCACAACGCCTGCGTCCTCAACCCGATGGACTCACGCGGCACGTGCGACGTCGTCGCCTCCCTCTACACCGCCGGTCTGGTGCTCAACTCCTGGCATCAGCGCTGGGGTCCGCCGGTCGGCGACCCGCTCGGCCCGATGATCGTCGGCGTGCTGGTGATCGGCGCGCTGCTGGTGTTCCGCCTCCGCGGCTGGGTCCGCACCCGCCGGACGGCCGTCACGCTCCCCCGCGAACCGCGGCCGGTCGTCCCGGTCGGCCGATGGGCGTTGCTCGGCGTCGCCGGGGTCGCGCTCATGGTGCTCGGCGAATCCGCCGTCGCGCTCGCGCACTGGGCGGGGGCGCCGGAGCGGTCGTTGTGGCCGTTCACCTGGCTGGCCCAGCTCTGTCCGCTCATCTTCTTCGCGGTCGGCCGGATCAACGAGGCGGGCTGGCGGTCGATCCGCGCGAGCGGCGGCCGCTATCCGCAGTACCTCGCCGACCGGGCGAGCCCGCTGCTGCGCCCGGCGCTGATCTTCGCCGTGGTCGCGCTGGTCGTCCCGCTCGCGCTGGAGGTGCTGGGGATCCCGACGGGCACGAACGCCACGGTCATGCGGATCGCGCTGCATCCGCTCTGGCTGCTCGGCGTCTTCCTTCTCACCGTCGTCCTCGCGCCGGCGCTGCTGGCGCTGTATCACCGGACGCGGGCCGCCTCCGTCGCCGGGCTGCTGGCGCTGACCCTGGCGAGCGAGGCTGCCGCGCACTGGTCCGGCTCGGCCGTCCCCCGCTACGCGGAGACGTTGTTCCTCGCGCTGTTCGTCCAGCAACTGGCGTTCGCCCACGCCGCCGGTGCCCGCCCGTCACGCGGCGTCCTCGTGGCGACGGCGTTCACCGGCGCCGCCGGACTGGGCCTCACGGTCGCCGTCCGCGGCGAAGGACCGATGCTGCTCGGCGGTCCCGGCGCCCCGGCCGCGCTGTCGGGTCCGCCGTGGGGCGTGCTCCTGCTCGGCCTGGTGCAGCTCGCGCTCCTCGGCCTGCTCGCCCGGCCGCTGGCCCGGCTCGGCGGACGTCCGGCGATCGCCGCGGCCGCGCGTCTCGTCCTGCGCGCCCCGATGAGCCTGTACCTCGGCTTCCTCTCCGCGATGCTGCTGCTCGTGGCGGTCGTCTACCTGCCGGGGCCGTTCGTGGACGGGCTCAGCTGGCTGGCCCGCCCGAAGGTCCTGCTCGCGATGGCCCTGCTCGCCGTACCCGCCGTGCTCGTCTTCTGGTGGTTCGAACGGCATTCGGGGCCTCAGCAACGGGCGGTCGACGAGCCGGGTCTGCGGGCCATGGTGTTCTGCCGCGCGGCGGCGACGGTCGGCATGGCGTACTCGATGCTCGGCGTGTTCGGGTTCGCGCTGACCCGGTTCGGTGGTGCCTCGGCCGACGCCGACCTCCTCGGGATCCGGTTCGGACCGGTCCAGAGCCTGGTCAACCTGCTGCTCGGGGTGTACCTGCTGCACACCGTGCGCAACGGCACGAGCCGGATGACCGGGACCTGGCTGGTCTGCGCGGTCGCGTGCGCGCCACCCCTGATGACCGCCCTCGAAGGCGAGCGGGTGAGCGCCGCCTCCGTCGCGCTGCCGGTCGCGACGATCGTCGTCGCGATGCTCGCGGCGGCCGCCACGCTGGTCCCCGCCCGCGCGGCCCGGCGTGTCCTTCCCTGAACCACACGGCGCTGACCAGGGGATTTCCGTACCCTTGAGAGGAAACCGGTGGTGCGTGCCACATCTTCGGGGGGATGTGTAATCCTGCGACAACCCGCAACAGGCACCATGCGTCCCTTGAAGAGACCGTCGAACCGGTAACGACCAGAAGGAGCAGACCGCGTGGAGTACCCGCCTCGGAATGGGCATGGGGATCGACGTCCCGCCCGGCCTAGGCAGGACGCGCCCGGACGCGTTCCTTCCCGCCCGGCCCCGCCCCGTGGAGCCCGCCCGGTGCCTGCCCGGCAGTCCGCGGGCCAGCCGCCCCGGCGCCCGGCCCCGCGGCGCAAGTCGTTCCGCGGCCCCAAGATCGCCCTCGGCCTCGTGTCGTTGCTGGTGATGGGCCTGACCGGGTACGCGTGGGCCGCGATGGACGGTCTGACCTTCGCGAACGTCGGCATCGGCGCGGACGAAGGCGACAAACCCGCGGACGGCGCCCGCGACATCCTGCTCGTCGGCCTCGACAGCCGCACGGACGCGCAGGGCAACCCGCTGTCGAAGGAAGTGCTGGCCCAGCTGCGCGCCGGGCAGGCCGACGGCGAGCTGAACACCGACTCGCTGATCTTCGTGCACATCCCGAACGACGGCTCCAAGGCCGTCGCGATCTCGCTCCCCCGTGACTCCTACGTCGACATCCCCGGCGGCTTCGGCAAGCACAAGATCAACTCCGCCTACGCCCGCGCGATGCTCGACGAGCGCAAGAAGCTGCAGGAAGACGGCGTCTCCGACCCGAAGGAACTCGACCAGAAGGCCAACGAGGCCGGCGCGAAGACGCTGATCAAGACGGTCGAGCAGCTGACCGGCTCGACCATCGACAACTACGCCGCCATCAACCTGCTGGGCTTCAGCGAGATCACGCAGGCCATCGGCGGGGTCGACGTCTGCCTCAACGACGACGTCAACGACCAGTTCTCCGGCGCGAAGTTCACCAAGGGCCCGCACACCATCTCCGGCGTCGAGGCGCTCGGCTTCGTCCGGCAACGGCACGGCCTGCCGCGCGGCGACCTCGACCGGGTCGTCCGGCAGCAGGTGTTCATGGCCGGGATGGCGAGGAAGGTGCTCTCGGCGGGCACGCTCGCGAACCCGGGCAAGCTCAACGACCTGATCACGGCCATCAAGAAGTCGGTCGTGCTCAACCAGAACTGGGACGTCTTCGGGTTCGCGCAGCAGATGAAGAGCCTGACCGGCGGTCAGCTCGAGTTCCGGACGATCCCGATCGTCAACATCGAGTACAAGACCCCGAACGACGGCGTCGCCATCCAGGTCGACCCGAAACAGGTCAAGAGCTTCGTCCAGGGGCTCGCGGGCCCGCAACCCGGCGAACAGCAGCAGGCGCCGCCCGCCGAGTCGGCCAACAAGGCGACCACGGTCGACGTCCGCAACTCCACGAACCGGGACGGGCTGGCCTCGTCGGTGCTGAAGCAGCTCGTCGACAAGGGCTTCACCGCGGGCGACACGGCCACCGCCAGCGCGCGCAAGAAGACGGTGGTCTGGGTCGCCAAGGGTGAGAAGGCGGCGGGCCAGGCGGTCGCCGACGCACTCGGCGGCAACCCGACCGTCCAAGAGGACAAGAGCGTCGAGGCCGGGCACGTGATGGTCTTCCTCGGCTCGGACTTCAAGGCGCCGAGCGGCGCCGAAGGCTCCGGTTCCTCGCAGAACGCCGCCGGTTCGTCGGCCGCGGCTCCGCCGCCCGAGCAGTCCGACGAGAAGCCGATCACCGCCGAAGGTGTGCCCTGCGTCAACTGACGCGCTCTTCGAGCCAGGTTTGTTCACCCATTCGGCCCAACAAGCCAAAATAGATGGGAAAACCACCCCCGAAACCGCGTAAGAGCGGCGGCCCTGCCGACTTTCATACACGTGAGCGCGCTCGTCCCGGGTTTTGTCACACGGGACGGGCGGTGGAGAAGGTTGGCAAGGCAGGGGATGGGGAGTGCTGATCGACGCTGAGAGCTATCAGCGGATACTCGGAGACGAGCTCCGCAAGCTCCGCCGTAAACGTGGCTGGACACGCAAGGAACTGAACCAGCATCTGCAGAGCGAGATCTCGCTCCAGACGCTGGCCACCTACGAGCTGGGCACCCGGCACTGTTCCGTGGTGCGGCTGGTCGAACTGTGCGTCGCGATGGACGAGCTGCCACAGGATCTGCTGGCCAAGGTGCATCGGCGCGTGTTCGTGGACGAACCGGGCCGGGTGCGGATCGACCTGCGCCTGGTGATCAAGGACGAGCAGCAGGAACTGCTCCCGCTGCGACGGTGGGCCGACGACCGGCTCAAGAGATCGGGTGACAACGGCTCGGCCGAGGTCCACCTCGATTTCGCGGCGCTGGAACGGATGGCCGAGCTGTGCGGCATCCCCACCGTCGATCTCATCGGAAGGCTTCGCCGGCTCAACCCCTCATGAGCGCGGCATTCCCCGGTCCGTGAAGGCCATGCCCCCCATCTTGGCTTTCACGGACCCTCCCCCTTTCCTCAGCCGAGGAGTTCGTAGTCCTCGCGGCGCACCTTGCGGGTGTCGAGCCAGTACCGCCAGGTGAAGCCCGGCCAGATCGTGCGGTTGACGCCCTTCGCGTCGAGATACCAGCTCTTGCAGCCGCCCTGGGTCCAGATGCCCTTGGCGAGTTTGCGCTGGATTTCGTCGTTGAAGCGCTCCTGCGCCTCCGGCCGCGGGTCGAGCGCCTTGCCGCGCGCGAGCCGCAGCGCCTGCGCGACGTACGAGATCTGTGCCTCGATCATGAACACCACGGAGTTGTGCCCCAGCCCGGTGTTCGGGCCGAGCAGGAAGAACAGGTTCGGAAACCCGGACACGGTGATGCCCTGATAGGTCCGCATCCCCTCGGTCGCCCACTCCTTGCCGAGGTTGCGCCCGTCGCGGCCGATGATCTCCAGGTCGTCGAAGGCGTCGGTGACGTGGAATCCGGTGCCGTAGATGATCGCGTCGACCTCGTGCTCGACGCCGGCGCCGTCGACGACGCTGTGCTCGCGGACCTCTTTCACGCCGTCGGTGACGACGTCGACGTTGTCCCGGGCGAGCGCCGGGTAGTAGTCGTTGGAGATCAGGACCCGCTTGCAGCCCATGGTGTAGTCCGGCGTCAGCTTCCGGCGCAGCTCGGGATCCTTGACGCTCTTGAAGATGTTGCGCTTCGCGATGCGCTGGCCGATCTTCATCACCCACGGCTGCCCGTTGAAGCCGATCGCGCGGGCTTCGAGGCCCCAGTAGAGAACGTCGCGGAAGGCACGCTGCAGCAGCGGCACCGAGCTGAACGTCTTCCGGAGCGCTTCAGGTATCTCGCGGTCCGGCTTCGGCATGATCCACGGTGGCGTCCGCTGGAAGAGGGTCAGTTCGGCGACGTCCTTCGCGATCCGAGGCACGAACTGGATCGCGCTCGCGCCGGTGCCGACCACGGCGACCCGCTTGCCGGTGAGGTCGTAGTCGTGCTCCCACTGCGCCGAGTGGAACGCACGGCCCTTGAAGCGCTCGATGCCGGGCAGTTTCGGGATCTGCGGCAGATGCAGCGCGCCGACGCCGGCGACCAGCGCGGGCGCGACGAACTCGTCGCCCGACTTCGAGGCGACGTGCCAGCGGTTCTCGTCGGCGTCCCAGCGGGCGCCGGTCATCTCCTGGCCGAAGCGGATGAAGCGGTGCAGGTCGTACTTCGCGGCGACGTCGCGCATGTACTGCCAGATCTCGGGCTGCGGCGAGTACGCGCGGGACCAGCCGGGGTTCTGCTCGAACGAGAACGAGTACATATGCGAAGGGATGTCGCAGGCGCAGCCGGGGTAGGTGTTGTCGCGCCACGTGCCGCCCACGTCGTCGGCCTTCTCCAGGATGACGAAGTCCTCGCGGCCCTCTTTCCGCAGCTGGATGGCCATGCCCAACCCGGAGAAGCCGGTTCCGACGATGACGACACCGGTCTCGGTGCGGTTGCCCATGACCCCGACCTCTCGTTCGTATTACCTGTTACCGGGAGTTCACCTTACTCGAAGTAGGTTACCTTCGGTAGAGTGTTGTGGTGACGACGGCGAAGCGCAAACGCATGCCACGAGCAGAGCGGATGCGGCAAATGATCGAAATCGCTGAAGAAGTCTTCGCCGATCGCGGCTACAGCGCGGCGTCGATGGACGACATCGCGGAACGCGTCGGGGTGTCCAAGCCGATGCTCTACGAGTACTTCAACTCGAAAGAGGGGCTCCTGCTCGCCTGCATCCAGCAGTCGCGGGCGGCCCTGCGCGAAGTCACCGAACGGGCGACCGTCGGCGCGACGTCGGCCGAGGACGCGCTGCGGCGCGGACTGCTCGCGTTCTTCGTCTTCATCCGGGAACGGCGGCAGGCCTGGTCACTGCTCCGCCACGAGATGGCACTGATCGGGACCGGCGCCGCCGACGAGATCGAGCAGACCCGCCGCCAGCAGACCGACCTGATCGCCGCGCTGATGAGCGACCACCTCGACCAGGCCGACGACCTCCGCGCCGAGGCGTCCGCGGAGTTCGTCGTCGGGGCTTGCGAACGGCTCGCGATCTGGTGCGAGCGGCACGAGGACGTCAGCCCCGAAACGGCGACCGGATACGCGATGGACATCCTCTGGTCAGGCCTGTCGTCGAGGGCCCGCTGAAACGACTGTGAAGATGCTCGTGCATTAGGCCATTCGGTCGTCACTCAGAGCACATTGCCGCCAGTGTCTTGTGACACAGAGTTGTCCTACTGTATCGATGACACTGTAGAAAGTCTGATGGACAGTCGCGGCCTCCGTCAGGAGGGGGCGCCACCACCCGAAAGTGGCGTCATGACGGCGGCGTGACGAAGTCCATTGAGTGACGCATGCTCGCGAGGAGAGGGGTGAGGCGGATGACCGAACCGATCACCGCGTCGTACGTCCAAGAGGACGACGACTGGAAGGTCACGGTCAGCGGCTCCGGTAAGGAACTGACCGGTCGCGCGCCGGGCATCATCGCGGCACGGGACCGGGCCGACCAGCTGGTCGAGAAACTGTCCCCGCCGGAACATTCGACCGTGGTGCACCTGCTGAACGGCAGTGCACTCGAGTTCACCGCCGCCTACATGACGGCGAGGCTGACGCTCCCGGAGATCGAACCGCTCGAGGTTCCCCCGCCGTCGAACGGCAAGGCCAAGGAGAAGACCGGGGGCAAGCCTCCGGTGCCCCAGGGCAAGGAACTCCCGAAGGCCGTCGACGAGGCGAAGTCCAAGGAGAAGTCCGAGCCGGCCAAGACACCCGCCAAGGCGGCCCAGACCTCCTGAGACCTACTTCAGGAGTTTGCGGATCAGCAGGACGCCGATCAGCACAGCCCCGCCGATGAGCGGGTACTTCACCTTGGGCTCGTCCAGCTTCGCGCGCAGACCGGTCTTCGCGGAATCCACGAGCTTCGCGGGGTTCGCCTTCGTGCCCAGCTGGTCGAGCGTGGCCACCAGCGCGTTCCTGGCCTGCTCGATCTCACGCTCGATGGTCTCGGGATCGCGAGCCACGTGTCCTCCTCGCCGCGACGGACTTGCTGGAAGCCCACGTTAGAGGACGCCACCCCTCACCGTGGCACCGGCCACGCCGTGAAACGCGGATCGTGTCGCACGCTACGATTTCGGGGCAGCACTGGGGGCCCGTAGCCCAATTGGCAGAGGCACACGGTTTAGGTCCGTGCCAGTGAGAGTTCGAGTCTCTCCGGGCCCACCCAACCACGACGACCGACCGAGTGGCGCGCCCGTGTCCTGAAGGCCCCCTTTGAGACGTTGAAGGTCTCAAAGGGGGCCTTCAGGACACGGGGCGGCTGCCCTTGGCCTCCCTCAGGACGCGTCGCCGTTTCTCGGCAACCCGGGGCAGAACCACTCACGAGACCCGGAGATCAGCGCACCCGGTCGTAGACCAGCGCCATCTCCCCCAGCTCCCCGACCTCCTGATAAGCCAGCGCCCACTTCGAAGCCGGCAGGCCGTCGACGAACAGCCGCTGCCCGCCGCCGGTGATCTCCGGGCAGATCATCAGGTACAGCCGGTCAAGCAGGTCCTCCGCGAGCAGTGCCTTGATGACGCTGGCGCTGCTGTTGACCAGGATGTCGCCTTCCCCGTTCGCCTTCAGGTCGGCGATGACCTCGGCGACGGGGGCGTTCACGACGCGGGCGCGGTCCCAGGGCGCTTCGGTCAGCGTGGTCGAGAAGACCACCTTTTCGGCGTCCGTGAGCCATTTCGCGTAGGCGCGGTCGCGGGGGTCGGCGTTCTCGTCGGCGGCGATGGTCGGCCAGAAGCCCAGGAAGCCTTCGGCGTTCAGCCTGCCGAGCACCGCGGTGGTCGCCGTCTCGTGGATGCGGCCGAGGTGGGCGCGGGCGACGTCGGTGGTGGCGTACGAGACGATCGCGCCCATGTCGCCGGGACCGCCGGGGCCGCTGTAGTGGCCGTCGAGGGTGAGGCTGATGTTGGCGGTGACGCGGCGGCCGGTGTGGTTCGTCATGTCGTTCAGTCCTTTTCCTGGGTCAGCGTTGTCGCGAGGTTGTCGAGCACCTGGCCCCAGCCGGTTTCGATACCGGCGATGAAGGGGACGGCCTCGACGGTGGTTTCGGTGATGCGCAGGTCGAGCCGGAGCCGGGTCCCGCCCGGCGCCTCGGTGAAATGCAGGTCGTAGTGACCGGTGAAGAAGGTGTCCCCCTTGGCGTCCAGCACCGAGAGGTCGAACTCGAGATGTTCGGGTTCGGTCGCGGCGCGGACCTCCCCCGCGGACCGGTAGCGCCCTTCGGCGTCGCGGTAGTCGAGCACGGCCCTGCCACCGCTCCACGGCTCGATGACGCAGTCGGTCACGGTCATCGAGGGCGGCGCCCACCAGGACGCGAGCAGCGCGGGCTCGGTCCAATGCCGCCAGACGTCGTTCCGCGACGCGGCGAGCAGACGGTCGAACGAGAACGCCCGCCCGTCCGCCCACCGGTCCTGTTTCGCGGCCTCGGTGTCCGCGCTGATCGCGGCCTGATAGCGAGTGAGGACGTCGCGCTCGCCCGCGTTCGCCTCGATGGTCGTGCTCAGCGTCCGCAGCCGCTCTTCGAGGTCCTTCAGCGGGCCGGCTTCGACCGCGTAGACGCGACGTTGCCCGAGCGGGAACACCGTCACGAGCCCGACGCGCGCGAGGGTCTGCAGGTGCTTGGTGGTCTGCGGTTGCCGCAGGCCGGTCAGCTCGGCGAGCTCACCGACGGACCGGGGCCGCTCGGCGAGAAGCTCGACGAGGCGCCACCTCGCTCCGTCTCCCAATGCTGCTGCGATCTGCTCCATGCCGAGAAGTATTCACTCAGCAGAATATTCTTGTCAAGGAATATCTTCGCGATGGAACTCGAGCAGGCTGCGCTGCTCGGTCAGGGTGGTGACGGAGTCGAAGACCAGACCGTGCGCGGCGGCGAGCTCGCGAAGCTCGTCGAGACGTCGCTCGCGGCCGCCGTAAAGCACGAGCATGACCAGGTCCCACTCGGTCTGGGCCCCGAGCCCGCCGACCGCCTCGATGACGAGGACCCGGCTTCCGGCACCGGCCGCCTCTGCACAGCGGGCCAGGATGCGATGGGCGTGCTCGTCGTCCCAGTCGTGGAGGATGTCGGACAACAGATAGGCGTCCGCCCCGGCCGGAAGCGGGTCGAAGAAGCTGCCCGCGCTCACCTCGACCCGGTCTCCGAGCCCTTGCTCGCGCAGTTCCGCTTCGGCGGCGGCCGCGGTGGGCGCGAGGTCGACCAGGTGGCCGCGCATCGAGGGGTTGGCCTTCAGGATCGCGGCGAGCAGGCTGCCGTGGCCCCCGCCGACGTCGACGAGCGTGCCGAAGCGCGACCAGTCGAAACCGGTGACGAACCGCGGCACCTGCGTCAGGTACCGCTGGGTCATCTGCCGGTCGAAAGTCTCCCGGAGATGCGGATTCTCGGCGAGATCAGTCCAGAAATCCTGGCCGTAGCGGCGGACATAGCCCGCCTCGCCGGTGGCGATGCTGTGCGCGAGTTCGACGAACGCCAGTTCGCCCCGCCCGCCGGCGGCGTTGATGTCCAGCAGTCCGGCGAGACCGTTGCCCGCGTCGGCGCGGAGTTTCGCCCCGTACTCGGTGGTGCGGTAGCCGGTCGACGTCCGTTCGAGGACGCCGAGCGTCGTCAGATGCCCCAGCAGCAGATCGAGCGCGAGCGGGGATTGGCCGAGTTCCGCCGCCAGATCGACGGCGGTCGCGCCGTCGCCGGACAACCGGTCCGGCAGTCCCAGCGTCACGGCGACGCGCAGCGCCATCGGCGTCGCCAGCCCGGCCAGCCGGAGGAATTCCTGTCTGTCCTTGTCATGAGTGGTCACGACTGACCACTGTGGCAGCGCGGTCAACCGACTTACGGCACCAACGTCCTCCCGGTGAGGTCAGCGTTCTCCACGGCCTCGACGTAACTTCTCGCGACGTCGGCCGCCGGGGTGCCGCCTTCCGGTTCACCGAGCGCCGCGAGCGTTTCGCGCACCCAGCCGGGACTGACGGCATTGACGCGGAGTCCGCGCGGCAGTTCGCGGGCCGCCGCGGCGACGAAGGCTTCGAGACCGGCGTTGGTCAGGACGCCGAAAGCGCTGCCGCGCAACGTTTCCGGGATCCGGCCCGCGGTCAGCGTGACCGATCCGCCGTCCGGCAGATGCGGGATCGCGTGCCGGAGCAGGAACACCTGCCCGAGCAGTTTCCCTTGCAGGCCTTGGGTGAACTCTTCGTCAGCGCCGCCGTCGACCGGGACAAGCGAGCCGCTCCCCGCGCAGCACACGACGTGCTCGATACCCGGCTCGGCGGCGAAGAGGGCGTCGACAGTAGTGGGCTCTTCGACGTCCACTTTGACTTCGCCCGAGCGGGAAGCGGCGAGCACCGTGTGCCCGCGCGCGGTGAGGGCCGACGAGACCGCGGCCCCGATCGTCCCGGTGGCACCGACCACAAGGATCTTCATCGGCGTCATTCCTTTCAAGGTCGCACAAGAGGTTCTGTTTCGTAGGCCCGGTGCAGCACCTCCACGAACGACGGCGCGTCCGGCAGCGGCACCGGGCCGATCCGGTGCACAGCGATCCCCGGCGTCCACGAGTTCATGACCACCGCGCCCGCGAGCCCCGGCAGGCCGGCGAGCGTGACCTCCTGGACCCGTTGCGGCACACCGAGCACCGCCAGCCGACGCCGGACGATGCCCATCGTGGTCCCCTCCAGCAGATCGGCGTCGGGCCACACCACCGTATCGCCGTCGAAGAAGGCGAGGTTCCAGATCGTCGCCTCGCTCAGCCTGCCCCGTCGATCGACGAACGCCGCATCGTCGCATCCTTCGGCGACGGCCCGCCGCCGGAAGTAGGTCTTCGCCATCTCACCGGTGTGTTTGAGGGCGGGCAGGACGCGCTCGTGGTCGACGGCAGTCAGCGCCAGCGGGCCCACCGGACCCGAAGCCGGGGGCCGGGTGCGCACCAGGACTTCGAGATCACCCGGCAGGTGGATCGTCACGGTGAGGGAGACGTCGGCGGGTCCGGACTTCAGCGCCATCCGTACGTAAGAGCGGATCCGGTCGTCGGGCAGGGCGTCGCCGAACAGCTCCAGCGAAGCGGTACGGAGCCGATCCAGATGCAGGTCGAAGCCGCGGACCCGGCCGTCACGCACCTGCATGGCCGTGAAGTGAGCGAAACCGGCGAAGGCGAGCGGCGCCAGGTCTTCGGCGGTCGCCGTCCGGCCGTTCCGCTGCGCGACATAGGGACTCATGCCCGCACGGTAAACCGGTTGCGGCCATTGTGTCCTGAAGGGAGGATCCGGCGGGTGCCCGCATCGCGTTCGGAGCTGTCCCGCTGGCAGTTCGATCTGACCTGGTCCTTGTTCGAGTACCACCTCGCCGACCTGGAGCCGGGCGACTTCCTCTGGGAGCCCACGTCCCTCTGCTGGACGATCCGGCCGGACGGCACACCCGACTGGGCGGACGCCGAACCCGATCCCGTGCCGGTCCCCACGATCGCCTGGCTCACCTGGCATATCGGCTGGTGGTGGAGCGTCGCGCTGGACCACGCGAACGGGCGGACTCCGCGCGAGCGCACGGAAATCGTCTGGCCAGGCGCGGAAACCGCCGTCGCCTGGCTTCGCGGCCTTCGCGAGGAATGGCTGGACCGCTTGACCGACGCGGACCTCGACGCGCCCTCCGCCTATCCGTTCGGCGAGGAAGCCGGGCTGACCTTCGCCCACACCGTCGCCTGGGTGAACGCCGAACTGATGAAGAACGTGTCGGAGATCGGGCAGCTCAGGATGCAGCGGCGCAGCGCGGCGTGATGCCGGGAAGGGAACTGGATCTGGGCGCCGTGCGCGCGTTCGTCGCGGTGGCCGAGGAACGGTACTTCAGCGAGGCCGCGATCCGGCTGGACATGAGCCAGCAGGCGGTCTCCAAACGCGTCGCGAAGCTCGAGAGCGATCTCGGCGTGCGGCTGCTGTCGCGAACGCGCGGTGGCGCCGAGCCGACCGAAGACGGCGAGGAGTTCCTCAAGCACGCCCGGGCGCTGATCAGCCTCGCCGATCAAGCCGTCGAGCGTCTTCAGGGCAGGCGACGTCCCCTGCGCGTCGACGTCCTCGGCACCCGGCTGGCGACCATGGAGGTCATCCGCGCCTTCCATGCCGACCACGACGACGAACTGGAACTCGTCACGCCAGGGCTGGGCGCGGTGCGCCGGTCGATGCCGCCCGAGTCCGTCGACGCCGCGTTCGCCCGCGTCAGCACGGCGCCGTCCCCGGGGATCGGCCGCACGCCCGCCTATCTGGAACCGGCGAACCTGCTGGTCGGGCGGCGGCATCCGCTCGCGCGGCGGCGAAAGGTGGCGATGGCGGAGCTCGAAGGACTGACCGCCTGGATGCCCTACAACGCACGGGCCAGCGAGTGGGCGGAGTTCTGGGCGGAACTGTGCCCGGCGTTCGGCATCCTGGTCGACACCGACGGCCCGAACTTCGGGCTGGAACACCACATCGAGGTACTCGGCGGGTCGAAGGATCGGCTGGGTTTCGTCGGCGCGAAGATGCACGTGCCCTGGCATCCGGACGTCGTCCAGATCCCGCTCGTCGACCCGACGCCGGTGTACCCGTTCTCGCTGCTGTGGCGGCACGACAACCGGCACCCCACGCTGCCGCTGCTGATCGAGCACGTCCGCGCCGCGTACCGGCCCTTCGATCCGGAGCGGCAGTGGCTCCCGGTGTCCGATCGGGAGGCCATGACCCGTGTGCACGATGCGCGAGGGTCCCTCGGTACGGAAAAGTGAGCCCATGGGGCTGATCGGCGCGAGCGTGACCCGGCAGGAGGACGTCCGCCTGCTGACCGGACGGGCGCAGTACATCGACGACGTACGGCTGCCGGGGATGCTGGAGGCCGCCGTCCTCCGCAGTCCCCTGCCGCACGCGCGGATCCTGCGCATCGACACCACGGCGGCGGAAGCCCATCCCGGCGTGTACGCCGTCATCACCGGCGAGGACGTCCGGGCGATCACGAAGACACCCCAACCGGTGATCTGGTCGAATCTGCCGGACATGCGGACGCCGGAGACCCACGCCCTGGCCATCGGCAAGGTGCGCTACCACGGCCAAGGCGTCGCGGCCGTCGCGGCGAAGGACCGGGCGACCGCCGAAGACGCGCTGGAACTGATCGAAGTCGAGTACGAGGAACTCCCGGCCGCCGGCACGCTCGAAGAGGCGTTGGCGGACGACGCGCCGAAGCTCTACGAGGACTGGCCCGACAACATCGTCGGCACCGGAACCATCCCGATGGGTGACGTGGCCACCGCGTTCGCCGAGGCGGACGTCGTGCTCACCGAGTCGTTCCGCTTCGCCCGCCAGATGGGCACGCCGATCGAAACGCGCGGCGTGGTGGCGACCTGGGACCCGTTCACCGACCGGCTCGACGTCTGGCTCGCCACGCAGGCGCCCAACCTCGCGCGTGAACTGTTCGGCGAGGTCTTCGGGCTCTCGATGGACCGGATCCGCGTGCGCACGCCCGACGTCGGCGGCGGCTTCGGGAACAAGTTCGACTTCTACGCCGAGGAGGTTGTCGCGGCGATCCTCTCGCGGCGCACCGGGAAACCGGTCAAGCTCATCGAGGACCGCGCGGAGAGCTTCGTCGCGAACGCGCACTCGCGCGAGCAGAAGATCGACGTCGAACTCGCGGCCAAGGACGACGGCACGATCACCGGCCTGCGCGCCACCGTGTACGGGGTCCTCGGCGGCGTGCTCGGGACCGTCGGCGCCAGCCCGTGCTGGACGACGACCGCCCTGCTGACCGGGCCGTACGCCATCCCGAACGCGGAACTCACCCTCGTCGCCGTGATGACGAACCGGTCCCCGTACGGATCGTTCCGCGGTTACGGGCTGCCGAAGGCGAACTTCGTGCACGAACATCTGGTGGAGCAGCTGGCGAAACGGCTCGGCATGGACGCGCACGCGGTGCGGCGCAAGAACTTCATCCCACCGGAGGCGTTTCCGTATCAGGGCCCGGTGTTCGTCTACGACAGCGGCCGCTACGAGGACTGCCTGGATCTTTGCCTGAAGGCCGTCGAGGACGCGGGGTGGGCGGAACGTCGCGGAGACGGCGTCGGCATCGGGTACGCGTTCCACAACGAACTGACCGGGTTCGGGCCGAGCCGGATCATCAACCTCGCCGGATTGGGACATTCCGGTTTCGACGAGGAGGTCGTGCGGGTCGACTCGACCGGTCATGTGACCGTCCACACCGGACTGTCCGCGATCGGGCAGGGCATCCACACGACGCTGGCGCAGGTGGCCGCGCACACCCTCGGCGTCCCGCTCGACCACGTCACCGTGCTCTCCGGGGACACCCAAAGCTGTCCGTACACCGGCTACGGCACGGCGGCGAGCCGAGGGGCGGCCGTCGGCGGCGCGGCCGTGCTGAACGCGTCGACCCGGCTGCGGGCGAAGATCCTGCGGGTGGCCGGGCACATCCTGGAGGCATCCCCCGACGATCTGTCCATTCAGGACGGTGTCGTCGCGGTGAACGGCGTACCCGGCAGGCAGGTCACCCTCGCCGCGATCGGTGACGCGGCGTACCGGCGGCTGAACGGCGTCTGGCCCGAGGACGAGGCGCCGACGCTGGAGGAACGCGAGGTCTACGACCCGGTCAACGTCGCGACCTCGTTCGGCTGCACCGCCGTCCTCGCCGAAGTCGACAAGGAGACCGGCGTCGTGACGCTGCTGGACTACCTGATCGCGCACGACTGCGGCACCGTCATCAACCCGACGATCGTGGACGGGCAACTGCACGGCGGCGCGGCGCAGGCGATCGGCGGGGCGCTGTACGAGGAACTGGTCTACGGCGCCGACGGGCGGATGGAGACCACTTCGTTCACCGGGTATCTGTTGCCGACCGCGACCGAGATCCCGCCGTTCTCCGTGTCGCATATGTCGACTCCCGCCGAGCACGTTCCCGGTGGGTTCAAGGGAATGGGGGAAGCGGGCGTGATCGGCGGCGGCGCGGCGATCGCGCACGCCGTCGAGGACGCGCTGCGCGGACACGACGTGGACATCACCTCGCTGCCGATCACGCCACCACGGCTGCTGGCCGCGCTGAAGCGGGGAGCGGCCCGGTGAAGGCCGCGCCGTTCGAGTACTTGCGGGCTTCGTCGCTCGACGAGGCCATCGAAGCGCTGGGCACCCCGGACGCGCGGGTGCTGGCGGGCGGGCAGAGCCTCGTGCCGTTGCTGAACCTGCGTCAAGCGCGCCCGTCGCTGGTGGTCGACATCAACCGGCTCGAGGAACTTTCCTTTCTGCGCGGGGAGAACGGGCGGCTGGAGATCGGCGCGCTCACGCGGCACCGTGCGGTCGAGACGTCGGCCGTCGTCCGGTCCGAAGTCCCCCTGCTCGCCGACGCGCTCGGCCACGTGGGGCACGTGGCCATCCGGAACCGGGGCACGATCGGCGGCAGTCTCGCGCACGCCGATCCGGCCGCGGAACTGCCCGCGGTGATGGTCGCGCTCGACGCCGATCTCACCGTCCGCGGCTCCTCCGGGGAACGGACCGTCGCGGCACGGGATTTCTTCCTCGGCCCGCATCGGACGGCGTTGGGCCGGGGCGAGTTGCTGACGCGGATTTCGGTGCCGTCGCATCGAGGCGGCTGGGCCGTCGAAGAACTGAGCAGGCGAAGTCGCGATCTCGCGCTGGTCGCCGTCTTCGCGATCGTGACGATGACAGGCGAAATCTGCGAATCCGCGCGGATCGCCGTCGCGGGCGCGGGTCCGACGCCGGTCCGGGCCACCGCCGCCGAAGAGACGCTCATCGGCGGGCCGGTGACCGACGACGCGATCGCCCGCGCCGCGGATCTCACCGCCGCGGCGACCGATCCGCCCGGCGACCTCCACGCACCGGCCGATTACCGGCGCGAGATGGCCGCGGTGCTCACCCGTCGGGCGCTGGCGCGAGCCAAGGAGGGCGCATGATCACGGTCACCCTGACGGTGAACGGCAGGACCTACCGCGCGGACTGCGAACCACGGCGGACGCTGGCCGATTTCCTGCGCCACGACCTGGGTTTCACCGGGGTGCACGTCGGCTGCGAACACGGCGTCTGCGGCTCGTGCACGATCACCCTCGACGGAGCGAGCGCGCGTGCGTGCTGCCTGCTGGCGGTGCAGGTGGACGGATCGGAGATCGTCACGGTCGAGGGGCTGGCGTCGGACGGCGAACTGCACCCGCTGCAGGAGTCGTTCCGGAAGCACCACGGGCTGCAGTGCGGCTTCTGCACGCCGGGGATGCTGGCGACGGCGACCGAGTTGCTGAAGGAGAACCCGGACCCGACGGACGCCGAGATCCGGCAGGCGATCTCGGGGAATCTGTGCCGGTGCACGGGATATCAGTTCATCGTGGACGCCATCCGGGACGCGGCCCGGTGAGGGATCACCACTACACCGCGCGCCCGATGTGGCATTGGGGACGCCCGACGTCCCCAATGCCACATCGGGCGCACAGTCTCGTACTCCGACCTCAGCCGACGATGTCGATCTCGAACTCCATGTTCGAGCTGTATTCGAAGTCGGCCCACACCGCGCCCGGCAGGTGGTACCGCCGGTGCGAAACCGTCTTCGGGTTGAATCCGGGCGTCTGCAAGGGATTGCCGCCGACGCCGACCTTGTCGCTGCCCCAGGCGTAGATGTTGCCCTGCCACACGGGCGCGTCGGTGACACCGTCCCCGTCGACACGCGGGCGGACGATGATCGCGGCCGTCTCGCTGCCGGAGAGGAACAGCCGCACGGAGGTGGTCGAGGGACTTGCCGGAATGGTCCTGCGTTCCATGAGTTCTGTCGTCGCCTTCCGTTTCGGGGCGGCGCCGCCGCCGGTCAAGTGGGCGTTCGTGTAGGACTCGTTGAGATCGACACCGCTCGCGCGGATACCGGGGATCTGGCCGGCGTCCGAATACTGGTGGACGTCGTAGCGGCCGGCGGCCGGATCGGGTTTCGCGCCGTAGCGCGCGATCCAGATGACGAGATCCCGTACGCCGAACTGGTCGGGACGCAGCATCTTGGCGAGCGAGTTGTTCATGTAGATGCCCGGCCGGAAGCCGTGCCCGGCCACGCGATTGCAGAATCTGATCGAGAAATCCCGCTTGCGCGAGTCGGGGATGTTCGGCGTCCCCGAACCCGGCGGGTTGTCCTCGAGGTCGAGCATCGGGACACATCCGGTCGCCCCGAGTCGCCGGACCTCCCCGATCAGCACGTCCGCCTGCGCCTCCGGCGAAGGACTCGCCTGGGCGTAGTGATATCCCCCCACCGGGATTCCCACGGACCTCGCCCCTGCCACCAACGCGTCGCCGGTGTTGCGGCCGCCGTTCGGGAGGCCTCCGCCGTCACTGAGCTTGACGAACACGAACGTCACGCCGTGATCCTTGACGGCCTGCCAATTGGTAACGGATTGAAAGCGACTGTAGATATCTATTCCCAGCGCCATCGTTACAGCCTGACGGGTGAACCAGTTGGACAAAAGGGCCTAGTGGGCGATAACTGGTTCGTCCGATTCGCCCTTTCGGGCGGCCCCTCCGTGGCTGACGCGGCTCACCCATGCCCGTACTGTGACCACCATGGCGTCTCGAAGCCCCTTTCGCTGGCTGACCCGGTGGGCGGACTGGTTCGAAGAGCGCGGCGTCTACGTCCCGGGCGAGGAGAGCCGGGCGGTCGATCCGATGCGCGATTTCGGCTGGCTGATCGTGGCCTGGGTGTCCGGTCTGGCGATCTTCATCCTGTTCTTCGCCTTCGCCGTCTGACCCGTCGCGGATGTGCCATCGAGGTGACGGCTGTCACTAGCCGTACCCTTCCGATCACGGATCGGCCACGGCTGTACACCAGGTGCGCCTCAACCCGGCCGTGCCGCTCCTCTCGGCTGCGGAAGACCGTCACTCTGGACTCTTCGGCACTAATACCTACCTCGAACGGCCCACCCGCACCTCCGACTGGAGTAACCGCACATGGCGCCCCCGCGCACCCCGAAGCTCTTCATCGCCGCCTGCTCGCTGATGCTGGCGGCCGCGTGCGGGGTCCCGGCACCGGAAAAAGGTGCCGCCGTGCTCGGCGCGGACGCCCCCGCGCAGGGTTTGGCCGCGACGCACGCGGAAGGCGACCTGGCGTTCGGCGCCCCGCACCGGTTCGCGACCGGCGTCACGATCTCCGTTTCCGCGCCGAAGTCGTTCCGCCCCAGCGCGTCGGCGTATCCGCAGAGCCCGCGCGCGGTGGCCTTCGGCATCGAGGTGACGAACGCGGGCGACGGCACGTACCGGCTCTCCGGGCTGTCCGTGACCGGCGAGGTCGACGGGGAGACCGCGACGGTCAAACAGGTCGTCGACCCGGTGCAGGGCTACAACGGCGTCGCGGACGCCGGCAAGGACGTGGCGCCCGGCCGGTCGGTCCACCTGAACCTGGCGTTCGCCGTTCCGGACAGGCCGGTGAAGCTGCGCCTGCAGGTGCGGCCGAGCCCGGCGGAGCCCGTCGCCGCGAAGTACTGCGGAAAGGTCTGACGCCGCCGGTTTCGCTACCGTGTGCGTCATGACCGAGCAGCGACTTTCCCCCGGCGACAAAGCGCCCGACTTCACCCTCCCCGACAGCGAGGGCAACGACGTCAAGCTCAGCGACTTCCGCGGCAAGTCGGTCGTCGTGTACTTCTACCCGAACGCCGGCACGCCGGGCTGCACGAAGCAAGCCTGCGACTTCCGGGACAGCCTCGCGCAGCTCAACGACGCCGGCTACCAGGTGCTCGGCATCTCGCCCGACAAGCCCGCGAAGCTGGCGAAGTTCGTCGAGGCGGAAGGGCTGACGTTCCCGCTGCTGTCCGACGAGGAGAAGACGGTCTTGAAGGCGTACAGCGCCTTCGGCGAGAAGAAGAACTACGGCAGGGTCTACGAGGGCGTCATCCGCTCGACGTTCGTCGTCGACCCCGAGGGCAAGATCGCGGTGGCGCAGTACAACGTGCGGGCCACCGGGCACGTCGCGAAGCTGCTGCGGGACCTCTCGCTCGCGTGAGCGTCGTGAGTGGCGTTTCGGGTTCTAACCCGAAACGCCACTCACGACCAACTCAACCGGCCAGCTTCCGCAGCTCCCCCACCAACGCCCGCAACGCCTTCCCCCGGTGCGAAGCTTCGTCCTTTTCGGACGGTTCCAGCTCCGCCGAGGTCCGCGTCTCCCCTTCGGGCACGAAGATCGGGTCATAGCCGAATCCGTTGGCACCGCGGCGTTCCCTGATCAGCGAGCCTCGCCATTCCCCGCGCACCACGGTTTCGTCGCCGCCGGGGACGACCAGCGCGGCCGCGCAGACGAAAGCCGCGCCCATCCGCTCGTCGGGGGTGTCGGACAGCTGTGCCAGCACGAGGTCCAGGTTCGCCTCGTCGTCGCCGTGCTTGCCCGACCAGCGCGCCGAGAGCACGCCCGGCATACCGTTGAGCGCGTCGACGGTGATACCCGAATCGTCGGCGATGGCCGGGAGACCGGTCGCGGCGGCCGCGTCCTGGGCCTTCGCGAGCGCGTTGCCTTCGAAGTCTGGAGCGGTTTCGGGTGCTTCGGGGAACTCGGGGACGTCGGCGAGGCCGATGACCTCGACGCCCTCGATCCCCTCCGCCACCAGGATGCGCCGGAGCTCGCCGAGCTTCTTCGCGTTGCGGGTGGCGAGGAGCAGCTTGGTCACTTGGCGCCCTTCTTCTTGTCGGGGCGCGGCTCGGGGAGTTCGCCGGGGTACGGCAACGCGAGCGCTTCGGTCTGCAGACGGGTCAGTTCCTCGCAGCCCGCCAGCGCCACGTCCAGCATGGTGTCCAAAGTGGACCGCGCGAAGGTCGCGCCCTCGCCGGTGCCCTGCACCTCGATGAGGGTGCCCGCGTCGGTGGCGACGACGTTCATGTCGACCTCCGCGCGCGAGTCCTCTTCGTAGGGCAGGTCGAGGCGCACCCGGCCGTCGACGACGCCCACGCTCACCGCGGCCACCGAAGACGAAAGCGGCTGCGGGTCGGCGAGGCGGCCCGCCGCGCCGAGCCAGGTGACGGCGTCGGCGAGCGCGACGTAGCCGCCGGTCACCGCCGCCGTGCGGGTGCCGCCGTCGGCCTGGATGACGTCGCAGTCGATGACGATCGTGTTCTCCCCCAACGCCGCCAGGTCGATGCAGGCGCGCAGGGACCGGCCGATCAGCCGGGAGATCTCGTGCGTCCGGCCGCCGACGCGGCCCTTGATGGATTCGCGGTCGCTGCGGGTGTTGGTCGCCGACGGCAGCATCGCGTACTCGGCGGTGACCCAGCCGAGGCCGGAACCCGCCCGCCAGCGGGGGACGCCTTCGGTGACGCTCGCCGCGCACAGCACCCGGGTGTCGCCGAATTCGATCAACACCGATCCCGCCGGCCACCGCTGAAAGCCGCGGGTGATCTTGATGTCGCGAAGCTGGTCGTCGTTCCTGCCGTCTTTTCTCGCCACGGCCGCCACTCTAGAACCCCGCGTCAGAGGTCGTAGACGGCGCCCTGCTCGACCAGCTCGGCCGCGGGGAACGCGACGGCCGCCTCGGCGAGGACGGCGTCCCGGTCGGTCCAGGGCGCGACGTGGGTGAGCAGCAACCGCCCCACCCCGGCCTTGCGTCCCAGCTCGCCCGCTTCCTTACCGGACAGATGGACGCCGGCGGGCCGGTCGGGCGAGTCGGTCCACGACGCTTCGGACAGCAGGACGTCGACGCCGCAGGCGAGATCGGTCAGGTTGTCGCAGACACCCGTGTCACCGGTGTACGCGAGGGTCTTGCCGCCGTACGCGAACCGCAGGCCGAACGCCGGGGTCGGGTGGTCGACGGGGACCGCGGTGACCGTGAACGGCCCGATCTCCATCGGCTCCGACCGCAGCGCGTCGAAGGCGAAGACGTCGGAAAGATCGGTGGTCGCCCGCTCGTCCTCGTTCGCGGCGTACGCGTGGGCGAGCCGCTCGTGCACGTCCGACGGCCCGTACACCGGGAGCCGTCGCGGCCTCGCCGGATACGGCAGCGCCGGGTGGTAGCGGCGCAGCACGGTGAGCGCGCTGACGTCGGCGCAATGATCGGGGTGGAGATGCGAAAGGATCAGCGCGTCCAGGTCGAACGGGTCGCGCAGGGCCTGCAGCCTGGCGAGCGTCCCGTTGCCGAGTTCGAGCCCCAGGACGAACCCGTCCGCCTCGAGCAGATAGCCGGACGCGGCGGCGTCGGGCCCGGGGATGCTGCCTGAGCAGCCGAGGATCGTGAGACGCACTGTGACACCTTAAGCACGGAATCGGCGTTTTAGGCGCTGGTGGGAGCCAGCACACCCGGAGCGAAGCCCATGAACCGCTGAGCGAGTCTGGTGAACGGCTCGGCGGATCCGGTGGCGACGAACTCGTGCCGCGGCGGGGTGTCGCGCTCGGCGAGGAGATCGGCCTCGGTGAGGACGCGCACGAGGTCACGCGCGGTCTCCTCGGCGCTGGACACCAGCGTGACGTCCTGGCCCATGACGATCTGCAGCACCCCGGAGAGCAACGGGTAGTGCGTGCAGCCCATGACCAGCGTGTCGACCTGCGCGTCCAGCAGTGGTTCCAGATAGCCCTGCGCGAGCCCGAGCACCTGGCGCCCGGTGGTGATCCCGCGTTCGACGAAGTCCACGAACCGCGGGCACGCGACGCTGGTGATCTCGACGTCCTGCGCGGCGTTGAAGGCGTCGTCGTAGGCGCGGGACCGGACGGTGCCCTCGGTGCCGATCACGCCGATCCGCCCGGAACGCGTGGCGGACACGGCCCGGCGCGCGGCCGGGAGGACGACTTCGATCACGGGGACGTCGTAGCGCTCCCTCGCGTCGCGAAGGCAGGCGGCCGAGGCGGTGTTGCAGGCGATGACCAGTGCCTTCACCCCGCCTTCGACGATGTCGTCCAGCGCTTCCAGCGCGTACTGGCGTGCCGTCGCGATGGGAAGCGGACCGTACGGGTTGCGGGCGGTGTCGCCGACGTAGCGCAGCTGCTCACCGGGCAGCTGCTCCAGGATCGCCCTGGCGACGGTGAGCCCGCCCACTCCGGAATCGAAGACGCCGATCGGGGCGTCGGCGCTCGGCTTGGTCACACGGCGAGGCTACCGGGGCCCGCCGCTTTCCTGGCCTGGGACCTGTCGGCCCGCGCCATCAACCAGGCCGCGAACACCCCGGAAAGCGCGCCGAACAGGTGCCCCTGCCAGGAGATGCCCGTGTCACCAGGAAGCAGTCCCCAGAGCATCCCGCTCCAGATGCCCAGCAGCACCACGGCCACCAGGATCTGCCCCACGGCGCGGTTGAAGATGCCCCTGACCAGCAGGAACGCGAGCCAGCCGAACGCGACGCCGGACGCTCCGACGGTCACCGTGCCGCTCGGCGCGATCAGCCAGACGCCGAGGCCGGAGAGCACCCAGATGATCGCGGTGACCAGCACCCACCGGCCGATCCCCGCGGACATCGCGAGAAAGGCGAACACCAGCACCGGGACGGTGTTGGAGAACAGATGCCCCCAGCCCGCGTGCAGCAGCGGCGCCCAGAGCACGCCGTCGAGATCGGAGACCTCACGGGCGACGATGCCCCCGCTCTGATCGAGGTCGGCCGGCAGCACGACGTCGACCAACTCCACCAGGTAGAGCAGCGCGGTGAAGGCGAGCGCCACGATCGCGGCGGCCCTCGGGTTCGGCGGCAGGACGCGTTTGGCCGGATCCGTACCGGACGACTCGCTCGCCGGGACCGGCTGGGGAGGCAATGTGGTCACCACCCCAGGCTACGACGCGGATCGGCGGGGTCGCCTCCGTGAGAACCCTGATTTGTCGGTGGTGCCCGCTACGGTCGATCACATGGGGTTCCCTTCTTCCGAGCACGTCGACGTGCCCGCCTACCTCGCGCGACTCGGCCTCGAGCACGAGCCGCCGAGTCTCGACGCCCTTTTCCGCCTGCACGCGGCCCATGTGGAGCGCGTGCCGTACGAAGATCTGGAAGTCCAGCTCGGCCGGGTGACCTCGCTGGACCCGGCGGTGTCGTTCGGCCGGATCGCCGCCGGCCGCGGCGGCTACTGCTATCACCTCAACGGCGCGTTCTCGGCCCTGCTGGGGGCGCTCGGTTACCAGGTCACCCGGCATCCGAGCGGAGCGCAGATGCCTGGTGGGGAGGCAGGCATCCACCTCAACCACCTGGCCCTGAAGGTGACCGGGCTGCCGGAGACGCCCGAAGTCGGCTGGCTGGTCGACGTCGGGCTCGGAGACGGCATCCACGAGCCGCTCCCGCTGCGTGAGGGCGAGTACAAACAAGGCCCGCTGGTGTTCCGGATCCGGCCCTCGGAGGTCACGCCGGGCGGCTGGCGGCTCGACCACGACCCGCAGGGCAGTTTCGTCGGGATGGATTTCGCCCCGGAGACGGCCGTGATGGCCGACTTCGCCGAGAAGCACGTCGAGCTGTCGACGGCGGAGGATTCCGGATTCGTCCGCACGCTGGTGCTGCAGCGGCGCGACGCCGACGGCGTGGACTCGCTGCGCGCGCTGACCTTGACCGGTCTGCCGGGCGGCAAGACCGTGCTGGACTCACCGGCCGAGTGGTGGACGGCCATCGAGGACGTCTTCGGCGTACCTCGCGGCGGATTCACCGGTGAAGAACAGGACAGGCTGTGGCGGCAGGCCGTCGCCCAGCACGAACGTCACACCGCGGGAGGGAGTGAGGCCTTGCCCAGCGCGTAGTCCACGGCCGCTTCGGCGTGCAGCCTCGTCGTGGGGAAGGTGGGCACCGTGCTGTCTTCCGGGCCGACGAGCAGTTCGATCTCGGTGCAGCCGTAGATAACGCCTTCCGCGCCTGCCTCGACGAGTCTCGCGATGACCTCCCGGTACCGCTCGCGGGACTCCTCGGTGACCACGCCGTGGACGAGATCGTCGTAGATGACCCGGTGCACCGTCTCGCGGTCGTCCTCGTCCGGCACGAGCACGTCGAGGCCGTGCGCGGCGAGGCGTTCGCGGTAGAACGGCTGGGCCATGGTGAAACCGGTGCCCAGGAGCCCGACGCGTTTGATGCCCGCGGCCTTGATGGCGACGGCCGTCGTGTCGGCGAGATGCAGGAGCGGGGCGTCCAGACCGTCGGTGAGCCGGTCGGCGACCTTGTGCATGGTGTTGGTGCAGAGGACGACGAAATCCGCTCCGGCGGCTTCGAGAGCGCGTGCGGCGCGGTTCAGTTCCCGTCCGGCGTCGTCCCAGCGGCCCTCGGCCTGCATCGCTTCGATCTCGGCGAAGTCCACGGAGTACAGCACGGTGCGCGCGGAGTGGTACCCGCCGCGCAGCTCACGGACGCGCTCGTTCACCAGCCGGTAGTACTCGGCCGACGATTCCCAGCTCATCCCGCCCAGCAACCCGATGACCTTCATGCCCGCCATCGTGCCAGCGCCGGACCGCCTCGGTTTGGAGGCACTCCCCAAATGTCATGAAAGGGTCGTTCAGGACGTTTTCCGTCCTGAACGACCCTTTCATGACACCCGGCTGGCCCTGCCCCCGAACGCTATGAAAGGTCCTTTCCTTGCAAATTTTGCAAGGAAAGGACCTTTCATAGCGCGCGCAGAGGGGGTCAGGCCCAGAGCTGCCCGTCGAGCCTTTGGGCCGCTTCGTCGAGCGAGCCGGAGTACGCGCCCGTCGAGAGGTACTTCCACCCCGCGTCGGCGACCACGAAGGCCACGTCGGCGGGCTTCCCCGCGGCGGCGGCCTTCTCGGCGACGGCCAGCGCGGCGTGCAGTACGGCACCGGTCGAGATCCCCGCGAAGATGCCTTCGTGCTCCAGCAGCTCACGCGTCCGGCGAAGCGCGTCGTACGCGCCGACGGAGTACCGGCCGTTGAGCACGCTGGCGTCGTAGAGCTCCGGCACGAAACCCTCGTCGAGGTTCCGCAGGCCGTAGACCAGCTCGCCGTAGCGCGGCTCGGCCGCGATGATCTGCACGTCCGGCTTCGCCTCGTGCAGGTAGCGCCCGACGCCGACCAGCGTGCCGGTGGTGCCGAGGCCGCCGACGAAATGCGTCAGCGTCGGCAGGTCCTTGAGCAGTTCGGGCCCGGTGCCGCGATAGTGCGCGTCGGCGTTGGCCGGGTTGCCGTACTGGTAGAGCATGACCCAGTCCGGGTTGGCCTCGGCGAGCTCCTTCGCCCGGCGCACGGCCTCGTTGGACCCGCCGGCGGCCGGGGAGAAGACGATCCGCGCGCCGTACGCCTGCAGCAGCTGCTTGCGCTCGGTCGAGGTGTTCTCCGGCATCACGCACACCAGGCCGTAGCCCTTGAGCTTCGCGGCCATGGCGAGCGCGATCCCGGTGTTGCCCGACGTCGGCTCCAGGATCGTGGAGCCGCGCCGGAGCGTGCCTTCACGCTCGGCGGCCTCGATCATCGCCAGCGCGGGGCGATCCTTGATCGAACCGGTCGGGTTGCGATCCTCCAGCTTCGCCCACAACCGCACGTCGTGGGTGGGCGAAAGCCGGGGAAGGCCGACCAGCGGGGTGCCGCCGAGCGCGTCGAGCAGCGACTCGAAGCGAGCCATCGATCAGCCACCGGCCACGGCGGGCAGGATGGTCAGGGTGTCGCCGTCCTTGACCTCGGCCTCGAGACCACCGGAGAAGCGGACGTCCTCGTCGTTGACGTAGACGTTGACGAAGCGGTGCAGCTTCTCTTCCTTGACCAGGCGGGCCTTGAGGCCGCCGTGGCGGGACTCGATGTCGTCGATCACCTCGAGCACGGTCTTGCCGGTCGCCTCGACGGACTTCTCGCCGCCGGTGTGCGTACGCAGGATGGTCGGGATGGACACGGTCACGGCCATGGTTTTCTACCTCCGGTGGGTTCTCTGCAACGCAGACGTTCGGGCCGGTCCGGGTTATTCCCGGACGGGGCGGGTTCAGCCGATGATCTCGACGGGCTCCTCGGTGATCTCCCCGTCCACGATCCGGTACGACCGGAACTGATGCGAATCGGGGTCCTTGGTGGAAACGAGCACGTAGTGCGCGTCGGGTTCCGAGGCGTACGAGACATCGGTGCGGGACGGATAGGCGTCGGTCGCGGTGTGCGAGTGGTAGATGACCACCGGCACCTCGTCGTTGGCGTCCATCTCGCGGTAGAGCTTCAGCAGATCACCCGAGTCGAATTCGTAGAACGTGGGCGAGCGCGCCGCGTTCAGCATCGGGATGTACCGCTCGGGGCTGTCCGATCCCTCGGGACCGGCGATCACCCCGCACGCCTCATCGGGATGGTCACGACGGGCATGGGCGACGATCTCGTCGACGAGTTCACGGCGGATCCGGAGCACGTCGCCCATCTTAGGTGCTGGACAGAGCCGGTCCATACTCTGAGATTGCCGCCACTCACCCCCGCGTTTCGTCCTCTGAATGCGGTAGTCGCCCACGCAAGGACCGCATTCAGAGGACGAAACGCGGGGTCAGGTGAGCGCTTCGGGCCAGACGTCCCGGTACGCCCGCATGTCCCCCGCCGAAGTGGCGGACAGCACACCGTGCACCATCGCCCGCCCGAACACCCGCGCGGCCGCCGAGCACAGCTTGTCCAGCACCAGCGCGCGCCGCGCCGCCGCGACGGGGCCCGCGCCCCCGGGAAGCTCCCGGTCGCCGGTCGCCAGCGCGAACACCGTGTCGCCGTCGAACATCGTGTGCGCGGGCCGCACCGCCCTGGCGAGGCCGTCCTGAGCGGCCACCGCGAGCCGTCGCGCCTCCGCCTTGGACAGTGCCGCGTCGACGGCGACCACGCCGATGGTCGTGTTGAGCCCCGCGGCCTTCGCCTCGACGTCGCCGGGCCGGTCGGGCCAGCGGACGCCGAACTCGCCGTCGACCTCGTGATCCGCCGCGTAGGCGCGGCCGGTCGAGAGATCGACGGCCTCGCCGGCGGCGTTCACGGCGGCGACGACGCCGACGGTGAACTCGCCGACCTTCTCCGAGGCCGTCCCGATCCCACCTTTGAGTGATCCCGCCTTCGCCCCGGCGCCCGCACCGACGGTCCCCGACGGCACCGGGCCGTCCTTGGCCGCTTGGCACGCCGCGTAGCCGAAGGAAGCGTCCGGACGGTTGCCCCAGTCGCCGCGCGGCAGGTCGAACAACACCGCGGCGGGAACGATGGGCACCACTTCGTGCGGCTGGGTCCCCACCGGGATGCCCTGGTTCCGCTCGGCGAGCCACCGCATGACGCCGTCCGCGGCGGCCAGTCCGTACGCGCTCCCGCCGGACAGGCAGATCGCGTTCACGTGCTGGACCAGGTTCTCCGGCTCCAGCAGGTTGGTCTCGCGCGTGCCGGGCGCGCCGCCGCGCTGGTCGACGGCCCCGACGGCGCCACCGGGCACCAGCACGACCGTCGTCCCGGTCGCCCAGCCGTCGCCGACCCGCTCGTGGTGCCCGACCAGCACGCCGGGGACGTCGGTGATCATGACGTCAGCGACTGGATGAGGGTCTCCTGCACCCAGGTCAGCCAGTGGTAGACGCCGAGATGCGGCGCGCGCGGATCGTCCTCGGGCAGTTCGTCGGGCATGTCCTCGGTGACGTCGAGCGCGGTGCCCAGCGCCAGCCGGACGTCGTTGAGCGCACCCAGCCACGCGTCGGCCTGCTCGAAGGTCAGCCGCACGTTCCCGCCGTCACGCGGCAGGGTGTCCAGCACGATCTTCGCGACGCCGACCTTCTTGTCCAGCAGCTCGGGCTCGTGGATCGACCGCATCGCGGCGGCCGAGTCGATGTCCTCGCGGGTCGGGTTGTCCGGGTCGAGCTTGTGAAAGTCCGGCAGCAGCCGCGAAAGCACCGGGTCGTCCGGCGATTCGGTGGGGCCGGTGCGGATCCCGGTCAGCTCGGCGAGCTCGTCCTGCGGCGCCTCCTCGGCGCGCGCGGTGAGCATGTCCTCCAGCTGGCTGACCAGACCGCGCAGCACCGCGGCCTCCTGCTGCTCGAACCCGGCGACGATGGTCTCGCCCTTGCGGCGCCATCCGTTCATGAAGGCTGCTCCATGGTCGCCCAGAGGCCGGCCGCGTGGAGTTTCGCGACGTCGGTCTCCACCTTCTCCTTGGAACCGGAGGACACGATCGCCTTGCCCTTCTGGTGCACGTCGAGCATCAGCTTCGTCGCGTGGTCCCGGCTGTAACCGAACAGCTTCTGGAACACGTACGTCACGTACGACATGAGGTTCACCGGATCGTTCCAGACGACCGTCCGCCAGGGTTTGTCCTCAGAGACGACTTCTACTCCCTGTGGATCAACCTGCGTCTGCTCGGATGCGACAGGCGTGGACATGCACTCCATGGTGTCACGGGCCCGATCCGGTACGGGCTGGCAGGTCCGGCCATGTGGGTGAATAGGCTGGTGCCATGGGTTTCCCCGAGGCGGCCACTGGCGCCAGCACCGCGCTGCTCACCGACCACTACGAGCTGACCATGCTGGCCAGCGCCCTGTCCGACGGGACGGCGGACCGGCCTTGCGTCTTCGAGGTCTTCGCACGTCGTCTGCCCGACGGCCGCCGCTACGGCGTCGTCGCGGGCACCGGCCGGGTCCTCGACGCGATCGCGGACTTCCGGTTCACCGACGCCGAGCTGAGCCAGCTGGAAGCGACGGCCGTGGTGGACGACGCCACACTTTCGTGGCTCGCGGACTACTCCTTTTCGGGGGACGTCCACGGTTACCCCGAGGGCGAGCTGTACTTTCCCGGCTCCCCGATCATGACCGTCACCGGTTCCTTCGGCGAGGCCGTCGTGCTGGAGACGCTGATCCTCTCGATCCTCAACCACGACAGCGCGATCGCGTCCGCGGCGGCGCGGATGTCTGGCGCCGCGCACGGCAGGCCGATCATCGAGATGGGCGGCCGCCGCACGCACGAGTACGCCGCCGTCGCCGCCGCGCGGGCCGCGTATCTCGCCGGGTTCGCCACGACCTCCAACCTCGAAGCCGGGCGCCGCTACGGCATCCCGACGCGGGGCACCGTCGCGCACGCGTTCATGTTGCTGCACGACAGCGAGGAGCAGGCGTTCCGCGCGCAGGTGGACAAGATGGGCGCCGACACCACCCTTCTGGTGGACACCTACGACATCACCAAGGGCATCGAAACGGCCGTCCGGGTGGCGGGCACCGAGCTCGGCGCTATCCGCATCGACTCCGGCGACGTGGGCCCGCTGGCGCGCAAGGCCCGCGAGCAGCTGGACGCCCTCGGCGCCAAGGACACCCGCATCGTGGTGTCGGGCGACCTCGACGAACACGCGATCGCGGCACTGCGGGCGGAACCCGTGGACGCGTACGGCGTCGGGACCTCGGTCGTCACCGGCTCCGGCGCGCCGACCGCGGGGATGGTCTACAAGCTCGTCGAGGTCGACGGCAAACCGGTCGCGAAGCGCAGCGCGCACAAGGAATCCCGCGGTGGGCGGAAATCCGCGCTGCGACGGCACCGAGAGACCGGCACCGCCGTCGAAGAGGTGATCTGGACGGCCGCCTCGCCGGTCCCGGAACGGGGACCGAACGACCACGAATTGCAGATTCCGCTGGTCCGGGGCGGCCGGACGGTGGATGATTTGCCCACGCTGGACGACGCGCGCCAGCGGCTTCGGCGGGCGCTGGTGAGCCTTCCGTGGGAAGGCCTCAAGCTCTCGCACGGGGAGCCCGCCATCCCGACCGTATTCGTCTAAAGAGACTCAGGAGCAACACATGGGGACCGCCTTGATCGTGGTCGATGTGCAGAACGACTTCTGCGAGGGCGGGTCGCTCGGCCTGCCCGGTGGCGCCGCCGCCGCCGAAGCGATCTCCAAGCAGGCCGCGGAGGGTGGCTACGCGCACGTCGTCGCCACTCGCGACTACCACATCGACCCGGGCGACCACTTCAGCGAGACGCCGGACTTCAAGGACAGCTGGCCGCGGCACTGCGTCGCGGGCACCTCCGGCGCGTCGTTCCACCCCGCGCTCGACGTGGTCCCGATCAGCGAGGTCTTCTCCAAGGGCGAGTACACCGCCGCGTACTCCGGTTTCGAAGGCAACGCGCGCGACGGCAAGACGCTCGACGCGTGGCTGAAGGAGCACGACGTCACCGAGGTCGACGTCGTCGGCATCGCAACCGACTTCTGCGTCCGCGCGACGGCGCTCGACGCGGCGAAGGCGGGCTTCACCGTGCGGGTGCTGCTCGACCTCACGGTCGGCGGTTCGCAGCCGACGGTCGACGCCGCGCTCAAGGACTTCGACGAGGCGGGCGTGACCTACACCGGGAAGGCGCCGGTCCCCGCCGCATGATCCAGCACGACCTTCAGGACACCTTGATCGAAAACCGGCTCGTCGCGATCCTGCGGGCCGCGGACGCGAGCCGGTTCGCCGACGCCGCGACGGTGCTGCACGCGGCGGGCGTGCGGGTACTCGAAGCGGCGTTGACCACGCCGGGCGCCACGGACGCCATCGCGACCATCCGGAAGAAGCTCGGCGACGACGCGTACGTCGGCGCCGGGAGCGTGCGCGAAGTGTCCGATGTGGACAAAGCGGCGGACGCGGGCGCGATGTTCCTGGTCACGCCCACGGTGAACCCGCTGGTCATGGAGCGCGCACACGAACGCGGGCTGCCGGTGATCTGCGGAGCGCTGACCCCGACCGAGATCGACCAGGCGTGGCGTCTCGGCGCGGCGGCGGTGAAGGTGTTCCCGATCGCGGCCGTCGGCGGGATCGCCTACCTGCGGGCGATCCGGGCGCCGATGCCGGACATCCCGCTCGTCCCGACGGGCGGCGTCCACCTGGCCGAAGTCGCGAAGTACCTCGAGTCGGGTTCGATCGCCGTCGCGGCCGCCACGCCGCTGATCGGCGACGCGCTCACCTCGAGTGGCTCGCTGACCGATCTCGCCACCCGGGCGAGTGAGTTCGTCGCCGCGGCCGCGAAGTACGTCTCGCGCACCTGACGCATTTCGTCCTCTGGATGCGGTAGTTGCGTGTGCAAGGATCGCATCCAGAGGACGAAATGCGGGGTGTCAGGGCTTCTTCTTGCCGTACGGGTCGCAGCGCGCGGTCCCGAGGTAGATGTCGCCCTTCGCCGGTCCGCCGCCCTGCGGGAACAGCTTGATGTGCAGCATGTGCGTCACGAGGCTGCCGTCGGGCGGCGTCGGCGTGACGGTCTCGTTGACCGTGAGCGACGCCAGCGCCGTCCCGCCCTTGCCGCCGGAGATGGTCAGCCGGTAGTTCTGCGGGATGTTCTCCGGCAGCGTGAACCCGCTGACGTCGCCGAACTCGATGTAGCCGAGGCTGCCGTCCTCGGTGGTACTGCATTTCGCCAGGAACGTGCGGACCTTGATCACCGGGCCGCCGAACCGCTTGAGCAGGGTGGTCTCGAAGCGCCGCCCGGCCGCCTCGCCGATCGCCGCGGCGCCGTTGCGGCCACAGCGCGACTCACCGCCGCCGAACCGGGCGAAGTCGCCGGTGGATCCGCCCTGGGTCTTCGCGTTCAAGGGGCCGTCGACGTCGCACGGCGCCAGCTCGCCGGTGACCACGTGCTGGTCGCCGATCTCCACGTCGAGCGAACCGACCGACGCGGCCGCCGTCGCGGGCGCGGGTCCGGCCGACGCGATCGCCGGTCCCCCCGTCACCAGCGCCCCGGTCAGCATCGTCACCGACAACAGCCTCGAAACGGGTTTCCTCATATCCGGCAGCCTTCACCAACCGCCTGTCCCGTGCAGGGTCATGCCACCCGGTCGAGTGGATCGTGAGGTGCCCGACATTCGGTCCGCGCCCCGCCATCTGACGTTAACCTCGGTTCACATTCGTGTACTCATAGGAGGTCTGAGTGTCTTCGCTGTCCGTGACCGGCACCCGCCCGGTTCTCGCCGACCTCGTTCCCGGCGCACTGGTCCGTGACGCGGTCCTGGTCGCCGGTGGTGCCGCCCTGACCGGTGTGGCCGCGCAGATCCTGATCCCGGTCCCCGGCTCGCCGGTGCCGATGACCGGCCAGACGTTCGCCGCCCTGCTGGTCGGCGCCGCGCTCGGCTGGAAGCGCGGCGCGCTGTCGATGGCGCTGTACCTCGCCGTCGGCGCGGCCGGGTTCGGCTGGTTCCAGAACGGTTCTTCGGGTCTGTTCGGCGCCAGCGCCGGCTACATCGTCGGCTTCGTGCTCGCGGGCGCCCTGGTGGGCGCGCTCGCCGGCCGCGGCGGTGACCGCACGCCGCTGCGCACGGCGGGGACGATGGTGCTCGGCAACCTCGCCATCTACTCGGTCGGTGTGCCGTGGCTGATGGCGTCGACCGGCATGGGTCTGTCGACCGCGCTCGACAAGGGTGTCGTGCCGTTCCTGATCGGAGACGCGCTGAAGATCGCCGTCGCGGCGGCGCTGCTTCCGGGCACCTGGGCGCTGGTCTCGCGCTTCAGCAAGGAGTCGTGACCGGTCCTTTCACCGCTCCACGAGCTGCAATGAAAGGTCCCTTCCTCGCAAATTTCGCAAGGAAGGGACCTTTCATCGCACGGGGCGGACGATCTTGACGGTGCCCCCGGCTATCGTCTTGTCCCGTGCCCTCCCGTGCTGATTTCCCCGGTGTCCTCGAACTCCTGACCCACGCGGTCGAGTCCGTGGGCGGTGCCGAGCGCGAGGGCCAGGTCAAGATGGCGGACGCCGTCGGCCGCGCCATCCGCACCGGCGAGCATCTGGCCGTCCAGGCGGGCACAGGCACCGGGAAGTCGTTGGCCTATCTCGTCCCCGCGATCCGGCACGCGGTCGAGAAGGAGGCCACGGTCGTGGTCTCCACGGCCACCATCGCGCTGCAGCGCCAGCTCGTCGACAGGGATCTCCCCCGGTTGGCGAAGGCGCTCAAGAAGCCCCTCGGCCGCGAGCCCACCTTCGCGATCCTCAAGGGCCGCCGTAACTACCTCTGTCTCCACCGGCTCGATTCCGGCGCCCCGGACGAGCCGGAAGACCAGCAACTGTTCGACCCGTTCGCCGTCTCCCGGCTCGGCAAGGAGGTCACCCGGCTGCGGGAGTGGTCGTCCGACACCGAAACCGGTGATCGCGACGAGCTGGTCCCCGGCGTTTCGGACCAGGCGTGGCGCCAGGTGTCCGTCACCGCCAAGGAATGCCTGGGCGCTTCACGCTGTCCCATCGGCACGGACTGCTTCGCCGAGCGGTCCCGCGCCGAGGCGGGCAAAGCCGACGTCGTGATCACCAACCACGCCCTGCTGGCGATCGACGCGCTGCAGGGTTATCAGGTGCTGCCCGAGCACGATCTGGTGATCATCGACGAGGCGCACGACCTGGTGGACCGCGTGACCTCCGTGGCGACCGGCGAGCTGACCAGCGGCATGGTCTCCGCCGCCGCCCGGCGCTGCGGGAAACTGGTCGACGACGAGGTGGCCGATCAGCTGCTGGAGGCGAGCGACGGGCTGGCCCTCATCCTCGACGACCTGCCCCCGGGCCGCATGGACTCGCTGCCCCAGGCCCTCACCGGCGCGATCCCCGCGGTCCGCGACGCCGCGCACCGTTGCCTCACCTCGCTCGGCAAGGACCGCAAGGAGGACGTCGACGAGGCCACGGCCCGCAAACTGGCGCGTTCACTGCTCGAAGAGGTCCACGACACCGCCGTCCGGCTGCTCGAAGCCTTCGACGACGACAAGGCGCATCAGCGTGACGTCGTCTGGCTGACCGGGGACCGCTTCTCCACGAACCCGCGTCCGCCCGCGCTGAAGGTCGCTCCGCTCGGTGTCGCCGGCCTGCTGCGGGAGCGCGTCTTCAACCAGCACACCACCATCCTCACCTCGGCGACACTGACGTTGGGCGGCACGTTCGACACGATGGCCCGGCAGTGGGGTCTCCCGCCCGGCGGGGCCAGGGTCGAGAAGGCACCCGGCGCGGCGACGGACAAGGCCGCGCCCGCCGACAGCGATGACGCCGACGGCCCGAAGTGGACCGGCCTCGACGTCGGTTCGCCGTTCGACCACAAACGCAACGGCATCCTCTACCTGGCCAAACACCTGCCACCGCCGGGCAGGGACGGGTTGCAGCCCTCGACCATGGACGAGCTGGCCGAGCTGATCGAGGCCGCGGGCGGGCGCACGCTCGGCCTGTTCTCCTCGATGCGCGCGGCGAAGCAGGCCACCGAGGAGATGCGGGAGCGGCTCGACCTGCCGATCCTCTGCCAGGGCGACGACGCCACCGGCCTGCTGGTGCAGAAGTTCTCCGAGGACGCACGCACCTGCCTGTTCGGCACGCTGTCGCTGTGGCAGGGCGTCGACGTGCCCGGCCCGTCGCTCCAGCTCGTCGTGGTCGACAGGATCCCGTTCCCCCGCCCGGACGATCCGGTCTCGTCGGCACGGCAGCGGGCCGTGGAAGCCAGGGGCGGCAACGGATTCCTCACCGTCGCGGCCACGCATGCCGCGCTGCTGCTCGCGCAGGGCACCGGACGGCTGCACCGTTCGGTGACCGATCGCGGGGTGGTGGCGATCCTGGATTCGCGGCTGGCCACCGCCCGCTACAGCGGATTCCTGCGTGCCTCGCTGCCGCCGTTCTGGCCGACCATGGACCCGAAGGTCGCCCGCGACGCGCTGCGCCGCCTCGACGCGGCCGCCCCGGCCTGAGTGGCCTGGAACACGGCCGAGTACCGTTAACGGAACGCCGAAGACAGGGAGAACCGGTTGTCCCAGGAGTCGCCCAACGCACAATCCCGGACCGTCAGCGTCGATGACACCGGAGTGCGGCGCCAGCTCGCGGATGGCAGCGAAGAAGCCGTCACGTGGTCCGAGCTGTCCGCGGTGGTGGTCAGAGTGATCCCTGAAGGCCCGTGGAAGGAAGACGTCTTCTTCATGCTCGCGGGCGCCGACGGGAAGGGCACCGCGATCCCCAGCGGCGACCCGGCCGCCGACGCGCTGATCGAGCGGCTGCAGACGCTGCCCGGCTTCGACAACGAGAAGTTCATCGAGGCCATGACCACCGACGCCGACGAGGCGTACGTGGTGTGGAGCTCCGAAGGCCACGCCGCCAAACACTGAGCCCGAGTGCCATGAAAGGTCCTTTCCTTGCAAATTTTGCAAGGAAAGGACCTTTCATAGCATCCGGAGGCGGCTACTCGACGGGGAAGCTTTCCGTGACCGGGATGCCCTTCTTCAGCGTCCGGCTCACCGTGCACAGCCGCTCGATGGCGCGATCCACCGCCGCCGCGAGCGCCTCTCGATCCGCGGCGGGCAGCGAGGACACGTCGACGTCGAAAGCCACGTGGACGGCATCGAGCTCCGAAGCACCTTCGCGCCTGTCCGCGGTCACGCCGACGCGAAACTTCGAGTCCTCCCCGATCCGGCGCGTGATGAGGTTCTCGGCGGTGACGGCCGAGCAGCCCGCCGCCGCGATCTGCAGCAGTTCGGCCGGAGAGAAGGCGCCCTCGGCACCTTTGCGGCCGATCACGACCTCGGCACCGCGTTCGTTGCGGCCGATGAAGCGGTGCTCACCGTCGCGCTGGACTTCCAAAGACACGGTGTTTCCTTTCAGAGGGGCGGCAGCCTCGGGGCGATCTCGCCGGCGAGCCGTTCCGCGGCCGGGCACATCTCCTGCGGCGGCTTGACCTTGTCCGCGACGTAGATCTCCACCGTTTCGATCATGGCACGACCGTCGCCGGTGAAACCCCGGTGCGGGATCTCCGCCTGGCAAGCCTTCCATTCGGTGGAGATCTCGACGAAGGCTTCCCGCGATCCGAGAGCGACGCGTCTGCCGTCGTCCTCGAACGGCGCCCGCTCCCGTTCGAACCGGACCGTCACCTCGGTCTCCCGATGGTTCCAGTAACACTCCCAGTTGCCGAAGACCGGATCCGGCGTCGCCGGGCCGCCGACGACCGCCTGCGGCAGGTTCCCGCCCAGCGCGCAGGCGTCGAGACTTCCGAGCGAGCCGGCGGGGAAAGGCGCGGGACGCCGCTCGACCGGCTCCCGGTTCAGCACGCTCACCGCGTGCGTGGCCACCGGATCGACGTAGTCGCACAGATGCGCGTGCCAGTTCTTGATGTGCCGGGCGTGCACCCACACCTGGTTGCCGTCCGGCAGCGGGATCCCCCGCGCGCACTTGTCCTCCGAGTCGCTCGGCACCTCGCGCACGATCAGCTGGCCCGGCATCGGCTTGTCCAGCAAAGGTGATGTCGGCGTCGTCAGTTCGAGCCGGATTTCGACGACGTCCTCGGCGTCGGGACTCAGGCGCAACCGGACACCGCACGCGTTGAAGTTGCCGCCGGCGCTGTCCAGTTCCGGTGTCCCGAGATGGTTCAGCACGGACGGGTCCACCAGCGCGCACGGATCCGCCGTCCGCCGGTCCCCGATCAGCTCGGACGGCGGGTCCGCCGCGATCGACGCGGGCTCCCTGGTGGCGAAGAACAGCGCCCCGGTCAGCACCAGCACCGCCACGACGGCACCGATCGCGAGCGCGCGTTTCGGCACGCGGAACCGTCGCGTCCGGACGGGACCGTCGACGTCCGCGACCTCGGACAGCAGTTCGGCGGCGCGGACGGCGTTCGGCCTGCCCGCCGGCCTGCGCCGCAGCAGTTCGGTCAGCGCGGGCGCCAGCGGTCCCGCCCGCCGGATCGGCTCCAGGGTGTACGCCGTCGCCCGCCGGAGCTGCACGAACGGGCCCACGTTCGCGTCGCCCCACACCGAGGTGCCTTCGACGGCGGCGAACAGGGTCGCGCCGAGCGAGAACACGTCCGCCGCCGCGCCCGCCTGCCGCCCTTCGGCCATCTCGGGCGCGACGTAGCCCGGAGTGCCGACGTCGAGACCGCCGCCGGTGCGGGTCACCTCCGCCCATTGCGCGATGCCCAGATCGGTGAGTTTCGCGGTGCCGTCTTCGGCCACCAGGACGTTGCCCGGTTTGAGGTCGCGGTGGACCATGCCCTTTTCGTGCATCGCCGCGAGCGCCGCGGCGAGCTGGACACCGATCTTGGCCACCTTGCCGGGCGGCAGCGGCCCGTCGGAGTCGATGACGTCGGCTAGGCTGCGCGAGGGCAGGTACTCCATCACCAGCCAGCGGTCGTCACCGTCGATCACGGCGTCGAAGACGGTGACCACGTTCGGGTGATGCAGGCCGGCGCCGATCCGCGCCTCGCGCCGGATCTGACCGCTGTCGCCCGCCTGCGAACGCTTGAGGGCGACGACCCGCCCGAGGTCCAGATCGGTGGCACGCCAGACCACGCCCATACCCCCGGCGCCGATCCGCTCCTCCAAGCGATAGCGCCCGGCGATCAGCCGGTCACCCATGCGGGGAGTATAGGAGGCTAAGCCCTTTGGGCTATGACCGTGACGGTTCCGGGATCTACTTCGGTGAACCCGGCGTCCCGGACCGCGACGACCCCGTCACGACGCCACGAACCTTCGGGATCCTCGACCGGGCAGAGTGCCTTCCAGGTCGCCACCGGCGGAGTCCGCACCGAACACCGGAACCCGGTCGCGGCCCACGCGGCCAGTTCGGCTTCGTCCAGCACCGACGCCAGGATCATCGTCGCGTGCCCGACCTGGGCGGCGCCCTTGCCGACGGTCATCGAGACCTCGGGGTTCAGCAGCAGCCGCGGGAGGCCCTCCGGCGCGGGCCCCGGCTCGTCGGCGGGGAGTTCGCTGCCGGAGATCTGCAGCCGCGAGACCTCTTTCGGGGACTCCACGACCCGGCCGGGCAGCAACGCCCGCGCCTCGGCGCCGTCGACCTCGACCGTGATACCCGGCAGTTCCTGGACCGCCTGCCAGTGCGCACCGCGCGCCCGCCGGGCGACCTTGCGGATCCGGCCGTCGACCCACGCCTTGAGCGGGTCGTGCCAGTCGCCTCCCGGCAGCGCGCGTTCGTCGAGGCAGACCGCGACCGCGGCCGCCGCGGCGGCCTCCAGCAACGCGGTCCGCGACGGCGGTTCGGCCCGTTCCATCCGCAGGATCACCGGCATGGCGCGGACCTCGGCGGGATCCTCGTCCGAGGTGTCCACCGTGCTTTCCGCGGGGAGGCCGAGCCAATGGGCGTAGCGCGCGGCCAGCGGCTCCAGCACGCTCATGGCCGGGAAAGCTCGAGACCGTCGGCCGCGTCGGCCGCCTCGATCTCGGCCCTGGTGACGCCGAGCAGGAACAGCACGGCGTCGAGGTACGGGTGGGAAAGCGCGGTGTCGGCGACCTCGCGCAGCGCGGGCTTGGCGTTGAAGGCGACACCCATCCCGGCGACCGACAGCATGTCGATGTCGTTCGCCCCGTCACCGACCGCGACGCACTGCTGCAGCGAGATCTCGTACTCGTCGGCGAAGCGGCGAAGCGCCTTCGCCTTGCCCGCGCGGTCGACGACCTCCCCGACCACCCGGCCGGTGAGCTTGCCGTCGACCACTTCGAGTTCGTTCGCGGCGGCGAAATCGAGGCCGAGGTCGTCCACGAGGGACTGGATGATCTTGGTGAACCCGCCCGAGACGACGCCGCAGCGGAAGCCCATCCGCTTCAGCGTGCGGATGGTCGTGCGCGCGCCAGGGGTGAGTTCGATGGACGCGGCGACCTCGTCCAGCACCGTTTCGGGCAGCCCTTCCAGCAGCGCGACGCGGCGCTCCAGCGACTCGCCGAAGTTCAGTTCGCCGCGCATCGCGGCCTCGGTGATCTCGCGGACCTGCGGTTCGACCCCGGCGTGCGCGCCGAGCATCTCGATGACCTCGCCCTGGATGAGGGTGGAATCGACGTCGAAGACCACCAGGCGCTTGGCGCGGCGGGCGAGCCCGGCCCGCTCGACCGAGATGTCGATCCCGGCCTCGACGGCGGCGTCCGCGAGCGCGGTGCGCAGCGCGGCGTCGGCCTCCGGGGTGTCCTGGGCGAGCGAGGCGTACAGCTCCAGCCCGGTCACCGGGTAGTCGGCGACACTGCGGATCGAGTCGATGTTGACGTCCAGCGCGGCGAGCCGGCGCGCGACGTCGGAGAACGCACGCGCCGTCACCGGGCGGCCGAGCATCAGCAGGACATGCGTGGAGTCCTTCTGGCCGATGGCGAACGGGTCGGCGCCGATGGCCGAGCCGATCTTCACCTCGACCTGCATCCCGACCGACGCCATCGCCTGCTCGACGTACTCCTGCAGGCCTTCGGGGTCGCGGTAGACGCCGGCGAGCACGCCGAGCACCAGCTGGCCGCGGATCACGACCTGCTCGACGTCGAGGACGTCCACGTCATGGCGTGACAGCACGGCGAACAGCACCGAGGACACACCCGGCTTGTCGGGTCCGGTGGTGGTGATGAGAACTGGTGTCTGCGTCACGAAGGTCAGTCTCCCTCAACCGGCCATGAAAAAGGCGCGTGCCTTACCCCTGTGTGAGGCAAGGCACGCGCCGTTTCCGCTTATCGGGTCACTTCTCGCTGGAGTTGTCCTCGGAGTGGTCACCCGGCATGGCCGCCTCGGTGAGCAGCTGGGACGGCGCCCGGTGGGTGTTGACCTTCTGCTTCCCGAAGAAGCCGATCTCACCCTCCTTGTGGATGCGCTCCATCATGTGCGGGTAGTGCAGTTCGAACGCCGGACGCTCGGACCGGATCCGCGGCAGCTCGGTGAAGTTGTGCCGCGGCGGCGGGCAGGACGTCGCCCATTCGAGCGAGTTGCCGTAGCCCCACGGGTCGTCCACCGTGACGATCTCGCCGTACCGGTAGCTCTTGAAGACGTTCCAGATGAACGGCAGCGTCGAGGCACCGAGGATGTACGCGCCGATCGTGGAGATCGTGTTCAGCGTCGTGAACCCGTCGGACTGCAGGTAGTCCGCGTACCGGCGCGGCATGCCTTCGGCGCCGAGCCAGTGCTGCACCAGGAACGTGGCGTGGAAGCCGATGAACGTGGTCCAGAAGTGCCACTTGCCGAGCTTCTCGTCCATCATGCGGCCGGTGATCTTCGGGAACCAGAAGTAGATCCCGGCGAACGTGGCGAACACGATCGTGCCGTAGAGCACGTAGTGGAAGTGCGCGACGACGAAGTAGCTGTCGGACACGTGGAAGTCGATCGCCGGCGCGGCCAGCATGATGCCGGTCAAACCGCCGAAGAGGAACGTGACGATGAAGCCCATCGAGAAGATCATCGGCGTCTCGAAGGACAGCTGGCCCTTCCACATCGTGCCGATCCAGTTGAAGAACTTCACGCCGGTCGGGACCGCGATCAGGAAGGTCATGAAGGAGAAGAACGGCAGCAGCACGGCGCCGGTCGCGTACATGTGGTGCGCCCACACGGCCACCGACAGCGCGGCGATCGCCAGCGTCGCCCAGACCAGGCCCTTGTAACCGAAGATCGGCTTGCGGCTGAAGACCGGGAAGATCTCCGACACGATCCCGAAGAACGGTAGCGCGACGATATAGACCTCTGGATGGCCGAAGAACCAGAACAGGTGTTGCCAGAGGATCACGCCGCCGTTCGCGGGGTCGAACACGTGCGCCCCGAGATGCCGGTCCGCCAGCAGGCCCATCAGGGCCGCGGTCAGGATCGGGAACGCCAGCAGGATCAGGATGCTGGTGACCAGGATGTTCCAGGTGAAGATCGGCATCCGGTACATCGTCATACCGGGGGCGCGCAGGCAGATCACCGTGGTGATCATGTTGACGCCACCGAGGATGGTGCCGAGACCGGACACGACCAGACCGGAGATCCACAGGTCGGCGCCGACGCCGGGCGAGTGGATGGCGTCCGACAGCGGGGTGTAGGCGAACCAGCCGAAGTCGGCGGCGCCACCCGGGGTCAGGAAGCCGGACATCACGATCAGGCCGCCGAACAGGTACAGCCAGTACGAGAACGCGTTCAGCCGCGGGAACGCGACGTCGGGCGAACCGATCTGCAGCGGCAGGATGAAGTTCGCGAAACCGAAGAGGATCGGCGTCGCGTACAGCAGCAGCATGATCGTGCCGTGCATGGTGAACAGCTGGTTGTACTGCTCCTGCGAAAGGAACTGCTGCCCGGGACGCGCCAGCTCGGAGCGGATCAGCATCGCCATCGCGCCGCCCACCATGAAGAAGGCGAACGACGTGACCAGGTACATGATGCCGATTTGCTTGTGGTCCGTCGTGCGGAACAACCGCAGCAGGTACGAACCCTTAACCGACTCGCGCGCGGGATACGGGCGCGTGGCGATCGGCTTGGGGGCTACGGCCGTCACTCCTGCCTCCAACACTCAAACCTTGTGGTGGTCAATTTGCGGTCGCCGGGCGGGTTCGGGACCCAATCCGGCGGCTAGTGGGGATCGTAGCCCTCACTACCGACAGTCGCGCGCACCGGCTGGCAAGATCGGGCCGTGACCGACGAACACACGCGTGCGGGAGTGGCCGCGGCGCTCGCCGTCGGTGACCGGTACGGGCTGCCGACCGGCAGTCCCGATGTCCTGCATTTCAAGTCGAACGTGCTGGTGAGACTGGGTCCGGTGGTGGCACGGGTGCCCGGCACCACCCGGCTCGCCCGATCGTCGCCCGAGGACTGGCTCGCGCGCGACGTCGAGCTGTCGAGGCACCTCACGGAACGTGATGTGCTCGTCGTCTCACCGACCACGGATCCCCCGGCAGGACCGCATTTCGCCAACGGGCTGCCGGTCACTCTCTGGCACTACACGCCGCACGAGCCGGGCCACACGCTGTCGCCGCGCGAGGTGGCGCTTTCCCTCGCCCGGGTGCACGAGGCGCTCGCGGACTACCCCGGTGAACTGCCCGACCTCGGGCCCGTCCGCGAACTCCGGACGCTGCTCGACCGGCATGGCGCGGTCATGGGCGGTGCGGCGCCCCGGCTGTACGACGAACTCGAACGGGTCGCGGCGGCGCTTCCGGAGGGTGAGGCCCGGCCGCTGCACGGAGACGCCCATCGGGGGAACGTCGTCGCGACCGCGGCCGGGCCGTGCTGGCTCGACTTCGAGGACACCTGGCGCGGACCGCTCGGCTGGGACCTCGGCGTGCTCTGCGCGGAGGCCGGGCGCGAGACCTTGGACGCGTACCCGGCGGACGTGGCGCCTTCGTCGCTGGAGCCGTTCATCGCGTTGCGGCGGTTGTTCGAGGTGCCGTGGCGATTCGTGATCGCGCAGCGGTTCCCCGAACGACTCGGCGAGGCGGAAGCCGCCCTGGAGCGCTACTTCTCCTCCCGCGTTTAGTCCTCTGAATGCGGTCGTTGCACGCGCAAGTACCGCATCGAGAGGACTAAACGCCGGACATCAGGAGCTCAGCCGCCACATCGACGCCGTCCGTCCGCACCTCGCCGCCCACCTGCCGGGCCCGGGAGGCGACTTCGGGACGAAGCACCTCGCCCAAAGCGAGCGTCAGCGCTTCGACCGAGGGCTCCCCCGTGATCGACGTCCCCACCCCGAGATCCCGCACCCGCTGGGCGAAGTACGGCTGGTCGAACATCTGCGGCACCAGCACCTGCGGCACCCCGGCCCGGGTCGCCGCCGTGGTCGTGCCGGCACCGCCGTGATGCACGACGGCCGCGACCCGCGGGAAGAGCGCCTGCTGATTGACATCCCCGATTGCGATGCAGTCGGGTTCGTCGTCGATCAGCGCCAGTCCGGTCCAGCCCTGGAACACGATCGCCCGCCGTCCGTGCGCCCTCGCCGCCTCGATCATCGCCTTCGCGATCTCCTCCGGCGCGCGGATGCTCCCAAATCCGAAGTAGACCGGCGGTTCCCCGTCGTCGAGGAACGCCTCCAGCTCCGGCGACAACGGACTGTGATCCGGTAGGAGCCAGGCACCGGTCTGGTGGACGTCCAGCGCCGACGGGCCCCGCCACGGCGCCAGCACCGGATCGGCGGCCAGCCACGGACGCTCGGTGAAGATGTGCCCGCGCACGTCGTCGACCGGCGGCAGGCCCAGCAGTTTCCGCTGAGCGTCGAGCACGTCGCCCCATTGCGCGTTCCACCGCTCCGCGTCGTCGGCCCATAAGGCCGGGATGTCGGCGTCGGGATTCTTCGGCGCCCATCCCGGGAAAACGGGCGGACGATGGTGCAGTGAAGGCAGCGTTATCGGGCAGTAAGCGGTGAAGAAATACGGAATCCCTTTTCGCTCGGCCACCGAATGGGCGGCGATGTTCAAGGCCATTCCCGCGACGACGGCGTCGCATCCCTCGGCCACGTCCGGCATCGTCTCGAACTGGTTCACCACCATGGCCTCGGCCATCGCGCGCCGCCCTTCCGGCGTGGCCATCGCCTTGGTCATCGCGGAATCCGGCTTCGCCGTCGACCGCAGTTCCGGCCCCAACGGCGCGAAGGAGATCCCGAGACCTTCGGCCCACTCACGGAAATCAGGCGGCGCGCAAAGCCGGACTTCCTGGCCCAGTTCCCGCAATCGCACCGCCAGTGCCACCAGCGGCTGCACCTCACCCCTCGTCCCGATAGTGGACAGGAGTACACGCATGGGAATCCCCCTTCGGCAAAAACGTGAAGGCACGAATTGTGGACCGGGAATGGGGGCTTGCCGCAAGCCCAGGGGTCCGCTATACCTTTGAAGGGGCGAGGGGAACCTTTTCTTACGCGGGGTACCAGCCCAAGATCGCTTCGACGACTCCGGCCGGATCCTCCAGCGGCGTCAGATGTCCCGCCTCCGGCAGCACCACCAACGTCGCGTCCGGCAGCGTTTCCACCAGCGTGTTCGCCGCTTCCAACGGGGTCAGGCCGTCCTCTTCGCCGACCACGACCAGCGCCGGCACGTCCGCCGAACGCAGCGTTTCGAGCGAATCGGGCCGGGCCGCCATCGCGCGCGCCGCCCACGCGATCCCGGACGGCGGCTGTGTCGTGATCAGCTCCCGAAGCCGTTCGACCACTTCCGGGCGCGCCTTCTCCGCGAGCAGTCCGGGCGTGACGGCTTCGGGCATCCAGCCGGTGCCCTCCGCTTCGACCCGGGCCGCGACGTCGTGCCGGGCCTGCGCGGCTTCGGGGGTGTCAGCGGTCGCCTTCGTGTCGATGAACACGAGCCCGCCCACCCGTTCCGGCGCGAGGCGCAGCACCGCCATCGTCAAATAGCCGCCCATCGAGCAGCCGCCGAGGACGACCTTGTCGAGTTCCAGCCGGTCGAGCAACGCGACCACGTCGCGGGCGGCGTCGTCCAGATCCGGCTCCCGGTCCGTTTCCGGCAGCGGGCTGCGGCCGAGGCCGCGCTGGTCGGGTGTGATCAGCCGCAGACGTTCCGAGAGCGGCGCGCGGACCGCGTCCCACATGCGGGCGTCGACGGGGAAGGCGTGCAGCAGGACCAGCGGGAGATCGTTCATGGCGATAATTCTGTCGCACCCTGGCGCTACCGTCAGATCCGTGCTGACAGAGATCAAGACGGAGAGGCTGCTGCTGCGGAGGCTGCGCGAGGCGGATCGCGAGAACATCGTCGCGCTGCAGGCCGATCCGGAGACGAACAGGTTCAACCCGGAGCCGCACACCGTCGAGGGTGCGAACGAGCTGTACGACGCTTGGCTGAAGCAGTGGGCCGAGCACGGGTTCGGCTATCTCACGGTGTCCGCTTCGGACGATCCGGAGACGATCCTCGGTTTCGGCGGCGTCCGCTATCACGAATGGAACGGCGAGCGCGTGCTGAACCTCGCGTACCGCTTCTGGCCGTTCACCTGGGGCAAGGGGTACGCGACGGAGATGGCGGCCGCCGTCGTCGAGTGGGCGGAGCGGGAGATCCCCGACGTCCCGGTGATCGCCAACATCATGGCGTCCAACAAACCGTCCATCCGGGTCGCCGAGCGGCTCGGTTTCAAGGTCCACACGGAGGAGGAATTCGCGGGAGAACCTTCCTTGCACCTGCGGCGCTGAAGCTCACCAGCGGCCGAGTCACCAACGACCTGGCCTTCGCCGGGACCGCGCGCCCCAGCACGCCTTGTGCCAATGGCGGCGGTCGGCGACGCCGCCGGTGTCGTCGGCGGGCCAGGCGACCACATGCGGGGTCCCCTGCCGGATCTCGTGGTCGCAACCGGGACAGCGGTAGTCCTTGGTGGCCTGCGCGCCGGGCACGGTGCGCACCAGCCATTCGCCGTCGGAGGCGGATTCGGAGCGCGCCCAGCCGGTCGACGCGCCGAGGTCGGGGCGCCCACCGCGTTCGGGCCGGTTACGTCGTGGCACGCCCGAAACGGTATACGGCGGGCCCGGCCGGCCGCCGACGTACGCGCGCAGGGTCACACCCGGTCCCGCCTTCCATCAGGCGTGTCGTCCGCCGGATCACGCGTGACGTCCGGCCGATCACGCGTGATCGAAGCCGGAACACGCGTGATCGAAGCCGGAACACGCGTGATCGAAGGCGTGACTCGGGGAGTCAGCCGCCGAAGTAGGCGCCCGGCGTCACGCCGACCGCGCGGCGGAACGCGGCGACGAAAGCGCTCGGCGAGGAATAGCCGATCCGGCGGGAGACCGCGGTCAGCGGCATGCCCTCGGCCAGCAGCGGCAGTGACGCGCGCAGGCGCGCCTGGACCCGCCACGCGCCGAACGTCGTGCGGCACTCGGTGAGGAACAGCCGCGCGAGCGTGCGTTCGCTCGCGCCCGCGTGCCGGACGAAATCGGCGAGGGCGCGGCGGTCCGCAGGATCGGCGATCACCGCCCGCGCGACGGCCAGCGCACGTTCGTCGGACGGCATCGGCACGGTGATCGGCACGACGTCCACCGGTTCGAGCAGGTCGAACGCGACCGCCTCGGCCCGGCGGCGCGCGTCGTCGCCGAGGTCGGCCGCCCCGAGGTGCTCCAGCAGTTCGCGCAGCAGTGGACGGACGGCGACGAGCGTCGGTTCGGGCCAGCGCACCGGGCATCGGTCCCGGGCGGCGTAGATCCCCCGCAACACGGTCTGCGCGGTGGCGCCGGTCCGGTGGACGACCCCGGCCGGGATCCAGAGCGCCCGGGTCGGCGGCAGCACCCAGTACCGCTCGCCGACGTTCACGCTCAGGATCCCCCGCGCCGCCCAGGCGAGCTGGTGGCCGTCGTGTTCGTGCCAAGGGAGCCAGGTGCCCGCGGGCAGGTCCATCTCACCGAGCACCATCGCCGTGGACATCGGCGGCAGGAGTCCGATATTCGACATCGGTTGGCAGCCTATCGCCTATCGGTCACCGTTAGCTTCGGATGCATGCCGATGAACCTGGTGCACCGCAAACTCTGCAGTTCCGCGCTGTGGGCGAAGGCCGTCGCCGCCGAGATGCCGGGCAACGTCGCCGGTTTCGACCTGGGTGACTCCGTCCTGGAGATCGGGCCCGGCTTCGGCGCGACCACGCGCGCGCTCGCCGGGCTCGTCCCCCGGCTCACCGCCGTCGAGATCGACGAGGCGTCCGCGGACCTCCTCAAACGGGAATTCGACGGGCGGGTGCGGATCGTCCAGGGCGACGGGGCGGCGATGCCCTTCGAGGACGGCGAATTCTCCGCGGTCGTCTGCTTCACGATGCTGCACCACGTGCCGACGACGGCGTTGCAGGACTCGATCTTCGCCGAGGCGTTCCGCGTGCTCCGCCCCGGCGGTGTCCTGCGCGCGATCGACAGCCTGGCGAACGCGCCGTTCCGGCTCCTCCACCTCGGCGACACGATGAACGCGCTCGACCCGGTCTCGATCTGGCCCCGGCTCACCGACGCCGGATTCACCGACATCGAGGTCGACCACGTACCCAAGCGCTCCGTGAAGTTCTCGGCGAGGAAGCCCACCTAGGGGGTCGCTCGCGAGAAGTCCGGGCACAGCAGGGGTTTTAGGGGCTGTCCCGGTGCTGGGCGCCTCCTAGCGTCAGGTGCATGAATCGTCTGTTTCGCGGTTTGGCGGCGATCGTCGCCGGCACCGCCTTGTTCTCCGGAACACTCGCGGCCGGTCAGGCCGTCGCCGCCCCCGCCAGGGAAGGTCTGCAAAAGGCGCTGGACGACGCCGTCGCCGCCGGTGCGCCCGGCGCGTACGCCGCGGTGCTCGACCAGGACGGCGGCTGGTACGGCCGGAGCGGCGTCGGCGACGTCACGACGGGCGGCGCGCCGGACCCCCGCGGCCGGTTCCGGGCGGGCAGCATCACCAAGAGCGTGGTCGCCACCGCCGTGCTGCAGCTGGCCGGCGAGGGCAAAGTCGGCCTCGACGACCGCGTCCAGGATCGCCTTCCCGGGCTGCTGCCCTACACCGAGCCGATCACCGTCCGCCAGTTGCTGCAGCACACCAGCGGGATCCCCGCGACCGACCGGTGGAACAGCCTGCCGGAGATCGACACGACCCGCTGGCGGCACCAGTCGCCGGACGAGACCATCCGGCTGGGGACCGAGGGCAAACCGCTGGCCTTCCCGCCCGGTCAAGGCATGGTGTACTCCAACACCAATTACGCCGTACTCGGGAAACTCGTCGAAAAGCTCACCGGCGACGAGCTGAATTCCGTGCTGCAGCGCCGGGTTCTCGACAAGGCGGGAATGCGGGACAGCTCCCTCCCGTACCGCTATCCCTACGTCCACCGCGCGGCCGCCCGTGGTTACGAACGGCTGTACGGTCCCGACGCGCCGCTGACCGATGTCACCGACTACGAGATGTCGCGGTTCTGGGGTTCCGGGAATCTGATCTCCACCGCCGACGATCTGAACCGGTTCTATGGCGCCCTGTTCACCGGACGGCTCTTCCCCGCGGCGCAGCTGGCCGAGATGCGCAAAACCGTGCCCAGCGGCGTTCCCGCGGTCGACTCGGGCCTCGGCGTCATGCGGCTCCGGCTCCCGCAGGGCTGCGCCGCGCCGGAGGCTTGGGGCTTCAACGGTTCGGTGCCCGGCTACAACACCTGGAGCATGCGGACTTCCGACGGCACCAGGCAGATCACGGTCGGCGTCACCACGAACCTGACCTCCGAAACCGCGCGCTCGGCCGTGTTGCGCGCGATGTTCGCCGAATTCTGCGGCTAGCCGCGCGCGAGGACCAACGGGACGAGTTGCTCGGCGGGGGTCAGCGAGCCGTGCTGCCCTACCAAAGAGGACTCGACGGCCTCCGCCAGTTCCCGCACGAGCCCGAAGCGTCCCTTCGCCGCCACGACCACGTCGCCGATACGCGGACGGACCCGATCGGAGACCGGCCCGAACCAGCCCGCCTCGACGGCCTCGTCGCGCGGGAGGATCCAAGCCCGGTCTCCGATCACCTCGCGCCACGCCGCCAGGACGTCGGCCTCCGCGCCCGCTTCGCTGTAGACGTGCCGCGCCCGGACCTCGCCCCCGATGGCCCGGACGCCGCCGAGCAGCGCGGGTGTCTCGTCGATGTCGAGCGCGCCCTCGACGGTCACCATGCCGTGGTCGGCCACGACGGTGAGGAGCGCGCCCGGCGGTAGACCGTCCACAAGGGACTCCACGAGCCGGTCGACCTGCCGCAGCTGCATCCGCCACGGCGCCGAACCGGGCCCGTAGATATGGCCCATCATGTCGAGTTCGCTGTGATAGCCCCAGCAGAACGCCGGCCGCGCTTCGAGACAGTGCAGGACGCAGGCGGCGAGGTCGCCGAGCGCGTGGACGCCCACATAGCGCGCGCCGGACTGCGTCGCCCGGGTGAGCGCGGTGTCGGCGAACTTCGCCGAAGACACCACGCTGGTCGTGATCCCGGCGGCCGCCGCGCGTTCGAACGTCGTCGGCAGCGGCTGCACCTCGCGCGGCGGCAGAGCCCCGCGGAGATCGCCGCCGTCCACGTGGCTGCTCCAGCGCAACGCGTTCAGGACTCCGGTGCCCGGCACCTCGAAGCTGTACCCGACCAGGCCGTGCTCCCCCGACGCCAGGCCGGTGCCGATCGCGCCGAGCCCGGCCGCCGTCGTCGCCGGGAAACCGACCCGCAGCGGCGACTTCGCCAGCTGGGTGAGCACCGGCGCGTCGGCGGGGTGCTCGGCCAGCAGCTCCCAGCCGAGACCGTCGATCAGCAGGACACAGGCGCTGGACGCCTCCGCCAGGCTCAGCGAATTGGCGAACCCCTCGGCGCCGAGGGCGGAAAGCACGGACGGGACGACTTGGCCGAGATGCGGCACATGCGCCGCGACAGGCAGTTCCACCCGGCCAGCTTGCCATCCCGGCGGCCGGAAGGAGATGGGATAATGCCGGAATGCCGACCTACGCCTACCGCTGCCGCGAATGCGCCGGAACCTTCGAACTGCTGCGGCCGATGAGCGAGTCCGGTGCGCCCGCGCCGTGCCCCGAGGGCCACCAGGACACCGTCAAGCTGCTGACGACCGTCGCGCTGACCGGGTCCGCTTCCGGTCCGGCCCCTGTTCCCGCAGGTGGAGGCGGTTGCTGCGGCGGAGGCTGCTGCGGCTGACCCACCCGTTCGGGTGGCGTAACGTGTGATCGCCCGAATGGCGGGTACCCCCTTCCCACCAGTCTGGAAGCTCCAGTGGTGGGAAGGGAGAAAGTCCAGTGGCCACATCAGCACTGGCGGCCGTCGACTTCGGTCAGGGCGTGTCGAGCGCCTGGAGTTCGGTCGCCACCTTCGTCCCGAAACTGCTCGCGTTCCTGGTCATCCTGTTCATCGGCTGGCTGATCGCCAAGGCGCTCTCGAAGGCCGTGAGCATGGTGCTCGAGAAGGTCGGGTTCAACCGGCTTCTCGAACGCGGGGGCTTCAAGCAGATGCTCGCGCGCAGCCAGTTCGACGCGTCGAGCATCATCAGCAAGATCGTCTATTACGCGATCCTGCTGATCGCCCTGCAGTTCGCGTTCGGCGTGTTCGGCCCGAACCCGGTGAGCGCGCTGCTCAACGACATCGTCGCGTGGCTGCCGCGTGCCATCGTCGCGATCGTCATCGTGGTGATCGCCGGCGCGGTCGCCAAGGCGGTCAAGGATCTGATCGGGAACGCCCTCGGCGGTGTCTCCTACGGCAAGGTGCTCGCCACCATCGCCTCGGTGTTCATCTGGGGCCTCGGCGCGATCGCCGCGCTGAACCAGATCGGCGTGGCCACCGCGGTCACGATGCCGGTGCTGATCACCGTGCTCGCCACGGTCGGCGGTATCGCCGTCGTCGGTGTCGGCGGTGGTCTCATCAAGCCGATGCAGCAGCGCTGGGAGACGTGGCTCGGCCGGGCCGAGGCGGAGATCCCCGCCGCGAAGGCGCAGGCCGAGGCCTACCAGCGTGGTCGCGAGGACGCGGGCCGCTCGGGTGAGGTGCCGACGGAGCGGACGGCGGTCAGCCAGCCGGTGTCCGCCGGGCATCACGCCGCGAACCCGAACGCGCCGACGCAGCACCAGCAGTTCCCGCCCAGCCAGGGTCAGGTGCCGCAGCACCAGGATCCCGGCCAGCGGCCCCCCGGTGGAAACATGCCCCCTCCGCCGGAGTACCGCTGACCTTCCACGGGAGCGGGTGGGGCGTCCGGCCGCCCTACCCGTTCCCGGTCGGCTGGGTCCGCCGGTCGTCCATCGAGGCGGCCAGCGAACACACGCCGACCAGCCGCGCGGTCACCCAGTCGCTGGTGGTCCACGCGGTCAGATCGGCCGGAGCACGGAACGTCCAGCCCTTGGCCTTCGCCTCGTCGAGCAGCCCGCGCGTGTAGCCGGCGAGCAGGACGACCCCGGCCACCGCCGCCGAGCCTTCGACCCCGACCGCGAGGATGTCGCGGACCGCGGCGGAGTGCTGATCGAAGACGGCGGACAGCCCGGGCACGGCCGCCGCGGCCGCGAGCCCGGCCACACCGATCTGCTGGTGCAGCCGGGAAAGCGTGCTACGAGCCGAAGATTCCACCCAGGACGAGACCAGATCTTTCACCCGACCAGGTTAGCCAGGTCGGACGATTTGTCGACATCCCGGTGATGACGATCGCAGAACTCAGCAAGCTTTGAGTGCTTGATCCAGGTCATGCCACAGGTCCTCGACGTCCTCCAGCCCCACCGACATGCGGATGAGCCGGTCGGTGACCCCCGCGCCGCGCCGGTCGTCCTCGGCGACGATCCGGTGGCTGATCGAGGCTGGATGCTGGATGAGCGAATCCACACTCCCGAGGCTGACGGCCGGGGTGATCAGCCGGACCGCGCCGATGAGCGCGTGCGGATCGCCGTCGACCTCGAACGCGATCAGCGGACCACCGACGGCCGGGTAGTGCACGGCGCTCACGTTCGCGTGGCCGCGAAGCCGCTCGACGAGTTCGGCGGCCGTCGCGGACGCCGCGTTGACGCGCAGCGGAAGGGTCGAGAGACCGCGAAGCAGCATGTACCCGGCGAGCGGGTGCAGCACGCCTCCGGTGGCGAAGCGGATCTGCCGGAGCATCCCCGCGTCTTCGGCGCTGCAAGCCACCACGCCGCCCATGACGTCGCCGTGCCCGCCGAGGAACTTGGTCGCGCTGTGCAGGACGAACCGGGCGCCGTGCCGTCCTGGTCGCTGGAGCACGGGGGTCGCGAAGGTGTTGTCGACCAGCACCGGGACCTCGCCTGCGGCGCGGACGATCTCGGCGATGTCGACCTCGCGCAGGGTCGGGTTCGCGGGGGTCTCGAGCAGCACCAGCCCGGTGTCGGGACGCAGCGCCGAGGCGACGTCCTCCGGATCGGCCCAGGTCACCTCGGTCCCGAGCAGCCCGGACGTGAGCATGTGGTCGGTGCAGCCGTAGACCGGCCGGACGGCGACGACGTGCCGCTTGCCCTGTGCGACGGCGGCGAGCAGCGAAGCCGAGACCGCGGCCATGCCGGTGGCGAACGCGACGGCGTCTTCGAACCCTTCGAGTTCGGCCAGCGCCTTCTCGAAACGCTCGACGGTCGGGTTGCTCAGCCGCCCGTAGACCGGGAGCCCGGACAGCGAGCCCGAGGCGGCGAATTCGTCGATGCGGCCCGCCTCCTCGACGCTGTCCCGCGACGGGTAGGTCGTGGACAGGTCGAGCGGAGCGGCGTGGACGCCGAGGTCCGTGAGATCGTCACGGCCGGCGTGGACGGCTCGGGTGCGCAGCGTTGCGGTCATACTCCAGATGGTGCGATTTTCTCCGGAACGGCCGCAATATCCTCGGATATCATTCGCCGATGTCGGATTCCGTCGAACTGAGTACGGTTGATCTTCGAATTCTGCGGCTCTTGCAGAACGACGCCCGGATCTCGAACAAGGATCTGGCGGCCGAAGTCGGCGTCGCACCCTCGACCTGTCTCGACCGCGTCAACCGGTTGCGCGAGCTCGGGGTGATCATCGGCCAGCGCGCCGAGGTGGACGCGGCCAAACTCGGCCGCCCACTGGAGGCGCTCCTGTTCGTGCAGGTCCGCCCGCACCGGCGCGCGCTGGTCGATTCGTTCGTCGAGCATCTGCTGGCGTTGCCCGAGGTCCGCGCCGTCTACCACCTGACCGGCCCGGACGACTTCCTCGCGCATGTCGCCACCGCTTCGGCGACCGAGCTGCAACGGCTGGTGCTCGACGAACTGACCGCCCGCGACGAGGTCGCCCGGGTGCACACGAACCTCGTCTTCCAGCACTGGAGCGGGGGACCTTTGCTACCACCCGGCTGATCAGGCGATCCGGACCTTGAACGGATGCCGCGGATCGGTGGGGCAGGTGAAGATGTTCAGCACTCCCCGGTCGCCGAACGCCCAGCACGCCGGTTCGTCGTCGTCGACCCCGCAGCCGCAGCCGACCTCGTGTTCCTCCGTGGCCAGCGCGAGCGTCTGTCTCAGCTCGGCACCGCATTCCCGGCAGTCCAGGTCGACACGACCGGCCGCGTGCCAGGCCGTCCAGCCGCCGATCTTCGCGTAGTGGTCCAGCTCGGGCCAGCCGTCGGGGTCTTCGCTCGCGCCTTCGGGGATGCCGAGCGCGGTGCGGGTCTCCGGCGGGAAGTCGCAGAGACGCGGCAGCTCGTCGATCGAGCACGGTTCGAAGACGCAGGGTTCCGGCAGGTAGGCGTCCTGGGCGTCCTCGGGTGCGGGCGGCGGCTCCGCGATGTCCCCCACCTCGGCGGAATCGCGCCACACCAGCCGGACGGCGGGGCCGCGGTGGTACGGATTGTCATGCTCGAGCGGGCAGAACAGGATCTGCAGTACGTCGGTGCCCTCCGGGAAGGGCAGCTCCGGGAAGTCGTCGCGGAAGAACTGCGCCGCGCCGACCATCGCCGGGACCGGCTCGTCGAGCGGATGCCCGGCCGGCCACGCGTCGTCGGACGCGTCGGGGTCCGGCGGCCAGGTCACCGGGCACTCCGGCCATGGCTCGTCCGACGGCCAGAGCAGCGGGCCGCCGAAGTGGCTTTCGTCCGGACGGGGCAATCCCGGCGCGGGGTGCAGCCGGATGGCCGTCCGGACCAGGTCGTTCAGGCCGGGGATGGGCACCCCGTCGTATGTGAGCTGACGCACTCCCGGGAGCTTAGAGGTCCGGCAGCGGATCTTCAGGTTTTGCCCGCATGATCTCGGCGTCGGCGGCGTGCACGACGGCGATGTACTCGTCGTCGATCTCGTAGTCGACGCCGTTGAACTTGAACCACGGGACGGTCGAGGTGTCGACCGGCCCGATCCGATGGTTCCGCAACGTCGTCGCGACGACGCGTTTCGGCGTCTTCCGGCTCAGGTACCCGGTGGTCAGGACCGTGATCGTCTTGCGGGTCACCGCGAAGAACACTCCGGGGTTGGTGCTGCCGAAGACGTCGGCCGGGAACACGTAATGGATCTCGTCGTCCGGATCGAGGAGTTCCTTGATCCGTTTCCTGACCCCCGCGGAAACCGGCATGGCATCCAAGTTACCGCGCCGAGTAGTCCTTGAACCCCTTCCCGGTCTTGCGGCCGAGCCGACCGGCGGTCACGAGGTGCTCCAGCAGCGGCGCCGGCGCGAAGCCCTCTTCGCGGAACTCGTTGTACAGCGTCCGCTGGATCGCCAGCGAAACGTCCAGTCCGACGACGTCGAGCAGCTCGAAGGGACCCATCGGCAGCCCGCAACCCACCTTCATCGCGGTGTCGATGTCGTCGGCCTCCGCGTAGTGCGCTTCGAGCATCTTCACCGCGTCGTTCAGGTACGGGAACAGCAGCGCGTTGACGATGAACCCGGCCCGGTCGCCGCAGTGCACGGGGTGCTTGCCGACGGCCGCGCAGACGGCGTCGACGGTCGCGATCACGTCGGGAGCGGTGGCGATGGTGGAGACGACCTCGACGAGTTTCATCACCGGCGCCGGGTTGAAGAAGTGCACGCCGACCACGTCGGAAGGGCGCGACGTGGCGGCCGCGCATTCGATGACCGGCAGCGAGGACGTGGTGGTCGCCAGGACCGCGCCCGGTTTCACGACGTCGTCGAGCGCGGCGAAGACGGCCTGCTTGACAGCCAGGTCTTCGGCCACCGCCTCGACGACGAGGTCGACATCGGCCAGTTCCTCGAACTCCACGGCGGGCGAGATCCGGCCGAGCGCGGCGGCTGCGTCCTCTTCGGACAGCTTGCCCTTGACGACGGCCTTGTCCAGCGACTTCTTCACCCGCGCGACCGACGCCGCGGCCTTCTCCGCGCTCCGGGCGCGCAGGATGACCTCGTAGCCGCGTTTCGCGAACACCTCGACGATGCCCGTCGCCATGGTGCCGGTCCCGACGACGCCGACCTTGCGCACCTCACGGGGCGCCGCAGTGTCTACTGTGGACTTCGTGACCGCGTCAGTCACCGTCGGCGAATCGGGCTCGTCGTAGGTGTAGAAACCCCGGCCGGTCTTGCGGCCGAGCAGCCCGGCGGTGATCATCTGCTTGAGCAGCGGCGCCGGCGCGTGCAGCCGATTACGCGACTGGTGGTACATCGTGTCGAGGATCTCGTACGCGGTGTCCAGCCCGATGAGGTCGAGCAAGGCCAAGGGCCCCATGGGATATCCGCAGCCGAACCGCATCGCCGCGTCGAGGTCCTCACGGGTGGCGTAGCGCTGCTCGTACATCCGCACGGCGTGGTTGAGATAGCCGAAAAGCAGGGCGTTGGCGATGAACCCGGCGCGGTCTCCGATCACCACCGGGGTCTTGCCGAGCCGTTCGGCGAACGCGACGACGTCGGTGACCACGTCGGGTTCGGTGACGACGGTGCGGACGATCTCGACCAGCTTGAGGATCGGCGCCGGGTTGAAGAAGTGCATCCCGACGACCTTGCCCGGCCGCGCGGTGTGCACGCCGATCTCGGTGATCGACAGCGAGGAGGTGTTCGAGACGAAGATCGTGTCCGGGCCGGTGATCTTGTCCAGCTGCGCGAACACGTCGGATTTCGCTTCGAGGTTCTCCGGGATCGCCTCGATCACCAGGTCCACATCGGACAACTCCGCCAGCGACGTGGTGTACCGGATCCGGTCCAGGAGCGCGCTCCGGCCGTCGGCGTCGAGCTTGCCGCCGGACACCGCCCGTTCGGTCGAATGCTCCAGATGACCCCGGCCGCGGTGGACGCCGTCGTCGTCGATCTCCACCGCGACGACGGATACGCCGCTCCGCGCGAGCACCTCGGCGATCCCGGCGCCCATGGTGCCGAGACCGATGACTCCCACACTCGAGATTTCCCGCGCCACAACCGGCCTCCGGAGGTTACTCGCTGGTAGTTTCTCCGATCGTGCCATGCCGGGGCGCGGAAAGCAGCGGCTGTCACCCTCCGAATCGAGTAAGTGTCACTCGCGGACGAGGACCGGGGGACGCTTTTCCTCCGGCGGCGATGGCCGGATCAAGGGACCTTTGCTACCACCCGGGCGCCGATGTGCGTGAAGGCCTCCTTCCCTCGGCTGAGCCGAGGGAAGGAGGCCTTCACGCGCTAAGAGCCCAGCTCACTCGCCGAAGTTCTGCTCCACCAGATCCTTGACCTTGGCGAGCGCTTCGTCGGCCTGCGCCCCCTTCGCGCGGACCTCGATCCGGTCGCCCTGGCGCGCGCCGAGCGCCATCAGCGCGAGCACGCTGTTGGCGTCCGCGGTCTCGTCGCCCAGCCGCACGGTGACCTGCGCGTCCAGCCCCGCGATGCTGCGCACCAGTACCGCGGCCGGCCGCGCGTGCAGCCCGACGTCGTTCCGCAGCGTGAGTTCGACACTGCTCTCGCCGTCCTGAGCGCCTCCGTCGAACGTCAGGTCCGGGGGTGCTCCCGCCGAGGCGGCCGCTTCGGCGACGGCCTTGCGGTCCGCCCCGCCCTGCGCCGCGACGGCGGCGGCGATCGCGCCTTCGACCAGCGGCGCGTCCACGACGACCGCGGCCGACGGGTCGGCGAGCGATTCGACCGCCAGTTCCGCGGTCATCTGCGCGCTGCCGAGGTCGTACAGCAGGACGACGCCCGATCCCGAATCGGCGCGCTGCGTCGCGGCGACGACCTCGTCGTAGTCCGTTCCGATCCCGCCGTCGGCCAGGCCACCCGCCGCCGCGATGGTGACGTCCGGCGCCATCTGCGCGGCGAGTTCCGCGAGTCCTTCGGCGAGTTTGGCGCTGTGGGAGACGAGCACGATTCCGACGCTCACTTGGCGGCCTCCGCGAAGGCTCGCAGCAGCAGCGCCGTCGAGCGGGCACCGGGATCCATATGCCCCTTCGCCCGCTCGCCGAGGTACGACGCGCGGCCCTTGCGCGGTACGAGGTCCACAGTGGACTCGGCACCCTTGTCCGCGGCGTCGGCGGCCGCGGCCAGGATCGCCGCGACACCGTCGCGGGAGGCCCCTTCTGCGGCGGAGACGGCGGGGATCAGGGCGTCGACCATGGTCGCGTCTCCCCCGACGGCCTTGCCGCGCGCCTGCACTCCTTCGAGCGCCGCGCGCAGGGCCTCGACCAGCAGCGGACCGTCCACTTCGGCCGCGTCGCCCAGTTTGACCGACGCGCGCAGGAAAGCCGTGCCGTACAACGGGCCCGCCGCGCCGCCGACCTTCGAGATCAGCGTCGTGGCGGCGAGTTTCGCGACCGCGGCGGGGGTCTCTGGCGTGGCGGAGTCCAAAGCGGACACGATGGCGGTGAAGCCCCGGTCCATGTTCTCGCCGTGGTCGGCGTCGCCGATCGCGCGGTCGAGGTCGACCAGTTCGGCACGATGCTCGGCGATCACCGCGGCCGCCGCCCGCAAGGCGGCGGCGAGCGTCTCGGCGGTGCAGGCCATCAGACTCCCCACCTCAGGGCCGGGGTGTTCACCGGCGCGTCCCACAACTCGGTCAGCTCGTCGTCCAGTTTCAGCAACGTCAGGCTCATCCCCTGCATCTCGAGGCTGGTGATGTACGGCCCCACCAGCCGCCGTTCGACCACGATCCCACGCTCGGCCAGCAGCCGCTCGGCGATCCCGTGGGCGAGGTACAGCTCGACCAGCGGGGTCCCGCCCATCGAGTTCGTGAACAGCAGGACCTTGTCGCCCTCGGCGAAGGGCAGGTCCGTGACCACCGCTTCGACCATGCGCGCGACGAGTTCGTCGGCCGTCGTCACGGCGGTCCGCTCGATACCGGGCTCGCCGTGGATACCGATGCCGAACTCGATCTCGTCGTCGGCGAGGTCGAAACTCGGCTCGCCCGCGTGCGGCACGGTCGGCGCGGTGAGCGCGACCCCGATCGACCGGACCTGGCCGATCACCTTGCGCGCCAAGGCCTCCACCGCGTCGAGGGTGTCGCCCCGTTCGGCCGCGGCGCCGGTGATCTTCTCCAGCAGCACCGTGCCGCCGACGCCTCGACGGCCGGCGGTGTAGGTGGAGTCCTTGACCGCGACGTCGTCGTCGATGACCACGCTGCGCACGTCCAGCCCTTCGGCGGCGGCGAGTTCGCCGGCGGTCTCGAAGTTGAGCACGTCGCCGGTGTAGTTCTTCACGATCAGCAGCGCGCCCGCGTCCCCGGTGGTCGCCTTGACCGCGGCTTCCACGGCGTCCGGCGTCGGCGAGGTGAACACGGCGCCCGGGACGGCGGCGGCGAGCATGCCCTGCCCGACGAAGCCGCCGTGCAGCGGCTCGTGCCCGGAACCGCCGCCGGAGATCACCGCGACCTTGCCCGTCAGTGGCGCGTCCACGCGCACCACGATCGCCGGGTCGTCCTCCACGCGCAGGACGTCCGCGTGCGCCGCGGCGAGTCCGCGCAACGATTCCGCGACCACCGTCTTCGGGTCGTTGATGATCTTCTTCAAGGTGGCCTCCGGCACGTCGGCGGGTGGGGTGCCCCCTTCCTACCTCTCCCGGCCGGATGCCGCCAGCGTCAGGGCTTCGGCAGCTTGGAGATCACCGATTTGGCGACCTTGGCCGCCTTGCCGCACGACGCCGCTTCGTCCTTCTTCTCGTCGTAGTTCTTGTAGTCGACGCTGACGATTTCGACCTCGTCGTCCGCCCACGGCCTGTGCTGCCACTCGAGCTTGCACTCGGCGTCGCTGCCGCTGCCGACCTTCTGGTACACGGCGACGCCGTCGATGTCGATCTTCTTGTTCCCGTCGCGTTCCGCCGGCGGAAGGGAGCGGCGGAAGCCGATCGAGATCCTCGGGTTGGACCCCGGCGTCCAATCGCAGAAATGGAAGGAGTTCAGCGTGGCGGCGCCGTGCGGCACCACCTCGTTGAGGACGGCGGTGTCGGCGGCGGTGCACGGGTCGACCGCGGTGAGCGTGCCTGGCACCGCCGGGTACTTCGCCGGTGACGCGTGCAGGCTCTTCACTGCCTTCGCGGCCACCGCACGGCCTGTCGCGCACGGGTCGCCGCCGTCGTAGGTGACCGAGAAGTTGATCCCGCGCTCGGGCTTGCGCAGGGTCATGATGCCGACGTCGCAGCTCTTCCCGTCCTTGTCCTTCCGCTCGATCTGCGGCAGCCCGTCGACCGTCGAAACGGTGACGCCGTTGATCGAGGAGTAGGTCGACGCGCCGATCTCGACCCTCACCGTGAGGGTCTTGCCTCCGGCGTCCACGGCCTTCGCCCGGCAGGTGCCGAAGGAGCTGAGATTCGCCGTCGGGTCCTCCGGCGTGCCGAGGCCGCTCATGACCTCCTTGCTCACCAGCCCGCACGGGTCGACCGTGCGCAGCACCGCGGGGGTGACCGCCGGATCGTTGATGTCCCCGTCGGGCACCGAGCCGGTGCCGGAGCCGGGTTCGGCGGCGACGGTGGTGCGGGCGAAGTTGGACTTGCCGAGGTTCTGACCGCAGGCCGAGAGCACGCCCAGTGCGATGACCAGGGCCAGCACGGACGCGATCCGGCGACGTCGAGCGTTGAGCAGCACGAGATGCACGGTAGCCGGAGCCCCTCGCCGCTGTCCGGACAACCCGCCTATTCGCCGCTCTCGCCGTCGGTGCTCGGCGGCACCACGATGGGCCGCAGCTTCGCCCACAGCACGAACAACGCCGCGAACACCAGCATGCCGATACCCGCCCACAGGTTGATGTTGACGTCGGCGGCCTTGGCCAGCTCCTCCTCGGTGGTGAAGCCGATGCCCATGATCGTGAGCACCAGCCCGTAACCGCCGATGAGCAGGGCGATGATCAGCCGGATGTCGAAGACGCCGGCCTTCTTGGGAGCTTGCGAAGCAGCCATCTCCGGCCTCCTAGAAGATGATGTTGAGCGCGATGGTCAGAATCAGCACGATGCCCGCGAGCAGGCCCGGCTTGCGGTACCAGCCCGCGTCGTCGCCCGTCTCGTCGTGCTTCAGCGACTCCTTCGGGGTGAGGGAGTAGACGAGGCCGACCAGCTGGGCCTCCGGCTTCGGCGCGGTGGCGAGCGAGACCGCGACACTGACCGCGATGTCCACGACGAACGCCGTACCCGCGGCCACGAAGCTGATGCCCTGCCCGGTGAGCCCGAGGACCCCGGCCTGCGACAGCAGCCACACGGTGATCGCCGAGGCGGTACCGGACACCAGGCCGACCCAGCCCGCGGTCGGCGTCATCCGCTTCCAGAACATGCCGAGGATGAAGGTGGCGAACAGCGGCGCGTTGAAGAAGGAGAACAGGTCCTGCAGGTAGGTCAGGATGTTCCCGGAGTTCGACGCGATGAACGCGGTGCCGATGGCGAGCACGGTGCCGATGGCGGTGACCAGGCGGCCGAGCCGGAGGTAGTAGCCGTCCGACTCGTTCTTCTTCACGTACGACTGCCAGATGTCGTAGGTGAACACGGTGTTGAACGAGCTCAGGTTCGCGGCCATCCCGGCCATGAACGAGGCGAGCAGACCGGCGAGCGCGACGCCGAGCATGCCGTTGGGCAGCAGGTCGCGCATGAGCAGCAGGATCGCGTTGTTCGCCGTCACGCCGCTGGGCGCGTCACCGCCGTCGAGCAGGACCTGCTTGTCCTGGACGTACTCGGAGACGGTGACCGCGGCGATCATGCCGGGGATGATCACGATGAACGGGACCAGCATCTTCGGGAAGGCGCCGATGATCGGCGTCCGCCGCGCGGCCGACATGCTCTTCGACGCCATCGCGCGCTGGACCTCGACGAAGTTCGTGGTCCAGTAGCCGAAGGACAGCACGAAACCGAGACCGAAGACGAGACCGAGGATCGACAGGAAGCTGTTGCCGAAGCCGGTGAGGTTGTCACCCGGCCACGAGTGCAGCTGCGCGTCGCCGCCGGGGCTCGCGGTGACCTTGTCGACCAGGCCCTGCCAGCCGCCGACCTTCACCAGGCCGACGATGGTCAGCGGGAGCAGGGCCGCGACGATCACGAAGAACTGCAGGACCTCGTTGTAGATCGCGGCGGAGAGACCGCCGAGCGCGGTGTAGGAGAGCACGACCGCGGCCGCGACGATGATCGACACCCACAGCGGCCAGCCGAGCAGGAGGTTCACCACGCTGGCGAGCAGGAACAGGTTCGCGCCCGCGATGAGGATCTGCGCGCTCGCGAAGCTGATGCCGTTGACCAGGTGGGCGGGTTTGCCGAACCGGCGGAGCATGAACTCCGGGACACTGCGGACCTTCGAGCCGTAGTAGAACGGCATCATCACGATGCCGAGGAACAGCATCGCCGGGATCGCGCCGATCCAGAAGTAGTGCACGGTCGGCAGGCCGTAGAGCACGCCGTTGGCCGACATGCCCATGATCTCGACCGCGCCGAGGTTCGCCGAAATGAAGGCGAGACCGGTGACCCAGGCGGGCAGTGACCGACCCGAGAGGAAGAAGTCGAGGCTGCTCGAGACCGACCTCCGCGCCATGTACCCGATGCCGAGCACCAGCGCGAAATAGAAGGCGAGCAGGACGTAGTCGATCGGACTTGCGTCGAGCCGCAGGTTCGCATCGGCCAGCACGTGCAACCGACCCACCTCCATGTTGAAAATGTCCACGAGAAACGCCGGTATCGCGTCAATCGCGGACCATACTGCATGGATTCAGGAACGGCAGTACGGGTGGGCGCCGACCGCCCTGAAGTGTCTGTTTCGGGGCGATTCTTGACAATTCCTGTCCGGTCGAGGCGCGGTCAGGGACGTTTCACCTTTTCCTCGTCCGCGCCCAGTGCGAGGTACACGTCGATCCATTGGCGATCGATGTCGGTGACGTCGTTGCCGTCGCAGTACGGTTTGGCCCCGTTCGCGGTGTAGTAGCGAAGCAGGGCGAGGGTCTCGTCGGTGCGCCGGATCGAGTCGTCGGTGTAGCGGGGGCCCGGCGCCCGCGGCTGATGCTTCATACAGGTCAATTCGGTCACGACGCCGTCGGTGGTCTCGTCGTCGAACCGTGGCCCGGTGTCGGACCCCGTCTCGGAGCACGCCACGACGACGGCGAGGAAGACCAGCGTGCTCAGTGCGGCTCCGCGCAACCGGCGCGGAACCCTTTCAGTGGGCAGATTGCGCATGGGCCTGCCACCTTTCCGGTCGTGTTCCCGCCGTCGCGGACTCATCCGGCACCGCCGAGGTTCGCCAGCGTGGTGCGTGCCGTCCGCGCGTCGGTCAAGGAGAAGTTCGGGTTGATGCGCAGCGCTTCGGCGAGTGCGTTGACGGCTTCGCCCGGCCGTCCGAGCGCGGCGAGGATCATGCCGCGGTGGTAGGCGAACGAGGCGCTGCGCCAGCCGGTGCCCGCCGCACGGTCGGCGAAGGTGAGGGCTTCGGCGTTCCGGCCGTTGAGGTGCAGTGCCCACGCCATGGCGTCGGCGACGAACACGGGTTGCCTGCGTTCCCATTCCGCCTGCGCGAACCGGAGTGCCTGCACGGCATCGCCGCGGTCCGCGGCCACCAAGGACGCTTCGAGATCGACGTTCGCACCGGAGGCGACTTCGAGACGTCGCTGCTCCTCGAAGAGCTCGTACTGACGTGCGGCGGATTCCGGTGCCCCCGACGTCGACAGCAGCAGGGCGTACTCACGCAGATTCCCCACGTTCGGCTGACGGGCCACGAGATCCTGATAGCCGGCGAGCGCCTTGGCGGTCTGCCCGCGTGCCGCCGCGACCTTGGCCTTTCCTTGCTGGAGCGAGGTTTCCTGTGGCACCGCGCGCTGGCCCGCGTCGAAATGCAGCTGCGCGGTGTCGAGATCCCCGTTGTCGAAGGCGAGTTCGCCGAGCAGGTTGCGGACGAACGCGACGTCGTGGGGATCGACGGCGTCCGCCAGCGCGCGATCGAGCGCGTGCCGGGCGTCGTCGACGCGACCGTGTATTTCGAATTCGTAGGCGGCGCGGGTGAACGAGGCGACGCCAGGCTTCAGGTCGAGCATCCTCTGCAACGCGGCGGTGGCCGCGGCCGTGTCCCCGAGCTGGGTGTAGGCGTCGTTGAGCACGCCGTGGATCTCGGCGTTGTCCGGCAGCACGGCCTTCGCCTTCTCGCCCCAGTCGCGAGCGCCGGCGAAGTCGTGCCGCGCGTTGGCGAGCGCGCCCATGCCCGCCAAGGCGATCCCGTTGCCGTCGGGCTGCTGTCGCAACGACTTCCGCAACGCCTCCTCGGCCTTCGGAAAGTAGGCCGGGTCGGCCTTGACCCGGGCTACTTCGACATAGGCGGCACCGAGTTCGGCCCAGGTCCGCGGATCCTGCTCATGTTTCGCGAGCTTGGCTTCCGCCGTCCGGACCTCCCGGTCGAGAGTGCTCAGACTGCCCTGCGGCGCTTCGCTGAGGACGGGTTCGGGCGGGATCAACGCGGCGACACCCACGGCGAGCAGGCTCGCGCCGAAGAGCGCCAGGAGCGCGAACCGGCGAGTGCGCTTCCCGAATCGGATACCTGTCGTGTTTTCGGGGACGTCGTGGGACATCGGGTCCGCCTTCCGCGGAGTCGGGGGTGGTGGCCGCCGCCGGGGGTCGGCGGCGGCCACCGAGGGGAGGGGGATCACCGGACGGTCGAGTTGACCGCCTTGTTGTTCGGCAGGGCGACGTACGGGAACACCGCGCCGAACGGGACGTCGTTCCGGTCCACCCGGTCGCCGGCCGCGAGTGCTTTGACGATGCCGCTGACCGCCGCGCCTTCCAGCGCCTGGACGCTGATGTCGAGGGCGTCGTCGGCCAGCCGCCGGCCGTTCGGGAACCCTTGGAGGTCGCCGCCGAGGACACCGAGCCGGTTGGGCTGCGCGGTGACCGGGATCGACGTGTTCAGCCGCAGCTGCTCCGACGGCGCGAACCGCGCCGGGTTGACGTCGGCGTTGTTCAGCTGCGAGTTGAGATCCAGGTTGATCTTGTCACCGGATTTCGTGGTGATCCCGGTCAGGAAGATCTCCGTCAGATCGTCGCGGGGTTTGGCCGGCGCGGGGATGCCGTAGATCCGCTGGACGAGGTCCGGCACCTCCGGGTTGGTCACCCTGTTCACCAGCGCGGGCACCGTCCGGTCCTGCTCCGGCAGGAGCGAGTTGAACCGGTCCTTCAGCCCGGCGGGCACGACGACCTCGTTCACCAGCGGGTTGCCCAGGCGCGAAACCTGGACGTCGGCGCCGAGCGCCCGCTCCGCACCGGGGGTGCGCAGCGTGATCGTCTTGCGTTCGGTGTCGCTCCAGACCCCGATCACCGGGTTCCTGGCCGGATTGCCCCCGAGGGTCAGCGCGCTCTTGGGCAGCTGCAACGCCACGGTGTTCACGTTGAAGCCGGCCAGCGTGTCCTGCCCGACCTCGGACAGGTTCTTCCCGTAGAGCAGGTCGAAGATCCGCAGATCCAGGAAGAACGGGTCGTCGGCCTGCCCGGCGAACGTCTGCCCGCCACCGGGGACCGGGGTGATCGCCTGGTTCCGGAGCACGCCGTAGTTCGGCATCGACGCCGGGCCGACGTTCGACGGCGCGACCCTGCCGTTGGTGACCAGGTTCGTCGTCCGCCCGGTCCCCCGGTCGATCACCGAGAGCGTGTAGAACTGGCGGAACAACAGGTCCTCGTCGTCGAGCGAAGTGACCGGGTCGTCGTTGTAGAGGAAGGTGTCGTTCCCGCGCCGGTCTTCGGTGCGGAAGGTCCACCGGTAGGTCAGGTCCGCTTTCGCGTCACCGTTGTTGTCGATGTTGATGTCGTGGTTCGCGTCCGTGGCCCACGGGTAGAAGTTCGGTCCCCCATTGGGTTCTTCGAACGGATACCAGTTCGCGATCAGGGTCACGGTGTCCGGCTTGTCAGGGCTGACGAACGCGTACACGTCGGTGTTGTCCACCGCCGGGTCGCCCGAGATCAGCGGGGCTTCCCGGTGACTGGAGGCCGACGCCGGGGCGGCGAGGGCGCTCGCGAGCACCGTCGCCCCGGCCAAGAAGACCGAGACAGTCGCCCGCCGGCGGCGAGCGAGATGGGATGTGGCCATTTCATTCCCCTTTCACCGAGGCCGATGGTGCCCGCCGTCGTCAGTGGGGATGTTGTGGAAGTGTTGCGGCGCCGGGAAAAGGGCGCGAAAAAGGGCCGCTCCCGGCGTTTCCGCCGAGAACGGCCCTCTCCCGTGACCGGCGGGGGTTTACCGGTCCGTGGGCAGGCCCACTTCGCCGTCCTCCTTGATCAACCGGGCGAGGACGTCGTCCGGCATGTACGTGCGGTGCGGGTAGCCCGGACCCCACGAGTTGAGGAACGGCACGGCGCCGAGTTCGTCGGCACGCGGGTTGCCGAGGACCTCGTGCACCTCGTCGACCGACTTCGCCCAGCGATACGCCTGGATGCCGTTCTTCACGTCGGGTGTGTAGGCGGCCCGCTTGACGTGATCGTCGTCGGCGTAGGTCTCCGACCACGGGACGTGCCCCAGTTCGAGCAGGACCTCGGCGGCGGCACGGCACGAGGTGCCGTTGTTGTCGCCGGGGTTGGTCTCGTCCCATTCGTCGCGCATCTTCGCCTGGTCCCACAGCCACCGCGCGGCGTAGAGGTCGCCGTTGAACATCGACATGCAGCGCGACCAGCCGAAGCCGACGCACGCGCCTTCCCGGCCCTGGTCGTAGAAGGCGTATTGCTTTTCGCCGTCGGTCGACTCACCGGGTTCGAGGCAGACGCAATGCCCGCCGCGAATCCTGGTGAGCGATTTCGCGCCACCCTTCGCGACGAAGAATTCGCCGGACTTCTCGTCCTTCTCCGGTACGTCGAATTCCTTGTACCAGTTGACACCGATGACGACCGGCGACCGGGTGGGCCGGTCCTCGGTGGCCAGCGCGGTCAGCGGATAGCGCTCGACGTGGCGCCAGTCGTCCGGGACGAACCGGCCGAGTCGGCCGTCCGCCGGGTCACTACCGATCGGGCGATAACGCATGGGATCCTCCTATCCCTCATCCCACCGGAATACCGCCGGCGAGTTCATTGCGGCACGATCTTTTCCAGGAACCGCCGCGCGGCCTCCCGCCCGCTTTCGAAGAGGCGCTTCTTCTCCTCTTCGCCGAGCCCGAAGTCGACGGCGGAAACCCCGGTCGTGTCGACGTACACCGTCCGCCGGTTCACACCCTCCTCGTGCAACCGGTAACGATTCCAGTCCGAGAGCAGGGTTTCGAGCGAACCGATGGCGATCCGCAACGCGCTCTTCACCGGTTTGTCCCTGCCGCCCACCGGTTCCCCGGAAAGCTTCACACCCCAGGTCGGCCAGCGCGGCTTCTTCGTGTCTGTCCGGTCGAAGACGGTGATCGGGAAGTTCGACAGCAGCCCGCCGTCGACCCAGGTGACGGTGCCCTCGGGACGGACGGCGAACTGCACCGGCCGGAAGTACAGCGGGATGGACATGGACGCGCGGACCGCGTCGACGATCTTCTCCGCACCGGGGTCTCGGCCGTACTGGGAATAATCCCAAGGCAGCCGGACGAGCACGCGGCGCGTCAGGTCACTGACGTGGACGACGAGGGAATACCGTTGGTACGGAAGCAAAGTACTTTCCGGATCGTCGATGGCGAGATCGGCGAAAGTACGCACGCCGACGTCTTCCAGCAACGGGGTGAGCCATTCCGCGAGATAGTCGCCGGAGTGCATCCCGTCGTGCAGGAGCAGATCCACGCCGTCACCGATCGGACCGGTGACCTTGTCGAAGAGGGACTGATCCTGGAAACGGCGGCAGTCCATGTCATTCATCACCGCTTCCAGACCGCCGAGATCCTTCCCGGCCTTCTGATAAGCGGCGACCAGTGCCGCCACGATCGCACCGGCGCTCGTCCCGGCGATCCGGGGAAACGAATAACCGGCTTCGTGCAACTCCAGCACCGCGCCCAGCAACCCGATGCCTTTGACGCCGCCGCCTTCCAGCACCAGATCGACACACTTCGGAGAATCAGCCATGGCACTTCACCTCTGGACCCCGCGACCACCGGATGTCGGTGGTACCCCTCGCGGAAATCGAGTGTGACACAGCGCGAGACCGAGGAATCCGGCGTTCACCCGAATGGCCCGGAAGTAGCTGGTTCTTTTGCGGGAGAACGCGAGTTCGTTAATTTCCCGCCGCCCTTTAGGGCATTCTGTGGCGCGAGAAAGAATGCAGATACCCGAATCATGGACTCGATTCGGTATCGGCTGTTCAGTGCCCGAACCTGCCGCGTTTAGTCCTCTGGATGCGGTAGTTGCGCGCGCAACTACCGCATCCAGAGGACTAAACGCGAGGGGGGGAACGCTCAGAACAGGCGGAACTCGTCCGACTCGATGCCGCGCAGCGCGTCGTAGTCCAGCGTGAGGCACCGGATCCCCCGGTCCTCGGCCAGCACCCGCGCCTGCGGTTTGATGACCTGCGCCGCGAACACGCCCTGCACCGGCGCCAGCAGCGGGTCGCGGTTGAGCAGTTCGAGGTACCGCGTCAGCTGCTCGACACCGTCGATCTCGCCGCGCCGTTTGATCTCGACGGCGACACTCGCCCCGTCGGCGTCGCGGGCCATGATGTCGACCGGGCCGATCGCGGTCGGGAACTCCCGCCGCACCAGGGTGTAGCCGTCACCGAGGGTCTTGATGTGCTCGGCGAGCAGTTCCTGCAGGTGCGCCTCGACGCCGTCCTTCTGCAGGCCCGGCTCCGCGCCGAGTTCCTGGGCGTGGTCGTGGAAGATCTCGTCGATCGTGATGACGAGCTTCTCCCCCTGCTTGTTCTCGACGATCCACAGCTTGCCGTCCTCGATCAGCCAGCACGGCGGGCTCATCCAGTTCAGCGGCTTGTAGGCGCGGTCGTCCGAGTGCACGGACACCGAGCCGTCGGCCTTCACGAGCAGCAGCCGGGTGGCCATCGGCAGATGGGCGGTCAGACGGCCGGCGTAGTCGACCTGGCAGCGAGCGATCACAAGGCGCACCCCGCGAGGGTAGGACAAGCACGGCGATACTGTGCGCATGGACCCCGTTCAGCGTGTCAGCTCGCGTGAGGTGTACCGGAACAACTGGATGACCCTGCGCGAGGACGACGTCCGGCGGCTCGATGGTTCCGAGGGGATCTACGCGGTCGTCGACAAACCCACCTGCGCCGTCGTGATCCCCTTCGACGGGGCGAGGTTTCACCTGGTCGAGCAGTTCCGCTACCCGCTCGGGCTGCGGCGCTGGGAGTTTCCGATGGGCACCGCACCCGAACTGGCCGACGTCCCGCCGCTCGAACTGGCCGCGCGCGAGCTGCGCGAGGAGACCGGCCTGATCGCGGGCTCGATGGCCGAACTCGGCGTGACGGACGTCGCCGCCGGGATGTCGAGCCAGCGCGGGCGCGTCTTCCTGGCCACCGACCTCACGCAGAGTGAAGCCCAGCGCGAGGTCGAGGAGCAGGACATGCGGACGGCGTGGTTCGACCTCGACGAGTTCGAGAAGATGATCGCCGCGGGCGACATCACCGACGCGCAGACGCTGGCGGCCTACGCGCTGTTGCTCGTGCGCGAACGCGTGCTGTGACGGCCGCTCAGTCCGGCCACACCGGGGAGCGCTTCTCCAGGAACGCCGCCATCCCCTCGCGGGCGCCGGGCAGCTGCGAGGCCGAAGCCATCACCTCCAGCGCGAGCGCGTAGGCGTCGGCCTCGGGCTGGTCCAGCTGCGCGTAGAGGGTCTGCTTGCCCATCGCCTTGCTCGCCCGGCTGCCCCGCGTCGCACGTCCCAGCAGCGAAGCGACGGCCTCGTCGAGCGAGTCGTCCGGGACCACGCGGTTCACCAGCCCCCAGTCCAGCGCGGTCGCGGCGTCGACGACGTCGCCGGTGAGCGCCAGCTCCATCAGCCGTTTCCGCCCGATCGCGCGGGCGACCGGCACGGCTGGCGTGTGGCAGAACCAGCCGCCCTTGCCGCCGGGCAGGGCGAACCCGGCGGATTCCGCGGCGACGGCGAGGTCGCACGACGCCACCAGCTGGCAGCCCGCCGCGGTCGCGAGCCCGTGCACCCGCGCGACGACCACCTGCGGCACGGACTGCATCGTGCCCATCAGGTCCGTGCACAGCCGCAGCAGCTCGCGCACGCCCATCAGGTCGCGGGCGGCGACGTCGCCGAAGTCGTGCCCCGCCGAGAACACCGGCCCGGCGCCGGCCAGGACGATGCCGGTGGCGTCGGTGTCCCCCGCCTCGCGGAACGCCGCGAGCAGCTCGGCGAGGTGGTCGGCGGACAGCGAGTTCCGCCGGGCGGCGCGGTTCATGGTGATCGTGACGGTGTCGCCGTCCCGCTTCACGAGGATGTGCTCGTACTCGGCCATGCTTCGACGGTAACCGACCGGAACGTCCGGCGATACGAATCGGGCCCGACGCCGACGTCGGCACGGAGCCGTCGCCGCAGGTTGGCGGCGGTGCCGAGGCCGGACCGCTGCGCGACCCGCTCGACCGGCAGCTCGGTGGTCTCCAGCAGCCGCCGCGCGAGCCGCACCCGCTGCGCGCGCAGCCAGCGTCCCGGAGTGACACCGGTGGCCGCGGCGAACTCGCGATGGAAGGTCCGCTCACTCAGCCCGGCGTGCCCGACTAGGTCGTCGACGCCGATGTCGTCGGCTATACGCTCCAGCGCCCAGTCCATTGTGGACGAAACGCTGGGCCGCGACGGCTTGGGCGGCAACGGGTTGTCGACGTACTGCCGCTGGCCGCCTTCCCGCGCCGGCGGCATCACGAGCCGCCGGGCGAGGGCGGCCGCGACGTCGGCGCCGTGGTCGCGGCGCACCAGGTGCAGGCAGAGATCCAGCCCGCCGACCACCCCGGCGGAGGTCAGGACGTCACCCTCGTCGGTGAACAGGACGTCCCGCTGGACGACCGCGTCGCGAGCGGCGGTTTCGAGGTCGTCCAACAGCCGCCAGTGCGTGGTGACGGACCGGCCGCCGAGCAGCCCGGCCGCCGCGAGGGTGAAGGCACCGGAGCACAGCGACGCCACGGTGATCCCGGCCCGGTGCGCCTTGCGTAGCACGGCGACGGCGGCCGCGGGCACCCCGGCGTGCGGATCGACCCGGCCGGGCACGAGGACGAGATCGCAGCCCGCCAGCCCGCTCAGCCCATGCGTCGCCTCGACCTGGCCGAACGGGTGGATGGCGACCCTTCCGCGGCCGGACGCGCAGAGCCGGACCTCGAAGGGGCCGATGCCGCTGTCGGTCCGGTCCACGCCCCAGACCTCGCCGATCACGCCCAGATCGAAGGACCGGCTGCCCGGCAGGAGGAGCACACCCACGGTTCGCATGGCAGGAAAGTACCGCATCGCGCGTCTTCTGCCACTCCCTCGGCGGTCGCTCCGAGCACGAGACTCGAGGCCATGACCACTGAAACCAAGGCCTTGATCGTGATCGACGTCCAGCGCGGCTTCGACCGGCCCGTCTGGGGCCCGCGCAACAACCCCGGCGCGGAGGCCAACATCAAGGCGCTCGTCGACGCCTGGCAGGAGCGCGGGCTGCCGATCGTGCTGGTGCACCACGACTCCGTGAAACCCGGCTCGTCGCTGCGGCCCGGCCAGGAGGGCAACCACTTCAAACCGGAACTCGACGGCGTGCGCGCGGATCTGGTGTTCGGCAAGAAGGTCAACTCGGCCTTCCACGGCGACATCGATCTCGACGGCTGGCTGAAGACGCGCGGCATCAGCTCGTTCGTGCTCGCCGGGATCCAGACGAACTTCTGCTGCGAGACCACCGCGCGGGTCGGCGGGAACCTCGGCTACGACGTGACTTTCGCGCTCGACGCCACGTTCACCTTCGACCTCGCCGGGCCGGACGGCGGCGTCCTGACCGCGGACGAGCTGTACCGGGCGACCGCGACGAACCTGCACGGAGGCGGATTCGCCACGGTCACCTCGACGAAGGAGATCTTGAGCGCGCTCCAGTGAGCGCGAGCCTCACGCCCGGTCGATCACCGCTTTGAGGAACCGCCGCGTCCGGTCGTGCTCCGGATCGTTGAACAGCTTGTCCGGCGCGGCGTCCTCCAGCACCTGCCCCTCGTCGAACATCATCACCCGGTCCGAAACGTCCCGCGCGAACTGCATTTCGTGCGTGACACAAAGGATCGTGATGTCGGTGGACGCCGCGATCTCGCGCAGCACGCGCAGGACGTCGGCCACCAGTTCCGGGTCGAGCGCCGAAGTCACCTCGTCCAGCAGCAGCACGTCCGGCCGCATCGCGAGCGCGCGGGCGATCGCGACGCGCTGTTGCTGGCCACCGGAAAGCCGGGTGGGGTGCGCGTCCTTCTTGTCGGCGAGCCCCACCATCTCCAGCAGTTCGACGGCCCGCGCCTCGGCCTCGTCCCGCGAGACGCCGAGCGAGTGGATCGGCGCTTCGGTGATGTTGCGCAGCACGTTCATGTTCGGGAACAGGTTGAACTGCTGGAACACCATGCCGATCCGCTTGCGCGCTTCCCGCAGGTGCTTCTCGTCCGCGGGCACCAGCTTTTCACCGCGCTTCATGTGACTCAGGTAGTCACCGCAGACCTCGATGGTGCCGCCGTCGACCTTCTCCAGCGTCATCAACAGCCGCAGGATCGTCGTCTTGCCGGATCCGCTCGGCCCGATCAGCGAGACGAACTCCCCCGGCGCGACGGTGAAATCGAGGTCCCTCAACACCACGTGGTCGCCATAGGACTTGACCACCTGCGAGAACCGGATCATCGGGGAATCAACTGTGGGCGGCACGTCGCTCCAACCTTCTCACCAGAATCGAAGCCGGCAGACTCACCAGCAGGAACAGCACCCCGGCCAGGGTGTACGGCTCGGTGACGCGGAACGTGTCGGCACCGACCTCCTTCGCCCTCGCCAGGACGTCGACGACGCCGATCGCCAGCAACAACGGGGTTTCCTTGAACATCGAGATCGTGTAATTGCCGAGCGCGGGCAGCACCCTGGGCACGGCCTGCGGCAGCACCACCGCGGTCCACACCCGCGACTTCGGCAGGTTCAGCGCGGTCGTGGCCTCCCACTGTCCTTTCGGGACGGCCTCGATCCCGGCGCGGTAGACCTCGGCCGCGTACGTCGCGTAATGCACGCCGAGCGCGATGACCCCGGTGGCGAACGGGGACAACGTCATCCCGCCCACCGGCTGGATCACGTAGTAGAGCACGAACACCTGGATCAGCAAGGGCGTACTGCGGACGAACTCGATGAACAGCAGAATCGCCTGGGACAGCACGGGAATCCCCGTCCGGCGGATCAGCGCGAACACCAGGCCGAGCACGTACGCGACCACCGAGGCCAGCAGAGTGATCTCGACGGTGACGAGAAGCCCTTCCAGCAGAAGGGGAACCGAATTCGCGGCGGATTCCCAGCTCCAGTCCATCACACACCTCCCGCGGTGGCCGTCATCTCGGCCGGGGCCCGGCCGAGGCGTCGCGCGGCGATCCGTTCCAGCAGCCGCATCCCGCTGGTGATCAGCAACGCGAGCAGGAGATAGAGCACGAGTTCGGTGCCGTAGATCCAGCCGAGCTCGGCGCCGAACACCGGCCGCAGCAGTTCACCTTGCCGCGCCATCTCCGGGACGGCGATGAACGAAAGCAGCGCGGTGCTCTTCAGCAACTGGATGAAGAGATTGTTGAACGGTGGCAGCATTTCCGCGAACGCCTGCGGCAGGATCACCCGCCGCATCCGCTGGGCGGGCGTCAGGTTGAGCGCGACGGCGCCCTCGAACTGCGCGCGAGGCACCGAATTCACCGCGCCACGGACGATTTCCGCGCCGTACGCCCCGTGGTTGAGGCCCAGCACCAGGATCCCGGCGAACATCGGCACCAGCTGGAAGCCGACCAGCACCGGCAGCACGAAGTACAGCCAGAACAGCTGGACGACTTCCGAGGTGCCGCGGAAGATCTCGACGTAGACACGGGCAATCCCCCGCACCGTCCGGGACGGCGAGCCCAGCGCGAGCCCGGCGATCAGGGAGAGCACCACGGTGAGCGCGATCCCGCCGACGGCGGCGGTGACGGTCGCGGTCAGTCCACTGAGGACGGTCGTGATGATATGCGATACCGACGACGACATGACGTCAGCCCCACCTACACCGCGCAGAGTTTCTCGGTGGTGACGTCGGCCTTCGGCAGGTTGTCCGCCGAGAACCCGAACGGCGTCACGATCTTGGTCCATTCGCCGCTGTCGTGCAGCTTCTTGAGCTCGGCGTTGAAGGCCTCGCGCAACGGGTTGTCGTCCTTGCGGAAGACGAACGCGCCGGCGGAGACGACCGGTTTGCCGTCCTTGATCGGATCGAAGCCCGGCGTCACCTCGGCCGCTGCGCCCGGGCTCTTCGCCAAGACGTCCTTGAGGGAGATGTCGGTCAGCGCGGCGCAGTAGACCCGGCCGTCGGTGACCGCGCGGAGCATGTTGTCCTGCGAGTCGAGGGTGACGATCTGGTCCTCGGCGACGCCGGAGTCGGTGGCGTATCCCTTTTCCACGGCCGCGGAGAGCACGGCTACCTTGACCTTCTTCGCCGCGATGTCCTCGAACTTCAGCACCTGCTGCGGATTTCCCTTGGGTACCAGCAAAGCGGTCAGTGCCGAGTAGTCGGGGATCGAGAAGGCCGCCGCGTCGCACCGTTCCTTCTTGATGTTCATCCCGGCCGCGACGATGTCGTACTTCCTGGCGTTGAGCGCGGGGATCAGCTGGTCGAAGGAGACCGCTTCGGCTTCCACGTTGTCGATGCCCATGGCCTTGAAGACCGCGCGTGCGACCTCCGGCGCCTCACCGGTGACCTTGCCGGATTGGTCGGTGAAACCGTACGGCGCTTCGTTCGCGATCCCGATCTTGATCTTCTTCGCGTCCTTGGCGGCCTGCAGGGCGTCACCGGAAGACGTCGACGTGCACGCGGACAACAGCACCGGGCCGCCGATCGTCACCGCTCCCAGTACCGCCGACCGCCGGAAGAACTCTCGCCTCGACCATTCGCCGTGCACCATCGCGGCACCTCTTTTCGATTAATCGGTTTAATCGAAACGTAGGTGGGTACCCAGACGCGAGCAGTGTGAGCGGGTGACGAACCATCCGCTGTTACGGTACCGAGATTTACGGTGACTTTAGGTGCTCAGACCGTGGCGCTCCCGTACCAATCCGACAATTCCGTCCATGATGTCGGTGAGTTCGTAGTCCTTCGGCGTGAACACCCGCGCGATTCCGCGCTCCAGCAGGAGCTTCTCGTCGTCGGGCGGGATGATGCCGCCGACGATGACCGGGATGTCGCCCGCGCCCGCGGCCCGCAAACCGTCCACGACCTGCGGCACGACCTCGAGATGCGAACCCGAGAGCACCGAAAGCCCGACCACGTGCACGCCCTCCTGGACGGCGGCCGCGACGATCTGTTCCGGCGTGAGCCGGATGCCCTGGTACACCACCTCGAAACCGACGTCACGCGCCCGGACGGCCACCTGCTCGGCGCCGTTGGAATGCCCGTCGAGACCGGGTTTGCCGACCAGGATCCGCAGCCGTTCACCGATTTCGGTGTTCGTCGCCTTGATCCGGTCACGGACGCGGCGGATCTCCTCGTTGCCCTCGCCCGCGGCCGCCGACGCGGAAACCCCGGTGGGAGCACGGTATTCGCCGAACACCTCGCGCAGCGCACCCGACCATTCACCAGTGGTGACCCCGGCGCGAGCGCACTCGATGGTGGCCTCGAACAGGTTCTGCGACGTCTTCGCGACGGACTTCAGCTTCTCCAGCGCCGACTCGACGGCCGCGTTGTCGCGGTGCGTCCGCCATTCCTCGATCGCGGTGACCGCTTGCTTCTCGACGGCGGGGTCGATCGTTTCGATCGCCTTCGCGCCTTCGGCCTGCAAGGGGGACGGCTCGGTGGTCTCGAACTTGTTGACCCCGACCAGGATCCGCTCGCCGTTCTCCATGCCACGCCGGTACTCCGCGAGCGAAGCGACGAGCTGCGACTTCATGTAGCCGCTCTCGACGGCCGCCACCGCGCCGCCCAGATCCTGCACCCGCGCGATCTCCTCGCGCGCGCCCGTCATGATCTCGTCGACCTTGGCCTGGATGACGTGCGAGCCGTCGAAGATGTCCTCGTACTCCAGCAGATCGGTCTCGAACGCCAGCACCTGCTGCATCCGCAGCGCCCACTGCTGATCCCACGGCCGGGGCAGGCCGAGCGCCTCGTTCCACGCGGGCAGCTGGATCGCGCGGGCCCTGGCACCGCGGGAAAGGGAGACCGCGAGCATCTCCAGCACGATGCGCTGGACATTGTTCTCCGGCTGCGCCTCGGTCAGGCCCAGCGAGTTGACCTGCACGCCGTAGCGCAGCCGCCGCGCCTTGGGATCCGTGACGCCGTAACGATCCCGCGTGATCTCGTCCCAGAGCGCGGTGAACGCGCGCATCTTCGACATCTCTTCGACGAACCGCACCCCGGCGTTGACGAAGAACGAGATCCGCGCGACGACCTTGGCCATGTCGGCCTGCTCGACCTGGCCCGAATCGCGGACCGCGTCGAGGACGGCGATGGCGGTGCACAACGCGTACGCGACCTCTTGCGTCGGCGTCGCACCGGCTTCCTGCAGGTGGTAGCTGCAGATGTTGATCGGGTTCCACTTCGGCACGTGGTGCACGGTCCACGCGATCATGTCGGTGATCAGGCGGAGACTCGGGCCCGGCGGGAAGATGTAGGTGCCGCGGGAGAGGTATTCCTTGATGATGTCGTTCTGCGTGGTGCCGGTGAGCTTCGCCAGCACCTCGTCCACGTCACGGCCCTCGGCTTCGGCCTGCTCGCGCGCCACGGAGACGTAGAGCGCCAGCAGCCACATGGCGGGCGCGTTGATCGTCATCGACGTGTTGGCCTCGGCGAGCGGGATGCCGTCGAAGAGGCGCCGCATGTCGCCGATATGCGAGACCGGGACGCCGACCTTGCCGACCTCGCCCTTGGACAGCTGGTGATCCGGGTCGTAACCGGTCTGCGTCGGCAAGTCGAAGGCGACCGAGAGGCCGGTCTGCCCCTTCGCGAGGTTACGGCGGTACAGCTCGTTGGACGCGGCCGCGGACGAGTGGCCCGCGTAGGTCCGCATCACCCAGGGGCGGTCCCGTTCACGGTCCGTGGGATAGGGCACGGCATACCTCCGGCGCTGGACGACCGCCTGAGTGTACCGGCCGGTAACATGCGATGCGCAGTTGAATCGAACACAGTCGGGTCATTCTTCCGGCTGGAAGGTGCCCGGGCCCCGGTGGACGACACGGGACCCGAGCACCGGGATCAGACGACTTCGAGCCCGATGCGGAACCCGTCCGGGTCGAAGGCGTTGGCGTCCAGGGCGAAGTCGCTCTGGCCCCCGCCCTGGCTCGCCCACCGGGTGAAGGTGGGCACGCCCTCCGGCTCGCCGCGGTCGACGGCCAGGATGGACAGGCGCAGGTCGGTGATCTGGACGCCGGGCGGCAGCGGACGCGTCTCCAGGAACAGCCGGTACTGGTCCGGGTCGAAGGAGTTGCTGTCGGTGATCAGGTCGGTCGTGCCACCGCCCTGGCTCGCCCACGGGGTGTAGGTGACCGGACCGAGCTCCCGGCCGCCGTCGCGGGCCTGCCCGCCGATCCGGAAGTCGATCTGGTTCAGCTGACCACCGCCGAACGCGGGATTGAGATCGATCCTGGCGCCGTCCGGGTCGAAGTTGTTGCTGTCCCCGGCCCACTGGGACACGCTGGTGCCGAAGTTGGCGAATCCGGTGAACTGCTCGACCCCGAATCCGCCCCGGCCGCCGTTGTCGGCCAGCTGGATGCCGATCCTGAAGTTGGGCGGCGCCGCCTCCGCGATCGCCGGGGAGACGGTGACGGACAGCCCACCCGCGGCGAGCAGGGCGAGGGTGCTGCTCCAAAGCTTGCGCATTTCTCTCTCTCCTGTCGGGAATCCGTGCCAACGCGGAGAGATTCACATCCGGGACCACCCGGAAATGTTGTGAAGGTGTTGTGGCCGCTAAGGGTTTCGGGTCCGTGCCTCTTCGACGGCTTTCGCCAGCTTCTCCCGGACCTTCGCCACGTCGCTGACGCCCACCAGGATGACCGGCGGCTTCCGGTCCTTCCCGGTGCCGGCGCCGAAGTTCGCCGACGCCCACGCGAGCACGCCGAGCCTGCCGAAGGTGATCGTCCCGGTCTTGCCCGGCCCGGGGGTGACGACGGGATCCGCGAGGCCGGCCAGCGCCGCGGACTCCTCCTTGCGGCGGACGAGCGAACTGGTCGCGATGACCCGGCCGTCCGTCACGGCGTACGTGGTCGAGGCGAGCCGGAGGTAGCGGATCAGCGGCCTGCCGGCGAGATGCAGGACGCCCGCGACGGTGAGCACGACCCACGCGGCCGTGTGGAACGCCGTGTCGTGGTTGGCCGCGAAGAACACCGTGACGGCGCCGAGCCAGAGGAGGCCGACAGGGACGTTGAAGTAGTCGCCGGGATTGAAGAGGGGCCTGCGCACCGGCTGCCCGGCCCAGATGACCCGTTCGCCTGGAAGGAGGTCGATCTGCCCCTCATGCATGCCACGGCACACTACCCGTCCGGGGGACGGGCGAGCAGTGTCCGTTCGTCGGTCGCCCAGCGGGCCGAACGAACCTGGCGCGTCTTCGGTACAGGTGGTCGTGAGTGGCGTTTCGGGTTAGAACCCGAAACGCCACTCACGACCCACCCGGCCCAGCGGCGCCGTGGACTGTGACCGAAATCCGCGAGACTCGCCCCGCCCCGGGCGTCTAGCGTGGGTGACCGTGACGTGGAGTTCGTACAGCAGCTATCTGGTCATCGTCGTCCTGATCGTCCTCGCGCCGGGGCCGGACACGATGGTGATGCTCAAGAACTCGCTGTCCGGCGGCACCCGCGGCGGTTTCCTCACCACGGCCGGGATCTTCGTGGCCAACGCCGTCCAGGGCACCGCCGCCGCGCTCGGCCTCGGTGTCGTGATCGCGCAGTCGCAGCCGGTGTTCGTGACGCTCAAATGGGTCGGCGCCGCGTACCTGGTCTTCCTCGGTTTCCAGGCGTTGCGCGGCGCGTGGCGGGGTGACTACTCCGGTGTCACGGCGGTGAAGCAGCAACGGTCGAGCGGGTTCCGCCGCTTCCGCGAAGGCTTCCTGTCCAACATCACCAACCCGAAGGTGCTCGTGCTGTACCTGTCAGTGCTGCCGCAGTTCCTCGACCCGGTGACGACGTCGGCGTGGCACGCGCTGCTGCTCGCGTACACCGTCGCCGTGCTGGGCGCGATCTGGCTGCTGACGCTGTTGTTCTTCGTGCACCGCGTGCGGACCTGGCTGGAACGCCGCAAGGTCCGGCGGGCGCTCGACGGCGTCACCGGGACGGCGCTGGTCGGCTTCGGCGCGGCTTTGGTGTTCGAGTCATGACCTGGGGTGTCTACAGCGGGTTCGCGCTGATGATGCTGGCGCTCGCGCTCGTCCCCGGCCCGGACAACATGGTGGTGCTGAAGAACGCGCTGTCCGGCGGTGTCCGCGGCGGAGGTTGGGCCTGTTTCGGCGTCGGCGCGGCGAATCTCGCGCAGGCGACCGCGGCCGCGCTCGGTCTCGGCGCGGTCATCATGAACTCGCGGCCGGTGTTCGAAGCCGTGAAATGGGCCGGCGCGGCGTACCTCTGCTACCTCGGCGTCCGGGCCCTCGTCGGCGCCTTCTGCGGCGATTACGACAAGCTCGCCGAGACCGCCGCCGCCCGGCGGAGCGGATTCCGCCGCTGGCGGGAGGGCTTCCTCTCCAACGTCACCAACCCGAAGGTCCTCGTGCTGTACCTGTCGGTGCTGCCGCAGTTCCTCACCCCGGGCGTCACCGGCACCGGGGACGCGCTGCTCCTGGCGTACACGATCGCGGCCGCGGGCACGGTCGCCCAACTCCTGCTGCTGTTCTTCGTGCACCGCGTGCGGACCTGGCTGGAACGCCGCAAGGTGCGCCGCGCACTCGACGGCGTCACCGGCACCGCGCTGGTCGGCTTCGGCGCCGCGCTCGTATTGGAGTAACCCCTTCGGTCGTTCACGCGATACTCCGGATGTCGCAATGGCGCGACTTCAAGGAGGCTTCGATGAACAAGAAGACCTACGGCGTTCTCGCCGGAGCCGCCTTCTCCCTCATTCTCCTCGGCGCGGGCCCCGCGAACGCCGGCGAGCGCCGCAACTCCGGCGCCCCGCCCGGACACGCGCAGGACACCACCAAACCGCAGCCACCGTCCAAAGCGGACTTCTCCGGGCACGGCGCGAACAAGCACGGGCCGTACGACTCCACCCGGGACGGTTCGCCGTCGGCCAACGGCAACGGCGGTGGCGAAGCTGTCGGCAAACCGTGCGCCGGTTGCGTCGGCAAGGCCGACAACAAGAACCCTCGCGGGCAGCTACCCGGAGGCTCCGACGCGAACGCGGGCTACGAATGCGACCGCAACCACGGTGTCGGACGCGGCAATCCCGCGCACACCGCCTGCGTGCCGGACCGGACGCCGCCCGCCACGAAGCCGCCGGTCGAGACTCCCCCGCCCGGGGGACCACGCGCGGAAGCCGTCCCTCCCGCGGTCGTGCCGGTGGCGGCCGTCGCCCCGGCCGCCGCGCCCCGCGCCGACGTCGCGGTGGCAAGCTCGCCCGCACTGGCCAAGACCGGTTTCGATCTCGAACCCGTACTGCTGACCGGGCTGGGTTCGCTGGCCGCGGGCGGTGCCGCGGTCTACGCGGGAACGCGGCGGCGCCGGGACGCATGACTACTTTCGGCGGGTGACTTTCCGGCGTCCACCACGTTGAATCCCGTCTCCAGAAGCACCTAGCCGAGGAGGCCGTTCGTGAGGTTCACCCCCGCCGCCACCGTCACGGCGATGGCCGCCGCCCTGCTGCTGGGCGGCGCCACCGCCGCGACCGCGATCAACTCCTACAACGCGACCCCCGCGCCCGAGCGCACCGAGGTCGGCGCCCTCGTCGCCACCTGGGACAACGACGGCGACCCCGCCACACCGGACCGGGTCGACTGGGTGTGCTCCGGCACCATGGTGGACGCCGACACCTTCCTCACCGCCGCGCACTGCACCACCGACTGGCCCGCCAACGTGCGGTTCTTCGTCTCGCTCGACCAGGACGTGCAAGCGGGTCTCGACGCGGCCGCGAAGAAGTACCCCGGCGACCCGGCGGCGGTCGCCAAGGCCGTCGCCGTCGAGGGTGTCGCGCACAGCGAGCCCGGCTACCCCGGCAACTCCGCCGACTCGCACGACATCGCCGTCGTCCAGCTGCCCGCGAAGCAGGTCGCCGCACGCTGGAGCTTCACTCCCGCGAAGCTGCCCAGCGCCGGTCAGCTCGACAAGCTCGGCCCGCAGGGGCTGAACTCGACGCCGTTCGTGGTCGCCGGCTACGGCACGCAGGAAGCCGTGAACGGGCCGGGCGGGCACACGCATCCCGGCGGCGGCGTCCGGATGAAGGCGCCGGTCACCTTCAACGCGCTGAACAACACGTGGGTGCGGCTGGCGATGACGGCGCCGCAGGGCAACGGCGGCGCCTGCTACGGCGACTCCGGCGGGCCGAACTTCGCCACGATCGACGGCAAGCGTGTCCTCGTGTCGACGACCATCACCGGTGACGGGCCCTGCTACGCCACCAATGTCACCTACCGGCTGGACTCGCCGACGTCGCGTGACTTCCTCGCGCCGTTCGTCGCCCTGCCCTGATCGCGCGTGAAGGCCTCCTTCCCTCGGCTCAGCCGAGGGAAGGAGGCCTTCACGCGCAAATCCGTCAAGCCCGCTCGGGTTCGCCCGCGACGCGCTCGATGCGGGCACCGAGCCGGTTCAGGTTCTCCACGAAATGCGGGTAACCGCGGTCGATGTGGAAGACGTCCCAGACCTCGGTGACGCCGTCCGCGCACAGCCCGGCCAGCACCAGCCCGGCGCCGGCGCGGATGTCCGCGGCCCACACCGGAGCGCTCGAAAGCTTCTCCACGCCGCGGACGACGGCGTGGTGCCCGTCGGTGCGCGCGTCGCCGGAAAGCCGCATCATCTCTTCGATGAACCGGAATCGGGCTTCGTAGATGTTCTCCGTGATCATCGAGGTGCCCTCGGAGACCGCGGACAGCGCCACCGCGAACGGCTGCAGGTCGGTCGCGAAACCGGGGTACGGCAGCGTCACCCAGTCGACGGCCTTCGGGCGCTCGTTCTGGACGATGCGGAAGCCCTTGTCGTCGAACGTCTCGACCTCGGCACCCGCCAGGCGGAGCTTGTCGAGGACCAGGTCGAGGTAGTGCGGGTTGACGCCGCGGACGGTCAGGTCGCCCCGGGTCATCGCGGCGGCGAACGCCCAGGTCGCGCCGACGATCCGGTCACCGATCACGCGGTGCTCGGTGGGGTGCAGCTTCTCGACGCCCTCGACGGTGAGGGTCGAGGTGCCCGCGCCTTCGACCTTCGCGCCCATCTCGGTCAGCATCGTGCAGATGTCGACGATCTCGGGTTCGCGCGCGGCGTTGTCGATGACCGTGGTGCCCTCGGCGAGCACGGCGGCCATCAGGATGTTCTCGGTGGCGCCGACGCTCGGGAAGTCCAGCCAGATCTGCGCGCCGCGCAGCCCGTCGGCCTTCGCCACGACGCAGCCGTGCTCGATGGTGCTGGTGGCGCCCAGCTTGCGCAGTCCGTTCTGGTGCATGTCCAGCGGCCGCGAACCGATGGCGTCGCCGCCCGGCAGCGCCACGACGGCCTGCTTGAGCCGTCCGACCAGCGGACCCAGCACGCACACCGACGCGCGCAGCTTGCCCATCGCGGCCGAATCGGCCCGGTGCGACAGCTCGGCCGGGGTGGTGATCTTGGCGGTGTCGCCGTCGATGACGACCTCGCAGCCGACACTGCGCAGGACGTCGCCCATCAGGGGGACGTCCAGGATCTGGGGGCAGTTCGTGATGGTCGTCGTACCCTCGGCCAGCAGGGCCGCGGCCATCAGTTTCAGGACGCTGTTCTTGGCCCCGACCACGTCGACCTCGCCGACCAGCCGTGCTCCGCCGTGCACGTCGAAGTGCTCGCTCATGGGCGCCAATCATGCCCTCTCGCCCGGATTTGCCTTACGCCGGGCCGGTAGAGTCGGCTTCATGGTCGTTCGCATCAACCGCGTGTACACGAAGGTCGGCGACAACGGCACCACGGCGCTCGGCGACGGCTCCCGCGTGCCGAAGACCTCGCCCCGCCTTGGCGCGTACGCCGACGTCGACGAAGCCAACTCCGTCATCGGGCTCGCGCTCGCGATGGGCGCGCTTCCCGAGGAGATCACGCGGGTGCTGCGTGCGGTGCAGAACGATCTCTTCGACGTCGGCGCGGATCTGTGCGCGCCGATCGTGGAGAACCCGCCGTACGAGCCGCTGCGCATCACCGAGCGGTACATCGAACGGCTGGAAGGCTGGTGCGACGAGTTCAACGAGCGCGTGCCGAAGCTGACGTCGTTCATCCTGCCGGGCGGTACCCCGGGGGCGGCGTTTCTGCATCAGGCCCGCACGGTCGCGCGGCGGGCCGAGCGGTCCGGCTGGGCGCTGTTCGAGGCGGAGCAGGCCACGACGAACCAGCTGGCGATCAAGTACCTGAACCGGCTTTCGGACCTGCTGTTCATCCTGTCGCGGCTGGCGAATCCGGACGGCGACATCCTGTGGCAGCCGGGCGGGGCGAGCTGAAGGACGCTTTCGTCGCGCCCTTCAGCTCACGTTCAGCCCTGTTCCTGTGCCGCCCAATAGCGCTCGAGGTCGACGTCGGGCGTGCCGTCCTTGCCCGGGTCGATCGCCTTCATCGTGATCGTGTCCTCCAGGGACACGGACTCGGGAAGGTGGCTCCAGCGGTTCGTGTCCTCGCTCTGAGTCATGGACCGAGAATAGACGTGGATCACGTCCGAGGCCCGGTAGAAATGCCGCATTCAGAGGACTAAATGCCCCAGGAGGTTCGGAGCGAAGCGAGGGCTTCGTGGAAACCGGGAAAGGTCTTCTTCACGCAACCGGGGTCGTCCAGCGTGATCCCCGGCGTCCGCAGCCCCGTGACACTGAACGCCATCGCGATCCGGTGGTCCCGGCGGCATTTCACCAAGGCCCCCGCCGGCACGCCGGGCTGGATCTCGATCCAATCCCGCCCCGTCTCCACCGAGATGCCCATCGCGCGCAGGTTCTCCTCGCACGCCGCCAGCCGGTCGCATTCCTTGATGCGCGTGTTGTAGACGTCCTCGATCCGCACCGGCCCGTCCGCGAACGGAGCGATGGCCGCGAGCGTCGGCACGGTGTCGGAGATGTCGCGCATGTTCACCGTGACCCCGCGCAGGCCACCCGTTCCGGTCACGGTCACGGCGTCCGGGCCGACTTCGACGTCCGCGCCCATCTGTCGCAGGACCTCGACGAAGGCCAGATCCCCTTGCAGAGCGCCTTCGCCGAGCCCCGGCACGGTCACCGAGCGACCGGTCAAAGCCGCCGCCGCGAAGAAGTAGCTGGACGTCGAAGCGTCGGGCTCGACTTCGTAGCGACAGCCCTGATACGGCGTGGGCGGCACGACGAACGTGTCACCGTCGCGGACGACCTCGACGCCGAAGCGCCGCATCATCGCGATGGTGATCTCGACGTAGGGCACCGAAACGAGGTCCGTGACGGTGATCCGGAGGCCCTCGGCGGTCAAGGGACCCACCAGCAGCAAGGCGGTCAGGAACTGCGACGACAGCCCCGCGTCCAGCGTCAGCTCGCCGCCCTTGATCCCGGCGGCCCGCACGACCAGCGGATGGTGTCCCGGCGAGCCTTCGAAGGTCAGGTCGACGCCCAGCTCCAGCAACGCGTCGGTGAGCGGCCCCAGCGGCCGGGCGCGCATCTGCTCGGAGGCGTCGAACCGGAAGGTGCCGTGGCCGGCGGCGGCCAGTGCCGGCAGGAACCGCGCGGTGGTGGCGCCGTCACGGCAGAAGACGTCGGCGCTGTCGACGGCGGGGCCCTCGGGCCTGCCCTCGATCGTCCACTCGCCGGGAGCGCGGGAGACCTGATAGCCGAGCTTGAGGAGGCCCTCGGCGAAGCCCTCGGAGTCGTCCGAACGCAGCGGCCTGCTCAGCACGGTCGTCCCGTGGGCGGCGGCCGCGAGGAACAGGCCTCGGGCGGTGATCGACTTCGAACCGGGGATGTCGACGATGGTCACGGCGTGAGCATACGGCGTGCCCGAACGGCGAACTCGCGTGATCAGACGCGGGACTCGCGTGATCAGACGGACGACACGGGTGATCAGGAAGCGCGCGGGAGGCGACGGCCCGGCGGGGCCGACTCCAGCCAGGACAGGAAGCCGGTGAGGGCACCGGGACCCATCGCGATCTCGATCGCCTCCTGTTTGGCGGACTCGCACCGCAGGACGATCGAACCTTCGGGGACGGCGTACGCCTCCGTGCCGGAGGGGTCACGCCGGTCCGCGATCTCCATGCTTTCGCGCTCGAACACGCGATCCGGGCCCGTCCGCAGGCTCCAGACGCGGAACCAGACGAACTTCTCGCCCTCGTAGCGGCCCAGCCCCAGATGCCAGCTGGACCGCGCCTCGTCCGGACGCCACCGCAGCGCGACGCTCACGCCGCCACCGCGGCGCATCCGGACCCACCGCAACGAATACCAGGCCGCGAGAACGGCCAGGACGGTCAGGGCCCCGAGAACACCCACGGCGATTTCCACGGCCCGGCCCCTGTCCTTCGCCCGGTCAGACTGACTGACCGGCCGCGCGAAGCTGGGCGGTCGCCCTAGCCCGCTCTTGCTCGTCTTCGCCGGTCAGCGCCTTCTTGGCCGCGTCGACGTCGATCTCGTCCGAAAGCTCCGCGCTCTCGGCGAGGATGCTCACGCCGGTCGCGGTGACCGACAGGAACCCGCCGTGCACCGCGGCGGTCACGGTCTCGCCGTCCGTGGTCGTCACCTTCACGACACCACCCTCGACGAGCTGGCCCAGAACCGGCTCGTGACCGGCCATGATGCCGATCTCGCCCTCGGTGGTCTGCGCCACCACGAACGTGGCGGTACCGGACCAGAGACGGCGCTCGACGGCTACCAGCTCGACAGAAATCTCAGCCACGTAGCTTCCCTTCACCTCAGGTGCTGGCACCGAGTGTAATAGTCAAAGGTTCCGGTATGCGAACGACGGGACCAGCGTCCACAGTAGACACTGATCCCGCCGCTCATCGGAACATCACTTCTTGGTGATTTCCTTGTACTTCTTCTCGAGGTCTTCGAGGCCACCGATACCCAGGAACGCCTGCTCCGGGTAGTGGTCGAAGTCGCCCTTGGTGATGCGGTCGAACGACTCGATGGTCTCCGACAGCGGCACGGTCGAGCCCGGGATCTGCGTGAACGCCTCGGCGACCAGCATGTTCTGCGACAGGAACCGCTCGATGCGGCGCGCGCGCTGAACGGTCAGCTTGTCCTCTTCCGAGAGCTCGTCCATACCGAGGATCGCGATGATGTCCTGCAGCTCCTTGTACTTCTGCAGGATCCGGATGACCTCGGAGGCCACGCGGTAGTGGTCCTCACCGACGATGGCCGGGTCGAGAATGGTCGACGTCGACGCCAGCGGGTCCACCGCCGGGAAGATGCCCTTCTGGAACACCGACCGCGAAAGCTCGGTGGTGGCGTCCAGGTGGGCGAACGTCGTCGCCGGTGCCGGGTCGGTGTAGTCGTCCGCGGGGACGTAGATCGCCTGCATCGAGGTGATCGAACGACCACGGGTCGAGGTGATCCGCTCCTGGAGCTGACCCATCTCGTCGGCCAGCGTCGGCTGGTAACCCACGGCCGAAGGCATGCGGCCCAGCAGGGTCGACACCTCGGAACCGGCCTGGGTGAACCGGAAGATGTTGTCGATGAAGAGCAGCACGTCCTGGTTCTGCACATCGCGGAAGTACTCCGCCATGGTCAGCGCGGACAGCGCGACCCGCATACGGGTGCCCGGCGGCTCGTCCATCTGACCGAAGACGAGGGCGGTGTCGTTGATGACGCCGTCCTCGGACATCTCCAGGAAGAGGTCGTTGCCCTCACGGGTGCGCTCGCCGACACCGGCGAACACCGAGGTACCACCGAAGTTCCGGGCGACACGGGTGATCATCTCCTTGATGAGCACCGTCTTGCCGACGCCGGCACCGCCGAACAGGCCGATCTTGCCACCCTGCACGTACGGGGTCAGCAGGTCGACGACCTTGAGGCCGGTCTCCAGCATCTCCGTCTTGCCTTCGAGCTGGTCGAAGGACGGCGGGTTGCGGTGGATGCCCCAACGCTCGAGGTCGTCGCCGTAGCCGGGCTCGTCCAGGCACTCGCCGAGCGCGTTGTAGACGTGACCCTTCACCTTGTCGCCGACCGGGACGGTGATGGGGCCGCCGGTGTCGGTGACCTCGGCGCCACGGACGAGACCGTCCTGCGGCTGGAGCGAAATGGTGCGGACGAGGTTGTCACCGAGGTGGCTGGCGACCTCGAGCGTCACCGTCTTGCGCAGCTGCTCGAACTCGATTTCGACCTTGAGCGCGTTGAACTGGTCGGGAACGGAACCGCGCGGGAATTCGACGTCGACGACCGGGCCGGTCACCGAGACGATGCGCCCCTTGGCACGGGCTTCAGTACTGGTCATCAGTCATCACTTCCTGCTGCGGTGAGAGCGTTCGCCCCACCGACGATTTCGGAGATCTCCTGGGTGATCTGCGCCTGGCGGGCCTGGTTCGCCTCCCGCGTCAGCGTGTTCACCAGTTCGTTCGCGTTGTCCGACGCCGCCTTCATCGCGGTGCGGCGGGCCGCGAGTTCGGACGCCGCCGACTCGAGCATCGCCGCGAAGAGCCGCGTGTTGATGTACTTCGGCAGCAACGCGGCGAGCAGCTTCTCGGCGCTGGGCTCGAACTCGTAGCTCGGGAGCAAGCTCTCGGGCTTCTCCTCTTCGCCCTCGGTGTACTCGACCTCGAGCGGCGCGACGCGCTTGGCGACCGGACGCTGGGTGAGCATCGAGACGAACTCGGTGTAGACGACGTGGATCTCGTCGACACCCAGGATGCCGTCGGCGTTGCCGGCCTCGTCGTCGGCGCCGTTCAGGAACGACTCGACGATGAGCTCACCGGCTTCGGCGGCGTTGACGTAACCGGGCTGGTCGGAGAAGCCCGTCCAGCTTTCGGCCACGTCGCGGCCACGGAACCGGTAGTAGCTCAGGCCCTTGTTGCCGGTCACGTACAGCACCGGCTCCTTGCCCTGCTCACGCAGCAGCGTGAGGAGCTCCTCGGTCGCCTTCAGCACGTTGGAGTTGTATCCACCGCACTGACCCTTGTCGCTGGTGATCACGAGGACCGCCGCGCGCTTCGGGTTCGGACGCTCGACCAGCAGCGGGTGGTCGAGGTTGGCCGAGGCGCCGGCCAGGGCCGAGAGCACGTTCGTGATCTCGTCCGAATAGGGCCGGGACGCCGCGACCTTCGCCCGCGCCTTGGTGATGCGCGCGGTGGCGATGAGCTCCATCGCCTTGGTGATCTTGCCGATGGACTTGGTCGCCTTGATACGCGACCGGAGTTCTCGGAGTTGTGCGGCCATGAGCTATCAGCTCACTTCTTCGGGGCGGGCTTGTTGACCTTGACGGTCTCCTGCCCGACCTTCTCGGCGTCCATCGCGTCGGAGACCTCGACGAGGCTCTTGCCCTCGGCGGTGGTGAACTCCTTCTTGAACTCGTTCACCGCGTCGACCAGCCCTTCGGCGGTCTCCTTGGAGAACTTGCCCGACTCGCGGATGTCCTTGAGGAGCTCGCCGTGCTTGCGGCGCGCGGAGTCGACGAACTCGTCACGGAAGCGACGCACGTCCTCGGTCGGGACCGTGTCGAAGTGGCCGTTGGTACCGAGGTACACGGTGACGACCTGCTCCTCGACCGGCATCGGCGAGTACTGCGGCTGCTTGAGCACCTCGTACAGGCGGGCACCACGCTCGAGCTGCGCCTTCGACGCGTCGTCGAGGTCCGAAGCGAAGGCCGCGAAGGCCTCCAGCTCGCGGTACTGCGACAGGTCGATACGGAGCGAACCCGAAACGTCCTTCATCGCCTTGACCTGCGCGGCACCACCCACGCGGGAAACCGAGATACCCACGTCGATGGCCGGGCGCTGACCGGCGTTGAACAGGTCCGACTGGAAGAAGCACTGACCGTCGGTGATCGAGATGACGTTGGTCGGGATGTAGGCCGACACGTCGTTCGCCTTGGTCTCGATGATCGGGAGACCGGTCAGCGAGCCCGCGCCCAGCTCGTCCGAGAGCTTCGCGCAACGCTCGAGGAGGCGGGAGTGCAAGTAGAAGACGTCGCCGGGGAAGGCTTCACGGCCCGGCGGGCGACGCAGCAGCAGCGAGATCGCGCGGTAGGCGTCGGCCTGCTTGGTCAGGTCGTCGAACACGATGAGGACGTGCTTGCCCTCGTACATCCAGTGCTGGCCGATGGCCGAGCCGGTGTACGGCGCGATCCACTTGAAGCCGGCGGAGTCCGACGCGGGGGCCGCGACGATGGTGGTGTACTCCATCGCGCCGGCGTCCTCGAGGGACTTCTTGACCGCGGCGATCGTGGAGCCCTTCTGGCCGACCGCGACGTAGATGCAGCGAACCTGCTTCTTCGGGTCGCCGGTCTCCCAGTTGGCCTTCTGGTTGATGATCGTGTCCACCGCGACGGCCGTCTTGCCGGTCTTGCGGTCACCGATGATCAGCTGGCGCTGGCCACGGCCGATCGGGGTCATCGCGTCGATCGCGGTGATACCGGTCTGCAGCGGCTCGGCCACCGGCTGGCGCTCGACCACCGAAGCGGCCTTGACCTCCAGCGGGCGACGCTCGGTGGTCTCGATCTCGCCGAGGCCGTCGATCGGGGCGCCCAGGGGGTTCACGACGCGGCCGAGGTAGCCCTCGCCGACCGGAACCGAGAGGACCTGACCGGTCCGCTTGACTTCCTGACCTTCGACGACGGTCTCGAAGTCACCGAGGATCGCGGCACCGATGGAGCGCGCGTCCAGGTTCAGCGCCACGCCGAGGACCCCGCCGGGGAACTCGAGCAGCTCGTTGGCCATCGCCGAGGGAAGACCCTCGATGTGGGCGATACCGTCACCGGCGTCGACGACGACGCCAACCTCTTCCCGGCTCACGTCCGGGGCGTAACTCGAGACGTAGTTCTCGATCGCGCTACGGATCTCATCCGAGGAGATCGTCAGCTCCGCCATTTCGTTCCCGCTCTCGCTTCGTTCGTGCCAGTGTGCAAAGTCGTTGTTGTGGGTTCAGCCGGCCAGCCGGCGACGCAGGGCGTCGATCCGCCCCGCGGTGCTGCCGTCGATGACCTCGTCGCCGACGCGGACGACGAGTCCGCCGCCGAGTGACGGGTCGACCTCGACGTGCAGCGCGAGCTGCCGCCCGTAAAGGGCGTTGAGCTTCTCGCTCAGCCGAGCCTGCTGTTCGTCGGAAAGCGCGCTCGCGCTGGTCACCCGGGCGACCGAGCGCTCACGGCGTTCCGCGGCCAGCTGGACCAGCTCCTCGAGGGCGTTGCCGACCCCGCGGCCCTTGGCGCGCAGGACGACCTGCTCGACGAGGGTCTCGGTGACCACGTCCACCTTGTCGGCGAACAGCGTGCGGACCAGGGTCCGCTTCGCCTCGGCGGGAGCGGTCAGGTCGGACAGTGCCCGTTCGAGCTCCGGCTCACCCGCGACGATACGGCTGACCCGGAACAGCTGGTCTTCGACAGCGTCGATGTTCCCGGACTTCTCCGCACTGGTGAGCAGCGCCGAGCGGCCGAGGGCCTCGAGCCCGTCGGTCAGTTCGCGCGGGCTCGACCAGCGGCTGCCCGCCACGGAGTCGAGCACCTGCAGGGCCGGTTCGGAAACCTTGCCCGCGAGGATCCCGCGGGCGAGGCCGATCCGGGCTTCGGACGAGGCCGAACCGTCGGCGACGGCCCGGCGCAGGCCGATCTCCCGGTCCAGCAGGGCGACGACCGAAAGCAGCTCGTCGCCGACCGTCGCCGGGTCCGTACCCGCTTCGGCCAGAACCTCGCCGAGACGCTTCTCGGCGAGGTCGAGCGCTTCACGGCTCGCAGCATGCAGCGTCATTCTGGTCTACTTCCCCGCTCCGTTGGAGGCACCAGCGGTCTCCAGCTCGGCAAGGAACCGGTCCACGGTGCCGTGGCGGCGCGCGTCGTCCGCGAGCGACTCGCCGACGATGCGGCTGGCCAGCTCGACGGAGTTACGGCCGAGTTCGGCGCGCAGTTCGGCGATGATCTGCGCCTTCTGGGCCTGCAGCTGAGCCTGACCCTGGGCGACGATGCGCTGGGACTCGGCTTCGGCCTCGGCCCGCAGCTCCGCCTTGATCTGCTCGGCTTCGAGCCGGGCGTCGTCGCGGATCTTCGCGGCCTCGGAACGGGCTTCCGCCAGCTGCGCCTTGTACTGCGCAAGGTTTTCTTCGGCTTCGGCCTGAGCCTTTTCGGCCCGCTCGATGCCACCCTCGATCAGCTTGGTCCGCTCTTCGTAAGTCGCCTCGAAACGCGGGACGACGTACTTCTTCAGAACGAACAGCAGCAGAAGGAAGGCGATGAACCCGAGGATGAGCTCGGGAACGTGCGGCACGATCGGGTTGGGCGCGTCTCCCGCGGCCAACACCAATTCGGTCTTCAGCACAACGTCTCCTTAAGCGATGAGCGGAACTAACTCAGGAGGCGAGGAAGTAGATGACGATACCGATCAGCGCCAGCACCTCGGTCAGCACGAAGGTCGAGAAGGCGATGCCCTGCAGCTTGCCCTGCGCCTCCGGCTGGCGGGCGGTGCCGTTGATGACGGCGGCGAAGATCAGACCCACACCGATACCGGGGCCGATGGCACCGAGACCGTAACCGATGGCGGCGAGACCCGGGTTGATGTCGACAGCGGCCTCGGCAGCCTGCGCCAGAACGATGTTGCTCACGTGCGTTTCCCTTCAAACTCGGTCCGCGCGACTCACGCGGATCGGGGGCTTTTGGTGTTTCTCAGTGCTCCGACGCCAGCGCGGCGCCGATGTACCCTGCGGACAGCAGTGCGAAAATGTATGCCTGCAGGACCTGGATGAAAGCCTCCAGGAAGGTCATCGCGATCGCGAAAAGGAACGCGATCGGCGACACGATCTTCACGGCGCCTTCGCCTTCGGTCAGCAGGAAGCTCCCGCCGAGCGTGAAGACCATGATGATGAGGTGCCCGGCGAACATCGCGGCGAAGACCCGGATCGCCAGCGTGGCCGGCGCGATGAAGAACTTCTGCGCGAACTCGATGGTGGAGTACAGCGGCAGAACGAATCCGGGAATTCCGGCCGGCGCCAGTTCCTTCTTCAGGTAACCCTTGAAGCCGTGGCGCTTGAACCCGACGTAGTGGTACACCGGGTAAACAACGAGGAACGCGAGAGCGACGGGGAAACCGACTCGGGCCATCGTCGGGAACTGGAAGAACGGGATGATCCCGAACAGGTTGTTCACCAGCACGAAGCTGAACAGTCCCAGTACCAGCGGAATGAACGGCTTGAAGTCGGCCGAGCCGATCTGCTCGCGCGCGATGTTGTTGCGGCCGAAGTTGTAAATGCTTTCGGCGATGAACTGCCCCTTGGTGGGGACAACCTTGAGCCGGCGCGACGACACCATGAAGTAGGTGACGATGATGATCAGGGAGATGACCACCAGCAACATCGGCTTGGTGAAGCTCAACCAATAGCCGGAGCCGAACAACGGCGGCAGGTTGAAGTCTTTGACGCCAGGCGGCGTGAACTCCGCACCCTCGGCTAGTACCAGCGCGCCCACTGGGCTCCTTCCGGTTCTCCCGGCCGGCGTTCACTCCGCCGGGGGAATCGTCACGATCTGGACTTAACGTACCCGACACGTATCGGGCCGTCGGAGGCGGCCACCCCACGATGTGCTGAACATGGTTTCACGTTCCGCACACGAGGATTCTCGATGCAGTGCTCCCGGGAGACAGACGCCTACCAGCGGGTAACGAGGGACGATTCAACACCGTCGCCACACTGCTGTTCGGGGTTCGTCATCAGGAGCCGGCAGCCGAGGCCGCCGCCCATACGCGGACCATATCAGCAGGTTCCGACGGGCCGTACAGGCGTACTACATTGCCCCTGATCGGCCGAGGACCTAGGTCCCGTCCCAGGTCAGGACCTGGGTCCCGAAATCAGCGGGAAGCCGGGATGATCGTCGGGATCTTGGTCTTGCGGAAGGCCATGAACTCCGCGGCGGCGGACACGAGGATGGCCGCGATCATCGTGATGCCCAGCGACATCGGGTGCAGGTCGGACCACCCGCGCAGCAGGGTCAGCGCCCCGAACAGCACGAGGATCTTGAGCACGTAGCCACCGAGGGCGATCACCATCACGAACATCGGGTCCATGCCCGCGCTGAAGCGCATCAGGCCCATGGTCGCGAGGGAGGACAGGATGGCGAGCACGCCGCCGATGGCCGCCCCGACGAGGCCTGGGAGTCCATTGAGGACGGTGAAGAGCACCACACAGACCAGGACGACGGGCGGTGTCGCGATCAAGGAGGCCTTCGTCATCGCGTTGGCCGCCTGCAGAACCACCTTGGCGTGGGGGTTCTCCTCCGCCTCGACGGTCTTCTCGGTCTCGCTCACAGAAAACTCCCTGGTCGTCTCAGCCCGCCAGTGTAGGCCCGCGCCGATGCGGGCCTTCAGGCAGTCCGGTTCCGCGACCGCAGTCTCGGCACGATCGACACCAGGGTCGCCAGCAGGAAGCCGAATCCGACAATCCAGAAAACCGCGACACTGTCGAAGAGCGTCACCGAAACGGCGCCGAACGCGAGCAGTCCCGCCCACAAGTAGATGAGCAGCACCGCACGGCGCTGGGAGTGGCCGATCTCCAGCAGGCGGTGGTGCAGGTGCATCTTGTCCGCCGCGAACGGGCTCTCGCCGCGGCGGGTGCGGCGGATGACCGCCATGATCAGGTCGAGCAGCGGCACGAACAGCACCGCGGCGACCACCACGAGCGGCGAGAGCAGCGCGAGCGCGTCCTTTCCGCTGAACTGCGGGTACGGCACGCGGCCCGACGCGGACGTCGTCGCGCCGGCCAGCATCAGACCGATCATCATCGAGCCCGAATCGCCCATGAAGATCTTCGCGGGCTGGAAGTTGTACGGCAGGAAGCCGAGACAGGCCCCCGCGAGCGTGGCGGCGATGAGGGCGGGCGGATACGCGCCGACATCGCCGCCCGAGGAATCGAGCAGGCCGAGCGAGAAGGAACAGGTCGCCGCGGCGGCGATGAAGCCGAGGCCGCCGGCGAGACCGTCGAGACCGTCGACGAAGTTCATCGCGTTGACCATGACGACCACCAGGACGACGGTCAGCAGCGCGCCCTGGTTCTTGTCCAGCACCAGCACCTGGCCGAAGGAATCGCCACCGCCGCCCCACGGCACCCAGAACGACACCCACTGCACACCGAAGATCACCAGGATCCCGGCGCACATGACCTGGCCCGCCAGTTTCGTCCAGGCGTCGAGTTCGAACCGGTCGTCGAGCGCGCCGATCAGGGAGATCACGCCCGCGGCGAGCAGGACGCCCAGCGAGTCGAAGGAGAAGTCGAAGCCGCGGCTCAGCGCGGGCAGCTGGTGCGCGAGCCCCATCGCGGCGGCGACACCGAGGAAGATGCCGATACCGCCCATCCGCGGGATCGGGGTGACGTGGACGTCGCGGGCCCGCGGGTTGGCGATCGCGCCGATCCGGATGGCGACCCGGCGCACGACACCGGTGAGCAGGAAGGTCACGGCCGCCGCGGTGAGGGCGACGAGGATGTACTCCCGGATCGGGAGGCCTTGCGTAGGAGGCATGGTGCGTTACGCCGCCGAGGTCCAAGTCACTCGAACACGCTACCGCGTGCGGGGGATACGGCGGCCGACGGTCCTAGGCCAGTGACTCCGCGGGCACACCCAGTACTTCCGCGACGGCGGCGCGGCTGACCGCGCCCTCCCGCAGGATGACCGGGTCGTCGCCGGTGAGATCGACCATCGTGGACGGAACGGGCTCGCCGGACGAGCCGCCGTCGAGGTACACCGCGACGCTGTCACCGAGCTGATCGACCGCTTCCTGCGCGGTGGTCGCGGGCGGACGGCCGGACACGTTCGCGCTCGAAACCGCCATCGGGCCGACGTCGCGCAGCAGTTCCAGCGCGACCGGGTGCAGCGGCATCCGGAGCATCACCGTTCCGCGTGACTGGCCGAGATCCCACTGCAGGCTCGGGGCGTGCGGGAGGATGATCGAGAGGTCGCCGGGCCAGAAGGCCTCGATGAGCGCGCGGGCCTGCGGGGGTGTGCCGAGCACGAGTCCGTCCACAGTGGACCAGGAGCCGACCAGGACACCGACCGGCATGTCGGGGCCGCGGTGCTTGGCCCGCAGGAGGGACTGGACGGCGCCGCCGTCGAAGGCGTCCGCGCCGATGCCGTAGACCGTGTCGGTCGGGAGGACGACCAGACGGCTGGAGCGCACCGCGCTCGCCGCCGCGGCGAGCCCGTCGGCCCGGGATTCGTGCTTGCTGCAGTCGTACACCGCGCTCATGGCCAGTGAGCGTAGCGCTGCGGTGTGGCGGGGCTCGCCAAAGGTGCCCGTCTCGGCCGGGTGTTCTCGGCCGGGGCGGTCGTGAAGGCCTCCTTGCCTACCCTGAAGGTAGTGAAGGAGGCCTTCACTACCTTCAGGATCGCCACATGCGGTGCACCTGCGACAGCAGCCCCAGCAGTCACAGTGACTGCGCGCGAAGGCCCCCTTCCCTCGGCTCAGCCGAGGAAACTCGCCCTTCACACCTTCCCGAGTACATGAAGGCCTCCTTCCTTGCGCCTGGCGCAAGGAAGGAGGCCTTCATGTACTCGGCTTCAGGTGCGCAACCCGTGGTACCCAGCCAGGCCCAGTGTCATGAAAGGGCCGTTCAGGACGTTTTCCGTCCTGAACGGCCCTTTCATGACATCCGGAGCTCCCGTCAGAACGCGAAAGCGGTACAGACCGACGTCGCCGTCTTCGCCGGGTCCGCGATCGACGTCGCCGTCAGCTTGATGTGCGCGACGTGGTCACCGCCCGCGGCCCGCTTGGCGTGCGCGGTCGCCGAAGACCGGCCACCGAACGGGACGGTGGACAGCTCGTTCGGCAGCCGCACCTCCCAGCCCTTCGCACTGGTGGACGCGCTCAGGCGGTAGGTGTCGGTGTTGAACGGCGCCGCCGCGCCCTTCGCGTCGCCCGTGTTGAACACCGGGAACGAGCAGGTCGCGAGCCCCTGCTTGGCGAACGCCGGGGCCGACGGCCACAGCGAAACGCCCCTGGCCTGCGAGCCGGAGCCGTCGAGCGAAGCCACCGTGATGACGTAGGACAGCACGCCCTTGCGGTCGCGCTCGACGTCGGAGACGAGGAACTTCAGCCTGTTCGCCTCGTCGGTGTACTCGTACTTGCTCGCGGAGCCGGTGCCCGCCTTGAACGCGGCGTCGTTGAGCTGGCGGTAGTCGCCGATCGGGATCGGCACCGGGGTGCCGTCCGGCTTCTTGTAGTCGGTCATGCCGATGTCGGCCGGGTTCGCGTCCACGATCCATTCGAACGGCGCGTTGTCCTGGTTCTTCGTCTTCGCGATGAGGACACCGGAATCGGGAGCGAAGGAATCGCTGCCCATCCGGTCGACGACCTCGACGGTGTAGTTGTTGTAGCCGCCGCCGTCGCAGAACGGATCCTTCGAGCGATCGCATTTCGGCGAAAGGTCCCCGCCGGTGAGCGCGATGTTGATACCGCTGTAGGCGCCCTGTCCCGGCAGGACCGAACGCGCCGTGATCCTGGCCGAAACCGGGCCGGTCTTGGCGAGGGAGTTCCGGTCGAGTTTCAGGACGTCTTCGGGGTCGATGATGTCGAGCTTTATCTTGGTGCGCAGCATGTGGTGCGAGCCCATCGAGCCGCCCTGCGTCGCCGGGATCTGCCAGCGGGTGTGCGGTCCGCCGGGGCCGTTGAAGCTGCCGCGCGACATCATTTCCCACGGTCCGGTGTAGGTACGGGACGGCGGGTTTCCGAAGGGGTTGTTGTAGTTGTCGCCGATGCCGAGGATGTGGCTGAACTCGTGCGCGTAGACGCCCTGGCCCGAGCTTTCCGCCTGGGTCGAGGAGCCGGTGACCGCGTTCGGCCAGATGCTCGCCGCGGATTTCCACGACGTCCACGGGACGTAGCGGGTGGACGCGGCGTTCGGCATCCCGGCGACGCCGGGGCCGAACGCGTCGGGGACGTTCTCCTTCTCGCCGAACTTCATCACGCCGAATTCCTGCCAGGTCGAGCTCTCGTCCTGGCCGGCGGAAAGATAGAAGACGAAGTCGAACTGCTTGGACACGTCGCCCACGTCCGCCCGCCAGGCGGCGCCCGCGTCGGCGCGCAGGTCACGTTTGCAGTTCGCGCCCGGCGGACACGCGTCGGGCTGGAATTCCATGCCGTATTCGAAGGACTTGCCGGGCAGGCGGTACGGGCCGAACGCGGTCAGTTCGACGCCCAGCCTGCCGCCGGAGTCCTCCATCCAGTACTCGTTGATCGTGTGGCCCTGGTTGAGCGCCTGCGGCTTGTTGAGGAAGTCCTGGTAGAACTTCGCGACTTCGGCGCGCGGGATGTTGCTCGCGGCGGGGCCGGGGTTGCCGAACACCGTCGAACGCGGGGGCTGCGTGACGGCGAATTCCTGATCCGGGTAGTCCGCGAGCACCACGGCACCCTTGAACATCCGCTTGGTCGGCTTCAGCGCCGGATCGGCCCAGTTGGTGCCGGGCGGTTTGCGGTAGTCGTCCCACGTCATGTGGTCCTGGTTCTCCCAGGTCGACCCGTCGATCGCGGCGGGCCAGCCTCGGACCGGCGCCGCGGCGGACGCGGGCTGGGCGACCAGACCCGGCAGTAGCGCGACGGTGGCGAGGACGGCGAGTGTTCTGAGTGGGGCTCGTCGGAGAGACGATCGCATCGGGGTACACCTCCCAGTCGGACCGCCGATGAGGCGGCCGTGATCGACGTTAGGAGGTGGGCTTTGTCCTGGGCACCGCCGGAAGTCGTGAGTCTCGCTAACTATCCGGCTGCTCCATCCCGCGTTTCGTCCTCTGAATGCGGTGGTTCGCACCACGAACCACCGCATTCAGAGGACGAAACGCGGGGGTTAGGAGACGCGCAGGGCGGTCACGAAACGCGGGCGTCCGGCGAGGTCGAGGTGACCCTGCACGTCCGTGAGCACCCGCCGCGCCCGCACGAGCGCCGGGACGGCGGAACCGTGCGTGTCGTCGTGCTCGATCGCCATCCCGCCGGTGGGCCGCAGCAGACGTGCGGCGGCCGCGATCGCGTGCCGGATCACCGCCAGCCCGCTCTCCTCGGCGAACACCGCCCGCGGCGGGTCGTGCTCGGCGACCTCCGCCGGCACCGGCGTGCCTTCCGGGACGTACGGCGGGTTGCACAGGACCAGGTCGACGAGCCCGTCGAGTTCGGCGAACATCGTGCTGTCCGCCACGTCGCCGGAGTACAGCCGGATGGGCGTGTCCCCCGCGTCGGCGTGGACGTCGGCGTTGTGCCGGGCCCACGCGAGGGCCTGCGCGTCGATGTCCACGGCGTAGACGACCGCGTCCGGCCGCGCGTGCTGCACGGCCAGCGCCAGCGCGCCCGAGCCGGTGCACAGATCGACCACCACCGGGTACTCGCGCCCGTGCAGCAGTTTGAGGCCCCATTCCAGGAGCAGCTCGGTCTCCGGGCGCGGGACGAACACCCCGGCGCCGACGTTGACCGTGATGTCACCGAGCGCGGCCCAGCCGGTGAGGTACTGCAGCGGGATCCGTTTGGCCCGCTGGTTCACGAGCTGGCCGATCGCGTCGATGACCGGCGGGTCCACCAGCGGCACCATCGGCAGGCGGCCGCGATCGACACCGAGGACGTGGGAGGCGATCAGTTCCGCGTCCGAACGCGGTGACGCCACTCCGGCCTCGGTGAGGATGCGGGTCGCTTCCATGATGGCGAGGCGCAACGGCTGCCGGTTCACTGGTGTTCCTTCACAGAGTCAAGCCTGACACACGAGGCACGCGTGCCGGGGTCGATACACGCGGGCTCAGGGTATCGATTCCTTTCAGCGCACCCGCCACGAGAGCGAGGACAACGTCAGCGCCGCTTCGGCCACCCGCCGCGCTAGGTCGGTCTGAAGGCTCTTCGTCGCCGAAGCGATCCATTCGTCCACGTTCCGTACACCGATGTCGCGGTACTCGACGGCCTGAAGCAGCATTTCGAGCTTGTCCGCGTCGCGCGCGTAGAGCGCTTCGGGGCTTTCGGCGGACTCGTACTCGTCGACGGCGTCACGCACCGAGTCACGCGCGGCACCGGGCAGTGCCGACGTCTGCGCGGCGGTGATCGCCCGCGGATCCGGCTTCTCGACGAAACCCTTGATCGTGTGCGGGAGGTCGCCCGTCCGCGTCTCCTGCGTGTCGTGCCACAGCGCGAGATACGCCGCTCTCGCCGGATCCGCGCCGCCCTCGGCCGCCAGGAGGCCGGCCAGCTGCGCGACCCGCGTGGTGTGCTCGGCCACCGATTCGGGATCGCGGACGCCGGCCTGCCACCATCCGGCCCGCCGGATCCGCTTGAGCACACCCAGTTCGAAGCCGAATCTGGCCAGGGCGTCCAACTGTTCTCCTACGCGTCGACGGTGAGATATCCGGCCAGTGTCCCGCGCCGCTGCCGGAGCGTGTCGATGCGGTCGTCCATTTCGGCCAGTTCGCGGCGGATCTCCGCCACCACGGTCGGGCACATGTCCAGCTCGAGCGGTTCACCCGTGGCGCACGGGAGCATCTTGGCGATGACGTGCGTGCTCAGCCCGGCCGCGAGGAGCGCGCGGATCTGCCGCACCGTGGTGACCGCGTCATCGTCGAAGGTGCGGTAGCAGTTGGAATCGCGCCGCGAAACCAGCAGCCCCTGCTCCTCGTAGTAGCGCAGCAGCCGCTGGCTCACGCCGGTCCGCCGGGACAGCTCGCCGATCAGCATGTGACCCCCGTCATCCGAGTTTGACCTTCACATCGATGTCAGTACCTAACGTCGCCGGCATGACGAATCATTTCGCGCACATCGTTCGCGGTTCCGGTCCCGGCCTGCTGCTCGCCCACGGCGGTGGCGGCGGCGTCGAGGGCAACTTCGGGAGCATCCTCGACGACCTCGCCCGCACCCACACCGTCGTCGGCCCCGACTACCCCGGTTCCGGAGCCACACCGCGCAGCAGCGAGCCGCTGGACCTCGACTCCGTCGCGGACGAGCTGGTCTCCATCGCCGTCGACGCCGGCCTCGAACGCTTCGCGATCCTCGGCTACTCGCTCGGCACCGGAGTCGCCGTCCGCGCGGCCACCCGGCACCCCGATCGGGTCACCGGGCTCATCCTGACCGCCGGGTTCACGAAACCGGACAACCGGCTCCTGCTGGCCGTCGACATCTGGCGCGAGCTGCTGGGCGGTGACCGGAAGCTGCTGGCGAAGTTCCTCACCTTCGCCGCCACCGGCGAAAAGCACCTGAACGCGCTGTCGCCTTCGGAACTCGAAGCCGCCATCGAAGGTCTCGCCGAATTCATCCCGGAAGGGAGTCCCGAACACGTCGGCCTCGTCGCGAGCGTCGACACCCGTGCCGAGCTGGCCGGGATCTCGGTCCCCACGCTCGTCATCGCCACGACACTCGACGGGCTCGCCCCGCCCGCCCATTCCCGTGAACTCGCGGCCGGGATCCCCGGCGCCGAACTGGTCGAGATCGAGTCCGGGCACGGCATCGGCGTCGAGGCCCGCGACGAATGGCTCGGCGTGATCCAGAAGTTCCTCTCCGCAAGTGTTAGAGAGGGTACGAACTGATCACCCTGCGGAATCTTCTAAGGTGACGCGGGTGAAGATCCGGGAAATCCGACTGACCCTGGGCGTGTTTTTCGCCGCGCTCGGGGTGCTCCTCGTCCGTTTCCTGGTGCCACGTCCGATCGGCATGGCGGACAACGGCGACGGCTGGCGCATTCTGTGCCAGCTCGGCGCTCGCGAGCTCGACCGGCCTTCGGAATACTTCGTCCGTTTCTCCTACGGCCCCGCCCCGGCCTGCAACAGCGAGTACATCTCCAGTCAGAGCTGGATCGACAAGATCGCCAGTGGGATCGGGCAGTTACTCGGCTCGTCCGCGATCCTGAACCTGCTGGTACTGGGTGTGCTGGGCTGTCTGCTGGTCGCGGGCGGGATCGCCGCGATCGTCGCCGGCCTGCGCCTTTCGGTCCGGAACAGTGTCATCGCCACGGCCGCGCTGCTGCTGGTCGCGGCGGACTCGGCCTTCTTCGGGTACTTCGCCTCCGTGCTGAGCGAGGGCGCCGCCTTCGTCGGGATGCTCCTGCTCGCCGGCGGGCTCCTGCTCATGCACCGCACCGGGCCCTGGCGCTACACCGGTGCCGCGGTCACCGTGCTCGGCGCGATGATCGGGATCAACGCGAAGTCGCAGACGCTGCTGCTGATCCCGCTGTTCGCGCTCGCGCTGCTGTTCGTCCGGCCGGAAGGCAGCCGCGGCCTGGCCAGGTGGGCGCTGCCGCTGGCCGTGCTCGCCGTCGTCGGCACCGGTACCGCGCTGGTGCAGGGGGCAGGCGACTCGGCCAACGCGGAGTACCGCGAGGCCAACATGTACCACGTCGTGTTCAACGGGATCGTGGACGGGAAACACGACACCACCGGTGACCTCGCCGCACTGGGCCTCCCGCCCGAGTTCGCGAAGTACGTCGGCACGGGCTGGTGGAGCGCGAACGCGGCCTGGCGCGACCCCGAGTACGCGAAGTACCGCGACAAGATCAGCCGCCGCAACGTCGCCCAGTACTACCTCGACCACCCGGTGCGCGTCGTCGAGATGCTGCACCGGTCCGCGCAGGAGACGTTGACCGCGCGGGTGCCGAACCTCGGCAGCTTCGGTGAGCACGCCGGGCAGCCGCCGCTCGCCAAGGAGTACCGGATCCCGGTCCTGTCCGGGATCACCGGCTGGCTCGCGCCGCTGGGGTTGTTCGCCCTGCTGCCGATCTGGCTGCTCATCGGATGGGCGGGGCTCCGCGCCTTCCGGAACCGCACCGGACGCCGCGACGTCGGCATCGTGGTGCTCATGTACCTGCTCTTCGCGATGGGCCAGATCCTGGTGTCCGGCCTCGCGGAAGGCATCGAGAACGTCAAGCACCAGCAGCTGACGATCTACCCGACCCTGCTCGCCGCCGCCTTCGCCGCGCTCTCGTTCCTGCCGAAGCGCAAGGAAGAACCGCCGGCGGCCGAGGAACGCGAGCCGGAGACGGCGTCCATCTCCGCCTGAAGCATCAACGCGCCGGTTCCCAGAATCCGGCGAAGCTGCCGCACGCGACCCTCGCGCCCGTGAGCTCGTCCTGGATCCGCTTTTCCACGCCGGTGTAGGCGACCGTCCGCGCGTCCGGGCCGACTGCTTCGGGGACCGGCGCGCCCGCGGTCAGCGAAACGGCTTTCACTGTCTGGAAGAGCACAAGGTAATCCCCTTCGCGGGCAAGGTTTTCCGCCGCCTCCACCATCCTTTCCGGACTGTCGCCGGTGAGTTCCATCGGCAACGGCCAGTCCAGCGGGAACGGGTTGCGGACCTCGAAGATCGGGGCGACGAACGGATTGTCCGGCAGGACCGCGACCTTCGACGCCGGATAACGGTCGAGGCAGCCCCGGATCTGGGCGACGTAGGTGTACACGCTGGGATTCGTGCGGACGCCGCGCAGCGCCGGGGCGATGTCCCCGAGATCCTTCGTCAGTTCGCCCTGCGGCCGGTCCGCGTACGGCGCCTTGTCGTGCGCGGACATCAGCAGCAACCCGGCGAGCACGAACGCGGCCGCGGCGAAGACCCCGCCCGCGGACTCGGACGGACGCGGCGGCGGCACCGCGTCCAGCACTCCCAGCGCGAAGATCCCGGCCAGCAGGCCGGGAAGCGGGTAACCCCAGGACAGGCTGGCCATCCAGCCGAGCGCGGCGACCGCCAGATACCGCCAGGGCAACCGTCTTCGGACGACGGCGTCGAGCACGGCGGCGGCCAGGAAGAGCCACAGCAGGGTGACCGGCCAGCCACCCGCGTGCTCGAAGCCGCCGTCGGCCACGACGAACACCACGACCGCCACGACGCACAAGCCCGTCGCGCCACGGAGCCACCGGCCCGGCTCGCCGAACTGGTCGCGGGCCGACCACGCCACGGCCAGCACGCATATCCCGAGCAGCACCGGGACGAAATACGTCCGCGGGTCCGCCCGGCCCGCGAATTCCGCCGTCCAGAACCGGAAAAGGCCTTCACCCCAGGTCTGAGTGCCGCTGGAGAGTTGCGTGATCGCCGACCGCAGGCCTCCGGCGGCGGTGACCATGCCGAAGTACAGCAACGGCGCCGCGCCGAGCATCAAGAGGTCACCCAGCAGACGTGGCACCTTTCTCGGCGCTGCGGCGGGGTGGAACAGCAGGATCAGCACCCCGATCGGGACCGCGAACAGGAAACTCTGCTTGACGATCACCGCGAACCCGAGGCAGAACAGGCCGGACAGACGCCGCCATCGCGAGCCCGAGCGCAGCCCGCCGTCGAGCAGCCACCAGCCGACCGCGACCAGGAAGACACCGTCGACGGTGTGCCAGGCCATCACCGGATACGTGTTCAGGCCGACCAGGACGGCGGTGAAGACCAGTCCGAGCCGCGTCGGGCCCCAGTCCAGCGGCGATGTCCCGGTCAGGAACGCGGCCAGGGCGACCGTGGCGACGGTCAGCTGCACCATCATCACGAAACCCGAGCCGATCATCAGCGGCGCGGGCACGAGATGATCGATCAGATGCAGATAGGCCGAACCGAACGGTCTCGGCCCGAGGAAATCAACCTGCGGGATCTCGCCGTGCAGGACCCGCCACACCTGGGCGAGCACGAAGCCCTGGTCGGTCGGGTTGAACCCGAACCGGCCGATCCTCGCGACGACGGCCGCGCTCAGCAGTCCCGTTCCGGCGACGAGAACGAGAGCTCGCGGAACACGTTTCCGGGTCGCCGGAAACGATCTTTCCATTCGTGTTCTCCCGGGACGGGTTCCCCTTATCGACCAGGGACCGTAGCGGAAGCCGGGAATCGACGACAGGCCCGATCGGACGCCGCTCCCCGCCACCCGTAGGCTGAACGAACCCGTACGCGCCGAAGGGCTCAAGAAACAGTCATGGATCTCCGGGAAACGACAGTCGTCACGCGGATATCGGCGAATATCGAAACCGAGGATTTCGCCGCGGCCGCCGCGCTGGGCGAACGTCTCATCGGCGAGTTCGAGGCCACCGAGCTGGAGATCTGCCGGGCGGACCCGGAAGGCGGCTGGACGGGATACCTGGTCTCCGTCGGCTATCGCACGCCGCCGGCCGACGGCGAAGATCCCGCCGAAACACTGCATCGCGCCGCGGTACCCGCGCTTTTCCACTTCGGCCTGAATGCGGAATTCTTCGAAATACACGGCACACCGAAGACCGGGCAATACGGTAGCTACGATGCCTACGACATCCCGGCGGACGGATTCACGCTCTATTCGCTGATGGCGTCCGTCGGCGGCACTGATCCCCGCGAACCCGCGTACGTCACCAGGCACGATTTCACCCCGCGGGCGGAAACCGATGTCATTTCACGGGTGCATCTCTACGTCCCCACCGGCGACCTGCGGCTGGCCGTGGACCTGTGCGGCCGCCCCGCGACCGACCTTTCGGCGTCGCTGGTCCGGATCAGCACGGACGCGGGGCCGTGCGAAGCGGTGCTGCTGTCGGCTTTTCCCGCTCTCGCCGGGGAAAGCGGCGAAGAAGCGCTCAGCCGGGTGACGCACGAGGTGACCGACAGGCTTTCGCACGTGAGCATGTCGGTCCGGGCGATCCACACCGCGCTGGAGGACGATCCGTTCTACACCGAGCCGGGCTGATACCCGCCCCGGCTGGCTAATATCGCGGCATGATGGACCTGCTGATCGAGTTCGCCGGCACCGGCCGCGTCGGGCCGATCCACGGCGGTATGACGTTGGCAGCGGCCTCCGCCGTGCTGGGTCCGGGTCATCCCCATCCGGCGATCCGTCTGCTCGGCGGCAAAGCCGATGGATATCCCTACCGCTGGGACAGCCTGTCTTTGGACGTCACCCGCGACCGGGTTTCGTCCATCAAACTCGAAACATGGCCAGGGCACACCTTTTCCGTGCCGTCACCGTTGACACCCAAGGGCGGGCCGCACGAGTCGACCGTGACCAAACACGAGTTCCGGGCCGCCCTCGACGATGCCCATGTCGGGTACTCGATCGAGGAGCCGTACCTCATCGATCGCCAGTCCGTGATTCGTGTCGCCGGCACAGCGGTGACGGCGATGTTCAGCAGATTCGACGAAAAGGACCTGGGAGTACGGCCAGGCGACTATTTGCTGTCGGTTTCCAAGAACTTCGAGATTCCTTAGGACGGCGCAGATCAGCCCGCGTGGGCGGCGAGCCGCTCCTCGCGGTCCGCGGTGATGAGCGCGTCCAGCACGCCGTCGAGGTCGCCGTCGAGGACCTGGTCCAGGTTGTACGCCTTGTAGTTCACCCGGTGGTCGGCGATGCGGTTCTCGGCGAAGTTGTACGTGCGGACCCGCTCGGAGCGGTCGACGGTGCGGACCTGCGAACGGCGCGCGTCCGACGCCTTCGCGGCGGCCTCCTCCTCGGCGATCGCCTGGAGGCGGGCCTGGAGCACCTGCAGGGCGCGGGCGCGGTTCTGGATCTGCGACTTCTCGTTCTGACACGAGACGACCACGCCGGTGGGGATATGCGTGATCCGCACGGCCGAGTCGGTCGTGTTCACGCTCTGGCCGCCGGGGCCGGACGAACGGTAGACGTCGATCCGCAGGTCGTTGGGGTCGATCTCGACCTCGACGTCCTCGGGTTCGGGGTAGATGAGCACGCCCGAGGCGGAGGTGTGGATCCGGCCCTGCGATTCGGTGGCGGGCACGCGCTGCACGCGGTGCACCCCGCCCTCGAACTTCAGCCGCGCCCAGACGCCGTCGGCCTCGGCCGACCGGCTCTTGATGGACACGGTGACGTCCTTGAAGCCGCCGAGGTCCGAGTCGACCGAGTCGAGCACCTCGGCCTTCCAGCCGTGACGCTCGGCGTAGCGCAGGTACATGCGCAGCAGGTCGCCGGCGAACAGCGCCGACTCCTCGCCGCCTTCACCCGATTTGATCTCCATGACCACGTCGGAGCCGTCGTACGGGTCGCGCGGCAGGAGCAGTTCGGTGAGCTTGGCTTCGAGCACGGGGATCTTGGCGGAGATCTCCTCGGCCTCGGCCGCGAAAGCGGCGTCTTCCGCAGCCAGTTCCTTCGCCGTCTCGAGGTCGTCGCGGGCGGTGTCGAGCTCACGGACCGTCTTGACGACCGGGCTCAGCTCCGCGTACCGGCGGCCGAGCTTGCGGGCGCGCGCCTGGTCGGCGTGCACGGACGGGTCGGCCAGCTGCTCTTCCAGCTGGGCGTGCTCTTCGAGCAGACCCTTCAGCGAACTCGAATCCACCACTCCACCTCTCAACGGACCCGGACAAAAGAACCAAGGCTGTAACACCAAAGAAAACGGCGCCTACCCGGACATGCGGGTAGGCGCCGTCGTTCAAGCTACTTGGCGTCTTCGGCCTTCTTGCGCTTGCCGTAGCGAGCCTCGAAGCGCGCGACGCGGCCGCCGGTGTCCATGAGCTTCTGCTTGCCGGTGTAGAACGGGTGGCAGTTCGAGCAGATCTCGACGTGGAGGTTGCCGGAGGTCTTGGTGCTGCGCGTGGTGAATTCGTTGCCACAGTCACAGTTCACGTGCGTGACGACGTACTCGGGGTGAATACCGCTTTTCATGGTGTCCTCTCTCGTTGGCCCCGGGTCCCCGAGCGGGGTGAACCGGTGCCGGACTTCAGCGGGTGATTTTGCCAGATGTGCTGGCAGTGGCGTCAACGCACCCCTGCCCCCGCATATTCCAACACGTTGAGTTATCAACTATCGACGTTGAGTTGTACGAAATTTGTACTTGATCACGGGACCGTCCTCACTGTTGGTAATTCCTCAACAGGAGGTACTGATCATGCGCACCATCCTCGCCAAGGTGGCGAAGCCGGCGTCCGTCGCCGCGCTGGCCATCGCGGCCCTCGCCGTGGCTCCGGTCGCCGGGGCCGCTCCGGCCGCCCCCGAAGCGGGCGCCACCATCACCGCCGCCGACATCAACCCGGCGGCGGGAACGTTCACCACCGTGCCCGAGGGCGACCTGGCCATCCAGGGTGCCGGTGACGGCACGCCCGCCGGCGCCGTCCAGTGGTTCAAGAACCACGCCGGCTCGACCGCGTACCAGGGCCTCTGCGAGAAGGCCGTCGAGAACGCGTACGGGACGACCGGTGTCTGGGCCTCGGCCAACGCGCACTGGAACGGCGCGAGCCCGAAGCACACGACCGGGACGCCGCCGAAGGGCTCCTTCGTGTACTGGAACATCAGCCAGTGGGGTCACGTCGGCATCGCCGACGGCTCCGGCGGGATCTACGCCTCCAGCATCGGCGGCAAGATCGGCCACGCGTCGAGCGTGCACTACTTCAACAACTACCGCGGCTGGACCCCCGCGGCCGTTCCGCACCGCTGATCTCGTGAGCTGAGGCGCCCCGACAGCGCGTGAAGGCCCCCTTTCCTCGGCTGAGCCGAGGAAAGGGGGCCTTCACGCGCATCTGGGGGCGGGATCGTGCCCGAGCGGGACGGTGAGCGAAGACGTAACTCGCGTGATCAGGCGGCGAACACCGTGAACGCCGCCTGATCACGCGAGATCCGTCTCTGATCACGCGTGATCGCCGCCTGATCACGCATGATCGCCCATCTCACGTCGATTACCACTCACGAGGGCCAGCCAGCGTTCGGTTGCGCGCGGCGAAGTCAGCCGCACCACCGGCACCCCGGGATCAGCGGTCCAGCCGCGGATCGTGCGCCGTTTGCGCGCGAACGAGCGGAAGTGCCACAAGATGATCGAGTCGCCGGAGAGCATGCCCCGCAGCGTTTCGACGTTGCCGTTGCAGATCCGGCGACGGGTGACGCAACGCACCACGGTCCGGCGCACCAGACGGCTCAGCGAAACCCGGCGCGGATAGTCCAGAGCCACGATCAATTCGGCGCGGGGCAACGCGATGTCTCGCCATTTGGCGAACATGCCGTCGATGATCCAGCGCTCCCCCGCGACCAGCGCGGTGATCCGGCGTCGTTGCTCGTCGTCGGGCACGGGCACCCAACCCGGCTGCCAGGCGAGATCGTCGTCGACCGAATGCCAAGGTAGCCCGGTCCGCCCGGCCAGCTTTCGCGCCAACGTCGTCTTGCCCGAACCGGTGACCCCATACACGACGATCCGCCCCGGCATCGAAGCCATGCTTCCCCCATCAGACGCAGCGAAGAGGCCCTTCACGCATCGGATGCGTGAAGGGCCCCTTCGGTTCAGCTACGAAGCTCAGTCGTCGTCGTTCGAGCCGAGGGCCGTCTTCGAGACCTGCATGAGGAACTCGATGTTGGTCTTCGTCTTGCGCAGGCGCGAGATCAGCAGGTCGATGGCCTGCTGCGAGTCCAGCGCGTGCAGCACCCGGTGCAGCTTGTGGGTGACCGCGAGCTCGTCCGGCGAGAGCAGCAGGTCTTCCTTGCGGGTACCGGACGGGTTGATGTCCACCGCGGGGAAGACGCGCCGCTCGGCGATCTTCCGGTCGAGCTTGAGGTCCGCGTTCGCGGTGCCCTTGAACTCTTCGAAGATGACCGTGTCACCGGTGGAACCGGTCTCGACCATCGTCGTGGCGAAGATCGTCAGCGAGCCGCCGTTCTCGATGTTGCGCGCCGCGCCGAGGAACCGCTTCGGCGGGAACAGCGCCGTCGAGTCGACACCACCGGAGAGGATCCGGCCGGACGCCGGGGCCGCCAGGTTGTACGCACGGCCCAGACGGGTGATCGAGTCGAGCAGCACGACGACGTCGTGGCCCATCTCGACCAGGCGCTTCGCCCGCTCGATGGCCAGCTCCGCGACCGAGGTGTGGTCGGACGGCGGGCGGTCGAAGGTCGAGGCGATGACCTCACCCTTCACCGACCGCTGCATGTCGGTGACCTCTTCGGGACGCTCGTCCACGAGCACGACCATCAGGTGGCACTCGGGGTTGTTCGTCGAGATCGCGTTCGCGATGTCCTGCATGATCGTCGTCTTGCCGGCCTTCGGCGGCGAAACGATCAGCGCACGCTGCCCCTTGCCGACCGGCATCACCAGGTCGATGACGCGGGTGGTGAGCTTGTGCGGCTCGGTCTCGAGGCGCAGCCGCTCGTTCGGGTACAGCGGGGTCAGTTTGGTGAACTCCGGACGGCGCTTGGACTCGTCCGGCTCCAGGCCGTTGATCGAGTCGACGCGCACCAGCGGGTTGAACTTCTGCCGCTGCTGCTCGCCGTCACGCGGCTGGCGCACGACACCGGTGATGGCGTCACCGCGGCGCAGGCCGTACTTGCGGACCAGCGAAAGCGAGACGTACACGTCGTTCGGCCCGGCGAGGTAGCCCGAGGTACGCACGAACGCGTAGTTGTCGAGCACGTCCAGGATGCCCGCGACGGGCAGCAGGACGTCGTCCTCGCGGATCTCGGTGTCGGGCGAACCGCCCTGTTCGCGGCCACCGCCGGAACCCCGGCGGCGACGGTCGCGGAAGCGACGGCCGCGACGGCCGCCTTCCTCGTCGTCGTCACCCTGCGGGCCCTGGCCCTGGCGCTGGCTGTTGTCCTGGCCGCCGCCCTGCTGGTTGCGCTGGCGGTTGTCCTGGCCACGGCCGTCGCGGTTGCCCTGACGGTTGCCGCCCTGGTCACCGCGGTCGCCCCGCTCGCCGCGGTCGCCACGGTCGCCGCGCTCACGCTGCTGGCCGCCCTGCTCGGGCGAACCCGCGGCGCGGTTGGAGCCGCGGCGACGACGGCTGCGGCCGCCCTCTTCCTGCTGCGGCTGGCCGTCCTGCGGCGCTCCGTTGTCCTGCTGCGCGGGCCGCTCGGCGGCGGGCGCGGAGCCGTTCTCCGAAACCTTCTCGGCCTTCTCCGCACGAGGAGCCTCGGCCGGAGCGGCTTCCGCCTTCGGGGCCTCCTGCTTCGGGGCCTCGGTCTTGGGCGCTTCGGCCTTTGGGGCCTTGCGCGGTGCGTCGATCCCCTCGAGCGGAAGCGTTTCGCTCGCCGCGGCGGGGGTCTTGCGCTTGGTCTTGCCCTGGCGCTCGCGGATGGCCGCGATCAGATCGCCCTTGCGCATGCCCGTCGTCTCGCCGATGCCAAGGTCCCCAGCGATCGAGCGCAGTTCGGCGACGGTCTTGCCGGTCAATCCGCCGACCGTGCGCTTGGGAGCGACGACGCCGTTCGACTCGGCGGCGCCACCTTCGACGTCGCTCAAAAGATCGGTGTTGCTCACAAATGTCCTTCCTGACCGATCCACGCCTCCAGGTGGATCAGCGGACCGCCGCTCGCGTCCGATTGCGAAACGGCGTAATTGGCCCCCGATACGGGCGATCAGCTCCTCGGCCGTGTTGAACACAGCTAGAAGGCCTCCAGCACAGGGATTTGCGTCCTCCAAACGGAGGAAGCGGAATTCGGCACCGCCGGAACCGGGAACCCGCCTGCGTCCATCCGCTACTCCCCGCTTGCCAGGCGGTGTACGGAACTGGCGGATCAACGAAGGATGCGGGCCAAGGATGACACTGGTCACCTGGACCGGCACCGGGTGCGGAAACGCACGGTGATCGAACGCCCCCGAGGGTAGACCGCGCCACGGTCCGGTGCAACAACCACCCCCCGCGTGGCGGGGCGGGGCTCCGGCATGTGACCGAGGCTTTACTGAGCCGCAACCTGAACGCCGCCCGGATCGATCGGCAGCTCGGTGACGTCGAAAGACGTAACGTCGACGCCCGCTGGGAGTATTCCCTCGGTCGTCAAGGCGAGCACCGTCGGACCGGCCCCGGAGATGGCCGCGGCCACCCCTTCGGCCCGCAGCGCGCGCACCAATTCGCTGCTCGCCGGGTACGCGGACGCGCGGTAATGCTGATGGAGCCGATCTTCGGTCGCGGAGAGCAACAGGTCGGGGCGCGCGGTCAGCGCGTGCACCGCGAGCGCCGCGCGACCGGCCGTGAACGCCGCGTCGGCGTGCGGGACCCGCTCGGGCAGGAGCCCGCGGGTGGCGTCGGTCGAGGACCGCAGCGCCGGGACGGCGACCACGGGCCGGATGTCGTGATGCGGCTGGAGCCGTTCGGCGCGGAACCGCTCGCCCTCGTTCCACGCCACCACGAAGCCGCCCAGCAGGCTCGCCGCGGCGTTGTCGGCGTGTCCCTCGAACTCGGCCGCCAGCTGGAGGGCGTCGTCGTCCAGGGGCTTCTCAGCCAGCGCGTACGCCGCCGCGACCCCGGTCACCACGGCGGACGCGGACGAGCCGAGGCCGCGGGCGTGCGGGATGGCGTTGAAACAGCGCAGGTGCACGCCGGGCGGCCGGAGACCGAGGTGCTCGCAACCGCGCCGGAAGGCCCGCACGACCAGATGCGATTCGTCGGTCGGGACGTCGTCCACGCCGCCCGCGCCGACGTCGGTCACCTCGATCTTGAGCCCGGCGTCGGTGATCTGGAGTTCGACGCGGTCGTACAGCGCGAGCGCCAGGCCGAGCGCGTCGAACCCCGGGCCGAGGTTCGCCGAAGACGCCGGGACCTTGATCTTGAGCAGGGTCATCGCAGGTCCAGCGCGGCGGCGACGGCGGTCGGGTCGACGGCGAGCGGCTCGACCTCGACATTGCCCTCCAGCGCCGTGGCCGGATCCTTCAGACCGTGCCCCGTGACGGTGCACACAACGGTCGAGCCCTTCGGCAGGCGGCCGTCCGCGGACGTCGCGAGCAGGCCCGCGACGCTGGTCGCCGAGGCTGGCTCCACGAACACGCCTTCCTTGCGGGCCAGCAGCCGGTACGCCTCGAGGATCTTCTCGTCGGTGATCGCCTCGAACAGCCCGGCGGACGCGTTCTTCGCCTTCATCGCGCCGTCCCAGGAAGCGGGGCTGCCGATGCGGATGGCGGTCGCGATCGTGTCCGGATCGGCCACCGGCTCGCCGTGCACCAGCGGCGCGGCACCCGCCGCCTGGAAACCGAACATGCGAGGGGTGTTCTTCACCACACCGTCGCCCGCGTACTCGGAATATCCGGCCCAGTAGGCGGTGATGTTGCCCGCGTTGCCGACCGGCAGGCAGTGGATGTCCGGTGCCCGGCCGAGCACGTCGCAGATCTCGAACGCGGCCGACTTCTGGCCGGCGATACGCACCGGGTTGACCGAGTTGACCAAGGTCACCGGGTAGTCGATCGCGGTTTTCTGCGCCAGTTCGAGGCAGTCGTCGAAGTTGCCGTCCACCTGCAGGATCCGCGCGCCGTGCAGCACGGCCTGGGCGAGTTTGCCCATCGCGATCTTGCCCTGCGGGACGAGCACCGCGCAGGTGAGCCCGGCGCGGGCCGCGTACGCCGCGGCCGAGGCGGAGGTGTTGCCGGTGGAGGCGCAGATGACCGCCTTGAGCCCGCTGGCGAGCGCGTGCGTGATGGCCACGGTCATCCCGCGGTCCTTGAACGACCCGGTGGGGTTCGCGCCTTCGACCTTGAGGTGGACCTCGCAGCCGGTGAGTTCCGAGAGATGCGGCGCGGGCAGCAGCGGGGTGTTGCCTTCGCCGAGCGTGATCACCTTCGCGCCGGACGGGACCGGGATCCGGTCGGGGTAAGCCTGGATGATTCCTGGCCATGGTTGGGGAATCACTGGTCTTCGCCTTCCACACGCATCACACTGACGACCTGGTTCACCACATCGAGTTCGGCAATGTCGTCCACAGTGGACCGCAATGCCGCGTCCGGCGCCAGGTGGGTGACCACGACCAGGCTGGCCGTGTCGTTCGCGTCGCGCTGGCGCACGGCGGCGATGCTGACACCGTGCCCGGCGAACGCCTGGGCCACCTGGGCGAGGACGCCCGCTCGATCGGCCACGTCGAGACTGACGTGGTACCGCGTCGGCGTCTGGCCCATCGGCCTGACCGGGAGCGCGGCATGCGCGGATTCGCGCGGGCCACGGCCGCCGACGACCCGGTTTCGAGCCACCGCGACGAGGTCGCCGAGCACGGCACTCGCGGTCGGCGCGCCACCGGCGCCCTGACCGTAGAACATGAGCTCACCGGCGGCGTCGGCCTCGACGTAGACGGCGTTGTACGCGCCGCCGACCCCGGCGAGCTGGTGACCGCGCGGGATCATCACCGGATGCACGCGCGCCGAAACGGATTCGGTGCCGTCGTCGGCGGTGACGCGCTCGCAGATGGCGAGCAGTTTCACCGTGCGGCCCAGCACCTTCGCCGCGGCAAGATCCGACGCGGTGACGTCGGCGATGCCCTCGCGGTGCACGTCGGACGCGGTCACGCGGGTGTGGAACGCGAGCGAGGCGAGGATCGCGGCCTTGGACGCGGCGTCGTAGCCGTCGACGTCGGCCGTCGGGTCCGCCTCGGCGTATCCGAGCCTGCTGGCCTCTTCCAGCGTTTCCGCGTAGCCGGCGCCGGTGGAGTCCATCGCGGAAAGGATGTAGTTGGTGGTGCCGTTGACGATGCCCATCACGCGGGTGATGCGGTCACCGGCCAGCGATTCGCGCAGCGGGCGCAGCAGCGGGATCGCCCCGGCCACGGCGGCCTCGAAATAGAGGTCGACGCCTGCCGCGTCGGCGGCCTCGAACAGTTCCGCGGAATGCTCGGCCAGCAGCGCTTTGTTCGCCGTGACAACGGACTTCCCGGCCTTGAGCGCGTCGAGCAGCCACTGCCGCACCGGCTCGATGCCGCCGACCAGTTCGACGACGACGTCGACGTCCGGGGAGGTCACGAGCTTCGTCACGTCGGACGTCACCAGCTCCGGCGGCAGCTCGGGGTGCTTGTCGGGGCGCCGCACCGCGATCCCGGCCAGCTCCACCCTGGCGCCCGCCCTGGCGGCGAGCTCCCCGGCCTGCTCGGTGAGCAGCCGGACGACCTCGCCACCGACCGTCCCGCAGCCGAGCAGGGCGACCCTGATCACGCGTCCGTCTACAGTAGACACTTGCTAGACCTCCAGGCGCAGCATGTCGTCCGTCGTCTCCCGCCGCAGCAGCACGCGGGCGCTGCCGTTGCGCACGGCCACCACCGCGGGCCGCGGCTGCCGGTTGTACCCGCTGGCCATCGAGTAGCAGTACGCCCCGGTGGCCGCCACGGCGAGCAGGTCGCCGGGAGCAAGGGTGTCGGGGAGCCAGCAGTCACGGACGACGATGTCGCCGGACTCACAGTGTTTTCCCACGACCCGGGACAGCGCGGCACCCACCTGGCCGTCCCCGTCGTCGTCGGCCGACCGGGATACGAGACGGCAGTCGTACACCGCGTCGTAGAGGGCGGTGCGGATGTTGTCGCTCATCCCGCCGTCGACGCTGACGTAACGCCGGGCGGCCTTGTCGCCGAGCGAGACGTCCTTGATGGTGCCGACCTCGTACAGCGTGATCGTGCCGGGACCGGCGATGGCGCGGCCGGGCTCACCGGCGATCTTCGGCACCGGAAGGCCCGCGTACTCGCATTCCTTGCGGACGATCTCGCGGATCTGCGTGATCATCTGCGCGGGCGGCGGCGGGTTGTCCTTGTCGGTGTAGGCGATACCGAAACCACCGCCGAGGTCGACGATCGACAGCTGGTCGAGCAGTTCGGGGCCGTGCTCCTTGCCGAGTTCGGCCAGCAGGCCGACCACGCGGCGGGCCGCGACCTCGAAACCGTCGGCGTCGAAGATCTGCGAACCGATGTGGCTGTGCAGGCCGATCAGCTTGAGCGAAGGCGCGTTGAGCACCCGGCGCACGGCCTCGGCCGCGTCACCGGAGGCCAGCGAGAAACCGAACTTCTGGTCCTCGTGCGCGGTCGCGATGAATTCGTGGGTGTGCGCCTCGACGCCGACGGTGACCCGGATGAGGACGTTCTGCACGATGTCGTGCCGGGCGGCGACGTCGGCCAGCCGCGCGATCTCGTAGTAGGAGTCGACCACGACCGTGCCGACGCCGGCTTCGACGGCGGCTTCCAGTTCCCACAGCGCCTTGTTGTTGCCGTGGAAGGTGATCCGCTCGGCCGGGAAGTTCGCGCGCTGCGCCACGGCGAGTTCGCCGCCGCTGCAGACGTCCAGGCTCAGCCCCTGTTCGGCCACCCAGCGGGCGATCTCGATGGACAGGAACGCCTTGGACGCGTAGTGCACGAGCGCCGGGTCGTCGAACGCCTCGGCGTAGTCGGCGCACCGGGACTTGAAGTCGGCCTCGTCGACGACGAACAGCGGCGTGCCGTACTTCTCGGCGAGTTCGCGGACGTCGACACCCGCGATGCGGACGACGCCGTCACCGCCGCGGAAAGTGTTGCGGGGCCAGACTTTCGGGTACAGCCTGTCGAGTTCTTCCGGACTCGACGGCGGGAAACCGGAGGCGTCGGCGTGGGGGTAGACGTCGGCGTGGCGGGGGCCCGCGGGGTGAGCCATTCTGGGTTACATCCGTTCCGGAGCAGAGACACCGAGCACGTTGAGGCCGTTCGCCAGCACCTGGCGGGCGGCCTGGCACAGCGCGAGCCGGGCGAACGTGAGGGGGGTGGCCTCCTCGTCGCCCTGGGGAAGAACACGGCCGACCGTGTAGAACTTGTGGTACGCGCCGGCGAGCTCTTCGAGGTACCGGGCGACGCGGTGCGGTTCGCGCAGCTGTGCGGCCCGGCGGAGGACGGTCGGGAATTCGCCGATCGTGCGGATCAGATCGCCCTCGGCGGGCAGCGTAAGCAGTCCGAAGTCGACGGCGCCATCGGATTTCAGCCCGAGATCGGCGGCGTTGCGCTGCAACGAGGCCAGCCGCGCGTGGGCGTACTGGACGTAGTAGACCGGGTTGTCGTTGGAATGCTTGCGCAGCAGGTCCAGGTCGATGTCCAAAGTGGAATCGACGGAGTAGCGGATCAGCTCGTAGCGCGCCGCGTCCACCCCGACGGTGCCGACGAGGTCCTCCATGGTGATCACGGTGCCGGCGCGCTTGCTCATCCGGACCGGTTTGCCCTCGGAGACCAGGTTGACCATCTGGCCGATCAGCACCTCGACGACGGCGGGGTCGTCACCGAAGGCGGCCGCGGCGGCCTTGAGCCGGGCGATGTAGCCGTGGTGGTCCGCGCCGAGCATGTAGATGCACAGGTCGAAACCGCGTTTGCGCTTGTCCTGGAAGTAGGCGAGGTCACCGGCGATGTAGGCCGGGTTGCCGTCCTTCTTGATGACGACGCGGTCCTTGTCGTCGCCGTGCTCCTTGGACTTGAGCCACCAGGCGCCGTCCTCGAAGTACAGGTTCCCGGAGTCCTTCAGCTGCTGGACCGAGGCCGCCACGGCGCCGGACTCGTGCAGCGAGTTCTCGTGGAAGTAGACGTCGAAATCGGTGCCGAAATCGTGCAGGCTCTGCTTGATCTCGGAGAACATGAGCTCGATGCCGACCCGGCGGAAGGTCTCGGCCCGCTCGTCGTCGGGCAGCGACAGCGCGCTCGGCTCCTGCCGGATGACCTCGGCGGCGATGTCGTTGATGTAGCCGCCCGCGTAGCCGTCCTCGGGGGCGGGCTCGCCCTTGGCGGCGGCGATCAGCGAGCGGACGAAGCGGTCGATCTGCGCGCCGTGGTCGTTGAAGTAGTACTCCCGGGTGACCAGGCCGCCCTGCGCGGACAGCACGCGGCCCAGCGCGTCGCCGACCGCGGCCCAGCGGGTGCCGCCGAGGTGGATCGGGCCGGTCGGGTTCGCCGAAACGAACTCGAGGTTGATCTTGACGCCCGCCAGCGCGTCGCCGAGGCCGTACTTCTCGCCGGCGTCGAGCACCTGCTGGACGATCTGACCCTGCGCGTCGGCGGCGAGCCGCAGGTTGAGGAAGCCCGGCCCGGCGACCTCGGCCGAGTCGATGCCGTCGGTGGCCGAGAGCGCCTCGGCCAGCGCGTCGGCGAAGTCGCGGGGCTTCATGCCCGCCTTCTTGGCCACCTGCAACGCCAGGTTGGTCGCGTAATCGCCGTGCTCGGGATTGCGGGGACGCTCGATCGTCACCTTCTCCGGCAGCACGGAATCGTCGAGGCCGCGCGCGGTGAGAACCTGCACGGCGGAGTTACGGACCAGGTCGGCGAGAGCTGCGGGAGTCACTCGCGGAATTCTAGGTGTGACCTGGTCCGGGCTTCGCAGCGACCGCCGGAAGGTGTGAGCCAAGCCGGTGATCTTCGAACTGTTCACGGTGATCAGACGCGCGGTCTCTACACTGGCCCGCGCAGGGACCACCCCCTTCGGAGAACGCAGGAGCCATGGCTAACGGGACAACCAGAAAAAAGGGCGCGTCGTCGAAGAACGCGATGAAGGCCGCCCGTAGTTCCGTCGTGTCCAAGAAGGGCACGCCCTGGGGCACGATCATCGCCGTCGTCGCGATCGTCGTCCTGGCTGCCTCGGTGGTCACCTATTACATGGTCGCTTCGGCGCCCAAGCGTGAGCAGAAGACCCGCGAAGAGGCCGCGGCCGCCTTCGCCCCCTCTCAGCAGGACCCGGACCCGTCGAAGCGGATCCCGGGCGTGACCACGGCCACCTACGAGGGTTCCGTGCACGTCACGGCCGCCGAGCGCGTCGCCTACGACAAGACCCCGCCCTTCGGTGGCCCGCACGACCAGGCCTGGGCCGCGTGCAACGGCGTCGTCTACGAGAAGGCCGTCCGCAACGAGAACATGGTCCACGGTCTCGAACACGGCGCGGTCTGGATCGCCTACAACCCGGCGCAGATCTCCGGTGAGGCGCTCGACCTGCTGAAGGTGCGCGTCGAGGGCAAGCCGTACACGGTGATGTCGCCGTACCCGAACCTGGACAAGCCGATCTCGCTGCAGTCCTGGGGCCACCAGCTGAAGCTGGACTCCGCCTCCGACGAGCGGATCGACCAGTTCATCGCCGCCCTGCGCACCAACCCGTACGGCGCGTACCCCGAGCGTGACGCCACCTGTGACGCGCAGATCGAGCCGGGCGACTTCGACCCGACCCCGCCGGGGCCGGGCGCGAAGCCGATGGACTACAAGGGCACCGCGGGCACGCAGCAGGACCAGCCCGGCGCCGGTCAGAGCGGCGTGCCGTCCGCGCCCGCCACCCAGCCCTCGGCGCCCGCGAGCAAGTAGTGAGCCAAGTGGACCCCGATCTCCAGGAAGAAGTCTCACGGTCGGCCAAGAGCCGATGGCTGGTGATCGGGGCCGCCCTGGTCGTCATGCTGATCCTCGGCTTCGGCCTCGGCGCGCTGACGACCAGGCTGATCGACTCCGAGCCGGAGCAGAAGACCCCGGGCACGGGATCGGTCGAGGTCGGCTTCGCGCAGGACATGTCGGTGCACCACCTCCAGGCCGTCACCATGGCGGGCTGGGCGCGGGACCACACGACCGATCCGGCGATCAAGACCCTCGCGTTCGACATCGAGCGCACGCAGACCGGCCAGGTCGGCCGGATGAAGGGCTGGCTCGGTCTGTGGGGCCAGCCCGAGCAGACGACCGGCGCCTACATGACCTGGATGACCGAGCCGATGGCCGGTCACGGCGGGCACGGTGGCGCCGACATGAAGCCGTCGAACGGCGCCCCGATGCCGGGGATGGCGACGTCGGCCGAACTCGCCAAACTGCGGTCGCTGACCGGCAAGGAGATGGACGTCTTCTTCCTGCAGCTGATGCTCCGGCACCACATGGGCGGAACGGAGATGGCTCAGTACGGCTACGACCACACGTCGATCGCCGACGTGAAGTCGCTGACGCAGAGCATGCTCGTTTCGCAGGGCGCGGAAATGACCCTCATGAAGGGCCTGCTCCAGGAGCGCGGCGCCGCTCCCCTCCCCGCCTGACGCATTTCGTCCTCTGAATGCGGTAGTTCGCTTTGCCGACTACCGCATTCAGAGGACGAAATGCGTGGTTACCAGGACAGCTCCTGGCAGCGTTTAGCGCACTGGGGCACTTCTATCTGCAGGGTCGCGTGCTCGATCGAGTAGCGGTTCGCCAGGAGGTTCTGGGCCTCGGTGAGCACCTCGGCCTGCTCGACGGTCGGTGCGATGGTGAGGTGCGCCGAAGCGACCTCCATCCCCGAAGTCAGCGTCCAGACGTGCAGGTCGTGGACGTCCTCGACACCCTTCAGCCCGCCGAGTTCGGCCTGGATCCCGGCGACGTCGACGCCCTTGGGCGCGTGCTGGAACAGGATCCGCAGCGCGCGCCGGGCGAGGGCGTAGGTGCGGGGCAGGACGAACAGGCCGATCGCGACACCGATGATCGGGTCGGCGTAGCGCCAGCCGGTCAGCAGCGTGATCGCGCCGCTCAGCAGCACGCCGACCGAGCCGATCAGGTCGGCGAGGACTTCGAGGTACGCGCCCCGGACGTTGATGCTCTCTTCCGCGCCCTTGCGCAGGATCATGAAGGAGACGATGTTGGCGACGAGGCCCGCGGCCGCGGCCAGCAGGACAGGCAGGCCGGGCACGGCGGGCGGGTCGCTGATCCGGCCGATGGCCTCGACCAGGACGTACCCCGCAACGCCGAACAGCAGGATGGCGTTGCCCAGCGCCGCGAGCACTTCGGCGCGGTAGAAGCCGAACGTCCTGGTGAGCGTCGGGCCGCTGCGGCGGGCGAGCAGGATGGCCGCCAGTGCCATGCCGACGCCGAGGACGTCGGTGAACATGTGGGCGGCGTCGGAGATGAGCGCGAGCGAGCCGGTGGCGAACCCGACGATGAACTCCATGACCATGAAGCCGGCGCCGATGACCAGCGCGATCGTCAGGCTCTTGAGGTAGCGGCCTGACGCGCTCGACGGCGCGGCCGTCCCATGCCCGTGCCCGTGACCCATTGCTCCGCCTCTCGTGAAGTCGACAGGCCGAATATATTGTCACATGCGCATATGTGCAATACAGGTGAGCCTAAGTTCACCCTGTCTTAAGCCACACAAGGAAGCCATCCCCCAGGAGGGCCTTCCCGAAACCTGAAACCGCCACGCACCGCTACCGAAGCGACCGGAAGAACCCCCGCAACTGCCCGACGAAGGCCTCGGGCTGCTCGAACGCGGCGAAGTGGCCGCCCTCGGCCAGCACCTCGTACCAGCGAAGATCGGTGTAGCGCAGCTCCGCCCAGCGCCGGGACGGCCGGATGATCTCGCGGGGGAAGATGGAGATACCCGAAGGAACTTCAACGGGGCTGACGTCCCGCTCCTTGTTCTCCCAGTAGATCCGCGCCGATGAGGCCGCCGTCGCGGTGAACCAGTAGACGGAGATCGCGTCGAGCATCTGCCGCCACGACAGCGCGCTCTCCGGCGAGCCGTCGTTGTCGGTCCACTCCCAGAACTTCTCGGCGATCCACGCGGCCTGCGCGACCGGCGAGTCGGTGAGCCCGTAGCCCACCGTCTGCGGACGCGTCGCCTGCTGTTGCGCGTACGCCGATCCGACGGCGCGGAACCGCGCCAGATCGCCGATCGCCGCCCTCTCCTCCGCCGTCGGATCGCCGAGAACGGACCCGTCGTACGGGACGCCCGCCATGTTCACGTGGACGCCGATCAGCCGCTCCGGGGCCACCTTGGCGAGCATGTTCGTCACCCCGGCACCCCAGTCGCCGCCCTGCGCGGCGTACCGCTCGTACCCGAGCCGCCCCATCAGCTCGTCCCAGGCCAGGGCGATGCGCTCGACGTTCCACCCCGTCGACGACGGTTTGTCACTCCAGCCGAACCCCGGCAGCGACGGCGCCACGACGTGGAACGCGTCCGCGGGATCGCCTCCGTGCGCGGCGGGATCGGTCAGCGGCCCGAGCACGTCGAGGAACTCCACGACCGAACCCGGCCAGCCGTGCGTGAGCACGAGCGGTGTCGCGTCCGGCTCCGGCGAGCGAACGTGCAGGAAGTGGATCCCGAGACCGTCCACAGTGGTCTTGAAGCCCGGGAAAGCGTTGACCCGGGCGGCCAATCCGAAGTCGTAGTCCTCCGCCCAATACCGGCACAACTCCCGCGCGAACTCCAGCGGGACACCCTGTTCCCAGTCGTCGACAGTGGCAGGCTCGGGCCAGCGCGTCGCGCGCAGCCGGGTGCGCAGGTCTTCGATGTCGGATTCGGGGATCCTCACCTCGAACGGTTCGATCACCAGGTCCTCCCAGTTCGTCGATGCCACCAACGCTACGCATTTCCGATGCCTGCCGGCTCGCTCTTGCGAAAGACCTGGTCAGAGGGGCCCCTGGCCGCCTCGTCGGGCATCACGCCGGTTAACGACCACCACTCGCGAGAGCCCGCGGGGACATGCGCTAAGCTTCCAACGTCGCTCAGGCGGCAACGCCCTCGTAGCTCAGGGGATAGAGCACTGCCCTCCGGAGGCAGGTGTCGCAGGTTCGAATCCTGCCGAGGGCACACTTCTGAACAGCGTTTTCAGCTGTTCGCTCACATCGGTCGAACATTGCCTCTTGAGGTTGTTCGAGCACCGACTCTCGTCGACATGTGCCGACGGTTACCTCAGCTGCGGCAGGCGCCGTCGCCTCAAGGTGATCCGAAGCGCGAGCCACCCGAGAATGGCGGCGGGCCCACGACATGCCTGATCGGGCGCCGCAGGAAATATGACTCGGCAGACCCGCGCCCCGCCTACCGGTAAGCAACCTTGTCGAAAATCGCCGAGAGTGACGGCGTATTCAGCACCCGTCATGGCGATCTTCACGACTTCTCATCAGGGCCTGGCCGCCCACGCCTCGAAGAGGGCCGATGCCAGCCAATGACCGTCTACGAAGGCCATGTGCTCGGCGCTGACGCCACGACCGCCATCAGAACGGCGCTTCGGGTCCGCTCCTCGCGCCAGCAAGTAAGCCGTCACGTCCACGTGCAGCGGCTCGCCCGTCTGCGCGTGACTGTCGATCTCGACGTCGATGGCATGGTGCAGCAGCGTGAGGCCGCCGTGCTCTTCGTGGATGTCGGCGCCGCCGTCGAGGAGTTCACGAAGCAACGGAAGGTCGCACATCTCAACAGCCCGGTGAGCGGTGCTCAGATCGTTCACACCCAGCGCCCTGAATCGGACTCGATACTTTTTATCGAGTTCAGCAGAGAGACAAGCTCGGCATTGGCCGCCAAGCAGAAATCCTGGTCGGACGCAGCCAGATCCGCCAAGACGTTGACGTAGGTCGGATCAGCCTTCGCGTAGGCGTCACGAACCTTGGCCGGCATCAGTGTCCAGTTTCGGGACTCGCAATTGAACACCCACTCCACCGCACCGGAAAACCCTTCCACACATTCGGAAATACCTCTCCGAACGGCCGCGGACGGCTCAAGATAGCGCCACACGATCATCGGCGGGCTGACGAGACCGCTCAGGACACTTCGACCCACGGCGATGCGATACCAGCCGATGACCCCGTGAACAGAGAGAGCATCGGCCACGTCTCTCGCCTCGATCATGACGCGTACCCTATCGAGTCCGGCGCTCAGGATCCGGCGATGACCCGGACACCGGCGATCAGGCGGTCGATGTGCTCGGGAGTCGTGCCGATACCGATGCTCGCGCGCACCGCCGTCCGCGCGGTCGCGCCCGCCTGGTCCAGCAGCCGCCGGGTGAACGGGTGGGCGCAGAACAGGCCGTCGCGCACACCGATGCCGAACTCCTCGGCCAGCCGGGTGGACACGGCGCGCGTCTCGACGCCGTCGACGGTGAACGACACGATGCCCAGCCTGTCCGGCCAGCCGCCGCCCAGGATCCGGACCGCGGGGATCTTCGCCAGGCCGTCGTGCAGCCGGGTCGTCAGCGCGTCCTCTTCGGCTCGGAGTGTGTCCAGGTCCGCCGCCGCGAGCGCATCGCACGCCGTCGCCAGCGCCACGGCGCCGATGACGTTCGGGGAGCCCGCCTCGTGTCGTGCGGCGCCTGCCGCCCAGTCGACGTCGCCGGGTCCGTCGCCGACGTGGGCGGTGGCCCCGCCACCCGCGAGGTACGGCCGCGCGCGGTCCAGCCAGTCGGCCCGGCCCGCGAGTACGCCGACGCCGAACGGGGCGTACAGCTTGTGGCCGGAGAAAGCCACGTAGTCGAGGCCGAGCGCGGCGACGTCGATCCGCCGGTGCGGCGCGAGCTGGGCGGCGTCGACCGCGATGCGGGCACCGAAACGGTGGGCGGTGGCGGCCAGTTCGGCGAGCGGCCAGACCTCGCCGGTCACGTTGGACGCGCCGGTGACGGCCAGCAGGACCGGGCGTCCGGCGGCCCGCGCGGTGAGCGCCGCCTCGACGGCGGAAACCGCTCCCGCCGGGGACGAAGGCGCCGGGAGCCGGACGACGTCGTTCCACGGCAAGAGGTTCGCGTGGTGTTCGCCTTCGAACGTGACGACCAGGGTGTCCGACGGCACGGCGTGGGCCAGGAGGTTCAGCGCGTCGGTGGTGTTGCGGGTGAACACGACCACGTCGTCGGCGCGGCAGCCGAGGAACGCGGCGACGGAAACGCGGGCGAGTTCGTACTTTTCCGTGCACAGCCGCGAAAGCGCGCCCGCGCCCCGGTGCACGCTGGCGTAGAGCGGGAGCAGTTCTCCCACGACGTCGGCCACTTCGCGCAGGCAGGGCGCGCTGGCCGCGTAGTCCAGGTTGGCGTAGGCGATCTTCGTGCCGTCGGCCAGCCCCACTTTGACGTCGGAGCCCAGCACTCCCAGCGTGTTCCCACTCATCACGAAGCTCCTTCGAAGTTCCACGGCGAAAGGGCGATCGCGCAGCCGTTCCGTTCGAACCGCCCGGGATGGCGCGAGACGAGGCCGCCCAGATCGCGCCGGACGGGCACCGCGATCGAGCCCAGCCCGCTTTCCCAGTCCGCCACCGGCCGGGTGCCCAGCGCCTTGGTGATCGCGTCCGGCAGTTCTTCCCTCGGGGGCACGGGAATGTCCAGCTTCGCGCACAGCGCCTCGACGTCTTCGGTCACGATCGCCAGCAGCCCGTCGGCCGCGGCGAAGACGCCATCGACGGCGGCGGGTGACAGCTCACGCAGGAGGGCGTCGGCCGCGGCGAGCAGTGACGTCGTGACCGAGCCGCCCCGGCCGGTGCGCTGACGGGCCACCAGCGCGGCCAGGATCCCCTCCGCCGAAACGAATCCGCCCGCGATGTCCACCATGATCATCAAAGTCGGGCGCGGCGGTTCGCCGGCGGGCGTCAGCGCGTCGGCCACCCCGGAGTAGGCCTGGACCATGTAATCCGTACCGGCGGGCGGCCGTTTCCCCAGCGCGTCGCCCCAGCCGCAGGCGGCCGCGTAGACCAGTCCGGGGTTCACCGCGTGCATGGCGGTCGCGTCCAGGCCGAGTTCGACGTCCTTGCCCGGTGCCCAGTTGTGCAGGAACACGTCGGCGTCGCGGATCAGATCCATGACCTCGTCGCGGCCCGCGGCCGCTTTGAAGTCGATCTCGGCGATCCGCTTGCCGTCGTTGAGCACACGGAACTTCGCCGAGCAGTCCCCCGCCATCGGCGGCATCCCCCGCAACGGATCGCCGCCCGGCGGTTCGATCCGGGTGACGGTCGCGCCGAGCATCGACAGCAGCCGGGTCGCCAGCGGGCCCTGCACCCGGCGGGTCGATTCGACGACGTGGACGCCGGCGAGCGGCAGACCGGCGTCGGCGGCGGATCCCGGCGGCGCCGCCCGCCCGGCGCGGAGTGTCCACGGGGGCAAGCCCGCATCCGGATCCGCGCGTCGCTCGGCGACCGTCCGAACAGGACAGACGTGCATTCCGGTCGCGGCCGCGATCGCGCGGATCTCCTCGAACGAGGTGGACTCGGCCGCCTCGTGCAGCTCACGCGGGAGCACCGCCGACGCGCGCTCGTAACGGAGGAGGAACGGCCGCCAGCCACGGGCGACCGCCCGCTGCGGTGTCCCCAAAGAGGCCCAGAATGCTTGCCAGGCCTCGCCGCTGAAGGACTCGACCTCGAACGCGATCCCGTCGGCGGAGACGAACGGTGGCCGCGCCGTCGACGGCAGGTCCTCGTAGCCTTCGGGGTCCTCGTCCGCGGTGGCCGCGGCGATGTACTGCCCGGCGGCGAGCAACGCGACGCCGTCCGCGTCGAGCTCGATGCGGGACACGGGGTTTCCGCGCAGTTGGGCCAAAGTCGCGGCCAGCATGCCCTGGACGGTGGCGATCCCGGTGAGGATCGAAACGTAGTCGACACCCAGCGGCCGCGGCCGCGCCTCCGACCGTCCGTGCACCGCCATGATCCCGCAGCCCGCCTGCACGAGATTCTCCGAGAACGGCCCGCGCAGGCCGGCCTCGACCGAGATACCCGGCCCGCTCAGGCCGAACGGACCCGGCGGCCCGCCACCGACGTCGGCTTCCAGCATCCGCAGCCGGTCGAGAACCGTCTCGACGACCGGGCCGGATCCGGGGAGCCGGGCTTGGAAACCCTTCAAGGGCGCGGAAAACGACACGGCGAACCTCCATGCTGGAACGGCCTGGCGTCCGCTTGTGGCGGACACCAGGCCGGCGGATCGAGGAGCAAGGGACTAGACCGGAACCGATTCCTCACGCGGCCGCGGCAGCGCGGCCGCGGCCTTGCGGGCGGCACGGCGCTTGATCACCCGCTCACCCCAGTTCATCAACGGACGTTCCAGCACGTAGTACGAGATCGTCGACAGGATGATCGTGCCGACCAGGGTGACCAGCTGCAGTTCCCAGAAGCCGGTACCGGCGCGGATCAGCATCAGCGGCATCGGCTCGCCGTTGAAGTACGCGTTCGGCTTCTGCAGGTAGAAATGCATCACCGCGAACTGCCACAGGTAGACGCCGTAGGAGATCTTGCCGATGAACAGGATCACCCGGTTGGTGAACACGGCGCGGATCAGGCGCGACTCGGGTCCGGGCGCGACCATCGAAAGCAACAAGCTCGCCGAGAGAATGGCCAACAGGCCGTAGAAGATCCCTAGCGCGGTGAGACTGTAGTAGTCGTCCATGCCGATCTCGCTGCCGGGACGGGCACAGTTGATCAGCAGGCAGGTCAGCGCGATGCCCAGGAACAGGACGCGGTGGCGGCCGGCGAAGGTGAGCAGCTTGGGCGCCTCGTTCGGCGAGGCCTTCTGCAACTCCAGCCAGATCGCGATGACCATGCCGATCGCGACCTCCGGCATCAGGCCCATCGGGTACCAGAACAGCGCACGGGTACCGAGGCCGTTCATCTGCGAGTACAGCAGCCAGGCGACACCGGCGGCGAACAGCAGCGGCACGGGGAGCATCATCCGGTACGCCCGCGCCCGCGCGGTCTTGCCGCGGGAGGCGAACTTGAAAGTCGCCCAGGCCAGCAGCGGCAGCAGGAGGTAGAACTGCGCCATGTCCGGCACGGTCCAGGTGATCTCCATGCCGTTGCTCCAGCCGTCCCAGTCGTAGATGTGCAGCAACGCCAACGGCCGGAAGACGTCCCACACACTGTCGATCTGCTGGAGGTTCAGCGCGATGAGGACCACGAAGTACATCACGTAGTACGCGGGGAGCAGGCGCAGCACACGGCGGATGACGGTGCCTTCGCGTTTGCGCGGGGTTCCGTTGATGACCGACTTCGCGAACCCCTGGTAGACGAACATGCCCGTGAGCACGAAGAAGACGCCCGCGAAGATCTGCAGGCCACCGGTGAAGAACCCGCCGACGGCGCTGGTCGACGCGATCGTGCCGCCGAGTTCCTTGGTGCCCAGCACCCCCGCGATCATCGCGACATGTGTGAAGAGCAGGGCCAGCGCGCAGACTCCGCGCAGGCCGTCGACGGCCAGATAGCGTTGTTTGGCCGGCTTTTCCGCGGCTGCGGGCGGCCCGCCTTGCCGCGTTGCGGTAACGCTCATTGTGCGTCCTTTCTCCCAAAGCGATGGGGGTGAACCGCGTTCGAGCATTTCCACGTCACGCGGCGGAACCCGGGCCGGAAACCGGCTGCACTGCAAGGTTCGCATTGTGGGGACGGGCTCGTCTTATTCCATTCTGCGAGAATGCGCGGCGTGAAAAAAGCTCGTGAGTGGCAAGGAGGGTTAGAACCGTCCTTACCACTCACGAGCAGGTGTCAGGCGGCTTCTTCTTCGAGCCGTCGCGCGATGTCGGCCCGCAGCACCTTCTTGTCGATCTTGCCGATCGGGGTGCGCGGCATCGCGTCGACGATCACCAGCCGTTCGGGGAGTTTGAACCGGGCGACCCCCGCCGTCTCCATGACGTCGATGACGTCCTGCAGCGCGACGGAGGTGCCGGGCGTCGGCACGACGTAGAGGCAGCCGCGCTCTCCGAGCACCGGGTCCGGCATCGCGACCGAGGCCGCCATCTCCACCGAATCCAGCTGATAGGCGAAGGATTCGACCTCCTCGGCCGCGATCTTCTCGCCGCCTCGGTTGATCACGTCCTTGGTACGCCCTTCGACGACGACGTAGCCGTCCGGGCGCAGCCGCACGACGTCACCCGTGCGGTACCAGCCGTCCGGGGTGAAGGCGCGCTCGTTGTGTTCGGGCGCGCGGTAGTAGCCGCGGATCGTGTACGGGCCGCGGGTGATCAGCTCGCCCTGCTCGTCCGGCGGGACCGAGTTCCCGTCGGGGTCGACGACGCGCAGCTCGTCGGCGGGGTTGATCGGACGCCCCTGGGTGTCGCAGGTGATGTCGAACGGGTCGTCCAGCCGGGTGAGGTTGGTGAGCCCCTCCGCCATCCCGTACCCCTGCTGCAGGGTGCAACCGAACACCGAGCTGATCTGGCGGACCAGCTGATCCTGCAGCCGCGCGGCGCCCAGCGTCAGCACCTTGAACGAGGACAGGTCGTGGTGCTTGTCGGCTTCGCGGTATTCGAGCCAGCGCACCACGATCGCCGGCACCACCGACGTCACCGTCGCGCGTTCGGCTTCGATCGCGCCCAGCGAGTCCCGAGGGGACGGCGACGGCGAGACGACCACCCGGCCGCCCGCCCACAGCACGCCGAGGATCGCGCTCAGCGGGTAGTTGTGCCCGAACGGCAGTACGGCGAGATACACCGACGACGCGTCGAAGCCGAACGCGTCGGCGGATCCGTCGACATAGCAGGCGTAGTCGTCGTGAGTGCGTGCGATGAGCTTCGGCAGACCCGTGGTGCCACCGGAAAGGATCAGCAGCGCGACCGATCGCGGGTCGGGCGTCAGCGCGTCCAGTTCGGCGCGCGCGGCGGCCGGATCCGAAGCCGGGGCGCACAGCGCACGCAGGTCCACGTGCCCGTCGCGGACGTCACCGGCGACGATGACGTGCTCGATGGTCTCGGCACCGGCGGCGATCCCGGCCGCCAGCTCCTGGTGGTCGAAGTCCTTCACCCGGTCCGGCACGGCGATCGCGCGCGCCTCGGACAGCTCGGCAAGGTAGGACAGTTCGTGCCTGCGGTGCTGGATCAGCGCCATCACCGGGATCACGCCGAGCCGGAAGCACGCCAGCGTCAGCACGACGAACTCCCAGCCGTTGGGCAGCTGGACCAGGAGCCGGTCGTCGGGCCGGAGTCCCAGCGCCCGCAGCCGCTGCGCGGCACCGTCCACACGGGACAGGAGTTCGGCGTAGGTCAGCCGGAAGTCGCCGTCGGTCAGTGCCTCGACGTCCGGGGTCGCGTCGGCGGCGGCCACGAAACGCGACGCGAGCGCCTGGCCCTTCCAGTGGCCTTCGGCGACGTAACGCTCGACGAGGTCGGCGGGCCAGGGCACCGTTCCCGCGCGGCTCGGCTGGACAGGTTTCGAGGGCACGACGGCCTCCCTTTCTCGTGGACTCATCCGAAGAACTCGTTGGCGGAGCTGAGGTTCTGTCCGGAAAGTGACCATGTACGTGAACCCGCCCGGCCGAAGGCCCCGCTATCGCGGTGGCAGGGCGCCTTCACCACCTGCGCGACCTGAAAGACCAGGTCGCGCCCTGCCGACGTCGATCGCGGACGCGGGTTCACCCACGGACACGAAGCGGGCGGGCATGGACTTGGCGCCGTTGACGAAGTTCGACTCGAGCCGGGTCACCGGCCCGGTCAGGCGCAAGCTGGACAGGTGTGGCAGCAGTTCGGTCAGCAGCGTCGACATCTCCAGCCGGGCCAGATGCGCGCCTAGGCAGAAATGCGGGCCGATACCGAAGGACAGGTGCGGATTGGGGTCGCGGCCGAGGTCGAGGCGGTCCGGGTCGGTGAACACGGCCGGGTCGCGGTTGGCCGAGGTGTAGTAGACGACGACCTTGTCGCCCTCGGCGACCGGCTGCCCGGCGATCTCGGTGTCCCGCACGGCGGTGCGGCGGAACTGCATGATCGGCGTGACCCAGCGGATCAGCTCGTCGACCGCGGTGGCCACCGGCACCTCACCGGACACCAGCCGGTCGCGCTCGGCCGGGTTGTTCACCAGTGCCTCCAGCGAACCGGAGATCAGGTGCCGGGTGGTCTCGTTGCCCGCGACCACCAGCAGCAGCCAGAAGCTGCAGAACTCCCGGTCCGACAGGCGTTTGCCGTCGACTTCGGCGTTGACCAGGCGGCTGATCAGGTCGTCGGCCGGGGTTTCGCGCCGGTTCAGGCCGAGCTTCATCGCGTAGGCGAACGCCTCCGCGAACGTCCGGCGGTAGGCCTCGACGTCGCCGCCACCGAACTCCGGGTCGTCGAAGCCGACCAGCGCGTTGCTCCAGCGGTAGAGCAGGTGCCGGTCCTCCGGCGGGAACCCGAGCAGGTCGCAGAGGACCAGGAGCGGCAGCTCGGCGGCGAAGTCGGCGACGGCGTCGAACTCCTGGCCGTCAGTGACCTTCTCCACCAGCCGCCGGGCGTGCCCGGCGATGCTGTCGCTCAGCCCGCGGACGGATTTGGGGGTGAACACCGTCGCGACCAGACGGCGGATCCGGACGTGCTCGGGGCCGTCCATGCTGACCAGCAGCTGTCGGGTCTGCTTGAGATCGCCAGGGGTGCGTGGGTCGGGCAGGAAGGCGCCCTTGGCCGCGGAAGAGAACTCCTCCGGGCGCCGCGACACCGAGTAGACGTCGTCGTACCGGGTCACCGCCCAATACCCGGAGCCGCGCTGAGTGGTGCTGCCGGCACTGGAATGCCTGGTCAGCAACGGTTCCGGGGTCCACGCCACCGGTTCGGTCTCCCGGCGGCGGGCGAACTCCGCGTGCGGCACGCCTTCGGCGAACGTCGCGGGATGCGCGATGTCGGGCCGCTCGATCCCGATCGCCGCGAAACTCTTGCGCAGCACGTCCTTGCGAAGTTTGCCGGTCGCTTCACGGGGCAGCCGCGGGATGACGTGGTACGACCTCGGTGTCTTGAACCCCGCCAAAGACTTGCGGCAGAACGGGTCCAGCACGGCGAACAGGTCTTCGGGCGCGTCGGCGGTGACCTCGACGACGGCTGCGACACGCTCGCCGAACTCGTCGTCGGGGACGCCGATGACCGCGACGTCCTGGACCGCGGGATGGTTGATCAGCACGGCTTCGATCTCGGCCGGATAGACGTTCACCCCGCCGGAGACGATCATGTCCTGCGCGCGCCCGGTGAGATAGAGGAAACCGTCCTCGTCGAGATGGCCGACGTCGCCGAAGGTGAAGGTGCCCGGCTCCAGATGCGCGGACCGCGTCTTCTCCGGGGCGTTGTGATACGAGAAGCTCTGCCCTTTGACCCGGCGAACGAACACCTGCCCGGTGGCGCCTGGCGGTTGGGGAGTGCCGTCCTCGCCGAAGATCACGATCTCGTTCGGGGGTACGGCTTTGCCGACGCTGCCGGGATGCGCGAGCCAGTCGCGAGAGCCGGTGAGCGTGACGGCGCCGCCCTCGGTGGCGCCGTAGTACTCCGTCAGGACGGGGCCCCACCAGTCGATCATCCGGCGTTTGACGTCCGGCGAGCACGGTCCGCCGCCGTGCCACACGCGACCGAGGCTCTCCCCCGAGAACCGCGCGCGGACCTCGTCCGGCAGCCGCAGCAGGCGGATGAACTGGGTCGGCACCAGATGCGCGGCGGTGATCCGCTCCCGGTCGATGATGTCCAAAGTGGACTCGGGATCGAAGGACCGGCGGATCACCAGTGTCGAGCCCAGCAGGAGCCCGAGCAGCGAGAAGAACAACTGGGACGAGTGGTACCAGGGCCCGTCGAGCAGGCACCGTTCGCGCGACGGGACGTCGAGGACGACGTGCGCGTACCGCGTCAGCTTCGCCACCCTGGAGAACGGCGCGCCGACCACGAACAGTCCGTTCACCACGCCTTTCGGCGCCCCGGTGGTCCCCGACGTGTACAACATCGTGGCGCCGCAGGTCTGTCCTTCCGGCTCGGCCGCGGACATCAGGGCCAGCAACGGTTCCACCGCTTCGAACCCGGACTCGGCCGCGGAGCCGGTGACCAGCAGCGTCGTGCATTCCCCGGTGAACCGGGCCACCGCGCGGCCCGACGTTTCGGCGTACGACGGCTCGACGACCAGGGCCTTGCTGCCGGAATCCGAGACGATGTAGGCGATCTCGGGATCGGTGAGGTGCCAGTTGATCGGCACCACGGTGATCCCGGAATGCAGGCACGCCAAGAGGACCTCGAAGGTCTCCCGGCGGTTGCCGAGTACACAGGCCAGCCGGTCTCCCTCGCCGAGCCCGCGGTCCCGCAGCAGGGCGATCCAGCGGTTCACCCGCTCCCCCAGCAGGCGCCAGCCGACCGCGCCCGCCTCGTCGACGATCGCGGTCCCGGCACCGCCCTCGGCGATGTAGTCGTTCAGTAGAGCCGGCATGACCTTCCCCTCAGTCGAGCAAATCCGGTTGGCGCCGCACGAGATCGGCGTACAACGGCCGGAAATTGAGCCGCCCCATCCCCGGCGTCCCGATGGTCGACGCGGTGTGCCGCGCGACCTCGGGCTCGATCTTCACCGGATTCCCGGCCGCCTCCGCGAGCAACTGCACGTGACACGAGCTGTCCATGGTGGTGAACCACCAGGCGGCCTCCTGCACCGTGCCGCCGACCGTGAGCAGCCCGTGATTGCGCAGGATCACCGCCTTGCCGGTGCCGAGCCGGACCGCGATCCGTTTGCCCTCGTCGGAATCCAGCACCACGCCGCCGAATTCGTCGAAGACCTCGTGGTCCTCGTAGAACGCGCACGCGTCCTGGGTGATCGGGTCGAGTTTGCGGCCGAGCGCCGCCCACGCGCGCCCGTAGGTGGAATGCGCGTGCGCGACCGCGACGACGTCGGGCCGCGCGGCGTGGACGTGCGAATGGATGACGAACCCGGCCGGGTTGATCCGCCCGTCGCCCTCGACGATCTCGCCCCGGCTGTCGACCAGCAGCAGATCGCTGACCCGCACGTGTCCGAAGTGGACACCGAACGGATTGATCCAGAACCGGTCCGGGTCGCCGGGGTCGCGGGCGGTCACGTGCCCGCCCGCGCCCTCGTCGAAACCGCGTACCGCGAACAGCCGCATGGTCGCCGCCAGTCGTTGTTTGCGGTAGAGCCGTTCCTCTTCGACGGTCCTCATCCGCAGCCGCCCGGACTGTCCCAGTCGTAGGCGGCGCCCTCGTCGAGCAGTTCGGCGGGCACGCCGTACCACTGATCGGTGAGCAGCTCCGTGACCGTGGCCTCCTGGTCCTCGCTCACGCCGCACGCTCCTCTCGCACCGTCGGCCGCCAGACCCCGAGGAAACCGTCCAGCCGGTCGAATCCCCAGTAGCGGTGGCGGCCCCATTTGAAGTAGGGGATACCGAAGATGTCGTCGAGATAGGCCTGGTAGAGACAGTCGACGCCCTCGGCGCGGATCTCCGGGTCGTCGACCGCGCCGACGGCCAGCTCCGGATCGAGCCCAGCCTGCTCGGCCGCCGCGCGCACGATGTCCGGCTCGCAGATGTTGTCGCCGCGGCCCCAGCGCGCCTCGTTCAGCGCGTCGTAGAACGGCCACTCGACACCCTCGCGGCGTGCCCGCAGCCACGCCAGATGCGGCAGCTCCCACCACGGCTCGATGTCGATCGGCCAGGCCATCTTGCGGCCCTGCGCCTCGGCGATCCGTTTGGTGTCCATCAGCATGTACAGATGCTTCGCACGGCTCATCTGCACGTAGTGGAACTCGCCGCCACGCTCGTCGAGACCGGCGCCGGTCACCGTGTCCGGATCCCAGTACGGGTAGCACTCCAGCTGTTCGAGGGCGCCGGGTACCTCGTCGCGCAGCTTGTTGATCGCGAGCCAGCTGTACGGGCTGCGCAGCGAGAAGTACAGCTTGGCGGGCCGGCTCACGTCCGGTCCCCGATCAGCGCGTGCACGACACCCTCGTCCAGTTCGGCCATGCCGCCCGCGCCCGGCCCGGCCGCGATGGCGTAGCCGTGCAGGATCTGGGCGGTGGCGACCGGGACGAGCTCCTGTCCACGTTGGACATAGCAGTCCATGCGGCCGTCGAACATGACGCCGCGCAGGATGTCGGTGACGGTGAAGACGGTGTGCACCGTCTCCTCCATCCGCGCGTCCTCCAGCAGCCGCACGCGGGCGCGGGAGACGACCGGGATCCAGGCGCGTTCGGACAGCATGCGGCCGACGGAGATGCCGCGGTCGGCCAGGTACCGGTCGACGACCTCCTCCAGCGTCCGGACGAACCCGGAGTGCTGGACGCGGTCGGAGTAGTGGCAGTAGAAGTACGGGGCTCGCCACGACCACAGGAACGCGCCCGGCGACGCGGTCAGCACTGATTCGGCGGTCTCCCCGCCGGGAATCGCAAGCCGCTCCACAGTGGACTCCAGCGCCGGGACCTCCAGGTGTGCCAAGGCCTCCGGGGCGGCGGCCCGGGTGTCGGCGGCCCGCTCGCGGACGAGTGCGACGGTGACCTTGCCGCGCAGCACGGTGACCTTCTCGCCGCCGCGGACCACCGAGAGCTGCACGTTCAGCTTGTCGCCGCGGCCGGGCGTGACCTCGACCTCGACCTCGTCGTCGAGTTCCAGCACCGCGGGCAGTTGCACCGAGCAGTCCACGATCTCCGCGCCGAGACCGTGCTCCAGGAAGAGGTCGCGCGCGCTCGTGCCCTGGTCGCGCAGCCACTGCAGGACACCCTGCTCGACCAGGTACATGAAGTGCTTGAAACCGATCCAGGTGCGGATGTTGGCGCCCTCGAACGCGGGGCGGCCGTGCGTGACGGTCCGGCTTGGCCGCAGGACTGCGGTCATCGGAGTTCACCTACCTTCGGAAGGGTCCGGACGTCTTCGACGAGGCCGGTCACCTCGGCCGCGGCGTACCGGGCGTAGCGGACGTGGAAGAAGTGGTCACCGCGGTCGAGCGTGTGCAGCGTCGCGCCCGGCATACCGTCGGCGAGGGCGCGCGCGGATTCGGCGGGCAGCGTCGGGTCCAGGCCGCCGACCAGCACCTTCGTCGGGATCTCGACGTTGCCGAGCTGGAGGTCGGCGCTCGCGGCGTAGCGGTCGAACACCGCCGCGAAGCCGAGCGGGCCGGCCCGGTTCAGCGCGATCTTGACCATGCCGTCGACGACCTCGGGGTCCAGCGAGGCCGCTCGTTTGCCGAGCCGGGCGCGGACACCCTCGCCGACGTGGGCGGTGAACGTCTCGCGTGAGCGTTCGAACATCCGCCAGGTCACCTCGTAGCGGGGCAGGCGGTAGAAGGGGCAGAACAACGCCACCGACGAACCGACGCGCGGGTCGAGCGCGCACATCAGCTCCAGCGCGGCGTTGGCGCCGAACGAATGCGCCACGAGGACGTCCGGGGTGGCGCCGACCATGTCCAGTCCGTCGCCGAGCCATTTGCCGAAGGAGCGGTTGCGCCAGCGGAAGTCGTTGCCCGCCTTCCACGGCAGCTCCAGCGAAACGATCCGGTAGCCCTGATCGAGATGCGCGGCCAGTGGCGTCCAGCTCTTCCAGTGGCCTTCCATCCCGTGCGCGAACAGCACCAGCGGCGCACCGGGCCTGCCGGGCGCGATCGTGTGCGCCTTCACCGCCGAACCGTTCACCGGAACCCCATCTCATCGCTCTGCTCGGTGACGGTGACCGACGGCCCGCCGTCCGGACGCCGCGGGCCGATGCCCACGCGGCCTTCGCCTTCCGTGACGGCGAGGTGGGCGGCGAGCGCGAGCTCCACGACCCCGTGCGCGCCGTAGAAGTCGCCCCACCGTTCCTTGACGTCGAAGCCACCGGGGCCGACCGTGCGCCGCACGGCCTCGCTTGGGGCGACGTCGACCACGACGTGCCCGGAGTTTTCGCGCCAGGGCTCGAGGATCGCGCACGCGCTCCCCGCGCGCAGCGGCCCGTCGTGCAGGATCGAGGCGATCTCGTCGTCGGGCTCGGCCCCGACGAGCACCACCCGCGTGGCCCGGCCGGAGCGCAGCAGCAGGCTCGCCATCCGCAGGCCGGCGTACCCGGCCGTACTGCCGGAACACAGCATCAGGTTCGGCCCGCCGAAGCCGAACCACAGCGCGACCGTGCTGGCCACGACGTTCGGCGAGACGTTGGGCGCGTCGAGCACGCTCACCGCCCGGCCGCCTTCCGCCTCGACCGCGCGCGTGACCTTCGCGACCGTCTCGACGTTGCCGAGGTTGCTGCACGCGACCACCGCGGTGCCGGTTTCGATCGGTCCGGTGGCCCGCTGCCCCGGCTCCCAGCCAAGGGCGCGATGGACCGCGCACAACGCCAAACGGGTCGAGGGTTCCTTGTACAGCAGGCCTTTCCGTCCGAGTACGGTGGCGGCCTTCTCCGGCGGCGCGCCGTCGAACTCCGCGATCCCCGGCAGGTGCAGGCTCCAGCCCGTGAGGAGCAGGCGGGTCTCCCTCTCGCGGCCGGTCATGCCCGCTCCAGCAGTGTGACGGCGTTGACCCCGCCGAAGCCGAACGCGTTGACCTGTACCAGTTCCGGCCTGGTGGCGACCGCTTCGCCGATGACCAGGCGCAGGCCGGTCGCCTCGTCGAGCGGCTCGGAAAGGCCGGTGACCGCGGGTATCTCGCCGGAGGCGAAGATCCGCAGCGCGACGTCCACATTGACCAACGCGGCGCTGCCGGAGGTGTGCCCCGTGGCGCCCTTGACCGCGGTGACGAACGGGTTCCCACCGCCGCCGAGGACGACCTTGCGCAGCGCGTCGCATTCGACCGGGTCGTTGAGCGCCGTGCCGGTCGCGTGTGCCACCACCACGTCCACATCGGACGGTATGCGACCGGCCCGCGTGTAGGCGTCGGACATCGCGCGGGCGATGCCCTCGATGTCCGGCGCCGTGGCGTGGTAGGCGTCGCAGGAGAGGCCGGTCGCGGTGACCTTGCCGAGCGCCTGGCCCGCCCAGGTCTCGGGCACGACGACGAGCACCGCCGCGCCCTCGCCGAGGAGCACGCCGGTGCGGTCGCGGTCGAACGGGCGCACCCGCTCGGTCGGTTCCTCGGCCACCCGGCCGATCATGGCGAGCATCGACCGCGTCATCGCGTCGGCGGCGGCGACCACGACGGCGTCGCATTCGCCCAGTTCCAGCAGATCCTGCGCGAGCGCGAGCACGTGGCCGCCCGCGCTGCACGCGTTGACGACGGTGGTCACGTCCGTGACGCCGGGCAGTGCCGCGGCCACGACGTCGGCGAAGTCCAGCCGATCGGCGGGCACGGTCTCCCCGGTGAGCGCCAGCCGTTCCACCGCGGACAGCTCACGCAGTCCCGTGCCGACGAGGACGGCGACCCGCTGGGTGGCGGTGTCCACACCGGACTGTGCGACGGCTTCCTCCAGGCACTCGCCGAGAAGCCGTCCCGCGCGGAACGGCTCGTCGGCCAGGTCGGCGTGGTAGCCGTAGGCGACATTCAGCTTTTCCGGATCGCCGTACCGGAGCGGTGAGACGCCGCAGGCGCCGCGAAGCAGGCCCTCGAACGTCTCCGCTCCCGAACCGAGGCAGGTGCGCACCGCGCTACCCACGATCAGGACCGCCATCGGCGTACCTCCTCACGATGGCGGCGCCGACAGCGCCGTCCGCGCCCCGCGCGGTGAGCAGGCAAAGCCCGCCGGGCCGGGCATCGCGCTCTTCGGCGAGCAGGACACCGAGCGCCACCGCACCCGAAGCCGCGTCGCATTCGCCGAACAGCCGTTTGACCATGACCCGCTCCGGACGGTGGCCTAGTGCCCGGACGATCGGGCCGTACTCACGCCGGTCATCGTCGTCGGCCTCGCCTGTGTACACAGTGGACACTTCGGACGGATCCGCGCCCGCCTTCGCCAGCACCCGGTGCACACATCCCGCGAGCGCGGTCTCGGCGGCATCCCCACCGCCCGGCCCGTACGCCGTGGCGACCGCGAGGACACCGGCGCGCTGCCGCGTACCCGCCCATTCCGGCGTGTCTTCCTTGGCGAGCACGAACATCCCGGCAGCCTCACCGGCGGCGACGACCTCGGTCGCCCCGGTCAGCTGTGTCGACCACGCGCGGTGCGGCGTGAACTCCTCCACCGCGCCGGCGACCACGACGTCGACATGGCCGCGGTCGATGGCGTTGCCGGCGTAGCGCAGGGCGTTCAGGAAACCGAGCGTGCCGCCCGCGATGGTGGTGTTCACCCCGCGCAGGCCGAACCGGATGGCGACCTGCCCGGCGGCGCAGTTCATCACCGTGTTCGGGAACAGCATCGGGTTGACCAGGTACGGCTTCTCCTGCACGAGGGTCTCGCGTGTGTAGTCGCTGGTGGACTTGAAGCTGCCCAGCGAAGTCCCGAGCACCACACCGATCCGCGGCCGGACCTCGTCGTCGAGGGTGACCCCGGCCTCGCGCAGCGCCTCCTGGCAGCACACCACGGCGAGCCCGGTGGCCCGGTCGAAGGTGCTGGTTCCCTTGCGTCCCAGATGTTCCCGCGGGCTGAAACTCGGCAGGAAGTGCCCATTCGCCGCCGGTAACGGCTCTTCGTAGAGATCGCCGATCTCCTGGCCCTTATGGACTTGACCGGCCTCGGCCAGTTCGAGCCGCTTCGCCAGCGCGTCCACGCCGACGCCTGCGGAGGTCAGCGCGCTCCAGCCGGTCACCACCACACCGCTCATTCTGGCGCTCCCAACATCACGATGGCGTTGTTGCCACCGAAGGCGAAACCGTCGTTCTGGACCACCCGAACGTTCGCCTGCCGGGCCGCGTTCGGCACCGGGTCGACGCCCAGTTCCGGGTCTTCGGTGGTCCAGTTGACCGTGGGCGGCAGGAATCCGCGGTCGATCGCGATGGTCGAGGCGATCGCCCCGAACCCGCAGGCCGCGCCCATGGTGTGGCCGAGCATCGACTTGATGGAGCTGATCGGCGGCGGCCGCTCGCCGAAGACCTCGAGCACGGCCTTGCTCTCGACCAGGTCGTTCACCTGCGTGCCGGTACCGTGCGCGCAGATGTAGTCCACATCGGACGGTGAGATCCCGGAATTGCGGTGCGCGATGCGCATGCATTCCGCGACCGTCGGCGCGTCCGGCGTGACCGGGTGGATGGCGTCGCAGTTGACGCCGTACCCGAGCAGTTCCGCGTAGATCGTGGCGCCCCGTTTCGTGGCGTGCTCCAAGGTCTCCAGTGCGAGCACGGCACCGCCCTCGCCAGTCAGGATGCCGGCGCGGTCCTTGTCGAACGGGGTGCAGGCGTCCTTCGCCAGCGCGCCGAGCCGGTAGAAACCGGCGTGCGCCCAGCGGCACACCGAATCGGCGCCGCCGGCGAAGACGACGTCGGCCTCGCCACCGGCCAGCAGGTCGTAGGCGTAGCCGATCGCGTAGTTGCTCGCCGAGCAGGCGGTCGCGATGGTCAGCGACTCCCCGGAGAGCTCCAGTTCCTCGCTGACCGCGTTCGCCAGCCGGTTGGCGGGCAGCTGGGTCAGCAGGGCGGGGTCCTGCGCGGCGAATCCGCCGTCGATGATCTGTTCGGTGAGCGCCTCCGCGACCGCGGACTCACCGCTGGTGGTGCCCATGATCGCGTGGGCACGCCCCGGCGACACCGACGTCAGGTCGAGCCGGGCGTCGGCCACCGCCAGCCGCGCGGCGCTCGCCGCGAACTGGCTGGACCGGCCCCAGCTCGCCGGGTCGACCCGGCGGAGCTGGGCACCCGGATCGAAGGTCTGGACCTCACCCGCGTTCCGGTGCGGGAACCCGGCCGGGTCGAAGCTGGTGATGGGCGAGATCCCGGATCGGCCGGTGCGGAGCGCCTCGGCGAACGCGGCGATCCCGATCCCGATGCTCGACACCGGGCCGACCCCGGTAACGACAACGCGGGCCACGGTTCATCCCTTCTTGACGGAGTGCCGGATCAGGGCGTCGTTGACCGCCTTGAGCGTGCGCAGCTCGGGCAGTTCGGCCTGCGGGATCTCGATCTTGTACTGCTTGTCGATCCGGGCGAGGATCTCGATGGCGCGCAGGGAGTCGGCCTCGTAGTCGTCGATGAAGTCCCCGTTGTCCTCGAGTTCCTCGGGCTCGAGCTCGAGCACCTCGGCGACCAGCTCGCGGAGCTCCTCGAGCTGGGTGTCGGTCTGCGTCATGACGATCCTCCGGTTTCGTTGTCCCGTGCGGTTCTCACGCCGCGGGCCGCACAGGGCGCCGCGTCGCGGTCAGGGTGGTGACGGTGGCGATCAGGCGATCCCCGGCCCAGGTCCGGCCGGTGGCGAAGGCCGTGTCGGCCAGCACCGACTCCAGGCGGACCTCGTGGCGGAGCACGTCACCAGGGCGGGCGGCACCCGTGAACCGATAGTCACGGGCACCGATGAACATCAACGTCGTGTCGTCGTCTTCGACCGGCGCGCGGCCGTCGAGCCAGAGCAGCGCGGCGCTCTGCCCGAACGACTCGATCATCAGCGACTTCGGGTAGTCGTACCGGCTCGGCGGCGCGCCGTCGGGAATCCCCGCGTAGCACGGCTCGGTGCCGGTGACCGCCTTGATCGTCACGATCGACTCGCCGGGGACCAGCTCCAGCACTCGGTCGACCAGCAGCAGCGGATACCGCTGCGGGAGCAGGACCCGGATGTCGTGGTGCTCGGTCATTCCGCCTCCTCTTCGAAGGTGGCCCGGATCTTCGCCGTCGTCGTCTCGCCGAGGGCGGCCTTCCCGGTGACGTCCCAGCCGTCCTCGGTGCGCTTCGCGGTGGCCGTGAGGACCATGCGGTCGCCGTCGAGCACCGGGGCGAGGAAGCGGACGGACCGGACGGTGCGCAGGCGGGCGTTCGCGGCCTCGCGCATCGCCTGTTCCAGCGTTTCGATGACGAAGATGCCGGGGTACACGGCCTGGCCGGGGAAATGCCCGCGCAGGTTGGGTTCCTTGCCGTCCACGGTGATCTGGGCGAGAAGTTCGAGGTCGTCCCCGCACGCACGGACGTCCAGCAGGTCGACCGCCCGCAACGGCGCGGCGTAGTCGGGAAGCCCGGTCACAGCGTGATCCCCCCGTCGACCTGCAGCACCTGTCCGGTGATGTAGGAGGCGCGGTCGGAGACCAGGAACGCGACCAGTTCGGCGACGTCCTCCCCGGTGCCGAACCGCTTGACCGGGATCTGGGTCAGCGCCTTGGCGCGCTGCTTGTCGCCGAGGGCGCCGGTCATGTCGGTCTCGATGAAACCGGGCGCGACGACGTTGACCCGCACGCCGTGCCCGGCGACCTCCTTGGCCAGCGACTTGCTGAAGCCGATGATCCCGGCCTTGCTGGCGGAGTAGGCGGTCTGGCCCGCGTGGCCGTAGACGCCGGCGACCGAGGACATGTTGACCACGACGCCGCCGCGGTTCTTCATGAACCGGAAGGCCATGGCGCGACAGAAGTTCCAGGTGCCGGTGAGATTCGTGTCGAGCACCGCGTGCCAGTCCTCGGCGTTGGCGAGCACCAGCGGGCTGTCCTTGGTGATACCGGCGTTGTTGACCAGCAGATCGATCGTGCCGAGCTTCTCTTCGGCGTCCTTCACGAATCGCTCGACGGCTTCGGAATCGGTGACATCGCATTCCGCGAAATAGGAGGGAACGCCGATCGCGGCGATGTCCTCTTCGGTTTCCGCCGACGCCGCGCTCGCTTTCGAAAAACAGCCGGCGACGGCGTAGCCCTCCTGGGCCAGCCGCAGCGCCACGGCCCGGCCGATCCCTCGTGAAGCCCCGGTGATCAGGGCCCGGTGGTGCTCCGCCACGACGCCTCCTCGTTTTCCAGCACACTTTGTTTTCATTTTATGAAGCGCGGCGCAAACTGTTCTTCTCATCGTTTGCCGCGAGCTCCGAAAGCACTTCTTCGGTATCCGCGCCCGGTCGCGGCGCACCACGACGGACCTTCGTCGGAGTACGGGAGAACTTCACCGCGGGCCCGACGATCGGTGCGACGGATCCGTTGCTCAGCACCGTTTCCTGCAGCATCGCCCGCGCCTTGACGTGTTCGTCGGCGACGGCTTCGGTGAGCGTGCGCACCGGTGCGGCGACGAGACCGCGACCGTTCAGCACTTCGAGCGCCTCGGCCAGCGGACGTCCCGCGCACCAGCCCGCGACGATCGCGTTGACCGCGTCCCGGTTGGCCAGCCGTTCGGGCGCCGTGCCGAATCCCTCGGCGCGGCCGAGCTCCGGCCTGCCGATGATCTCGGCGAGCGCGCGCCAATGCCGGTTGATGGCGACGGCGAGGTACAGATGGCCGTCGGCGCACGCGTAGACGTTGGCCGGGACGACGAAATCCGTCTCGTTGCCGACCCGCTGCGGCGGAGCGCCCGTCGCCGCCAGCGTCGGCAATCCGCTGCTGCTGGCGAGCAGACAGTCCACCATGGACACGTCGACGTGCTGTCCCTCGCCGGTCCGGTTCCGGTGTGTCAGCGCGGCGAGGCCGCCGATCGCCGCGTGCAGGCCCGCCAGTTCGTCGGCGAGGAACGTCGGCGCACGCACCGGTGGGCCTTCGGGAATACCGTTGAGCGACATCCAGCCCGCCGCGGCCTGGATCGCGGGATCGTAGGCGGGCAGATGCGATTTCGGGCCGTACTGCCCGAAACCGGACACCGACACGAACACGATGTCCTCGCGCGCCGCGCGGCAGGCCTCGTAGCCGGCACCCCAGCCGTCCAGCGTGCCGGGCTTGTAGTTCTCGACCACGATGTCCGCGTGCGCCACCAGTTCCAGGAACCGGGCGCGGTCGGCGTCGTCACGCAGATCCAGCCCCGCGCTGCGTTTGTTGCGGTGCACGGTTTCCCGGAACCACGACAGGCCGGTGCCGGGGATGTTCGGCGGCACCTCGCCGTCGTGGCCGTCGGCGAGCTCGACGCGGACGACGTCCGCACCCATGTCCGCCATGACACAGGTGGCGAGCGGGCCGGACCAGACCTTGGTCACGTCCAGGACGCGCACGCCTTCCAGCGGGCCGACCGAACCGGCGCGCGCCCGGCGGAAGAAGTCTTCTTCGCGCATGGTCAAAGCCTTTCCAGCAGTGAGGCGGTGCCGAGCGAACCGCCGCAGCACATGGTGATCAGCGCGGTCGAGGTGTCGGTGCGTTCGAGTTCGTGCAGCGCCGTCACCAGCAGCCGGGTCCCGGTCGCGCCGAGGGGGTGGCCGAGCGCGATGGCGCCGCCGTTGACGTTGACGCGATCGATATCCGCTCCGTGTGCCTTGGCCCAGTTCAGCACCACCCCGGCGAACGCCTCGTTCACCTCGCAGATGTCCACATCGGACAGTCGGCGACCGGTCTTGCGCAGCACCCGTTCGGTGGCGACCACGGGCCCGTCGAGCAGGTAGTACGGATCCGCGCCGGTGACGACCTGGCCGACCAGCCGCGCCCGCGGGGTCAAGCCCAGCGCGCGGGCCTTCCCGTACGACATCCAGAGGATGGCGGCCGCCCCGTCGGAGATCTGCGAAGTCGATCCGGCGGTGTGCACGGCCCCCTCGACGTTGGGGCGCAACGCGGCGAGCCCTTCGAGCGTGGTGTCGCGGACGCCTTCGTCGCGAGTGACCGAACCGACCGGGGAGACCTCGCGATCGAACCGGCCGTCCGCCCACGCTCGCGCCGCCCGCTGCTGGGAAAGGAGGCCGTAGTCGTCGGCGTCCGCGCGGCCGATGCCCTCCCGCGCGGCGATCCGCTCGGCGCCGCCGAACTGTGCCTTCGGCGGGTCTTCCCACGGGTAGTCGGAAGTCTTGTAGTGCCCTGGCCCCTGGTAGAGGTTCGTCCCGATCGGCACCCGGCTCATCGACTCGACACCGCAGGCGATCCCGGTGTCGATGGCGTCCGCGGCGATCAGCGCGGAGATCAGGTGGTTGGCCTGCTGGGCCGAGCCACAGGAAACGTCCACTGTGGAGCAGCCGACGGCCGGGTCGTGGCCGGAGTTGAGCCAGGCGTTGCGGGTGACGTTGAGGCTCTGCTCTCCGGACTGGGTCACGCAGCCGCCGATGATCTGCTCGACGTCGCCGGGTTCGATGCCGGCGCGGGCGATGACCTCCAGCTGGACGTGCCGCATCAGCTCGACGGCCTTGAGCCCGGCGAGCACCCCGCCGCGTTTGCCGAGCGGGGTGCGGACGGCGGAGACGATGACCGGGGTCCGGTCGTTCAGCGCGGCCACGCGGGTACCTGCCTCTCCACCGGACGCGGTGCCCGGCTCCACCATCGTGGTGCTGCCCACGACGGGGGAACGTCTCTCGGATTGCGGTGCCGACCGGGGGTTCTCCGTAGTTGCGGGAATGGTTCGCGTACCCCCTCACGATCATCGGCGCTGGCTATGGTGCGTACATGCGGCTGGACGACAGCGAAGATCAAGCGGCGTTCCGGGCGGGCCTGAAAGCCTGGCTCGCCGAACAGTTACCCGAAGCCACGCCGAGCGCGCCTCGTACGTGGTCCGCCGACGAACTGCGCGCCTGGAGCAAGGCGTTGCACGCGGCCGGATACGCCGGTCTGACCTGGCCCGCCGAACACGGCGGACGCGGCCTTTCCCCGTCGTACCAAGCGATCTACGCCGAGGAGAGCGCGCTGGCCGAGGCGCCGGACCACGCCGGGGTGATCGGCCTCGGCATGGTCGGCCCCGCGATCGTCCACTATGGAACGGACGCGCAGAAGGCCGAGCACCTCCCCCGGATCCTTTCCGGGGAAACGATCTTCTGCCAGGGCTTCTCCGAGCCGGACGCCGGTTCGGATCTCGCCTCGGTGCGCACCCGGGCCCGCCGCGTCGAGGGCGGCTACGTCGTCGACGGCGAAAAGGTCTGGTCCTCCTACGCCCATTTGGCCGACCATTGCCTGCTGCTCGCCCGCACCGATCCGGACGCGGCCAAACACCGCGGCCTGACCTGTTTCCTGCTCGACATGCGCGCACCCGGTGTCGAGGTGCGGCCGCTGCGTCAGCTTTCCGGCGACACCGACTTCAACCAGATCCTGCTGGGCGGTGTCGAAATCCCCGACCACCGCGTACTCGGCGAGCCGGGACAGGGCTGGCGGGTCGCGCTGACCACCCTCGCGCACGAACGCGGGACGTTCGGCATCACCCTCACCGCGCGGCTGGCCGTGCAGCTCGACAGGCTGATCAAGACCGCCAAGGCGTGCGGCGGCGACACCGACCCCCGGGTCCGTGCCGAAATCGCCGAGCTGTACGTCGACCTGCAGGGCCTGCGGTTCACCGGCTACCGCGCGCTGGCCGCGATGGAGCGGACCGGCGAGCCGGGACCGGAGAGCTCGATCCTGAAACTGCGCTGGTCGCAGGCGAACCAGCGGGTGAGCGCGCTCGCCCTGCGGCTGCTGGGCACGGGCGCGGCGGCCGACGGGACCGACGCCTTCTGGGGCGGCTACTGGCAGCACCAGCGGTTGCGCAGCCGGGCCAACAGCATCGAGGGCGGGACGTCGGAGATCCTTCGCGGGATCGTCGCGGAGCGGGTCCTGGGCCTGCCGAAAACACGATAGGGGCCATCGATGGACTTCGCGTTGACGGAGGATCAAGCCGGGCTCAAGGCCGCCGCCCGCACCTACCTCGAGGACACGTACGGCTTCGAGAGGATCGCGTCGCTGGCCGACGACGGCGGGCAGGACCTCGCCGCCTGGCCGGAGCTGGTCCGGCAAGGCTGGCTGGATCCGGACCTCGGCCTGGCCGAACTCGTCCTGCTGGCCGAAGAAGGCGGGCGCGCCCTGCATCCGGTCCCCTGGTTCGCCACCGCCGGGCTCACCCTGCCGGTGTACCAGACGGCCGGCGTCGAACGGCCGGGCCCGGCGACGCTCGCCGACGGCTCCGGCACCTGCCGCGCGACCCGCCGCGACGACGGCTGGCGGCTAGACGGCGCGGTGCAGGCCGTCCTGCACGCCGACGTCGCCGCGGAGCTCGTGGTCGCTGCTCGCACCCCGGCCGGGGTGGCGCTGTTCGGCGTCAGTCCCGCTGCCGCTTCGGTTTCCGCGCGCGACGGCGTAGATCCGCTCCGGGCGACGTCGGACGTCGCGCTGGCCGGCGCCGAGGGCAGGCTGCTGGTCGGGCCGCCTTCCGCCGCACCGCTGCTCACCGCGATCCGGAGCCGGGCGACCACGCTGCTCGCGGGCGAGGCCATCGGCGTCGCCGACCGGGCGCTGGCGATCGCCGTCGACCACGCGAAGACGCGGTCGCAGTTCGAGCGCCCCATCGGTTCGTTCCAGGCGGTGAGCCAGCAGCTCGCCGACGGGTACGCCGAGGTCGAGCTCGCGCGTTCGCTGGCCTACCGCGCCGCTGCCGCCCCCACCGCGGAAGCCGTCGCGTGCGCCGCCCACGCCGCGGGCCGCGCGGCGATCACCGTCTGCGAGACGGCGATCCAGGTCTGCGGCGGAATGGGCGTCACCTGGGAATTCCCGCTGCACCGCTGGTTCCGGCGCGCGCTGTGGCTGGAGGCGGAACTCGCCCCGGGACCGTTGGAAGCGATCGCGCACTCACTGTTCGGGGAGCACTCATGAGCCTGCAACTGCACTGGTTCCTGCCGTCACACGGCGACGGACGGGAGATCGCCAAGACCGCCGACGGCGTCGCGGCCCCCGGCGCCCGCCGCGAACCGGACCTCGAATACCTGACCCAGGTCGCGCTCGCCGCGGACCGCTTCGGGTTCACCGGGATGCTCACGCCGTTCGGGTTGTTCTGCGAGGACCCGTGGGTCGTCGCCTCGGCGCTCGTGGGTGCGACGCGTTCGGTGAAATTCATGATCGCGCTGCGGCCGGGGTTCATCTCGCCGCTGCTGGCCGCGCAGACCGCGGCGACCTTCCAGCGCGTCTCCGGTTCGCGGCTGCTGCTGAACATCGTGACCGGCGGGGACCCCGACGAGCAGCGCCGCTACGGCGACTGGCTCGACCACGACCAGCGGTACGCGCGCACCGGAGAGTTCATGGACGTCTTCCGGCAGGCTTGGCCGGGTTCGCGCTTCGACTTCTCCGGCACGCATTACACGTTGCAGGCCGGGATGGTCGCGCGGCCGCATCCGGTGCGGCCGACCCTGTTCCTCGGCGGTTCTTCGTCGGCCGCGCTGGAGGTCGCGGCCGCGCAGGCGGACGTGCTGCTGATGTGGGGCGAAACGCCGTCGGCGATGGCGTCGCACCTCGCCCGGTCGCGGGAACGCGCGGAAGCACTGGGACGTTCGCTGCGCTTCGGCACGCGCTTCCACGTGATCAGCCGCGACACCTCGGCCGAAGCGTGGAAGGTGGCCGACCAGCTGCTCGCCGGGATGGACCCGGCCCGGATCCGGCAGGCACAGGAACGTTTCGCCGCCACCGAATCCGAGGGCCAGCGGCGGATGGCGGCCCTGCACGCCGGCCGCACCGACTCGCTGGAGATCCACCCCAACGTCTGGGCGGGCTACGGCCTGGTGCGCCCCGGCGTCGGCACGGCGCTGGTGGGCAGCCACGAGGAAGTGGCCGAACGGATCGAGGAGTACCACGCCCTCGGCCTGGACCACCTGATCCTTTCCGCGCAGCCGCATCTCGAAGAGGCCTACACCTTCGGGGAAGGCGTCATGCCACTGCTGCGTAAGCGGGGGCTTCTCGCGGAAACACTCTGAAGTTCCGTGCTCGTCGGCGTGACTCACGTGATTGAAGCCGGAACTCGCGTGATTGGCGGCGTAACTCGTGTGTTCCGTCTCCAATCACGCGAGATGCGCCTCCAATCACGCGAGTTCCGCGTTTGCGACATCTGAAGTAGGCTTACCCGGCGATGAAGGAATTGGGACACGCGACGTCCCAATTCCTTCATCGCCGCTTTCGCGTCAGCGTCAGCTGAAGCTGATGATCACGCCGCCGCCGTTGCCGGCGGCGTCACCGAGGCCGACGACGCAGGTGATGGCCGTGCAGTCCACCGCGCCGTAGCTGCTGCCGTCGGGCAGCACGCCGGTGAAGTTCTTCCGCACCGTGACCGAGGCCGAGATCTTGCCGGCCGCGTCAGCGACCAGCGACTGCTGCGAAGGGCTGCAAGGGAACTGCCCCGCCGCGTCCTGGGCGCATTCGCCGACGCGATAGGTCGCGCCCGGCGTCAGCCCGGTTCCGGTCACCTGGACCACCGCACCGTCCGAGAGCCCCGACGACGGCGTGACCGTCACGGCCGCGGCGGCCGAGGCACCCGGCGCGACGACGGCCATCAGGCCGAGGGCGGCGATGGCGGAACCGGCGAACTTGGCGGCAAGCTTTGCGGACACAGTAATCAACTCCGATTCATTGCTGGGAATTTTCCGACTTCACCAGGCGCGGGTTCCGTTGCCCCCCGGCGTCCTGGTAACAACGTTACGATCATCGAACGTAGATCGTCAACCATTTCTTCGAGCAGTTTTCGAGTAGGCCGCAAGAAAAAACGTGCAATAAACTCGCGCGCTTCGTGCGTAATTCATAGGCGGCGGGCAAGTCAGGAGAAGAAGGCGCGAGGGCGCGCACGGGAACCTGATTCGGTGACCTCTTCCAGCTCCGATTTCCTGTTCGGGGGCGCGCCAGAAAGGCACGCCGCCTACGCCGCACTGCGCGAAAGCGGCCCGGTCCGCAGGATCACCCTCTCCTCCGGTACCGCCGGCTGGCTGGTGAGCGGCTACGCCGAGGTCCGCCAGGCGCTCGCGCATCCCGGGCTGAGCGGCCGCACCGGCGCCGTCGGCGATCGGCGCGGGCTGTCCGAGGACGTCCGGCTCGGCATGAACACACATATGCTGAACCTCGATCCACCGGATCACACCAGGCTCAGGAAGCTGGTGTCCGCCGCGTTCACCGTGCGCCGGATCGCCCAGCTGCGCCCCAGAATCGAGGCCATCACGGCCGAACTCCTCGACGCCGTGGCCGATTTCGACGAGGTCGACCTGATCAAGGCGCTCGCCCTCCCGCTGCCGATCCGCATCCTCACGGAGATGCTCGGCGTGCCGGAGGACGAGGCGGGCGCCTTCCACGGCTGGACCGAGATCCTCACCGCCAGCGCGCTGCCCGTCGACGAACTCGACGCGGCCGCCGCCGAAATGCTGCGCTATGTCAGGAAACTCCTCGCCGAGAAGCGCGCGAATCCCGGCACGGACCTGCTTTCCGCGCTCGTCACGGTGCACGACGGCGACGACCGGCTCACCGAACACGAGCTGACGTCGATGGTCTTCCTCCTGCTCATCGCGGGGCACGAGACCACCGTCCACCTCATCGGCAACGCCACCCTCGCCCTGCTCGAGAACCCGGCACAGCTCGCCGTGTTGCGCGCGAACCCGGACGGGATGCCCGCCGCGGTCGAGGAATTCCTGCGCTACGAGAGCCCGGTGCACGCGGCGATGCGTTACGCCAACGAGGAAATCGAGCTCGGCGGCGTGACGATCCCGGCCGGTTCGCTGGTCATCGTGTCGTTGCTGGCCGCCAATCGCGACCCCGCTCGATTCCCCGGCGCGGACGCCTTGGCGCTCGACCGCGCGGACAACCCCCAGCTCGCCTTCGGACACGGAATCCACCATTGTCTCGGCGCGCCGATGGCCCGGCTCGAAGGCGGGATCGCGCTGTCCGCGCTGCTCACCCGGTTCCCGGAACTGCGCGCGGCCGTCCCCGCGGAAAGTCTCCGCTGGCGCGTCAGCATGGTGATGCACGGCCTCGAATCCCTTCCCGTCCGCCTTCGCTGAAGACTGTCCTCAAAGGACCGATCCCCCAAACCAGCAGGCTGGGATAAGACGTGCGCGAAACCGTGGTGCGACACTTTTTGAGACGATCACGAATTCGCGGTGCGTATCTCACGTCCGTGAGCCGCGTCATCTCCTATTCCTGGGAAGGGAGTAGAACGTGTCCCAAGACCTAGGCACCCCGGTCACGAGCGCCCCGCCACGGGCCGCCGCCCCGACCGCGCGGACGCCGAAGAAGAAGACCAAGACGGGGTTGTCGGCACTGGCCGCCAAGCGCATCGCCGTCCTGAGCGCGCTCGTCGCCGGCGTCGCCTACGGGTGGGGTATCGGCGGGAACGCCGCGCACTACGCGTATGCCGCCGCGGTGCGCAGCATGGCCGCGAACTGGCACAACTTCCTTTACGGCGCCTACGATCCCGCCGGGTTCATGAGCGTCGACAAGGCACCCGGTGCGCTCTGGCTGCAGGCGCTTTCCGTCCGTGTCTTCGGTTACGAGACCTGGGCGCTGCTGCTGCCCGGCGTCATCGCCGGAGCCGTCTCGGTGTACGTGCTGTTCGTGCTCGTACGCCGGTGGGCCGGGCACGCGCCCGCGGCGCTGGCCGCGGTGCTGCTCGCCGCGACCCCGATCACGATCGCGGGCACCCGGGTCAACCTGCCCGACTCGACGCTGATCCTGACGCTGCTCGTGGCGACCTACGCCTTCTGGCGCGCGCTGGAGAAGGCGTCCCCGCGCTGGCTGCTGCTCACCGCCGCGCTCGTCGGACTCGGCTTCCACATCAAGCTCGCCATGGCACTGGCCATCCTCCCGGTGCTCGGGATCGTCTACCTCGTCGCCGCGCCGGCCTCGCCGGGACGCCGGGTGCTGCATCTGCTCGGCGCCGGAGCGGTCACCGCCGCGGTTTCGTCGATCTGGATGCTGATCGTCGGGCTGACCCCCGCGGGCTCCCGCCCGTACATGGACGGCAGCACGTCGAACTCGGTGTGGCAGATGGTCTGGTCCTACAACCTCTTCGACCGCACGGACGCCGCGAAGGCCGGGAATTCCGCCGAGCTGCCCGTCCTGCCCGACGGCAAGGTCACGCCGGTCGACCAGGGCGGCGACACCGGCGTCTTCCGGTTGTTCAACGACCTGATCGGCGGCCAGATCTCGTGGCTGCTGCCGCTGGCCGTGCTGCTGCTCGTCGTCGGCCTGGTCGCCGCGGGCCGCGCGCCGCGCACCGACAAGGCACGCGCGGGGTGGCTGCTGTGGGGCGGCTGGCTCGTCCTCTTCGCCGGGGCACTCAGCTTCTCGCAGAGCATCCACCCGTACTACACGAGCATCCTGGCACCCGCCATCGCCGCGATCGCCGGCGCCGGCCTGCACCTCGCCTGGACGGATCGCCGCTTCACGTGGGCGCTGCCGGTCGGTCTGCTCGCCACCGGCGCCTGGGCGTTCGTGCTGATGAACCGTTCCAGCGATTACGTGCCGTGGCTGCGGCCCGTCGTCGCGATCGCCGCCGTCGCCGCCGCGGTGCTGGTGCTCGTGCGCCGCACCGGGAAGTTCGCCGTCGTGACCGGCGCCGTGGCCGGGGTCGCGCTGCTGGCCGGGCCGGTCGCGTGGGCGGCGCCGGCCTTCCACCCGCCGACGGATCCCCGCACGGCGATGTTCCAGAACTTCAACCCCCTCGCCGGGCCGAACCCGAACGCGCTCTCGACCGGCATCGACCTGACCAAGCTGATGGCGGGCGGCCCGAAACCCGGCGCGTCCGGCGGGCAGGCCATGCCGCTGCCCCCGCCGATCATGTTCCAGATGATGCCGTCCGACGCCGACCCGAAGCTTCTCGCCTTCCTCAAGGCCAACAAACGCGGCGAACGCTTCGATGTGGCGACGGTCGGCGGCACCGGTGCCTCGCCCTACATCCGGGCGGGCCTGTCCGTGATGCCGATGGGCGGTTTCGTCGGCACCATGCCGATGCCGACCGCCGACGGGCTCGCCGACGCTGTCCACAGTGGACAGCTGAGGTACGTCCTGTTCGGCGGGTTCGCCTACGACAGCCCGACGGCGCTGGCCCGCAAGGACTGGGTGGTGCGCAACTGCGTGCGGATCCCGCCGCCCGCCTACACCGCCAACCCGTGGATGGGCTTCACCTCCGCCCTGTTCGACTGCAAGCCGGGAGCGTGATGCGCCATGACGGCTGAACTCACCGCGGCACCCCGCGTCGCACCGGGAAGCCGCACGACGGCGACCGTCGAGATCGTGATCCCGGTGCTCAACGAGGAACGCGCCCTGCTGGGCTGCATCACCACGCTGAGCGCGTTCCTCGGCGACGACTTCCCGTTCCCCTGGTCGATCACCATCGCCGACAACGGCAGCACCGACCGGACCTGGGAGATCGCCACCGGGCTGGCCGAGGGGAATCCGCGCATCTCCGCGCGGCGGATCCCGGTCCGCGGCCGGGGCGCGGCGATCAAGGCGACGTGGGGGTCGAGTACCGCCGACATCGTCGCCTACATGGACGTCGATCTCTCGACCGGACTGGAAAGCCTGCTCCCCCTGATCGCACCGCTGGTCAGCGGGCACTGCGAGATCACCATCGGGACCAGGCTCGGCCGCGGCTCGCGGATCCGCCGCAGCCTCAAACGCGAGATCGTGTCCCGTACCTACAACGCGATCACGCGGCACGTGTTCGGGCTGCGCAGCACGGACACCTCGGCCGGTTTCAAGGCGGCCCGTCGCGACGCGGTGACCGGGCTGCTGGAGGCGGTCGAGGACGACCACTGGTTCTTCGACACCGAGATGCTGATGCTGGCCGAGCACAACGGGCTGCGGGTGCACGAGGTGCCGCTGGACTGGGTCGAGGACGTCGATTCGCGGGTCAAGGTCACCCAGACCGCGATGGGGAACCTGAAGGGCCTGGTCCGCGTGGGCCGGGCGATCGCCGCCGGGAAAGGACGGGTGGACGTGCCGGAGATCCCGCAGTTGCGCGCCACCCATCCGGACGCCGTGCTCGCCGAGCCGCGGGCCGCGACCCTCGCGAAATTCCTCGGGTTCGCGGTGATCGGTGTCATTTCGACAGTGCTGTACACGCTTCTGTATCTCCCGTTGCGTGTCCCGCTGACGCCGGCGGGGGCGAACCTGGTCGCGCTGGTGCTCGTCGGGGTGGCCAACACCGAGGCGAACCGGCGCTGGACGTTCAACCGCGGCGGCGGGCACCGGCTCGGCCTGCACACGCGGGCCGCGATCCTGTTCGCCACCACGTATCTGCTGACCACGCTGGCCGTGACCGGGCTGCATCTCATGGCCCCCGGCTCGGGGCCGGTCGTCGAACTGCTCGTGCTCATCGTCGCCTACGGGCTGATGACGCTGCTGCGGTTCGTGGCCCTCGACCGCTGGGTGTTCGCCCGGCATCGGAAGGAGAGCCGGTGAAGACGGAGGACGTCGCCCGGATCACCGAGATGGAGGACCGCCACTGGTGGTTCCGGGAAAAGCGGCATCTGCTCGCCGACGAACTGAAGCGGCTCGGGCCGCCCGGCCGCGCGCTCGACATCGGCGCGGCGGGCGGCGGCAACACGCGGGTGCTGCGCTCGCGCGGCTGGGACGTCGTCGCCACGGACTACGACGAGAACGCCGTCGAGATCGCGCGCTCACGCGGTCTCGACGCGATCCACGCCGACGCCCGTGACCTGCCGCTGCCGTCCTCGTCGTTCGATCTGGTGGTGGCTTTCGAAATCCTCGAACACATCCAGGAGGACGACCAGGCCGCGGCGGAGCTGTTCCGGGTGCTGCGGCCCGGCGGCTCCGCGCTGATCAGCGTCCCGTCCGGAATGGACCTGTGGTCGGCGCACGACGTCGCGGTGCACCACGTGCGGCGGTACGACCGGGCTTCGCTGAGGAAGGTCATGGAGGACGCCGGCTTCGTCGTCGAGGAGCTGTGGAGCTGGAACGTCCTGCTGCGGCCGGTGGTGGCGCTGCGGCGGCGCACGGCGCGCGGCAACGAACTCAACGAGCACACGCCCTGGCTGGTCAACCGGGCCCTGACCGCGATCGTCACGGCCGAGCGCTACCTGCCGACCCGCTCGCGGCGCGGTGTTTCGCTGATCCTGAAGGCGCATAAGCCCTGACGGTTCGCTTTCGCGCGTGAAGGCCCCCTTTCCTCGGCTGAGCCGGGGGAAGGGGGCCTTCACGCGCTTCCGGTGAGGCTCATGGCCGGGCGTGTGTCGCGAAAGCCACTTTCGCGACGTGTGATGTCCCGAAAGTGGCTTTCGCGACATGTCGAGTGGGCTGAAGGCTTCCTTCGCCGCATCTGATGCGGCGAAGGGAGCCTTCAGCCCGCCCACCACTCGCCTTGGAGCGCGTGAAGGCCTCCTTCCCTCGGCTGAGCCGAGGGAAGGAGGCCTTCACGCGCTTCAGGGCCTGGACGTTGCGAAGGGCACTAGCGCTCAGGCGGCGCGAAGACCGGGCCCCGGGACGTCCCAGGCGGTACCGCGGTGCTCGAGGTACCAGTCCACCGTCTTCGCCATGCCTTCTTCCAGCGTCACAAGGGATTCCGGCTCGATGCCGACGGAAAGCAGGGTCGAGACGTCGGCCGTGACCGGCGTGTTCGGCGTCTCACCCGGCCGCATGGGCAGATCGGTGATGCCCACCCGCGAGTGCCCGCGCTGCTCGCACAGGTCGATCACCAGCTCCGCCACCTCGCGGATGGTGACCGACTCGGCCGGCCCGATCTCGACCGTGTTCTCCAGCACCCGGCCCTCGGCGGCGGCCTCCAGGGACGCCACCAGCGTGCGGGCGACGTCGCCGACCCACACCATGTCCGAGATCTGCCGTCCGCCGCCGTAGAGCTCCACCGGCATCCCGGACAGCGCCCGGCAGATCAGCGCCGGGGTGATCTTGCGGACCTTCCCCGCGGCGAACGGCGGCGCGGCCTTCTGGCGCGGGCCGTAGGCGTTCACCGCGCGGACGCAGTTCACGCGGGTGCCGCGGTCGGCGTTGAACATGCGGACGAATCGCTCGACCGTCGTCTTGGAAATCGAATAGCTGTTGTTCATCCAGTGGTTGCCGACGCAGATGTACACGCCGGGCAGGTCGTACTGGGCGACGGCCTCGAGGAAGTTCAGGCCGCCCATGACGTTGGTCTCCACCGCGGGCCGCGGATTGGTGATCGTCTCCTGGGTGCCCAGCACGGCCGCCAGGTGGATGATCCCGTCGCAGTGCGCGGCGAGCTCGGTCAGCGCCGTCGCGTCGCGGATGTCGCCCAGCATGACCTCCCACGGCCCGCCGTCCCCCTCGCCACGATGGTCGAACACGACCGGCGTATGCCCTCGTGCGGCGAGCTCCTCGCAGACGTAGCGCCCGATGAACCCGGTGCCACCGGTAACACCAACCTTCATTTTAGCCACCTTTTCCCGATAGGCTGGGAATTCCAGGACTTTCCTTTTCGCAGAATCCCATCGGCGGCTCTTCCCGGACGCCTCCAATACTGCCCCGAAAGGCAGTATCGGGAGGCGGTTTCAGCCCGATGCCACATCGCTTGAGTTGATATTGAGGGAAACGTCAAAGGTGGCGTGATGGAGTCTTCGGCGCGCCGCTTGCCACCGATGCCCAGCTTTCGCGACACGGACGCCGGAGGCGAGGTGGACGGCGCGGGTGAGTGACCGGGATGAAGGCTCCCTTCACTGCATCAGACGCGGCGAAGGGAGCCTTCACCCCACCAGCGACCCGTCCGCGACCACGCCACTTTGCCTTGCCGCTCAATAGAACCCACTACCATGTGACTCAAGGTGATCTTTAGCGGATGCCGGTCTGATCAGTCAAGCCGGACAAGGTCACCGGTAGCGGACCGGGGCACGACTGTCCACAAGGGACGTCAGTCCGGATCGCGTTGCCTGATTTGGGCACTGTGCCCAGTTGTAGGTGGGGGTCGTGAGTGGCAAAGAGGGCTAGAACGACCTTTACCACTCACGACCCCTCGAAAGAATCGCCCATGGCGTCATTAATCGGACATTCAGCCGCCGAGAGGTGACCACAGTGGACACTGGGGCATGGCCGGGCTCAAGACCCGTCCGAGGTCGACGCAAGCCACGTGGCCTTCGGTTTCAGCCCAGGAACTTCGTCAGCGCGCCGATGACCTGGGCGGGCTGTTCCTCGGAAAGGTAATGCCCGGCCCCGGCGATCTTGACCACCTGCGGATCCACCGCCTTCGACGGCATCACCTGGACGAAGTACTGGTGATTGAACTCACCGGCGAGGCCCAGCACCGGCATGGTCAGCTTCCCGTACGCCGAGCCGGCCGCGATGTCCTGGTTCAGCGTCCGGTACCAGCCGTTCCCGGCCCGGACGGCCTCACGCGTGTAGTAGGCCCGCGCGTAGACGTTCCGGTCGAAGTCGTCGACCGCCGACGGCACCACCGAGAGCTGATCGATCATCGTGTCCACGACGTACCGCGAGCGGCCGGAGACGAGCTGCTCCGGCAAGCCTTGCAGCTGGTTGAACGTCCACCACCACGGCGAGAACTGACCGGGCGCGCTGGGCAGCAAAGGCAGCTGGTAGAGGCTCTTGTCGGGCGCGACCACGTCCATCAGCGCCAGTTTCCCGACCGCCTGCGGGTACTTGATCCCGTAGCTGTGCGCGACCATCGCGCCGATGTCGTGGCCGACCAGATCCGCCTTCGCGTACCCGAGCTTGGCGAGCAGCGCGTGGATGTCGGCGGCCAGCGTCTCCTTGTCGTAGCCCGACTGCGGCTTCGACGAGCCGCCCATCCCCCGCAGGTCGACGGCGATCACGCGATGGCGCTCGGCCAGCGCCGGCATCACCTTGTGGAACGCCCACCAGGTCTGCGGCCAGCCGGGAAGCAGCACCACCGGGCTGCCGGAACCCCCGGCGACGTAATGCAGGCGGACACCGTTGACGTCGGCGTAGGAGCTTTGGAACCCACCCGGCAGGGAGCGGGCGAGCGCGGCGTCCGATTGTCTCCACCCCGTGTTCGCCGCCGCCCCCGTCGCCGTTCCCCCCAGCAGTACCACCGCCGCGACCGCGGCCAGCGCGGTCATGACCTTCTTGAACTTGCGCATGAATTTCTCTCCCACCGCCAGGGAAATGGTCATTGACACCTCAATGATCAGCCGGAAGGGCCGACAGACGCATCTCGCTTGTTGCGGAGGAAAAGAAAGAAACCTCGTGAGTGGCAAGGACGGTTCTAACCGTCCTTGCCACTCACGAGGTTATTCAGGCAGCGCGTGATTCCCGGTCGGCACGCGGCAACTCGGTCACCGTCGCCCGAGGAGCGGGACGTCGCCGGTTGGCCCGCAGCACCTTCAGCATCAGGCCCGGTTTCATCAGCGCGGTCGGCGGATCGATCAGCCCGGCCACGCGCATGAACGCCGCCGTGATGTCCGGATCGATCGTCGCCGCGTACTGGAGTTTCGCCATGTACGCGTTGCCCATCTTGACCTTGAGCGTCCGTTTCCCTTCCGCGCCGGGGAAGTCGAGGTCGCCGCTGGTCGAGATCTCCCACGGGTTGTCGACGACCTTGCCGATCTCCCGCAGGAACCGCCGCGAGTCCGGTTCGGACCGTCGCGAAAGATGTGCTCGCAGCGCCATCGCCTCCATCGACGCGACGGTCATTCCCTGGCCGTACACCGGGTTGAAACTGCAGAACGCGTCACCGAGCACGAACAGCCGCTCCGGGAACCGCTTGAGCCGTTCGTAGCGCCGCCGCGAGCTCGCCGGGAACTTGAACGTCACCGGCTCGATCAACGGCTGCGCGTCCTTCACCGCTTCGTAGATTTCCGGGGCGGGCAACGACTTCACGTAGTCGAGGTAGCCGCGCGCGTCGGTCGGCGGGTGGTCGCCGAGGATCCCGGTGAGCGAAAGGATGCACTCGTTCTCGTTCACCTGCCCGAAGAACGCGCCCCGCGGATGCTCGGGTGAGGCGACCGGGTTGATCGACTGCCAGCCGTCGAACATCTCCGGCCGTTTGCGGAACATCCGCGTGGTGTAGGCCAGCCCGATCTTCACGCGTTCCTCGGACGGTCGCTCGAAGCCCAGCTCCTCCAGCCACACCGGTGTCCGCGAACCGCGGCCGGAGGCGTCGACGACCAGGTCCGCGCCGAGCCGTTCCTCCGCCGAGCCGTCGCGCGCCTGCACGCGGACCCCGACGATCCGGTTGCCCGCACGCGTGGCGAGCAGGCCGTGGACGTCGGTGCGTTCGCGGTAGGTGACGTTCGGCAGCGCCGCGGTGCGCATGCGCAGATGATGCTCCAGCACCGGGCGCAGCGCGGTGATCGACGGCAGCCCGCTGTCGGCCGGTTCGACCTGCTTCCCGTTGAAGTACCACTTCATCCGCGCGAGATCGCCGACCGGGATCCCGGAGTCCCGCAGTTCGCCGAGCAGGTTCGGGAACAGCTCTTCGAGGATGAAGTAGCCGCGCGCGTGCAGTCCGTGCGCGTGCCAGGTGTGCGGGGTGCCGCGCCGCGGTTTGTCCACGCCCAGCACCTCGTCGCGGTCGACGACCACGACCTCGCGATAGAACTCGGAAAGCACTCTCGCCGCCAGGGTGCCGGCGACGCTGCCGCCGATCACCACCGCGCGTTTGCCGACGGGTTCGTTCATGACCATGGCTCCTTGGTGCTCAGGCCGCGAGGTCGTCGGACGCGGGCGGTGCCTGACCGATCGTGGCCGTGGGGGCGAGAGGTGCGGCCGCCTTGACCCGGCGCGCGGTGCGCAGCACACCGACCACCAGGCTCGGCCGCATCAGCGCGGTCGGCGGGTCGACCAGGCCGGCGGCCCGGAAGAACGCCTCGGTGAACCGGCCGTCGACGGTCGCCGCGGAGTGCAGCTTCGCCATGTAGGCGTTGCCCATCTTGACCTTCAGCGGACGCGGGCCCTCGACACCGGGGAAGGCGAGGTCACCGCCCGCCGAGATGTCCCACGGCACGTCGATGATCGGGCTGATCTCCTTGAAGAACCGCAGCGGGCGCACGCCGCCCGCGTCGAGATGCGTGCCCAGCTGCGCGGCCTCCATGGCCGCGACGGTCATGCCCTGGCCGTACACCGGGTTGAACGCGCAGACTCCGTCCCCGATCACGAGCAGGCCCTCGGGGAAGCGACGCAGCTTGTCGAACCGGCGGCGGACACTGGCGGGCACCTTGAAACTGGCGATCTCGCTGATCGGCTTCGCGTTGCGCACGGCCCGATAGATCTCGGGCGCGTCCAGCGTTTTGGCGAACTCGAGGAAACCCTTGGCGTCACGCGGCGGGTGATCCCCGAGCAGGCCCGTCTGCGACAGCAGGGCCACATTCCCCGGCAGGTTCACGAAGAACGCGCCGCGCGGGTTGGCGGGCGAGGCGACCGGGTTGATCGCCAGGTCGTCGCCGAACGGATCGGTGTCCAGCTCGAACAGCCGCGAGGTGTAGGCGAGGTCGATCTTGATCTTCTCCTCGGCCGGGCGCTCGTAGCCGAGTTCCTCCAGCCACACCGACGAGCGGCTGCCGCGGCCGGTGGCGTCGACGATGAGGTCGGCGAGCAGCGTCTCGGGCTCGGCGTCTTCACCGGTCACACGGACACCGGTGACGCGCGAGTGGTCGCCGGTCGCGACCAGCGACTGGATCACCGTGCGCTCCCGGACCTCGACGTTCGGCAATGCGACGACCCGACCGCGGACGTGCTCTTCGAGCTCCGGGCGGGTCGCGGACACACTGAGCAGGCCGGATTCCTTCTGCTGCAGGCGTTTCCCGTTGAAGTACCAGCGCAGGCTGCCGGACAGGTCACCGCTCGGGATGCCGTCGGCGGTCAGCTCGGCCTGCAGGCCGGGGAACAGGTCTTCGAGGATCTGCTGGCCGCGTGCGAGCAGCGCGTGCGCGTGATGCGCCTGCGGCACGCCGCGGCGGGTGCCGGTGACGCCGACGATCGTGTCACGCTCGACGATCACGACGGAGCGGTAGCGTTCCGAAAGTACGCGGGCGGTCAGCAGGCCGGCCATGCCGCCGCCGAGCACGACGGCGCGTTCGCCAAGGTATTCGCCCATCGCGGGATTCCTCCAATAGGTCTTCGGCCGGGCCGTCGGAGTCCGACACGGGAAGAATCGTCGTCCGCCTTCCGGCCGGCAGCGTCTCTTCGACTGCTTTTTCGGGAAAGCGTTACAGGGCAACCGGTTCTTGAGTGGATCTCCATTCGCGGTTGTTAGCTTCGGGCAGGTAATTCCGGCTGTCGGCGTAGTTGGAGAGGTGTCATGCGCGCATCGACCCAGATCCTCGTGATCGGCGGTGGACCGGCGGGATCCACCGCTGCCGGGCTTCTGGCCAAAGAGGGCTTCGAGGTCACTCTGCTCGAGCGGGAGCACTTCCCGCGCTATCACATCGGCGAATCGCTGCTGCCTTCGTGCCGTCCGATCCTGGAGCGGCTCGGGGTCTGGGACAAGATCGCCGCGGCCGGGTTCCAGCCCAAGGGCGGCGCCTACTACTTCTGGGGTCCCGAGGAATGGGAGGTGCGCTTCCGGCCGCACGGCCGCGACGGCAGCACCAGCGCGTGGCAGGTCATCCGCGCCGACTTCGACAAGATCCTCCTCGACCACGCGCGCGAGGTCGGCGTCGACGTCACCGAGGGCATCGCGGTGAAGAAGCTCGACTTCGACGGCGACCGCCCGGTCGCGGCGCACTGGGCCGAAGCGAAGAACCCGGCCAACAGCGGACGGATCGAGTTCGACTACCTCGTCGACGCGTCCGGCCGCGGCGGCGTGATGGCCACCAAGTACCTGAAGAACCGCAAGTTCCACAACGTCTTCCGCAACGTGGCCGCCTGGTCGTACTGGAAGGACGCGAAGCAGCTCGACCGCGGGCCGAGCGGCGCGATCACGGTCGCCTCGGTCGGCGACGGGTGGTTCTGGGGGATCCCGTTGCCCGACGGCACGATGAGCGTCGGGCTGGTCACCGGGAGGGACTCCTTCAACGCCGCGCGCAACGAACTCGGCGGCGTGGACCCGGTGTACCACAAGGCGATCGGCGACTGCCCGGCGATACAGCAGCTGCTCATCGAGGCCGAGCAGGTCACCGAGGTCAAGGTCGAGCAGGACTATTCGTACGCGGCCGAGCGGTTCCAGGGCCCCGGTTTCCTGCTCGCCGGCGACGCCGCCTGCTTCCTCGACCCCCTGCTGTCGACCGGTGTGCATCTGGGCACCTACAGCGCCCTGATCGGCACCGCCGCGATCAGCAGCGTGATCCGCGGCGAGATCGACGAGCGCGAGGCCTGGGACTTCTACGAAGTCGTCTACCGCCGTGCCTATGAGCGGCTGCTGGTGCTGGTGTCCACCTTCTACGAGAGCTACCGCGGCAAGGAGCACCACTTCTTCCGCGCCCAGCAACTGTCCGAAAAGGACTGGGAAGGGATGGACGTGCAGGCGGCGTTCGACCGGTTCGTCACCGGTATCGCCGACCTCGAGGACACCGAAGAGGTCTACCGCCGGATCCAGGGTCACCTGCTCGGCGAGGAGAGCGGCAAGCACAACCCGTTGGACAACCTCAACCGCGTCCACGAGCACAAGCAGGCTCCGGAGAAGCCCGAAAAGGCGATCAACGGGCTGTACCTGAGCTACGAGCCGCACATCGGCATCCGGCGCGCGTGAGCGCCTCCACTCCTCCATCGGCCCAGGAAGGGTTTCTCATGTCAGCCACGCTCCACGGTATGCCCGAGCGGTTCGACGTCATCGTCATCGGCGGCGGCCCGGCGGGCGCGACCTGCGCCGGTCTCCTCGCGAAGGAGGGGCGTACGGTCCTGGTCCTCGAACGCGAACGCTTTCCCCGCTACCACATCGGCGAATCCCTGATCCCGGTCGGCATGCGCCCGTTGCAGGAGCTGGACCTGCTCGACCGCATGGAGGCGCGCGGCTTCGAGCGCAAGTACGGCGGCAGCCTGGTGTGGGGAAACCGGGACGTGCCTTGGAACTTCTCGTTCATGAAGGCCGCGGAAGGCACCTACGCCTACCACACGCGCCGCGCCGACCTGGACACGCTGATCCTCGACCGCGCCCGTGAGCTCGGCGCGTACGTCGTGGAGGAGACGACGGTCAAGGACGTGATCCAGTCCGACACCGGCCGCGTCACGGGCGTCCGGTTCACCCTGCGCGGTTCGGCGGGCGACTACGAGGCCAGCGCCTCGCTGGTCGTCGACGCGTCCGGCCAGTCACGGGTGATCGGCCGGAAGTTCAGCGACATCACCTGGCACAACGAGCTCCGCAACGTCGCGGTCTGGACCTACTACGACAACTGCGACCGGCTGCCCGGTGACGAGTGGACCAACATCCTCATCGAAGGCACCGCCGACGGCTGGTTCTGGGGCATCCCGATCGACAAGGGCACGATGAGCGTCGGCTACGTGACCAAATCGGATCTCGCGAACGCCGACGACCAGTCGCTGGAGCAGCTGTTCCTACGCGAGCGGGACAAGACCACCCGGCTCAAGGGGCTGCTGGCCAACGCCCGCCAGCACGCCGGGTACCGCACGGCGCGGGACTGGTCCTACACCAACGAAACCTTCTACGGCGACGGCTGGGTGCTCGTCGGCGACGCGGCCGCGTTCGTCGACCCGCTGTTCTCCACCGGGGTCGCGCTGGCCACGCTGGCCGGCAGCTCACTGTCCAAAGTAGTCAATCGGATCCTGGAGCACCCGGCCATCGAGGAGAAGGCGCTCGACCGGTACGCCGGGAACTACCGCGCGTTCTTCGACGAGATCCGCAATTTCGTCGAGCGGTTCTACGACCGGACGAAGTACAAGGAGTACTACTACGACCTCGCGCAGGAAATCGTCGACCCGGAGCAGCTCCACGCGCCGAGCACCGACTTCGTCACGCTGATCTCCGGACTGTCGGGCAAGCACCCGCTGTTGAAGATCAATCTCGACGACCTGGTCGCGAACGTCACCGAACCCTGAACGGAAGGGGCATGGTGGAGATCGAACGCCGTCCCGGCCGCCGGGCGCTGATGGTCTACATAGGACTGGTCGTGGTCCCGGTCGTGATCGCGATCATCCTGCTGGGGCAGGGCGAAGGCGGGGCGGGGGCGGCCGCCGCGAAGGCGGCGACCGGGCCTTCGCTGGCCCAGCTCCTGCTGGCGATCGCCGTGGTGGTCGTCGCCTGCAAGGTGGTGGGCTGGCTCGCCCAGCGGATCGGGCAGCCCGCGGTGATCGGCGAGATCACCGCGGGCATCCTGCTCGGCCCGTCGGTGCTCGGCGCGTTGTGGCCATCTGGCGCGGCCGTGCTGATCCCGAAGGCGGCGGTGCCGCAACTGAACGTCGTGGCGCAGCTCGGCGTGATCTTCTTCGTGTTCCTCGCCGGGCTGGAACTGAACACCAGGCTGTTGCGCGGCCGCGGACGGCTCGCGCTGGTCGTCAGTCACGTCAGCATCGCGCTGCCGTTCCTGCTCGGCGTCGGGCTCGCGCTGTTCGCCTACACCCGGTTCGGGACAGGCGGCGGATTCCTGCCGTTCGCGTTGTTCTTCGGGGTGTCGATGAGCATCACGGCGTTGCCGGTGCTGGTGCGGATCCTGCACGAGATCGGGCTCTTCCGCAGCGAGATCGGCGTGGTGACGCTGACGTGCGCGGTGGTCGACGACGTGACCGCGTGGAGCCTGCTGGCACTGGTGATCGCGCTGACCACGGCGTCCTCGCTGGTCGGCGTGGTGCTGACGGTCGTGCTCACCGCGGCGTTCGTCGCGCTGCTCGGCCTGGTGATCCGGCCCCTGCTGCGGAAGTTCGTGGCCGGGGCTTCGGCGGCACGGCTGCACCGGGTCGCGCCGCTTTCGGTGGTCGGGGTGCTGGTGTGCGCCATGGCGACCGAGTGGATCGGCGTGCACGCGATGTTCGGCGCGTTCGTGTTCGGCGTGGTGTTCCCACGGGACAACCCGATGGCGACCTGGCTGCACGACAAGGCCGGCGGGCTGACGACGGCGTTGATGCTGCCGTTGTTCTTCGCCTACAGCGGATTGCGCACCGACCTCGGCCTGCTTTCCGGTGGCGGCGCGTGGCTCTGGTGCGGCGCGATCCTGCTCGTGGCCGTCGCGGGCAAATTCGGCGGCTCGGCGCTGGCCGCGCGGGCGGTCGGCGAGAACTGGAACCGGTCGCTGCAGGTGGGCGCGCTCATGAACTGCCGCGGCCTGACCGAACTGGTGGTGCTCAACATCGGGCTCGACCTCGGCGTGCTGTCCCCGACGCTGTTCACCATGCTGGTGATCATGGCGCTGGTCTCGACCGCGATGGCGGCGCCGCTGGCGACCTGGTTCGCCCGCCGCGACGGCCGGAACGTGGTGGATTTCCCCGGCCGCACCTCCGAACGTGCGGCAGCCTGACGCACCGGCAAACGGGAAGACGCCTCGCCGTCCGCCCGCTGCGAAGCTGGACCAGTCGACGATCTAGGAGGTCAAGGTGTCGAGCACCGATGTTCCGACGCGGGAGGAACTGGTTCGCCGCGTGGCCGAACTGGCACCCGCACTGAAGAAGCACTCGGCCTGGCAGGAACAGAACCGTCGGGTGCACGAGGAATCCATCGAAGCACTGGCCGAGGCCGGCGTCTTCAAGTTGCGCCGCCCCAAGCGTTACGGCGGCTACGAGGCCGACACCCGCACCCTGGTCGACGTCGCCACCGAGATCGGCCGGGCCGACGGCTCGACCTCCTGGGTGGCCTCGGTGTACTGGATCCCGACCTGGATGGCCTGCCAATTCCCGGAGGCGGTGCAGGACGAGGTGTTCGCCACCCCGGACGTGCGCGTCTGCGGGACGCTGAGCCCATCCGCGATGGCCGCGCCGGTCGACGGCGGGGTCGTGGTGAACGGCAAGTGGGGCTTCATCAGCGGGGCCCTGCACGCGCAGTGGCAGGAGATCATCGCGATCCTCGTGCCGCCGGAGGGCGAGCCGTACCCGATCATGGCGCTGGTGCCGATCTCGGATCTGCTGATCGTGGACGACTGGGACACCTCGGGCCTGCGCGGCACCGGCTCCGTGTCGACGGTGGCGCAGGACGTCTTCATCCCCGCGGAGCGGGTGCTCCCGCTGCCGGCGGTGCTGGAAGGTCAGGGCGGGGCTTCGGCCTCGATCTACCGGGCGCCGCTGCTCCCGGTCGCCTCGGCGTCTTCGGTGGGCACGCTGGTCGGGATGGCGCGGAGCGCGCAGGACACCTTCCTCAAGCGCCTGCCGGACCGCAAGATCACTTACACCGCCTACGATTCCCAGCGCGAGGCGCCGATCACGCACCACCAGGTGGCCGAATCGGCACTGAAGATCGACGAGGCCGAGTTCCACGCGCACCGTCTGTCCACTTTGGTCGACACGAAGACCGAGGACGGAACCCCGTGGAAACTCGAGGAACGCGCGATCGCGCGGGCCGACCTCGGCGCCGTGGTCCGCCGCGCCAAGGAAGGCATCGACATCCTCGCGGCCGCCTCCGGTGGTTCGTCGATCTACCACGGCATCCCGATCCAGCGCATCGCCCGCGACGTCGCCGCGGTCAACCTCCACGCGCTGATGCACCCCAACACCAACACCGAGCTGTACGGCCGCGTGCTCTGCGGGCTCGAGCCCAACACCCTCTACATCTAGGAGGATCCTCCGATGACCACGACCGAAACCGGCACGGCCGCGGACCAGGCGGCGATCGCGGCGCTGACCCAGAAGGTGATCGCCGCGTGGGCGTACCACGACGCCGACGCCTTCGCCGGCGTCTTCACCGAGGACGGCACGATGATCCTCCCCGGTGTCTTCAAGAAGGGCCGCGACGACATCCGGACGTTCCTGGTGGAATCCTTCGCGGGCAACTACAAGGGCACCCAGGTCACCGGGCGTCCGCTGGAGATCCGCTTCTTCACCCCGGACTCCGGTGTCCTGATCACGCAGGGCGGCGTGCTCGGCCCCGGCGAGACCGAGGTCGCCGACTCCCAGTCGATCCGTGCCTCGTGGACGGTCGTCAAGCGGGACGGCGCGTGGCAGCTGGCGTCCTATCAGAACACTCCGGCGAAGCAGCAGCTGCCGAAGCCGGGCACTGTCTGATCCCTCCCCCATTCGGAACCCGGGCCTCCCCTCCTCAGGGCCCGGGTTCCGCCCTGTCCGGTGGGTCGTGAGTGGCGTTTCGGGTGGTTTCGGCTGTGCGCCCAATGTGGCATTGGGGACGTCTGGTGTCCCCGATGCCACATTGGGCGCGGTGGGTGGGGTGGCGCATAGTGAGTCCGTGAAGGCCTCCTTCCCTACCCTGAAAGTAGGGAAGGAGGCCTTCACCGCCCCCGTCGGCTGCTTGGCGAGACGTTGCGAAAGTGGCTTTCGCAACACCTCCGCACCGTCCGGCAGGTCGCGAGTAGCGACACCGCGCACCTAACCGATGCTGAAAACCTCGACCGGATGCGGGATCCGCACCCGCCCCGCGGAAACCGTGCCCATCCCGGCGACCGCGTCGAGCAGTTCCGCCCGCCCGGTCCCGCCGCGCCAAGGCGAATGCCGCGCGAAGGTCAGGAACTCCAGAAGACGGTGCGCCGGCTCGGAAACCGGCACCGTGATCTCCGCGTCCACCGTGACGGACCGGAACTCGACGCCGAACCGCGTCAGTTCCTCCGCCAGCGTCTGCGCGAACAGCGGACGCGCGATGCCCTGCCGCGCGAGGGATTCCGCGAAGGGGCCGTTCAGCCGGTTCAGCGGGGGCACCGCGACGATCAGCCGCCGGTGCCGGTTCCGCGCTTCCTTCAGCACCGCCATGCCCTCGTCCGCGCCGAGGTAGCACAACGACTGGACGAACAGGCCGTACTCGGTCGGCGTGATCCGGAGGTCGGCGACGTCGGCCATGCTCGCCGTCAAGACACGATGGCCCCGGACCTTCGGCAGCCCCGACAGCCGCGCGCACAGTCGTTCGACCGCTTCGCGATTGGTGTCGATGCCTTGGAACCACACCGTTCTCCGCGGCACCCGCGCGATGAGCTCCAGTTCGAACATGCCGAACCCGCAGCCGTACGACGTCAGTTCGAGATCGGCGTCCGCACCGATCAGTCTCGACGTCTCCTCGACCATCAGCCGTTGCTGGTCGGTCAGGCTGCGGAAGGTGGCGTTACAGGTGTTGTAGTCCAGTTCGTCCATCGGCGCTCCCCGGGTCGGGCCCCCGAAACACCGAAGCCGTGGCGCGCGCACGCGTCACGGCTCCGGTGATCGAGCGGCGATTGCTCAGATCCGCTTCTTCAGGGCACGGACCGAAAGCGCCCCGAACACGATCGCGATCACGGCCGCCCAGACCAGGGACCAGATCACCGCCGAGGTGACCCCGGCGCCGCCGTTCATCAGTCCGCGGCACGCCTTGAGCAGGATCGCCACCGGGCTGACCTCGGCGAACGCCTGCAGCCAGGACGGCATCGTCTCGACCGGCGCGAACACGCCGCTGACGAAGTTCAGCGGCAGGATCACCGCGAACGCGAACACCTGGACCTTCTCCGCCTGGTCGGCGGCGACCCCCACCAGCGTGGGCACCCAGGAGAACGCGATCGCGAACACCAGCAGCAGCAACCCGGCCGCGAGCACGCCGAGGAAGCCCTTCTCCGGCCGGAAGCCGAGCAGCAGCCCGACCCCGACCACCAGCAGCACGGACCAGACCTGCTTGAACTGGTCGCCGATGATCCGGCCGGCCAGCGGTGCCCAGCGCGCGATCGGCAACGACCGGAACCGGTCGAACACGCCCTGGGACAGGTCGGTGTTGAGGCCGATGCCGACGTTGATGGTCGCGAACAGCATGCTCATCACCAGCATGCCCGGGATCATGAACTGCAGATACGCGTTCCGGTCGCCGGAGATCGCGCCACCGAACACGAAGGTGAACAGCAGCGTGAAGATGATCGGCTGGAAACTGATGTCGGCCAGCTGCTTCGGCTCGTGCTTGACCGAAACCGTGCTGCGCCAAGCCAGCGTGAACATCTGCGAGATGCCCTGGAAGAACCCGACCCTGGTCGACAACTGCCGCGGGGGCAGCGTCGTCGTCGCGGCGGTCATCGGATCTCCTCCTCGGTCTCTTCGGCGGGCTCCTCGGCCGGACGTCCGGTCAGGCTCAGGAACACCTCGTCCAGGCTGGAGCTGCGCAGGGACAGCTCGCCGATGACGATGCCCGCCTCCTCCAGCCGCCGGACCGCGCCGGGCAGCGCCGCCGGGTCGGTGACCGGGACGCTGACGACCTGGCCCGAGACGTCCGGCGTCGCGCCGGCGATCTCGCCGACCAGCCGCACGACCTTCTCGAGGTCGCCCGTCTGGGCACCGCGCACCGTCAAGCGCTGGGCGCCCGTGCTGGCCTTGAGCTCGTCCGGAGTGCCCTTGGCGATCACCTTGCCGTGGTCGACGACCACGATCTCGTCGGCGAGCGCGTCGGCCTCCTCCAGGTACTGCGTGGTCAGCAGCACCGTGACGCCGTCGGCGACCAGTCCGCGCACGACGTCCCACAGCTCGAGCCTGCTGCGCGGGTCGAGACCGGTGGTGGGCTCGTCCAGGAACAGCAGACGCGCGTCCCCGACCAGGCTGGCGGCCAGGTCGAGACGACGGCGCATACCGCCCGAGTAGCCCTTCGCGGCGCGGCCGCCCGCCTCGGTGAGGGAGAACCGCTCCAGGAGCTCGTGCGCGCGGGCCTTGGCCGCCCGCCGCGAAAAGCCGAGCAGCCGCCCGATCAGCAGCAGGTTCTCCACGCCGGTCAGGCTTTCGTCGACCGACGCGTACTGCCCGGTCAAGCCGATCAGCTGCCGCACCTGGTGGGCGTCTTTTTCGATGTCGTACCCGGCCACGGTGGCGTGGCCCTCGTCCGGCGTCACCAGCGTGGACAGGATCCGGACCGTGGTGGTCTTCCCGGCGCCGTTCGGCCCGAGGACGCCGAGCACGGTGCCCGAACGGACGGTCAAATCGACCCCGTCGAGCGCGGTCGTCTCGCCGAACCGTTTCACCAGCCCTTCGGCGTGGATCGCGAATTCAGTCTCGGTCCCCCGCGGCCCCGGGCCGGCCCTCGACGCGGTCGCGGGTTCGACGTTCTGCAACATGACGCACTACCTTCCTGTTCCTCACAACGGAGACACTCTCGTGCGGTTACATCATGCGAGGAAGTGCGGCGTGGGAGCAGTGAATGGTTAACCTTCCGGGTATGAATTCTTCATTTTTGGGATGATTGTCCCAGCCTGAAAAAACCGCACCTTCGCCGAGAATACCGACGACACGCTCCGGCGTCCTTCTCCATAAATGCGGTAAATAATCGTGGCCCGTTCCCGAATACCGCTGCTAACCTGCGAATGTCCGCCTCTCGGCGAAATTCCGCTGATCAGCACGGAAAGGACCGTCACGTCTCATGGTCGCCGTCATCACCGCAGCTCCGCGGACCGGCACGGTCTTCGCGGGATTCGCCGCGTACGGCGCATTGTGGGGCCCGTACCTTTCGATGTTGCCGGACGTTCGCAACGCCACCGGCGCCGGTGAGGCGCAATTGGGCGCCGCGTTGCTGATCGGCGCACTCGCGGCGATGCCCGCGATGTTCGCGATCGGCCGGTTGCTCGACCGGTTCGGCGGCCCGGTCGCGGTCTCGACCTTCGCCGGATTCGCGCTCATCGCGCCGACACCGGCATTGGCCGGATCCGTTCCGGCCTTGTTCCTGACCCTGGGATTGTTCGGATTCGGTTCGGGTGCCTGCAATGTCGTCGTGGTCGCACTGGCGGCGTCCGCCGAAGCGGGCGACGGGCCCCGCGTGATGAACCGCGCGCACGCGTTGTTCAGCATCGGCCTGTTGACGTGCAGTCTCGGCACCGGGGCGGCCAGGACGGCGGGAGTACCCGCCGAAGCGATCGCGCTGACGCTTTCGGCGCTGGTCGTCCTCGGCGCGATCGCGGCGAGGAATTCCGTGCCGGGACGGCTGGTCCGCCAGAGCCGCGAACCGGGACGGCGCCTGCGGCTCGGCCCGGCGGTCCTGCTGCTGTGCCTGCTGGCGGCGCTGGCGATGGTCGTGGAAAGCGGCGTCCAGCAATGGAGCGCGGTGTTCCTGGCCGACATCACCCGCGCGCCGGTCGGGATCTCGGCGGCCGCTCCCGGCATCTTCGCCGCCGGGATGGCGCTGGGCCGGTTCGGTGGGCACTGGCTGTCCGGCCGCGCGTCGGATCGCCTGGTACTGCTCACCTCCGGCGCGCTTTCCGGGGTGGGCGTGCTGATGCTTTCGATGGCCGACGCGCCGGTGCACGGCCTGCTCGGCACCGCCGTGGTGGGTGGCGCGATCTCGGTGTCGACACCCACCGTCTACGGGCTGATCGGACGCGGCGCGTCCGCGGAGGACCGCGGCGCGGTGATCGGCTCGGCGGCGTCACTGGCCAGTGTCGGCCTCTTGCTCGGCCCGGCGGTGGTCGGCCAGATCGCCGGGCGCACCGACCTGCGGGTCGCCATCGCGGCGTTGTCCATGGCCTCGGTCGCGGTCTGCCTGCTCGCGCTGCGCGTGCCCGCACGGAATCAATGATCGGAGGATGGACCCGATGGGCGACGTAACAGGGGGTCGCGGAGGCTCGGACTTCGCCGAAGGACGGCAGCGACGGCAGCTCGTCGGGGACGACATCCCCGACGGCTGCCCGTTCGGTTCACGACAGCGCGACGGACGCCGTGAATGGCTGGTGAGCGGCTACTCCGAAACGCGCGATTTCCTGCGCGACAAGCGGTTCAGCCGCGCCGTGCTGGCCGAGACGACCCATCCGCGCGGACCGGCCACCCGGATGTCGGTGACCGACCTGGACCCGCCGAGGCACACCCGGATCCGGAAGCTGATCGGCGGCGCGTTCTCCGCCCGCCGTGCGGAACAGCTGCGCGAGTACGTCGAAACCACCGCCGCCGGGCTGCTCGACAGGCTGATCGACACGGATCCCACCGCGGATCTGATCGCCGACTTCTGCGCCCCGCTGACCTTCACCGCACAGGCAGAACTGCTGGGCGTTCCGCCGTCGCGGCGCGAAGCCGTCCGCAAACGCGCGAACGCGCGACTCGGCAAGCCGGGTTCCCCGCGATCCGCCGTCTACCAAGGCGAACTGCTGTTGCACGACGAGGTCGCGATGATGCTCGCCGACACCGAGGACCCGCCGTCCGGGCTGATGGCCGAGCTCATCGAGGCACACCGCAACGGCGCCCTGGACGAAACGGAACTGACGGGGCTGGCGGCGTCACTGTTCTTCGACGGGCACGCGCTGGCGGCCGCGCAGATCGCCAACGCGGTGCTCTGCCTGATCTCCCGGCCGGGCCTGCTGGCTTCGCTGGACGCGGACCCGGCGCTGCTGGACGCGGCCGTCGAGGAAACGCTCCGGTACAGCCCCGCGGTGAACTTCAGCATGACACGCGTCGCGACGGAGGAAGTCACCATCGCCGGCACGCGGATCGAGCCCGGCGACCTGATGACCGCGCTGCTGCCGGTGGTCAACCGCGACGAGGACGTCTTCGCCGATCCGGACCGGTTCGCGATGGACCGGAACGGCAGGCATCTGTCGTTCGGGCACGGGACGCACCATTGCATCGGCGCCCACCTCGCGCGGGTCGAGATCCAGTCGGCACTGCGCGCGCTTTCCCGTCGCGCGCCGGAACTCCGCCTCGCCGTACCCGAGGATTCCCTGGAATGGACCGTCTCTCCGACGATGCGCGCATTGTCCGCGCTGCCGGTCCGCTGGACTTCTTCCGGTGTGCTCGATCCCTTGGAGCGTCGCGCGCGACGGTGGGAAGATCGGCCCGCGGCCTGACCACGGGCCCCGGACAACGAAGGAGTTCGTCATGCGCGAAATCGCCGCCGGATTGTTCATGTCCCTGGACGGGGTGGCCGAACGGCCGGACCGCTGGATGGGCCAATACTGGTCCGACGAGATGAGCGAAGGAATCGCCGAGAGCCTCGCCGCCTCGGACGCCATTCTGATGGGCAAGGACACGTACGTCGCTTTCGAACAGATGTGGAAGCCGCAGGGTGACAGCAACCCGATGGCGGCGTTCCTCAACGGCACGCACAAATACGTCGTTTCTTCGACGCTGGACGAAGCGACGTTGACCTGGCCGGACACGAGTCTGATCACCGGTGACATCGCCGGCGAGATCACCCGGCTGAAGGAAGCGCCCGGTAAGACGATCCGGGTGCCCGGAAGCCCGAGACTCGTCCAATGGCTGCTCGCCGAAGGACTCCTGGACGAACTGGCACTCAACATCATGCCGCTGGTGGCAGGCGAGGGCGCGAAACTGTTCGAAGGAACGGACAAGGAGATCCCGCTGAAGCTGACGCGCTCGAACGCGCTGAAAACCGGCGTCATCGGCGCCGTCTACACCCGCGCCTGACGAATTCACCGGGACCGTGAAAATTTCATGTTTTCGTCGTGACGAGAACATGGCCCGATCACACACGAATCGACTACCGGGTATTCGGTGGCGCTGCGATACTGGTGAGCAGGCGCGATCATTCGCGCACCGGCGAGGAAAGGAAATTCTGTGACTGCCGCAGCCCGCAAGACCAAGCAACCGGCGGGTGAGGGAATCCGCGTCACCGGCGCTCACGAGAACAACCTGAAGGACGTCTCACTCGAGCTCCCGAAGAACCAGATCACGGTTTTCGTCGGGGTTTCGGGTTCCGGGAAGTCCTCCGTCGTGTTCGACACGATCGCCGTCGAGGCGCAGCGTCAACTGAACGCCACCTTCCCCTGGTTCATCCGCAACCAGCTGCCCAAACACGAACGACCGCACGTGGACGGCATCGAGAACCTGACCACCCCGGTGATCGTCGACCAGCGCCCGCTCGGCGGGAACGCGCGCTCGACGGTCGGCACGGTCGCCGACATCCACCCGCTGCTGCGGGTGTTGTTCTCCAGGCAGGGAAAGCCGAGCGCGGGCAATCCCTCGCTGTATTCGTTCAACGACCCCAACGGGATGTGCCCCGACTGCGAGGGCATCGGCCGCGCGCTGCGCCCGGACCCCGAGCTGATGCTCGACATGACGAAGTCGCTCGACGAGGGCGCGATCCTGGTGCCGGGCTATCCGGTCGGCAGCCCCGGCTGGCAGTTCTACGCCAACCACGACGCCATCAACCCGGCCAAGAAGCTCAACAAGTACACCGCCAAGGAGATGGACACCCTCCTGCACGGCAAGGAGGGCAAGGTCCAGCTCACCTTCAAGAACGGCAAGACGCAGACGCTGACGTTCGAGGGCCTGGTCGCGAACTTCACCCGCCGCCATCTCAAGCGTGACACCGGGTCGATGAGCGAGAAGACCCGTGCCCAGGCGGAGAAGTTCATCACCGAGGGGCCTTGCCCGGCCTGCCGCGGCGGACGGCTGAGCGAGGCTGCGCTGGCGACCAAGCTGGCGGGCAAGAACATCGCGCAGTGGTGCGAGCTGCAGATCACCGATCTGATCGAGCTGATCAAGTCCATCAAGGACAAGCAGACCGCCGCGATGGCGCAGGGCGTGCTGGCCGCGCTCGAACGTATCGAGGCGATCGGCCTCGGCTACCTTTCGCTGGACCGGGCGACGACCTCGCTGTCCGGCGGTGAGGGGCAGCGGCTCAAGCTGGTCAAGCACCTGGGCAGCGACCTGACCGGGCTGACCTACATCTTCGACGAGCCCAGCGTCGGCCTTCACCCCCGCGATGTCGGACGGCTCAACGATCTGCTGCGGGCGTTGCGGGACAAGGGGAACACGATCCTCGTGGTCGAGCACGACCCGGACGTCATCGAGATCGCCGATCACATCGTCGAGATCGGGCCGCGCGCCGGTGTGCACGGCGGCGAGGTCGTCTTCCAGGGAACTTACCGGCAGCTGCGGGCAGGCAAGACGCTGACCGGGGCCGGGCTGGCCCGATCGGGTGTCGTCAAGGAGGATCCGCGCCGTCCCAAGGGGAAGCTGCCGATCAAGCGGGCTTCACTGCACAACCTGAAGAACGTGTCGGTCGACATCCCGACCGGCGTGCTCACCGCCGTCACCGGTGTCGCGGGTTCGGGCAAGAGCTCGTTGATCTCCGGTGTCTTCCGCGAGGCGCATCCGGACGCGATCTTCGTGGACCAGACACCGATCGCGGCGTCGTCCCGCTCGACTCCGGCGACGTACCTCGGCCTGATGGACCCGGTGCGCAAACTCTTCGCGAAGGCGAGCGGCGCGAACGCGGCGTTGTTCAGCTTCAACTCCCAGGGCGCCTGCGAGGAATGCCAGGGCCGCGGCGTGCTGATCACCGAAGTGTCCTATATGGACCCGATCACGACGCATTGCGAAAGCTGCGACGGGCGCCGGTTCAAGGACGAGGTGCTCGCGCACAAGCTGCGGGGCAAGTCGATCGCCGACGTGCTGGAGCTGTCCGCGGAGCAGGCGGCGGAGTACTTCACCGAGGCCCCGGTGCTGGCGAAGGTGAACGCGCTGATCGAGACCGGGCTCGGGTATCTCGGGCTGGGTCAGGCGCTCAGCACGCTGTCCGGCGGTGAACGTCAGCGGATCAAGCTGGCGGACCGGCTTTCCGGCGGTGGCAACGTCTACATCCTCGACGAGCCGACCACCGGTCTGCACATGACCGACATCGACATGCTGCTGGGCCTGCTCAACGGCATGGTCGACGCGGGCAACACGGTGGTGGTGATCGAGCACAACCTGGCGGTGATCGAACAGGCGGACTGGGTGATCGACCTCGGACCCGGCGGCGGCAAGAACGGCGGCGAGATCGTCTTCACCGGCCCGCCCGAGAAACTCCTGACCGCGGAGAGCTCACTGACCGGCGAGTACCTCAAGCGTTACCAGCAGGCCGGCTGAGCTCCGGCTCTTCGTCGAAGGGGACGTCCCGTGCGGGGCGTCCCCTTCTTCGCGTTCGGCGCAGGATACGAGACGCCCGATACCCGCGGCGGCGACCATGCTGGAAGCCGGTGCGGCGAGGAGGGTCGGATGGCGGTGCGGCTGGTGCTGACCGGCGGGCTGGAATGGCTGGATTCGATTCCGGAAAGCGAACGCGCGAAGATTTTCACCGCGTTGTTCGCCGTCTGCGACGGATCCGCGTTCCTGACCTACGGCGTTTTCAAAGTCGGCGGCGGTCCGGGCCGTTTCCTGTTGACCGTGGCGCCCGCGCTGGCGATCCGGGTGCGGATCGATTGGGCGCGTTCGGAGTTCGAGTTGCTCGGGCTCAGCAGGGAACCCGTCGAGTGGCCGCGCGAGCTGGACGTGCTCTGAAGCTTTTCGGCAGCACCGCAGGGGGTGCGAATCCCGTAGGATGACGACGGAGCCACTGAACTGGGGTGCGAGGTGCTTCGTGGTGATCAAAGTGCTGCTTGCCGAAGATATGCACATGGTTCGCGGGGCGCTCGTCGCCCTGCTGAACATGGAATCCGATATCGAAGTGGTCGCCCAAGTCGCCGCGGGTGACCAGATCCTTCCGACGGCGAAATCCGTCCAGCCCGATGTCGCGGTCATCGACATCGATCTACCGGGCAAGGACGGTTTGACCGCGGCCATGGAGATCCGCGAAAGCCTGCCCGGCTGCCATACGCTGATCCTCACCAGCCTCGGCCGTCCCGGCACGGTCCGGCGCGCGCTGGACGCGAAGGTCAACGGCTTCATGCTCAAGGACGCGCCGTCGGACAAGCTCGCCAACGCGGTGCGGTCGGTCGCGATCGGCCGGCGGGTGATCGACGGCGAATTGGCGCTCGCCGCTTGGGAAACCGAGGACTGCCCGCTCACCACCCGCGAGATCGAGATCCTGCGGGTGACCGCGCGCGGGCGCACCGTCGCCGACATCGCGGCCGAACTGTTCCTGTCCCCCGGCACGGTCCGGAACTATCTGGCCGCGATCGTCACGAAGCTCAACGCGCGCAACCGGGTGCACGCGATCCGCATCGCCACCGACGCGGAATGGCTGTGATCCCCGGGCGATCTCGCGTGATCGGAGACGGAACTCGCGTGATTGGGCGCGGAACACGCGAGTTCCGCCTTCGGTCCGGCTAACGACCCCGCCTTCGGTTAGACCCTCTCACTTTCGTGCTTGACGTTCACGGCGACTTCGCTATAGCCTCTAACTATCGCAACAAGCGATAACAACAGAAGCGAAGGAGAAGCCATGTTCGGCAAGCGCGCGGCCCTGCTCACGGCCCCACTGGTCATCGCCGGCGTCCTCGGCGTCACGGCACCGGCCCAGGCCGCCCCCGCCCACCACACCAGACCGGCTTCGCTTACCTGCCAAGGAAAAGGCATCGACCGGTCGGCCAAGGTGCACTACCGGACCGAGACCTTCGTCAAGGCGCCACTGCGCACCATCTGGAACCTGCAGACCGACGTGGAGGCCTGGCCGTCCTGGCAGAACCCGGCCATCCCCGTCACCATGAAGCGACTGGACGACGGCCCGCTGCGCAAGCATTCCCGCTTCCAGTGGACCATCCCCGTCCCGCCCGGCATGCCGTACCCGCCCGGCGACGTGACCATCGTTTCCACCGTCCGGCAACTCCAGCCCGGCAAATGCCTCCGCTGGACCGGCCCGCTCGACGGCCCCGGCGGTATGCACATCGACGGCGTCCACGTCTGGAACTTCGTCAAGGTGCCCGGCGGCGTCATCGTCCGCACCGAGGAGAGCCACACCGGCCCGCAGGTCGACAAGGACGTGCCCGGCTCCACCGCGATGCTCGGGCAGGGCCTCGAAATCTGGCTGAAGGACCTCAAGAAGGCGGCCGAAAACCGGTAGCGGGGCGGGCCCGGACCCGCCGGACGACGCCGCCCGGCTCGATCCGCTCCACCGTGAAACCCTCGCGCTCGAAGAAGGCGCCCGCGCGTTCGTCAGCCACCGGATGCTCGGCGTACACCCGGCCGGTGTCCGCGGCCGACCGTCCGATGAGGACTTCGAGCAACCGCGAGTCCAATCCGCGATACCGAGGAAGCGTGTACAGCTTGCGGATCACGGGCTCACCACCTTCGAGGTCGCGCTGCCCGACGCCGGCCAGCCGCCCGTCGTCCTCGGCGATCACAACCGCGCCGAGGGCGACGGCGCCGGCGATGTTCGTCGTGTTCCACCACATCCGCACCTGCCGGGCGGCCTCTTCGTCGCCGATCAACGGCGCGTGGGCCCGGACGTGCTCCTCACCGAAGCGGCAGACGGCCATGACGTCGTCGCGATCCGCGTCCCGCACGATCGGTCCGCTTTCCATGGCCTGCCCCGATCCGCCACCCCTGCGGCACTTTCGGGCACTCTCTGATCATCGGGCTTGTCCGGCCGTCCGCCCGGTGGTAACGATACGGGCGATCCACCTCGCGACCTCTCGCATTTTCGTGCCCCATCCCTCTCGAGCCAAGGCGACGCATGCAACCCAATTTCGACGCAGGTGAGGACTTCGCACTCCTTCTGGAGCGAGAGGCCAAGAAACTCGAGGAGAAGGCCCAAGCCCTGACGGCCGCGTTCACCGCCTCGGCGTCCACGGTGACCTCTCCCGACGGCTCGGTGACGGTGACGGTCGAGGCCAACGGCTCGCTGAGCGCCATCGAGTTCGGCAACCGGGCCACCTCCCTGGGACCGGCGCGGCTCTCCTCGCTGGTCATGCAGACGGTGCGCCAGGCCCAGCGCAAGACCGTCGAGAAGGTCACGGAGTCCTACACCGAGATCAACGGCGAAGACGAAGCCGCCCAGTTGGTCCGCACGTTCCTGCCGAAGGTGGAGGACGAGGAAGGCGCCCCGGAGAACCCGGAGCAGGACAAGTGGGCCCCCGAGGCGCACGACGAGCCGCCGCGTCCTCAGGCGGGGTACCGGCCGCCGCCACCTCCGCAGGCGGGTCCCCCGATGCCGCCGCAGCCCGGCCGTCCCGTGCGGCCCCCGAACCCCCCGGCGCCGCGAACCCGGCGACCGGCTTCCCCCGACGACGACGAAATGAGCCCGTGGTGACCGGATTCGGTGTCAAGACGGAGACCATGACCGAGTTCGCCGGTCACCTCGACAGGCTCGAGGACGCGCTGCGCGCGAGCGCCGACATGGTGGGCAGTTGCGTGGCGGACCCCGGCATCTTCGGCATCTTCGGCGGCCAGATCTACGGCGCCGGCGCGAGCATGCACTGCGGGAAGGCGCGGGACCACCTGAACAAGTACTCGGAGAACGTGCAGGAGTTCTCGGACAGGTTGCGTGAGGCGGCGAAGCAGTACAACGCCAACGAGCAGGAGACCGAGAGGCTGATCACCGAAGCCGGCAAGGGGATCGACGAGGTGAAGGTCAAGTGAGCGACGAGTACCACCGCGGCGATTTCGGGAACAACACCGGCACCAAGGCCAGCGACTTCAAGGACGAGAAGAACAACTTCCTCGCGGGCAGCGGCGACACCACGGGCGCGGGCTTCTTCGATTCCGCGTTCTCGCTGAAGAAGGCCGTCGACGAAGGGGACAGCCTCAGCATCGGACTGGCCTCGGCGGGGATGGCGATCGAGATCCTCGGCATGGTCGCCGATCCGATCGGCTCGCTGCTCACCGCCGGGATCGGCTGGCTGATCGAGCACATCGTCATCTTCCGCTGGCCGTTGGACTTCCTGCTGGGAGACCCGAAGGGCATCGAGGCGGCCAAGACGGCGATCTACAAAGAGGCCGCCGAAGTGCGGGAGTGGTCGAAGGAGCACGGGGCCGCCACCACCAAGTTCATGGAGAAGTGGGACGGCGAGGCCGCCGACACTTTTCGCGCCGACATGGAGGGCGTCGCCGCCCAGATCGACGCGCTCGCCGGATACATCGAATTCGCGGGCAAGCAGATGGGGATCGCCGGTGCCGTCATCGGCGCGGTCCGCGGCATCGTCCGCGACATCATCGCCATGACGCTGGCGGGCATCCTCAAGGCGGCGATCGTGGCGGTGGCACTGGCGCCGGTCACCTTCGGCGGTTCGATCATCGCGGCGATCACCTCCATCATGACCACGGTCGGGGTGGCGATCGCCAAGATCGCCAAGCAGATCGCCGACGTCGCCAAGAAGCTCGCCGAGATGCTCAAGATCCTGGCGAAGACCCGCGGCGCGGCCGACGACGTCGTCAAGTTGACGCTCGGCGGCGGCAAGATCAAGCTGCCCAAGCCGAAACCCGCCGGTGGTACGCCGATGCCCGGCGGCAAGAAGCCGATCGAAGGCCCGCCCCCGAAGCCGGGCGACACCACCCCGGACGCCCCGAAGCCCGACGCTCCGAAGCCCAAGCCGGAGAAGCTCGGCGACATACCCCTCCGGATCGTGCGCGAGAAGCTGGCGAAGGAACTGGAAGGGGTGGACGGGGCGGCGGACATCCTGAAGCGGTTCGACTACTGGAACAGCTTCCCGGTCGGCGACCTGAAAACGAGGTTCCCCAAGGCCGCGGACGCGCTCGACAAGCTCGAAAAGGGCCTCAAGATCCTCAGCGACCCGACCTACGGCGCGTCGGGCATGGCTGGGAAGACCGTCGTCGAGCTGACGAAGGCCATCCCGCCGGCCGCGAACGAGAAGCCGCCGGAGGACAAGGAAGAGCAGTGAAAGCAGGCGGTCCCGTCCCGGTGTTCCGGCGCGGGACCGCCTGTGCTTTCGTTCGGTCATGACTGAACGGGTGAACATCTCCTCCGGCGGGGACTACGAGCCGGTCTTCGGCTACAGCCGGGCGGTGCGCGTCGGCGAGCACATCCACGTTTCCGGGACGACGGCGCGCGAGCCGGAACGCTCGGGCGACGCGTACGAGCAGGCTTCGGCCGTGCTGTCGCTCATCGAGACGGCGTTGAAAGAGGCCGGTTCGAGTCTCGCCGCGGTGGTGCGCACGGTCACCTACGTCACCGACATCAAGGACGCCGACCTGGTCGCGCGGGCGCACCGCGAAGCCTTCGCCGACGTGCTGCCCGCGGCCACCATGGTCGAGGTGTCGGCGTTGCTCGACCCGAAGATGAAGGTCGAGATCGAGGCTTACGCCGTCGAGAAGTAAGTCACCTCCCGAAAGACCCGACGAGTGCTTCAGGAGCTTCGCGCGTCTCGTAAAGCTTCCAGAAGGCGTCGGCGAAGACGTCCGGATGGATCACCTCGGGCTCGAAGTCCAACGGGCTCGCGGTGATCGTCCGATGCGGCACGCTGCCCTCGATCAGCGCGCCGACGTTGACGGCCCCGGCGTAGATCCCCTTCTCCGCGAGCACCGCGTTCAGATTGAGGAAGTAGTTCCGCAGCCCGGCCTGCGCCATCCCCACGTTGCCGAGGAAGGGCGCCGGGTACCGGCCGGATTGCCCGGCGGTGAACAGGATCGCGCCGTCGCCGCGCTCGGTCATGGCGGGCAGCACGGCCCGCACCAGCGCCACCGCGGACACCAGGAACCGGTCGAGGATGAGCCGCAGGTTCTCCGGATCCACGTCGAGCACCGGCACGATGCCCTCCCCCGTGGTCCCGCCGCCGGGATTGAACGCGACCGCGTCGATCCGGCCGATGGCGGTGACGGCGGCGGCGATCTGAGCCGGCTCGTAGACATCGGCGACGAACCCGCTCGCCTCGACGCCGTCGCGGGCGAGTTCGGCGACGAGCGCGTCGAGGTTCTCGGTGGTACGCGCGACGAGGGCGATCCGGAAGCCCTCACGGCCGAACCGGCGGGCGAGCGAAAGTCCCAGCACCGGCCCGGCGCCGAAGATCGCGAGCGTCTTGGTCATCTGTCCTCCCAGGTTAAGTTGAGGATGCCCTCAACTTCTTCGAAGGTACACACAACTTGAGGCCACCTTCAACTTGACTACGATGCGGTCATGACCAAACCCCTGCGGAAGGACGCCCGGCGCAACCGCGACCTGCTGATCGAGGCGGCCAGGGGGCTCTACGCGGCACGCGGCCTCGACGTCGCGCTCGAAGAGATCGCCAAGACCGCCGGTGTCAGCATCGGCACGCTGTACAACCACTTCCCGCAGCGCGCGGATCTGGTGAACGCCGTGTTCGCCGACCGGACCGAGACCGTCGCGAAGCTGGCCGAACACGCGCTCTCCCTCGACGACGCCTGGACCGGCTTGACGTCGTTCGTCGAACGGGTCTGCGAACTGCAGGCCGCCGACCGCGGCTACAACGAACTGGCCTCGACGCGGCCACCGCAGGCCGAAGACCTCGAACGCGGCTACGAACTCATGACCCGGATCGTCGAACGCGCCAAGGAGAGCGGCGCCCTGCGCGAAGACTTCACCCTCGAGGACATGGCCTTCGTGACCTGGGGGATCGCGCGCACCGTGGAAGCGACCGCGACGGTCCGGCCGGAGGTCTGGCGACGTCATCTCGCGCTGCTGTTCGACGGGATGCGGGCACCCGCCGCGAACCCGTTGCCGGAGCCCCCGCTGGAGCCCGCCGAACTGGCCAGAATCATGGGCGGCTGCGGCTGAGGCAACCCTCCGCCCCTCCGGCGCGTGTTCACCCCGGAGGGGATTCCATGAAGACGAAACTTCTGCTCATCGTCCTGGCACTGTTCGTGACGACGGCCTGCTCCGGGGAGCCACCCGCGACGGTCACCGTCACCCCGCCGTCCTCGGCGTCGAAAGCGCCCGCCGGGCCGGACGCCAAGACCGTCGCCTGGCTCGACGGGATGTGCGGCGCGATATACGGCTACATGAAGGCTTCCAACGATTACGCGAGCAAGCAGCGATCGGGGACCGAAGTGACCCGCAACGCGCTGAAGGAAGAACTCGGGATCCGCGCGGGCTTCGCGGGCAAGGCCGTCGACGAACTGACCGCGCTGCCCCCGTCGCCGATTCCCGGCGGCGACACGGTGCGGAAGTCCCTTGTGGACCAGTACACCGCCGCGAGGGACGCGGCGAACACGGGCAAGCAGCGGTTGGAGAAGTCCGGGAACAGCGCGGCCATGGACGCGGCCATCCAGGCGATGGACGCCACGCAGAAGCCGATCACGGAAACCCCCGACCTCATGCCCGCGCTCAAAATCGACACGCAGGACCTGATGGCCGCCGCCGCGGAGGCCAAGAAGTGCGCGGCTCCGCACTAAGGCGTCGTGAAGCCGGGCGGCATCACCATCGGCCGCCCGGTGTTCAAACCCCCGTCGACGAGGACGGAAGTCCCGGTCAGGTAGCCGAAATCCGGTGACGCCAAAGCGAGAACGGCCGAAGCGATGTCCGCCGCCTCGCCCATCCTCGGCAGGCCATGGACGTTCAACGGTCCCCAAGCCTTCTTGAACCGTGCCCACGCATCGTCCGGAATGCCCGGCGGCCGCACCAGCCGCGTGTCGATCGTCCCCGGCTCGATCGACAGCACCCGGATCCCCTTCGCCCCGTAATCCAGCGCGGCCGCACGCACGAGCCCCTGCACGGCGCGTTTGCTCGACGTGTAGGCGGCGTGCCCTGGCCTGGTCTGGTCGGCCTGCGCCGAAGCGGTGCAGACGATCACCCCACCGCCCGCCTTCAGCAGATGCGGCACCTCGTGTTTGATCGAGAGGAACACGCCCCGCGCGTTGGTGCGCTGCACGTCCTCCCATTCGTCGACGGAGATCTCGTGCAGCGGTTTGCCGAGGTGGATCCCGGCGTTGTTGAACGCGATGTCGAGCCTGCCGTACCGGCGGACGGCACCGTCCACAAAGGCCTGAACCTGTTCGGGAACCCGGACGTCCGCCCGGAAGTAGGTCGCCTCCCCTCCCGCGCGGCGGATCTCCCGCTCGACCTCACGGCCGAGTTCTTCCCGCCTGCCGCAGAAGCCGACCCTGGCTCCGGCCGCGGCGAAGGCGACGGCCGCCGCACGGCCGATCCCCGACGTCGCCCCGGTGACGATCACGACCTTGCCCGCGAACCGCCGCCGGTCTTCCCCCGCGGTGGCGGTGTTCGCGGCCAGCATCGCGACACCGGCCGCCGCCGCACCCCCGAGCACCGCACGCCTGCCCACTGCTTCGCCCACAGTTTCCTCCAGATGGATAGTCTCACTTTCCAAAACAGAAAGTAGAACTATCCATCTGAGAGAACTCTCAAGAATCGATCTCCGGCGTGATCCCGCCCGCCGCGGCCAGCGCGCGATGCAGCGCGAGTTCCGCCGTCGGCCCTTCGGCGAGGACGATCCCGGTGCACGACCGCTGATCCGCGAGATGCCGGATCTCGTCGCCAGGGCTCGCCGTCGGATACCACTCCGGCGCACCGGGCAGCGCGGGCAACCTGCCGAGCCCCGACCAGCCCTTCAGCACGCCCTCCACGGCCGGATACGCCAGGACGAACCCGATCCCCGGGCCTCCCCCGATCTTGCGGGTGAGCAGGGCGGGTTCCTCGCCCAGCGCCATGGCGATCATCGCGGAGTAGACGTTGGTGCCCAGCGACCGGCACAACGCCTCGCCGAGCATCGCCCCGCCGATCCGGATGTTGATCTCGACGACCTCCGGGCCGTCTGCGGTGAGCACGAACTCGGTGTGCGCGAATCCCTGCTCGTGTCCGGCCGCCTTGAGCACCCGGCCGATCCAGTCGGCCAACTCGGCGTACTCGGCCTCGGGGAAGGCCACCGGGAACGCCGCCGCTTCCTCCCGCCGGACGGGTTCCGGCGAAAGCTGGCGGGAGAGGATCCCGAGCAGCCGGGTCCTTCCCTGCCAGGTGACGGTTTCCGCGCTGTAGAGCGGTCCGGCGAAATACGGTTCGGCGATCGGATGCCCCTTGAGCGGCGTTTCCTTCGCCTCCAGCCTCGCCCGGTCGAGTTCGGCCTGATCGCGGACGAGCCACACCCCACGGGACGACGTTCCCGAAGAGTCCTTGACCACCAACGGAAATCCGAGCTCTTCGGCGACCATGACGGGTACCGGCCTGCCGCGGGAGAGCCCGTGTTCGTACAGCAGATCACGCACCGCACCCTTGTCCCGCAGCACCCGGACGGCGGCCGCGTCCGGACCGGGCAGGCCGAGCCGGGCGGTGAGTTCCGCGCCCGGCAGCGCCCAGGTGTCCGTCGAGTTGATGATCCCGGCGAGGTCCGGGATGGCGCGCAACGCGGTTTCGCAGGCCTCGATGTCGGTGGTGTCGATGTCGACGACCTCGACCCTGTCCGGCCCCAGCGTGCCGAGTTCGTAGCGGTAGATGTCGCGGTTTCCGGTGAACAGCACCAGCTTCCGCCCGGACTCCGCCGCCGCGTCGGCCAGCCTGCCCAGGCCGAAGGTGAGTGCTTCCAACAGGACGACGGTCACGACGCCCGCTCCTTCCGGTACAACGGCAGTGAGGGTTTCCCGAAGCGGCGCCGCCGCCAGTCCATGGCCGCCCACGGCAGGGCGAGGTCGTCCAGCGACGCGATCTCACGCGGCGCGAGCGTAGCCGGGTCGACGGCCTCCCGATGCCGGGAGAAAACCCTTGCCGTATACCGATGTCCGGTGTCGGCACCGATCACGACATGCGTCCGGTCGGGGTTCCGCGCCGCCTCCCAGCCCGCGACGAGGTACGCGGCCCCGGTGGACAGCCCGGCGAACACGGCGTGCTCGCGCATCAGGCCGACGGTCGCGGCCATGGCGTGCACGAAGTCCAGCCAGTGGATCCGGTCGTACAGCTCGTGGTCGACGTTGTCGAACGGGATGGCCGAGCCGATCCCCGCGATGATCGCGTCCGGATCGGTGAACCGTTCGCTGCCGAAGGTGACACTGCCGAAAGGCTGGACGCCGGTCAGCCGGACGTCCGGATCGCGTTCGCGCAACGAGCGCGCGATCCCTCCGGTCGACGCGCCGGTGCCCACGCTGCCGACGACGGTGAGCGGCCCGGACGGCAGGACGCGGGCGACGAGGTCGGCGACCTCGGCATACCCCAGGTAGTGCACGGGATCGTGGTACTGGCGCATCCAGTGCATGTCCGGATGCCGGTCCAGCAGTTCGCGCACGCGCGCGACCCGGCGCCGCTGGTCGAGGCGGAGGTCGTCCGACGGCGGCATCTGATCCACCGTCGCACCGAGGATCTCCAGCTGCGAACGCATCGTGAGGTCGACGGTGGTGGACGCGACGATATGGCAGCGCAGGCCGTAGCGGTGACAGGCCATCGCCAGCGCGAGCGCGTAGATCCCGCTGGAGCTGTCGATCAGCGTCTGTCCCTTTCGGACGGTTCCGTCGGCGAGCAGCGACCGGACCGCGCCGAGTGCGGCGTAGACCTTCAGTGTTTCGAAGCGGATCAGCACGACGTTCGGTTCGAGCCGGATCAGCGACGGCGTCTTGATCGCGTCGGTGACGTGTTCGTGGACCAGCGCGGTCATCGCGGTCACCGGCCGATCGAGCGCAGGTACGCGGCCAGCGACTCGGCGCCCGCGGCGTTACGCGGGCCGCTCACGAGATCGCCGTAGGAGATCACGTGGAACCGGTTGTCGCGCACGGCGGGGGTGTTCTTCAGCTGTGGCGAGGATTTCACGAACGCGATCTTGTCCTGCGCGGGCCGGTCGGCGTAATCCACGACGACGATCACCTCGGGTTCGGCCTTCACCACCGCTTCCCAGCCCACACTTCCCCAGCCGTCCTGCAGCTCGCGGAAGACGTTCGTCCCGCCCGCGGCCTCGATGATGTCGTTGGGAGCGGCGTGTTTCCCGGCGGTGAAGGGCTGATCGGTGCCGGAGTCGTAGACGAACACCTTGGCGGGCGGCGATTTCGGCGCTCCGGCGCGGACCTTGTCGAAGCGCCCCTTGAGTTCGGCGACCAGGTCGTCGGCCCGCTGACGGACGCCGAAGATGTCACCGAGGTTGCGCAGGTCGGTGTAGAGCGCTTCGAGCGGCGTCACCTCCGACTTCGCGGTGGGGTACTCCCAGCAGGTCTCGGTGTGCAGGTAGCTGCGGATGCCGACCTGCTCCAGCAGTTTCGGCGTGATGCCGCGTTCCTCGCTGAACCCGGAGTTCCAGCCCGCGATCACCCAGTCCGCCTTGGCGTTCACCAGGATCTCGCGGGTGACCCGCGAGGTGCCGAGCCGTTCGACCTTGGCGTAGTCGTCCTTCCACGGCGAACCGGCGATCGACGGGTCGCCGAGCGAATTCATCACGTAGCCGCGCATCCGGCCGGCGAGCCCGAGCGCGAACAGCTTCTCGGCACCGGAAACGTCGTAGGCCACCGGACGTTGCGGCGCCGGGAAGGTGACCTGCGCACCGCAGTTGGTCACCGTGGCCTGTGCCTGCGCGGTCGGCCCTGCCTCGACCTGGGCACCGCAGGCGCTCAGGAGCAGTGCCGCGGCGAAGAGCGCGGTCACCCTGGACGGCTTCATCGTGAGATCCCCTCGGTTTCGTCGGCGGGAAGGTCGTAGAGCAGTTGGAGGGCGCCGGTCACGGGATGGGTCACCTGGGTGACCTCGACGCCGAAGACGGCGTGGACCGTTTCCGGCGTGAGCACTTCGGACGGCGTGCCGCAGGCGGCGAGCGATCCGGCGCGCAGCAACGCGATCCGGTGACAGACGGCGGAGGCGAGGTTGAGATCGTGCAGCGCGACGAGCACGGTGAGCCCGCAGCCACGCAGGAACTTCAGCAGCTCCACCTGGTGACGGACGTCGAGATGATTGGTCGGCTCGTCGAGGACCAGCACCTCCGGTTCCTGGACGAGCGCCCTCGCCACCAGGACCCGCTGCCGTTCGCCGCCCGAAAGCGTCAGCACACCGCGCTGCGCGAGATGGGTGATGTCCATGCGCCGCAACGCTTCCCGGCACAGCGCGCGTTCACGGGCCGAAAGCCGGAGGTTGCCGCGCTGATGCGGCGAACGGCCGAGCGCGACGACCTCTTCGACGGTGAAGTCGAGATCCGCCCGGCTGTCCTGGGTGAGCGCGGCGATCCGGCGGGCGGTGTCGCGCAGACCCTGCTCCGCGATGTCGGTCCCGTCGAGCAGGACCGCGCCGCCGGACGGGGCCAGCGCGCGATAGACACAGCGCAACGCCGTCGACTTGCCGCTGCCGTTGGGGCCGAGCAGGCCGACGACCTCGCCCGCGCCGACGTCCAAACGCAGTTCGCGGATCAACGTCGTCCCGGCCACCTCGACGGAAAGTTCGCGCAACGACAGCATCAGCGACCTCCGAACGTGTAGCCGCGGCGCCGCATCACGACGAGGAACACCGGCACGCCGATCAACGCGGTGATCACGCCGAGCGGCAGTTCCTCGGGGGCGACGAGCGTGCGGGCCAGCAGATCGACCCACACCAGGAAGACGGCGCCCACCAGCGGCGCGAGCGCCAGCACCCGGCGGTGCCCCGAACCGGCGATCATCCGCACCACATGCGGCAGGACCAGCCCGACGAAGCCGATCGAACCGCTGACCGCCACGAGCAACCCGGTGACCACCGCGGTGAGCAGGAAGAGCCAGCGGCGCAAGGCGGCCGCGTCGGTACCGAGGCTCATCGCGGTCTCGTCGCCCATGGACAGGACGTCGAGCGCGGTGCCGTAGCGCAGCAGGACCACGACCGCGACGGCCACGCCGAGCGCGGCCAGCGGCAGGGACGCCCACGTCGCCGAGCCGAGGCTGCCGAGCAGCCAGAACAGCACGGTCTGGGCGGCCTGGCCGTTCGGCGAGAGGTAGACGAGCACGCTCATCACAGCCTGGAAGGCATACGTGAGCGCGACCCCGGTGAGCACGAGCCGCAACGGCGTCAGCCCGAATTTGCTCCGGGCGGCCAGATACACCAGCGCGGTCGCGCCGAGCGCGCCGAGGAACGCGGCCGTCGACAGCGCCAGCACGCCGAGCCCGGCGAACAGGCCGAACACGACCACGGCGGCGGCGCCGACCGAGGCACCCGAGGAGATCCCCAGCACGAACGGATCGGCGAGGGCGTTGCGGACCAGCGCCTGCACGGCCACCCCGACCACCGCGAGCCCGGCGCCGACCACGGCCGCCAGCAGCACCCGCGGCGTGCGGACCTGCCAGACGATCGAGTACCCGGTGACCTCGTCGCCGGTGATGGTGCCGCCGGTGATCGCCTTTCCCAGGTAGCGCAGGACATCCGCGAGCGCGACGGTGGTCGGGCCGAGTGCGATGCCCGCGATCAGCGAGAGCACGAGGGCTGCCGAGAGCAGGAGCACCGGGCCGGTGAGCCGGAGCGGGCGTGAGGTCTCGTCTTCCGGTTCCGCGAAGAGGCGGAGCGGTTCAGGCACGTTCACCACGCACGATCAGGCGGCGCGCGTGGTTGTCGTACGGCGAGCCGTCGAAGTCGCCGAAGCATTCGACGCCGGTGAAGCCCGCGGTCTCGAACAGCGCCTTCAGTTCCGCGGCGCTGTACAAGAAGGAGCGGATCGACGCCCGCTTCGCCTCGCCGCCGCGCACCAGGGTCCATTCGGTTTCGAGGCGGGTCCAGTCGTCGAGGATGGTGTCGCGCATGAACACCGTCCCGCCGTCGACGTCGACCGCCTTCGGCCGCCCGACCCAGCCGGCCAGCACCTCCTTGCCGAGCACGTCGACCAGCAGCCTGCCGCCGGGCGCGAGGCTGGCGTAGGCGTTTCGCAGCACAGTGAGGTTGTCACCGGGCTCGGTGAAGTAGCCGAACGACGTGTACATGTTGATGATCAGGTCGTACGCGCCGGGCTCGGTGTACTCGAGCATGTCGGCCTGGATCAGCTTCGCGGCGACTCCCGCGTTTTCGCAGGCCTCGCGCGCGCGTTCGAGCATCGCCGGGCTGAGGTCGACGCCGGTCACGTCGGCACCCCTCCTGGCGAGCGGGACGACGTGGATCGCCGGGCCGCAGGCCAGGTCGAGCACCTTCGCGCCGTCTGCGACTTCGAGCAGCGGTGACGTGGCCGTCAGGCGTTCGGCCTCTTCGGCCCGGCTGGGCGGGAACATCACGTCCGCGAAGCCGACCCACAGGTCGTCGTCCTCGTACCAGTGCATCTCTCTCCGCTCGCCGGGCCGCACGATTCAGCCCCACAAGTCGTCGAAAGGTCGTCTTCGGTTCCCGGCGTCGCCGCCTTTCTCGTGGAGTGATCACTGGTTACCGTCGCGGTATGACTCTCGTACCGACGGTCGATCTGAGCAGCTGGCACGACGGCGACCGCGCGAAGCTCGCGCACACCGTCGACGAGGCGTTGACGCGGGTGGGGTTCCTGCAGGTCGTCGGGCACGGCATCCCGCGGACGACGATCGACGCCATGTGCGAAGCGACGGCGGCCTTCTTCGCGCTCCCTGTCGAGGAGAAGCTCCGTTCCGCGCCCGCCGACCGCGCCTCGGATCGCGGGTACGCGGCCGAAGGCACCGAAGGGCTGGCGTACAGCCTCGGCGAGACGACGCCGCCCGACCTGTCGGAATCGTTCGTCATCGGCGCGGAGCACATCGACGGCGAAGACCCGTACGGCTTCTTCGTCCCCAACATCTGGCCTGAGCTGCCCGAGACCCTGCGTCCCGCGCTCACCGAGTACGCCGACGAAGCCCACCGCGTCGCGCGCGTGCTGCTGGACATCTTCGAGACGGCGCTCGGCCTTCCCGACGGCTACCTCGGCGCGTACACCCGGCATCCGACACGCACCTTGCGGGTGAATCACTTCGAGCGCCGCGCCGGAGCACCCGAACCCTTGCCCGGGCAGATGCGGCTCGGCGCGCACACCGACTACGGCATCGTCACCGTGCTCTACGCCGATCCTGTCCCCGGCCTGCAGATCCACGGCCCCGACGGCGCCTGGCACGACGTGATCCCCGCCGAAGACGCGCTCGTCGTGAACCTCGGGGACCTCACCGCGCAGTGGACGAACGACCGCTGGCGTTCGACGCTGCACCGGGTCGTGCCGCCGTCCGGGCCGGGACCGTCACGACGGCGCAGCGTGGCCTTCTTCTTCGACGGCGATCACGACGCCCGGTTCGAATGCCTCCCGACCTGCCAGTCCCCCGGGAACCCGCCGAAGTATCCGCCGGTCCTCGGCGGCGCGCACCTCTACGCCAAGATCACCGGCGGGCGAACCCTGGAACCGGCCGACGCGATGAACACGGCGGCCGACCGCGGTTGAGGGAGAATTCGTGGCGAACGGTGTCCGGTCCTGTCCGGCGGCTTCGACGTCCCCGGCAGAAGGCACCGGAAGGGTGCCGGCCGAGAGGAGACAACCGTGAAGTACATGATCATGATGTTCGGGTCGCAGAAGGACCTCGCCGACATCGGGGGCACCTGGAGCGCCGACGAGGTCAAGGCCCTGCACGAGTTCATGGGCAAGTGGAACAACGACCTGGTCGAATCCGGTGAGTTCGTCGACGCGCAGGGCCTCTCCCAGCCTGCGCACGCCCGCCGCGTCTCCCTGCGCGACGGCGCCCCCGTGGTCACGGACGGGCCGTATGCCGAGACGCAGGAGGTCCTGGTCGGGTACACGACCGTCGACTGCGCGAGCTACGACCGCGCGACCGAGATCGCGGCCCAGCTGGCGAACACCCCGCATCCGGAGGGCAGCGACCTCGGCCGCGACTGGTACGTCGACATCCGGCCGTGCGCCGACAGCTTCGAAGAGCTGGAGCTCTAGGTGCCGGACAGCGGCGTCGAAGACCTGCTGCGCGAGCTTTCGCCGCAGGTCCTCGGCGCCGTCGTCCGCCGCTACGGTCACTTCGACCTGGCGGAGGACGCGACCCAGGAGGCGCTTCTCGCCGCCGCGACGCGATGGCCGGCCGAAGGGCGGCCCGACGATCCGCGCGCGTGGCTCATCACCGTCGCCTCACGGCGGCTGACCGATCTGCTCCGCGCCGAACAGGCGCGGCGTCGTCGCGAGGACACCGTCTTCCAGTGGAGGTTGCCGGAAGAGCACGTCACGTCCGCGGACGACACGCTCGTCCTGCTCTTCCTGTGCTGCCACCCGTCTCTCTCGCCCGCGTCGCAGATCGCGCTGACGCTGCGGGCGGTCGGCGGTCTCACGACGGCGGAGATCGCGCGCGCGTTCCTGGTCCCCGAGGCGACGATGACCCGGCGGATCAGCCGCGCGAAGGCGGGTATCAAGGCGAGCGGCGTCCCGTTCGCGCTGCCGACGGGACCGGGACGGCTCGACGCGGTGCTCCATGTGCTGTACCTGATCTTCAACGAGGGTTACGCCAGCACGTCCGGCCCCGATCTGGTGCGGAGCGATCTTTCCGCCGAAGCCATCCGGCTGGCGAGGATCGTCCACCGGCTGGTGCCGGACGACGGCGAGGCCACCGGCCTGCTCGCGCTGATGCTGCTCACCGACGCGCGCCGTCCGGCGAGGACGGGGCCGGACGGCGCGCCGATCCCGATGTCCGAACAGGACCGGGGCCGGTGGAACGCCGGGTACGTCGCCGAGGGCATCGCGCTGCTGTCCGAAGCGCTGCCGAACGGGCCGACCGGGCAGTTCCAGATCCAAGCGGCGATCGCCGCGCTGCACGACGAGGCGCCGAGCGCCGAGGAGACCGACTGGCCGCAGATCGAGGCGCTGTACGAAGTCCTGCTGCGGCTCTCCGACAATCCCGTGGTGGCGCTCAATCACGCCGTGGCCGTCGGGATGGCCCGCGGGCCACGAGAAGGGTTGGCGGCGTTGGAAGAACTCGGCGACCGGATCTCCGGCGACCATCGGTTCCACGCCGCCCGCGCGCATCTGCTCGAGATGACCGGGGACACCGCCGAAGCCATCGAGTCCTATGTGGACGCCGCGCGGCTGGCGACCGGCCTGCCACACCAGCGTTATCTCCACGCTCGCGCCGAACGCCTGCGCTGACGCCGTTCGGCACCCGCTCACGAGCGGGTGCCGAACGGAGTGATTCAGCAGGTGAGCAGAAGTCCGGTGATCGCCGTGCAGGTCGCCGACGCGGTGTCGTTGGCCGCGTTCGGATCGGCGACGGAACTCTGCGTGATCTTCGCGGTCGTCTTGACCGGTCCGATGCTCAACAGCCCCGCGGCCACCGAGAACTTCGCCGTCGCACTGGCTCCGGACGCGAGCGACGAGAAGTCACAATTGACGACCTTGGTGCCGCTCGGGTTCGAGCAGGCCGGCGAGCCGGTGAAACGCAGCCCGTTGCCGAGGGTCGACACCACCCGGATCCCGGACGCCGCGCCCGGGCCCGCGTTCGTGACCTTGACCGTGTAGTCGATCGACGAGGTCAGGATCCCGCGCGGGGACGCGGTCAGCGTGACCCCGAGATCGGCCGCGGTGGTGCCGCCGGTGATGGTCAGGACGGGACCGTCGAAGGTCTCGAAACTGTAGTTCTCGCCGAGGAACTGGTGCCGCAGGGTCACCGGGCCGAGCGGGGCGGTGTCCTTGATGCGCAGGGTGAACGTCACCTTGCGGCTGTCGCCGGGAGCCACGTCCCCGACGCCGCCGCGAATGCTGACGACATGCGAACTGCAGCTGAGCGCGCCGGGACACGAGACGACCTCGGCGATCTCGGTGAGCGGGATTTCGGCGGCGTACAGCGTCGCCGCGCCGCCTTCGATCGCCGCGTCCGTCAGCGCGTTGTACAGCGAATGCTCGACGGTGAACGTCTGTCCACGTTGGACGGTAGTCGGGGAGACCACCACCGAACTGGTGGGCGTCTCCGCGTAGGCGGGAGCCGGCACGGCGAGCGCGATCGTGGCCGCGGCGGCTGCAAGAGACAGAAGTGTGGTTCTTCGAAGCTTCATCGGATCTCACATTCCCGGGGTCAGGAGCGTCGCGCCGATCGGAGCGGACAACGATCAGTCGCCCAGGAACGGACATTCGTTACCGGTGTTTCCCGCCAGGTGGCCTGACGCGCTCACCCGCACGGAGTAGCCTCACCGCGGAGCGCGGGGAGCAGGTTCGCCTCCTCGTAGGCGAAGTGCTCCTCAAGTCCACTCACGACCCGGTCGAACTTCTCGCGCACACTGCCGGGATCTCCCTCGCCCTGAAGCAACGCGTCGAGATCGAGCAGCGCGCGGGACACGGTTTCGTGTTCCTGACGCAACCGCTTCAGCGCCGGCGCGAGCCCGGGATGGGCCTTCTCGATCGCGGTGAAAGCGCCGTCCTCGCGGAGATGGTGCATGCGCAGGTCGTTGCAGAAGGTCACGCAATGGCCGAGCAGTTCGCGCCGCAGGCCCGACCGGTCCGCGACCGGCCCGCCGTCGAGTTCGGCCCGCGCGGCCGCCAAGGTCTTCCTGAGTTCGCCGTGATGAACGAGCAGCTGATCGGCGATCGCACGGCCACGGGCGGCATCGACTTCCAGCAGGTGCAACGCGAACCCGCGTTCCCCGCCTTCGAGGGGCACGGCACGCGCGGCATGGGGCATCCCGTCGATCTCGAGTGTCGCTTGTGGACTGGCGAGAAGGTCGCGATACCAAGGCGAAGCGTCGTCGGGCGCGTACACCAGATACCGGCTTCCGGATGGACGGCAAGCGACGCGAGTGGTGCGAGGACGCCCCGATTCGGCGTCCGCGGTGGTCATCAGCAACGGAACTCCCCAGGTAGCATCAGGACGAAAGCTATTTTGCTTTGCAAACAAAGCCTCTTTGTTCGCAAAGGTATCCAGGAGGGTGGCCGGTGTCAACCGAGGACATGGAAGTCGACGACGCCGTGCGGGCCTTGCTGCTGCTCATGCCGCGGATGGTCGGGCGGGCGAAGCGGATCAAGATCCCCGAAGAACTCCAGTCGCTGTCACTGGCGCCGCGGCACCTGTCGCTGTTGTCGTACCTGCTCTTCGACGGACCGATGACGGTGAACGAACTGGCCGAACGGCTCGAGGTCGCCCCGACCACGGTGAGCCTGATGGTCGGCGAACTGAGCAAGAAGCACGTGCTCGACCGGCGTGAGGACGAAGCAGACCGGCGTCGCCGGATCGTCGCCATCACCGAACGGATGCGGCCCGCGATCGACGGCTGGCTCGCGCAGGGTGCCCGCGCCTGGCAGAAGGCGCTCGCGCCGCTGAGCCCGGCCGAGCGCCGGACGTTCATCGACACGTTGCGCGCGTACGAAGACGGACTGACCGACTAGGAGGACCGATGCGCTACCTGCTCATGCTCGGCGGAACCGTCGGCGACGAAGGGCTCGACACCGACATCACCGAACCCTGCCGCGCCTGGTCCGGGGAATTGACGCGGCGCGGCCTGCGCGTCGAAGGGATGGGCCTGCACCCGCCCGAGTCGGCGACGACCGTCCGCGTCCGGGGAGGCGAGGCACTGCTCACCGACGGTCCCTTCGCCGAGACGAAGGAGCAGATCGGCGGCATCGCCATCCTCGAATGCGAGAGCCGCGGACAAGCCCTCGAAGCGGCGAAGACCCACCCGTGGGCCGCGATCGGAACTATCGAAGTGCGCGAACTGCTTTAGGCGATCCGCACGGTGACCTGATTGTCGGCATAGGTGTAGGCCACGTATTCGAATTCGACACCGGTGCGCTCGACGTATTCCAGCCACGCCCGGTGCTCGTGCCGCTGCCAGCCGGGGTAATTGAAGAACTCGTCGAAGTGCACGATACTGCCGGCCCGCAGACGTGGCCCCACCAGGTCGAGCACCGTTTTCGCCGAGCTGTACAGATCACCGTCCACATGCAGGAAATCGACGACGCCCTCATGCCGCTCGAGAAAGCCGGGAAGCGTGTCGGCGAAAAGGCCGACGACGAGTTCGGCGCCGGGGACGTCCGGCAGGTCGTCGCGCGCGAACGAACCGGCGGGCATGCCATTGAGCCAGTTCTCCGGCAGGCCCTGGAACCAGTCGAACCCGTAGGTCTCGACGCCGCCACGGGCCTTGGCGATCACGCGCAGCGTGTTCCCGCTCGCGACGCCGAATTCGAGGGCCATTCCCCCTGACGGGGCAAGGGAAAGCGCGTACGCGAGAGTCTCCTGTGGACGGGCGAAGTGTTTGGTCCCGGTCAGGTGCTCGCGGGCGAACCGGTTGCTGTCGCGGGCCGCGTCCTGATCGCCCGCGTAGATGATGTCGCGACGGCTCCGGATTTCGAACTCGACGATCCGGTCGAAACAGCGGTCCCCCTGCCGGACGATCTCCGCCCGCAATTCCGCGGCGATCCGTTCCAGTTCCGCCGTATAGGGATCATGGAATCGCCGGGCGAGCCGGTGCAGGCCCCGGCCGAACGTTCCGCGGGCCGAACGGCCCAAGGTCTTCAGGGCTGAATGGGGTACCAGGTGACGCATTCCGGGACGATACACCAGCACCGTTCGAGTGAACGGGACCAGAACATCCCGCGCCCCGGTTTCGTTGCGGTAACCGAGGGGTCCGCTCCTAGCATCGCGTTCGCCGCCGGTACCCGGGTACCGGCACGAGAAAAGGAGCGCGATGAGCAGCATCGTCATCTTCGGGGCGGGCGGGCGCGGAGGGCGCCGTGCCGTCGCCGAAGCCGTGAGCCGCGGGCACCAGGTCACCGCCGCCGTCCGGGATCCCGGCCGCCACGCGGATCTCGCCGGGGACAACGTCACCCTGATCGCCGCCGACGTCACCGTCGCGGACGACGTCGCGAAGGCCGCCGCCGGACACGACGCCGCGATCAGTTCCGTCTACCGCGCGGACCTCCCGTCACGCGAGTACTACCCGGCCGCCGCGCACGCGCTGATCGACGGCCTCGGGCGCGCCGGGGTCGCGAGACTGGTCGTCGTCGGTATCGGAACGGCGCTGGAGATCGAACCGGGCGTCGCCCTGCACGATCAGCCGGGTGTGCCGCCCGAGCACCGCGAGTTCTCGCTCGGGCACACGGCGGAGCTGGAGGTCTTCCGTACGTCCGGTGATGAGCTCGACTGGGTGATCGTCGCGCCACCGCCGGTGTTCCTCGACGAACACGCCGAGCGCACGGGCGTGTACCGCAGCGGGGACCACCGGGTGCTGCCGCGCGCGGAGGACGCGAAGCCGTTCTCGTACGCGGATCTCGCGGTCGCGCTGGTCGACGAGATCGAGCGGCCGGCGCATTCGAGGGTGATGGTCGCCGTCGACTACTGAATGTGGTGGCAGTCGGCCGCAGGTCCGTGAAGGCCTCCTTCCCTACCCTGAAGGTAGGCAAGGAGGCCTTCACGGACTCGGCCTTCACGCGCGGTCGCCGGTACTTCACGAGCGTGACTCAGCGCTCCGGCGAGTCCCCGCCGTTCTGCTCGGCCAGGAACCGCTCGAACTGGTTGCCCAGCTCCTCGGCGGTCGGCATGTGCTCGACCGACTCCGCGAGCAGGCTTTCCTTGCCCGACGCCTCCATGAACGTGTCGTACTGCTGTTCCAGCGCCCGCACCACGTCGGCGACCTTCTCCGAGCCGGCGACCTGGCGGGCGATCTCGGCCTCCGCCTCGTGCGATGCCTCCCGCAGCTCCCCGTCCGGCAGGTTCAGCCCGGTCGCCGCGGCCACGGCGCCCAGCAGGTTCAGCGCGGCGCTCGGGTACGTCGAGTCCGCCAGGTAGTGCGGCACGTGCGCCGCGAACCCGGAAGCGTCGTGCCCCCACTCGCCGAAGCGGAACTCCAGCAGCCCGGCGATGCTCCCCGGCACCTGCATCCGGTTGGGCAGCGGGCGGTGTTCGCCGACCAGTTCGTTCCGCGTCGCGTGCGCGGTCACGCCGAGCGGGCGGGTGTGCGGCGCGCCCATCGGGATGCCGTGGAAACCGGTGGTGAGCCGGACGTTCCAGCGCTCGACCAGGCCGCGGACGGCCGCGCAGAACCGCTCCCAGTCGTGGTCCGGTTCCGGCCCGGTGAGCAGCAGGAACGGCACGCCGTCGGCGTCGTGCAGCAGGTGGACGACCAGTTCGGGGGCGTCGTAGGCCTCCCAGTGGTCGATGGAGTAGGTCATCGCCGGGCGCCGCGAGCGGTAGTCGATGAGCCGGTCGACGTCGAACCGCGCGATCACGCGGTGCTCGGAGGAGTTCAGGAGCTGCTCGGCGACGAGTTTGCCCGCCGAGCCCGCGTCCATGAAGCCGTCGAAGTAGTGCAGGAGCACGGCCCCGCCGAGGTCAGGGACGTCCGAGTCCACCTCGTACAGGTCTTCCGGGTCCAGCGCCACCAGATCCTCCAGGTTTCGTGCGTGCAACCGTCTACGGGTGGCAACGCCCCGATAGGGGGTATCCATTCCGCCGGCCGTGGCCGAAATCCTATCGGTCCGTGACAGGTGTCGTGGGCGGTCCACACCGAGGTGGTGCAGGGTGGAGGGGTGACGGAAGAGACCCTCGGCCTGCGCCCACCCGCCAATCGGGTGAGCAGGCGCGCCATCGGCTACTGGACGGTGTGGGCCGCGGTCGGCTGGGTGATCCTCGTCGCGGCGCAAGCCGTGTTCGTGCTCACGAGCGACGACGCGCCGACGTGGCTCACGGTGACACTGACGATCTCCTGCGTGCTCGCACCCCTGCATCTGCTGGTCATGCCGCAGTGGCGGTACCGGATCCACCGCTGGGAGGTCACCGGCGAGGCCGTGTACACGCAGGAAGGCTGGCTCAAACAGGACTGGCGGATCGCGCCGATCTCGCGGATCCAGACCGTCGACATCGAACGCGACCCGGTCGAGCAGCTGTTCCGGCTGGCGAAGATCACCGTGACGACGGCGTCGGCCGCGGGCCCGGTCAAGATCTCCGGTCTCGACCACACCCAGGCGCTCGCGCTGGCCGCGGAACTCACCAGGACCACGCAGGCCACTCCGGGTGACGCGACATGAGCACGGAGGCACCGCCGGACGCCGAGGTCGGCCAGTGGCACCGGCTCGACCGGCGGATGCTGCTGATCCGCCCCGTCCTCGACGTCGTCAAATCGCTGCCGGTGCTGATCGGGACGGTGATCCTCGGCCGGGGCAACGGCTGGGAATGGTTCGGGCTGGGCGTCACCGCCCTGACCGTGTTCGTCGGCGTCTCGCATGTCCTCACGTCGCGGTACCGCGTCGCGGACGGCCAGGTGGAATGGACCACGGGGCTGCTGCTGCGCAAACATCGCGCGATCCCGCTGGACCGGATCCGCACGGTCGACGTCACGTCGGAACCGAAGCACCGTTTGTTCTCCCTCAGCGCCGCGCGCATCGGCACCGGACGGCATTCGGTGGCGCAGGGCTCGGGCAACGACCAGCTGGTGCTCGACGCGGTCAGCCAGGCCGAGGCGCACCGCCTGCGCACGGTGCTGTTGCACCGCAAGGAGATCTCTCCGGAAGCCGAGGCGGCACCCCCGGAACAGGTCGTGGCGGAGGTCGACCGGAAGTGGGTGCGGTACGCGCCGTTCACGCTGTCCGGCCTCGCCGTGGTGGGCGCGGTGTTCGCCGCGGTCTGGCATTTCGCGCACCAGCTGGACATCGCCCCGGAGAACGTCGGACCGCTGCGGGACCTCCTGGACGATCTGGCGAACACGGCGGTGTGGCTGATCGTGGTCGTCGCGGCGGTCGGCCTGCTCGTGGTCGTCTCGCTGCTGTCCGTCGGCGGCTACGTGCTCTCGTTCTGGAACTTCAAGCTCACCAGGGAATCCGAGGGCACCCTGCACGTCCGGCGCGGGCTGATCACCACGCGTTCGGTGTCCATCGAAGAAGAACGGCTTCGCGGCGTCGAGGTGAAGGAGCCGCTGCCGTTGCGGATCGCGGGCGGGGCGCGGCTCACCGCGATCGCGGGCGGGCTGCGCGAGGGCAAGGGCGGGGACAAGGGCGGCGGGCTCCTGCTGCCGCCCGCGCCCGTCGGCCGGGTCCACGAGGTCGCCGCCGAGGTGCTGCGCGAGAACTTCGACCCGGCCACCGTGCCGCTGAACCGGCATCCGCGACGGGCGCTGACGAGGCGGCTCACCCGCGCGATCGGCGGCGTGCTGCTGCTCGCGGCGGTGCTGTTCGGGCTGGCGTGGATCGATTTCCTGCCGTCGTGGATGTGGCAGGTCGCGCTCGGCCTGGTGCCGTTCGCCGCGCTGGTGGGCTGGGACCGCTACCGCAACCTCGGCCACGCCATCGTCGGGCGGTACCTGGTCAGCCGGTCCGGTTCGCTCGCGCGGGCGACGGTGGCGATCCGGCGTGAGGGCGTCACCGGCATCGTCGTCAGCCGCTCGTTCTTCCAGCGCCGCGCCGGATTGATCACCGTGACGGCCCCGATCGCGGCGGGCAAGGGCGGCTACCAGGTGGTCGACGTCGGCGAATCGGCCGGACTGGCGATGGCGGAGCGCGCCGCGCCCGGCCTGCTCACGCCCTTCCTTCGCCGTGATGCTCAGCGATAGCCGGTGACGTCCGCGGGCAGACCGGGATCCTGGACTTCGACGAGATAACGCCAGCAGTCGGGCCTGCTGCCGTCGAGGTCGGTGAATCCGTATTCCTTCGCCAATTCGCCACTGGACATCGATTTCCCGTTCCACCGGGCGACTTCCGCGTCACCGGCCAGCGCCGCGACCGCCCTGCCAACGAACGCGGGGCTTTCAGAAATGGCGAAGTGCGGTTGCACCTTCGTCGCGTCGCGCCAATTCTCTTCCGTCACCCGATAAGCGTCGAGCATCGCTTCGGAACGCAACCAGCCCGGCGTGACGGCCACCGCGGTACCGCCATGCGGTGCCAATTCATGCCCGAGCGCGAACGCCATCCGGTTCACCGCGGTCTTGGCGAGATCGTAGAAGAACGAAACGCGGTAGTTCTCCGAGTTGTACTCGGTGGTGCCGTCGTTGACCTCGACGACCAGCGCGCCCGGATTCCTGATCATGAGCGGAAGCGCGAAATGGCTGGTGATCGCATGCGTGTCGATCGCGAGTCGCAGCGTCCGCAGCCCGACGTCCAAAGTGGACTCCCAGACCGTCTTGTCCCATTCGATGGGCGCGCCGTAGATGTCGTTGACCAGCACGTGCAGTGCGCCCTGTTCGGCGTCGATCCGTTCCACCAGTTCGCGGACCTGGTCCGCCTCCAAATGGTCCACACCGATCGCGATCCCGTGCCCGCCGGCCTCGTCGACGAGCGCCGCCGTCTCCTCGATCGTCTCCGGGCGATTCATTTCCGAGCGCCGGGAACCGGTACTGCGGCCGGTCACGTAAACGGTCGCGCCCGCGGCACCGAGCTGGACCGCTATTCCCCGACCGGCCCCGCGAGTCGCCCCGGCGACCAACGCGATCTTGCCCGTCAATGGCTTTTCCATGGTCCGAACCTAGCAAGAAGTCCGCTTGTTCGTGGACCAAAGTCCCTGGTCGGCAATTCACACAATGTGCTACTTTCTTGACTCTTCGTGATTCTCCGGCGAGAGGTCGAGATGACGCCTGCCGCACGATCCCTGGACACCACCGCCCCGCCGAAACGCACCCCCGGCGCCAGCAGTTCACGCAAGGTACTGCAGCTGCTGCTCTCCTTTTCCGAACGCCGCTGGGACGCGAGCGTCGCCGAACTGGCCGCGAGGATCGGCACCCCGGTCGCCACGACGTACCGCTATGTGGCACTGCTGAAGGAACTCCAACTCCTGGAGGAGGGCAAGACGGGGCGCTATCACGTGACGAGCCAGGTGATGCCGCTCGCGCGGGCAGCGCAACTGGCCAACGATCTCGCCCGCCTCGCCCGGCCGTCGATGGAGGAGGCGGCCCGCGACCTCGGCGAGACGGTGCTGCTGTTCCAGCATTTCGGCGACTCCGCGGTCTGCGCGGACCAGGTCGAATGCGAACGCGCGATGCGGTTCACCTTCCAGCCGGGGCATTCCGTCCCGCTCGGCACCGGCGCCTCGGGCAAGATGCTGCTCGCCATGCTGCCGGAGGGCGAACGCGAAAGACGGCTTTCGTCGATCGTCCAGCGCCGCGGCCCGAGCGTCCGGGAAGAGGTCAAACGCGCCGGGGCGAACCGGTATTCGGTGAGCTGGGGCGAACTGGACGACGGCGTCTGGTCGTGTTCGGTGCCGATCCCGAGCACCGGGCACCGGCCCGCGGTGCTCACCTTGGCCGCCCCCGCGACCCGGATCGGCGACGACGCGAAACGGGCCGCCATCGTCGCGCTCCAGTCGTACGCGAGCCGGATCCATCGCGCCGTTTCGTCGTTCGCCCTCTGATCACGCGAGTTCGCCCTCCAATCACGCGAGTTCGCCGTTCAATCACGCGTGTTCGCCTCCTGATCACGCGAGTCCCCCTCGCGGTAATTCGCGCGCGGCCGCTCAGCCCGGCGGGTACAACTCGATCCGTGATCCGACTCGCCATTCCCGAAGACCTGCCCGCGCTCCAGGACATCGAACGCGCCGCGGGCGAACCGTTCCGCGCGCTCGGCATGGCCGCGATCGCCGACGACGATCCGCCCTCGATCGCGGACCTCACGGCCTTCCAGCGTGACGGCCGGGCCTGGGTCTGGGACGCCGGCGACGGCCCGGTGGCGTACCTGCTCGCCGAGGTCGTCGACGGTCACGGGCATATCGAGCAGGTGTCCGTCCATCCCGATCACGCGCGCCGGGGTCTCGGGCGGCGGCTGATCGAACACGCCGCGGAGTGGGCCTCGCGAGAAGGCCTCGCCGGACTGACGCTGACGACGTACGCCGAGGTGCCGTGGAACGCGCCGTACTACGCCCGGCTCGGCTTCACGACACTCGACGAAAGGAGCCTCACGGAGGGCCTTCGGGCCATCCGCGCCCACGAAATCGCCCGCGGCCTGGACGCGTGGCCTCGGGTGACCATGCGGCGGTGACCACCGCGGCTCATCCGGGCGCGGAGGCGATTTCGCGGGCGACGCGATGCCCGGATTCGGCGGCGCCGTCGATGTAACCCGCCCAGCGCGTGGCGGTTTCGGTGCCCGCCCAGTGCAACGGCCCGACCGGCGCGCGCAAGGCCGGACCGAAACGGGTGAGGGTGCCGGGTGTGGTGAACGCGCCGTAGCAGCCGCGGCTGAACTCCTCCTCCGCCCAGTCACGTTCCAGGTACGCGATCGGCCTCCTGGCCCGTGGCCCGAAATACCCGGCGAGGTCGTCGAGGACCAGGGCACGGCGGTCCGCGGGGTCCAGCCGCGCGCCGGCGTCGGCGTGCCGCCCTTCGAGGAAGCCGACGAGCACCGCGGGCGATCCGCCGTGCGGAGTGTTGTCGAACACCGTGCCCAGCGAGCGACGGTCGCTGTTCGCCTGACCGCTCAACCCTTTTTCGCGCCAGAAAGGCTCGTCGTAGACGACGTTGACCTTGATCACCCGTCCCATCGGCATACGCTGGACTAGTTGGTCGCGATCGCCGGGCAGGCCGGGGGTGAACCGCAGGCGCGCCGCGAGCGTCGGTGGCACCGCGACCACGGCGTGGCGGGCGCGGACGGTCGTGGCGCCCGCCCGTACCCGGACTCCCGAACTCTCCCAGTCGATGTCGGTCACCGCCGCGCCGAGGACGACGCGGTCACCGAGTTCGTCGGCGAGCGCGAGCGCGATGCGCTGCGTACCGCCGACGACCCGGTCCTGCTGCGCGCCGCCCGCCGTGTCGATCATCGAGTCCAGCCCGCCTCCGGCGCCGAGATAGCAGGCCACCCACAACGCGGAAAGATCCTCGGGCTCGGCGGAGAACAACGCCTCGGTGATCACCCGGAAGAACGACCGTCCCGCCGAGGTGCGGGCGGTCCGCCGCAGCCAGGTCGCCAAGGTCTGGCCGTCCAGTTCCGCTGCCCGCTTCGCCAGCCACGGCTCCGCCGTCGGCACCTGTCGCGCCAGACGGTCCAGCCGTAGCTGAGTCTGGCCGATGTCGGCCAGTGCCACGGGTCCCAGGCGCGGGATCCGCCCCGTGTACTCGGCCCGGCGCCCGGCGAACTCGGCGATGCGCCTGCCCGTGTCATACGTGGGATAGGTGCTCAGTCCCAGCTCGCCGATCAGCGCGAGCACCTCGTGCTGCCCCGGCCCCACCCACTGGCCGCCCACCTCGATGGGGCCGCCGCCGGGGAGCTCGTCGTTCAGCAGCCTGCCGCCCACTCGGTCACGCGCCTCCAGCACCAGCACCTCGGCCCCGGTCCGGGCGAGATCACGTGCGGCGACCAGGCCCGCGATCCCCGCTCCGACCACCACGACATCCACCGACCGCTCCATCGCCACCACCTTCATACAACGTGTATCTGACATTCGGAGTGTATGTGATAGTCATGGCGAATGGAATCGGTGCGCGTGAAGTACGCGGAACACACCCGCCAGACCTTGTTCGACACCGGCCTGCGCCTGTTCGCCGAACACGAGTACGCGAGCCTCTCCGCGGAGGAGCTCGTCCGCGCCGCGGGCCTGACGCGCGGGGCGCTGTACCACCACTTCGACGGCAAACGCGGACTGTTCGAGGCGGTCGTGGACGAGCTGGAACACCGGGCGGCGGGCCGCATCCGGACCGCGATCGCCTCGTCCGAGGACCCGGTCGAGCGCACTGAACGCGGAGTCACGGAATTCCTGGCCGTCTGCGCCGAGCCCCGGTACCGCCACGTCGTGCTCTTGCAGGGGCCGATCGCGCTCGGCTGGCGCCGGTGGCGCGAACTCGATCAGAAGCATCTGGGCGGCTTGGTCGACGACACGGTCCAGGCGATGCTCGCCACCTCCCGGATCCGGCCACATCCAGCCAAGCTGGTCGCGGCCGCCTTCTACGGAGCACTGACCGAGCTGGCACTGGTCGTCGCCGAGACCGACGAGCCCGACCAGGCGCGAGCACAGGCCGCGGAACTGGTTCACGACCTGATCGCCGGTTTGACCACTCATTGAAACGCCACTCACGACCACCCGGCGCCGGCGATGACCCGCGCGGGGGGTTGGGTTGGCGACGGTCGTCGAACATGTGTTCTACTGTCCGCGCCGGCCCCGGAGGGGGAAGCTCCGCGGGCCGGCACCGGACTTCAGGGAGGCACGGATGGCGGTCAAGATCACCCATCTCACCAACGGGCAGCAGGTGCGCTTCGCGAACGCGGACGGCGCACGCCGCTACGCCGAGATCATCGGCGGCGGGGTCGACAAATGGCGGTTCACCGTGGTCAGCGGGCATGAGCGCCCGGAATTGTCGGGGCGGGTCGTTAATGTGCCGGTATGGCGTATGACTTCCAGGTGACCGTGGACTCCGCTCGACCGCACGACCTCGCCGACTGGTGGGCCGAGATGCTCGGCTGGCAGGTCGAGGCGAGCAACGAGGAGTTCATCCGCGAGATGGTCGCCAAGGGGTATGCCCCGGCAGAGGCGACCACCACGCACAACGGTGTCCTGGTCTGGAAGGACGGCGCGGCGATCGTCCATCCCGAGACGAAGCAGCGGTTCCTCTTCCAGCTGGTGCCGGAGGGGAAGACGGTCAAGAACCGCCTGCACCTCGACATCCGGATGGGGGCGGACAAGATCGAGGCCGAGCTCGAGCGGCTGACCGCACGCGGTGCGACGTTCCTGCACCGCGGCAAGCAGGGTCCCGCCGAGTGGATCACGATCGCGGACCCGGAAGGCAACGAACTCTGCCTCTCCTGAGGCGGGCCCACGAGGGCCCGCCACTGGGGGTGTCATGAAGGGACCTGGTCCCGTCGGCTGTGCCCTTCATGACCGAGCGCGCGGCCCTCGTGCGCGTCAAGGCCCTCGTGAGTGGCAAGGAACCGTCCTTGCCACTCACGAGGCCCGATGGTCACCGCGGGTTACTCCCCCCGCCAAGCGACATAGTCGGCGACAGCGGCCGCGACGTCGAAGCCCGGTTCGAAGCCGGTGTCCTCGACCAGCCGCGAGATGTCGAGATGAGGCCCCGTCAGCCCACCCGGCCGGAGATCGAGCCGGAGTCCCGGCGTGATCGCCTCCAGCGCGTCCACGAGCTCGCGATGCACGAACGGCCGTCCGCGGGACACGTTGTACGTGGTGTACCGCAAGGTTTCCGCGTCCATCAGCGAAGCGATCGCGCGCCCCGCGTCGGGCGCGTAGCAGCTGTCGCCCCCGTCGTCCGCGTTCAGTGGCGACGGCCGCTCGCCGCGCAGCACAGCGCTGATGTACGGCGGGAGGGGGTTGAACGGCGATTCCGGATCCATCAGCGGACCCCAGATACTCCCGATCCGGAGCACCACCGGCTGCACGCCGCTGCCGGCCAGAGCGTGGGTGGTGATCGGCTCCACGGCCTTCTTGAAGGCGACGATCGGATGCGGCAGCTCCACGGTGGGCAGGGCGAGTTCCTCGTGCCACGGCGAAACGGTCTGTCCGATGTAGACGCCGAGACTACCGGCGACGGCGAACCTGCGGACGCCCCACGCGCGGGCGGCGTCCAGGGCGTTGAGCAGGGCCGTGGTGTCTGCGCGGAAGAAGCCGGACGGGTCGTCGCCGGGGATGCTTCCGGCGAGATGGACGATGTCGCCGATGTCGTGGCGATCGGCCAGTGCCAGGAACGCGTCCCGGTCGGTGACGTCGAGGGATTCGACGATGACCCGGCCTTCGAGGAACGAGGGGACGCCGGTGCGGCGATGGGCGGTGACCACGACGTCGTGACCGAGGTCGGTGAGCGCGCGGGCGGTGTGGGCGCCGATCATGCCCAGCCCTCCGGTGACGAGGATCATCGGCCGACGCCGTAGTGCAGGTGGGTCACGCCGGGAGCCGGAACCGCTTGCAGCAGACGGAGTTCCACGTGTTCCGGGAGTTCGTGGAAGAACCTCCTGCCGCCCCCGAGCAGGATGGGCACCTGGTGGAGGATCACCTCGTCGACCAGCCCGGCCGCCAGCGCGGAGCTGACCAGTCCGCCGCCCATCAGGCCGACGTCCTTGCTGCCGGCGATCTCCCGCGCCGCGGCGATGGCGTCCTCGACACCGGTGGTGATCACGGTCTGTCCGTCACCCGCTTCGGGCACGGGCCGGTTGCTGAGCAGGACCATCGGCGCGGTCGGATGCGGGCTTCCGCCGCCGAACCGGCTGGAGTGCTCGTAGGTGGTGTGCCCGACGACGATCGCACCGACCCGGCTCGCGATGGAGTCGAAGAACCGCGCGCTCGGTTCGCTCAGCTTGAACCCGTCGAACACCTGGCTCGGGGTGTCGCCGTCGAAGTACCAGTCGAACAGTGTCGGCGCGTCGCCGAGACCGCTTCCGAACTCGTCGGCGCCCTCGGGGCGCTTCCCGCTGATGTAGCCGTCCACCGAGACGGCGAGGCCGGTGAAGACCTTGCTCATGTCATTCCTCCACGCTTCGTTTCACTTCTTCGAGGTGAGCGGCGATGCCGCCCGGGCCGCCGCCGACTTCGCGGACCGGCGGCCAGCCCTGCTCCCGTGCGTATTTCGCGACCCGTGCGGCCAGTTCGGCCCCCGGTCCGTCCCCCGCGATCACCACCGGACCCGGATCGGCCCCCAGGCTCCGGGGATGGGCCGCGGCCCACTCCAGCACCGCCCGCGCCGCCGGGAACGCGGGCACTCCGGCGGCGATGACCACCGCCCCGCAGGCCGCGACCCGTTCGGCCCCGGCTCCGCCAGGGGCGAACCAGAGCACTAACGGCGGGGCGGCACGCCGCACGGAAGGCCAGTGCACCCGCGCCACACCGCTCCGCATGCGCAGTCCCGCAACGCGCTGACCTGCTCTTTCGGCCATGAACAACCCTGTCACGGGTGAGGCGGGGAAGGGAAAGACCGATCCCGCATCGCCGTCTTGCGCGGAACGCATCACCCCCGCGCGTACCGGCGGGGATACTCGACGCCATGTCCGAACGTCCCGCCGGGCCGCGGCTGCTGGGTATGCCTTCGGCCGCCGACGCGATCGAGCTCAAGCACCTCCGGGCGTTCGTCGCGGTCGCCGACGAGCTCAACTTCAGCCGCGCCGCGAACCGGCTGTTCGTCTCCCAGCCCGCCCTCAGCCGCCAGATCAAAGCGCTGGAAAGCCTGATCGGTTGTCAGCTGCTGCGCCGTTCGACCCATCGCGTCGAACTCACCCTCGCCGGTGAGGCGCTGCTCGGTGCCACCCTCCCGCTGCTGTCCGACATGGACGACGCCATCGCCCTCACCCGCTCGGTCGGTGGCGAGGTGAACGCGCGGGTCACGCTGCTGTGGAATTCGGTCGTGGAGGACGGCGCGAACGGTCTCGCGGCGATGCGCGAAGCCTTCGAAGCGTTCAACGCGCAGCTGCCCATCCCGGAGGGCACCGTGGTGAGGCCGGTCCAGGCGGACGGGGTGTCCTCACTGGTGGTCGCGCCCGGGCAGGGTCCCCGGCCGACCGTGCTGCATCTGCACGGCGGCGGGTACATCGCGGGCTCGGCGTTCGGTTACCGCCCGCTGGCCGGTGCGCTGGCGGCGGCGACCGGCGCCGCCGTCCTGGTGCCGGACTACCGGCTCGCGCCGGAGCATCCCTTCCCCGCCGCGGTGGACGACGCGCTCCGCGCGTACCGCTGGCTGCTCGGCCAGGGCACGGACCCGGAACAGCTGACCATCACCGGCGATTCGGCCGGCGGCGGTCTGGCCGTTTCCCTCATGCTCAGGCTGGCGAAGGAAAGACTTCCCCAGCCGGGCAGGGCGGTACTGCTGTGCCCGGCGCTGGACGTGGTGAATCCGCCCGGCGGCGACGGCCCGGTCGCCCGGTGGTTCTCGCTCTACGTCCGCGACCATCCGGCGACGGATCCTCTGCTGAACATCTTCGAGGCCGATCTGTCCGTGCTGCCGCCGTTGCTCGTCCAGTGCGGTACCGAAGACGTGACCCTGCCCGAGACGCGCCGGTTCGTCGACCACGCCCGCGGGCAGGGGCTCGACGTGCGCTTCGACCTGTACCCGGTCAGCACGCACGTGTTCCATCTGTTCTGGTCGTTCCTGCCGGAGGCGGCCGACGCCCTCGAACAGGTCGCCGGCTTCCTCCGTACGGACGAGAACGGTTCCGCGGCCGAAGCCGGTTAGGCGAGCTTGTCCAGTGCGCGAGGCAAGGCCGTCGCGAGCAGGTCGAGCTCGGTCTCCCCGGCGATCAGCGGCGGCGACACCGCGATCCCCTTGGCCAGGTTCCGCACGAGGACGCCTTCGTCCCGCGCCAGCCGCTGCAGCCGGTTCGCCGCACCGGGGTTCGCCGCGACGACGTCCGCCTTCAGTTCGACCGCGCCGAGGAAGCCCAGCCCGGCCCGTACTTCTTCGACCAGCGGATGCGAGGCCAGCCCGGAAAGCGCGTCCGCCAACGGCTTCTCCAGTTCCCGCCCGCGCGGGATGAGCCCGTCGCGCTCGTAGATGTCCAGCGTCGCGTTCCCCGCGGCGCAGGCCACCGGATGCCCGGCGTAGGTCGCGCCGTGCCGCAGCACCGGCGCACCCGGCGCGCCGGTGAAGAACGGCTCGGCCACCCGGGGCGCGACGACCAGCGCGCCCAGCGGGATCGTCCCGCCGGTGATGCCCTTCGCGGTCGTGATCATGTCCGGTTTCACCGCCCACCGGTCGATCCCGAACCAGGTGCCGAGCCGCCCGAACGCGGCGATCACGCAGTCCGCGACGAACAGCACGTCGTGTTTGCGGCAGATCTCGGCGACCGTCTCGATGTACCCGTCCGGCGGAAGGAGGACGCCGCCCGCGCCGATCACCGGTTCGCAGAAGAAGGCCGCGACCCGCTCCGCGCCGACCCGCAGGATCTCCGCTTCGAGCGCTTCGGCGCTGTCGTAGGGCACGTGCGAGATGTCGCCGGGCAGTGGCCCGAAGCCCGCCGCGTTGGCCGCGATGCCGCCGACGGCCGTGCCGAAACCGTGGGTGCCGTGGTAGCCCTGCACCCGGCCGATGACGTGCACCTTCTCCGGCCGCCCGGTGTGCGCGAAATACGAACGGGCGATCTTGACCGCGGTGTCGATGACGTCACCGCCGCCCGATCCGAAGAAGACCTTCGAGCCCGGTTCGGGTGCCAGCGCGGAAACACGCTCGGCGAGCTTCAGCGCGGGCTCGTTGGCGTTGTAGCCGAACAGGTTGTACGAATCGAGCGTCCGCAACTGGTCCGCGACGGCCTGCGCGATCTCCTCGCGGCCGTGCCCGAAGTTCGCGTACCAGAGTGACGCGGTCGCGTCGAAATACCGCTTGCCCTCGTCGTCCCAGACGTAGGAACCCTCACCGCGGGTGATGACGAGCCGGTCGCCGTCGACCGCTCCCATGTCCGCGAAGGGGTGCCACAGCGGATTGCGCGCGGACGCCGACGAAACCATGATCTTCCTCCTCGTGCTCGTGCCCCCATCCTCACCCGGATCCGGCCGGGACGCGAACACTCCATCGTGCACAGTTCGCGCTCCGGATCTGTCCGGCTTGTCGCGGCGGCCGCCGGTGAATCTCCAACACCATCCCTTCGGCTCTTGACCGGCGTCGAGCGATCCTGTTGTTTGATGAGTGAATTTGTTCAAAGTTGAGCATTCTGGGAGGAACTTATGCGTCGTCTCGCCGGCACGTTCGTCGCCGCCTGCACGCTCACCGCCCTCTGCGTCGTTCCGGCGGCGGCCGCCGCCGAGAGCCCACCACCGGTCGCGACCCCGCCGATGGGATGGAACAGCTGGAACAAGTTCGGGTGCGACATCACCGAAGAGCTGATCCGGGAGACCGCGGACGCGATGGTCTCGTCCGGGATGAAGGCGGCGGGCTACCAGTACGTCAACATCGACGACTGCTGGGCCGAGAAGAACCGCACCCCCGACGGGAAGTACGCACCACACCGGACGCGCTTTCCCAGCGGTATCAAGGCATTGGCCGACTACGTGCACGGGAAGGGCCTGAAACTCGGCATCTACACCAGCGCCGGCACGGAAACCTGCGCGCGGACCATGCCCGGTTCGCTCGACCACGAAGAGGTCGATGCGCAGACGTTCGCGGACTGGGGAGTCGACTACCTCAAGTACGACAACTGCCACAACCAAGGCCGCCCCGCGCTGGAGCGGTACACGAAAATGGGCGAGGCACTGAAGAAGACCGGCCGCCCGATCGTCTACGCCCTGTGCGAATGGGGTGAGAACAAGCCGTGGGAGTGGGGCAAGAGCGCGGGGGCGCAGTTGTGGCGCACCACCGGCGACATCAGCGACTCCTGGTCGAGTATGACCAACCTCCTCGACCAGCAGGTCGGCCTGGAAGGCTATGCCGGGCCGGGTGGCTGGAACGATCCGGACATGCTCGAAGTGGGCAACGGCGGCATGACCGACACGGAATACCGCTCCCACTTCGCGCTCTGGTCACTGCTCAACGCGCCACTGCTGGCGGGCAACGACCTGCGCTCGATGTCGGAGGCGACCAAGAAGATCTTGACGAACAAGGATCTTCTCGCCGTCGATCAGGACTGGGGCGGCAAGCAGGGCCGCAAGATCCGCGACGACGGTGACACCGAGGTCTGGGCCAAACCGATGTCCGACGGCTCGAACGTCGTCGTGCTGTTCAATCGCGGCGGCGCACCGGCGACCCTGTCCGCCACCGCCGCCGAGATCGGCGCCCCGGCGGCGTCGGGCTACCGGGTCCGGGATCTGTGGACCGGCGCGGAGACCGAATCCGCCGGTACCTTGCGTGCCGGGCTGCCGAGCCACGGCTCCGCGGTGTTCCGCGTCTGGCCGTCGAACCAGCCGAACGCCGCGCCGCATACGACGCTTTCCTTGACCTCACCCGAATACGCGGCCGTCGACAAGCCGTTCACCACGACACTGCGGGTGTTCAACGACGGCCGGACACCGGTCCGGTCGGGTGTGGTGAGGCTGGCGGTCGGCGCGGGATGGAAACCCGACGGTGCCACCGAAGCGCGGATTCCCGCCGTCGCGCCGGGGAAGTCATGGGAACGAACGTGGACGGTGCGGCCGTCGTCCCCCGGCGGCGACCGGGTCGAGGTCTCCGGCCGGTTCGGCTACCGGACGTCCTGGGGCACGCGGTCGTTGTCCGTGGACGGAAGCGCCCCCGTCGTGAAACCGCCCGCCGCCGGGACGAACGCCCTGTCGAAGGCGGTGTTCATGACGGCGGACAACGGCTACGGCCCGGTGGAACGCGGGACCAGCAACGGTGAATCGAAAGCGGGCGACGGCCATCGCATGAGCATCGGCGGGGTGACCTACGACGACGGGCTGGGCGTCCACGCGCCGTCGAAGGTCCGGGTCTACCTCGGCGGCGGATGCGCGTCGTTCACGTCGTTTGTCGGGGTCGACGACGAGAAGGCCGGCGGCAGTGTGGCTTTCGAGGTCGTCGGCGACGGCAAGCGGCTGGCGAACACCGGTGTGCTCAAGCGCGGTCAGGCGGCGGAGAAGCTTTCCGTGCCGTTGAGCGGGGTTCAGGTGCTCGATCTGGTCGTGACGGACGGCGGTGACGGGGTCGACTCCGACCACGCGGACTGGGCGGGCGCCACGCTGCGCTGCTAAGGCTCGCCCTTGCAGTCCGGGAAGGCCTCCTTCCCTACCTTCAGGGTAGGCAAGGAGGCCTTCACGGACCTTCGGCCAACCGCCACCGCGTTCAGTAGGTACTTATGGCAGCCCTTGGCCCCTACGCGTGCTAGGAAAGGACCGTTCCTTGCAAATTTTGCAAGGAACGGTCCTTTCCTAGCGTTCCTGCCGCTCACGCGTCCCGGCGCTCATAAGCGGCCAGAAGCTGCTTCTCCGCCTCCCGCAAGTACTTCTCCAGCGCGGTCTCGGCGGGCCCGAAACGTCCCCGCTCCAGATCCCGCAGGATCCGCTCGTGCCGCTCCAGGAACGGCTCGAAGAACGCGCGCGTGTTCTCGGCCAGCACGAAGAAGAGCCGCGTCTCCGCCAATACCTGGCGCATCGTCGTGCTGACCCGCTCGCTGCCCGCCAGATCGCCCACCGCCTGATGGAACGCGATACTCGCGGTCCCGACGGCCTGCCAGTCGCCTTCGTCGGCCGCGGCACGGCCATCCCGCACGGCGGCCGCGACGGCCGAAAGATCCACAGTGGACAGTTCCGACGCGCGCCGCAGCGCACCGCATTCGGTGACCCGTCGCATGACGTACAGATCCGAGATGTCCTGCGCGGTCAGCTCGCGGACGAACACACCGCGGTTGAGCTCGTGCACCGCGAGCCGTTCGTGCGCCAGCAGCTGGAAGGACTCGCGCAGGGTGTTGCGCGAGACGCCCAGCGCAGCACTGATCGACGGTTCGGAAAGCCTCGACCCCGGCGGGAAGACGCCTTCGGTGATGCGCTGACGCAGGATCTCGGCGACCCGTTCCGCGGTCCCGCTTCGTTCGAGCAAGGGTCTGTCGCGGGCCAGCGTCTCCTCGGCGGCAGAGGTGGACACGGCGTTACCTGACGCCGAGTTCGAAGTCGAGACTGTACCGGTTGCCCGGCATGGCACCGGCGGCCTTCGCGCCGTCGATCGGGAGCGCGACGCCGTTGACGAACCGGGATTCGTCGCTCGCCAGGAAGACCACGGCCTTCGCGACCTCCCACGCCTCGCCGACCCGTCCGGCGGGTGTGCTCGCGACCAGCTGGTGTTGTTTGGCCTCGAAGTCCTCCGGCGACGCGAGCGTGCCGCGCAGCATGTCCGTGTCGATCGCGCCCGGGTTGATCGTGTTCGCCCGGATCCCCTGGTGCGCGTGCGCGACCGCGATCGACTTCATCATGCCGACCAGCGCGTGTTTGGTGGCGTTGTACACCGGGTCGCCGGGGCGGCCCATCACGCCGCCGTTGGACGACGTCGTGACGATGCTGCCCGCCTTGTTCGCGATCATGTGCGGCAGTACCGCCCGCGTGCCGAGGAAGGCGGCCCGCACGTTCAGCGCGAAGATGTTGTCGAATTCCGCCAACGTGGTGTCGGCCAAGGGTTTCCCGAGGTGGATGCCGACGTTGTTGAACAGCACGTCGACCCGGCCGGTTTCGGCGACCACGCCGCGCACGAACTCGTCGACCTGTCCTTCGTCGGTCGCGTCCACAAGGGAGTGCCGCGCCCCTTCGACGGATTCCCCGGGCTCGCGGATGTCACTGGAGAACACGGTCGCGCCCTCGGCGACGAACTCCTTCACGGTGGCGAGCCCGATACCCCTCGCTCCCCCGAAGACGACCGCGACCTTGCCTGCCAGCCGACCCATGCTCATTTCCTCCCTCGTAGCGAAACCGCTGTGTAGTCCTCCGGAAGACGCACCAGCGCCTCAGGATCTCCGTGATAGGTGACCTCGACGCCGTACAGTTCGCGCGCCGCTTCCACCGAGACGTAGCCGTCGACGACGTCGGCGAGCACGGCGTCGACGGCCCGCTCCCCCGGGTCACCGAAACCGCCACCGCCCGGCAGGTCCACGTTCACCACGTCGTCCGGCCGCAGGTTCACCCGGCTTTTCGACGGCAGGGCGCCGCGGGCCAGCTCGAACCGGCCGGCCGCCCCGTCGTGCCCGGAGTCCACACCGGACGCCGGACGACGCACCCGGTCGACGTTCCCGTTGACACTCCACGAGATCTCGCCACGGGCGGTCATGGTCGTGCATTGACCGAGGCCGCCGCGCCACTTCCCGGCGCCGCCCGAGTCCGTGCGCAGCACCCGTTCCCGCTGGATCAGCGGAGCCATCGTCTCGATGACCTCCGTCGGCGTCGAGCGCAGGCCGCTCGGGAATCCCGTGGTGTTCAGTCCATCCTTTGTGGACCGAGCACCGATCCCGCCGGTCTGGAAGACGTTGAGCATGAACTCGCGGCCCTCGGTGTCGGTCCCGCGCCAGATCGTCATCCACAATGCGTCCGCGCTGTGCGCCAAGGCGTTACCGGGCAAGGCGGTCATCAGCAGCGACGGCAGGAAATGCCCGATCAGATGCCGCGACGCGACCGGCGCGGGCGGCGTGCAGTTGAGCACCGATCCCTCCGGCGCGGTGACGTGCACCGGCCGGAACGAACCCGCGTTGTGCGGCACCTCCGGCGAAATGGCCGCCTTGACCGCGAACGACGCATACGCCCTGGTGTAGTTCAGGACGACGTTGATCCCGCGACGGCTCTGCGGCGACGATCCCGCGAAGTCGAGGTGGATGTCTTCGCCGTCGATGGTCACCGCGACCTTCAGGACGATCTCTTCGTCGTCGAAGCCGTCTGTCGCCAATTCACTCGTATACGTGCCGTCCGGCAGCTCAGCCAGCGCGTCGCGCAACGCCCGTTCGGAGCGGTTCATGATCTCCGCGGCGACTTCGTCCAGCGAATCGAGACCGAATTCCTCCAGCAGCCGCACCAGGCTGGCTGCGCCGACCTCGTTCCCGGTGACCTGGGCGTACAGATCGCCGATGGTCTCCTCCGGGGTACGGACGTTCGCGCGGATCAGCAGTTCGAGATCCGCGTTGACCTCGCCCCCGCGGAGGAACTTCATGATCGGCAGGCGCAGCCCCTCTTCGAAGACCTCGTGCGCCTCGGCCGAGACCAGTCGACCGCCGATGTCCGGGGCGTGGCAACAGGAAGCGAACCAGGCGACCAGCCTGCCCCGCAGGAACACCGGCGTCGCGACGGTGATGTCGTTGATCTGTCCGGCGGTCTGCCACGGGTCGTTGGTGAGCAGGACGTCGCCCGCCACCAAGGTCTCCGGCGGGTACGCGGCGACGAAATGGTGCATCCCGGTCGCCATCGCGTTGATGTGGCCGGGGGTCCCGCCGACGGACTGGCCGATCATCTCGCCGCGCGAGTCGAACACCGCACAGGCGAGGTCGAGCGACTCCCGCACCACGGACGAGAACGCCGTGTTGACGAGCGCGTTCTGCTGTTCGGCCAGGATGGAGTGCAGCCGGTTTCCCAGCAATCCCACCAGGATCGGGTCGACGCTCATACCGTCACCACCAGACTGGCGTCTTCGCCGACGACACAGCGAGCCCTGGGCGGTACGACCACAGTGGACTCCCGTTCCTCCACGATGGCCGGCCCGTCGACACGATCGCCCGGTTCGAGCCGGTACCGGTCGAACACCGCCGTGTCGACAAATCCACCTTCGGCGGGAAAGTAGGCCGGGCGGCTCCCCTTGCGCGCGTCGCCCTCGGCCTCGGCGCCCGCGAGCTTCAGCGTGACCTCGGGCGCCGGCCCGCTGGAGACGACCCGCCAGTTGAGCACCTCGATGGCGACGTCCGGCCCGGTCCGCCGGTACAACGTCCGATAGGTCTCGGTGAACGCGCCGATGAGCGACTCCGGCCAGTTCCCTTGCTCGACCGGCACGCGGATCTCGTAGCCTTGCCCGGAGTAGCGCATCTCGGCGATCCGGCGATGCGTCACCTCGGAACCGTCCACACCGGACTTCCGCAGTAGTTCCGCACCCTCGGCCTCCATCTCGGCGAACAGCGCGTCGACCTGCTCCCAGGAAAGATCGAGTACCGCCGAGCGCGCCGAACGGACGAAATCGAACGCCAGGGGCGCGGTGAGGAATCCCGCCGCGCTCAGCACCCCGGCGGCGGGCGGCGCGACCACCTCGGGTGCGCCGAGCGCCCGCGCCACACCGACGCCGTGCACCGGCCCGGCGCCGCCGAAGGTGAACATCGGCAGCTTCGCCGGATCCTTGCCGCGTTCGACGGCGTGGACGCGGGCGGCGTTGGCCATGTCCTCGTTGACGCTGGTGTGGATGCCCCAAGCGGCCTCTTCGACGCTGACGCCGAGCGGTCCCGCGATCTTCGAGCGGATCGCCTCGCGTGCCCCCTCGGCGTCCAAAGTCATTCCGCCACCGAGGAAGTACCCCGGGTCCAGATAGCCGAGTACGAGGTCGGCGTCGGTCACGGTCGGCTCGATGCCGCCTCGTCCGTAGCAGACCGGGCCGGGCTCGGACCCCGCCGAATCCGGGCCGACGGTGAGCAGGCCGAGCGCGTCGATACGCGCGATCGAGCCGCCGCCGACGCCGATCTCGATCATGTCGGTGACCGGAACCTTGACCGGCAGCCCGGATCCCGGCAGCAGCCGGTACTTCCGGTCCACTTCGAACTCGTGCGTCACCAGCGGCGCGCCACCGGAGATCATGCACAGTTTCGCCGTCGTGCCACCCATGTCGAAGGCCAGCAGATCCTCGACACCGGCCGCGGCGCCGATCGCGGACGCGGCCAGCGCGCCACCGGCCGGGCCGGATTCGAGGATGCGGATCGGATAGCGGGCGGCGGTGTCGACGGTCGCGATACCGCCATTGGACAGCATGATGTGCGGCGATGGCCGCACACCTGCCTCGTGCAGGCGCCGTTCCAGGTCACGCAGATAGCGCTCGGTGAGGTCCTGGACATAGACGTTCGCGACCGTGGTGGACGCGCGTTCGAACTCGCGGATCTCGGGGACGACCTCGCTCGACAGCGCGACGCGTAACCGGGGCGCCACCTCCGAGAGCACCTCGGCGGCGCGTCGTTCGTGTGCGGGATTCGTGAAGGCGTGCAGGAAACAGATCGCCACGGCGTCGATCCCCCGAGCGTCGAGCTCTCGGCCGAGCCGCGCGACGTACTCCTCATCAAGTCCTGTGTGGACAGAACCGTCGGCGAGGATTCGCTCGGGGACGTCGAACCGCAGATGACGCGGGATCAACGGGGTGGGAAGTTCGATGAGCAGGTCGTACAGTTCGTACCGGTGCTCGCGGCGCATCTCCAGCACGTCACGGAAACCGGCGGTCGCGAGCAGCGCGGTGCGGGCTCCCTTGCGCTCGATCAGCGCGTTCGTGACCAGCGTGGTGCCGTGCACGAACTGCTCGACGTCGGCCGCGTCCAGCCCGGCGTCGGCGAGTGTCCGTTTGAGACCTTCCTCCACCGCGCGGGCGGGCTCGTCGTGGGTGGTCAGCACCTTGCCGACGGCGACGACCCCGGTTTCGTCGAGTACGCAGAGATCGGTGAACGTACCCCCGATGTCCACGCCGACCCGAAGCCCGGTCACGGGGATTCCTTGCGGTACCAGCGAGGCGAGGTGTTGAGCGGCGGCGCCATCTTCGCGCGCACGACCAGCACGTTTGGCTCGTCGGACTCGACGAACTCGCCGAGCAGCCGCCGGAACGCCCGCCCGAACCCGGAGACGCGATCCGCGTGCACACCGAAAGACCTCGCCAGGCCGACGAAATCGGGGCTGTCCCAGTCGACGCCGCGTCGCGGCAGCCCGGCGCGATCCTGGTCGTAGCGAAGCATCCCGTACCCGCCGTCGTCGACGACGATCGTCGTGACCGGCAACTGTTCCTGTGCCAGCGTGTGGAGATCACCGCAGCCGAAGAGGAACCCGCCGTCACCGGTGACACAGATCGCGCGCCCGCCGCTCGCGGCAGCGGCACCGAGCGCGGCGGGGAAACCGTAGCCGAGCGTGCCCCAGCCCATCGGATACGCGAGCTTGCGCGGCGCGCGGACCCGGTGGAACCCGCCGATCCAGTACCCCGCGACGCACATGTCCGCGACCACGACCGCGTCGGGCGGCAGCACCTCGTCCAAAGTGGACAGAAGGTCCGCGGCCTGCGGCTCCTCCTCCTTGATCCGCTGCCGGACCCGGGCGGAAACCTTGGCGAGCCTGCCGACGAGCGCCGCGATCCCGGACCGTTCCTCGACCTTCAGCGCCTCGACGAGCACCCGGGCGTCGCCGACCAGCGTGATGTCCGGCTGGTAGTTCTTGGCCGCGTCGTCCGGGTCGACGTTGATCGCGATGAGCTTCTTCGGCTTCGGCATCAGCCAGTTCTGCGTCATCAGCCCGTCGAAGTCGGTGCCGATGGCGAGGACGACGTCGGCCTCGTCCCACAGCGCGCCGACCTCGGGCGCGTGCACCGGATTCGGGGCGAGACAAGGATGATCGACCGACAGGAGCCCGCGGGCGCCGAACGTGGTGAGCACCGGCGCGGCCAGCCGTTCGGCGAGTTTCCCGATCGCCTCACCCGCCTCGGCACGCAACGCGCCGCCGCCCGCCCAGATCAGCGGCCGGTCGGCGGCGGCGAGCAGGGCTTCGGCCTCGCTGAGATCCGGGATCTCGGACGGCCGGGCGTGCGAACGCGGCGGACGGCGCGCGGGCGTCCGCTCGGACAGGAAGTCGGTGGGGATGCCGAGGTAGACCGGCCCGCTCTGCGGCTGGAGCGCGAGCCGGGCCGCGCGGTGGAGGGTGGCGGCGACCTGGTCGGCACTCGTGACGGTGAACCCGGCCTTGGTGACCGGCGCGAACATCGCCTGCTGATCCGACGTCTCGTGCAGGACGCCGCGGACCACGCCGGGCCGCCGCAGCGTGGACGGGATGTCGGTCGCGATGATCAGCACCGGCGCCGCCGACGCCATGGCCTCGCCGACCGCGGCGAGCGTGTTCGCCGCGCCCGGTCCGGTGGTCACCAGCGCGACCCCGAGCTTCCCCGTGGCGCGGGCGTACCCGTCGGCCGCGTACCCGGCCGTCTGCTCGTGCCGAACCCCGACGAGCCGGATGTCCGTATCGGCCAGCGCCTCCCATAACGGCAGGTTGTGCACCCCGGGGAGACCGAAGACGACTTCGGTCCCCAGAGCGGTCAGCGCGTCGGCGAGATGCTGGGCTCCGGTGGGTGCAGGCACCCCGCCGATAGTGCCAGATCGTTCAACGATCCAGCAACCAGCCGCCGCGCGTGAAGGCCCCCTTCCCTCGGCTGAGCCGCGGGAAGGGGGCCTTCACGCGCATCCAGCCTCAGTACAGACCGGCCGAGTACGCGGCAGGGGCGTAGTACGCCTCGAGGTCGGCCATGCTCTCCTCCGGCCGCTCGAAGGTCTTCGCGATCGCCGCCCGCGACGGCATCGCGTCGGGGGTCCAGGTCTCCGGCGACCACAGCTTCGACCGCATGAAGGCCTTCTGGCAGTGGTGGAAGATCTCGTCGATGTCGACGACCAGCGCGAGCTTCGGCCTGCTGCCCTTCACGATCATGTCGTCGAAGAACGGCGCCTCCCGCACGAGCCGCGCGCGGCCGTTGATCCGCAGCGTGTCGCCGCGGCCCGGGATGAGATAGATCAGCCCGACGTGCGGATTCGACAGCACGTTGTGGAAGCCGTCGGCGCGCCGGTTGCCCGGCCGCTCCGGGATGGCGATCCGCGTGTCGCTCAGCACCAGCGTGAACCCGGCCGGGTCGCCCTTCGGCGAGACGTCGCAGGTGCCGTCGGCCGCCGAGGTCGCGATCAGCACGAACGGCGACTCCGCGAGCCACTGCCGGTCCATCTCGTGCAGCTTCGGGCGCGCCTTGTTCGCGGTCCGCTCCAGCGGCGGCGGCAGGATCTCGCGCAGCTCGGCCTCGGTGGTGACTTCGACGAACTCAGACAATGTTGTGCTCCCTCGTCACGGCCCGGTCGCCGGCGAACCGGCGGACGTCGAGCCCGGTGATGTCGATGGCCGGGACCCGCCCCAGGTAGAGGTCCCGCACGAGCTCCCCCACGGCCGGGCCCATCTGGAACCCGTGTCCCGAAAACCCCGTCGCGTAGAAGAACCGTGACAGGTGGACGCTTTCCCCCACGATCTGGTTGCGATCGGGGGTCACCTCGTACAGCCCGGCCCAGCCGCCGCGGATCCCGGCGCCGAGCACGGCGGGCACCCGGCGCGCGGCGATTTCGGCGAGTTTCGGCAGCCACTCGCCCGGCTGATAACGGGTGTCGAAGCCGGGGTCGCCGTCACCGTCGCAGAAGGACATCGCCAGGCCGGGGCCCTCGCGGTGGAAGTAGAACGCCGAGGGCATCTCGATGGTCAGCGGCACTCGCCCGGGCAGATCCGCGACCGGGCCGGTGAACACGACCTGCCGCCGGTACGGCCGCACCGGGAGGTCGACACCGGCCAGCTCGCCGATCCGTCCCGACCACGCGCCCGCGGCGCAGACCACCGCGTCCGTCCGCACGAAACCGGCCGAGGTCCGGACACCGGTGATCTCGTCGCCGTCGCGTTCGACGCCGACGACCTCGACACCGGTCTTCAGCACCGCGCCGTGCCCGCGGGCCGCCCGCGCGTAGCCCTGGACCGCGGAGTCCGGAGTCGCCTTGGCGTCGTCCGGCGACCACAGCGCCGCGACCACGCCCTCGGTGTCGATCAGCGGGGAGAACCGCCGCGCTTCGGTGGGCTCGACCAGACGGCTGCGGACGCCGTAGGAGTTCTGCAGTTCGGCACAGCGCTCGAATTCGGGAAGGTCGGCGGGGTCGGTGACCAGGTACAGGTAACCGTCGCGGCGGAAGTCGATCTCGGTCCCGTACGTCTCGGCGAAGGACGCGTACTCCGCCAGCCCGCGCAGCCCGATCTCGATGTTGACCCGGGTGGTGAACGACGAGCGGATCCCGCCCGCCGCCTTCGCCGTCGAGCCCGCACCCAGGGTGTCGCGTTCGAGCAGCAGCACCGAGACCCCGGCGGCGGCGAGCCGGTACGCGCAGGCGACCCCGATGATGCCGCCGCCGATCACGACGACGTCGGTGCGTTCAGGCAGTGACTCCATCCGTGTCCCCGATCCGTTCGTCCTCGGGCGGCGGTCCCGGCGGCGTGCCGTCGCCGAACGGGCGCCCGCCCAGCTGCTCCCGGTGATGCGGCGTCGTCCAGCCGGACAGATCCGGTCCCAAGGGGACGATCCGCGTCGGGTTCACCTGCTCGTGCACCGCGTAGTAGTGCCGCTTGATGTGGTCGAAGTCGACGGTGTCACCGAAGCCCGGCGTTTGGAAGAGGTCGCGGGCGTAGGCCCACAGCACCGGCAGCTCGGCCAGCTTGTTCCGGTTGCATTTGAAGTGCCCGTGGTAGACGGCGTCGAAGCGGACGAGCGTGGTGAACAACCGGATGTCCGCTTCGGTGATCGTGTCACCGACGAGGTATCGCTGCTTTTCGAGCCGTTCGGAAAGCACGTCCAGCATGGTGAAGAGACGGGTGTAGGCGTCCTCGTACGCGGCCTGCTTGGTCGCGAAACCGGCTTGGTACACGGCCGCGTTGACGTCGGCGTAGACCCCCGCGTTGACGGCGTCGATCTCGTCGCGCAGTCGCTCTGGGTAGAGTTCGGGCGCGCCGGGACGGTGGAGGCTGGTCCATTCGGTGGACAGATCGAGGGTGATCTGGGGATAGTCGTTACTCACCAGCCGTTTGCTCGGAATGTCCACAATGGCCGGAACGCTGATCCCGCCCATGTAGTGCGGATCGGCCGCGTGATACGCCTCGGCGAGGTACTTGATCCCGAGTACCGGATCCCGGTCGCCGGGATCGAGGGTGAACCGCCAGCTCTTCTCGTCCTGGATCGGGTCGGCCACGGCCACGCTCAGCGCGGATTCGAGACCGAGCAGCCGCCGGACGACCAGCCCGCGGCTCGCCCAGGGACAGGCGCGGCTGACCACCAGCCGGTATCTCCCCGCCTCCACCGGCCAGCCGTCGCGGCCGTCGGCGGTGATACGCGCGTCGAAATGGTTGGCGGACCGACGGAACTCGCCCGTCTGCGGATCGGTCGGGATCGTCATGTGAGCCACCCTAAAGCGTGAGATGGTGGTTTCGGTGTGCGTAGACTCTGGCACCCGGCGTGTTCGCACGCCGCCGCGCGGAAGGTGGTCCCGACGATGCCGTTCATGCCCGTGACCGATTCGATGTTCCTTCTCGTGGAGACTCGCGAACATCCGATGCACGTCGGCGGTCTGCAGTTGTTCAAGAAACCCGAGGGCGCCGGTCCCGACTATCTTCGCGACATCCGCAAGAGCATGCTCGAGTCCGACAACATGCGCTCGGTGTTCCGGCGCCGTCCCGCCCGGCCGGTCAACACCGCCGGCCACCTCGCCTGGTCGACCGACACCGACCTCGAACTCGACTACCACTTCCGGCATTCCGCGCTGCCCCAGCCCGGCCGCATCCGCGAACTGCTGGAGCTGACCGGACGCTGGCACAGCACCCTGCTCGACCGGCACCGCCCGCTGTGGGAGATCCACCTGGTCGAAGGCCTGCAGGACGGCCGGTTCGCTATCTACAGCAAGATCCACCACGCGCTGATGGACGGCGTCTCGGCGCTGCGGCATCTGCAGGGCACGCTGTCGGACGACCCGGCCGACCTCGACTGCCCGCCGCCGTGGGGGCGGCGTGCCAAACCGGACGGCGGCCGCAACGGCAAGGCGTCGCCCTCGATGCTCAGCACCTTCGGCAAGACCGTCAACCAGCTCGCCGGGATCGCGCCCGCCGCGATGAAGGTGGCGCGGGAGGCGTTCCAGGAGCACACGCTCACGCTGCCGGCGCAGGCGCCGAAGACGATGCTGAACGTGCCGATCGGCGGGGCCCGGCGGTTCGCCGCGCAGTCGTGGTCGCTGGACCGGGTGCGCAAGGTGGCGACCGCCGCCGGGGTGTCGCGCAACGACGTCGTCCTCGCGATGTGCTCGGGCGCGCTGCGGGACTACCTGATCGAACAGAACGCGCTCCCCGACGCGCCGCTCACCGCGATGGTCCCGGTTTCCTTGCGGCGCAAGGACAGCGGGGACGCGGCGGGCAACAACATCGGCGCGCTGCTGTGCAACCTCGCCACCCATCTGACCGATCCGGCGGCGCGGCTCGCGACGATCAACGCGTCCATGCGGAACGGCAAGAAGCTCTTCTCGGAGCTGACCCCGCTGCAGACGCTGCTGCTGTCCGGGATCAATGTCGCCCAGCTCGGCGTGTCCCCGATCCCCGGTTTCGTGAACAACACGAAACCGCCGTTCAACCTGGTGATCTCCAACGTGCCGGGGCCGCGCAAGCAGATGTACTGGAACGGCGCGTCGCTCGACGGCATCTACCCGGCGTCGGTGCTGCTCGACGGGCAGGCGCTGAACATCACGCTGACCAGCAACGGCGACAACCTGGACTTCGGCGTCACCGGCTGCCGCCGCAGCGTCCCGCATCTGCAGCGCATCCTGACCCACCTGGACACCGCGCTCGCCGAACTGGAACACGCGGTCTCCCTGCCCCGCGTTTAGTCCTCTGAATGCGGTGGTCCACCGCATCCAGAGGACTAAACGCGCCGGGGGCTAGCTGCCGTCGGAGACGTACAGGCCGCCCGGGGTGATCGTGTACAGCTGGCCGTCCGGGCCGGCGGTCGCGTCACGCGTGCGGCCGAGGTTGGTCCAGAGCTTGCCGCCGTTGCCGTTCAGGTCGAGCTTGTACGTGCCGCCCTTGAGCGACGCCATGTACAGCGAGCCCTTGTAGGCCGCGAGCCCGCTCGGCGTCGCCGAGGACGTCGGCCACGACTTGACCGGGTTGGTCATCCCGGCCGTGTTGCACGGGCCTTCGCAGGTCGGCCAGCCGTAGTTCTTGCCCGGCTCGATCTTGTTCAGCTCGTCGAGCTTGTTCGCGCCGATGTCGGAGATGTACAGCTGCCCGTTCGCCCAGGTCAGACCCTGGACGTTGCGGTGGCCGTAGGAGTAGACGCGGCTGTTGAACGGGTTGCCGGGCGCGGCGGCGCCGTCGGTGGTGACGCGCAGGACCTTGCCGCCGAGGGAGTTCTTGTTCTGCGCGTTGGCGCCGTTCTGGCCGTCGCCGGTCCCCGCGTAGAGGTAGCCGTCCGGCCCGAACCGGATCCGCCCGCCGTGGTGGTACTGCGAGCCACGGGGGATGCCGGTGACGATCGGCGTCGGCGGCTGGCCCAGCTTCAGCTTGGCGATGCGGTTGTCGGAACTGGTCGTGTAGTAGATGAAGACCGTCTCGTCGGTGGCGTATTTCGGCGAGACGGCGATGCCGAGCAGACCCGCCTCCGCGGTGACGCTCACGCCGGGGATGGTCTGGACCGTGGTGACCTTGCCCGCCTTGTCGATCTTGCTGATCGTCTTGGCGTCCTTCTGCGTGAACAGGCCGGTGCCGTCGGGCAGGAAGTCGATCGACCAGGCCTGGTTCAGGCCGCTCGCGAGCTGTCTGATCGCCTGGACGGACGGCGCTTCGGCGGCCGTGGCCGGGATGGCCGCGATCGACACGGCCGTCGCCGCGGCGAACGTGGCGGCGAGAGTGCGACGTAAGGACATGGGACGCCTCCTTCAACTACCCCTGGAGCCCCGTGAGTTGGATAGAAACACACAACATAACGAAACGGACACCACTGGACGGGCTATCGGGCGCGCGGGCTGTTAACCGTTGTGTGCGCCGAGCGTGACGAATCGGGCGGTGCGATCCGCCATAGGTAGGAAACTTTACAAAATAGCTCCGGAAATCGGCGGCGCGCTTCTAGGGTGGCGGGGCTCGGCCCGGTTCGATCCCATGTGGACGTTAGGAGCGGAAATGATCGAAACCATCGAGGTATGGACCACGCCCGACTTCGTCGAGTACGAAACCCCCATGGAGGTCACCGCTTACGCGGCCCGCATGGAGGACTGAATCCGCATCCGGTGGTGGGGGACGTCCCCCACCACCGCGCCGCCGTCCCGATCAGCGAGCCGTTGGAGGCAGCCGGTGTCCGTCATGTCGTCGTCGGAGTTCATCGCGGCTCTGCGCGGGCTTTCGCATCGCTACTGGGGAACGCATCCGTTCCACGTGCGGATGCACGAAGGCGACCTGTCCGAGTACGAGCTGAAGATCTGGGCCGCGAACCGCTGGTACTACCAATGCGTGCTCCCGCAGAAGGACGCGGCCATCATCAGCAACTGCCCGCTGCCGGAGATCCGGCGTGAATGGCTCGACCGCATCGTCTACCACGACGGGACGCGGGCCGGGGACGGCGGAATCGAGCGATGGCTCCGTTTGTGCACCGCGGTCGGGCTCGACCGCGAAGAGGTTCTCGATCAGCGGCACGTCGCGCCCGGCGTACGGTTCGCCGTCGACGCCTACGTGACCTTCGCCCGCACGAAACCTTGGCTCGAAGCGGTCGCTTCGGGGCTGACCGAAATGTTCGCCGGCCATCTCATGCAGCGGCGGGTCGCCGACATGCTGGCGAACTATTCGTGGATCGCCCCGGAAGACCTCGCCTACTTCACCAATCGCATCGACAAGGTCTCCGGCGAGGGCAAGGGAACGCTCGACATCGTGGTGCGGCACGCCGTCACCCGTGAGCAGCAGGAGAAGGCGATCGCCGCGCTGTCGTTCAAAACCGACGTGCTGTGGTCGATGCTCGACGCCATCGAGCGCGCGGCGGCCAAGGAGCAGCCATGACCATCCTCGAAAGGGCCTCGGTACCGCGGCTGCGGCGCGGAGTCCGGCTGAGCTACGACCAGACCAGGGAAACGCACGTCCTCCTGTTCCCCGAAGGCGTGCTCGTCCCGAACGCCACGGCGGCGGCCGTACTTTCCCTTTGTGACGGCGTCGAAGACGTCGCGGGGATCGCCTCGGCGTTGCGCGAGCGCTACGCCGGTGTTCGCGAGGAAGAAATCCTGGACGTCCTGTCCCGGCTGGGAGATCGGCGGATCGTCGAATGGACCTGAACACCGCGGCACCGCTGGGCATGCTGGCCGAGCTGACCCATCGCTGCCCGCTGCATTGCCCGTATTGCTCGAATCCGGTGGAGCTGATCGCGCGTGACGGCGAACTGTCCACAGAGGAATGGATTTCCGTGCTCTCGCAGGCACGGGAACTCGGCGTGCTCCAGGTGCACATGTCCGGCGGCGAGCCGCTCGCCAGGCCGGATCTGCCCATCCTGGTCGAGCACGCCACGAAACTGGGGTGCTACGTCAACCTGGTGACGTCCGGGCTCGGCCTGACGGAGTCCAGATTGGACGATCTCGTCGAACGCGGCATCGCGCATGTCCAGCTCTCCGTCCAGGGCGCGACCGCCGACCGCGCGGACCGGCTCGCCGGGGCGCGGGCCCATGACCGGAAACTGGTCGCCGCCGAACTGATCAAGAAGGCCGGGCTGCCGCTTTCGGTCAACGTCGTGCTGCACCGGCAGAACCACGACCAGCTCGCCGGGATCATCGACCTCGCCGAGGAAATGGGTGCGGACCGGCTCGAACTGGCCAATACGCAGTACTACGGCTGGGCCCTGCGCAACCGCGACGCCCTGATGCCGACCCGGCGGCAACTCGACGAGGCCGAACCGATCGTGCGCGCGGCCACCGAACGGCTGCGCGGCCGGATGGAGATCATCTACGTCGTCGCCGACTACTACGAGCAGTACCCGAAGCCGTGCATGTACGGCTGGGGCGCACGGCAACTGACGGTGGCGCCCGACGGCAACGTGCTGCCGTGTCCCGCGTCGACGGCGATCGAGACCCTGGAATTCGACAACGTGCGGGACAAGCCGCTGGCCTGGATCTGGTACGAATCCGCTTCCTTCAACGCTTACCGCGGCGAGGACTGGATGCCGGACACCTGCGGCACGTGCGAGCGGCGCGCGATCGACTTCGGCGGCTGCCGGTGTCAGGCGTTCCAGCTCACCGGTGACGCCGCCGCGACGGACCCGGTGTGCTCACGTTCACCGCACCGCGGCGTCGTCGACCTCATTCTGTCCACGCAAGCGAAAACGGACGAACTCGTGATGCGGGCGCCGCGATGAGGGTGATCCTGCTCGGCACCGCGGCGGGCGGTGGTTTCCCGCAGTGGAACTGCGCCTGCGCGCTGTGCGTCTCGGACGCGCCGCCGCGGACCCAGGACTGTGTCGCGGTGAGCGCGGACGGCGAGGGCTGGTACCTGCTCAACGTGTCACCGGACATCCGTGCGCAGATCCTCGCCACGCCGCCCTTGCGCGCCGGGCCGGGACCACGGGAGATCCCGCTGCGCGGGGTGCTGCTGACCGACGCCGAACTCGACCATTCACTCGGCCTGCTCCTGTTGCGGGAAGCGGGCGGACTTCCCGTATGGGCGCCGGACGCCGTTATGGGCGCCTTGTCCGAACAGTTTCCGGCGCGGGCGATCATCGACGGCTACGGTGGCTGGCAGTGGCTGCCGTCGTCGGATGTCTCCATCGACGGTCTCCGCGTGAGCATGCTTCCCGTGAGCGACAAGCGGCCGAAGTACGCCCGTTCGTCCACTGAGGACGGGCCGTGGGTGGTGGCGTACCGGATCGAAGACGTCCAGACCGGCGGCGTCTTCGTCTACGCGCCTTGCCTGAAGAGCTGGCCGGACGGGTTCGACGACTTCACCCGCGACGCGGGCCTGGTGTTGCTGGACGGAACCTTCTACGCGCCGGACGAGATGTCGGGCGCCACCGCGGCCGAGGTCGGCGACGGCGCTCAGCTGGCGATGGGGCATCTGCCGATCACCGGCAGTCTCGCGAAGCTCCGGCCAGGCCCACGGTGGGTGTACACGCATCTGAACAACACGAACCCGGTGATCGACCCGGACTCGCCGGAGCACGCCGCCGTACTGGCCGGCGGCGCCTCCTTTCCGTTGGACGGTACGGAATTCAAGCTCTAGGCGACACCTTCGGGACTCGCGCCCGAAACGGGAACGGCGTCGGCGGTGAGCCGATCGATCTCCGCGAGCTCGTCCGCGGTCAGGTCGATGTCGGCGGCGGCGAGGCTGGCCTCGATGTTGGCCGCCTTGCGCGCGCCCACGATCGCGACGTGTACGCCCGGCTGGGCGAGCGTCCACGCGATCGCGAGCTGGCTGACCGAGATCCCCTTGCCCGCGGCGAATTCCTTGAGCCTGTCGACCACGGCGAGGTTGCGCAGGAAGGTGTCCCCGGTGAACGCCGACGACCGGGACCGCCAGTCGGTCTTCTCGAACGTCGTCTCGGGCGTGAAGGCTCCGGTCAGCAGGCCGCTGCCTAGCGGGCTGTACACGAGGACGCCGATGTCGTTCTCCCGCGCGTACGGCAGAGGATCGGTCTCGATGTCGCGGCGGAACAGGTGATACGGCGGCTGCAGGGTTTCCACCGGACGGGTCTTGTCGAAGGCGGCCAGCCCTGCGGTGTCGTAGTTCGAGACGCCGACATGCCGGATCTTCCCGGCGTCGACGAACTCCTGCAGGATCCCCGCGGTCTCCTCGGCCGGGGCGTCGGAGTCGGGCCAGTGGATCTGATAGAGATCGATGTGGTCCACGTCGAGGAAGCGAAGACTGTCCTCGATGCCTTGCGTCAGCCACTCGCGCCGGGAGTCGCGTGGCCGTTCGGAGCGCGGCTTGATGCCGCCCTTCGTGGCGATGACGAGGCTGTCGCGGTCGCGCTTGAGTTCCTCGCGCAGCGCCTTGCCCAGCATGGCTTCGGACTTCCCGAAACCGTAGGCCTGCGCGGTGTCGAAGAGGTTGACCCCGAGTTCGCGGGCGTGGTGGATCGCGGCGATCGCCGTGTCCTCGTCGAACGAACCCCAGTCCCCACCGAGCTGCCAGGTGCCGAAGGCGATCCTCGACACCTCGAGACCGCTCCTGCCCAATGTCGTCGTACGCATGACTCCAGCAGAGCACAGACATCGGATCACCGCACCGGTTCTCCCGGCCAACGAAACCCCCAAATAACTGTTTGACGGTTGTCGTCCCGGCAGTCGATACTCGTGGCATGTCCGAGTCCCCCAGCCTCGATGGGCTGCGCGTCCTGGCCCATCCCGTGCGGCTGCGCATTCTGTCGCTTTTGACCGGTGTCGCGATGAGCGCGGCCGAAGCTGCGCGCGAACTCGGTGAGACCCAAGCGAATGTCAGCTATCACCTGCGACGGCTGCACGAGGCCGGGCTGCTCGACGTCGCCGAGGAGGTCCGGATCCGGGGCGGGCTGGCGAAACGCTACCGCCACGACCCGGAGTCCGGCATGCGGTTCACCTCGAAGAACCCGGACGAGGAACAGCTGCTCATCGCGGCGATGGTCGAAGAACTCAAGCGCCGCAGCGAATTCCGGTTGCCGGACGAACGCGGGTCGATCAGCGACGCGGAGATGTGGGTCGACCGCGAGACCTGGGAGAAGGCGCTCGAACACGCTCGCGAACTGAGCGATCTGCTGCACTCGGCCGCGAAACCGCCCCGTACCCGGGGCACGATCCCGGTCAGCGCGACGGTCGCGATGTTCGAGATGAGGCGTCCGTGACGTCCCTGCGCGAACCGTTGCGCCAGCACAACTTCCGCTGGCTGATCGGCGGCCGCACGTTCGGGGAGTTCGGCAACGCCGTCGCCCCGCTCGCGCTCGCGTTCGCCGTGATCGACCTGACCGGTTCCGCCGTCGACATCGGCATCGTCGTCGGCGCCCGCTCGGTGGCGAGCGTGGTCCTGCTGCTGTTCGGCGGGGTGCTCGCGGACCGGCTGCCGCGTTCGGTGATCCTGCAAGGCACCGAAGTCGCCGCCACCCTGACCCAGGCCGTCATCGCCGCGAGCGTCCTTTGTGGATTCGCGTCGATCCCGCTGCTGGTCGGCCTGAGCGTGGTCAACGGCGCGGTGGCCGCGATCTCGGCCCCCGCCTCGGCGTCGCTCACCCCGTTGACGGTGCCCGCCACCCAGCTCGCGCAGGCGAACGCGCTGGCCAGGCTGCTGTCGAACTCCGGCCGGATCGCCGGCGCCGGACTCGGCGGCATCCTGGTCACCGCGGTCGGCCCCGGCTGGGCGCTCGGCGGCAACGCGCTCCTGTTCCTGGGCTCCGCCCTGTCCTACCGGCGCATCCGCCTCGACCGCCGGGAACGCGTCCCCGGCAGCCGCCCGCTAGCGGAACTCGCCGAAGGCTGGCGCGAATTCCGGTCACGGACGTGGGTGTGGGTCGTGGTCGTGCAGTTCATGGTGGTGAACGCCGTCATCGCCGGCGGGATCGCGGTGCTCGGCCCCGTCGTCGCCGACAGCAGCTTCGGACGCTCCGGCTGGGGTTTCGCCCTCGCCACGCAGACGATCGGCTCACTCGTCGGCGGAATCCTCGTGGCCCGATGGCAGCCGCGGCGCGCGCTGTTCGTCGGGGTCGCGGTGATCCTCTTCGAAGCGCCGCCCCTGATCCTCCTGGGCCAGGCGCCCTTGCTCCCGTTGCTGCTCGCGGCCATGTTCGTCTCCGGCCTGGCGATCGAGCAGTTCGTGGTCGCGTGGGACGTATCGCTGCAGGAGAACGTGCCCGAGGACAAGCTCGCGCGCGTCTACTCCTACGACATGCTCGGTTCCTTCATCGCCCTGCCGCTCGGCCAGATGGCGGCCGGACCGGCCGCGCAGCACTTCGGGGTCGGCACGACCCTGCTCGCGTGCGCCGCCCTGGTCGTGGCCGCCACCTGTCTCGCCCTGTGCAGCGGCCAGGTGCGCGGACTGGTCCGGAAGACCCACGCCGCCCTGCCCTGACCGCCCCGCGAAAGTGGTAGCAAAGGTCCCTTGCTCCCTTTCCGCAGGTCACGGCCAGGGACGGACCTCCTCGAGGAGCTTCGCGACCGCGAGCACCAGGTCGTCGGAGTGCCGAGGGCCGACGATCTGCAGGCCGACCGGGAGGCCGCTGGAGGTGCGGCCGGCCGGCACGCTGATGGCGGGCTGCTGGGTCATGTTGAACGGGTAGGTGAACGGCGTCCAGTCCGGCCAGCCGCTCAGCCCGCTGCCCGGCGGCACCTCGTGTCCGGCTTCGAAGGCGGGGATCGGCAGCGTCGGCGTGATCAGCACGTCGTAGCGCGTGTGGAACTCGCCCATCAGGATGCCCAGCGCGGCCCGCTCGGCGTTGGCGCCGAGGTAGTCGCTCGCCGAGAAGGTCTTGCCGAGCTCCCAGACCTTCCGCAGCCCGGGGTCGACCTTGGTCTCCGAACCGGCGGGGAAGGTGTCCAGCCACTTGGCCGCCCCCGTCGACCACAGGATGTCGAAGGCGGGCTTGGGATCCGTGAAACCGGGATCGGCCTCTTCGATGTGCAGGCCCGCGTCCCCGAGCGACTGGACCGCCGACTTGACGATCTCCGCGACCTCCGGATCGACGTCGACATAGCCGAGCGTCGGCGAGTACGCGGCGATCAGGCCGCGCACGTCGCGGCGGACGGCCTCGCGGTAGGTCGAGACCGGCGGGGCGAGCGCGGCCGGGTCGCGGTAGTCGGGCATCGCGAGCACGTCGAGGAGCAGCGCCGTGTCGTCCACCGAACGCGCCATCGGGCCGGCGTGCGAGAGCGGCCCGAACGGGCTCGCCGGGAACAGCGGGATCCGGCCGTGTGTCGGTTTGAGACCGACGATTCCGCAGAACGAAGCCGGAATCCGGATCGAGCCGCCACCGTCGGTGCCGACGGAAAGCTCGCCCATCCCCGCCGCGACGGCCGCGGCGCTGCCCCCGCTGGAGCCGCCCGCCGTCGTCGACGGGTCGACCGGGTTGCGGGTGATCCCGGTCAGCGTGTTGTCGGTGACGCCCTTCCACGCCAGTTCCGGCGTCGTGGTCTTTCCCAGCAGTACCAAGCCGTTCTCGCGCAGTCGCGCGGTGACCGGGCTGTCGACTTCCCACGGCTGGTCGGGGTCGATGCAGCGCGAACCGCGCAGCGTCGGCCAGCCCTGCGTCAGGAACATGTCCTTGATCGAGGCCGGGACACCGTCGAGCCAGCCGATCGGATTACCGTCCCGCCACCGAACCTCGGACGCTTTCGCCTGTTCGAGCGCCCCGTCGGCGTCGACCAGACAGAAGGCGTTGGTCTCACCGTCGCGTTCCTCGATGACACGCAACGCGTTCTGGGTGGCCTCGACCGGCGACAGCTCTCCGGTGGCATACGCGGCGACGAGCTCACTCGCGGTCAACTTGGTGTCGTTCAATCCGGCCCCTAACCTTGGCGAAGCGTCTCCGACGGCACGTATCCGAGCTGCTTGTCCACGACGTTGCGCAGTGGCTCCCCCGCGCGCCAGCGACGGAAGTTGTCCGCGAACACCTCTACCAGAGTATTACGCCAGCCGACGAAGTCACCCGACATATGCGGCGAGATCAGCACGTTCTCCATAGTCCACAAAGGACTGTCGACGGGGAGCGGCTCGGTGTCGAAGACGTCGAGCGCCGCACCGCCGAGCGGCCCGTCCCGCAGCGCGGCGGTCAGATCCGAGGTGACGACCAGTTCACCGCGGCCGACGTTGACGAACCGGGAGCCGGGTTTCATCGCGGCGAAGGCCTCCGCGTCGAACATGCCCTTGGTCTGCTCGGTCAGCGGCGCGACCGCGACGACGTAGTCCGCCCCGGGAAGATGACGAGACAGCTCCGAAGACGCGTACACGTCGCCGAAGTCGGGATCGCCCTCACGAGGACGGCGTCCGACACCCGCCACCGACATCCCGGCCGCCCGCAGCATCCGCGCGATCGACCGGCCGATCGGCCCGGTGCCGACCACCAGGACGCGACGGTCGGCGATCCGCTCACTCTCCCGATGCTTCCACTGCCGCTGCTTCTGCAGATCCCACGACCGGGCGAAATCCTTGGCGAACGCGAGGACGACACCGAGCACGTGCTCGGCTATCGCCCCGTCGAACACCCCACGCGAATTGGTGAGCACGACGTCGCTCTCCTGCAGCCCCGGGAAGAGCACCGGGTCGACGCCCGCGCTGGCGATGTGCAGCCAGCGCAGCCGGTCGGCCGCGTGCCACGCGCCCGGGACGGCGGTGGACAGGAAGTCGTAGACGAAGAACGCGTCGGCGCCGGATAACGCGTCGGCCAACCCGGCCGCGTCGGTGTAACGAACCACCGCTTCGGCTTCGATAGCGCGCATGTCCGGTGGGCGCGTGTCTCCGCAGAGCACCGCCAGCACAGGGGTCTCCGAGGCGATCACGTTGACACCGTAAAAGTGGCTCGTATGATTGTCAACAATCCGAGGAACGACCCCCGGAGCACCGGACCTGTGACAGCAGAAGCTTTCCGGAGGCTGAGACTTGGATTTCGACTTACTGGAGTTCGAAGGCCCGTTGGCGCAGCGCGGTATCGGCGTGATCGCCCCCTTCGACCTCGCCCTGGAACGCGAGCTGTGGCGCTGGGTGCCCATGGAGGTCTCCCTCCATCTGGCGCGCACACCGTACGAGCCGGTGCCCGTCAGCATGGAGATGGCCCAGCTCGTCAGCGACAGCAGGCATCTCGCCGCGGCCACGAGGGACGTGCTCCACGTGGAGCCCGAAGTCGTCGCCTATCTGTGCACCTCCGGCAGTTTCGTCAACGGTGTGGACTACGAACGTTCTCTGACCAAGGCGATCTGCGACGCGGGCGCGACGGACGCCGTCACCACGTCCGGAGCGCTGGCGGAGGTCTTGCATCAGCTCGACCTCCACCGCGTCTCGGTGCTGACGCCCTACGACGGCGACCTGACCGGGAAGCTGCACGACTTCCTGGCCGAACTCGGCGTCCGCACCGTTTCGAGCGACCATCTCGGCCTGGGCGGCGGCATCTGGAAGGTCAGCTACCGGACCATCGCCGAACGCATCCTCGCCGCCGACCACGCCGACGCCGACGCCATCTTCGTCAGCTGCACCAACCTCCCCACCTACGATCTGATCGAGCCACTCGAAAGCGCGCTCGGCAAACCGGTCCTCACCGCGAATCAGCTCACGATGTGGGCCTGCCTCCGGCGGATGAACCTGCCGATCGTCGGGCCCGGCAAGTGGCTCCGGGAGGTCGACTGACCTCTTCCCTTACGATTGTCGACAATCTGCCCTCCGGAGGTTCCGTGCCCATCACGCCGTTCGCCCCACCCGAGCCGCCGTCCGAGACGACCACCATCGGGTTCATCTACCCCGATCACGCGGCCGAAGACGACTACCCGCTCGCGGAACAGCTCCTCGGCGGGGACATGGCCGGGATCAAACTGCCGGTCGAGCACATCTACGGGACCGATCTGCACGCCGTGCCCGAGCTCCTGGACCTCGGCAGCGAAAGCCGGCTCGCCGACGGCGCCGCGCTGCTGGCCAAACACGAACCGGACGCGGTGGTCTGGGCGTGCACGAGCGGCAGTTTCGTCTACGGCTGGGAAGGCGCCCGCGACCAGGCCGACCGGCTGGCCGCCGTCGCCGGTGTCCCGGCGTCGAGCACCTCCTTCGCCTTCGTCAACGCCGCACAGGCCCTCGGCGTCCGGCGGGTCGCGGTCGCCGCCAGCTACCCCGACGACATCGCCCGCCTGTTCGTCGAATTCCTCGGCGCGGGCGGGATCGAAGTGGTCTCGATGGGCAGCGCGGACATCGACACCGCCGCCGAGGTCGGCGAACTCGCCCCGGAAGCCGTCGTCGAACTCGCGGTGAGCCGCGACCACCCGGCCGCCGACGCGCTGCTCGTTCCCGACACCGCTATGCGGACACTCGGCGAGATCAACACGCTCGAAACCAGGCTCCGCAAGCCGGTGCTGACCGCCAACCAGGTCACCGTCTGGGAGGGCCTTCGACTCACCGGCAAGGCCCCGCTCGTCCGCACCTTGGGCACCCTGTTCGGACTGAGGAGCAGCTGAACCATGTCCTTGCCGGAAATCGAGCCGGTCAGCCGGGAGTCGACCGCCGGGATCATCGCGCGCCAGCTGCGGGACGCGATCATGACCGGCGCCCTCCCTCCCGGCACCCAGCTCGGTGAAACGGATCTGGCCTCCCGGTTCCAGGTTTCGCGGGGGCCGCTGCGCGAGGCGATGCAGCACCTCGTCTCCGAGGGGCTCCTGCGCAGCGAGCGCCACCGCGGGCTGTTCGTGATCGACCTCGAACCCGGCGACGTCTACGACATCTACTCGGCACGCTCGGCCATCGAACGCGCCGCGATGCTGCGCGCCTTGCGCGGGGACCGGGAACGGGTCGCCACCGAACTCGAAGAGGCCGTCCGCGCCATGGCCACCGCCGCGGACGACGACGACCCGACCGCGCTCTCCTGGGCGGATCTCCGGTTCCACGAGGCGCTGATCGCCGCCTCCGGCAGCAAACGGCTCGTGCGCATGGCGCGGACGCTGCTGATCGAGACCCGGATGTGCCTCACCGCTCTGCAGGGTACCTATCAGCGGGTCGAAGAACGGGTCACCGAGCACACCAGGATCATCGAGGCCCTGCGGGCGGGCGACGAAGAGACCGCGCTTTCGCTGCTGGAAGCCCATATGGAGGACGCCGTCCAGCGACTGGCACCGGGAACCAGCCTGCGGGAGGGCGAAGCTCCCGCGGTGCCTTAGGGATTCAGCCACGGCCCCGCGCCCCCAGCACCGGCTGCCCACCGGTCCCGCCACGGAACTCCCTGTCCCACGGCCAATTTCCGTGCTCGTCCTCGTAGACCAGTTGCAGGGCACGGAAGTCCTCGCCGTACAGCAGGACGGCGGTGAGCAGATGCGCCGACGGCGAACTGAGCGGGACGACCTCCAATGACGGCCAGCCCACCTCCGCGGGCAGCACCTCGCCCGGCTCCGGCGGCCCCGACCGGACCACCTGCTGGGCGAAATAGTTCAGCAGCTGACCCGATCTTCGTTCTCTCAGGCCGGTGACGACCAGTTCCGGAAGCCCGGCGTCGGTGAGCCCGACCGTATACGCGAAGCCTGGTTGCACGATTCCGCGCTCGACCGTCTGCACCATCCAGCCGTACTTCCGGATCAGCGGACGGACCTCCTCCGTGAGGTAGTCGGCGCGGGTCTTTCCGGGGTTGTCGCAATGCCAGCACATCGGCACTCCTCCAGTCGTCGAATCCGATGATCGACACTGTGCACCGGGGCACCGACAAAAACTCGCGCCCCGGATCGGCGCGCGTGCGACGAACGGGCTTTCACGCCGGAGTTCGCGCCGAGATTCCCTTTCGTGTCAACGCTTTCTTGCCTGAGAAAACAACTTTCTTCGATTAAGGGCAGGGCAAACGTGTCACGGCGGGGCTCAGTGTCCCCAATGTGGCATTGGGGACACTGAGCGTCTCCAATGCCACATTGGGGACATCGGACGAGCTGTGGGCACGCGACACGTCGGCCGCCCTTTCACCATGCCGCATCGGGGACGCAGTGAACGATCCACCCGAAAGAACACTCCCTTGCCCCGGCGATCCAGCTCACTCCACATCCAGAAAAGTTCCCAATGCCGCATCAGAGACGCTCAGCGTCCCTAATACGACATTGGGAACACCGCACCTCGAAGGCACGAAGGCCCCCTTCACTGCGCCTAACGCAGTGAAGGGGGCCTTCACGTACTAGCCGAAACCATGAATGGACCATTCATGACATCCGGGACTTGACACGTCACCGGTCGGATGGTTCAAGATAGAGCGGCGACCACCGCGGACCCGAGCTCGGCGGTGGTGGACTTCCCACCGAGGTCAGGGGTCTGCACGGTCCCCTCCTCGAGAACCTTTTCCACCGCTGCGCGTACATCTTGTGCCGCAGCGGTTTCCCCGAGATGTTCGAGCAGCATCGCCCCCGCCAGGATCTGCGCCACCGGATTCGCGATGCCCTGTCCGGCGATGTCGGGAGCGCTGCCGTGCACCGCCTCGAACATGGAAGGGAGCTCACCGGTCGGATTGATATTGCCCGAAGGCGCCATCCCGAGCCCGCCCGTCACGGCCGCCGCCAGGTCGCTCAGGATGTCGCCGAACAGATTGGAAGCGACCACGACGTCGAGCCGGTCCGGCGCCTGCACCATCCGCGCGGCGAGCGCGTCGACATGACATTGTTCGGCGTGCACGTCCGGATACTCCGAAGAGATCTCGGCGAAGATCTCGTCCCAGAACGGCATCGAGTGAATGAGCCCGTTGGATTTGGTCGCCGAGCAGACCCGCCCTGTCCGCGTCTTCGCCAGTTCGAAGGCATAGCGGATGATCCGCTCCACCCCCACCCGCGTGAACACGGATTCCTGTAAGACGAACTCGTTGCCCAGACCGCGATTGTGCCTGCCGCCGATCTCCGAGTACTCGCCCTCGGAGTTCTCCCGGACGATCACCATCTCCAGTTCGTCGGCGCTCCGGCCGGCCAGTGCCGACGTCGTCCCCGGCAGCAGCCGGACCGGCCGGAGATTGACGTACTGACCGAACGCACGCCGAACCGGAATGAGGAGGCCCCACAGGGAAACATGATCCGGGACGCCGGGAAAGCCGACGGCACCGAGAAAGATCCCGTCGAACCGGGAGAGTTGCTCGATACCGTCGTCCGGCATCATCGAGCCGGTCTTGGTGTACCGCTCACAACTCCAGTCGAACTCCTGCCATGACAAGGAAAAGCCGTGCGACGCCGCCGCGCGGTCGAGGACCTTGCGGGCCTCGACCGTCACGTCGACACCGATCCCGTCGCCGGGGATGCTCGCGATCCGATACGAAGAAGTCACAGAGCCACCGCGATGTACTTGGTCTCGAGGAACTCGTCGATGCCGACGGTGCCACCTTCGCGGCCGAGGCCGGATTGCTTGATCCCGCCGAACGGCGCCGCCGGATTCGAAACCAGCCCCTGGTTGAGGCCGATCATGCCGGCCTCCAGCCGTTCCGAAACCCGCAATGCCCGCTTGAGATCGGAGGTGTACACATAGGACACGAGACCGAATTCGGTGTCGTTCGCCGCCGCGATGGCCTCGTCCTCGCTGTCGAACGGGGTGATCGGGGCGACCGGCCCGAAGATCTCTTCCGACGCTAGACGGGCGTCCTTGGGCACGTCGGTGAGCACCGTGGCCTGATAGAAGTTACCCGGCCCGTCCACAGTGGATCCACCGGTGAGGACGCGCGCTCCTCGCTCGGTGGCGTCGGAGACCAGGCCACTGACCTTCTCGACGGCGGCTTCGTCGATGAGGGGGCCGACCACGACACCCTCCTCGGTGCCGCGCCCCATGGGCAGGGCCTCCATGCGCTCGGTGAGGCGCCGGGAGAACTCGTCGACGATGCCCCGCTGGACGTAGAAGCGGTTCGCGGCCGTGCAGGCCTCACCGATGTTGCGCATCTTCGCGGTCATCGCGCCTTCGACCGCCGCGTCGAGGTCTGCGTCTTCGAAGACGAGGAAGGGGGCGTTGCCACCGAGTTCCATCGAGGTGCGGAGCACCTTGTCCGCGCACTGTTCCAGCAGTTTCCGGCCGACGCCGGTCGAGCCGGTGAAGGACAGCTTGCGGGCCCGACCGTCCCGGATCAACGGCTCCATCACGCCGCCGGAGTCCGACGTCGTCAGCACGTTCAGCACGCCTTCCGGCAATCCCGCTTCGGCGAGGATGGCCGCGAGGGCCAACATCGAAAGGGGGGTCTGAGCAGCGGGCTTGATGACCATCGTGCAGCCTGCCGCGACCGCGGGCCCGATCTTGCGGGTGCCCATCGCCATGGGGAAGTTCCACGGCGTGATCAGCAGACAGGGGCCGACCGGCTGTTTGGTCACGAGGAACCGGCCTGTCCCGTTGGGAGCGACGGCGTAGCCACCGTCGATCCGGACGGCTTCCTCCGCGAACCAGCGGAAGAACTCGGCCGCGTAGGTGATCTCGCCCTTCGACTCCGCGAGCGGCTTGCCCATCTCGAGGGTCATCAGCAGCGCGAGTTCGTCGGCGCGCTTGATCAGCAGTTCGTAGGCGCGGCGCAAGATCTCACCGCGTTCACGCGGGGCGACGTTCGCCCAGTCGGCCTGCGCGGCGACGGCCGCGTCGAGTGCGCTGACACCGTCCGCCGGTGACGCGTCGGCCACCTCGCACAGGGCTTCGCCTGTCGAGGGGTCGAGAACGGGGAAGGTCTTCCCGTCGGCGGCGGGCACCCACTTGCCGCCGATGAACAGTTCCTTGTCGACCGACGTGACCACGCCGGCCTCACTGATCGAGCTCATCCCAACGCTCCTCCATGTTGTCCCGAACGCCATGCTATGGATATTGTCAACAATCGACAACAGCTCAGCCGACCTAGGAGCGCAGCCCATGGCCCAGCTATCACCGCTGCTCAAACAGGCAACGCCGGTCGTGGTCGACCACGGTGAAGGGGTTTACCTCTACGACACCGATGGCAAACGTCACCTGGATTTCACCGCCGGTATCGGCGTGACCAGCACCGGCCACTGCCACCCGCACGTGGTGAGCGCGGCGCAGGAGCAGATCGGCAAACTCATCCACGGGCAGTACACGACGGTCATGCACAAGCCGATGCTGGAGCTGACCGAGAAGCTGGGCGGTGTCCTGCCGGAGGGGCTGGATTCACTCTTCTACGCGAACTCGGGCAGTGAGGCGGTCGAGGCGGCGCTCCGGCTGTCGCGGCAAGCGACCAAGCGGCCCAACGTCATCGTCTTCCAGGGCGGGTTCCACGGCCGGACCGTCGCGGCGGCGACGATGACGACGTCGGGCACCCGGTTCAGCGCCGGGATCTCGCCGCTCATGTCCGGGGTGCACGTCGCGCCCTTCCCGTACGCCTTCCACTACGGCTGGGACGAGGAGACGGCGACGAAGTTCGCCCTGCGCGAGCTCGACTACCTGTTCGCGACGGTCTGCGCACCGAACGAGACGGCCGCGTTCTTCATCGAACCGGTACTCGGCGAGGGCGGGTACGTCCCGGCGAACCCCGAGTTCCTCGCCGGGCTGCGGGAGCGCGCCGACAAGCACGGGATCCTGCTGGTGATGGACGAGATCCAGACCGGCTTCGGCCGCACGGGCCGGTTCTGGGGACACGAGCACTTCGGGGTGCGCCCGGACATCGTGCTCATCGCGAAGGGGCTCGCGAGCGGCTTCCCGATCTCGGGCATCGCCGCGTCGGAGGAGCTGATGGCGAAGGCGCTCCCCGGTTCCCAGGGCGGCACCTACGGCGGCAACGCGGTGGCCTGCGCCGCGGCGATCGCCACGCTCGAAGTGATCCAGCGCGAAGGTCTGGTCGAGAACGCCGCCGAACGAGGACGCCAGCTCCTGGAAGGCGTGCGGGTGATCGCGGACAAGTCGCCGTCGATCGGTGACGTACGGGGGCTGGGGCTGCTGGTCGGATCCGAATTCACCACGCCGGACGGCGAGCCGGACACGGCGAAGGCCCAGGCGGCGCAGAAAGCCGCGTCCTCCAACGGGTTGCTGCTGCTGACCTGCGGGGCGTACATGAACGTCGTCCGGATGGTGCCGCCGCTGATCGTCGACTCCGAACAGGTCGACGAGGCGCTGCGGATCTGGGGCGACGTCGTGGCGGGGGTCGAGTGATGGCCCGCTACATCACGATCACCCTGGACAAGCGCGGGGTGTCCTGCCGCGCCCGGCTGCTCGACGCCGAAGCCCCGCGGACCTGCCGCGCGGTGTGGGACGCGTTGCCGCAGAGCGGTTCGGCCTACCACGCGAAGTACGCGCGCAACGAGGTCTACACGCTCGTTCCGCCCTTCGCCGAACCGAAACCGGGCCGCGAAAACCCCACCGTGACCCCGATTCCGGGGGATGTCGTGTACTTCGGGTTCGAGGCTTGGGAGATCGGCAACCCGGCGTACGGCTACGACGAGGGCAGTGAGGCACACAGTGACCAGGGCGCGACGGATCTCGCGATCTTCTACGGCCGCAACAACCTGCTGATCAACGGCGACGCGGGCTGGGTGCCCGGCAACGTGTTCGCGACGATCGAAGAAGGGCTGGCCGAAATGGCGGAAGCCGCGCAGGATCTGTGGCTGCGCGGTGTCGAAGGCGAGACGCTTTCGTTCGCCCGTGCGTGAAACCCGTGGGCGGTGCGGGTTTCCACCCTCACCGCCCACGGGCCGGCACCCCTCCCTGGCTTACTGTCGCGCTTCGGAGAGCCGGTACTCGACGCCACCGACCTCTTCGCCGCGCTGGTCGACCTGAGTCACGTTGACGGTGTACTGCTGTCCCCCTGCCGCCTCCGCTCCGGCGGTGAAGCTCAGCCTGGCGTCCACCTGTTCGCCGGACTTGAATGTCAGACCGCTGATCCGGGCCCGCTGCGGGTTCACGATGGCCAGCTCGGTCTCGCCGATCCGTTCGACACCCTCACCCTTCGCTCCGGCCGCCCGCCAGCGTGCGGCGAGGTCGGGACCGAGATCGATGGTGATCCGCCCCGGGCCGGTGAACGGCCTGCCCGGCTGGGTGAAGACGATGTCGCCGACCGCGGTGGGGTCGGGACCGTCCCAGCCGAACACGATCGGCCGGTACTCGGGGACCTTGATCTTGAACGGCAGGACGTTCACGTTGTGCCAGCCGATGTTGTTGTTCTTGCGGGCGTTGGTGGACGTGCTCAAGCCTTCGGTCGGCAGGTCGGTCGGCGAAAGCCACCGCGCCAGCAGGCAGAAGTGCGAGCCGAACGGGACCGTCCACGGGATGGCGACCGTCTTGGTGCCATACGGTACGGACACGCCGGTCTTCGAACCGATGTAGGTCCACTGGCTCGCCCATTGGGCCACGGTGCCTTGTTTCGTGTAGTAGACCTGCAGTGTCCCCTTCTCGAGCCCGTCCCCGTACGGGCCGGGGTTGTTCAACGTGACATGGATGTAGACGTTCTCTCCCTGGTGGACCGGCTGGTCGGTGGCGCAGGGAGTCAATCCCTTGCAAACCCGGATGTCGGGGCTGGAGTAGAGCGAACCGGTCGAGGGTTCGAACCCGACATCGGACGTGTTGTCGCGGATGAAGACGTCGCTCCGGTCCCCTGGTGCGGCCTGCACCGCCGGTGTGACCCCCGCGAACAGCGTCGCGGCGGCCAAGATGGCCGAGGCGAGCAGTGCTCGCCTGCGCCGCGGATTCCTGCTGATCATGTTCCCCTCCTAGGGCGAAACGTTCGACCCGTTGACCGTCGGTCAGGCCGGTTGTGGCGGGGTTGTCGAGATCGTGTGCCCTAATTGGCCGATTTCGGTGGGTCTTCGCCCGGATACGCTCACCGAGGTCAGATGCCGGAGGGAGCAGGGTGCCCGGGCCAGGGGAATTGCGGGTGCTGGGCCCGGTCGAAGCGATCGGCCCCACCGGGCGGGCGGAGTTGCACGGCGCCCGCCAGCGAGCCGTGCTCGGCGTTCTCGCCCTGCACGCGGGTTCGGTCGTCCCGATCCCCCGGCTGGTCGACGTGCTCTGGGGTGAAGATCCGCCGCGCACAGCGGTGAAGACCCTGCACAGCCATGTCGCACGGATCCGGCAGGCATTGGAGGACTGCGGGTTCCCGCTGGTCCTGCAGACGCGCAAACCCGGGTACGTCCTGACGGTCGCACCGTCCTCTGTCGACGCTCTTCGCTTCGAGGAAGAACTTCGTGCCGCCAAGCGGAGTAATCCCGGTCAGGCGGTGACGGCGTTGCGGGAGGCGTTGCGGCTCTGGCGCGGCGAAGCCTTCGCGGACGCCGGACTCGACGGCTGGGGCCTGCGCGAGGTCGAACGGCTCCAAGAATTACGGCTGTCCGCCTGGGAAGAACTCTGGGACGCCGAGCTCAGGCTCGGCGAACACGAAGAGGTCCTCCGGGAACTTCCGCGGCTCCGGGCCGAACAGCCGTACCGCGAACGGCTCGCCGCGCTGCACATGCTCGCCCTGCATCGCTGCGGGAGACATGCCGAGGCGTTGGAGACGTTCCAGGCCGTGCGCAGAGGGCTGGCGGACGAGTTCGGTGTCGATCCCGGACCGGAACTGGTCGAACTGCACACTTCGATCCTGCGCCGCGCGCCCGAACTCGACGCACCCGCCCGCGGCACCGCGCCCGCACAACTCCCCGCCCGGGTCGGACACTTCACCGGGCGGCAGCAGGAGCTCGCTTCACTCGACGAGCTCCTCGACGAAGCCGAACCGCCGGTCGTGGTGATCTCCGGGGCGGCGGGAATGGGGAAGTCCGCGCTCGCCGTGCAGTGGGCGCATCGCATCGCGGACCGTTTCCCCGATGGTCAGCTCTTCCTCGATCTCGCCGGGCACGACCCGAACGAGGCGCTCTCGCCGGGCGACGCGCTCGCGCATCTGTCGCGGGGTCTCGGTCTCCCTGACGACCGGCTGCCCGACGCGACGGCCGAACGCGCGGCGCTCTACCGCTCACTGCTGCACGGCAGGCGTTGCGTGATCGTCGCCGACAACGCGGGCGGCGTCGACCAGATCCTCCCCCTCGTCCCCGGTACGGCGAAGGCGATGCTGATCGTCACCAGCAGGCAGACGCTGGCGGCGCTCGGCAGCAGGCACGCCGTCCGGGTGTTCGCCCTCGACGCGCTGGCCGATCCGGAATCGATGACACTGCTCACCCGGGTGCTGGGCACCGACCGGGTCGCTCGCGAACCCGCGCAGGCCGCACGACTGGCCAGGCTGTGCGACGGGATGCCGTTGGCGTTGCGGATCGCCGCCGCGCGCCTGACCGGCGAACCGAGCCGTCCGATCGCGGAACTCACCCATGAGCTGACCGGCGCCGGACGGCTGGAAACCCTTGCGGTGCAAGGGGATTCCCGGACGGTCAAAACCGTCCTCGCGAGTGCGTACCTGCCACTGGAGCATGCTCCGGCCCGGTTGTTCCGGCTGTCCGGGCTGAACCCCGGGACATCGTTCAGCGCGGCACTCGGCGGCGCGCTGTGCGGGGTGCCCGCCGACGCGGGCCGGGCGGCGGCCGCCGAACTCTCCGCGGCGCATCTGATCACCCCGGCGGGCACGGATCGCTATCGCCTCCACGATCTGATCCGTGAGTTCGCCGTCGCGTGCGCCCGCACCGACGAAACGACGTCGAGCCGCGCCGAGGCCGCGGACCGGTTGATCGACTGGTATCTGCACGTCGCCGCCGAGGCGAACCGGATCATCGACCCGAACCGCGATCTGGTCGTCCCGGCTTTGCGCCACCCGGCACCCGGAAGGCCGTTCCCGGCGGAAAGACGTGCGGCGCTGGCGTTCCTGAGTGCCGAGCGCCCGAATCTGCTGCCCGTAGTGCGCTTCGCGCGCGAACACGGCCGCAACACCGCGGCCTGGCAGCTCACCTATCTGCTCACCAGTTTCTACGACACGACGGGCGGCTGGAACGAGCGGATCGGGCTCTGCCGCGAGGGGGCCGCGGCGGCCGCCGAGCTCGACGATCCGTTGGCGGAGGCGGAAATGCTGCGCGCGCTGGGCGCTGCTTACTTCATGACCCGCAGGCTCACTGACGCGCTCGAAACCAACGCCCGCGCGTTGAAGGCCGCCCGTGCGGCCGGCGATCTCGAAGGCGAAGGGCACATCTACAACAACACCGCGAACGCCTACGCCGCGCTTCGCCGGTTCGACGAGGCGATCACCGCGTACCGGCTCGCGGTCGAGCGGTGCACCTCGGTGGGCAACCGGCTCGGGCGTGCCTTGTCCCAGCGCAACCTCGGCCACGCCTACATTCGCCGGGGCCAGCCGATGGACGGTCTCAGCCCGCTGACGGCCGCACTGGAGACGTTCCGCGAACTCGGCAACGCACGGCTGGAAGCGGCCACCCTGGACACCCTCGGCGAGGCCTACGAGGAACTCGGCGATCACGACGTCGCGCTGGACCACCTCGGCAAGGCGCTGGCCGCGTCCAGGGCGATCGGTGACCGCTGGCAGGAGTGGGAGTCCCTGCTGCACGCCGGCCAGGTCCACCTCGCCCGCAAGGACTTCCGGGCCGCCCGGGACGACTTCGACCAGGCGCTGCTGATCAGCCGGGACGTCGGGAACCGGCACAGCGAGGCGGCCGCCCTCGACCGGCTCGGCCGCGCCCACCTGGGGCTCGGCGATCTGGCGTCGGCGAGGGAAAGCCTCGAGCGGGGCGTCGCCGTCCGGGCGGGTGTCCCGGATCCGTACGAGGAGGCTCATCTGCACCGCGACCTCGGCGACCTGGAGACACGGTGCGGTGACACGGCCGCCGCGGCCGCCCACTGGGCTCGAGCGATCGAGCTGTACCGGCGGGCGAACGCGACGGCCGACGCCGATCTCGTCACCCGGCGGGGCTGATCACCACCGTGGAGGTCGCGTACACGAGCCTGCCCTGCGACGGCTCGAAGAACTCGACCCGCGCCTTCCCCGTTTGCCCGGGCAGGACCGTGAGTTCGGCGTATCCCCTCGTCTCACCGCGCTCGAAGGTGACGACACCGTCCTTCACCGGCTCGTGGGCGGAGCCTTCGGTGCGGTAGCGGACCGTGAGCGGTCCCGCGAGCCACGGCCGGGAGAGCACGAGCGGCACCTTGCAGCTGGTGGCCTGCGCGAAGTTGGGCGGGAGCGACCAGCAGATCTCGCCTTCCTGCGTGGTGGCCAGCGGCACGGTCTTGACCTTGTCGTCGTCGGCCACCCAGGCCACGCCGACGCTGTGCCCGATCCGCACGCCTTTCTCGCCGTACAGGCGCAGCGAGAACATCTCGTCGTTCTCGACGAAGGAATCGGCGCGGACCTTGACCGCGACCGTCTGCGTGTCCGCCCGCCCGGACCAGGTCAGCGTGCCCGCACGCGGCAGGTAGTCGACGCTCTCCTTCGCGACGAACGCCGGATCGACCGGCGAGCCGTTGCCCTCGATCGTCCGGTACTCGACCGAGCCCTGCGGCGCGCAACCGCCGTCGGCGAGGGAAACGGTGAAGAGAAGGGTGGTGTAGCCGGCGCTTGTGCCCTCGGCCTGGCTGACGCCACTGACGTTCACCACGGGCGCGGTGCAGCCCGTTCCCGCGCCTTCTGCCGCCGGCACCGCGAGCCCGAACGCGATCGCGAACGACGCCCCCAGCGCCGCGATCCGCCTCATCCTTGATCCCATCGAGCGTCCACCCCTTCCGGCGGGCCGCCGCGGCCCGCTGCGACATGGGTATCCGAGTGAGGTTGTCGTGAGGTTGTGACCAGCGGAAGCAAACATGAAAATGATTCATGGCCATCCTCGCCCACGACGTACTACGCTTCGGTAACCAGGCAAAGAAGCGTGAGGAAGGGCAGTCGATGGGCGATGTTGCGGCACGGTTCGCCGAGATCGTCGGGGACGCGAACTTGCTGTCAGGCGAGGCGATCCCCGAGGACTACGCACACGACGAGGCTTTGACCACCTCGGCGCAGAGGCCCGCCCACCTGGCGAAACCCGGAAGCGCCGAAGAGGTCGCGGAGCTGCTTAAGGCGGCCAGCGAACACGGCGTGCCGGTCACCGCGCGCGGGTCGGGCACCGGCCTGTCGGGTGGTGCGCGACCTCGCGAAGACGGCCTGGTGATCTCTTTCGAACGGATGAACGCCGTACTGGAGATCGACACCGAAAACCACGTCGCCGTCGTCCAGCCCGGCGTCACACTGTCCGATTTGGACGAAAAGACCTCGGAGGCCGGACTCGGCTACACCGTCTATCCCGGGGAACTGAGCGCGAGTGTCGGTGGCAACGTCGGCACGAACGCGGGCGGCATGCGCGCGGTCAAATACGGCGTCACCCGGCACAACGTCGTGGGCCTGCAGGCCGTACTGCCGACCGGCGAGATCATCCGGACCGGCGGCAAGACCTCGAAGGTGTCGACGGGCTACGACCTGACCCAGCTGATCATCGGCTCCGAAGGCACCCTCGCGATCGCCACCGAGGTCATCGTGAAGCTGTATCCGCGCCTGCCGCACGGTGCCACGGTGTTCGCCCCGTTCGAGACCTTCGACGAGGTGATGACCGTCGTCCCGAAGATCATCTCCAGCGGGCTCGCGCCGCACATCCTCGAGTACATCGACAACCTGACGCTCGCCGCGATCAGCTACAACGAGAAACTCAGCCTGGGCGTCCCGGACTCGATCCGCGACACCGCGCAGGCCTATCTGGTGGTGGCGCTGGAAAACCGCGACAGCGACCGGCTGCACTCCGACGTCGAGGAGCTCGGCGGGCTGCTGGGAGACCTCGGCGCGATGGACGTGTACGTGCTCGAAGGCCCTTCGGCACGCAAGCTCATCGAGGCACGGGAAAAGGCGTTCTGGACGGCCAAGGCGGCCGGTGCCGACGACGTCATCGACGTGGTGGTCCCGAGGTCCGCCATGCCCGAGTTCCTGCGCAAGGCGCGGGAAATGGCGATGTCGCGCGAGGCGGGCGCGCTCGGCTGCGGACACGCCGGCGACGGCAACGTCCACCTCGCCATCTTCTGCAAGGACACGGACAAGCGGAAGCAGCTGCTGACCGACATCTTCGCGCTGGGCATGGAACTCGGCGGCGCGATCTCCGGTGAACACGGCCTCGGGAGGGCCAAGGCAGGCTACTTCCTCGACCTGGAGGACCCGGCGAAGATCGCGCTGATGCGCCGGATCAAGGAAAGCTTCGACCCGGCCGGGATCCTCAACCCCGGCGTTCTTTTCGCTGAGAGGGCTTGAAAAGTGAGTGAGATGAACGGCGCCCAGTCCCTGATCCGCACCCTCGTCGACGCGGGCGTCGACGTGTGCTTCTCGAATCCGGGTACCTCGGAGATGCACTTCGTGGCCGCGCTCGACTCCGTGCCCGAGATGCGCGGCGTGCTCGGCCTGTTCGAAGGCGTCGTCACCGGCGCCGCTGACGGGTACGCGCGCATCGCCGACAAGCCGGCCGCAACGCTGCTGCACCTCGGCCCCGGGCTCGGGAACGGGCTGGCGAACCTGCACAACGCGCGTCGCGCCCACACCCCGATCGTCAACGTGATCGGCGATCACGCGACCTACCACAAGCAGTACGACGCCCCGCTCGAGTCGGACATCGAAGCCGTCGCCGGTTCGCTCGACGGCTGGGTCCGCCGTTCGGAGCACACGAAGGACGTCGGTGCCGACGCCGCCGCGGCGGTCGCGGCCTCCCAGGACGCCCCCGGGCAGGTGGCGACGCTGATCCTCCCCGCCGACGCGTCCTGGGGCGAAGGCGGCGAAACCTGCGCACCCATCCCGCCCCGGATCCCGCAGGTCGTCGACGCGACGACGGTGAAGAACATCGCCGAAGTGCTGACCAGTGGTGAACCGGTCGCCCTGCTCGTCGGCGGCGGCGGCTGCCGCGAGGCCGGACTGCGCGCGACCAGCCGGATCGCGGCCGCGACCGGCGTGAAGACGTTCGTCGAGACCTTTCCCGCCCGGCTCGAACGCGGCGAGGGCCTGCCGACGATCGAGCGGCTGGGCTATCTCGCCGAACAGGTCGCGTACCAGCTCGACGGGATCAAGCACGTGATCGTCGCCGGAACGAAGGCTCCGGTCTCGTTCTTCGCCTATCCCGGCAAGGCGAGCAACCTGGTACCCGAAGGCGCGCAGGTCCATGTGCTGGCCGAAGTCGCGCAGGACGTGCCGCGGGCTCTGGCCGATGTGGCGGAACTGGTCGCGGCCGAGACCGAGCCGGTACTGCAGGAGGCCGCCCGGCCCGCGTTGCCGTCCGGGCCGCTGACCCCGCAGAACTGGGTCGAGGTGATCGGCGCGCTGCTGCCGGAACGCGCGATCATCGCCGACGAAGCGAACACGTCCGGGCTGTTGCTGCCCGCCGCGACCGCCGGTGCGCCCCGGCACGACGTGCTGACCCTGACCGGCGGCGCGATCGGCTACGGCATGCCCGTCGCGACCGGCGCCGCTGTCGCCGCGCCGGACCGGCCGGTGATCAACCTGCAGTCCGACGGCAGCGCGCTGTACACGATTTCGGCGTTGTGGACGCAGGCTCGGGAGAATCTCAACGTCACCACGGTCCTGCTGAACAACCGCGCGTACGCGATCCTGCGGCTGGAGCTGCAGCGCGTCGGTGCGGACGCCAACGGCCCCAAGGCGAACGAACTGCTCGACCTTTCCCGGCCGGACATGGACTTCGTCAAGATCGCCGAAGGCATGGGTGTCCCGGCGACCAGGGCGACGACCGCGGAGGAGCTGGCCGAGCAGTTCCAGCGCGCGCTCGCCGAGCCGGGACCGCACCTGATCGACGCGATCGTTCCGACGCTGTTCTGAGCGGAGTGCCCTTGCGTTGCGATGAAGTCCTTTCATCGCAACGCGAGGCGCGTCAGTGGACCGGAGCGACCAGCGGCTCGGGCTGACGTTGCTTCGGGACGAAAGCGGTCAAGACGAGCCCCAGGAGCGCCGCGCCGGCGGCGACCACGAAGCTCAGCCGGAATCCGGCCGCGGACGGGACGGAGACCCCGCCGACGGTGATCGCCAGCGACGCGAGCATGGACGCCATCACCGCGCTGGACGTCGACGTGCCGACGGAGCGCATCAGCGAGTTCAGCCCGTTCGCGGACGCGGTTTCGGTGACCGGCACCGAGCCCATGATCAGCGCGGGCATGGCCGCGTAGGCGATGCCCACCCCACCGCCGATGATGATCGACGCCGTGATCAGCTCGAAAGCGTTGTCCATCAACACGGTTGCGAAGACATACCCGGTCGCGATGGTGGTGGCACCGACCATCAGCGTCGTACGCGGTCCGTAGCGCTCGATGAGCCGGGCCGAAACCGGCGACAGCATGAACATGACCAGACCGTTCGGCGCGAGGCAGAGTCCGGCCTGCACCATCGTCAGGCCGAGGCCGTAGCCGGTCGACGCGGGCGCCTGCAGCAGCTGCGGGAACGACAACGCCATCGAGTACAGCGCGAAACCGATCATGATCGACGCGAGGTTGGTGAACAACACCGGGCGCCGCGCGGAGACCCGCAGATCCACCAGCGGATCCCGGCGCCGCAGCTGGTAGGCACCCCAGACCAGCAGGATCACCAGCGCGCTCCCGCCGAAGGCCAGCGTGCGGCCGCTACCCCAGCCCCATTCGCTGCCCTTGACGATCGGCAACAGCAGGCAGACCAGGCCGACGGTCAACCCCAAGGCACCGAGGTAGTCGAACGGCGCCGGTGTCTTCACCGGTGATTCCGGCACCACGAAAAGGATCAGCAGGCCGCAAACGAGGCCGAGCCCCGCCGACGCCCAGAAGAGGACGTGCCAGTCGGCGTTCTGCGCGACCAGCGCCGACACCGGGAGCCCGATGGCGCCGCCGACACCGAGCGTCGAACTCATCACCGAGATCGCGGCACCGACCCGTTCCGGTGCGAGCTCGTCGCGCATGATGCTGATACCCAGCGGGATCGCGCCCATCGCGCAGCCCTGGAGCCCCCGGCCGACGACCATCAGCGCGAGCGAACTCGTCAGCGCCGACACCACCGAACCGGCGACCAGGAACCCCAGGCTGATCAGCAGCAACCGGCGTTTGCCGTAGAGGTCGCCGAGCCTGCCGCTCACCGGCATCACCACGGCTCCGGCGATCAGGGTCGCCGTCACCACCCACGACGCGTCCGACGGGGTCGTGCCGAGCAGCCGGGGAAATGCCGGGATGAGCGGGACGACCAGCGTCTGCATGAACGAGGCCACCAGCCCGCAGGTAGCGAGCACGACCACGAAGATCCGGGGCGAAGGTGCCCGTCCGACCGGTTTCACCATGCGCATCCCATGATCCGACCTTACACAGCACCACCCTTCCCAGTGAATGAACAACGGACGGGATCACAGCCAGGTACGGACCCCGCCGTGCCCGGAGCAGGTGCCGCGGCGGTTCTGGCTGTAGCTGTACGAACCGTCCTTGCAGAGGGCGGTCGCACCGTCGGCCGCGCCGGGGCCGCTCGCCGGCCGATGGACGCACACACCGTCGGTGTTGCGGTAGTAGTCGCTTCCGCATTCCGCCGGGTTCGGTGCCTTCGGCGTCGCCTGCGTGGTCTTCGGACGCGTCTTCGTCGGCTTCGGCTCGACCTGCTTCGGTACCTCGATCGCGGCTGTGGTCGTCGGAACGAACTGCTGAGGTGTCGGCGTGGGCGTCGCCGTGATCGTGGTCGTCGGCGGTGTCCACGTGCTGGTCGCCGGCGTCGACATCCGACTGGTCGCCGGCGTGACCCGCCCGGTGGGCACGGTCTCCACCCCGCAGGCTCCGGCGACCAGAAGTCCGATCGCCAGTGCCATGCCCAGCTTCGTTGCGCTCTTCGGCATAACAACCTCCCCAGCACCTGGTAGTGCCGCGTAGTCGGGAGATCGTTCGCCGGTGTTAACGGCGGCCGCGGGTCAGTCGACCATCGTGCCGCAACTGATATTCAGCGCTGTCGCCGTCATGCTGCGCGCGTGGTCCGACGCGGCGAAGGCGGCCACCCGGGCGACGTCTTCGAGTGAAGCCGTCCGCTTGAGCATCGTCGCTTCGACCATGTCACGGATGGCGTCGTCGAGCCCGGCACCCGCCGGGATCGTCTCCGGGATCCCGCCGGTGCGCAGGGTCACGACACGGATGCCCTGCGGTCCGAGCTCGCACGCCAGCCCTCGCCGCAACGCTTCCATCGCGCTGAACGCGACCTGGAGCCCACCGAGGTGATATCCCGGCAGCGGGTCACCGTCGCCGCCGAACATCAGGATCACCCCGGATCCCTGCTCGATCATGTGCCGGGCGGCCGCCCGTGCGGTCAGGAAGTTCGTCCGTACCGCCGTCCGGACCGGGCTTTCCAAGTCCTCCACCGACATTTCGACGAGCGGAGTGCCTTGGACGTCGTTGTGCGTGATCACGTTCATCGAGATGTCGACGCTGCCCGCCGTGGAGGCCACCGAAGCGGCATGCTCGACGATGGCGGTTTCGTCCAGCGCGTCGAATTCCGCCGTTTCCGCTTTCCCGCCCGCCGCCCGGATTTCGTCGGCCAGCGCGTCGAGCTTCTTCAAGGTGCGGCCGGTGAGATGGACGGTCGCGCCCTCCCTCGCGAAGCCGCGGGCCACCGCGCTCCCGATTCCACCCGCCGCACCGTAGATGATCGCGTTCCTGCCGTCGAGCAACATCGCTTCCTCCTACTTTCCATCCAGTGTGATGAGACCTTCGGGCATTCCTTCCAGCTGAACGTCGGCCCACAGTGGGAGCCACGGGTCGATCTCGTGGAACCGGCGCAATTCCGCCAAACCGCTGAGCCAGCCCATCCACGAGCCGTAGGGCGGCTTCTCGTCGGAGAATCCACTTTGGACGAACGTCAGTTTGGTGCCGCCGCCGGACTCCTCGAGCTCCCAAGTGGCGACGACACCGTCCTGGTACGCGAGCGACATCTTGGTGTCGGGCACCAGGTCGACGATCTTCGCCGGATTCGGGTCGTTCTCCAGCGACCCCATCGCCCAGCGGCCGCCGACCTCGGTCTCCGCCTCGATCCGGGCGCCGAACCAGCGCGTGAACACGGCGGGATCGGCGATCGAGGAGTAGACCTCACCGCGCGGCGCGTCGATCCGCACCTCTTCGCTCATCAGCGGGGAGGTGAGATCGCAACGGGCGGTGAGCGGCCGTCCTTCGACGTGATCGACGAGGTTCGAGACGGAAAGCGCCCAGAACGTGTACATCATGCCGAGTGACGAATCGGGGTCGGCGAGCATCGCGGTGTAGTCCGGCAGACCGTTCTGGCTGAACGACAAGGACGTGCCGTCCCCGTCTTCCGTCAGCGCGATCTCGACGACGGTCTCCTTGCCGTCGACGGTCCACGCGAACCGCAGGACGTTGTCCTCGGCCAGCAACAGTCGCTGGCGCGGACGATCGCCGTCCGGCGTGTAGCGGCCCCAGAACTCGTACCGGGACGGCAGGTCGACTTCCGCGTGTTCGGAAAGCCACTCGCGCAGCGCCCCGGGATCGGTCAGCGCGTGCCAGACCTCGGCGATCGGCGCGCGCAGGCGCACCTGGAACCTCGTCGGTTCAGTCACGGGCATCTCCCTTCGGGTAACAGGCCACGGCGAGCTTGAAGGCGTCGCCTTCCGCTCCGCCGTAGCGGGTGAACAGGTCCTGCAAAGTCGTCTTCAGTTCGTCGAGGAACTCCTGGCGCCGCTCGGGCTCCACCCGGATCTCGCCGGAAACGCCGATCGACGGCAGCTCCGGCGCGGCCCGGTCGAGCGCGGCGACGTCCGCCTGGACCTCCTCCATGAGGTCCACCAGGTAGCCCAGGCTCAGCTCGTCCCGCGCCACCCGCGGGCCGAGCCGTCCGACCAGTCGGGGTGACAGCCAGTACGAACGCGCGGTCGCCTGGTACACGCCCTCACTGACGGCGCGCACCTTCCGCTCCGACACCTGCTTCACGAGACCGGCTTCCACCAGTCGCTTCACGTGGTAATAGACCCGCTGGGGAGTCTGATCCAGCACCGTCGCCACCTCGGTGCACGACCGCGGCTCCGCCAGCTGCCGCAGGACGTCCACCCGCTGCGGTTTCAGCAACGCCTCCGCCTGCTCCAGCCGATCGAGGTACTCCACATCCTTCACGGCGTCACACCCTTGATCACAAAAATCAGTTTGAACGTAAAAATCTATTTTGTCAATCGGTCCGGATCGCGCTACTCTCGTCGTGTGGCGATCCTGCGGCGGCATGCGGCGGAAATCGCGGTCACCGCGGCGGTGATCGCGGGTTCCGTCGTGGTCTCGCTCGGGGACGGCGCGGAGACACCGCGCAACGCGGCCGTCGGCTGGGTCTGCGTGGCGCTCGCCTGCGCGGCGTTGTTCCTGCGCCGCCGGTACCCGCTCCCCGTCACGATCTTCACCGCGGTGTGCTGCGCGGTCTACTACCCGCAGACCGATCCGGACGGGTTCGTCCTGCTCGCGTTCGCCTTCGCGCTGTACAACAACGCCTCGACCGGGCGGATCCGGAGCGCGGCGGTCGTCGCGGCGGCCTCGATGGGCGGCGTCGCGCTCGGCGAACTGGGTGGCGGCGCCTCACGGCAGGTGGACAACTTCGCCTTCCTGCTGATGGCGGGCTGGTTCATCGCGCTGGTCGCGGTCGGCGCCGTGACGTACTACCGCCGAGAGGCCGAGCGCACCAAGGAAGCCGAGGCCCAGCGAAGGGCCACCGACGAACGCCTCCGGATCGCGCGCGAACTGCACGACGTCCTCGGCCACAACCTGGCGCTCATCAACGTCCAGGCCGGCGCGGCCTTGCACGGCAAGGATCCGGCGAAGGCCGAGGAGGCATTGACCACGATCAAAAAGACCAGCAAGGAGGCCTTGCGCGAACTCCGCGCCACCCTGGGCATGTTGCGGCAGGTGGACACACCGAGCCTGGCCAGGGTCACCGAACTGGCCGAGTCGGCGGGCGCGCACGGGCTGACCGTCCGGACCGAGATCGACGGCACGGCGACGGAACTGCCACCTGACGTCGAGCACGCCGCGTTCCGCGTCGTCCAGGAGGCGCTGACCAACGTCGCGCGCCACGCCGCCGCGAATACCGTCGTGGTGCGGATCGGCTACACGCCCCATGATGTGTCCGTGCAGATCGACGACGACGGCCGGGGAGGCACGGCGGAGCCCGGCAACGGGATCCGCGGCATGACCGAACGGGCCGAGGCACTCGGTGGTGAACTCACCGCGGCCGCGCGCGAGGACGGTGGCTTCCGCGTGCGCGCCCGGCTTCCGCTGCGGGTGAAGAAATGATCCGGGTCCTGCTTGTCGACGATCAACGGCTGGTCCGCGCCGGGTTCAAATCCATTTTGGACGGTGAAGACGACATCAGCGTGGTCGCCGAAGCGGCCGACGGGCGTGAATCCCTCGAAGCCGCGCGCGAACACGAACCCGACGTCGTCCTGATGGACATCCGGATGCCGGTGATGGACGGCCTCACCGCGACCCGGCATCTGCTCGGAGATCCGGCGCGGGCCGGGACCAAGGTCGTCATCCTCACCACCTTCGACCTCGACGAGGACGTCTACGGCGCCTTGCGCGCGGGTGCCAGCGGGTTCCTGGTCAAGGACACCGAACCGGAGGAGCTGATCCACGGTGTCCGCGTGGTCGCCAGGGGCGACGCGTTGCTCGCGCCGTCGATCACCCGCCGCCTGATCTCCGAATTCGCCGGCCGGGTGGACCGGCCCGCCCCCTCGCCCACCCTGAACCGGCTCACCGAGCGGGAACGCGAGGTGATGAGCCTGGTCGCGGCCGGACTGTCCAACGACGAGATCGCGAAGGAACTCGTGCTCAGCCCGGCGACGGCGAAGACGCACGTCAGCCGGATCATGACCAAAGTGGACGTCCGTGATCGCGCGCAGCTCGTCGTGCTGGCCTACGAATCGGGCATGGTCACCCCGCGCTGGTTGACCCCGTGACCACAACCCCGGTAGTACGGGAAGCGCCTTAGGGGTACCCAAAAGTTGTGGCCCGAGTGCCCGCCCGGGCCCGACGATATGCGGCCGGGAAAAGCCGATGCTTTCCGCCATGGACACCATCACTCTTTCCGAGAGGCGGCCTGGGGGCGGTCTCTCGAAGCTGGCGGGCTGGTCTCAGCGCCACCGCTGGCTCGCCGTTTCGCTCTGGCTGCTCACCCTCGTCGGTGTCACGCTGGGCTCGCAGCTGGCGGGCAGCGCCTACCACGACGACCATTCCCTGCCGGGTACCGAATCCCAGCAGATCTTGGACCTGTTCAAAGCGCAGGCCCCCGCCCAGACCGGCGCGACGGCCGAAATCGTCTTCAAGACCGAGGGGGGACTCGCGACCGCACGCGGGCCGATCGACACAATGCTCGCCGAAGTCCGGAACCAGCCGCACGTGAAGTCGGTGACGAGTCCGTTCGACACCCCTTCGGCCCTCTCACGTGAGGGCACGATCGGCTACGCGGCGGTCGCTTTCGACCTGGAGTCGAAAGATCTGCCGTACGACGACATCGTGCGCGTCGTCGACACCGCGAAGAAGGCGGAGACCGCCGCGCTCCAGGTCGAACTCGGTGGCGAGCCGATCAAGCGGACCAGCGGGGGCGGCGGCCCGTCGGAGGGTGTCGGCTTGCTCGCCGCGCTGGTGATCCTCGTCTTCCTGTTCCGCTCGATCCTCGCCGCCGGGCTCCCGGTGATCACGGCGATCTTCGCCGTCGGCAGCACACTCGGCGTGATCGTGCTCGTCAGCAGGTTCGTCGACATCGCGAGCTACACCGCGCCGTTGATGATGCTGGTCGGCTTCGGCGTCGGCGTGGACTACGCGCTGCTCATCTTTTCCCGCTATCGCGGCGAAATCCTCGGCGGTCTCGACCGCGAACAGGCGGCGCGGCGGGCGCTGGACACCGCGGGCCGATCGGTGCTGTTCGCCGGCGGCACGGTGATCATCGCGCTGCTCGGCCTTCTCGCACTCGGGCTCGGTTCGCTGCGCGGAGTGGCTCTCGCGGTCGCGCTCACGGTGCTCGTGACGATGCTCGCCTCGATCACCCTGCTGCCCGCGCTGCTCTCGCTTTTCGGACGCCGCCTGGAAAAGGGCATCCGCAAGCACGCCGCGAAACGCGAACACGGCAAGGCGTGGGGCAAAATCGGGGACGCGGTGCAGCGGCGGCCGATGGTGCCGCTCGCGATCGGGCTGCTCGTCCTCGTCGGGCTTTCCTTGCCCGCGCTGGGAATGCGCCTCGGATTCGCCGACGCGGGCACCGACCCGGAGACGTCGACCACCCGGCAGGCCTACGACCTGATGGCGGAGGGTTTCGGCCCCGGGTTCAGCGAGCCGTTGATCGTCGTCACCGAGAACGGCGACGGCGTCGCGCTGCAACGGAAACTCGAGACCACACCGGGCATCGCCAAGGTGACGCCGCCGATGGGCCAGGGTGTCACGACGGTTCTCGCCTTCCCCACGTCTTCGCCGCAGGACGCCGCGACCGCCGATCTGGTCGAGCGGCTGCGGACCGAGGTTCTGCCGGGACTGCCGGGCAAGTACCTGGTCGGCGGAAGTGTGGCGGCCGCGGTCGACTTCGCGGACGCCGTCGGCGACCGGTTGCCGCTGTTCGTGCTGGTGGTCGTCGGTTTGTCGGCGTTGCTGCTGATGGTCGTCTTCCGCTCGATCCTGATCCCGCTCAAGGCGGCCGTGCTGAACCTGCTGAGCATCGGCGCCGCGCTCGGCGTGATGACGGCGGTGTTCGGCGACGGCCTGTTCGGAGTACAGGCGGGACCGATCGAAGCGTTCGTGCCGGTGCTGATCTTCGCGATCGTGTTCGGGCTTTCCATGGACTACGAAGTGTTCCTCGTGTCCCGGATGCACGAGGAGTGGCGGCGTACCGGCGACGCGCGTCATGCCGTCCGCGAAGGGCTCGCCTCCACCGGTGGGGTGATCACGGCCGCGGCGGCGATCATGATCGTGGTGTTCGGCGCGTTCCTGCTCAATCCCGACCGGATGCTGGCGCAGTTCGGTCTCGGGCTGGCGGTGGCGGTGCTGGTGGACGCGTTCGTGATCCGCTGTCTCGTGGTGCCCGCGGTGATGCGGCTGCTCGGGGAACGCGCCTGGTGGCTGCCGCGGTGGCTGGACCGGCGGTTGCCGCACGTGGCGCTGGAACCGTCGTCGCGCTAGCTCCCGATGCTATGAACGGTCCTTTCCTTGCGAAATTCGCAAGGAAAGGACCGTTCCTAGCACGTTAAGCGGGCGAAGCGGCCTTATTCGTAGATCTCGCCCTTCGCGGCCTTCTCGACCAGCGAAGCGGGCGGGGTGAAGTGGTCGCCGTAGCGCTCCGCGAGCTCACGCGCGCGGTCGACGAAGCCCTGCAGGCCACCCTCGTACTGGTTGATGTACTGGATGACACCGCCGGTCCACGCCGGGAAGCCGATACCGAAGATCGAGCCGATGTTGGCGTCGGCGACGGTGGTGAGCACGCCTTCGTCGAAGCACTTCACGGTCTCGAGCGCCTCGGCGAACAGCATCCGCTCCTTGAGGTCCTCGAAGGGAACCTCGGCGCTGCCCGACTTGAACGCGTCGCGCAGGCCCGGCCAGAGACCGGTCCGCTTGCCCGACTCGTCGTAGTCGTAAAAGCCCGAGCCGGTGGAGCGGCCCTTGCGGTCGAACTCCTCCACCATCCGGTCGATGACGCCCTCGGACGCGTGCGCGTTCCAGGTGCCGCCGGCGGCCTCGATCGCTTCGCGGGTCTCCTTGCGGATCTTGCGCGGCAGCGTCAGGGTCAGCTCGTCCATCAGCTGCAGCGGCGGGGCCGGGTACCCGGCCTGCGAACCGGCCTGCTCGATCGACGCCGGCTCGACACCCTCGCCCAGCGCGGCCACGGCCTCGTTGAGGAACGTGCCGATGACGCGCGAGGTGAAGAAGCCGCGGCTGTCGTTGACGACGATCGGGGTCTTCTTGATCTGCAGGGTGTAGTCGAAGACCTTCGCCAGCGTGGCGGGCGAGGTCTTCTCACCGCAGATGATCTCGACCAGCGGCATCTTGTCCACCGGCGAGAAGAAGTGGATCCCGATGAAGTCCTCGGTCCGTTGGACGCCCTCGGCGAGCGCGGTGATCGGCAGCGTGGAGGTGTTGGAACCGAGCACGGCGTCGGGGTTGACGATGCCCTCGATCTCCTGGAACACCTTGTGCTTCAGCTCGACGCTCTCGAAGACGGCCTCGATCACGAAGTCGACGCCGGCGAAGTCCTCCGCCTTGTCGGTCGGCTTGATCCTGGCGAGCAGCGCGTCGGACTTCTCCTGCGTGGTCTTGCCGCGGGAGAGCGCCTTCTCCTCCAGCTTGACCGCGTAGCCCTTGCCCTTTTCGGCGCCTTCGAGGGTGACGTCCTTGAGCACGACGTCGATACCGGCCTTCGCCGAGACGTACGCGATCGCGGCGCCCATCATGCCCGCGCCGACGACGCCGACCTTCTTGGCGGTGTACTTCTCGAAGCCTTCCGGCCGCGAACCGCCGGAGTTGATGCTCTGCAGGTCGAAGAAGAACGCCTTCGTCATGTTCTTCGAGACCTGGCCGGTGGCGAGGCTGATGAAGTAGCGGGTCTCGACGGTGATCGCGGTGTCGAAGTCGACCTGCGAGCCCTCGATGGCCGCGGCCAGGATCGCCCGCGGGGCCGGCATGTTGGCACCCTTGATCTGCTTGCGCAGGTTCGCCGGGAACGCGGGCAGGTTCGCCGCGAAGCTCGGGTTCGACGGGGTGCCGCCCGGGATCTTGTAGCCCTTGACGTCCCACGGCTGCACGCCGCCCTCGGGGTTGGCCTTGATCCACGCCTTCGCGGCCGGGAGCAGTTCCTCGACGGTGCCGACGAGCTCGTGCACGAGGCCGAGTTCCTTGGCCTTGGCCGGGCGGTGCCGCTGGCCCTGCAGCAGCACGTTCAGCAGCGCGCTCTGGATGCCCAGCAGGCGCACGGTGCGGACCACGCCACCGCCGCCGGGGAGCAGGCCGAGGGTGACCTCGGGGAGGCCGATCTGGCTGCCCTTGACGTCGGCCGCGATGCGGTGGTGCGTCGCGAGCGCGAGTTCGAGGCCGCCACCGAGCGCGGCGCCGTTGATGGCGGCCACGACCGGCTTGCCCAGCTGCTCGAGCCGACGCATCTGGCCCTTCATCAGGGAGCTGCTCTGGGTGATCTCGGCGGCGTGTTCCGGCTTCGCCTGGATCAGGTCGTTGAGGTCGCCACCGGCGAAGAAGGTCTTCTTGGCCGACGTCAGGACGACACCGGTGATGTTGTCCTTCTCCGCCTCCAAGCGGTCGACGACCACGCCGAGCGACTCGCGGAAGTCGGCGTTCATCGTGTTGGCGGACTGCTTCGGGTCGTCCAGGGTGAGCACGACGATGCCGTCGGCGTCCTGCTCCCAGCGGATGGTCTTCGCTTCAGTCATTGTCTCTTCCTCAGACCCGCTCGATGATGGTCGCGACGCCCATGCCGCCGCCGATGCACAGGGTGACCAGGGCGCGGCGCGCCTGACGACGCTCCAGCTCGTCGACGACGGTGCCGACCAGCATCGCGCCGGTGGCGCCCAGCGGGTGCCCCATCGCGATGGCGCCGCCGTTGACGTTGACCTTCTCCTCGTCGAGGTGCAGGTCCTTGATCCACTTGAGGACGACCGAGGCGAAGGCCTCGTTCAGCTCCCACAGGTCGATGTCGTCCGGGGTGAGGCCGGCGATCTTGAGGACCTTCTCGGTGGCCGGGGTCGGGCCGGTGAGCATGATCGTGGGCTCGGAGCCGACGGTCGCGGTCGCCACGATGCGGGCGCGCGGGGTCAGGCCGAAGTCCTTGCCGATCTGCTCGTTGCCGACCAGGACCAGCGCGGCGCCGTCGACGATGCCGGACGAGTTGCCGCCGGTGTGGACGTGGTCGATCTTCTCGACCGAGTGGTACTTCTGCAGCGCGACGGCGTCGAAGCCGCCCAGCTCGCCGATGCCGGCGAAGGCGGGCTTGAGCTTGCCGAGGCCCTCGATGGTGCTACCCGGGCGACGGTGCTCGTCGTGGTCGAGGATCGTGACACCGTTGATGTCCTTCACCGGGACGACGGACTTCGCGAAGTAGCCGCCGGACCAGGCCGCTTCGGCCTTCTCCTGCGAACGCACGGCCCACGCGTCGACGTCCTCGCGGGAGAAGCCCTCGATGGTCGCGATCAGGTCGGCGCCGGTGCCCTGCGGGACGATGTAGTTGTCGTAGGCGGTGGCGGGGTCCATGAACAGCGCGCCGCCGTCGGAGCCCATCGGCACCCGCGACATCGACTCGACACCACCGGCGATGATCAGCTGGTCCCAGCCGGAGCGCACCTTCTGCGCGGCGGTGTTGGTGGCTTCGAGGCCGGAGGCGCAGAAGCGGTTCAGCTGTACACCGGCTACCGACTCCGGAAGGCCCGCGTTCAAGGCGGCGGTGCGCGCGATCACGGCGCCCTGCTCGCCGACCGGGGACACGACGCCGAGGACGATGTCGTCGATCACGGCGGGGTCGAGGTTCGGGTGCCGGACCTTCAGCTCTTCGATGAGGCCGACCACGAGATCGACCGGCTTGGTGCCGTGGAGGGCACCGCCCTTGTTCTTGCCGCGAGGCGTACGGATCGCCTCGTAGATGTAGGCCTCGCTACTCACAGAAAACTCCTCCGCGTACGGCGCTGTATCAGGGTTGAACGTACCGGCCAGTAGCCATGCTAATGCCGATTAACATAAACCGCGATAACCCCATGGTGTCAATGGGTTGCGATGCACGCAACCGGCGCTATCGTGGGTTCACCTATGGATCACCCGACCGAGCGTTCACCGCGACCGCGCGACCGCAAGGCCCAGCTGGCCGGCCTCGCCGCGGAGCTCTTTCGCGCCCGCGGGTTCCACGGCGTCGGCATCAACGACATCGCCGCCGCGGCCGGGATCACCGGGCCCGCGCTGTACCGGCATTTCGCGGACAAGCAGGCCGTGCTGTCCTACGTCGTGCTGTCCGGCATCGACGACATGGAGGCGGCCACCACCGAGACGCTCGCCGACGGTCTCCCCGTTCCCGCCCAGGTCAACGCCCTGTTGGGCACCCTCGCCGCACAAGCGGTGGAGCGACGTGAGGTCGCCGCGCTGTGGCGCTGGGAGGGCAGGCATCTGCCCCGGGAGCAGCGGCGCGAGATCCGCCGCCGGTCCGGCGCGGTACTCGAAGCGTGGTCCAAGGCGCTGCGCGCGTTACGTCCGGAACTGACCGCCGACGACGCCGAGCTGCTGTGCTGGGCGGGGCTGAGCGTGTTCGGCAGTGTCTCCGTGCATCACACGTCCGTGGCGAAGAAACGCTTCGCGCAGATCCTGGTGCAGCTGGCGGAGTCGGTGCTGCATGTCACACTCCCCGAGCCCGAGGAGACGGCGGAGGAGACGCCGTCGATGGCGCTCGGCGAGCCGTCCCGCCGCGAGCAGATCCTCGCCGCGGCGACCGAGCTGTTCGGGCGACGCGGCTTTCGCTCGGTGAGCATGGAGGAGATCGGCGCGGCCGCCGGGATCGCCGGTCCCAGCGTGTACCGGCACTTCCCCAGCAAGGCCGCGCTGATGGTGGCGATCGGACATCGAGCGGCCGACCGGCTGGCGCTCGCCGCGGAACGCGCGCTGCGGACCGACGACGAACGCGACGCGCTCCGCAGGCTGGCGGCGTCCTATGTGCACACACTGCTGCGCACGCCCGAACTGCTGGTGTCCTTCTCCGGCAGCCCGATGGAGCTGCCCGAACGCGACAAGGCGGACCTGATCCGGGTCCAGCGTGACTACGTCGCGCGCTGGATCGCGCTGACGTCGGAAGTCCACCCGGAACTGAGCCTGCGCGAAGTGAAGATCACCGTGCACGCGGCGCTGACCATCGCGAACGACCTCGCGCGCACCCGGCGGGTCAACGGCCGCCCGAACATCGAGGCCGAGCTGACCGCGCTGACGCACGCCGTCCTGAAAGTCAGCTCTTAGCAAACTCAGGTGTCCCGCAAAGGCCGGCGGTGCACGATATGCGGCGTGCCCACGAAACGCGGCCTGCATCTGGTGACCCGGGACGAAGACCACAAGGTCACCACGCTGGAGCTCTTCTTCGACCTGGTCTTCGTCTACGCCATCACCCAGACCACACAGCTGATGGCCGATCACCTCAGCCCGCTCGGCATCGGACAGGGCGTGGCGATGATCGCCGTGCTCTGGTGGTGCTGGTGCGCCTACGCCTGGCTGGCGAACACCCTGCACGTCGACCGCGGTATCGCCCAGCTCGCGATGTTCGCCGCGATGGGGACGATGTTCCTGGTCTCGCTGACCATCCCGGAGGCGTTCACCGACCTGCCCGGCGGCCTGTACGCGCCGCTGATGTTCGTCGGCTGCTACTTCCTCGTGCGGCTGCTGCATCTCACCGCGTACTTCGGCGCCGCCCGGACCGATCCGGAGCTGCGCAAGGTGGTCCTGAGGATGTTCGTCGGGCTGCTGCCGAGCGTCGCGCTGCTGACCGTCGCGGCGTTCTTCTCGGGCTGGGTGCAGCTCGGCATCTGGGCGGTCGCGCTGCTCGCCGACTACGTCAACGTCTTCCGGACCCGCTCCTCGGACTGGCGGCTGCACCAGCCCGGCCATTTCGCCGAGCGATTCGGGCTGATCGTGATCATCGCGCTCGGCGAGTCGATCGTGGCGATCGGCATCGGGATCAGCTCGTACCCGATGTCCTGGCCGATCACGCTGGCCGCCGTCTTCGGGCTCACGCTCGCTTCGGCGATGTGGTGGATGTACTTCGCCGTCGTCGCGCACGTTTCCGAACACAACCTGAAACGCGCCGAAGGCGTGGAGCGGGTGCGGATCGGAACGGACACGTACACGTTCCTGCACCTTCCGCTCATCGCCGGGATCGTGCTCGTGGCGCTGGGACTGAAGAAGTCGCTGCTGTACGTGTCCGACACCGAGCACCACAGCCTTTCCGACGGTCTGCACGGGACGCCGATCTGGGCGCTGACCGGCGGGCTCGCGCTCTATCTGATCGCGTTGAGCGGGCTGCGGAAGCGGAACTTGGGCTCGTGGAACCCGCAACGGCTGGTGCTCGCGGTGGTCCTGCTGGCGGCGACGCCGTTGCTGGAACTGGTGCCGGCGATCGTGCTGGTCGGGGTCGTGGCGGTGGCCGCGGTCGCGCTGGTGCTGTTCGAGAGGCGCAAGCTCGTGAGTAATCCGGGACTCCTCCACCCCCGGAATCACTCATCGGCGTGACGTTCGCCTCCCCCGTGGTAGCGCATCCGCCCGAGGGGAGTTAACCTACTCACGAGTAGGTAAGCGAGGCAGGGAGACTCACCGTGGGTGCGCCTAGGAAACGAGACGCGATGGGCCTTGGCCTGTCCGCGCTCACCCGGCTGGCCGGGAGCAAGGTCATTGAACGGGCCGGACTTCGGAAGCCCGTGCAGAACCTGGTCAGTGCCGGGACGCGCAACGGCTTCCGGGTCGCGGGCGCGGCGGGACGGACCTTCAAATCCGCCAAGAAGCTCGGCAAGCCCGCGCGGCTCGCGCCTGCCGAGGACACGGGACTGTTCGACCTCACCCCGAGTGAGGATCAGCAGCTCATCGTCGAGACCGTGACGGAGTTCGCGGCCGAGCAGCTGCGGCCCGCCGCCGCCGACGCCGACGCGAAGCTCCAGGCCCCCGAGGGTCTGCTGAGCCGCGCCGCCGAGCTCGGCATCACGCTCGTCGGCATTCCCGAGGAGCTGGGCGGCGTCGGCACCGAGCGGTCGGTGGTCACGAACGCGCTGGTCGCCGAGGCCCTCGCGCACGGCGACCTGGGGCTCGCGGTCGCGGTGCTCGCGCCGTCCGCGGTCAGCAACGCGCTGGTGTCCTACGGCGACGAGCAGCAGCAGGCGGACTACCTGCCCGCGTTCGTCGGCGAGAACGTCCCGGCCGCGGCGCTCGCGCTGCAGGAGCGCACCGCGCTGTTCGACCCGTTCAAGCCCGCCACGAAGGCCCGCCGCACGCCGAAGGGCTACCAGCTCGACGGCGTGAAGTCGCTGGTCCCGCGGGCCGCGGACGCCGAACTGTTCATCGTGTCGGCCGATCTCGAAGGCCGTGGTCCGGCGCTGTTCCTCGTCGAGTCTTCGAACTCCGGTGTCACCATCGAGTCCGAACCGGCGATGGGCCTGCGCGGCGCGGCGACCGGGAAACTGCACCTGGAGAAGGTCGCCCTGCCCGCCGGAGCGCTGCTCGGCGGCGGCAAGGCCGAGGTCTTCACCGAGGTCGTCCGGCTCTCGCGCCTCGGCTGGGCCGCGCTGGCCGCCGGTACCGCGAAGGCTGTCCTCGATTACGTGGTGCCGTATGTCAACGAGCGCAAGGCGTTCGGCGAACCGGTGAGCCACCGCCAGGCCGTCGCGTTCTCGGTGGCCGACATCGCCATCGAACTGGAGGGGCTGCGGCTGGTGACGTTGCGCGCCGCTTCTCGCGCCGAACAGGGCAAGCCGTACGCCCGCGAGGTCGCGCTGGCCCGGAAACTGGCCGCCGACAAGGGAATGCAGATCGGCAGCGCCGGGGTGCAGCTGCTCGGCGGACACGGATTCGTCAAGGAACACCCGGTCGAGCGCTGGTACCGCGACCTCCGGGCCATCGGCGTCATGGAAGGCGCCGTCCTTCTCTAGGACTTTTCGAAAGGCAATCATGATCAACCTTGAGGTTCCGAAGAAGGCCGGCACCCTGATCAACCAGGCGTACCAGGCCGCGGCCGAGGTGTTCCGGCCGATCTCGCGCAAGTACGACCGCGCCGAGCACACCTACCCGGCCGAACTCGACATGTTCGCCGCGCTGCTGGACGGGCTGAACTCCTCCGGCGAGGGCGGCGCGGGCGCGGCGGGGGTCCGCCGGTCCGAGAAGAACGAGAAACCGGGCAACCGCAACGGTTCCAACCTCAACATCGTGCTCGGCACGATCGAGATGTGCTGGGGCGACGTCGGCTTGCTGCTGTCCATGCCGCGCCAAGGGCTCGGCAACGCCGCCATCGGCTCGGTCGCCACCGACGAGCAGCTCAAGAAGTTCTCCGGGCTGTGGGCCGCGATGGCGATCACCGAACCGGACTGCGGCTCGGACTCCGCCGCGATCACCGCGACCGCGCGCCTCGACGGCGACGAGTACGTGATCAACGGCGAGAAGATCTTCGTGACCGCGGGCGAGCGCGCCGACGCCGTCGTCGTCTGGGCCACCCTGGACAAGACGAAGGGCCGCGCGGCGATCAAGTCGTTCGTCGTCGAGAAGGGCACCCCCGGCTTCGAGGTGGTGCGCGTCGAGCACAAACTCGGCATCCGCGCCTCCGACACCGCCGTGCTGCGCTTCGAGAACGTGCGTGTGCCTAAGGAGAATCTCCTCGGCACGCCGGAGATCGACACCGCCAAGGGTTTCGCGGGGGTCATGCAGACCTTCGACAACACCCGCCCGCTGGTCGCCGCGATGGCCATCGGTGTCGCCCGCGCGGCGCTGGAGGAGACCCGGAAGATCCTCACCGACGCCGGGGTGACCATCGACTACGACAAGCCCGTCCACAGCCAGCACGCGGCGGCCGCGACGTTCCTGCAGCTGGAGGCGGACTACGAGTCGGCGTACCTGCTGACCATGGAGTCGGCGTGGATGGCCGACAACCGCAAGCCGAACTCGCTGCAGGCCTCGATGGCCAAGGCGAAGGCGGGCCGGTCGGTCGTCGAGATCACGCTGAAATGCGTCGAGCTGGCCGGAACCCTGGGCTACACCGAGGAATCGTTGCTGGAGAAGTGGAGCCGGGACGCGAAGATCCTGGACATCTTCGAAGGCACGCAACAGATCCAGCAGCTGATCGTGGCGCGCCGGATCCTGGGCAAGACGAGCGCGGAGCTCAAGTAAGGCGCGAGGCTCGTGGGTGGCAACCGTGGGTTGCGAAAGCCACTTTCGCAACGTTGAAGGTTGCGAAAGTGGCTTTCGCAACGTCGGCCGTGGCCGGGCGCGGGAACGCCGTGGCGATCATGTCGCGAAAGCCACTTTCGGGACATCAGACGTCGCGAAAGTGGCTTTCGCGACACACCGCCACAAACCGTGAGCCTGAGACCGGCAGCACCCGGAAGCCAGCAGGTAGCCAAGACACCCTTTGGTGGCAACCGTCCGCGCCGCCCACGAGCCCGTTTATTTCCACCATTTCGACAACACCTTCGTGGTGACCTGGCAGAGGTACTCTCGAACTTTCCTTTGCCCGCGAAGGCCGGAGTCGCGATGAGACCGCTTCCCCCTGCGGCACGCTGGTGTCTCATCGTCCTCGGTGTCACGGTCTGCTACTTCGCCACCGCCCAGATCGGGATCCAGTGGGCGATCGTGCGGGAACAGATCTCGCCGCTGTGGCCCGCCGCGGGGGTCGCGCTGGCGGTGCCGATGCTGCTGGGCCCGCGGTTCTGGCCGGGCATCTTCCTCGGCTCACTCCTGACGAACATCGCCCTCGGGCCTTCGCTGGGCACGGTTCTCCTGATCTCACTGGGCAACACGGCCGGCCCGATGCTGGCGTACGCGGTCATGCGGCGGCTGGGTTTCCGCAACGAGCTCGACCGGCTTCCCGACGCCGTCCTCCTGGTGGTGATCGGAGCGATCGGGGGCACGGCCGTAAGCGCCGCACTGGGCACCGGCGTGCTGGTCCTCGGCGAGGCGCTGAGCACCGGCGATTTCTGGGCGACCGCGCTCGTGTGGTGGACCGGCGACGCGATGGGTGTCCTGACGATCACGCCGCTCCTGCTTCTCGCACCGAGGTTCCGTTTGCCCAAACGGGTACCGCTCGTCCGCTGGGGTGAGGCGGCGGCGCTCGCGCTCTTCGGTCTCGGCACGGCCGCCCTCGCCTCCACGACGACGCCGAAGCTGTTCGTGGTCTTCCCCGTGCTCATCTGGGCGGCGCTGCGCTTCCGGCAAGCCGGAGCGCTGCTGTGTTCCTTGTGCGTCTGCACGGTCACGATCTTCGCCGCGATCCGAGGGCTCGGGCCCTACGGTTCCTACGAGCTGGCGACCAGGATGCTGCACGTCCAGGCCTACGACGCCACCGTCGGGCTCACCGCGCTGACGTTGTCCACGATCGTCCTGCAACGCGACCGCGCGACCGCCGAGATCACCGACGCCTGGCGCCAGATCACCGAAATGGTGGACATGATCGCGCCTCGCCAATCGTTACGCAGCGCCATCACCCAGCACAACGAGGACGAGGCTCAGGCGGCCTGTTCGTCGAGGAAACGGTCGAGGTAGCGCCACGTGGTCCCGCGGGCCTTCCGGCCGGTCAGGACGCCCAGGTGCCCGCCGGGCGCGGTCTCGAAGGTCACCGAAGGCGAGTTGTCCAGCAGTTCGGTGAGCCGTTCGACGGCGGCGCGCGGGGCGATCGTGTCGTTCTGCCCGGCGATGACCAGCGTCGGCACCTTCACCCCGGACAGCGCGATGATGCGGCCGTTGAGGTCGACCGTGCCCTCGGCGAGGTCGTTGGCGCGGAAGAACCGGTGGTAGATCTGGCCGAACGTCCGGCCGGGGTAGGCGATCATGTTGTCCATGAAGTGGTCGACGGCCTCGATCTGCGCCAGATAGTCCCGGTCGTCGAGATTCTTCAGGATGGCGAGGGGTTTGGTGATCTCCTTGCTGATCCCGGTCGCCCGGAAGACGCGGCTGACCAAATAGGACGGTGCGCCGCCGAGCGCCCGGTAGAACGGGGTCAGCAGGTGGCCGCCGGTGAGATCCACCAGCGGGCGGAACGGGGCGATCAGCGGGATCGCGGTGAAGTCGAACGGCGACGCGATGGTCGCGATCGACTCGATCGGCAGATCGGGCTGGTCGGCGGTGGTCAGCAGGGAGAAGATCCCGCCGAGGCACCAGGCGACGACGTGCACGCCCTGGCCGCCGGAGTCCTCGCTGACCTTGCGGATCGCCCGCGGGAGCACCTCCTCGATCCAGTGCTCGATACCGAGGCGCCGGTCGGAGAAGGCGACGTTCCCGTAGTCGACGAGGTAGGTGTTGCGGCCGCCCTCGACGAGGTGCTCGGCGAGGCTGCAGCCGCGGCGCAGGTCGAAGCACAGCGCGGGCGCGGCCAGCGGCGGCACCAGCAGCACCGGCGGGCCCTCCTGGGGTCCCTTGCCGTTGGTCAGCCGGTAGAGGGAACGATTCGGACCCTGGTCGATCAGGACGCGCGGCACCGGGCGAAGATCCGCGACACCACCGTGCAGCACCTTCCCGACGACGTTCGACGCGGCGGCGGCGAGCCGTGCCGGGGGTGTGGCCATGGTGTGCCTCCTGGGGAATCAACGCGGTAAGACGTAATCTTGCCGCTTGGGAGCGCACGACTCAACACCGCCGCCGTCACAGGCAGTCCATTTCGGACGGTCGCTAGGCCGTCCGAGTTAAGAATCGGTGCCCTTTTCCGCCGCCGGGGCACTCCGCGCCGCCCGCGATTCGTACTCCGCGCGGGCGGAGGAATGCGTTGCGGAGGACAGAATCTTGTCTCCACCGAGCGCACGGAGCAACCCTTCGCCGAGACGACGCGGAAGCAGTCGTGTGATCCTGCCCATGGCGTCCAACGATGCGGGAACGAAGACGTCGAACTTGGGGCGGCGCAACGCATCGACAATGGCCTGCGCCACATCTTCGGGTTGCACCGATTTGAAGAACTTCGCCTCGCCGAGCCCGCTGGCCAGTTCCGTGCGCACCACCGCCGGCATCACGCAGGAGACGAGCACGCCCGTCCCGTGCAATTCCAGATGCACCGATTCCGACAAACCGACGACGGCGTGTTTCGTCGCGCAGTAGGTCGCCGCGCCGGGGAATCCGGCCTTTCCCGCCATCGAGGCGATGTTGACGATGTGGCCGGTGCCACGCGGGCGCATCCGTTTCACGGCTTCCCTGGTGCCGTGGATGACCGCGTGCAGGTTGATCTCGAGCAGCCTGCGGGTCGCCGCGTCGTCCTCTTCTTCGAGCGGCGCGAGCGGCATGATGCCCGCGTTGTTGATCAGCACGTCGATCGGGCCGACGCGCCGCTCGACCTCGTCGAGGAATTCGGTGAAGCCCTTCGTGTCGGTGACGTCGAGCGGCAGCGCCTCGGCGCCCAGTTCCGCCGCGGTCTTCTCGGCGAGGACCTGGTCCAGGTCGCCGATGACCACCTTCGCGCCGAGCCGGGACAGCGCCGTCGCGGTACTGGCCCCGATACCCTGCGCCGCTCCGGTGATCACGACGACCTTGCCTGCCAGGGAACGTTCACGCTTGGCCATGCCGGTCTCCTCTGCGACTTCACTGTCCGGGGCACTGTTGGCGATGTGTCAACTATGGTGCACCCGAAGCCGCATGGACGCCAGTCCTACGGCCGCTGCTCGAACACCTGCCCGATCCAGCCCTTGACGTCGAAGCGTTCCGTCGGTTTGAAGCCCTGGCTCTCGTAGTAGCGCTGCAGGTCGCCGTCGCCACCGGCCCAGCAGTCCACCCGCACCAGCCCGATACCGCGTTCCCGCGCCTCGGCCAGCGCGAACCCGATGAGCCGCGAGCCGACCCGGTGCCCGGTGAACCGGCGCGAGGTCAGCAGCAGGCCGATGTAGATCTCCGGCTCGTCGACCGGCGAGACATGCGGGAACCGGTCACCGAGGATGATCGCCCCGGCCACCTCGCCGTCGATCTCGGCGAGGTACAGCCCCGGCCCGTCGGCCATCCCGCGCACCCGCTCGACCCGCTTCGGGATCGTGGACCACGGCTCGCTTCCCCACTGCCCTTCGCTGCCGCGCGAAGCGAGCCACGCGACGACCTCGTCGAACATGTCCAGCAACGTTTGGAAATCCCCAGAACCACCCTGGCGGATGATGAAGTCGCTCATCCTTCCGTTCTACAACATCGTGAGGACACGCGGACCTTCCGTGGTGATCGCGACGGTGTGCTCGACGTGCGCGGCCCTGGCGCCGCGGACGGTGCGCAGTGTCCAGCCGTCGTCGTCGGTCCGGTAGGCGTCGCGGCCGTCGGCGATGAGCATCGGCTCGATCGCCAGCACCAGCCCTGGCTGGAGACGCATGCCGCGCCCCGGCTTGCCCTCGTTCGGCAAATGCGGATCCTCGTGCATGCTGCGGCCGATCCCGTGGCCGCCGTGATGCGCGAGGAGGCCGTAGCCAGCTTCGCGGCCGACAGTGCCGACGGCGTGGGAGATGTCGCCCATCTTGCCGCCCACCTGCGCGGCGGCGATTCCCGCGGCCAGCGCGCGCTCGGTGGTCGCGATGAGTTCGAGGTCGGCGGGATCGGCCTCGCCGACGACGTAACTGATCGCCGCGTCACCGTGCCAGCCGTCGATGTAGGCGCCGGCGTCGATGCTGACCAGGTCACCGTCACGCAGGCGGTAGTCCGACGGGATGCCGTGGACCACGGCGTCGTTGACGCTCGCGCAGATCACGGCGGGGAACGGGGTCGGCGCGGAATGCGGGCGGTAATGGAGGAACGACGGCTTCGCGCCGGCGTCCCTGATCACCTGCGCGGCGATCTCGTCCAGCTCTTTCAGGCTCACGCCGATCGCCGACGCCTCTTTCGCCGCTTGCAACGTCTGCGCCACGACACGGCCGGACTCACGCATGGCGTCCAGCTCGGCGGCGGATTTCAACTCGACCATGCCGATAACTATACCGGTATAGTTATCGGCATGGTCAAGGGTGTCAGGCCACGCCGAGGTGCCGCGCGATCAGCATGCGCTGCACCTCCGAGGTTCCCTCCCCGATCTCCAGGATCTTCGCGTCGCGGTAGAAGCGGCTCACCGGGAACTCGTTCATGAAGCCGTACCCGCCGAAGATCTGCGTCGCGTCGCGCGAGTTGTCCATGGCGGCGTTCGACGCGACGAGCTTCGCGATCGACGCCTCCTTCTTGAACGGCTCACCGCGCAGCATCTTCGACGCCGCCGCGTAGTACGCGAGCCGCGCGGTGTGCGTGCGCACCTCCATGTCGGCGATCTTGAACTGGATCGCCTGGTACTCGCCGATCTTGTGCCCGAACGCCTCGCGTTCCTTGACGTACCGCAGGCATTCGTCGACACAGCCCTGTGCGAGCCCGACGCTCAGCGCGGCGATCGCGACCCGGCCTTCGTCCAAAATGGACAGGAACTGGGCGTAGCCGCGGCCGCGTTCGCCGACCAGGTTCTCGGCCGGGACACGGACGTCGTCGAACGAGAGCTCGTGCGTGTCCGAGCAGTTCCACCCGACCTTGGAGTACTTCGGCGCGACGGCGAAGCCCGGCGTGCCGGACGGGACGATGATCGCCGAGATCTCCTTGCGCCCGTTCTCCTTCACGTCGGTGACGGCGGTGACCGTGACCAGTTTCGTGATGTCGGTGCCGGAGTTGGTGATGAACGACTTGCTGCCGTTGATCACCCAGGTGTCGCCGTCCAGTTTCGCGCGCGTGCGGGTGGCGCCCGCGTCCGAGCCGCCGCCGGGTTCGGTGAGCCCGAAGGCGCCGAGCGCGGTGCCGGCGCACAGCTCCGGGAGCCACTTCTCCTTCTGTTCCTCGGTGCCGAACCGGTAGATCGGCATGGCACCCAGGGAAACACCCGCCTCGACGGTGATCGCGACCGAGGAATCGACGCGCGCCAATTCCTCCAGGGTCAGGCAGAGCGCGAAGTAGTCGCCGCCCATACCGCCGTACTCCTCGGGGAACGGCAGGCCGAACAGCCCCATCTCGGCCATCTTCGCGACGATCTCGTACGGGAATTCCTCCCGTTCGTAGAGGTCGCCGATGACCGGGGCGACCTCGGAGCGCGCGAACTCCTCGACCGTCTTGCGCAGCGCCTCGTACTCGTCATCCAGCCGAAAGTCGATCATCGCTCATCCTTTTGGGGTGTCACCACGGCTACCGTCTCGTCCAGCGCGACCTGTTGGCCGGCGCGGACGGGGAGTTCGCTGACCACGCCGTCGATCGGCGCGGTGATCGTGTGCTCCATCTTCATCGCCTCGACGACCACGAGCGGGGTCCCGGCGGTCACCACGTCACCGGCGGCGGCCTTGACCACGAGCACGGTCCCGGGCATCGGGCTGGTGACCGGTCCGGCGCCGCCCGCGGCACCGGCGGCCGAACGCAGCCGTTCGCGCTCGCCGATGGCGAAGCTGTGCCCGTCACGCGCGAGCCACACCGTGCGCCCGCTCCCGGCCGAGTGCCGGTAGCGGTGGAAACCGGTGGGATGCCGGACTTCCAGCAGATCGCCGAGGCGTCGCGCGGAAACCCTCACCGGCTCGGCGCCGTCCACACTGACGAGCGCGTTCGCCGGAGTGCCCTGCACGCGCACCACGGCTTCGGAGCTGCCCGACTTCAACGCGAAGTCGATCCCGCCCGAACCACCGAGCCGCCAGCCGTCCGGAACGTCCCACGGATCGACGACGTCTCCCTGCGGCTGCAGCGAAAGCAGCCGGTCGAGCGCCGCCGCCACGAAGAACTCCGGCGGAACCTCCTCGGAGACCAAAGTGGACAGTCGACGGTCGACGAGGCCGGTGTCGAGCTTGCCGTCACGGACGTCGCCGTCGGCCAGAAGTCCGCGCAGGAAGGCGACGTTGGTGCCGAGGCCGAGCAGCGCGGTGTCCGCCAGCGCCAGATCGAGCCGGTGCAACGCGGCCGCGCGGTCCGGGCCCCAGGCGATGACCTTGGCCAGCATCGGGTCGTAGTTCGAGCCGATGACCGCGCCCTCGCTCATCCACGAGTCGACGCGCACGCCCTCGCCGGACGGCTCGTGGACCGCGAGCACGGTGCCGCCCGTCGGGATGAAACCGCGGGCGGGATCTTCGGCGTAGACACGGGCTTCGACGGCGTGGCCGTCCAGCCGGACGTCGTCCTGCGCCACGGTGAGCACGTCGCCGGCGGCGATCTTGACCTGCCACTCCACGAGATCGAGCCCGGTCACCAATTCGGTCACCGGATGCTCGACCTGCAGCCGGGTGTTCATCTCCATGAAGAAGAACTCGTCGGGCGCGGTGGCCGAAACGATGAACTCGACCGTCCCGGCGCCGACGTACCCGACCGAACGCGCGGCCTCGACGGCGGACGCGCCCATCTTCGCGCGCGTGGCTTCGTCGAGGAGCACGGACGGTGCCTCTTCGATGATCTTCTGGTGCCGCCGCTGCAGGCTGCACTCACGTTCGCCGAGATGGATCACGTTGCCGTGCGTGTCGGCGAGCACCTGGATCTCGATATGGCGCGGCGTGGTGACGAACCGCTCCATGAGCAGGGTGTCGTCCCCGAAGGAACCCTTGGCCTCGCGGCGAGCGGACTCGACGGCGGCGTCCAATTCGGACAGTTCGTTGACCAGCCGCATCCCCTTGCCGCCACCACCGGCGGACGGCTTGAGCAGCAGCGGGAAGCCGACCTTCTCGGCGGCGGCCGCGAAACCACCCTCGGGAATGTCCACATCGGACGCGCCGGGCACGACCGGGACCCCGGCCTTGGAGACCGTGGCCTTGGCGCGGATCTTGTCGCCCATCGCGTCGATGGCCGCGACCGGCGGACCGATGAAGACCAGACCCGCCTCGGCGCACGCGCGGGCGAATTCCGCGTTCTCCGCGAGGAAGCCGTAGCCGGGGTGGACCGCCTGCGCGCCGGTGTCGAGCGCCGCCTGGACGATCGCGGGAATGGACAGATAGCTCTTCGCCGCTTCGGCCGGGCCGATGCGGACAGCCGTATGCGCCTCCCGGACGTGCCGGGCGTCGGCGTCCGCGTCGCTGTACACCGCGACCGAACGGATGCCGAGCCCCTGCAGCGAGCGGATCACGCGGACCGCGATCTCCCCGCGGTTGGCGACCAGAACCGTGTCGAACATGCTCACATCCTGAAGACGCCGTAGTTGACATCGGACAAAGGCGCGTTGGCCGCCGCGGACAGCGCGAGGCCGAGCACCGTGCGGGTGTCCGCCGGGTCGATCACGCCGTCGTCCCAGAGCCGCGCCGTCGAGTAGTACGGGCTCCCCTGCGCCTCGTACTGGTCGCGGATCGGGTCCTTGAAGGCCTCTTCGTCCTCGGTGGACCATTCGCCGCCGCGTGCCTCGATGGCGTCGCGGCGCACGGTGGACAGCACCGATGCCGCCTGTTCGCCACCCATCACCGAGATCCGCGCGTTCGGCCACATCCACAGGAACCGCGGCGAGTAGGCGCGGCCGCACATCGAATAGTTGCCGGCGCCGAACGAGCCGCCAATGACGACGGTCAGCTTCGGCACCCGCGCGCAGGCCACCGCGGTGACCATCTTCGCGCCGTGCTTGGCGATACCGCCCGCCTCGTAGGCGCGGCCGACCATGAAACCGGTGATGTTCTGCAGGAACAGCAGCGGGATCGAGCGTTTGTCGCACAGCTCGATGAAATGCGCGCCCTTCATCGCGGACTCGGCGAACAGCACGCCGTTGTTCGCGATGATGCCGACGGGGTGGCCGTGGATCCGGGCGAACCCGGTGACCAGCGTCGAGCCGTACTCCTTCTTGAACTCGCCGAACCGGCTGCCGTCGACGATCCGCGCGATGACCTCGCGGACGTCGTAGGGCACGCGCGGGTCGGTCGGGACGACGCCGTACAGCTCGTTCGGGTCGGCGACCGGGGCCTCCGTCGGGAGGACGTCCCACGGGCGCGGCGTACGCGGACCCAAGGTCGACACGATCGAGCGAACGATGCGCAAGGCGTCGGCGTCGTCTTCGGCCAGGTGGTCGGTGACGCCGGACTGGCGCGAGTGGACGTCGCCGCCGCCGAGTTCCTCGGCCGTGACGACCTCGCCCGTCGCGGCCTTCACCAGCGGCGGGCCGCCGAGGAAGATGGTGCCCTGGTTCCGCACGATGACCGCTTCGTCGCTCATCGCCGGGACGTACGCGCCGCCCGCCGTGCAGGAGCCGAGCACCGCGGCGATCTGCGGGATGCCCCGCGCGGACATCGTGGCCTGGTTGTAGAAGATCCGGCCGAAATGCTCACGATCCGGGAAGACCTCGTCCTGCCTCGGCAGGAACGCGCCGCCGGAGTCCACCAGGTAGATGCACGGCAGGTTGTTGTGCAGCGCGACCTCTTGCGCGCGCAGGTGCTTCTTGACCGTCATCGGGTAGTACGTGCCGCCCTTGACCGTCGCGTCGTTCGCGACGATCACGCATTCGCGACCCGAGACCCGCCCGATCCCGGTGATGATCCCGGCCGAAGGCGCCTCGTCGTCGTACAGTCCGGTGGCGGCCAGCGGGGACAGCTCCAGGAACGGCGAACCCGGGTCGAGGAGGGTGTCGACCCGGTCGCGTGGCAGGAGTTTGCCCCGCTCGACGTGGCGGGTGCGGGATTTCTCCGGGCCCCCGAGCCGGGCGGCGGCGAGCCGCTTGCGCAGGTCTTCGACCAGCTCGGCGTGGGAGGTGACGCTGCGGGCGTACTCGTCGCTGCCCGGATCGGCCGAAGTGCTCAGTACGGGTGTGTCCATGGCTCCTCGTCGCCAAGTTAGCCGTCGTTAACTCGCGTGCACAGGTTAACGCCCACTAACGTCGCTTGTCCACCGCACCCCGGAAGCGCGTGAAGGCCCCCTTCCCGCGGCTGAGCCGAGGGAAGGGGGCCTTCACGCGCGAAACGGTCAGCCGATCGCGGAGACCAGCGGGTTGTAGTAGCCGCCCCGCTGGCCGGTGGCCGTCGGGTGGTACGAGTTCACGATCGGCCAGGTGAGGCTGTGCAGATAGTCGTCGGCCGACGAGCAGATGTTGTGCCCGGTGAACGCGCCCCGCACGTCGACGAACTTGGCACCGTTCGCCGAAGCACGAGCCGAGAGCACCGACGCCAGCGCGTCGGAACCCGAGTTGATCGCGGTGCGCTTCGTGTCGCTCAGCCCGACCGAGCACGAACCCGGCACCGTGTAGAAGCGCGGGTACCCGAGGACGACCAGCTTCGCGCCGGGCGCCTTCGCCTTGATCTTGCTGTAGACGTTGTTCAGCAGCCCGGGAAGCGTGTTGTTCACGTAGGTCTTCGCGGTGTTGACCCGGTTGATGCAGGTCTGGTCGCTGCCGGTGGTGCAGGTGGTCATGACGTCGGCGAAACCGGCGTCGTTGCCGCCGACCGAGACCGTCACCAGCGTCGTGCTGGAGGTGACGTTCGCGATCTGGTTGAGCACGTCGCCGGTGCGCGCCCCCGAGCACGCGACGAACTTGAAGGTGGTCCCGGCGTGGGCGTTGGCCCACAGCTGGGGATAGGCGTTGGCACTGCGCATGCAATCGCCCGAGTTCCCGTAACTGCCGGCACCGACGCCGGACGAGTACGAGTCACCGAGCGCCACGTAGTTGGTCGCCGCTTGGGCGGTGCCCGCGAGACCGAGGGTGGCAAGGACAGCGACCCCCAGGGCCGCACCTAAACGAGTGAAGGAAAGAGCTTTGATCCGAGCAGGGACGGACATGGTCACTCCTTTGTGACAAGTTAACGAGAGACAGCATTACCAGGTGGTAGCCCCACACGACAGGGTCATTTCCCCAGGTAGCCCACTTGGCTCAGGCTGGAAGTACGGCCGCGTGTTAGCGCTCGCTAACACGCGGCCTTAATATGGCCAGATGCCGGCGAACCCCACCCCACTCGTGAACGGCGAGAAGGCGAACAGGCGTGAACAGATCATGGCCGCCGCCGCCGAGCTCTTCGCCCACCACGGTTTCCACGGCGTCGGCATCGACGACATCGGCGCGGCCGTCGGCATCTCCGGCCCGGCGCTGTACCGGCATTTCCGCAGCAAGGACGCCATCCTCGGCGAGATGCTGAACTCGATCAGCCGCTACCTCCTCGACGGCGGGACGGCCAGGGCGAGCCAGCGGGACGAGCCGGATGAGGTCCTCGAAGCACTGGTGGATTTTCACGTCGACTTCGCGCTGACGCATCCCGCGTTGATCACCGTCCAGGAACGCAACCTCGCCAACCTCACCGACAGTGACCGCAAGCAGGTCCGCGCCCTGCAACGCCAGTACGTCGAGGTCTGGGTGCGGGCGATCAGCGACGCTGTCCCCGGGATCGGCGAGCGCCAGGCGCGTTCGGCGGCGCACGCGGTGTTCGGGTTGATCAACTCGACGCCGTACAACCGCCATCTCGGTGACAGCGAACTGGCCGAGATGCTCTGCCGTCTCGCGCTGGGTGCACTGCACTCCGCCAAGTGACCACGACCGGGTTTCGGCCTATCCCCACTTTTCCGTCCTCTGGTGTTTGATAGGCACGTGGAGCCGGACAGGAGCGAGTACGAGCGGAGGCTCGTCGAAAAGGCGCAGCGTGCGCTCGTGGCGATCAGCCTCGGGGAGGACGCCGAGGCGCTCGACGAGCTCATGCCGACCGCCGCCGAGCCGCAGGCCCGCTCCGACGAGACCAAAGAGCTCGTGATGATGCTGTTCGGCGAATGCAGCGCCATGGTGTCGACGCTGGGTGATGGGGGAAGTGCGCCGGTCAAGGTGCAGGTGTTCGACGAGGACGGCGAAGAGGTCTCGATCGACCAGGCGGACCCGCCGGTGCGGACGGCCGTCCGCACGCTGCTGGCCGAGGTGCACGGCAACAGCGAGGCCGCGCAGGAACAGGTCGAGATCGCGCTCGCCAACGCCGCGCCGGACGAGGTCGACAGTCTTGTGCTGCAGGCGCTGCGGTGGACGATCCGGCTGTCGGCGGAATGCCTGGACCGGGACCTGCCGGTGGCGCCCTGGATCTCGGACGCCGTCGCGGACTAGCCGCTCGCGCTCGTGGCCGCCTCGCGTGACTGGATGGACGACACCCGCGATCAGCCGGACGTCACGTGCGCCGTCCGGCTGATCACGCGTGTCGTCCGTCTGGTCACGTGTGTCGTCCGCCTGATCACGAGAGTCGTCCGGCTGGTCATGCAAGTCGTCGCTACGCGGCGACTAGTCCGGCACCCTGCGGCCGCCGGGTGTCGCGAAAGCCACTTTCGCGACGTCTGATGTCCCGAAAGTGGCTTTCGCGACATGCCAAGTCAGCGAATCGGGAGCCGGTTGGGGAACACTGAGCGGCGGGCGATCCGGCGGGAACCCGTTGCGAAAGCCACTTTCGCAACCTTCAACGTTGCGAAAGTGGCTTTCGCAACGGCATGTCGCGCCGTGCAGCTGGCGCGCCTAACCCAGCAGGAGCTTCACCAGCCGCCCGATCTGCTCGGTCTCGATCAGGAACGAGTCGTGCCCGTAAGGCGACGCGACGACGGCGAAGTCCGCACCGGCGACGCCGTCCGCGATGGCCCGCGACTGGTACAGCGGGTAGAGCCGGTCGCTGTCCACCCCGGCCGCGACGGTACGCGCGGTGATCCGGCCGAGCGCGTTCGCGACGCCGCCCCGCCCGCGGCCGACGTCGTGGGTGTTCATCGATTCGGTGAGCACCACGTAGCTGCCCGCGTCGAACCGGCGTGACAGCTTCCCGGCGTGATGGTCCAAATAGGACTCGACGGCGAACCGGCCGCCGCGCAGCGGGTCTTCACCGTCCTGATGGCGATGGCCGAAGCGTTGCGCCAGTTCGGCTTCGCTGCGGTAAGTCGCGTGCGCGATGCGGCGCGCGATGCCGAGCCCGGCGTCCGGACCGCCACCGGGGACGTCGTGGTAGTCGCCACCGTGCCAGCCCGGATCGGACCGGATGGCGTGCAGTTGCGGCGCGGCCCAGGCGATCTGGTCGGCCGACGCCTGCGCGGTCGACGCGAGGACGAGCAGCGCCGCGACCCGCTCCGGTTCGCTCACCGCCCATTCCAGCGCACGCATCCCGCCCATGGAACCGCCGATCACCGCGGCCCACCGGCCGACGCCGAGCGCGTCGGCGAGGACAACCTCCGCGCCCACCTGGTCCCGGACCGTCACGACGGGAAACCTGCTGCCCCAAGGCTTTCCGTCCGGATGCGCCGACGACGGACCGGTCGAGCCCTGGCAGCCGCCGAGCACGTTCGGGACCACGACGAAGAATTCGTCCGTGTCGATCGCCTTGCCCGGCCCGACCAGGCCGTCCCACCAGCCGGGGCTGACGTGACCCTCCTCCACGGGGCCGACGGCGTGACTGTCCCCGGTCAGCGCGTGCTCGACGAGAATCGCGTTGGAGGCGCTGGGATTCAGCGTCCCCCACGTCTCGTAGGCGAGCGTGAAGGGCAGCGTCCCGCCGGTTTCGAGCGCCTGGACGCCGCTGACGAAGCGGCGACGCCCAGGCGGCTCTCCCTCTCGCCAAGCACCGGTCACAGAGCGGCCTTCGCCGCCCGGAATCCGGCCTCGAGGTCGGCCTTGAGGTCCTCGATCCCTTCCAGGCCGACGGCGAGCCGCACGAGACCCGGCGTGACACCGCTCGACAGCTGCTCCTCCGGCGTGAGCTGGCTGTGCGTCGTCGAGGCCGGGTGCACGATCAGGCTGCGCACGTCGCCGATGTTGACCAGCTGGCTGTGCAGTTCCGTACCGTCCACGAAGGCCCGCCCGGCTTCGACGCCACCGCGCAGATCGAACGACAGCACCGCGCCGGCGCCCTTCGGCAGGTACTTCTTCGCGGCCTCGTGATACGGGCTCGACGGCAGCCCGGCGTAGTACACCTTCTCGACCTCGTCGCGCTGCTCCAGCCATTCGGCCAGCGCCTGCGCGTTGGACACGTGCCGCTCCAGCCGCAGCGAAAGTGTCTCGATCCCTTGCAGGATCAGGAAACTGTTGAGCGGCGCGATCGCGGCGCCCGTGTCCCGCAGGATCTGGACCCGGGCCTTGGCGGCGAACGCGCCCGGGCCGAGCGCCTCCCAGTACTTGAGACCGTGGTAGCTCGGGTCGGCTTCGTTGAATCCGGGGAACCGCGCCGGGTCCTTGCCGAAGTCGAAGGTGCCGCCGTCGACCAGCACCCCGGCGACCGTGGTGCCGTGCCCGCCGAGGTACTTCGTCGCCGAGTGGACCACGATGTCGGCGCCGTGCTCGATCGGGCGGACGAGGTACGGCGTCGGCACGGTGTTGTCCACGACCAGCGGGACACCGGACTCGTGCGCGGCGTCGGCGACCTTGCGGATGTCGAGGACGTTGCTGCCCGGGTTGGCCAGCGTCTCGGCGAAGAACAGCTTGGTGTTGGGCCGGACGGCGGCCTTCCACTGCTCTATGTCGTCCTGGTCTTCGACGAACGAGACCTCGATACCGAGCTTCGGCAGCGTGTAATGGAAGAGGTTGTACGTGCCGCCGTAAAGCGCCGGGCTGGAGACGAAATGGTCACCGGCGTTCGCGAGGTTGAGGATGGCCGCCGTGGTGGCCGCGGTCCCGGAGGCGAACGCCAGCGCCGCGACCCCGCCTTCGAGCGCGGCGAGCCGCTGCTCCAGCACGTCCTGCGTGGGGTTGTTGATCCGCGTGTAGATGTTGCCGGGCTCGGCGAGGCTGAACAGATCGGCGCCGTGCTGGCTGTCGCGGAACACGTACGAGGTGGTCTGGTAGATCGGGGTCGCCCGCGCGCCGGTGGCGGTGTCCGGCGCCGCACCCGCGTGGATCTGCTTGGTCTCGAACGACCATCCGTCCGCGCTCATCGCGATTCTCCTAGCGGTTCAAGGGGTTTCGGCTGTTGGCACCGAAGCTAGCTCCGCCGGACGGAGCACCCAACCGCTCTCAGGAGGTGGGATTCCTTTCCTGGAGAGCGAACCTGTTGCCCTCCGAATCGGTGAACATCGCCCACCAGCCCCAGGGCTGCTTCTCCGGCTTGGCCGGGAACTCGACGCCCTTCGCCGAAAGCTCCTCGTACGTCTTTTCGATGTCGTCGGCGTAGAAGAAGAAATTGCCCGTCGGGAGTTCGTCCCGCACCTCGAAGCGCTTGAGGTCCTCCGGTGCGGTGCTCAGGACGAGCGACGTCACCCCATCGGCTGAAGTGACCTCGACCCACCGGTTCCCGTTGTCGTCGTACGGCACGTCGGTGGTGACCTCGAATCCGACGACTTCGGACCAGAACCGCTTCGCGCGCTCCTGATCCCGTACGCCGACCACGATCTTGTGCACACCTCGAATCGCCACGTCCGGCTCCTTTGTATCCATCATGGATATATCGAGATCGGAGTGTATGCTTCGCGGATGGCCGACGGCAACCCGCAGCTCACCCCCGCGGCGTTCCAGACCCTGCTGGCGCTCGCGAAAGGTCGCGCGCACGGCTACGCGATCATGGGTTTCGTCGACGAGGTGAGCGGCGGCACCGACCGACTCGGCCCGGGCACGCTGTACCGGACTCTCGCCAGGCTCGCCGCCGACGGCCTGGTCGAAGAAGCCCCGGACGCGAGCGAGGACCAGCCGCACGACTCCCGCCGCCGCTACTACCGGCTGACCCGCGCCGGCCGCGAAGTCGCCGCCCGCGAGGCGGAGTTCCTGAGCAGGCTCGTCGCGGTCGCCGACCAGGCGGGACTCCTGAAGCGCGCGGAGTCGGCGTGAGCCGGGCGCTCGGCTTGACGCCGCATCTGTTCGTCAAGGACGTCGATGCGTCGCTTTCCTTCTACGGCAAGGCGTTCGGCGCGGTGGAGCTGTTCCGCAACGTGCTGCCGAACGGCGTCGTGCTGTTCGTGGAGGTCGCCGTCGGCGACGCGCGGCTGCTGGTGAGCCAGGAGATCCCTCAGCTCGACGCGCTCGCGCCGTCGACCCTGGGCGGCACGCCGATGCTGCTGGTACTGGAGACCGAGGATCCCGACGATCTCGCGCGGCGCGCGGTGTTCGCGGGCGCGAGCGTGGAGGCGCCGGTCGAGGAGATGTTCTTCGGCGAACGCTACGGCAGGATCGTCGATCCCGACGGTCACCGATGGGCGTTGACGACGAAACGCGAGCGGTTCACCCCCGAGGACATCGACGCGAGGACGCCCCGCGAGGTCTGACGTGTGCGGCGGTCCCACCTGCTGGACAATCACCCCATGGTTTCGGTGCGCACTGTCGTCGACCGGGTGGGGCCGACGCTGCTGCACGCCCTCCAGGTCCCCGAGGAGTCCCCCGCGGTCGGCGACGTCGTCATCGCCGAGCCCGGCCACACCCTCGCCGCGGGGGACCTCGTCCTCGGCGTCGCGATCACCGAGACCCCGGACGCGGCGGAACTCGTCAAGCTCAGCGCGGCCAAAGGCGCCGCCGCCGTCCTGCTGAAACCCCCGCTCGCGGCGAAACCCTCGGTGAAACGGGCGGCGAAATCGGCGGACATCGCGTTGATCGAGGTGCGCTCCGCGACGTCGTGGGCCCAGCTCGTCTGGCTGCTCAGGACGGTTCTCGACGCGCTGGCCGACGAGTCGGACGCGCTGGAGGACGGCGGCGGGCCCGGTTCCGGCGACCTGTTCCGGCTCGCGGACGCGGTCGCCTCGGTGGTCGACGCGCCCGTCACCATCGAAGACACCAACTCGCGGGTGCTCGCGTACTCGGCCCGGCAGGACCTGACCGACTCGGCGCGCGTGTCCACGATCATGGGCCGCCGCATTCCGGACGACGTGCTCGCGCGGTTCCGGTCGCGAGGGGTGTTCCGCGAGCTTTCCCGTGGGCGGCAGACGATCTTCGTACCCGCGCAACGCGACGGCACCTTGCCGCGGCTCATCGTGCCGATCCGGATGGGCGGCGAACTACTGGGGTCGATGTGGGCGGTCGTCGCGGGCCCGGTCTCCGACGAACGCGCGGCCGCGTTCGCCGACGCGGCCCCCGTCGTCGCGCTGCATCTGCTGCGCCGCCGCGCGCACACCGATTCGCAGCGCCGGGTCTCGGCCGAGCTCCTGCGCGCACTCCTCGAAGGGAAGGCCAGCCCGCGCAAGGCGATCGCGGAACTCGACCTGTCCGAGGAGCCGCACCGCGTGGTCGTCATCGAGGTCTCCGGCGGCGACGGCCGCGACGACGAGGGCTTGCGGCTCGCGCTCCTCGAACGGATCTCGCAGGGTGTCGGCAGGCGGCCGGTGGCCACCGAACTCGGCGGTGTCCTCTACGCCGTCGTCCCGGATGGCGACGGCTGGGACGAACTCCGGGCGGCCCTCGAAGCCCTGCCGTCGTCGCGGAAGGGCGGGACGCCACGGGCGGCCGCCGGTTCGGCCTGCGAAATCGGCGAGCTCGCGACCTCACGGCTCCAGGCCGACGAGGCGCTGAGCCTGCTTCGCGCGAAGCTCGTCCCCGGCCGCGTCGTGGTCTTCGACGAGGCGTGGACCGCCCTCTCGCTGCATCGCGGCGCGACGGCGGCGAGCACCTCGAAGGTCGCCGAGCTCGGCCCGCTCGGCCTGCTGCGCGCGCACGACGAAGCCCACGAGAGCGGCTACGTCGACACGCTCTACCAGTGGCTGCGGCATCCGGGAGACCCGCGCGCGGCCGCGAAGGAACTCCGGATCCATCCCAACACCCTGCGGTACCGGATGCGACGGCTGCTCGACCTCGTCCCGCTGGATCTCGACGATCCCGACGTCCGGCTGGCGTTGATCACGCAACTCGTTTCCCTGCGGTGGAGTTGATTCCACTACAAACTGCTCGACGACGAATACTTTGTAGCGCGACATTCCGCGGCCGGACGTCAGGAAAGGGCCTTTCAGGACGGAAAACGTCTTGAAAGACCCTTTCATGACATTCGACGGTTCAGTGCGCGCTGGCGCGATATCCGTCCTCAATGGTCTGCCGTACCGCGGCGAGCAGATCGGCACCGGGGTAAAGCGGCAAAAGGACACCGGGGCCACCGTCGACCCGAAGCGCGGCTTCGTATCCGTGCCCGGGGGTTTCGACAAGGCCGACGATGACATCGGCCGGATTGCCTTCGGTGTCGACGGTGCGGACACGCCGCTCCCGCCGCCAGTCCTGATTTGTCATGCGGAACAGAATGGCAGCTTACCGGCCAGTAAGATCAACATCTTGACTCGATCGTGCTGCATTTACCGTTTCGCAGGTTGCACGACCGCGCCCACCCCCAGCGAACGCGGCCGTGCGTCATACCCGATAGCCGAGGTCTTCGGCGACGAATCTCTTCGGCACCATCCGGACCCAGACGGTCCCTTTCACCTCGGGATCATCGTGCAGGTAAGAACGAAAACGCGCATCCCATTTGCGCTCGTCGGGACCGAGGTACCGGCTCAGCAGCCGCTGTCCACGAGGGACGTCGAACGGCAGCACCTCGGCCTCGCCGCGCGCGAGCACCTGCCGCACCAGACCGGTGCCGACATCGCACACGTCGACGGTCAGCGCGATAGACGGCGACTCGCGGACGAGACCGGCCAGCCGCGCCCACGGTCCGGTGAGGATCCAGAAGGCCTTCTTCTCCCAGAGGTACCAGGCAGGGCGCACGGACGGCCCGGCCGCGGCGACCCTGGCGGTCAGCGGACCGGCGAGGAATTCGTCGACATCGAACATCAGACCTCGAGCAACGTCTTGCCGAGCGCGCCCCGCGACTGCATGACCGCGTGCGCGTCCGCCGCCCGTGCGAGCGGGAACCGTTGGCCGATCACGGGTTCCAGCCGTCCGGCGGCGGCTTCGGCGAGCGCGGACTCGGTGAACGCCCGCATCTGCTCCGGCCCACCGAGGCCACGGATCACCGTGACCCCGCGCGCGGCGGCGTCCTCTTCGGACACCTCCGTCCACGAACCACTCGACAGGCCGTAGATCAGCATCCGGCCGCCCGGCTTCAGCAAACCGAACGCCGCCGTCCCGATCTCACCGCCGACCCCGTCGAACACGACGTCGACCTCGCCCGCCTTCTCCGCCCAGCCCGGCTCGCGGTAGTCGACCGCCAGATCGGCGCCCCGCTCCCGGACGTGCCCGGTCTTCGCGGCACCGCCCGCCGCGCCGACGACCTCGGCACCGGCGGCCTTGGCGAGCTGGACGACCAGCCCGCCGACCCCGCCGGCCGCCGCCTCGACGAGCACGCGCTCCCCCGGCCGGATCCGCGCGGCGGTCACCAGCGCGGTCGCCGTGCGGCCGTCGGCGAGGATCGCCACCGCGGCGTCGAGGGCCAGGCCGTCCGGCACCTCGAAGACCGCCGCGGCGTCGACCGCGACCCGTTCCGCGTAGCCCCCGGAACCGCCGGTGGAGGTCACGACGCGCTTGCCGATCAGACCGAGGTCCGCCCCTTCGCCGACCGCGCTGATCACGCCGCCGACACCGTTGCCCGGGATCAACGGCGGCTCGGCGCGGAACGGCCCGCCCCCGCCCGCCCGGAACTGCGTCTCGACGAACGTGATGTTGGCGAAGGCCACCTCGATCAGCACCTGGCCCGCGGCGGACACCGGATCCGGGGCATCGCCCGCGACGAGCACTTCGGGCCCGCCGAACTCTTTCAACCACACGGCTCTCATGTGACCCAAGGTGCAAGCTCCAGTTGACTGGAGGTCAAGCGATTGTGCCGCGAAAACCATGATCGGTTCTCAACACTGTCTCCGGCGGACGATGACACCGCCGTCCGGGTGGCTCACCGTGAGTGGCAGCACCTTGTTCGCAGAACCGTCGCCAGGAGGCTTTCCGTGCGTATCGCCGTCCCCCGTGAGATCAAGAAGCATGAATACCGGGTGGCGCTCACCCCGGCGGGCGTGCACGAACTGACCGGGCGCGGCCACGACGTCTTCGTCGAGACCGGCGCGGGCGTCGGCTCGTCCATCTCCGACGACGAGTACGTCGCCGCGGGCGCGAAGATCCTCGCCACCGCCGAGGAGACCTGGTCCGAAGGCGAACTCGTGCTCAAGGTCAAGGAGCCGATCGCCGAGGAGTACCCGCGGTTGCGCGCCGACCAGGTGCTGTTCACCTACCTGCACATCGCCGCGGACCGGCCGCTGACCGACGCGCTGCTGGCCGCGGGCACCACCGCGATCGCCTACGAGACGGTGCAGACCCCGAACCGCGCGCTGCCGCTGCTCGCGCCGATGTCCGAGGTCGCCGGACGGCTGGCGCCGCAGGTGGGCGCGTTCTCCCTGATGAAGCCGAGCGGTGGCCGCGGCGTGCTGCCCGGCGGCATCCCCGGCGTCCACCCGGCGCGCGTGGTCGTGATCGGCGGCGGTGTCGCCGGCCTCAACGCGGCGCGGGTCGCCCTCGGCCTCGGCTCGGACGTCGAGATCCTCGACACGAACGTCGACCGCCTCCGCCAGATCGACAACGACTTCGGCGGCCGCATCCGCACGGTGACCTCGAACGCGCTGTCGGTCGAGCAGTCCGTGCTGGAGGCCGACATGGTCATCGGCGCGGTGCTCGTGCCCGGCGCGAAGGCCCCGAAGCTGGTTTCGAACGAGCTCGTGTCGCGGATGCGCCCGGGCAGCGTGCTGGTGGACATCGCGATCGACCAGGGCGGCTGCTTCGCCGACTCGCGGCCGACGACGCACGACGAGCCGACCTACAAGGTCCACGAGTCGGTGTTCTACTGCGTCGCGAACATGCCGGGCGCGGTGCCCCGCACCTCGACCTACGGCCTGACCAACGTGACGCTGCCGTACGCCGTCCAGCTGGCGGACCACGGCTGGCAGAAGGCGCTGCAGGCCGACGCTTCGCTCGCGAAGGGTCTCAACACGCACGCGGGCGCGCTGACCAACGCCCCGGTCGCGGCCGCGCACGACCTGCCCGCCACGGAGCTGGCCGCCGTCCTGGCCTGACCCCCACGCCACATTCCCACGCGAGGGACCTTTGCCCGGGAGCAAAGGTCCCTCGCTCCTTTTTGCGCCTTTCCGGCCCTCGGCTGCCCGCGATCGCGGCACACTGTCCGCGGGGAGGTACTCGATGGAATTCGAGGTACTGGGGCCGCTCCGCGTCCGTTCCACCGGCCGTGCCGTCGCCGTCACCGGACGTATGCAGAAGGTCCTGTTGGGGACGCTGCTGGCGAACGCCAACCGCGACGTCCCGGCGAACACTCTCGTCGACGTGTTGTGGCCGGGGGAAACCGGCGATTCCGCGTCGAAGCTGTACCTGCACGTCCACAAGCTGAGGCGGCTGCTCGGCGAACCGGATCGGCTGGCGAGCGGGGAGGGCGGCTACCAGCTGCGGGTGCTGCCGGGGGAACTCGACGCCCAGCGGTTCGAGTCGCTCGTGGACGAAGCCGTCGCGAGCGATCCGCGGCGGTGCGCCGAATTGTCGCGTGAGGCGCTCGCACTGTGGCGTGGTGAGCCGTACGACGGGCTCGACTCGCCGGAGCTGGCCGAGCGGGCGCGGCGGCTCACCGAGCGCCGGCTGGCCGCGATCGAAACGCTGTGCCAGGCCGAACTCGCCGATGGCGGGTCTTCGTCCCTGGTGGACGAGCTGACCGAACTGATCCGCCGTCACCCGTTCCGGGAACGTCTGCACGAACTGCTGATGATCGCGCTGTACCGGGCGGGGCGGCGCACGGCGGCCTTGGCCGCCTACCGCGCGGCACGACGGCTGTTCGTCGAAGAACTCGGGATCGAGCCGGGCCCGGAGCTTCGCGAAGCCGAAAGGCGCATCCTCGCCGGGCTACCGATCGAGCCGGCGGGCTCGACGGCACCGGCGGTCGTGCCGTCGGAACTGCCCCGCACGGTTCGGAACTTCGTCGGCCGGACGGCGGAACTGTCCGAATTGGACGATCAGCTCGCCCTGTCCGGCCGGGATTCGGCACCGGTGTGCGTCGTGGTGGGCACCGCGGGCGTCGGCAAGACCGCGACGGTGGTCCGCTGGGGCAACCGCGTCCGCCCCCGCTTCCCCGACGGCCAGCTGTACGTCGACCTCCGCGGTTACGGGCCGGAGCAACCGCCTTCGGCCGCGAACGTGCTCGAAGGGTTCCTCCAGGCACTCGGTGTCGAAGGACCGGCGATCCCCCGCGACCTCCCGGCGCGGGCGGCCCGGTTCCGGGCGCTGGCCGCCCGCCGCCGTCTGCTCGTCGTGCTCGACAACGCGCGGACCTGTGAGCAGGTCCGGCCCCTGCTGCCGATGAGTTCGTCCTGCCATGTCGTCGTGACGAGCCGGGATTCACTCGCCGGGCTGGTGGCCCGCGACGGCGCGAACCGGATCGTCCTGCGACGGCTGCCGTCTTCCGACGCGCGGGAGTTGTTCCGCGGCCTCGCGGGCGAACGGACGGACGACGCCGCCGACGCGATCGACCAGGTGGTGCGGCAGTGCGTCCGGCTGCCGCTCGCCCTGCGGGTCGCCGCGGAGATCTTCCGCGCCCGCGACAACATCAGCGTCGCCGACCTCGCCGCCGAACTGGCGGACGAGCACCGGCGCCTCGACCTGATGGACGCCGACGGCGACGCCCACACCGCGATCCGCTCGGTGTTCTCCCGGTCCCTCCATCATCTGCCGACGTCGTCCGCGCGGCTCTTCGTCCTGTGGGGGCTCCATCCCGGGCACGACCTCACGGCGTCCGCGTTCGCCGCGCTCTCCGGCGAAGACCTGCGTGCCACGCGAAAGGCTCTCGACGCGCTCACCCGATCCCACCTCGTCGAGGAGGGCTTCGCCGGGCGCTACCGGACACACGACCTACTCCGCGCCTACGCACGGGAACTCGCCGGCCAGGTCGAGCCCGCCTGCCGTGAGGCGGCCACGCGACGCCTGTTCGTGTGGTTCCTGCGCACGGTGCTCGCGGCCCGCGCACTCGTCGACCCGAAGGCCCGCGTGATCGACCTGACCGGTTTGGAGGAGACGCCGACCGAAGCGCCGTTCCACACCCGCGACGACGCGCTCGCCTGGTTCGCCGCCGAGCGCGCGAACCTGGTGGCGGTGGTGCGGACCGCGGCGGACCAGGGCGCCGACGACATCTGCTGCCTGCTGGCCGCCGCGCTGATGCGGCTGTTCTACCTGACCAAACACTGGGACGACTGGCTGGTCACCCACGAGATCGCGGTGGCCGCGGCCCGGCGGTCGGGAAGACGCGTCGACGAGGCCTACCTGCTGCTCGGCCTGGGGATCGCCCACGACGACGTCGGCGGCTTCGAGAAGGCGATCGAGTACTTCCGCACCACGGCGGAGGTGTTCCACGAGCTAGGCAACCGGCACGGGCAGGCGTGGACGTTGAACAACCTCGGCGTGACGCAGGACAGCATGGGCCGTTTCGCCGAAGCGGCGGCGAGTTACACGGCCGCGCTCGAGATGTTCCAGGCGGACCGCGACCTCCACGGCGAGGGCATCGCGCTGAACAACCTCGGCGATCTTCGCCGTCAGCAGGGCCTCTTCGACGACTCCCTGCGTCATCTGCGGGACGCCGTGGCACTGCAGCGGAGCAGCGGCGATCGCACGTCGCTGCGGTTCACCCTGCGCACACTCGGCGATCTGTACCGGGACAAGGGACTGCGGGAGCAGGCGGGTGAGGAGTACCGGCACGCGCTCGCGATCACGCGCGAACTGGACGACCGGTGGGGCTCCGCCCGGCTGCTCGTCCAGCTCGCCGACCTGTCGGCGGCGGACGGACGCGAAACCGAAGCCCGGGACCATCTCCACGAGGCGCTCGGGCTGTGCACGGCCACCGGCGACCCGATCGCCGAGAAGATCCGGGCCCGCCTCGGCGCGTGAGGGTTCACGCGCCGAGGCGGCCGGGATCTCCCCGGGTCAGGCGGGTTCCGCTTCGGCCGTGTCCGGTTCGTCGGGGGTGGTGACGCCGCCTTGCGATTCACCCATCCCGGCTTCGGCAGGCAGCTTCTTGTCCTCCGGCGGGTGTTCGGGTGCCGGTTCGATCACCCATCTGTCGGGGTTGCTCACTTCGCTCGGCAGCGTCCCCGGTGCCGGGAAGCTGAGCGCGGAGATCTCGATGGCCTTCACGTTGGCCGCGAACTCGCCCATCGTCGAGAAGGCGTTCTCGATGAGATCGGCGTAGCTGGAGACCAGGTCGTTGATCGCGCCGACCACCTCAGTCGGATCGAAAAGACTGGCACAGCCCGCGGCCGCCTTCGTGATGAACCCGATGGCCATCCCCCACGTCTCGTGCACGAAGGCGATCGTTTGGGCGAGCAGGGAGCCCACTTCCCCCAGTTTCGCGGCCGTCAGATCGCATTCCTGGACGACCCGATCGGTGTGGGTCTTGAACGCGTCGAACGCGCCTCCCTGCCAATACGCGTCCAGCGAACCGAGTTTCGTGTTCAGCCCGTCGGCCACCGTGCTCGGCGTCTTCTGCGCTTCACCCCATTGGCCGGCGAGCGACGAGGCGATCGTGTGGTCGCCGAGGATCTTGCGGATCTCGTCGAGGACCACCTTCACCCCGGTGCCGACCGCGGGACCGCAGACGACGCTCACGGCATCCGCGGCGTCCTGCACGGTCGCCGCGTCTCCTTCCGGATACGGCGCGGGTTCAGTCATCGTCGCTCCCCAGGTAGCCGAACTGCTCGTAGTACTCGGCGTCTTGCGCGGCGTAGGTGTTGGCGACGGTGACGAGCGCGGATGCGGTGTCCTCGAAGCTCGTGATCGCTTCGCCGAGTTTCTCGACGACGAGGTTGCACGCGCCGTTGTACGCCTCGATGTATCCCGCGCCGGTGGCGAGCAGACCGAGGTCGCCCGGTCCCATCGTCAGCCTGCCGACCGTCTCCTTGAGCGTGGTCCACGAATCGGCCGCGGTCCGGAACTCCGTCGCCATGTCCGCGAGCGATTCCGGGACGACCTCGTAGCCGGTTCCCTCCGCCATCAGAGTTTTCTCCGTTCGATCCGCTCGGCCCTGGCGGCCTGTTCGGCCCGCTCGATCGCCGCGAGGAGATGGCCGCCGAGCGCGGCCGGGTTCATCGTGCGCAGTGCCCGCTCGTCGAGGTCGACGGCGACCAGGTCACCGGCTTCGTCGACGTGGACCCTGCCGAGACCGGCGTCGATGTCCGCACCGGCGAAATGGTCGTCCCGCCGGGAGACCGGCCGCCTGTCGTCTTCCTCGTCGTCGAGGTCGTGAAGCCGCAGCAGGCCGTTCATCGGACGCCTGCCCGGGCCAGCCGCCGATATTCGGCGCGGGCCTCTTCACGCGCCTGACCGACCACCTCGACGATGTACGCGCCAAGCTCTCCACCACGGCTGCGTGCCACCGCGGCCCGGTCGATGTGGATCCCGACGAGCCGCGCCCGATGATCCACCTCCGCCCGAACAAGCCCCCCACGCGCCGACGCCGTGTAGCGCCGCCCCGCCAGCTCCCCCTCGGCCCGCAGGAGCGCGGCCTTGCTCTTCGCGAGCAGCTCCGCGACCTCTCTGATCTTCCGTACCGGATCGGTCTCCACCGGTCACTCTCCCCTCGTCACCTTCTCGACGACAGGATCCGACCCCGACCTTTCCCAAACCTTTCCCGCGGCCACGCCGCTCCGTGCCTGCGCTCAACTCACCAGGCCACGCCGCTCCGCGCCGTCGGCCACCCCTCGAGAACCGGCGCCGACCGCACCGTGGGGGTCCGGGGGGCTCGGCCCCCCGGGTGATACGACGAAGCCCCACCTTCGGGAAGACGCGCCAGCGTCGACCGAAGTGGGGCAAAGGGGCTGAGGGCGGCCCGCTCGACCAGCCTGGGGGTCACTGGGAGCGGGCCGCCTCCTACATCGTAGGTAATAAGTCGCCGTCGCGCTGCATGGGGTTGCCATGTCTTCCGAATTATTTCTTCACGAACCTCTGGCGAGGTCGGTGATTTTCCGCGCTCTGCGTCGTATATCCGGTAGTCAGCGGCCATTCGGCGCAGCGACGGGTGCCCTGGAGGACGGATCCGTCACCCGGTCGAACGTGACGAAGGTCGCTTTCGGCGGATTGACCCCTTCCTCGGGTACGGACTCACCCCGTGAGGCAGGATGTCGCGTGATCGGCCTTCGTCAACAAAAGGGGACGGTATGCACGACGGCAGTGGCCGCATCGCGGTGCAGAACCTGAGCAAGCAGTTCGGTGCGGTCAACGCGGTCCAGAATCTGAGCTTCACGGTGGAGCCCGGTTCGGTGACCGGCTTCCTGGGGCCCAACGGGGCCGGGAAGACGACGACGCTGAGGATGCTGCTCGGGCTGGTGACGCCCACGAACGGCACGGCGACCATCAACGGGCGCCCGCACGACCAGCTGGGGAATCCGGCGCGGGTCGTCGGTTCGGTGCTGGAGAACGAGGGTTTCCACCCGGGTCGCACGGCGCGGAATCATCTGCGCGTGTACTCGGCGGCGATCGGGATGCCGGATCAGCGGGTGGACGAGGTCCTGGGGCTGGTGGGTCTTTCGTCGGCGGCGGACCGCAAGGCGGGCGGGTTCTCGCTCGGTATGCGGCAGCGGCTGGCGCTGGCGACGGCGTTGCTGGGGAATCCGCAGGTGCTGGTGCTGGACGAGCCGACGAACGGGCTCGACCCCGAAGGCATCCTGTGGCTTCGGAACTTCCTGCGCGCGTACGCGCGTGAGGGGCGCACGGTGCTGGTCTCGAGCCACCTTCTGAACGAGGTGGAGCAGACGATCGACCAGGTCGTGATCATCAGCCAGGGCATGACGCGCTACAACGGCTCGCTGGACCAGTTGCGCAAGAGCAACCAGTCCCGGGTGCTGGTGCAGTCGGCCGACGCGAGCGGTCTCGTCTCCGCGTTGCAGGAGGCGGGGATCACGCAGGTTTCGCCGATGCCGGACGGCCGGGTCGCGGTCTCGGGCGCGACGGTGCAGCAGATCGGTGACGTCTCCGCGAAGGCGAGCATCGCCGTCTACGGCATGCAGGAGGAGACGGCGGATCTGGAGCGCATGTTCTTCCAGCTGACGCAGGGCCAGTACGCCGCGCCGCCGCCCGGTTTCCAGCAGGGCCCGCCGCCGGGCTACCAGGGTCCGCCTCCGGGTTACCAGGGCCCGCCGCCCGGCTATCAGGGGCCGCCGCCCGGCTACGCGCCGCAGAACACGCCGCCGCCCGGTTTCGCACCGCCGCAGCAGTTCCAGCAGCAGGGTCAGCCGCCGCAGCAACCGCAGTACCAGCAGGCGCCGCCTCAGCAGCAGGCGCAGCAGCAGGGCCAGAACGAGGGCTGGGGAGGCCAGGGCTGATGGGCAACCTGATCAAGGCGGAGTTCCGCAAGACGCTCACGCTCAAGGCGTGGTGGGCGCTGATGATCCCCGCGGTGGTCTTCGCTTTCGCGTTCGCCCTGTTCTGGGGCATGGTCACCAACGACTTCAGTGATTTCCTCGGCCGCTCGGACACCCGTGAGCTGACCGAGGCGCTCGGCATCTCGACCGGTGAGCTGCCGGTCGGTCTGCTCGCCCTCGGGCACGGCATCAACATCGGCACGATGATCCCGATCATCTTCGGCGTCTTCGCCCTCGCCGGCGAGTACACGAAGAAGACGATCACGACGACGTTCCTCACCGCTCCGAACCGGGTTTCGGCGTTGAGCGCGAAGATGATCACCTACATCGTCTGGGGTGCGATCTACGGCGTGATCATCGTGGGCGCGGCGAGCCTCGGCACCGTGATCACGGTCGACAGCCAGCGCTTGCCGACGGCGGGCCAGTGGCTGGGCGTGCTGGGCGCGGGTGTCCTCGCGACGATCCTGGCGACCCTGTTCGGTATCGGGGTCGGCGCGGTCTGGCGCAGCGTGGTCGGCAGCATCATCACGCTGACCATCTGGATGCTGGTGGTCGAGAACGTGCTGGTGTTCGTCATGTTCGGGGCCGCGGACATCACCTGGCTGGGCGGCGTCCTGCCGAACGGCACGGTCAACGGCATCGTGGGCGCCATCGGCGCGGAGGCGTTCGGCGCCGCCGGTGTGAAGGTGCCCGGTCTGCAGGACGAGACGGCGTGGGCGCTGCAGTACGCGGCCGGTGCGCCCGGCGCGTTCTCGTGGTGGGCTTCGGCGCTCATCTTCTTCGGCTGGACGATGATCTTCTTCCTCGCCGGCTGGGCCGTGAACCAGAAGAAGGACATCACGTAGGTCACACCCTCCCGCCGCACACGCGCCATGAAAGGTCCTTTCCTTGCAAATTTCGCAAGGAAAGGACCTTTCATGGCATTCGGCCCTGCGCGAACCGGCCGATCATGTCGGTGCGCACGCCTAGGCTTGCGGGGTGACTACTGCTCCACCTCGTCCCCGTCAAGCCAGTCCGGCACGTGAGACGGCCCCGGTGCCCACCGGAGGCTGGATCCGCCGCCTGGCCGCTTCGTGCTGGAAACATCCTTGGCTCGTCGTGCTCTCGCTGGGCGCGGCGATCATCGGCGTCGGGCTCCAGGCCGCCGGCCCGCTGCTGATCCGCGAGGCGCTGGACGACGCCGTCGCGGGCGACACCTCCCGCCTCGGCCTGCTCGCCGCAGTGATGGCGGTGCTGCAGGTGCTGACCTTCGGCAACGCGTTCGCCCGCCGGTACGTCGGTGGTCGGCTGGCCCTCGACGTCCAGCACGACCTGCGCCGCCAGGTGTTCGGCGCGGTCTCGCGGCTCGACGGCGGCAAGCAGGACGCGTTGCGCACCGGCCAGGTCGCCTCGCGTGCGATCTCGGATCTGCAGCTGGTCACGTCGGTCCTGATGCAGGTACCGCTTTCGGCGGGTTCGGTGATCTTCGCGCTGCTGTCACTCGGCGCGATGCTGTGGATGTCGCCGACGCTGACCCTGATCGCGATGGTGGTCGCCCCGGCGATCGCGATCATCATGGCGGTGAGCCGGAAACGGCTCTTCCCCGCGACCTGGGCCGCCCAGCAGCGCGCGGCCGACGTCGCGCAGCAGGTCGAGGAGACCGTCACCGGCGTACGCGTCGTGAAGGGCTTCGGCCAGGAAGCGCGCGAAGTCGCGAAGCTGGAGAAGACGGCGAAGAAGCTCTTCGCCGAACGCATGCGCGCGGCCCGGCTCTCGTCCTTGCCGACGGCCACGACGGCGGCCCTCCCCGCCGCGGGACAGGTCGCGGTGCTGGCGGTCGGCGGCATCCTGGCGTTGAAGGGCGAGGTCAGCCTCGGCACGTTCCTGGCGTTCGCGACCTATCTGTCCATCCTGATCGGCCCGGCCCGGATGATCTCCAGCCTCGTCGTGCAGGCCCAGCTGACCAGGGCGGGCGCGGAACGGGTCAACGAACTCATCGACGCGCAGCCCGACGTCGTCGACAGCCCGGACGCGCGGCCGTTGCCCGACGGCCCGCTCGGTGTCCGGCTGGAGGACGTCTCCTTCGGCTACACGCGGTCGGATCCCGTGCTCGACGGGCTCACCCTGGAGGCGCGGCCGGGCGAAACACTCGCGCTGGTCGGCACGGCCGGTTCGGGCAAATCGACGATCTCCTTGCTGCTGCCCCGGTTCTACGACGTGCACAGCGGCTCGGTCCAGGTCGGCGACCTCGACGTCCGCGACGTCCGGCAGCACGATCTGCGCGGTGCGATCGGCGTGGTCTTCGAAGAGGCGTTCCTCTTCTCGTCGTCGGTCCGCGACAACATCGCCTACGGCAGGCCGGACGCGAGCGACGAAGAGATCCGCGCGGCCGCACGGGCGGCGGAGGCGGACGAGTTCATCCAGCGCCTCCCCGACGGCTACGACACGCTCGTCGGCGAGCGCGGGCTGACGTTGTCCGGCGGTCAGCGGCAACGGCTCGGCCTCGCGAGGGCGCTGATGACCGATCCGCGCGTGCTGGTCCTCGACGACGCGACCTCCGCCATCGACACGGTCACCGAGGCGGCGATCCACGACACGCTGCGTTCGGTCACCGCGAGCCGGACGACCCTGCTCATCGCGCACCGCCGTTCCACCCTCGCCCTCGCCGACCGGATCGCCGTGCTCGACAAGGGCCGCGTCGTCGACGTCGGCACCGAGGAGGAACTGCTCGCCCGCTGCCCGCTGTTCCGCGAACTCGTCGCGGGTCCGGGTGACGACGTCGAGGAGCCGCATCGATGCGAGGGTCTCGACTGCGGTCCCGCCGGGATCACCCCCGCGCTGTGGCCGGCACAGGACAAGGCCGACGAGCTGGCGGGCGAGCGGAAGGGCTCGGGCGGCGAATGGGACGTCGACCTGCCGCCGAGCCAGGAGCTCATCGAAGGCGTCCGGAAACTGCCGCCCGCCACGGATGTCCCGCGGCTGCCGGGCACGGACGTCACCGCGCCCGAACCGCAGTTCCGCCTCGGCCGCCTGCTGAAACCGGTGCGCGGCCCGCTCGCCTTGGTGATCGGGCTGGTCGCGGCGGACGCGCTGGCCACCATCGCGATGCCCGCGCTGTATCAGCACGGCATCGACAACGGGGTGCGCGCCGGCGCGGAGGCGGTGATCTGGCTGGCCGCCGGGATCGGCGCGCTGGTGATCCTCACCGACTGGCTGGTGGTGTACCTCCAGACGAAGATGACGGCGCGGGTCGGCGAGACGGTGCTGTACTCGCTGCGCGTGCGCAGCTACGCCCATCTGCAACGGCTCGGGCTCGACTTCTACGAACGCGAGCTGTCCGGGAAGATCATGACCCGGATGACCACCGACGTCGACGCGCTCTCGACGTTCCTGCAGACCGGTGTCGCGCAGGCGGTGGTGAGCGCGCTGACGCTGGTCGGGATCGCGGCGGCGCTGATGATCACCGACATCGGCTTGGCCGCGTACGCGCTCGCGGTGCTGCCGATCCTCGTCGTGGCGACCGTGATCTTCCGCCGCGCGTCGTCCAAGGCGTACACCGAAGCCCGGGAGCGGGTCAGCGTCGTCAACGCGGACATGCAGGAGAACGTGAACGGGTTGCGGGTCGCGCAGGCGTACACGCGCGAGGAGCGCACTGCCGAGAAGTTCGCGTCCCGAAGCGACGAATACCGGCGTTCGCGGCTTCGCGCCCAGCGTCTCGTCGCGACGTACTTCCCTTTCGCGGCAATGCTTTCCGGATTGGCCGAGGTCGTCGTGCTGATCGTCGGCGCGAACCGGGTGGCGGCGGGCACGTTGTCGGCCGGTGTGCTGGTGGCGTTCCTGTTGTACCTGGGGCAGTTCTTCTCGCCGATCCAGCAACTGTCCTCGGTGTTCGACGGCTACCAGCAGGCGCGGGTCGGCCTGACACGGATCGGCGATCTCCTGCGCACGCCGACTTCCGTTCCGCAGGCGGAAAACCCGGTCGCCATGCCGGATCGCCTGCGCGGCGAGGTCTCCTTCAAGGACGTCGATTTCGCTTACACCGCAACGGACGAACCCGCCCTCTCACAGCTCTCACTGGACGTCGCGCCCGGCGAGACCGTCGCACTGGTCGGCGCGACGGGCGCCGGGAAGTCGACGGCGGTGAAGCTCGTCGCGCGGTTCTACGACGCGACCGGCGGCGTGGTCCGGATCGACGGGACCGACATCCGCGAGTACGACCTCGCCGCCCTGCGCACGCGAATGGGCGTGGTACCGCAGGAAGCGCATCTGTTCTCGGGAACCGTCGCGGACAATGTGCGCTACGGCAGGCCTTCCGCGACGGACGCGGAGGTCGAGGAGGCGGTCCGGTCCGTCGGCGCGCTCGACGGTGTCGCCGCGCTCCCGGCCGGTTTCCACCAGCCCGTCGGTGAACGCGGACGGTCCCTTTCGGCCGGGCAACGGCAACTCGTCGCCCTCGCCCGCGCCGAACTCGTGGACCCGGACGTCCTCCTGCTCGACGAGGCGACCGCGGCACTCGACCCGTCCACCGAAGCCGCCGTCCTGCGCGCGACCGAACAACTCGCGCGCCGCCGCACGACGTTCGTGGTCGCGCACCGGCTCGCCACCGCCGCCAAGGCGGACCGGATCGTCGTACTGGACCACGGCCGGATCGTCGAACAGGGCACGCACGCGGAACTCGTCGCCGCGGGCGGTCATTACGCCCGCCTTTGGTCCCTGGGCTGACCATGCCGCGGTCGTGTCGTCCGTCCAATCACGCGTGTCACGCCCCCAATCACGCGAGTCGCGCCTTCAAGCACGTCGAACGCCACTCACGACGCCGTAGCCCCTCACCCAGCCGCGAGGTCGAGCTGGAACTGCGCCCCCGGAGCCGCCGGCTCCCACCCACGCGCCAGCGCCAGCCGGATCGCCCGTTCGACATCCGAAGGCAGCACGGCCTTCGACGGCACCCCCAGGTAGTTCAACGGGTGCGCGTGATCCGTCCGCACCACCAGCACCGCACCCCGCGCGTCCTCCGATTCCACCCCGTACGAAAGGAAATACCCGCCGTCCTGTGCGTAGGTGGGCTTCCGCCGGACGATCCACCGGTAAGCGGTGTCATCGACGACGATCCGTCGCGATCCCTTGCGCAGCAATGCCATGCGTTCAGCATGACCCGATGGGCAAGGGAATTTCGGTCGCGCACGCCCACCCCCACCTGTCACGCTGACCGGGAAATGAAAGAAGAGATCCCGGCGCGGCAGATCCGCGCCCTGTACACCGAAACCACGATCCGCGTCTATCAGGCGTACGCCCCGGCCATCGCCGACGCCGCGCTGAAGGCGGGCACCTTCGTACCGCCGTTCAAACGCGAACGCATGACCTGGATCAAGCCGTCCTTCCTCTGGATGGCGTACCGCTGCGGCTGGGCCGCGAAGCCCGGTCAAGAGCGCGTACTCGCCCTCGACATCACTCGCGAGGGTTTCGCCTGGGCGCTCGACCACGCGGCGCTCAGCCACTACGACCCAGATGTCCATCCCGACCGGAAGACGTGGCAGCACGAGGTCAAGACCAGCCCGGTCCGCATCCAGTGGGATCCGGAACGCAGCATCCGGCTCGGCCCCTTGAAGCACCGTTCGCTCCAGATGGGACTGAGCGGCGAGGCCGTCGATCGCTATGTCGACAAATGGATCACGGCGGTCACCGACGTCACCCCGGTCATGCGCGAGGTCGGCGCCCTGGTCGCGGCGAACCGCATCGAAGACGCCAAAGCGCTGCTACCCGCGGAGCGTCCGTACCCCGGTTAAGGCCGCCACTTGAGGCCGCCCATCCCGGCGACCTCGAGGTCCTGGACCGATGCCCACCGGACGGTCCCCGGCCGGACGTGCACGCCTGCCGCCACCGTCCAGTCCGGCTCGTCGGGCTCGACGTGCTCCATCTCCTTGAAGTCGGCGAGCGTCGGCCAGACCGCCGAGCACGAGTCGCACATCAGCACGACCTTGCCGGACTCGGTGACCAGCGGGCGCACACGCCCCTCGTCCCAGAACGACGGGCACTCGTCGAGCCACATGGGCCGCCACCACCTCGCGGGGACCGGCGGCCGGCACGACACCGGCCGCATCCTCCACCCAGCGAAGCGCTCCGACGTGAACTCCAGGCTGTCCGGGCACGACGACTCAGCCAACCCTCATCGACGAAACAGTGACCTGACCTGCACGGACGGTGAAAGTGGTAGCAAAGGTCCCTTGCTCCCCCAGGCGGCGGCGGGCGAGGTCGGCGAGTGGCCTATTTTCGGTCTCTTGATCGAGACAGTGACCCATCACCTAGTGCGCCACGCCTCACACAGGCCAGTTCCATCACACGGCTGCGACCGAGGGGGTTAGCCTGGTAGGCGCATCAGCGGTGTTCAAGATCTCGAGACGGATAGAGGCGAGTCCAAGCCGTGTCCAGCAGCAGCCCTGCGTCACAATTCGGCCCCAACGAGTGGCTGGTCGAGGAAATGTACGACCAGTTCCTCGCCGACCCCAGCTCAGTCGATGCCGCCTGGCACGACTTCTTCGCGGATTTCAAGCCAACGCAGGACGCGAAGACCAAGGCTGAAGGCGCACGCCCGGCCCCCACGGCTCCCGCCAAGGAGAGCGCGGCCTCCAACGGCCAGGCCACGAAGCCGGCCCCGAAGACCGAGCCCACCGCGAAGCAGACAGCCCCGGCGAAGGCCGCCCCGAAGACCGAGGCGAAGCCCGCCCCGAAGGCGGCGGCGCCCAAGGCTGCGGAGAAGGCCCCCGCCAAGCCGGCCGAGAAGGACGCCGAGGCGGAGTCGAAGCAGCTCCGCGGCGCCGCGGCGGCGATCGCGAAGAACATGGACGCCTCGCTGTCCGTGCCGACGGCCACGAGTGTGCGCGCCGTCCCGGCGAAGCTGATGGCCGACAACCGCATCGTCATCAACAACCACCTCAAGCGCACGCGCGGCGGCAAGATCTCCTTCACGCACCTCATCGGCTACGCGATGGTCCGGGCGCTGAAGGACTTCCCGAACATGAACCGGCACTACCAGCTGATCGACGGGAAGCCGTTCGCGATCACGCCGGAGCACGTGAACTTCGGTCTCGCGATCGACATGAAGGGCAAGGAAGGCTCCCGCACGCTCGTCGTGGCCTCCATCAAGGCCACCGAGAACATGACCTTCATGCAGTTCTGGCAGGCCTACGAGGAGATCGTCAAGAAGGCCCGCAACGGCAAGCTGACCGCCGACGACTTCGCCGGCACCACGATCTCGCTGACCAACCCCGGCGGCATCGGCACCAACCACTCGGTGCCGCGGCTGCAGGCGGGCCAGGGCGCGATCATCGGCGTCGGCGCCATGCAGTACCCGGCGCATTTCGAGGGCACCAGCGAGAAGGCGCTGGTCGACCTCGGCGTCTCGAAGATCATGACGCTGACCTCGACCTACGACCACCGCATCATCCAGGGCGCGGAGTCGGGCGAGTTCCTCAAGCGCATCCACGAGCTGCTGCTGGGCGAGGACGGCTTCTACGACGACGTCTTCACCAGCCTGCGCCTGCCGTACGAGCCGATCCGCTGGGTCGCCGACATCCCGGACGGCCCGGTCGACAAGACCGCGCGGGTCATCGAGCTGATCGACGCCTTCCGTATGCGCGGTCACCTGATGGCCGACACCGACCCGCTGAACTACCGGCAGCGCAGCCACGCCGACCTCGACGTCCTCTCCCACGGCCTGACCCTGTGGGACCTGGACCGCGAGTTCCCGGTCGGCGGCTTCGCCGGCCAGGAGCGGATGAAGCTGCGCGACATCCTCGGCGTGCTGCGCAACTCCTACTGCCGCACCGTCGGCATCGAGTACACGCACATCCTCGACCCCGAGGAGCGCCGCTGGATCCAGGACCGCGTCGAGATCCCGCACGAGAAGCCGGACCCCGCGGTCCAGAAGTACGTGCTCTCGAAGCTCAACGCCGCCGAGGCGTTCGAGACCTTCCTGCAGACCAAGTACGTCGGCCAGAAGCGGTTCTCCCTCGAAGGCGGCGAGACCGCGATCCCGCTGCTCGACACCATCCTCGACAAGGCCGCCGAGCACGAACTCGACGAGGTCGTCATCGGCATGCCGCACCGCGGCCGCCTGAACGTGCTCGCGAACATCGTCGGCAAGCCGATCGCGCAGATCTTCCAGGAGTTCGAGGGCAACCTCGACCCGGGCCAGGCGCACGGTTCCGGTGACGTGAAGTACCACCTCGGCGCCGAGGGCAAGTACTTCCGCATGTTCGGCGACGGCGAGACCAAGGTGTCGCTGACCGCGAACCCGTCGCATCTGGAGACCGTCGACCCGGTCCTCGAGGGCATCGTCCGCGCGAAGCAGGACATCCTCGACAAGGGTGGCGAGGGCTTCACCGTCCTCCCCGTCCTGATGCACGGCGACGCGGCCTTCGCGGGCCAGGGTGTCGTGGCCGAGACCCTGAACCTGGCGCTGCTGCGCGGCTACCGCACCGGCGGCACCGTGCACGTCATCGTCAACAACCAGGTCGGCTTCACCACCGCGCCCGAGCACTCGCGTTCGAGCCAGTACGCCACCGACGTCGCGAAGATGATCGGCTCGCCGATCTTCCACGTGAACGGTGACGACCCCGAGGCCGCGCACTGGGTGGCCAAGCTGGCCGTCGACTACCGCCAGGCGTTCCACAAGGACGTCGTGATCGACCTGATCTGCTACCGCCGCCGCGGCCACAACGAGGGCGACGACCCCTCGATGACGCAGCCGGCGATGTACGACATCATCGACACGAAGCGTTCGGTCCGGAAGACCTACACCGAATCGCTGATCGGCCGCGGCGACATCTCCGTCGAAGAGGCCGAAGCCGCGTTGCGCGACTTCTCCAGCCAGCTGGAGCACGTGTTCAACGAGGTCCGCGAGCTGGAGAAGCACCCGGCGAAGGCCAGTCCCTCGGTCGAGGAGGAGCAGCAGGTCCCGGCCAAGGTGCCCACCGCGACCACCACCGAGGTCATCGAGCACATCGGCGACGCGTTCCTGAACGTGCCCGAGGGCTTCACCCCGCACCCGCGGGTCAAGCCGGTCATGGAGCGCCGTCACAAGATGTCCCGCGAAGGCGGCATCGACTGGGCGTTCGGTGAGCTGCTCGCCTTCGGTTCGCTGGCCATGGAAGGCCGCCTCGTGCGGCTGTCCGGCCAGGACTCCCGCCGCGGCACCTTCACCCAGCGCCACTCGGTGCTGATCGACCGCAAGACCGGCCAGGAGTACTCCCCGCTGGCCAGCCTCGCCGAGAACCAGGGCCGCGTGATGATCTACGACTCGGCGCTGTCCGAGTACGCGGCGGTCGGCTTCGAATACGGCTACTCCGTGGCCAACTCCGAAGCACTCGTCATGTGGGAAGCGCAGTTCGGTGACTTCGTCAACGGCGCGCAGACCGTCATCGACGAGTACATCTCCTCCGGCGAGGCCAAGTGGGGCCAGCTCTCCGACGTCGTGCTGCTGCTGCCGCACGGCCACGAAGGCCAGGGCCCGGACCACACCTCCGGCCGCATCGAACGCTTCCTCTCGCTGTGCGCCGAAGGCTCGATGACCGTCGCGGTCCCGTCGACCCCGGCGAACTACTTCCACCTGCTCCGCCGCCACGCCCTCGACGGGGTGAACCGGCCGCTGATCACCTTCACCCCGAAGTCGATGCTGCGGAACAAGGCGGCGACCTCGGCGGTCGAGGACTTCACCGGGCAGACGAAGTTCATGTCGGTCATCGACGACGCCGTCGTCGACCCGTCGAAGGTCCGCAAGGTCCTGCTGACGTCGGGCAAGCTGTACTGGGAGCTGGTGGCCGAGCGCACGAAGCGCGAGGCGAACGACGTCGCGATCGTGCGCATCGAGCAGTACTACCCGCTGCCGAAGAAGAAGCTGCTGGCGGCGCTGGAGCGCTACAACGGCGCTCCCGCGGTCTGGGTCCAGGAGGAGCCGGAGAACCAGGGCGCGTGGCCGTTCTTCGGCCTGAACCTGCCCCGGAAGCTCCCGGAGGTGTTCTCCAACCTGGACGTCGTGTCGCGTCGTCCGATGGCGGCGCCGTCGGCCGGTTCGTCCAAGGTGCACGAGGTCGAGCAGAAGGCGCTGATCGCCCGGGCGTTCGACTGATCGCCTGAGTACTACATCACACTCCGTTGAGGCGGCACTTGACACAACCTGCCAAGTGCCGCCTCAGCGGCGTCTGCGCGGTTAGACGCTAAGGTTGCTCGGTGTCCCTTTCCAGGATGACCCTGAGCAACTACAGGTGCTTTGCTGACAGGCAAACCATTGAGCTACGTCCGATCACCTGCTTGTTCGGTCGCAACAACTCAGGCAAGAGCGCACTGACCCGCTCTCCACTTGTCTTGTCCACAGGCATACACACAGACTCGACAACACCACTTGACCTCGACCTACTGGGCGAAGACATCGTCGACTCGTTTCTCGACTTGATCCATGGTCGTCGTCCGCACGGCAGCATCGAAATCGGTTTCACGGTCGAAACCGAGCAGGGCCCCGTCGATCTGACTGTGAAAGTACAAAACATCGACGAGTACCACATTCAGACGGTTAGCCTATTTGAAGTAACAACAAATGATCGCCGCCTAACCCTCACATGGGAACGCAACGACCCTAGCGACGGCGCAGCAAATTACTCATTCACTGGCCCTGGATTGAATGAGCATGAAATCCTAGTGAGATTTCGCGGACTACTGCCCACGGCTATCGAATCCGAAAAAATAAGCTCGACAATTAGAGATGAGATTCTTGAGCTCAGTTCGAGGATTCGTGAAAACTTAGGAACAATTCGATACCTAGGACCATTTCGGGACCGGCCGGCCAGATTCTATCGAATGCCCACCCGAATGCCAGACTTCGTGGGACCCAGCGGTGAGCACACCGCCAGCATTCTAGCGGCCGACCTGAAGAGAAATCAAGGAGGCTTAATCGAATTCATCAATCAACACTTCGGAAAAAGCCTTCCAGACTGGTCGGTCAATGCAGTCGAGAGCAGCGGACTATACAACATAGTACTACAGTCGAAGGTCGATCCAAGCGTCGAAGTAAATCTAGTCGACACGGGAACCGGAATCGCGCAGGCGCTGCCGATATTCGTACAGCGCGCTCTCGATTTGTATACTGGAACCAAGAAGCCCATCCTGGAGATGGTTGAACAACCAGAGCTACACCTACATCCCGCTGCGCATGGAACACTTGCCGACCTCTATTTAAATGCCACCCTGGGAACAAATGCCCGATTTCTCATAGAAACCCATAGTGAGACATTTCTACTCCGCCTTCGGCGACGAGTTGCCGAAGGGAAATTAGCACCCACCAGTATATCATTGTATTTTATTGAGAATAGTAATGGCTCAACCGTAGCGCGCCGCATAAATGTAGACGACGCCGGAAATCTTGACTACTGGCCACGGGGAGTCTTCTCAGAAGATTACGATGAGGCGAAGCTGCTTGCAAAGGCGCAGCTGTCTCAACTTAGTGGGCCCAATGCGCATTAAGATTACGGCAGACACGTTTGACAACTCTGATTCGATCAGAGGACTATTAAACCTACTTGAGTGGTTCGCAGAGTCGCGACATGATTGGGTACCGGACACCGAAAGTATCGAGGCAGCTGCAAGGTACTTTGCTACGCATGCCCCGTCCGTCTCCACCATGTGCACCGACCTTGGCACCAAGGCCATCGTCGCGGAAGCCTGGGCACCCTCAACCACACCTGCTCCCATATCGATAAGTCGAGACAATCTGCGAGATGCAGTCGAAGACTTAGGAAAGCCTGCCGTTCTTGTCGTCGAGGACTTGCTAAACGATGGAGCTTTCATATATTCACTGGCTGAGGTTTTCAAAGAGGCTCGGGTCTACGAGGCTCTCAACAAAGGCTGGGCCGTATTCCGCCATTCAGGGGGCGAACGCCTTGAGCTGGTGGCAAAATCCGAGCGTGACTCCTTTCATCATGTGGTTAGAATATTTGCCCTACTTGACAGCGATCGATGGTCACCTGGACAAGTTACCAAGAGTCACAAAAAAGCAAGACAGCTAGCCGCCGATGGTATCGAGGTTCATGTTCTCGAGCTTCGCGAGGCGGAGAATTACGTACCAAACTCAGTTCTCTTCTTATGCGGTAAACATAAAATCATTAACCGTCGGGTAAATGCCCTGAAGAAGCTCACAAAAGAGCAACGTGGCTACTATGACATGAAGTATGGGTTCGGCAGACCAGATGAACCCGCCCGCATACGATCTGAGCACGGCACACTCTTTTCTGACACTCCAGCGGAGCTGATCAAAGCTCTTCGTGGAGGGTTTGGGACAAAAATACTTGCACGTTTTCGTGAGCGCTCACCATATCTGGCCCCTACTGAATTCGAGCGACCGAACCTGGACACTGCAGACGAGATACGAGAAATTCTCCAAAAAATAGCAACAATTATTTAATGAGGTTTTCCCGCCAATGTCCAACGAAGACAATCAGACCGTTGTCAAGCCGGAAATCATTCTTCTAGAGAACCTTCTTGACGAAATCACACAAGGGCGCCTTCGTATTCCAAAGTTTCAGCGTCCATTTGTGTGGCGCCCAGAGCAGATGACCGACCTTTTCGACAGCATTGACCGATCATTTCCGATCGGCAGCTTGTTGATTTGGGAAACAAATCTACCGCTCGCCAGCCTGGACAAAATTGCCGACTTCAAGATACCTCCACCCCCAAAAGACAGTCGAGTTTCGTACCTACTCGACGGCCATCAACGGCTTTCCACCCTGTATGGGTGCCTTCGCAGAAGCCAAGAACCATCGAACGAAACGGGGCAAAGTTCATGGATGTGGGAAGTATTTCGCGCACTCGGTGAACAAGGAGATCGAAACCAGTTCCGGCATTGGAAGAAGCCGACGTCGCCACCGCCGGAAAACTATCTTCCAATGCGATCAGTCCTGCGGACCATGGACTTTCTGTCTTTCGCGCGGCGCCTAGAGGAATCCGAGAAGTTCCAAGAGAACGTCTCGGAGCTTATCAACGAAGCCGAGGAGCTTGCCCAGCGGTTCAAGTCATACCAAATGGCAGCGGTTCGACTCGTCGGCGGAGATTTGAAGCGGGCAGTCAGAGTTTTTTCTCGCCTTAACAACAGTGGGCAATCAATGAGCCCTGATCAGATGGTTTCCGCACTGACATACAAGAACGATAACAGCGAGAGTCTTGCTGAACGAATTAGTACCATCCAGGAGGATGTGGCATCGACGGGGTTCGGCACCATTCCGTCAATGACGATTTTTAGGGCCATTTTGGCTGTTGCTGGCGAGGAGGACGTTCAGGAAGCCCGCTGGGAAGTCCTTGCTGACCGGGTCCGAGAAGGATTGGCTGAGTACGTAGACGCCACAGAGATTGCTCTCTATCGGGCAATTGACTTTCTGCGCAAGACAGTCGGAGTTCCCTTGGCGCGCCTCGTTCCATACAACGCCCAGATAATGCTACTGGTTGCCTTCTTCGAAATTTCTCCAAATCCATCACCGGCCAAATTAGAAACTTTGGTCAAATGGTTCTGGAGCACCTCTTGGTCCGGCTACTTCGCTGGCGCAAATACCACGCAGATCAAGTTGATCCTGCAGGAGATGAAGGCCTTTGCTGGGGATGTCGACTCGCTGGACTTAGACGGCCAGGTTGCTCGTCCTTTCCCAGACCGATTCGACATGCGAAGTGCGCGTATTCGCTCTTTCATGATCTGGGAGCTTCAGATTTTCGACAACCGCATTGACCAGAACGGAGACAAGATCGACGCCATTTCACTTCTCGCTCAGTCAGATACAGGCGCATACCGCCATATCATAACGAGAGGAGAAGGCGTATCGAACCCCGCCAACCGAATTATTCTTCCAACCTCTCCTGGAATGTCGACCAAACGCACTCTATTGACCTTGAGCGGGCGACAAGGCACGTTGATGGCACGCAGTCACGGCATACCCGATAGCGCGCTTGAAAAGCTCCACCAGGGCGACAATGTTGGCTTCATTAATGACCGAGCATTATACCTCGCTCGACAGGAAAGAGAATTCATGAGCAGGTTCGACGTCGTTCCTGCGGAGAAGCTGTCCGCCGATGCGGATATTGATACAGAATGAGACATCGTCGCGATGGGTTGGTGCAAAAGTACCAAACATCAACCCATCGCGACGAGATGACTAGCCGATCGCCTCGGAGGTCGCCCTGGCCATCTTGAGGGCGTTCTCCTTGCACACCGTCTGGTTCACCGTTCCGGACGGGTCGGGGCCGGTCACGATGATCTCGCCCTCGACGTTGCCCTGGTAGAACTTGATCTGGCACTGGCTCGGCGAATCGAGTTTGGTGTGCACGGCTTTGGTGGACTTCGCCATGCTGGGGATGAGCACCCCGCCGTCGGTGACGGCGTTCTCGACCCCGGCCTTGGCCCATGCCTCCCCGGCGCCCGAACCCGGCTCCTTCGACTTCGACAGGTACATCGAGACGGTCGCGGACGGGGCGTTCGGTTCACGCCAGGAGCAGGACGAACGCGTGTAGGTGATCTCGTCGTTCGACGTGCTCGCCGGTTCCTCGCCCTTCGGCGTTTCGAGCGGCGGCAGGTTCCGCACCTTGCTGCCGATCTTCTCGCAGCCGGGCATCGAGGTGTACTTGTCCGGCGGGCCGCTCTTCTTGGACGAGGTCGGTGAAGCGGTCGACGAAGAGCCGGAGTCGGACAGCAGCAGGAAGGCCGCGACCCCGCCGCCGCCGAGCAGCACCACCGCGCCGAGGATGAGCCCGACGATCAGTCCGGTGTTCGACTTCTTGGGCGGCGGCCCGTATCCGGGCTGCGGGTAGCCGGGGTATCCCTGCGGTGGATACGGCTGCTGAGGTCCCTGCTGGTAGGGCGGTCCGGGCTGCATGCGGAGAGGTTAAAGCCTCACGACGGTCCTTAGTGGACGAATGCCGCAACTGGGCGCCGAATCACCCTCCGGATACGGGAAGGCCCCCTTCCCAGCAGGAGGAAGGGGGCCTTCACGTACTCCAGGGGTGGATCAGACGGTCAACGACCAGCTGTTGAGCGAGCCGGTGTCGATCCGGTACACGTCCTGAACCTTCAGCTTCCACGCGCCGTTCGCGGCCTCGGCCGAGGCGTTCACGGTGTAGGTGGTGTTGATGTTGTCGGACGAGTCGCCACTCGAACCCTTCAGGCGGTACGAGGTGCCGTCGGGCGCGACCAGGTCGATGACCAGGTCACCGACGTAGGTGTGGGTGATGTTCACCGCGACCTTGGTGGTGGCCGAAGCGTTGCGGGCGCAGTTGGCGACCGTGATCGTGCTGGTCACCGCGGCACCGGCGTCGGGGATGGCGACGACGCCGTTGTTGGTCTGCGTGCCACAGGGAGTCGGCTCGGGGCCGGGGCCACCGCCGCTGCCGGTGTTGAGCAGCACGTTCGGCGAACCGGTGCCCGCGTTGGTCACCTTGCCCTTGACGCCGGCGTTGACCAGCGCGTCGCGGACCTGGGCGGGCGTCGCCGACGGGTTGGCGGAGGCGTAGAGGGCCGCCGCGCCCACGACGTGCGGGGTCGCCATCGAGGTGCCGCTGATGGTGTTGGTGCCGTTGTTCAGCCAGGTCGACGTGATGCCGCTGCCCGGCGCGAAGATGTCGAGGCAGGTGCCGATGTTGGAGAAGTCGGACCGGGCGTCGGTGTTGGTGGTCGAACCGACGGTGATCGCCTCGGGCGTACGGGCCGGGGAGCTGTTGCACGCGTTGGCGCCGTAGTCGTTACCGGCCGCGACACCGTAGGTGACACCCGACGCGATCGACCGCTGGACGGCCTGGTCGAGGGTCGTCGAAGCGCCGCCACCGAGGCTCATGTTCGCGACGGCGGGCTTGACGGCGTTGGCGGTCACCCAGTCGACACCGGCGATGACGCCGGCGGTCGTGCCGGAACCGGAGCAGTTCAGCACGCGGACGGCGACGAGCTTGACGCCCTTGGCCAGACCGTGCGCGGTACCGCCGATGGTGCCGGCGACGTGGGTGCCGTGGCCCTGGCAGTCCGTGGCGTCGTTGTCGTTGTCGACGGTGTCACGGCCGTGGGTCGCGCGCCCGCCGAAGTCGGGGTGCGTGGTGAGGATGCCCGTGTCGACGACGTACGCGGTGACGTTCGACGCCGTGGTGCTGTAGCTGTACTTCTGGTCCAGCGGGAGGCTCTGCTGGTCGACCCGGTCCAGGCCCCACGACGGCGGGTTCAGCTGATCCGTCGAGATCGAGACGGTCTGGTTCTGCTCCACGTAAGCGACGGCGGGGTCGGCGGCGACGCGCTTCGCCTGCTTTTCGGTCAGCGCACCGGAGAAGCCGCGGACCGAAGACGCGAAGGTCTTCTCGACCGTGCCGCCGTGGCGCTGGGTCACGCTCTTCGCGGTGGCTTCGACCGACGAGCCGTCCTTCAGCACGACGATGTAGCTGTCCTTGATCGCCTTGGCGCTGCCGGCGTTGACGATCGAACCTTCAGCCGCCGACGCGACGGTGGTGCCGCCGAGCGCGGTCAGCACCGCGACGGCCGCGGCCACACCGAAGGCGGGCAGTCGTCTCTTCAAGGTTCCCAGGGAATTGTTCAAGATATTCCTCCCAGGCAGGGTCGACCCACGGGCATGAAGAAGCCCGCCGGATCGTTGGGGTGAATCAGAGGTGAACCGCGTTCCACTTAGGAGCGCAGGCTGAGACTAAGTCGCGTTTTCACCCCAAGGAAGACCTTGCATTACGGACATCCCGGTAGTAATGGGCGCCGTGCCGACACAGCTCGGGCACCGTTCAGCCCCCGCCTTTAGTCGCGTTTTGCGCCCGTACGGCCCACGAAGAATTGGGGATCCGCACATCTGGTGGTCGTTTTCCCGCCCTCTTGGCGTTTCACGCTCGGGCAAGTACACACGGATGGCCGCCTACTAAAGTCGTGAGGTCGGCTGGCGGAAAACGATTTCCATCCTACCTTCGGATGGAGCACACTCGGGCGCATGCTGCTCCGACAGGAAATCCCGGCCGACCGCGAGGCGATCCACGCCGTGCATCTGGCCGCGTTCGCGAAACTCAGTGTCCCGGTGGTCGAGGCGAAACTCGTCGACGAGCTACGGGAGGACGGCGACCTGATCGGCGCACTGTCCATCGTGGCCGAACGCGACGGGAAGGTCGTCGGGCACGTCTGCTGCAGCCCGTCGAAACTCGGCGGCGACGAGAAGTCGACGGTCGGCCTCGGCCCGCTCGGTGTGCTGCCCGAGTACCACGCGTCCGGCGTCGGCTCCGCGCTCGTGCACGCCGTGCTCGGCGCGGCGGACGCGCTCGGCTACGGCGCGGTGGTCCTGCTGGGCGACCCGAACTACTACTCCCGCTTCGGTTTCGTGCTCGCCGCACAGCACGGGATCACGCCGCCGGTCGCGGAATGGGCGCCGCACTTCCAGGTCCGCACCCTTCGCGCGTACACGCCGGACCTCAAGGGCGAGTTCCGCTACTCCCCCGCGTTCGACCGCCTCTAGCCCCCTCCCGCATTTCGTCCTCTGAATGCGGTAGTTGCACGCGCAAGGACCGCATTCAGAGGACGAAACGCATGCCGGAGGGGTCAGGACGGCGCCAGGAGGTTGTTCCGGCGCAGGAACTCCTCGGCGACGTCGAGCGGGTTGCGCTTCTCCTCGCTGAACTGGACGTTCAGCTCGGTCAGCTGGTCGGTCGTGAGCGCCGCCGAAACCCGGTTCAGCGCGTCGACCTCCTTCGGTGACAACGTCCCCTTCGCCACGAACGGCACGATGTTCTGCGCGGGGAACATGTTCTTGTCGTCCACCAGCGGCACGAACCCGTTGGCGGCGATCGACGACGACGTGCTGAACAGGTCGGCGACCTGGATGTCACCGGATTTCAGCGCCGCGACCGTGACCGGGCCGCCGGTGTCGGTCGTGCGGATCTCGGCGAACTCGCAGCCGTAGAGCGCCTTGATCTTGTCCTTCCAGCGGCTGCTCCACTGGCCGGGGCCGCCGAACACGAGTTCCTTGCACCGCTTGCCGAGATCGGAGAAGGTCCGGATCCCGGAATCGGCGAGTTCCTTGCGCACCACCAACAGGTCCTTGTCCTCCGCGGGCGCCTGTTCGAGGACTTCGTATCCCGACGGCAACTTCTGTTTCAGCTGCGCGTAGACGTCCTCCGGCGTGGTCGCCTGCGTGTCCTTGTCGAAGTAGCGCAACAGGTTCCCGCTGTAGTCCGGCACCACCGAGAGCGATTTGTCCTGCAGTGCCTTGACGACGACCTCGCGGCCGCCGACCGGCGGGCGCACGGTCACGTTCTCCGCGCCCGCGTTGCGCAACGCGCCCGCGTAGATCTGGGCCAGCAGAAGACTTTCCCCGACGTCGGACGCGCCGATGATGATGTCACCGGTCGCACCGCCCTCGGCCCCGCCGGCGAGCGGGTTGCCACAACTCGCTGTCAGCAAAGCGATCCCGGCGAACAGCGCCGCCATCCGCCGCCTCATACCTTCGCCTTCTTCCCGCTCGCGGCCTGCGCCAGCCGAACTCCCTTGGGCACCAGCAACCGCTGGACACCCGCCAGCGCGAGGTCCAGCGCGACGGCGAGCAACGTCGTCAGCAGCGCGCCCGCGACCACCTGCGGATAGTCCAAAATGGCCAGTCCGTCGAGCAGGAACCGGCCGAGCCCGCCGAGCCCGACGTACGCCGCCACGGCGGCCGTCGCCACCAGTTGCAGCACCGAATTCCGCACCCCGCCGAGCACCAGCGGCAGCGAGATGGGCACCTCGACCTTCCACAACCGTTGCCAGCCGGTCATTCCGATGCCCTGCGCCGCGTCGACGACGCCGTGGTCGGTCGCCTGCAGGCCCGCGTACGTCCCGGCGAGGATCGGTGGGACGGCGAGCACCACGAGGCCGATGATCGTCGAGAGCTCGCTTTCGGTGAAGAGCAGGAACAGGAAGGTCACCAGGCCCAGCGTCGGCAGCGCGCGGATCGCGTTGCCGCCGCTCACCAGCAGCACCGCGCCGCGACCGGTGTGCCCGACGTAGAGGCCGAGCGGGATCGCGATGATCAGCGCGAAGACCAGCGCGAGCGCCGTGTAGCCGAGATGCTGCAGCAGCCGGGCGGGGACGCCGTCCGGGCCCTGCCAGTGGGCCGGGTCGCCGAACCAGTTCAGCACGTCGCCGATCATTTCGCCCCCGCCGTGGTCGCCACCCGGTCCCAGGGTGTGAGGAGATCGCGGAGCCGGACCAGGATCAGGTCGACGATCAGCGCGAGCAGCAGCGTCGCGACGATCCCGACGACGATCGGCGAGAAGTACTCGCGCTGGAAGCCGTCGGTGAACAGCACGCCGAGCCCGCCGGTGCCGATCAGCGCGCCGACGCTGACCAGGCTGATGTTGCTGACCGAGGCCACCCGGACGCCCGCCGCGAGCACCGGCACCGAAAGCGGCAGTTCCACGGTGAGGAAACGGCGCGCGGGTTTGTAGCCGATCGCCGTGGCCGCGGCGACGACGTGCGGCGGGACGGCGTCGAGCGCGTCCAGCACCGGGCGCACGAGGAGCGCGGCGGTGTACACGGTGAGCGCCACGATGACGTTGACGCTGTCGAGGATCTTCGAGCCGATGATGCCCGGGATCACCACGAACAAGGCGAGCGACGGGATCGTGTACAGCAGGTTCGACAGGACGAGCAGTACGGAGCACACGGACCGGAACCGGTGGCCGAGCCAGCCCGCCAGCACCGCGATCACCAGGCCCAGCACCAGCGGGACCAGGGAAAGATAGACGTGGTCGAGCAGGTCGCCGAAGAACTGCGACCTGTTGTTGGCGCTGCCCAGGTAGCGGCCGAGCTCCGCGAAGAAGTCCCCCATCAGGAACTCAGCGACGGCGCTTCGATCACTTCGAGGACTTGCCGGGCTCTGACCACGCCGAGGACCTTCTGGTCGGCGTCCACCACGACACCGAGGCTCGCGGGCGACGAAAGCGCCGCGTCGAGCGCGCCCCGGATCGGCGAACCCTGGAGGTACAGCGAACCACCGGCGACGAGATCGGTCTCGGCGAGTTCTCCGTCCACAGTGGACATCGGACGCAGCCAGCCGCGAGGTTGCCCTTCGGCGTTGACCGCGACCTGCCACTCGTCGGACGGACCGGGGACCGGCTTGCCGACCTCCACCCGCTTGACCTCTTCGACGACGATCCCTTCCGCCGAAAGGAAGGAAAGCCCGCGATAGCCTCGATCCTTGCCCACGAACGACGCGACGAAGTCGTCGACGGGGTGCCGCAGCACCTCCGAAGGCGTGCCGTACTGCGCGAGCACGCCGCCGACGCGGAGCACCGCGATCTTGTCGCCGAGCCGCACGGCCTCGTCGATGTCGTGGGTGACGAACACGATCGTCTTGCCGAGTTGCGACTGCAGGCGCAGCAGTTCGTCCTGCAGTTCCTCGCGGACGATCGGGTCGACGGCGGAGAACGGCTCGTCCATCAGCAGCACCGGCGAATCCGCCGCGAGCGCCCGCGCGACCCCGACCCGCTGCTGCTGGCCGCCGGAAAGCTGGGCGGGGTACCGCTTGCCGAGTTCCGACGGCAGGCCGACGGTCTCGAGCAGTTCCGCCGCGCGTTTGCGTGCCTTGCCCTTGTCCCAGCCGGACAGCAGCGGCACGGTGGCGACGTTGTCCAGGACCGTCCTGTGTGGAAAGAGGCCGGCGTGCTGGATGACGTAACCGATGCCGCGGCGCAGCAGCGCCGGATCGCCGTCGCTGACGTCCTTGCCGTCGAGCAGCACCGTGCCCGAAGTCGGCTCGACCATCCGGTTGATCATCCGCAGCGACGTGGTCTTGCCGCAGCCGGACGGCCCGACGAAGACGGTGATGGTGCCGTCCTCCACGGTGAGGTTCAGGTCGTCGACCGCGACCGTCCCGTCCGGATACCGCTTCGTCACGCCACGGAACTCGATAGTCACGTGTCTCTCCCCATGTCTGGTCGAAAAACCGTAGCCCAGATCCTGCCTGTTGGCACGGTGTCCCAGGGGGCGGGTCACTAGGCTGCTGGCCGTGAGTCTCTCCGTCGATGACGTCCTCGCGGCGCACGGTGTCCACGTGCGACCGCTCCATCAGGTGATTTCCCTGCTCCGGACGGATTGGCGTGACCTCGGCGAGCTGGTCCGCGTCAGCACCGCGCCACGCCGGAGTGTCGAAGACGTGCTGAACGCGCTCGGCGACGACCTGGAGCGGAACGAGTCCCGCTTGCGGCTGGCCCCCGCCGCCCGGGAGAAGTACGCGCGCTTCGGGGCACGGGACCGGAAATCCGATCCCGACCTGCTGAAGACCATCACCACCTACGTCGAGAACGTGCCCGCGCCGCTGGCCGCGCTCGATCACGTGCAGGCGACGCCGGAGACGGTGCTGAACCGGGCGCTGTGGCTGGACGAGCGCTACGACCTCGGCACGGCGAAGCTGCTGTTCCTGGGCGACCACGACCTCACTTCGCTGGCCGTGCGCGCTTTGCGGCCGGACGCGGACCTCACCGTCGTCGATCTCGACGACCGCGTGCTCTCCTACATCGACGAACTCAGCGAGCGCTCCATCCGCACGCTGCACACGGATCTGCGCGTCGGCCTGCCGCCCTCGGTGACCGGGCGGATGGACCTCGTGTTCAGTGATCCGCCTTACACCCCCGAGGGAATGGGCCTGTTCGCCGCACGCGGGGTGCAGGCGCTCGCCGAACCCTCGGACGGACGGCTGCTGCTCGCCTACGGCTACAGCCCGCGTCACCCCGCGCTGGGCGCGCAGGTGCAGCGGGCGCTCGCGACGCTCGGGCTGACCTTCGAAGCGATCCTGCCGGACTTCAACCGGTACTTCGGCGCGCAGGCGATCGGGAGCGCGGCGGACCTCTACGTCTGCCAGCCCACCGCGAAGTCGAAGAAGAACCGCGGCGGCAAGGGGAAGGCCGCGATCTACACGCACGGCCCGCAGTCGGTGGAGTCCGCCGGCGCGGCCAAGCCGTCACTGCTGGACAAGCTGCACGAGATCGCCGCCGAGGGCGGGCTGGCGCTGGAGTCGCGGCCGGTCGACTGGTCCGTTTCCGGGCCGGAAGGCGATGCGGTCGCGATGGACCTCTCGGCCGACCCCGGCCCGTGGCTGCTGCGGACCCTGCTCGGCACCAACGCGCGACGGCTGGCGCTGCTGGTCCCGAACTCGCATCCCGATCTGACGAACGCCGAGGCGCAGGGCGCGCTCAACCGGCTGGTCGGGGCGAAGTACAAGCTGCGGTTGCTGCGGAGCACCCCGGACAACCGGCACGCCATCGTCGTCGCGGACGCCGTCGAGCACCAGGACGGACTGCTGACCAGGGCGCACGCGCGGCTGGCGAACGTCTCGCTGGACGTACCGCCGGAGCTGACGGACGCGCGGCTGATCGACCTGCCGCGGCACCGGCTGGCGGAGTTGCTCGGCTGAGCGTGTCAACCCCCAGATGCTAGGAACGGTCCTTTCCTTGCGAAATTTGCAAGGAAAGGACCGTTCCTGGCACTCGAGCGAGCGTGAAAGGGACCGTCACACCACGCCGTCGGCCTCAGCGGCCTTCGCGACCGCGGCGGCCACCTCGGGCGCGACCCGCGGGTCCAGCGGGCTCGGAACGATCCGGTCCGGGCCGAGGTCGTCCTGCGCGACCGCGAAGATCGCGTCGGCCGCCGCCAGCTTCATGTTCTCCGTGATCGCCCGCGCACCGGAGTCCAGCGCGCCGCGGAAGACGCCGGGGAACGCCAGCACGTTGTTGATCTGGTTCGGGAAGTCGCTGCGCCCGGTCGCCACGATCTTGGCGTACCGCGACGCCGCGACCGGGTGCACCTCCGGGTCGGGGTTGGACAGCGCGAACACGATCGCGTCGTCGGCCATCCCGGCCAGCAGGGTCTCGTCGATGGTCGCCCCGGACAGGCCGAGGAAGACGTCGGCGCCCTTCAGCGCCTCGCCGAGGCCGCCACGCAGACCGGCGGTGTTCGTGGTCTCGGCGAGCTTCCGCTTGATCGGGTTCAGGCCCTCGCGACCCTCGTGGATGATGCCGCGCGAGTCGAGCACGGTGACGTCGGCGACGCCGGCGTTCTGCAGGATCCTGGCGCAGGCCACACCCGCCGCGCCCGCTCCCGAGACGACCACGCGCTGGCCTGCGATGTCCTTGCCGAGGACCTGGTTCGCCCCGCGCAGCGCGGCCAGCGTGACGATCGCCGTCCCGTGCTGGTCGTCGTGCATGACCGGGCAGTCGAGGGCCTCCTTGAGCCGGTCCTCCAGCTCGAAGCAGCGCGGCGCCGAGATGTCCTCCAGGTTCACCGCGCCGAACGACGGGCGCAGCCGGACCAGGGTCTCGATGATCTCGTCGACGTCGGTGGTGTCGAGCACCAGCGGGATCGAGTCGAGCCCGCCGAAGGTCTTGAACAGGACCGACTTGCCCTCCATGACCGGCAGCGAAGCGCTCGCGCCGATGTCACCGAGGCCGAGCACCGCCGTACCGTCGCTGACCACCACGACCAGCCTGTCCGCCCACGTGTACCGCTTCGCCTTGGCCGCGTCCTCGGCGATCGCCCGGCTCACCTTCGCCACCCCAGGCGTGTACGCGACCGAAAGGTCACGCGGCGAGGAGATCGGCCGCGTGGCGGCCACGGAGAGCTTGCCGCCCTCGTGCCCCTCGAAGATCTCGGTGTCCGTCACTGGCGTGGTCATCGTGGTGCTTCCCGTCATTGCTTCCGCCGTGTCTAAGGACGGCGAAGTCTCGATTCGAGCGAAGGTCATTGGAATTCTCCTGGGACTGCGAGCGGGGGAACTGGCCGGTGAGCAGGCCAAAGTGGGCATGGCCCGGCCACCTGGGGTAACTCGTCCTCCGACACGGCAGCCCAGCGCGGTAGCGCCGGCCTGTCGGCGAAGCGTCCAATCGGCCATCGGTGCCGTGGGTGTGGCGACGGCCGCGGACGCAGCGGTCACATCATTGTGACAGGCGTGCGGACCAGTGTGCCCCTCTGGTGCGGTTGATGTCACAAAGCGGCCCGGCTTTCCGCAGCTCAGAAGAGTTTTCGCAAGACGTCCGTCCGGTTTGGGAAGCGCTCGTTAGCATTGGGCACATGCAAGCCAGGCGCCTCAGCATCTCCGACTGTTTCGAATTCACCCCGCGGGTTTTCCCCGATCACCGCGGCCTGTTCGTGGCGCCGTTCCAGGAAGAAGCGTTCGTCGAGGCGGTCGGGCACCGGCTTCGCCTCGGGCAGACCAACACCAGCGTGTCGCGACGCGGATCCATCCGCGGCGTGCACTTCGCGGACACCCCGCCCGGGCAGGCGAAATACGTGTACTGCCCGAGCGGTTCGCTGCTGGACGTCATCGTGGACCTCCGGGTCGGCTCGCCGACCTTCGGCGAATGGACGTCCGTCCTGCTCGACAGCACCGAGTACAAGGCGGTCTACATCGCCGAAGGCCTGGGCCACGCCTTCATGGCGCTCGAAGACGAAACGGTCATGGCGTACCTCTGCTCCGAGCCGTACAACCCGGCGGGCGAGCACGGCGTGAACCCGATGGACGCCGATCTCGCCCTGCCCTGGCCCCAGGACATCGACCCCGTGGTGTCCGAAAAGGACACTGCGGCGCCCTACCTGAAAGAGGCCTTGGAGCAGGGATTGCTGCCGAGGTACGACGATTGCGTGGCGTACTACGAGAAGTTGCGGGCGGCGAACTGAGCTAGCGCGCCACGTCCTCGGCCAGCACCCGTTCCACGTTCCGTTCCGCCAGCGCGGTGATCGTGACGAAGGGGTTCACCCCGGTGCTGCCCGGGATCAAGGATCCGTCGGTCACGTAGAGGTTCGAGTAGCCCTTCACGCGGCCGTACGGATCGGTGGCCTCACCCAGCACCAGACCACCCAGCGGGTGATAGGTGAACCGGTTCTCGAACGACCGTGTATCCCCGAACAGGTCACTGCGGTAGATCGTGCGGTTCGCCCGGTTGACCTTGTCGAACAACGACTTCGCCGCGTCGATCGACGGCTTTCCCTGTGAAGCCCGCCAGTGGAGACGCGCGGAGTCGCTCGCGGGATCGTAGGTGAAGTGGCCGCGTTCGGGGTTCTTCGTGATCGCCAGGTACAGGCTCAGCCAGGTCTCGACCCCGGCGGGTACCGGCGCGACCTCGGCGAAGACCGGGTTCTCCGGGTCGTCCCACGCGTCGATGCCGAGCGCGGGCATACCCGACTGCAGCGATCCGCCGAGATCCCACGCGTGGTTGGCGCGGCCCAGCATCACGTTGCCGTTGGTGCCCCAGCCGCGCCCGACCGCGTCGTTCAGTTCCGGCAGCGTCCCGGTTTCCCGTGCCCGCACGAGCAGTTCCGTCGAACCGAGGCTGCCGGCGCCGAGGAACAGGTATTTCGCGCCGAGTTGTTTCCTCGCCACGATCGCGCCGTCTTCGGAGGTCTCGTGCACGGTGAGGACGTAGGTGCCGTCGGTCTGCCGGGTGATCCCGCGGACCTCGTGCAGCGTCTTGATGGTCACCTTCCCGGTGCCCAGCGCGGCCGCGAGGTAGGTCTTGTCGAGGGACCGTTTGCCGTGGTTGTTGCCGTAGATGACCTCGGAGGCGAGCGCGGACCTCGGCACCTCGCCCGCTTCTTCCCGCTTCATGTACTCGAAGTCGTAAACGCTGGGCACGAACACCGTCTTGAGTCCCGCGCGCGTCGCGGCCTTCCGGGACACCCTCGCGTACCGATAGGAACGGCAGGTTTCGAACCAGCGCGGGTCGATGTGGTTCACGCCGAGGGTCCGGTTGGCCCGGGGGAAGTACGTCCCGTACATCTCGTCCGCGTCGACGGCGGGCAGGATCTCCTCGAAGTACGACCGCTTCGGCGTGACGGCCATCGCGCCGTTGACCAGCGAACCGCCGCCGACGCCGCGGCCGACGTAGACGGACATGTCGCCGTGGCTCACCCGGTCGAGGACGCCGGGGTACCGCCCGATGTCCCGGTTCGCCAGGTCCATCCAGAGGAACGACGCGAGCGGCGCCTGCGTGCGGTTCTTGAACCACGCGGCCCGGCGATCCGGCCGGAGCATGTCGCAGAAGACCTTGCCGTCCGGCCCGGGGTCGGCCCACAGTTTGCCCATTTCGAGCATGACCGTGGGGATCCCGGCCTCACCGAGGCGGAGCGCGGTGACCGAGGCGCCGTAGCCGGTGCCGATCACCACGGCCGTCGAGAAGCCCGGGGACGCTTCTTCGGCCTGCGCGGTGGAAATCGTGGTCAGCCCGAGGGCGGCGGCGGAGTTGAGCGCGGTGTACCCGAGGAACTTGCGGCGCGACAGTGGGGACATGCGCCGATGATCGCCCGCTGTTCGAGCCGCCTTCAAGGGCGAATCCGAAGCAGATTCGCGTCAGCTGGGTAAACACCGTTTATTTTCACTCGAACGTGGCGATTCAGGGGTCCCTTGGGTGGCTTCCCCGATGTGACTCGGACCGGCACAGACCACTCTTTCGAGTCATGAGACGCCTTCTCGCCGCGACCGCGGCCGCACTGTCCGCAGCCGCCCTCTTCGCCTTCCCCGGCCACGCGTCCGCCGCGGAGTTGCCGAATTTCGACTTCTCCGCCTGCCCCGCTCCGCCCGCCAACGCCGACCCCGGCACGTGGCGGTGCGAAGCCTTTGTCTCCCAAGGAGTCCTGACCATCGGCGACCGGGAGATCCCGATCGGGGAGATGCGGCTGACGTTCTCCGAAGGCGAGGTGGACGGGAAGTTCGCGCAGGTGTTCGGCGAACTACGGCACGCTCCGGCCCGGATCCGCGGCGCTTTCGGCACGACCCTGCAGCTGAAGTACGGCGGCTACTCCGACTTCCTGTCGAACGACGAGCGCCGCGGCGAGCTCGATCTCTACGCCGTCCTGCGGCATCCCTTGCTGCCCAAGGAATGCACGATCGGCACCCTTGAAGCGCCGCTGCACTCGGTGGTCAAGGACGATCCCGCCGTCCCCTTCGAGGTGGTCTCGCAGAACCCGAAGACGGTGAAGTTCGGCGTCGTCGACTCGCAGCTCGCCCTGCCGGGCACCACCGGCTGCGGCCCGCTGACGCGAGCGGCCGACGAGGTCCTCGGCCTCCCGTCTGCGAGCGGTAAGAACACCTTCAAGCAGGTGACCTACGTGCAGTTCAAACCCCTCTGACCACCCGCATTTAGTCCTCTGAATGCGGTAGTTGCACGCGCAAGGATCGCATTCAGAGGACTAAACGCATGAGGCGACCGGAGTCTTACTTCTTCTTGGTCACCCAGATGGTGATGGTCGCGGTCACGACGGGTTTCCCGTTCGTGTCCGTGATCGTCACCGGCACGGGAAGCTCGAAACCCTCGTCGCCGAATTCCGGCAACTCCGGGAGCTCGGCGACGGCGCGAAGGCTCGTCTCGGCCTTCGCCACGTACGCGACCGTCATGCCCTTCGGCAGCCAGCGATGCGTCGTAGGCACGGTCGCCTCGGCGAGCATGCCCATCGCGATTTCCGCGAGGTTGCAGGCCGCGATCGCGTGAAAAGTCTTGATGTGGTTGTAAACACCCCACCACTTCGGGGACGTCACCTCGCACCGGCCGGGACGCAGCTCGCGCACCGACGGGAGCACCGTCCGGAAGTACGGCACACGCAGGCACATCGCCGCCGAGAACAGCTGTTTGCCGACCGGCTTGCCCGCCAGCCGGTTCCACATCGCGTAGGTCGGATTCTGCGCCATCACGGTCTCCTCACCATGTTACTCGCCAGTAGCATAACCGGACGGCAGGCTATATTCGCAACGTGGCACATCGGCTCTTCCTCCTCCGGCACGGTCAGACCGAGTGGTCCGTCAACGGACGGCACACCGGACGCACCGACATCCCGCTCACGGCCGCCGGCGAGGGGCAGGCCCGCGCGGCGGGCGGCACCCTGCGCGCGGTACTCGGCGGCAGCCCGGCGCTCGTCCTCTCCAGCCCCCGCACCCGTGCGCTGCGCACGGCCGAACTGGCCGGACTGCGCGTCGACGAGGTCACCGAAGAGCTGTCCGAATGGGACTACGGCGACTACGAGGGCGTCACGACCCCGGTGATCCGCGAGACCGTCCCCGGCTGGACGGTCTGGTCACACCCGATCCCCGGCGGCGAAAGCGCGGAAGACGTCAACGCCCGCGCCGACAAGCTGATCGACCGGATCCGCGAGCCGCTCGGCAGGGGTGACGTGATCCTGGTCGGTCACGGACATTTCAGCCGCGTCCTGGTCGCGCGCTGGATCGGCCTCCCGTCGACGGCGGGTGTCCACTTCGGACTCGACCCGGCCGGTGTCGCGGTGCTCGGCGACGAACGCGGCGAGCCGCAGATCGAACACCTCAACCTGCTCCCCACCACAGAGGACTGAAAATGGACGACCGCATCCGGCGTATCCGCGAAGAAGACGTGGACGCCGTCGTCCAACTCGTCTACGACCTCGCCGAGTTCGAACGCGCCCCGGACGAATGCCACCTCACGCCCGAGCAGCTGCGCGTCGCGCTGTTCGGCGAGGCGCCGGGCCTGTTCGGGCACGTCGCCGAGGTCGACGGCGAGATCGTCGGCTACGCGCTCTGGTTCCTCAACTTCTCCACCTGGCGCGGTGTGCACGGCATCTACCTGGAGGACCTCTACGTCCGCCCCGAGCAGCGCGGCTCCGGCCTCGGCAAGGCGCTCCTGGCCACCCTCGCGGCGGTCTGCGTCGAGCGCGGCTACGCCCGTCTCGAATGGTCGGTGCTCAACTGGAACCCGGCACAGGGGTTCTACAAGTCGCTCGGCGCGGTGCCGATGGACGAATGGACCGTCGACCGCCTCACCGACGAACCCCTGAAGGCACTCGCCGCCCAGGTCTAGCCAAGGCGTGACTCGCGTGATCAGACACGTAACTCGCGTGTCTGGAGGCCGCACTCGAAGGTACGGCCTCGATCACGCGAGTTACGTCCCCAATCACGCGAAATCCGCCTCTGATCACGCGAGTGCGGCGTCAGGAGTCGCGTTCCTCGCGTTCACGACGCGCCGCACGGCCCGCGGCGCCGTCCCGCTCCGCGGCCTCTTCCTCGGTCTCGCCTTCCTGCATCCCGAGCGCCCACGCGCGCGAAGGGCGGCGGAACAGCAGCACGATGACGGCGACGCCGACCAGCCCCAGCGGCACACCCCATAACGGCTGCCCGGACGGCCCCGCGCCGTACCAGCCGACGCCCACCAGGATCAGCGCGACGACCACGCCGGGCGACCTCGCCCACGTCTTCCCCATCATCAGCCCGGCCGCGCAGGCCAGCGTCCCGGCCGCGAGGACGAGGTAGTAGGCGACTTCGGCCAGGAGGTTCTCGGGCCCGGCCCGGCCGTTGACCAGGAGCAGGATCGCGAACACGATCAGGGCGAGCCCCGGCAGCGCGGTGACGGCGCCGGCGAGGCGGACTTCACGGGGCGCGGGCGAGAGCTTGTCGGCGATGGACACGGCGAAACAGCCTTCCAGGCTTCCGGACACGGCGCCCCACCAGGGCGGGTCACCGTACGTGAGCACTTTCGATCGTATGCCACCCGGTCGGCCGGTTTCCCCTCGCCGCCGCATGGGAAGAATTGGAAGCGTCGTCGATGAGCGGGCGGTCGGCCCGGGTGCACTTGTCACGACGCGCGATAGCCGCCGGCGATGAGGAGGAACGCCCGCCACAGGGGTCATACGGTGCTGCTTCGAGGACGCACGGCCACTGAGCTTCGCGTCACCTGACGCTCCCCTCTTCGGGCCGAAGTCACTTACCCTGCGGTATGTGCGTGCCATCCTCGTCGTGAATCCCCAGGCCACCTCGACCACCGCCGGTGGCCGTGACGTGCTGGCGCACGCACTGGCCAGCCAGGTCAAACTCGACGTGGTGGAGACCGACTACCGCGGCCACGCGATGGCCGTGGCGCGGTCCGCCGCCCGCGACGGGATCGACCTGGTGGTCGCCCACGGCGGCGACGGCACGGTCAACGAGGTGGTCAACGGTCTCCTCGCGGACGCCGACGGCGATCCGGCGAAGGTCGGCGACGTCCCCATGCTCGGTGTCGTACCGGGCGGCTCGGCGAACGTCTTCGCCCGCGCGCTCGGGATCGCGCACGATCCCGTCGAAGCGACCCATCAGCTCCTCAACGCCATCGAGAACGACCGAAGCCGCAAAGTCGGCCTCGGGATCGCCGACGGCCACTGGTTCACCTTCAACGCCGGCCTGGGCTGGGACGCCGACGTCGTCGGCCGTGTGGCCAAGCGCCGGGGCAAGCAGACCACCGCGGGGCTCTATCTGAGGGCCGCTGTGGCGTCGCATCTGCGGCCTCCGCTCGGTCGTCCGCCCCTCACGGTCCGCATCCCGGGCGAAGAGCCCACCGAAGTGCTGACCGCTTTCGTGTCGAACACCGATCCGTGGAGCTACCTGGGCGACCGTCCCGTCCACCTGAACCCGGACAGCTCGTTCGACACCGGACTGGGCCTTTTCGCGTTGAGCGGTCTGGGATTGCCCACCGTGTTCAAGCATGTACGGCAGGCATTGCTCACGAAGAGCGACCAACGCGGACGACGTCTCCTTCGTCACGATGACCTGCCGATGATCCGCATTGACGCTGCTGAACCGGTAAACTTCCAGGTGGACGGCGACCTCGTCGGCCAGCGGAAGAGGGTGGAGTTCTTCAGCGTCCCGGAAGCACTGACGGTAATCGTCTGACGACCGGACCGCTGATCGCCTGCGGCAAAGTACGAACTGCCGCTCATCGACGCAGAACCTCCGCTCACCGCATCGGCCTTCCCATCGGAAGGCTGTTTCGGAACGAAACCGCAGGTCAGAAGCGTCGCTCGGCCGGGTGAGCTGACTCACCGATCTTCAGAAAACCCTTGTCGAAACGGGTGCTTCGTGAAAGCATTCACAAGCACCCAAAAAAACGACCGCCATGACGACTATGGCGCGGAGTACCGCGCCGTTATGAAGGAGCTCAGAAACATGGACTGGCGCCACGACGCGGCCTGCCGAGACGAGGACCCCGAGCTGTTCTTCCCGGTGGGAACCAGCGGTCCTGCTCTGTCGCAGGTAGCGCAGGCGAAGGCCGTGTGCCACCGCTGCACCGTCGCTTCCGACTGCTTGGCCTGGGCATTGGCCAGCGGGCAGGACGCAGGCGTCTGGGGCGGGATGAGCGAGGACGAGCGACGGGCCCTGAAGCGCCGTCGTACGCACATCGGCACGCGTACCTCCGCCTGAGTTTTTCAACTCACGCACGCTTCATCGCATCACCGAAAACTGAGTGACAACCCCAAGCCTCGGGTAATCCCGCGGTGCAGTGGCGCTATGGCCCTGCGTCGCGAGGTGACACCTACCCGACTTGAGCTTAACAAGCGAGGCCGACACGCCCCCGAGGGGGTGTGGCTTCAGCGGACTTTTCACAAGTCCTCCCGCGGAACCGTTACAGGGTCGGCGCCACTTCTCTTCGGGCGCCGGCCCTAAAACGTGTCCGGGTGAGACTGTCCATTGAGGACGATCAAACGCGACAGTCCACTACAGACGTCGCGACAGCGGGATGCGCAAGGCGGCTTCGGTGCCCAGCCTGCGTCCGCCTGTCTCTTCGGAATCCCCGCGCAATCCCCGGATCGACAGCGATCCGCGCAGTTCCGACTCCACGAGGGTCCGCACGATCTGGAGCCCGAGGCCGTCGCTGCGCTCCAGCGAGAACCCCGAAGGCAGCCCGCGCCCGTTGTCGCGGATGACGACGTCGAGCCAGCGCGCCGAGCGTTCCACCACGAGTTCGACCTTGCCCGGTCGTCCGTCGGGGAAGGCGTGCTCGATGGCGTTCTGGACCAGCTCGGCCAGCACCATCACCAACGGCGTCGCGATCTCGGCGACGACGACACCGAACGAACCCGTGCGCGAAAGCCCGACCTGCGATTCGGCCGTCGCGACCTCGCCGACCATCGGGAGGACGTTGTCGAGCAGCTTGTCGAGATCGACCCGCTCGTCCACCGAGATGGACAACGCCTCGTGCACCATCGCGATCGACGAGACCCGGCGCACGGATTCGCCGAGCGCGAGCCGCGCCTCCTCGCTGGAGGTCCGGCGCGACTGGAGCCGCAGCAACGCGGCGACGGTCTGCAGGTTGTTCTTCACCCGGTGGTGGATCTCACGGATCGTCGCGTCCTTCGAAAGGAGGGCGCGGTCACGGCGCTTGACCTCGGTGACGTCGCGCACCAGGACCAGCGCGCCCGCGGGCTGCCCGGCGGGCCGCAGCGGCAGCGCACGGAACAGCACGACGGCGCCGCGCCGGGAATCCGCCTCCGTCCGGCTGCTGGGCTTGCCGTCGAGCGCCTCGATGATCCGGTGCGACACCTCGGTCGCGTCGAACGGGTCACGGATGAGCGACCTGGTCAGCGGCGCGAGGCGCTGGCCGACGAGATCCGATTCGTGCCCCATCCGGTGATAGGCCGACAACCCGTTCGGGCTGGCGAAGACCACGGTGCCGGTCGGGTCGAGGCGGATGAGGCCGTCGCCGACCCGCGGGCTGGTGTGGGTGTCCGTCTGGTTCCCCGGGCTGGGGAAGGTGCCGTCGACGATCATCTGGCACAGGTCGCCCGCACTCCCGAGATAGGCGATCTCGAGCGGGCTCGGCACCCGCGACGCGGCCAGGTTGGTCTCGCGGCTGAGCACGGCGATCACCGTGCCGCCGAACACCACCGGGATGGCCTCCCGCCGCATCGGCAGGTCGCGGTACCAATGTGGGTCCTCTTCGCGGCAGATCCGCACCTCGCGGCTCGCCTTGGCCAGCTGCGGATGCTCGTCCTCGGTGAACCGGGAGCCGACGACGTCCTCCGGATGGGCCGTCGGCGCCGTCGTCGGTCGCGCGTGCGCGACGCACACGAAGTCGCCGCCGTCGGGCTGCAGCTCCTCCGACACGGCGACCCAGAGCAGGAAGTCGGCGAAGGACAGGTCGGCCAGCAGCTGCCATTCGGCGACCACGGTCTGGAGATGGTCCGCGGCTTGACCGGACAGGCCGGTGTTCTCCGCGAGGAGATCGGAAAGGGTGGACACGTCCCCATCCAAGCAGGGTGAGGGCCGCATGACACACTGGAGAGGTTGACCCTGGCCCAGCGGTGTCGTATCACCCCGCGCGGGCCACTCGGACGAGGAGTGAAACATGTCGAAGCGCGCCCGCAAGCGTCGCGACCGTAAGAAGAACGGCGCGAACCACGGCAAGAAGCCCAACTCCTGATCATCGATCAGACGACGAAGGCCCCCGCACCGATCCGGTACGGGGGCCTTCGTGTGTCCTGGGCCGTGGTTACTCGAAGGTCTGCTCGATCTTGACCTCGGTGCGCTCGATGGTGATCGAGCCCTTGGTCTGCACGGTCTGGCGGATGGAGGCCCGCAGCCGGGACTTGAGGTCGTCCGGCGCGTGGTCGCCACCGCATTTGCGGGCGAGCAGCTGCTTGATGTGCTCGTCGATGCCGTATTCCTCGAGGCACGGCGGGCAGTCCTCGATGTGCTTGCGCAGGGCGGCGTCGCGCTCGGCGCTGCACTCCTTGTCCAGGAGCAGGTAGATGTCGGCGAGCGCCTCCTCGCACCTGACCTTGTCGTCCGCTCCGGCGCAGTAGTCCTCGCTCATCGCCCCGCCACCTCCTGCTGTTTGCCCGCGCGGATGAAGCCGCGCTCGCGCGCGACGTCGGCGAGCAGGTCACGGAGCTGGGCGCGGCCGCGGTGCAGCCGGGACATCACGGTGCCGATGGGCGTGTCCATGATCTCGGCGATCTCCTTGTACGCGAAACCTTCGACATCGGCGAGGTAGACCGCGAGGCGGAACTCCTCGGGCAGCTTCTGCAGCGCTTCCTTGACGTCGGCGTCGGGCAGGTTGTCCATCGCCTCGACCTCGGCCGAGCGCAGCCCGCTGGAGGTGTGACTCTCCGCCTTGGCGATCTGCCAGTCGGTGATCTCCTCGGTGGGCTGCTGCACCGGCTGGCGCTGACGCTTGCGATAGCCGTTGATGTAGGTGTTCGTGAGGATGCGGTACATCCACGCCTTGAGGTTCGTACCCGCCTTGAAAGACGCGAAGGCCGCGTACGCCTTCAGGTACGTCTCCTGGACGAGGTCCTCCGCGTCGGCGGGATTCCGGGTCATCCGCATGGCGGCCGAGTACAGCTGGTCGAGCAGGGGCATCGCGTCCCGCTCGAAGCGCTCGGCCCGCGCGGCCGCCTCTTCGGCGTCCGTGCCCGTGTCCGGCGCGGGATTCTGCGTGCTCGGCAAACCGTTCCCTTCCCGATCGGCGTCGATGCGCTTGTGCGCATGAGACGTCGCCGAGTTTACGCGCGGACGGATCACCTGGCCGCCCGGCGTGCGCGGGATCAGGATTCGGGGAGCTTCGAGTGTGGTGGACACGTGCCTTTCAACAGTGACGCCCGGCCGGACATTCCCGGGCCGCTCGTAGACTCCGCCCATGGCAGGCAAGGGAACCCCGGCGACGGCGCTGCTGGTGAAGCAGAAAGTGGCGCATGTTCTGCACGCCTACGACCACGACCCGCGGGCCGAGTCGTACGGCCTCGAAGCCGTCGAAGCGCTGGGGCTCGACCCCGCGCGCGTGTTCAAGACGCTGGTCGCCGAGGTCGACGGGAAACTGACCGTCGGTGTGGTCCCGGTCACCGGTCAGCTGGATCTGAAGGCGCTGGCCGCCGCCGCGGGCGGGAAGAAGGCCAAGATGGCCGACCCCGCCGCCGCGCAGCGTGCGACGGGATACGTGCTCGGCGGGATCTCGCCGCTCGGGCACCGGAGCAGGCTGCCGGTGGTGATCGACTCGTCGGCGGAGAAGTTCGAGACCGTGCACTGCTCGGCGGGCCGGCGTGGGCTGGAGGTCGAACTCGCGCCCGGCGATCTGGCGCGGCTCACCGGTGCCGTGGTCGCCCCGATCGCCGGCTGACCACTCCCCGCGTTTCGTCCTCTGAATGCGGTCGTTGCACGCGCAAGGACCGCATTCAGAGGACGAAACGCGGGAGAAGGGGTCAGGTCAGCGGCCGCAGCACCCGCTGCAGCCACTCGGCGGCCGCGCGTGACACGCCTTCGAGGTCGGCGCTGAGGTTGTGATCTCCCTGGAGCACCACGATCTCGTGATGCGGCCCGGCCTTCGGCAGCCCGAAGGGGTCCCGTTCGCCCTGTACTACCAGCGTCGGGACCTCGACGGCGTCCAATTCACCCTGCCGGCTCTTCTCCGGTTTTCCCGGCGGATGCTCGGGGAAGGCCAGGCAGAGCACCGCCACCGCTTGCCCCGCCGCGGCGGTCCGGCAAGCGACGCGAGCGCCGGACGACCGGCCGCCGAACACGATCGGGAGGTCGTCGAAGCGCTCTGAGATCTCGTCGGCGACGGTGAGCCAGGCGGTGTCGAGCTGGGTGGCAGGGGCGGGCGCCCGGCGGCCCGCCACCCGGTACGGCTGCTCGACGAGCGCGACGTGGACACCGGCCGCCTGCGCCGCGCGGGTGACCGCGACCAGGTCCTTCGCGCCGATCCCGCCGCCCGCGCCGTGGCCGAGCATCAGGACCGCGACCCCTTCTTCGGCACAGTGCAGCTCGGCCCGCGCGGGGCCGTAGGCGGTGTCGATCTCCAGTTTCGTCATGGGTTCGGCAGCTCGAAGAGCGCGCTGTCGGCGGCGGGTTCGACGCGGTCCACCAGCTGCGGTCCGTTGTTGCGGACGTTGTTGACCAGGCTGGACACCGGCCGCAGCTCGATCGTGTCGACCAGGTCCACCGGGGGCGGGACGAGCAGTTCGGTGACGTCGGGCCGGTCGGGGTCGAGCCAGGTGTCCCACTTCTCGCGCGGCATCAGCAGCGGCATGCGGTGGTGGATGTCGGTGAGCCTGCCGACCGAGTCGGTGGTGATCACGGAGAAGGTGATCAGCGGATCGGCGTCCTTGTCGTCCTTCGGCCGCCAGGTCTCCCAGATCCCCGCGAACGCGAGCGATCCGTCACCCGGCCCGGTCATGAAGAAGGGCTGCTTCTCCTTGCCGTCGCGCCGCCACTCGTACCAGCCGTCGGCGGGGACCAGGCAGCGCCTCGCCGAGACCGCCTTTTTGAAGGACGGCTTCTCCTTCGCCGTCTCGGCGCGCGTGTTGATCATCTTCGAGCCGACACCGGGGTCCTTCGCCCAGAACGGGACCAGGCCCCAGCGCATCATCCGCAGCGACCGGACGGCGGGTTCGTCTTCGAGCACCGCGCCGTCGGCGTCACGCGGATGCCGTTGCACGACGGTGGGCACGTCCTTGGTCGGCGCCACGTTGTGATCGGTCCGGATCCGGCCTTCGGTCAGGTCCACCGCGGCGAACTCGTCGATCAGCGCCGCCGGGTCCTTGGTGGCGGCATAACGCCCGCACATGCGAAAACCTCCCTAATCGACAGCCATCGTTACACGCCGGACAGACGATGGCGAGCAGCATGGGATCATTGTTCCGCGGTGTTCGAAGAGCAGGAGGCGGTTTGGCGGGCAAGGACTGGCGCAGGCTGGACGAATCCGACGTGCGGATCCGTCCCGGCAAGGGCACCAGGCCGCGCAGCAAACGCCGCCCCGAGCACGCGGACGCCTCCACCGCGATGGTCATCGGCAAGGACCGCGGCCGCTGGACCTGCGCGATCGACTCCGATCCGGACCGCGTCGTCACCGCGATGCGGGCCCGTGAGCTGGGCCGGGTCCCGGTCGTCGTCGGCGACACCGTCGGCATCGTCGGCGACGTGAGCGGGAAACCGGACACCCTCGCCCGCATCATCCGGGTGGACGAGCGCTCCAGTGTGCTGCGGCGGACCGCGGACGACACCGACCCCTTCGAACGAGTGGTGGTCGCCAACGCCGAGCAGCTGCTGATCGTGACCGCGCTGGCCGATCCCCCGCCGCGCACCGGATTCATCGACCGGTGTCTCGTCGCTTGTTACGCGGGCGGTCTCGAACCGGTCCTCTGCCTGACGAAGGCCGACCTCGCGAGCCCGGACGAACTCCTCGCCGGCTACGCGGGCCTCGACATCCCGGCGGTGGTCACCCGCCACGACGAGCATCCGGAGGAACTGACCGGGCGGCTCAAGGGCCGGGTCACCGCGCTGGTCGGGCATTCCGGGGTCGGCAAGTCCACTTTGGTCAATCGCCTGGTGCCCGACGCCGGACTGGCGACCGGCGTGGTCAGCGCGGTCGGCAAGGGCAGGCACACGTCCGTCGCGGCGGTCGCGCTCCCGCTCCCTGGCGGCGGCTGGGTGGTCGACACCCCCGGCGTCCGCTCGTTCGGGCTGGCGCATGTGACCGCCGACGACATCGTGCTCGCGTTCGAGGAATTCGCCGCCGCCGCCGAAGAGTGTCCGTCAGGCTGCGGCCATCTCGGACCGCCTTCGGACCCGGACTGCGCGCTCGACGACGTGGTCACAGATGGTGATGCCAGTCACGAACGACTGGAGTCTTTGCGCCGCCTTCTGGGTTCCCGGGCCGGGCATGACGACGATCGGTAACGTCGCCGACTACAGCGAGCTGATGGGCGGCTGACGCTGCCGCTCGCGCGTACCCCGACATTCGGACGGTGGAAATTCACGCGCCAGGCACTACGGTGGTGGTACAGACCATTCACTCGAGGGAGTCCCATGCGTGCCACCGGATTCGCCGCCGTCTGTACCGCTCTCCTGCTCGTGGCCGGCTGTTCCGGCGAAGAGAAACCGGCGGCGCAACCGGTGAACGACGCGGCGCAGCTGGCCTCGGTCGCCGCCGAGGGCACGCAGAAGGCCCGTTCGTCCAAGATCTCGCTCGAAACCACCGCGGACGACGGCCGCAAGGTCGTGGTCACCAGTTCCGGGCTCTACGAGGGGCCGAACAGCAAGTTCTCCATGGTCGCCGAGGTCGCGGGCGAGAAACGGGACCTGATCTTCGCCGACGGCGTCCTCTACTACCACCTGTCGGACACGCAGGTCCAGGAACTCAAGACCGACAAGGAATGGGTCAAGATCACCGCCGACGGCAAGGACTCGCTCTCCACCGCCAACGGCGCGCTGATGACGAACGTCGTCGAGACGATGGATCCGACCCGGACGCTCGAGCGGATCTCGAAGTCGGGCAAGGTCACCAAATCCGAGCAGGCCGACGTGAACGGCACGGCCGCCACGCGGTACGTCCTCGACCTCGATGGCGCGCCCGCCGCGGTGTGGCTGGACGCCGAGCAGCGCCCGGTGCAGGTCAGCATGGGCAAGGCGACGGTCAAATACGACAGCTGGGCTTCGGACGTGGTGATCATCGCGCCGCCGCCTGAGGCGGTCGGCGACAGCCGCTGAGCCGTTCCCCCGATCGAGGCGTGGCCCTTGGCTGTGTTTCGCTTGGGTGCCCGCGATCGAAAGCAGGTCCTCATGCGGAGAACGGCCCTGTCCACCGTCGTGCTCGTACTCGGTGTGCTGCTCGCCGCCTGTGACGGTGACGCCGTCTCGTTCGCCGACGCCCGCGCGCTCGCCGATGGGGCCACGTCCGCCATGACCGGCAAGGCCGCGAAGTTCACCACCGACGTCACGGCGGGCACGATGCGGTCGAAGAGCCAGGGGCAGGCCAAAGTCGCGGGAACGGGTACCGCACTGGCCATGACCACGGACTTCCTCGGCGAGCCGATCGAACTCCGGCTGGTCGACAAGATCGTCTTCGCCAAGGTCCCCGAGACCGCCCGCGAGGAGGTGCCCGGCGGGAAACCGTGGGTCAAGGTCTCCCCCGATGGCGCCGACCCGTTCTCGCAGGTCGCCGGCGGCAGCATCGATCAGCTGGCGAAGCAGAACGATCCCGCCCGCGCGCTCGACCAGGTGCGGAAGGCGGGCACGGTCACCGGATCCGAGCACGGCGAACTCGACGGGATGTCCGCCGAGCGCTATCGGCTGGACGTCGACCTGGCCGCGCTGGGCGGTGACCTGCCCGCCGGTTTGTCGGCCGAGGCCGTCGCCGAGCTGCGGGGCAAGGTCGGGAAGCTCCCCATGGAGGTCTGGCTCGACGACGCGCGCTTGCCGCTGCAGATCGTGCTCGACCTCGCCCCCGTCCTCGCCGCTTCGGGAGCCCCGGACAGTGCGACCGCCAAGATCGTCACGCGCTACAGCGAGTGGGGAACGCAGGCCGACATCCAAGCGCCTCCGCCGGAGGAGATCGGGGAGATCCCGGCGGGCTGATCCGTCACGTTCCGCTCCCCCGTTGCGCGTGCAAGGACCGCATTCAGAGGACGAAACGCGAGGGAGGCTAAAGGAGTTCCAGCAGGAAAGGGAGCTCTTGGGGCGCGTACCAGGCGAGTTCGTGGTCTTCGGCGTCGCCGAGGGTGAACTCGGCGTCCGGGTCGCCGAGGTCGGCCTGGTCGATCACCGCGGCGGCGGCCTGGACGGACTCGGCGGCTTCGGCCGCGTCGACGTGGATCGCGGCGACGTCGGCGATCTTCACCGGCCCGGCCAGCCGCACGACGGCGGCGTCGAGATCCGGGCGCAGCGTGACCTCGTCGATGTCGGCCGAGATCACCACCCGCCGCGGCTCGGGCTTCTCCTCGGCCGCGATCAGCCGGAGGGACGCCCTGGCGGCGTCGAGCAGCGCGGCGTACTCGAGTTCTTCGTCGGATCCGCTGGCGTAGGACTCCCGCAGCGCCGGGGTCAGCGCGAATCCCGTGCCGCTGCGCGCGCGGAGCTCTCCGGCGGTTTCGAGCTCACGGAGCATCGCGATCGTCCCGGGTAGATAGACCCTCACCAGTGCGCACCCTTCAGCTCTTCCAACGATTCCTCGATCATCCCGGCGAGCACGTCCACATCGGACACGGCCTTGCGATCGCCGTTCAGTCCGAAGTAGACACCGCCGTGATACGAGGTGACCCCGATCGCCAGCGCCTGATTGCGCACCAGCGGCATGACCGGGAACATCTCCACCATCTTCGCCTGTCCCGCGTAGAGCGGCACCTGCGGGCCCGGCGAGTTCGTGATCAGCACGTTGAAAATACGTCCCGACATCGACCCGGCCACCCGCGCGCCGAGCGAATGCAGCGTCGGCGGGGCGAACCCGCCGACCGTCAGCAGCCCCCGCGCGGCGACCGAACGGCCCGAGTCGAGGTGGTCCGCCATCGCGTGACCGATGTGCTGCAGCCGCAGCACCGCGTTCGGCTCCCCGACCGGGAGATCGACCAGATAGGCGTCGACCTGGTTCCCGACCAGCGCCGGCGTCGAGTACTCGGCCGTCTCGGCGTCGCGGACGGCCATCGGCACCAGCGCGCGCACGGTGGTCGTCGCGGTCAGGTTCGAGCCGCGTGAGAGCAGCCATTCCCGCAGCGCGCCGGTGATCACCGCGACCACGACGTCGTTGACCGTGCCGCCGTGCGCGGCGCGGACCTTGCGGAGATCCTCCAGCCGCGTGCGGACCCCGGCGAACATGCGGCCGCCGGAGGTGCGGACGTTGAGCGGCCCCGACGGCGCCGGATTCACCATGGTCTTGAGCGCCGAAGCGACATCTCCGACTGTTTCGGTGACCTTGCCCGCCATCGCGGTGGCGTCGTGGGCGATGGAGCGGACGTTCTCCACCAGCTCCGTCGGCCGCTGCACGGTCTCGGCGACCGCGTCGAGGATCAGCTGTGTGCGGCTCGGTTCCCGGCGCGGATGCCAGGTGTCGTCGAACGGCTCCGGCTCCTGCGGGGTCGCGTCGAGGATCAGCTGCCCGATCTCGATGGTGCCGATCCCGTCCACGACCGACTGATGCGTCTTGGTCACCAGCGCGACGCGGTCGCCCGCGAGCCCCTCGACGAAGTACGCCTCCCAGAGCGGCCTTCCCGGGTCGAGCCGACGCGACATCAGCCGCGCCACGAGGTCGAACAGCTGGCCGTCGGAGCCCGGCTGGGGCAGCGCGGACCGCCGGACGTGATAGTTGAGGTCGAAGTCGACGTCGTCGACCCACACCGGCCGGGCGAGGTGACCGGGCACCTCCAGCACCCGCTGCCGGTAGCGCGGCAGGAACGCCAGGCGCTGCCCGATCAGGTCGAGCAGCCGCTCGTGGGTGAAGCCCTCGCGCGGTCGCTCGAAGATCGCCACGCCGCCGACGTGCATCGGGGTCGAGTGGTCTTCCACGTACAGGAACGAGGCGTCCAGCGCGGAGAGGCGGTCGGGCATGGGCCGATCCTTACACAGTGGGACACTCGCCGGTGTGGGTGATGAGTCGGTGATCTCGCCGAAAGACCGGTTCCTGACCGTGTACGGCCGCAAACCGGTGCTCGAGGCATTGGACGACGCGGCGCTCGAGGTGGACAAGGTGATCCTCGCCGACACCGTGCGCGGGCCGAACGCCGCCGAGATCGAGCGTGCCGCGAAAGCCGCCGGAGTGCCGGTGCAACGGGCGAGCGCGCATCGCGTCAAGGTGCTGGCGGGCAACGGCAAACAGGACCAGGGCGTGCTGGCCGACGTCGTCGCCCCGCGTATGCGATCGCTGCACGCGGCGCTGTCCGACGGCAGGCCGCCGTCGCGGGTGCTGCTGCTCGACGGCATCACCACCCCGGCGAACGTCGGGATGATCCTGCGCACGGCGACCGCCGCCGGGCTGGACGGGGTCGTGGTGCCGCGGCGCGGCGTCGCCGCCCTCGACCCGATGGTGGTCAAGGCTTCGGCCGGGGTCGCGTTCCGCGCGCCGGTGCTGCGGTGCGGCAGCGCGCGCGAAGCGGCCGAGATGCTCACCGAAGCCGGCTATGGGATCTACGCGCTGGGCGCTTCGGCGCGCAGCTCGGTGTTCGACGTCGAACTGCCGCAGCGCGCGGCGTTCGTGCTGGGCGGGGAGACGAACGGCGTCGGCGCCGAGGTCGGCGAACTGGTGACGGAGTGGGTGTCGATCCCGATGCCCGGCGAAGTCGAGTCGCTGAACGTCTCCGCCGCCGCCGCGGTGCTGTCGTTCGAGCTGGTGCGCCGGGCTAAGGCTTCGGGAACAACGCGCTGAGCTCGGAGAGCGTCTCCTCGACCGATGTGTGGTGCACTCCCGCCATCCCGGCCGCGACCGCCGCGCGGACGTTGTGCGCGGCGTCGTCGACGAACACGCACCGGTCGGCGGGCAGGTCGAGCAGTCCCGCGGTGAGCAGGTAGACCTCGCGGTCGGGTTTGGCCACGCCCACCTCGCCGGAGAAGACGAGCGCGTCGAAGAACGGGCCGAGTGACCGCTTGGCCTCGTCCGACGCGCCGGGGGCGTTCGAGAGCAAGGCCGTTTTGACACCGCGCTCCCTGACCGAGCGCAGGAAGGCGTACAGCTCGTCCGCGCCCACGTCCGTGAGCACCCCGGCGTAGTCGACGACCAGCCCTTTCAGCACGCGCCCACCGTACACAAGCGATCACCGCCCGGTTCATCCTCTCGGGCGGTCCTTGTCGCGGCTTCGCCCGCCGCGTGCCCCTTAGTTGCTGGGCGTGGCCGAGGGGGCCGCGGAGGGGGACTGCTCGATGAAGTCGTACGTACTGAGACGGCTCGAACCGTACGAACCGCCGTACCGGGTCGCCGACCGGCCCGACGGCCTGACGCACCGGGCGGCGGCGCCGGACAACCAGCTCGTGCTGGATCTGCCGTTGGCCGGGGAAAGCGTCGTGGAGGAACCGCGGCCGTCACCGGACACCCCGGACGGCAGGCAGATCGGCAGGCTGCTGACCACCATCCTCGAAGCCTGTGACGGCCGCCGTCCGCCGGTCCAGGTGCGGCCGATCCTCGACCCGGCGCTCCACCACGCGTTGCTCGAAAGCGGCCTTCGTCGTCCGGCGGGCGGCTACCGGCCGAAGTCGGTCCACCTGGGTCACCCGGCGGACGGCGTCGTCGAAGCCTGCGCGACCGTCGAACAGAACGGACGCTGCCTCGCCTTGGCCGCCCGCTTCGAGCGGACGCCGTCGGGCTGGGTGTGCACCCGCTTCCATCTGCTGAAGCCACCGCGACGGGTCTCCGCGCTCGCGGCCTGATGCGCGTGAAGGCCCCCTTTCCTCGGCTGAGCCGAGGAAAGGGGGCCTTCACGCGCTTGGGGCCGTTAGCGGCGCGGGCCCTTCTTGCCCTTCTTCTGGGAGGCGCGCTGCGCGGCGCGACGCTCCCGGCGGGTTCCGCTCTGGTCGCCACCGGCACTGCCGGCACTGTCCGAATGCGACTCGACGCCACCGTCCTCGGACGGGCCCGACATGGTCAGCCCGGACTGCGAACCACCGCCGAGTCCCTTGCCGCGCAAGGCGGACGGCACGGACTTGGTGTCGGTCGCCGGACCCTGCGGCGGCGTCGGACGGGCGTGCCTGCCGTCGCCGTTCGCGGCCTGGCCGTTCCCGGAGCCGACCCCGGCGGGCAGCGCGGACGCGGACTCCGGCGCCGGGGTGGTGGGCTCGGCCTGCTCGACCTGGAGGTTGAACAGGAAGCCGACGGCCTCCTCCTTCAGCGACTCCAGCATCGCGCGGAACATGTCGTAGCCCTCGCGCTGGTACTCGATGACCGGGTCGCGCTGCGCCAGGGCACGCATGCCGATGCCCTCCTTGAGATAGTCCATCTCGTAGAGGTGCTCACGCCACTTGCGGTCGAGCACGGTGAGCATCACCTGACGCTCCAGGCTCCGCATCGCGCCTTCGCCGACCTTGCCGTCGATCTCGGCCTCGCGCTCGTCGTACGCGCGGTGGGCGTCTTCGAGCAGCGCCTCACGCAGCCTGTCGGCGTCGAGGTCGTCGTCCTCGGTGAGCTCTTCCCAGGTGACCTTGACCGGGTACAGCTGCTTCAGCGCCGTCCACAGCTTCTCGTGGTCCCAGTCCTCCGCGTAGCCCGAGGAGGTCTCCTCGGTGACGTACGCGTTGATGACGTCGACCAGCATGTGCTCGATCTGCTCGCGCAGATCCTCGCCTTCGAGGACGCGCAGACGCTCGGCGTAGATCACCTTGCGCTGCTCGTTCATGACCTCGTCGTACTTGAGGACGTTCTTGCGGATCTCCATGTTCTGCTGCTCGACCTGCGTCTGAGCGCTCTTGATCGCCTTGGAGACCATCTTGTGCTCGATCGGCACGTCGTCCGGCAGCCGCATGGTGGTCATGACCCGCTCGACCATCGTCGCGTTGAAGCGGCGCATGAGCTCGTCACCGAGCGAAAGGTAGAACCGGGACTCGCCCGGGTCGCCCTGACGGCCGGAACGACCGCGGAGCTGGTTGTCGATCCGGCGGGACTCGTGCCGCTCGGTGCCGAGCACGTACAGCCCGCCGGCCTCGCGGACCTCCTCGGCCTCGGCCTTCGTGTCGGCCTGGACCTCTTCGAGCACCTTCGGCCACGCGGCCTCGTACTCCTCGGAGTGCTCCACCGGGTCGAGGCCGCGGGCGCGCAGCACCTCGTCGGCGATGATGTCCGGGTTGCCGCCGAGCACGATGTCGGTACCGCGGCCCGCCATGTTGGTGGCGACGGTGACCGCGCCCTTGCGCCCGGCGCGGGCGACGATCAGGGCCTCCCGGTCGTGGTGCTTCGCGTTGAGGACCTCGTGCGGGACACCCAGCTTGAGCAGCAGCTTCGACAGGTGCTCGGACTTCTCGACACTCGTGGTGCCGACCAGCACCGGCTGGCCCTTCTCGTGCCGCTCGGCGATGTCTTCGGCGACGGCCTCGAACTTGGCCTGCTCGGTCTTGTAGATCAGGTCGGCCTGGTCGGCGCGGACCATCGGCTTGTTCGTCGGGATCGGCACCACACCGAGCTTGTAGGTCTGGTGGAACTCGGCCGCCTCGGTCTCGGCGGTACCGGTCATGCCCGACAGCTTGTCGTAGAGCCGGAAGTAGTTCTGCAGCGTGATCGTGGCGAGCGTCTGGTTCTCGGCCTTGATCTCGACGCCTTCCTTGGCCTCGATCGCCTGGTGCATGCCCTCGTTGTAGCGGCGGCCGTGCAGGATGCGGCCGGTGAACTCGTCGACGATGAGGACCTCGCCGTCGCGGACGATGTAGTCCTTGTCGCGCTTGTAGAGCTCCTTGACCTTCAGCGCGTTGTTCAGGTAGCCGACCAGCGGCGTGTTCGCGGCCTCGTAGAGGTTGTCGATGCCCAGCTGGTCCTCGACGAAGGCGACACCCTTCTCGGTGACACCGACGGTGCGCTTGCGGATGTCCACCTCGTAGTGGATGTCCGGCTTCATCAGCGGCGTCATCCGGGCGAACTCGACGTACCAGCGCGAGGACTGGTCGGCCGGGCCGGAGATGATCAGCGGCGTCCGGGCCTCGTCGATGAGGATGGAGTCCACCTCGTCGACGATCGCGAAGTTGTGGCCGCGCTGCACGCAGTCCTCGAGACTCCACGCCATGTTGTCGCGGAGGTAGTCGAAGCCGAACTCGTTGTTCGTGCCGTGCGTGATGTCGGCGGCGTACTGCTGGCGGCGGACCTCGGGCGTCTGGTCGGCCAGGATGACCCCGACCTCGAGGCCGAGGAAGCGGTGGATGCGGCCCATCCACTCGGCGTCACGTTTGGCGAGGTAGTCGTTCACCGTGATGACGTGCACGCCCTTGCCGGAGATGGCGTTCAGGTACGCGGGGAGGACCTGGGTCAGGGTCTTGCCCTCACCGGTCTTCATCTCCGAGACCTGGCCGAGGTGCAGCGCGGCGCCGCCCATCAGCTGGACGTCGTAGGGGCGCTGGCCGAGCACGCGCCAAGCCGCTTCCCTCGCCACCGCGAACGCCTCCGGCAGGAGGTCGTCGAGTGACTCGCCGTCCGCGTGCCGTTTACGGAACTCCTCGGTCTTGGCCCGCAGCGCGGTGTCCGAAAGTTCCTTGACGTCGTCTTCGAGGGTGTTGATGTGATCGGCGATGTTGCGCAGCCGCTTCACCATTTTGCCCTCGCCCGCGCGGAGCAGGCGGTTCAGCACCATCCGGTCGACCTCACTAGCTGATTGTGATCGCACCCGAGCCGGTCCCGGGCAATCTCGTCCGCGGCGGTGCCTGGTAACGCACCACCGTCCGCCCCCATCGTAGGGAACACCTCGGTGTTCGCGCACGCACCGTCTGTCGGTACCTGACGAGACGGGGGCGGGTCCCGCCTGATCCGGACATGACGGCGGCCCGCACGGGACGCGTGCGGGCCGCCGTCAGGGCAGTAGGGGCCGGCTAGCTGAGCCGGATGACGCCGTAGTCGAAGCCTCGCCTCCGGTAGACGACGCTCGGGCACCCGGCGTCGGAGTCGTTGAACAGATAGAAGTCGTGACCGACCAGTTCCATCTCGTAGAGAGCCTGGTCGACCGTCATGGGCTCCGCGTCATGTTTCTTCTCGCGGACGACGCGACCGGGCTGGTGTTCGGTCACCCCGTCATCCCAGCGCTGCTGCTGGGGCATCTCGAACTCACCGCTCTCGACAGCGAAACCGTTGGCCATGGGTTCGGCCTCGGGCGCTTCGAGCACAGCGGTACCCGCCAGATGTCGGGTGTCGGTGGTCATTCCACCGGCGGCCGCCATCGAAGTCGCCTCGGCGACGGATTCCGGGCGGCTGCGGCCGTAGTGCACGCGCCGGCGGTCGTGTGTCTTCCGCAACCTGTTCTCGAGCTTGTTCAGTGCGGAATCCAGCGCTGCGTAGAAGTCGCCGGCACACGCTTCGGCGCGTACGGCGGGGCCACGGCCCTTACCGGTGATTTCGACGCGCTGGCAGTTCTTCGACTGCCGGCGATTGGGCTCGTGGAAGAGCTCCACGTCGTAACGGATGACCTTCTTGTCGTAGCGCTCTAGCCGGGCCAGCTTTTCGCTGACGAGTGCCCGATAGTGGTCGGGCACCTCCACGTTGCGGCCCTTAACGACGATGTCCATACACGACCTCCCTCGCTGAAATGACTGCGAGCTGTAGATGTGTTCACTAGGGCGCCGGTAATGCGGGGACGAAGCCCGGATCGCGGGCGGTGAGGGAACTCGGCATACGGCCACGACGTCTCGTGTCGGATGTCCGAGCGCGGACTCAGCGCGGCTCCGGCGCCAGGGACATGGGCTGGTCACCTCCCTGCCTGCCGGGATTGCTGATAGCGCTGCACGTTAGCTGCATCACGCCGCGAGCAACAGCCCCCGAGCCGGGGGATATCAGGACGTGAGACCTCGTCACCGCACGCGACGACGACGCTGTGGCCAGCGGGACAATCCGGCTTGTCGGGCGTCGTCCCCGTGATTTCTTTTCACGCGGACGGCGCAAGCCTTCGGACAGGAAAATGCGGAGGGTGCCCAGTGGGCCGTGCCCGGGGGAATCCGCCGCCACCCCGGTGGAGTGGCGGGCCGTCGGAGTGTTCCCCAGAAGGTCCCTCATATCCCGTCAACGCCCATGTACCCATTCCCGTTCCCGATCATTCATCACTCTTGTAGGTGACGCTCCGATCACCCGGCGGCGGCCAGCGCTACCACCGCGGAAACGTGAATTCCGCTTATGTCCAAAAAGCGCGTACAAGCGGCGGCGGTCGCTCCGGTTGTGATCACGTCGTCAAGAAGAACGACCTTCTCCGGGCAGGCTCCCGGGACCAGGCGAATACGGCCGTCGAGGTTCGCCGATCGCTGGATCCTGGTGAGCCCCACCGCATCACGGACACCGGCCCCGAGCTTGAGGACAGCTGCCACCGTCGCCGGCTTTCCCTTGTCCGCCAGTGCTTTCACGCATTCCTCGGCGATGCGCCGGACGTGCGGTCCACCCCGGACACGCGAGGCGGACCGTCGCGAAGGGACCGGGACGAGACACGGTTCCGGCTCCGGTTCGGGCAGGTGGACGAGGGCTTCGGCGACGGCCCGGCCGAAGGAGGGGGCGAGGTCGCGGCGGCCGCGTTCCTTGTACGCGAGGATCAGGCGACGGGCGTCGTCGGCGTAGGGGGCCAGGGCGTAGACGGGGACGAGACCAGTCGTCGGGCCGCGGATGATCTCGCTGAGCGAACCCAAGGCGGTCTGACAGGTCGCGCAACAGGGCGCGCCCGGTGCTCCGCAGGACGCGCAACGGGCGGGGATGAGGAGGTCCAGGAGTTTGGGCATGGGGCGAGTGTCGGCCGGGGCTCCGACAGTTCCGGGCGCCGCCGGGGTGTGAGAGGTCCGGTTTGGACACTTCGCGGCGTCAGGGGGCCAGTGTTGAAAAAGTCAATCGTGGAGAAGGTCCCTTGCTCCCCTTGGCGCTGTCCTGAAGGCCACCTTCAGGGCGCTGGACGTCTCAAAGGTGGCCTTCAGGGCATGACCTGCGCGCCCGAGCCCGAAACCTCAGCCCGGATAGAACGGGTCCGCATCGGTGACGGTGTGCGCCTGCGGCCGCCAGACCTCGCCCAGCTCGGAGGCGACCCACAGCCCACCCGCGTCCGCGACCAGGTTCTGCCTGCTCGGCGCCGCGGTGACGCCGTGCACCGGCGGGGTCAGGTTCGAGCCGCTGAAGGGGTCCATCCGCTGCCCGTCCAGCGGCACCTTGACCACCGGCAGCGAATTCGACGACGTCGCGACGATCAGGTGGTCCTGGGTCGCCCAGTCGACGTCGACGACGTCCTTGAGGTCGCGTTCCTGCAGTTTCCGCGGCGCCCGCAGGGCCACCGAGTCCGCCGTCCGCACGATCGAGGCGACCACCAGCTGCCCGTTGACCACCGCGGCGAGCCGGGATCCGTCCCGCGAAAGGCGCAGTTCGGTGATCTGCCCCAGCCCGGTGAGCATGGTCGCGTCGACGCCTGCCTTCACCCAGCGGCCGTCCGCGGCCAGCGTGACCCGGGCGACGGTGTTGTGGTCGACCACCGTCCAGACCTCGCCTGAGACCCCGCCGCCGCCACGGGCGACCGGACGCCAGGTGGGGCGGCTCAGGCTGCCGCCGAACAGGTCCACCGAAGCGAGGTCGTGGCCCAGATCGCCGACCCGCAGCCATTGCCTGCCGTCGCGTTCTTCGACCACGGCGAGGCGTTTGCCGTCGACGGACTGCGCGGCGCTGACGACCTTGTACCCGCCGTTGCCCGCGGGCCCGCCGACCGGCTGCCCGTCGCCGAGCGACCGGACCCGCCCGTTCACGGTCATCAGGCCCAGCAGTTCGGAGTTGGGCGCGATGTCCACGTTGTAGTTGGGCAGCTCGCTGGAGCGCCAGTATTCGTGTTCCGGCACCAGTGCGGTGCCGTCGGCCAGCAGCCGGACCCGGCTCAGCGTCACCGTCTGCAGCGACAGGACGATCTGCGCGGCGATCAGGTTCCGGTCCACGAGGCTGGCCCCGCCGACGCCGGTCAGGTTGATGTCCAGTGTCCCGTCGTCCGTGCTGCGCACGTTGCTTTCGATGGTCACCTGGTCGCCGAGCAGATCCTTGACCGCGCCCTTCAACCCCTCCGACGGGCCCTGCAGCACCAGGTCCATCACCCGGCCGGGCAATCCGGCCTGCGGTTTCGCCGCGACGTACCGGAGGTCGGGGACGAAGGCGCCGGAGTCCGGCGAGTAGAAGCTGATCGGCACCCGGAAGTAGCTGAGCGCGAAGTCCTCGTCGGTGACGGCGAGTTCCTGCGGCGGGTCCACGATCCGCCACTGGCCGTTCTGCTGCTTCCGCAGCTTGAACTGCTGCGAGTACTCGGCCTTCACCGGGAGGAACGCGCTGTCGGGGCTGAGGGTCCCGAGTTTGAACCCGCGGACGTTCACGACCTGCTCGTCCGGGTTCCCCGACGAAGACGACGTGTCGTAAACGGTGCCGAAGGTGTCGTCGATGATCGTCAGCCCCGGCGACGGCTTCCAGTTACGCCGGGCGTCGTCGTCGAGGTAGACGCGCGCGGCGGCGCTCGCCGTACCCGGCGCCGCCGAGTTGCGGATGAACTGGCGGGTGACGGTCAGCGGGTCGATCCCGGCCGCCGGTTCGGGGACGTCCGCCGGCGCCTGGCCGGGTTTGTCCCCGGACACGACGACGGGCTGGGATTCGAGCGGGATGTTCGCGCAGCCTGCGACCAGCAGGAACACCGCGAGCAGGGCCAGCAGCCGTTTCACCGGCCGACCTCCTCGGGCTCGGCGAGGATCGCGTCGGGCGCGGGCCGGACTTCGAGCAGTCCGGACGACCCGTGCGTGTCGGTCGCCTTGTGATCGGGCGGGGGCAGGAGCAGCGGGCTCTCCCCCATCGGCGTGTCCTGGCGCCGCGGCAGCACGAGCCGGAAGCAGGCACCATGGCCGGGCTCGCCCCAGGCGTCGAGCACGCCGCCGTGCAGCCGGGCGTCCTCCTGGCTGATCGCGAGGCCGAGGCCGGTGCCGCCGGTCCGGCGGTTACGGGACGGGTCGGCGCGCCAGAACCGGTTGAACACCAGTTCCGCTTCACCGGGCCTGAGCCCGACGCCGCGGTCCCGCACGGTGATGGCGACCGCGGTCTCGTTGACCGCCAGCGTCAGCACCACCGGGTTCCCTTCGCTGTGGTCCACCGCGTTCGCCAGCAGGTTGCGCAGGATCCGCTCGACGCGGCGCGCGTCGACTTCGGCGGGCGCCTCCTCGTCCGGGAGGACCAGTTCGACCGAGCTTCCCGCGTTGCCCGCGATCACCCGGACCTGCTCGACGGCCCTGGTCGCGATCGGGCGGACGTCGATCAGCTCGGCCGAGAGCTCCTCGACACCGGCGTCCAGCCTGCTGATCTCCAGCAGATCGCCGAGCAGTGCCTCGAACCGGTCGAGTTCGTCGACCAGCAGTTCGGTGGAGCGGGCGAGCCCGGCCGGGAACTGCTCGCGCGACGCGTGCAGCACGTCGGCCGCCATCCGGACGGTGGTCAGCGGGGTGCGCAGTTCGTGCGAGACGTCGGAGGTGAACCGGCGCTGCAGCCCGCCGAACTCCTCCAGCTGGCGGATCTGCCGCTGGATGCTCGCGGCCATCTCGTTGTAGGACACGGCGAGTTTGGCCAGATCGTCCTCGCCGAGCACGGCGAGCCGCTGGTCGAGTTCCCCGCCCGCGAACTGTTCGGCCGCCGCGGCGGCCTGCCGGACCGGCCGGACCACCTGTCTGGTGACCAGGTTCGTGATCCCGGCGAGCAGGAGCAGCAGGACGAGCCCGCCGACGAGCAGCGTGTTCTGCACCGTCGAGACGGTGTTCTGCTCACTGGTCAGCGGGTACAGCAGGTAGAGCTGGAGCGGGTTGATCATCGTGCTCACCGGCGCGCCGACGATCAGATACGTCGTCTTGCCGCCGTCGGCCTCGGTGACCGTGTGGGTCAGATAGCTGAGCTGCTCGGTCTCGACGAACTGGCGCAGCCGCACCGGCACGCGGTCGTAAGGACCGGCGGCCACCGGTTTGCTGGACTGGTCGCGGCCGCCCGCGGCCAGCACCGGTTCGAAGGTGCCCGCCGTCGATCCCGCGCCGTCCTGTGAGGACGTCGTGCTGGAGATCTTCTTCAGCGCGTTGCTCATCCGCGCGGTGAGCGCTTCCGGGCTTTCGGTGCCGACACCGACCAGCTCGGCGGCCGCGGTCTCGACGACCGCCCTGGTCTGGGCGATCGCCGCGTTCTGCTTGGTCTCGACCAGCCGATCGGTGATCTGGTTCTGCAGCACCATGCCCAGCACGAACACCACGGCCGACGACAGCGCCAGCGTGGACACGGTGACCCGGAACTGCAGCGAATACCGCCACAGTTCGTTGAACGACACGATCTTGCGGCGCACGAAAACCACGATGCGCCGGAACTGGCGCATCGTGGTCTGGGCGAGCCTTCGCAAGCGTCCGGTCATGGGGTGATCACGGCGGGCCGGCCTTGTACCCGACACCGCGAACGGTCAACACCACCTCGGGGTGCTCCGGGTCCTTCTCGACCTTCGACCGCAGCCGCTGGACGTGGACGTTCACCAGCCGGGTGTCGGCGGCGTGGCGGTAGCCCCACACCTGCTCGAGGAGCACCTCGCGGGTGAACACCTGACGCGGTTTGCGGGCGAGCGCGACCAGGAGGTCGAACTCGAGCGGGGTCAGCGGGATGGCCTTGCCCTCCCGCGTCACCTCGTGGCCGGGGACGTCGATCGCGAGGTCGCCGATCGTCAGCGACTCGGCGGGCTCGGCCTCGGTGCGGCGCATCCGGGCACGGACGCGGGCCACGAGTTCCTTCGGCTTGAAGGGCTTGACCACGTAGTCGTCGGCCCCCGACTCGAGCCCGAGGACGATGTCCACGGTGTCGCTCTTGGCGGTGAGCATCACGATCGGCACGCCGGATTCGGCCCGGATCGCCTTGCAGACGTCGATGCCGTTCATGCCGGGCAGCATGAGGTCGAGGAGGACCAGGTCCGGTTTCAGCTCACGAAGCGCGGGCAGCGCCCGTGAGCCGTCGGCCACGACGGCTGTGTCGAACCCCTCCCCACGCAGCACGATGGTGAGCATCTCCGCGAGAGCAGGGTCGTCGTCGACGACCAGAACACGTGCCTTCATAAACCTATGTTCGCACTAGTTTCCCCACGCGGGCGCGCGACCCGGCGATGTGACCACCAGAAAGATCATCGAATCGGGCAAATTGCTCCATCCGAGTAGGGTCTTCGGGCCCTAGAGACCGCGGCGGAGCCTGGTGAACGGCCTCGGGGAGTCGATCGCGAAGACACCGGTCAGCACATCGCCGCGGTGATAGGTCGCGACGAAGCGCTTCGAAGCCACGTCACCTTCGGCGATCCGCACGTCTTCCGTGGCCACTCCGGCGAATTGGAGCCGCCGTCCGTACTGATCGGACCAAAAGTAACCGTGTCGTGCGAAATGCGTGACGGTCGAGCCGGCGAGCAGGTTCGCGACCGCGACGCCCGGCTGTTCCCCGGCCGCCGTCCAATGCTCGGCACGGACGCGTACGCCACGCAGCGGGCAGCGGTACCGCGCGACGTCACCCACCGCGATCACTCGGGGATTCGCTGTGACACAGCCGGAATCGACCAGCACCCCGTCGTCGACGGCGAGCCCGGAGCCGGTCAGCCATCCGGTGGCCGGCCGCGCCCCCACTCCGGCGACGACGAGATCGGCGCGGATCTCCCGGCCGTCGGCGAGCCGTACACCGGTGACCCGGCCGGTCCCGGTGAACCCGGCGACGGGGACGCCCGTGATCAGCCGGACGTCGTTCTCGGCGTGCAGTTCCCCGCACACCGCGCCCATCCGCGCGCCGAGGACGGGGGCGAGCGGCACGGGCATCGCCTCGATCACGCTCACTTCGTGGCCGAGCAGGCGGCACGCGGACGCGACTTCCGCGCCGATGAATCCCGCGCCGATGACGACGACCGCGGAAGGCCCGGCCGCGAGGGCCTGTTTCAGGGCGACCGCGTCTTCGAGCGTTCGCAAGGTGTGCACACCGGCCAGATTCCTTGCCGCGTCCAGGGTTCTGGCCACCGCACCGGTCGCGATGACGTAACCGTCGGCGGCGATCGTGGTGCCGTCGCCGAATGTCACGCCCTCGCGGCCGAGCTTTTCGGCGCGGACGCCAAGGTGCCATTCGGCGGCCAGCGCGTCGAGGTCGTTCTGCCCGGCGAGCGCGATGTCGTCGGCGGAAACCTTGCCCAGCAAGAAATCCTTCGACAACGGCGGCCGGTCGTACGGCGGTTCGGCACCGATCATCACCAGGCGCCCATCGAAACCTTGGGCGCGCAATTCCTGTGCCGCGCGCAGCCCCGCCAAGGAAGTGCCGACGACGGCGACGGTTCTCAAGCGACGTCCTGCCGCACCTCGGTGTCCACGTAGATCACCCCGTCGGCGACCACGACCGGGTACGTGCGCACGGCGTTCTTGGCCGGCAGGCAGTCCGGCGCGCCGGTCCGCAGATCGAACCGCGCGGCGTGCAGCGGGCATTCGACGTAGCAGCCTTCGATCCAGCCGTCGGCGAGCGACGCGTCCTGATGGCTGCAGGTGTCGTCGAGCGCGTAATACGCGCCCTCGGAATGGAAGACCGAGACGGGCACAGGGCCCGCCACGCGGACGGCTTCGCCTTCGGGCAGTTCGGAGACGGAGCAGGCACGGATCATCGGGGCCTCCGGGGAAAGGACCGACGGTTGTTGATGTTGCGTATTACGAGACGGGACGTGCTCTGCGCAACAATCACCCCCGAGGGGCCGGTGCGTCAAGGGATTCGCCCACTCAGCCGAGCGGATCCGGGCCAAACGGCTACTGTTGCGTCATGCGGAACCAGGACGCGGGGAACGCAACATCCAGCCAGGTGCAGTCCGTCGACCGCGCGATCAGCGTGCTGGAACTGCTGGCACGCAACGGGGAAACGGGGATCACCGAGATCGCGGGCGAGCTCGGCGTGCACAAGTCGACGGCCTCCCGCCTGCTGAGCGTCCTGGAGAACCGCGGCCTCGTCGAGCAGCTCGGCGAACGGGGCAAATACGCGATCGGCTTCGGCGTCGTCCGGCTCGCCGGCGCCGCCACCGGGCGGATGGACCTGGCGAAACTGGGCAGGCAGACCTGCCAGGGCCTGGCGGAGACGCTCGGCGAGACGGTCAACATCGCGATCGCCGACGACGGCGTCGCGATCAACGTCAGCCAGGCCCGCGGCTCGGCCGCGATCACCACGCAGAACTGGACCGGGCAGCGCACGCCGCTGCACGCGACGTCCAGCGGGAAGGTGCTGCTCGCGTACATGGGCGACGTCGAGCGCAAACGCTTGCTCCGGCGGAAACTCGAACAGTTCACACCGCGGACCACGGTCGATCCGGACGAGTTGACCGCGGAGCTGGAGCGGGTCGCCGAGGACGGGTACGCGGCCTGTTTCGAGGAGCTGGAGCTGGGGATGCACGCCGTCGCGGTGCCGGTGCACGGGCCCGGCGGCGACGTCGTCGCGGCGATGAGCGCTTCGGGCCCGTCGTACCGGCTTTCGAAACAGCGAGTGCGGCAGATCGTGCGGCCGCTGACCGAGGCGTCGGCTGATCTTTCGGCGCAGCTGGGGTACTTCGCCGACTGAAGAGGCCGACCTCTTCGGGCTCTTGACAGCGCGCCCGCCGGTGCCGCACTTTGTTGCTGAAGACGGAACAACGTGCCTCATCCGCAACAGCGCCTGTCACCCCGATGCCCGATCGTCCTTTGTGGACTTTCCGGGCAGGCAGGAGGTACCCCTCACCATGCCCCCCGTACCCCGCGTCGTCGTGATCGGCGCCGGCATCGTCGGCTGCGCGCTCGCCGACGAACTCACCGAACGCGGCTGGACCGACGTCACCGTGCTGGAGCAGGGCGACCTGTTCGCCACCGGCGGGTCGACCTCGCACGCGCCCGGTCTGGTCTTCCAGACCAACGCCTGCCGCACGATGACCGAGTTCGCCCGCTACACCGTCGACAAATACGGCACGCTCGACCTCGATGGGAACCCTTGTTTCCGCCCGGTCGGCGGGCTGGAGGTGGCCACGACGCCGGAACGGCTCGCCGACCTGGCGCGGCGGCACGGCTGGGCCACCGCATCGGGCGTCGAAAGCAGGCTGATCGATCCCGGCGAATGCGCGACGCTGCATCCGTTGCTCGATCCGGCCAAGGTGCTCGGCGGATTCCACATCCCCTCCGACGGTTTGGCCCATCCCCTCCGGGCGGCCGAGGCACAGGCCCGCCGTGCGATCGGGCGCGGCGCGAAATTCCTCGCGCGGCAGAAGGTCGTCGGCGTCGAACGGTCGGCCGGCCGGGTCACCGGCGTGACCACCGAGACCGGGAGCTTCCGCGCGGACATCGTGCTCTCGTGCGCCGGGATGTGGGGGCCGGTGCTCGGCGAACTGGTGGACCTCACGATCCCGCTGGTGCCGATGGCGCATCAGTACGCGCGCACCAGTCCCCTGCCGTCACTCGCCGGCGCGACCGAGGAGGCCACGAGGCCGATCCTGCGACATCAGGACGCCGACCTGTACTTCCGCGAGCACGTCGACCGGATCGGCATCGGCGCGTACGGTCACCGGCCGATGCCGTTGCCCGCCAAGGAGATCGGCTCCGGCGAGGGAATGCCCTCCGAGCTCACGTTCACCCCCGCGGACTTCGAAGCGTCGTGGGCCGCCGCCGTCGACCTGCTGCCTTCACTCGGCGAGACCAAGGTCGAGGAGGGCATCAACGGCCTGTTCTCCTTCACCCCGGACGGCATGCCGCTGCTGGGCGAACACCCCGGCCTCGACGGGTTCTGGGTCGCCGAAGCGGTCTGGATCACGCATTCGGCCGGGGTCGCGCGCGCCATGGCGCAATGGCTGGTCGACGGCAGGTCCGAAACGGATCTGCACGGTTGCGATCTCGCGCGGTTCGAGCGGGTGCAACTGGCGCCGGACCACGTCATGAAACGGAGCTGCCAGAGCTTCGTCGAGGTCTACGACATCGTCCATCCCTTGCAGCCCATGGAAGAACCACGGCCGCTGCGGACGAGTCCCTTCTACGAACGGCAAGCCGAACTCGGCGCGTTCTTCCTCGAAGCGGGCGGCTGGGAACGTCCGCACTGGTACGAGGCGAACGCGAACCTCCTCGAGATCGACCGCGTCCCCGCGCGCAACGACTGGGCCGCGCGGTACTGGTCGCCGATCGGCGGCGCCGAGGCGCTGGTCGCGCGGCAGCGGGTCGCGATGTTCGACATGACGTCGTTGAAACGGGTGGAGGTCACCGGCCCCGGCGCGCTGCCGTTCCTGCAGACGATGACCACGAACCAGCTCGGCAAGAAACCCGGCTCGGTCACCTACACCCTGCTGCTCGACGAAGACGGCGGCGTGCGCAGCGATCTGACCGTCGCCCGGCTCGGCGCCGAACGGTTCCAGGTCGGTGTCAACAGCGCCGTCGACATCGACTGGCTCCGGCGGCATCTCCCCGGCGACGGCGCCGCGCAGATCCACGAGACCACCCCTGGCACCTGCTGTATCGGGCTCTGGGGCCCGCTCGCGAGAGCCGTACTGCAACCACTGTCCACAACGGACTTCTCGCATCAGGCCATGGGCTACTTCAAGACGAAACAGGCGTACGTCGGCCACGTGCCGGTGACCGCGATGCGACTGTCCTATGTGGGCGAACTCGGCTGGGAGCTGTACACGAGCGCCGACCTCGGCCGCGAACTCTGGGACACGATCTGGGAGGCGGGGCAGGCGCACGGGATCATCGCCGCCGGGCGGGACGCCTTCTCCAGTATGCGGCTGGAGAAGGGATATCGGCTGTGGGGCACGGACGTCACCACCGAGCACGATCCGTACGAGGCCGGTCTCGGTTTCGCCGTGCGGATGGACAAGGGCTACTTCATCGGCCGTGACGCGCTGGCAGGCCGTTCCGAGGAAACGGTGACCAGGAAGCTGACCTGCCTCACCGTCGACGATCCGTACTCCGTCGTGCTCGGCAAGGAACCGGTGTTCGCCGACGGCCGTCCCGCGGGATATGTCACGAGCGCCGCGTACGGCTACACCGTCGGCAAGAACATCGCGTACGCCTGGCTTCCGGTCGAGTTCGCCCAGCCGGGAAGGCCGCTGGAGATCGAGTACTTCGGCGAGCGCATCTCCGCCGTCGTCGCGAACGAGCCCTTGTTCGATCCCGCCATGGCCCGGATCAGGAGTGCCGCATGAGTCACTACGACGTCATCGTCATCGGCCTCGGCGGGATGGGCAGCGCCGCGGCGTACCGGCTCGCCCGGCGGGGACAGCGCGTGCTGGGCATCGACCGGTTCGCGCCCGTGCACAACCTCGGGTCCAGCCACGGCGGCTCGCGGATCACCCGGCAGGCGTACTTCGAGGATCCCGCGTACGTCCCGCTCCTGCTGCGGGCGCACGAACTGTGGGAGGGCGTCGAACGCGATTCCGGCCGGAAGATCTTCACCCGTTGCGGCGGGATCATGCTCGGCGGCCCCGATTCGCGGACGGTGTCGGGCAGCCTGGCCAGCGCCCGGACCTGGGATCTGCCGCACGAACTCCTCGACGCGGCCGAGATCCGGCGCCGGTTCCCGACGATGAACCCGGCGGACCACGAAATCGCGCTGTACGAGGAGAACGCCGGCTTCGTGGTGCCGGAAGGCAGTGTGGCGGCGCATCTCCAGCTCGCCGCGCGGGCCGGGGCGGACCTGCACCACGAGGAGGAGGTCCTTTCCTGGCGGGAGACGTCCACCGGGGTCCGGGTGGGCACGTCGCAGAACTTCTACACCGCCGAGCAGCTGGTGATCTGCCCCGGCGCCTGGGCACCGGGCCTGCTCACCGAACTCGGCATCGAGTTCACCATCGAACGCCAGGTCCAGTACTGGTTCGCACCGTCGGGCGGGGTCGCGCCGTTCCGCGCCGAACGGCATCCGATCTACGTCTGGGAAGGCGAAGGCGGCCGCCAGTTCTACGGTTTCCCCTCCCACGACGACGCCGGAAGCGTGAAGGTCGCGTTCTTCCGCGGCGGCGAGCCCTGTACGCCCGAGACCATCGACCGGACGGTGCACGCCGAAGAGGTCGCCGAGATCTCGGAGTTCGTCGGACGGAAGATGCCGGCACTGCCCGGCACGTTCCTGCGCGGGGCGACCTGCATGTACACGAACACGCCCGACGAGCATTTCGTCATCTCCCGCCATCCCGAGCACGAGCGGGTGGTGGTCGCCTGCGGCTTCTCCGGGCACGGCTTCAAATTCGTCCCGGTGGTCGGTGAGATACTCGCCGACCTGGTCGTGGACGGCACCACCGCCCAGCCGATCGGCCTGTTCGACCCCGCCCGGTTCGCCGGAGTCGCGAGATGACCAGTCTCATCCCGACGCTGGGCGGCGGCTACTACACCGACGCCGCGATCTTCGCGGCCGAGCAGGAGAAGATCTTCGAACGCCGGTGGTTCTGCGCGGTCCGGTCGGCGGATCTGCCGTCGGCCGGTGACTTCCGGACCGTCCAGGTAGGACGGGAGAGCGTGCTCGTCAGCCGAGGCCGGGACGGCGGGCTGCGGGCGTTCCTCAACGTCTGCCGCCATCGTGGCGCGCGGCTGTGCACGGAGGAAGCCGGCACGGTGAAACGCGCGTTCCAGTGTCCGTACCACGCGTGGACGTACGGGCTCGACGGCAAGCTGATCGCGGCGCCGAATCTGGCGAACCTCCCCGACATCGACCGGACCGAGTACGGGTTGCACACCGTGCACCTGCGGGAATGGCTGGGGTACGCGTGGGTCTGCCTCGCCGCGGACCCGCCGTCGTTCGAGGCCGACGTCGAAGGCGCGGTGCGCGAACGGCTGGGCGATCTGGAGTCGATCGAGCGGTACCGCCTCGACAAGCTCTCGGTCGGGCGCCGGATCACCTACGACGTCAAGGCGAACTGGAAGCTCATCGTCGAGAACTTCATGGAGTGCTACCACTGCGCGACCATCCATCCGGAGCTGACCGAGGTGCTGCCGGAATTCGCCGACGGGTACGCGGCGCAGTACTACGTCGGCCACGGCGCCGAATTCGGCGAGGACGTGGAGGGGTTCACCATCGACGGCCGCTCGGGTTTCGACCGGCTCGACGGTGTCGCGAACGACCAGGACAGGCGGTACTACGCGATCACCATCCGGCCGCAGGTGTTCGTTAACCTGGTGCCGGACCACGTGATCTTCCACCGGATGTACCCGCTCGCGCCGGACCGCACGGTCGTCGAATGCGACTGGCTCTATTCGGAGGAGGTCGTGGCGTCGGGGCGGGACGTGTCACGGTCGGTGGAGCTGTTCCACCGCGTCAACGAGCAGGATTTCGACGCCTGCGAACGCTGCCAGCCCGCGATGGCGTCCCGCGCCTACCGCGGTGGTGGCGTGCTGATGCCCTCGGAACACCACATCGGCGAGTTCCACACCTGGCTGCTCACGCGTTTAGAAGCCACGCATTTAGAGGACGAAATGCGGTAGTTGCACGCGCAAGGACCGCATTCAGAGGACTAAGCGCGGAGGAGGGACGTCGCGAGGGCCGGGGTGTCGACACCGGCGACGCCGTCGAGAACGTGCCAGGGCGCGAGCCAGTCCGTCGCGGCGAGTTCGTCGTAGACCACCGAGCACCGCTTCTGGAGCGCGTCGTCGGTCTCGAAGGAATCCCGCGCGCGGTCGGCGTCGGTCTCCGCGCGGCGCTGCGCGCGGTCGGCGGCGACGTCGGCGGTGACCCGGAGCAGCAGATGCGCGACGGGCACCGGCAGACCGAACCGGTCGATCTCCAGTTCCTTGAGCCAGCGCACGAACTCGCCGTCCGCGCCCTGATGGAGGCGGGCGGCGCCGTACGCGGCGTTCGACGCGACGTACCGGTCGAGCAGCACGACGTCGTGATCGCCGAGCCGCGCGCGGATCTCGTCGGCCGCGCCCCGTCGGTCGAGCGCGTAGAGCATCGCCATGCCGTAGACGGAGTCGGCGAGGTCGCCGTGACCGCGGTGCAGCGCTTCCTTCACGAGGTCGGCGTGCACGCTTTCGCCGTAGCGCGGGAACGCGATGGACGTGACGCTCGCCCCGGCCGCGTTCAGCGCGCCGGTCAGCGCGTCGGCGAGGGTGCGCTTGCCCGCGCCGTCCAGACCTTCGATCACCACGAGTCGTCCCACGGGCCAAGAATATGACCAGCACCGCGAAGCGGTTCCATTGAGGGCGGTGGCGGGGGCATGGATGGATAAAGTGCCGTGGTCGACCGGCGGGCCAGACGGGTCAGCTCACGTCCGGCCCACCGGTCCGCTAGGGGACGCGCCTCTTCGAGTGCAGGAAGAAGCCTGCGACACCGATGAGGAGCAAGCCGCCGAAGATCAGCAGCGGGACGAAGCCGGTGTCCTGCGCGTCGGGCGCGGGGCCGCCGTCGCCGCGGGGCATCACTTGGGCGTTGTAACCGCCGGCCTTGCCCTCCTGGGCGTACGGCGAGCTCGCGAGCATGTCGCCGTAGCGGCCGGAGACGGTCTTCTGATACTCCGCGAGGGTGGCCGACGTGCCCGTCGCCGAGCCGCTGGCGCCGGAGTCGAGCAGCGTCACCTGGCCGTCGCGCAGCGCGTACCAGGCGTCGACCTGGGGTTCGTGGAGCAGCGTCGCACCGGCGGGCAATCGCCGCGCCAGCTCGCTTTCCCGGTCGCCCGACGCGATGTTGCCGACGCGCCAGGCGCCGTCGTCGCCGCGGACCGACCACACGGTCGCGGTCTGCCCGTCGGAGGCCGTCACCGGCACCGCCACGTAGGCGAGCCGTCCGGCGATCGCGCCGTCACCGGCGACGAAATCCCTCGAAAGCTCGTAAACCGGGAAGGATTCGTCGATGACGCTGACCGACGGTGCGTGGCTCGAACCACCCATCTGCGTGAAGAAGCGGCCGAGCTCCGCACGGAGCGTGGGGTCGTCGGCAGCCGCCTTCGCGGCCGCGAGATCTTCACCCGACAGGTGATCCGCGCGCGCTCCGGGCGCCGAGACCAGCAGCGCGACCGCGACCAGCCCGGCCAGCCCGAGGAACCGCCGCGCGCTCATCGCCGGATCCCGGTGAGCGTATGGGTCCAGGTGAAGGACTTGTTGGCCGAGTAGAAGTCGTAGGTCGACCAGTTGTACCGGTTGCCGGTGGGCAGTGGATCCCCCCACGAGACCCACTTCCGGCCGGCGTCCGCGCCGTAGAGGACGTGCATGTGGCCGCCGCCCGAGGCCCAGCCGACCCGCGTCTGGACGGGTTTGCCGTCGCCGGTCTGCGCCTGGACGGCGGCGAAGGGGATGCGGCCCTTGACGTAGTTCCCGGGGGCCGAGAAGCCGAGCTTGCCGAACGCGCGCCGGACGTCGCCCAGCGTTCCGGGCTTGTCGGCGCACTCCCGGCGTCGCTCGTCGTGGGCGATCCGGCAGAATTCGTTCTGGGTGAGGGCCACGCCGTGGTGCGCCGCGATGGTGTTGCCGGAAGCCACCCAGCACCACTGGGACTTCTCCTGCGCCTGCATGGCGATGGGGTGCTGGCGGGCAGGCGGCGACGGCAGCGCGCTCGCCGGGGTCTGGATCGCCAGCCACGCCACGAGACTCGCGGCGCCGGCGGCGCAAACCCTCCTCGAGAACACAGGCACGACGGGCCTCCTGGTCACCATGGCGAACCAATGTGGTCACAACGGTGAACAGCAGGCTCACACTGAGCAAGATGGGCACTCGGCGGAACGGACCGTTCCGGGGCGTTTCCACACCCCGGAACGGTCACTCTTCCGGGGTCAACAACCCCGAACGGGGGACGTAGTGTTCACAGTGCGCTGCTAACGTGAACGTTCCGCGGTGTTCACGCTCAGCGCACACACTGGTCTGGTGAAGGGACGAGCGGTGACACGAGACGGTGCTGATACGTCCTCGGCGGGAAGGCTTGCCTCGGACGTGGACACCCCGACGATCATCGACGGCACGCGCCGTCAACCGCTCGAAGCCTTGCCCAAGGAACTCGTCGAGGCACTCCGCAGCGGCGAATTCCACCACGCGCTCCGTCAGGCGATCGCCTATCGCGGCCTGTCGCTGGCCCGGCTCCGTGCCCACCTGGGGCTCCGCGGTGTCCAAATCGGACAGTCGACGTTGAGCTACTGGCAGCGCGGATTGCGCCAGCCGGAGGTACCCAAGGCGCTCCCGGCCGTGCGTGCGCTGGAATCGGTGCTGCAGCTGCCGGCGGACGCGCTCGTGGTGCTGATCGGACCGCGGACGGCCCGGGCGCGCGGGCACCAGATGGCCGCGTCGTTCCACGACATCCGGTCCGGCGACATGGGCTCGATCGTCGACCAGCTGCTGGCCGAGCTGGGCGCGTACCCGTCTTCCAACCGGTACAACGCCGACCTCGAGATGCTCGCGGTGCACGACACGATCACCTTCGACGCCGCGCACCGGCAGGTCGGCCTCCAGACGCGGCTGGTGTGCCGGGCCCGGCGGCACGGCCCGGACCGGTACGTCACCGTCTACAACGGCGACCCCGGCTGCAACATCGGCGACGTCGAGCTGATCACCGCCGAGGGCTGCCGGGTCGGCCGGATCCGGCGCAACGCCGAAGCCGAGACGATGGCCACCGAGCTGCTCTTCGACCGGAAACTCGCCGAGGGCGAGATCCACGTGTTCTGCTTCGAGGTCCGTGACGACTCCGGCACCGCTTCGCCCGGCTACTTCCGGATGCTGCGGGACCAGTGCGCCAGCTACCTGGTGCAGCTGAAGTTCGCGCTCGGCGCGCTGCCCGCCCGCTGCACCAGGCAGTTCCGGACGCGCGACGACGCCGTGCCCGTCGAGTCCGAGGAGCTGCCGCTCGACATGGGCGGCGTGACCAGTGGTTTCTTCAGCGATGCCGGCCCGGGGCTGGCCGGCATCGAGGTGGAGTGGCAGTAGCGTCCCCATGCAATGAAAGGTCCTTTCCTCGCAAAATTTGCGAGGAAAGGACCTTTCATTGCAGCGGTCAGTACCGGTAGTGGTCGGTCTTGAACGGACCTTCGACGTCCACGTCGATGTACTCCGCCTGCTCCTTGGTCAGCTTCGTGAGCTCACCGCCGAGCGCGTCGAGGTGGATCTTCGCGACCTTCTCGTCGAGCTTCTTCGGGAGGCGGAAGACCTCCTTGTCGTACTCCTCGTGCTTGGTGAACAGCTCGATCTGCGCGATCACCTGGTTGGAGAAGCTGTTCGACATCACGAACGACGGATGCCCGGTCGCGTTGCCCAGGTTCAGCAGGCGGCCCTCGGACAGCACGATGATGCTCTTGCCGTCCGGGAAGACCCACTCGTCGACCTGCGGCTTGATGTTGATGCGCCGGATGCCCGGATAACGCTGCAGGCCCGCCATGTCGAGCTCGTTGTCGAAGTGGCCGATGTTGCCGAGGATCGCCTGGTGCTTCATGCGCGCCATGTGCTCGACGAGCACGACGTCCTTGTTCCCGGTGGTCGTGATGATGATGTCGGCCTCGCCGAGGACGTTCTCCAGCTTCTTGACCTGGTAGCCGTCCATCGCCGCCTGCAGCGCGCAGATCGGGTCGATCTCGGTGACGATCACCCGCGCGCCCTGGCCGCGCAGCGATTCCGCGGCGCCCTTGCCGACGTCGCCGTAACCGCAGACGACCGCGACCTTGCCGCCGATCAGCACGTCGGTGCCGCGGTTGATGCCGTCGATCAGCGAATGGCGGATGCCGTAGCGGTTGTCGAACTTCGACTTGGTCACCGCGTCGTTCACGTTGATCGCCGGGAACAGCAGCTCACCGGCGGCGGCGAGCTGGTAGAGCCGCAACACGCCGGTGGTGGTCTCCTCGGTGACCCCGCGGACGCCTTCGCCGATCTTGGTCCATTTGCCGGTGTCGGCGGCGACCGAGGCCCGCAGCAGTTCGAGGAACACGCGGAACTCGTCGGAAGTGTCCTCGTCCGGCGTGGGCACCACACCGGCCTTCTCGTACTCGGTTCCCTTGTGCACCAGCATGGTGGCGTCGCCGCCGTCGTCGAGGATCATGTTGGGACCTTCGCCGTCCCAGGTCAGCATCCGCTCGGTGCACCACCAGTACTCCTCCAGCGACTCGCCCTTCCAGGCGAACACCGGGACACCCTTGGGCTCCTCGGGGGTGCCGTGCGGGCCGACGACGATCGCCGCGGCCGCGTGGTCCTGGGTGGAGAAGATGTTGCAGGAAGCCCAGCGCACCTCGGCACCCAGCGCGACGAGGGTTTCGATCAGCACCGCGGTCTGTACGGTCATGTGCAGCGAGCCCGAAACGCGGGCTCCCCGCAAGGGATACACCTCGGCGTATTCGCGGCGCAGCGCCATCAGGCCCGGCATCTCGTGCTCGGCGAGGCGGATCTCCTTGCGGCCGAACTCGGCGGCCTCGAGATCGGCGACGGCGAACTCGATGCCGTTGCGGGTGTCGTGCCGCTTGGCAACGCTTTCGGGGGTCATATGCGCGCTTCCTCCAAGGTTGGATGACATCTGAACAGTACCGTTGTCGGTTCAGTCCCCACTGGAACGGTTTGGAGGCTTCACCGTGGTCATGCCGGGTCCCGATACCCGCGTCGTCGAAATACGCGTACCCGGGCTAGTGGGCACGAGCGGTGAAAGCCTGCTGGATTCGACGTCGGTGGTCGACGTCGCGGGCGACGGCGTCGGCAGGCTGATCCGGCCGTCGGACCGGCTGCGCCGTCCCGCTCCCGGTCCGGTGCTGCCCGCGCTCGGCCGTTCGATCCCGCGCATCCTCGAAGGCTACCTGTGGAGCGGCATGACCTCCGGTGGCGCGGCGAAGGCGACCTGGGCTCTGCTGTTCCCGTTCTCGCTGGCGAACGTCGCGCACTGGATGCTGCCGCCGGTCCCGGAGGGCAGGCGGTCCGCGGCGCTGCTCGGCGGTGTCTGCCGGGGGCTGCTGCGGGTGGCCTCGCTGCTGCTGACGATGTTGCTGATCAGCCAGCTCGCGGTGGTCTCGCTCGACCTGTTCGCCGCGCAGTGCCTCGCGCCGGGTTCGACCTGTCTCGAAGGAGCGCCGTCGTTCCTGCGCGATTTCGCGCCGCTGCGCACGGCGATCGGCGTACTGCCGTTGCTGGCGCTGATCTTCTTGCTCGACCGGATCCCGTCGTCGGACTGGCGCTCACGGAACCGGGTGCATCGCGCCCGCAGTTCGAGCCCCCTGCAACCCCAGGATCTGCCGCGGACGCCGGGGCTGCGCACGCTGCACACCGTCGCCGCCTTGACCTGCGTCGCGCTTCCGTTGCTCGGCGGGCCGTTCCGGCTGCCGTCCGCGACCTTCGACCTGGTCGTCTGGATCTGCGCGCTGGCGCTCGTCCTCGCCGCGCTGGTGGCCTCGACGGTCGGCTTCTCGGCCGGGCCGGTGATCCGGGGCGGGCTGATCGCGTTCGCCGTCGTGCTGGTCGGGATCGCCGTCGTGCGCCGGACGCCGCTGCCCGCGGGACTGCCGGGCGGCGGGCTCGGCGGGGCGGACGGGACGGTCGAAGCACTGGGCGCGGCGATGGTCACGGTGACCGTGCTGTTCGCGCTGATCCTCGTCCCGGCGGCCCTGCTCGGCCGATCGACGTGGAAACACCTGCCGCACCGGCTGCGGCCCTGGCTCGGCGGCTGGGCCGCGGCGCCGGTCGTCGCGCTGGCCGGGCTGCTCGGTGGCGGGTTCGGCGCGGGGCTCGCGGTCGCGCTACGGCAGCTGGTCGGCGCGAGCGAACTCCGGCTGCCCGACACGTACTCCCTGGTGACCGTGCTGTGGGGTGCCGGTCTCGCGCTCGCCCTCGTGCTCGGCGTGCTGGGCTTCGCGGTCGCCGTCCCGTTGCGACGGCTGCGCCGGGGCATCCCGAAGATCGTCGCGCTCATGGAGATCAGCGAGGCGCAGGAAGAAGAGGCAGCCCGGGTATGGGCCCGCGCCTCGTGGGAACGCAAGCATCTGCACCATCTCGCGCTCACCGTGGCGCTCGCGATGGCGGCGGGCGGCGGCGTGCTCTTGGTGCTGCGCTTCGGTTTCGGCCCACTGGGCGCCTGGTCCAAGCCGATCTCCGCGATCGGCGTGTTCGCGCTCGGCGCGATGGCGGCGGGGCTGCTGCGCGTCGTGTTCGCCGCCGCGACGACCCCCAAACGCAGCCGTCACCTCGGGGCGCTGGCGGATCTCGTCTGCTTCTGGCCGCGTGCCGCCCATCCGACCGTGCCGCCGAGTTACGCACTCCGGGTCGTCCCGGAACTCGCGGACCGCGTCAAAGAACATCTGGCCGACCCCGGCACGCGGGTCGTGCTGTCCGGCTACAACCTCGGCAGCCTGCTGACCGTGCTCGCCGCCGCGCGCGTCATCGCCGACCTCCCGCCGGAGGACCGTGACCGCGTCGGACTGCTGACCGCGGGCTCACCACTGCAATGGGGTTATCAGCGCGCGTTCCCCGCGATGCTGCCGCAGACGCAGCTGGCCGGGCTCTACGAAGGTCTCGACGGCCGCTGGCGCGCGCTGTGCCGCGGTACGGACATCTTCGGTGGCGGCGTCACGACGTGGCGGCATCGCGTGGTGGGCGGGAAACTGCTGGGCGACGGCTACCTGCCCGGTGGCGGCACCGGACCGCTGGCCGCCGAACCCGACGAGCAGGGTGTCCTCGTGCTCGGCGGCGATCACTGGCTGCCCGACCCGATGCGCGGGCCGACCGGACGGCACCGCTGGGCGCCCGGCGTTCTCAAGCACACGGACTACGTCGTCGACGCCGAATGGGACAACGCCGTCGCGATGGCCGCCGGTCTCGGCCGCCCCCGCCCGAAGAATCCTTGGGGCGAGCAGGGTTCGCTGTTCGGGGACTTCCCGCAGATGCGCTGAAGGCCCCCTTCGCGAGGAAGAGGGCCTTCAGGCGTCAGCTGGTTCAGTCGGTCTTGCCGCGGCGCACGCGCAGCAGGACCAGGACGCCAGCACCGGCCAGGACCAGCAGGCCACCGGCCCACAGCAGCCAGGCGTTGTCGAAACCGGTGTCCGCGAGACCGCCACCGTTGCCGCCGTTACCGCCGACGTTCGGGGCGGGAACCGCGGTGCTCGACGGCGCGGAGGTCTCGGACGGCTTGTCCGTGGTGGTCGGCGCGCTCGTCGGCGGCTTGGCCGTCGTCGTCTTCGTCGGCTCGCTCGGCTTCGTGGGCTCCGACGGCTTGGTCTTCTTCTCGCCACAGGCGAACCAGTGGCTGATGTCGGCCTGCTGACCGCCGCCGTTCATCGGCGAACGCAGCTTCTCCCACGGCGGGGTCTGGCCGAGGCCGCGCTTGCCGGGCTCGTAGATGTTGTAGCCGTCGCCGCCCTTCACCACGATCGCGGTGACGGTGACGCCTTCACCGACCGCGGTGATGTTGAGGTACTTGTCCTTCTCCGTGCCACCGGTGAAGGTCAGGTCCTTCGTCGAGATCTCGGTGCCCGGCAGCTTCGCCTTCTCACAGGTGCTGACGTTCTTCGGAGTCGGGATGGCGCGGGGGTCGTCGGTGTGGCACGCGAGCGCGGTGCCCGTGACGCCGAGCAGGGCGGCCGTCGCCAGCGCGACGACGGTGGCGGCGGAGCGGACACGCCGCGCGGAAATGATCTGCATTCAGAGCTCTCCTGTACCGATCGGGGGACAAACGAGCAAAGCGTGGTGCCACCTCCGAGGGAACGCGGTCAACTCGCGGTGTTTCTGCAGGAGTCGCGTTAACCCATCAGGGGGAAGCAGGTCCCGGACGGTATCGCACACGGATTTTACGGCGGCATCGGGACCCCCGGGTGTTATCGCTCCGAGACCGGACGGCCCGCGCACGAAAACGGCCCACCATCCACAAAGGAATGGTGGGCCGTCGAAACGAGAATGATCAGTCCGAAACGGACGTCGGGACCTCGTCCTTCTTCTGCTTGCCGAGCAGCGAATGGCGGCGGCTGTAGACGAAGTAGATGAGGACACCCAGCACCATCCACGCGATGAACCGCAACCAGGTCAAAACGGTCAGGTTCAGCATCAGCCACAGGCAGGCGAGGATCGCCAGGATCGGGACCACCGGCACCCACGGCACCCGGAAGGCGCGGGGCAGATCCGGTCGGGTCTTGCGCAGCACCATGACACCCGCGGAAACGAGGATGAAGGCGAACAGCGTGCCGACGTTGACCATCTCTTCCAGCTTGTCGGCCGGGAAGAAGGTCGCGGCGACGGCGACCAGTCCGCCGACGACGATGGTCGCCCGCTTCGGCGTCCCGTTCGCGCCGGTCTTCGCCAGCGAACGCGGCATGAGGCCGTCGCGCGACATCGCGAAGATGATCCGGATCTGGCCCAGCATCAGCACCATGACGACGGTCGTCAGACCGGCGAGGGCGCCGACGGAGATGATGTTGGCCGCCCAGTCGACGCCGTTGGCCGCGAACGCGGACGCGAGCGTCTTCTTGCCGCCGTCGCCTGCCGAGGTGGCGAGTTCCTTGTAGTTGACCATGCCGACGACCACGAGCGACACGGCGACGTAGAGCACCGTGACGATGGCGAGCGAGCCGAAGATGCCGCGGGGCACGGCCTTCTGCGGGTTGCGGGTCTCCTCGGCGGTGGTCGCGACGATGTCGAAACCGATGAACGCGAAGAACACCAGCGAAGCCGCGGCCAGCAGACCGAAGACGCCGAACGAGCTACTGCTGCTGCCCGCGAACACCGAGAACAGCGACTGGTCGACCCCGGTGGCCGACGATTCGGCGCCGGACTGGGCCTCCGGGATGAAGGGGCTGTAGTTGGAGCCCTTGATGTAGAAGATGCCGAGCACGATCACGAACAGCACCACCGCGACCTTGATCCCGGTGATCACCATCGAGAACCGCGAAGACAGCTTCGTGCCGAGGGCGAGCAGGGTCGCCAGCACCAGCACCACGACCAGGGCGCCCCAGTCGACGGGGACACCGCCGATCTCGAACGTCGTCTTCGTGCCCTTGCCGAAGATGTAGGAGAGCACGGTTTCCAGGTAGGCGGACCAGCCCTTCGACACCGCGGCCGCGCCGACCGCGAGTTCCAGGATGAGGTCCCAGCCGATGATCCACGCCATGAACTCGCCGAAGGTGGCGTAGGAGAACGTGTACGCACTCCCGGCCACCGGGACGGTCGACGCGAATTCCGCGTAACAGAGGGCCGCCAGCGCGCAGGCGATGGCGGCGAAGACGAACGAAAGCGACACCGACGGGCCCGCGTAGTCGCCGGCCGTGCGCGCGGTGAGCGTGAAGATACCGGCACCGATGACGACGGCGACGCCGAAGACGGTCAGGTCCCACGCGCTCAGGTTCCGCCTGAGCTTCGTCCCCGGCTCGTCGGTGTCCGCGATGGACTGCTCGATGGATTTCGTACGCCACAGACCGTTTCCGGGCACCCTTGACCTCCTACACCTGACTGCGGTTCAACGGACCCTATCGCCCGGTCGTGACGGCAGCGCGGTGGGAGAGCAACGAAGTACGCGGAGGTCGTGGCGGTAGTCGGCGGAGTACGGAGAGTTGCTCCGGATGGTGGTCGCGCACTGCCTGGCCCAGATGTCATGAAAGGGCCGTTCAGGACGAAAAACGTCCTGAACGGCCCTTTCATGACATCCGTGAAGCGAGCGGAGACCGGCTCACGCCAGCGCGCGGTCCAGATCCGGCTCCAGGTAGATCAGCTTCGCCGTCGGCACCTTCGCCCGCACACGCGCTTCGGCGTCGTCGATGGCTTGCGCGATTTCCGCGGTCTCCAACCCCGGCACCAGCGCGAGCTTCGCGGCCACCAGCATCTCGTCCGGTCCGATGTACAGCGTCCGGATGTGGATGACCCGCTCGACCTTTCCGGCGGCGAGTTCGTCGACGATCACGTCGAGGTCGGTCTCGGAGGCGCCCTCGCCGATCAGCAGGCTCTTCATCTCGATGATCAGGATGATCGCGATGACGCCGAGCAGCAGGCCGATCGTCACGGTGCCGATGCCGTCCCACACCGGGTCCCCGGTGACGACGGAGAGCCCGACGCCCGCGAGCGCGAACACGAGGCCGAGCAGCGCGCCCGCGTCTTCGAGCAGCACCACCGGGAGTTCGGGGGTCTTGGCCTGGCGGATGAAGGCCCACCAGCCCACGTCGCCCTTGATCTTCTTCGACTCCTGGATCGCGGTGTAGAAGGAGTACGACTCCAGCCCGATCGCGACCACGAGGATGCCGACCGCCACCAGCGGCGAGGTCAGGTCCTCGGGATGCGAGATCTTGTGGATGCCCTCGTACAACGCGAACACCGAGCCGAGGCTGAAGAGCATCAGCGCGACGATGAACGAGTAGAAGTACCGGTCCCGCCCGAAACCGAACGGGTGGGCGCGGGTCGCCTTGCGCTGCGAGGTCTTCTGGCCGAGCAGCAGCAGGCCCTGGTTCGAGGTGTCCGCGAGCGAGTGCACGGACTCGGCCAGCATCGAGGACGACCCCGTGATGAGGAAGCCGGTGAACTTCGCGGCCGCGATTCCGGCGTTCGCCACGAGCGCGGCGATGATCGCCTTGGTTCCGCCACCTGCAGACACTTGCAACTCCCCAAATGGTGTCCCGATATGCCGGGTTCGAAGGCTAGCAGTGCAGATGAGCCGGTACGCGCCGGGCGGGACAGGTCACAGAATTGTCGGGGCCCCTCGCTAGTCTCGCCCCTCTCATGACCTGGGGAGGTGCCCGTGCCGCGATTCGGCGTGCTCGGACCGTTGACGATCGAGGATCCGCCCGGGCGGCGCACCACGCCGCGCGGCGATCATCAGCGTGCCCTCCTCGCCGTCCTGCTGCTGAACGCGAACTCGTCCGTCCCGGTCGACGCCCTGGTCGAGACGCTCTGGCCGGACACGCCGCCGAAGTCGTACTCCTCGAATCTGCACACGTACGTCTCCCGTCTGCGGGCCCGGTTCGCGGGGCTGGAGATCGAGCGGGATCCGCACGGCTACCGGCTGGTCGTCGCGCCCGCCGACCTCGATCTGCTGTCCTTCCGCGAAGCCGCCGCGGCGGGGAAGGCCGCGGCGCGGGCGGGCGATCCGGCGTCGGCCGCGGGCCATTACCGCCGGGCCCTGGCGGAATGGCGCGGCCCGGTCCTGTCCGGGCTGCACATCCCCCGGCTCGACGCCGACGTCGCCCGCCTCGAGTCGGAGCGCCTGGCCGCCTTCGAAGACTGTGTCGACGCCGAGCTGTCCGACGGCAGGCACGGCGAGCTCACCGGCGAGCTCCAGGCGATGATCACCGAACATCCGTTGCGCGAGCGGCTGGCCGCGCAGCTGATGATCGCGTTGCACCGCGCCGGACGGCAGGCCGATTCGCTGGCCGTCCACCGCGAGCTGCGCGCCACCCTCGTCGAGGAGCTCGGTGTGGAGCCCGGCGCCGAGGTCCGCCGGGTGCACGCCGCCGTGCTGCGCGGTGAGGATCCGGTGCCCTCGGCGAAGGCCACGCCGATCTTCCCGATCTGCCAGCTGCCGCCGGACATCGCGGATCTCGCGGGCCGCGAGAGCGAGATCGCGAAGCTCTCCGGGCTGCTCGGCGACGGCACGGGCGTCCCGGTCGCGGTGGTCACCGGCGAGCCGGGCGCGGGCAAGTCCACGCTCGCGGTCGCCACCGCGCACAGGCTCCGCCGGTCCTTTCCGGACGGACAGCTGTTCGTCCCGCTGGCCGGCGCCTCCGACCCTCGCGACCTCTCCGACGTCCTCGGCGACCTGTTGCGCGCGCTCGGCGTCACCGGGCCCGCCATCCCGGACGACGTCGAAGCCAGGGCGGCGGTCTATCGAGGCCGTCTCGCCGATCGCCGGGTCCTCGTGGTGCTCGACGACGCCGCCAGCCCCGAGCAGGTCCGCGCGCTGCTGCCGGGCACACCGGGCACCGCCGTCCTGATCACCAGCAGACGACGGCTTTCCGGGCTCGCCGGGGCGGATCGTCTCCCCCTCGCGCCCTTGTCCGGCGCCGAGGCGATGACGCTGCTCGCCCGCCTCGCCGGGCCGGATCGCGTGGGCGCCGAACGCGCGGACGCGGAACGGATCGCCAAGGCCTGCGGCAATCTCCCGTTGGCGTTGCGGATCGCGGGCAGCAGGCTCGCGATGCGGCCGGGCCTGCCGCTGGGGAAGCTCGCCGGACGGCTGGAGGACGAGGTCTCGCGCCTCGACGAGCTCCAGGTCAGCGATCTCCAGGTCCGCGGCAGCATCGCGTTGAGCTATCAGGCGCTCAGCCCGGCGGCGCGGCGCGCGTTCCGGCTGATCGGCCGCTGCCGCACCCTCGACCTGCCCGCGTGGGCGGTGACGACGCTCATCGATGACGAAGGCGCCGACGAGGCCATCGACGAACTCGTCGAGGCCAGCCTGCTCGAAGCCACCGGCCTCGATCCGACGGGCGAGCAGCGGTTCCGCGTGCACGACCTCGTCCGCGTGTTCGCCACGGAACTCGGCCGGGAGCAGGAAACCCGCGCCGAGCGGGTGGCCACCGTCGCGAAGGTGTCGGACGCGGCGCTGTGTCTCGCCGACACGGCGGCCCGCCGCCTGCCGAGGACGGTGCCGATGCCGTTGTCGGATCACGACGTCCCCGCGCAGCCGCTGGAGGCCGAGCTGGTCGAGCGGTTGCTGCGTGATCCCGGCACCTGGTTCTCCGTGGAGCGGGCGAACCTGGTCTCCGCCGTCTCGTCGCTGTGCGCCGTGGGCTGGCGACGGAAAGCGTTGCTGGTACTGGAAAGACTGAGCGCGTACCTGTACTTGCACAGTCATTACACCGACATGCGGACGTCGTACGAGACGTTGCGCGACGCCGCCCGCGAGGCGGACGACCGGCACATCGCCGTCATCGCGGACGCGAATTTGGCGGTACTGCTGCATGTTCGCGGTGAGTACGAACGCGCGGCCGACGGTTATCGCGCGTGCTCGAAGGACTTGGCGGAGCTGGGCGACCTCGCCACCCGGGCGTGGGTGGAGACCAATCTGGCGCATTGCCTGGTCGGGCTCGGCCGGGCCGGGGAATCGCTGCACGCCGCCACCCAGGCCCGCGAAATGTCCACTGTGGAGGATTCCGGGACCCACGCGAGACGAGCGGAATCCGCCGCCCTGCACCGGCTGGGCAAGATCTCCGAAGCGCTGGAGATCGATCGCCGGATCCTCGTCCAGGCGCGGGAATCCGCCGACGACCGACAGCTCGGTGTTGCCCTGCAAGGGCTTTCGTGGTCGCTGATGCTCGACGGCCGCCAGGAGGAGGCACTGGCGACGATCGAGGAATCGGTCCGCGTCCTTCGCCGGACGACGGCGAAATCGGCGCTCGCGAAGTCTTTGCGCACCCAGGGCGCGATCCTCGCCGGCGCCGGGCGGCGCGACAGCGCGGTGAAGGCCTACGAGAACGCGCGGCGCCTGGCCGGAGCGCTCGAAGAACGGCCGCGAGAGCTTTCCTGCACCCGCGCGATCGCGGCGAGCTGGATCGGCGACGGCCGGGCCGACCGCGCGATCCCCGTACTGCACCGATGTCTCGACGAATTCCGCGCCATGGGCGGGAAACCGGCGACCGGCCTCACCCTGCACGTGCTGCGCAGGGCGTACGAGGCCGTCGGGGAAACAGAAGCGGCCGAGGCGGCGGGTGAAGAGGCGAAGCGATTGGAAGTCCCCCACGACGCCAACGCTTCGACCCTCGTCCGGTTGCTGTTGTCGCTCACCGAACCCGCCCCGGCCTGACCGGGTGGTGCCCGACCCCTCAGACGGGCACCACCCGGAAGTCACCTGCACTTCACCAGGCGGCGTGCCGTGGTTCCCGCCGTCCGGCGGAGAACCAGGCCAGCGTGATCGCCAGCACGCCGTTGGCCACGGCGTCCCACACCGGCGGCGAGGCTGCCCCGAGCCGTGAGACCGCGAACATGTTGATCAACCCCGCGACGGTCAACATCACGCGGACGGGCTGGGTGCCCGTCACCACCAGCGCGGCGGTCAGCAGCACCTGCGCGCCGAGCGAGACGAGCACGACCAGCGGGAGGTTCAGCCTGCTCTCCGCGCCCGCCGCGAGCACCTGCAGGCCGCTCCCCGCGGCCTTGACCGACTCGATCGCGTCACCGGCGAGCCCCGCCATCGCCTGCGCCGAGCCGACCAGCTCCTGGCCGCTCGGTACCGGGAGGACCAGGTCGACGACCGGGACGAGCGCGGTCACGACGGCGAATCCGAGCGCGGCGAGCAGGACGGTGGGGCGCACGGGAACCGGCCCCCGGAATGCACGTCCGCTCGCCGCGCCGGGATGGGAAGTCACTGCTGTCGCTCCTTGGCTATCGATGTCCGGGAGGAGCCGACGCCAAGCGCCGGGTCACCCCTTCGGTCGATAGTCGCGGAAGCCGCCACACGGAACGCACACACTTCGGCCAAGCCCGCGTTTCGTCCTCTGAATCCGGTCCTTGCGCGCGCAAGGACCGCATTCAGAGGACGAAACGCGGGAGGAGGATCAGCAGGTGCCGGCGGTGGCGCGGAACACCTGGGTGCGTTCACCGGACAGCGGCCGCACGCGGACCGCCGGGTCGGCGGCCGGGAGCCACACCGACTGGCCGCGGCGGAGTTCGACCTGCTCGCCGTCGTCGGCCGTCACCAGTAGGCCACCCGCGGTGCACAGCAGGATCTGCGGGCCGACGTCGTGGACGGCGACCTCGCCGTCGTCCCCTGCCTCCCATTCGATCCGCGAGAGCTCGAACTCCGGCGCGTCGGTGCGGTACACCGACAGCCGCTCTTCGCGCTCTCCGCTCTGGACCGGCATCTCCCCGCACGCGAAGTCGACGACGCGCAGCAGCTCCGGCACGTCGACGTGCTTCGGGGTCAGCCCGCAGCGCAGGATGTTGTCCGAGTTCGCCAGGATCTCGACGGCGGTGCCGTGCAGGTACAGGTGCAGGTTGCCGGCGGGCAGGTAGATCGCCTCGCCCGCGCTGAGCGTGAGCCGGTTGAGCAGCAGCGCCGCGAGCACCCCCGCGTCGCGAGGATGCGCTTCGCCGAGCTCCAGGATGGTCCGGCATTCGACGTCGAACTCGCCACGTTCCCGGACGTGCTTCACACACGAATCGAGGACCTCGGGCAGCAGTTCGTCGAGCGCGGCCTGCGGCAGCGTGATCCACGTGGTGAACAGCGCGCGCAGCCCGGCCGGATCCGGCTGGGCCTCCAGCAGCACCGCGTACTTCGCCAGCCCGGGCGTCTCGATCGCCTTCAGCAGCGCGATCGTGCGTTCCGGGTCGCGGAAGCCCGCGAGCGCGTGGAACTCCGTCAGCGCGCAGACCAGTTCCGGTTTGGCCGTCGGGTCCGGGTAGTTGCGATTCGAGGCGTCGCGCGGGATGCCCGCCGACTCCTCGCGCGCGTACCCCTCCGCCGCCTGCGCGGCCGACGGATGCGCCTGCATCGAAAGCGGCTCTTCGGCGGCGAGGATCTTCAGCAGGAACGGCAGCCTGCCACCCCAGCGGCCGGCGCAGGTCGTGCCGAGCTGGCCGACGGGATCGGCTTCGACGAGCTCCAGCAGGCTCCGCTCGGTGCCGTCCGGGCCGATGACGTGGGACGGGTCGCCGGGGTGGGCGCCCATCCACAGTTCCGCCTCCGGATGCGGCGCCGGCACCGGACGCCCCAGCAGCTCGGGGATCGTCGTTCTGGACCCCCACGCGTAGGGCCGCACGGCATTGCGCAGCAGCTCCACTGTCACCTCAACTCCTCGCCGGGCACGGGTGGTGCCGGCCCTCATTGCTTACGTCGCGCTCGGGACTCACGCCGTTGCAGGCGTGTACCTCCCGGCGCCGCCGATGCTGCCGACGGCCAGCCCCAGGTAGACCGCGGCCAGCTCGAAACGCAGGGCGAGAACGGCCGCACGCACGATCTCGTCCGTTTCGATCTCTTCGGCCGGGGCGATCACGTCGCCACCGGGCAGCAGGTCTTCCGCCTGATAGCGGGCCGCCTCCGCGGCGGGCCCGGTCCGGACCGAGAGGAGCAGCACCCTCGGCGTCGGGCCGGCCCCCTCCTCAGGGTCCGCGAAGATATCGCGATCCACGCCGCCGGACAACGCCGCCCGCCGCAAAGCGGGCCTGGCCAGTGCCTGGCGGTAGTCCTCCACGTCACAGACGACGGCGGCGTGCGCGGCGAACGCGTGGGCCGCGTGCTCGCCGACGGCGACCGCGACCGGGTCCAGCCCCCACAGCAGCGGCTGGCGCTCGGCCAGCTTCAGCGCCATCGCCTTGGCCGGGTTCGCGAACGAGTCCCTGGCCAGGTAATCCTTCTCCGCTTCCGCGTCGAGGTGGTCCGCGAGCTGCTCGAGGTCGGCCACCAGCAGGCCGAGGGCGTTCGCGGTGAGCAGGGCCGCGGCGAGCCCGCGCGGGAAGGCCATCTCCGGCGGAACCGGCAGCCTGGGCGCGAGCAGCAGTCCCTTGCCCGCGACGGAGGCCGCGACCGGGCCTTCGGCGGGCGCGGACAGCACGACGGTCGCGCCGAAGCGGGCGGCGCGTTCCAGTGACGCGGCCAGCTCGCGATCGCCGGCGTCGTCGGTGTGCGCGAAGACCACGTCGAGCGCGCCGATCCAGCTCGGCACCACCTCGGCGACGACCACCGGCACCGGACACGACGGGGTCAGGAGCGCGGCGACCAGCCGGGTCAGCGTCCGGCTGACCCCCGGCCGGTCGATCAGCACGAGCGAGCGCGGGCGCCCGACGTCCAGGCGATCGCTCAGCTCGAGTTCGGCCGCGGTTTCGGCGGTCGCCCGGACCTGGGCGCCCGCCATCGCGGCGGCACGGAGAAGCCCCGCGGTGTCGGCCTCGGCCAGCCTCGCGGGGTCGTCGAGCAGGGAATCGTCAGGGACCGTCGGCATGGGCGCCATCCGGGGTCGTCGGCTCGGTGGCTTCGTCCAGCAACAGTACCGGGATTCCATCACGGACCGGATACACGCGACCGCATTCCGTGCAGGTCAGCGAATCGGCCTCCGGATCGGCCGGCGTCCCCGGCCGCAGCGGCGCGTGATCGGGGGACGGGCAGGCCAGGATCTCCAGCAACTGTGCGTCGAACGTGACGGCCATGGTTACTCCCTACCTGTGGGACATCTCTATGTGTGTTTTCACGACACATTCGTTACCCACGGACTATCGCCAATACGTCTTCGGTCAGCGCCCGGACGGCCTCGGCGTCGGCGGCCTCGACGTTCAGGCGGAGCAGCGGCTCGGTGTTGGACGGGCGCAGGTTGAACCAGCCACCACCGGGGAGCTGCACGGTGAGCCCGTCCAGTTCGTCGATCTCCACGCCGTCACGCGCGCCGAAGGCGTCCTTGACCGCGAGCATGCGGGCGACCTGGTCGTCGACGGTCGAGTTGATCTCGCCGGAGGCCGCGTAGCGCGAGTACTCCGCCGTCAGCTCGGACAGCGGGCCCGCCTGCTCGCCGAGGGCGGCGAGGACGTGCAGTGCGGCCAGCATGCCGGTGTCGGCGCGCCAGAAGTCGCGGAAGTAGTAGTGCGCGGAGTGCTCGCCGCCGAAGATCGCGCCGGTCTTGGCCATCTCGGCCTTGATGAACGAGTGCCCGACCCGGGTGCGCACCGGCTTGCCGCCGTGCTCGGCGACGATCTCCGGGACACCCTTCGACGTGATCAGGTTGTGGATGATGGTGCCGCCCGGCTCCTTCTCCAGCTCACGGACGGCGACCAGGGCGGTGATGGCGCTCGGCGAGACGGGCTCGCCGCGCTCGTCGACGACGAAGCAACGGTCGGCGTCGCCGTCGAAGGCGAGACCCGCGTCGGCGCCTTCCTCGCGCACCTTCGCCTGGAGGTCGACGATGTTCTTCGGGTCGAGCGGGTTCGCCTCGTGGTTCGGGAAGTTGCCGTCGAGTTCGAAGTACATCGGGACGACCTCGATGGGCAGGCCCGCGAAGACCGTGGGGACGGTGTAGCCACCCATGCCGTTGCCGGCGTCGACGACGACCTTCAGCGGACGGCTGCCCGAGAGGTCGACGAGATTGCGCAGGTACGCCGCGTAGTCCGCGAGGACGTCCTTCTCGGTCACCGAACCGCGCTGGCCCGCGAAGGCGGGCACGCCCTGCTCGACGGTGTCGCGGATCTCCGCGAGACCCGAGTCCTGGCCGACGGGGGCGGCGCCGGAGCGGCACAGCTTGATGCCGTTGTACTTCGCCGGGTTGTGGCTGGCGGTGAACATGGCGCCGGGCAGGTTGAGCGAACCGGACGCGAAGTACAGCTGGTCGGTGCTGGCGAGGCCGATCGACACGACGTCGAGGCCCTGCGAGGTCACGCCGTCGGCGAAGGCTGCGGCGAGCTCGGGCGAGGAGTCGCGCATGTCGTGCCCGATCACCACGGAGTCGGACTCGGGCTTGATCAACAGGGCGAACGCCGATCCGAGGTCGCGGACGAGTGCCGCGTCCAGCTGCTCACCGACCACGCCGCGAATGTCGTAGGCCTTCACGATGCCCGAAAGGTCTGGCACGCCTGCTCCCCGCCAATAGTCTCGTTACAACGCCCTCTGGCGCGCTCGAAAGCCTACCGGCGAGCCCTCGCGTCAGGCGCGGCCGGGCAGGACGCGCAGGTGGCCGCGCCTGCCCGAGGGTCCCTCGGGTTCGGGCTCGGGTGCGGGCTTGTCGGAGCGGCCGGCTTCGCGCACGGCCTCGGCCAGCGCGGTCAGCTCGTCGGCGGAGGGGTCCGGGGCGGCGAAGGCGCCTTCATGCCGGACGACTTCCCAGCCCTTGGGCACGGTCAGCCGGAGGGCGTGGGCCTCGCAGAGGTCATAGGAGTGCGGCTCGCTCGCGGTGGCCAGAGGACCCACTACGGCCGTCGAATCGCTGTAGGCATACGTGAGCGTGGCGACAGCGGGTTCGAGACAACCCGTTCGCGAACACTTTCGTACGCTCCGCACGATCGAGAACGATAGCGCGTCGCGAGCCCGGCGTACCGGCGACACGCGCTTTGAATCGCCGAGCGCGTACCCTTCGGTTCGTGGCGACGGCTCGTGATTCCCGACAGCGACGGCGGATGCGACGGGACCGGCACGGCCGGGGCCTGCGCGGAGCGCTGTATCCGTCGACCCTTCCCGCCGCCGCTAGCAGGGCGGAAAGGTTCGACGCGCTGGTTTTGGACGCGCTCGAACCGATCGAAGCGCGGTGGCGGCACGAGCTGACGAAGCTCGACGTCGCTGTCGACGACGTCCCCGAAGTTCGCTCGGATGGCGCACCGGCCGGAGTCGACGGCGTGCTGCACGACGGCGCCGTCCCGCTGTCGCGGCTCGTGCCCGCCGGCGTCGACCGCGCCGGCCTCCCGACGCGGGCCCGCATCGTCCTCTACCGCCGCCCCCTCGAAGCGCGCGCGAAGGACCCCGGCGAACTCGCGGAACTCGTCCACGACGTCCTCGTGGAGCAGGTGGCGGGCTACCTGGGCGTCGAACCCGACGTCATCGAAGGCGACTGACCCCTCTCCACTCCCTCCACCCCGTATCCAGCCCCCGCCCTTCCCCGGGGGGCGTCCCCAGCCCAGTGTATCGCCGCCCACCGACGGGACCTGCGAAAACGGTGCCGGAGGGCGGAGTTGTCCACAAGGGGAAGGGGCTGTGGACAACTCGCTGAAGGTGGCTCAAGGGTTCCCAATGTGGCATTGGGGTCGCTCAGCGTCTCAAATGCGACATTGGGAACCCCAGAGCCCTTGCCCTCCCAGATCGTGTGCGAAAGCCACTTTCAGGACAACTGACGTCCCGAAAGTGGCTTTCGCGCTACCTCTCGATGCGGCACAGGTCCTATGAGGGCTGAAGGGGCCCTTCACCGCATGCCATGCAGAGAAGGGAGCTTTCACTACGTCACATGCGACGAAAGGCCCCAAAGCGAACCCCGGAGTCGCCCCCAATGTGGCATTGGGGTCACCGAGCGTCCCCAATGCCACATTGGGGGCGCCCCGCCGCAGGAAAGGGAGCCGCGAAGGCCTCCTGAGGGACGCTCAACGTCTCAAAGGAGGCCTTCAGGACACCCGCAAGCTCAAGAAGGACGCCGCCGCGTAGGAACAGCCGTCAGCAGCGTGAACAGCACCGCCGCCACCTGTGCCAGCAGCAACAGGTTCCGCGTCGTCCCCTGATGCTCCACCACGACCTCCGAAGGCGTGGCCGGCACCGAGACCGCCACCTGATGCCCCCAAGCCCGCACGATCGGCACGGCCTTCCCGTCCACGCTCGCCTGCCAGCCCGCCTCGAACTCCGCGGCCAGCACGAGCAGCCGCCCGGTCGGGCCTTCCGAGACGCGCACCCGCACGTCCGGCAGCCCGGCCTGCACCGGCGCCACCCCCGGTGACGCTCCCGGCGCTCCCTTCCCGGTCACAGCCGCCTGAGCCAGTTCCGGCGAGATCAGCGCCACCTGCCCCCCGGCGGGCAGCAACCGCAGCACCGGACGCCCGTCCGAGGTCGGCGCGGCCAAAGCCACCAGGTCGCGCGCGAGTTCGACGAAGGCGCCACCATCCGCGCCGCTCGGCAGCACGACATACGACACCCCTGAGGCCAAAGCGGCCGCGAAGGCCTGCTTCACCGCGTCCGGCGAGCCTTGCAGGAGGTCCCGGCGCCACGAAGCCAGCCGATCGGCGCTGCCCGGCGTCGGCGCGAACTCGTCGTCGCCGAAACTCGGCAACCGGCCGCCGGTCTGCCGGGCGACGTCACCGATCACCAGCACCGAGCGGCCACTCGCAGCCAGTTCCGCCGAGATCTCCGGTGCCAGCGAGGGACGCCCGCCCGCCCGCAGGGGCCCTTCCCGTCCCGCGACGACCGCGCCGGTCAGCAGCGCCAGCAGCACGAGCACCCCCGCCACGGCCGTGACCTTCGCCAGCCACGGCGCGGGCTCGACCCCGGATCCGCCCCGCTGCCAGGTCGCCAGCACCGTCCACAACAGACCCGCGCCGATCACCAGCAGCGGCACGCCGGCGTACCCGGTCGCGTGCGCGCCGCCCGACATCGGCGTCACCGCCACGAAGCGCACCGCGACGAGCCCGAGCGCGCCCAGCACGACGACCGCCACACCGGCGCCCGCGCTCTTCGTCGGCCGCACCACCAGCGCGACGATCGCGGCGGCGACCAGCGCCACGCCGATCGGCCAGGCGCCGGGGCCGCCCGGGTCCAGCCCGGCGAGATCGGCGCCGGACGCGGCCGTGGCGCCACCGCCGAGTCCGTGCAACAGCAGTTCCGGATGCCGCAGCAGCACACTCGGCCACGGCAGCAACAACGCCAGCGGCAGGAACACCACGATGCCGACCGACGCGATCCGCCGCGCGAGCCCGGTCGGCGAAGGCAGCACCACGAACCCGATCACCAGCCCGACCAGCGCCAGCGCGTGCGCCAGCGGGGAGAAGGCGCCGATCAGCGCCAGCCCGATCGCGCTCAGCGCGGAAACGTGCAGCCAGCGCGAGTCCGCGCGGACCAGCAGCCCCACGATCCCCGCGATCACCAAAGGCAGCAGCAGATGCACGACGACGACGTCGAGCCGTCCCTGCGCGACCGACGCCGTGGCCGCGGGAAGCACGCCGTACGCCGCCGCCGCGACGGCACGCACCCAGCGACGCACGCGAAGGTGCCGAGTGGCCACGTACGCGCTCAGGGCGGCGAGTGGGATGTCGCCGATCAGCAGGATCGCGACGAGCGCCGCGGGACCGCCGATCGGCGTGAAGATCGCGCCGATCGTGCCCAGCACCGGCAGCGTCGCGGGCGCGGGACTCGCCGTCCCGCCGGCGATCGCGTGCCACGGCGCGAGATACGACGACCAGATCTCGCCGAGCCCGCCGACCGGCAGCAGTTTCCCGCCGAAGAGATCGAGTCCGAGGCGGGATCCGTTGACCACGAACGCGAGCGCCGTCAGCACGACGAGCACGATCACCGGCGGCGCGAACACGGTCGCGCCGAGCACCCGCTTCCGGTCGACCTCCACGAAGACGAGTTCCGGTTCCGGCCGCGGCCCGCCGTCCCGCGGCACCGGCGACGGCTTCGGCCCCTCCGTCGCGGGCTTTTCGGGAACCGCGACCGCGACGACCGCGCTGGGGCGTCGAAGGCCCGTCCCCCGCGAGCCGACACCGCGCATCGCCCCCGCGGGCAGCGCGCCGGGACCGACCGGGCGATCTTGCCCGGCCTTCAACGCCTCCGGCGGGATCCAGGCGCCTTCCTGATCCACGCCCTCCGGCACCGTCCCGAGGGCGAAATCCCGTTCCACGCCACGCCGTACGAGGCCGACGACACCGGCGCGCACGGCGTTGCGCACCCGCGTCATCCGTCCGGTGAACAAACCGCCGACCTTGCCGGGCCGACCGGTCTTCCGGCGTTCCGCGCGGGCGGCGCGCAGTCCGGCGCGACCGCGCAACAGGTGCCAGGTGGCCGCGAGTTCCGCGCCCGCCTCGCCGGTGCGCCGCAGCAGCAGGAACGCGAGCGCCCGCAACACCGCGAAGACCGGAATTCGAAAAAGGCCGAACCAAAAGGACAGTGGCGGGCAATTGACGAGGAACACCCGGAGCCCGTGCGCGCGGTTCGCCGTCGCGAGGGAAAGGCCGAGGGCGTCCGGTTCGCGCTGCCCGGTGCTGAGCGCGCGGGCGTGCCGCAGCCGGGCCGACGGCACCGAAAGCACGCGGCCGCCCGCGGCGTTGGCCCGCCAGCCGAAGTCGAGATCCTCGCGCAGCAACGGAAACCCGGGGTCGTAGCCACCGAGGTCGTGCCAGACTTCCCGGCGCACCAGTGATCCCGCGCTCGGCACGGCGAGGACGGCGGTGTCGTTCTCATCCGGTGAGATTTGCTGCCGATGGCCGATGGCGTCGGTCGACAGACCGGCTTCGACGATCAGGCGCGGATCGCTCCAGTCGACCGCGAGCGGGCCGAGCACCGTCGCCGCGGGCTCGTTTTCGGCCGCTGCCAACAGGTTTTCGAGACAGCCGGGTTCCGGCGCGCAGTCGTCGTGCAGCAGCCAGAGCCAACCGCCGGGGTCGCCCCAGCGTTCGACGGCGTGCTCGACGGCCTCGCCGACGGCTGCACCGAAGCCGACTTCACCGGAAAGTGTGAGAATTCCGTCCAAGACCGGCGCATCGCCGTCGGCCGCCGCGTCGGCGAGGATCTTCGCGGTCCCGTCGGTGGATCCGGTGTCGACGGCGAGCACGTGCCGCGGCCGGACACCGCTGCGCCGCAGCGCGGAAAGCGCCAGTGGCAACCAGTTCTCGCCGTTGTGACAGACCACAATGGCCAGAACGGGGGCCGTGCGCGGCACAGATGACGCGGCAGTGCGAGACAACGGGCACTCCAGATGTGGCGGCGAAGTCGAGTGCCGCCACCCTACGACGCGACCCTGCCACCCGTTGGTGGCCCCACGATATGGAAGCGAACGGAAGCGATCTCCGGTGCCCGAGGCCGCCGGAGATCGCCGTCACACAGCTCGCTTTTTCAGTTTCCTACGCTCACGTTCGGAGAGCCCGCCCCAAATACCGAACCGCTCGTCATGCGCGAGGGCGTACTCGAGGCACTCGTCCTTGACCTCGCAACCGAGGCAGATCCGCTTGGCTTCACGGGTGGAGCCGCCCTTCTCGGGGAAGAACGCCTCCGGGTCCGTCTGCGCGCAGAGGGCCCGTTCCTGCCAGTCCTGCTCTTCCGCGGAGGCATCGTCGAAAAGCTCGGTGAGATCGCCCAGTTGCTGCTCCGGGACCTCACCCCAACCCACGACTTGCCCCCATTCCCTTCCATCTGCTTCCAACCGCACGTCCGCCTCCTCGCTGTCCACGCACTCCCCAGGCTGGCGGTGTTGAAACACCATCCGCCGCCCCCTTCCAGCGACGAATGACATCACTGTGATTACACCCGTGTAGTGCGGTCAGGTCAAGCGGAGTAGCGAGTTCGGGGGATACTCACGCCTCATCGCGCAAGGGGACACGCCGACAACTTCACATCGGGCATACGGAAGACTGGAGGGGTGCAGAGATCAGCAGTGCGGCCAAGCCCGATCTTCCTCGGCATCCTCGCGGTCACCGTCCTGGGCGGTGTGCTGGCGGCTTTCGGTGACACGACGACGATTTCCAGCCAGAAGTACGACCCGCTCATCATCACCGGCGTCGTACTGCTCGTCGCGGGCGGCTGGGTCGCGTCACTGACGCTGCACGAGTTCGGTCACGCGATCGTGGCGTTCCGCGGCGGCGACCACAGCGTCGCCCACAAGGGTTACCTGTCCATGGACGTCCGGAAATACACGGATCCGGCACTGTCCATCATCCTGCCGTTGGTATTCCTCTTCATCGGCGGCATCCCGCTGCCGGGTGGCGCGGTGTGGATCGAACACGGGCGCCTGCGGTCGCGCGGGGTCCAGTCGTGGGTGTCGCTCGCCGGCCCGCTGAGCAACCTCGGCGTCGGTGTCCTGCTGACCCTCGTCGTCGCGCTCGTGCCGATGTCGTCCGGTCTCGTGATCGGGCTTTCGTTCCTGGCACTGCTTCAGATCGTCACGTTCATCCTGAACATCCTGCCGATCCCCGGTCTCGACGGCTGGGGCGCGATCGAGCCGTATCTCTCGCCCGGCGCGCGGGAATTCGGCGCGAAGGCCCGGCCGTGGGCACCGATCGCGTTGTTCGCCGTGCTGTTCCTCGTGGACGGTGCGAGCAGGCTCCTGTGGCAGGGGTCCTTCGCGATCTTCGACGCCGTCGGCGGGTTCAAGCTCGCGGCCATGTACGGCCAGGACGCGTTCATGTTCTGGAAGTGAGCTCGCCGTCCGGGTGTGCGGTGAACCATTCGTGCGCCCGCTTCCAGACGCGTTTGAGGCCGGACCGCTCGCCGAGGTAGTCGCCCGCCATGCCGACCACCGGCAGCTTCCCGAGCGCACGGTGGAAAAGGCGGCCGCGGGGCCGCTTCTCGAGTTCGTCGACGATGGCCAGCAGTCCCCGGCCGAGCCGCCAGAGCGTGCCCGCCGCGGCCTTCAAGGTGATCTTGCCGTGCTTCTTCTTGGCGTCGTCGAGTTCTTCGGTGAGCTTCGCCGCTTCGTCGTCTTCGGCGGCCTTGTCGTGTTCGGCGTGCTTGCCCGCCGCGATCACCGGATCGATGTCGCGTTCGAACAGGACCCACGCGATCAGCCGGACGCGGGCGCCGACGTCGGTCACGCCGTACTCCCCCGCGATCGCGCACAGCAGCACCCCCTGTGCCGCCGAGCCGAGCGCGTCCTGCACGGGCAGCCGGTCGGCGAGCGCGCCACCGAGACCGGGGATCGCGGTGATCAGCGCGGTGAACCGGCCGACGCGGTTCACCCACCAGTCGGTCCGCTGGTAGTTCGACATCTCGGCCCACGCCGCGGTGCCGGGCACCTTGACCGAGGTGATCCCGTTGAGCAGCTTGTCCTTCAGCCCGGGTTCGACGCCGTCCAGATCCTCGTGGCGACGGCCTCTGGCCTGCAGCCCGAACGGATCCGCGTCCCGCAGCGCGTCGACCATCGGCCCGCAGGCGCGGACGAACGGCCGCAGCACCGCCACGACCTGGCGGTCCGAAATCGCTTCACCCACCGCTGACTCCCTTCGCGACCTTCGGCGCGGCGCCCAGGCCTCCGCCCAGCGCCAGCGCTCCCGGCAGCGCCCCGCCGCCGATCAGCAGCAGTGCCCGCCAGTCCTGTATCAGCACCAGATCACCGCCGGGGCCCGCCATGCCCATCCCGAGTACGACGAGTACCCAGACGAGCAGCGGAATCACCGAAAAGGTGGGCCGGACCACTTTGGCGGTCGTCCGCACCAGCAGCGGGGTCGTGATCACCGCGAGCACCGCGGTCACCGGGACGGGCGCGTCCCCGAGCTTCGGCAGCACGATCCCGTCGAGGCGGAGCGGCAGGAAGAACAGTTCGAGCAGGCCGAGCAGGAACGCGTCGAACGTCAGCAGGGCGAGCAGCAGCCGCTGCCGTGACGTGAGCGGCGCGCTCACTTCGCGAGCCCTCCGAACAGATCGGCCGCGGCGCCTTCGGCGGGCCCGTGGGCGAGCACGAAGTACTCGTCCGGGGTGATCGGCTGCGCGACGTCGTTGCTCAGTGCGAAATGGTCGGCGAGATGCGGCGGGGCGGGCACGCTGACCTGGGTCTCGTGCGCCCGCAGCGCGGCCGCCTTCGCCGGGATGTACGCGGCGACGTCCAGGACGGTCGTGATGGTCTCGTCCGGGGTCACCGGCAGTTCGCCGTCTTCGGGGACCCGGAACGACGACCGCCCGCGCAGCGCGGCGAGCCCTGCCGTCACGGCGTCACGGGAAGAAACGGTGTGGAACACCCGCTCGACCGACGCGGCCTTCGGCGCCGCGGCCATCGTGACCTCGTGCGCGCGGATGTGGTCGGGATGCCCGTAACCCCCGAAGGCGTCATAGGTGACGACGACCTGGGGCCGGACCTCGTCGAGGATCTCGGCGAGCTGAGCGGCCTGCTCGCCGAGGTCGCCGCCGGAGAACGCGCGCGGATGGGCCGCGGACGGCGTCCCGGCCATCCCGGAGTCACGCCAGCGGCCGATGCCGCCGAGATACCGGTGCCGGGTGACGCCCAGCGCCGCGCAGGCCGACGCCAGCTCGCCCGCGCGGTAGCCGCCGAGCTGATCGGAAGCCCACGAACCGAGCCCGTCGAGGGAGGGCGGGATGATCTCGCCTTCCTCACCGAGAGTGCACGTGACGACGGTCACTTCGGCGCCCTCGGCGGCGTAACGCGCGATGGTGCCACCGGTGGTGATGCTTTCGTCGTCCGGATGGGCGTGCACCAGGAGCAATTTGGGCCGGTCGGAGATCACGGCTTGAAGACTAATTCGAACACGGCGCGCTTTCCTTTATAGGGTGTCGGGAACGGAAGCCGGCGAGCACCGACCTTAGTCGGGCGACTCTCGGTTATCCTCGCGCGAGTCACGGGCACTGCGTCGTGACCATATGTACCCCCACGAAGGGCATCTTGGTGAGCACTGAAGCAGCATCGTCGGACCTCGGCGGCGTGTCGGGTTCGGTTCTGTCCATCTCCGACCTGAGCGTCTCGTTCCCGACCGACGACGGCGTGGTCGACGCCGTCAAGGGCATCGGTTTCGACGTCAAGCCGGGTGAGATCGTCGCCGTCGTCGGCGAGTCCGGTTCCGGCAAGTCGGTGACCTCGATGTCGGTGCTCGGGCTGCTCCCGAAGACGAGCCGGATCGCCGGCGAGCTCCGCCTCGGCGAGCGCAACCTCGCCGACCTCAAGGAGAAGGAACTCCAGAAGATCCGCGGCAACCAGGTCGCGATGATCTTCCAGGAGCCGATGACCGCGCTGAACCCGGTCTACACCGTCGGCTGGCAGCTGCGCGAAGCCCTCCGCTCGCACCAGGACATCTCGAAGGAAGCCGCCGACAAGCGCGCCATCGAGCTGCTGGAGATGGTCGGCATCCCGAACCCGCCGCTGCGCTTCAAGCAGTACCCGCACCAGCTCTCTGGCGGTCTGCGCCAGCGCGTCGTCATCGCGATGGCGATCTCGTGCGACCCGAAGGTCATCATCGCCGACGAGCCGACCACCGCGCTCGACGTCACCGTGCAGGCGGAGATCCTCGGCCTGCTGCGCAAGCTGCGCGACACCCTGAACACCGCGATCGTGCTGATCACGCATGACATGGGCGTCGTCGCCGACCTCGCCGACCGCGTGGTCGTGATGTACCAGGGCAACATCGTCGAGCAGGCGCCGGTGCGCGAGCTGTTCGCGTCGCCGTCGGAGGAGTACACCCGCAAGCTGCTCGCCGCGGTGCCCGTGCTCGGCCAGCGCCCCGAGGGCCGCCGCCTGCTCGACGACGAAGGCATCTCCGCGGACAGCGACGAGGCCACGAAGATCGCCGAGGAGATCCGGCTGGAGGACTCCGAGCTCGCCGCGGTGATCGAGGAGAACGCGCCCGCGCTCGAGATCAAGAACCTCGTGCTGGAGTACCCCGGCCGCCGCGGCCAGGCGAAGAACCGCGCGGTGGACGACGTCTCGCTGAGCATCGCCAAGGGCGAGATCGTCGGCCTGGTCGGCGAATCCGGCTCCGGCAAGTCGACCGTCGGCCGCTGCGCGATCCGCCTGCTGACCCCGACCGCGGGCAGCGTGTCGATCGCGGGCAAGGACATCACGAACATGTCGAACAAGGAGCTGCGCCCGCTGCGCCGCTACTTCTCGATCGTGTTCCAGGACCCGGCGTCCACACTGGACCCGAAGATGACCATCGGCGAATCGATCGCCGAGCCGATGGTGCTGCACAAGTTCCTGCAGGGCAAGGCCCTGAACGAGCGTGTGGCGTCCCTTTTGGACAAGGTCGAGCTCGGCGGCCACTACCGCAACCGGTACCCGCACGAGCTGTCCGGCGGCCAGCGCCAGCGCGTCGCCATCGCGCGGGCGCTCGCGCTCGACCCGGCGCTGCTGATCGCGGACGAGCCGACCTCGGCGCTCGACGTGTCGGTGCAGGCCCGCGTGCTGGACCTGTTCCTGGACCTGCAGCGCTCGCTGCAGTTCGCCTGCCTGTTCATCAGCCACGACCTGGCGGTCGTCGACCTGCTGGCCGACCGCGTCGCGGTGATGCAGCACGGCAAGCTGGTCGAGGTCGGCACGCGTGACCAGGTGCTGCACTCGCCGCGCGAGGAGTACACCCGTCGTCTGCTGTCGGCCGCCCCGGTCGCGGACCCGGTGCTGCAGGCCGAGCGGCGTGCGGCCTGGGAGGCGGGCAAGCTGGCCCCGGTGGCCGACTGACGCTTACGCGAAGGCCCCCTTCGCCGCGCTGGACGCGGTGAAGGGGGCCTTCGCTGTACGGTGGGTCCTCTTGAAGCGCGTGAAGGCCCCCTTCCCGCGGCTGAGCCGAGGGAAGGGGGCCTTCACGCGCTAAAGGGGTCTTACGCCTTCATCTTGCGCTGCCGCGGGTCGAAAGCGTCCCGCAGGCCGTCACCGATGAAGTTGATCGTCAGCGAGATCAGCACCAGCACGATGAACGGGCCGAAGAACAGCGCCGGCCGCGCCTGCAGCTGTGCGTAGTTCTCGAGGATGACGCGGCCGAGCGAAGTGTCCGGCAGCTGCACCCCGAGCCCGATGAAGGACAGGGCCGCCTCGATCAGCACGGCCTGCGCGATCGCGAGGGTCGCGTTGACCGTGATGAGGCCGACCATGTTCGGCACCAGGTGCTTGAACACGATGTGGAACGTCCCGGCACCGGACGCGCGGGCGGCGTCCACGAACTCGCGCTGGGACAGCGACATCGACTCCGCCCTGGCGATACGGGCGATCGGCATCCAGCCGAAGGCCGCCAGCACCATCGCGACGATGTACCAGCTACCACCGCCGAACACCTTCGCCAGGATGGCGGCCGCGGCGATCTGCGGGACGATCAGGAACAGGTCCGTCACGCGGGAGATCGCCGAGTCGGTGAAGCCGCGCAGATACCCCGCCATGGCACCGAAAACGGTACCGATGGTGGTGGCGACGAGCGACACGATGAGCGCGATCAGCAGCGAGTACTGGGTGCCGCGCAGGATCTGCGACACCATTTCCTTGCCGACCTGCGTCGTCCCGAGCGGATATTCCGCACTGGGCTTGGCGAAGGACGGGAAGGAGCTGTCCTCGTAGCTGTGCGGCCAGAAGATCGGCATGATGATGACCGTCAGCACGAGCAGCAGCAGGACGCCGGTGCAGATCATGGCCAGCTTGTGCCGCAGGAACTTGCGCAGGACCAGCTTGCCCTGACTCTGGGGCTCGGGCAGCGCCTCTTCCGGGAGCGTGCCGTCGGCGGACTTGGAGCCTTCCGCCGCGATAAGGGAGTTCAAGTCAGCCAACGCGAATCCTCGGGTCCAGGATGCCGTACATCAGGTCGGCGATCAGGTTGGCGATGATGATGCTGCTGGCGATGAGTACCAGCCACCCCATCATCACCTGCGTATCGCTCTTGGTCACGGCTTCGACGAGCAGCTTGCCCATGCCATTCCAGTTGAACACCGTCTCGGTGATGATCGCGCCCGAGAGCACGGCACCGAAGTTGACGGAGAACAGCGTGGTCACCGGGATGAGCGCGTTCCGGAAGGCGTGGCGGAAGATGACCCGGCCGTTGGCGAGTCCCTTCGCACGCGCGGTCCGCACGTAGTCCGCGTTCAGCGTCTCCAGCATCGAAGCGCGCTGGAACCGGCTGTAGGCGGCGAAGCTGATGGCCATGATGGACAGTGTCGGCAGCAGATAGGCGCCGACGTAACTGGCCAGGAATCCGCCTGGACCGTCGAAATTCAGCGATTCCGGACTCGTGGTGCGGATCCAGGGATTGCCGAGCACGTCGGACAGTCCCAGGTCGCGCACCCAGCCGTTGAACTCGATCGCGTACCGCTTGAGCACGATGGCGACACAGAAGATCGGCATCGAGAACAGCAGGAAGGCCAGCGTGGTGGCGATGTAGTCGATGATCGAGTACTGCTTGACCGCCGCGACCACACCGACGAGGACGCCGAGGATGAGCGCGAGGATCTCGGCTCCGACCACGAGCTTCAAGGTGACCTCGAACGCGGCCATGACCTTCGGGAACACCGGGGCCTGCGCGTTGCCCTGTGCGATGGACACGCCCCAGTCGCCGGTGACGAAGTTGCCGAGCCATGTGAAGTACCGGGGCACGATGCTCTGGTCCAGCCCGAGCTGAGAGGCCATCTGCGCGATGGCTTCCTTGCTCATCGCCGGGTTGCTCTTCATCTCGGCGAGCGGGTCACCGGTGCCGGCGACCATGACGAAACACAGGAAAGTCCCGACCAACAGGACGGGAATCGATATCGCCAGACGGCGAAGAATGTAGATCACCAGGTTCAACGAACTGCTCCTCATCCGGGCCTGGTCGCCGAAGTGCTGGACCGCTGCCCGGTTGTCCACCGTAGTGGCGGTAACCCTACGGTCAACAGCTACTTCCGGCGGGTACGGGGGCCCGGCTTGTGGCCGGGCCCCCGTACCACCAGGATCGCGTAAGCGAGTGGTGAAAAAGCGGGGCGGAAGGCCCTACTTCTTCTGCTCCCACTCACCGACGTTCCACAGGACACCGTTGTACGACTGCATGTAAGTGCGGTCGATGCCCTTGAACGCCCACATGGACGGGGTCTGGAACAGCGGCAGCGTCGCGTACTCGTCCGCGATCGCCTGGTCGGCCTTCTGGTAGTTCTCCAGCTGCACGGCCTCGTCGGTGGCCTTCACGGCCGCCTCGAAGGACGAGTCGATCGTCGGGTTCGACAGGCCCTGGTAGTTCTGGCTGCTGTCGTCGACACGGGTGATGTAGATCGACTTCTGCTCGGCCTTGAACGGAGCGGCGGACCAGCCGAAGAGCGCGGCGTCGTAGTCGCTGGCCGCGAGACGGCCACCCTTCAGGAAGTTGGCGTCCTGGTCGTCCGTGATCTCGATACCGGCGGCCTTGGCCTGCGAGATGATGATCTCGACGGTCTGCTGACGGCGGGTGTTCTGGTTGTGCGAGATCTTGAACGACGCGCGCTGGCCGCCCTTGGCGAAGATACCGTCGCCACCCTTGACCCAGCCGGCGTCGGTCAGCGTCTTGGCCGCGGCCTCGGCGCCCAGACCGGCCTTGCTGCTGTACAGGTCCTTGAAGCCCTGCTCACCCGGCATGAACACGATGCTGTTCAGCGGGGTCGCGTCGGCCTGGACCTCCTTGAGGAGCTTGTCGGTGATCTCCTGGCGGTTGACGACCTCGAAGAACGCCTTGCGGAGGGCCTTGTCCTTGAACATACGACCGTAGTTGAGGTCGATGTGCTCGAAGGTCAGCTGCGAGGCCGAACCGTAGGTGATGCCCTGGGCGGAAAGGCCCTTCATGGTGTTGGCCGCGGTGGCGTCGGGCTGGGTCGAAGCGGCGACGTCGATCTCACCGTTCTGCAGCGCGGTCGCCATGGCCTTGGTGTCCTCCATCGCCTTCACGACGATCTTGGAGGGGCCACCCTTGCCACCGATCCAGTTCGGGTTCTTCTCGAGCGTGACGGCCTTCTGGTTGGCGTCGAACGCGGTGATCTTGTACGGGCCCGAAGCCGGCATGACGTCGGCCTTGAAACCCTTGAAGCCGTTGGTCCAGAAGTCACCGGCCTTGGTGAGCTGGGCGGCGTCGCTGGTCGGGGTCAGCTTGGTGATGTCGGCGACGCCCGAGTTCTTCTCGACGATGTGCGCGGGCATGATCGCGGTCGAGTTGAACAGACCCTTGTAGTCCAGGTACGGCTCGGTGTACTTGGTCTCGAAGGTCAGGTCGTCCTTGCAGGTCGCCTCGTTGATCAGCTGGTAGCCGGTCGTCGAAGCGGCGAGGAAGGCCTGCTTGCCGTCGGCGGTCTTCGCCTTGCCGGAGTGCGCCAGCCACGACAGGTACATGTCGTCGCAGTCGAACGCTTCGTTGTCCGACCACTTGACGTTCGGCTTGATCTTGTAGACGACGGTCTGCGGCGACTTGGAGGTGACCTCCCAGGAGTCGAACACGTCGTTGTTCAGCAGCACCTTGTTGTTGCCGTCGAGCACATCGGCGCCGGCGAGCACGGCGGTCAGGATGTAGGTGTTGTACGACGTGTTGGTGTCAGGCGTGTCGTTGTTGTAGCCCGAGTACCCGTCGTCGATGCCCACCGTGACGGTGCCTTCGTACCCCGGGGTGTCCGCGAGCTTGAAGTTTTCGCCGTTCTGCGCCTTGCCGACCGCCATGCTCTTGATGTCGGTCGACGACCCGTTCTGGTCGGTACTGCCGCTGTCGCCACCGCTGCATGCGCTCAGCACAAGCGCGGAGGCCGCGACCAGCGACCAGGCGGAGACTGCCTTGGACTTCCTCATGAAGTGTGCCCTCCTAGCACTGGGCTCCTGAGATCGGAACAGGACCCCACACCGCTCCGGTGAGATGGCCCGGAGCCTATGACACGCCAAGCGACACTCATTTGGCGCACTGCGGGTGCACGCTAGAAAGGAAATGCACGAACAGTCACCAGTTCCGGGGCGATCGTGACCAAAGGGTAACTTGCGGCTGACTTCAAGAAATACGCCGGTTACCTTGAGGAATCAGTCCGCCACTCGAACGTGCCGGGAAAGGTCACCCTCCAGGGTCGGACTCGGACTCGAAACGGCTACTTCGGACCCCTCGTCCAGTTCACCGCCGACCCGAAAGGGCCCACCATAGGAGGACCAGCGGTTACTCCGGAAATACCAGAGCCGATGGCGAGGGTATCGGCCAGCTGGAACAACGGAATGGCAACATTCCGGCGCCACAATTCCGGTTCGAGGGCCGAAAGCGCGTCCGCGACCGGGGTGGCGCCGGTCAGCGCGGCGTCGATCGACGGCTGCAGGGCCGGATCGCAGAAGCCCAGCGGGTTGCCGGGGACGACGGCCTTGGTCTTCTCGGTGAGCTGATCGGGTCGGCAGCCGAACGTGGACGCCAGCGCCGAAGCGACGTCCGCGCCCCCGGTGACCTGGCCGACCACCGCGATGTCGATGCCGACGTTGCCCGCGCCCTCCGGCGTCGTCTGCTGCACGCCGTTGAGCACCGGCATGGCCAGCAGGGTCGAGAACAGTTCCCTCGGCTGCGGCGCGATCGCGTTGACCTCGATCCCCGCGGCCACCAGTTGCGCCGTCAGTTCCTTGGCGATCGTCGCGTACGGCTCCTGCTTGGCGGGCGACGCGACGACCAGCGAAAGGTTCTTCCCGTTCTTCCGCCAGGTTCCGGCTTCCTTGGTGTATCCGGCGGATTTGAGCAGTTCCTCGCCCTTGACCGGGTCGGCCGCCGACGGCGGGCCCGGTGCCGGGATCGTCGGCTGGAAACCGGGGGCCGACGGGACGCGGACCTGGGCGTCGGCGCGGAGCTTGTCCGACGGGCCGCCGTCGGTCGCCTCGGTGATCAGCTTGCCGCGGTCGATCAGCGCGGTGACGCCTTCGCGCACCTTCGGATCCGACAGCGTCGAACTGACCGGCCGCAGGAGGATCTGCGCGACCGTGGGACGCGCGACCGTGTGCAACTGGACGGCGGAGCCGAGCTCACCGAGCCGTTTGAGGCCGTTGCCGTCGGTCCTGGTCATCACGAACTGGTCGTTGCCGCTGCGCAGCGCGGCCAGTGTGCCCTCCCGGTCGGCCGCACGGAGCACGATCCGGTCGAGGGCGGAGGGTTTCTCCCAATAGCGTTCGTTGCGCTCCAGGGTGACCTCTCCGCGCGCGGTGTCGAGGCCCTTGATCGAGTAGGGGCCGCCGACGGCCGGGAACGCCGTCGCCAGCGCGCCCTGCCACCCGTTCGGGGCGTCCTTGAGCAGATGGGCGGGCAGGAGGTTGTCGAAGAGCGTCTGCCAGCCCGGGTACGGCTTGGAGAAGGTGACCTCGACCCGTTTGCCGCCTTCGCGCGACTGGATGTCCGAGATCAGCCGGTAGCCGGCGGCGCCGATGACCCCGGGCTGATCGCGCATCGCCTCGCGGAGGTACGCGAAGTCCTCGGCGGCGATCGGCGCGCTGTCGGACCAGGAGGCGTCCGGGCGGATCGTGTACGCGACCGTGAACGGCTGCTGGGAGACGACCTCGGCGGACTTCATCAGGTTCTTGTCCAGTTCGAAGCTGCCGTCGTCCTTGGGGCGGAACACCGACGGGAGCAGCAGCTGCGAGAGCGCCGACGTCACCTGGGACGCGTCGGCGAGGTTGTGGGGGTTGTAGCCGCCGAGGACGTCGTCGACACCCACGACGACCTGCGAAGGCGTCTTCGTGGTCGAAGTGCTCACCGGGGAGGCTGAGGAGCTGACCACGGGCGGGGGCGGGGTGTTGCTGCAGGCGGCGAGGAGCACCGCCGCGCACGCCAGCATGGGTGCCGCTGTGGTCCGTGACCGCACGCCTGGATCCTCCTGGTTTGTCCCTCGCCCCGTCGCCATAGAGCTATCACGCCGGACATGGCCTCGGCAGCGAGATTCCCATATCGGCCCGGTCGTCGCCCGACCGGATGCCGTCCTCCCCCGGTGGACGTCCGGGAGCCCCTCGGGGTTCCTGCCGCGCCGGGGCTTTTCGGCGGCACCGGAGCGCGATACTCCGGCAATCGGTTCCGCAAACCCGGAACATTCCGGAACGGCGGCCGGAATGTTCGCCACCGCACGATTCACGGCCGAAACGATCGCGATCGCGAGTCCTATCCGGACGCGTTTAGGAACTTTTGTTTCGCGGCGGTCCGGATCCGCATTCGGCGAACCGGCGCCAGCGGCCGCTCCGCCGTCGATCCGCCGGGTCCGTTCCGGTGTTGTGAACACCGTCCGAAAAGGAGGATCGGCTTTCCCTGGAATTGTAGGGAAAGGACCTTTCTTTAACGAAGAACGCTCGATCGAATACGGTGCGTGACCGCATTCGGCGCCTGGAACGGCGAAGGGCGCCTACTCACGGTGAGTGAGCAGGCGCCCTTCGGCGTTGGGACGGCACGCGTGATCAGACGGACGGCGGCCGATGGGTCCGGGTGGTCGTGAGTGGCGTTTCGGGTTAGAACCCGAAACGCCACTCACGACCCACCTCGGCCCTGGCGGACTCAGCCGCGGTTCTTCAGCTTGTTGCGCTCCTTGGCGCGCTGGTTGACGTCCAGCGTGACCTTGCGGATCCGGACGACGTCGGGGGCGACCTCGACGCACTCGTCGACGGAGCAGAACTCCAGCGCCTCTTCCAGCCCCATCTTGCGCGGGCGGGCCAGCGTCTCCATCACGTCGGCGGAGGACTGACGCATGTTCGTCAGCTTCTTCTCCTTGGTGATGTTGATGTCGAGGTCCTCGGCACGCGGGTTCTCCCCGACGACCATGCCCTCGTACACCTCGGCGCCGGGCTCGACGAAGAAGGTGCCGCGGTCGGCCAACTGGATCATCGCGTACGCGGTGATCGGGCCCGAACGGTCGGCGACCAGCGAACCGGAGTGACGGGTGCGGATCTCGCCCGCCCACGGGAAGTAGCCCTCGAACACGTGGTTCGCGATACCGGTACCGCGGGTCTCGGTGAGGAAGTCGGTGCGGAAGCCGATCAGGCCACGCGCCGGGAGGACGTAGTCGAGCTTGATGCGGCCGGTGCCGTGCCCGCCCATGTGCTCCATGCGGCCCTTGCGGGCGGCGAGGAGCTGGGTGATGCCGCCGAGGTGCTCCTCCGGGGCGTCGATCGACAGGCGCTCGAACGGTTCGTGCAGCTTGCCGTCGATCGTCTTGGTGACCACCTGCGGCTTGCCGACGGTCAGCTCGAAGCCCTCACGGCGCATCTGCTCGACGAGGATGGCCAGCGCCAGCTCACCACGGCCCTGCACCTCCCAGGTGTCGGGGCGCTCGGTCGGCAGCACCTTGATGCTGACGTTACCGATGAGCTCCTGGTCCAGCCGGGCCTTCACCAGCCGCGCGGTGACCTTGTCGCCGCCGCTGCGGCCGGCCAGCGGCGAGGTGTTGACGCCGATGGTCATCGAGATGGCGGGCTCGTCGACGGCGATCCGGGGCAGCGCCTCGGGATTCTCGACGTCGGCCAGCGTGTCGCCGATGGTGATGTCCGGGATACCGGCGATCGCGACCAGTTCGCCCGCGCTGGCCTCGGTCGCCGGGACGCGGGTGAGCGCCTCGGTGACGAGCAGTTCGGAGATCCGGACGTTCTGGATGCTGCCGTCCTCGCGCATCCAGGCCACGGTCTGGCCCTTGCGCAGGTTGCCGGAGTGGATGCGGATCAGCGCGATACGGCCGAGGAAGTTCGACGCGTCGAGGTTGGTGACCAGCGCGCGCAGCGGGCCTTCCTTGTCCGCGAAGGGCGGCGGCACGTGGCGCAGCAGGGTCTCGAACAGCGGGTCGAGGTTCTCGCTCTCGGGCACGGCGCCGTCGGCGGGCTGCTCGAGGCTCGCCTTGCCGGACCGGGCGGAGGCGAAGACGACCGGGAGGTCGAGGATCGCGTCGAGATCGGCGTCCTCGATGTCACCGGCCAGATCGAGCAGGAGGTCGTGGGTCTCCTCGACGACCTCGGAGATCCGCGCGTCGGGCCGGTCGGTCTTGTTGACGACCAGGATCACCGGCAGGCCGGCCTCGAGGGTCTTGCGGAGCACGAACCGGGTCTGCGGGAGCGGGCCCTCGCTGGCGTCGACCAGCAGGACGACACCGTCCACCATGGCCAGTCCGCGCTCGACCTCGCCGCCGAAGTCCGCGTGGCCGGGGGTGTCGATGACGTTGATCGTCACCGGGCCGTTCTCGGTCTCGCGGTGGATGGAGGTGTTCTTCGCGAGGATGGTGATGCCCTTTTCCCGCTCGAGCTCCCCGGAGTCCATCACGCGGTCGACGAGTTCGGCGCGTTCCTCGAAGGCGCCGGACTGCCGGAGCATGGCGTCGACGAGGGTCGTCTTGCCGTGGTCGACGTGTGCGACGATGGCGACGTTGCGCAGGTCGGGCCGGGTCTTGCCGGACGAGCGGCCGGCATCGACTGCGGTGGCGCTGGCTGCGGGCACGCGAAGGCTCCAAAGGTTTCAAGTTCGGGTGTGGTGCCCGCGCTCGCGCGTTCGAGACACGCCTGGCCGACTTTGGCCATACGCGGACCACACCAGGATACCTGTAGCCCGACTGTGAGCAGCCCCACGCCCCCAGATCGGTTAGGCTCACCTAACGTGTAGAGGTCGCCGACACCGGTCGGAGAAGGAGCGCGCGTGGGCAAGAAACTACCCGACGACCCGCACAAGCTCGTGCGCAAATGGATGAAGTCCGGCAAGGTCAAGAAGAAATGCTGCCGGTCGAAGTCGCGGTGCGGCAAATGCCCCGTTCTCGCACTGAAAAAGGCGAAAACGAAGATCGCGAAGGCCGCTTAGCAGATCGTCAGTGCACCACCGCCTCGTTGATGGCCCGCAGTTCCGGCGCGGTGCGGGTGGGCGAGAACTCGATCACCTCGTAGGTGGCCATGTGCTTGATCGAGAAGGGGTCGGTCGCGAGGATCGCGTCCAGCTTTCCCCTGACCATGGGCTTGGTGATGATGACGCCGCCGATGCGCGGGTTGCGCCTGCCGGAGGCGAGGAAATTGCCGTGTTCGTACTGTTTGGTCAGCCAGTCGGCGTGATCGGGCAGCACGTAGTCGATTTCTTCGATGGGCGCGGTGTAGGTCAGCAGGACGACAAACATGAGTTGAAGGTAGACCCGGATCTCCAATATGACGGACGTACTGGCCGGGCTGATATGAAGTGTTGACGCGCGGTGCCCGGAATGAGTGATCTGCCCTTCCTTTTCGGGCTGCGGTACGATCGTCGGCATGCGCGCGCAGAACGCCCAGTGGTGGCCGCCCTCCGGCGGCCCCGCAGTCCTGCGCTGAACCAGACGAGCGCACCACCAGGCCGCCCCACCGGGCGGCCTTTTTCGTGCCCGGACCCTGGGGCGGCCCGAATCCGGAAGGAAGAAGGCAGATGATCAGGTTGTCCGGGATCACCCCGTCCGGCCACGTCCACGTCGGGAACCACCTGGGGGCCATCCGGCGGTGGGCCGACGAGGGCGGGCCGGACGACCTGTACTTCGTCTCCGACCTGCACGCCATGACGAACGCGCACAATCCGTCGAAACTGCGCTCGATGGCGTCGGAGCAGCTGGCCGTGCTGATCGCGGCCGGGATCGAGCCGGACCGCGTGTTCGTGCAGTCCGACATAGCGCGTGAGCTGGGCGCCCTCAACTGGGTCCTCGAGTGCACCTGCAACTACGGCGAGGCCGCCAGGATGATCCAGTTCAAGGAGAAGTCGAAGGGCCGCGCCGGGGTCCGGCTCTCCCTGCTGACCTATCCGGTGCTGATGGCGGCCGACATCCTGCTGCAGGGCGCGGACGAGGTCCCGGTCGGCGAGGACCAGCGGCAGCACGTCGAGCTGGCGAGAACGCTGGCGAAGCGCTTCAACACCACCTACGGCGACGTGTTCACCATGCCGAAGGCGGTGCTGCCGCCCGCCGGCGCGCGGGTCATGGACCTCGCCGAGCCGACGCGGAAGATGTCGAAGTCGACGAAGGAAGAAGCCGGGGTGGTCTTCGTCCTCGACGAGCCCGACCAGGTCCGGCGGAAGGTCAAACGCGCGAAGACCGACGGCGGGTCGAAGCCCGCCTACGCGCCGGAGACGCGTCCGGGGATGGCGAACCTGCTGGACATCCTCGCGGCGTGCACCCGCGAGAAGCCCGAGGTCCTCGCGGACCGGTTCGACTCCTACGGCCAGGTGAAGGAGGCCGTCGCCGAGGCGCTCATCGAGGAGCTGCGGCCGGTGCGGGAGCGCGCGCTGGCGCTGCTGGCCGACCCCGGTGAGCTGGAGCGGGTGCGCAAGGCGGGTGCCATCCGGGCCGCGGAGCGGGGTGAGCACCGGCTGCAGTCGGCGCTGCGGCTCATCGGCGCCGGCTGAAGTTCCGTGAAGGCCTCCTTCCCTCCCCTCAAAGTAGGGAAGGAGGCCTTCACGGACTTGTGAGCAGGGCGTGCAGGGCGGGCAGGAGGATCCGGTCGGCGGGCAGCCAGTCGAGGTCGTCGAGTTCGCGCGTGGAGATCCACCGGACGTCCTTGTGCTCCACCGCTCGCGGCTCGTCCCCCGCGCTGACCAGCGAAGCGGCGTAGATCCGCAGCACCTTCCCTTTCGGCAGCGGCACGTCTTCGCCGACCCGGCCCGCGACCGTCACGGCGACGTCCAGTTCCTCCAGGCATTCCCGCGCCAGGGCTGCTTCGTCGCTTTCGCCGTCCTCGACGCGCCCGCCCGGCAGCTCCCATTGCCCGGCGTGGTCGGCGGGCCAAGCCCGCTGCTGTGCCAGCAACTGTCCGTCCCGCACGATGGCGGCGCCCACGATCACCACGCGGCACACCCTACTGACCGCGCGCCGCCTGCCAGACGATCTGGAAGCGCGCCCCGCCGTCGGGCGATTCGCCGACGCGCACCCGGCCACCGCGCCGCCGGACGGCCTCCGCGACCATCGCCAGCCCCAGCCCGGTGCCGCCGGAGGATCGCGCACGCGAGTCGGACACGCGGTAGAAGCGGTCGAAGACCCGGTCCCGGTGCTCGGGGGCGATGCCCGGCCCGTCGTCGTCGACCACCACCCGCACGGTGGACCGGGCCGCGAGCACCGACACCACGATCTCGCTCCGCGCGTACCGGCAGGCGTTGCGCAGCAGGTTGCTCAGCACCAGCTCGACCTCGGCGTGCGTGGCCAGTGCCCACGCCGTCCCGACCGTGCCGCTCACCCGGATCTCCGGTGCGTCGGCGGGCATCCGCGCGACCGCGGCCCGCACCTCGCTCACCAGCTCGACCGGTTCCGCGGGCGGGACCTCCCCCGCGTCCGACCTCGCCAGCGCGAGCAGCCCGTCGAGCAGCGCGGAAAGCCGTTCCGACTCCTCCAGGATGTCGGAAAGCGTCTCCTGCGAGAGGTCGGGATCGGGGTTGGCGACGGCGACCTCGGCCTGGACGCGGATCGAGGCGACCGGTGAGCGGAGCTCGTGCGCGGCGTCCCCGGTGAACCGGCGGAGCCGGTCTGCGCCCTCTTCCTGCCGCGCCAGCAACGCGTTGAACTCCTCGGCCAGCGCGCGGAGTTCGTCGTGCGAATCCGGGAGCGGCAGCCGCGCGCCCGGCGGGAGCGCCCGCACCGATCCGCGCATCCGCGCGACCGGCCGCAGGGCGAACCGCACCAGCAGCCACGTCGCGATCCCCGCGCCCACCGCGCCGACCGACGCGACCACGAACAGCCACAACCCGCCGGAGTGCACGGCCGTCGCGAAGCCGACCAGGCCCGCACCCGCGACGACGAGCCGTTGCTGACCGTCGGGCGCGGTGACGACGGTGCCCGCCCAGCGCCAGCTGTGCTCGCCACCGGTCGTGATCGATTCGCCCGCCTTCAGCGCGCGGATGTCCGTGGGGCCGAGGTTCGACGGGGGCAGACCGTCCACCGGGCCGCCCGCGGTGTCGAGGACGCGGACGGTGACCGCCGACCCCGACGGTGTCCGCCCGGCCGAGACGTCGGCCTTCGCGGTCTCCAGCTGAGCGCTCAGCTCGTCGTCGACCGAACCGATGAGCAGCGGCTGCAGATTGTCCCCGGCGACCGCCGCCAGCCCGAGCAGGAAGCCGAGCGTGACCGTGGCCGCGAGCAGGGTGATCCGGACCTGGAGCGAACGGCGGCGCCACCAAGACGGCGAGCCGATCACCCCTGTCCCGCCGGGGCGATCACTTCGTCGAGCTGCGGATCCGAGGCCAGGTATCCGTGCCCGCGCACGGTCCTGACCAGGGCGCCCGCGCCGACCGCGTCGAGTTTGCGGCGCACGTAGCCGACGTAGACCTCGACGACGTTGCGGGTCGCGGCCTGCTCGTCGCCCCAGACCGCGCGCAGCAGTTCGTCCTTGGTGACGACCGTTCCGGCCCGGCCGGCCAGCACCTCCAGCAGGGCGAACTCACGGGGGCTGAACGCGACGTCGACGCCGTCGTAGCGGACCTGCCGCAGGCTCCGGTCGACTTCGAGCGCGCCGATGCGCAGCGGCCCGCGGGTCCCGTCCGGCGACGCCCGCCGCAGCACCGCGCGTACCTGCGCGACCAGCACGACGAACGAGAACGGCTTCACGAGGTAGCCGTCGGCGCCCAGGTCGAGGCCGTCGGCCTGATCGACCTCGCCGTCCTTCGCCGAGATCATCAGCACCGGCGTGGTGACGCCGAGCGCGCGCAGCCGTTCGAGCACGCGGTAGCCGGAAAGCCCCGGAAGCATGATGTCGAGCAGGACTACGTCGAAGGAGCCCGTCTGCGCGAGCCGCAGGCCGCTGGGCCCGTCGGCCGCGGTGACCACGTCCATGTCCTCGGCGCGCAGCCCCCGCTGCAACGCCTTGCGCACGCCGGGTTCGTCGTCGACCACCAGTACTCGAGGTTTCACGCTCTTCATCATTCACGCTTTCACCAGCTCACGCGCGACCTCTCAGCGCCATCTCAGCCGGGGAGGCGGAGTCTGAGTGGTATCTCAGCGTTTCCGGGGAAGCGTTGTCGCCAAGACCCGAGCACACTGGGGTTCGGGGAAACAGGGAGAGACAGCATGGATCCGAAGAGGAAGGCCATCACCGCGGCGGTGGTGGGCACGGCGCTCGGTGTCGGCGGCCTCGCCGTCGTCGCGATGCCGGCCACCGCGGGCGACGCGCCCGTCCTGCCGCAGATCAGCGCCGAAGAGCTGGTGCAGTCGACGCTCAACGCGAAGCCGTCGGCGTTCGACGGGAAGGTCAAGGTCAGCAACGACCTCGGCCTGCCACAGGTCGGCAGCACCCTGCCCGGCGTCTCGGCGCTCGACGTCGACTCGGCGCAGATTTCGACCGACGGGGCGGGCAAGAGCAAGGTTTCGCTCACCGAGGGCTCCAGCCAGCAGACCATCGTCCGGAACGGCCAGACGGTCTGGGAGTACAGCTCCAAGGACAACTCGGCCACCAAGGTGACCATCCCGGACGGGCTGGCCAAGGAGCACCAGGAGAAGAGCAAGAACGTCGACCCGGCGACGGTGGCGTCGGAACTGCTCGGCAAGGTGCGCGAGAGCAGCACGATCGCCGTCAGCGGGACGGCCTCGGTGGCGAACCGGTCCGCGTACGAACTGGTGCTGACCCCGAAGCCGACCGAGCGGACGCTCCTGCGCGAGATCCGCGTCGCGATCGACGACCAGACCCGGCTGCCGCTGCGGGTCACGGTGCTGGCGAACGGCACTTCGTCCCCGGCGCTGGAGGTCTCGTTCAGTGAGATCAACTTCGCGGCCCAGCCGGCGTCGAACTTCGAGTTCACCCCGCCGAAGGGCGCGAAGGTGACCGAGAAGACCGCCGAGGTCGACCCGAAGAACCGTGAGCTGGCCGAGCAGGCGAAGTCCGACATCAAGGTCGTCGGCGACGGCTGGGACACCGCGATCACGGGCAAGATCCCGGCCGACGCGCTGTCGAAGGCCGGTCAGGCCAAGGACGAGGAAGGCCGTCAGGTCGACCCGAAGGCGCTGCTTTCGCGGTTCGCCAAGCCGGTCAGCGGTGCCTGGGGCAGCGGCTGGCTGGTGACCACCAAGGTCGGCAGCGGCGTGCTGACCGACGACGGCCGCTACGCCGTCGGCGCGGTGCCGGAGCAGGTCCTCTTCGAGGCTTTGGCCGCGAAGTGACCACCACTTTCGAAGCCGGGACGGACGCCTCCCAGGAGGCGTCCGCTCCGGCGGTACCCATGGCGGCCCGCACCAGGGGCCTGCGCAAGGTCTACGGCCGCACGGTGGCCGTGGACCACGTCGATCTCGACGTTCCCGAAGGCGCCGTGCTGGGGATGCTCGGCCCCAACGGTTCGGGCAAGACGACGACCATCCGGATGTTGCTCGGTCTCGTGCGGCCCACGGAGGGCGAGGTCGAACTCTTCGGCAAGAAGATGCCCGACGAGGCGGCGCACGCGCTGCCCGATGTCGGCGCGCTCGTCGAAGGACCGGGTTTCCACCCTTTTCTCTCCGGGCGCGAGAACCTGCTGCGCGTGGCCGCGGCCGAACCGAGGCTGGCCTCGGCCGGGATCCCCGGAGCGGTCGACGCGGCGCTTGAGCGCGTCGGCCTGACCGACGCCGCCACCCGGCGCTACAAGGGGTACTCGCTGGGGATGAAGCAGCGGATGGGGCTGGCGAGCGCGCTGCTCGTGCCGCGGCGGATGGTCGTGCTCGACGAGCCGACCAACGGCCTCGACCCGGCGGGCACCAGGGAGATCCGCCGGATCATCGCCGAACTGCACGCCGACGGTGTCACCGTGCTGGTGTCGTCGCATCTGCTGGCCGAGGTCGAGGCGACCTGTACGCATGTCGCGGTGCTCCAGTCCGGGAACGTGATCGCCCAGGGCGAGCTCTCGGAACTGCTGGAGTCGGGGAACGCGGCGCTGCTGGTGCGGACGCCGGACGCCGAACTCGCGGTGGAGACGTTGCGGGAGAACAGGATCGGCAGCAGGCTCACCCCGGACGGCGTCCGCGTGGACCTCACCGCCGCCGAGGCGCCCGACGTGCTGCGTCATCTGGTGACGGCCGGGGTGGCCGTGCACGAGGCGGCGCGGGCCCGGACCGGCCTGGAAGACCTGTTCGCCCGGCTGACCCAGCCGGAGTCCACTGTAGACGGTGAGGGGGAGTCGTGACCCACGCTCTGGCCGCGGCACCCGCGGCGAGGACCGGCCGGGACAGCATCGGCCTGCTCCGGCTGTATCGCGCCGAACTGCGCTGGATCTTCCGGCGGCCTCGCACGCTGGCCGTGCTGGGCCTGCTCGCGCTGATCCCGATCGTGATCGGGGTCGCGCTGACGCTGGTCGACGCGTCCGAAGCGGAAGGCGGCCGGGACGGCGCACTGCTGGCCTCCGCGATGAACAACGGGTTCGTCCTGCCGGTCGCGGCGCTGACCATGACCCTGGCGCTGCTCCTGCCGCTCGCTTCGGCGATGGCCGGGGCGGACGCGATCGCCGGTGAGACCGCGCACGGCACCTTGCGGGGCTGGCTCATCGCGCCGGTCGGCCGGGGCAGGCTGCTGGCGATCAAGGCGTTCGGCGTCGCCACCGTCTCGCTGATCGCGGTGCTGGCCATGACCTTCACCGGATTCGCCACCGGGCTGATCGTCAGTGGCGCCGATTCGATGTTCACCCTCACCGGCTCGACGCTGAGCGTGTGGGACGCGCTGGGCAGGCTGCTGGTGGTGGCGCTGTGGATCACCCTGCAGCTGTGGGCGGTCGGCGCGGTCGCGCTCGCGATCTCGTCGTTCACCGAACACCCGATGCTGGTGGTCGCCTCGGTGCTGGCGGGCACGATCGTGTTCACCATCCTCGGCTTCCTGGACGCGGTCTCGTGGCTGCATCCGTTCCTGCTCAACAAGGATTGGGCGCAGGCTCCGGCCGCGGTGCTGATGGATCCGCTGGACCTGTCGATGCTCGGCGAGGGCGCCTTGCGGGCCGCCTGCTACATCGTCATCGGCCTCTCGATCGCCTACTCGCGCCTGACCACCCGGGACGGCTGACCCGCGTTTCGTCCTCTGAATGCGGTCCTTGCACGCGCAACCACCGCATTCAGAGGACTAAGTGCTAGCAGAAGACGGCCGTCGCCATGGAGACCACGGCTTCGGTGGACGGGTCCCGCCCGTGCGGGTTGAGGGACAGGGTCAGCGACTTGCCCTTCCCGTCGGTGAAGGCGACGGTGAGGTAGCCGATCAGCTGTCCCGTGTGCCCCCACACCGGTTTCGGGCCGGTCGCACAAGGGATCGCGAACTCCTGCAAGCCCAGGCCGTACCGGAACAGCGGGACCGCTTCCCTCATCCGCCGCATCTCCGTCAGGCTCGCCTCGCTCGTCAGCCTGCCCTCGATCAGGGCGGTGGCGAAGGTGGTCAGGTCGCGGGTGGTGGAGACCATCTCACCGGCCGCCCAGTCCAGCGAGGGGTCCATGTCGGTGGCGTCCACGATCGACGGCGGGGTCGTGGGCAGCGGTTCGTAGCCGCGGGCGTGCGGAACGGGCAAGGACGAGTGGTGGCCCGGGACGCTGGTGTGCGTGAGGTGGAGCGGGCGCAGGATCCGCCGTGTCACCTCCTCGCCGTACGGGCGTCCGGTCAGCTTCTCGATCAGCAGACCGGCGACGACGTAGTTGGTGTTCGAGTAATGCCAGGACTCGCCCGGGTTCTCGAAGTCCGGGCCTTTCGCGAACGCCACCTTCAGCAGTTGCGAAGGCGTGTAGTCGTCGAAGCGGGCATCGGCGCGCCAGCGGTTGGTCGAGTACCCGGGCTCACTCATGTAGTCGTGCAGGCCGCTGGTGTGCTGCAGGACGTGCCGGACGGTGACGCGACCGCCGTCGGGCACGACACCGGGCAGGTGGCGCTCGATCGGATCGTCGAGCGCCAGCCGTCCCTCGTCTGTCAGCTGCAGGAGGACGGTGGCCGCGAAGGTCTTGGTGACGCTGCCGATCCGGAAATGACCGCCGGCGACGGCGGGCGCGCCGGAGGCCAGATCGCGCACGCCCACCGCGTCCGACCACTGGCGGGTGCCGTTCCGGACGTGGATCAGCCCGGCGGTGATGTCCCGGCCGTCGGCGAGGGCGGTGAGCCTGCCGCGCAACTCGGCGACCGGGATATCCGGCGTGGCCGGTGCGGCGGCCGGAACGACCGCGAGAACGAAGGACAAGATCGTCTTCAGGAGCATGGAGACGACGGTATGGCGGCCGAACCCCGCGGACACTGCGGAAAACCGCAGGTTTCGCGCCGGAGTACCGCATTCAGCCGGAGTACCGCATTCAGAGGACTAAATGCGGAGTTGGGCGACGCCGTCCGGGTCCAGAGCGAGCCGGACGGTGTCCCCGGGACGCAGGTCGGCGGTCACCGGCGCGACGGCGTCCACAGTGGACAGATCGCCGCCGGGTGCGACCACGAGCCGGACGTGCTCTCGCCGGTGCACGACGGCGACGACCTCGCCTTCGACGCCGTCCGGAGCCACGCGGAGTCCGTGCGGCCGCAGCCCCAGCCGCACCGCTCCGTCCTCGACGTCGGGCAGCGCGACCTCGCCGAGCGGAGTCCGCACCACACCACCGGAAGCTTCGCCGTCGACGAACGTGGTCACGCCGAGGAACCGTGCCACGCCCTCGTCCACCGGCTGCCGCCAGACACGGCGCACCGCGCCCTCCTGCCGGATCTCGCCGTCTTCGAGCACGGCGACGCGGTCGGCGAGCGTGAACGCCTCTTCCTGATCGTGCGTGACCAGCAGCGCGGTGATCTTGCTGCGCCGCAACAGGGCGGCGAGGTCGATCGCCAGCTGTTCCCGCAGTCCGGCGTCCAAACCGGACAGTGGTTCGTCCAGCAGCAGCAACCGCGGCTCCGGAGCCAGGGCGCGGGCGAGCGCCACTCGCTGCGCCTGCCCGCCGGACAGCTCGGTCACCCTCCGCCGCTCGTAGCCGACGAGCCCGACCAGCTCCAGCAGCGCACGGACGCGGTCCGCGTGCTCCGCGCGCGGCACGTCGTGCATCCGCAGGCCGAACGCGATGTTCGAGGCGACGTCCTTGTGCGGGAACAGCTGCCCGTCCTGGAAGACCAGCCCGAACTCCCGCCGGTGCACCGGGACACCGGCGAGATCCTCGCCGTCCCACCGCACGGTGCCCGACGTCAGCGGCTCCAGCCCGGTGATCGCCCGCAGCAGCGTCGACTTCCCCGATCCGGACGGGCCGAGCAGCGCCAGCACCTCGCCGTCGGCGATGTCCAGCCGGGCGTCCTTCACCGCCGCGAAGGATCCATAGTGGACGGTCAGATCCCGTACCGACAGCGACACTAGAACTCCCCTACCGAATTCTGCCCGCGGACCGCGCCGAACCGGTCGATCAGCACCACCGCCACCACGGTCACGATCATGAGCAGCGCGCAGGCCGCGTAGGCCATCTGGTTGTTCAGCTCCCCCGGCCGCGAGATCAGCGTCGCGACGGCGACCGGCAGCGTCGGCGCGTCCGGCCTGGCCAGGAAGCTCGTCGCGCCGAATTCGCCGAGCGCGACCACGTACCCGAACCCGGCCGCCGCGACCAGCGAACGCGCCGTCAGCGGGAGATCGATCTCGCGCCACACCCGGCCGGGGCTCGCGCCGAGTGTCGACGCGGCCTGCCGCAGCCGGACGTCGACCGACCGCAGCACCGGCAGCACCATCCGCACGATCAGCGGGATGATCACCAGCGCCTGCGCGAGCGGCACCAGCAGCGGCGACGTCCGCAGATCGCCCGGCAGCGCGTCGAGCGTGACGAGATAACCGAAACCGACGGTCACCGCGGACACACCCAGCGGCAGCATCAGCGCGGCGTCCATCGTCTCGCCCATCCCCCGCGCCAGCCTGCCGGGCGTGCGGCGCAGCGCCACCAGCACGACCGAGGCCAGCACCCCGACGATCATCGCGAGCGTCGTCGCGTCGAACGCCGTCCGCAGTGACATCGACGCCGCGTCCCAGCCCGAGATCTGGAGCGCGTTACGGGAGCCTTGCCCGGCGAGCGCTTCGTACCCGGCGAAGCTCCAACCGTCCGAAGTGGACACGGATTCGACCAGCAGCGCCACGATCGGCGTCATCAGGAGCGCGATCACCGCGAGCCCGGCGGCCACCGCCCACCACTCGCCACCCCTCGGCCTCCGCGCGGTCTCGCTCCGCGAACGCAGCCGCACCGCGTTCTCCCGGCGCCGCCTCGCGAGCGCGCCCACGACGAGCGCGGCGACGACGGCGGCGAACTGCACCAGCGACAACGCGGCCGCGCCGGAGAGGTCGAGCAGTTCGACGGTGCGCAGGTAGATCTCGGTCTCCAGCGTGCGGTACTTCGCCCCGCCGAGGATGAGCACGACCCCGAAACTGGTGGCGCAGAACAGGAAGACCACCGCGGCCGAGGACGCGACGGCCGGCGCGAGCGCGGGCAGCGTCACCGAACGGAAGGCGCGCCACGGCGACGCGCCGAGCGCACGGGCCGCGTCAACCGTCCGCGGGTCGAGATGGCTCCACAGCCCGGAAACCGTGCGCGCGACGACGGCGACGTTGAAGAAGGCGTTGGCCAGCACCAGCGGCAGCAGCCCGCCATCGGGCCAGAGCGCGCGGAACGCCAGGCCGACCACGACGGTCGGCAGCACGAACGGCACCAGCACGAGTGTCCGGACCAGCGAAACCCCCGGCAGCCGCACCCGCGCGAGCAGGAACGCGACCGGCAGCCCCGCGAGCACCGCGACGATCGTCGAAACCCCGGCACTGGCGACGGTGAATCCCGCGAGTTTCCAGGTCAGTGGGTCCCCGATGGCCGTACCGACGCCGCCGGAGCCGAAGCCCCGGCCGATGATCGCCGCGACCGGCCAGGCGAAGAACACCACGAGGAAACCGAGCGGCAGCACGGCGAGTGCGACCAGCCCGGTCCCTCGGAAAGTCGGCCTGGGGGTGCTCAGCCTTCGAGTAGCGTGCGCCACTGCGCGATCCACTGCTCGCGCCCGGCCTGGATCTTGGCCGGTTCGAGCGTCTTCGGCTGCTGCGGCAGCGGCGCGGCCTGCGCCCAGCCCTGCGGGAGCTCGACACCCTGACGGGCCGGGTACACGTACATGTTGCTCGCCACGGTGACCTGGAACTGCTGCGACAGCAGGAAGTCGACGACCTTGCGGGCCTTCTCGACCTGCTTGCCGCCCGCCAGCACACCCGCGTACTCGACCTGGCGGTAACAGGTGTCCAGCAGCGCCTTCGTGCGCGGCTTGCCGTCGTCGCCGATCTCGGCGGCGGGCGAGGAGGCGTAGGAGACGACGATCGGGCGCGGGCCCTTGCCCGAGGAACCGGAGAACTCCTTGGAGTAGGCCTCTTCCCAGCCGCTGACCGTCTTGAGCCCGTTGGCCTTCAGCTGCGTCCAGTACCCCTGCCAGCCCTGCTCGCCGAACTGGGCGACGGTGCCGAGCAGGAACGCCAGCCCCGGCGACGACGTCGCTGGGCTCTCGGCGACCATCAGGTCCTTGTACTTGACGTCGGTCAGATCCGCGAACGACTTCGGCTCCGGGATCCCCTTGTCCACGAAGTACCGCGTGTCGATGTTGACGCAGACGTCGCCGAGGTCGACCGCGGAGAGCCGGTGGCCGGGGTCGACGGAGTAGCGCTGCGGGCCGCGATCCGCCTCCGGGCTGGTGTACTGCTCGAAAACGCCCTCGGTGAGCGCGCGCGAGGCGAACGTCGAGTCGATGCCGTACGCGACGTCACCGATCGGATTCGCCTTGGTGAGCACCAGTTTGTTGGTCAGCGCGCCCGCGTCACCCTGCTTGAGCACGGAGATCTTGATCCCGGACTGCCGCTCGAACGCGTCGAGGACGTCCTGGGGCGCGAGCCACGAGTCGTGTGTCACGAGCGTGACCGTCGCCGGCGCCTGCGGGTCGTTCCCCGTGTTCCCGGAGAGCGAGCAGCCCGCGACGAGGGCGGCCACCGTGCCAGCCGCAACGACCGTGCGGAGGGCGCGTTTCATCTAGCCTCCTGCGTTCTTCAAGGGGGGACCCGTGGCAAACGTGCAGCGTAGCCGACGGCGTACCACCATGGAGTCATGGCGGAAATCTTGAACGACCAGCAGGCCGACGAAGCCGTGACCAAGCTCTCCGGCTGGACCCGTGACGGTGTGACGATCGAGCGGACGGCGAAGCTGCCGAGCTTCCCCAAGGCCATCGAAGCGGTGGACAGGGTGGCCGAATTGGCAGAGGCGGCCGACCACCATCCCGACATCGACATCCGCTGGCGGACGGTGACGTTCCGGCTGAGCACGCACTCCGCCGGAGGGCTGACGGAGAAGGACTTCTCGCTTGCGTCGCAGATCGACGGGGTACTCGCCGGCATGTGACGTCCGCTACGACCGCGCCACAACCCCGCTTCTCGGACGTCACCCCGGTAGGGACACAACGAGAAAGGACGAGTGATGACGCAGGCGATCGTGGTGGGGTTCTCGGCGTTCGGCGCGATGGTGGCGGCGGCCGCCGGAGTGCTCTGGTACACCGCGCGCGAACGGCATCACCAGCACGATCAGTGATCTTGATCACACCGGCGCTTCGAAGGTAACGCGGAGCCTGATCAACGCGCTGTTCCGGGCGGACCTGTCGCTTCTCTCCCCCGGGGAACCGCCGTGAACAACGCCTCCATCACCGCCGCCCAGCGCGCCTGGGTGACCACCTTCGCCGCCGCCATCACGCTGCTGACGATCGTCGTACTGGGCCTCCTCGGCTAACCGGAGTACGCCTCGCGGGCGGCGACGAGCTCCGGAAGGTGCTCCGCCGCCCATTTACGGCACGCCTCCATCGGCTCGAACAACGTCCGGCCGAGCGGGGTGAGCTCGTACTCCACCCGCGGCGGCGTCTCGTCGTACGCCGTCCGCGTGATCATGCCGTCGCGCTCCAGAGCCCTGAGGGTCTCCGTGAGCACCTTCGACGTGACTCCTCTCAAGGGCACACGCAGCTCGGAGAACCGGCGCGGCCCTTCTTCCAGGCACTGCACGACCAGGCCCGCCCATTTGTCGCCGATCCGGAACGGGGTCAGGTTCGACGGGCAGCCGGGCGCGAACATGTCGGGACTCAACGGCTTCACCCGTTCGAAGTTACCCTCGCCCACGCCGCCAGTTCGACCGCCGCTTCCCGGTAGGTGCGCGAGCCGGTGGACATCGCGATGACCAAGTCTTACGCGGCGCGCGGCGGCCTCTTTGGTATCAGGAGGTCGTACGCAAAACCGCGTAGGCCTGATTGCCGCTTCCGGGCCGACGCCCCCAGCCGCCGTGAGCGGGACTCTTCAGTGGTCTTGAAACCCAGTGAGGAGCTCGCCATGAACCGTTCCACCGCCGCCGTCGCCAACGCCTTCTTCCTCTTCGTCGGTGTCGCCGGCCTGATCATCCAGATCGTTTCGGGCGTCCCGGGTTTCCCGGACATCCCGCCCGGCCCGTTCATCCTCGGCGTGACCGGGATCCTCGTGCTGACGCTGGCCGCCAAGTACCGGTGGATCCTCTTCCTCGGCGTCGCCGCGCCCGTGTTCATCCTCGTCGGCGCGCTGCTCGAAGGGTCGTTCTGGGGACGGCTCGCCGACGTCGGCGACTTCGGGCCCTTCGTCGGGACCGTGCTGCTGATCGGCGGGGTGATCGCCGCGGCGGTCTCCGGCGTCGTCGCCGTCTCGGCGGCCTACCGCCGGGCCGCCGTGCGCTGAACCGGAAAAAGGGGACGATCGGAGGTTGCTCCGGTGACCGGCGCACTATTGGCTACTCGGACGAGTTTCTTCGAGAAGTGAGGGGTGTTCCATGGCAGGTCTGCGCAGACGTGAGGTGCTCGCGGGCGCGGTGGCACTGGCGGGCGCGGCGACGATCGGGCTTAACCCCGGCACCGCCGCCGCGGCCACCCAACAACGTCCGGGCGCGCAGTTCCCGCCGTCGCTGGACTTCGGCGACTATCCCGTGATCGCGCGGGTGCGGTCGCGGCGGGCGCTGGAACACCTGCGGGTGCTCAGCGACAAGATCGGCCCCCGGATCGCCGGTACCGAAGGCGAACTGCGGGCCAGGGACTACATCGCGAAGGTGCTTCGCGACCTGCGCTACCAGGTGACGTTGCAGCCGTTCCCGATCGCCGACAAGTTCCTCGGCACCCTGACGATCGGACGTGACAGCTGGCAGACCGGCTCGTCGCCGCAGGGCGCGCAGGACGTCACCCGTGAGGCCGTCGTCGTCGACGCCGGTGACGGCAGCACCCTGCCCGACGACCTGACCGGCAAGATCGTGCTGATCGCCGCCGTCGCGAACAAGGCCGACGCGTACCTGACGGCGGCGCAGCGCGGAGCGGACGCCGTGCTGCTCGGCCGGATCGGCGCCGACCCGGCCCGCAAGCTGTCCGCCTTCTCCCCGACGCTCGCCACCCCGGTCACCATCCCGGTGCTGGGCCTGGCCCAGGTGCAGGTGGAGCGCCTGCGCGAACGGCTCGCCAAGGGCTCGGTCACGGTCAAGGCGACGGCCACGCACCACAAGAACCTGACGTCGTACAACGTCATCGCCGAGCGGCCGGCCACGTTCCCCGGCAAGGACGAAGGCGTGGTCATGGTGACCGCGCACTACGACAGCGTCCCCGGTTCCCCCGGCGCCAACGACGACGGCAGCGGCACCGTGCTCTGCCTGGAGCTGGCGCGCGTCCTGCGGTACCTGCCGACGAACAAGACGCTGCGGTTCGCGCTGTGGGGTTCGGAGGAGTACGGGCTGATCGGCTCGCGGCACTACGTCAAGAACCTGTCCGACCCGGAGGCGCAGCGGATCGCGGGCTGCTTCCAGAACGACATGGTCGCCACCAGCTGGGACCCGGCCGTCACCTACTGGCTGCTTTCGGTCGACGGTGCGGACAACGCCACGACCGCGGCCGTCAACGCCGCCGCCAAGCGGCTCGGCTACGACCCGCGGGTGAAGGGTCCGGTGGCGCGCGGTTCGAGCGACCACGTGCCGTTCTTCGAACGCGGGATCGCTTCGGGCAACTTCAGCTGGCGTGGCGAAACCGGCCCGGCGCTGCTGGAGCCGACCTACCACACGCCGGAAGACACCATCAAGGACAACGTCTCCCTTGAGCGGCTTCAGGTTTCGCTGGAGCTGATCGGTTCCGCCGCGTACAGCCTGCTGCGGAAGTGAGGCTCGCCGGGTGTCCTCATCGGGGGACACCCGGCACCCCCTCAACGTGTGTAGTCCACCGCTCCCAAGGCGATCGGGGCCGGGTTCTTCGCGACCCAGGCGACGGCGAGCTCGCTCAAGCGATCGAGGTGGTCGTCCGCCCCGCGGCCCGACCGGATCTGCTTGGCGATCTCCTTGGCCTCACGGAGTTCTTCCTCGCCGAGAGGTTCGCCCTGCGCGAGGAAACCCGGGAACGCGTCGGCCATCGCGCGATAGGCACGGTCCCAGTTCGCCCCGCCGTTGCGGAACATCTCGTCGGAGATCCGGCCGGTGACGCGGATGGCCTCGCACTGCACCGTCGCGCCCGCGCCGCTCGACGGCACGAGAAGCTCCCACAGCGCTTTGTGCCGCTCCTGCCAGGATCCGTCGGGCACGACGATCGGCGAAACCCCGTCGTGCTTCGACCGCCGCGCGACCGGCTCGACGTCGAAGAACCGGTACAGCTCGCTGAGCGCGGCGTCGGTCTCTTCGAGGAGGTCCCGGTTGAAGGTCTCGCGGTGGAACTCGAAGCCGCTACCGATCCGTTCGACCTTCTGGCGCATCTCGGCCGTGATGCTCGCTCCGTGGTCGAGCAGCAGCTTCGCGATCTCGGCGGACTCGCGGAGGTAGGCGTTTTCCGTACTGATCAGGCATCGCATCAGCAACGAGTCAGCGCGCCTGTCGTGAATCGCGGTCGACGCCCCGTGCTCGATCAGCACTCGCACGGACTCGGTCCTCAGCCTCTCGACCGCCGCCTGAAGCGGCGTTTTCCCGGAGGTGTCGACCGCATCGATGTCCGCGCCGAGCGAGAGCAGCAAAGGAATCTGCTTCGTGGCACCGCGGGAAGCCCGCGCGTGAAGCGGTGTCCTGCCGTAGCTGTCCGGGGTGTCGACGGCGAGCCCCTGCCCGGTCAGCCAGACGATGAGCTCGTCCGGGCACTCCGGAAAGCCGATCGCGGTCCCCTTGCTGTAGCCGCCCCGCGCGTCGATCTCGCATTTGCCGAAGACGGCTTTGAGTTCGTCCACCGATGCCGAGGTCAGCATCTCCTGGAAGTCCTTGGGAAGGGTCTTTCGCTTTCGTGCCATCGTCTTCGCCTTTCAGCCGAACTTCGGGCGCAGCTGTTCGCGCATCGTCCGGAAGTTCTTCGGCTTCACGGCCCAGCGGTCCTCGTCGGTGTCCTCGAACGTCACTTCGTACTTTCCGGCCGTCCGGTCGAACTGCACGAGGATCTTCACCGGCAGCTTGTCGCCGGGTCGGTAGTAGCCGCCAAGGTACGCGTCCACCGCGGCTTCGATACTCGACCACTTGCAGGCCACGGGCGCGATGACGTCTCCGGGCGAGTACGCGTACCCATACGCACTGCGAAACCCCTCCCCGAATTCCAGGATCATCGCCAGCGATTCCCAGCCGTCGGCCGGTCCCGTGGCATCGACCAGCGATCTGATGAGATCGACGGCGTCGTCGTTCGGCACTATTCTCCTCGGATTCGGTTACCGCGCGGCTGCGGAGATCCTACGATCCCGGCCATGAACGGCGTGCTGACCAGCGTGGTCGCGATCTCCGGCACCTTGGCCGGTTCGACCCTCACGTACCTGCTCGGATTGCTGAACACGCGGCGAACGGAGCGGACCGCTCGCGACGAACGGCTTCGGCAGGAACGGATCGCCGCGTACGTGGCCTTCGCCGAAGCCATGACCGAACTGCGGCAAGGCGTGATCGCGAAATGGTTCCTCAAGCAGCGCTCGGCGCCGGACGAGGAGATGCGGGCCGCGCACACGGAATCCGACAAGCGCGGGGCGACGGCCGATCACGCGCGGCTCAGGATCCAGATGCTCACCGACGATTCCGAAATCCTCCGACTCGTCGACGCCACCTTCGAGCCGATCGAGGCCCTGCACCGAGCTCCGGATCTCGCCGCCGTGAAACAGCATGAAGAACGCAGCCAGGAAACCCTGTCCGTGTTCATCCGAACCGCCGGGCGGCAAGTCCGGGGCCTTCCCTGACGAAGTCACGACCAGCGCTCGAGCTCGGCGTCGATACGGGGGTCGGTGCGGACCCACACTTCCCCGGTGGGGGCTCCGGGCGGGGCGTCGACGCGCTCGAGTCCGAGCGTCCGGACCAAGGCCAGGAGCTCGTCCCGCGCCTCCCCCACGTCCTCGACCGTGTTGCCGTCGAAGAGGACGTAGTGCACGTCCCAGCGATCGTTGTACCCGGAGTCGGCCCAGATCTTGCAGAAGCGATCCACCGTCTCCTGGTCGAACGGCGCGGGCTGTTCCCGAGGGGCAGCGGCGAACCCCTTCTCGATGTCCTCGTCGCTCCACCACGCCACTTCCTCCGCCACCGCGGCGGGGGTGAAGTCCTGCAACGAGAGAAGACCTTCCAGCAACCAGCCGACCCCGGTCTCCCTGACGTCCAGTCGTGCCTCCTGCAGCCGGGACACCAGTCCTTCCGACATGGTGCACGGTCCCGAGAAGGTGAAGATGCCACCGGCGGCCACCAGGCCGCCGACCTCGATCGTCGTCTCCGTCTCGGGCGCGTCCTTCACCATGGCGAGGAGGTCCGCCGGCACACCGTCGTACAGGGCGGCCTGTGCCTCCGGGTCTTCGTAGAAGTTGAGCGCGCTGGTGTGGTCGAAGGTCGTCACCAGGCCGCGTCCGTCGGCGGTGAACCAGGCGTTGACCGTGTCGCCGCCGCCGTTGCCGAAGCCGAAGTGCGTCACCCCGTCGACCGTCGTCGGCTCGTGTCCGTCGATGACGGTCAGGATCTCCAGGCGACGGCGCAGCTCGCGCGGATGGGTCCGCCGCAACACGGACCCGTCGAACTCGAAGCGGAGCCTCGCCCGGTCGAGGGCGGCGACGTCCGGCAACCACGGCCCGCTGCGGTCGAGCGCGGCCGAACCGCCGCGGACGAAGTTCGCCACCTGGCTCCGGTAGTCGCCGCCGTTGGTGACGAGGCGGTACTCGACCTGCGAATCCTGCGCGCCTTTGATCCGGCAGATGGTGCCGGCGTCGTACATGAGCAGCAGCGCCTCTTCGTTCTCCTCGTCCTCGATGCAGAACGTGGCGTTGTCGTCGGCACGGTGCCGGTCGACGAACTCCCGGAACGCGTCGGGCGCGGATCGCGCACCGCCCGGCACCCACTTCTGCTCGTTTTCCTTGTCGTCACTGAAGGTCAGTGGCCTCATCGTCGTCCTTCCGAACACAGCGGGAAACTCATCGGGCGCGCCCACGGTTGGCGTCGTACCGCTGGACGAGCGACCAGTCGGACCGCTCGGTCGCGGAACCCAACGCGGCGAAGAGCCGTCCGCGCCCGAGCAGTTCGACGTCCGCGCCCTGGGCGACGAGCCGCCGTACGTCCCAGCGGATGTCCTGGAAGAACAGCTCCACTTCGGCGGGAGCCCCGAGACGGATCGGGTCCAGCAAGGCGACCGCCGCGCGTTCGTCGAGCGGCCGCCGGATCCCGGCGGCCGTGCAGAGCGGCAGGATCGCGCTCCACAGCAGCAGATGCCGGACCAGATCGCCGCGGATCACCGCGAAATGGGCTTCCGAAATCGGGAGGGTGAACCTGCGAGGGTCGTGGTTGGCGTCGGCTCCGGCGCCGAGTTCGAGGACGAGCTCGCCGTTCTCGCGGATCACTCGCGGGATCCAACCGTTCTCACGGGCGAAGAGGACCTCGGTCATGACGCCCAGCCTCGGGCGACCTGGCCGAGAACGTCGACGATCTCGCGCGACACGACCTCCAGCTGACCGCGGCTGCCGATGATCGGCCGAGGGTAGGGCGGGTCCGGTTCCGGCTCGCCCTGGGAGAGCCGGATGGCGCGCGTGATCGCGTGCAGCATCTCGGGCTCCCCCTGCCGCTCGCCGCTAGCGAGCACCGCCAGGCGGCACTCCTGGGAGTTGAGTCCGCGTCCGAGCTGGACCGTCAGGCTGCACACGACGCCGCTGGCGGTCAGCAGGGAGTCTTCGTCGTAGACACCCGTCGCCTCGGCCGCCCAGTCGCGCCGGGCGTCGCACCAGCGGTACCAGTTCTCCGCGAAGTCCGTGCGCGCCAGAGCGCGGGCAAGCGGCGAGAGGGCGGGGCTCGTCATGCGGTTCATCCTCGGTCCGTGGCGGCGTGCTCGAATGGCCGCATGAAGAAGACGAAACGGCGGCCGTTGCGGTTCCTCGTGATCGCGCGCACGGCGCCCGGCCACCACCCGCACCCCATGGAAATGGCCGTCAACCCGGCAGGCGCCGCTTCCCGCTTCTCGATCTCGGTGGGCCCGCATCCGGTGAACGCGGGCGGACAGGTTCCGCTCTCCGCTGTGCTCGACGAGACGCGAACCGGGCTCGATCCGCTCTGGGAAAAGGACTTCGACGCCGCCGAGCTGCACTGGGCGGTTCCGTACCTCGTCCGTCTTCAGGCCGGTGAGGACGTGGCGGACGAGATCGTGGCGGCCTACACGGCGCGGCACGGCGAGGCACCCGCGACGATGTTCCAGGACCGCTACGGCGTGTGATTCACCCGTCGGACTTCCAGGAGCGTGCGCGAAGAGCCTCGCCGCGGTCGGCGTAGTCGAGGGTGCCGACGACTTCCCCGCCGCGTTCCGCCTGCTGGAAACAGACGGAGCGGCGGGTGAACTCGACGAACCAGTCGTCGCTGTCGTTGATGTCGACGACGACGTGCTCGGCATCGTCATCGTCGTTGAGCGCGCCGAAGGCCTCGACGGAGATGTCGTCTTCGATCTCGACACCCCAGCGATCGGCGCTCATGCCCTTGGCTCCTCGGGGCATCAGACGTTGAAGCGGAACTCCACGACGTCGCCGTCCGCCATGACGTAGTCCTTGCCCTCCATGCGCACCTTGCCGGCGGACCGGGCGGCGGCCATCGAGCCGTTCTCGATCAGGTCGTCGAACGAGACGACCTCGGCCTTGATGAAGCCGCGCTCGAAGTCGGTGTGGATGACGCCCGCGGCCTGCGGGGCGGTCGCGCCCTGCGGGATCGTCCAGGCGCGCGACTCCTTGGGGCCGGCGGTCAGGTACGTCTGCAGGCCGAGGGTGTGGAAGCCGGCGCGCGCGAGGGAGTAGAGGCCCGGCTCGTGCTGGCCGACGGACTCCAGCAGCTCGCGCACGGACTCCTCGTCGTCCAGTTCCAGCAGCTCGGCTTCGACCTTGGCGTCGAGGAACACCGCGTCGGCCGGGGCGACCAGCTTGGCCAGCTCCTCGCGGCGCGACTCGTCGGTGAGGATGCCTTCGTCGGCGTTGAAGACGTAGAGGAACGGCTTCGTGGTGAGCAGGCTCAGCTCGCGCAGCGCCTCGAAGTCGACCTCCTTCTGCGCCTGGAAGAGGGTGCGCCCGGCGTCGAGGATCTCCTTGGCCTTGACCGCGTTGTCGAGCGCGGGCTTGTTCTCCTTCTTCGTCCGCGCTTCCTTCTCCAGCCGCGGCAGCGCCTTCTCCAGGGTCTGCAGGTCGGCGAGGATCAGCTCGGTGTTGATCGTCTCGATGTCGCTGCCCGGGTCGATCCGGCCGTCGACGTGGATCACGTCCGGGTCGTCGAACACGCGGATGACCTGGCAGATCGCGTTGGCCTCGCGGATGTTCGCGAGGAACTTGTTGCCTAGGCCCGCCCCCTCGGACGCGCCCTTCACGATGCCCGCGATGTCCACAAAGGACACGACGGCGGGCACGGTCCGCTCGGAGCCGAAGACCTCGGCGAGCTGGTCCAGCCGCGGGTCCGGCAGCGGGACGACGCCGACGTTGGGCTCGATCGTCGCGAACGGGTAGTTCGCCGCGAGCACGTCGTTGCGGGTCAGCGCGTTGAACAGGGTGGACTTGCCGACGTTGGGCAGGCCGACGATGCCGAGGGTGAGACTCACGGGCCAGAAGTCTACGTGCCGCCCGCCGCCCCATCCGCCGAGGCCTTGATCGCCGTGTCGGATTTCCGCCAGCCGCGCCTCCGACCTGGTGGCACGATCGATGTCATGACCGAGCAGACCCTGGCCGAACGGGCCGTGTGGCGCGACACCGAACGGTGTTACCGCGCCGTCGCCGCCCGTGATTCCCGGTTCGACGGCCAGTTCATCATGGCCGTCGCCACCACCGGGATCTACTGCCGTCCGTCCTGCCCCGCGTCGACGCCGAAGCAGCAGAACGTCCGCTTCTACCCGACGTCGGCGGCCGCGCAGTCGCACGGCTTCCGCGCCTGCCGCCGTTGCCTGCCCGACGCGGTCCCCGGTTCCCCCGACTGGGACATCCGGGCCGACCTCGCCGCACGGGCGATGCGGCTCATCTCGGACGGCACCGTCGAACGCGACGGCGTCCCGGGGCTCGCGCGACGGCTCGGCTATTCCGAACGCCAGCTCGGACGCGTCCTCACCGCGGAACTCGGCGCGGGGCCGCTGGCGCTGGCCAGGGCGCACCGGGCGCATTCGGCGCGGCTGCTGATCGAGATGTCCGGGCTTCCGCTGACGGACGTCGCGTTCGCGGCCGGGTTCTCCAGCGTCCGCCAGTTCAACGAGACGATCCGAGAGGTCTTCGCGACGACGCCTTCACAGCTTCGGGCGGCGAGCCTGCGGCGTCGCAAGGCCGAGGAGCTGCCGACCGGGACCCGGCTGAGCCTGCGGCTGCCGTTCCGGAAGCCGTTCGACGCGGACGGGGTGCTGGACTTCCTGGCCGACCGGGCCGTCCCCGGCGTCGAGCACGTGACGCGCGACGATTCCGGCGTGACCGGCTACGGCCGCACGCTGCGGCTCGCGCACGGCATCGGCGTGGTGTGGCTGACGGCGAAGGACGACCACGTCCGCTGCGACCTGCGGCTCACCGACCTGCGTGACCTGAGCAGCGCGGTGGCCAGGGTGCGGCGGCTGCTCGACCTCGACGCCGATCCCGAGGCGGTCTCGCGGGTCCTCGGGGCCGACCCGGCCCTCGCACCGCTGGTCGAGGCGATCCCCGGCATCCGGGTGCCCGGCGCGGTCGACGGCGACGAGCTCGTGCTGCGCGCGATGCTCTCCCCCGCCGAGACCGCCGCGCTCGCCGAGAGCCTCGGCGAACGCGTGCCCAGCTGCGACGAGTCACTCGAAGGGCTGACCACGGTGTTCCCGACGACGGCCCAGGTCGCCGAACACGGCCCGGAACGGGTGGCCGCCGTGGCCCGCGCGCTGGCGGACGAGGTGTCGGTCCACGTCGGCCGCGATCCCTTGGAGCTGCGGGCGGAACTGCTGGAGCTCCCGGGAATCGGGCCGGAGATCGCGGACTACGTCCTGATGCGGGTGCTCGGCGCGCCCGACGTCCTGCTGACCGGTGACCCGGCGCTGCGCCGTGGAGCGGCGGCGCTGGGCATCCCCGACGACGAAAAGACGCTGGCCGAACGCGGACGGGCCTGGCAGCCCTGGTCCTCGTACGCCGGCATGTACCTGCTGCGCGCTTGAAAGGAAAACCATGAGCATCGCGTATTGGTCCACAATGGACACGAAGATCGGCCCGTTCACCGCCGTCGTGGCGGGTGACGGGGCCGTGCTCGCCTCGGGCTGGACCGGCGACGTCGCCGAATTGACGACGCTGATCTCGCCGTCGCTCGCCCCCGGCGAGGTGAAGCAACGACGGGATCTGGGGCCGGTGAGCACCGCGATCCGCCGGTACCACGACGGCGACCTGGACGCCGTCGCCGATGTCGAGGTGCGGCAACGGTCCGGCGCTTTCCGGGAGCACGCTTGGGAAATCCTGCGGAAAGTGCCCGCCGGGGAGCCGGTGAGCTACGCGGAGTACGCGGCGCTGGCGGGGAATCCGGCGGCGGTGCGGGCGGCCGCGTCGGCGTGCGCGAAGAACGCGGCGGCGTTGTTCGTGCCGTGCCACCGGGTGGTGCGGACCGGCGGCGGTGTGGGGAACTTCCGGTGGGGTGTTCCGGCGAAGCAGTGGCTGCTGACCCACGAAGCGGCCTGACCTGCCCGTCCCGAGTGTCATGAAAGGGCCGTTCAGGACAAAAGATGTCCTGAACGGCCCTTTCATGACATTTCAAGGAGCGGGTCAGGCGGCGTGGATCTCCACCGAAGAGCCCGTACGCGCCTTCCGGACGCGTAGCCGCGTCGGGATCCGCTGCCGCAGCTCCTCCACGTGCGACACCAGCCCGACCACTCGCCCTCCGGCGCGAAGCTCGTCGAGGATGTTCATGACGATGTCGAGCGTCTCGGCGTCCAGCGTGCCGAAGCCCTCGTCGATGAACAGCGTGTCCAGCAGCGCTCCGCCGGTTTCGGCGGCGACGACGTCGGCGAGCCCCAGGGCCAGCGAGAGCGACGCGAGGAAGGACTCGCCGCCTGACAGCGTCTTCGCGGGCCGGATGGTGCCGGAGTAGTCGTCGAGCACGTCGAGCCCGAGGCCGCCGCGGGTGCCCCGCGCCCCGGCCGCGTCCGAGTGCACGAAGGAGTAGCGGCCCTGGCTCATCGTCCGCAGCCGCGCGGTCGCCGCGACCGCGACCTCCTCCAGCCGCGCGGCCAGCACATAGGAACGCAGCGACATCTTCCGCGCGTTCTGGCCGCGCCCGTTGACCACCTCGGCCAGCGCCTTCAGTTCGAGGTACCGCTCTTCGACCGGCGCCAGATCCGCCATCAAGGACGTCATCCGCTCGGCCAGTTTCGTCAGGTCGGCGTGCCGTGACGTGGCCGCTCGCAGCGCCACGAGTGCCTGCTCGGCCTCGCTTCGCGTGTCCCGCGCCGCGTCCGCCGAAGCACCGACGTCGATCTCGTCCTCCGGCGAGATGCCGAACAGGTCGGGTTGCGCGAGTTCCTCGCGGGCGGCCCGCTCCATCACCTTCGCATCGGCGAGACTGGCCTCCAGTTTCGTGATCTGCTCGTCCGGCCGCGCGGCGGCGCGCATCTCGTCGAGATCGGCGAATCCCTTGGCCAGCAACGCTTCCTTGACCAGTTTCGCTTGCTCGTCCCGCCGCTCACGGGTACCCGCGACACTTAGCCGCGCTTCGGCGAGCGCGTCGAGGCGGGTCGCGACGCCGAGCAGATGCCGCCGCCGGGCGGCGACATCGGCGAACTCGCCTCGTGCGCTCTCCAACCGCCGCTCGCGTTCGGTCAGCCGCTCCGTCAGACCGCGTACCTCGGTCGCGATCTCGACCGCACGACGCTCGGCCGCGCCGCGCTGTTCGGTCAGCTGCTCGATCTTCCGTTCCAGGGCGACGACCTGTGTCTCGAGCGCGGGCCGTTGGCGTGCGGTTTCCGACAGTGTGGCGACCAGTGCGCGCGCCTCGCCGAGTTCGGCTCGCAGCGTCTCGGCGGTGTGTTCACCCAGCCGCTCGATCAGGACGGTCAGGCGGTTTTCGGCCTCCTGCAACGCGGCCTTCGCCTTCTCGCGCCGCATATGCGCCTGCTGTTCCGCGATTTCGGCGCGGCGTTCGTCCTCGGGATCGACCAGGCCACCGGTATGCGTCGCCGGCGACGGGTGGTCCGTCGCACCGCAGACCGGGCAGTCCTCGCCGTCGTGGAGACCGGCGGCGAGTTCGGCCGCCATCCCTTCGAGACGCCGCTCCCGCAGGTCCAGCCGGTGCTGCCGGGCCTGCTGATGGCCGTCCACGGCCTCGCTGACCGCCACCCGCGCCCGCTCGACGACCTGCTTCACCCGAGGCATCTCGTCGGCGTCGCGGGCCAGCGCGGTCAGCTCGTCGACACGAGCACGGGCGCCGTCGAGCCTCGCTTCGGCTTCGGCGGCAGCGGCCGCTTCGGCACGCAAAGCCGTGACCTTCTCCGGCGCGGCACCCAGTTCGGCGGCGAACTCCTCGGCCTGCTTCTCCGCCTTGCCCGCGGCGGCCGTCAGCTGCTCGCGCCGGACCAGATCCCGTTGCTGCTGCTCGCTTTCCGCCACGAGCTCGGCGAGCGCGCCCGCCTCTTCCCGCAAACCACCCGCCCGAGCGCGCAGCTCCGCGGCGGAACTGTCCGCCGCGTCAGGAACCTCCTGGGCCCGGAGAGCCTCGGCCGCTTCGGCCTCCGCGAGCTGGTCCAGCCTGCGTTCGAGGAGATCGGCCTCGGCGACCACCCCGGCCGCGCGATGGGCCGCCTCGACCTCTTCCGCCCACTCCGCCCGCTGGTCCGCCTGCTCGGCGATCACCGACAAGCGCGTATAGGCGGTGCGCACGCGGCGGATCCGTTCGGCGGTCGACCGGTTCTCCTGCCAGACGGCCTCGGCCTTCTTCGCCGCCGCACGGGCTTTCGTGTCACGTTCCTGTGCCTCGCCGACGCGGCGCGCCGACTCGGCCAGCACCTCGTCGACCCACTCGGCCTGCCCCTCTTCGGGCGCTTCCTGCCCCGCGACCTGCGCGAACCGGGCGACCCATTCCCGCAGCGACTGCTGCCGGGCCTGCAACTCGCGGCCGCGTTCGGCACGCAGGTTCGCGAACCAGTCCTCGACGTCCGAGAAGCGCTCGGTGCCGAACAGGCGCTCCAGCAGCTCCTCGCGCTCGGCGGTGTTCGCGCGCAGGAACCGTGCGAACTCGCCCTGCGGCAACAGGACCACCTGGAAGAACTGCTCGTGCGTCATGCCGATGAGCCGTTCGACCGTGCGCGCGACCTCGTCGATCCGTGTGATGCCCTCGGCCACGTGGCCGGCGGGCACCGTGCCGACCCAGCTGAGCACCGCCTTCGCCTGCTGGACGGTCATCCCCTCGCCCCGGCGCTTGGGCCGCTGGTACTCGGGGTTGCGCGTGATCCGCATCCGCTGGCCCTGCACGGTCAGTTCGAGCACGACCTCGGTGACCTGATCCGGCTCGGCGAGGTCGCAGCGCAGCCGTTTGACCTCGCCGCGAGCGCCGGGAACGGTGCCGAACAAGGCGAACGCGATCGCGTCGAGCAGCGTCGTCTTCCCCGCGCCGGTGTCACCGTGCAGCAGGAACAGCCCGTCCGCGCCGAGCGCGTCGAAGTCCACCACCTCACGGCCCGCGTACGGACCGAAAGCGGCGACCTCCAAGCGGTGCAGTCTCATACTTCGCGCTCCCTGCCCGCCGCGCCCAGCGCCGCCAGCACCAGCCGCTCCTCGCTCTCCGACGGCGCGGAGCCCCGGCAGTCCTCCAGGAAACTGCGGGTGATCTCGACGTCGGACCGCCCGCGGACGGCTTCGGCGTACTTCAGCGCGGCCCCGTCGTGCCCGCCTTCCGGCTGCCAGTCCATGTGCACCGCGTACGGGAACCGCTCACGCAGTTTGCGCATCGCGTCGATCGGGCGGACCCGATCGGTGACCGTGAACGAGAGGAAATGTTCGGTGAGGCCGTCGTGCTCCGGATCCGAAAGCAGCTCCGCCAGCTCGCCGCGCAGCATCGCGAGATGCCGCGGCACCGGCAGTTCGTGGCGCCGGACCTCGGCCAGCCCGTCGGCGCCGAGTTCCACCAGCCACACCGATTTTCGTTGGCGTGTCTCGGAAAACGAGTACGCCAGCGGGCTGCCCGAATAGCGCAGGTGCTCGGCGAGGGTCTGCGGGCCGTGCAGGTGGCCGAGCGCGACGTAATCGACGCCGTCGAACACCGAACCCGGTACCTGCTCGACGCCGCCGACCGCGATGGTCCGCTCGGATTCGGTCGGCTCGCCGCCGGTGACAAAGGCGTGCGCGAGCACCACCGACCGCGTCCCGGACGGCCGCCCGGCGAGATCCTCCCGGATCCGCCGCATCGCTTCGGTGAGAACGCCGGTGTGACCGCGGGCCTCGGGGACGCCGAGGGCGTGACGCGCGGGCTCCGGTTCCAGATACGGGATGCCGTAGAGGGCGACCTCGCCGTGCTCGTCGGGCAGCAGCACCGGCTCGGCGAGCCCGTCGATCGTGGCGCGCAGATGCAGCCCGCCCGCCGCGGCGAATTCGGCGAACGCGCCCAGCCGCGGCGCGGAGTCGTGATTGCCCGGGGTCATCACCAGTTTCGCCCCGGCCTGCCGGATCCGGCCCAGCGCCGTGGTGGCCACGCGGACGGCCTCCGCCGAGGGCACCGCACGGTCGTAGATGTCCCCGGACACGAGCACGACGTCGACCGACTCGGCGACCACGAGCTCGGCGAGATGACCCAGCACGGCTTCCTGTTCGGCGAGCAGATCGGCGCCGTGGAAGGTGCGGCCGATATGCCAGTCGGAGGTGTGCAGGAGCTTCACGCAGCCCAAGGTAGGGCCGCACACCGGCCGGACAGCGGAGGCGCGCCCTTGGCGGCACTGCGCTTTCCGACACGCCGGGGACGACGCAGGTCAGATACGGAGCGCGACCGCGCCGCTCCGGTTTTGTCGGTGGGTTCCGCCATGATGTCCTCCGACTCGGATCCGGAGGGGAGGTACCGGTGGCGACGGTGATCACCACCGCGGCCGTCGTGCTCGCGTTGCTGCTGCTCGCGGCCGTCGCGCTGCTGTGGCGGCTGTACAACGACGGCATGCGGCGGGCGGACGCGGCGGCGAAACAGGTCGCGGCCGAGCGGGCGAAGGCGGATCAGCAGCAGCTCGCGCTGCGCCGGTACGAGGTCGCGTTCGCCTCGATCAGCGGCCGAGGCGAGTTGGGCGAGCAAGTGCTCCTCGAGACCGCACGCGCGCTCGGGCTCCGCGAGGAGCTGCACTTCACTTTGCAGACGGATCTGGCGGGCGGCGGCGCCGCGAAACCGGACATGGTGCTGCGGGTCGGCGGCGGCCGGACGGTCCCCGTCGACGCGAAGGCCAGCATGGCCTGCTGGGCCGAGGCCGTCGAGACCGACGACCCCGAAGAACGGCTGGACGCGCTGCGTGTCCACGTCCGGCAGCTCCGGTCGCGGGCGGCCGAGCTGGCGGGCAAGGGCTACCAGCGCTGGGCCGACGCGATCTACGGGACGATCATGTTCGTCCCGTCCGACGCGGCCGTCGTGGCCGCGCTGGACACCGACCCGGAACTGCTGCGCTGGATGCTGGACCGGCGGGTCTTCCTGTGCGGACCGACGGGATTCGCCGTACTGGCCTCCGCCGCGCTGTTCGCCGCGACCGAACGGGCACTGGTCGAGGACGTCGAGCAGGTGCGGGCGGGCGCCGCGGCCGCGCACCGGGCCGCGGGCAACGCGGTCGACGCGCTGAACCTGTCGAGCACCCACCTGCAGCGTTTCATCTCGGCTCGGCGGCGGGAGCTGGAGGCGCTCGAGAGCTTCCGGAGCACGGTCTCGCCGCTGACGGACGCCGCGGGCAGCCCGGCACCGGTGCCGCTGATCAGGAAGGCGGACGAACTCCCCGCGTCGTGAGGTGTCGCCTGTAGTGGTCCAGGTCCGGTCCGTGAAGGCCTCCTTGAGGGACTCTGGGTCCCTCAAGGAGGCCTTCACGGACTCGCATGCCGTCACACAAGCCCCATCAGCACCAGCAGTCACAGCGGCTGCGCCTGAAGGCCCCCTTACTTGCGCCTAAGTACAGGAAGGAGGCCTTCAGGTACCGCAGGTACTCAGCACACCGACCACACCCGCCCCACCAGCGGTTTCCGGAATCGCGAGCTCCGTTTCAGCCCGGAAGACAACCTTGTCGCCCGCTTACTCGTAGTACTTCCGGTAAGTGCCCGGACGGTCCGTCCGGGTGGTCCGGAATGACCACTACCAGGCGATAGACACACCGCCTGTTGGCGGTATGCCCGCAGCTTGGATATACGGTGGAGCCTGTGACCGCGATTCGCGATCGCCAGAGCGATCCTGATGCCGACGACGTCCCCGTTGCCTGGGACGAGCGTCCGCTCGTCGGCGCCAGGCGTGGGCTGCCCTGGTGGGCGGCCGTCCTGGTGGGCTTCGGGCTCGCCATCCTTGGCGCCTTCGTCGACATGATGATGCAGAAGGACCTGGGCCTGCTGTTCAAGGCCTGCTACGCGCTCGGCGCGGTGGCCGCGGTGGTGGCCGTCCAGCGCCGCGGGCTGTTCGGCCCGATGGTGCAGCCGCCCCTGGTCCTCGCCGTGACCGTCCCGGGAGTCATCCTCCTGACCTCGGACGGCAGCAAGGGCACGGACCTTCTTTCGAGAGCCTTCGACGTCGGCACGCCGCTGATCAACGGCTTCCCGACGATGGCCATCACCACCGGCATCACCTTGGCGATCGGCATCTTCCGGATCTACCGCGAGCGCGATCCCGAGGCCCCGGTGAAGGTCAAGCCGGGCACCAAACCGGAACGCCGCGACGAGGCCAAGCCCGCCGCCCGTCCCGCCGCGGCCGCCGCGCCGGGCCGTGGCCGTCCGGCGTCCCGGACCGGTCAGACCCCGCCCCCGCCTTCCCGTCGCGGTGCGCCCCGGGACGCCGCGCCGCGAGACGGTGCTCCGCCGCGCCGCCGTCCGGTCGACGACGAGCGCCGTCCCCGCCGCGACGCCGAACCCGGCGCCCGCAAACCGCCGCCCCCGGGCCGTCAGCCCCGGCGGCCGCGCCCGGAAGACGGCGAACCCCGCCGCCGCGATCCCCGTGGTGAAAGCGCCCCCGGCGCCCCCGGCGCCCCGCGCCGCCGCCCGCCGCGTGCCGACGACCCGCGCCGCGGAGGGCAGCCGCCCCGCCGCCGGCCGTGGGACGACGAGCGGTGAAGCAAGGGACCTTTGCTACCACTTGAGCCGCTGACCAGCGAAAAGGGCCGCCCGAGGACTTCCTCGGACGGCCCTTTCCCGTAAGGAACGTCAGGCCTTCGCGGCCTTGCGCAGCTCGTGCGGGAGCGCGAACGCGATCTTCTCGTTCGCGGTGGTGACCTCGTCGACGCTGTCCCAGCCGCGCTCGGCCAGCCACGCCAGCAGATCCATGACCAGCACGTCCGGCACCGAAGCACCACTGGTGACACCGACGGTCTCGACACCTTCGAGCCAGGCTTCGTCGACCTCGTGCGCGAAGTCGACCAGGTGCGACGCGCGCGCCCCAGCCTTCAGCGCGACCTCGACCAGCCGCTTCGAGTTGGACGAGTTCGTCGAGCCGACCACCAGCACCAGGTCGCACTCGGCGGCCATGGCCTTGACCGCGACCTGGCGGTTCGTGGTGGCGTAGCAGATGTCGTCGCTGGGCGGGTCGGCCAAGCCGGGGAACTTGTCCCGCAGCTGATCCACGCGCTCCATGGTCTCGTCCACCGAAAGGGTGGTCTGCGACAGCCAGATGACCTTCGACGGGTCGCGGACCTGGACCTTGTCGACGTCCTCGGCGGTGTCGACGAGCTGCACCTTGTCGGGAGCCTCGCCAGCGGTGCCTTCGACCTCCTCGTGGCCTTCGTGGCCGATCAGCAGGATGTCGTAGTCGTCCTTCGCGAACCGGTTGACTTCCTTGTGCACCTTCGTCACGAGCGGGCAGGTCGCGTCGATGGTCCGCAGGTTGCGCTCGGCCGCCTCGGCGTGCACCGCGGGCGAGACGCCGTGCGCGGAGAACACTACCAGTTCGCCCTCGGGCACCTCGGAGGTCTCGTCGACGAAGATCACCCCGCGCTCGCGCAAGGTCTCCACGACGTGCCGGTTGTGCACGATCTCCTTGCGCACGTACACGGGTGCGCCGTAGAGCTCGAGTGCCTTTTCGACGGCGATGACCGCGCGGTCGACACCCGCGCAGTAGCCGCGAGGCTTGGCGAGCAGGACACGTTTGCCACCTGCCGGCACACCGGACTCGGTGATCGTCGGACTGCCGGCGGGCGTGATTCCGGGACTCGCAGAACTCATGCCCCCAGGGTACGGGCTGCCCCGGGGGCTCCTCGCACTCACGTTCAGGTGACCAGCGAACCCCTCCAAAGTATGTGCGGGGAGTCACGTCCTGTGAGCCGACACACCCGTTCGGTTGGGCAGGATGGGCCGGATACGGCAGGCTAGACGTATGAAGCCTCTCCCGCTCCCCCTCCGGGTCGCCGCGGGCCTCGCCGTCACCACCGCCGAGCGGGTTCGCGAACTTCCCAAGCAGCTCACCGGGCTCCCCGTCACGGTGGTCAGCCAGGTGCTCCAGTTCTCCATGCGCGTCCAGCAGCACGTCACCGAGCTCGCCATCAAGGGCGACGACGCGCTATCGGGCCTTCGCCCGGTCGAGGACACGCCCAGCTGGGCGACCTTCGACGAAGATCTCCCGCCGGACCTGGGCGAACGCCGGTACGAACGCGACTCGTGCGTCATCCCGCTGCGGGAGGACGCCGAGGTTCCCGAGCCTCGCGCCGAGACCAACGGCCACCTCCACGACCTCGAAGCGCTCACCGAAGACCCGTGGGCCGAGGAAGAGCGCGCGCTTGCCGAGGAGCACCCCGACGGCGAATTCGACAGTGCCGCCGGTGCGAGCGCGCCCGTGACCTCCGGTCCGGCCGGGCTCGACGACTACGACACGCTCACCTTGCCGCAGCTGCGCGCCCGTCTGCGCCGGTTCGACCTCGCTCAGCTGGAAGAGCTGCTGACCTACGAAAAGGCGAACGCCGACAGGGCGTCGTTCGTCGGCATGCTCGCGCGGCGCATCGGGAACGTGAAGAAGGCCGACGGAGACGGCACGGAAGGCCAGTGAGCGCCGAACCCACCTCCGCGACGGCGGGTCCGTCCACCACGGCCGAAAACCCGTGGCCGGTCCGCACGGTCGCCCGCAAGGTCGGCGAGTGGATCAACCGCCTCGGCGCGGTCTGGGTCGAGGGCCAGGTCACGCAGATCTCGGCCCGCCAGGGCACCAACACCGCGTTCCTGACCCTGCGCGACCCGTCCGCGGACGTCTCGATGTCGGTGACCTGCCCGATGGGTCTGCTGCGCACGATCGAACCGCCGCTGCGCGAAGGCGCGAGCGTCGTCGTGCACGCGAAGCCGACGTTCTTCATGAACCGCGGTTCGCTGAGCCTGCGCGCCAACGAGATCCGCGCGGTCGGCATCGGTGAGCTGCTCGCGCGGATCGAGCGGCTGCGACGGCTGCTGGCCGCCGAGGGTCTGTTCGCACCGGAGCGCAAACGCAAGATCCCGTTCCTGCCCAAGGGAATCGGACTGATCACCGGCCGCGCGTCCGCCGCCGAGCGCGACGTGCTGGTGAACGCGCAGGCCCGCTGGCCGCATGTCGCGTTCAAGGTGATCAACACCGCCGTCCAGGGTTCGCTCGCCGTCCCGCAGATCCTCCAGGCACTGTCCAAATTGGACCGTGACCCGGATGTCGACGTCATCGTGATCGCGCGCGGCGGCGGCAGCGTGGAAGACCTGCTGCCGTTCTCCGACGAAGCGCTGTGCCGCGCCGTCTCCGCGGCCGGGACCCCGGTGGTCAGCGCCATCGGGCACGAGCCGGACACCCCGCTGCTCGACCACGTCGCCGACCTCCGCTGTTCGACGCCGACCGACGCCAGCAAGCGGATCGTGCCCGACGTGCGCGAGGAGACCCAGCGCGTCCGCCAGATGCGCGACCGCGGCCGCCGCGCCCTGCACGGCTGGGTGGACACCCAGGTCAGGCTGCTGAACCAGATGCGCAGCCGCCCCGTGCTCGCCGATCCGCTCGGCCCGATCCAGCGGCGCTCCGACGACGTCGAGATCCATCGCGAACGCGGGCGCCGCGCGATGCTCACGCTGCTCGCGAAGGACCAGGCGGAGATCGCCAGCGCCCGCGCGCGGCTGACCGCGCTCGGCCCGGCGGCGACCCTCGAACGCGGCTACGCCGTGGTGCAGTACACCGATCCCGAAGGCAACCTCCAGGTACTCCGGTCCGTCTCCGAGGTCGTGGACGGCGCGAAACTGCGCGTCCGCGTGGTCGACGGCGCACTCGGCGCCGTCGTCTCGGGAGAGCCGGAGGAGGGGCGTTGACGGCGAGTTTCCTGCCTTTGACCATCGATGCCGCGAGACGGGCCGACGCCCCCGAGGTCCTGCGCAACGCGCTGCTGACCGACCACGCGGCCGCCGAATGCTGGACCGTGCTGCTGGCGGGATGTGAGTTTTCGACAAAGCGGGGTCTCGACGCCCAGCTGCGCAAACTCTCCGAAGCGACGGCCGAGCACGTCGGCACCCGATGGTGGTTCGCGGACGGTTCGGTGCACCGTAAACGGGTGGCGCGGGCGCAGGAGAACCTCGTCGCGGCGATCGCGGAGGGTGACGGCCAGGAGTTCGCTCTCGCCTTCGTGGGTTACGACAACGCCATGGCCGGCGCGGTAGTGTGCGCGGGTATCGGCAAACACCGACGTCCGGTAGAAGGAAGCACAGCGTGAGCGAGACCGCCGAACTCGGCTACGAGCAGGCCCGCGACAAGCTGGTCGAGGTCGTCCGCGAGCTCGAAGCGGGCGGGCTGTCCCTGGAACAGTCGCTCGCCCTGTGGGAGAAGGGCGAGCAGCTGGCGAAGGTCTGCGAGCACCACCTCGAGGGCGCGCGCGAGCGGATCGAGGCCGCGTTGTCGTCCGTCGAGGACGAGGCCGGCGACGGTCAGTGACGTTCACCATGCTCCTGCGCCACCGAACCACCGTGGGTATCTGAGAGACTGGGACCCCGCCGAGTTCCTGACCCGGGAGGCCGCATGCCCACCCCCACCTCGTCCGCCAGCTCTTCGCGACGTCCTGAAGCCCCCGATCGCAACCTCGCGATGGAACTGGTCCGCGTGACCGAAGCCGCCGCGATGGCCGCGGGCCGCTGGGTGGGCCGCGGGGACAAGATCGGCGGGGACGGTGCCGCCGTGGACGCGATGCGCCAGCTGGTCTCGACCGTGTCGATGCGCGGTGTCGTCGTCATCGGCGAGGGCGAGAAGGACGAAGCCCCGATGCTGTTCAACGGGGAAGAGGTCGGCAACGGCGACGGGCCGGACTGCGACGTCGCGGTCGACCCGGTCGACGGGACGACCCTGATGGCCAAGGGCATGCCGAACGCGCTGGCCGTGCTCGCGGTCGCCGAACGCGGCGCGATGTTCGACCCGTCCGCGGTGTTCTACATGGAGAAGCTCGCCGTCGGCCCGGACGCCGCGGGCAAGGTCGACCTGGCCGCCCCGATCGCGGAGAACATCCGCCGGGTCGCGAAGGCCAAGAACTCCAGCGTCTCCGACGTCACCGTGTGCATCCTCGACCGGCCGCGCCACGAGCAGCTGATCAAGGAGGTCCGCGAGGCGGGCGCCCGGATCCGGTTCATCTCCGACGGCGACGTCGCGGGCGCGATCGCCGCGGCCCGGCCGAGCACCGGCGTCGACATGCTGCTCGGCATCGGCGGCACCCCCGAAGGCATCATCGCGGCCTGCGCGATGAAGTGCCTCGGCGGCGAACTGCAGGGCCGTCTGTGGCCGAAGGACGACGCGGAGCGCGAAAAGGCACTGGCCGCGGGCCACGACCTCGACCGCGTGCTCGGCAACGACGACCTCGTCCGCGGCGACAACGTGTTCTTCTGCGCCACCGGCGTCACCGACGGCGACCTGCTGCGCGGCGTGCACTACCGCGCGGGCGGCGCCACGACCCAGTCGATCGTGATGCGGTCGAAGTCCGGCACGGTCCGGATGATCGACGGCTACCACCGGCTGACCAAACTCCGCTCGTACTCGTCCGTCAACTTCGACGGCCACCTCGACGACACACTGGAAGACGACGTCGTTCCCCCGCTCCCGTAAGGAGAAACCGTGCTCAAGCGCGTGCTCGTGGTCCTGCTCGCGGCGATGGTCCTCACGCCGGTCGGGCAGGCCACGGGCGCGGGCGACCTCGTCGGCGGCAGAGAGGCCGACGAGCACTACCCGTTCATCGTTTCGCTGCATTCGGCCTCCGGTAAGGCTTTCTGCGCCGGGACGCTGATCGCGGCGGACTGGCTCGTGACGGCGGGGCACTGCGTCGAGGGCAAGAACCCGGCGAATCTGGGCGCGCGGGTCGGCAGCAACGACAACACCCAGGGTGGCGAGATCGCGAAACTCGCCGAGATCGTGGTGAATCCGTCCTACAACCCCGAACCCGAGCACGCGGGCGGCGATCTCGCGCTGGTGCGGCTGGCCGCCCCGGTGAAGACGGCGCCGATCGCGATCGGGGCCGTCGTGGCGCCCGGGACGGCGACGCGGCTGCTCGGGTGGGGCCAGACGTGCCCGACTTCGGGCTGCGGCAAGGGTCCCGCGAAGCTGCAGCAACTGGACACGAAGATCGTCGAAGGCACGCGCTGCACCGCGAAGTTCGACGGGGCAGTCGAGTTGTGCACCGACAACCCCGGTGGGAACACGGGTTCGTGCTACGGCGATTCCGGTGGCCCGGAGATCGCCAAGGTCGACGAGAAGTGGGTGCTGCTGGGCACGATCAGCCGTCCGGGCAACGCGGATCCGGTGTGCGCGACCTCGCCGTCGATCGCGACTTCGGTGGTGGCCTACGCGCAGTGGATCGCGGAGAAGATCACGCCGCCTACGCCCGCCTGAGAGATGCCATGAACGGGACGTTCCTTGCGAAATTTGCAAGGAACGTCCCGTTCATGGCACGCGCTACTCGGCGTTGCTCGAGTGGCCGGGGAACAGATGCGCCTCCGGATTCAAAGCGACCGCGATGTTGTTCACCGCCGTCGCCGCTTCCCCGAACCCGGTCGCGATCAGCTTCACCTTCCCCGGATACGCCGCGACGTCGCCCGCCGCGTAGACCCGTTCTCGCGGGGTCGCCATGGTCGAGTCGACGGCGATCGCCCGGTGGTCGATCTGGAGTCCCCAGCTTTCGATCGGCCCGAGATCCGCGGTGAACCCGAGTGCGGCGACCACCGTGTCCGCGCGCAGCACCTCGGGCTCGGCGCCCTTGATCTGGATCTCGACCTCGGCAAGCGCGCCGTCGCGATCCAGGAACCGGGTGACTTCGGCGTCGGTGACGATCCGCACGCCGAGTTCGCGCGCCTGCCGCACGATCGACTCGGCAGCGCGGAACTTCGCGCGCCGGTGCACGAGGGTGACGCTGGCGGCGACCGGATGCAGCGCGAGCACCCAGTCGAACGCCGAGTCCCCGCCGCCGACGACGACCACGTGCTGTCCTTCGTGCGCCTTCAGCGACGGCACGAAATGGACCATGCCGCGGCCGAGCCAGCCGTCGCCCGCGGGCAGCGGCCGCGGGGTGAACTCGCCGATCCCGGCGGTGATCAGCACCGCGCCGGCGCGCAGGACCTGCCCGCCGTCGAGGGTGATGGTGACGCCGCCTTCGACGCTTTCGAGTTTCTCGGCCTTGCGTCCGAGCAAGTACGCGGGTTTGAACGGCGCCGCCTGGTCGAGCAGGCCCCGGACCAGATCGCGGCCGCGGACCTCGGCGAATCCGCCGACGTCGTAGATCATCTTTTCGGGGTACATCGCGGTGACCTGACCGCCCGCTTCCGGCAGAGAATCCACGACGGCCATCGAAAGGCCGCGGAATCCCGCGTAGTAGGCGGCGAAAAGACCTGTCGGACCTGCCCCGATGATGACGAGGTCGTACGACGTTTCCCCAGCGGACTCGCTCATTCGGCACTCTCCCGGCCGGTGGTGGGCGGCGTGATCGAGAACACATTCGATCCTAGCCCTCGCGTGCCGAAAGACACGGAGCGCGCCGAGAGACGCTGCGCGAGACTTGGGGTATGGCTGAACAGGAATACCGGATCGAACACGACACCATGGGCGAGGTGCGCGTCCCCGTCGACGCCCTCTACCGCGCGCAGACGCAGCGCGCCGTCGAGAACTTCCCGATCTCCGGCCGTGGCCTGGAGCGCGCCCAGATCCGCGCGCTCGGCCTGCTGAAGGCCGCCGCGGCGCGGGTCAACGCGCGGCTCGGCGTGCTGGACGCCGAGGTCGCCGAGGCCATCGCGAAGGCCGCCGACGAGGTCGCCGAGGGCGAGCACGACGCGCACTTCCCGATCGACGTGTTCCAGACCGGTTCCGGGACCTCGTCGAACATGAACGCCAACGAGGTCATCGCGACGCTCGCGTCGAAGGCGCTCGGCCGCGACGTGCACCCGAACGACCACGTCAACGCTTCGCAGTCGTCGAACGACACCTTCCCGACGACGATCCACGTCGCCGCGACGGAAGCAGTGCTCTCCGATGTGATCCCCGCTCTGGAGTACCTGGCGGCCGCTATCGAGACGCGGGCGACGGAATGGGCGGACATCGTGAAGTCCGGCCGCACACACCTGATGGACGCCGTGCCGATCACCTTCGGCCAGGAGGCCGGCGCGTGGGCGTCTCAGGTCCGGTTCGGGGTCGAGCGGCTGAAGTCGGGTCTGCCGCGGCTCGGCGAACTGCCGATCGGCGGCACCGCGGTCGGTTCCGGGCTGAACGCGCCCGAGGGCTTCGGCGCGGCCGTTTCGCAGGAACTGGCTTCGGTGACCGGCCTTCCGCTGACCGAGGCGCGCGACCACTTCGAGGCGCAGGCGACGCAGGACAGCGTCGTCGAGACGTCCGGGCATCTGCGCACGGTCGCGGTGTCGCTGAACAAGATCGCGAACGACCTGCGCTGGCTGGGATCCGGCCCGCGCACCGGGCTCGCCGAGCTGGCGCTGCCGGATCTGCAGCCGGGTTCGTCGATCATGCCGGGCAAGGTGAACCCGGTGATCCCGGAGGCGACGCTGCAGGTGGTCGCCCAGGTGATCGGGAACGACGCGGCGGTCGCCTTCGCGGGCGCGGCGGGCAACTTCCAGCTCAACGTGAACCTGCCGGTGATCGCGCGCAACGTGCTCGAATCGGCGCGGCTGCTCGCCGCGGTCTCGCGACTGCTGGCGGACAAGGTGTTCGCGGGCGTGACGGTGAACGACGACCGCGCGCGCGAGTACGCCGAAGGTTCGCCGTCGATCGTCACGCCGCTCAACAAGTACATCGGCTACGAAGAGGCCGCCGCCATCGCGAAGCAGGCCCTCAAAGAGCTGAAAACAATCCGCGAGGTCGTGATCGAACGCGGTCACGTCGCGAACGGCAAGCTCACCGAAGCGCAACTGGACGAAGCACTCGACGTCCTCCGCATGGCACGCGGAGGACGCTAAGCGCCGAGAGCGACCACAGCCGCGTGAAGCGGTGAGGCGAGCGAAGCCGCCAGCCCACCCGAAGGCGGTGTCTCGGTGAACAGGTGCAGCCAGGTCAGCACCGGACCGAGCAGGATCGCGTGCACGAGAGCCGGATCGGGCCGTCGTGAGAGTTCCCCTCTCGCGACGGCCCGATCCAGCATCTGGACCAGATAGCCACGTTCGCGGCCGAGGAAGACCTCGCCGAACCTGGCCTCCAGTACTGGATCCGCCCGGACGTCGGCGAGCAGCGACGGCAACGCCTGCCGCAGTTCCACACCGTCCAAAGAGGACTGGACCACTTCGAGTACCGCCGCCACGTCGCCCCGCAGCGAGCCGGTGTCCGACGGCGGTTCGAGCTCGACCGGATGGATCACCGCGGCGAACACGAGTTCCGCCTTCGACCGCCATCGCCGATACACCGCGGCCTTGCCGACGCTCGCGCGCGCCGCGACCGCGTCGATCGTGCAGCGCTGGTAACCGGTTTCGGTCAGCAACGCCCGCACGGCCTCGCGGACCGCGTCGTCGATTCCCTCTTCCCTCGGCCTGCCTCTCGCCATGACCGCAGTTTACGAGACTGACAGTTCCGTATATCGTCCGGGTATGACGTGGACGAGAACCTCCCGCGAAATCCTTCCCTGTCCGCCGTCGGCGCTCTGGCCCTCGCTGGCCGACTTCGGCCGTTGGCCCGACTGGGATCCCGACCTCAGCGCCGCCGAACTGCACGGCCCCGCCGCGACGGGGACGACCGGTTTCCTCGTCCCGAACGGTTTTCGCGGCCGCGTGCACTCACGGGTCGCCGAGCCGTTCACGATCACGTCCCTGATCCAGGACCGCGAGATCGCCCTTCGCCAGCCGATTCCCTTCGGTGCCATGGATCTCGTGCTGCGGCTGACCGCCGTCGACGGCGGGACGGAGTTCGTCCAGGAGATCACCCTCGGCGGGCCGATGCGCGCGGTCATGGTCGCGGTCATCGGCGGCGACGTCGTGAAGCATTTCGACGTCAAGTGCGCCAGGCTCGTCGAGCTGGCGGCGGCGCAGGCCGATCACGACGCCTGACGAAACGAGCGCCACCCCGATCACCTGCGAGAAGCGGAAATCCTGCATTCCCAGCAGGAGTGAAACGGCGAGCCCGGAGACCGGCATCAAGCCGACCAGCACCCCGGCCCGGTCCGCGCCGAGCACGGAAACCGCCGAATACCAAAGAAGAAACGCGATCGCGGTGACGACGACAGTGAGGTAGCCGAGCGCAAGCAGTTCACGCCCGTCCGGCCACGCCCAGGCGCCGGACGGGTCGATGATCGTCCCGACGACCGCGCCGCCGGCTCCCGCGGCGAAACACCCCCAGGTCGCGGTCGCCAACGGCCCGAGCCTTTCGAGCACGCCGACGGCGAGCAGCGTGAAGAGCGCTTCGCACACCATGGCCAGCGCCGCGAGCACCAGCCCTTGCCAGCGCGCCGCGCCGCCGCCGGACAGCACCGCGATCCCGAGCCCCGCGAGTACCGCTCCGGTCACCGGCGCCCACGACGGCCGTTTCCCCTTCGCCAGCGGACCGGCGAGTGCGAGCACGAGCGGTGTCCCGCCGAGGAAGGCGGCGACGAGACCGGGTTCGGCGTAGCGCTGCGCGAACAGCAGGCACGCCTGGAATCCGATCATCCCGGTCGCCGCGAGAGCGATCAGCGACGGGAGGTCGCGCGCGCCCGGCAAGGGCAGCGGACGTCCGCTCAGCCGCGCCCACGCCAGCAGGAGCACTCCCGCCAGCGCGTATCGCAGCGCCTGCCCGGTGATGACGGGGTAGCCGTCGAGCATTCCCGTCACCGGCACGGACGCGCCGACGATCAGCACCCCCAGTACGCCGATCGTCACGGCTCTTCTGTCGTTGTCCATGCCTTTCACGATGGCGGGTTTTTGGCCCTGAGCGAAGGTCCAAATCGGAGTCGCCGCACAGGACCATAACCAGCCTGGGTCTGCCAGGACCAGGCAACCACCCCGCGAGATCCGGGATACTCGAAGACATGACCGAGACGGCCGGACTGGGCGAATTCCTCAAGGCACGCAGGGCCGCGCTGGACCCGGCGGACCTCGGCCTGCCGACGGGGTTCAACCAGCGGCGGGTCACCGGGCTGCGGCGCGAGGAGCTGGCGCAGCTGGCCGGGATCAGCGTCGACTACTACACGCGCCTGGAGCAGGGCCGGGCACGCAACGTGTCCGACTCCGTCCTCGATTCGCTGAGCCGCGCGCTGCGGCTGCACCGGGACGAGGACACCTACCTGCGCAATCTGGCCACCCCGAAACGCAAACGCGTCGCGCGGCCGAAGGCTCAGCGGATCCGGCCGGAACTCCAGATGATGCTGAACGCCATCCACTCCCCGGCGATCGTCCTCGGCCGTTACGGCGACGTACTCGCCTGGAATTCCCTGGGCGGCTCGCTCTCCTTCGATCTGGCCTCGCGGCCGGCGGGCGAGCGCAACATCCCGAAGATGTTCTTCCTCGATGAGCACGCCCGCGAGCTGCATCCCGAGTGGGAAACCGTGGCGAAGGAGATCGTCGCGAACCTGCGCTCCGAGAGCGGGCGTTATCCGGACGACCCGTACCTCGCCCAGCTGGTCGGCGAACTCTCCCTCGGCAGCGAGGACTTCCGGAAGCTCTGGGCGAAACAGACCGTGCGCGAGAAGGCGCACGCGTGGAAGGTGATGGTCAACCCGATCGTGGGTGAGCTCCGGCTGCGTTACGAGACGCTGCGCCTGCCCGACGATCCCGACCAGGCCCTGGTGATCTACACCGCCGAGCCCGGCTCCGACAGCGACCGCGCGCTGCGCCTGCTCGCCAGCTGGGTCACCGATCCCGCGCACGCTTGAACGCGAAACTGTCGGTGTCCGGGTCCATGATGGATCCATGTTGCTCACCGCGGTGGTGACCGCTTCGGCCGAACTGGCCGCCACGAGGTCCAGGAAGGCGAAGATCGCCACTCTGGCCGCGGTCCTGCGCGCCGCGGGCGAACTGGAGCTCCCCGCGGTCATCGCGTTCCTCACCGGGCAGCTGACCCAGGGCCGCATCGGCACCGGTTGGCGGACACTGGCCGCGCTGGACGCGACCCCGGCCACCGAGCCGTCGTTGACCGTGTCCGAGGTCGACACGGCCTTCGACACGGTCGGGGCGGCGTCGGGTTCGGGGTCGGTCAAGCTGCGCGCGGACACGCTGCGGGCCCTGCTCGTCAAGATGACCAAAGAGGAGCAGGAGTTCCTGTTCAGGCTGATCAGCGGCGAGCTCCGGCAGGGCGCGCTCGAAGGGATCATGGTGGACGCCATCGCGGCGGCGTCCGAGATCCCGGCCGAGGACGTCCGGCGGGCGTTCATGCTGTCCGGGCAGCTCCCGGTGACGGGCCTGGCCGCGATGACGGGCGGCCGCGAGCGGCTGGCCGAGTTCAAACTGGCGCTGGGCAGGCCGATCCGGCCGATGCTGGCCTCCCCGGCGGAGTCGCTCGACGAGGCGGCCGCCGAACACGCCGAGGCGCTGGTCGAGTACAAGATGGACGGCGCGCGGATCCAGGTCCACCGCGAAGGCGACGAGGTGCACATCTACACGCGGACCCTGCGGGAGATCACCGGCAGCGTCGGCGAACTGGTGGACCTGGTGCGGTCCCTGCCGTGCACGTCGGTGGTGCTCGACGGCGAGACCCTCGCACTGACCGACGACGGCAGGCCCAGGCCGTTCCAGGAGACGATGAGCCGGTTCGGCAGCAGCCGCGAGGAGCAGGTCAAGGCCCTGTTGCTGCGGCCGTACTTCTTCGACTGCCTGCACCTCGACGGCGTCGACCTGCTGGACGCGCCGCTCTCCGAACGGAACGCCGCCCTGCGCCGGGTCGCGGGCGAGCACGTCATCCCGGGCGAGGTCAGGCCCGCCTCGGCCGAGGGAGTGCTGGAAGCGGCGATGGCCGCCGGGCACGAAGGCGTGATGGTCAAAGACCTCAATTCGCCGTACGCGGCGGGGCGCCGGGGCCGCGCCTGGCTCAAGGTGAAGCCGGTGCACACGATCGATCTGATCGTCCTCGCCGCGGAATGGGGGCACGGCAGGCGCACCGGCACGCTGTCGAATCTGCATCTCGGCGCCCGCGACCCCGACGGCGGTCCGCCGATCATGGTCGGCAAGACGTTCAAGGGTATGACCGACGAGCTGCTGGCCTGGCAGACGAAGACGTTCCAGGAGATCGAGACCCATCGCACGGACTGGGTGGTCCACGTGCGGCCGGAGCTCGTCGTCGAAATCGAACTCGACGCGGCCCAGGTGAGCACGCGGTATCCGGGCGGGCTGGCGCTGCGCTTCGCGCGCGTCGTGCGCTACCGGCCGGACAAGGAGGCCGCGGACGCCGACACCATCGACACCGTGCGCGGCCTCCTGAAGCCCTGACCCCTCCCCGCATTTAGTCCTCTGGATGCGATCCTTGCGCGCGCAACGACCGCATCCAGAGGACGAAACGCGTCAGTAGCAGCGGTCCGAGGAGATCTTGTAGGTGTAGTTGTTCGAGAGGTTGGAGGTCACCTCGAAGCGGATCTTGTGATACACCGGCGGCTCCCCGAGCACGCCGTGCTTGACGGTGCGCTCCTTGCCCGGCGCGATGGCCCCGCTCCAGAGGCCCTTGTCGAAGACGTCGTCGATGATCTGGACGAGCATTCCCCGGTAGTCGTGGTTGTGCACGGTGATGTCGATGCTCTGCCCCGCGCTCACCTCGACGACCTTCGTCTTCCCGCCCATCAGCGGTCCGCCCTCACAGACCTTCGACGCCGCCGAAGCGGACGGTGCCATCAGCAGGGTGCCGGCCAGCGCGACCGGGACGACGGCGAACAGTTTCTTCTTCATCGGTTCCCCACAACGGTCTTGACGACATTGGACTGGACGGCCAGATCGAGGCCGATCTTCATGTTTCCCCCGCAGTAGGCCTTCTCGCCGTTCTTGAAATGCACCGTCAGATCCCCGGCGCATTCGAACACCTTGACGTCCCAAGTGCGCGTGCCCGGCTTGAGGCAGATCGCGTCCTTCCCGGCCCTGCGCATCCAGCCGTGATAGCCGGATTCGCAGGTGATGATCGGATCACTGCCCGAAGCGGGCGCCGGAGCCGCCTGCGCGGCGGTGACCGGCAGGAGCGCCACGGTGAGCGCGGCCCCGCCCAGTGCGGCGACCTTGACGTACGGACGCATGGATTCCCTTTCCGCGAATAATGTGAGAGTGTTTCGGAAAATCCCCGCCCGGAATTCCCGGACGCCGATGACGTTAAAGGCCGCCGAAGCCACTCCGGAAGCGATTCACGACCGCGGAATGGCCATGGCCGAACGAACAATGTCCGCGCAGGTCAGCGCTTTGGCCATCGGCCCGGAAAGTCAAATGACGCGGACCGAGAAGAACACCGCGCGCGTGTTCGGCAGCAGGATGTGGCCCTGTTCGTCGGCCATCTTCCAGTACACCTGGCAATGCCCGGGACGGTCGGGCGCGCGCACCTCGACGGAGACGCGGACATGTTCGCCGGGGGCGGTCTGCGGAACGGGGACGCGTTCGGGCGTGGCACATTCGCCCGGATTCCCGAACGATCCGGCACGGACCAGGTAGCGGCCGATCCATCCGACCGTTCCCGCGTTGCGGAACTCCCAGGTCTTCACGAAAACCGAGCCTGCCGCGACCTCGCTGCCGTCGGGCACGGTCACGTCGGCGACGAATTCCGACGCGTCACCGGCCGGCGCGGCGGGCTCGGATCCGAACGGGACGGCGAAGACGAACACCAGCGCCGCGACGAGCACGAGCGCCACGGCACCGGCGAGGACGAACGCCGTCCGCCGTGACCGCTCCGGCGCGGGCTCGGGCGCGGGTTCCGGCACGGCGCCGGCGGTCAGCGTGTCCCGCGCGCGTTCCCACTCGCCGCGCCATTCGTGGCGGACCTCGTCCTCGTCGCCGCCGAGCACGCCGACGGCCAGCACGCGGACGAACTCCCAGGACGTTTCCCAGCTGGGCAGCCGCTCCCCGCGGGCCGCGGCCGAAAGCGCCGATTTCGACGCGAGCGCGCCGTACTCGTCACGCATCCGGTCGTAAGAAGGGTCACCGGCGGCCCGTTTCAGTTCCCACAGCCGTCGCGCGAACCCGGCGACGGGTCCGCTGTCCTCCGCCGGACCCCGCGCGACCCGGCCGCGGCGTCCGGGCCTCCGCTCGACGTCCATCGGTGCCCACGATATGACCCGATGGGCGGGAAGACCCGGCGGCGTCCCGCCCCCGATCGAGTGGCGGCGTGCGGTGGTGACGGGACGTCGCCACCCGATCACCCATAAAGTGGGCGAATGCAGGCTTCCAAGATCGCGCGTGCCTGGTTCGCCCTGACGGCGCTGGTGGTGATCGCCGGTCTCGCCGCGCAGATCCCGGTCTCCGCGGGCACCACCGGCGGCACCTTCCACACCCCGGCCGGCCGGGTGGCCAACCTGCTCGCGTTCTTCACCATCGACTCGAACATCCTGGTCGGCGCCGGCAGCCTGCTGCTCGCGCTCGGCGTCGCGGGCCGGTCGACGTTGTTCGGCGTGCTGCGGCTCACCGGCCTCGTCGGCATCACCGTGACCGGGGTCGTCTTCCAGGTCGCGCTCGCCGATCTCTACGAACTGCACGGCTGGGCGGTGTTCGCCGACACGATGCTGCACAAGGTGTCGCCGTTGATGTGCGTCGCGGGCTGGCTGCTGTTCGGGCCGCGCGGCCAGCTGTCGTGGCGGGTGCTGTGGTGGTCGCTGCTGTACCCGCTGGCCTGGCTCGCCGTCACGCTGGTGCGCGGCGCGATCATCGGGTTCTACCCGTACCCGTTCGTCGACCCGGGCATCAACAGCTACGGCGGTGTCGCCTTCAACTGCGTGCTGATCGGTGTGCTGTTCATCGGTCTCGCGGCGGCCGCGGTCGGCTTCGACCGCACGTTCAGCCGCCGCGACGAGCCCGACGACTACCTAGCCCCGGACCCGGCGGAAAGCGTTGAGCGGATCCGCGACGCCGGCACGTACTAGCGTCCGCACCGCCCCGAGCCGCCGGTCCACCGGTTTCCCGGCGGCCACCCGGTGCATCTGCTGGGTGTGCCACTGGATCTCGAGCAGGCTGTCGGCCAGCCGGATACCGGTCTTCGGAGCCGTGCGCTGGGCACGGACCTCCTCGCCACCCAGCAGCCGCCCGGGCAGCGCCGGGTCGACGATCAGCGGCCTGCCGAGGCCGATGACGTCCAGCGACCCGGAACGCAGCGCCTCCGCCATCCCCTCCGGGCTGGTGAAGCCGCCGGTGACCATCAGCGCGACGTCGGTGACCTGCCGCGCCTTCGCGGCGTAGTCCAGGAAGTAGGCCTCACGGCTGAGGGTGCTCGCCTTGGCCGAGCCCATCATGACGGCCTTCTCGTAGGTCCCGCCGGAGACTTCCAGCAGGTCGATGCCCGCTTCACCCAGTTCGCGGACGACTTCGAGCGAGTCCTCCTCGCTGAAGCCGCCGCGCTGGAAGTCCGCGCTGTTGAGCTTGACCGCGATCGGCACGGCGTCGCCGACCTCGGCGCGCACGCGGGCGACGACTTCGAGCAGGAAGCGGCGCCGCCGGAGCGCGTCGCCGCCCCAGCCGTCGGTGCGCCGGTTGGTCAGCGGGGAAAGGAACTGCGACACGAGGTAGCCGTGCGCGCCGTGGATCTGGACGCCGTCGAATCCCGCGTCGACGACGGTCCGCGCGGCGACGCCGAACCGGTCGACGATCGCCTCGATCTCGGCGACAGTGAGCGCGCGCGGCGTCGCGAAGACCGAGCGGATGCCGCGGTCGCCGAACGGCACCGCCGACGGCGCGACCGGCTGACGGGACAGGAAACGCGGGCTCTGCCTGCCCGGATGGTTGAGCTGTGCCCACAACCGGGTCTCGGTCCCGTCGACCGACCGCGCCCACGGCTTGAACTCGGTCGCGTCCGGTTCCCGCGGCACCGCGACGTTGCGCGGTTCGCCGAGCGCGGTCGGATCGACCATGACGTTGCCGGTGATCAGCGTCCCGGCGCCGCCGCGAGCCCACGTCCGGTACAGCTCGGCCAGTTCGGCGGTCGGCCGGTTGCGGCGGTCGCCGAGCTGCTCGCTGAGCGCGGCCTTGGCCAGCCGGTTCGACAGGGTCGCGCCGCATCGCAGTTTCAGCGGTTCGGCCAGCAGTTCCTTGGGCTCGCTCATCGCGCTTTCTCCCGCCGTTACCTACTGAGCAGTATCCCTACTCGAAGTAACATACTCGCGGTATGTCGAGTACTCAAGGCGCGGCGATGCCGAAGGGGTTGTCGATCACGTAGCGCCAGAGCCCGTCCTCGCCACGCTTCGCGACATCGGTCGCCGTCGCGGCGAGGTGCCCTTCGATGCTCCAGTCGACGATCAGCAAGACCAGGTCACCGGCGACGTGCACCTGGCGCGGCGTCACCCGGATCGGCCGCCCGAGCGCGAGGATCCCACCGTTCGCGGCCCGCCGTTCCGCGCCGCTCACCCGCACACCGTCCCGGCGGACGAACACGGCGTCCGGTTCGTAGACCGTGTCGAGGATTTCGGCGGATCCGGTGTTGAAGGCGGCCTGGAAGACGAAGGGATGTTCAGCCGGGTCGGTGGTCAAAGGCACACTGGGGGAATGCGTCATGCGGACAGCGAAACCGACCGCGAAGCAGGTCACCAAACGGAAACCTTCGACGGCGAACTCGTCCCGGACGCCCGCGGCCGCACCCGGCGGCCTGAGCCGGACTGCCCGGTCGAGGTCGCGCTCGCCGCGATCTCGGGTCGTTGGACGACGCTGGTGCTGCGGGAAATGATGGGCGGGCCTCGGTCGTTCAGCGACCTACGCGCGGCGTTGCCCGACCTGTCCGCGAAGGTGCTGACGGAACGCCTCGGCGACCTGACCGCGCGACGCCTCGCCGTGCGCGAAGAGCTGCCCGGCTTCCCGAGCCGGACCAGCTACCGGCTCACCCCGGCGGGACTGGAGCTGCGGCCGCTGCTGATCGAGCTGTACCGCTCGGGTTCGGCCCTACTGGCCCAGTAGACGAGGCGCGACCGGCTCCACCCGAGCCCGCACCTTCACTTCTTCGGCCATCGCCCGCGCCCAAGCCTGCAATCCCGGGATGTCGATCCCGTGTGGCCCGGCCTCGCGGAACGGCTCGATGTTGTCCGCGCCACGCTCCAGCAGCGAAGCCGCGCCGTTGCCGTTGCCCCTGGCCGCGTGGGTCAGGCCGACGGCGAGCTGCGCGAGGCCGCGCCACAGCTCACGCTCCGGGCCGTCGGTGGATTTCCACGCGTCCTCGAACACCTCGTGCGCGTGGAACGGACGGCCCGCGTCGAGCAGGCGCTGAGCCTCGGAAATGGTGTCCTCGGGGCTGCGTTCGATGCCCTCGGGCTGCCGTTCGACACCGTCGGCGCCGTACGGGAGCGGCCTGCCGAGACCGTCTCGCGGGCGCGCGTTGCGGGCTCGTCCGGCTTCGTCACGGTCCCGGTCCGTCATGCCGCCATTGTCCCACGCGGGTATCCTGGGGCCTCGTGCGCTTTCTCGACGGGCATCGGCCCGCTCACGACCTGACCTACGACGACGTGTTCCTCCTGCCGAACCGGTCGGACGTGGAGTCCCGCTTCGACGTCGATCTGTCCACTGTGGACGGCACCGGCGCGACGATCCCGATCGTGGTCGCCAACATGACCGCCGTCGCGGGCCGCCGGATGGCCGAAACGGTCGCCAGGCGCGGCGGGCTCGTCGTCCTGCCGCAGGACGTCGACGTGGCCGCGGTCGCCGACATCGTCACCTGGGTCAAGAGCCGTCACACCGTGTGGGACACCCCGCTCGTGCTGACCGGCGGCGACGCGGTGGCCGACGCGCTGAACCTGGTCGGCAAACGGGCCCACGGCGCCGTCGTCGTGGTGGACGAGGACGGCAAGCCCGTCGGCGTCGTCGACGAAGCGGCCTGCGCCGGCGTAGACCGCTTCGCGCGACTGGCCGACGTCGCGGAGCCCGCGGTCGTCACGGTCCCGCTGGACACTCCGCCCCGCGAGGTGTTCGAGCGGCTGCACGACCACGGTGGCCGCCTCGCCCTCGGCATCGACGAGAACGGCAGGCTCGCGGGCGTCCTGACCGAGATCGCGGCACTGCGCGCGGAGATCTACACCCCGGCCGTCGACGACGGCGGCAACCTGCGGGTCGCCGCCGCGATCGGCGTGAACGGCGACGTCGCGGCGAAGGCCGAGGCCGTCCTCGCGGCGGGCGTCGACGTGCTCGTGGTCGACACCGCGCACGGCCACCAGGAGAAGATGATCTCCGCGCTCAAGGCCGTCCGGTCGGTGAATCCCCAGGTGCCGGTGGTCGCCGGGAACGTGGTCACCGCGGAGGGCACACGCGACCTGATCCACGCGGGAGCGGACGTCGTCAAGGTCGGCGTCGGCCCCGGCGCCATGTGCACGACCCGGATGATGACCGGCGTCGGGCGCCCGCAGTTCTCCGCCGTCGCCGAATGCGCGGCCGCGGCGCGTGAACTGGGCAAGCACGTCTGGGCGGACGGCGGCGTGCGGCATCCGCGCGACGTCGCGCTCGCGCTGGCCGCCGGGGCGTCCGCGGCGATGGTCGGCTCGTGGTTCGCCGGCACCCACGAATCCCCGGGCGACCTGCGCTACGACGAGCAGGGCAAGCCGTACAAGGAATCGTTCGGCATGGCGTCGAAACGCGCCGTCGGCGCCCGCACGCGTACGGACAACGTCTTCGAACGCGCCAAGAAGGGCCTGTTCGAAGAGGGCATTTCGGCGTCGCGGATGGCCTTGGACCCGGCTCGCCCCGGCGTCGAGGACCTGCTCGACTCGATCGGCTCCGGTGTCCGTTCGGCCTGCACGTACGCGGGTGCCCGGACACTGGAGGAGTTCCACGAGCGCGCGCTGCTCGGGATCCAGTCCGCCGCCGGTTTCGCGGAAGGACGTCCGCTGCCGTCGGGCTGGTGATTCAGCGCACCCGAAGCACTAAGGTGCACCGGGTGAGACGCCTGAGACGGATCGTGGCGGCGGCGAAGGACGACCGCCGCCACGCGGAAAACGGGGAAATCGCCGAGCTGCGGACCGCGCTCGCGGAGCAGGCGGCGGAGATCGAGCGCTTGCGCGCCACGCTGGAGCATCGCACCGCCTGGCTCGAAGACCACGGCAAAGCCCTGCGGGACGGCGACGCGCGCATCTCCACCGTCGAGGACCGGCAAGCCGCCCTCGACGCGCGACAGGAAGCGCTCGACGGCTGGCTCGGCGGCCACGACACCGCGTTCGAAGGCCTGCACCTCCGCACCGAAAACCTCGAAGCCGCGCGTGACGTCCGCACGTTCACGCACTGGATCGATCAGCACGAACTCCTTGCCGCACCGAAGATCTCGATCGTCCTGCCCACGCACGACCGGGCCGCGCTGCTGCCGCGCGCCGTCGCTTCGGTGCTGGCGCAGCGTTACGAGAACTGGGAACTGGTGATCGTCGACGACGCCAGTTCGGATTCCACGCCGAAGGTGATCGCCGGTTTCGAGGATCCGCGGATCCGTTCGATCCGGGTCGAGCACGGCGGTGTCTGCGCCGCCCGCAACGCCGGGCTGGCCGAGGTCACCGGCGACGTGGTCGCCTACCTCGACGACGACAACACCATGCATCCCTTGTGGCTCAAGGCTTTGGGCTGGGCGTTCGGCGGACATCCGGAGATCACGGCGGCCTACGGCGGTTTCGTCATCGACGACATCGGCGGGCTGCCGACGTTGTTCCTGCGCCGCTACGACCGGGAAACCCTGGAGCGGGAGAATCTCGCCGACATCGGCGCCGTCGCGCACCGAGCCGGTCTTCGGGAGGCCCGGTTCGACGAATCGCTGGTCGAGATGGGCGACTGGGATCTGCTCCTGGCGCTGACCGCGGACCGCGCGCCGCTGGTCGTCCCGGCGATCTCCTGCTTTTACACGACGACTTCCGGGGACCGGCTTTCCCACGGGCCGACCTACGACGACGATTTCGCCGCCATCCGCCGCAAGCATTCAGGACCGGAGCACCGAGTATGACCGAGCCCGCCAAGATCCTCGTGGTCGCACTCGACGCGTGCGACCCCACCACGATCCGCGAACTCGCCGCCGCGGGCGAGGTGCCGACGTTGGCACGCCTGCTCGAAACCAGCGCTTCGGCGACCACGCACAATCCCTACGGTCTGTTCGTCGGCTCGTTGTGGAGCAGTTTCTTCACCGCGCGCACCGCCGCGCGGACCGGGTTCCACTGCTGGGAAGAGGTCGACACCAAAACCTACGAACGGCGGCTGACCAGCCCGCTGGAGATCCGGGGCACCCCGTTCTGGGAGACGCTTTCCGATGCGGGCAAACGGGTCGCCGTGCTCGACGTCCCGCATTCCCGTGCGGACAAACCGATCAACGGCGCCATGGTGAGCGAATACGCCTGCCACGACCGGCATTTCGGCTTCCACACCTCGCCACCGGAATTGGCGAAGGAGATCGAGGCCGAGTTCGGGCTCACTCCCATCCTCACCGCCGAGCCCGATCTGGTCCGCGACTGGGCGCCGGACGACTACCTCCACCGCGAGGGACCGCACCGCACGCCGGACGAGGAACGCGCGCTGACCCACGGCCTCGTCGCCGGGATCGGGCAGAAGACCCAGGTGTCGACGAAACTGCTCGCCGAGGGCGATTGGGACCTTTTCCTTTCGGTGTACGGGGAATCCCACAGCATCGGCCATCAGCAGTGGCATCTGCACGACCCGGGCCACCGCGACCACGACGTCGCGCTCGCCGCGGAACTGGATCCGATCCGCGCGGTCTACCGCGGCCTCGACGAGGCGATCGGCGAGCATCTCGCGCTGGCCGGACCGGACACCACGGTCTTCGTGCTGCTGAGCCACGGCATGGGATCACGGTACGAGGGAAGCCATCTGCTGCACGAAATCCTGCGGCTCCTCGACACGGTGGAGACCGAAGGACTGCGGGGCGGCGGTGCGATGACGACGGCCAAGCGCGCCTACTCCGCACTCCCCCGTCCTTTGCGGACGAAGCTCGCTTCGGCCGCGATGCCCTTGCTGCGCAAGCGTCTCGCTTCTTCCCCGCTGCCCGCGGTGCCGAACTGGGCGACCGCCGAACAGCGGTCGAAGCAGCGGTTCTATCTGTCTCCCAACAACTTCGTCTTCGGCGGGGTGCGGATCAACCTGGCCGGCCGCGAACCGCACGGCGTCGTCCGGCCCGGTGCCGAATACGAAGCCGTGTGCGAGAGACTGACCGAAGACCTGCTCTCGCTGGTGAACGTCGCGTCGGGGAAACCCGTCGTGCGCGAGGTTTCCCGCACGAGCGACCACTACGACCGGGAAGCCGACGACACGCTGCCGGATCTGCTGATCGACTGGGCCCGCACCGGGCCGATCGAGACCGTCTGGTCGCCCAAGACCGGCGTCGTCTACGGCCCGGACGAGCACTGGCGCACCGGGGACCACCGGCCGGACGGGCTGCTGCTCGCCAGCGGTCCCGGTTTCGAGCCGGGCGCGAAACTGCCGGATCTGGACGTCGTCGATCTGGGCTCGACCCTTTCGGCCATGCTCGGCGTGGAACTCACCGACGACGTGGACGGACGGCCGCTCCCCTGGGCGAAACCGGTGTCGTGAGTGTCATGAAAGGGTCGTTCAGGACAGAAAACGTCCTGAACGACCCTTTCATGACATGTGCCTAGCCGTGGTCCTCCAGCATCTCGGTGACGAGCGCCGCGATCGGCGAACGCTCGGAACGGGTCAATGTGACATGCGCGAACAGCGGATGCCCCTTGAGTTTCTCGATCACCGCGGAAACGCCGTCGTGCCGCCCGACCCGCAGGTTGTCGCGCTGCGCGACGTCATGCGTGAGCACGACCCGCGAGGCCGTGCCCAGCCGCGAAAGCACGGTCAGGAGCACGTTGCGCTCCAAGGACTGCGCCTCGTCGACGATGACGAACGTGTCGTGCAGCGACCGGCCGCGGATATGGGTCAGCGGGAGCACCTCGAGCATGCCGCGGTCGAAGACCTCGTCGAGGACGTCCTGGCTGACCAGCCCGCCGAGGGTGTCGAACACCGCCTGCGCCCACGGCTGCATCTTCTCGCTCTCGGAACCGGGCAGGTAGCCCAGTTCCTGGCCGCCGACCGCGTAGACCGGCCGGAACACGACCACCTTGCGGTGCTGGCGGCGTTCCATCACCGACTCCAGCCCCGCGCAGAGCGCGAGCGCCGACTTACCCGTCCCGGCCCGTCCGCCCAGCGAGACGATGCCGACGTCGGAGTCCAGCAAAAGATCCAGCGCCACCCGCTGTTCGGCCGAGCGGCCGTGCAGCCCGAACGCCTCCTTGTCGCCGCGCACGAGCCGGATCCGCTTGTCCGCGGTGACCCGGCCCAACGCGCTCGAACTGCCCGCGAGCAGCCTCAACCCGGTGTGACAGGGCAGTTCACCGACCTCGGGCATCCCGAATTCCGCCGGATCCACCGAAGAGCCGCTGAACAGCGCGTCGACGAGGGTCTGCGGAACGTCCACGTCCGCCATCCCCGTCCAGCCCGAGGGCGTCACCTCCTGCGCGCGGTACTCGTCGGCTTCGAGGCCGACGGCTCCCGCCTTGACGCGCAGGGGGATGTCCTTGGTCACCAGCGTGACCGACGCGCGTTCCGCCGCCAGATTGAGCGCACAGGCGAGGATGCGGTGGTCGTTGGAGTCGGTGCGGAAGCCGACCGGGAGCACCGTGGGATCGGAGTGGTTCAACTCCACCTGCAGGGTGCCGCCGTGCTCACCGATCGGGATCGGCGCGTCGAGCCTGCCGTGCTGACGACGCAGGTCGTCGAGCATGCGAAGCGCTTCGCGCGCGAACCACCCCAGTTCGGGATGGTGACGTTTCGCCTCCAGTTCACTGATGACGACCAGCGGGAGCACGACCGCGTGTTCGGCGAAACGGGTCACCGACCAGGGGTCAGAGAGCAGGACCGACGTGTCGAGCACGTAAGTGGACCGCTGGGATTCGGGCGAGATCGAGGCTTTCTCCGGGCCAGAGGCACCGGTCGAAGAACGGCCAGAGGCCTTGCGGGGTGAACGCTGCGCAGTCACGACGGCATCTCCCTCGTGGGCGTGGCACCACGCCCGCACTCGCTGGGCCGGGCACCTCCCTGGCTAACCGCTCCTTCCGACGTCTTCCGACGTCAGTCGGCACGGCCGCGAGGGCCGGGTGCCGGCCCCCTCGTGCATCCACTGGGCGGCTGTGCCGCCCTGTCGACAACCGCCACGACCAGGGCCTCCCGCGAGAGTCCGCATGGGACGCGAACCCTCACTTCCGGAAGGTACCTGCGTCCGGCCGATCGCGCAGGCAGCCACCACGGTGATTCGCCAAACCGTCATCTCACTGTCGGTCGCGTGACATCAACGCCTGGTCACCATCACAGTCCGTAGTGATGATCTCCATTCAGGGACGCTCGTCGATGCGACCCGGATGGATTAACGCGACGCAGGGCGTTCACCTGATGGGATCGAGGGTTCTACCACGCTTGGTAGCCGGTCGCATTTTGTGCCCGAGACAGAGAACCGGACCGAGTGAAACGCGCCTTTTCGGGCTCACACAATGGGCTTACGCAACGGTCACAACTCCTGAATAGCGAGTAATTTTCTCACTGCGGGACACCCCCACCGGATTTCGGTGCCCCCGATCCCTGAATATCTCTACCAAGGAGTGTGCGAAGTGCTGAAGAAGGCTGGTTTCGTTTCCGCCGTCGCCGCGGGCATCATGATGGTCGGCGGGACCGCGTTCGCCGCCACTGGTGACACCTCCGGCACCCCGGACCCCACGTTCGGCGACGCCTACAACACGTTCATCGAGGGCGGCGGCGCGCTGGGCTACGGTGCCGCTTCGCTGGTCGCCGGTGCCTACACGGGCGTCGCGCTCACCCCGGCGCTGATCGCCCACTCGCTGGAGCACCACCACCACTGATCTTCAGTGACGACGTCGAAGGCCCCGGAGTGCACGCCGGGGCCTTCGTCATGTCACCGGTCAGGAACCGAAGCGCCGATGCCGCCACGCGTAATCGCGCATCGCGCGGAGAAAATCGACGCGGCGGAATGCGGGCCAATAAGCTTCGGTGAACCAGAATTCGGAATGCGCCGATTGCCAGAGCAGGAATCCGGAAAGCCGCTGCTCACCCGAGGTGCGGATAATCAGATCCGGATCGGGCTGGCCCGAGGTGTACATGTGTTCGGAAATATGGTCGACGTCCAGGATCTTCGCGAGTTCGCGGATCGAGGTGCCCTCGTCGGCGTGCTGGAGCAGGAGTTTGCGGACCGCGTCGGCGATCTCCTGACGTCCTCCGTAACCGACCGCGACGTTGACCTCCATCCCGGAGCGCCCTTCAGTACGCTCCGCGGCCGCACTGAGGGCCTTCGCGACCTCGGGCGGCAGTAAGTCAAGGGCTCCCACGATGCGGAGCCGCCAGGGCGTGTGCGGCGCGGCGAGTTCGTCGGTGACGTCGGTGATGATCTTCAGCAGCGGGCTGAGTTCCTCGGCCGCGCGCCCGAGGTTGTCCGTCGAAAGCAGCCACATGGTGACGACCTCGACGTCGGCCTCGTTGCACCAGCTCAGGAAGTCGGCGATCTTCTTGGCGCCGGCCCGGTGGCCGTCGGCGACGTCCGTGAAGCCCGCTTCGCGCGCCCAGCGGCGGTTGCCGTCCAGCATGATGGCGATGTGGCGTGGATGGCGCCCCTTGGCCTGCTGGATCAGGCGCCTGCCGTAGGCGCTGTACACGACGTCTGACAAGAAGGACCGAAGACTCACGCCAGTGGAGACTAGTCACCCCGCGGGCCCCAGTGGGACGCGCCACGGAGACTGGCGAAAAACCTACGGTGCCGTAACCTGAGTGAGTGAGCGTAGCGACCGAACCCCAGCCGTCCGGCCCCGCGCCCGTGGTGGACACGCGTCCTCGATTGCGTGGGCACATCCATTTCTGGTCCTTCTTCGGCGCCGTCGCCGGAGCCGCGACCCTCATCAGCCTCGCGGCGTCCACTGTGTCTGGTATAGCCGCTTTGTCCACTTCGGTCTACGGCCTGACCGTCCTCGGCGTCTTCGGCGTCAGCGCGCTGTACCACCGTCGCTTGTGGAGCCCACGAGCATACGAATGGATGAAGCGCGCCGACCATTCGATGATCTTCCTGTTCATCGCCGGCACCTACACGCCGTTCACCCTTCTGGCCATGTCCCAGCCGACCGGGTACATCGTGCTCGCGATCGTGTGGGGTGGCGCGATCGGCGGCGTCACCCTGAAGATGCTGTGGCCGAACGCGCCACGGTGGCTGGGCGTGCCGATCTACATCGCGCTGGGCTGGGTCGCCGTCTTCGTCCTGCCCGAACTGGCCACGCACGCCGGCGTCGCGGCGCTCGTGCTGCTCTGCGTCGGCGGGCTGTTCTACACGCTGGGCGCGGTGTTCTACGCGGTGAAGTGGCCGAACCACTTCCCGGACACCTTCGGATACCACGAGTACTTCCACGCCTGCACGGTCCTCGCCGCGGTTTCGCACTACATCGCGATCTGGCTGGCCATGTACGCCTAGCCTCGCGTGCCCGAACACGTAACTCGCGTGATTGAGCCCGGAACTCGCGTGATTGGAGACGGAACTCCGTGTTCCGCCTTCGAACACGCGAGTTACGTCTCCAATCACGCGAGTGCCGTGATCCCGTGACCAGGACGGACACAAGCGTGTTCCCTCTGGCACAAGAAAGTGCCTTCTTCCGGCGCCTCGGCCGAGGAGCCATGATCACCGCATGGCCAAGAACGCACCTCCCCGCCGCCTCGACGACGCGGCCCTCAGTGACTTCCTCGCCGCACACACCTTCGGCGCCCTCGCGACCGTCAAACGTGACGGCCGCCCGCATCTCTCCACCGTCGTCTACACGTGGGACCCGGAGACACGCGAGATCCGGATCAGCACGACCGAAGACCGCCTGAAGGTCAAGCAGCTGCGCAACAATCCGACCGCCTCCCTCTACGTCTCCAGCGCCGACCACTGGAGTTTCGCCGTCGTGGAAGGGAAGGCGGAACTCTCCGAAGTCACGCCAACACCCGAAGGCGAGCGAAGGCTCTACATCACCCTCAAAACCGACAAACTCTATGGAACGGCCCTCGACATCGCTTAACGTACGCACCTGGGAAAGGCCAGGTGAGGAGACGTCCGATGTGGGAAAAGCGGATGGAGTGGCCGCTCAACGCCGCCGCCGTACTGTTCCTGGCCGCGTACGCCTGGCCGATCCTCCAGCCCTCGCTCGGGCACACCGGGCGGGTCTGGTGCGAGGTCGTCACCTGGCTCGCGTGGGCGGTCTTCGCCCTCGACTACGGCGTCCGCCTCAAACACGCCGAGGACAAACGGGTCTTCCTGAAGAACAACGTCTTCGACCTGCTGATCATCGTGCTCCCGCTGATCCGGCAGCTGCGCCTGCTCCGGCTGGTCACGGTGCTCAACGTCCTCAACCGCAACGCCGGCCTGTCGCTGCGCGGCCGGGTAGTGGTCTACACGGTGGGCGCGACGGCGCTCATCGTGTTCTGTTCGGCGCTCGCCGTGCTCGACGCCGAACGCGCCGCGCCGGACGCGCCGATCACCGACTTCCCGGACGCGGTGTGGTGGTCGATCACGACGATCACCACGGTCGGCTACGGCGACCGCTATCCCGTCAGCGGCACCGGCCGGATCGTCGCGGTCGGGCTCATGGTGGCCGGGATCGCCCTGCTCGGTGTGGTCACCGCGACGCTCGCGTCGTGGCTGATCCGCCGGGTGACCGAGGCCGACGAGAACGCGCAGGCCGTGACCCGCGAGCATCTCGACGAGCTGACCCGCGAGGTCAAGGCGTTGCGGGCCGAGCTCGCCGAGCAGCGCGCCCAGGTCAGTCCCGCAGCATCGGAGCCGCTAGGTACGGCTCGGGGATAGCGAAGGCGTCAACGAGGGTCCGCGCGTGCGGGCGCAGGTCAGCGCACAGCGCGTTCACCGCGGCGGTGACGGCCTTCGAGCGTCCGGAGGTCAGGCGTCCGTGTTCGAGGAACCAGCCGCGATCCGCCTCGATGTTCGCGAGCGCGTAGAGGTCGCAGACCCGTTCCAACAGCTCACGGGCCTCCCCGTCGGCACAACGTTCGATGGCGTCGACGAACGCTTCCAGCACCACCCGGTCGACGTGCGCTCGGCCCGCGCGCAGCACGTGGTCCTGCGCGTCGTTGAAAACACCGAAGGGATCTGAGCCCGCCTTACGCAGACGCTGCGCGACGCCGGCAAGCACATGCTCTTCGCGGTCTTCGAACAACTTCAGGTGCCACTCGCGGGAGTAGAGGACGTCGCCGTCGTCGGCTTCGGTGAGCCGCTCGACGACCTTGCGCGCGGACGTCCGCTCGATCACGGCCTCGACGAGCTGCTCCGCCACGAACCTCGCGGTCGCGAGCGGGCTGAGATCCTCGAAGTGATCCTTGTAGCTGGTCAGCAAACCCTTCGCGACCAGCTGCAGCAGCACGGTGTTGTCACCCTCGAAGGTGGTGAAGACGTCCGTGTCGGCCTTCAGCCCGGCGAGCAGGTTCTCCGAGAGATAACCGGAGCCGCCGCATGCCTCCCGGGCCGCCTGGATGGTCGCCGTCGCGTGCCAGGTCGAGACGGCCTTGATGCCGGCGGCGCGCGATTCCAGCTCTCGCTGCTCCTCTTCCGGCGCGTCCTCGGCGATGTCGTGCAGCTTCGAGACGAGCCCTTCCTGCGCGAAGTGCAGCGCATACGACGTCGCCAGCGCGGGCAGCAGTTTCCGCTGGTGGGCGCGGTAGTCGAGGATCACGACCTCTTCGCCGTCGGGCCGCGCGAACTGCCGCCGCTGCTCGCCGTAGCGGATGGCCAGCGCCAGCGCGCGTTTCGTCGCGCTGCCGGCGCTGCCCGCGACGCTGACCCGGCCGCGGATGAGCGTGCCGAGCATCGTGAAGAACCGGCGTCCGTCGCTTTCGATCGGGCTCGTGTACGTCCCGTCCTCGGCGACGTCACCGAAGCGGTTGAGCAGCGCTTCGCGCGGGATCCGGACTTGGTCGAACGTGAGCCGTCCGTTGTCGACGCCGTTGAGGCCCGCCTTGCGGCCGCAGTCCTCGATCACGACGCCGCGCGCCTTCTCACCGCGGATCGGCACCAGGAACGCGTGCACCCCGCGGGACTCGCCACCGGTGATCAGCTGCGCGAACACCACCGCGAGTTCGCCGTCGCGGGCGGCGTTGCCGATGTACTCCTTCATCGCGCCCCGGTCCGGCGTGTGCACGACGAATTCGCGCGTCGCCGGGTCGTAGGTCGCGGTGGTGCGCAGATGCTGGACGTCCGAGCCGTGGCCGTGCTCGGTCATCGCGAAACAACCCAGCAGCTCCAGATCCTTGATGTCGCGCAGATACCGCTCGTGGTGGCGTTCGGTGCCGAGCAGCTGCACGGCACCACCGAACAGACCCCATTGGACACCTGCCTTCACCATCAGCGAGAGATCGCCGAAGCCCAGCATCTCGAACGACGTCAACGCGCCGCCGACGTCTCCGCCACCGCCGTACGCCGGGTCGAAACCGAGCCCCGGCCGGTCGGTGCGGGCGAGCAGCCGCAGCCATTCGAGCACCTGGGCGCGATGCGTTTCGGTGTCGACGTCGACAGGGTCTTCGAAGACCTCCGCGGCCATCTGCGCGCGCACCGCGCGGCGGAGCCCGGCCCACCGTCCATCGAGGACGGTGGTCAGCACGTCCGGGTCGATCTTCGCGGGAAGTCCTGGTGTGTCCACGATTCCTCCGATGCGGTGCGGTCTGCGTTCAGCCTGCCGCACCGCATCGGGAAGCGCAGGACGAATCAGACCGGTTCCCCGTTGATCGTCGTGTTCTCGAACCGCAGGTCGTCGACGTGTTTCAGGGTGTTCTCCGTGTTCGCGACGCCGTCGAAGCGGCAATCGCTCACCCGCAGCCCCCGAACGTGTGAGTTGGGCAACCCTCGGACGTTGAACGCCGCTTGCCCGCATTTCGTACCGGTCGAACGGCTGAGGGTGAACGGCCCGAACCGGGGCACATGCTCGCCCGTCTGTCCGTTGTAGTCCGGCAGCACGTACACCACCGAACGGACGAACGTGCCGGAAACGCTGTCGAGATTGACGTTCTCGGTGAATCCGCCCCGCAAGGTGTTCGACTTGACGTACAGCCCGTACTTCGTCTCGCCGGTGACGGTGAGCCTGTGCGCGTAGACGTTCCGGATACCGCCGGTCTGTTCGCTGCCGCAGGTGATCGCGCCCCAGTTGCCGTCCATCACGCAGTTCGCGACGACGATGTTCTGGCACGGCACGCCGACCCTGCGGCCGTCGGCGTCCCGGCCCGATTTCAGCGCGATGTTGTCGTCGTGCGCGCCCAGGTGGGAGTTCACGATCACGACGTGGTCGCAGGACTCCGGATCGCAGGCGTCGGTGTTGGAATGCGCGGTGCTCGCGTCCGTGCGGACGCCGTCGATCGTGACGTTCCGGCAGAGCGTCGGATGCAGCTGCCAGAACATCGGGTTCTTCAGCGTGATTCCTTCGATGAGCACGGTGTCGCACGAGTACGGCTCGACGAACGTGGAGCGCATGGCGTGCCCGGAGCCGGGCACGATCCGCCGCTCCGGCGGGATTCCCTTGGCCACCAACGATTCCAGGTACTCGCGGTCCTTGCCCTTGTTCCAGGACGCCGTGCCCGCCGCGTCGAGGGTGCCCTTCCCGGTCACGGCGATGTTGGATTCCTTATACGCGTAGATCATCGGCGACCGGTTCACGCACTCGATGCCTTCGTAGCGGGTGAGCACGTTCGGGAACTTCGAGGCGTCGGAACCGAAAGCGAGTACGGCACCCGCCGCGAGATGCAGGTCCACGTTGCTCTTGAGGTACACCGCACCGGTGACGAAGGTGCCCTTCGGCACGACGACGCGTCCGCCGCCGCGCGCGTTGGCCGTCTCGATCGCCTTCCTGATCGCCGCGGTGTTGTCGGTCTTCCCGTCACCCTTGGCGCCGAAGTCGAGCACCGAGAACGTCCGGTCCGGGAAGACCGGACGTTTCGTCCGCGCGACGATGTCTTCGGCGGCGGGCCAGGGAAGGGCCGGGGCCGCCGAGGCGGTGGGCGCGAGCAGTGGGCTCGCGGCCACCGCGAGACCGCCCTTGATGAGCCAACGCCGGGAGAATCTGCCGTCCATGACGCCTTCTTTCGCAAGAGGACTTCGGTGAAGACGGCGGAATCCCGACTCTACGGGCGGACCCCGGCCTCAGGAAAGGTCCGGTCCCTGTGAGCGGAGATCGTCGACCTTGGTCATCGCCTCCCGAAGCTCGGCGAGCCAGGCGTCCGCGTGTTCCCCGACCAGCCGGACCGCCCAGGCGAGCGCCTCCGACCGCGACCGGGCGACACCCGCGTCGACGAGGGTGTCGAGCACCAGGCGTTCCGGCTGCCGCAGCCTGGTCATGACCGGCGCCGAATGCGTGGTGAACAGATGCCGTGTGCCGCCGAGGCTCGCGCCCCACGCGACCTTGCGCTGATAGCGGTGCTCGGCCTGGCGCGCGATCTCGATCCGCTCGTCGCGGGTCTCCTCGCGGAACCGGCTGATCCGGCCGTCCTCGGCCGCCGCTCGGGCCGCGTCGTCGGCGTACTCGCCGGTGAGCGGCTGGAGTTCGCCGACGATGACGATCTCTTCGCGATCCACCGTGACCTCGGGGTCGCCGGTGAACCAGCCCTCGGGGAGCCTGCCGCCGAACCACGCGGCCGCGTCGTCCGCCGCCGGGATGTCCGCCTGCTGCCAGCCGCCCCGGCCTTTCCAGCTTCCGCGTCCCATCTGACCCGCCTCCTCGATTACATGATTACAACGCTACCGACGCTACGCCCGCAACAGCCGAACCTCACGCGTGTTCTCCCCGGGCGAAAACCCGGGGCAACCTGATGACCTGCACGGACGTGTTCCCACCAGCAGTCGACAGGGAAGGGGACCTCATGTTGAAGAAAGCCATGATCGGCGCTCTCGTGCTCGGAGCGGCCCAGCTCGGCGTGGTCGTACCGGCGGCGGCGGAGGCCAAGGACGTGTCCTGGTTCTTGGCCCCGACCGAAGTCGAACCCGGCGGGCAGATCTACGCCGAGACGAAGGCCGCGATGGGCGGCTGCGGACCGGCGACCCCGGTGACGTCGCCGGGGTTCGCGGCGCCGCTCCAGTGGACGATCGGCGGTAACTGGGGGAAGGCCGCAGGCTACGGCAAGGTCGGCAAGACACCGGGCAAGTACGTGGCGACATTCACCTGCTCGGATGGCACGAAGACTTCCCGCACTTTCACCATCATCGGGACGCCGCCGACCACGAAGCCACCGACCACCACGAAGCCGCCGAAACCCACCAAGACCACGTCGGCCAAGCCGAAGCCGAAGCCACAGGTCGCGGTGAAGCCGGTCGGGGCACCGCAGACGGGCGGCGGCGCCTTCGCCCCTACGTCGTGGGACTGGTGAGCTGAGACCTCAGCTCCTCGGCGGTGGTGACGGGCCGCTCGCACACGTAACCACGGCACACGTACGCGGCGGCGGCGCCGTCGACCAGCGGCCGATCGGCCAGCAGCGGCACCCCTTCGGCATCCGGGGTCCCGCTCACGACGACGGCGCCGTCCGGCAACGACGCGACGGCCGCGGCCAGCAGCTCCGCGCGTGAAGCGGCATCCGGGCCGACGACGGCGACCTGCACCGGTCCGGCGGCGGCCGCTTCGGCCACGGTGAGCCAGTGTCCGGCGAACCGCGGCGCGTGGGCGGCGAGCCGTCCCACCCGGGCGAGCGCCTGCTCGGCCGCCTCGCGGTAGCGGCCCACCCGGTCGTGCCCGGCGAGGACCGACGCGGTCAGCAAGGCGTTCGCCAAGGCCGACGCTCCCGACGGGCTCGCGTTGTCGGTCGGGTCGGAAGGCCGCTGCACCAGGACTTCCGCGTCGTCGGCGGTGTCGTAGTAGGCACCCGTCGAGTCCGGGACGCCGAAATGGGCCAACGCGAGGTCCAGCAAGGTGATGGCGTCGGCGAGCCATCGCGGTTCCCCGGTCGCCTGGTGGAGTTCGAGCAGGCCCTCGGCGAGGCACGCGTAGTCCTCCAGCACTCCCGCCGTCGTGCCGACGACGCCGTCACGGGAGGTCCGGCGCAGGCGTCCGGCCACGAAATGGGTGTCCATCAGGAAAGCCGCCGCGCGAGCCGCCGCTTCGATCCACTGTGGACGATCGAGCCGCGAGCCCGCTTTGGCGAGCGCGCCGATCGCGAGCCCGTTCCAGGCGGCGATCACCTTGTCGTCGCGGGCGGGCTGGGGGCGCTCGTTTCGCGCGGCCAGCAACGCACGGCGGACTCGCTCATACCGCGTTTCGTCCTCTGGATGCGGTTCACGCAGCCGCAGCGTCGAGGCGCCATGCTCGAAATTGCCCCGTTCGGTCACCTGGAACAGCTCGGCCGCCCAAGCACCGTCCTCGTCGCCGAGCACTTCGGCGAGCTGCGCGGGCGTCCAGACATAGGTGAGCCCTTCGACGCCATCGGTGTCCGCGTCGAGCGACGCGGCGAAACCGCCCTCGGCCGTCCCGAGGTCGCGCAGCAGGAACTCCGCCGTCTCTTCGACCGCCCGCCGCGCGTACCCGTACCCGGTCACGCCGTGGAACTGCGCGTAGAACCGCAGCAGCAAACCGTTGTCGTACAGCATCTTCTCGAAATGCGGCACTTCCCAGCGCGCGTCGACCGAGTACCGCGCGAACCCACCCGCGAGCTGGTCGTTCAGCCCGCCCAGCGCCATCGCCTCGGCGGTGTGCTCGACCATGGCGAGATCGGCTCCGGTGCGCTCGTGGTGACGGAGCAGGAAGTTCAACGCCATCGTCGGCGGGAACTTCGGCGCTCCCCCGAAGCCGCCGTTCCCGGTGTCGAACTCCTTGCGCAGCGTGGCGACCGCGGCGTCCAGCGCCGCACCGTCCACAACGGACTCGGGCAGCGGACCGCTCTTCTCCGTGAGGTGGGCGATGATCTGCCGGGCGCCGGAACGCAGTTCGTCCGGCCGCTCGCCCCAGGCCTCGGCGACCGCGACGAGCAGCTGCGAGAACGACGGCATCCCTGGGCGCGGCGACGGCGGATAGTAAGTGCCGCAATGGAACGGCTCCCCTTCCGGGGTGAGGAAACACGTCATCGGCCAGCCGCCCTGACCGGTCATCGCCTGCGTGGCCGCCATGTACACCGAGTCGATGTCCGGGCGCTCCTCGCGGTCCACCTTGATGTTGACGAAGTTCGCGTTCATCAGCGTCGCGGTGGCTTCGTCCTCGAAGGACTCGTGCGCCATGACGTGGCACCAGTGGCAGGCCGCGTAGCCGACCGAAAGCAGGATCGGCACGTTCCGCCGTTTCGCCTCGGCCAGCGCCTCCTCGCCCCAGGGCCACCAGTCCACCGGGTTCTCGGCGTGCTGCAGCAGGTACGGACTGGTCGCGGCCTTCAGGCGGTTCGACATGTCACCAGGGTCGCATGCGGAAAAGCGGGGGCGCAGAACGGCCGTCTGCGCGACACTCGTCCGGTGCTCCTGACCATGACCACCACCCGGAACCCGGCCACCGACCTCGGCTTTCTCCTGCACAAGCATCCGGAGAAGGCGCAATCGCTCACGCTCTCGGCCGGGACGGCGCACGTCTTCTATCCGGAGGCGTCCGACGAGCGCTGCACCGTTTCCCTGCTGGTCGAGATCGACCCGGTCGACCTCGTGCGCGGTGGCGGCACGTCGCTGACCCAATACGTCAACGACCGCCCGTACGCGGGTGGCTCGTATCTGGCGGTGGCGCTGCGGGCCGCCTTCACCACGGCGCTGGCCGGCCGGTGCGCGAACCGGCCGGAGCTGGTCGACGAGCGTTTCCCGCTGGAGATCCGGGTCCCGTCGCTGACCGCGCGCGGAGGCGCCGAGGTCGTCCACAAACTCTTCGAACCGCTCGGCTGGCAGGTCGAGGCGAAGGCCGTCCCGCTCGATCCCGAGTTCCCGCAGTGGGGCGATTCCCGCTACGTCGATCTCCGGCTGACCGGCACCCAGCGTGTCGTCGACGCGTTGCGGCACCTGTACGTCCTGCTGCCCGCGCTCGACGGGGACAAGCACTACTGGATCGGCCAGGACGAAGCGGACAAGCTGCTGCGTGTCGGCGAAGGCTGGCTCGCCGCTCATCCGGAACGCGACCTGATCACGAACCGGTACCTCGAACGACGCCGCCCGATCGTCTCGTACGCGCTCGGCCGGCTCGCCGAGGCGGACGACGTGCCCGCCGAAGCCGAGGCCCGGGTCACCGAGCTGCCGGACCGGCCCGAACCGCTGGCCGTCCAGCGTCAGGGCAGTGTGCTCGCGGCGCTCCGGGCGGCGGGCGCGCGGCGCGTGCTCGACCTCGGCTGCGGTGGTGGCGCGTTGCTGCGCGTGCTGCAGAAGGAGCCGTCGTTCACCGAGATCGTCGGTGTCGACGTGTCCGCGAGCGCGCTCGACATCGCCGAAAAGCGGCTGAAGGACAAGTCGCGGATCACCCTGAAGCAGTCCGCGCTGACCTACGCGGATCCGTCGCTGTCCGGCTACGACGCGGCCGTGCTGATGGAGGTGATCGAGCACGTCGACGAGGAGCGCCTGCCCGCGCTGGAGCACGCCGTGTTCGGGGTCGCCGCGCCGCGGACGGTCCTCGTCACGACGCCGAACGCCGAGTACAACCGGCACTTCGAATTCCTCGAAGAAGGCCGGTTCCGGCACGCCGACCACCGTTTCGAGTGGACACGCGAGCAGTTCCGCACGTGGGCCGAAGGAGTCGCGGCACGGCGCGGCTACGACGTCCGCCACCTGCCGGTGGGACAGGAGTCCCAGGAATCAGGACCGCCGACCCAGATGGCGGTCTTCACGTCTCGAAAGGAGGCCGTGGCATGAAACTGACCATTCCCGACATGTCCCTCGTCGTGCTCGTCGGCGCCTCCGGCTCCGGCAAGTCGACCTTCGCGCGGACGCATTTCGCGCCGACGCAGGTGCTCTCCAGCGACTACTTCCGCGGCCTGGTGGCCGACGACGAGAACGACCAGAGCGCCTCGGGCGCCGCTTTCGACGTGCTCCACTACGTCGCGGCGAAGCGACTCGAAGCGGGACGGATCACCGTCATCGACGCGACGAACGTCCAGCGCGCGTCGCGGGCGAGCCTGCTGAAGCTGGCGAAGGAGTACGACGTCCTGCCGACGGCGATCGTGCTCGATCTGCCCGTGAAGGTCTGCCAGGAACGCAACGAGGCCCGGCCGGACCGCGATTTCGGCGAGCACGTCGTCCGGCGTCAGCGCGGTGAACTGCACCGCTCGCTGAAGTCGTTGGAGCGCGAGGGTTTCCGTCGCGTGCACGTGTTGCGGAGCGAGGCCGAGACCGCCGAAGCGGAGATCGTCGTCGAGCCGCTGCGCAACGACCGTCGCGACCTCACCGGACCGTTCGACGTCATCGGCGACGTCCACGGCTGCCGCGAGGAACTGGACGAACTGCTCGTCGAACTGGGCTACGTCGACGGCGTCCACCCGGAGGGACGGACCGCCGTGTTCGTCGGCGACCTCGTCGACCGCGGACCCGACACGCCGGGCGTGCTGCGTCGAGTGATGGCGATGGCCGAGGCGGGCAGCGCGCTGGTCGTCTGCGGGAACCACGAACAGAAACTGGTCCGCGCGCTGAACGGGCGCAAGGTCAAGACCACACACGGTCTCGCGGAGTCGCTGGAGCAGCTTTCGGCGCAAGACGAGGACTTCCGCGCGAAGGCGCACGCCTTCTGCGAAGGACTCATCGCGCACTACGTCCTCGACGGCGGCAAGCTCGTCGTGGCGCACGCGGGCCTGCCCGAGAAATTCCACGGACGCGCGTCCGGCCGGGTGCGGAGCACCGCGCTCTACGGCGACACCACCGGTGAGACCGACGAGTACGGCCTGCCGGTCCGGTTGCCCTGGGCACGCGACTACCGCGGCAAGGCGATGGTCCTTTATGGACATACCCCGACGTTGGAGCCGGAATGGATCAACGGGACCATGTGTCTCGACACGGGTTGCGTGTTCGGCGGCAAGCTGACCGCTTTGCGTTACCCGGAGCGGGAAATCGTCTCGGTCAAGGCGAAGAAGGTCTGGTACGAACCGGCCCGGCCGCTCGAACCGGCGCGGCCGCTGGGCGGACGCGAGCCCGCGGTGCTGGAACTGGGCGACGTCACCGGGAAACGGATCGTCGAGACCCGGCACCACGGCCGGGTCGGCGTCTCCGCCGAGCAGTCGGCGGCGGCGCTGGAGGTGATGAGCCGTTTCGCCGTCGACCCGCGCTGGCTGCCGTACCTGCCGCCGACCATGGCGCCGTGTTCGACGTCCGCCACGGACGACTACCTGGAACATCCCGAGGAGGCTTTCGCCGAGTTCCGCGCGGCGGGTGTCGATCACGTCCTGTGCGAGGAGAAGCACATGGGTTCGCGGGCCGTCGTGCTCGTGTGCCGTGACGAGGACGTGGCTCCCGCGCGGTTCGGGATCCAGGGACCCGGGGCGGTCTACACCCGCACTGGCCGTCCGTTCTTCGCTCCGGACCAGAACGCGCGGCTGCTCGCCGATGTGCGCGAAGCGGCGTCGGAACTGTTCGAGGAACTGGACACCGGCTGGCTGCTGCTCGACGCGGAGTTGCTGCCGTGGAGCGCGAAGGCCGGGTCGCTGATCTCGGGCCAGTACGCGGCCGTCGGCGCGGCGGCGCAGTCCGTGCTGCCCGCCGCCGTCGCGTCACTGGACGCGGCCGCGGCTCGCGGGATCGACGTGTCGGAGCTGTTGGCGCGCACCAGGACTCGCGAGTCCACTGTGGACGCGTACCGGCAGGCGTACCGGCGTTACTGCTGGCCGACCGACGGTCTCGACGGTGTCCGGCTGGCGCCGTTCCAGATCCTGGCGTCGGAGGGACACACGTACCACGACCGGCCGCACGAGTGGCATCTTTCGCTGCTGGACCGGCTCACCGGCGACCGGTTCACCCGCACGCGGACACTGGCCGTCGACACCACCGACCCGGTGTCGGTGGCACGCGGCGTCGCATGGTGGCTGGAGCTGACCGGTGCGGGCGGCGAAGGCATGGTCGTCAAACCGGCGGCGAACCTGACTCGCGGCGCACGCGGGCTGGTTCAGCCGGGGGTGAAGGTGCGCGGGCGCGAGTACCTGCGGATCATCTACGGACCGGACTACACGCTGCCGGAGAACCTCTCGCGCCTTCGCAAGCGGGGCCTCAACCGGAAGCGGGCACTGGCGTCGCGCGAGTACGCGCTGGGGCTCGAGGCGCTGGAGCGGCTGGCGCGCGGGGAACCGCTGTGGCGGGTGCACGAGTGCGTGTTCGCCGTGCTGGCGCTGGAGTCGGATCCGGTCGACCCGCGCCTCTGACGCGCTTCGGAAACGCCATGAAAGGTCCTTTCCTTGCAAATTTTGCAAGGAAAGGACCTTTCATGGCAGCGCTCAGTCGGACTTGGCGGTCGGTTTCTCGGCCTTCGCCGCGGGCTCCTCCGCGTCGGCCTTCGGGGCTTCGGGAGCCTCCTCGGCCGAAGCGGGAGCCTCCGCAGGCTCGTCGAAGCTCTCCGGCAGCCGCTTCAGGTGCTTGGTCATCGACCGCACCAGCAGCCCGACGGCGATCAGGAACAGGATCAGGATCAGGAAACCCACCGGCGACGACTTGCCGAAGTCCTCACCTTGGCCGCCGTTGTCGCCGTTGCCGGGCTGCTGCGCCAGGAACTGCGACGACACCGTCACCGGAATGACGGCGAACGCCGGCACCACGAAACTCATCTAACCCTCCTTCAAGCCGGCGAACAGATCGTCCTCCGGCAGGGTGCTGTCCACCAGTGAGCGGACCAGCTCGTACTCCTCGGTCGGCCAGACCTCGCGCTGCAGGTCGCGCGGGACGGCGAACCAGCGGCTGTTCGGGTCGATCTGGGTGGCGTGCGCCTTGAGCGCCTCGTCACGCTGCTCGAAGTACTCGCCGCATTCGACGCGTGTGGTTACCCGCTCCATGACGTCGGCCTTGTCCGGGTCCCACGACTTGAGCCACTCCTCGTACGGCGACTCCAGGCCGCGCGCGAGCAGGGCCTCGTGGAACACGGTCATCCTGGCGCGCGAGAACCCGTGCACGTAGTACAGCTTCATCGGCTGCCACGGCTCGCCCGCCTCCGGGTACCGCTCCGCCTCGCCCGCGGCGTCGAAGGCCGCGACCGAGATCTCGTGCGTGCGGATGTGGTCGGGGTGCGGATACCCGCCGTTCTCGTCGTAGGTGACGATCACGTGCGGGCGGAACTCGCGGATGACCTTCACCAAGGCGCCGGTGGACTCTTCGAGCGGGATGACCGCGAACGAGCCTTCGGGGACCGGGGGAAGCGGGTCGCCCTCGGGCAGCCCCGAGTCGATGAACCCGAGCCACGTGTGGCTCACGCCGAGGATCTTGGCCGCGCGGGCCATCTCCTCCCGGCGGATCTCGGTCATGTTGGCCAGTACTTCGGGACGGTCCATGGCCGGGTTCAGCACACTGCCCGCTTCGCCACCGGTACAGGTCACGACCATGACCTCGTGCCCCTCGGCGGCGTACCTGGCCATGGTGGCGGCACCCTTGCTCGACTCGTCGTCGGGGTGCGCGTGCACCGCCATCAGGCGGAGGTGTGACTTCGGCGGTTCCTCGGCAGACACCATGCTCCGAACGTCCCCTTCTCGTTCCCTATTCCCCTCCAGACCCTGCCTGACGGCTCGCCCGGCCGGGCGCGGATACTCGAGGGGAACCACTCGCATACGACCCCATTGTCCCTGCGAGCACGACGACACCAACCGGGAGGCCCGGGTTGAGCACGGGACAGGACGCTCCCACCGCGGAAAGCACCCGGACGGACGTGCCAGGAGACCGGTACGGCAAGACCCGCGCCGCGAAGCCCGCCCGCTGGCGGCGCCTGGTGTTCGCCCTGGTCGCGCTGCTGGTCAGCGGTGGGATCGCCTATGTCGCGTACACGAACTTCGGCAGCGCGCCCATCGAGGGCGAACGCGTCTCGTTCTCCGAGAAGCCGGGCGACGCGATGGAGATCACCATCAACGTGACCAGGGACGATGTGAACCGTCCCGGCGTGTGCGTCGTGCGGGTCCGTGACAAGGCCGGCGCGGAAAGCGGCCGTAAAGAGGTCCTCGTTCAGCCTGGTTCGAAGAACAGCCGGGTGACGACCACCATCAAGAGCATCGGAAAGCCGGTCACGGCTGATATCTTCGGATGCTCATACGACGTACCACGGTACCTGTCAAGGCCATAGCGGCCAACGGGGTGAAACAGGCGCCCAACGCCGAGGCGCGACCGAATTCCACCGGCGGCGATACCTCGCGCCGTGTTACTCTGATCTACCGGCACGGCCCAAGACGGGCCGTGTTTTTCCTTTATCTCAGCCAGGCCGGCGCGCCATGCCGGTCCGGTGGCCGGCTTGTACACCCAAGCCTGGCAGGCCCTACTAGGAGATGGTGACCGTGAGCGACACAAAGGTGACCTGGCTGACCCAGGATGCCTACGACAGGCTCAAGCAGGAACTCGACCACTACATCGAGCTCCGCCCGGTCATCGCTGCGAAGATCAACGACAGCCGGGAAGAGGGCGACCTCAAGGAGAACGGCGGCTACCACGCCGCCCGTGAGGAGCAGGGCCAGCACGAGGCCCGCATCCGCCACCTCCAAGAGCTCCTCCGCTCGGCCAAGGTGGGCGAGCCGCCCGCCAACGACGGCAGCGCCGGACCGGGCAAGGTCCTCACCGTGCGTTACGACGGTGACGACGAGGACGAGAACTTCCTCTTGGCGACCCGTGAAGAGGGCACCGAGGGCGACCTGGACGTCTACTCGCCGGAGTCCCCGCTCGGCAAGGCGCTGCTCGGCGCCAAAGAGGGCGAGACCCGCGAGTACGAGCTGCCCAACGGCAGCATCCAGAAGGTGACGCTCGTGAAGGCCGTGCCGTACACCGGCAAGTAGCCTCCCGCGCGCCCGGCCCGACATGGCCGGGCGCGCATATGAGCCGTTAGCGTGACCTCCGGAGAATTCTGGAGGGAAACGATGAGCGAACTACCCATCTGCGTCGCCTGCGGCATGCAGTACGCGGAGCCCCGGTCGGACTGTCCGATCTGCGAGGACGAACGTCAGTATGTCCCGCAGGCCGGACAGCGCTGGACCGATCTGAACGCCGTCCGCGCGAGCGGGACGTATCAGGCACGTATCGAGGAGCAGGGGCCCGGCCTCATCGGGGTCGGGTCCACTCCCAACTTCGCCATCGGCGAGCGCGCGCTGCTGGTCAAGGCCGAATCCGGCAACTTCCTGTGGGACTGCGCGGGCTTCATCGACGACGACCTCGTCGCCAAGGTCCGTGACCTCGGCGGGCTCACCGGCATCGCGATCAGCCACCCGCACTACTACACCACCATGGTCGAGTGGGCTCACGCCTTCGACGCGCCCATCTACCTGCACGAGGGCGACGAGCAGTGGATCGGCAGGCCGGATCCGGCGATCAAGCTGTGGAGCGGGACGACCCTCGACGTCGCCCCCGACCTGCGGCTCATCAACCTCGGCGTGCATTTCGCCGGCGGGACGGTGCTGCACTGGCCGGGCGGGGAGAACGGCCGCGGCGCGGTGCTCTCGGGCGACATCCTGCAGGTCATCCCGGACCGTCGCTTCGTCGGCATGATGTACAGCTACCCGAACCTGATCCCGGAGCGCCCCGAGGTCGTCCGCCGCGCGGCCGAACTGCTCGAACCGTACGCGTTCGAGGCGATCTACGGCGCCTGGTGGGACGCGATCATCCGCACCGACGGGCACGAGGCGGTCCAGCGGTCGGCGAAGCGGTACCTGAGCCAGGTGGGCTAGCTCCTCGCCAGCCGTTCCAGCAGCGGCCGTACGCGCGGCGGAACCGGCGTCGACAACGCGATCGACGTCGACGTCCGCCGCACGTACGGCGAGCCGACCACTTCGTCCACCACTCGCTGCAGGTCGTCGTTGTTGCGCGCCACCATCCGCACGAAGAGATCGCCCTGCCCGGTCGTCGCGTGGACCTCGCACACCTCGTCGATGGCGGACAGCGCCTCCGCGACCTCGGCCCGCCTGCCCTGCGCGATCTCCAGGACGGCGAACGCGGTGAGGCCGTATCCCATCGCCGCGAGGTCGAGTTCGGGCGGGAACCCGCCGAGGATCCCGCGTTCGGTCAACCGGTCCAGCCTCGCCTGAACGGTGCCCCGCGCGACGCCGAGACGGCGGGCGCATTCGAGCACGCCGAGCCGGGGCGAGTCGGTGAGCAACAGCAGCAGCCGCGCGTCCAGCGCGTCGAGCGAGTCCGACATCGTGCCTACCTCCTACGCAGGTTGCCCACTTTGACTGCGCCTCCCGCCCTCTCACTGGACATAGTGCGCAGCAAAATCTTTGACCATTGCACATTTTGTCACGCCCTCGGATGCTTCAGGGCATGACGCACACAGTGGAACCCCAGGGTGCTCTTGACGACGTGAGCTACGACCAGCTGCGTCAGCTCGTCGGCCTCGTCGACCACGACTCTTCGACCGACCCCTTCCCGGTGAAGTCGATGGACGCGGTGGTGTTCATCGCGGGCAACGCCACGCAGACCGCCTGGTTCTACCAGGTCGCGTTCGGCATGCAGCTCGTCGCGTACTCCGGCCCCGAAACCGGGAACTTCGAGCGCAAGTCGTTCGTGCTGAAGTCGGGCTCGGCCCGCTTCGTGATCACCGGGGGCGTCAAGCCCGACTCCGCGCTGCTCGACCACCACCGCCGTCACGGCGACGGCGTCATCGACCTCGCCCTCGAGGTCGCCGACGTCGACAAGTGCATCGACCACGCCCGCGCGCAGGGCGCCACCGTCCTCGAAGAGCCGCACGACGTCTCCGACGAGCACGGCACCGTCCGCATCGCCGCGATCGCGACCTACGGCGAGACCCGCCACACGCTGATCGACCGATCGAAGTACACCGGTGTCTACCTGCCCGGCTACGAGCCGCGCGAGAGCAAGATCGTCCGGCCCGAAGGCGCGCCGAAGCGACTGTTCCAGGCCGTCGACCACTGTGTCGGCAACGTCGAACTCGGCAAGATGGACTACTGGGTCGACTGGTACCACCGCGTCATGGGCTTCGTGAACATGGCGGAGTTCGTCGGCGACGACATCGCGACCGAGTACTCGGCGCTGATGAGCAAGGTGGTCTCCAACGGCAACCACCGCGTCAAGTTCCCGCTGAACGAACCGGCGATCGCGAAGAAGAAGTCGCAGATCGACGAGTACCTCGAGTTCTACGGCGGCGCGGGCTGCCAGCACATCGCGCTGGCCACCAACGACATCGTCACGACGGTGAAGGCGATGCGCGCGGCGGGCGTCGAGTTCCTCGACACCCCGGACTCCTACTACGACGACCCGGAGCTGCGCGCGCGGATCGGCGAGGTCCGGGTGCCGATCGAGAAGCTCAAGGAGCACCGCATCCTGGTCGACCGCGACGAGGACGGCTACCTGCTGCAGATCTTCACCAAGCCGATCGGCGACCGCCCGACGGTGTTCTACGAGCTCATCGAGCGGCACGGTTCGCTCGGCTTCGGCAAGGGCAACTTCAAGGCCCTGTTCGAAGCCATCGAGCGTGAGCAGGAGCGTCGAGGCAACCTCTGACCCCGGCAGTTCGCAGGGCGTGAAAGGGCTCTTCATCGCACTTCGTGCGGTGGAGGGCCCTTTCGCTACGTGACGGGGCCGACTTTGTCGGCGGAGGGTGGTACACCGGACGGGAACTAAACTTCGAGCGCACCCGGAACCGGAGGCCTCTCCGGACCGTCAGTGTGAAGACGTCAGCACGCAGCTTGGAAGGGTCCCGATGCCGGACAACGTCGACGCCAGCGAACGCATGGTGGACAACTGGACGAAGCAGATCCAGGAGACCGCCGCGCGCTATCAGGCGATGGCCGCCCGCATGCAGGGTCAGACCGTGACCGAGCGGTCGAAGGACAACACCATCGAGGTCACGATCGACTCGAAGGGCCTCCTCACGAACCTCGTCATCTCCGAAGCCGCGAGCGGCAAACGGATGGCGGAGGTCTCGGCGCAGGTCATGCGCCTCGTCCAGCTCGCGCAGTCACGGATCCCGGAACTGCTGCAGGCGGCGATGGCCGAGACCGTCGGCACGAACGACGAGACGGCGAACAGGGTGATCGCGGAGGCGCAGAGCACCTTCCCGGAAGCTCCGCCGGAGGAGGACCTCGCACCGCCGGAGCCCGAGCGGCACCACCGCTTCGGCCCGGAGGAGGACGATCCCGCTCCGCCGCCGGCGCAGGCGAACCCGCCCCAGAGCCCACCTCAGCCGAAGCCGATCCCGCGTCGCCGCCGCACGCAGGACGACGATGACGACGACTTCGGCGGCAGCATTCTTTCGTAGCCGTTCCATCCGGCCTGGTAGAGGGGAGAAACCATGGCAGGCAAGGGTTTTGAGCTCGGCGCCGACCTCGACGCGCACGCCAAGCAGATCGACGGCATCGCCGACGGCCTGCGCACGGCGGTCGACGCCGCGCAGCAGGTGAGCATGCCGACCGACGCGTACGGCATCATCTGCCAGCCGTTCCGGATGATGCTCGACCCGGTCGAGGAATTCGGCATCAACGCGCTGACCAAGGCCGTCGAGGCCGCGACGGCGGTGGCGAACAACGTGCGGTCCGCGTCCAACGCCTACCAGACGCAGGACGAGAACTTCGCCGCAGAGTTCAAGAACGCGCAGGTGCCTGACTGATGCCCGAGGGAAACCCGCTCGTCGCGAAGGCGCCGACGGATGGAGACGGCCCGGGTCCGCTGACGGCCGGGAACAGTGAATACGGCTACGGGGCGGGCATCGGCGTCGCCGAGTCGGCCATGGACGCCTTCAACGGCATCTCGAACGGCGACTGGATCGGCGGCGGGCTCGGTGTGCTGAGCCTCGCGGGCGAGCTCGCCAGCGCGGCGATCGACCCGTTCGGTTACCTGATGTCGTCGGTGGCCTCGTTCCTGATGGAACACATGCAGCCGCTGAAGGACATGCTGGACGCCGTCGCCGGCGACCCGCCGGTCATCCAGTCGTACTCCGAAACCTGGGGCAACGTCGCCAAGAAGCTGGAAGACACCCAGGTCGAGTTCTCGAACGCGGTCAAGAACGGCACGACCGGCTGGACGGGCGAGGCGGCCGACCAGTACCGCAAGCAGGCCGCGGAACAGGCCGAGGCGATCAGCGGCGCGGCGACGGTCGCGGGCGCGATCAGCACCGTCGTGATGATCTTCGGCGAGATCGTCGCGTTCGTCCGTGAGTTCATCCGCCAGCTGATCGCGGACGCGGTCGGCAAGCTCATCGCGTGGGTCATGGAGACTGTGTTCTCCCTCGGCTTCGGCACGCCCGTGGTGGTCGCCCAGGCCGTCACCGCGATCGCCAAGTGGGCCGCGAAGATCGCCGACAAGCTCAAGGAACTGTGCGACGCGATGCGGCGGGTCTCGCCGCTGCTCGGCAAGCTGGCCGACGTCTTCGAGAAGATCATCAAGATCTTCGGCAAGATCGCGGGCAAGGTCACCGGCCTGGACGTGATCAACACCAAGAACATCAAGACGGGCGGGTTCATCCAGCGCGGCGGCAGCGGCGGCGGATCCGGTGGATCCGGCGGCGGCTCCGGCTCGGGTTCCGGGGACGGCCCGGACGGTGACGGTTCGGGCAGCGGTAGCGGCTCCGGCGACGGCTCGGGCAGTGGCTCCGGTGACGGCAATGGCTCCGGTGATTCCGGCAGCGGCTCCGGCGACGGGAGCGGCTCGGGCGACGGCTCCAACGGTTCGAACGGTTCCGACGGCCACACGGGCGGCTCCGGCGATTCGGGCGCCCCGTCGAGCACCACCCGCGGCGACGGCGGCGGCTCATCGTCCACAAGGGACGGTGGCGGCTCGCCGTCCCGGTCCGACGGCGGCTCTCCCGACCGCGCCGGCGACGGACCGTCCACTTCGGACGGTGATACGGGCGGCAACGGTTCCCCCAGTACCGCCCGCTCCGACACGTCGACTCCGCACACCCGGTCCGACGGCGGCTCACCGAGCCCGAACCGCACGGACACCGGCGGTTCGCCCAGCCACACACCGGACGGCGGCTCCCCCGCCCCGCACACCCGTGCGGACACCGGCGGGTCCCCGAGCCACACACCGGACAGCGGCTCCTCCACTCCGCACACCCGTGCCGACGGCGGTTCCCCCGCTCCGCACACCCGTGCCGACACGGGCGGATCTCCCAGCCACACACCCGACAGCGGCTCCCCGGCCCCGCACACGCGGGCCGACAGCGGCGGTTCCCCCAGCCACACACCGGACGGAGGCTCGCCCGCCCCGCACACCCGTGCCGACAGTGGTTCCCCGAGCCACACACCCGACAGTGGCTCGCCCGCTCCGCACACCCGTACCGACAGCGGCGGCTCCCCGAGCCACACCGGCGACGGCGGCGGCTCGCCCCGGACGCACGGCGGCGACGGCGGCGGTTCACCCACCCCTCGTTCCGACCCGTCGCCCGGCCACCACGGCGGCAACGACGGCGGCAGCCCCACCAGGCCGACCGACAGCGGCACGACGACCAGCGGCACCGCGCCGACGGCACCGCGTCTCGGCGACGCGGGCCCGTCGCACGTGCCTTCGCAGCGCGGCGGTCCCGGCGGCGACGGTTCGCCCGGTGTCCCGCCGCAGGGCCAGCCGATGGCGGGCGGCATGCCGCCTCAAGGCGCTCCGGGCGGCACCCCCGGCGGCACTCCGGGTTCGCCCGGCGGCAGGCCGCAAGGTGGCGGCTGGACGGGGACGCCCGGTTCGCCGCGCACCCCGGACCCGCACGCCCCGCGGACACCCGACACCCACACCGGTCCCAGCCGCGGTCCCGGTCAGACCGGCCCCGGCGGACGGCCCAACCAGCCGCATCAGCCGCAGCCGGTCGCCCGTGGCAACGACTTCGGCCCCGGCGCCCAGCCGCACACCGGCACTCCCGGCACCCACGGCCCGGGCAACCGGCCGGGCGGCACTGGTCCCGGCAACACCGGTCCGGGCGGCCGAGGCCCCGGGGGCCACTCCGGGCCGCCGCACTCGCCGGACGGCCACGGCCCCGACGGGCACGGCCCGCGCCAGGACGGTCACCCCGACGGTTCGCCGCACGACCGCGGCCCCGACGCCGAGCCGGATCGTCCGCTGACGCCGGACGAGGTCAACCAGCGGCATTCCGAAAGCACACCCGCGGGCAGCTCGTATCACCGCGGCGACTCGGACATGGGCGACCTGCCGCACCGGGTCCAGCCGGATCCGGACGGCCGCTACACCGTCGACGTGCACGTCACGCCGGACGGCCACGCCCGGATCGGCAACCGCACCTACACCCCGGAAGAGTTCGCGGACATCCTGCGGCGCAACGGGGATTACGACGGCCGCCCGATCAGGCTGATCGGCTGCGACGCCGGCTCGAACGACTTCGCGCGCCGTCTGTCGCGGGAACTCGACACCGAGGTGATGGCGCCGAGCAAACCGGCGTGGACCGACTCGAACGGGCGCGTCTTCTCGTCCGACTACGAGATCGGCCCCGACGGCCGCCCCCGGCCCAAGATCCCGCCGAACGGCGATTGGGACGTCCACAGCCCCGACGGCACCGCCCGCCGGGCGAGCGACGACGGCTTCACCCCGGACACCACGCACGCGGACAAGCAGGACGTGGACGCCGACAGCGCCCGCAGCCGCGGCGACGGCGACGAACCGCCGGACGCGGACGACAACACGACACCGGACCGGCAGGGCACCGAGCCGCCGGATCGCGACCATCCGAACCGGAATCCCGAATCCCGTCAGCAGGAACGGGATCTGCTGGACGAGGACCGGCAGCAGCAGCGCCGCCAGAACCCGCAGCGGATCACGGACTTCACGCCGGAGTCCGTCGGCGAGCCGGTCCGGGTGCGGCCGGACAACCCGGAGCCGGGCGCGCCGCGGGCTCCCCGTCCGGACGAGCCGTTCCCCGGGAACCAGCGACTCGAGAACAACCGCAGCTACGAGGTCCGCGACAGCGACGGCACCCTGCGCGGGACTTACCACACCGACGGCACCGGCCGGGTCACGCATATCGACACGAACCAGCCGAACGTCCCGCACCGGCTGTCCGACGGCTCGCCGAACCCGGACTACCGGGCGAACCCGGATCTGCTGCACCCCCGTCCGGACACGACGTACCGGGTGGAGATCGACGGCGAGCACCAGGTGTTCCGCACCGGTCCCGACGGGCTCCCCGAGCCCGCCGTCCGGTTCCACCGGCCCGACTTCCCGGCGGACAGGCACGTCGACATCGGGCCGGGTCATCCGGACTCACCCAACCCGCCGAAGCCCGGCCAGCCGTTCGTCGCCCGCACGGACCTGCAGGAGAACACCGCCTACCGGGTGCACGACACCAACGGCGACTACCGGGGCACCTACTACACCGACGGCAACGGCCGGGTCCGCTGGGCCGAGGTCGAATCCGGCCGGATCGCGCGGACGAATCCCGATCTCGCGAACATGCCGCGCGCCGACATCGGGGAGGTCCGGCTGGTCCAGCGGATCGACCCGGACGCCGAGGTCCCGCCCAATGTGCGCAACCCGCAGGATTTCGAGGGCTCGACGCAGCGAAAGGTCCCCCTCGACAAGAACGAATCCTTCTTCGACAGGCACACGCCGCCCCTCGAAGCGAATTCGCGGTACGTCGTCGAGAGCGAATACAAGGACGGCGACAAGACCGTCACGAGGCAGCGCGCGGTCTACTGGACCGACGAACACGGGAACATCCGGCTCGCCGAGACCTACCAGCCGCATCACCCGGACCTGAACTACCCGAAGCCGAACATGGTCTACAACGTCGACGGCGGACGGTTCGTGTACGAGACGGGCCCGGAGGTCGGCAACCGGCACGGCACGCGGTCCTACGACACCGACACGGTCGCGGCCACGAGCAACGACCTGGAGCGTGCTGACAAGCACGAGATCGACCGGCGCGACGAATCCTCGCAGAAGCGCGGCGGCGGGGTCGAAGGCAAGGAACCGGAGCTGGACGCCGACGGCAACCCGACCGGCCGCAACATCAACAAGTACGACGGCGGGCATATCGCGGGCAACCAGTTCCGCGGTCCCGGCGAGCTGCTCAACATGCTCGGCCAGTGGCGGGCGCAGAACCAGGGTCTGCACTCCGCCGGCGACGCGCATTGGTACGCCTTCGAAAGCGACCTGTCCGACTTCCTCGATCCGGCCAAGCACACGGACGGGCTCAACCGGAGCATCGAACAGGTCGACACGTACGCGCTGCGCGCGGACGGCGACCGGGCACCGCACACCTTGCAGGTGCGGTGGGTGGAGAATGTGACCGACGCGGACGGCAACGTGGTCCGCACCGTGCGCATTCGGAGTTTCCCGAATGTGCCACCTAGCGCAGGGGGCGGTACGTGATGGCGATCGACGCCACGCAACGGCAAGAGCTGACGAACGCCGTGGGCATCGCCCTCGTCGACGCGGCTCCCGAGGGCTGGCGGCGCATCGACCTGATGTGCCTCGCCAACATCGACGTGCACGACCTGTCGCTGACGGTGCTGCTCGCGGACGGCTCCAACCCTGCCGTGCTCATTCCCGACGAGGTGCGCCAGAGCCTGCTCCGGCTCCGCGAAGGGATGCACGAACCCGACAAGGGAACGTGGTTCTCGTCGCGGGTGATCATCGACGCGCCGGGGACGATCTACGTCAAGTACAACTACGACTGGGATCCGTTGTGGAACCCGTCGATCGCGACCGAAGGCTGGGCGCGTGACCTCGAGGCGTTCCCGCGCGACGAGGCGCACATCCCGGATTGGCTGAACGAGAAACTGGCCGAGGCCGGAGCCGCGGAGGAAGGCCGATGACCACCGCACAGGAACCGTTCGGTGCCAAGGAACAGGACGAGCTCTGGAGTCTGGTCTCCAACCTGGTGACCAACTTCTGCCCGGTGGACTGGTCGCAGGTGATGATCACCTACCGCGCGGTCGGGGATTACACCGAGCTTTCGGTGATGGTCCGCCGGGCCACCGACGGCGGACTGAACCTGTGGACGCCGCGACCGGAACTGGCCGGCCTGATTTCCCGTCTGCGAGCCGGGATGTACCGGCCGGGCCGGGGAACGTGGAGCGAGACCACCGCGCACGTCCACCTCGATTCGCGGATCGAGTCGACCTACGTCTGGGATCAGGAACCGTCGTGGGACGGCGAACCGCCCGCCTCGGCGTTCGTGCGGGAGCTCGCCGACTTCCCCCGTGACGCCGGGATGGTGCCGGACTGGCTGGCCGACCGGGCGGGCCGGGCCGCCGTCGCGACACTCGCCGGACACTCCGACGCGGACATCGCGGCCAAAGAAGCGCTGGCCGCGGCGAGTCAGGCCGCGATCGAGCTGGAACTGGACACGAGCCGCTACCGGATCGGTGAGGTCGCGGACGGCGCGTGGTGCCTCGTTCCCGAAGAAGGCCGCTGGGCGGTGTTCTGGGCACAGGGAGAAGACCGCTTCGCCCGGGCCGAGTTCGCCACCGCGTGGGAGGCCGCGCGGTACTTCACCGGTCACCTGTACCTGAATCGGCCCGCCTTCCGCGACGAACTGCCGCCGGACGCCAAGCGACCGACGTCGGCCTGGCCGATCCAGCCGATGAGCGATGACGGCGGGCTGTCGCTGTACGAAGGGAAACGGCTGGTGACGCTGCCGCCGGGAACCGAGATGGACCGCTACGGCGACCCGTCGGGCAACACGCTGTTCGCCGCCCGCACCGAATTCACCCACCGGTCGCACAAAGCCGAGCGGGCGGAGCGGGAGTACCACGTCTATCGGCTGGTGCGACCGGTGCGCGCGATCACCGGTACGGCCGTCGCCTGGTACGAGCAGGCCGGCGGCGGTACCGCGTACGTCCTCGCCCGGTCGGTCGCGGACCTGCTCGCCGACGGCTCCCTCGTGGAGATCCCGCAGGCGACGACGCAGCCCCCGCCGCCGCGGAGCTGAGGGGAGCATCGATGACCACGCCGCCCGGGCCGCTCGGCCCGGAACAGCAACAGCAGATCGTCGCCCAGATCGGCAACGGCCTCGCGTCGATGGCCCCGCCCGGCTGGCGGAGGCTGCGGACCGAGCACCGGGCCGTCGGGAGGCATCTCGAGACCGACGTGCTCATCACCGGACCGGACGGAACGACGCAGCCGATCGCGGCACCGCCGGAACTGGTCCAGCTCCTCGGCACGCTGCGGGCCGGGATGTACCAGCCCGGCCAGGGCACCTGGCTGGCCGCGACGCTGACCTTCGACGCCGCTCAAGGCACCTCCGTCGATTTCATGCTCGACCAGGAGCCGGTCTGGCGTCGTCCCCCGCCGCCGATCGGGTTCCAGGACGAACTGCGGTTCTTCCCGCGGACCGAGCAGTACATCCCGCCGTGGCTGCGGCAACGGGCGGGGCTGGCGCCCTTGCCGGTGGCCACCCCACCCGCGGAGACACCGGAAGCCTTGAAGTCGCCGCGGGTCCACGACGGCCTCGACGAGTCGGGCCGCCCGGTGGTGAACCGTGAGCCGCTGTCCCCGGCCGAGCGGGACCGGGTGCTGCGGTACCTCGACGGCGCACCGGTCGTGCTGGCGTCGCGGACCTACGACGCCGACGCCTTCGACCCCGACCGGGAACCGTTGGTGCCGTTGAACTTCCGCACGGACGGCCGGTGGTACTGGCCGGGCGCGGTCGCCTACTACCTGCGCGAGCACGACGTCGCTCCCGATCCCGAACTCCTCGGCCACATCCGGGCGTTGCGGTTCACCCTGCCCGAGGTCGGCGAGCCCGAACGGGAACTGGCGGTCGCCGCGATCACCGGCCGGCCGTCCACTTAGGACTCAAGTGTTCGAGGCCGATCCGCGGCCGGAAGATGCCACCTGACGGATACGTCACGTGACAAGTTCGCGGTCCGGGTACTCTTGACGGCGTCGGCGAAGGCGACCAGGGAGCACACATGGCACGGGGGAACATCGGCAGGGTCCGGACGACCCGCTCCGCCGGGATGCTCCCGGTCGTGCTGGCACTCACCTCGGCCGCGCTGCTGACCGGCGCCGCCGTCTACACGGTCGACCGCGCCGGCTGCGTGGACCCCGGCCAGTACATCCGGCACGACAACCACATCGAGCTCGTCGGCGGCTGTGTCGACGGCTCGGAGCTGCCCGCCGCGCCGCAGGGGACTTCACACGAGGCGGACGCGAAGACCGGCGTCACGCCCAGCAACTTCCGCCCGTAACCGGGCGCTTCCTCCCACCACACCGCGCTGACCAGCGCGAAAGGAGCAAGGGACCTTTGCTGTCATTTGCTTAGCATGGCTACGCGAACGACAGCAAAGGTCCCTTGCTCACTCTCCGGGCCCGGCGGCGGTCAGCCCAGGGCGCTCGCCAGATCGGCGACCAGGTCGCTGCCGTCCTCGATACCGACCGACAGCCGCAGCAGGTTGTCCGGCACCTCCAGGGTGGACCCGGCGGTGCTCGCGTGGGTCATCCGGCCCGGGTGCTCGATGAGCGACTCGATCCCGCCCAGCGACTCCGCCAGGATGAACAGCTTCGTCTTCGACGCGGCCTCGAGAGCGGCCTGCTCGCCGTCGACGTGGGTGAACGAGATCATCCCGCCGAAGCGCCGCATCTGCTTCGAAGCGACCTCGTGGCCGGGGTGCTCCGGCAGACCCGGGTAGTAGACCCGCTCGACCTTCGGGTGCTTCAGCAGCATCCGGGCGATGAGTTCGGCGTTGTCGCTGTGCCGCTCCATCCGCAGCGCGAGCGTCTTGATCCCGCGCAGGGTCAGCCACGCGTCGAACGGGCCGGGGACCGCGCCCGCGGCGTTGCGCAGGTAGAACAGCTGCTCGCGCAGTTCGTCCTCGTTCGTCAGGATCGCGCCGCCGACGACGTCGGAGTGCCCGCCGAGGTACTTGGTCGTCGAGTGCAGGACGACGTCGGCACCCAGCGAAAGCGGGTTCTGCAGGTACGGGGTGGCGAAGGTGTTGTCGACGACCAGGCGGGCGCCGGCGCCGTGCGCGACCTCGGCGAGCGCGGCGATGTCGGCGATCCCCAGCATCGGGTTCGTCGGCGACTCGCACCAGATCAGCTTCGTCTCCGGCCGGATCGCGGCGCGGACCTCGGCGATGTTCCCCAGGTCGGCGACCGTGTGCTCGACGCCCCACAGGCTGAGCACCTTGTCGATCAGCCGGAAAGTGCCGCCGTACGCGTCGTTGCCGAGCACGAGGTGGTCTCCGGGCCGCAGGGTCGCCCGCAGCAGGACGTCGCTGGCCGCCATCCCCGACGCGTACGCCAGACCGTGCCGCGCGCCTTCGAGCGCCGCGAGCGCGACCTCCAGCGCGGTGCGCGTGGGGTTCGCGGTGCGGGAGTACTCGTAGTCACCTTCGCGCGTGCCGCCGACGCCGTCCTGCGCGTAGGTCGAGGTCTGATAGATCGGCACGATGACCGCGCCGGTCCGGGGATCAGGGGTCTGCCCGGCGTGGATCGCGCGCGTCTCGAAGCCCAGCAGAGAGTAATCGTCGGCCATACCCCCAAGGGTACGGCCACCCACTCGAGATCCCATCGTCTGGGATTGAACTCACCACTGCGCGGGTGGTTGTCCCTGCTGCTGGGCGCCGGGAGCCGGCGGGTATCCGGGCTGCTGCGGGTACCCGAAGTTCTGCGGGTTCGCGGCCGTGTCCTTGGCCGCCAGCCAGCGCCCCGTCGGCGGGATCAGCGCCAGCACGAGGGTCACGATCGCCGGGATCAGCACCACGAAGAGAAGCCAGCCGAAGCCGAAATGCAGCATCACGCCGCCGTACGAGAAGTAGAAACTCGAGCCGATCGCCCGGAACAGGAAGGTCAGCACCACGAACCCGATCGCGCCCGCGGACCCGATCACGGTGAGCACCCGTCCGGCGCGTTTGCGCACGAGCAGCAGGATCCCGCCGCCCAGCAGCAGAGCCGCGCTGACGAAGTCCAGCACCGCCCCCACCACGAGGAACGAAATGACGTAATGCGAGAGCTCGACGACGTGGGACACGACCCCGGCGAGGAACCAGAGCCCGCCGAGGATCGCCAGGACCCCGGCGATGATCCCGGTCGCCCCGCTCGGTTGCCGCGCCATGCCCGGCGGCGGATAGGCACCGGGTGCCGGATAGCCGCCCTGTGGCGGGTAGTGCTGGAAAGTCATTTCTCCCCTTTGCCGAATCTTCGTTCCACCCCGGGCTACCAGCCGGGAAGCCGATCCTGCTTCGACGGCTCGTCGTCGTCACGCCGCCGCCCCTCCAGCCAGTCCGAAGTCGGCCTGATCACCGACAGCACCAGCGCGGTGAAGGTCATCACGAACAGGAGGAACGCGACCACCTCACCCGTCACCAGCGGCTCTCCGTCCACTTCGGCGAAGAAGTACGCGCGGACCGCGCCGTTCGCGAGCAACGTCGCCACCATCGCGAGCGCCGTCCCGGCGACGACCAGTGTGCGGCCGAGTGTCCTACGCAGCAGCAACAGGACGCCGCCCACGAACAGGGTCGCCGTCAGCACCCCGTTCCACGCCGTTCCAGCGAAGTACTGGGGAGCCGGCCCGAGAAAGGCGAGCTGCCCGACGAAGGTGCCCGCCTCGGACAAGTACCGCATGCCGCACAGGATGGCGAGGACGGCCGCGCCGATCGCGGTCCCCGAAGACTGGTTCTGACCCATCGAACTCCCCCAAGCCGAGCCGGACGGCTCAGGATCTCACCATCCGCCCTGCTAGGGAAACTGATTCTGCGGCCGGTACGGCTGCACCGGGGCGGGCCGCCAGCGCAGGTACCTGAACGTCGGCGGGAGCACCGCCAGCAACAGCGCCACCAGGCCGAACACGACCATGGCCAGCCGGAGGACACCGTCGAAGGTGGCGAACCGGAGCAGGATGTCGAGGTGGATCCGGTACGGCACGCGGAACGCGATCGGCTCCAGCACGACGGCCAGGATGGCGAGCAGCGAGCCGAGGATCAGCAGGATGGCGCCGATCAGCGACCGGAAGAACGTCGTCAGCGCGCCCATCAGCAGGAACAGCGCGGCGAGCAGGTACAGCACCAGCTCGACGAGCGCGAAACCGGGCAGGTTCGAGAGGCTGAACCCCGACGGGAGCTCGATGAAGTAGCGGATGGGGATGAAACCGGACGCGAGCGCCCCGACGAGACCGAGCACCGCGGCGATGATCGCCGTCGCCCCGGACGGCTTGGCCTGCGGTGCGGGATACCCGAAACCTGGCGGTCCGGGCTGCTGGGCGGGATATCCGTACGGACCGGTCACGTCGCTCCCGTCGGGCCAGGTGTGGGTTGACCGCGCTCACCCTAGTCCGCGTGCACCGGCCCTGGCAGGCGAATCGGTATACCCCGGCCAAACGGAACACCCCCGGCCACGGGCCGGGGGTGTTCCGTACGAAACCGTTCAGTGGCGGCTAATCACCACTGCTGCGGGGGCTGACCGGGCTGGCCCGGCTGGCCGAAACCGCCGCTCGGCGGACCCTGCTGTCCGGGCTGCTGCCCGAAACCGCCGGGCTGCTGCGGAGCCTGGCCGAAACCACCCTGCGGCGGCTGACCGGGCTGGGCGAACCCGCCGCTCGGCGGACCCTGCTGGCCGGGCTGCTGCCCGAACCCACCGGGCTGACCCTGCTGCGGGAAACCACCCGAAGACGGACCGGGCTGTCCGGGCTGACCGAAGCCACCCGGCTGCGACTGGCCGAACTGTCCGGGCTGGCCCGGCTGACCGGGCTGCCCCGGCTGGCCGAAGCCACCCTGCGGCGGACCGCCGAAACCACCGGGCTGGCCGCCCTGCGGGGCACCCAGCACCGAACCGCCGCCACCGAGGCCGACGAACTGCGCGGTCGCCGGGATCAGGCCCAGCGCACCGACGATCAGGATCACGATGCCGAGGAGCAGGTGCAGCAGGCCACCGCCGATACCGGCGCTGTCCCTGGCGGACGGCGGCAGCTTGTCCAGGAAGTCCGACGACGGGGACGAACCGCTGAGCAGGAGGACACCGAACAGCACCAGCAGCGCGCCACCGGCGGCGACGACGATCGGCGCGATCTTCTTCACCGTGCCGGGGAGCTTGCCCGCGAGGGCGAGCCCGACACCACCGGCGAGCGAAGCGAGCGAGCCGACCAGAAGCATGATCACGTAGAACCAGATCGCGCCCGGGCCGACCAGGCCCGCCTCGTCGAGGAACTTGTCGATCTGTTCCTGGTTCGGAGCGCTGTCGAAGACCTTCGAGTAGTCGCTGGCGTCACCGAAGTAGACGAACGAGACGATCAAGGCGATCAGGCCGAGCAACGCCACGACGCCGCCGGCGATGAGCCCGAACATCTGGTTGCCACCGCCCCCGCCCGCCGCGGCGGGGCTGTAACCCGGCGGCGGCCCGCCGAAACCGGGCTGCTGGCCGAAGCCGCCCTGCGGCGGTCCGCCGAAGCCCTGCTGCGGCTGGCCGAAACCGGGCTGCTGCTGGCCCTGCGCCGGGTCGAACCCGCCCTGCTGGGGCTGGCCGAAACCCTGCTGCTGGCCGAAGCCGCCACCCTGGGCGCCGTAGGCACCGGCGGCCGGGTTGTCGGCCGCGCTCGGCGGCGGGGCGTACGGGATGGCGGGCGGCTGCGAACCCGGCGGCACGAGCTGGGTGGACTCGGCGGTGGGGCTTTCGCCGCCGCCGCTCACCGGCTGCACGACCTGGGTCGCGTTCGCGTCGCCGGAACCCGGCTGGACCGGCTGCACGACCTGCGTGGGCTCCGGCGTGTCGCCGAACCCGCCGCCCTGCTGCTCATGGGAAGGCTGCCCGTACTGCGGCTGCCCGTAGTCGGGCTGGGCCGGCTGCCCGGGCTGCACCACCTGGGTCGGTTCCGGGGAACCGAACGGGTTGTCTTGCTGCGGCTGAGGGCCACTCGGGGGTCCCTGCGGTGGCTGGGCGCCACCCCAAGGCTGATTCGGTGGCTGCGGAGCACTCATTTGGGTCTTGAACCCCCTTGACGAGGACATAAAAGTTCAACTCACCGGACACGCTATCGGATAGCCGGGCGGGCCGCTCGTAACGCCCCGGCCCGACCATCCGATGAAATGCCTCTTTACCGTCCCGCGAGAAACGCGAGCAGGTCGTGCCGGGTGACGACCCCCGCCGGTTTGCCGTCGACCAGCACCAGCGCGCCGTCGGCGCCCGAGAGCGCGTTCATCGCCGCGCTCACCTGTTCACCGGCGCCGATGGTCGGCAGCGGGGGCGACATGTGCTGCTCGAGCCGGTCGGCGAGCTGAGCCTTGCCGGTGAAGAGCGCTTCGAGCAGGTCGCGCTCGTTGACCGCGCCCACGACCTCGGCCGCCATGACCGGCGGCTCCGCGCTGACCACGGGCATCTGGCTGACGCCGAACTCCGAAAGGATCGCCACCGCTTCGGCGACGGTCTCGTTCGGGTGACTGTGCACGAGGCTCGGCAGCGAGCCGCTCTTCTTCATCAGGACGTCGCCGACGGTCGCGCCGCTGGAGTCCGGCGGCAGGAAGCCGTAGGACGACATCCAGCTGTCGTTGAACACCTTGGTGAGGTAGCCGCGGCCGCCGTCCGGCAGGAGCACGACGACGACGTCGTCCGGGCCGAGCCCCTCGGCGAGCTTGAGCGCGGCGGCGACGGCCATACCGCACGAACCGCCGACGAGCAGCCCCTCTTCGAGCGCGAGGCGGCGGGTGATGTCGAAGGAGTCCGCGTCCGACACCGCGATGATCCGGTCGGCGATGTCGCGGTCGTAGGTGTCCGGCCAGAAGTCCTCGCCGACGCCCTCGACCAGGTACGGCCGTCCGGTCCCGCCGGAGTACACCGAACCTTCGGGGTCGGCGCCGACGACCTGGACGCGTCCGTCGCTGACCTCCTTGAGGTACTTGCCGGTGCCCGAGATCGTGCCGCCCGTGCCGACGCCCGCGACGAAATGCGTGATCTTGCCCTCGGTCTGGCTCCAGAGCTCCGGGCCGGTCGAGTGGTAGTGGCTGGCGGGGTTCTCAGGGTTGGCGTACTGGTTCGGCTTCCAGGCGCCTTCGATCTCACGGACGAGGCGGTCGGAGACGTTGTAGTAGGAGTCCGGGTGCTCCGGCGCCACCGCGGTCGGGCAGACCACGACGCGGGCACCGTAGGCCTTGAGCACGTTGCGCTTGTCCTCGCTGACCTTGTCCGGGCAGACGAACACGCACTTGTATCCCTTGCGCTGCGCCACCATGGCCAGCCCGACGCCGGTGTTGCCGGACGTCGGCTCGACGATGGTGCCGCCGGGCTTCAGTTCGCCGGACCGCTCCGCGGCTTCGATCATCCGCAGCGCGATGCGGTCCTTGACGCTGCCGCCGGGGTTGACGTACTCGACCTTGGCCAGGATGAGCGGCTGCAGCCCCTCGGCCAGTGCGTTCAGCTTGACCAGAGGGGTGTTGCCCACGAGGTCCACGATGTGCTCGACGTATTCCACTCCCACAGCCTAAACGCCGCAGGTCGTGATGTGTCCACTCAACCAGGCGGCGTGAAAACCGCACTTTCGGAGAGTGGCGTGGGTCGCGTTCGCCTTTGACCCGCACCTCCCTCCGGTGGAGGATGCGGGGTGAGCAACCGCTTAGCGCGTCTGGATCGAGAACAAGGGAGTGTCGTTCCATGCCCGAAGCCGTCATCGTCTCCACCGCCCGATCCCCGATCGGCCGCGCCGGCAAGGGATCGCTGGTGAGCATCCGTCCGGACGACCTCACCGCGCAGATGGTCCGCGCCGCGCTCGACAAGGTCCCCGAGCTCGACCCGACGCAGATCGAAGACCTCATGCTGGGCTGTGGTCTCCCCGGCGGCGAGCAGGGCTTCAACATGGGCCGGGCCGTCGCCGTCGAACTCGGCTACGACCACCTGCCCGGTTGCACGATCACGCGGTACTGCTCGTCGAGCCTCCAGACCACCCGCATGGCACTGCACGCGATCAAGGCGGGCGAAGGCGACGTGTTCATCTCCGCCGGCGTCGAGACGGTTTCCCGCTTCGCCAACGGCAGCTCGGACTCCTGGCCGAACACGCACAACCCGCTGTTCGCCGACGCCGAGGCCCGCACCGCGCAGGTGGCGGCCGAGGGCGCCGACAGCTGGACCGACCCGCGCGAGAACGGCGCCCTGCCGGACGTCTACATCGCGATGGGCCAGACCGCCGAGAACCTGGCGCGGCTGAAGAACGTTTCGCGTGAGGAGATGGACGAGTTCGGCGTCCGCTCGCAGAACCTCGCCGAGAAGGCCATCGCCGACGGCTTCTGGGCCAACGACATCACCCCGGTGACCCTTCCGGACGGCACGGTGGTCTCGAAGGACGACGGCCCGCGCGCCGGCGTCACCCTCGAAGGTGTCTCCGGCCTCAAGCCGGTCTTCCGCCCCGACGGCCGGATCACCGCGGGCAACTGCTGCCCGCTCAACGACGGCGCCGCCGCGGTGATCATCATGTCCGACACCAAGGCGAAGGAACTCGGCCTCACGCCGCTCGCCCGCGTCGTTTCGACCGGTGTTTCGGGACTGTCGCCGGAGATCATGGGCTACGGCCCGGTCGAGGCGTCGAAGCGGGCGCTCGAGCGTGCCGGGATGTCCATCGGCGACATCGACCTCGTCGAGATCAACGAGGCGTTCGCCGCGCAGGTCATCCCGTCGTACAAGGACCTCGGGATCGACCTCGACCGGCTGAACGTCAACGGCGGCGCGATCGCCGTCGGCCACCCGTTCGGCATGACCGGCGCGCGGATCACCTCGACGCTGATCAACTCGCTGCGGCACCACGACAAGCAGTTCGGCCTCGAGACGATGTGCGTCGGTGGCGGCCAGGGTATGGCGATGGTGCTGGAGCGCCTCTCCTGACCCGCTGACCTGCGGAAAGAGAGCAAGGGACCTTTGCTACCACTCGCTTAGCGTGGCTAAGTAAGCGATAGCAAAGGTCCCTTGCTCTCTTTTTCGGGCCCTAGTGCGTCATGACCGGCGGTGCCGCGGCGACCTCACCGTCGGCCGCGCCCTCCGGCACGGTGGGCCTGGTCTTCGGCAGGAACGCCGCCGGGATCAGGCACAGCGCGAGCAGGATCATCGACCACAGGAACGTCGTCGAGAACGCGTCCGCGGTCAGCCCCGAAGCCGCTTCGCGCGTCGCCGGGTTCATCACCGCGGCCGTCGCGGCCAGCTGCCCCTGCGCGGTCGGCACGCCGAACTTCCCGGCGAGCAGCGCCGCCAGGATGATCGACAACACGGCCGAACCGATCGCCCCTGCCGTCTGCTGCAGGATGTTCGTCGCCGTCGACGCCTTCGCCATGTCCTGCGACTTGAGCGTCTGCAACGCGGCCGAGGTGATCGGCATCATCGTCGCGCCCATGCCGAGCCCCATCACGAACAGCGCCGAAAGCAGCAGCCAGTACGGCGTCGCCGCGGTGATTTGGGTGAAGGCGATCAACCCGGCGAGCATCAGCACGAGACCGGGCAGCACGATCTTCCGCGCGCCGATCTTGTCCGCGAACCGGCCGGCGATCGGCATGGTCAGCATCGCGCCGACACCCTGCGGGGCGAGCAGCAGGCCGGCGTTCATCGCCGATTCGCCGCGCGCCAGCACGAAGTACGTCGGCAGGAGCAGCATCGCGCCGAAGAACGCGACACAGAAGAAGGTCATCGTCACCATGGCGACGGAGAACGACCGGTTCTTGAACAGCTTCAGGTCGAGCAGCGGGTTCGTGACCCGGTTCGCCCGGAACACGAACGCCACCAGCAGCGCGACCCCGGCCAGCGCGGGCAGCCAGACGTCCACCGCGCCGACACCGCCCGCCGCCGGGATGTTCGAGACGCCGAAGATCAGCGCCGCCAGCCCCGGCGAGACCATCAGCATGCCGATGAAGTCGAACCGCTCACTGGGCTCCGGCCGGTCCTTCGGCAGCAGGCGCCAGGCCATCGCCATGGTGATCAGGCCGATCGGCACGTTGATGTAGAAGATCCAGCGCCAGCTCACCGCGTCGACCAGCCAGCCGCCGAGGATCGGGCCGCCGATCGGGCCGAGCAGCATCGGCACCCCGAGCACGCCCATCACCCGCCCGATCCGGTGCGGACCGGCGGCCCTGGTCAGGATCGTCATGCCGGCCGGCATCAACATGCCGCCGCCGAACCCCTGCAGGACCCGGAAGATGATGAGCGATTCGACGTTCCAGGCCATCCCGGCGAGCATCGAGCCGATCAGGAACAGCCCGATCGCGGTCATGTAGAGCCGTTTGGTGCCGAACCGGTCCGAAGCCCAGCCGGTGATCGGGATGACCGTCGCCAGGGCGAGCATGTAGCCGGTCGCGATCCACTGGATGGTGTCGAACGAGGTCTGGAACTCGATGGTCAGTTTCTGGAGCGCGACGTTGACGACCGTCGTGTCGAGGATCGCCATGATCGCGCCGAGGATGACGACGCCGGCGACCTTGAGCACGCCGGCGTCGAGTTTGTCGCCGCCCGGTGCGGCCGGGCTTTGCGTTGACATGAAAGGTCCGTCCCCTGGTACTGAGTGGACGCGACAACCCCCGTGGTCGCGACTACGAGATCGACGCCCGGCGAAGCGCCGGGCCTTCCCCAACCGAGCTTGTGCATGAGGGCGCAAGCTCAGGTATGTAGCCGAGGGTAGCCGAACACGGGTTTTACCTGCCAACTTTTTCCCTGTATGCGGGCCGAAAGGGCAGACCCGCGTACAGGGCGTGACGAAGAGTGATCAGCAGACGCTGTCGGTCGGAGCCGGATTGCCGAGCCCGAACAGCGGCCGCAGCTTGAGCCCGATCCAGGTGCCGCCGAGCGCGAAGACGCCCCACAGCCAGCCGTGAAGGCTGCCGACCGAGATACCGCCGAGGTAGGCGCCGATGTTGCAGCCGCCCGCCATCCGCGCGCCGACACCCATCAGGATCCCGCCGAGCACCGCGGCCACGGCGGTCCGCCACGGGATCGAGCTGTGGATCTTCCACGCGCCCGCCGCCGCGGCCGCGACCCCCGCGCCGATCATGATGCCGATGTCGGTGAGGCTGTTCTTGTCCTTCCAGATCGGCCCCGCCAGCGAAGCCGCGTTCGCCTTGATCCGCCAGAACTCCCAGGTCTCGGGGTGCAGGCCGAACACCTGCAGGATCTTGGCGCCCCACAGGCTGAACGCGCTCGTGACACCCCAGATCCCGCCGGAGACCAGGAAGACCGCGCCCGCCAGCACCCCGAGGACGACGGCGCCGACGAGGATCGGCCAGGAGCCGCGGTAGATCCGGGCGAATCCGCGCGCGGTCGGGACGACGTCGACCGGCGGCGGGTTGCGGCGCTTCTGCACGAACCGGGTCCCCAGCACGATCGCGGCGAGGACGGCGACGGTGATCACCCACGAACCGAACCAGCCGACGTGGTCGGCGAGCAGGACACCCTTGAACTCGGGCCAGCCCGACAGCAGCGGATACGCCCACGTGTAGAGGACCGATCCGGTGATGAACCCGCCGAGGGTGAGCACGATCGTCGACTGCCCGGAGCCGACGGCGAACAACGTTCCCGACGCGCACGCACCACCCAGCTGCATGCCGATGGCGAAGATCGTCGCGCCGACGAACAGCGCGAGCCCGAGCCCGCCCGCGGTCGGTTTCGGAGTGCTGCCGAAGAGCCCGGAGCCGGTGCCGACGATCAGCGCGATCAACGTCGCGGCCGTGCCGAGCAGCAGCGTGTGCGCCCGCAGGCCCTGGCCGTTCCCGACCGCGATCAGCTGCCGCCAGGCCGAGGTGAATCCGAACCGGGAATGGAAGAGCGCGAGGCCGAGCAGCAGGCCGAGGATGAGCAGCACGCCGAACTTCGCGCCGTGCGCAGCCCAGACGTACCAGGTCAGCCCGACCGCGAGGGCGCCCGCGACCGCTAGCGGCACGACCTTGACCGGTTCCTCCGGTTGCGGGACCGGGGCGGCGCAAGAGGTCGGGAAGTCGAGGAGTTTCTTCTCACCGGCTTGGGTTTCCGTCGTCGCCACCAGGACTCCTGATCGATCGGCGGGGTGGGGGACGAGCAACGTTAGGACCGGTGACCGTCCGATCGCAGCCCGTCCCACACTGTGCGACGAACGGCGGCTCCGACGCGGCCGGATGGCGGGGTGGTAGCAAAGGTCCCTTGCTCCCCCGGCACGCGTGAAGGCCCCCTTCCCTCGACTGAGCCGAGGAAAGGGGGCCTTCACGCGCTTAGGTCTACTCCGCCGTCTTGATGCAGAACGTGGTCGGCGGCGTCGAGTACGTCGCCACTCGCTTGGCTTCGGTGCCCTCGCAGGTCGCCTCGTCCGAAACGTTGGCGATCTTCACAAGTTCCGCGTCCTTGGCGGGGTCGGAGCAGGACACCTTCTGGTAGCCGGCGGTCTGCGAGACGTAGCCCTTGAGGCAGTCGCCCTGTTTGACGTTGGGCATGAGGCACAGCTTGTACGAGATCCGGCCGGACATCGAGACGCTGTCGTAGCCGCCCTCCGGGCAGGACTCGCCGCCGCCCACGCGGGCGGCGACCTTGACGTTCGCCTCCGGCGCGCCGAAGTCGATCTGCTTCGGGTCGTCGGCCGTCCGGGAGAATTCGGTCACGCTCAGGCAGTCGCCCGCCTGGGCGCTGCCCGTCCCGGTGAAGTGGTTGAAGAGGAACAGGCCTCCGCCGGTCACGACGACGAGCACCGGGATGGCGAATCTCAGCCAGGTGAGCTTGGACTTCTTGGGTGCAGACGGCTGACCGAAGACGTCGGGCTGGGCCACCATCCAGCCCCCCGAAAGGGTGAAAGCCCCTGGTGGAGGTCGCTATTTGAGGCTCTTCACGCAGACCGTCGACGGCGGCGTCGAGTAGCTCTTGAGATGGGTGGCTTCCGTGTCGTCACAGGTCGCGACACCGTCGACCACCTTCAGGACCTCGGCGTCCTTCGCACGGTCCGAACAAGGAACCTTCTGATAGGCCACGCTGTCGGCGAGGAAGTTCTCGAGGCAGTCGCCCTGCTTCGCGTTGATCATCATGCAGAGCCGGTACGAGGCGAACGTCTTGTCGACGGTGAGCTGGTCGTATTCGCCCGCCGGGCACGCGCCGCCGGCGTCGGTCTTCGCCCCGGCCTTCGCGTTGGCCTCGACGGAGCCGCAGTCCGCCTTGGCCGGATCCTCGTCGACGTCGCCGAAGGTGGTGACCGCGTAGCAGTCGCCCACCCGGACGTCGTCCGTGTTGGAGAGATAACCGATGATCCACGAAGACGCGCTGAGCACCACGATCGCGACCGGCAGCAGGATGCCCAGCCAGAACCACTTGGAACGCCTGTGTTCGGTCATGCCAGCAGGGTATTCGCCGCCACGGAAAAGGGCGCCCCGATCACTCGGAGCGCCCTTTCGCGGAGAATCCGCGTCAGTCGTTTTGGAAGTACGACAGCAGCCGCAGGATCTCGAGGTACAGCCAGACCAGCGTGGTCATGAGACCGAAGGCGGCGAACCACGCCCACTTCGACGGCATGCCTTCGCGGATCATCCGATCGGCCTGGTCGAAGTCGAGCAGGAAGCTGAACGCCGCGACACCGATCACCACGAGGCTGAAGATGATCGCGATCGGCCCGCCGTCACGCAGCGGGTTGAAGCCGAAGAAGCTGGTGATGAGGTTGACCAGCATCAGGATCGCGACACCGACGACGGCGCCGATGATCCACTTCGTCAGCTTCGGGGTGACCTTGACCGCGCCGGTCTTGTAGACGACCAGCATCGCGACGAAGACACCCGCGGTACCGATGATCGCCTGCAGCGCGATACCGGGGTACAGCGCCTCGAAAAGGCCGCTGATCGCACCGAGGAAGACACCCTCGGCCGCCGAGTACGCCAGCGTGAGCGGGCCGCTCGGCTTCTGCTTGAAGATGATCACGAGCGAGATCACGAGGCCGACGATCATGCCGCCGACGAGGGCGCCGATCACGCCACCGCTGATACCGGTGATCCGGCCCGCGGCGTCCGTGGGCAGCTGGCTGAGCGCCCAGATCGCGGTGAGCACACCGGTCACCAGCGCGGTGCCGAGGCTCAGCGCCGTCTTGATGACGACGTCGTCGACGGTCATCGGACGGTCGTCGGCGCCGGCGGAGGTCTGCGGAGGGCCGTAGCCGGGCACGCCGCCCTGGGGTTGGTTGAAGCCTACGTTGGGTCCGTACTGAGCCGCGCCACGCGGCAGGTTCCGGAACGCCGGGTTGCTACTGGATCGCACCTGATCCTCCTGGATCTACTGGCACCTGCATCGGGTTCAACGACCGCGAGGGCCGCCCGGTTCCCGTCGAAGTAAAGACGACTTTACTCACAATCGGCGCGACGCCCATCCCCCACACCGTATGCGGCGGAGATCACCGACCGTTCACCGATACCCCACCTGATGCCCTATTGCCAAAAGCGCTGCTCACAGGACACTCTCCACGTTGCGTGTTCGGATAATCACCGAAGGCGTGTCGGGGAACCTATCGATCGTGTGACCTGCGTCGACGTACAGGCGTCGGCGGCAGAGCACGGCCAAAGGAGTCAACACACCATGGGGTGGACCACACGCCCGAGCGTGCGTTCGCGCGCCTTGACCAGCCTGATCGCGACGTGCCTGCTAGGCGCCTTGTCCGCCACCGTCGCGGCGACACCGGCTTCGGCCGTCGACAACGAAGGCGTCGGCTACCAGGTCACGCCCGGCCAGACGGTCAAGAACCAGCCCAGAGACCGCGACTGGCTGGGCTCCTACGTCGTCAACGGCAAGCACGTGTTCTGCGTCTCCTTCCTGCTGAAGGCGCCGCACACCAATGAGAAGTACAAGCCCGGCGACGAACTCCTCGACAAGTGGGGCGCGAAGCTCCCGGAGGACACCGCGGCCAACATCTCCTACCTGCTGCTGCGCTACGGCGGCACCAAGGACAACGCCGAGGCGGCCGCGCTCGCGCATCTGCTGCACTCGTGGACGTCGAAGCCGCGCTCCGACGCGGATCTCGACCCGACGCGTGGCCCGGAAGCGATCGGCTACAACGTCCAGAGCCACCTCGACAAGCTGAAGGCGCAGCACGCCGACGCCGCGACGGCCGTCGAGAAGCTGACCAAGGACGCCGAAGCCAACCGCGGCCCGTGGACCACCGCGATCGCGCCGCCGAAGGAAGACCAGCACATCGGCACCGCGGGCGAGTGGACGATCAGCGTCAAGAACGCCAAGGGCAAGGGTGTCTCCGGCGTGCCCGTGCAGCTCACGCCTTCGAACGCGACCATCGGCGGCGGCGAGAGCACGAAGCCCGCGTCGACCTCGAACGCCAAGGCCGAGAAGGCCACCACGGTGAAGACCGGCGAGGACGGCACCGTCACGGTAAAGGTGACGCCGACCGGTGACCAGCCGAAGCTGGCCAGCTCGCTGTCCGCCCCCGCGGACCGGCCGTACGTGCAGTTCCCCGTCGAGACCGGCGTGCAGAAGGTCGTGTCGACCGGTGGCGAGAAGGAACTGAAGGCCCAGGGGGTCGCGGTCGTCGCGAAGCCGGGCAAGGTCCAGGTGACCAAGGTCGACGCGAAGACCGGCAAGGGCATCGCGGGCGCCGCGCTGCGGATCACCGCCAAGGACAAGTCCACCGCCGCCGTCGGCCACGACGGCAAGCCGCTCAACGGCGCCGACGGCAAACCCGCCGTCGTCACCACCGAAGGCGAGAACGGCACGGTCACCGTGGAGAACCTGCGGACCCCGCAGGAGATCTGCGTGGTCGAGGTCAGCGCGCCGCCGGGCTACACCAACGCGTTCGACCCGAAGAATCCGCCGTCCGCCTGCGGCGAGCTCAAGCCGGGTGAGACGCTGGCCCTCAAGGTCGCCAACACGCCCAACGAGGTACCGCGCACCATCCCCGCCGGTGACCGGCCGGTGGCGATGATGCAGGGCACCGTCGAGAACTCGGCGTCGACCGCCGGCATCCTCGGCGTCGGCGCGCTCGCGCTGCTCGGTTCCGTAATGGTGGGCGTGGCCGCGCGGCGGTCTTCGCGACGCTAAGAGGGTTCAGGAATGTCAGTACGACGCGGGTTCGCGCTGGGAGCGGTCACGGTCCTGTGCGCGGACCTCGTCGCGGCCCTGCTCATCTGGCCGCCGACGACCGTGGTGACGGGGACGGCTCAGCCCGTCTCCGTCACCGTCGCGGGTGGCGCCCCCGCCGCGCCCGCACAGCAGGAGGTCCCGCCTCCGCCGGACATCGTCCCCACGACCCCGACGTCCGCTCCGCCGCCGCCGTCGAAGGAGCCTGAAGCCCCGAAGCCGCAGGGCCCGGGGACGATCCGGCTGCCCGCGGGCGGCGCGGCGAAACTCGTGCGCAAGGAACTCGGGCCGGGCGCGGAGCTTCCGGTGCCGGAGAACCTCGGCGAAGTGACCTGGTGGGGCGCCGAGCTGAGCTCGGCCACCGGGGCGAGCGTGTTCGCCGGGCACGTGAACTGGAAGGGCGCGACGGGTCCGTTCGCGGAACTGTGGACCGAGCGGATCGGCGGCGCCGTCACCGTGGTCGACAAGGCCGGGAAGTCCTGGCAGTACAAGGTCTCCCAGCTGATCACGCTGAAGAAGAACGAGTTGCCACAGCGGGCGGACGAGTTGTTCGGCCAGTCCGGTCCACATCGGATCGTCCTCGTCACCTGCGGCGGCCGCTGGGTCGGCGGGGAGACCGGCTACGCCGAGAACCGGGTCGTCATCGCCGACCCGGCCTAGTTACCCGTGAGTAACTTCACCGGCGCCGTGGTGGTCCTCGCCGTCCCGATGCAGCAGAATGCCGGGGGACGCGGGCGAGCACGGTGAAGGGTGAGGCAGATGGCGACTTTTCTGGTGACCGGGGCGACCGGACTGATCGGGCGCCAGTTCACCCGGCTACTGCTCACCAGGGACGACGTCGACAAGGTCGCGCTCGTCGTCCGCGCGTCCTCACGGGACAAACTCGCGAAACTCGTGAACGCCTGGCCGCATCCCGAACGCGTCACCCTCGTCACCGGTGACCTCGGCGAGCCGCTGCTCGGCGTCGGCGAAGAGGATCGAGAGAAGCTTCGCGGCGTCGACCACGTCGTGCACCTCGCCGCCCTGTACGACCTCACCGCCGACGACGAAGCCAGCATCAAAGCCAACGTCGAAGGCACCGCGCAGGTGATCGCGCTCGCCGCCGAACTGAACGCCGGCTGCCTGCACCACGTGTCCTCGGTCGCCGTCGCCGGTGACCACGAGGGCATGTTCACCGAGGAGATGTTCGACGTCGGCCAGCGGCTCCTCACGCCGTACCACCGCACGAAGTTCGAGGCGGAGCGCCTCGTGCGCGAACAGCAGGACGTGCCGTGGCGGGTGTACCGGCCCGCGGTCGTCGTCGGGAACTCCGAGACCGGCGAGATGGACAAGATCGACGGCCCGTACTACCTGTTCCCCGCGATCAGCAGGCTGGCCGGGCTGCCCGACGTGCCGATCGTCGGCCCCGACCTCGGCGACACCAACGTCGTCCCGGTCGACTACGTCGCCGAGTCGCTGAACGCCCTGGTCACCACGAAGGGTCTCGACGGGCGCGCGTTCCACCTGGTCAACCCGGAGCCGCAGCCGGTCGTGTCGGTCTACAACGCCTTCGCGAAGGCCGCGGGTGCGCCGACAATCTCCGTGCAGCTGAACGAACGCGTGTCCAAGGGCATCGTCAACCTGGTGAAGCTGAGCGAGCACATCCCTGGCTTCACCATCGCGCGCGACGCCGTGATGGAGCGGCTCGGCATCCCGCCGGTGCTGCTGGAGACCATGGCCTTCCCGTCGGTGTTCTCGTCGGCGTCGACGCGCAAGGCCCTGATCGGCTCGGGTGTCGAGGTGCCCCGGATCGAGGAGTACGCGCCCACCCTGTGGCGCTACTGGCGGGAGCACCTGGACCCGTTCCGCGCGCGCAAGCACGGACCCCGCGGCGAGCTGGACGGCCGTCGCGTGATCATCACCGGCGCGTCCTCGGGGATCGGCCGCGCGACCGCGATCAAGGTCGCGGCCGCGGGCGGGGTGCCGCTGCTCGTCGCGCGGCGCCGTCACGAACTCGAAGAAGTGCGGGACGAGATCATCGCCGCCGGCGGCACGGCGTCGGTGTACCCGGCCGACCTGACCGACGAGGAATCGGTGCACAAGGCCGTCGACGCGATGCTCGCCGAGCACGGCCGGATCGACATGCTCGTGAACAATGCCGGCCGCTCGATCCGCCGGTCGATCAAACTGTCGTACGACCGGTTCCACGATTACGAACGCGCGATGGCCATCAACTACTTCGGCGCCGTGCGGCTGATCCTTGCGGTGCTGCCGCATATGTCCGAGCGGAAATTCGGGCATATCGTCAACGTCTCGTCGATCGGCGTGCAGGGAATCGCGCCGCGCTTTTCGGCGTACGCGGCGTCGAAGGCCGCTTTGGACTATTTCTCCCGGATCGCCGCGACCGAGACCCACGGCGACGGAATCACCTTCACGACCATCCACATGCCACTCGTGCGGACGCCGATGATCCGGCCGACGAAGATCTATGACGCGTTCCCGACCAAATCCCCGGATCAGGCCGCGGACATGGTGATGAAGGCGCTGCGGGAACGTCCGAAGCACATCGGCACGCCCGCCGGGCAGGCGATCGGGCTCGCGTACACGCTCACGCCGGGGCTCACGGATGCCGTGGCCTACCAAGGATTCCGCGTGTTCCCGGATTCCGCGGCCGCGGGCGGCGAAGGCGGACTCAAGATCGGGAAGGGCGAGCAGCACCTGTCCCGTGCGGCGATGGCGCTCGCCCGGCTCAGCCGCGGGTTCCATTGGTGACACTGCGCACACGGGTGGCGGCCGTTCAGGTGAGGGATCGCAGCTGAGAGACGACACACGTCGGTGAATCACCAAGCCTGACAACGGCGACCCCGCGTACGCAGGTACCGTCGTGGCCATGGTTCCCGAGCGAGACAACGGCCTGTTGCCCCTGCGGCGCGAGTACACCCAGGCCTGGCACGGCTTCGACCGGAACGAAGTGCGCCAGTATCTGGATCATCTCGAAGCCCAGCTGCATCGCGTGATCAACGACCGCGACGCCGCGATCGCGCAGGCGACGTCGGCCACGCGCGAACTCGAAACCGTCCGCCACGAGGTGGCGAAGCTGAACGCCAGGATCGAGGAACTGAAGAAGCCGCCGGAGCGGCTCGAAGACCTCGACGAGCGGATGCAACGCACCGTCACGCTCGCGCAGGCGCGCGCGGACGAGATCACGAAGCGTGCCGAAGTCGCCGCCGAGAAGCACTGGGCTTCGTCGAGTGAAGCCTCGAAGAAGCTCCGCGAGCGCTACACGCGGCTCGTCGCCGAGCTGGACAAGCAGGCGGACGCGCTGCACTCCGAGCACGAATCCGCGCTCGCCGAGACGCGCGCCGAGGTCCAGCGGCTGACCGTCGAGGCCGCCCAGCGCCGGGAGCTGCTGGACAACGAGGCCGAGCGCAAGCGCCGGAAGATCGAGCGCGAGTTCGAGCAGACGATCTCGGCCCAGAAGGCGGCGCACGAGAAGCACATCGCCGACCAGCAGACGGCCAGCAAGAACCAGGCCGAACGCCGGATCGCGGAGGCCACCGCGGAGGCCAAGCGCCGCATCGACGAGGCGACGGCCGAGGCCAAGCGCCGGCTCGACGAAGCCACGACGACCGCCGCCCAGCGCACGACGGCCGCCCAGCGGAAGGTCGAGCGGCTGGCGGAGATCCGCGAACAGGCCCGTAAGAGCCTCATGCAGGCCGACGAGGTCCTGAAGGGCAGCGAAGCGATGCTCGCCGCGCTGCCCGAGGAGTCGGTGATCCCGCACGCCTCGAAGCTCGTCGGCGGAGACAACAAGGCCGAGGAGACGAAGCCGGCGGGTAAGCCCGCCGAGCCGCCCGCCTCGAAGGCCGCCGCTCCGGCCGCTGCCAAGCCCTCGCCCGCCAAGCCCGCTTCTTCGGCGCCTGCCGCCGCTGCGCCGAAGAACGGACAGGGCGAGCAGAACGGCCCGAAGGCGAACGGGCAGAAGCCGTCACCGGCCAAAACCGGCTCCTGACCAGCGCGAAGTAGCAAGGGACCTTTGCTACCACTCCATGTGGAGAGTGGTAGCAAAGGTCCCTTGCTCTCTTTCGGACTTGGTCAGGACGCGGTGGTGCGTGGCCAGGGATTGGCCGCTTCGAGCTGGGCGGCGAGGCCCAGCAGGAGCGCTTCCCCGCCGGGCGCGGCGACGAGCTGGACGCAGGCCGGGATACCCGAAGGATGCACGCCGATCGGCACCGACATCGCCGGATAGCCCGCCAGATTCCACAGCCCGGCGAAACCCGCCACCCGCACCGACGGCAGCACGTTGGCGATCCATCGACTGTCGTGCCACGTGCGTGCCTTGAGCGGGAGGGTCGCGATCATGGGCGTGACCAGGACATCGTGGTCGGTGAAGAACTCCTCGGCACGTTCCAGCCAGCGCTCCCGGGTGGTCTCCCGGACGCGTTTGGCCATCAGCCGCCCGAGCCGGACGTGGGTACGGGTGCGGGGCTGGAGCGCGCCGAGATCGAACTCGGCCGCATGCTCGGCCGGGCCCGCGACCCAGCGCGCGAGGAGGCCACCGATCGCTCCGGCGTTGTACCGCGGTGTTCCGGGCGCGACGGTGTGCCCGGCCTCGCGGAAGAGCTCGCCGGCACGGGTGACGGCCTGCCTGAACGCGCGCGGCAGCGGCGCCCTCGTCAACGGGACCTGGGTCGACAGGGCGATGCGGGATCGCTTCGGCTCGGTGAGGTCCGCCAGGCCGGGTTGCTCGGCGAGGACCGACATCAGCACGGCGGCGTCCGCCACCGTGGTCGTCATCGGACCGTGCGTGGACAGGCCGAACCAGCCGTCCTCCCCCGGTACGCGGACCACGCCCTTACCCGGTTTGAGACCGACGATCCCGCACATCGCGGACGGCAGCCGGATCGAGCCCAGACCGTCGGTGCCGTGTGCGATGGGCACGAGTCCGGCCGCGACGGCCGCGGCACTCCCGCCCGACGAACCGCCGGCGGCGTACGACGGGTTGCGCGGATTGCGCGCCGTCCCGTCCGGATCGTCGCTCGACGGCCAGATGCACAGCTCCGGCACCCGGGTCAGGCCGACGATCACCGCACCGGCGGCGCGCAGCCGCCGCGCTATCTCACCGTCCTCTGTGGACGGCGTCGACGAACCCGCGCGTGAACCCCACGAGGCGTATTCCCCCTCGATCGGCGCGACGTCCTTGACCGCGACCGGCACTCCGGCCAGGGGCAGATCGGCCAGATCCGCGCGTTCGGCCACAGCGGCGGCCTCGGCGAGGGCTTCCTCGACCCGCACCCGGCGGAACGCGCCGACCACCCCGTCCGCCGCCTCGATCCGGGCCAACGCCTCACGCGTCACCTCGACCGGGTCGAGTTCCTTGGCGCGCACAGCCGCCGCGATTTCCACTGCCGTCTTGACCATCCCCGCACTGTAGAACGGGCGGCCAAGATCAGCTGCGCGCCGAACAGGCGAACTTCGCCGAGTCCGGTTCGAACGCCGGGAAATCGGTGTAGCCGTCGAGCCGGGCGCCGTAGTAGACGTCGCGATCCGCCTCGGCGAGCGGGGCGTGGAGAGCGAATCGGGCAGGCAGATCCGGGTTCGCGATGAACAACCTGCCGAAGGCGACCACGTCGGCCAGACCGGCTCCGATCAAGGACTCCCCCTCGGCGCGGCTGGTCGGCTTCTCGGATCGCAGGTTCGCGACGAGCGTTCCCGGCCACAAAGGTCGCAGGTGAGACAGCACCTCGACGTCAGGGGTATCGATGACGTGCAGGTACGCGAGCTCGTACCGGCGGAGTTCCGCGAGCAGTCGTGAGTACACCTCCTTCCAATCGTCTTCCACGATGTCGTTCTCCGGGTTGCCCGGCGAGATTCGCAGAGCGACCCTGGCCGCACCGATCCGCTCGGTCACGGCCGCCACCACCTCGAGCGGGAAGGTGAGCCGGGCGGCGACCGAACCGCCGTAGCGGTCCTTCCGGCGGTTGGTGTTGCCGGCGAGGAACTCCTGGATGAGGTAGCCGTTGGCACCATGGAGTTCCACGCCGTCGAATCCCGCCTCGACGGCCCGGCGTGCCGCCTCGGCGAAGTCCTGGACGACCTCGCCGATCTCCTCCTCGCCGAGCGCGCGGGGTTCGACGGTGTCCGTCCAGCCGCCGGCCGTGAAGATCCGTCCGGCCTGCCGGACCGCCGACGGCGCCACCGGTACCCGGCCCGTCACGCCGGGATGGCTGACCCGTCCCGCATGCCAGAGCTGCGCGTAGATCCGACCACCTTCCTCGTGCACGGCCGCCGTCACCTCACGCCATGCCTCGGTCTGCTGCTCTGTCACCAGCCCTGGGATTCCCGGGCCGCTCTTGCCGGTCCTGCTCACCCAGATGCCTTCGCTCACGATCAACCCGGCGCTCGCTCGTTGCGCGTAGTACTCGGCCGTCCGCGGATGCGGCACGCCGGTGAGATCGTCGGCACGGCCCCTGGTCATCGGAGCCATCGCCATGCGGTTCGGCAGCTGGATCGCGGCACCGCGGAACGCTTCTAGCAACCTCATGGACGCGAAGCTAAACCCTGACACCGGCGTCACGGTCAACCTCGGTTTCCGCGGCTACTGTGGACTCATGCGGATCGGCGAACTGGCGAAGCGGACCGGGGTGAGCGTCCGCTCGTTGCGGTACTACGAAGCAGAAGGCCTGCTGCGACCCGACCGATGCGGCAACGGCTACCGGACCTTCTCCGAAGACGACATCGCCAGGGTGCTGCAGATCCAGCTCTTCTATTCAGCCGGGTTGTGCAGCGGCAAGATCGCGGAACTCCTTCCCTGTGTTTCCGGGGATCACACGCATTTGGTGCCTTCGCCGGAGTTGACCGGCGAACTGGAGATCGCCAAGATCCGCATCCAGAACCAGATTTCCTTGCTCACCACCTCTCTGTCGGTTCTGGAACGTGTCCTGGCCGCGGCCAAGGGGACCGATACCGCCGAGGTACCGGTTCCCGCCCGGCCCGTCCGGCGCCATCGCGGGATCCATGTCTGACCTGTATCAGGCGTTCGGGTCTCGGCCCATCAGTCCGAGCAGCCTGTCCTGCAAGGGCGCGTCTTCGGGCACCTTCACTTCAGGACCGAAGACGACGATGCCGGGCCCGAAGGCGCCCGGGATCCTCATCTGGTCGGGGATCGCTTGCGCCGCCGGCCACATCCGCTCGACCTCTTCCGGATCGATCGTGTCGTCCTGACCGGTGGCCCTGGCCAGGTCCCAGCCGTGGATCACCATGTCGGCACTGACGACTTGATCGATGTGCTGTTCGGCGGTCATCTTCCCCGTCGGTGTCTCGTGCTCCGTGGCCGCGAGCACGGGATCGCCGAGGATGGCTTCGACATCGGCGCGGGCCGCCCGGAAAGCGCCCAGCGGGTCGTCCAGGAGCGAGGGCGCCGGCCCGAGGTCGCGCCCGAACGGGCTCAGCATCGCGCCGTGCATGTCGACGATGTGCCCGACGACATCTCTGGCGTTCCATTCCGCGCAAGGAGACTTGCTCTCCCATTGCCCGGCCTCGACGGCGGCGACCTTGCTCTCGAAGGCGTCGGCCCTTACGCGATAACGGTCGGCGATGGCGTTCATCGTGTTCCCACCCGCACCGGAGCGGCCATGACCTCGGCCAGCTTGTCGAAGCCCTCGCCGACGCCCCGCTCCATCCCGGATTCGAGCACGGCGTCCCGGACTCGCTCCGAGCCGTACCGCACCACCTGGGTCAGCGTGGTGACCCCGTCGTGTTCGACCAACGTCAGAGTCGCCAAGGCCTGACCTTCAGACGCCTCACAGTCCTCGTTCGTTTCGAGGGAGACGAGCCGGCCCGGACGATCGATCTCCTGGTAGACGCCCTGCAGCAGCATCTCCATCCCGCCGCCGTGGCGCAGCCGGTAGCGCCATCTGCCGCCGACCCGCAGGTCGATCTCGCATTCGACGACTTCGCAGTCGCGTGGACCGAACCAACGGCGTACCAGCTCGGGTTTCGTCCACGCGTCGAACACCAGCGTCCTCGGCGCGTCGAAGGACCTCGTCATGACGATCTCGAGATCGCCGGATTTCGTCACGCTGAGAGTTCGTCCCATCGTGCTGTTCCTTTCCGCTCGTGTGGTGGTCAATCGGTCTCGCCCCGGTGTTCCGGGTGCTGGATCTCCCCTTCCAGGACGAGATCCAGGTCCGCGAAGGCCTCGTCCCAGTAGCGGCGGTAGCCGCCGAGCCATTCGTTCGCCCGCTTCAGCGGCTGGGCCACCAGCCGGCAGGGACGGCGCTGGGCGTCGCGCCCCCTCGCCACCAGCCCCGCCCGCTCCAGCACCTTCAGATGCTTGGAGATGGCGGGCTGGCTCATCGCGAACGGCTCGGCCAGCTCCGTCACCGTGGCCTCACCCCGCGCGAGCCGGGCGAGGATCGCGCGACGGGTCGGGTCGGCGAGCGCCGCGAAGGTGACATCGAGCAGATCCTGTGCCACGGTCGCCCGCCTTTCGTTCATCTGTTCTCACGAGTTCGACTTCTCACGATCGGCCGGCTCCGCTGGATAACCTTGCGGTTCCATAACCATATGGTAATCTACGACGGAGCAGATCGAGCTGTCAAGTCCGAGCATCCGTTTGACGAGGGAAAACGCAGAAGAGGAAGGAGAGGAGAACCAAAGACCCGGCAGGGCGCAAGCACGCACCGAAGGGCACGCGAGCGCGTACGAAAGGGCAAGTGGGGTTACCGTCGATACCGGCATGGACGACGAACGAAACGAGCCGATGAACTCCGGGCGACCGAAGACGACGAAGCGATGGGCGACCGTCATCCTGGGAGCCGCGACCGTTCTGCTCACCAGCGTGCAGTGCGGTACGGCGAACGACGAGGCCGGATCAGCACAGCCGGCGGGGACAGTGCCTCCGCTGCGCAGCAGCGTCGCCTCAGTCCCACCCAGCTCCAGCAGGCCTTCACCTTCGCCGTCACCGAGGGTGGAGCAGGCGCCCGTTCCAGGCTGTGAAGCCGTCATCGCCGGGATGAGCCCCCGGCAGCGGCTGGCCCAGCTGGTGGTGGTCGGCGTGAACGCCGGTGACCCGCAGGCGGCGGTGAAGCTGGTACGCGATCAGCAGGTCGGCGGAATCTTCCTCGGCGGCAACGAGACGGCCCTTCTGCGGAACCGCGCGTTGGACGAGGTCCAGCGTGCCGCGAAGATCCCGGTCTCGGTGGCGATCGACGAGGAAGGCGGCCGCGTCCAGCGGATCGACGCCCTCGACGGCGACATGCCGAGCGCACGCAAGATGGCCTCGACCCTGACACCGGCACAGGTGCGGGCGAAGGCCGCCGAGCGAGGCCGGCAGATGCTGGCCCGTGGCGTCACCGTCGATTACGCGCCCGACGCCGACATCACCGACCAGCCGGACCGCGACATCGTCGGCGACCGGTCGTTCGGCGCGAATCCCGAAGTCGCGCGCAAGTACGTCCTGGCGTTCGCACAAGGCTTGCGGGACGCCGGAGTGCAGCCAGTGCTGAAGCACTTTCCCGGGCACGGGCACGCCAGCGGGGATTCCCACAAGGGATTAGTGCGGACACCGCCGCTGGCCTCGTTGCGGAAGGTCGACCTGGTTCCGTACCGCGACATCGGCGAGTACGGCGAGATCGGCGTCATGGTCGGACATCTGGACGTGCCCGACCTGACCGGCGGCACGCCGTCGACCCTGTCGGCGGCGGCGTACGGGCTGCTGCGGAAGGACTACGCGTTCGACGGCCCGGTGATCACGGACGATCTCGGCGCGATGAAGGCGATCACGTCGCAGTACCCGCTGCAAACGGCCGTGCTCAAGGCATTGCAGGCGGGGGCGGATCAGGCGCTGTGGTCCTCCGGCGGCAACGTCGGCACGGTGCTGGCCACTTTGGAGCAAGCGCTGGCGTCCGGCGATCTCCCGGCCGCCCGGGTCGAAGAGGCCTTGACCCGCGTGCTCACGGCGAAACGCGCCTGCGGCTGACCTGGCCGGTCGCAACGGAGGCCGGGTCGATCAGGCGGGTCGCCCGGCGGGGTGACGTGAAAAGCAGTCCGAAAACTCAATGAACACAATGCTGACCAGGCCCGCGTCAGGAGTGACCCTGATCACCGCCCTGCCGCCCGATCAAGGAGGATCGCGTGCCTGGTCCCACGAAATACCTGCGTCGTCTCGCGCTGATGGCCGCCGCCGCTGGCGGCCTGAGCCTGCTCGCCGCTCCGATGGCGTCGGCCACGCCGTCGCCGGTCGACCATCCGGTGCGAACGACCGGCTGCCAGCGTCCGTCCCCGGTCCCCGCCGGGGCGACGACGCTGCGGACGTTGACGTCCGGCGGTCTGGTCCGCGAGTACACGGTGCACGTCCCGGCGCAGTACCGGTCTTCACGGCCGTACCCGCTGGTGTTGTCGTTCCATGGCCACAAACGGACGTCGAAGTATCAGGAGGAGCTCTCCGGGTTTTCCGCGTATGACGCGATTTCCGTCTACCCGCAAGGACTTCCGGGTACGGATGGGGAGTCGGCATGGACCGGCGCGCCGTACTCGGCCGCCGCGGACGACGTGCTCTTCACCAGTGATCTGCTGAACACGCTCCAGCGGGAACTGTGCGTCGATTCCCGCCGGATCTACGCGACGGGCAAGTCGAACGGCGGTGGGTTCGTCGGTGTTCTCGCTTGCCGGATGCCGGGCCGGATCGCGGCGTTCGCCCCGGTCGCCGGCGCGTTCTACCCGCAAGGCGGCGAGTGCCACCCCTCGCGCCCCGCGCCGATTCTCGATTTCCACGGCACGGCCGACGCGACGATCCCCTACACCGGGAACCCCGCCAAGGGCCTGCCGACCCTGCCGGATTGGCTCGCGGCATGGGCGGACCGGAACGGCTGTTTCCCGCGACCGATTCAGTACTCGCCGAAAACCGAAGTCACCGTCCTGCGATGGCTCGGTTGCTCGCTTCAGCACTACCGGGTCGAAGGAGCCGGGCACGTCTGGCCGAGCACCGCACCGAACAACGACTCCGCCACTCCGATCGTCATCGACGCGACCCCGGTCATCTGGAAGTTCCTGCTCGCCCACCGTCTGCGTTAAGAACTCGTCGATTTCCTTGCCGGACGAGCCCATCCGGCGCTACCGTCGAACTGACCGGATGACCAGATGAGCAAATCTGGTCATGAAGTCAGAGCATGGGAGCGCACGTGGCAGAACGTCCGGACCGCACCACCGGTCGCGCCGATCGCATCCTCGACGCGGCCGGCGTCCTGCTGTCGCGGCTGGGCTATCGCAAGGTGACCATCGAGGACATCGCGAGCCAGGCGGGTATCGGGAAGGGCACGGTCTACCTGCACTGGCCCACGAAGGAAACCCTCTTCCACGCGCTGCTCCTGCGTGAATCCCTCCGTGCCGCCGAGAACCTTCTCGAGCGGCTGGCCGAAGATCCGGCGGAAGTCGTCCCGCATCGGTTCCAGCGGGCCGCTTTCCTGTACACCCAGCGAAACCCGTTGCTCGGCGCGCTCATCACCGGCAACACCGAACTTCTGGGCCGGCTGAAGAAACATCCCTTGCAGGATCAGGACGCGGTCGTGACCGAGCGGTACCTGAAGACGATGACCGACCGGGGATTCCTGCGCGACGACATCCCGAACCTGCTGTTCTCCCTGCGTGCTTCGGCGCTGGGGTTCTACCTGATGGACAGTTTCACCGGCGACGGCGCCGACCTCACCAGCGAAGAGAAGGCCGACGCTCTCGCGCACATCATCCGGACGGCGTTCGAGCCGCCGGAGCCACCGTCCACCGCGAATCTGGCCGCCACCGCGGCCGAAGTGATCCAGGCGTTCCAGGATCTGATCTCGTCCTATCACGCCTGGATCTACCGGAAGGACGGCCCCGAGGAGCCCGCTTGATCCGCGCTCCTCCACCACGAGAAGAAGGGGGCAAGCCATGACCACGATCGCCGAAACCTGGGGTGTCCACGAAGCCCAGTTCTGGCTTCGGGACGAATTCCCGGCCGACCCGGTCCGTTTCGACGCCGAGACGGGCATGTGGAACGTCTACGGCCACGCCGAGGCGTTGAAGACCTTGAGCGATCCCAAGGTGTTCTCTTCCGACACCACCCGGCTGATCCCCAAGGAGATCTCGCCGGACAAGGATCTGTTCGTCGAAGGCAATCTGCTCCAGATGGATCCTCCGGATCACAAGAAACTGCGCACGCTGGTGAGCCACGCCTTCACACCGAAGGTCGTCGCGGATCTCGAACCGCGCATCGCCGCACTGACGCACGAGCTCCTCGACGCGGTCGACGGCGCGGACTCGATGGAATTGGTGACTCATCTCGCCTACCCGCTGCCGGTGATCGTCATCGCCGAACTCCTCGGCATCCCGGCGAGTGATCGCGACCTGTTCAAGGAATGGGTCGACACGTTGCTGCGGAACAGCCAGCAACGGTCGTTGATCAAGCAGACCGAAGAGGACAAGAAGGCCGCGGAGGAAACGTCCGCGCAGGTGAAGAACCTGGTGAACTACCTTTCCGAGCACGTCGACGATCGACGGCGGAATCCGCGCGAGGACCTGCTGACGAAACTCGTCGAAGCCGAGGTCGACGGCACGAAACTCACGCAGAACGAAGTCGTCAACTTCGCGAACGTGCTGCTGCTCGCCGGGCACATCACCACCACGATGCTGCTCGGGAACACCGTGCTGTGCCTGGATTCCCATCCGGACGAGTACCGGCGTGTCCGCGAGGACCGTGCGTTGCTGCCCGCCACCATCGAGGAATCCCTGCGCTTCCTCAGCCCGTTCGCACTCGTCGCCCGCGCCACGACGACCGAAGTCGAACTGGGTGGCCAAACGATCCCGGCGGACAGCATGCTCGGCATCTGGGTCGCCGCGGCGAACCGGGATCCGCGCACCTTCACGGATCCGGGCGTCTTCGACCCGGCACGGGCGCACAACCCGCATCTGGCCTTCGGACGTGGGATCCATTTCTGCATCGGCGCCCCGCTCGCCCGGCTCGAAGGCAAGACGGCGCTCAACATCCTGCTGGACCGTTTCCCGGATCTGCGCACCGATCCGGCTGTTCCTCCGTCGTTCATCCCCAGCCCGCACATGACCGGGGTGAACGAGCTCCGGCTGCTACTGAAGCCCTAACGGTCGGCGAACCGGGAGGCGAGCGGGACCACCATGCGCGGAATCCGCTTCCCTGGCGTGTACCGCAGTTCGGTGATGTTGCCGTTCGGCACGACGTAGGTGTCGGCGAAAGTGCGGAATCGGTGCATGGCCGCACTGTCCGGGGTGGTGGTCCCGGTCAGCAGTGACCACATGACCGCGCGGATGAAGAGGCCGTGCGTGAAGACGGCGATCGGCCCGGGTTCCCGTTCTCCCAGCCGTGCCAGGAATTCCTGGGTCCGGATGAAGAGAGCGGCGAAGGATTCCGCGCCGTTCACCGCGTGGTGCGGGTCGGCACGGGACCAGTAGGCCTCCGTGTACGGCTTGCGGGTGGCGGTGGTGGTGACCTGTCCATGGAGTTCGCCGAGAAAGGTGAACTCCTGGACAGGCCACTCCTCACGCTCCGCGCCGGGGAACCGCTCGATCGTCGGCTCGGCGGTCTGCCGCGCCCGTAAGAACGGCGACGTCACGATCAAACGAGGCGGTTCGGCCAGCGAATCCGCGATTTCGACGGCCTGCCGCCGGCCGAGTTCGGTCAACGCCGAAGCTCCCGGCTCGCCGCCGGGAAGCCCCGCGTTGGATTCGCTTTCGCCATGTCTGATCAGCCACACCCGTGCCACGATCGCCTCCTAGACCCCGTGTGCCATCGACGATCGCACCGAGCGGAGTTGATCGCGTCTTCCAGGATGCCCAATCACCGCGGAAGTGGCGGAATCTTCACCGGCCGAACTGTCCCGGCGAGCGTCCCTCGCCCGCGGGACCGCGGTACGCCTGCGCGATGTCGAGCCACTGGTCCGCCAGCGCGCCCTCGGCGCGGACGTCGAGGTCGTCGCGGTGACGGCGCCGGGTGACCAGCAGACAGAAGTCCTCCGCGCTCCCGGTGACGCGCTGCCGGGAGTCCTCGGGGCCGAACGTCCACAGCTGCCCGGACGGCGCGGTGATCTCAAACCGGAACTCCTGCTCGGGCGGGGTCAGCCCCCGGGCCTCGTAGCCGAAGTCCCGCACCCGGACGGCGAAACCGACGAGGTACGCGAGCCGGTCCGTCCGCTCCGGGCGCACTCCGAGCGCGTCCGCGATGTCCTGACCGTGGGCGAACAGTTCCATCATCCCGGCGCAGGCGAGGATGGCCGGCGGCAGCGGGTTGACCAGCCACGGGACGACCTGGTCCGCCGGGACCGCGGCGAGCGCCTTGATCCCGGCGTCGCGTTCGGCACGCCAGCGGCTGAGCACGACCTCGTTGGGGTCACCGAGGTAGTCGTCGAGAGCCGCGTTGACCGCGGCGTCGAAACCGCGCACCATCGAGCTCTTCATGACTTCGGCGAACCTCTGCGGCTCGCCCGCGGACAATCCGGCGATCTTGAAGATGAAGGAGAGATGCGCGATCTGGTGTTTGACCGACCAGCCCGCCGCGGGGGTCGGCAGCTCCCATCCCGCGTCGTCCAGGCCGGCCACCAGGGCATCGACCTGTTCGCCCTCCGTGGTGAGGTCCCTGATCACGTACCGGAAGTCAGTCACCGTGCCGTCCTCTCGCCGTTTCCACCCTCTCGAATGATGCGGACGCGCCGGGCCGTCGTCTTCTCTTCGTGAGCCCCGTCGAATTCGGACTTGATTCTGGAGCCGGGTCCAAGTTCTACCCTCGGATCATGCGAACCGAAGCGGCGAAGGCGCTGACGGCGTTGACCATGTCCCAGGTGACCTCTCGCGCCGGAGTCCGGCCGGACACCGTGCGCTACTACGAGCGCATCGGTCTTCTGCCCGCACCCGCGCGGACGACCGGGGCACACCGGCGCTACGACGAGGACGTCATCGACAGGTTGCGGTTCATCCGCGGCACCCAGCGGCTCGGGCTGACGCTGACGGAGATCGGTGACCTGCTGAGCGTGCGCGACACCGGGGTGTGCCCGTGCGAACCCGCCGAAACCATGCTGGAACGCCATCTCGCCGAAATCGAAGCGGAGATGGCCCGCCTCAGCGAGCTGCGCGCCGAGCTCACTTCCCTGCTGTCCGGGATGTCCGGCGACGAATGCGCCGATCCGCTTCCCGGCGCCTGGTGCCCGCCCGAATGCGGACCCGAGGGAGGAGGTGGATGACCATGCGGAACGACGACTGGTGCGACTGCGATTGCTGCGGCAGCGGCTGCTGCTGACCCGCTCCGGCGGGACCGGCCGGGCTTGACGTCACCCGGCCGGCCATCCGAGGTCAGTCCTGCGGCAGCAGCACCGTCTTCCCGATCCGGTCCTTGCTGACTTCCGCCGAATAGGCCATCAGCCCGCCCGCCTGCGCGTCCCGGAACAGCCGCTGGATCGGCGAAGTGCGCAGGAACCCCGAACCCCCGCCGGCTTTCAGGGCGACTTGGGCGACGTCGCGGGCGATGTCGTTCGCGAGCACCTTCGCCGTCATGGTCGCGGGCAGGAACTCCGGCGAGTTCTGATCCGCCAGCCACGCCATGTTCCGGGCGTACATGAGCGACGCTTCGAGACGGGCGTGGACGTCCGCGACTTCGAACTGCAGCCATTGCATTCCGGCGAGCGGCTCCCCGGTCGCGGGGATGACGCGGCTCCGGGCGTGCGAGATCAGCGCCTGCTCCGCCGCGTCGGCGATCCCCAGCGACAGGAAGGCGAGGCCGGCCGCGATGTGGTTCGGCCGCCGCACGGTCGACGGCGGGCACCGGCGGTCCTCCCGCAGAACTGTGCCTTCGAACGAGACGAGCTGGCTTCGGCTGGCGCGCAATCCCATCGTGTCCCAGATGGGAACGAAGGTCATCGTGTCGTCCGGCGCGACGCCGAAGAACGTGGGCACGCCGCCGACGAGCGCGTTGACCAGGAAGTGGTCGGCGACCTCGCAACCGGAGACGAACCGCTTGGCGCCGGTGAGCCGGTATCCGCCGTCCACGGGCTCGGCGACCTGTTGCGGCATCAGGAACATGTTGCCGCTGCTCGGTTCCGACAGCGCGTTGGCGAAACGCTTGCCGCCGATCAGCTCGTCGGCGTAGAAGCGCCCCACATCAGGGGCGGACAACTGGGCGAGTCCGACGGCGGCGCCGATGTGCATCACCCAGATACACGCCGTCGAAGAACAGGCCGCGCTGACGATCCGGACGATCTCGCCGTAGGTCCGATAACTGAGGTCTTCGCCGCCGAACTCCGCGGGCAAGGTGGCCCGGTCGAGTCCGGCCGCGTGCAAGGCACGGAGGTTGTCGATGGGAAGCTCGGCCGTTTCGTCGAACTCGGCGGCGCTCGCGGCGAAATCCTTCGCCAGTTCGGTGACGGTTTCGATCCAGTGACGTTCGTTGGCGGGTGGGGCGAACGGATGGACGGGCTCGGTCATGACCGCATCATGCCGGAAACGCGAAGGCCTCCCCGCCACCCCGAGAATGACGAAGGAGGCCTTTCACGGTCCGACCGTCACACTCCGGTGCAGGCGGCCATCGCGAATTCGCCGGAAGCGGTCTTGGTGGAGACCACCGCACCGTCGACGGTGATCTTGCAGGTGACGGATCCACCGGTCTCGCCGGTCGTGACGGTGAGCGTCCCGCCCTTGTAGACGCCCTTGTTCTCGACTTCCTTGTTCCACGGCAGCGCCGGGACGGTCTCCGTGACGGGGTTGAGGACCTCGCCGTAGATGACCTCGACGTTCGTGGCGTCGCCGGTGACCTCGTAGGACACCTTGGCGGTGCGGTTGATTTCGTCGTTGACCTCGTTGACCGCCGCGTTGAACACGAAGATCCACACCACGCAGACCACGAGGCCGAGTGCGGACAAGGCGATACCGGTGATGGAGAGCCCCTTGTTGGAGGCCTTCCCGTTCTTGACGCGGATCAGCCCGATGATCGAGAAGATCAGGCCGAGGATCACCAGCGGCCAGGCGATGACGCCGACGAACGGGATCGGGGAGAAGACCAGCCCCACCAGGCCGAGGACGAAGCCCGTGACGCCGATGCCGTTGCGGGGCGGCATCGGGCTGGCGGGGGCTTGCGGGGCCGGCGTGTAGGGGGTTTGCTGGGTCACGGGGGATTTTCCTTTCCAAAGGGATGAACGAGGCGGCATACAACCAGCGATCGCGAGGTGCCCGCGTCGTCCTCGGCGCGCGAACCCGGTACGACGAAAGTCGTAATCCACGCGTCGTGAAGGACCGTTTCCGCTGATGCCTCCGGCCAAGCGGGTTTGCGTACGCTCAGCGCATGGCAAGGCGCGTGCTCGGTGTGGTGCTCACCGTCGTGGCGGTCGCGGCGTGCGTGATCAGCAGCATTTTCGTCTTCAGCGCCCAGGGTTACCTTCCGGCGACACAATCCTTCGATCCGACATGGTGGTCCACGCTCGGTTTCTTCACCGGGATCGCGGCCGCGGTCATGCTCTGCTGGCGGCACAAATGGCCGGAACTCGTCCTCGGCATCGCCTTGGTACCCCCGCTCTGTTTCCGGTCCGACGCGCTGGCCGCGTTGGTCGCCCTCGCCGCCTTGGCCGCACGCCGCCGCGACCGCGTCCTGTGGAGCGGGTCCGTCCTGGTCTACGTCGCCACCGCGTGGGCGTTGTTCGGCGACGCCAACCGCCATCCCGACGTGACCGTCGCGGGGCAGATCGTCGGCAAGCAGTTCTCCGCCGTGCAACTGATGGGGACGTTGACGGTCGCCGTCGTGATGACGGCCGTGCCGCTCACCGTCGGAGTCGTCCGCGGGATGCAGGACACGCTCGCGATCCGTGAAGCCAAGGAAGAAGAACTCCGCGCCGAAATGACCCGCCGCGCGGAGCGCACCCGGATCGCGCGCGAGATGCACGACGTCCTCGGGCACCGGCTCTCGCTGCTGTCCTTGCAAGCCGGTGCGCTCGAAGTCAGCAAGGGACCCGCGACGACGGAAGCGGCGAAAACCGTCCGTACTACCGCGCGCCAGTCGCTCGAAGATCTGCGGCAGGTCATCGGGGTCCTCCGCGATGGCCAGGGTTTCGGCGAAACCAACGAGAACGGAATCCATCCGGAGCCGCCGCAGCCGACGCTGGCGGACATCCCCGAACTCGTGGCCAACGCCCGCCGGGCGGGTTTGGGGGTCAACGTGACGATCCTGCTCGACGACGCGGGCGGCGCGCCGGCGTTGCTCGGCACGACCGCGTACCGGATCGTGCAGGAGTCGATGACCAACATCCTGAAACACGCTCCGGGTACGACGGCCGAGGTTTCGGTTCGCGGCGGGCCTGGGAACGGGCTCACCGTCGAGGTCGTCAATCCGCTGCCCGCGATCGCCGCGGCGGGAAAGCCGCCGGGCGCTGGAGCCGGCCTGACCGGGATCGGTGAGCGTGTCACGCTGATCGGCGGCAACGTCAGCGCGGGCCCCACCGAAGAGCGCACATTCGCCGTCCGGGCTTGGCTACCGTGGGGACACCACTAACCTGTCCGGGTGAACCAGCGCCCACTGCGAGTGCTGCTCGTCGACGACGACCCGCTCGTGCGAACCGGTTTGTCGATGATCCTGTCCAGCACGGGCGACATCGAGGTCGTCGCGGAAGCTGGTGACGGGGACGAAGCCGTGCCGAAGGTGTCCATGCACGCGCCCGACGTCGTGCTGATGGACATCAGGATGCGGCGGATGAACGGTCTCACCGCGACCGCCGCGGTCACCGCGCTGCCCAACCCGCCGAAAGTTCTCGTGCTCACAACCTACGACCTCGATGAATACGTCTTCGACGCGCTCGGCGCGGGCGCCAGCGGGTTCCTGCTGAAGGAGGGCTCGCCGCAGGAGATCATCGACGCGGTGCGCGTGGTCGCGGCGGGTGAGGCGATGCTCTCGCCGAGGACGACGCGGAAACTCATCGGGCATTTCGTCGCGACCAGGACGAGCCCGCGCCGTCATCGGGCACGAGCCGGGCTGGGCACCTTGACCGAACGTGAGCGGCAGATCGTCACCGCCGTCGCGCAAGGCGGGACCAACGCCGAAATCGGCGCGGAACTGCACCTGAGCGAGGCGACGGTGAAGACCCACATCACCCGGATCTTCGCGAAACTCGACGCGACCAACCGGGTCCAGCTGACGATCTTCGCCTACGAAGCCGGGCTCGTCGCTCCCTGACCTTCCGTCGCGAGCAGCCCGGCGGCGACGGTCCCCCAGAGGACCACGGCGCCTCCGAAGCCGGGCACGAGCTGCCAGGCCGCGGTCCAGCCCGCGATCGCGAGCACGGCGGCCAGTACGGCGACAGCGCACAACAGCGCGCTCAGCACCAGGAAACGCCGTGAGCCGAACAATTTCGCGAACGGCAGGAAGTGCAGGCCGACCACGAAGAGCACCCACGCCGGCACGGCTTCGGGAAGTTCGAAGACCGCTGAGAACACTCGCGCTCCGGCGAAGATCCCCACCAGCATGAGCAGCACGGCGATCCCGTACTGCTTGCCGAACGGGCTTTCCTCCCGGCCGCCGCCCGCGGGCAGCCCGGCACCCCGACGGGCGGTCAGGACGAGCCAGCCCACCAAGCCCAGCACCGCGACGATGCCCACGACGACCAGCGGCGTCGATCCGTCTCCGACGGAGGAGGCGCCGAAGAACCACCATCCGGCACCGAATCCCACGCCGATCGCGGAACTGATCAGCAAGGTGATCAGATGCCCTTTGGTGAACCGCGCTTCCGTCATTACGCGAGCCCGGCGAGGATGGCGGCGGCTTCCTGCGGGTGCACGAGGAACCGGACGTGGCTGCTCGTCAGCGACCGCACGTCCGTCGGGTTGCCCGGGGTGAGCGCGTCCGCCTCCTTGATGAACCGGTCCTGCAGCGCGAGCGGCATCGACCGGTCTTCGGTGAGCCTGATGTAGGTGCGCGGGATCCGGCCCCAAGTGGCGGCGTCGGCGAGTTCGGTGCCGGCGTCGAGGCTCTCGTCCGGTTCGAGCGTGTTGAGGTAGGCGAAGAACTCCTGGTCGGTGCCGTCCTCGATCATCGCGATCTTCAACGCCGCCAGCAGCGCGGGATCGGCGGTGCGCCAGTTCATCCGGAGCGCGCCGAGTTCGGCCGGATTCGCGACGACGACCCCGCCGACGTCGTTGAGCGCGCTGCTCGCGTACTCGGGCCCCTGCATGTACTCGCCCACCGTCGCGTCGACACAGCACCACGCGGAGATGTAGACGATCCGGTCGATCAGCTCCGGGACGGCGTTCGCGACGCCGGTGAGCGGGAGCCCACCGCGGCTGTGCCCGACCAGGATGACGGGACCGTGCTCGGCGACCTTGCGCACGACGTCCACCACCTGCTCGACGGCCTCGGCCAAGGTGGCGCCCGCCTGGTTCGACGGCGCCGCGGCCAGCGCTTCGAGGTCTTGCGGCGCCTGGTAAGCGGGGTGGAAACCGGCGGCGAAGCCGTGGCCGGGAAGGTCGACGGCCAGCGTGCGGTGGCCGAGCAGGGCGAGCTCGCGTTGCAGCGGTCCCCAGGTGAACGAGGCGCTGTTGGAACCGTGGAGCAGGACGTAAGTGGGATTCACGTTCGTATCCTGACATCCCGGCTTTGCCCGGCCGACGGCTCAGTCCGCGATGAGCACCTGCCCCGCCCCGTCGAACCGGTAACCGACCCCGCGCACCGTCGCGATCGGTGTCAGCACGGGTTCCAGCTTGCCCCGGATCTTGCGGACATGGACGTCCACGGTCCGGACGTTGCCGCCGGACAGGCCCCACACCCGCTCCATCAGCGTGATGCGGTCGAAGACGCGGTCCGGATTCCGGCTCAGGAACAGCAGGAGGTCGAACTCGAGCCTGGTGAACTCCAGTACCTCGCCGCGCAGCAGCACTCGCCGCGAATCCGGCTCGATCCGCAACTGCGGCGCGAACTCACTGGACCGCCGCCGTCCGGCGAGTTCGACGACCTGGCCGGTTTGGACGGTCCGCGCCGTCAGCGTCACGCCGACAGTGTCCTCAAAGGACTCAAGCAGGCGCGCGGCGATCGTGGCGGCGTGCTCGGAGTCGGTGCTCACCCGCAACGCCAGGGTCAGCTCGACGGTCGGCTCGATGCTCACCGCGACCGACTGCGTCATCTCACACCACCCGGACCGGATGCCGGACGACGGCGTCGAACAGGTAGCCCTGGGTGTTGTGCGGGGTGACCTCGGGCTGGGTGACACCGGTGATGTCGGTGGCACGCGCCCGCAGCGTGTGGACTCCGGGAACGCCTGCGCGCCAGGGGATTTCCCAACGCTGCCACCCCCGATCCGCCGCCGCGCCCACGAACTTCGCCTGCCGCCAACCGCTTCCGGTATCGACGTCGACCCGCCGGATCCGGCCGTTGCCCGACCACGAGCGGCCGCGCAGCACCTTTCGGTCACCGGCCGCGAACTCGGCGTTCCAGGGCAGTTCGAACGCGCTCTTGACCACCTGCCTGGTCACGAGCGTGCCCTCCGCCGGATAGCCCGGCCCGAGCAGCCGGTAGTACTGCGTGTTCCACGGGGACACCAGTGGCGTTTCGGAGACTTCGATGCGCCCCAGCCATTTGATCGACGAGATTCCGGCCCAGGACGGCACGACGAGCCGGACCGGATGGCCGTGATCCGGCGGGAGCGGTTGCCCGTTCATCTCATACGCCAGCAGAACGTCCTGCAGCGCCTTCGCGACCGGCAGCGGACGACGCACCTTTCCCAGGTTGACCCCGCCGGTGATGTAATCGGCGTCCAGCCCCTCCGGCAGGACGTCGACCGCGTTCCGCGTCAGGCCCGCCTTGGCCAGCACCGTGGCGAGCCGGACACCACGCCAGCGCGCGACGCCGATCGCGCCGAGCTTCCAGGCCGTGCCCGACACCGTTTGCCCTTGCTGGCTGGTGAAGTAGCTCCGTCCGTTGCCCGCGCATTCGATGGCGGAAGTGATCGTCTCGGACGGCAATCGGAGCAGATCCCGGTAGCTGAACTCGACCGGCCCACCACGCAGCCCGCTCCCGAAGAGCTTCAGCCGCCAGGTGCCGACGTCGATCGCCGGAGTGGCGGTGTGGTTCCGCACGAAGAACCGCTCGACCGGGGTCAGATAGCCCTGGCCGCTCAGCGCCTCCCAGCGCGTCTCCGCGTTGGTGCCGTAGACCTCGAAGATCTCCGGCGGCAGGGGTTTCACGATCGGTGTGGCCGCCGACGCCGTACCGGACGGAAGCGCGCCGAGCGCCGTCAGCGCGAGCGAGCCGCCGGCCGTCAGCCGGAGCATCCCGCGCCGCGACAGCGCGTTCCCCGCCCGCCATTGCTCGATCCGCGTGCGGTCGTAGGTGGCTTCGTCGGTCAGGCCGGTTCCGGTCATGCGGCTCATTGTCGGCAGCGGCCGACCGCGCGGACCAGCATGTCCACAGAGCGGAACACTTCAGGTCCGGAACGCCGTTCGTGCCCCGGAGGAGACCCGTACGGCATCCACAGGAGCGCCATATACCCGCTGAGCAGGCACTTCTTGTGCGGAGGGCATGCTTTGAATCGTCCTTACTGCCTGGTCGGCGATATGCGGAAGGTCATGCGCGGGGAGCCTGGCCTCGATTTTCACCTCGTCGGAATCGTCGACGAGGCGTACAGCGAGCTGAACGATCTCGAACAACCGCCGCAGATGCTCTTCGGGTGCGTTGGCGAGGTTGAGGGTGAGGAAGGGAGCCCTGCATAACGCGGTCTCAATCTTTCCGATAATCGTCCCCACGAACCGGCTCTGTTGAGATCGTCCGCGACGAAGAAGTTCAGACCCGCCATGAAGTCGCCACCGACGGTGTTCTGTTCAGCCATGCCGTCCTCTTCTAGCCGCGCAGGTTGTCGATGACGAACTCGGAGATCTTCTTGGCCGCGCCGCAGGGATCGTTCTTCCAGGGACCGGCTTCCGCACGGCCGCGGGTGTTGGCGCCGACGTACACGAGTGTGGTGTCGTCGACCCCGAGAGCCAGCCTGCACGCCAGAGGTCCCTCGTCCTGCTTGGTCAGGACGTTCTCCTCGATCTCCGTGATCACCCCGGGGTAGCCGTTGATGGTGACTTCTTCCCAGTTTTTCGGGTTGTGGCGGCCACTCGCGTGATCGCGGTACAGCGTGCGGATGTTGTTGCTGTCCTCCAGCACCGGATGCCACGATGCGGTCACCTCGACCGATTTGCCGAACGCGACGAAGCATTCCCCGTCCCTGCCGCGCTGCTGGGTGCCGTTGTCACTGAATCCGATGCTCTGCAGCTGTTCCACGGTGATCGCCGTGCACGGATCTGCCTTGAACTTGGCGCCGTTCAGCTGTGCGGGGATCGGCGGGACCGACACCGACGGTTCCGGCGGGCGAGGTGGCGGGCTGGTTCCGCAGCCGGCCAGCACCACCATGCCGCCGGCCATCAGCAGGGCGAGTCCTCGGGCGAGACGTGGTTTCACGAAGGATCGGCTCCCGGTTTGATCCGCCAGCGGCGGGGTTCCCCGACCACCTCGGCACTCGTGCCGACATCCGGGATCTTGGGGAAGGTGGTCTCGATGGCGGTCAGCTCGAGACCGGTCCCGACCAGCGCCCCGATGTTGGTGATCATGCTGGCGAGGAGGGTGTTGCAGTCACGCCAGAACTTCTCGAAGGCCGAGTTGATCGCGTCCACGAAGTCCTTGGCCGACAACACCGCCAGTGGCGGGACGACCAACGACCCGAGAACGATCGCGAACTTCCCGCTCAGCTGCGCGAGGTTCGCCGCACAGTTCCCCAGTGCGAGCAACAGGTTCTTGTACGTGTCGATCACCGTGATCGCGACCGTGCTCACCGTTTTGGTTAGGGTCGTGACGGAGGCCTGGCCCTTGGTCAGGCCGTCGACGACCATCCCTGAATACATGGAGTACTGGTCGAACGCGTCGCCATGCCACGCGGCATTGAGCGACAGCTTGGCGTCATTGACCTTCTCGGCCGCGTCCTTCAACCGACTCTGCCTGGCGAACACGTCCGCGAGATCCAGCGTTTTCTGCAGGTCGCCGGCGACGAACACACGCAGCTTGTCCAGCAGCCCGATGATCCCGTGCGCGCCGATCAAGTCCGCGTATTCCCGGATCTTCGCGTCCGCGGCCTCCGGATAGGTCATGGTGGTGAGTTCCGCAGCGGCCTGGCCCGGGTCGGAGGTGGTCACTTGATCTCACCCTCCAGCTTCTTCATCCGCTCATACGCTTCCTGATCCAGCTGCTCGTAATGGTTCGCGGCCTTGCTCAAAGCAGCGCTCAACACAGCGAGCTGGGCCGAATTCTCGGCCGTGATCCGCTGAATCGTGTCGATGGCCGCGTTGTACCGGTCCACCGTCCCCAGACCGTTGAGCCCGGGCATCAGGTTCGTCGCCGTCCCCGGCAAACCCAAGTCATAGGGGCCGAGCGCGACATTCGCCAGATCCACGATCGCGAAGTTCTGCAGCAGGTCCGCCGCCTCCGCGATCGTGTCGGCCGCGGCCCGCAGCTTCTCCGGGTAGACGTGATAGCCCTGACCGGGACCGGGGTCGAACGGATCCGGAAGACTCATACCAGCCGCTCCTCATCCCGGACGGCGGCGATCGCCGTCTCAAACCGGCGGGCCGCGGTCTCCTCCGCTCGCTGGATTCCCAGCAGCAGCTGACGCGACAGGCTCGCCGCGGTGTAGTCCTTCATCGCGGCCACGTCCACCGATACGTCGACCAGCTCGCCGCCACCGGTCACCGTCACCGACCCCAGCTCTCCCGGCAACGTCCACGTGACGCGATCCCGCGCCGCGCTCGTCGCGGCCTGCTCGACCGCGGCCACCGTCGCGTCGATCTCTCGCGCCAGGTGATACAGCTCGTCCTGGTAGCTCACCAGCGATCCCGCCCCTCATCCTCGAGATCAGCGTCCAGGAAGTCGAGCTGATCGAAACTCTCTTCCTCGACCTCATCGGTATCGCGGCGAACCGCACGAGGCTCGGCCGCCATCCCAGCTCGGGGAGCAGACGGCGGAACAGAGTCCTCCAGCCGACCGGGTGCCGATCCGCGGGCGGGTTCAGGAGCCCATTCCTGGTCCTTGTCCACCACTGCTAGCACCTTGGCGACGCCGACCTGCGCGGCCTCACGCCGGGCCGCGGACACCGCCTCGATCACTGCCGGCCCCAGCCGCTGCGGATGCGTACTCCGGATCACATGATCCGCGATCGTCAGATCCACGAGCTTGCCCTGACCGGTCACCACCGCCGACGCAATACCGTCAGCCGACCGCCCCGTAAACCTAGCCTGCTCCAGCTCAGCGTCAAGCTCATCAGCCTGCTGCCGCAACCTGGCCACGTTCAATGACACGCCGGCTCGCCCTCCCCGTCGCCCGACATCTACAAGCCGCCCCCACGGCCCGACCGCTACGCCCGCGATTACCACACGAGCGTAGTCAGTCGAGCGTTCAGCGTAGTCGAAACCGCAGATTCGTGTCCCGTTGTTCCCATCACGCTGCAGTGATCATCAATTCAACCGCGCCTCGCGCTGAGGCCCGACGTCGCCGGAGTCCTCAGCTTCGCGATGCCAGGATCCGTCCTGGAACTCGCCCAGTCGGCACGACCGGGCCCCGGAGGTTGCCGAGCTGAACATCTGTTCGAGGTGTGGCATGGTGTCCTCGGGCCCGGCGCACCCCTCCCCCTTTGTGCGTCGGGCCCGCCATACCGGCGACGTAGCGCCGAGTTCCTGGTCACCCTCACTGCTCCCGGCGAGGAGACACGTAGTCGCCTGACCAAGTATTTCGTCGTCCTCGCGGTTCCAGCGCGTCTGCTAGGACCCACTGTCGATGAGGTGTAGCCCCCTTGCCGGGCGTACCCAACATGAAACTGACCCCATCCAGACCAGTGGCCGGTCGTCGCCTGCCATTGGCCGAGCAATCCAGGCACGGTGACCGTGAGGTCGAGCCCAGCGGGGAGTAGCAGTTTCGGCTCCTCGACCGGATACGCCACGCTGAGGTCAACCCACACAGGCCGATTTCGGCCGAATCACGCGACGGTGTTCACCTTCCGAAGACATAGCACCGCCCGTAGCGATCAGATGTCCGTCGGTGAACCGATCCACCCGGACGACGTTGCCGATCTGACCCGGACCACCAGGGCGGCACCGGCCCTGGCGACCGATGCACGTTCAGTCACCAATCATGGGTGATCGAGTTCCGCAGGATCGCCGGAGCCCACAGAACTTTCTCCTCCGAAATTCGGCAACCTCGTCAAGCCAGAGCCGCAAGACGACGCGCCATTCACATATCCGTCAACTACATGAACCTCGAAGCGCCCGGGGTCATGACCACCCGCCTCCCAAGCCATGTCGCTTGTCTCGACGTGCCACTCACGCCCAGTCGCACGCTCCCGCACCAGCCAGCTCAGCTTGGCCACCTCCTTATCCAGCAGTTAGTCCGACGCCAGCGAACACCTTGGTCCACCATGAGTAGAACATACGTTCGCACGACTCTGACGGGGCGTTGCCTCCGTGCCGTCGTCGCGATCTTGTGACCATGAGCCGTATCCGCCACCTGTGGATCGCAACTGTCACAAACTCGGACCGGGGCCAGACAGCCTGCTTGTCAGCCGCTCGGCGGTGGAAGCAGTCGAGCCGCTGGTGACAGATAGCTCTCACATTTGGTGACAGATACCGCTCACAACGAGGCACGGAGCGCAGGTGGAGGGCGCTTCCTGGTGACAGTTACGACTCACAGTCACAGATCTCACTGGACACGAACGACCAGCGCGGCCTCCGCGCACCCGAGGATCTTTGCCGCGCGTTCCTTGTTGCGATCCTCGCTGGCCGCGGACGGCCAGCGCTGCGACGCCAGGGGGTTCGAGCGTCCAGCCGGTGCCGTCGTTGCGATCCTCGCTGGCCGCGGACGGCCAGCGCTGCCACCACCCCCAACCACCCCGAGGAGGTGAGCCATGTTGCGATCCTCGCTCGCCGCGGACGGCCAGCGCTGCACTGGGGCGAGCAGAACAACACCGCCGTGCCGCAGTTGCGATCCTCGCTGGCCGTGGACGGCCAGCGCTGCCGACCACCGCGACCTTCGCCCACATCCCCACAGTGTTGCGATCCTCGCTGGCCGCGGACGGCCAGCGCTGCTCATCCGCATGAACCGGGGCGCGGTGCCGCAGCTGTGGTTGCGATCCTCGCTGGCCGCGGACGGCCAGCGCTGCCCATGGCAACGTGCGGTTGCACGCCGCCGTAGGCGTTGCGATCCTCGCTGGCCGCGGACGGCCAGCGCTGCCGGTGAGCTGGATCGGCTTGCCTCTCCTGAGGCACGGTTGCGATCCTCGCTGGCCGCGGACGGCCAGCGCTGCGGGGCGACCGCCTGCCCGCCGTGGTTCCGGCAGCAGTTGCGATCCTCGCTGGCCGCGGACGGCCAGCGCTGCGTCTTCTCCGTGACCGACGTGTGCTCGGTATCCACGTTGCGATCCTCGCTGGCCGCGGACGGCCAGCGCTGCGCCGCTGTTTCGGCGTCGACCTTGTTGTACTTCACGTTGCGATCCTCGCTGGCCGCGGACGGCCAGCGCTGCGGGCGTCGGCAGAGTAGTAGAGCTGGCGCGCGCGAGAGTTGCGATCCTCGCTGGCCGCGGACGGCCAGCGCTGCTGGAGATCGCGCCAGAGGCGTCGATCATGTCCTTCGGGTTGCGATCCTCGCTGGCCGCGGACGGCCAGCGCTGCTCTCGGACAGCCCCGACCCGACCGACCCGGTGAAGGTTGCGATCCTCGCTGGCCGCGGACGGCCAGCGCTGCCGTACCAATCGGCGGTGACCGTGATGCCGCTCAAGTTGCGATCCTCGCTGGCCGCGGACGGCCAGCGCTGCAACAACCGCACCCGGTACCCATGACCCAGGCCGCCGTTGCGATCCTCGCTGGCCGCGGACGGCCAGCGCTGCCTTCGCGATCTTCTCCAGCTGGGCGCCGATCTCGTCGTTGCGATCCTCGCTGGCCGCGGACGGCCAGCGCTGCCCAGCCCCTTGATCTTGGCGTACTCGCCGACCGTGGTTGCGATCCTCGCTGGCCGCGGACGGCCAGCGCTGCCGCGGCGCCACATCCGGCAGGCGAATGCCCTCCCGGGTGTTGCGATCCTCGCTGGCCGCGGACGGCCAGCGCTGCCTGCTCGCCCTGCGCGAACATCGTCGTCGTCTCCAGGTTGCGATCCTCGCTGGCCGCGGACGGCCAGCGCTGCCCTGAATGACCAGGGATGTCTCTAGCACTGCGCCGACAGCCATCTCCGCCATCCCATATTGCGAGATGACACGCCAGACGACGATTGAGGACCTCCCGGCGTGTCGGGCGACGCTTGGGGTTCCCAGCTACTACACGATCAACGGTCCTTGGTGCGGTGGCTCGACCGCGGCGCCGAGGTGCCTCGCTTGTCCGAAGGTTCCTCGGTCGAGTTGGTAGATTCGGATCGAGTCCGCATCGGGGTTGATGATGTCGCGCAGGTTCGCCTCGAGCTTCAGCCGCTGGCTGGCGTCACAGACGACCTCAAAGACGGATTTCTGTACGCGGTATCCGATACCCTCGCAAACTTTCGCGACCTGGCGTAGTCGCCGTTGCCCCTCGGGAGTGACCGTCTCGACGTCATAGGTGATCAGTAATTCCATCACGTCACCGTCCAGGGCAGATAAGCATCGGTGGCGCCACGCAAGTGCCGTGCGAGCAGACGGGCCTGCACCAGCGGTAGCAAGGCTGCAGGAATGTCCTGGCCGAGTCCGTTGTGCTGCCAGGTTCGTTCACGTGCCTGGGTCCATTGTTCAAGAAAGAACTTGCGTCCTTCCTCGGTGAGCTGGATTGCTCCGCCGGGAAGTTTCTCGGTGTGCGACGGTGCAATTTGCTGACGGTTGGCGAGGGTGAGCACCAACCTGTCCACCAGCAGTGGACGCAGTTCTTCCATGAGATCGAGCGCGAGTGCGGGTTTGCCGGGGCGCACGCCGTGCACGTATCCGAGGAAGGGGTCGAGCCCGACCTGCTCCAACGCGCCGTGGACCGCAACCCGCAGCATCCCGTATCCGAAGGACAGTAGGCAGTTGACCGGGTCCAGTGGCGGCCGTCGTGTTCGCCCGGAAGTCGCTGATGGGGCGATGACGGGGAGTGCCTGGAAATAGCCGCGAGCTGCGTTTCCCTCGATGCCGAGAACTTCCGAGAGCGATTCCGCGTCGGCCAACTGAGCAAGTGCCTGAGCGTGGTGATCCGCGAGGCCCCGTAGCTGAGACTGGCGTGGCCCACGAATGTCCCGTGCGGAACGCAGGAGCAACTGCCGGTAGTTGTGTAATTTGCCCGCTACCATCGCGCGGGCAAGCGCCAGTCGCGACTCAGGATTGTCGTAGGAACGAAACTGGGCTAGGCGTAGTAACGGATTTCCAGTTTGAGGACCTGTGGTGCGGGCGAGAAAACGACCATTCCGGGTGAGCCAGGTGACTGATCGGCCATCGGCGGCACATCGGTGGATGAGATCGTCGGACAGGTCGACGCCGTTCCAGGCAACGATGTGATCCAGCCGAACAAGCGGAACCAGATGTCGTCCAGGCCGTTCGGGGTGCACAATCCGGAGTGCGTCGCCGTCCAGATGCAGACTGGTTCCGGGGGTAATCGCATACAGGGTCGCCAGCAGTTCAGTCATTCCAGTCCCCCTCGGCGCGTGGTGTGAACAACGTGTTCAGCACGGACCGCGGCAGTTCGGGCACGCACCCCGGCCGGAGCGAGCAGCGCCGACATCGCGATTCGTGTGCTCGTCCGGGCAGTAGGCCGCTCTCCAGCAGCTCACGAACGGCATCTGCTCCCTCGACCACCTTGCCCGCCAGCTCATTGTCGACGTCGATCTGATGGCGTCGACGATCACGGCCAGAGAACACCACACCGTAAGGAACGTCCGCGTCGAACATCTCGCGGAGGCACAGCACCTGCGCGGCAACCTGCAGGTCGGCCGGACCGCCGGAGTGGTAGCGGCCGGATTTGTGCTCAACCGGTTGTGGCCCGTCGGCGGTGAACTGCACGATGTCGCACACACCATGGATGCCGACCGTGTCGCTCCAGACTGGTAGTGACCGCCATACTTTCTGCCGGTTGCGGTCGCTACCAGGCCCGATCCGGTCGACCGCGGCGTGCGCAAGGTCTCCGCGCACCGTGTCTACGTTGGACTGGAAGTAGGACTCGGCATGGATAAGTGTCGCCTGGCGCGGACAGTACGCATAGTGCTCCAGTGCCGAGATCGGAACGCTGCGGAGATCCTCACCGTGTGCGGCCACGGCTGAAGTCAGCCGATCAGTTTGCTGACGGTGACCCCGGCGGGCAGGTCGTTGTCGTCGACGGAGACGACGTAGTCGGTGAACGACCGGGGTGTGAGCATGGTATTGGAGTCGATGCGGGTCACCCGTACTCGTTCGGTGAGGGTGTGCGCGGGCGCAGAGCCGAACGCGTCGGCATGGCTGAACACGTAGAGACCGCGTGGGCTGAGCGTGCCGCGAGTCGCGGACCGGTCGTGGTCGAACATCATCTCCAGGCTGCGGTAGAGCAGTTCGAGGTCTCGAACGTCCACTCCGGTCTTACCGGCACGCGTGGCCGAGTAGTAGACCTCGGCCTTGTACAGTCCGTAAGGGATCGTCCACTTACCACCCATCTCGGTGCTTTCGCCCTTGTCGATGTCTTCCTGCCTGGTCTGGGTGACCCGAGTGATGGCGTGATCGATCGGAAAGACCGGGTCGATGCTGCGTGCCATGCCGACCTGAACTGGCCCGCGGATCTGCCCGAGAGCTTGCGTTTTGCCGACCGAGAGAACCGAGCCGAATAGTCGGATGTCGACATAGCGGTCACACAGCCAGGCACGTGCGCGGTCGGCGTCTTCGGGTGTGATCTTGGTGCCGAGCTTCAAGCCGGTCGCCTCGTAGGAGGCTTCCAGGCGGGGGTTGAGGGCGTATCCGGCCTGGACGAAGATGCCGTAACGGGGGTCGTCGGCCGCGGCTAGCGCAAGCGTGTCACGGATTTTGCGTTTGAGGGCGACATCGGTGATCAGGCCGTGCCCGGTTTCGTCGTCGGTGCGGGGCCGGTTGCCGGCGTCCGGGTCACCGTTGGGGTTGCCGTCGACGACGTCGAAGAGGAACACCGCGTCGTGGCGGACGGCCGGGTTCAGGTGCGGCAGGGTCATGCGGAGTGCTCCTCGGAATTCTTGGCCTTGGCGGAGGTGATGGCCGCCATGCGGTGGGCTCGTTGGTGGTGATAGCCCAGCATGAACAGTGCTTGCTGGGCGGGGGTGGTGCGTGCGGGAAGTCCGGTTTCGACGGTGATCAGGTTGAACAGCTCGTCGAGGGTCTTCTCGTGGTTGACCGCCGCGCCTTTCTTGCTGCGGCGCAGTTTGCGCAGCCACGCGTTCGCGGATTTGCGGCCGTGCAGCAGCGCGGCGCGCGGATTGCTGATCGCGCCGGGGAAGTAGCGGTCGGCGTAGGTGGTGTTCAGTGCCCCGCCGGAGGCGTCGTATTGCAGGGCTTCCAGGGCGGCGAACGCGCGGCCGGCGACGTAGGCCGGGGTGGTGTTGGTGGTGTCCAGTCCAGGCATCGGTTTCTCCGTCGCGGTCGGGGATCGCAGCAGCGCTAGGCGCAGCAAGGCAGCGCGGGGGTCGTCGAGGTGCCCGTCCGTGCTGATGCGGTGGATCAGGTGGATCAGCAGCGAGGGCGGCAGCACGTGGCCGAACACGGCGACACGCAGGAGGTCGCGGTGCACGCCCTCGGGCCGGTCCGCTCCTTTGGCGCCGAAGTCGGCGTAGCGGTTGCGGTCGCGTTGCCATCGGCCCGTGGCCAGGGTGAGCAGGCCGATGCCGTGCCGGCGTCGCCCGTCCGGCCACAGCGGCACAACCTCGAGGTCGGTGAACCAGCGCGCCAGGTTGGTTTCCACTTGGGCGAGCGGCATCTCGACCCAGTCGCGCACCATGACACGGGCGATGTTGCCGCCCACGGTCAGCGAGCAGAACTTCTCCCCGTCGACCCCTAACTGTCGTGCTCCAGTGCGGACCGAGTTCAGCAACGCGGTGACCTGGTCCGGGTCGGGCTGTTCCAGCAGGCGCATGACGTCGAACGGCTCCGTGCCGGTCACCCACCAGGCCATCCGGCTGTCCTGCCCGCCATAGGCGGTGGAGTGCGCGGAACTCAAGACCCCGACCAGACCGGCGGAGGCGGCTTCGCCGCAGGAGAAACACACCGGCGAGCACGCCAGCTGGGTGGTCAGGTCGTAGCCGAACACACGCTCGTTGACGCTGACCAGTGCGGCGTCATTGGTCGCACCCGGCACCAGGCGGGACGGGACCTTGCCGGGCACGGTGTCCAGCAGCGGCGCGATCTTGCCGCACACCAGGCAGATTCCGGTCTTGCCGCCGCCTTTGCGGCGGGCGACCTCGGCCGACCAGAAGTCCACCACCGAGTCAGCCTGATAGGCGGGCCGGCCCGCCACGGTGATCAGGACCCCCTGTTTAGCCGTGCACTCCGGCGGTCGTTCGATCGTGGCCAGCGCGCCGGAGGTGTAGAACGCGGCGAGTGCCTGCACCACCGGATCGTGAACCCCGGCATTACTACCGGCCCACTGCCGGGTCAAGTCAATGAATGCTTGCAGGCATTGCGCGACACGCTCGGGCTTGCTGTCCTCGTCGGCCCAGCCGAACACGTACTGCACGTCATCGGCCGCGAGATTCGCCGCGACCCCTGCCGTGCGGACAACCGCGGGCACCACATGCGCCACCCCGGTCGCACGCCGCCCCGCCGCCTCGGCCGGGACCAGCGGCTGAAGATGCGTGGACAACGGGTGGCCCTGCGCATCCAGGTCCAGCCGCCACGACAACAACTTCGAGCGGTGGAACGGCTTGGCCGTGTCATCCCTCGCGGCGAAATCCGCCAGACGCTGCAGCAACATCAATTCGCTCCCGGCACGCGGATACCGTCGGCGGGCACGTGCAAGACCCCGCCATCCAGACGAGCGGTGAACCAGGAGAAGCCCGGCGGCGAACTCGACCGGTCGATGCTGTGCAGCATGATCCCCAGATCCTCGGTGTGCTCGATCGGCGTCATCGCAGGGTCCGGGTCGCTGAAGTAGGCCGTGTGCTCGCGAGTCCCGAGATAGGGCTGGGAGAAGCAACTTCCCCTCGTGACCCGGCGGCGGAACTGGTCACGGTAAGCCGCTTCCCGCTTCGTGGCACGCGGACGCAGGAGCACATGGGCATGGATGCGGTAGGCGACGTCCTTCAGGCACACGGCGTTGCGCTGCACCCGGTTCGCGACCGTGTCCACTCGCCGCCGTCCGCTCGCGGCGTCGGCCAGCGACGCCAGGTCGGTGGTTTCGTTGCGCCGCTGAGTGAACTGCTTGATCGGTTTCAAGACCTCGATGGCAACCACCTGCCACGAGAACTCCGGCTTCCAGTAGATCGCCTCCAGCACACCCACCGCGGCTGTCGGTGTCATCACCGGATAGGTGACTCGTTCCACTTTCAGCTCCGGCCGGGTGAACAACGCGGCATTCCCCCAGACCTGGACCACTACAGGCGGTTCGCCCCCGGACGACCGGGGCAATTGCGGCCTTACCACACGCACTCCTTGCCAATCTCACCTTCATCGATGCCGACGCACTCGTCATAGGGGCCGGCCCACTCCCACAGCCCCTCCAGCACCGGACGGCACAGCGCCTGTATCCCAGGGTCGTTCATCACACGCTGGGGCAGCGACACCGTGTACGGCTGTAGTTTCCGCCAGACCTTCCGATCTGCGCCCTGCGCGGCCCGGGCCCGGTCGAGCAAGGTGTTCACCACGTTCTGGTCCACATGGGTGCTGACTACGACCGGGACCGTGTCGTCATCGAGCATCCGGAACGCCAGCGCACGGTCACGCTGCCCCACGCCGCCGTCTGTGACCGGCCCATCAGCGACCGAACGGAAATCGAAGGCCTTCCGGTGTCGCTGGATCGCCGTGGCTCGATCCCCGTGTTCCACGTTCAGGCTGCGGTAGAGGTGCTGGTAGTAGGCGCGCAACGCGTCCACATCGTCCGGATCCTGTTTATCCGGACCAAAATAGGCTCTCGTTGAGCCGACCGCGGTACGGTAGAAACCGGGAATTCGCGTGTCGGCGGCGTCGAACACGATCACGCGTCCCGGCCGATCCTGTTTGCCTTCACGGTTCGCACGCCCGGCTGCCTGCTGCAACGCCTCGGCGGAAGCCAACGCCCGGAACACCATAGGAAAGTCCAGATCCACTCCGGCCTCAATCAGCTGTGTCGAGACCAGCACCACCGATTTCCCCGCCGCGAGCAGCCGCTGCACCCGGTCAAGCACCTGACGACGATGAGCCGGATACATCCGCGTCGACAGATGCAACACCACCCCCGACGCGCAGCCGGATATCAAGCGATGCACCGTGCGCGCCTGATCGACCGTGTTCACCACCACCAGGGCCTGATGCTCCGCGCCGGCGCGCTCGGCGACCTCGGCCAGCGTCGGCCGCGGATCCAGCCACCACTCGTAGCTGACCCGGCGCAATCGCTCGAACAACGCCGCGGGCTGATCAACCAGATCCACGACCGCGCGGTCGCGCCACACCGCGAGGTCATCGAACGCTGGCTGCGTCGCCGACGTCAACAACACCGTCGTTCCGAAATACGTCGTCAACACCTTCAGCGCGTCCAGGATGGGCACCAGCAACGTCAGCGGCAACGCCTGCACCTCATCCAGCACGATCACCGCGCCCGCCAGCCGATGCAGCTTCCGCGACCGCGCCGGCTTACGCCCGAACAAGGAATCGAACAGTTGCACCATCGTCGTCATGACGAACGGGGCGTCCCAGTTCTCCGCTCCCAACCGTGACCACCGCTGGTCGAACTCGACCTGCGAATGATGCTCCAGCACGACATCCGCCCCGAGCAGGCTCCGATACACCGCAGCGTTCTGCTCGGTGATCGTGATGAACGGGACCGCCACAATCACCCGCCTCTGCCCGTTCGCGACCGCGTGATGCAACGCGAATCCCGCAGACGTCAACGTCTTCCCGGAACCAGTCGGCGCGGGCAGCCGATACACACCCGGCCGGCCGCCGGCCTGTTTCACCACCGACTCGTACAACTCTGACCGCACGACGTCGATCGGCGACACCGGCCGAGCCGCCAACAGCTCAGTCCGACGCTCCTCGAAACGCCGCAACAACCCGGCCATATTCGCCTCAGCAGCGACCACCGCCCGCGGGAGCCCGGCGAAATGCGCCGCCGTATCCAGATGATCGGCATCCACCAGAGCCGAAAACACCAACCGCAGCCCCATCTCCGCAACCAACGGATCACGACGCCACGGCACCGGAACTAGATTTTCGACGTCCAGAACCCCGCGGGCCTCGGGCACCTCGCTGTAGAACCGCGCCAAGGTGTCGTCATCGCCGTGCTGCGGCGTCAGTCGCGCCACCTGCTGCCGGTCCTCGAGCCCGCCATGGTGTCCCGCGACGGCCATCGCGTACACACTCGCAACCGGCCGCAACATACGCGCACCCAACGACTTGTGATCACCCCCGACGCGGCCGCCCGTCTTCTCGGCCAGCAACAGACGCTCCTGCCAGCCGCACTCGGCCTTACCCGCGTCGTGCCACAACCCCAGCGCCCACGCCAAATCGCGCGCACCAAACCGCGCGGCGAACGACGCCGCTAACTCCGCAGTCGACCGAACATGATCAGCCAACCCATGCCGCACACCCACGCCATTGACGCTGTGCGCCAAAATCGGCGGCGCCACCAATCAACCCCCTCTCCCCGAGCCAGCCATCATGGCGCACCTAACGTTCACAACACGCGATCCATTACACAACACGCCACCTGTTCACTCGAACAGCCGAACACGACAACTTCGGAACGAAGTCAGCGCTAGACGCGCAGATCTCAGAAGCGACATTCTCCTGCCGCCCGAGTTCAGTTGGCCATTCCCATAAGTAACCCGCAGTTACGATCCTCCGCCAGTGCACCTCGAGGATTCACTGGCTGCTGGCGTAACACGATGCTTAGAGATTCACCCGTTCTTCCAGGCGCCTACTGTCCGGCGACCTCCCTCGCCTCCTAACCCAGGCAAAGTTGCGTCCTAACCCAGACAACGTTGCGATCCCTCGCTGGCCGCGGACAGCCAGCGCTGCTTGTTGAGGCGTCAGGCGTGCTGCCGAAACACCCGGTTGCGATCCTCGCTGGCCGCGGACGGCCAGCGCCGCTCGGCGCGGATCCTGACGACTCCGTACCCGGCCGCCGGGTTGCGATCCTCGCTGGCCACGGACGGCCAGCGCTGCGGGTCGTTACCTGGCGTTGCGCTTCATCTGGCGCACGTTGCGATCCTCGCTGGCCGCGGAGGGCCAGCGCTGCGTGCCGGAGGCCCGCGTGCGGTCGTGGTTGACCCGGTTGCGATCCTCGCTGGCCGCGGACGGCCAGCGCTGCAGGCCTGCCCGCACGTTCAGCTGGCTGTCGGCCACGTTGCGATCCTCGCTGGCCGCGGACGGCCAGCGCTGCCTCAGCGCCGCCGGGCGCCCCGTCGCCCTCACCACCGGTTGCGATCCTCGCTGGCCGCGGACGGCCAGCGCTGCCCCTGTATGAAACTCCCTACACCCCACCGTACGGGTTGCGATCCTCGCTGGCCGCGGACGGCCAGCGCTGCTACGTGACCTTGTCGCCGCGCCGCGTACCGGCGACGTTGCGATCCTCGCTGGCCGCGGACGGCCAGCGCTGCTGTCGCCGCTCGCGGCCGTCGACGCGGGCGCGGGTACGTTGCGATCCTCGCTGGCCGCGGACGGCCAGCGCTGCGCGACCGTTCAGCTGGTCACTCGGTTCGTCTCCGGGTTGCGATCCTCGCTGGCCGCGGACGGCCAGCGCTGCCCTGCACGACCAGGAAGTTCATCGTTGGCCAGGCCCAGGACGAGACATTGTTCCCGATCAGTGAGATGACACGCCAGCTACCGCTTCGGAACCTACAGGCGTGTCACGCGACGCTCCAGGTTCCGAAGCGATCGACGACAGCAAAGACGACAGCAAAGGAGTCCCGGCGCACCACGCGGAAACCTCTGATGGATAGCGAAAATACGTCCACGGTTGAGCTGCGCCGATACGGGAGCTAAGCCGAGGCGTCCGCCGCGAACAACGCCATCATCGGAAGGACCTACGTACGCAGTAGTGGCGGGTTCCAGCACACGGACGTCGTGGAAGGCGAAATAACCCACATACTGGGTCTCGTGCATTCCCACGGTCGGATCGCCGATCGGGCAAGCTGCCAGCTTATGCGTGTAGAACCTGGCCGATGTGACCGGCATCGTTCGACGGTCACGTACCGCCGTTATGCGCCCTCGAGCTCGGTCTTCGTCAGGCTTGCCGAAGCGTTATCAAGCCGCACCTCCGTTACCAAAGACCGTGACATTGTCGCGCCAATTCGAAGCTGCTTCCGGAGCGTCTCAGCGGAGATTGGACGCCGGTAACGTCGCCAGTGGTCAGCGTCCGCTCGGCGAGCACGTTCCACCAGTTCCTCATCGAGGGCAGCCGTCCGACGGGATTCCACTGCTATCTGCTCGCTACGCCGAACGTTCGTGGGCTCGTACACATTCAGTTCCCCGTGGTCGCACTTCGGCTCTGAGGACGGGACGCCGGACTGCCCTGATCCGGGATCACCACTTGCGGTGTTCAGCGCGCGGAGCAGGCCAGGCCCCGCCTCGGCCCACCCGATCAGCAGCAGCGGCCCAACCGAGTCAAACGCGGCCTTGCCCCAGTGGCCCGCGAACACCGGGTCTGCGACGTTCAGGAATAGCGTAACGACGCTCGCCGCAAGCAGTAGGTGGCGCGCTGGCCTTAGCGCGTCGTCACTGGCTCCGGTAAGCGCCAGGTGCCGAGTTCCGACGAGCAGGCCCAGCACCGTCAAGTCAACGGCCGGCGCCACCAGTGGTGCCACGAACATCGGCACTTGCAGCTTCAACGCGAGATTCAGGACGTTCCCGAACCCGAACAGGAATGTGAGCCCGATGACCAGCCCCATCATGACCGTGACAAACCGAGCAACTGTCTGCGAATTGGCGCTCATGCCGGGCTCCTTCCCGAGCCCGGCAGCTCGAAGCTCGCCTCGAGCACCAACGTGCCACTAAAAAGTCCCTGGTCAGTCCCGCACTCATCCTTTGGTAGTCCTGCCAAGGGCAGGCACCTGCGCCGCAGGGACCGCACGTGCTGGAGCCTCCCCAACGACTCAATGGCGAGCGCCACACACCGCCAGGAGAGCACAACATAATCTTGCGAAGTCACCCGGCATCACCGCCCTTACGACGACGTCGAGCAATCCTGACAGTCGCGGAGAGCAGCAGCTCACGAGCGCCTGAGCGCTGTGTGGATGCTGTACGTGCCCCGGACGGGGATCGAACCCGCACTGTGTCGATTTTAAGTCGACTGCCTCTGCCAGTTGGGCTACCGGGGCACCGACAGCCTAGGCGATCCCTGTCAGCTCGCCGCTTCAGTACGCCGATATTCGAGCCAACGGAGCCTGAGCTCCTCGCGGAGCCGGAAGAGCCGGAGCGCGAACGCCGTGAAGGCCTCCTTCCCTACGTTCAAGGTAGGGAAGGAGGCCTTCACGGAACTACGAAGTCAGGACTTCGACAGCCGGTCGAACTCCTCGCGCGGGTTGTTGATCTGGCCGAGCGAGATGACCTCGCGCCGGAACAGGCCGCCGAGCATCCAGTCGAACAGGATGCGGATCTTGCGGTTCCACGTCGGCATCGCCTTGAGGTGGTACGCGCGGTGGAAGAGCCAGGCCGGGAAGCCCTTGATCTTCAGGTTCAGCGCGTCGGCGACACCCTTGTGCAGGCCGAGGCTGGCCACCGCACCCAGGTTCTTGTGGTAGTAGTCCTTCGGCTTGCCGCCGCGGATCACCTTGATGATGTTCTTCGACAGCAGCCGCGCCTGGCGCACGGCGTGCTGCGCGTTCGGCGGGCAGGTCGCGGTCGGGTCCTGCTCGGTACGCGAGAGGTCCGGTACGGCGGCGTTGTCACCGGCGGTCCAGACGTCGGGGTGCCCGACGACCTGCATCGCGGCGGTGGCCTCGACCCGGCCGCGCTTGTCCAGCGGCAGGTCCGAGCTGGCGAGCACCGGGTTCGCCTTCACACCGGCGGTCCAGATGATCGTGTCGGTGTCGAATTCGGTGCCGTCCGAGAGCACGACGTGGCCGTTCTCGAACGACTTCGCGGCTGTCGACAAATAGACTTCGATGCCGCGCTTCTCGAGCTGCTCGACGGTGTACACACCGAGCGTCTCGCGCACCTCGGGGAGGATCCGCCCGGCGGCCTCGACGAGCACCCAGCGGATGTCCTCGACCTTGAGGTTCGGGTAGTAGTTCTCCACCGCGAACCGGGTCATGTCCTCGAGTTCGGCGAGCGCTTCGATACCGGCGAACCCGCCGCCGACGACGGTGAACGTCAGCAGGCGCTTGCGCTGCTCGGGATCGAGCGTGCTGGCGGCCTCGTCCAGCTTCGTCATGACGTGGTTGCGCAGGTAGATCGCCTCGCCGATGGTCTTGAAGGCGATACCTTCCTCGACCAGGCCCGGGATCGGCAGGATGCGCGCGACGGCGCCGAGCGCGACCACGAGGACGTCGTAGTTCAGCTGCTCGACGTGCCCGTCGGCGGCCTCGACCGTCACGGCTTTGCGCTCGTGCTCGATCTTCGTCACGCGCGCGGTGAGCACGTGGCAGCGCTTGAGCACGCGCCTCAACGGCACGACCACGTGCCGCGGTTCGATCGCACCGGCCGCCGCCTCGGGCAGGAAGGGGGCATAGGTCATGTGCGGCTGCGGATCAACGACCGTCACGGACGCTTCGTTGGCCCGGAGCATCTTCTGGAGCCCGTACGCCGTGTAGAGCCCGACGTACCCACCACCAAGGACGAGGATCCGTGTCGGTTCCGACTTAACACCAGCCATATTCCTATAGTCGCACCCATCTGCTGAGATCGCTCGCAGACCCCATCCGGCTGTGACCAGCGTCGCCACGGTTTCCGCACCGATTCAGTTCAGGCCGGCCGCCGAGGTCGCGGAGGCCAGGACGTCGCACACCATGTCAAGCGTCAGGCGGCCGGTCTGGACATTGCGCTGCGACACGTGGTAACAGCCGAAAAGGCGCAGGTCGCCGAGTTCCACTTCCGCTCCGTGACCGAACTTCGGGCGTGGCGCGGGCACCGGCCAGCCCGCCTCCGCGAGCACCGGCAGCAACGCCTGCCAGCCGAACGCGCCGAGCACCACGACGGCCTTCAGCGTCGGCTTCAGCAACGCGAGTTCGGCCGCGAGCCACGATCGGCAGGTCTCCCGTTCCTCAGGTGTGGGCTTGTTGGCGGGTGGCGCGCATCTCACCGGAGAGACCATCCGGGTACCCCGCAGCTCGAGCCCGTCACCTATATGGGTCGACGTCGGCTGTGACGCCACCCCGACCCGGTGAAGCGCCTTGAAGAGAACGTCACCGGACGGGTCGCCGGTGAACAGGCGGCCGGTCCGGTTCGCGCCGTGCGCGGAGGGAGCCAGGCCGACGATGGCCAGTGACGCGTCCGGCGGTCCGAAGCCGGGTACCGGCCGGGCCCAGTAGGTCTCGCCGGCGAACGCCGCCCGCTTGGCCACGGCGATCTCCTCGCGCCAGGCGACCAGCCGCGGGCAGGCACGGCAGTCCACGACCTCGGCGTCGAGTTCGGCGAGCGAACGGAACCTCATAACGCTTCTTTCAGGGTGTCCCGGGCGAGGCGGTCGGCGTGCCGGGTCGTCTCCGGCTGACGGAACGACGGTGCCAGCCGCAGCACCTGGCGGCACGCGTTCTCCAGCGAGATCTTGTGGCCGACGGAGACGTAAACGGGCTTCACGTCGTCCTGGGTGCGCAGAACCGCGCCGACGACATCGCCTTCGTCCAGCAGGGGCGCCCGCGAGCCACGGGTGCCGCCGGGTTCGTCGTGTTCGCCGATGAACCGGGTCTTGCCGACCCCGATGGACGGCAGGCCGGTCACGACGCCGACGTGGCAGGCGAGCCCGAATCGGCGCGGGTGCGCCAGGCCGTGCCCATCGCAGACCAGCAGATCCGGGACGTGATCGAGCGCGCGGAGGGCGTCGAGCAGCGGAGGAAGCTCGCGAAACGCGAAAAGGCCCGGTTCGTACGGGAACGAAACCCGGGAGACGACCGATCGCTTTTCCACGACGCGGAATCCGGAGGTTTCGAGGGTGACGGCGGCCGCGGCGATCAGGCCGCTGGCCTCGTCGTACGCGACGTCCAGCCCGGTGACCGTGACGATCTCTTGTGGACAGCGATCTTCGAGATCGACCAGGCCACGCAGGGTTTCCTGGATCTCGATCGCCTGCCCTGGCGTGCTCGGGCGATCATGCGCCGTGACGATGTCCACTCCTACAGACTGCCAGTAAGTTGGAAGCATGCCGGACACGAATCCCGATTCGAAGGCCACCGACGAGAAGGACACCCCGTCGGTGGAAACCAAGGTCGAGCCGACCGACGACCTGGTCACCACGAAGCACACGCTGACGCTCAAGCGCAAGAAGCTCGCGTACACCGCCCAGACCGGGCGGATCGTGCTGCGGAAGGAGGTCATCACCGACGGCAAGTCCGAAGGCCACAAGGCCAAGGCCGAGGTGTTCCTGACCGCCTACACGCTCGACGACGCGGAGCCCGGCTCGCGGCCGGTCACGTTCGCGTTCAACGGCGGGCCCGGCTCGGCGAGTGTCTGGCTGCACATGGGCCTGCTCGGCCCGCGCCGCGTGCTTTCCGGCGATGTCGACGACCCGGTCGCGCCGCCCTACGGGCTGACCGACAACCAGGAAACCCTGCTGGCGCACAGCGACCTGGTGTTCATCGACCCGGTGTCGACCGGCTATTCCCGCGCCGTGGACGGCGAGGCGGCCAAGGAGTACCACGGATACACCGCAGACATCGAGTCCATCGGCGAGATCATCCGGCTGTGGGTCTCGCGCAAACAGCGCTGGCTGTCGCCGAAGTTCCTGGCCGGCGAGTCGTACGGCACGCTCCGCGCGGCCGGGCTGGCGTCGCATCTGCAGGAACGCCACGGGATGTACTTCAACGGGCTCCTGCTCATCTCGTCCGTGCTGGACCTGGGCACACTGCGGTTCACCGAGGGCAACGACCTGCCGTACTCGCTCTACGTGCCGACCTACGCGGCGATCGCGCACTACCACGGTCTCCACGGCGACCGGCCGCTCGACGACGTCCTCGCCGACGCCGAGGACTTCGCGGCCAAGGAACTCCCCTGGGCCCTCGCCCGCGGCGCGCGTCTGTCCACACAGGACCGCGCGGAAGCGGTGGCGACACTCGCTTCGCTGACCGGACTTAGTGAGTCCTATGTGGACCGGGTCAACCTGCGGATCGAGCACGTGCGGTACTTCACCGAACTGCTGCGGGACAAGGGGCTGGTCGTCGGGCGGATGGACGGCCGGTTCACCACCTGGGAGCCCGACGGCGGTCGCGAGCACATGAGCGACGATCCGTCGATCTCGCGGATCATCGGCGCCTACACGGGCGGGCTCAACCACTATGTACGCGCCGAACTGGGCTACGAGAACGACCTGCCGTACGAGATCCTCTCGACGGACGTCTTCAAGGCCTGGTCGTACTCGGACTTCGAGGGACGCTCAGTGTCCTCTGTGGACTCGCTCGCGTCGGCCATGCGGGCGAACCCGCACCTTCGGGTGCACGTCGCCTTCGGTCACTACGATGGCGCGACGCCGTACTTCGCGTCGGAGCACGTGCTGGCGCGGCTTCAGATTCCCGAGGAACTGCGGGAGAACATCGACACGGCGTACTACCCGGCCGGACACATGATGTACGTGCACGAGGAGTCGCGGGTGCGGCAGGCGAAGGACCTCGCGAAGTTCATCAAAGCCGCTTCGGGCAAGTAGTCGCCCTCGGCCCTCCAAGTGTCCCCTCAGACGCCATGAACGGTCCGTTCCTTGCAAATTTTGCAAGGAACGGACCGTTCATGGCACTCCGGCACCGAGTTCTGTCGGTTCTCCGGTCCACCATGTCGGCATGTACCTATCACGGGCTCCACTAACGGACTCATACCTACGTCAACACAGTCGGCACGGCGTAATCCGCGTGGCGACCCTGGAGAGACTCGGGGTCACACAAAGCACGTCGTATCGAAGATGCCAGCCTGGTGGAAGGTGGACTCACCTCCTACCGGGCATCGTCCTTCTCTCGAAGGAGCAGCCAAGCGCACGGCAGCGGGTGGAAGCCGCACTGATGCTCACCCATGCCCTGGGGGTCGTCACCGGCTTCGAGGCTGCACGACGTTACGGGCTACGACAATCCGGTCCCCATGGGACAGTCCACGTGCTCATCCCCGAACAGCACCAAGTACGAAGCGTCAAGTTCGCGATCATCGAACGAACGATCGCGATGCCGGAACGCCGCGTGCTCGAAGGGGTACCGCTGGCGGCACCGGCTCGAGCCGTCTTGGATGGCGTAAGGCGCATTCGGGATCTCGACCCGGTTCGCGCTCTGCTCATCGAAGCCATCGAGACGGGCCTCTGCACGGTGGACGAGTTGAGCGCCGAACTCGAATCCGGCAGCAGACGAGGAACAGCTCTCCCTCGCGCCGTGCTCCGAGAGCTCGCCGCCGATGTCAAGTCTGTCCCTGAAGCTGCATCGCTGGCGATCTGGAAGAAGGCGGGCCTGCCGCCTGCCGAGCGGAACGTCAAGATCTACGACGCCTTCGGCAACTACATCGGCAAGCCGGATTCATGGTGCGACGAGCTCGGCATGGCATGGGAAGTCGATTCGTATGCCTTCCACTTCGGCAGGGACGTTTATCGGAAGACCCTCCATCGCAACAATCGCTATGCGGCTGCGGGGATCATCGTCGTCCAGACCCTGCCGTCGCGGATTCGCGACGAACCGGAGAAGGTCATCGCCGAACTCCGTGCCGCGGCCGACGCAGCGGCGCGACGCCCGAGGCCTGATGTCACTGTGGTCCGCACCGATCGAGCCGCGTGACGGCCCGGCCGCATACGCTATGAACGGTCCGTTCCTTGCAAAATTTGCAAGGAACGGACCGTTCATAGCACTCGAAGGAAACGAGGGTCAGCCGCGCAGGAACTCCGAACCGCGCGTCACGGCCGACCAGGCGTCAACGGCACCGTGACCGTAGAAGCCGTTGAACGAAGCGTCACCGGTGCAGGTCGCGGTGAACGACGCGTCCCGGCCTTCCTTCAGGTAGTCGACGGTCCGCGGCGTCGGGCAGGCGATGTCCGAAGCCGTGCCCTCGAGCACCCGCTGCACGGCGTCCGGGTTCATCCCGAAATCGCGCGAACCCTTGCCGTACTGCGAAACGATCAGCGCCGCGACACCGGTCGCGTGTGGCGACGCCATCGACGTCCCCTGCAGCCACTGGTAGTAGCCGACGCGGCCGTCGGCGGCGGTCGCCTTCTTGACACCGGCGGTCACACCGTCGGGCGTGACGTTCCCGTCCGCGTCGATCATGCCCTCGGCGACACCGACGTTGCGCGGGTAGGTCGAGAGGATCTGGTTCTCGACCGTGCGGAACCACGGGGTGCCGTAGTAGTCACGGAAGTAACCACCGGGCGCGGACACCGAGATCTGCTCGGTCCCGTAGTTCGAGTAGTCCGCCTTCGCCTGCGACGGGCCGAAGGACGAGACGCCGATCGTGTGCGGGCCTTCGATGGGCAGCGAGAGGCAGCTCGCGTTGTCGATCTGCCGCGGGTGCGTGCTGTTCGACGGGTAGCCCGGGCTCGACGCGTCCGGCTGCGGGGCGGCCAGGTCGCTGTGCTGGTTGCCCAGCGAGACCACCTGGGTGACACCCTTGCGGTGCGCGTAGTTCAGCGCACGGGTCGTCGCCTCGATGATGGTGCGCTGCTCGGCCTGCTGCTCGGGCGTGTCCGCGGGGTTCGCGGTGCAGTTGTACAGCCAGGGGTCAGTGAAGAAGCTCATGTTCACGACGTCCACACCGGCGTCGCCGGCGTAGGTGATCGCGTCCACGGTCGGCTGCAGGAAGAAGAAGCCCGAGTCCTGCCCGGCGCGGAGGTTCACCAGCGTCACGTTCGGGGCGACACCCGAGACACCGAAACCGTTCGCGGCGGCGCCGATGGTGCCGGCGACGTGCGTGCCGTGGCCGTTGTCGTCGTGATCCACCGGGTCGACACAGCCGCGGAATTCACACGGTCCGTCGACGACGCCGCCGTTCACGTCGGAGACGATGTCCTTCGTGAAGTTCCGCGACGCGGCGCGGTCGAAGTTCGGCGCGATGTCCGGGTGGCTGCCGTCGACGCCGGTGTCGATGACGCCGACCTTCACCCGCTTGTCACCCGGCTGCTTGGTACGCGAAAGGTCCGACCGGACGGATTTGAGTCCCCAGAGCTGATCGTCGAGCGGGTCCATGCCGACGGCGTTCGCCTGCACCGGCTTCTTGGCCGACGCGGCGCCCCGGCCCTCCTTCTCGACGACACCCGGCTTGACCTTCGCCTTGCCCTGCTTCGGCGCGGTGCCGATCGCCTTCGCCTTGGCGGCACCGAAGACCGCGCGGTCCGCGGAGACCCGCTCGGCGAAACCGTTGGCGGGCGCGGTCGCGGTGATCAGGCCGACCGCGGCGTTGCTCGTCACGACGGTGCCCCCGGCGGCGCGGATCGCCCTTTCCACCGAGGCCACGCTCTGGCCTTCACGGGCCAGTACGGAGAATTCGGTCGCCGCACCGGAAAGCTGCGGCTGCGCGGAAGCCGTCGGCGCGGCCACGATTGCACCGAACAGCGGTACCGCGAGCGCGATCACGAGAGATCTTGGCTTTTTCACTTCCTGCCTCCTGAAGAATGCTATTCGTGCAAACTACGTCAGCTGTCCATCACGTATCAACGAAGTCCCTACGAAAGTCAGGGGACGACGGTTTTCTCCTCCGCGAAATGACAGGCGGACAAATGCCCACCGGACCGGGTGATCAATTCGGGTTCCTGATCCGCGCAAATGTCCTGCGCCTTCCAGCACCGCGTGCGGAACCGGCAGCCGGACGGCGGATCCAGCGGGCTCGGCACGTCGCCTTCCAGGCGGATCACCTGACGCTGCCCGCGTAACGCCGGATCCGCGACCGGCACCGCGGACAACAGCGCCTGCGTATAGGGATGCGACGGATGTTCGTAGATCTCCTCTTCCGTCCCCATTTCCACGATCTTGCCGAGATACATCACCGCGACCCGCGTGGAAAGGTGACGGACAACGGACAGATCATGTGCGATGAACACATAGGAAAGGCCGAATTCCTTCTGCAGTTCACCGAGCAGGTTCATCACCTGCGCCTGGATCGAAACGTCCAGCGCGGAAACGGGTTCGTCGCAGATGATGACCTTCGGCCGCAACGCCAGCGCCCGCGCGATCCCGATGCGCTGACGCTGCCCGCCGGAGAACTGGTGCGGATAGCGGTTGATGTGCTCGGGGTTCAACCCGACGACGTCGAGCAGTTCCCGCACCTTCGCCGCCCGCGACCCCTTCGGCGCCACCTCGGTGTGGATTTCGAAGGGCTCGCCGATGATGTCGCCGACCGTCATCCTCGGGTTCAGCGAGGTGTACGGATCCTGCAGCACGATCTGGATCTCACGCCGCAGCCTCCGCAGTTCCGCTCCCCGCAACGCGAAGATGTCGCGGCCTTCGAAGGTCGCGAGCCCGCCCGTGGGTTCCTCCAGCCGCATCAGCACCTGGGCCAGCGTGGACTTGCCACAGCCGGACTCCCCCACGACGCCGAGTGTTTCCCCCGGCATCAGGTCGAAGGAGACCCCGTCGACGGCCTTCACGTGCCCGATGGTGCGTTTGAAGAGGATCCCCGCCCGCACGGGGAAGTACTTCACCAGGTTCTCGACCCGCAGAATGGGCTCAGACACGGCCGCTCACCACCTCGTCGGCGAAGTGGCAGGCGCTGACCCGGCCGAAACCGAGACTGTGCAGGGCGGGCCGTTCGGTCTCGCACCGGCTTTCCGCCCGTGGGCAGCGCGGATGGAACGGGCAGCCGGGCGGCACGTTCAACAGGCTCGGCGGCAGGCCCTTGATGGTCTCCAGCGTCTGTCCTTTGAGGTCGAGCCGCGGCAGCGAGGCCATCAGCGCCTCGGTGTAGGGATGCCCCGGCGAGCGGAACAACTCGGCGACGTCGGCCTGTTCGACGATCCGGCCCGCGTACATCACCGCGATCCGGTCGGCGACCTCGGCGACCACCGCCAGGTCGTGGGTGATCAGGATCAGCCCCATCCGCCGTTCGGCCTGGATCTCCGCCAGCAGGTCCATGATCTGGGCCTGCACGGTGACGTCGAGCGCGGTCGTCGGCTCGTCCGCGATCAGCAGATCCGGGTCGAGCGCGAGCGACATGGCGATCATCGCGCGCTGCCGCATCCCACCGGAGAACTGGTGCGGATACTCGCGGACGCGGCGGGCGGCCGCCGGGATACGCACGATGTCGAGCAGTTCGATCGCCCGTTTGCGTGCGTCCTTTTTGGACATACCAAGCCGGACCCGCAGCTGTTCTTCGATCTGGAAGCCCACGGTGAACACGGGATTCAACGCCGACAGCGCGTCCTGGAAGATCATCGCGATCTCCCCGCCCCGCACTTCACGCCGCCGCTCTTCGGTGGCGGTGAGCAGATCCTCGCCGCGGTACCGGACGGCACCGCCGGTGACGACGGCGGGCGGGCTGTCGAGAATGCCCATCACCGTCTGCGCCGTGACACTTTTACCGGAGCCCGATTCTCCCAGCACGGCAAGGGTTTCCCCGGCGTGCACGGAGTAGTCGACGCCGTTGAGCACGGTCGCGACACCGTCGGAGGTACGGAATTCGACGTGGAGGTCTTCCACTTCCAGCAGCAATTCGTCGGTCACGGCCGATCACCGGGCCTTCGGGTCGAGCGCGTCGCGGATCCCGTCACCGAGCATGACGAAAGCGAGCACGGTGATGGTCACGAACCCGGCGGGGAACAACAGCATGTGCGGATTCACCCGGAAGTAGTCCCGCGCGTCGCTGATCATCACGCCCCACGAGACGACCGGCGGCCGCACGCCGACGCCGAGATACGCCAGTGTCGCTTCCGCGCCGATGAACGCGCCGAGCGCGATGGTCCCGTAGACCAGCACCGGCGCGACCGTGTTGGGCAGCAGATGCCGGAACACGATGCGCGGCGTGCTCGCGCCGAGACCGCGTGCGGCCTTGACGTAGTCGAGCTGTTTGGCCACCAGCGTCGCCGACCGCATGATGCGCATCGCCACCGGCCAGCTCAGCGCGGCGATCGAGACGACCACCTGCACGATGATGGTGACCACGCCGGGATTCGAGCCGGGCGCGTTGAACGTGGTCAGGATGACGATCGCGCCGAGCACGAACGGCAGCGCCGCGAAGATGTCGCCCACCCGCGAGAACAGGCTGTCGACGAGACGGCCGTAATACCCGGCGACGATCCCGACCACCGAACCGATCAGGATCGTCAGGATCGTCGCGAAGACACCGACCAGCAGCGACGCCCGCGCGCCGTGGATGGTCCGCGCGTAGACGTCGTATCCCTGGTTGTCGTAACCGAACCAGGCGTCCGCGGACGGTCCTTCGTTGGCGTGGAGCAGATCGCTGAACCCGGCGGGCCGGGAACTGAACAGGTCGGGCGCGATCGCGATGAGCACGACGAGCGCGATGATGACGGCGGAGATGATGAACGACGGCCGCTTGCGCAGCATCCGCCAGGCGTCGCCGCCGAGACTGCGCGGTTTGTGCGCCACCGCGGAATCGTCGGCGACACCGGCGCTCGCGACGTCCACAGAGGACACCCCGCCGGCCACATTGGGGTCAGTCATAACGGATCCTCGGGTCGAGAACGGCGTAGAGCAGGTCGACGATGAGACTCACCAGCAGATAGACCATCACCAGCAGGACGACGACGCCGGTGACGGTGGCGCCCTCCCGGTTCTGGATACCGCGGAAGATGAGCCCGCCGATGCCGTTGATGTTGAACACGCCTTCGGTGACGATGGCCCCGCCCATGAGCGCGCCGATGTCGGTGCCGATGAAGGTCAGCACCGGGATCACCGAGTTCCGGAGCAGGTGCACACCGACGACCCGGCTGCGCGGCTGTCCTTTCGCGACGGCCGTGCGGACGTAGTCGGCGTGCCGGTTCTCCGCGATGCTCGTTCTGGTCAGCCGGGCAATGTAGGCCATGGAAAGGCTGCCGAGCGCGATTCCGGGCACGATCAGTTCGCCGATCGTGGCGTCCTCGGACACGCTCGCGTCGATGATGCCCAGTTCCGAACCGAGGACGATCTGCAGCACGATCGCGGTCACGAACACCGGGATCGAGATCAGGAACGTGGTGGACATCAGCACGAGGTTGTCGAGGAAACCCTTGCCGCGCAAGCCGGTCAGGATGCCCGCGGACAAACCGATGATCGCTTCGATGGCCACCGCGATGAGGGCGAGCCGGACGGTCACCGGATAGGCGTTGCCGATCAGCTCGCCGACCGAGACACCGTTGAAGGTCTCGCCCCAGTCGCCGGTGAACAGGTTGCCGAGGTATTTGAAGTACTGGACGAAGATCGAATCGTCGAGGTTGAACTTCGCCGTCATCATCTCGATGTAGGCGGGCGGGCAGGCGACCTGGCCGCATTTGCCGGCGAACGGGTCACCGGGCACCGCCCACACGAGGGCGTAGATGAGGAACGTCGTGCCGAAGAAGACCGGGATGAGTTGAAGTAGTCGTCGAAGGATGTACTGGGGCATGGGCGTGCCGTCCTGGGGATCGCGTGGTGGGAGCCTTCGGTCCGGCTGGTCGTGAGTGGCGTTTCGGGTTAGAACCCGAAACGGCACTCACGACCAGCGCAACCACGCGATTACTTCGCCGCGACCTCGATGGACGAGTAGTCCGCGAGGCGACCGAAGTCGAGCTTCGCGACCTTGAGCCGGTTCGACTTGCCGCCGACACCCTTCTCTTCCCACACGGGGATCTGCGGCAGATCCTTCGCGATCAGGTCCTCGGCCTGCTGGTACAGCTTGATCGCGGCCGCCTTGTCGGCGGTCTGGTCCGCCTGGGTCAGCAGCGCGTCCACGGCCGGGTTGTTGTACGTGGAGTCGTTCGACGAACCGGTGCTCTTGTAGCGCGGGTTCAGGTAGTTCTCGATCGACGGGTAGTCGGCGGACCAGTCGGAGCGGCCCATACCGGTCAGCTGACGGTTGTTGACGATGCTGCGCCACTGCCCGAAATCGGTCGCCGGCACGAAGTCGCATTCGACGCCGAGCGCGTTCTTGATGCTGTTGCACGCCGCGACCAGCGGCTCCTTGCGGCCACCGTCGGCGTTCGACGCGATGGTCAGCTTGCCGGTGAACCCGGACTTCGCGAAGAACTCCTTGGCCTTCACCGGATCGAACTTGCAGAACTCGCCGCAGACACCGGGCCGGTAGCCTTCGATACCGCGCGACACGTAGCCGTCGGCGGGCGCGTAGGTGTCGTTCATGACGGTCTTGACGATCTGCTCGCGGTCGATGGCCAGCGAGATCGCCTTGCGCAGGTCGAGGTTGTTGTAACCCGGGACGTAGTACGGGAGCGCGAGCGCGCTGATGCCGAGCAGCTTCCCTTCGACCAGACGCTCACCGAGGTCGGTCTTGTACTTGCCGCCGGCCTTCGCCGCCGGCGGGAGCGCCTCCATGAAGTCGAGGCGGTTGCTCAGCAGATCCTGGTACGCGGTCTCCTGGCTGGTGTAGATACGGACTTCCAGGTCCTTGAACTTGACCTTGTCCTCGCCCTGGTACTCGTCGTACCGCGTGAGCTTCATGTTCTGGTTGGGCGTACGCGAAACGAACTTCAGCGGGCCGTTGCCGATCGGGGCCTTGGCGAACGCCTCCGGGTCGGCGAAGAACTTGTCCGGCAGCGGCGCGAAGGCGAGGTAACCGATCTTGGTGGCGAACACCGAGAACGGCCCCTTGAGGGTGACCTGGAACTCGTAGTCGTTCACGACCTTGAGCCCGGACATCTCCTTGACGGCCGGTTCCTTGGCGCTGATCTCGTCGTAGCCCTGGATCTGCTCGAAGAACGACGCGTTCTGCATGCCGTTCTTGCCGTTCGCGCTGTAGTTCCAGGCGTCGACGAAGTTCTTGGCCTTGACCTCGGTCCCGTCGTGGAACTTCCAGCCCTTTTTGATCTTGATGTCGAAGACCTTGGAATCGGTCGTGTTGATCGATTCGGCCATCAGGTTGTACGGCTCGGCGGTGTCGGATTTGTAGCCGACCAGCGCCGAGAAGACCGGCTTGAGGGCCTTGGACCCGCCGAGCTCGTTGGTGTTGGCGGGAATCAGCGAGTTCTCCGGCTCGGTGCCGTAGACCGAAACCGACGCGTTGGCGTCGGTGGCGCCGGATCCCTTGTTCTCACCGGACCCACCACCCCCACAGGCCGTCAGCAGCAGGGCCGCCGTGGCCACCACCGCCGTCGCTCCCCAGAACCCGCGTGAAGCCCGCATGTCCCCTCCAACTCTCGTCGTCGGATTGTCGGCGGGCGCTGGTCGCGCCCTACCGCCCAGAAGGTGAGACGACGCTATGGGACAGGTGAAGGCGATCACAGTGCGTTGGTGTTGCAAATGTGTGACGGTCTCCCGGACCACCCGGTTAGAGCACAACGTTGGTAGGAACGACGCTGCGCCGAATGGCCCAATCCTGGCTGGAGGTCACCACTTGATCACCTAAAGAAATGGCTTCACGTAAGAGAAAACCCGACTGTCAAGCCAAGGACAGCGCGATCCCGTCGAGGATGTCGTGCTCGGAGATCACCAGCTCGTCGGGACCACCGCGCGTGGCGAACTGCTCCGCCAGCACCTGCACGATCACCGAGCCGCCGCCGATCACGTCGACCCGGCCCGGGTGGATCACCGGGTTCGCGGCGCGGGTGGCATGGTCGGCCGTGAGAAGCGACTGCGCGACCCGGTCGATGTCGGCGTGGGAGAGCTTCGAAAGGTGCGTGCGCTCGGAGTCGTACTCCGACAGGCCCTGCGCCACGGCGGTCAGGGTCGTGACCGTCCCGGCGACGCCGATCCACGTCTTGGCGGTGGACACGTCCACGACGTCGAAGGCCTCAGTGAGCACCTTCGCGGCCAACTCGCGGGCTTCGGCGATCTCGGCCGCGGTCGGCGGGTCCGACTTCAGCGCGCGTTCGGTGATCCGCACACAGCCGATGTCGACCGACTTGGCCGCGATGACCTCCGCCTGGCGGCCGTCCCAGGTGCCGACCACGAGTTCGGTCGAACCGCCGCCGACGTCGACCACCACGAAGGGACCGTCGTCGGGATCCTGCTCACCGACGGCGCCGGTGAAGGAAAGGCGCGCCTCTTCGTCGCCGCTGATGACCTCGGCCTCGGTGCCGAGCACCTCGCGCGTCATCGCGAAGAACTCGTCACGGTTGCTCGCGTCACGGGTCGCGGACGTCGCGACCATGCGGACCTTCTCGACACCCTTGCGGCGCGCGGCGATCGTGTAATCGGCAAGCGCCTTGCGGGTGCGCTCGAGCGCCTCGGGCGCCAGCTTGCCGGTGGCGTCCACACCCTGGCCGAGGCGGACGATCCGCATCTCGCGGTGCAGGTCGCGCAGGTCGACCGTCCCGTCGTGGCGGGGGGTCAGCTCGGCGACGAGCAGGCGGATGGAGTTGGTCCCACAGTCGATCGCGGCAACACGAGGCATGACGCCAGCGTAGTCAATGCCGATCAGGTGGGTTTGCCGCTGGTCGACCCTTCCGAGCTCGGCGGAGGTGTACACGTCGGCGTCGCCGTGGGGCTCTGGGACGTGCTCGGCGGAGTCGAAGACGGGCTCTCTGTCGGGCAGGGCGGCAGAGAAGTCGACGAAGACGGAGTGGACGTATTCGAAGTGGTTGCAGGCTTCGACGAGGACGACGAACCCGAATTGCTCGGCGGCAGCGAACTCGACGGCGGCGGCGTCACCGAACCGGGTGGTGTCGACGGCACCGGAGGCGGCGGCACCGACACGGGCGGCGGAGCGGCACCGGCGTTCGGCGCGCCGATGGGCACCTTGCTGTCCGGCGTCGGCAGCACCCCCGTGCGGTAGGCCTCGGCCCAGATCAGCACGGTGTTCACGTAGGTGTCCGAGTTGTTGTAGCGGAACACGGCCGCGCGCAACTGATCCGGTTTCGACAGATCGAGGCCGCCGGAGCACAGGTACCGGCCCGTGCCCAGCGCCGCGTCGAAGATGTTGTTCGGATTGGATTCGCCGTCGCCGTTGCCGTCGGAGGCGTAGCGGGCCCAGGTCGACGGGATGAACTGCGTCGGGCCGACGGCGCGATCCCAGACCGTGTCGCCGTCGAACTTCCCGCCGTCGGTGTCCGGGATGGCGGCGAACGGGCCGGCGCCGTTGAGCTGCGGGCCCAGGATCGGTTCGAGGGTGTTGCCCTTCGCGTCGACGTAACCGCCGCGCGCGTGGTTGGACTCGATGCGGCCGATACTCGCGATCAGCGCCCAGTCGATATGACAGCCGGGCTGTTCGGCGATGAGGATGTCGGCGGCGTTGCGGTACGCGGCGAGCGCGGTGACCGGGATGCCGAGCGGTCCGTTGGGGAGTTCGTCCGCGGGGAGCGGGAGCGGGGTCGGCGCGTTCGGCAGGCTGCCGTCGACACCGATCTGCTGGACCAGCGGGTTCTTGGGGTCGTAGCCGCCGACGAGGGCGACGTTGTCGGTGTGGATCGTGCTCGCCGTCGCGGCCCAGCTGCCGGTACCGACGACCGCGGCACCGGCCGGGACGATGGCGAGGACACCTCCGGCCACCGCGGCGATCGTGCGGTGCCGGAGACAAAGTCTCCGGACATGACCGGAGACCGCGCCTGGCACCTGCCTCACGCGCATACCCCTGAACCCTCCCCGGCGGATCACGACTCGGTGATCCGGTAAACCCACCCCGACAAACCCACGACTGGTACACAGCCTGCCGCATGCGGTGACCGGTTTCACCCCATTGAGGACGACCAGTTGGCCGACATCGGGTGAATTAACCCACCTGGAGGAACTATCTGTACATCGGTGGCCGGTGTTACCCCTGGCAGTCGCCCGATGGCCATCCGTTCGCCTTGAGCAGCGCGAGGGTTTCGTCACCGAACGGGTTCACGCCGGGGCCGACGGCGAGCGTGTGCGCGAGGTGGACGTGCAGGCATTTGACGCGGCCGGGCATCCCGCCCGCGCTGACCTCGTGACCGAGCGAGTCGATGGCGTCACGTTCGGCGAGGTAGCTCTCGTGGGTCCGCTGGTAGGCGGCCGCCAGCTCGGGATCCTCCGCGAGCCGGTCGGTCATCTCCTTCATCAGCCCGGACGCTTCGAGCGTGCCGACCATCGACGTCAGCTTCGGGCAGGTCAAGTAGTAGAGCGTGGGGAACGGCGTGCCGTCGTCGAGGCGGGGGCTGGTCTGCACGACCGACGGGTGGCCGCTCGGGCAGCGCGCGGCGACGGCGCGCAGCGCACGGGGTGCCCGGCCGAGCTGTTCCGCGATGATCTCGCGGTCGGCGTCGGTCACGGGCTCGAAGGAAGACTTTTCCGTGCTGTTCACACCCCTAAGGCTAAAGGGAGTGCTTCAGCCGCCCGCGACCTGATCCCACAGCTTCTCGTACCAGGAGCCCGCGGGCACCGGCTGCTGACCTTGCGGCTGTCCCTGCTCGGGCGCCTTGTCCTCGGGGAGCTGCACGATGTACGGCGTCTCGCCGGGCTTCACGAAACCGAACCGCTTGCGGGCCTCGGCTTCGATCTGCGCGGGGTCGCTCAGCTCGGCCTTGCGGCCTTCCAGCTGGGTGACGCTGCGCTGCAGTTCGGACTGCAGCTGCTGCTGTTCGTTCACCTCGGACTTCTGGCTGAGGTACGTGCGCAGCGGGACGGCGATGGTGAACGCGAGCGCGCACACCACGATCGCCACCACCGCGGCCCGGCGGGTGGTGGACATGCCGAGCACCTTCGCGGCACCCGATGCCCGTTTCGCCGCCAGGCTGCGGCGCAGCCGGGTTCGGGCGCGGACCTCCGTCGTCGTCGTGCGACGGGCACGCTCCGGCCGGCGGCCCCTGCTGGAGCCGCCACCGCTCGCGCGCCCGCCGCTACGACGGGTCGTCGTCCGCGCCCTCCCCCGGTCCGCCATGGCTGATTACCCCTCCGGGCTGAACCGCGGGAACGCGAGGTCGCCGGCGTAGCGAGCCGCGTCAGCGAGGGTCTCCTCGATGCGGAGCAGCTGGTTGTACTTGGCGATCCGCTCGCCGCGCGCCGGGGCGCCGGTCTTGATCTGGCCGACACCGGTCGCGACGGCGAGGTCGGCGATGAAGGTGTCCTCGGTCTCGCCGGACCGGTGGCTCATCATCGACTTGTAGCCGTAGGAGGTGGCCAGCGAGATCGCGTCGAGGGTCTCCGACAGGGTGCCGATCTGGTTGACCTTCACCAGCAGCGCGTTGGCGGCGCGGCGGGTGATGCCCTCTTCGAGGCGGTCCGGGTTGGTGACGAACAGGTCGTCGCCGACCAGCTGGACCTTCTCGCCGATCTCGGTGGTCAGCTGGACCCAGCCGTCCCAGTCGTCCTCGCTCAGCGGGTCCTCGATGGACACGAGCGGGTAGTCGCGGACGAGCTCGCCGTAGTAGGCGGACATCTGCTCGGCGCTCTTCTTCGCGCCTTCGAAGGTGTACGCGCCGTCGGAGAAGAACTCCGTGGCGGCGACGTCGAGCGCGAGCGCGACGTCGCGGCCCGGGGCGTACCCGGCCTTCTCGATCGCCTGAAGGATCAGGTCGAGCGCTTCGCGGTTGTTCTTCAGGCTGGGCGCGAAGCCGCCTTCGTCACCGAGGCCGGTCGCCAGGCCGCGGCCCTTCAGGACCGACTTCAGCGAGTGGTAGACCTCGGTGCCCCAGCGCAGGGCCTCGCGGAACGACTCGGCGCCGATCGGCGCGATCATGAATTCCTGGATGTCGACATCGGTGTCGGCGTGCGCGCCACCGTTGAGGATGTTCAGCATCGGCACCGGCAGCACGTGCGCGTTCGGCCCGCCGAGGTAGCGGAAGAGCTCCAGCTCGGCCGACTCCGCGGCGGCCTTCGCGACGGCGAGCGAAACGCCGAGGATGGCGTTCGCGCCGAGGCGGGACTTCGCCGGCGTGCCGTCGAGGTCGACCAGCTTCTGGTCGACGATGCGCTGGTCGACGGCGTCGGTGCCGACCAGGTCCGGGCCGATCTCGTCCAGGACGGCCGCGACCGCGCGCTCGACACCCTTGCCGTTGTACCGGCCGGTGTCGCCGTCACGCAGCTCGACGGCTTCGTGTTCGCCGGTGGACGCACCCGAGGGGACCGCGGCCCGCGCCAGCGTGCCGTCGTCGAGAGCCACCTCCACTTCGACCGTCGGGTTGCCTCGCGAGTCCAGAATCTCGCGAGCGCCTACCTGCTCGATGAGCGCCACGCCATGCTCCTCATGTGGGTTGTGCCTGCGGTGACCGGGCCCAGCCTAGCCGTCACCGCAGTTCACCCGTTGGAGGCACGCGCCACATCAGCCGCCGACCGGGCTATTCCTCGACTGGTTCGTCCGCCCGGACTTCCTTCCAGCCCGACGGGAGCTCGACCGTGTCGGAGAACTGCTGCCAGAAGGTCCAGCTGTTGCCGCCGATGTCGGAGACGGTGAACACGCGGGCGCCGTACGGCTGGTCCTGGGGCGCGTCGATGTCGGCGTCGTCGCCCAGCGCGGCGCGGACCCGCTCGTACTGCGCGTCGGCGTCGGCGACGTAGACGATGTTCAGCTGCCCGACCGGGCCGTCGACGCCCTTGGCCTGCCAGTACTCGGGGCCGACCCCCGCCAGCTGGATCTTGGCCGGACCGGCGCACAGCGTGGCCTGGAACACCTCTCCCGAGCCGTCGGCGAAGCGCACTTCCTCGGTGAACCCGAACACTCTGACCAGCCACGCGACCGCCTCGGTGGCGTCGGCGTAGTAGAGGTACGGCGCGAGCCCGAGGTATCCGGGCTCGTTTTCGGGCCTATCCGCTTCGGTACTGCTCATGGCAGGACAGTCCACCATGACCGTTTCAGCAGTCGAGATCGGCCCTGCCCAGGCGTATCGTGGAGCGGACCATGATGGATGCCGAACCCGCCCCAGAACCCGGCCCGGACCCGTCCGGCGAGTCACGGTTCCGCGCCTTCCGACAGGCGGAGGCGCTGGTCGAAAGCCGCAGGCCGCTCGACGCGCTCAAGGCACTCGAGCCCTTGCTGGAACACGAAACCGACAAACCGAGTGTTCAGTTGCTGGCGGGCCGCGCGTACTTCCACTCCGCACAGTTGCGGCGGGCGGAGCGTGCCTTCACCCGGGTGCTGGAGCTGGATCCCACCGATCATTACGCGCGGTTCGTACTCGGACGGACCCTCCAGCGCCTCGGCCGGTTGACCGAGGCGCTCGCGCAGATGCGGATAGCGTCGGCGATGCATCCGATCCCGGAGTATCTGGAAGCGATCAGCGAGGTCAGCGCGCGGATCGCGTTGCGCGACTGACCGGGCGCCTCATTTCGACCTGGCCCGCAGATGCGCCCGTTCGCCCTGCTTGCCGAACAGCACCAGCAGCTCCACCGGTCCCGGCCCCGCGCTGCCGAACCAGTGCGGCACCCGAGTGTCGAACTCGGCGGCCTCGCCGGGCCCCATCGTGAAGTCGCGATCGCCGAGCAACGCCCGCAACCGTCCACTGAGGACGTACATCCATTCGTAGCCCTCGTGGGTGCGCTGCACCGGCTCGATGTCCTCGACCGGGATCAGCAGTTTGAACGCCTGCGGCTGCCCGGGCTGCGCGGTCAGCGCCCACGCGGTGAACCGGCCGAACTTCTGTGCCTTCATCCGGACCCGCGGATCGGCGGGTTCGGGTTCGCCGACCAGTTCGTCGAGCGGGACCTGATGCGCCGCCGACAGCGTGAGCAGCAGCTCAAGCGTGGCCTTCCGCGTGCCCGATTCGAGCCGCGAGAGCGTGCTGGCGGAGATCCCCGTCGCCTCCGAAAGCGCGGAGAGGGTGGTACCGCGTTCCTTGCGAAGGGCCTTGAGCTTCGGGCCGACCTCGGCGAGCCGCCGTTCGATGTCCTCCATGTCTTCAGTTTGCCAAATCGGCAATGAACTTTGCCAACTTTCGCGGAGATCCGGATGCTCGGGACCATGAACGAAGAATTCGACGTGGTGATCATCGGTGGTGGCGTCGCGGGCCTCAGCGCGGCCTTGGTGCTGGGCAGGGCCCGGCGCAAGGTGGCCGTGATCGACGGCGGCACTCCGCGCAACGCGCCCGCCGCGCACGCACACGGTTTCCTGACCAGGGACGGCATTCCACCCAAAGAACTACTGGAGATAGGCCGTGACGAAGTCCGCGCGTACGGCGTCGAGATCATCGACGACGTCGTCCACCGGCTGCGGCACGACAAGGCGGTGGAACTGGCGAGCGGACGGGTCGTCAGCGGACGGCGGATCGTGGTGACCACCGGGCTGGCCGACGAACTGCCGGACGTCCCCGGCGTCGCGGAGCGCTTCGGCGCCGACGTGCTGCACTGCCCGTACTGCCACGGCTGGGAGGTGCGCGATCAGCGGTTCGGCGTGCTCGCCACATCCGCGAATTCGGTCCACCAGGCGCTGATCGTCTGGCAGTGGAGCAAGGACTTGACCTTCTTCACGCATACCCAGCAGCTCTCGGCCGAGGACCGGGCGAAGCTGACCGGGCTGGGCGTCCGGATCGTCGACGGGAAGGTGTCCGAGCTCGCCGTCGAAAACGACCGGCTGACCGGCGTCCGGCTCGTCGACGGCGAATTCGTCGAACGCGACGTCGTGTTCGTCGGCCCGAAGTTCGTCCCGCACGACCGGCTACTCGCCCAGGTCGGCTGCGCCCGGACCGAAACGGGCGCGATCGCGGTGGACGCACAGGGCCGCACGAACGTCGACGGTGTCTGGGCGGCGGGGAACGTCGTCGATCCGATGGCGCAGCTCGTCGTCGCGGCGGGTGACGCCTACCGGATGGCGGCGGCGCTCAACTTCGATCTGGTGCTCGAAGATCAGGGCGCGACGCTGGCGTCCGCGTAGGTGTCGGCCGCGCTGAAGACTTCCTGGACGTAGGGCACCGCGGGGTTGAACACCCGCATCGACTTCCACCAGCCGTCCGGGGTGGCGACGTCGTCGCCGGCGGCGCAGAGGTAGCGGGCGGTGGCGAAGGCGGCGTCGTCGAGGTCCTTCGGATCCGGCTGCTTGCCGTCGCTCCTGGCCCGGGCGGAGTGCTTGGCCCAGATCTCGGGCGGGAGCGTGATCGGACCGGGCCTGCCCTGCGCCGTCTCGACGTGGGAGATGCCGGCGAGGGTCGCCCACGAGAGATGGCAGCCCGGCTTCTGCCGCCGCAGCCACATCTCGGCCCGGCCGTAGGCGGACAGATCGGTGACGGAGAGCCGGGTCTTCGCGGCCACGCGCTTCGCCCAGGTCTCCAATTCGGCCGCGTCGGAAACGGTGGGCCGGTCGGGCGGCGCGGCGAGCCCGGCACGCGGCGTCGCCACCCCGGGCTGCGGCTTCTGGTCGGGGACCGCGAGCGCGGGCTGGGGCTGAGGTGCCGGAGGCGGTTCCTCGCCGGCAGGCCGGTTCACCCCGACCGTCATGATCAGCACCACGCCCGTGAGCACGAGCCCGCCCGCGAAGGCGAGCCTGGGGACGTACGGCGGCAGAGGGCGCGCTGGATGCTCCGGGGCGTCGGTGCTCTGGGCGGTTTCGGCCACCCGGACAGGTTACTTCGCCACACTTCCGGGCGATGACCCATTCGGCTTACGAAGCCAACTGACGGTAAAGCGAATCGGTAACCGGTCCTCGGCGGCCGATTCGTTATCTGAAGCACCGAGTTCACGCTGACCTGGGAATGCTTCGAAACACCCCGTCCGATCAAGGTCTCTTCATGCGTTTCGTCCAGTTCTGGACCGTGTCACTCCCCCTGGACTTTCAGGGAAGCCTTACCTAAAACCAGGAGGTTCAGTCGGCACGACCAGGGAGAACGACGTGTGGTTCGCGAGTGCGCTCATCGGCCTGCGTGAAGGCCTCGAAGCGGCCCTCGTCGTCAGCATCCTCGTCGCGTTCCTGGTCAAGACCGAACGACGGCACGCGCTGCGCTGGGTCTGGCTCGGGGTCGGCGTCGCGGTCGCGCTGTCGGTCGGGGTCGGCGCGATCCTCACCTACTCCACCGCCCAGCTGACCTTCGAACAGCAGGAGCTGCTCGGCGGCACGCTGTCGATCGTCGCGGTCGGTTTCGTGACGGCGATGATCTTCTGGATGCGCAAGGCGTCGAGGACGATCGCCGCGGAACTGCGCGGAAAACTCGACGAAGCGCTCGACGTCGGCCCGGTCGCGGTGCTCGTCCTGTCGTTCTTCGCCGTCGGCCGCGAAGGCCTGGAGACGGCGGTGTTCTTCTATTCCACCGTGCAGACCGCGCAGGGCGGCACGACCGAACCGTTGATCGGTTTCAGCGCGGGCATCCTCGTCGCGGTCGTGCTCGCGTACCTGATCTACCGCGGCGCCGTCCGGTTCGACCTCGGCAAGTTCTTCACGATCACCGGTGTCCTGCTGGTGTTCGTCGCGGCGGGCGTCCTCGGCTACGGCCTGCACGACCTGCAGGAGGCCGCCTTCCTGCCCGGGCTGACCACGCTCGCGTTCGACGCCTCGGCCGTCCTGCCGGAGGACAGCTGGTACGGCGCGCTGCTCAAGGGGATCTTCAACTACTCGCAGCAGACGACGGTCCTGCAGGCCGTCGCGTGGGTCGCCTACGTGGCGATCGTGCTGCCGCTGTTCCTCAGGCCCAAGAAGAAGGCCACGGCACCCGCCGCGGCCGCGATCAAGGAGTGACCCTCGTGTCTCGTCGATTCCCGCTCGTCGCGCTCGCCGGCGTCGGCGCCATCGTGCTCACCGCCTGCGGTGGCGGCGAGGAAGCGCCCACCGCGGCCGGCGGCCCGATCAAGGTCGAAGCCTCCGACTCGGCCTGCGCCGTCTCGGCGACCACCGCGAACGCTGGCAACGTGACCTTCGAGATCACCAACAAGGGCACCAAGGTCACCGAGTTCTACCTCTACGCCGAGGGCGACCGGATCATGGGCGAGGTCGAGAACATCGCGCCAGGGCTGAACCGGCGGCTCATCGTCGAGGTCGCCGAAGCGGGCAAGTACCAGACCGCGTGCAAACCCGGTATGACCGGCACCGGCATCCGGGGCGACTTCACCGTCACCGGCGGCGGCGCGAAGCAGAACGACCCGAACTCGCAGAAGGCGCAGGCGGTCAAGAGCTACGCGGAGTACGTCGCGAACAACACCAAGGCGCTCGACGAGGAGACCGCCAAGTTCGTCGCGCTGGTGAAGGCGGGCAAGGTCGACGAGGCGAAGGCCGCGTACGCCCGCACGCGCGTCTACTTCGAGCGGGTCGAGCCGGTGGCAGAGAAGTTCGGCGACCTCGACCCGAAGATCGACGCACGCGAGGCCGACCTCGAACCGGGCCAGAAGTTCACCGGGTTCCACCGGCTGGAGAAGGATCTCTGGGTGACCGGTCTGCAGGCCGACTCGCCGCAGATCGCCGACCAGCTCCTAGCCGACGTCAAGGAACTGGTGACCAAGTCGGCGTCGATCGAGCTGAACGCGCTCGACCTGGCCAACGGCGCGAAGGAACTGCTCGACGAGATCGCCACCGGAAAGATCACCGGCGAGGAGGAGGCGTTCTCGCACACCGACCTCTCGGACTTCCAGGGCAACCTCGACGGTTCGAAGGCCGCGATCGCCTCGCTGCGTCCGCTGCTGCAGGCGAAGGACCCGGCCTTGGTGTCCACTTTGGACAAAGAGTTCGGCAACGTGCAGGCACTGCTGGACAAGCAGCGTGAAGGCGACGGCTTCAAGCTGTACACCACGCTGAGCCAGGACCAGGTCAAGGAATTCGCGTCGGCGGTGGACGCGCTGAGCGAACCGCTGAGCAAGGTCGCCGAGGTCGCGGCGCAATGACCGGCGCGGAGCACACCCCGGTCACCCGCCGGAAGCTGTTCGGCATGGCGGGCGCGGGCGCCGCCCTGGTCGGGACCGGCGCTGCGGCGGGCTTCGGCGCGAACCAGCTCCTCGGCGGGGACAGCCCGGCGCAGGCGGCGCAGAGCGTCGTCGAGTTCCACGGCGAGCACCAGGCCGGGATCGTGACTCCCGTGCAGGAGAACCTGCATTTCGTCGCGCTGGACGTGACGACGAAGGATCGGGAAAAACTGGTCAAGCTGCTGCGCACGTGGACGGACGCGGCGCGGCGGATGACCGCGGGCCAGGAGGTCGGGACGGGAGGCGCCGTCGGTGGCGCCCCCGCCGCCCCGCCGAGCGACACCGGCGAGGCACTCGATCTGGCGGCGTCCTCGCTGACGCTGACGATCGGTTTCGGCCCGTCGCTGTTCGACGACCGGTTCGGGCTCGCCTCGAAGAGGCCCGCCGCGCTGATCGATCTCCCCCTGTTCCCCCAGGACAAACTCGACCCCGCGCGTAGCGGCGGCGACATCTGCGTCCAGGCTTGCGCGGACGATCCGCAGGTGGCGGTGCACGCCATCCGGAACCTGGTGCGGCTGGGTTTCGGCGTCACGGCGGTGCGCTGGTCGCAGCTCGGGTTCGGCCGCAGCTCGTCGACGTCGCGGGCGCAGTCCACGCCGCGGAATCTCTTCGGGTTCAAGGACGGGACGCGCAACATCAAGGCCGAGGAGACCGACGTCCTGCGCGACCAGGTGTGGGCGACGGCCGAAGACGGGCAGCCGTGGATGGCGGGCGGGTCGTACCTCGTGGCCAGGCGGATCCGGATGCACATCGAGACCTGGGACCGGGAATCGCTGAAGGGGCAGGAAGGGATCGTCGGCCGATCGAAGGGCTCGGGCGCGCCGCTGGGCCAGGCCGCCGAATTCGACACCCCCGATTTCCAGGTCGGCGGCGCCGGCGGCGAGAAGCTGATCCCGGAGGACTCCCACGTCCGGCTGGCCTCGCACGAAAACCTGAACGGGGCACGGATCCTGCGGCGCGGCTACAACTTCGTCGATGGCTCCGACGGTGTCGGGCACCTCGAAGCGGGGCTGTTCTTCCTCGCCTTCAACCGGGACACGCGCAAGCAGTTCGTGCCGATGCAGCAGGCGCTTTCGTCGAAGGACGCGATGATGGAGTACCTGCAGCACACCGGATCCGCTCATTTCGCCGTCCCGCCGGGCGTGCGCGAAGGCGGTTTCTGGGGCGAGGGCCTGTTCTCTTGACCTCCAGTTAAGTGGAGGTCGCACACTGGGCCCATGTTCAGTGAAGCGGAACTCGACTACCTCGCCGCCCAAGGTCTCGGACGGCTCGCGACGGCGCAGCCGGACGGCACGCTGCAGGTCAGCCCCGTCGGCTACGCCTACAACACCGAGACCAAGACGATCGACATCACCGGCTACGAACTGGCGAAGAGCAAGAAGTTCCGGAACGTGGCCGCGAACGGGCAGGCCGCGTTCGTGGTGGACGACATGCCTTCACAGGACCCGCCTCGGATCCGCTGCCTCGAGATCCGCGGCCGGGCCGAGGCGCTCACCGGCGCCCGCACGGCCGACGGGCATTTCGACGGCGCGGTGATCCGGATCCACCCGTCGCGGATCATCAGCCTCGGTGTCGACGACCCGGACCACGATCCGCTCGATCTCGTTCCGCACAACCGGAACGTCTGAGCCCTGCGGATGTCATGAAAGGGCCGTTCCTGACGAAAAACGTCAGGAACGGCCCTTTCATGACATTTCAGCGGCGGTTGCCGAAGACCGCGTAAATCCCGAGGCCCGCCGCGGCCAGCACCACGGCCGTCCACGTGGCTTCCGCGACACCGGCCGGCTGGAAGAGCCAGGTGATCACCAGTTGCGCGCTCTCCGTACTCGACGTGGTGGCCCAGACCAGGAACGCGACCGCGAAGCCGAGCAGCGGCAACGTCCACCCGAAGGCCCCGCCGAACAGCACCGCGGCGATCCCGGCGAGACCGAGCAGCCCGCCCGCGTTCCGCACGATGATCTCCACCGGGACCCGCCCCGTCTCCCACAGCCGCGGCAGCAGCGCGGCACCGGCGCCGAGGCCGCCGATCAGCAGGAGATGCAGGACGCGGCGGGGCGCCCAGCGGATCGCGGCGGTCCGGTCGAGGTCGGCGTCCTGCCCGCTGAGGCCGATGGCGGTCACCGCGATCGCCACCAGGAGCGCCAGGGAGACCGGGACCTCCGTCCAATGATCCCGCGCGAGGAACCAGATCACGGCCATGCTCACCGCCAGCCCCGCGAAGGACGCAGGCACGGCGCGGGAGCGGGCGTACAACACCGCCCATCTCATCGCGCACCGCCGAGCAGGATGCCGAGCTGGTCACCTTCGCAGGTCAGGCCCGCCCGCCGCTGCGCGATGATCCGCTCTCGCTGCACATCGGGCGGAAGGGCGCGGAAGACCTCCCACTTCCGCACGACCTCGTTCTTCGTGTCGTCGCTCAGCCAGGAAGCCCCGGTCACCTTCCATTCGCCGAGGAACCAGCTCGCCGAGATGGACCGCGCGGCGAGTTCGTCCAAAAAGGACTTGTTGACACCGCGCGGGCTGTAGCAGGTCGGCGTCCCGGAGCCGGCGACCAGTGTCCGCGTCATGTCGTCCGAATTCAGAACCGAACGGATGGACCAGTCCACCAGGTCCACGTAGACGGTGTCAGCGGCACGCGGCGGCACCTCGTCGTAGCCCAGCCGCCGGTCCAGTACTGCGACCTTCACCGGCGCGTCCGGCAAGGTTCCCAGCAGCCGCAACGCTTCCCTGCCCGGACCGGCGAGGCGAGGCAGCTCGGCTTCGAGCATGCGGGGGACGCAGACCGGGCCGTCGCAGACCATCTCCGTCGCGTCCGGGTCGGCGACCTCGGCTTCGGCCGTGCTGCCGGGAAGAACGGGCAAAGCGATCACGACCGCCGCCAGCGCCGGGACGACGGCGAGCCACTTCGCCCGCTTGGAGCGGGCTGCCAGGAGGAGAAATCCGGTCACGGCCAGTCCGGCGAGCCAGACTCCCTGCCCGAGATCCATCCAGCCCGCCGTGGTCTTGAACGGATCCCTGACGACATCCATCGCGGGCGAGAGCAAGGAGACCCGGAACGGCACGAACCCGGCCAGCGCGCTGCCTTCCGCCCCGGCGAACTGGAACAGGAGAACGGCCACGAACGCGGCGACGGCCACCGCGGGCGCGGTCAGCGGATGCGGCAGCGACCGGCCGATCCCGAGCCCGATCCAGGCGCCCGCGAGCATCGCGAGCACCCCGACCACGACGATCGGCAGCCAGCCGAAGGTGAAGAATCCGCCGTTGAAGGCGGCCTGGACGGCACCGACGGCGAAGATCAGCAGATATCCCAGCACCAGCAGGCCGCCCAGCGCGCCGGCGAGTTTCGCGGCCCGCTGCCAGCCGGGGCGCGGCATGGTGGCCATGAGTTCGACCGTGCCGGACCGTTTGTCGCGCATGCCTTGGATGACCCCGGCGCCGATCGCGATCGGCCACAGGAACACCAGCAGGAACCGGCTCCATTCCGCGGCGTGCGTCCAGTGCTCGTCCCAGGCGAGTGGCACCTTCGTCCACGGACCGCTGAACGAGTAGAGGAAGCCGAACGCGACGACGAGGATCGCGAGCGTGGCCCAAGGGGCGATGGAACGGCGGGCTTCGGTCCGCAGGACGCGAGTGTTCACCAGTTCCCCTTCCCCGGCTCGTGCCCCAGCAGCGCCGAGTAGCCGCGCTCGATCGGGCTGTCGCCGACGTGCTCCTCGCTCCCGGCGGCGGCCAGTTCGTCCGGCGTGCCCTGGAAGACCAGCTTCCCGTTTTCGAACAGGACGACGTCGGTGCACGCCGTCGCGACGTCCTCGACGAGATGCGTCGAGACGACGACGCAGGCGTCTCGGCCCAGTTCCTGCATGAGCTCCCGGAAGCGCACGCGTTGCGCCGGATCGAGTCCGGCGGTCGGCTCGTCCAGCAGGAGGATGTCCGGATCGTTGACGATCGCCTGCGCGATCCCGACCCGGCGCACCATGCCACCGGACAGTGTCTTCATCCGGTCGTCGGCGCGATCGGCGAGGCCGACGCGTTCGATCGACCGCTGCACCGCCGCCGGGATGTCCTCTTTGGACATTTCCTTGAGCCAAGCGATGTACTCGACGAACTCGCGGACGGTGAATCGCTTGTAGAAACCGAAATTCTGCGGCAGGTAGCCGATACGGCGGCGCAGGCGGCGCTGATCGGTGAACCCCCCGACGGATTCACCGAGCAGCGTCAGGCCTCCCTCCGCCGGCCGGAGCACCGTCGCCAGTGCCCGGATCAGCGTGGTCTTCCCGGCCCCGTTCGGGCCGAGCAGACCGTGCACCCCCGTGCCCAGGTCCAGGTCGAGCCCGTTCACGGCGAACTTGCGTTTGCCGACCCGGACCTTCAATCCCTCGGCCTTGATCTGCCACGCGTAGGTCGTCGGCGCGACCTCCGCGGCCCCGACAGCACGCATCAGTTTCTCCCCTTCGTTCACCGTTCGGACCCGGTGAGCAGGCCGAAGACGCTCCGCCGGAGCACCACCACGACCGCGGTCACCGCGAAGATCGCGCCCCACACCGGGAGCAGCCGGGGTTCGAGCGCGGTGGCACGCCCTTGCGAAGCCACCGCGGGCGCCAAGATCACCGCCACCCAGACCCCGGCGAGGACATAGGCCGCCCGCACCACGCCGATCAGCCCGCCGAGTGCGAGCGTCCCGGTGGTGAAGGCCAGGCTCGGCAGGAGCCCGAGCCCGAATCCGCCGCCGCCGAGCCAGCTCGAAAGAGCCTGGATCGGCAAGACGACGGCGAGGACCGCCGTCGTCCGGCGGAGCAGCAGGTAGAGCCCGGCCCTCGGCGTCGAAGTGACGAGTTCGTACGCGGGGTCGAGCCCCTTCGCCCACGACACCGCCACCCCGAGCACCGGCAGGACCGGCGAGAACAGCTGGACGAACGAGTAGCCCTTGCTCCCGGTGAACCCGACCCCGTCCAGCAGGACACCGATCGCCGGGATCAGGAGGATCATCGCCAGCCACGGCAGCATCACCGGCGTCACCCAGGTGTGCAGCCGTCCGGCCCACCGCCTCGGCATCGGGCTCGGCCCCGCTTCGGCGAGTTTCGGCCCCAGCCCGGCCCAGACGTCGTCCACCAGCGCAGACACCGACGGCAGACTGATCGCCGACAGCCTCCCCCGGCATTCCGCGCACGATTCGAGATGGGCTTCAACCGCCCAGACCTCGTCACCGGCCAAGCCGTCGTCACCGAGGACGTAACCGGCGAGGAGCTGTTCGGACACGTGTTCCTTGTTCACGACAGCGCCTCCCGCATCGCGATCCGAGCCCGCCTGGCGCGGGTTTTGACGGTTCCTTCCGGCACGCCGAGCAGCACCGCGGTCTCGCGGACGGTCAGCCCGTCGAGCACCATGGCCTGCAGGACCTGTCGGAGTTCGGGAGCGAGCCGTCGCAACGCGTCACCGACGTGGTCACCGACCGCACCGGCCAGTGCCTCGTCCTCGGCCGCGGGTGAAACGGCCGTTTCCGCGACCGGCAGCGGCTGCGCGAACTTCGCCCGTCGGCGGAAGGCGTCGACCAGCCGCCTCGCGGCGATCGTCCACAGCCAGCCGACGGCACTTCCGCCGACGGCCGCACCGGCGAACGCACCGGCCGCGCGCCAGACCGCGAGGTAGGTCTCCTGCATCACCTCGGCGACGATCTGCTCGTCGGCGCAGCGACGGCGCAGGCGCACGGCGAGCCACGGCGACGTGCGGCGGTAGAGCTCCTCGAACGCCGCACGGTCGCCTTTGGCGGTGCGGCGGACGAGCTGCTCTTCGTCCGGTTCCGTTCCCTTCACATCCGGCAAGACGCCGAGATCACCGAACCGGTTCTCACCCGATTGTGTTCCGCGTCACAGCGGCCGGACGGCTTCGGCGGCCTTCTCGTCGAAAGCGGAACGTGAAGCGAGGATCTGGTCGACGTTTTCGACGGCCCATTCGGCGACGGCGTTCGTCAGCCTGCCGACGTCGACGCCGAGCGGCGTGAGCCCGTACTCCACCCGCGGCGGAACGGTGGGATAGACGTCGCGCCGGATCAGCCCGTCCCGCTCCAGCGAGCGGAGCGTCTGGGTCAGCATCTTCTGCGTGATCCCGTCGAGCAACCGGCGAAGTTCGCTGAACCGCATCGGCCGTTCGTAGCGCCGGATCGCGCCGAGGACGTACAGCGCCCATTTGTTCGCGAGCACTTCGATGACCGTCCTGGACGGGCAGTCACGGCCGTGCACGGCCACCCATTCCTCGAACAACCGCCGCTCGTCGAAGGTACCCATGAGGTACCTAGATATCAGTGGAGTGCCTACTTCACAACAGGTACCGACCGCGAAATGCTCGTTTCCATGCGGAAGATCCAGCAAGTCTCCTTCGGTGGACCCGGCGTCCTCGAACTCACCGAATCCGAAAAACCCGTTCCGGGTGCGGGCCAGGTCTTGGTGCGCGTCCACGCGGCCGGGGTCAATCCGGCCGATTGGAAGATCCGGAACGGGCTGGTCATCGGCGAACTGCCGCTGACCGTCGGCCTCGATTTCTCGGGTGTGGTCGATTCGGCCGGGACACGGTTCCAGCCCGGGGACGAGGTCTACGGCGTCACGTTCCCGCCGAACGGCTCGTACGCCGAGTACGTCGCGGTCAGCGAAGACGCGCTCGCACCGAAACCGAAAAGTCTGAATCACGTCGAGGCTGCCGCGCTCCCCATCGCGGCGCTGACCGCGTGGCAGCCGTTCACCAACGTGTTCCCGGTCGGACCGGGGCACCGGGTGCTCGTCCACGCCGCGGCGGGCGGGGTCGGACATCTCGCCGTCCAGATCGCGAAGGCCCGCGGGGCGTACGTCATCGGAACCGCCAGGGCGGCGAACCACGCGTTCCTGCGCGACCTCGGCGCCGACGAACTCATCGACCACACGGCCGACGATTTCGCGAAATCGCAGGTCGTGGACGTCGTGCTGGACCCGATCTCCGGGGATTACGGTCCCCGGTCGCTCGACGTACTCGAACCGGGCGGTTCGCTGATCGACATCGTCGGGCACGGCCCGGACCGGACGGAGGTCCGGCGGAAAGCCGCGGAACTCGGGGTCTGTTTCGACGAGTTCTACGTCTCCCCGTCCGGAACCGATCTGGCCGAAATCGCCACTTTGGCCGACGCCGGTTCACTACGGGTCTCGATCGCCGAGGTCCTCCCGCTCGAACAGGCGGCGAAGGCACACGAACTGAGCGAGTCCGGACGCGTCCGGGGCAAACTCGTGCTGACGATCTAGCTCGGCCAGAACTTGCGCCAGCCGTCGGCCTCCAGCGTCGTCGGCTCCAGACCGGCGTCCCGGGCGGCTTGTTCGGCGTCCCGGATGTCGCGCGCGAACCGCTTCGCGACGGCGCGGAGCTCGCCTTCGGGATCGATCCCCGCCCGGCGCGCGGTCGCGGCCACCCGGAACAGCTGGGCCGCCGCCTCGGTGCCGTCGGGGAACAGGTCGAGCGGGATCCCGGCCCGGCCGCTGCGCTGGCCGAGCTTCCCGGCGAGCGCCACGGCGGGCTGCCCGAGCGCCACACCGTCCACAATGGACTGACGGCTCTTCTCGGCCTGCTTCAGTTCCTCCCATTTGAGGTTCTGATCGCTGACGGTCTCGACCCGAGGAGCGTCGGCGAAGACATGGGGATGACGTCCGACGAGTTTCGCGACCAGGTCGGACGCGACCTCGTCGATCCCGAACGGATCGGCCGCGTCCTCGACGGCGACGCGCGCGTGGAAGAGCACCTGGAGCAGGACGTCGCCGAGCTCCTCGCGCAAGGCGGCCCTGTCGCCCTCCTCGATCGCGTCGAGCAGCTCGTAGGTCTCCTCGACCAGGTACTGGCGCAGCGATTCGTGGGTCTGGACGGCGTCCCACGGACATCCGCCGGGCGAACGCAGGCGGTCCATCACCTCGGCGGCTTCGACCAGCGGCGGAACGGGCGCTTCGATCACCCGCGCGCCCGCCCTGATCAGCGCCGCGGCCTTGGCTTCCCGGCGCGAACCCGCGATGAGCACGAGGTCGCGCACCTGCGTGTCACCGAGCGGGGGCACCCCGAAAACGTCGGGATCGACATCGGAAGCCGCGTACACGGCGGCGCTGCTTCGCAGGATCGGAAGTGCCGCGGCGGGCAGTGTCGCCCCGCGGGCGATCACGACGACGGCAGCGGTCACGGGTTTTGCGGCGCGGCACCGTGCACAGGCAGCACGATGCCCTTCTTCGAAGCTTCGTTGGGCGCGAGGTCCATGCCGACAACATCCCACACGCCGTAGCGCGGGTTCACCTTGAGGTCGACCTGGTCGAGGTACGGCTGGAGGAGCCGGATACCCACTCCGGCCAGCTGCTGAGCGCTCGGCTGCGCGGCCTGGTCCGACGCGACGGGCTTGTCGGCGGCCCGCTCGCGCACCACGACGACGACCCAAAGCGGCTGCTGCGGTGTCGGCTGGAAGGCGGCGACGGTGTTGGGTTCGAGACCGAACAGGACGGTGGCCGCGGTCGCGGGCGACTGCATCGCCGGCAGCTTCTGGCCGGTGCCCGCCTGCGTGTCGGCGGTCTGCTGGTCCTGCGCGATCAGCTCGGCGGCCGCGTTCGGCGACGCGGCGAACTTCTTGGCCTTCTCGATCGCCTGCTCGCGCAGCTTGTCCGCGTCGGAACCGGTGGCGTCGGTCGAGGAGACCGAGCTGAAATCGAACGTGACGGTGAGCTTGTCGAGGTACTTCATCGCGAGCTGGGTCTGCAGCGCCGCGTCGACCAGTGCGTCACGGTGGTCCCGCACCCGCGCCACGAGCTGCTGCACGCTCAGCGCGGGATCGTTCTGCGGGTTGGCCTCCATCGGCTTGGCCAGCGGGTCGTTCTGCAGCGCGTTCACGACGAGGGACTCGTCGACCCGGACGCCTTCCCGCTGAGCGGCACGCTCGGTGAGGTCGTGGAGGATCTCCTGCCGGACGATCTCGCGGCCGACGAGGTCGAGCTTGTGCTCACTGGCGAGCTGCTGCCCGTACGGGTGCTCACGGACGGCCTTGTCGATCAGCTGCTGCACACGATCCACCGAAACGGTCTTGCCGTCGATGATCACCGCGGCACCGACCTGCCCGGGACCGGCGTTGCATCCGGCGAGAAGGAGAGAACCGGCAAGAACCCCGACCAGCGCGCGACGGCGCCCCATGATCCGCATCACAGGGCCTACCCTCTCATACCGGCCCCGGCGAGAGAACCAGGTCATAAGTCGCGATTCGAGCTCGGCTCACGCGACGGGCGCCGGCGACTTCATCAGATTCGTCAGCAGCTTCGCGCACCAGTCCAGCAATTCCTCGTCGCGCAGCGCCGGGGCACCCATGCGACCACCCGCCGGGCCCTCCGTCGGCTTCGGCACGGAGACCGTGTTCGTCACCGCCTTGTAGAGAGCCTTGGGGTACAAGCGCTTCAGCCGCACCATCTGCGAATCCGCCAGCGGCAGCGGCGCGAACCGGATCGACGTGCCCTGGACGGCGACCTCGGTGACCCCCGCCGCGCGGCAGGTGTGCCGGAACGCGGCGACCGCGAGCAGCCTCCGCACCGGGGCGGGCGGCTGACCGTAGCGGTCGATCAGTTCCTCGCGGACGGCGTCGAGCCCGGCCTGGTCGGGAGCGGCCGCAATCTTGCGGTACGCCTCCAGCCGCAGCCGCTCGCCCGGCACGTAGTCGTGCGGGATGTGCGCGTCCACCGGGAGATCGACGCGGACTTCGGCGAGCTCCTCCTCTTCGGAGGTTTCCGCGCCCGCGTGCCGACGGAACGCGTCGACCGCTTCGCCGACGAGCCGCACGTACAGATCGAAACCGACTCCCGCGATGTGCCCGGACTGCTCCGCACCGAGGATGTTGCCCGCGCCGCGGATCTCCAGGTCCTTCATCGCGACGGCCATACCCGCGCCCAGCTCGGTGTTCTGCGCGATGGTCGCGAGCCGGTCGTGCGCCGTCTCGGTGAGCGGCGCCTCCGGCGGGTACAGGAAGTACGCGTACCCGCGCTCACGCCCACGCCCGACCCGGCCGCGCAACTGATGCAGCTGCGCGAGCCCCAGCAGGTCACCGCGTTCCACCAGCAGTGTGTTGGCGTTCGAGATGTCCAGCCCGGTCTCGACGATCGTGGTGCAGACGAGCACGTCGTACTCGTTCTCCCAGAAACCCTGGATGATCGTCTCGAGTTTCTCCTCGTTCATCTGCCCGTGCGCGGTGACGACGCGCGCCTCCGGCACCAGCTCGCGAATGCGCTTCGCGGCCTTCTCGATCGAAGAAACCCTGTTGTGCACGTAAAAGACCTGGCCGTCACGCAGCAACTCGCGCCGGATCGCGGCGCCGACCTGTTTGTCGTCGTACGCGCCGACGTAGGTCAGGATCGGGTGCCTGTCCTCGGGCGGGGTCAGGATCGTGGACATCTCGCGGATGCCGGCGAGCGACATCTCCAGCGTCCGCGGGATCGGCGTCGCCGACATGGTCAGCACGTCGACGTGCGTCCGCAGCGCCTTGATGTGCTCCTTGTGCTCGACGCCGAACCGCTGCTCCTCGTCGACGATCACCAGGCCGAGATCCTTGTACCGGATCCCGGTCTGCAGCAGGCGGTGCGTGCCGATCACGATGTCGACGTCACCCGAAGCGAGCTGTTCGAGGATGGCGTCCGACTCCGGCTTCGAAGTGAAGCGCGAGAGCCCCTTGATCTTCACCGGGAACGAACTCATCCGTTCGGTGAAGGTGTTGAGGTGCTGCTGCGCGAGCAGCGTCGTCGGCACCAGCACCGCGACCTGCTTGCCGTCCTGCACCGCCTTGAACGCCGCGCGCACCGCGATCTCGGTCTTGCCGTAGCCCACGTCGCCGCAGATGACGCGGTCCATCGGGACGCCGCGTTCCATATCCGACTTGACCTCGTCGATCGCGGCGAGCTGGTCGTTGGTCTCGGTGAACGGGAAGGCGTCCTCGAGTTCGCCCTGCCACGGGGTGTCCGGCGCGAACGCGTGCCCCGGCGCGGCCTGCCGCGCGGCGTAGAGCTGCACGAGTTCGGCGGCGATCTCCTTGACCGCCTTCTTCGCTTTGGCCTTGGTGTTCTTCCAGTCCGATCCGCCGAGTTTGTTCAGCGTGGGCAGCTCACCGCCGACGTAGCGGGAGACCTCGTCGAGCTGGTCGGTCGGGACGAACAGCCGGTCCCCCGGATGCCCGCGCTTGGAGGAGGCGTACTCCAGCAGCAGGTACTCGCGGGTCGCGCCCGCGACGGTGCGCTGCACCATTTCGACGAACCGGCCGATGCCGTGCTGATCGTGCACGACGTAGTCGCCCGCCTTGAGGGCGAGCGGGTCGACGGCGTTGCGGCGCCGCGACGGCATCTTGGTGCTGAAGTCCTTTGTGGACGTCCCGGCACCCGAGCCGCGGCCGGTGAGGTCCGATTCGGACAGCACCACGAGGGCGCGCTCCGGCGAGACGAAACCGTCCGACAGGCCGCCGCACGTCACCGTCACGACGCCCGGCGTCAGCGGACCGGTGATGCTTTCGGCGAGCGACGCGGGGACATCTCCCGCCGACAGCTGCTCGACGGCGCGAGCCGCGGTGCCGTGCCCGGCGACGACGAGCACGGCCGTCCCGCCCGCGGCCGTGTGGGCGCGCAGATCGGTCGTCGCGCGCTCGACCTCGCCGCGATAGTTCGGCGCGGCCTCGATCGAGACGCGGTAGACGTCGGGATCGTCGCTGGCCAGCTGCGTCAGCGTCCACCAAGGGCGCTTCGTCTCCTGAGCGTGCTTCGCGATCTCCGCGAGGTCCCGGTACGCGGACGCGCCGAGGTCGATCGGCGCCTGACCGCCCGCGGCGGCCGTGGTCCAGGACGCTTCGAGGAACTCCTGCCCCGTGCGGACCAGGTCGGCCGCGCGGGCGCGGATCTTCTCCGGATCGGCCAGCAGCACGTGCGTGCCCTGGGGCATCGCGTCGGTCAGCAGGTCCAGCTCGCCCTCGCACAGCACGGGGATGAGCGCTTCCATGCCCTCGACGGGGATTCCGCCGGAGAGTTTGGTGAGCATCTCGGTGAGCTGCGCGTCCGCCTCGTACGTCGTCGCGAGCTCGGCGGCCTTCGCGCGGACCGGCTCGGTGAGCAGCAGCTCACGGCACGGCGGCGCGCTGACGTGCTGGATCTCCCCCGGCAGCGACCGCTGGTCGGACACCGCGAACGCGCGGATCTCGCTGACCTCGTCGCCCCAGAACTCGACCCGCACCGGATGCTGCGCCGTCGGCCCGAACAGGTCGAGGATGCCGCCGCGCACGGCGAACTCGCCGCGCTTCTCAACCATGTCCACCCGCGTGTACGCGAGCTCGACCAGCCGATCCAGCAGCCCTTCGAAACTCTGCTCCTCGCCGACGACCAGGTCGATCGGCGCGAGCGAACCGAGCCCGGGCGCCATCGGCTGGATCAGGCTGCGGACAGTCGCGACGACGACGCGCAGATCGTCCGAGCCGGTCTTGAGCCGGTGCAGCACCTCCAGCCGCCGCCCGACGGTGTCCGCCCTCGGGGACAGCCGCTCGTGCGGCAGCGTCTCCCAGGACGGGAAGTCGACGACGGCGCCCTCGCCGAGGAACGACTTCAGGGAAGCGGTCAATTCGTCCGCCTCGCGGCCGGTGGCGGTCACCGCGAGCACGGGGCGGCCGGCGCCCTCGTCCGCGGCGAGGGCACCGGCGACCAGCTGGCGGGTGGCGATCGCGCCCTGGAGTTCGAGCACCGGGGCACCGGCCCGCTCCACGACCCCGCGAAGGGCCGGATCGGGAAGGATGGAATGAAGGAGTCCGGACAATGGAGCGTTTGTCACCGTCCCAGCCTACGTGGGGGCACCGACAGTCCGCCGCGCGATTACCGGGGCAGGGCGTCGAAGACCTTCGGAAGCTGCTCGTCGAACTCGGCCGGTTCCTGCGTCGCGACGCGGATCAGCAGGTGTTCGACACCCGCGTCCTGGTACTGGCGCAACCGGTCAGCGACCTGCTCCAGGCTGCCCGCGACCAGCATTTGGATCTTCTCGACGAAGTCCAGCGGGACGCCGTAGTTCCGCTGTGCGTAGTCCTCCAGCCGCTCGCGTGCCCTGATCGGGTCATCCTCGATGAGCACTGTCGCGAACAACGCAGGCGTCACGGGGCGTACGGCCGTTTCGCGGATCTTCGCGAGGCCGTCGGTGTAGTCCGCGACGTCGGGCGGATACGGCAACCAGCCGTCGTAGAGCCGTCCCGCACGCTTCAGCGCGCCCGGGGTGAAGGCGGCCAGCCACACCGGCGGGCCACCGGGACGGTGCGGTTCCGGGTATTCCGGCAGGGTGTCGTAGTGCAGCACGTCGCCGTGGAACGGGCCGCTCTTCCCGCTCCACACGTGCCGCCACAACGCGACGATGTCGTCGAGGCGGGCGCGGCGGCGTTCCCACGGGACCCGGGTGAAGGCGAACTCGGGTTCGCTGCGACCCGCGAATCCGGCACCGACGCCGAGTGTGACGCGTCCCTGGCTGAGCAGGTCGAGCGAGAGGATCGCGTTCGCGGAAAGGAGCGGATCCCGCAACGCCGGCAGCAGCGCGGCGGTGCCGAGGGTGACCCGCTCGGTTCTGGCGGCGAACGCGCCGAGCAACGTCAAGGAATCGATGGGCGCCTTCGCGAGCGTGTCCCCGACCCAGACCGAATCGAAGCCGAGGCGTTCGGCTTCGACCGCGACGGCGACCATTTCCGGCGCGGTGCGCCCGGCGTCGAGGGTGGACCGATAACTGGGGACGACCAGACCGAATTTCATGCCGGAAGCATCTCGGCGGCGGGGAATCGTCTCAATTCCTTCGAGGGAATGGCGACGCCGACGACGTCTCGGCCAAGATGACGCCATGGTTTCCGGATTCGGCCCCGCGCTCCGGGGCTGGCGCGAACGACGGCGGCTTTCCCAGCTGGAGCTGGCGATCCGGGCCGGGACCACGCAACGGCACGTGAGTTTCCTGGAAGGCGGCCGGTCGATCCCCGGCCGCGGCCTGGTGCTGCGGGTCGCCGAATCGCTCGAACTGCCCCTGCGTGAACGCAACGGCCTGCTGCTCGCCGCCGGATTCGCCCCCGGTTTCCCCGAAACCGAATTGGACGATCCGAGCCTGCGGCCGGTCCTCGACGGTATGCGGCGGCTGCTCGACGGGCACCGGCCGTATCCGGCCATCGTGGTCGACCGCTACGGCGTGCTCGTCGCCCGCAACGACGCGCTCGACCTGCTGTTCGAGGACGTGGCACCGGAGCTGCTGGAGGAGCCGGTCAACACCCTGCGGCTCGCGCTGCATCCGAAGGGGATGGCGCCGAGGGTGCGCAACCTCGCGGACTGGGCCCGGCACATCCTGGAACGGTTGACGCAGGAGATCGCCCACGCGCCCGACGAACGGCTCACCGCGCTGCTGGCCGAACTCGAAGGTTACGTTCCGGCTCCTGGTCCGCCCGGGCCCGATCACCTCGGCTTCGCGGTGCCGATGCGCCTCTCCACTTCGGCGGGTGAACTGCGGCTGATCACGGCCATCACGACGTTCGCGACCGCGGCCGATGTCACGGTTTCGGAATTGAAACTGGAGACGTTCCTCCCCGCCGACGCCGAGACGGCGGCGATCCTCACCCGCTGACCCAAGCGCCCGCGTGGCCCAGGAACAGCTCCGCGCACGCCCACAGCACGGCCGCGCAGACACTGCCGGGCACGAACCGCCGGTACGGCATCTCGGCGGCACCCGCGATACGCGGCACCACGGTCCGCACCCCGGCCAGGCAACGGCCGGCGATCACGGCCGGGACGCCGTACCGGGTGACGGCCCGCTCCACGCGCTCCCACCGCTCCCGGCCGAACCTCCGCCCGAACCGCGTGGTCCGCAGCCGCGGGCCCAGCCGCCGCCCCTCCAGGAAGGCGATCTGGTCGCCCGCCACGGCGGCGCCGACCGCGACCGTCAACGCCAGCGGCAAGTCGAGCGTGCCGCGTCCGGCGAGGAATCCCATCAACAACAGACTGGACAACGTCGGCAGCACGATTCCCGGCAGCAGCGCGGTTTCCAGGAAGATCAGGGCGCCGCAGACGAAGTAGACGAGCGCGGGCGGCGACTCAAGAAGCGGCCGCAGCAGGCTGTCCACGATGCCTCCCGGCCTTCTGTGGCAACGCCGCGCGGTGCACGAAAGCGGGCGGCAGGTTCGGCCAGACCAGCGGGGTCCGGCCGGTCACCGCGAACCGGTCCCGCAGCGCCGCGGCGAACCGGCGGGCGGGCGTCGTCCAGGCCGCGTGCGCGTAGGCGAACGTCGTGAACCGTCCGTGCGGGGCGAGGGTCTCCGTCACCTGGTCGAGGATCCGCAGCTGCCGTTCACCGGGCATGACCGTCCACGGCAGTCCGGAGACCACGACGTCGGCGGCCTCGTCCACATACGAAAGCAGGTTTTCGGCGGACCCCTCGACGACCTCGACGTCCCCGTGCCGGGACCGCAGTTCCCGCGCCAGCCGCGGATTGATCTCGACCGCGATCAGCCGCGCGCCCGGCGGCAGGCGGCGGACGACGGCCCCGGTGAACACACCGGTCCCGGGGCCGAGCTCGACGACGAGCCTGGCGCTTTCCAGGCCGAGGCCCGCGGTCATGGCCTCCGCGAGTTTCGGGGAGCTGGCCGCGACGGCCCCGGTCAGGACGGGATGGCGGAGGAATTCCCTGGTGATCGACATGTTCCCGACGCTAGGAACGGGTTTCGTGGCTCCGCGTCGGCTTCGCCGGCCGATTCCGTCCTCCCGTGGGAGGACCCCGGGAGTACCCCAGGACGACGCGCTCCCGTGCCGGGCCGGGTTACGTTCGAACGGTGCAAAGGCTGCTCGACCGGCTCCGCGCCCACCCGTGGGTGACCGACCTTCCCCTGTACGCGTGGTTCGTCTTCCTCGCACCGACAGGATCGTCGTCGGCCCCCAAGGCCGTCCTGCTGGTGCCGTACCTCTTCCTCGTGCCGCTGCTCTGGCGGCGGCGTCACCCCGAGATCGTCGCGGTGCTGATCGTCGCCGGGGTGACCGCGCAGTACACGACGGAGCTCTGGGCCTACGACCGCGGCCGGGGCGAACTGGCGATGGCCGTCGCGCTCTACACGCTGGTCCGCGCGGGGAACCGCCGCTTCGCCGCGGTGATCGCCGCCGCGATCGTCGCCCTCGACGTCACGTGGGGTCTCGCCTGGGGAGTCACCACCGAACAGGGCACTTGGCTCGCCATCGGCGCGACGATCCCGTTGCACGTCGCCGCTTGGGCGCTCGGCGAGTTCTTCCGTGCGCGGCAACGGCTTTCGGCGGAGCAAGCGACGAAGGCGGAGCTGGCCGCGTCCGAACAGGAGGCCCGCGCCCGGGCCGCCGTCGCCGAGGAACGCACCCGCATCGCCCGCGAACTGCACGACGTCCTCGCGCACAGCGTGAGCGTCATCGTGATCAACGCCGAGGGCGCGAAACTCATGCGCGACAAGGATCCCGAGGTCGTCGACCGGACACTCGACACGATCGGCAAGGCCGGCCGCGACGCGCTCGCCGAGCTGCGCCGTCTGCTGGAAGTCCTCCATGCCGGTGAAGCCGCCCGAAGCCCGCAGCCGACCGTCGCGGAGCTTCGCGACCTTGTCGCGCAGGTCAGCGCGAGCGGACGGGACGTGGATCTCCAGGTCACCGGGGACGCCGAGGGGTTGCCGCCGAGCGCCGCGCTGCAGGCGTACCGCATCGTCCAGGAGTCGCTGACCAACATGATCAAACACGCGCCGGGGGACGCGAGCGGCCAGGTCGAGATCGATTTCGGCCAGGGCGGCCACCGCCGGAACGTCCGGATCGAGGTGACGAACACGGGCGGGAGCGAACCGATCGCGCCGCGGCTCCCGTCGTCCGGCCGGGGGATCGCCGGCATGACCCAGCGCGTCGAGATGTTCCACGGCACCCTCGACACCGGACCGACCCGCGACGGTGGCTACCGGGTCGCCGCGAATCTGGTGGTGGAGGCGGGATGACGGCGGTGAAGGTGCTGATCTGCGACGACCAGGAACTGGTCCGGGTCGGGATGGGGATGATCGTCACCAGCCAGGACGACCTGACCGTCGCGGGCGAAGCCACCAACGGCGCCGAAGCGGTCGAGGCCGCCGAGAAGCTGCGGCCGGACCTGGTCCTGATGGACGTCCGGATGCCCGTGCTCGACGGCGTCGCGGCGACCGAGCGGATCTGCCGGTCGCTTCCGGACACCCGGGTCCTGATGATCACCACGTTCGACCTCGACGAGTACGCGTATGCCGCGTTGCGTGCCGGTGCCAGTGGTTTCCTCGTCAAGGACGCGCCCGCCGACGAAATCCTCGTGGCGATCCGAGGTGTCCTCCGCGGCGATTCGATGGTCTCCCCCTCGGTGACGAAACGGCTGCTCGACCGCTACCTGGCCGACGAACGGGACGCCGCTGAGAGCTCGCGGCTCGAAACGCTGACCGAACGCGAGAAGGACGTCCTTTCGCTCATCGCGCGCGGCCTGACGAACTCCGAGATCGCCGCGAAGCTCTACATCGGGGAGACGACCGTGAAGACCCACGTCGGCCGGATCCTCGCGAAGCTCTCGCTGCGCGACCGTGTGCACGCGGTCGTGTTCGCCTACGAAAGCGGTTTGGTTCGCGCGGGCGGTTGAGCACGGTGGCATGCTGATGTCATGCGCACTTCCGCCGTCGTCGCGTTCGCTTCCCTGTCCTTGCTGGTCACGGCCTGTTCCGGGGCGTCGAGCGAGACGGTGCAGAGCGCGCCGCCGGTCACCTCGAAGCCCGCGGTGTCGAAGCTGAAGGTCGAGCAGGTGACGGCCGGGCTCGAACACGGCTGGGACGTCGGATTCCTGCCGGACGGGAAGATCCTCGTCACCCAGCGCCCAGGGAAGCTGGCCCTGATCGAGGGTGGCGCGAAGCGTGACGTCGCCGCGGACTTCTCCGACGTCCACGTACGCGGCGAAGGCGGTCTGATGGGGATGGTGATCAGCAAGGACTTCGCGACGTCACGCGAGTTCATCACCTGCCAGACCCACAAGGAAGGCGACAAGGCCGTCGACATCCGGCTGGTCACCTGGCGGCTTTCGGACGACGGCGCCAGCGCCACGAAGGTCAAGGACCTGCTGACCGGGCTGCCGGTGAACCCCAGCGGCAGGCATTCCGGCTGCCGTCCCGCGTTCGGCGCGGACGGCGCGCTCCTCGTCGGCACCGGCGACACCGCCCGCCCGCAGCACCCGCAGGACCGGACGAGCCTCGGCGGCAAGGTGCTGCGCGTCGACGCGAAGACCGGGAACGCGTTGCCGGACAACCCGTTCGCGAAATCCGCGAACCCGAACGAACAGCGCGTGTTCACCTACGGGCACCGCAACGTCCAAGGCGTCACGGTCCGCCCTGGCACCGGGCAGGTGTTCACCGCGGAACACGGGCCGACCATCGACGACGAGGTCAACCTGGAGACCGCGGGCGGGAACTACGGCTGGGACCCGTCCAAGGGCGGCACCGAGACCAGCTACGACGAAAGCGTCCCGATGACGGACAAGCAGCGCTTCCCGGACGCCGTCAGTCCTTTGTGGACGACCGGCGAGATCACCGAGGCGATCTGCGGCGCCGAGTTCCTCACCGGCTCGCAGTGGGGAGCGCTCGAAGGTTCGCTCGCCGTGACGGCGCTGAAGGGACAGAAACTCCTGCTGTTCCGCCTCGACGACGCCGGCAAGGTCACCGAAGTGACGCTGCCGCCGGAGTTCGACGACAAGTTCGGCAGGCTGCGCGCCGTCCGCAGCGGTCCGGACGGCGCCCTCTACATCACCACTTCGGAAGGCCAGGACGACAAACTGCTGAAGGTCACGCCCGGCGCTTAACGGCCGAGGTGCGCGCCGCCGTTGACGTGGACGACCTGCCCGGTGACGTGCCGCGCCTCCGGGCTCGCCAGGAAGGCGACCACTGCGGCGACGTCCGCGGGCTCGCCGGCGCGTTTGGTCAGCGTGTTGCCGATCAGCCACGCCCGGCGCTCGTCGGAGAGCTTGCCCTGGAAGAACTCGGTGTCGCCGACCAGCCCGGGCGCGACGATGTTCGCGGTGATCCCGCGCGGCCCGAATTCCCTTGCCACGTCGACGTTCCACGCCTCCAGCGCGGCCTTGGCGGCACCGTAGGAACCCGCCCCGGTGCGCGCGGCGATCGAGCCGATGGTGACGATCCGCGCCCCGTCGGCGAACCTTTCCCGCAAGGCACGGGTGACCAGGACGGCGGTGAAGACGTTCGCGTCGAGATTCGCCTGCCAGTTCGCGGCGAACGACTTCAGGTCTTCGGCCTGCCCGCCGCGGAAGTCGGTGTTCCCGCCCGCGTTGTTGACCAGGACGTCGACGCGCTCCGGCAGGTCGGCCAGTGCGCGTTCCACCGCCTCCGGATCGGCCGCGTCGAACGGGACCGGGTGCACGCCGAGCAACGTGGCGGCCTCGGTGAGGACCTGCTCACGACGGCCGGTGATCGTCACCCGATCACCTCGCGCGGCGAAGGCCGCCGCGACCGCGTAGCCGATTCCCGTTCCGCCGCCGGTGACCACTACTTCCCTGTTCTGCCCCATGTCTCCAGCATAGGGACCACTAGGCTGCCCGCATGACGAAGATCGACCCGGCGACGACGGCCCTCGTTCTGATCGACCTCCAGACCCGGATCGTCGCGCTGGAGACCGTGCCGATCGAAGGCACTGAAGTCGTAGCGAACGCCGTCCTGCTGCGAGACGCCTTCAGCGCGGCCGGCTCGCCGGTCGTCCACGTGCGGGCACATCGGCCGGACGTCGACGAGCAGCCGCCCGGCAGCGAACTGGTCGCCGAACTGACTCCCCGCGAAGGCGAGCACCTGGTCACCAAGAACACGATCGGCGCGTTCTACCGCACCGGACTCGACGAACTCCTGCGCGGGCTCGGCGTGAAGACGCTGGTGCTCGCCGGGATCGCCACCGAGTACGGCGTCGAATCGACGCTGCGGGCCGCGATCGACCACGCCTACGAGACCATCGCCGTTTCGGACGCGATGGCGGGTATCGCCGCGATCTCCCACGAATCGGCGATCACGAAGGTGTTCCCGCGGCTGGGCGAAGTGCTCACGACCGCCGAAACCGCCGCGGCGCTGGGCTGAACCATGATCGACAAAATCGCTTTGCTGTATTTCCACGACGGCCGTGTCCTCGGCGCCCGCTCGCGCGGGAAATCGGTGTTCTACCTGCCCGGCGGCAAACGCGAACCCGGCGAAACCGACGCCGAGACCCTGGTCCGCGAAATCCGCGAGGAACTGAACGTCGAGATCGATCCGGCGACGATCGAGCCCGCCGGCTCGTTCGAGGCCCAAGCCGACGGGCACCCGTCAGGGCTCGTGGTCCGGACGACCTGCTATCTCGCCGAATTCAGCGGAACACCCACGGCCAGCAGCGAAATCGAGGAAATCGCGTGGCTGGGCCACGAGGACAGGGACCGGCTCTCCGCGGTGGGCAAGCTCATCTTCGACCACCTGCGGGAGACCGGCCTCCTGCGCTGACCGCTACTTCTTGAGGTCGTCCAGGCACAGCACCCGCGACTGCGGGAGCGTGCCGCCCGGCCGCTGCCACTGGATCTTCTCGTCGGTCGACGGCACCTGGGTGCACACCGTGCTGCCGTCGATGAGGAAGGTCGCGCTCTTTTCGATGGCGAGGACCTTGTACCGCGCTGTCGCGCAGTCCTCCTTCGTGAGCTTCTTCGCGCCGACGACGCCGTCGGGGAGGCAGTCACCGACGACCGGCGCCCGTTCGCCCGGGTTCTTCAGGTCTTCCAGGCAGAGCAGGGTGCCGTCGGTGGCCCCCCTCTTTCCTTGGAAGAAGTACGCGTCGGTCGTCGGGTAGTCCTCGCATTCGGACCCGCCCGAGAGCCTGAGCCCGATTTCCGACTTGTTCTCCTGTTTTCCGACGACTTTGAAGTTCGCGTCCGGAGTTCCGCATTCGGTGCTCTTGACGCTGTCCGCGTTGTCGACACTGCCCTTGAGGCAAGCGCCGACCTCGGTGCTCGACGCCGTGAACGGATTCGCCACGAAGAACGCGATCAGGGCGACGACACCGAAGATGCCCAAGCGGATGACCGGCTTCAGCCACGTTCTCTTCTTCTGCGGCACCATCTGTTCGACGGCGGGCGCGGGAAAGTTCTCCACGGTTGTTCCCCCAGTTGGATGATCTCTATGGGGGACCTAGCGCTCACCACCCGGGAAACGTTACTGCCGCGCGACGCAGGTCTCAGTGCAGCCGCAGCTTGGGCTTGTGCTCCAAATTGGACAGACCGTTCCACGCCAGGTTGACCAGATGCGCGGCGACCTCGTCGCGTTTCGGTTTCCGGGCGTCGAGCCACCACTGCCCGGTGAGCGCCACCATCCCGACGAGCGCCTGCGCGTACAGCGCGGCCAGCTTCTCGTCGTAACCCCGTGCGGCGAACTGCTGCGCGAGGATGTGCTCGACCTGGCTGGCGATGTCGTTCAGCACCGTCGAGAACGTGCCCGTCGAACTCGCGACCGGCGAATCCCGCACCAGGATGCGGAAGCCGTCGTGCGAGTCTTCGACGTAGGAGAGCAGCGCGATCGCCGCCTGCTCCAGCATCACCCTCGGGTGTCCACCGTGGAGGGTGGAGACCATCCGGTCGAGCAGCAGCTGCGTCTCTCGGTCGACGACGACGGCGTAGATGCCTTCCTTGCCGCCGAAGTGCTCGTACACCACCGGTTTGGAGACGTTCGCGCGGTGCGCGATCTCCTCGATGGACGTTCCTTCGAAACCCTTCTCCGCGAAAAGGGCCCTGGCGACGTTGAGCAGCTGCTGTCTGCGCTCGGTCCCCGTCATCCGCACCCGGGCCACCGGAGCGACAGGACGCGCCCCGGTGACCGCTTCACGTTTGGTCCGCCTTCTCCCCGCCATCGCAGAAGACTAACGCGACCTCGCTATTTGCTTTCAGCGGCGATGCGCGCGAGGCGCTGCGGGGTCGGCCAGCGCACGTCGTAGGCCCAGCCGAACTTCTCGAAGATCCAAATGAGACGCGCGGAAAGGTCGATCTGGCCGCGCTGCACCCCGTGCCGCGCGGAGGTCGGGTCGGCGTGGTGCAGGTTGTGCCACGACTCGCCGAAGGAGAAGATCGCCAGCGGCCAGAAGTTTGCCGATTTGTCGCGGGCGGCGAACGGGCGCTCGCCGATCATGTGGCAGACCGAGTTGACCGACCAGGTCACGTGGTGCAGCACGCAGACCCGCACCAGCCCGGCCCAGAAGAACGCGGTCACCGCACCCCAGAACGACCAGGTGATCAGTCCGCCCAGGATCGCGGGCAGCACCAGGGTGAGCAGGCTCCACAGCCAGAACAGGTCGTCGACCTTCTTGATGGCCGGGTCCTTCACCAGGTCCGGCGCGAACCGCTCCGCGTTGGTCTGGTCGCGATCGAACAGCCAGCCCATGTGCGCGTGCCAGAACCCCTTGGCGATGGCGAGCGGCGAGGTGCCGAACAGCCACGGCGAATGCGGGTCGCCGTCGCGGTCGGAGAAGGCGTGGTGGCGCCGGTGGTCGGCGACCCAGGTGATCACGGGGCCCTGGACGGCCATGCTGCCGGCGATCGCCATCGCGACGCGCAGCCACGGCTTGGCCTTGAACGAGCCGTGCGTGAAGTAGCGGTGGTAGGAGACGGTGATTCCGAGGCCGCTGATCGCGTAGAAGACCACGAACAGGCCGACGTCGACCCAGGTCAGTCCCCAGCCCCAAGCGAATGGGACGGCCACGAGCAGCGCGGCGAGCGGGAAGATGACCCCGAGGTAGACCGAGAGCTGCACGGCGCCCGATCGTTGTCCGTCGATTACCGGTTTGGGGCCCTTCGCGGGCTTCTGGGAACGGTCGAGGGTAGCCGTCATGCAGTCACTTCTTTTCTACGCGCAACCCTGAGGGTTTCCCTAAGGGTGACCTTACCTACGATGCCGTAAGTTACGGTACAGGAGGTTTGGTCCCCTGTGGAGTGCCCGCGACGGTGACGCCACCCCCGGGCGCACGTGGACGTCCCCGACATGGCTATCCTGACCAGGATCGATCCGCCGTAGTGTAATCGGCAGCACTTCAGATTTTGGTTCTGACAGTTCAGGTTCGAATCCTGGCGGCGGAGCAGACGAACAGATGACCAGCGGCGTTTTCAACGGTGGGGGTGTGTGCGGCTGACCGAGGACGCGACGACCAGTGGCAGGCGGCCGGCGCTTGCGGAGATGTCCGACGCCTGGCTCTACGGTCGCGCGCGCGAACTCGGTGCGGCCATACAGCGTGTCAGCTTCGCCGAGCAGCTGGACATCGTCACCAGCCTCGACGAGCTCCTCGACGAGACGCAGCGCCGCGGCGAACCGCTCCTGGTCGCCCAGCTGCTGCGGTACTCGGCGATGGCCAGGCTGGTCACCCGCGGTCTCGCCGCCGAAGCAGAGCCCAGGCTCGACGAGATGCTCGCGCACACCCGGCGGCACGGTCTCGCGCTGATGCGGGCCGACGCGCACGCCATGCGCGGCCGGCGGCTCGTGATCGCCAAACAGGAGGACGCCGCCCTCACCGAGATCGCCAGGGCATTGGCCATCCTCGACGACTCCGCGGTCCCGGACCGCCAGGTCGGCAGGCGCAACTGGGACCGGATGCTGTCCACGACCCTGGTCGACTGCTGGCTGGTGCTGAACCAGCTGGGCGTCTACGAGGCGGCCGAGGAGGCCATCGCCCGCGCCGCGCAGGCGATCCGCGACAGCGCCAGCCCGCACGAGATCGCACTCCAGCTGATCAACCGGGTCAAGATGCTGCTGGGCTGGGGCCTGCGTCTCGAACGCATCGAGCGGTACGACGAAGGGGCGGACAAGTTCCGAACCGCGGCGTCGATGGCCCAGGCCGCCGAAGGCCCGTTCACCGAATCGCTGTTCCCTCGCAAGGCCGGGGTGCCGGCGATCGACCAGGTCGGCGTACTCGCCGCCGCGGCCGCGCTGGCGTCGCCCGATTCGTCGCATATCGAGCGGCTGACCTCGCTGCTGCATCCGGAACTGGTGTTCCCGCACGAACGCGAGATCATCGCCATCGCGCTGGCCCGCTGCCTGGACAACGACGGCCGCCGCGAGGACGCGCTGCAGGTGCTCAAAGAGGTCCGGGAGGACAACGAAGAGGGCTCGCTGCCGTCGATGCGGTTGAACCTCGCCCGCGAGCTGGCCAGGCTCGACACCACGCCGGACTACGCGTCCGGGGCGAGCCAGTCGCTGATCGACTACGCGACCATCCTGGAAACCGAGATGTGGTCGCTGCGGGAATCGCAGATCGCCACGCTCAACGCGCGGCGGGAGCACGAGCGGCTCTCCGCCGAGCACGGCGCCATCACCCAGCAGGCCCTGCAGGACCCGCTCACCGGGTTGCCGAACCGGCGCGCGCTCGACGAAAAGCTGCGTTCGCTGGCGTCGTCCGCCGACGCCCAGCCGCTCGCGGTGGCGCTGGTCGACCTCGACGGCTTCAAGGACGTCAACGACAAGCAGTCGCACGCCGAAGGTGACAACGTGCTCCGTGTCATCGCGAGCACGCTGCGTGACGCCCTGCGCGGGGACGACGTCGTCGCCCGCTACGGCGGAGACGAGTTCATCGTGCTTCTACCTGGGGCTCCGGCGTCCGCGGCGAAACAGGCGCTGGGTCGTTCTGTGAATGCCGTCGCATCTCTGCCGCACCATCTTTCGCACGGCGTCACCCTCTCCGTCGGCCTTGTGTCGCTCCGCCCGCAGGAACGGGCCGAACAGGTCCTCGCACGCGCCGATGCGGCCATGTACCAGGCGAAACGCGGCGGCGGCAACCAGGTTTCGTCGGTGAACTCGATGGCCATCGATCCGGTGACCGGATGGCCCGGCGAGGATGCTCCGACCGACCCCGCGTGGGACGCCGAGCAGCCCACGTAGGATCAATGCCCGACAACCACCGTTGGTGAAATGTTGGGAGTGCCGTGACCGGCCCGCTGAGCACGTTGATCCTCGCCGCGGGTGAGGGCACCCGCATGCGCTCGTCCACCCCGAAGGTGCTGCACCCGATCGCCGGCCGCCCGTTGGTCGAGCACGCGGTGCGGGCCGCCGCGGGACTGAACCCGGAGCACCTGGTCGTCGTCATCGGCCACGGTCGCGACTCGGTCGGCGCCCGGCTGGCGAACGTCGGCGAGGCGCTCGGCCGCGAGGTCGTCACGGCCGTCCAGGAAGAGCAGAAGGGCACCGGCCACGCCGTCTCGTGCGCGCTCTCGGCGCTGCCCGCCGGGCTGACCGGCACCGTCGTCGTCAGCTACGGCGACGTCCCGCTGCTCGACACCGAAACGCTCGCTTCCCTGGTCGCGGAGCACACCTCCACCGGAAACGCGGTCACCGTGCTGACCGCGGTCGTCGAGAACCCGACCGGTTACGGCCGGATCATCCGCGACGAGAACGGCGTCGTCACCTCGATCGTCGAGCAGAAGGACGCCACCCCCGAGCAGCACGAAATCGCCGAAATCAATTCCGGCGTGTACGCCTTCGACGCCTCGGTCCTGGTCGACGGGCTTTCGAAGCTTTCGACCGACAACGCCCAGGGCGAGCTCTACCTCACCGACGTCCTCGGCATCGCCCGCGGCGACGGCAAGGGTGTCGGCGCGCTGGTCATCGACGACCCGTGGGTGACTGAAGGCGTCAACGACCGCGTGCAGCTCTCCGTCCTCGGCGCCGAACTGAACCGCCGGATCGTCCGCGGCTGGCAGCGGGCGGGTGTCACCGTCGTCGACCCGGCGAGCACTTGGATCGACGCGGGCGTGACCTTGTCGCGCGACGTCGTCATCGAACCCGGCGTCCAGCTGAAGGGCTCGACGTCGGTTGGCGAGGGTTCGCAGATCGGGCCGGACAGCACCTTGGAGAACGTCTCCGTCGGCGCGGGCGCGTCGGTGGTGCGGACGCACGGTTCCGATTCGGAACTGGGCGACGGCGTGAAGGTCGGTCCGTTCACCTACCTGCGTCCCGGCTCCAAACTGGGGACCAAGGGCAAACTCGGCGCTTTCGTCGAGACGAAGAACGCCGACATCGGCGCCGGCACGAAGGTCCCGCACCTGACCTACGTCGGCGACGCGACCATCGGCGAGAACAGCAACATCGGGTGTTCCAGCGTCTTCGTCAACTACGACGGCGTGAACAAGCATCACACCACGATCGGCTCCCATGTGCGGCTCGGCGCGGACAACACGTTCGTCGCCCCGGTGACCATCGGCGATGGCGCTTACAGTGGGGCAGGCACCGTGATCAGGCAAGACGTGCCCCCGGGCGCGCTCGCCGTGTCCACCGGGCCGCAGCGCAACATCGAAGACTGGGTGTCCCGGCGCAGGCCGGGCACACCCGCGGCGGAAGCAGCTTCCGCCGCGAAGCAGGACACCACCGCCGTGTCCGATTCAGATAAGGGAAACGACGGGGAGTCGCCAGCATGAGCTCGAAGTCCGGAACACCGAAGAAGAACCTGATGCTGTTCTCCGGGCGCGCGCACCCGGAGCTCGCGGAAGAGGTGGCCAAGCACCTCAACGTGTCGGTCGTCCCGCAGACCGCGCACAATTTCGCCAACGGGGAGATCTTCGTCCGGTTCAACGAATCGGTGCGCGGGACCGACGCGTTCGTGATCCAGAGCCACCCGGCGCCCATCAACGAATGGGTGATGGAGCAGCTGATCATGGTGGACGCCCTCAAGCGCGCGAGCGCCAAGCGGATCACCGTGATCATGCCGTTCTACCCGTACGCGCGGCAGGACAAGAAGCACAAGGGCCGCGAGCCGATCTCCGCGCGCCTGATCGCGGACCTGTTCAAGACCGCCGGCGCCGACCGGATCATGACGGTCGACCTGCACACCGCGCAGATCCAGGGCTTCTTCGACGGTCCCGTCGACCACCTGCTCGCGCAGAACGTGCTGGCCGCGCACATCAACAAGACCTACCAGGACGAGAACATCACCGTCGTCTCGCCGGACTCGGGCCGGGTGCGGCTCGCCGAGAAGTGGGCGGCGCAGCTGGGTGACCGGCCGATCGCCTTCATCCACAAGACCCGCGACCCGGACAAGCCGAACCAGGCCGTCGCCAACCGTGTCGTCGGCAAGGTCCGCGGTCAGCTGTGCGTGCTGATCGACGACATGATCGACACCGGTGGCACGATCGTGAAGGCCACCGAGGCCCTGCTCGACGAAGGCGCGGCCGACGTCGTCATCGCCTCGACCCACGGCATCCTGTCCGACCCCGCCACCGAGCGGCTGTCGAACTGCAAGGCGCGCGAGGTGATCGTCACCAACACGCTGCCGATCCCGGAGGAGAAGCGGTTCCCCGGGCTGACCGTGCTGTCCATCGCGCCGCTGCTGGCGCAGGCGATCCAGCAGGTCTTCGAGGACGGGTCGGTCACGTCCCTCTTCGACGGCAACGCCTGATCCCCGACGAAGCAAGGGACCTTTGCTACCACTCTCTTTCGGAGAGTGAGAGCAAAGGTCCCTTGCTTCGTTTTCGGCTCCTCGCGAAACGGCGCGCGCCCGGCCTCCCCGCGTGGCTAGGTTTCCGGCATGGGGAAATTCAAGTTCGGCGTGAACCTGTGGGGCGCCGAGAACCGCGAAAACTGGGTCGCGAAGTGCCGCCGCGTCGAGGCACTCGGATACGACGTCATCTCCGTGCCGGATCACCTCGGCTCAGGACGGAACTCGCCTTTCCCGGCGCTGACCATGGCCGCCGCGGTGACGGAACGGCCCCGCGTCGGCACTCTCGTCTCCAACGTGCCCTTCTACAACTTCGCGCTCTTCGCGCGCGACGTCGTCACGACGGTGAAGATGACCGGCGATCGGCTGGACCTCGGTCTCGGCTCCGGTCACATGAAATCGGAATTCGACGAGGCCGGCCTGCCGTGGATCCCGGCCAAGGAACGTATCGAGTACCTCACCAAGGGCCTTGACCACCTGCGCGAACACTTCGCCGCCGAAGGGATCACGTCCCCTCCGCTGCTCCTCGCGGGCAACAGCGACGGCGTGCTCTCCCTCGCCGCCCGCGAAGCCGACATCGCCGGCTTCGCGGGCCTTCGTCAAGCACCGGGAAAGCCGCCGGGAACCTTCCGGCTCGACGACGCCGAACGCATGGACGAGCGCGTCGCCTTCTTCCGTTCACACACGAACGGCCGGGATCCCGAACTGAACATGCTCGTCCAGCGGGTCGTGGTCACGGACGACCGGCGCGCGGCCGCCGAGTCCTGGCGCGAAGAGCTGAAGGACCAGGACAGCCTCGACGTCGACGCCGTGCTCGAAACACCCCAGTTGCTGTTCGGGACCACCGACGAGATGGTCCGGCAGCTCCAAGAGCGCCGCGAAAGGTACGGCTTCTCCTACATCACGGTGTTCGAGCCGATGCTGGAAACGTTCGCGCCGGTCGTCAAGGAACTGTCCGGTCAGTAAGCGACGCAGAAACGCTGACGGCGGCGCTCCGGCTTGTCGATCTCGTCGACGAACGCGATCGCGTAGTCGGCGCCGCTGATCTTCGACCCACCGTTCTCATCGGTCAGCAGCACGTCATCGCCGAGCCGGAACTCGCCGGTCCGCTCGCCCTCGGCCCACGCGCCGAACTCCGCGGCCGGGCTGAGGTAGAACCAGTCGACGTCCTCGGGAAGCTTCCGGAACGCCTCCAGCACCTCGGCGTGCGCACCGGCCTCGCCCTTGTACTCGTCCGGGAACTCGGGGGTGTCGATCAGGCGCGGACCGTCTTCGGCCACCTTCAGGCTGCCGGCCCCGCCGACGACGCCGATCCGCGCTCCGTTGTCTTTCGCGACCTGGGCGATCGAGGGCACCGCTTCGAGCAGACCGCTCTGCCCGTGAACCGCGATGACCAGGACATCCGCGCCCTTGGCGACGTCGGCCAGGAAAGCCTCGTCGTAGAGCGAGCCCGCCCGGGTGCCCTCGCCTTCCGCGTTCCTCGACACCACCAGGACCTCGTGACCGCGGCCGCGCGCCTCCGCGGCGATCTTTCCGCCCGCGTACCCGGTTCCTCCGAACACAACCAACTTCGCCATCGCGTTTCTCCCTTTTCATCGGCGACCACGCCGATGCTAAGAACGCGAGATCGGCTACTTCAACGTATGCAACGCACCCGGAGGTGAGTGTGCAGGTCAGCCACCCAGCGCGGCGAACTCGGACTTGAGCTTCTCGCGGACGGCGTTGACGTCGAGCGCCGCCCGGACCTCGCCGCGCGCCGAAGGCTTCGCCTGCACCTGATAGCTGGCGTTCCGATTCGGCAACTTGAATTTGACCTCGCAGGTCATGCTCGTCGTGGCGCCGGGTGCCGCGTCGGCGTTCGCCGTGCAGCTCTGCGCGCCGAGGGATTGCGCGGTGAAATCGACGGTCAGCGTCAAATGCACGGGCGCCCCGCTCACACCACCGATGACGGTGTTGGCCACGTCGATGGTCGCCCGGCAGGTTCCGACGAAATCCGTGCAGTCCAGCTTGTCGTTGACGACGCTGACGCTCACCTGGGCGAGTGCGTCGAACGGCTGCCCGATTCCCCCGATCGCGCCGTCCAGATCGGTCTGGAGTTTCTTCAGCGCGTCCCCGGCGAGCGGTTCGACCCGCATCTCGGCGCCGAGCGTCTTACCGCCTGCCGCGGCGACCAGGGAAGGCGCGAAGCTGACGACTCGATGCGGCGCGGCGGTGGTCACGCGCAGTGCCCCGAGGCCGCTCCCGACGTCGTAGACCTCGGTCCCGTCGGGCAACTTCGACCGGACCGGATCGGTCAGCGGGTCCATCGCGGACACCGCGGTCCTCAACGTCGACGCGGCCTTGCGCGGGCTGAGCACCTCGACGGCGTTCACCGGCAGGTCCGAGCCGTCCGTACGGACCCAGTTGGCGCCGTACTGCTCGCTGTTGCCGAGCCCGTGCGCCTTCCAGTACTCCGGCGTCGCCGAGAGGTACAGCTGCTTGTCGGCGGAAATGATCTGGATCGGCTGACCGTCGACCGGGAGGGTCCCCTGCGCGCTGCCGTTACGAGTGATCCGGAACTGCAGTTCGGCGGGTTTGCCCGAAGCATCCTTGATTGTCGACTTGTAGACGACGGCGGGCGCCTGCTCAAGCGCCTTCAACGCGCTCTCGACAGCGCCGCGCTGCTCGGCGCGCCTGTCCACCCGCTGTTGCTCGGCGGGCGAGATCCCGGCCGCCCCGTCGATGGCGACGTCGCAACCCGCCAGGAGGCAGCACAAGGCGGCGATCGCGCCGATCCTCGACCGTCGTGCCGCCATTCCGCCCCCTTGTCTCGAGTGCGAGGAGATCACACCTTAGAAAAGGGGTCACGCACCACCGCATCCGCGGGTTCCCGAAGCAGCTGTCACCGACTTGTCACCTGAACGAGCCACCCGGCGGGACCCCGGCACGACCGCTTGGTCTACACTTTCCCGGTCTCGGCGAGGCGGGTTCCGTGAGCACCTGGTGCCCGACGTGATCGACGCGGCGGCTTGAGTGGCCACACGCGGTCGAGCACGCCTGTGGAATTCGCCGCCGAACACCCGAACCGCCCGAACCATCCCCACCTCAGCATGCTTTCGCTGAACATGTTGGTGAATTGAAGGAGTGCTACACCGTGTCCGAGGTAACCCTGTCCGTCGAGCCCCGCACCGAATTCGGCAAGGGTGCCGCGCGTCGCACGCGTCGCGCCGGCAAGATCCCCGCGGTGCTGTACGGGCACGGCTCGGACCCGCGCCACTACGCCCTGCCCGCGCTCGAGTTCGCCCGCGTCGTGCGTGAGAACGGCAGCAACGCCGTCATCACCCTCGAGCTCGAGGGCAAGAGCGAGCTGGCGCTGACGAAGACCATCGTCGTCCACCCGCTGAAGAACTACATCGAGCACGTCGACCTGCTGGTCGTCCGCCGCGGCGAGAAGGTCACCGTCGACGTCCCCGTCGTCGTCACCGGCACCGCGGGCCCAGGCACCCTGGTCACCACCGACCTCGACACCCTTCAGGTCGAGGTCGAGGCGCTGCACATCCCCGAGCAGGTCGAGGTCTCGGTCGAGGGCGTCGAAGCCGGCACCCAGATCCTCGCCTCGCAGGTCACCCTGCCGCAGGGCGCCACCCTGGTCACCGACGCCGAGGCGCTGGTCGTCGCCGTGAACGAGGCGCCGTCCGAGTCCTCGCTCGAGGGCGAAGAGGCCGAGGCTGCGGAGACCCCCGCCGAGGACGCCGAATAAAGTCACCGGTGTGACCGAAGCAGTACTTCCCGGGGCCGGCGAGCAGATCCTGCTCGCCGGCCTCGGCAATCCCGGCCCCCAATACGCGGGCAACAGGCACAACGTCGGCTTCATGGTGCTCGACGAACTGGCCGGCCGCGTCGGCGGCAAGTTCAAAGCGCACAAGAGCGGCGCCGAAATCCTCGAAGGCAGGCTAGCGGGCCAGCGGGTGGTTTTGGCCAAGCCGCGTTCGTACATGAACCTCTCGGGCGGCCCGGTCGTGGGCGCAGCCCGGTTCTACAAGATCCCCCCGGCCGGTGTCGTGGTCGTCCACGACGAGCTGGACGTCGACTTCGGCGCGATCAAGATGAAGCTGGGCGGCGGCGACAACGGCCACAACGGTCTCCGCTCGATCACCAAATCCCTGGGCACGAAGGATTACTACCGTGTCCGTTTCGGTGTCGGCAGGCCTCCGGGGCGGCAGGATCCGGCCGATTTCGTGCTGAAAGACTTCTCGACGGTCGAACGCAAAGAGCTCGCTTTCGAGATCGATCGTTGCGCCGACGCCGTTGAAGCGCTTATCAGCACTGGTCTCGCGGCGGCCCAGAACACCTTCCACGCTGGGTGAACCCGCTCACATGGCGGTGCGTTACGCCTCGTCACTCGAAGGCGTTTCACCACGCCCCTGATCGAGTCGTGGAATAGGGCGAGCTCTTCCGGGGAACTCTCAAACCCGTTAGGACGGAATGCGGAGATCGCATTCCCCACCGAAACCGGAGAGAGTTTCATGTCGTTTACGGCCGAAGACATCACCGGCGCCACTTTCCCGAACGCCCCGATCGGGCGGCGCGGATACGCCAAACACGAGGTCGACGCGTTCCTGGAACGGATCGCCGACACGCTCTCGGACCGGGACGACCTGACGGCCGCCGAGGTCCACCACGTCATGTTCTCGCGTCCGTTGATCGGGAAGCGCGGCTACGACGAACGCGAAGTCGACGATTTCCTCGACAAGGTCGAGGGGCAACTCGCCCACCGCACCGGCCAGCACGCACTCCACGTGCCCGGCGCCCGAGGAGAAGACGAAGCCACCGCCGAACGCGCCGTTCCGGACCGCGGTCCCATCGAGACCCTCCGGGAGCGCTAGTGCCCGTCACCGCGTTCGAGGCCAGAACCCGGCAGTTCGACAGGGCGCCGATCGGTGCGCGTGGCTACCACGAACCTGCGGTCGACGCCTTCCTCGAACGGGTCGCGGCGACTCTCGACGGCGACGACGACCTGTCGGTTTCGGACGTCCACAACGTGGCGTTCGCCAAAGCGCCGCTCTCGAAACGAGGCTACGACCCGGCAGCCGTCGACGCGTTCCTGCGAGACGTCGAGGGGACGTTGGCCGGGTTGTCCCAGTCTTCCGGCTACTACATAGCGCCCGCACTGGAGCACACCCATAACCGCAAGCCATTGTGGCGACGCCGCTGACCCACGGGAGGTGCCGCGAAAGGGCCGGGCCGCGATACTCGCGGACCCGGCCCTTTCGTCTCAGCTGGTCGCCGCGTTCTTGGCGATCTTGTCCGCGAACTGAACGGCGGTCGCGGCCCGCTTCACCTTGCCCGAGGGTGTCTTCGGCAGGCTCCCCGCAGGGAGCACCACAACAGCGAAAGGCCGCATGTCGACGGCGCCACGCACCTTGGCCGCGACCTCCTTCGCCAGCGCCTTCTCCGTTTCCGGGTCCCCGGCGAGTTTCGATTCGACGACGACCGCGAACCGTTCCCGTCGGCTGCCGGCGTCGAGCCGCACGGCCACGGCGTTCCCCGCGCGCACCCCTTCGACCGAAGTCGCCGCTCGTTCGATGTCGGTCGGATACAGGTTCCGGCCGCCCATGATGATGACGTCCTTACGGCGCCCGCAGATCACGATCATGCCGTCGACCAGGTAACCGAGGTCGCCGGTGAGCAGCCAGCCGTCCTCGTCCTGGGTCGCGAGCGGACCGTCCATGGTCAGGTACCCCGGCGTCACGGCCTCGCCCCGCAGGCGGATCTCCCCGACCTGGCGTTCCCCGAGCACGGTTCCCTTGTCGTCGACGATCTCAGCCTCGAGCCCGTCGAGCGGTGGCCCGAGCACGGCGAAGGACCGGACCTCGTCGGTCCCGCGGCGCGGGTCGCCCTCGGGGACCGGCACCGCGCGGTTATCCGTCTCGAGCGCGTCGGCCTCGACGACGTCCAGCGTCAAGCCGGTGAACAACGGCGCGAACGAAACCGCGAGAGTCGCCTCCGCCATGCCGTACGCCGGGAAGACGCATTCGGCGGGCATCTTGAAGCGCGCCCCTGCATCAACGAACGTCTGCACGGCCGTTTCGTCGATCGGCTCGGCGCCGTTCAACGCGATCCGAAGCTTCGAGAGGTCGTACGCGTTGTCGTCCTCGACGCGGGCCATCCGCCTGCCCACGATCGCGTACGCGAAATTCGGCGCGGCCGTGGTCGTGCCGTTGTACTTGCTGATCAGCTGCGGCCAGATCAACGGTCCGGACAGGAACTCGAGCGGCGTGATCTTGACGAGCTCGACACCGAAGGTCATCGGGACCGTCAGGAAGCCGACCATCCCCATGTCGTGGAAGGTGGGCAGCCACGAGACCATCACGTCGACGTCGAAATCGAACTCGGCCCGATCGACCATCGCCTTGACGTTCGAATACAGGTTTCCGTAGGTGATCTGAACGGCCTTCGGGTCGGCCGTCGACCCGCTGGTCAGTTGCAGGAGCGCCGTATCGGATTCGGCCGTCGGCACGGGCTCCGCCAACGGTTCCGCTTCGAGCAGCTCGGTGATGACCTGGAAGGCGATGCCGTGCTCGGTGAGCACCGGCGCCAGCTGGTCGAACGGCTCACCGAGCAGAACCAGGCCGGAACCGATCATCCGCAGCACGCGAACGGTGTCCTCGGCCCATTCCGCGAGGTCGGTGCGCTGCGTCGGCTGGTGCAGCATCGTCACGCTGCCGCCGGCGAGCCAAACCGCTTGAACCGTCGGCGCGATCAGCGACGGCGCCGCCGCCAGGACCGCGACCGCTTTGCCGGGCTCCAGCCCGGCCGCCACCAGACCCCCGGCGACCCGTTTGGCCTGCTCGTGGATCTCGGCCCAGGTCCGCCGAACCGGCTCCTTGGGCTCCCCGGTGACCATTCCCCGCTGCTGACCTCGCCCCGCCGCGGTGGCGACGAGCGTGTCCACGAACCGACTCATGCGCGTCACACTACTGTCCGCGCTGGAAGACCCGCGCGCCGTCGCGTGAACTCATTCGATCGCTTCGGAGGTCTCGAGCCACTTAGCTTCGACCTCCTCTTTTTCCGTTTCGACAGCCTTCAGTTCGGTGTTCAGCTCGATGAGCTTCGTCGGATCGGTCGCCGCGGCGAGAAGCGCCGCATGCAGCTTCTCTTCCTTCGCGTGCAGCTGGTCGAGCTTGCGTTCGAGACGGGACAGCTCCTTTTGCGCCGCACGCTGCTCCGCGGCGCTCTTCTTGGGTGCGGCGGCCTGCGCGTTGCCCGCCTTCCGGTCACTACCGGCCTTGTCGAGGCTCTTGGCGCGCCGGTCCAGGTACTCCTCGATGCCGCCGGGCAAGTGGGTCACCTGCCCGTCCCCGAACAGGGCCACGATCGTGTCGCAGACGCGTTCCACCAGGTACCGGTCGTGCGAGACGACGACGAGGCTGCCCGGCCAGGAATCCAGCAGGTCTTCGAGCTGCTGCAAAGTGTCGATGTCGAGATCGTTCGTCGGCTCGTCGAGCAACAACACGTTGGGCTCGGCCATCAGAAGCCGGCACAGCTGCAGACGGCGTCGTTCTCCACCGGAAAGGTCCTCGACCGGCGTCCACTGCCTCGCTGCGGGGAACCCCAGCTTCTCGGCGAGCTGCGAAGCCGTGAGCTCCTGCTTGCCGAACACGACCCGGCCGGACACCTCTTCGATCGCCTGCAGCACGCGCAGATCACCCGGCAGGTCGTCGAGTTCCTGCCGCAGGTGCGCGAGGCTGACCGTCTTGCCCTGGATACGTCGCCCCGTCTCGGGTTCCTTGTCGCCGCCGAGCAGCTTGAGGAGCGTGGTCTTGCCCGACCCGTTGACGCCGACGAGACCGACCCGGTCGCCGGGGCCGATCCGCCAGGTGACGTGATCGAGCAGGGTGCGGTCGCCGACGGTCAACGTGGCGTCCTCGATCTCCAGCACGGTCTTGCCCAGCCGCCGACGCGCGAACGCCTGCAACTCGACCGAATCACGCGGCTCCGGCACATCGGAGATCAGCGCCTCAGCCGCCTCTACGCGGTAACGCGGCTTCGAGGTCCTGGCCTGCGGGCCGCGACGCAGCCACGCGAGCTCCTTACGCGCCAGGTTCTGCCGCTTCTCCTCGGCGGTCGCCGCCAGTCGCGCCCGTTCGGCCCGCGCGAAGATCCAGTCCGCGTACCCGCCTTCGTACTGCTCGACGCGGCCGTTGGTGACCTCCCAGGTCAGGCTCGCAACCGTGTCGAGGAACCACCGGTCGTGCGTGACGACCACGACCGCGATCTTGCGGTTCAGCAGGTGATCCGCGAGCCAGCGGACGCCTTCGACGTCCAGGTGGTTGGTCGGCTCGTCGAGGACCACGAGGTCCAGTTCACCGGTGAGAGCGGCCGCCAGCGCCACCCGGCGGCGTTCGCCACCGGACAGGTTCGCGGTTTCCTTTTCGACGCCGAGAGCGGTGATCCCCAGACCGTCCATAATGGACCGGACACGCGCGTCAGCGGCCCACTCGTGTTCCGCGCCGTAACGTTCCAGCACGACATCGCCGACAGTGCTGCCGGCGGGCAGCTCGGTCCGCTGGGTGACCACGGCCATCCGCAAGCCACGGACCTGACTGACCCGTCCCGTATCCGGCTCGCTGATCCCCGCGAGCACCTCCAGCAGCGTCGTCTTCCCACCCCCGTTGAGACCGACGACACCGATACGCTGCCCCTCCGCCACACCGAGCGAAACACCGTCGAGCAGCGGGCGCACCCCGAAGGACTTGCTCACCGACTCCAGGTTGACCAAGTTGGCCATGCCTCAGCCGATCCTTTCCGAAAAGCTTGCACCACAACGAATTAGTCGATGTCTATTTCGGACACCCTCACGCGTGCACCCGCGGCGGAGACGGCCGCGGAGCGTCATCGCCGCCGACCAGCCGCGCTCCGGGCACCGGCCCGTGCGCGACGCGTACCGTGCGGCAGACACCCGCGCCGGACAGCTCCGCGGCGACCTCGACGGCCGATTGGGCATCCGCGCACAGAAAGGCACAGGTCGGTCCGGAGCCGGAGACGGTGCCGGCGAGCGCACCCGCGTTGACCCCGGCCCGCAAGGTGCGACGCAGCCCCGGCCGCAACGAGACGGCGGCCGCCTGAAGGTCATTGCCGAGAAGCAGCGCCAGCTGCCGCGGGTCGCCGGACGCCAGCGCCTCGACCACCGGGGTGTGCGAACCGATCCGCGGCGGGCTGCCCTCTTCACGCAACTTGTCCAGCTCGCCGAACACCCTCGGCGTCGAAAGACCTCGCTGGTCGAAGGCCAGGACCCAATGGAAGGTGTGCCGCGACAAGACCGGCACCAGCTGCTCACCCCGGCCGGTGCCCAACGCGGTCCCGCCGTAGAGCGCGAACGGGACGTCACTGCCGAGCTTCGCGGCGATACCCGCCAGTTCGTCTCGGGAGATGTCGAGCTTCCAAAGCGACGCGAGCCCCACCAGGGTCGCGGCCGCGTCGGCGCTACCACCGGCCATCCCACCTGCCACCGGGATGCCTTTGCGCAGTACGACCCTGACCTTGGACTCGCCGTCCGCCTTGCCGACATGTGCCGCCAGCGCCTGCGCCGCCTTCCAGGCGAGGTTGTTGGCCCCCGTAGGTACGGAGCCTTCGCCTTCGCCGTAGACCTCGACACCGGGATCTTCGGTGACCGCGACGGTCACCTCGTCGGTCAAGGAAAGCGCCTGGAACACGGTCACCAGCTCGTGGTAGCCGTCCGGGCGTACGTCACCGACCGACAGGTGCAGGTTGACCTTGGCGGGAACCCTGACGGTTACTGGGGGCGGTACGACGGCGAGCACCCGTCAAGCCTACGTGGCCTTCCCACTTGCGCTGTCACCAGGAGAAAAGAGAACAGGACGAGTCGGACACGAACGGGCCGCCCCGGACGGATTTCGTCCTGAGCGGCCCGTTCGTGGAGGAATCAGGCAGCGACACCCTGCGGTCCGCGGACCGGGTGGGTCACGTGGCCGCCGCGTTCGGCGATCCAGGCGAGCGCGGCGTCCGCGCGCTCACCCCGCACACCGAGACGGAACCGGCCCACCGGCGTGTCGCCGATCCGGGTCAGGCCGCCGCCGATGGTGGCGAGTTCGACGTCGAAGCGACCGGCGGCCTCCGGGAGGAGCGCACCGACCGAAGCGAAGCCGACGAGCACGACGTCCACAGCCCGGTCGTACTTCGAGGCCTGCGCCCGCCCGGTCTCGATCGCGGGAAGCAGCGCCTGCGCGGTCCGGCTGTTCGGGTCGGAGACCAGGTCGAGCACGGTCCCGCGTTCGATGATCGCCCCAGCCTCCAGAACCGCGACGTCGTCGCAGACACGGCGAACCACGCCGGCGTCGGGAGTGGTGAGCAGCACGGTGACTCCGAGCTCGGCACGGGCCCGGTCGAGCACGGTCAGGACCGCGCCGGTCTCCTCGGACTGCACACCGGCGGTCGGGTCGTCGGCCAAGAGCACGGACGGCCCGGCGGCCAGCGCTTTGGCGATGGCGACTCGACGCAGCTGCCCTTCGGACAGGTCGCCCGGCCGCTGCCCCGCCCGAGGGGTGAGACCGACCAGGTCGAGCAGGTTGCCGACCCGGTTGCGGCGCTGCGGCCCGTCGAGACCGAGCTGTTCGAGCGGGGAAGCGATGTTGCCGGCGATGGTGCGCTCAGCGAGCAATTCCGGTTTGGTGCTCACGACACCGACCTGCCGCCGGATCTCGCGCAGGCGGCGTCCGTCGAGGGTCCCGGTGTTGAGGCCGTCGAGGCGGACGACGCCGCGGTCGGGGCGCTCCTGAAGACCGATGCAACGAGCGAGGGTCGACTTGCCGGAGCCGGCCGGGCCGACGACTCCGAACAGCGAGCCCGCCTGGATGTCCACGCTCACATCGCGCAGCGCGACGACGGGATTTCCGTTGAGGGGAAAGGATTTGGACAGGTTTTCGACAGTGATCACGAGAGGCTCCATGCGAATGGGGCGCTGCTTCTTTCGAGCGCGCCGACCGTCACCGAGTGACCGTCCGGAAACGGACGGTTTTCAGAGGTAAGGGAGAAGGACTCAGGCAGTAACGGTGGAGCGTCGACACGCACTTACCGTGCGGCGACCTTCATCGACGACACGTCGCCTGGTCAGCAGGAGCGGGTGGGTGACCCTGTTCATTAGGCACAGCCTCCATCGGTCCTGGCTGTAGCACCTGCCCTGTGGAGGGTGGTTGCTGCGACTTCGGCGAGCCAGGTCTCTCAGTCGCTCGGGATGGCTCACTGAGTAAAACCGATCCCACTGGATGAAAGCAAGCGCGTAGGCGCAGATCACACGTCTGGTCGCGTCCATCATACAGGATGCGCTGTCCATATATTGGAACAAAGGCGGGCGCCTTCGGCCTGCCCCAGGCGTGCTACCTGCTAAGACAATGCCGGCTCATACAGATCGAGAGGAAGACTTACGCACTCGTGCTGACCTGGGCCGAGGGGCGTTCGCGCGGTGCCGGTCACATCCCTAGCAGGCGGTCAACCCGCGGCTGCGGCGATCCGCGCGAACTGGTGGACATCCAACTGCTCACCGCGCGTCTTGGGATCGATACCCGCCTTCTCGAGCAGCGCCCCCGCGCGTTCGGCGGAACCGGCCCATGACGCCAACGCGGCGCGCAAGGTCTTCCGCCGCTGGGAGAAGGCGGCGTCGACCACCGCGAACAATCGCTCGCGGTCCACGGACGAGACCACCTCACCCCGCTCGAAAGCGACCAGTGCGGAGTCCACGTTCGGAACGGGCCAGAACACCGCGCGAGGCACCGCGGCGACCTTGCGCGCCTTTCCGTACCACGCGAGCTTGACGCTGGGGACGCCGTAAGTCCGGCTCCCTGGACCGGCCGCCATCCGGTCCGCCACTTCGGTCTGGACCATCACGAGGCCACTGGTCAGCGACGGCAGCTCGGCCAGCAGGTGAAGCACGACCGGAACCGCAACGTTGTACGGCAAATTCGCGACGAGCGCCGTCGGACTCGCGGGCAGGTCGTCCGCCGTGATCCGCAACGCGTCCGCGCCGACGACCGTCAATCGTTCGGCTCCGCCCCGTTCGGCGGCGGTATTCGGCAATCGCCCCGCCAGCACAGGATCGATTTCGACCGCGACGACCTCGGCGCCGGTCGCGAGCAGTCCGAGCGTCAAGGAGCCGAGGCCTGGCCCGACCTCCAACACGACGTCGCCTTCGCCTACCCCCGAGAGGTCGACGATGCGTCGCACCGTATTGGGATCGTGCACGAAGTTCTGGCCGAGCTTCTTAGTCGGACGTACGTCCAGCTCGGCCGCCAGCGCCCTGATCTCCGCAGGACCGAGCAGTTCAGTCACCCGACGATCGTAACTAGCCCCGGTGGGCCACTATTGGCCGGTGGACGACGTCGTACTCGAAGGCGAGAAAGTCCGGCTGCGCGACTGGACGCCGAGTGACCTTCGACCGCTTCGCGACCTACTCGATCCCACGCGGCCCTGGCACGAAACGAACGGGCCATACTTCGGCACCCCGACCGCGGCAGCGGCCGACTCGACGGCACGCGAACTCACCACGCCCACGGCCGAGCCCTCCGATCCCCGCACCAGCCTCGCCGTATGCGATCTGAAGGACGGCGGCTTGATCGGCAGGGTCAGCTGGTACTGGGAAAGCAGGCAGACCGACTGGCGGCGGATGGGCTTGGTGATCTACGACGAGCGGTACTGGGGCGGCGGGTACGGCACTGAGGCCTTACGCCTGTGGACGACCTATTTGTTCGCTCGCACCGACACGCTCCGCCTGGACTTCGCCACGTTCTCGGGGAACCCGGGGATGATCGCCGTCGGGCAGCGGCTGGGATTCGTCGAGGAAGGCCGGTTCCGACGCGCTCGACGCTGGTCCGGAGGCGTGCATGACGCGGTCGTCTATGGGGTGCTCCGGGAGGAGTGGGACCGGATGAACCAGTTGAGCGCCGAGCCGTGATCCCGCCCCCACCATCCGTATGGCGTTTTCGAACTGACACGTATCCCACTCCCGTGTGATCGGCGCAGGTCAGCGCAGCCGGAGCGTAATGATCATCCACCCGATCGATACCGTGCATTCGTTCGAATCTGCCTCGACAATCGAGGGATGACCAGCACAAATACTCCCAAGGCCTTCCCGCTCAACCTGCCGGAAGGCGACGCCGAACTGCTCCTCGACGAGTTGCAGACACGGCTACGCGAAGGGCGACGTCTGTTCGCCGAAGTCGGCCAGATCCTGGCCGAGATCGAGGCACGTGGGGTCCGAGACCTCTACGGATACAACTCGATCGCCGCCTTCTACGAGCATGTGGCTCGAGTGCCTCGAGCAGAGGCTCAGAAAGTGGCAAGCAGAGCGCTCGCGCTCAATTCGAGACGGGCGCGCGACGGCACGTCGATCGACCCCGTCGCGCCGTTGACCGGCGAGTCGGCCAGTACCGGCGCGTTGGCCGAGGCGGGTATCGACCGGATCGTCACCGTCATGAAGAGGCTGCCGGACCACCTCGACGCGGACGAGCGGCTTGACGCCGAAAAGGGCCTGGTCGAACTCGCGGCTGTCGCAAGACCGCGCGACGTCACCATGGTGGGCACCGACCTGCTCGCACGACACGATCCGGATGGGAAGCCCAAAGACGATCCCGAGCCGAAACGTCAACGAAGCGAATTCTGGTTGCGCCAGAAACGGACCGGCCGCTGGGACATGCGCGGGAACCTCGACCCTGAGACAGGCGCCCGCCTGAACGCGCTCCTGGTGCCACGTGCGTATCCGGCTCCCGGCGAGGTAGCCGACGACCGTGCGCCGGCGGAGAGACGCGGCGACGCGTTCGCGGAGATCGTCGACCTCGCGGAGGCCGGCCCGGACATCCCCGCGCCCCGGCAGACCGCGGAGCGGGCCGCTGAGGAGCCTCAGCCCGCACAGCCCAGCGAGGAACCAGCGAGTCACCCTAAGCCCACCCAGATGCCGCCACAGGGCCGCCACCGCGGCGACGAAGGCGTGCAAGCGGCCACCGCGGCTGGAGGACCCCGGAATGTCGCCCACCTACGGCCCGCTCGATGGTGGGCGCGACTGTCGAGACCTAGATCCGGGAATCCGACACAGCCGCAGAAGCCTCTAACGGCCTGAAGGCCACCGTGCGGGCGAACCCACATGGTGACCTTCAGGAAAGGAGGACGATCTGGCGTCAGGCCTTCTTGCCGCAGTGCGGCCAAGCGCTGTAGCCACCACGCGCGTCGCGGACCTTCTCGGCGACAGCGATCTGCTGGGCCTTGCTGGCCTGGTGCGGGTACGCGGCGTACTGCTCGCCACCGTAGGCGTCCCAGGTGCTCTTGTTGAACTGCAGGCCACCGTAGTAGCCGTTGCCGGTGTTGGCGGCCCAGTTGCCGGTCGACTCGCACTGGGCGATGCGGTCCCAGGCTCCGGCGTCTCCGATGACCGGATCGGCGGGCTTCTTGGTACCGACCTTGACGATCTTGGGCTTGGCCTCGGTGATGACCTCTTCCGAGACCTTTTCGCGGCCGACCTCTTTGCCATTGCGCTTGGTGACCTTGTAGGTCACGGTCTTCTGGCCCGGGGTGCCCGGGTCCTCGACCTTGGTCTTGCCCTTTTCGAGCTCCGGGTCGTCGACCTTCTGCTCGGGCGGAGCGATTTCCTCGTTCTGCTTGACCATGGTGACGCCGGTCCGGCTGATGTGGACCTCGGCGCCGTCGACCAGCTTGACGTCGAGACCGCCGACGGCCTCGTCGTCCGGGCCGAGGGTCATCCGGAGCTCACCGAGGAATTCCTGGGTGGTCACCGAGTTGGTCTGAACCTTGCGCGGTTCGTTCGCGCCGTCGTAGACCGTGACGTTCTTGAGGGTCTTGACCTCGACGGTGGCGCCCTCGAGCGGCAGCTCGCCGTTCTGCGGGAGCGAGGTCCAGGTGCCGGCCTTGGCGAGGTCGGCGCGACCGAGCTGGTTCAACGCTTCGCCGAGGTTGGTCGCGCGGACCCAGGACTCCTGCTGCGGCGCGCCGTCGACGATCAGGTTCAGCTTGCGGCCGCGCTCCAGCTTGATGACGCCGCCGTCGCCCACCTCGGCCTGAGGCGAGGGCGAGAGCGAGTCGTGCGCGCCGACCGAGAGACCGGCGTCTTCGAGGACCTCGCCGACGGTGTCGCCGAAGCTGTGGACGGTCTGCTGCTTGCCGTCGACGTCGAGCGTGACGCTCTTGTTCATCGCCATCGCTGCCGCGCCGCCACCGCCGAGGGTGAGCAGCACCGCCATGACGGTCCCCTTGAGGAACCGCTTCTTCCAGACGCGGGTCGAGTTCGAGATGACCTCGTCCTTGGTCGCGACCTTCATCGGCGCGCCCGCGGTGCGGTCCTCGGCCACCTCGTCCGGAATGACGATCGGCGGGAGCATGGTGGTCTCGGCGCTGATGAGGCGGATCAGCTCGTCAACGTCGACGTCGATCTCGGCCATCAGGGCGTCGGCGTCGGGGCCGAGCGCGGCCAGGACGTCCTGGTGCGTGATGCGCGGATCGTCGGAGTAGTCGAGCTCGCCGTAGTGGGTGTCGCGGTCGAGCACGGCGACCGAGCCGGCGGAAGCGAAGGTGTTCGTCTCTGCGCCGAGGCGCGAGCCATCCTGCCTACTGCTACCAGTCACTGGGTCGTTCCCTTTCCCAAGACGTCGAGGAGCTCGACAACCGCTCCACTACGTCCTTCGTCTCGATGCGCTCTTCGGCACACCTCTAGAAGTCCGACACCCGCAGCCAGCGCCATCGTCACGGTTCCAGGCCGTACCGCTCCTGGTTCCGCTTCCCCGACGTGCACTGACGTGACTGTGGGCGTAACAGCCGGAAACCGCATGAGCGGGTACCGACCGGCACGATCACGGGACAGTAACGAACCTCGCCGGGTTGCGCAAACACCGCCCGGAGTGTCGTGACGTTGGTCACTCATCAGAGTGGACCATTGCTGATCACTAATGTCGCAATCCGTTCAACCCGTGGTGACTGTCGGCAAACGGAAGACCCGCTCAGCGGTCTTTCGCACCGATTCGGCCACCTCGTGCACCGCCTCGCCCCTGAGGGTGGCGAGGTGCCGAACCGTGTAGGCGGCGCAGTAGGGCTCGTTCGGCCGCCCACGGAACGGATGCGGGGTCAGGAAGGGAGCGTCCGTTTCGACGAGGTACTGGTCCGCCGGAACGATCCGTGCGGCCTCATGGAGCCCTCGGGCGTTGCGGAAGCTGACCGTCCCGGCGAAGGACAGCACGTATCCCGCGTCGACACAGCGGCGCGCGACGTGCTCGTCCCCGGAGAAACAGTGGAAGACGACCTGCTCGGGCGCTCCCTCTTCCTCGAGGATCCGGAGAACGTCGTCGTGAGCGTCTCGATCATGGATCATCAGCGGCTTGCCGATGCGCTTGGCGAGATCGATGTGCCACCGGAAAGCGTCCTGCTGGGCGTCGTGGGGTGAATAGTCCCAGTAGTAATCGAGACCGGTCTCGCCGACCGCGACCACTCTGGACTCTTTCGCGAGACTCTCCACTTCGGATTTCTCGGCTTCGCCGAATTCCTTGGTACGCGTGGGATGGATCGCGACGGCGGCCCACACCCGCGGGTCCCAAGTGGACGCTTGCGCGGCCCAGCGAGCGGCCGCGAGATCGTCCGCGACGGTGATCACCCGCGACACGCCGGCGCGCTCGGCGCGGTCGACCATGGCTGTCACATCAGCCGCGGTGACCGCGCCGCACGCGTCGAGGTGGGTGTGCGCGTCCACCACCGAAACCGGCAACCTGTCCGGGATCGGCGGCAGTTCCTTCTTCTCCGCACCCATCAGTTGCTCATTTCGAGATCGGCGCCCATTCGGGACCGGTCTCGCCGAGCTCCGGGTCCAGCTTGGCAAACAGCGGGGTCGGCTTCTCCAGAGGCTTGCCCACCTCGATGGGCACGGACTTCCAGCGCGCCTGCTCGGCCTTGTAGTCCCCGGTGATGATGGGGTTGATCCGGCCGGGGATGTCGAGGTCCTCGACTTCCTGCAGCTCGGGCTGGGCCGCCCAGACGCCGGTGCCACCGAGGGCCTCGTGCACCTTCTGCGCCGAGTGCGGCAGGAAGGGGGTCAGCAGCGTGTTGGCGTCGGAGACGACCTGCAGGGCGGTGTGCAGAACACTGTCGCGCCGCGCGGGGTCGTCCTTGAGCTTCCACGGCTCCTGGTCCGAGAGGTACCGGTTGGCCGCGGTGACGACGCGCATGGCCTCGCTCGCCGCCGCCTTGAACCGAGACCGCTGCAGGTGGGCTCCGGCGGTGTCGAACGCCTTGCGCGAGAGCTCCTTGAGCTCCTCGTCGGCGGACGTGGGGGCGTCGGGACGCGGGATGGCTCCGACGTTCTTGTGCGCCATCGAGATGGACCTGTTGACGAGGTTGCCCCACTCGTTGGCCAGCTCGAAGTTGGTCCGGCGGACGAATTCGTCCCAGGTGAAGTCGGTGTCCTGGGTCTCGGGGCCGGCGACGGAGATGAAGTACCGCAGCGTGTCCGGGCCGAAGTCGCGCAGGAAGTCGTGCACGTAGATGACCGTGCCGCGCGAGGTCGAGAACTTCGAGCCGCTCATCGTGAGGAACTCGCTGGAAACGATCTCGTCGGGCAGGTGCAGCTTGCCGTACTTGCCGGGCACGCCACCTCGGTCGCCCTCACCGTTGTGGCCGAAGAGCAGGGCGGGCCAGATCTGGGCGTGGAAGGTGATGTTGTCCTTGCCCATGAAGTAGTAGGAGCGGGCCTCCGGGTTGCTCCACCACTCCTGCCAGGCGTCCGGGTTCCCGGTCCGGCGCGCCCACTCCACACTCGCCGAGAAGTAGCCGATGACCGCGTCGAACCAGACGTAGAAGCGCTTCATCGGCTGGTCGCGCCAACCGTCCAGCGGGATCTTCACGCCCCAGTCGAGATCGCGGGTGATCGGCCGCGGCCGCATGTCGTCGATCAGGTTCTTGGTGAAGTTGAGGACGTTCGGACGCCAGTCGGTCTTGCTGGACAGCCATTTGCCCAGGGTCTCGACGAACGCGGAGAGGTCGAGGAAATAGTGCTCGGTCTCGACGAACTTCGGCGTTTCCCCGTTGATCCGGGACTTCGGGTTGATCAGCTCGGCCGCGTCGAGCTGATTGCCGCAGTTGTCGCACTGGTCACCGCGCGCGCCGTCGTAGCCGCAGATCGGGCAGGTGCCCTCGATGTAGCGGTCGGGCAGGGTGCGGCCGGTCGAGGGGCTGATCGCGCCCCGGGTCGTCTTGGGGACGACGTAACCGTTGCGGTGCAGCGCGAGGAAGATCTGCTGCGTGACCTCGGCGTGGTTACCCGTGGTGGTGCGGGTGAACAGGTCGTAGGTGAGGCCGAGCCCTTGCAGGTCCTGGCCGATCTGGCGGGTGTACTTGTCGGCCGTCTGCTGGGAGGTCATGCCTTCTTTGTCGGCCTGGACGGTGATCGGGGTGCCGTGTTCGTCGGTACCGGACACCATGAGCACCCGGTTGCCGGCCATTCGCTGGTAGCGGGAGAAGACGTCGGACGGGACGCCGAATCCGGACACGTGGCCGATGTGGCGGGGGCCGTTGGCGTAGGGCCAGGCCACCGCAGTCAACACTGGGGTGCTCATGCTTGTTTAGCCTACGGACGTCGTCTAAGGCATTGTTGTCCGGGAGAGGATCGGAGGCCTCGGTGTCCGCCACGCGTCTGCTGGTGCTGGGTGTCGTGCGCATGTACGGCAAGGCGCACGGCTACCAGGTCCGGCGCGAGCTTCTCTCGTGGGCGGCCGACAAGTGGGGCAACGTCCAGCCCGGTTCGATCTATCACGCGCTGAAGAAGATGACCAGCGAAGGCCTTCTGGAACAGGTCGAGGATGTCGAAGCGGGCGGTGGGCCCGACAGGATCGCGTACAGGCTGACCGAAGACGGGGAAACCGAGTTCCTCGTGCAACTCGGCAGGGCGCTGTCGAGCGACGACGCCACGGGGTACTCCTTGTCCGCGGCCGTCACGTTCATGCCGACGCTGCCCCGCGCGCAGGTCCTGTCCTTGCTGAAACAGCAGTTGGCGAATATGGAAGCGCACGCCCAGTCGACCCATTACGCCCGCGAACACGCCGTCGATCTGGGAAAACCTCCCCACGTGAGCGAGCTGTACCGCCTGTGGAGCGTGCACGCGGAAGCGAACGTGAGCTGGATGAGGGATCTGATCGGCCGCCTCGAAGCCGGTGAGTACGTGATGGCGGGCGAAGGTGCGGACGACGAGGCCGTGTTCGGCGCGCCGCCCAAGTAATCAAATTTGACTACGGAACGATTCCTAGGGCACAGTGCGTCCAGCCACTAGTCAAACTTGACTAGCCGGGCACCGAAAGGAGTAGACATGATCAAGGCACGCGGCCTTGAGCGGCGGTTCCGCCGCAAGGGCCGCAATGGGGGCGAGGTCCACGCCGTCAAGGGCGTCGATCTCGACGTGTCGGCCGGGGAACTGGTCGGCTTCCTCGGACCGAACGGCGCGGGGAAGACCACGACCCTGCGCATGCTGACGACGCTGCTCAAGCCCACCGCCGGTGAGGCGACGGTCGGCGGCTGCGACCTGCTCGCCGACCCGCTGGGGGTGCGCCGGCGAATCGGCTACGTCGCACAGGGCGGCGGCACCGCGCCGGCGAGCAAGGTCGTCGAGGAGATCGAGTTCCAGGGCAGGCTGTACCGGATGAGCAAGGAGGACGCGCTCGCTCGTGGGGCCGTTCTCGCCGAGCAGCTGGACCTGGCCGGGCTCGACCAGCGGACGACCGCGACACTGTCGGGTGGACAGCGCCGCCGGCTCGACATCGCGCTCGGGCTGATCCACTCGCCCGGGCTCGTCTTCCTCGACGAACCGTCGACGGGGCTCGACCCGCAGAGCCGGGCGAACCTGTGGGACCACATCCGCAGGCTGCGCGACGAGCAGGGCGTCACGGTCTTCCTGACCACGCACTATCTCGACGAGGCCGACGCGCTCTCGGACCGGCTGATCGTCATCGATGACGGGAAGATCGTCGCCGAAGGCACGCCGGACTCCTTGAAAGCGAGGGTTTCCGGCGACAGTGTCGTCATCGGCGTCTCACCGGAGTCGGCGAAGGAGACCGCAGAGGTCGCGGGCCGCCTCGAAGGGGCTCACGAAATGACGGTCACCGACGGCGCCGTGCGTTTCCGGGTGCCGCGCGGGGACACCGCGATGCCCGAACTGCTGCGGGCGCTCGACGCGCGTGGCATCGCGATGACGTCCATGCAGGTGCACCGGCCGACGCTCGACGACGTGTTCCTGACCCTGACGGGCCGGAGCCTGCGCGACGCGGAAGAGGGCGCGCCGACCGGCTCCGCCGAGGAGAAGGAGACCACGCATGCTGCATGACACCTGGTTGATCTTCCGCCGTGACATGCTCGCGGCGTTGCGCAACCCGACGTGGCTCGCCATCGGCATCATGCAGCCGCTCCTCTATCTGTTCTTCTTCGGGCCGCTCCTGGTGAAGGCGCTCAACGCGCAGGGCCTGTCCGATGTGGACGGATGGATGATCTTCACCCCGGCGATCATCGCGCAGCTCGCGTTGTTCGGGAGTTCGTTCGTCGGGTTCGGGCTCCTCGCGGAATACCGGTCGGGCGTGGTCGAACGCCTGCGGGTCACCCCGGTGAGCCGGGTGGCCTTGTTGCTGGGCAAGGTGCTCGCCAACGCGTTGCAGACCGTCGTCCAGGCATTGCTCATCATCGCGCTGGCGTATCTGGTGTTCGACCTGAACGCGCCGTTCAGCGGCGTGGTGCTCAGCCTGGTGATCGTCTTCCTTCTGTCGGTCACGCTGGCGTCGTGCTCGTACGCACTGGCGCTGACCCTCAAGAGCGAAGACGCCTTCCCGGCTTTGCTCAACGCGGTTCTCATGCCGCTGCTGCTGCTTTCCGGAATCCTGATCCCGATCACCGCGGGCTCGGCGCCGGATTGGCTGTACACGATTTCCCGCATCAATCCGTTCCGGCACGTGGTGGATGTCGAGCGGAACAGTTTCCGCGGCGACTTCTCGATGGACGCGCTGTTCACCGGGAGCGTCGTGGTGCTGGTCATGGCCGTTCTGGCCATCTGGTGGGGCTCGCGGACGTTCCAACGCGAAAACGCCTGAGACACGCTGTACCGAAAGGTCACCTTGCGGCCGCTCCGCGGACGTAAGGTGACCTTTCGGTCGTACTGGGGGCGGAATTCGAGGCGGGTGGGTTTGATAGATCCGGAAGGCGAGCACGGCGTCACCCTGTCCCACCGTGAGACGGTGACGGACTGGGCGGCGGTGCGCGGCGCCGACATCCGGTTCGCGTCGGTCACCGTCACCGAGAACACCAACTGGCGGGACGCCGCGGCGGAACGCAATCTGGCCGGCGCGCAACACGTCGGCATCCACACCGGCGCGCGGCACTACGCACGTCCTGGTGCCGTCCACGACCAAGCCGAGCATTTCGTGCGGACGGCGAGCGCGCTCGGCGCCTTCGCACCCGGTTCGCTCGCGCCCGCGCTCGAAGTGGAGGCACCCAGCGTCGACGACCGGTTCATCAAAGCGTGGATCAAACACGTCAGGCAGGCGGCGCGCGTCGAACGCGTCCTCGTGTACGCGGGGCTCGACTGCTGGACGAACCGGTTGCGGCCGGACAAATGGGCGGACAGCGAAGTCGTGTTGTGGCTGGTCAGGCACAACGAAATCCCGGGAAGGCCGGGCTGGTTCCACTCGCGGCTGGGATTGCATCAGCACGGTTTCGGCGCCGGATTGCCCGGTGTGGACGGACCGATCGCGCAGGACGCGGTGGTCTATCCCTTCAAACTGACCGACGTGCTCTTGTAGTTTCCGCTGCGTGACGGGGGATGCGCACGACGTCACCATGTGGTCGCGGATCTCACTTTCCGACAGCGGCGGGTTGCTTTTCCGGCCACTCGAACGGCGACAATGTCGCGTGCGGTTGATGTGCCGGAAGCTGCGGACCGACGTCGGGCCCGAACGGGCACTGGCGGTCCTCGGCGCGCGTGCCGGGAAGCTCGGGCTCGCACCGCCCGCCGCGCTTTGCGGCGAGTGGTTCTCTTCGCGCGCGGTCATCGCGCTGAACGCTTCGCTGACTCCGGTCCATGACGTATCCGAAGCGTTCTCGATCCCCTCTCGGATGCCTGACGTCCGTGGCGCGGTGCCCGGTGCGGTCGGGGGCGGCTGGTTCGGTTATCTGAGCTACGACCTGACCGATCCTTCGGGCCGTTCCGGATCGCTTCCCCCGGCCGCGTGGGGCTGGGTCGACCGGATTCTCCGGCTGGACGCGGACGGAACCTGGTGGTTCGAAGCCCTGATTCCCGATGGCGATCCGGATCCGGTCGACGAAGTGTCCGCGGTGGAATCCGCGCTCGCCGAGCTCCCCGAGGCGATGACTTGGAGTTCCGGCCCGTTGTCACGGCCGCTTCCTTCGGAACACTACGACGCCGTGAAGGCGTGCGTGCACGCGATCGAAGCCGGCGAGCTTTTTCAGGCGAACATCTGCGCCCGCTTCGGCGGAAGGTTCACCGGCGATCCGATCGCGTTGTTCGCCGAAGGCGTGCGTCGCCTGGGAGCCCGCCGGGCGGCGTTCCTCGCCGGGGACTGGGGCTCCGTCGTCTCGTTCTCCCCTGAGCTTTTCCTTGCCAGGCATGGGCGAACTGTCCGGTCGACGCCGATCAAGGGAACCCTGCCGCGGCGGAACGCCGCTGACGAACACCTCGCGCGGCGGCTTCGGGAATCCACCAAGGACGTCGCCGAGAACGTGATGATCACCGATCTCGTCCGCAACGATCTCGGCCGGGTGTGCGCCACCGGCAGTGTGCGTGTCCCCGAACTGCTCGCGGTCCGGCCCGCGCCGGGGGTCTGGCATCTGGAGTCCACTGTGGAGGGATCGATCGCCGACGGGATCGACGACGCCGCCCTGCTCGCGGCCACGTTCCCGCCGGGTTCGGTGACGGGCGCGCCGAAGATCCGCGCGCTGGACCTGATCGCCGAGCTGGAGCCCACGGCGCGTGGCGTCTACACCGGCGCGATCGGCCTCGCTTCGCCGATCGCCGGCCTGGAACTGAACGTCGCGATCAGAACCTTCGAAATCCACGAAGACACGATCGCGCTCGGAGTCGGCGGCGGGATCACCGCCGACTCCGACAGCGACGCGGAATGGCAGGAATGCCTGCACAAATCCGCTCCGCTGGAGCGCCTGCTCGGCTGATTACTTGGTGGGGTCCAGCAGCAGCTTGCCCATCGTGCCGCGCGAGCGCAGGGCCTCGTGGGCGGCGCGAGCGTCGGACAGCGCGTACTCGCCACCGGCGACGGCGCGAACCCGGCCGGCAAGAGCCAACTCGAAAAGCTCGTCGAGCGCGCGGCCGAAGACGTTTCCGGGAAGTTTGAACGCGTGCGGCAGCCACATCCCGGCCACGGCGGTGCTGTGCCCGAGGAGGTTGCGGGCTTCGATCGGCTTCGGGTTCTCACGGCTGGCCATTCCGTAGAACGCGAGGCGGCCGAACGGCGCGAGGGCCGCGATGCTCTGGTCCGTGACCGGGCCGCCGGTCATGTCGAGCACGATGTCGACGCGTTTGCCGCCGTTCGCCTCGCGGAGCGCGTCGGTCATGTTCTCGGCCCGCGAATCGATGGCGACGTCGGCGCCCAGTTCGAGGGCGAGGGCGCGCTTTTCGTCGCTGCTGGCGGTCGCGATGACCCGGCTCGCTCCCCATGCCTTCGCGAGCTGCACGGCGATGGAGCCGACCCCGCCCGCGGCCGCGTGCACGACGACGGTTTCGCCCGGTTCGAGGTGGGCGCTCTTGCGCAGCAGAAGCGAGGCCGTGGTGCCCTGGACGATGCAGGAGAGCGCGGTCAGATCGTCGACGCCGTCGGGAACGTCGTAGCTGGTGACGTCGTCGGCCACCGCGCGCTCGGCATAACCGCCGCCGCCGTTGAGCAGCGCGACGACCCGGTTGCCGTCGGCGGTGCGGCCGACGACCTCGCCGCCGGGGACGAGCGGGAGCTTGCTCGGCGCGAGGTACGAGTTCTCCGCCTGATGCGTGTCGGCGTAGTTGATACCGATCCGGTCGACCTCGATCAGCCGCTGACCTGGGCCGGGAACGGGATCGGGAAGGTCGACGAGGTTGAGCACCTCGGGGCCGCCGAACTCGGTCACCTGTACTGCGCGCATCCGCATCCTCCTCGTCGAGATGAGACATTCTTACATATGTCTCATGCATGAGACACCGCGTGATATGTTTCACGCATCGAAACCGCACTCGAACGCCAGCTGACCTCGCCGCGCCCGGACGCCCTGCGCGCGTTCACGATCGCGCGCGCCCGCTTTCTGGAGGGGCGTCGGGTGGACATGGGCGAACTGGCGAGCGAGCTCGGGATCAGCCGGGCGACGTTGCACCGCTGGGTCGGCGGCCGGGATCAGCTGCTCGGCGAAATCCTGTGGTCGATGACCGTGGAGGTCTTCGAAGCGCGGTCTTCCGGCAAGCTCGGGCGCGGCGCGGAAGGGATCGCGGAACTCGTCGGCACCTTCGTCCGGACCGTGAACGGCTCGAAACCGTTCCGGGAGTTCCTGCGCAACGAGCCCGAGCGGGCGTTGCGGATCCTGACGACGAAGGCCAGCGTGGTGCAGAGTCGCGCGATCGCGAAGATGCGCGAGTTCCTGGACGAAGAGGTCGAGGCCGGGCGGCTCACTCCCCCGCTGCCGATCGAAGACCTGGCTTACCTGCTGGTGCGGATCGGCGAGTCCTTCATCTACACCGATGTCATCACCGGCGACGAACCCGACGCCGGGAAGGCGCACGCGGCCGTGACGGCCTTGCTGTCCTAGCGCTTGCGGGAAGCGAGAACAGCGTCGTAGAGCTCCTTCTTCGACACCCCGGCCGCTTCGGCGACCTCGGCGGCGGCGGATTTGAGGCGTTCACCTGCCGAGACCCGCGACGAGACCTCGGAGACCAGGTCCTCGACGCTCACCGAACGCGGCGGCGCACCCGCCAGAACGACGGTGATCTCGCCCTTGACCCCTTCGGCGGCCCAAGCGGCCAAATCCGGAAGAGTGCCGCGTTTGACCTCTTCGTAGGTTTTGGTCAGTTCGCGGCAGACGGCGGCACGGCGCTCGGAACCCAGGACGTCGGCGGCGTCGGCGAGCGTGCTCGCGAGGCGATGCGGGGATTCGAAGAACACCGCCGTACGGGGCTCGTCCTTCAACGAACCGAGCCATTTCGCGCGTTCACCGGGCTTGCGCGGGGCGAAACCTTCGAAACAGAATCGGTCGCAGGGTAGGCCGGAGAGCGCGAGCGCCGTGGTCACCGCTGACGGGCCGGGCAGACAGGTCACCGGCACGTCCGCCTCGACACAGGCCGCCACCAGGCGGAATCCGGGATCCGAGACGCTCGGCATCCCGGCGTCGGTCACCAGAAGCACCGTCTCGCCCGCTTGCAGCGATTCGAGCAGTTTCGGCAGACGGGCGGTCTCGACGTCCTCGTAGAAGCTGACGACGCGTCCGACCGGCGAAACATCGAGGGCGGCGGTGAGGGAGCGCAGGCGCCGGGTGTCTTCGGCGGCGATCACGTCGGCCGTCGCGAGGGCTTCGGACAGGCGCGGCGAAGCGTCACGGACGTCTCCGAGCGGGGTGGCTGCCAGCACGAGGCGTCCTTCGGTCATTCCCGAAGGTTAACCGGTTCGCAGATCCGGACACCGAGTTCACTCTTCCGCCCGTAGGATCATGCCCCGTGACCGCACTGCTGACCCGCGACAACGAGAGCGTGCGGCCGGACCCGGTCGACGCGCTCAGGCCACCGAACGACCGGGAGGCCACCCTCCTCGGCCGCGGCATGCCGACGGACCGCCTGCGCGGCTGGATCGTCACGCTGGTGCTGACGCTCATCGGCGGCATCGTCCGGATCCAGAACCTGGGGACGCCCACGGACAAGGGCACCCCTGTCTTCGACGAGAAGCACTACGTCCCGCAGGCGTGGCAGATGCTGCGCAACGGCGGTTACGAGGACAACTACGGCTACGAGCTGATCGTCCACCCGCCGCTGGCGAAGCATCTCATCGCGATCGGCGAGTGGCTGTTCGGCTACAACGCCTGGGGCTGGCGGATCATGCCGGCGCTGGCGGGCACGCTGATCGTGTTGCTCACCATCCGGATCGCCCGGCGGCTCACGCGGTCGACGCTGCTCGGCGCGGTCGCCGGGATCCTGGTGATCAGCGACGGCGTCCTGCACCTGCAGTCACGCATGGGCATGCTCGACATCTTCATCGCGTTGTTCGTCCTCGCCGCGTTCGCCTGCGTGCTGTGCGACCGCGACCAGGTGCGGCGACGGCTCGCCGTGGCCGTCCGCGAAGGCTGGATCGACGAATCCCGGTTCGGCCCGAAGCTGGGTTTCCGCTGGTGGCGGTTCGCCGGGGGCCTGATGATCGGGCTGACCTTCGGGGTCAAATGGTCGGCGCTCTACTACATCGCCGCGTTCGGCCTGCTCACCGTCTTCTTCGACGTCGCCGCGCGCCGGGCCGCCGGGGTGCAGCGGCCTTGGGTCGGCACGCTGCGCCGCGACGTGCTGCCCGCGCTGTGGGCGATCGTCGTCATCCCGATCCTGGTGTACTTCGCCTGCTACTGGGCCTGGTTCGCGAGCGAGACCGCGACCGACCGCAACTACGTGGCGATCAAGGAAATCGATCCGGGTTTCTGGGCCTGGGTGCCACCCGCGTTGCGGTCGCTCGGCGACTACTCGATGAACGTGCTCGACTTCCACGCGAACCTGGTGACACCCAAGGACAAACCGCATCCGTGGGAGTCGAAGCCGTGGACCTGGCCGATGGGGCTGCGGCCGATGCTGTACGCGTACGCGGGCGGCACCGACGCGACCGGCTGCGGCGAGTCGACCTGTGTGCGGGCGACGATGCTGATCGGGACGCCGGCGATGTGGTGGCTGGCGCTGCCGATGCTCGGCTGGAGCGTGTGGCGCTCGGTCTTCCGCGCGGACTGGCGCTACGCCGCCGTGCTCGTCGGCTACCTCGCCGGGTACCTGCCGTGGTTCACCAACCTCGACCGCCAGATGTACTACTTCTACGCGACGCCGCTGGCGCCGTTCTTGGTACTCGGGTTGACGCTGGTCCTCGGGCAGATCCTCGGCAGCGCGAAACGCGGATTCGAGCGGCGGGGCACCGGCCTGCTCGTCGTCGCCCTCTACGTGGGGCTCGTCGTGGCCAACTTCGCCTGGTTGTGGCCGATCCTGAACGGCAACGCGATCACGAACGAGCATTGGAACGCCGAGTTGTGGCTTCCGTCCTGGAAGTGAGCGCGATCGGTCGAGCAACCTCGTGATTTTCCCGATTCAAGTGTGACACTTGCCCCCGAGTTGTTACTCTTCGCTGGTCAACAGCAGCTCTACAGGGGGCATCATGACGATCCGACCGCTCGGAGCGGCCTGTGCGGCCGCGGCGTTGTTCTTGATCGCGGGGTGCGAAGAGCAGACGCCGGGAACGGCGTCGCCGCAGACCTCGGCCGTTCCGAGCACTTCCGAAGCGCCTGCCACCAGCACGACACAAGCCAGCGCTTCGATGCCTTCGGCGACCGCGGCGACCGTCTCCGAGGCCACCACACCCACCGCCGGCGGCGCCGTGGCGCACACCCCGGACGGCGCCGCGAGCGTGATGGAGGAATACCACCACGCGCTGGGCGACAAGGACCTCGAAACCGTCTGCCGGATCACCGGGCCGGCGTTCGACGGTGGGATGAAGGAATGCCGCCAGCTCACCCCGATGCAGTTCGGGATGCTCTCGGCCGACGACGTGAAGAAGCTGAAGGCCACCCGCGTGGACCGGGCGAAGCTGCAGAGCAAGGGGCCGGACAAGGTCGTCGTCCCGCCGGGCGCGATCGCGCCGCAGATCGCGATGATGGCGGCTCAGCCCAAGACGTTCACCATGGCCTGGCGAGGCGGGACCTGGGTCATCGTCGACTGAGGGAGAGCAAGGGACCTTTGCTACCACTTATCTCGATGTCGAGACAAGTGGTAGCAAAGGTCCCTTGCTCCCTTTTCGCAGGTCAGCGCGGGTGACGCTGAGGCTGCGGCTGCTGGCGGGGCTGCGGTTGCTGCTGCGGAGGGCGACGCGTCACGATCTGCGTCACCGGGCCGTCCGGCGACTTCCCGGCCCGGGCTAGCCAGCCTTCGACGTCGCGCCGCACGGCGGTGAGCGTCGGGCGGCGACGTGGCTCCTGGTCGAGCGACGCGATGAGGATCCGGGCGTGGGCGCTGCGGTTCGGCAGCTTCGACACCGGTTCGGCGCGGGCCGCGGCCATCAGCGCGGCCATCGGGGTCTCCCGGGTACCGCGCGGCGGCTGACCCGAAAGCGCGTAGCTCACCGTCGCGGCGAGCTGCCAGGCGTCCGACGCCGGGCTGGCCGGCGAGCCCATCGCCTGCTCGGGGGCGACGAAGTCCGGCGTGCCGATCATCATCCCGGTCGCGGTCATCTTCGAATCGCCCTGACTGCGGGCGATGCCGAAGTCGATCAGATGGGCGAGCCCGTTGCGGTCGAGGATGATGTTCGACGGCTTCAGGTCCCGGTGCAGCACACCCTTCTCGTGCGCCGCCGCGAGCGCGCCCGCCATGGTCGACCAGAGCCGCCCGGCGGCGATGTCGTCGAGCGGGCCCTGCGAGTCGACGATCTCGGCCAGCGAGCGCCCTTCGAGGTACTCCATCACGAGCGCGAGCCCGTCGGGTTCCTCGACGAGGTCGTACACCTTGACGCAGTTGGGGTGGTTCACCACGGCCAGCGCACGGGCCTCGCGCTGCATCCGTTCCTCGGTGTCCCGGTCCGGCGCGTGCGCGATCTTCAGCGCGACCGTGCGGTTGAGCTGCGTGTCGACCGCTTCCCAGACGGTGCCGAAGCCACCGTGGCCGAGCCGCCGGACGCGCTTGTAGCGGCTGCCGCCGGAGTTACGGGAACCCGGCGGAGGCGGGATCGGACCCGGGACCGCGGCCAGCGCGGGTGGTTCGGGCGCCTGCGCCAGCGCGGTCGCCGGGTACTGCTTGGCGGGCGGGGGCGGCAGCTGCGGCTGCGGCTTCGGGGCGGGCGGCTCCGGGCGGTACGGCTCCACCTTCTGCCGGGGCTGCGGGTCGGGCCGGTTGATCACCGACCACGGCGGCGGACCGACAAGCGCGACCGGGATCAGGCCCAGCACGCTGAACGGCAAGAACCCGAGCCAGAAGTGCACGGCCGTGTTCGCGCCCATGCCGACACTCGCCAGCACCATCAGCACGAACGGGATCCAGAAGAACCGCGAAGGCCACTTCGGGCCGCGGCGGAACGCGGTACGCGCCTGCAGCATCACGAACAGCAGCGACAGCGCGGGCAGCCCGACCAGCAGGATCAGGTAGAAGATGTAACTGAGCTGCATCCCGTTCGGGTAGAACAGGACCTCGTACACGTTCTGGCCGCGGCCGAGGTATTCGCTCTGCTTGCCGATCAGCGGGCTGTAGTCGGCGTTGTAGGTCGCCAGATCACTGCTGGAGAAGCCGGATTGACCGCCCGACTTGGACGCGGCCTCCTGGTACGTCTGCGAAACCCCGGTGGCCAGCAGCCACGGCAGGAGGAAGACGGCGACGACGCCGATCCCGCCGAAGACGGACAGGGTCACCACGTCGTAGCGGTTGCCGGTGCCTTTGCGGATGATCGCGACGATCATCGCTCCCAGTGCGGGCAGCAGCGCGACCAGCGCTCCCGCGGTGCTCGTCGCCCACACCCAGTCCCCAGGCCAGATCCCTGGCCCGAACAGGCTGTGCGCGAACGAAAGCAGCGCGCTCGCTAGTCCCATGGACCCTGCTCCCCTCGCTCGTCGAGGCCGTTTCCGGCGGTTTTCCCCCTAGTCCAGCTTAGGACGCTCCATGCCCTCACACGGTTGCCGGGTTGTCGCGGGCGTCTCTCCGCCGTTACCACCAGGCATCGGCCGGTCCGGAAGTCCATGATGGTCCCCGTACCCGAACGCGAAGGAGCATTCGATGCACGCCGAGTCGTACCAGCGGAGCCTCGAAGACCCGGAGGGTTTCTGGCTCGAAGCCGCACAGGCGATCGACTGGACCCGCACACCGACGCAGGCACTCGACGCGTCGAAAGCGCCCTTCTACCGCTGGTTCCCGGACGGCGAGCTCAACACGGCGTTCAACGCGCTCGACCGGCACGTACGGGACGGCCGCGGCGAGCAGATCGCGCTGATCTGGGATTCGCCCGTAACCGATTCGGTTCGCCGGTTCACCTACGCGGAACTGCTGGACGAGGTCGCGCGCTTCGCCGGCGCGCTCGCCTCCCTCGGTGTCGGGAAGGGCGACCGCGTCATCGTGTACATGCCGATGGTCCCCGAAGCGGCGGTCGCGATGCTCGCGTGCGCCCGGCTCGGCGCGGTGCATTCGGTCGTTTTCGGCGGCTTCGCGCCCAAGGAGCTCGCGGCGCGGATCGAAGACGCGAAACCCAAGGTCATCGTCGCGGCGTCGTGCGGGATCGAGCCGACGCGGATCGTCGAGTACAAACCGATCATCGACGAGGCGCTCGCGGGCACCACCCACCAGCCGGACAAGGTCGTGGTGCTGCAGCGGGAGCGCGCTCGCGCCGAACTGGGTGACCGCGACGCCGACTGGGCCGAACTGGTCGCGAAGTCCTCCCCCGCCGATCCGGTGCCGGTCGCCGCCACCGACCCGCTGTACATCCTGTACACCTCCGGCACCACGGGGAAACCGAAGGGCGTCGTGCGCGACACCGGCGGGCACGCGGTCGCGCTCGCCTGGTCGATGAACGCGATCTACGACATCCAGCCCGGCGACGTGTGGTGGACGGCGTCCGACGTCGGCTGGGTCGTCGGCCATTCCTACATCGTCTACGCGCCGCTTCTGATCGGGGCGACGACGGTCATGTACGAGGGCAAACCGGTCGGCACTCCGGACGCGGGCGCGTTCTGGCGCGTCATTTCCGATCACGGGGTGAAGGCGTTGTTCACCGCGCCGACCGCGCTGCGAGCGATCAAAAAGGTCGATCCGGACGGCGTCGAAATCGGAAAATACCAGCTCAGCGGATTCAAGACGTTGTTCATGGCGGGGGAACGACTCGATCCGGAGACCTATCACTGGGCGCACGACAAGCTCGGCGTACCGGTGATCGACCACTGGTGGCAGACCGAGACCGGCTGGCCGATCGCCGCGAATCCGCGTGGTTTGGAACCGATGCCGGTCAAACCCGGTTCCGCGACGAAACCGGTGCCGGGCTGGGACGTGCGGATCCTGGACCAGGCCGGCGATCCGCTTCCCGCCGGGCGCGAAGGCGCCATCGCCATCAAACTGCCGCTTCCGCCGGGATCGCTGCCGACGTTGTGGCAGGACGACGCGCGGTATCACGAGGCGTATCTTTCGCGGTATGAAGGCCACTACCTGACGGGTGACTCGGGGTACGTCGACGAAGACGGCTACCTGTTCGTCATGGGCCGCACCGACGATGTCATCAACGTCGCGGGGCACCGGCTTTCGACCGGTTCCATGGAGGCCGTGCTGGCGTCGCATCCCGCTGTCGCCGAATGCGCCGTGATCGGGGTCCGCGATCAGCTCAAGGGGCAGCTTCCGCGCGGTTTCGTAGTGCTGAAGTCGGGCGCCGACGTCGACGCCGAAACGCTCAAGGCCGAATTGGTCGCGCTGGTGCGGCGCGACATCGGCCCGGTCGCCGCGTTCCGCGACGTGTCCATTGTGGACGCGTTACCGAAGACGCGGTCCGGGAAGATCCTGCGCAAGACCATGCGCGGCATCGCCGACGGCCGCGACGAGCAGGTGCCCTCGACGATCGAGGACGCGAGCGTTCTCGATGCCCTGAAAGCGGTTCTGCGCGGCGAGTGACCGGTGATCGGTACGGCGTACTGGTCCGATCGGGTGTTGTCGTGTTTGCCCTATTGGTCTATACCTCTAGAAGAAGAGAGTCTCCAGGTACCCCGACCGGAGGTGCTCCATGAGTAAACGCCTGTCCAGAACCGTGCTCGGCGTGGCCGTCCTGAGCCTCGTGACGCTCGGGCTCCCCGCCACGGCGAGCGCGGGACAGCACACGAAGGCCGAACGGACCGTCACCGACGTCGTCCCCGCGCCGGTCGACGCGAAACCCGACCCCCGCGCGAACTTCCGCCTCGGCCCCGCGACCGTCATCCGCACCGACCGCGACGGCAAGCAGGTCGCCGAATACCTGGCGGGCCTGCTCCGGCCCGCCACCGGTTACCGGCTGCCCGTCGTCAGCGGCCACCGCGGCGGCGGCCCGGCCATCTCGCTCGAAACCGGTCACGCGGGCGACCGCGTCGGCAGCGAGGGCTACCAGCTCAAGGTGTCGCCCTCCGGCGTGACCTTGAAGGCGAACACCGACGAAGGCCTGTTCCTCGGCGTGCAGACGCTGCGTCAGTTGCTTCCTTCGGCGATCGAGGCGAAGACCGTCCAGAAGCGGTCGTGGGTGGTCTCGGGCGGCACGGTGCTCGACTATCCGCGCTTCGGCTACCGCAGCGCGATGCTCGACGTCGCCCGGCACTTCTTCACGCCGGACCAGGTCAAGCTGTACATCGACCAGATCGCACAGTACAAGATCAACAACCTCCACCTGCACCTGAGCGACGACCAGGGCTGGCGGATCGAGATCAAGAGCTGGCCGAAGCTGGCGACCGTGGGCGGCCAGACGGCCGTCGGCGGCGCTCCCGGCGGTTACTACACGCAGGAGCAGTACAAGGACCTGGTGCGCTACGCGGCTTCGCGGCACATCACGATCGTTCCCGAGATCGACATGCCGGGCCACACCAACGCGGCCCAGTATTCGTACGCCGAACTGAACTGCGACGGCAAGCCGATACCGCCGCGCACGGACATCGAGGTCGGCTACAGCTCGCTGTGCATCGGCAAGGACATCACCTACAAGTTCGTGGACGACGTCATCCGCGAGCTGTCGGCGATCACCCCCGGGAAGTACATCAACATCGGTGGCGACGAAGCGCACTCGACCACCCCGGCCGATTACCAGACCTTCGCCACGAAGGTGCACCCGATCGTCGCGAAGTACGGCAAGACGATCACGGGCTGGCACGACATCGCCAAGACGAATCCGCCGGTTTCGGCCGTCCCGCAGTTCTGGGGCACGACCGGGACGGACGCCAACGTCGCCGCGGCGGCGGCCCGCGGCAACAAGATCCTGATGTCGCCCGCGAACAAGGCGTACCTGGACATGAAGTACCACCCGCAGACGCCGCTCGGGCTGAGCTGGGCGGGCCTGATCGAGGTCAAGACCGGCTACGACTGGGATCCGGCCACGTACCTGGAGGGCGTGACGGAGAAGAACGTGATCGGGGTCGAGGCGCCGCTGTGGTCGGAAACGCTGATCACCAGTGACCACATCGAGTTCATGGCGTTCCCGAGGTTGCCGGGGTACGCCGAGATCGGGTGGTCGCCGAAGGATTCCCGCACCTGGGACGCCTATCGGCTCCGGCTGGCGAAGCAGAGCCCGCGGTGGGTTCAGCAGGGCATCGACTTCTACCGGTCCACGCAGGTCGACTGGAAGTAGCGCGCCATGAAAGGTCCCTTCCTTGCAAAATTTGCGAGGAAGGGACCTTTCATGGCACGGCCGCGGCGTCGAGGCGGGCGGTGATGGCGGCCCGAGCCAGCGCGTAGGGCTCGGTCCCGCCGAACATCACCGAATCGGCGTTCGCGGCCCGCCCCAGCGCGTGCAGCTCGAAGGCCAGCCGGTTCACGTCGACGGACTCACGCAGGTGCCCGGCCTTCCGCGCCTCGACGGCGGTGGACCGGATGAACTGGGCGAAGGCCCGGCTCGCGTTCGCGACCGCGTCGTGCACCCGGCCGGTCCGCGCGTCGAATTCGGCGCCGGTGTTGAAGAAGAAACAGCCGCCCGGGAACACGCGGCGTTCCGAGTAGTCGAGCCAGTTCGCGCACAACGCGCGCAGCCGCGTGATCCCCTGCTCGACCTCGAGCGTCGGCTCGACGACGTTCTCCGCGAAGATCGCGCTCGCCGTCTCGACCGCCGCGAGCTGCAGTTCCTCCTTGGAACCGAACAGGGCGAACACGCCGGATTTGCTCAAGTCCAATTCGGTGGCGAGCCTGCCGAGGGACAACCCGTCGAGCCCCTCGACGGACGCGATGTCCACGGCGCGCCGAAGCACGATCCGCCTCGTCGCGTCACCGCGGGCCACCCGGCCGTCAACCGGCATTCCGCTCCTCTCGCCGCTTCTTCGCCGATGCCAGGCCGTCACGGTACTGCCGGGAAAGCGACGGCGCCGCGAGCACCCGGTCCACCAGGGCCCAGTACGCCTCCCTGCGCTCGTCGTCGAGCTGGGCGACGTTGGTGAACGACGCGACGTACACCTCGGCGATCGTCGGACTCATCAGATCGCGTTCTTCGAGCGTCATCCGCCCCGACGTCGGCACCACGCCCGTCCGCAGCACGCGCAGGTACCAGCCGCTGCGACCGGAATCGATCATCGCCGGGATGACGTCCTTCCGCCCGGTCTTCATCGCGAGCTTGAAGCACGGCGTCCTCGGCTGCGAGACCTGGACCAGCGTGTCTCCCCAGGCCCAGACATCACCGACCCGGACGTCGTACTCGTCGGCGCCCGTCACCGAGGCGTTCTCCCCGAAATCACCCGCCGACACCGGGAGACCCTGCTCCGCCCAGGAGGCGTAGTGCGTCGCAGGGTAGACGTAGACCGCCTTGTCGACGCCGCCGTGGACGGTGCGATCGGCCTGGTCGTCGCCGGCCAGATTGATCTCGTCCAGTTCCAGGAACGGCGTCTCGACCCGCGATTTCGCGATGGCGCTGTACACCGGCACGTCGCGCTTCGTCCCCAGCACCGACGGACGGCCGACGAAGACCTCGTTCACTTCGAGAGTGTTCACCTCTAGAAGATAGCACGATCGTTCGTATACATTGCCGCGATGGATCTCATCGCACTCACCACCCGGGCCCATCGGGCCACCGGAGCCACGATCGCCGGAATCGGCGCGGACGACTGGGACCGCTCGACCCCCTGCGCCGAATGGACCGTCCGTGACATCGTGAAACACCTGATCGAGGGCCACGATTCCCGTACCGCGCAGGCGACGGGCCAGCCGATGAAGAGCCGGCCGTCGGCCGACGACGACCTCGCCGGGTCCTACGAAGCGAGTTCCGCCGAGTTCCTCGCGGCCTTTGACGGCGAAGCGCTGGAGAGGACTTTCGATTTCGGGAGCTTCGGCCCGCTCCCCGGGAAGAACGCGCTGGCCGTGCTGTTCGTCGACACGCTCACCCACGACTGGGACCTCAACACCGCCCTGGGCCGTGAACACCGCTGGGACGACGAGCTCGCGACGGCCGCGTTGAAGGTGGCGAGCCGCTATCCCGACGTCACGCCGGTCCGCGGACCCGGCGGCGCCTTCGACCACGCTGTCGAGGCACCGCCGGACGCCGGACCGGGCGCACGGCTCATCGCGTTGCTGGGCCGTTCAGCTCAGCCGACTCCTCGTCGCTGAACAACCGGGACCGGACCAGGAAACGGACCCCTTCGGGCGCCTCCAAGGAGAATCCGCTCCCCCGGCCGGGGACGACGTCGATGGTCAGATGCGTGTGCTTCCAGTACTCGAACTGGGGGCCCGACATCCACACCGGAACGTCGCCGACGCCTTCGACGCTCAGGTCACCAAGGTGGACGTCGGACGCCCCGGTGCGGAATTCGCCGGCCGGGTAACACATCGGGGCGCTCCCGTCGCAGCATCCGCCGGACTGGTGGAACATCACCGGTCCGTGGAGTGACACCAGCCGCCGCAGCAGATCCGCGGCGGCCGGTGTCAAGCCGACCCGCTCGGCCATCAGAAGAACCCGAGCGCACTGTCCGAATAGGACACCAGCATGTTCTTGGTCTGCTGGTAGTGGTCCAGCATCATCTTGTGGTTCTCGCGCCCGATCCCGGACGCCTTGTAGCCGCCGAAGGCCGCGTGCGCCGGGTACGCGTGGTAGTTGTTGACCCACACCCGGCCCGCCTGGATGTCGCGGCCGGCGCGGTAGGCGGTGTTGCCGTCACGCGACCAGACACCGGCGCCGAGGCCGTACAGGGTGTCGTTGGCGATCTTCAGCGCGTCGGCGTAGTCGTCGAACCTGGCCACCGAGACGACCGGGCCGAAGATCTCCTCCTGGAAGATCCGCATCTTGTTGTCACCCTCGAAGACCGTCGGCTGCACGTAGTACCCGCCGGACAGTTCGCCGCCGAGGTCGCTGCGCTCGCCGCCGGTGAGGATCTTCGCGCCTTCCTTCTGACCGATGTCGATGTAGGAAAGGATCTTCTCGAGCTGGTCGTTGGAGGCCTGCGCGCCGATCTGCGTCTCGGTGTCGAGCGGGTGCCCCTGCTTGATCTTCTTGACCCGCTCGACGGCGTCGCCGAGGAACCGGTCGTAGATGCCGGACTGGATCAGCGCCCGCGACGGACAGGTGCAGACCTCGCCCTGGTTCAGCGCGAAGAGCGCGAAGCCTTCCTGCGCCTTGTCGTAGAACGCGTCGTTGGCGGCGGCGACGTCGTCGAAGAAGATGTTCGGGCTCTTGCCGCCGAGTTCGACGGTGACCGGGATGATGTTCTCGCTGGCGTACTGCAGGATCAGCCGTCCGGTGGTGGTCTCGCCGGTGAACGCGACCTTCCGCACCCGGTTGCTCGACGCGAGCGGCTTGCCCGCCTCGACGCCGAAACCGTTGACGATGTTCAGCACGCCCGGCGGGATCAGGTCGCCGATGAGCGACATCAGCAGGTGGATCGACGCCGGGGTCTGCTCGGCGGGTTTCAGCACGATCGCGTTGCCCGCGGCCAGCGCGGGCGCGAGCTTCCAGACCGCCATCAGCAGCGGGAAGTTCCACGGGATGATCTGGCCGACGACGCCCAGCGGCTCGTGGAAGTGGTACGCGACGGTGTTGTCGTCGATCTGGGAGATGCCGCCCTCCTGGGCGCGCAGGGCGCCGGCGAAGTAGCGGAAGTGGTCGATGGCCAGCGGGATGTCGGCGGCCAGGGTCTCGCGGACCGGTTTGCCGTTCTCCCACGATTCGGCGACGGCGATCGCTTCGAGGTTCTGCTCCATCCGGTCGGCGATCCGGAGCAGCACGTTCGCGCGCTCGTCCACCGACGTCCGGCCCCAGGCCGCGGCCGCGCCTTCGGCGGCGTCGAGCGCGCGGTCGATGTCGGCGGCGGTGCCGCGGGCGACCTCGGTGAACACCTGTCCGGTCACCGGGGTCGGGTTCTCGAAGTACTGACCGCTCGCGGGCGGTACGTACTCGCCTCCGATGTAGTGGTCGTAGCGCGACTCGTAGCTGACGACGCTGCCTTCGGTGTTCGGTGCCGCGTACTTGGCCATCTTTCCTGCCTCATCGCTAGGGGTGGCGGATGACGGCGAAGCTAGGGCGGGTGAGGTTGCACGCACGTTGCAACGAAGTGAGCGCGGTCACCTATTCTCGGAAACGTGGCAGAGCGGCCCGCTGGAGAGTCCTCGCCGCGTGACCCCCAGGCGTACGCGCGGCTGCTGAAGGACGTCCACGACGCCGTTCTCTCCGGGGTTCCCGCGCCGCGTTCCCCCAGGTCGATCGTGTCCGCGTCGTGGAATCGCTCGCTCGCCGCGCACGTCGATCCGGACACCGGCGTCGCCCCGCTCGTCTACGACTCCGGCGAGGTGAACGGGCTGCGCGACGAGCATCCGCTGGCCCCGGTCCTGCCGATCCTGCGGCAGACGCTGGTGAGCATCGCCGACGACGCCGAGCACATGATGATCGTGACCGACGCGGCCGGGCACATCCTGTGGCGGGAGGGCGCCGCGGGTGTGCTGCGGCGCGCGGACGGCGTGATGCTCGCCGAAGGCACGCGCTGGAGCGAGGACGTCATCGGGACGAACGCGATGGGCACCACGCTCGCCACCGGGGAGCCGGTGCAGATCTACTCGGCCGAGCACCTGGTGCGGACCTATCACGGCTGGACCTGCGCGGCGGCGCCCGTACGCGATCCGGAGACCGGCGCGCTGCTGGGGTCGATCGACGTCAGCGGTCCGCTGCGGACGGTCCATCCTGCGATGCTCGCGCTGGTCACGGCGGCCGCCCAGCTCGCCGAGGGCCAGCTGCGGGCCCGGCTCGCGATGCGCGACGAGCGGCTGCGGGCCGCGAACATGACCCATCTGGAAGCGTTGCGTGGCGCGCCGGGCGCACTGCTCTCGGCGAAGGGCCGCGTGCTGGCGGCCGAATCCTGCGGCGACCTTCCCTCCACTGTGGACATCCGGCCCGGCGGCGGCGCGGTCACCCTGCCCGACGGGCGGCTGGGCACGGTGGAGCCGTTGACCGAGGGTTACCTGCTGCGCCTGCGGAACCGGGCCGCGGCGCGGCGGCCGCGGCTCGCGCTGGAGTTCCTCACCGACGGGCCACCGTCGACCACAGTGGACGGTCGCGAGGTGCCGTTCACCTTGCGGCACGCGGAGATCCTCACCCTGCTCGCGCTGAACCCGGGCGGGCTCTCGGCGGAGCGGCTGGCCCTGTTGCTCTACGGCGAGAGCGGCAATCCGGTGACCGTGCGCGCCGAGATCCACCGGCTCCGGACACAGCTCGGCTCGGACATCGTGCAGACGCGGCCGTACCGGCTTTCCGCCGAGGTGGACGCCGACTTCCTGCGCGTCCGCGCGGCGCTCAAACGAGGCGACGTCGCGGCAGCGGCGGACGCCTTCCGTGGTCCGCTGCTCGCCGAATCGGAATCCCCCGCCGTACGCGAGGAGCGCGAAGCCGTCACCGCGTCGGTCCGGCGGGTCGTCCTCGGCAGCGGCGACGCGTCGGCGTTGTGGTCGTACTGGGAGACCCCGTGCGGGGCCGACGACCTGGAGATCGTCGACGCGCTGTGCCGGGTGCTCCCGGACGGCGATCCGCGGCGCGCCGTCGCCTTCACCCATCGGAACCGTCTCGACCGCTGAGTAGACAGCGTCTACATCAGTTTGATAGACAGTGTCTACAAGGTGAACTCGCGGTTACGGAGATCTGGATGGGCTACCAACGTTTCGTCGCGCTCGGCGACAGCTGCGCCGAAGGGCTGGCCGATCCGCATCCGTCGGGCGGTTTCTACCGAGGCTGGGCCGACTTCGTCGCGCACCGGCTCGCCGAGGACGAGCCCGGTTTCCGTTACGCCAATCTCGCGGTCCGCGGGCGCAGGCTCGACCAGATCCACGCCGAGCAGACCCCGGCGGCGACCAGGCTCCAGCCGGATCTGATCGCCTTGTTCGGCGGCGGCAACGACGTGATGAGCCGCGGCTGGGACGCGCGCACGGTCGCCCGCCGCGTCGACACCGCCATCCGCGCCTGCACCGAGATCGCGCCGCGGGTCGTCACCTTCACCCTCAGCGACATCTCCCACCGCATGCCGATGGGCCACCGCATGCGCCCGCGCATCGTCGCGCTGAACGACGCCGTCCGCGAGGCGTCCGTCAGCTACGGCGCGACGCTGGTCGACCTCTGGCCGGACGACGCGGCACACGATTCCCGCTACTTCGGCCCGGACCGGCTGCACCTGTCCGAGCAGGGCCACCGGCGCCTGGCCGGGCACGTGCTCGGCAAGCTCGACGTCACCCACGACCCGGCCTGGCTCGCTCCGCTGCCCGGTTCGGCCGGACGGCCCGGCCTGCGCGCGGATCTGCGCTGGCTGACCAGGGAGGTCCTCCCGGTCGCGGTCAGCCGGTTCCGCAACCGGCTCATCGGCCGCCAGCCGGGTGACGGCTTCCTGCCGAAACGCCCCGACCTGCTGCCCGTTCTCGCGGAGACCCGGTCGTGGGCGCCCGAACCCGCCTGATCGACACCGCGGCGACCCTGCTGGCCGAAGAAGGCGTCGGCGCCGTGACGCTGCGCGGGATCGCCAAGGCCGCGGGCGTCTCGCACGGCGCGCCGCTGCGGCATTTCACCGGCCGCGCGGCGCTGCTTTCGGCGGTCGCCACCCGCGGCTACGTCGAGCTGCTCGAACGCGGCGCCGACCTGCCGGCCGGGACACCCCGCGAACGGCTCATCGCGGCCTGCCACGGCTATCTCGATTTCGCGCTGGCCAATCCGGCGATGTTCGAGCTGATGTTCCGCCGCGATCTCATCGATCCGGACGATCCCGAGCTCACGCGGGTGAGCAGCGCGGTGTTCGACTTCTTCGCCGCGTTGGTCGAAGACGTGCAGGAAGGCGGCTGGCATCCCGCGACCGATCCGCGGCTGCTCGCGTCGTCGCTGTGGGCGTCCCTGCACGGCCTCGCCCAGTTGTGGCTCTGGGGCGGGCTGGCGGGCGCCAGCTTCGCGCCGACACCGGAGCGGGCGCTGGCCGTCACATTGGACGCCTATCTGGGCTGAAGCTCGGCGAAGAGGCGGCCTGTTCCGGATATCCCCTCCCGAAGGCCCTCTTACCCGGAGCGGGTCATCCTCTTCGCCGAGTCGGGGAATGGAATATCCATCCTGTTCCGACGTTATCCGGACCGATCACCGAGCGGAATCCCCGCGAGTCGGAAGCCGGGGTAAACCTTGGCGGTATAGGGCGCGCTGAATACCGCGCTGGTTGCAGGAATTGGGCGCCCTCTCGCCGCGACGGTAACTTGCGGAAGTGCCGTCCCTCTTCTCTCTCCTCCGCGCACGGCCGCTGCTCATCGACTGCCTGATCACCGCGGCGGCGGCCACCCTTCTCGCCTTGGGCGCGGCACCCCGCGGCGGTTCGTTCGGCGACCCGGCCGGGGCGGGCGTCATCCTCGCGGTGCTCATCGCCCTCCCGCTGATCATGCGCCGCCGTCATCCCATCGCGGTCCTGCTCGCGTCGGTCTCCCTCATGACCGTCTACACCGCTTTGGGCTACCGGGCCACGCTGGGCGAGCCGTCGGCGTTCATCGCGGCGTACACGGTGTGGGCGCGGTATCCACCCGCCAAGGCCGTCCCGCCGACGATCGCCTGGATCGCCCTTTTCGAACTGGGACTCGTGCTCGGCGAGGTGCCGTCCTTCGTGGTGGACACGACCCGCCTGCTCGCGCAGTGCGCGGGCACGATCATCGTCGGACGGCTCGGCTACCTGCGCGCGGACCGGATGGTGGAACGCGCCGTCCGCGCGGAACGGGAGATCCGGCTCGAGGCGGAACAGGCCGTCGTCGAGGAGCGCATCCGTATCGCCCACGAGCTGCACGACGTCGTCTCCCACCACATTTCGGTGATCGCGGTGCAGGCGAATCTGGCCCGGTACGTCTTCGAATCCTCCCCGGACACCGCGCGCACCGCACTCGACACCATCACGGGGACCACGACCGAAGCACTCGACGAACTGCGGCGCCTGCTCGGCGTACTGCGCCCGCCCCAGCGCGAAACCCACGAGTACCGCCCCCAGCCCGGCCTCGCCGACCTTCCCGCACTGGTCACCCGTGTGCGTGAAGCCGGCCTCACGGTGAAGACGCGGACCATCGGCGAACCGCGACGACTTCCGCCGGGTCAGCAGCTGTGCACCTACCGAATCGCGCAGGAAGCGCTTACCAACGTGCTGAAACACGCGGATCAGGCGATCGTGGAACTCGTCCTCGAATACGGCGAAGACGCGCTCGTGCTGAGTGTCCGCAATTCCGCGTCCGAAGGGACACCACCACCGAATCCGGCGGGACAAGGCCTCATCGGAATGCGTGAACGGGCGAGAATGTACGGTGGTTCGATCGAAATGGGACCGGCCGGATCCGGTGGTTTCGCGATCGAACTGACCCTTCCCTATCTGCCGCAGGAGCGAGCCCGGTGACCAGTGTGCTGGTGGTCGACGACCAGGATCTCGTCCGGGCGGGATTCGTCGCCCTGCTCGAAGCCGTTCCCGGTGTCCGGGTCGCGGGCGAGGCGCGAGACGGGCTCGAAGCCGTCGAGAAGGCTCGTGAACTGCGTCCCGACGTGATCCTGATGGACATCCGGCTTCCCGAACTCGACGGAGTGAAGGCGACCGAGCGGATCCTCGCGGACACCGGGGCGGAAAAGCCGCACGTGCTCATGCTGACGGTGTTCGACCTCGACGAATACGTCTACACGGCGTTGCGCGCGGGCGCGGCGGGTTTCCTGCTCAAGGACAGCCCGCCGGAGACCCTGATCGCCGGGATCCACGCCGTCGCGCGCGGCGACATGCTGTTCGGCCCGACCATCACGCGGCGGCTGGTGGAGGCCTTCACCCAGGGCCCGCCGGACAAGCCGGCGGCCCCGCCCGCGCTGGCCGGGCTGACCGAACGCGAAATCGAGGTGCTGCGTTTCGTCGGCACCGGCATGCCGAACGCGGACATCGCCCGGAGCCTGCTGGTCAGCGAGGCCACGGTGAAAACGCACCTGAACCGTTTGATGACCAAGCTCCGGATCTCCAGCCGGGCCCAAGCCGTGGTGGTGGCCTACGAAACGGGACTCGTGCGACCGCGCGGTTCCTGAATCACCCGCTCGAAATCCTTCCCCAGCACGGCTTTCGCGGCGTACCAGCCGCCCATCCCGTGCACGCCGGGGCCCGGGGCCGTCGCGGCCGAACACAGGAAGACACCGCCGAGCGGCGTCCGGTGTGTGTTCCACCGGGCGACCGGCCGTCCGAGCACCTGCCGCAGAGTCACCGCGCCCGCCGCGACGTCGCCGCCGGGATAGTTCGCGTTGTAGGCCTCCAGTTCCGGCGCGGTGACGCAACGGCTCGCCAGGATCGTGTCGGAGAAGCCGGGCGCGAACCGTTCGATGCGCCCCCGGACGAGCTCGGTGACGTCTCGCGGATCCCCGTTCGGCACATGGCAATACGCCCACACCGGCCGCTTGCCCGGCAGCCCGCGCGACGGATCGATCGCCATCGGATCCGACACGAGCACGAACCGGCCGTCCGGATCTTGCCCGCGCACGATGGCGTTTTCGGCGGCGTAGACCTCGTCTCGGGTGCCTCCGAGATGGACGGTGCCCGCCTTGCCGACCTCCGGCGCCGCCCACGGAACCGGTTCGGACACCAGGAAATCGACCTTCGCCGCGCCGGGTCCGTAGCGGTAGGCCTCCAGCGCCTTCCGGTATCGCGGCGGCAACAGCCCGCCGGCGATTTCGAGGAAACCACGCGGGGCGATGTCGAGGATCACCGTGCGCGACTTCGCCAGTCGCCGCAGATCGGTGATCCTGCTTCCGGTGTGGATCCGTCCGCCGCGGGCGCGGAGATCGGCGGCCAGAGCCTCGGTGATCGTCCGGCTTCCGCCGCGGGCGATCGGCCAGCCCGTCGAGTGCGCGAGGTGGCTGAGCAGCAGCGTCGCACCGGCCGCGGCGAGTGAGGGCTGGCGGCTCATCACGTGCGCGGAAACCCCGGCGAGCAGCGCGGGCGCTTCCGGACCGGTGAACAAGCGGCGCTCCGAACCGGACGCGAGCAGCGCGATCCTGGCCGGGAGGAGGGCCGCGGCGCGCGGGTCGCGAGGCGGACGGCGAAGGTCTCCGAGCAGGAGATCGGCCAGTTCGCGGCTACGGTCGGCGAGAGGGCCCAGCAGACGCCGCCACCGGGGACCGTCCGCGCCGAGGGCGTCACAGGTCCGGTCGAGATCTTCGTACGCGAGAGCGGCCCGGTCACCGCCAAGGGGATGCGCGTACGCGATCTCCGGCCGCAGAAGGTCGACACCGTGTTCGGCGAGACCGAACCAGCGGAAGAAGGGAGACGCCGCGGCCAGCGGATGTCCGGTGGCGCAGATGTCGTGCCGGACCTCGTCGTCGAACAGCGAAGCCGTGCGCGTCCCGCCACCGATCTCTTCGGCCGCTTCGTGCACTTCGACCGTCAGCCCCGCCCTGACCAGCAAGACCGCCGCCGCGAGCCCGTTCGGCCCGGAACCGACCACCGACACGTCCACCGGCATACCGCCCCCTCACCGGGATCCGGACCTCTCGTCCGAATATTGTCGGACCTCTCTCCTAGATTGATCCGCTCCAACCCAATCAGGAAGGAGGACCATGCCCGACCATGACACGCTGCTCGCGCGCGTCCGGAAACTCCTCGCGAAGGCGGAGGACCCGGCGGTCACCGAGGCCGAAGCCGAGTCGTACAACACCAAGGCCGCCGAACTGATCGCCCGGTACGGCATCGATCAGGCGTTGCTGGCCGCCTCCGGGGCGACCGCCGACGAGATCACCCAGATCAAGATCCCGATCGACAACCCGTACAGCCGGGACAAGGCGGGCCTGCTCACGAACATCGCGCATCCGCTGCGCTGCCGGGCCCTGCTGCACCGGCTGGGCCAATCGGTCACCGCGGTGACGGTGTTCGGTTTCCGTTCCGATCTGGAGCGGACGGAACTGCTGTACACGAGCCTGCTGCTGCAGGCGACCACCCAACTGACCAGGGTGCGCCCGGAGAACCGGGTGTTCGCGGGCGAATCGCTGGCCGCGTACCGGCGGACGTGGCTGCACGGATTCTCCGGCGCGGTCTACGAACGGCTCCGCAACAGCGAGGACACCGCGGCCAGGACCCATACGGCCACCGCCGGTCACCGCTCGGCCGAACTGGTGATCCAGGATCGGACGGCGATGGTCAAACAGGCGTACGACGAGCAGTACGGCGACCTGCGCTCGGCTCCGCCGAGGCGGCTGTCCGGCAGCGGCTATCTCGACGGTCACTCCGCCGGCGAGCGCGCCAACCTCAACACCACCGGAATCACCGGACGGCGCCGCGCGCTGCCCGTACGCTGATCAGTACCGTATCCGTTTCACCCGCCTGACCTTCGCGTCTTCGGGCAGCGGCCGAGCGCTCCCATCGACAGGGATCTCGTCCGGTTCCGGAGGCCGCACATTGTGCACATGCGCCTCTTCGCAGGCACCGTGAAGATCGAAGTTCCGCCGAGCGACCGTAAGTGACAGGGCACCGTTAGGCCCACCTCGGACGACGTCAGTGTCGTGGTCGTCCTGCCCGTCGTCTTCCCAGAAGCAGACCGAGCAGATCTCGAACGCGCCGCGCTCGCCCAGCGTGAGATAGCCGCAGCAAGGACAGGCGTACGCTCCACTTCCTCTCGTCATACCGGAAAACTACCTCGTGAGAATCGCGTGTTCTCGGGTCTACTGAGGACATGATCGTGATCGAAGACCTGGCCACCAGGCCCGAACTGCGCGAGCCCGCGCTCGGCCTCGGCGGCGTCGGCGGCGAATTCCTCCAGCACGGTCTGGCCGGACTGCTGGCGAAGTCGTCCCACCTGGCCGCCCGCTGGCCGGAATACTTCCTCGTGCTGCTGGAAGACGGCGTTCCCGTGGCGAGAACCGCCGCCGTCCCGGTCGGCTTCCCGACCGCCGAACGCCCGGAACTGCCGGACCACGGCTGGGACGCCGCCCTGATCTGGGCCGCGGAAGACCTGCTGAGCTCCCGTGAGACGAATACGTTGATCGCACTCGAAGTGATGGTCGCGCCAGGCCGCCGTGGCGGCGGCCTGGCCACAAAAGCGTTGGAAGCGTTGAAAAAGCGCGCTTCGGAAACAGGGATGGGCAAACTCGTCGTGCCGGTCCGGCCGGCCGGGAAGGAGAACGAACCGGGACTGTCCTTTGAGGACTACATCGCCCGCCGTCGCGCGGACGGGCTGCCGGAGGATCCGTGGCTGCGCACGCATGAACGGCTCGGCGCCCGGTTCCGGAAAGTGGCACCGTTCGCGATGACGGTCACCGGCACCTTCGCCCAGTGGAAGGCGTGGACCGGCGTCGAACTCCAGGACGGCCTCACGGCCGTGCCGGGCGGGATCGCGCCGGTGCTCGCCTCCTCGGCGCTGGACGTCGGCGTCTACACGGAGCCGAACGCCTGGCTCGAGCACCCGGTGGACGAAGCCGGCACCGGCTAGGTTTCTTCGGCATGTACAGGAGCTCGGCGTCAGCCGGGTGTTGCCGCAGCTGGCGTCACTGGGAGAACGGGCGTGGCGGCGCGACCGTAAATCCGTGGCTCCCGCACGCGTCCCGGAACTATCGTCGCCGAATGCCTGACGCGCTCTTCGCCCACGCCCGGCTCGCACCGATCTACGACGCCTTCGACGGCGCTCGCGACGACCTGGACCACTACCTCGGCATCATCGGCGAGCTCGGGGCGAAGAGAGTGCTCGACGTCGGCTGCGGCACCGGTTGCCTGGCCGTTCTCTTGGCCGCGCGCGGAATCGAGGTCGTCGGTGTCGATCCCGCGAAGGCGTCACTGGACGTCGCGAAAGCCAAAGACCTGGAAGGGAAGATCACCTGGATCCATGGCGACGCGCAAGCGGCGGGCGACGTGGGAGCCGATCTCGCGGTGATGACCGGGAACGTGGCCCAGGTCTTCCTGACCGACGACGAATGGAACCGGACCCTCGAAGGCGTCCATACCGCGCTGGTGCCGGGCGGTCATCTGGTCTTCGAGATCCGGCGCCCCGGACGCCGGGCGTGGGAGGACTGGGCGGCCGACACGGCGCACGAAACCATCGACGTTCCCGGCGTCGGCGAGGTCGAGCAGTGGCGCGAGGTCACCGAAGTGAACCTCCCGTTCGTGTCGTTCCGGTACAGCTACCGGTTCCCCGACGGCGAGGTCGTCACCTCGGACTCGACGTTGTGGTTCCGCGAACGCGAAGACCTGGAGTCCCTGCTGGCGGAGCACGGATTTCGCGTCCTGGACGTCCGGGACGCCCCCGACCGTCCAGGACGCGAGTACGTGTTCGTCGCCCAGCGCGGCTAGAGGACTTCGCCGTCCGGGATGGTTTTCGGCCCGGTGACCTTCACATCGCCCCGGACGACGACGTCCTTTCCGAAGGTGACATCGCCGTCCACCGCGAGGCTCGTGCACTCCTTGAGCGAAGGCGCGACGGGGATACGCGCGTCGAAGTCCGGAAGGAGCTTGTAGAACTCCTTGCTCAGCGACACGACCGGCGGGGTTGTGGTGAACTCCGGGACCATCTCCCCGCCGTCGTCGAGCACGTATGCATCGGACCGGACGACCAGCAGATCGTCGGTGGTCTTGACCGGAGCGAACCGGCTCCGCGGGATCTCGATGGCCCGCGCGCCCTCGACCGAACCGATCGCCGCGCCCATCGCCGTTTCGAGCTGGATCACCGGCGTGCTGGCGGCGTCGGCGGGATCGACGGTCTTCCGGTTCACGATCAGCGGGAGCAGCGGCGCGGCGGGGTCCGCGTCCTGCAGCGCCTTCAGGCGTTCGAGATCGAACCAGATGTTGTTGGTGTTGAAGTAACGCCACTTGGCGACGTCACCGAACGAGTCGTCCCCGTCGGGAACCTGCGCGGATTCACGCAAGACGATCCGGCCCGCACGCCGCGCGAGGTGCCCGCCCTTGCGGTCGGCCGCGGTGCCGAGCACCGTCTCCATCGCGAAAGGGATGTCCTCCGTCGCCAGCCACGCCGCGATCCGGGCGTCCGGAAGCGCGCCGAGGTTGTCGGAGTTGGACACGAAGCACCAGCGGATTCCCTCGGCCAGCAGGGTTTCGAGCATTCCGCTCACCGCGAGCGCGACGTAGATGTCGCCGTGCCCCGGCGGGCACCATTCGAGCTCCGGGTTCGCGGGCCAGGCGACGGGCCGCCCGTCCGCGGTGATCTTCGGTTCACGCCCCTGCAGGAAGTCGGCCGGGATGACGTCGTCGGCGAGATCTGGATACTTCTTCAACAACTCCAGCGAAGGTTCGCGGGTGCCCGCCGAATTCATCAGGATCAGCGGGAGCCGCGCGTTGTACTTCTCCCGGGTCGAAAGCACCTGCATGGCGATGACGTCGAGGAACGTCTTCCCCGGTTTGATCTCCAGCAGCGATTTCGGGCCGGTGAGCCCCATGCTCGTGCCGAGCCCGCCGTTGAGCTTCAGGACGGCGGTGCGGTCCAGCACCCGGCGCGCTTCTTCGGGGTCCGGCTCGGGCAGATCCACGAGCCTGCTGATGTCATCGAGAGGTTCGAGTTCGTTTCCCGGCAATTCACCGGCGCCGGGTTCGGTCAGCTGCTCGAGACGCCGTCGCAGGGCCGCCAGCTCCATGGGGTGGGCGCCCGCGGAACGCATTTTCGACAGCGTTTCGGCGAAATGATCGGACAGGTGCGCGTCAGAGCTCATTGTGCCCTTTCTGAACCACTGCGTCGGGGCGTCAGTCTATTACCGGGCGCGGCGCCAAGCCGTGCTCCGGGGTCAGTACCCCGGTCATGCGGACGTCATGCGGTTCCGCGGGCAACTCGCGCACGAGTTCGGCGTCCCGGACGACGGCGATCAGTGCCGCGCCGGGTGCGGCGAAGGAGAGCGACCGGTCGTAGTACCCGGCGCCGCGGCCGAGCCGGACGCCCGCGTCGTCGACGGCGAGCGCCGGGATCAGCACCAGATCGGCCGTCCCCAGCGTGTCGGGACCGAGGCGGCGCCCGGTCGGCTCGAGCAACCCCCGCAGCCGTCCCGGCCCGAGGCTCGACGGTTCCTCGTAGACGGCCCACTCCAGCGGGCCCGGCGCGTCGGGGACGATCGGCAGCAGCACCCGTTTGCCCTGGTCCAGAAGTTGATCAAGTAGTGACGTCGAACCTGGTTCGGTACCGAACGGAACATAGGCGCACACGACTTCACCGGGCAGGCGAGCGGCGGCCGCGGCTAGCGCCACGGCCTCCCGCGCATGCTCTTCCAACACCTGCGAACGCCGTTCGGCGGTTATCCGGGAACGCCACTCCGTTTTGCTCAGGTGTTCATTGCCGGGCTCGACCACGTGGTCAGGTTAGGCTTCACGCCTATGACAGGCGCAGCGACCACCCCGGCGGCACGGACCACGAGGAGCTTGCCCGATCGGGCGATTTCCGCGGCTTCGGACCGCATCACTCCTGGTAACGGTGGTGAACTTCAGTTCACCGACGGGCCTTCAACGCGTGCCTGGTCGAACGAACGGATCGAGATCCCCCAGTCATGACGGAACCCATCGCCGAAGCGGCCGAGACCGAAGACGCGGGACAGTTCCGTTCCGTCGAGGATCAGATCTCCCTGACCCTGGACGCGGCGGTACGCCCGCGCCCGGTCCGGGTCGCCATCTCCGAGGCCCAGGGCCTCCTGTGCGCCGAAGAGGTCGTCGCCGAACACGCGCTGCCCGGTTTCGACCAGGCCGCCGTCGACGGCTACGCGGTGCGAAGCGTCGATGTCCGCTCCGCGGGCCAGGAGCCGGTGCAGTTGCCGGTGGTCGGCGAGATCGCCGCCGGTTCCCGCCAGCCGCGGCGGTTGCAGCCGGGGCAGGCCGTGCGGGTCGACACCGGCGCGCCGCTGCCGACGCTCGCCGACGCCGTCGTCCCGACCGCCTACACCGACGGGCACCAGGCCAAGGTCACCGTGCATCGGTCGGTGCCGTCGGCCGGTTACGTGCGCCGGACCGGCGAGGACGTGCAGATCGGCGACGTCGCCGTGCGCAAGGGCGACACCATCGGCTCGGCCCAGGTCGGCTTGCTCGCCGCGGTCGGCCGCGCGAAGGTCCTGGTCTACCCGCGACCCCGGGTTTCGATCGTTTCCGTCGGTGACGAACTGGTCGACATCGACCGCACCCCCTCGGTCGGACAGGTTTACGACGTCAACTCCTACGCGCTGTCCGCGGCCGCGCGGGACGCGGGCGCCGAGGTGAGCCGCGTCGGCATCGTCCCCGGCGATCCGAAACGCCTGCGAGAGGTCGTCGAAGGCCGCCTGCTGATGTCGGAGATCGTCGTCGTCGCGGGCGGCGCCGGCGGGAGCGCGGGCGACGAAGTGCACGCGGCGCTGTCCGATCTCGGCCACATCGACATGACCCGCGTCGCCATGCACCCCGGGTCCGTGCAGGGTTTCGGCAGGCTCGGCCCCGACTCGGTGCCGACGTTCCTGATCCCCGGCAACCCGATGAGCGCGCTGGTCGTGTTCGAGGTGCTGGTCCGCCCGCTGATCCGCGCCGCGCGCGGCACCCGCAACCCGCACCGCCGGATCGTCGGCGCGCGGCTGCTCTCCCCGATCACCTCGACCAAGGGCCGGAAAGGGTTCCTGCGCGGGCAACTGCTGCGCGACGAGGGCAACGGCGAGTACCTGGTGCAGCCGCTCGGCACCTCCGGCGCGCATCTGCTCGCGTCGCTGGCCGAGGCGAACTGCCTGATCAACATCGACGAAGACCTCACCGAGGTCGCCGCGGGCGAGCAGGTCAAGGTGACCTTCCTGGCCCAGCGGGCGTAATGGGCGCACCGATTTCCGGCGTCGCGTATCCGATCGAGAGCAGGCATCCGGGCTGGCCCGCGAAGCTGGGCCCGCTCCGGGTGCCCGCCGGGATCCTCGCCGTCCGGCCGGTCCGTCTCCGCGACGCCGGTGAGTGGAGCCGCGTCCGGCTGCGCGATCGCGAGCACCTGGAAATGTGGGAACCGACCGGCGTCGGGCCCTGGCCGGATCGCAACGCGTATTGGTCATGGCCGTCCCAATGGCTGGCATTGCGCGGCTTGGCCAGGCGCGGTCAATGTCTCCCGTTCACCATCACGGTGGACGGACGCTTCGCCGGGCAGATCACTGTGGGTAACGTCATCCGGGCGTCGCTCCGATCGGCCTGGATCGGCTACTGGGTGTCATCGGACATCGTCCGCGGTGGCGTCGCGACCGGCGCCGTCGCCCTCGTCACCGACCACGTCTTCGACTTCGGCGGGCTGCACCGCCTGGAGGCGACCGTCCGCCCCGAAAACACCCCCAGCCTGCGGGTTCTCGGCAAAGCGGGCTACCGGCAAGAAGGACTTTTCGAGCGTTATCTCGATGTCGCGGGTGGCTGGCGGGATCATTTCTGCTACGCCGTCACCAAGGAGGAGACCGGTGACGGACTGGTCTCACGGCTCGTCTCGAAGGGCCTCGCGGAGCGCGTTTGACCCCATTACCGGGTCGTTCCGGTGACCGCGTTACCACAAGCTGTGAGATTCACCTAATTTGGTGATGCATTTTCCGTGATCGAAACCGGCGAGTCTGCGCGGCGTGTGTGACTGTTGTGGCTAGCGTGACTACAGCAGTGGATCGGGGGAGGTGACGGGAGATGCCCAGTTCGGTGATCATCGTCGCGCTCGCAGCGGCATGGCTCGTCGTTCTCGTGCCCATGGTCGCCCGCAAGCGCCAGCAGGTCGCACGGACGACGGACTCGGCCTTGGCGGCGCGAGTCGTGCGGAGCGGGAGCACACGCCACGAGGGACCGGAGGAGTTCGCGATGGCGGAAAACACGGAACCATCGGTAGAAGACGACCTGGCCGAACTCGAGGCGGAGCTCGACGCCGACCTCGAGGACGAGGAGCCGGAAGCCGAACCGCTTCCCCAGCCCTCGCACACGGCCCGCCCGGAAAGAGAACGCCAAGGCACGGGCTACCGTCCCGGCCGTGGCGGCTTCGACCCGGAGGCTGCGGACATCGCCGCCCGCGCCAAGTACGCGTTCCGGCAGCGGGTCGTCATCGCCCTCCTGGTGCTGGTGGTCACCACCGCGGCCGTCGCCGGCTTCCTGACCCCGACGGTCTGGTGGGCCAACGGTGTCGTCGACGCCGTCCTCATCGGCTACCTGGCGTACTTGCGCCGCCAGGTCCGCATCGAGAACGACATCCGGCAGCGCCGCCTCGCCCGCTTCAACAGCACCCGCGCCCCGCGCCGCCCGGCGGTCGACGACGAAGACCACGAGTCCCGTGAGGACATCGAGGTCGTCGCCACCGAACGTCCGGCCGTCGTGGAACGCAAACCGTCCCCGATGTCCCGCCTCCGGCGCCAAGCCGTCGTCGTCGACCTCGACGACGAGGACCCTGCCTTCCACGAGCTCGACGAGCCCGGGACCAGGCCTTTCCGCCGGGCCTCCGGAGAGTGACCCCCCTGCGTTCGAGCCTCCAGAGCCACTGCTAAGCTCATGGAGCCTCAAACGCAGGGGCAAGCTTCACCAGGGGCTGTAGCGCAGTTGGTAGCGCGTCTCGTTCGCATCGAGAAGGTCAGGGGTTCGATTCCCCTCAGCTCCACACATGAAGTTGTAGATGAACCCCCTGAGCGCTTGGAAATCCCAGGTCAGGCACTCGCAGGGGGTTCATCTGTGGCGGGGGTTTGGTCGCGGCACGTTGGGTCGCTTACTAGAACTTCGGTCCGGCTGTCTGGATCTTGATCCGGGTCGACGTCCAGTTGTCGTGCGAGCTCGACGAGCACTTTGGCGATCTTGTGCGCGTCTGGTGGATCGTGTCGCACACCCCGAATCCGGACCCTCGACACATGGGTTCGGGGCTTGTGTCCCCGCTTCTTTGGTTCGACCATCAGAGTCACCACCCTGTCGCGACGGCTTGTTGGTCACGTAAGTGGGGACGAGGACGTTGCTGGTCGCCAGCGAGCCTGCTGACGCTGATTTGAATCTCTCATCGAGGATAAGCTCGCAGCATTCGGATGTCTCCTCCTGTGAGGGCGCCGCAGGCGACGGTTCCTGATGGGGACGCCCAGCTCGTACAGGACTGCCCTGGCTTGGTCGCCAGCGATGAGATCCTGGACTTGATCGGCCTCAAACTGGCGGGCTAGTCGTGGTTTGGGCTGGGTCGCCGGGTGATGAAGCCCGGCCCGTTGGGTACGGCAGCTTCCGGAGCAGGGTGTCGCGCGACGGCAACTCACTTCGCGAGTGTCCGGGCACTATCGTTGAAGCGCTCGATCCAAATATCACCATTCGTGGCGCAATCGTCACGCAAAGTCACATAAGGATGGATGCCGCAGAATGGACAGGTCGCACGCACGTTTTGCCGTGGGCTCGCGCACAGGCTCGGGTCTTGAGGTAGGCAGGGGGGTGGCGTGGTAATGGCCCTCAAGAAGTCGGACTTGTACAGCTCGCTCTGGCGGAGCTGTGACGAGCTGCGCGGCGGCATGGATGCGAGCCAGTACAAGGACTACATCCTGACGCTGCTGTTCGTGAAGTACGTGACGGACAAGGCAAAGTCCGACCGCAACTCCTTGATCGACGTCCCTGACGGCGGCTCCTTCGACGACATGGTCGCCCTCAAGGGCGATAAGGAAATCGGCGACGGGATCAACAAGATCATCGGCAGGCTCGCCGAGGCTAACGGGCTGCAGAAGGTCATCGACCTGGCCGACTTCAACGACGAGGAGAAGCTCGGCAAGGGCAAGGAGATGCAGGACCGGCTCTCCAAACTGGTGACGATCTTCGCTGACCTGGACTTCCGGGGCAGTCGCGCCGAGGGCGACGACTTGCTCGGCGACGCCTACGAGTACCTGATGCGGCACTTCGCCACGGAGTCTGGCAAGTCGAAGGGCCAGTTCTACACCCCGGCCGAGGTCTCGCGCGTGCTCGCCAAGGTTGTCGGCATCGGGCAAGGTACCCGGCAGGACCACACGGTCTACGACCCCACGTGTGGGTCGGGTTCGTTGCTCCTCAAGGTTGCCGATGAGGCCCCTCGCGGCATCACCATCTACGGCCAGGAGAAGGACAACGCCACCTGGGCGCTAGCCAGGATGAATATGATCCTCCACGGCAGCGAGGACGCGGACATCCGCAAGGGTGACACGATCACGAGCCCCCAGTTGATCACGGGAAGCCAGCTACGGACCTTCGACTTCGCCGTCGCCAATCCGCCGTTCTCGATCAAGTCGTGGAGCAACGGCCTGGAGAATGAGTACGGTCGATTCGAGTTTGGCCGGCCACCGGAGAAGAACGGCGACTACGCCTTCCTGTTGCACATCCTTAAGTCCCTTAAGAGCAACGGCAAGGCTGCGGTCATCCTGCCACACGGTGTGCTCTTCCGCGGCAACGCCGAGGCCAACATTCGCAGGGAGCTGCTGCGTCGCGGCTACATCAAGGGCATCATTGGTCTGCCCGCCAACCTTTTCTACGGAACCGGCATCCCGGCGTGCATCATTGTTCTCGACAAGGAGAATGCCCAGGCCCGGACCGGCGTGTTCATGATCGACGCCTCCAAGGAATTCATCAAGGACGGCAACAAGAACCGCCTCCGCAGCCAGGATATCCACAAGATCGTCGACATCTTCAACAAGCAGACGGAGATCGAGCGCTACTCGCGCATGGTGCCGCTCCACGAGATCGCTGATCCAAAGAACGACTACAACCTCAACATCCCGCGCTACATCGATTCCTCCGAGCCGGAGGACATCCAGGACCTTTACGCCCACCTGCACGGCGGGATCCCGGACCGTGATCTGGACGCGCTCAGCGGGTACTGGGAGGCATTCCCGAGTCTTCGCGCGACGCTCTTCAGGCCAAACCGCTCCGGCTACAGTGACCTTGCGATCGGCGTGAATAAAGTGCAGCAGGCCATCTTGGACTCCGACGAGTTCCAGAAATTCGCTACTGACGTGCGCAGCCAGGTTGACGACTGGTTCGCGGCTCACCGGCCGATTCTGCAAGGCTTGAACACGGACACCGTCCCGAAGGATCTAATCGCTCACATCAGCGACGATCTACTCGCGCGGTTCAGGGACACGCCACTGCTTGACGAGTACGACGTCTACGAGCAGCTCATGACCTACTGGCACGGCGTTATGCACGACGACGCCTTCCTCATCATGAACGAGGGGTGGATCAACGCCGCCAAGCCTCGCAAGACCATCGAGGACAAGGAGCGGAAGCTCTCCGAGACACCCGACCTTGTGGTCGGCTCGGGGCGTGGCGCCACCAAGTACAAAATGGACCTCATTCCGCCCGCGCTCGTCGTCGTTCGCTACTTCGCGGACGAGCAGGCCGAGGTGGATACGCTGAACGCGGTAGCCGAGGAAGCCGGGCGCGCCGTTGAGGAATACATTGAGGAGCATGCCGTCGAAGACGGCCTGCTTGCCGAGGCCATGGACGACGGCAAGATGTCTAAGCCTCTTGCTTCGACACGGCTCAAGGAGGCCCGGCACGAAGGGGCTGCCCCAGAGGAGATCGAGGCACTCCAATACCTGATCAAGTTGTACAACAACGAAGCTGTCGCAAAGAAGGCTGCGAAGGATGCCCAGGCCGCGCATAATCTAGCGACCCTCAAGAAGTACAGCGAACTCACCCTGCCTGAAATCAAGCAACTTGTCCTCGACGACAAGTGGCACGCGACTACCGCGGATCGCGTCGTACGCGTCGTCGACTCGCTTACGCTCTTTTTAGTCGGTCGGATACAGCAGCTCGGTGAACGCTACTCCGAAACAGTCGAAGCGCTCGACATCGAGCTTCAGAAGCTTGAGACCGCAGTCGCCAGCTACCTGGCAGATATGGGGGTGGTGAAATGACGGCCCACGCCACGCCCTGGCCTGAGGCTACGCTAGGCGAGATTAGCACGAAGGTCACGGTGGGCTTCGTTGGTTCAATGTCCCATCTTTTTAGAGCCAGAGGGGTTCCACTACTGCGCGGAACCAACGTCCTTCCGGGGCGTATCGACCTAACAAACTTGCGCTATATTTCACACCTGACGCACAAAAGTTGGTCGAAGTCCGCCCTGCAGCCCGGGGATCTTGTGCTCGTGCGAGTCGGCTACCCGGGCAGGACTGCTATCGTCCCCGATTCCCTCAAAGAGGCCAATGCGGCAAGCCTTGTCATCGTTCGACCTGATAGACGATTTCTGAACCCCTCGTTTGCGATGCATGTGTTGAACTCGCGCCTCGGAAGCGCGCGCATCGAGGAACAACTGGTCGGCGGTGCGCAGCAGGTTTTCAATACGGGTCTGGCGGCGAAGTTGCAGATACCGCTCCCGCCCCGTTCCGAACAGGACCGAATCGCCGTCGTCCTGGACGACATTGATGAGTTGATAGCCACGTTGGAGCGGATGATTGTCAAGAAGCAGGCGATCAAGCAGGGCGTGGTTCAGAAGCTCCTGACTGGCGAGACCCGCCTGCCTGGCTTCAGTACTCCTTGGAGTCGAGTTTGTCTACGTGATGCCGGTTCCACCTACGGCGGCCTGGCGGGCAAGACAAAAGACGACTTTGGGACGGGCTCAGCTTCGTTCGTGACCTTTACAGAAGTTATGGAAAGCCCGCGACTCCATGGTCGACGACTCGAACGCGTCAAAGTACTCGCCAATGAGCGGCAGAACTCAGTTCGACGGGGCGATGTTCTCTTCAATGGGTCCTCTGAGACGCCAGAAGAAGTAGCTCTGGCTGCGGTGGTGGATTTTAATCCCTCCCCAACAACATTCCTGAACAGCTTCTGTTTTGGATACCGTTTGAAACAATACGAGTTGATCGACCCTGGCTATCTTGCATACTTCTTTCGATCGGGCAGTGGTCGCGCACTGGTGGCGTCGCTCGCGCAAGGCGCAACTCGGTACAACATTGCGAAGACGAAAGTTCTCAATCTCAGCCTTCTGTTGCCTCCGATCGACGAACAGCGTGCCATAGTCGCAGCATTTCAGGACTCAGAGAACGAGATCATGGCTATTAAACGTCGGCTCGCCAAAAAGCGGAACGTCAAACAAGGGATAATGCAGCAACTGCTGACCGGTCGTACCCGCCTTCCGATCGAGGAAGGTGCTGCGTGAGTAACGTGGGGCAACCTGAGCGTAAGGCTCAAGATCGCATCATCGAACTGTTCAGGGACTCGCTGGGTTACGAGTACCTCGGCAACTGGGAGTACCGCGAGGGCAACTCCAACGTCGAGGTCGAGCTGCTTGCGCAGAATCTCCGTGCCCGCGCGTACAGCGACAACCTGATCAACAAGGCGGTCGACAAGCTGAAGAGCGACGCTTCGCTCGGTGGTGGTCGTGATCTATACGAGGCGAACCGTGACGTCTACGGCCTGCTGCGCTACGGGGTGAAGGTCAAGCCTGGCGTAGGCGAGCGCACGGAGACGGTGTGGCTCATCGACTGGGCACGGCCAGAAGCCAACCACTTCGCGCTGGCGGAGGAAGTCACGGTGCTAGGCCAGCACACCAAGCGCCCGGACATCGTGCTGTACGTCAACGGTATTGCCCTCGGGACGATCGAGCTCAAGCGCTCGAAGGTCGCCGTCTCCGAAGGCATCCGGCAAAGCTATGGGAACCAGCGGCCCGAGTTCATCCGGTCGTTCTTCACGACGGTGCAGCTCGTGATGGCCGGCAACGATGTGGAGGGGCTGCGCTACAGCGTCATCGATACATCGGAGAAGTACTGGCTGGCGTGGCGTGAGCCGTCCGACATCGTTGACCCCCTCGATCGTTCCTTAATCCAGCTCTGCTCGAAGGAGCGGCTGCTCGAGCTGGTCCATGACTTCATGGTCTTCGATGCAGGGCAGAAGAAGACATCTCGGCATAATCAGTACTTCGGCGTCAAGGCAGCCCAGGATCGGATTGCCAAGCGCGAGGGCGGCATCATCTGGCACACACAGGGCTCGGGCAAGTCGCTGACGATGGTGTGGCTGGCCAAGTGGATCCGTGAAAACCAGCCGGATGGCCGCGTGTTGCTCATCACCGACCGCACCGAACTGGACGAGCAGATCGAGAAGGTCTTCAACGGGGTCAACGAGTCGATCTACCGCACCAAGAGCGGCGCCGACATGCTGGCCACCCTCAACACCAGCGACGAATGGCTGGTCTGTTCGCTGGTCCATAAATTCCGCGACTCTGAGGACAACGCTGCTCGAGACCAAGCGGAGAGCGAGTTCATCCGCGAGCTGAACGCGACGATCCCAAAGGACTTCCGTGCCAAGGGCAACATCTTCGTCTTCGTCGACGAGGCCCACCGAACTCAGTCGGGCAAGATGCACGATGCCATGAAGACGCTCTTACCAGGCGCGATGTTCATCGGCTTCACTGGCACGCCGCTGCTCAAGGCGGACAAAGCAACGACCATCGAGAAGTTCGGCAGCTTCGTCCACACCTACAAGTTCGACGAGGGAGTGGCCGACGGCGTCGTACTGGACTTGCGGTACGAGGCGCGCAACATCGACCAGGAACTGACCTCCCCTGCGAAGGTCGACAAGTGGTTCGAGGCCAAGACCAAGGGCATGACAGACCTGTCCCGCGCGGAGCTCAAGAAGCGCTGGGGCACCATGCAGAAGGTCGTCAGCTCCGAACCGCGTGCCAGGCAGATCGTCAACGACATCCTGCTCGATATGGAGATCAAGCCGCGCCTGTCGGATGGCCGTGGCAACGCGATCCTCGTCAGTTCGAGCATCTACCAGGCGTGCAAGTTCTACGAGCTGTTCACGCAGGCCGGGTTCAAAGGCAAGTGCGCCATCGTCACGTCATACGAACCGCAGGCGAGCGACATCGCCAAGGAAGACTCCGGCCACGGCGCCACTGAGCGGCTGCGCCAGTACGAGATCTACCGGCAGATGCTGGCCGACCACTTCAACGAGCCTGCCGACAAGGCGATGACCAAGGTCGAACAGTTCGAGAAGGACGTCAAGGACCGTTTCGTCAACGATCCGGGACAGATGCGCCTGCTCATCGTCGTCGACAAGCTCCTCACCGGCTTCGACGCGCCCAGCGCGACCTACCTGTACATCGACAAGAAGATGGCCGACCACGGCCTGTTCCAGGCGATCTGCCGGGTCAACCGCCTCGACGGCGAGGATAAGGACTACGGCTACATCGTCGACTACCGTGACCTATTCAACTCGCTTGAGTCCGCGATCACCGACTACACCGGCGGTGCCCTGGAGGGCTACGAGAAGAAGGACATCGAGGGACTTCTGTCCGACCGGCTCGAGAAGGCTCGGGAGGACTTGGACGAGGCACTGGAGAAGATCCGGGCGCTGTGCGAACCAGTCGCACCGCCGAAGAACACGGTGCAGTACCAGCACTATTTCTGTGCCCGTGAGCATGGCAACGCCGAGCAGCTCAAGGCCAACGAGCCCAAGCGAGTTGAGCTCTACAAGTCTGTTGCCATCGTGACCAGGGCATACGCCAACCTCGCCAATGAGATGAGCGCCGCAGGCTACAGCGACGGGGAAGCCGCTGCGATCAAAGACGAGATCGTGCACTACGCCAACGTGCGTGATGAGGTCAAGCTCGGTGCTGGCGAGAACGTCGACTTCAAGCAGTACGAGGCTGGCATGCGCCACCTGCTCGACACCTACATCAGTGCGAGGCCGTCCGAAGTGGTCTCCGACTTCCAGGACGCCGGCCTGATCCAGCTGATCGTTGAGATGGGGGCCGGTGCTCTCAGCAAGCTGCCCGCGGGCATCAAGAAAGAGCCCGAAGCGGTGGCGGAGACGATCACCAACAACATTCGCAAGCTCATCATCGATGAGCGGGCGATGAACCCGAAGTACTACGACAAGATGTCCGAGCTGCTTGACGCCATCCTCGAGGAACGCCGCCAGGGGGCGCTGGACTACCAGGAGTACCTTGCGAAGTTGTTGGAGCACGCGACCAAGCTCGGTAAGGGCGAATCAGATACTCCGTACCCGGAGTGGGCCAACAACGGTGCCCGCCGTGCCCTGATCGACTTCTGTTATCCATCGATCAAGCTTGCGATTGACATCGACGCAACCATCTGGCACACCAAGCCTGACTCGTGGGTGGGCAATCCGATCAAGGAGAAGAAGGTCAAACGCGCGCTCGCCCAGACGTTGCCTGACGACTTCGACCGTCTTGATGAACTGCTTGAGCTGGTAAAGGCACGTCATGAGTACCGCTAGTGCCTACTTGACCGTCCGCGGGATTAACATCGACGTCGTCTACAAGGACATCAAGAACCTGCACATCGGTGTCTACCCACCACTGGGACGCGTCCGAGTCGCCGCCCCGCACCGGCTTGACGACGACCACGTCCGGTTGGCCGTGATCCAGCGGCTGCCGTGGATCAAGCAGCAGCGTGAGCAACTTCGCTCGGCCGCGCGCCAGTCCGAGCGAGAGATGATCACGGGCGAGTCTCACTACGTGTGGGGAATTCGCCGCCGAATGAAGGTGATCGAGCGCCCTGGACGGGCTCACTTCGAGGTAGACGGCGAACGGTTGCTGCTCTATGTTCCGGCAGGCACCACGGCAGAGCGCCGACGCGAACTGATTGATCGTTGGTACCGGGAGCAACTACGACAAGCGATCCCGCCTCTGATCGCCAAGTGGGAACCGAAACTGGACGTGTCGGTGCCGCGCTGGACCATCAGACGAATGAAGACCAAGTGGGGTTCCTGCAACCCTGGCAGCGGGCACATCTGGTTCAACGTCGAACTCGCCAAAAAGCACCCAGACTGCCTGGAGTACATCGTCGTCCACGAAATGACGCATCACCTCGAACGCAACCACGGACCGCGCTTCACCGCACTCATGGATAAGTTCATGTCGAACTGGCGGAGCCTTCGTGATCAGCTAAACGAGGCGCCACTAGGGCATGAAGAATGGAGTCAGACTGTATGAGTGGGTTGCACGGCTGTTGACTGAGCATGGACGATCGCGGCCGTCCGCGGGTGTCTCGGGTGGGGATGCCGCGTTCGCGCAGCTTGGTCAGCACTGTGGTGTGGCTGACGCCTAGGTGTTCGCCGACTCGTGCCAGGGACCAGCCGAGGTTGTAGAGGTGGACGGCGTTGTCGATCTGCTCGGCGGAGAGGCTGCGTCGGCGCATCGGCACACCGCGCCGGTGGAGGATGTTGCTGACCTGTTCGCCGTTCGATGCCGAACCGGGCACCCAACTCGTACACCGTCGCCCCGGTCTGGTATCCGGCGATGAGTTCCTGAACCTGATCAGCGTCGAGTTGGCGTGCCCGCCGTGGTTTGGGTCGGTCGACGGGCGGAGCCGGTGCAGCGCGGTCCGGAAGCTTCCGGAGCAGGGTTTCCAGGGCCTCTACCTGGGGTTTTGTGTTGTAGTAAGTTCCCTCAAGGTCCACAGCAGAAAAGACCCGCACTTCCCAAAAAGTGCGGGTCTTTCGCGTTTCACAGCCGCCCGCTTTTCTTGCCGATTTCGTCGCGAAACATACCGGGATCGGCGAATACGAAAGAAAGGATTCGCGCGGGGTACCGACCAGGCTTACGGACTCCCGTTCGCGGCCTACCCGCCACTAGGATGATCACCCGTCGCACAGCGCTTCTGGAGGGACGTCGCCCGTGGCCGGTCGGTTCGGCGTTCTCCTCCGTGACGCCCGCCGCCGGGCAGGTCTGACTCAGGACGGCTTGGCCGCCCGCTCGGGGGTCGGGGTGCGGACCATCCGCCGTCTCGAAACCGGTGGGGGCACAGACCCGCGCGTCGGCACCGTGACGTTGCTCGCCGACGCACTCGGCATCACCCCGCAGGAGCGCGCCGATCTCCTCGCCGCCGCCGACGGCAGGCAGCCGGACGAGCCCGTCGAAGCGCCGCCCGAGGACACCGTCGAAACACCGGTGGTTCCGGCTCCCTCCCTCGTCATCGTGCCCGAAGAGGTGACCGAAGCGGCGGACCACCTGGCCACGATCATCGCCACCCGGCTCCGGCGCGAGGAGGAACTGCGCCGAGTGCACGATCCGTTCCCCCTGCCCGTGCGGTGGCGGGTCGCGGCCGAACTCGCCGACCACTGGGACAACATCTGCCGCGTTCCGCACGGGGTGACCGCCCCGCCGCTCGATCTCTCCGGCGAGATCGGCGACATCGCGGACGTCTACCGCGGCATCCCGTCACGGAAACTGGTGGTGCTGGGCCGCGCGGGGGCGGGCAAGACCGTGCTGACGCTGCGTTTCGCGCTCGACGCGCTGGCCGTCCGGAATCGCGGCGGCGTCGTGCCGGTCATCTTCACCATCGGTTCGTGGGACCCGACCACGACACCGTTGCGTTCCTGGCTCGTCGAAACGCTTCAGCGCGACCATCCCGGGCTCTCCGCCGAGGCTCCCGGCGGCTCGACGTTGGCGGCCGTGCTGGTCGACACCGGATACGTCCTGCCCGTCCTCGACGGCTTCGACGAGATCGCCGAGGGGCTGCACCGGCCGGCGCTCGAAGCACTCAACTCCCTGTCCGGGCCGCTGTTCCTGACCAGTCGTTTCGACGAGTACGAACGTGCTGTCACCAACGTCCACACGCTGACGTCGGCCGCCGTCGTCGAACTGACCGACCTCGGCGTCGACGATCTCGCCGGTTACCTGCCCCGAACGGCACGACGCGTCACTCCCGGCGGAACGGCCACGGCGTGGGATCCGGTCTTGGCCGCCTTGCGCGATACCGAAGCGCCGGCCTCGAACCTGGCCACGGTCCTGAAAACCCCGCTCATGGTCGGGCTCGCCCGCACGGTCTACAGCGACTCGCGCGAACGCGATCCGGCAATTCTGCTGGACACCGACCGCTTCCCCACGACGCAGGCGCTCGAGGAGCATCTGCTCGACACCTTCGTCCCCACAGTCTGGGAAGCCGGTGACGTCCGGCAGCGCTGGGATCTCGAACAGGTCCGCCACTGGCTGGGTTTTCTCGCCGACGACCTCGACCGGCGGGACACCGGTGACCTCGAATGGTGGCGGTTGGGCGGCTCGCTGACCCGTTGGTCGCGCATCCTCCTGGTGACGGCCTCCACCTGGCTGACCACGGCGCTCGTCATCTGGTTCGTGTTGAGCCCGCTCAATTCCCTCACTTCCGGCCTGCCGTTCCGGTGGCCCGTCGTCCTCGTCGACGGGCTGGCCAGCGGGGCCGTGATCGCCGTTCCGTTCGGTCTGCTGTATTCGTTCCTCGTGGTCCGCAAGGCCGGGTCCCTTGAACCGACACGTGTGCGGATGCGGCTGTTCGACCGGCGGGCACGACGGCCCCGCCTCCGGCGAAGGATCGCGGTCAGGTTCGCGGCGGGTGTGGCGGGCGGCGTGCTGGCGGCCGTCGCCGTCACCCTTGTCGGCGTCTTCGTGAGAGCGCTGTCGCCGGATCTCGTCGTCATCGATGATCTCGGCCATCTCCTTCGCCTGATCCTGGTCGACGTCACCGTTTTCGGGCTCGCCTTCGGCCCTGTCTGCGGCGGGCTGCTGGCGCTCCTCACCCTCCTCCAGGTACCCGCGAACTTGACCACCGCCACCAGCCCCGCCGATCTGCTCGCGGCGAACCGCTCGACCGTGCTGCGCGTCGTCGGGTTGTTCGCGCCGGTGCTCGCGATCGCGATCGGCCTCGGCAGCTTCGGGGCCGCGGCCGCGCTGGAGAGCATCACGGGCCCGTCCTTCCACCTCGTGCGCTCGTTCAGGGTCAGTGCCCTGCTCGGCCTCACCGCGGGGCTCGTCACGGCCTTCGCGTACGTGATCACCTTCACCGCGTGGGGCCAGTGGCTGGTCTTCACCCGCTTGCGGCTCCCCTTGCTCCGCAAGCTGCCGTGGGCCGTCACCGCGTTCCTGGACGACGCGTACCGGCGAGGGGTCCTGCGCCAGTCCGGCGCGGTCTACCAGTTCCGGCACGCCCGGCTGCAGCAGCATCTCGCGAAGGCCTACCGCTCCCAGCTCTAGGGCCTTTCCGCAGCTCAGCGCCACCGGCCGTAAATGGCCGCCGCTCGACCTTCCGGCTCCGGCACGCCCGCCGCCAGCATGGGTCGCATCGACAAGCGGTCGGTGGGAAGGGGGGAACCGGGGTGAGCGCCGAGACCGCGCTGGATGGCGGGGTGAACTGGGATGCCTACAGCCACGAAGAGCTCCACGGGATGCTGTGGCAGGACGCCGACGTCACGGACGTCAGCACGATCGCCGCGGACTGGTCCGGGCACCGGGCGGCCTTGGTCGACCACGCCGAGGTGCTGCGCGAACAGCACGACGCGCTGCTGGACGGCTGGCACGGCAGCGGCGCGGAGGAGGCGGCCAAGCGGCTACTCGTGCTCGCCGAACGGGTGGAGAAGATCGCGGAACTCGCCCACGCCGGCGAGCGGGCCGCGCAACAGGCGGCCGACGCGCTCGCGTGGGCCAGGGCCACGATGCCCGCCCCGGCGGACGATCCGGCCGGACGCATGACGGGCATGTTCTTGGACTGGACCTTCGGCGGAGCCGGTTTCAGCTTCTACGCCGAAACCGGCACGGCCGATCTGCGGAAGCAGCGCGCCGTCCAGACGATGCGCACCTATGAGTCGAGCCTGACGAATTCGAGCAGGCTGATCGGACAGGCACAAGGCACGGTCCCGGCCGCCTCGACCATGCCGGACGTCGACACCACGGTGAGCGCCTCGGCCTCCTCACCGGAGCGCACCACCCCGAGCGGGTCTTCCTGGCAGCGCCTCACCGGGTCCGGCGGGCTCGGACAAGTCCCGGCCGTCAGTGCCGGCCTCACCGGCGCCTTCGTGAATCCTCTCGCGAACGGCGTGCGAGTGGGGGCGGCGGCGTTGCCGGCCGGGCCCGGCGCGATGGCGGCGCAGACGGCCGCCGAACCGGCCGCGGCGCGCACCGGCTCCGTGGGTCAGCCGGCGCCGGTCGGCTCGGGCACGCCTGGCCGGTCCGACGAGGACGACCACACGAACCAGCTGCCGACGATCGACCACGCGCTGTTCCCTCTCGCGGAACCCGCCAGCGAGGCGGTCATCGGTCTTCCCCGGCAGGAGTGGCGATGAGCGCGGGGCGGGGCATCGAAGTCGAGCTGGACCTGCTCGACGCGCGCATCACGACGCTGGCCGAGCTCGGCGATCTCACCGCCGATCTGGTGGCCACCGCGAGCAGGCTCGCGGAACGGCTGCCGATGCTGGGAACCGCGCCGCCCGCCGCGCATCTGGCGCACCGCCTGCGGGAAGCCGCGGGAGGCTCCGGACTCGCGGGCGAGGTGAAGGCCGCGGAACGCGAAGTCCGGGAGTACCAGCAGATGCTGGCGTCCGCCAAACGTGAGTACCAAGAGCGGGAAGAGCGCTCCGGCGACGAACTCAAGGGGCGGGCGTCATGACCCCGCTCGACGAACACGGCACCCGCTTCGCACTCGCGGAGCTGGATCTGCTCGCCACCTTCGCCGGGGTACCGCTGCCGTTTCCGATGCGGATTCCGTCGTTCGGCCGGATCGCGGGCGAACGCGAGGTGTCGCTCAGCGCCGCGGGTGGTTCGCTGGCCGAGCGTGGTCTCGCCACGTCGGAGGGACCCGCCGGCCTGGCCGGGGCTCTGGTCGCCGCGCTGCGCGGGTACCACAGCTCAGTCGATCTGGTGCTGGCCCACAAGGGAAGCTTGACGGGGTTCGCGGCGATGATCCACGAAAACCGAGCGGTCCTTTGTGGACAGACGCTCGGTGGCACGCCGAGCCAGGTGACCGTCATGAGGGTCGCGTACGACGCGGTGGCCGACACTCTCGCCGGGCTCCTTCCCGACGTGCCCGCCGCACCGACCCTGCCGATCACCTTGTCCCCAGGGGCCGCCGGTGACGACCCGGCCGCCGAAGCGCTCGCCACCGTGCTGCCTTCGCTGACCGGACGCGGCCAGCTCGGTGTCGTGCGCCGATCGGGCGCCGAGAAGCGGCCACTCGAAATCTCCTGGCTGGACGGTCCTTCGGGGAGAGTCCGGATCGACCACGACGACCGCGGCTGGGTGAGCGTCAACCCGTTGCGGCACAACGAACTCGTTCACGCACTACGCGAGGCGACGGCACTGGCCAGCCAGTGACGACGCGTTCCATCGAAAAGGGAAGGGGAACACCATGGAGCCGGCACAATGGCTCGCCGACTACCGGGACCGGCTCGAACGCGCCGCGGACGGCGCCCTCCAGGCTCGGGAAAGCCTCGAACAGGCGGGGGCGACGGCACGCTCACCCCGGGGTGAGGTCACCGTTTCGGTCAACGCGGCGGGTGTGCTCGAGGATGTCGCGTTGACGCCCGCCGCGCGCAGACTCGAAGCCGACGCGCTCGCCGTGCTGATCGTGACCACCGCACGCGAGGCCCAGTCTCTCGCCGGCGAACGGATGGCCGACGTGATGGCCGGCTATCTCGGTGACGGTCCGGCACTCACCCGGCTCACCCGGCACCTCTCGCCGGAGGTCGTGCGATGACCGCGGAACGGTCCTACACCGTCGATCCCGATCAGTTACGCCGGCACGCGGGCCGGCTCGCCGCGCACGCCGACCAGTTGTCGTCGCTCGGCACAGCCCTGCCCGGTGAAATGCCGCCGACGGCGCTCGGGCCGTTCGCGCAGTGCTTCACCGCGGGTATCGGCGCCGCGATGAGCCGGACGAGGGACGCGTTCGCCCGCACCGCGTCCGTCATGGACGACGTCGGCGAAGGCATGCGGAAGGCGGCCGGGATGTATCAGAGCACGGACGAAGAACACGCCGCCCGCCTGAACCGAGACGGAGGCGCACGATGACCACCGCGGTGGAGATCGGCACCGCGCTCGCGAACCTGCGTATCGCGCGGGATTCCGTCGGCGGCAAGGAATGGCTGTCCGCGGAGCTCAGCGGCGAACCGGCCGTCTCACTCGACATGCTCGGCTCGACGGCGAGCCCGCTTTCCGCGTTGAGCAGCGCCGGGTGTGACTTCCTGACACCGATGATCTCGTTCCTCGAAGAGCCGCTCGGGCAGCTTCGCGGTGATCCGGGGTCGGTTTCGGCTCCCTCCGCCGAGCACGACCGGGTCTCGCGGGGCGCGAACTCCGTCGCCGAAGACTACGGCTCCACGACGGAGAAAGAGACGAGCGAATGGTCCGGGAACGCGAAGCAGGACTACGCCGCGACGGCGACGAAGCTGGTCGACGGGGTCAAAACGGTCGCGGAGGCCGCGGCGACCAACGCGAAGGCGATCGTCGCGGCCGGTGAGGTGGTGGCGCAGGCCGTCGACATCGTCACCCGGCTGATCACCGAGGCCGTCGGGAAGATCGTGCCGATCATGACGAGGGCCATCGCGGCGGCGCCCGCGACTTTCGGGGCCAGCATCGCCGAGGCGATCCCGGAGTGTGTGGCGATCGCCGTCGAACACGGCGGCCGGATCGCGGCGAAACTCGGCGAGCTGCTCGTCAGCGGCGAAAACCTCGTGAAATTGCTCGAAGGCGTGGCCGGTGTGCTCGACGTCGTCGAGAAAGGTCTCACCGCGATCGGTGAGGCCTCGGCGAACTCCGAAAAAGACTGAGGGAGAAGAGAATGGGAACGAATACCCAGTGGATCGCCGGTGTCGCACTGGCCGTCGCGCTCGCCGTACCGGTCGCGCCCGCGGTGGCGGCCGAGACCGGCGATCACGCCGCCGTACAGACCATGCTCGACCGCTTCCAGCGGAAGGCGGGCCCCGGCGCCGCCGTCCACGCCGGCGACGGTCAGGGCTCGTGGTCCCTGTCGAGCGGCTCGGCCACCACCCCCGGACAGCGGCCCATCACGGCGGACGACCATTTCCGGATCGCCAGCCAGACCAAGACCTTCACCGCGGCCGTGGTGCTCCAGCTGTTCGACGAGGGGCTCGTCGACCTCGACGCTCCGATCGAGCGGTACCTGCCCGGCGTCGTCACCGGGAACTACGACGGCACCGTCATCACCGTGCGGCGGTTGCTCAACCACACGGCGGGATTCCCCCACGACCCCGCCGACGCGAAGACCAAGCCCGACGGCACGTACGACCTGGCCACGCTCGTGCAGGCCGCGATGGACGACAAACCGGTCTCCGCGCCCGGCGCCTACCACTACTCCAACGTCGGCTACCTGGTGCTCGGCCTGCTGATCGAGAAGCTCACGGGCAAGTACGTCGGCGACGCGATCACCGAGCGGATCATCGCACCGGCCGGGCTGACCGAAACCTCGTTCCCGCCGCCGGGAAAGCGCACCATCACCAGTCCGTATCTGCCCGGTTACCAGGGGTTCCAGCTCGGTGGCGCCTACTTCTGGGTCGACATGACGACCTCGTTCGAGCTCTCGAAGTGGAGTTCGTCGGCCGCGATGGAATCCACCTTGACGGACCTCGCGAAGTTCTACCGCGCGCTCGTTTCGGGCACGATCGTCTCGCCGAAGGCCCTCGCGGAGATGCGCACCGTCGTGCCGTGGACGCCGGGCTCCCCCGCCGGGTACGGGCTCGGGCAGTTCAGCCTCCAGTTGTCCTGCGGCGGCGTGGCCTGGGGACACGACGGTTCCCTGCCGACCGGGCACGCGTCGCTGACACTGGCCACCGACGACGGCCGGTTCGCGTCGGTCGTGACCAACACGAACCAGCTCCCGACCGACCCGAGCGCCATCGACGTCGCCAACGCCGCCCTGTGCGAGGGGAGGTAGGCGGGTTGTACGAATCTTGTACGAGCGTGAACAACCTTCCATCGGACCGCGAAACCCGACGAAGGCGAGCGCCCATGTCCGAGCAGCTGCCCCCGGACCCCGTCCGGTCCCCGTTCTCCCGGCGTTCGCTGCTGCGGGCCGGTGGTGGTCTCGCCGCGACGACGGCGCTGCTCGGCACCGGCGCGGTGTTCGCCGAACCGGCTTCGGCCGCGGTACCGGCGTCCAAGCGGTTCGACCTCACCAAGCCGTCCTACGACGAATTCCGCAGCAAGATCCTGCACGAATCGCACCATGTGATGCAGGGCTTCGCCTTCGACAACCAGAACGTGCGCATCTTCATCGTGAACGCGCGCAACGGCGGGACCGGCGACGACCTGTGCGTCACCCAGGTCAACTTCTCCGGCGAGATCCAGGGCGCGATGCATCTGAACAACGCCGGGCACGGGGTGTCGATCGGCGTCGAACCGGTGGGCACCGACTCCTACATCTGGATGGAATGCGACTCGGACGGGCCCACGAGCGCCGGTCGCGGGACGGCGCTGGCGCGGTTCAAGTTCGTCAACGGTGGCACGCCGTCGGTGAAGAAGTTCCTCACCGGCAGCGACACGATCACCTGCGCCACCGATCCGATCAACAAGCGGATCGCGGTGCGCCGCAACGAAGGCGGCAAGATGTTCTACAGCGTCTACCCGCTCGCCTCCGCGGCCGCCGGCAACTTCAGCTCGCCGCTGGCGCATTTCGCACAGCCCGCGCTGTCGACCGTGCCGGTGACTTTCCAGGGTTACACCATCTACGGCCAGTATCTGTACACATTGGACGGTACGGGGCACGAGGATCCCGCCGACATCGACTCCTACGTCACCTGCATCGACATGAACACGGGCACCGTGAAGAGCCGCGCGCTGACCAAGGCTGGGCAGTCGCTGGTGTTCCGTGAACCGGAGGGGCTCGGGATCTACCGGAGCCTCGCCGGGGAAACCCGGCTGTACATGGGTTTCGGATCGCGTAGCAGCATGGACAACATCAACCGCTACGCGAACCTGTTCTACAAGAACGTCCTTATCGACTGACGACTCGCGGCGAACGCGGCCGCCGCCAGGGCGGCCGCGAAGAGCCCGTACGAGACGAACAATCCGGTGCCTGAAGAACTCAGGGCACCGCCGACGGCCCTGCCCAGCAATTGCCCGACGCATTCGGCGGTGATGACGGCGGTCGCGAGCTCGGCGGCGGTGAAACCGCTCGCGTCCGCCGTCGTGGCCCTGATGTACAGGCCCGGGTAAGCGAGTCCGACGCCGATTCCGGCGACCGTCCAGGCGACGAGGGCTATGACGAACGACCCACCGAAGGCCACGGCCGCGGTGCCGAGGGCGGTCAGGCTCAGGCCCACGACGGGAAAGCGCGCGGAGGAGAACTTGGCCGCGACTAGGGTGGTCACCGTCCAGCCGAGCGGGGCGGCGCTCAGGACGATCGCCGCTTGCCCGAGGCTCAGGTGGAAACCGCTCGTCAGGAGCACGGTGATCAGGCTGTCCGCGCCGAAATAACCGATCGCGAACAGCACCATCGCGCCGAGCGCGGCGGGGGTTCCCGGCCGGAGCCGTGCGGTGCCCGGCGGCAGGATCGCGATCATCCCGGCGGCGGTGATCGCCGACCCGGCGAGCGCGAGCGGCCAGAAACCCGCGCTGAACACGACGATCGCCGCTCCCAGTGGCACCGACAGCGTCCGCAGCAAGGGCCGTGAAGTGGCATCCGGTACGTCGCCGCGCGCGGCACGCACGACCAGCAACCGTCCGAAAAGGACGAACGGCACCGGAAGCAGCAGGGTCCACCGCCAGCCGACGAGATGTTCCAGGCCGAGGGTCGCGGCCGGGCCGACCAGGGCGGGCACGATCCACATCGCCGACGACGCCGCGATCACGCGGATCCTCAGCCGGTCGTCGAGATGCCGGATCGCCGAGCTGACACCGAAAATCGCCAGCAGGCCACTGGCGAGCCCGGCCGAGAACTGGCCGAGGGCGAACATCCACGCCGTCCGCGCCGACGCGGCCAGGGTGAGCCCGCCGAGGTAGGCGATCATCCCGACCGCGAGCGTGCCACGGGGGCCCAGCCTGCTGAGAACCCGGCTCGCCAACGGGAGCGCGACGAACAACCCCAGCGTCGAGCCGGCGATCAGGAGTCCGAGGTCGCTCCTCGCGTCGAGATCGCCGGCGACGACGGGCAGCAAGGTGGAGGCGACGAAACCGGTGACGGCGGCCGCGAATTCGAGCGCGACGATGCCGACCGCCAGCCGGATTCCGGTCATGTGTAGAGGTCTCGGTCGTACCGGTTCAGCTGCACCCAGACCCCGTCCGGATCCTGGACGCGCAGCGAGTGACCGAATGCCTCGTCCATCGGCGGGCCCGGCGCGAATCCGGCTGCCCGCAAGCGTTCCGCGACGTCCTCCAGTGGTTCGTCGACTTCGAAGGCCAGCTCACAGCGGCCGACGTCGTCGCCGGACGACCGGTGGATGGCCAGCATCCCGGCCTCGGCGGGCATCTCGACCCAGCCGCCGGGGCGCGACACCGGCCCGGTCCGGAGGCCGAGCACCTCGTAGAACCGCGTCATGGCCTCGACGTCCGCGCTGTAGCGGATCGGCATGATCTTCATCGCTCGCGTTCCTCACTGGTCCGCAGCAGGTACTCCTCCAGCACCCGTTCGACGAACGACGAGAGCGACTCGTCCGCGTCGACGGAGGCGTGCTTCACCCGCTTGATGAGGTCGGGCGGCAGATAGACGTTGAATTGCCGTTTCTCGACCATGCTCGCATGCTAGCAAACGAGCACAAGCAGCACCGTGACCAGCGCCAGCCCCGCGCCGATCCACGGGATGGCGGCCAGCGAAGCGCCCAGATTCAGCGCCCCGGCGGCGAAGGCCGGGGTGAGGCTGATGCCCAGCTGGAAGGCCGAGACCGTGGTCGCGCCTGCCAGAGTCGGGGCGGACGCGGCGATCGTGAAGACCCGCCCGTAGAGCGCCGGATTGAGCACGAAGGCCGCGATACCCAGCAAGAACACCGTCGGCACGACGACCCAGACGGAAGTGGCGAAGAGGGCGAGTATCGCCGAGAAGACCGCGATGCCGACACCGCCGCCGAACAGCGCGTGGTGCGGCCGACGGTCGGAAATGCGGCCGCCGATCGACAGTCCGGCGAAGGCGCCGATCCCGAACAGCGCGAGGACCGCGGGGATCCAGACCGCGGGCACGACGTCCGCGAGCATCGCCGCCAGGTAGTTGAAGGACACCATGTACGCGGCGGTGCTCAGGATGGTGATGGCGTAAACGCCCCAGAGGCGCGGCGTCCGCATGGCGCGCAGCTCCCCCGACAGGCTGGGTTCCGTCGAAGGCGCGGTGGCGGGCAGGCCGACGGCGCACGCGACCACACCGACGACGGTCAGCGTCACGACGCCCCAGAAGCCGCCGGTCCAGTCGGTGAGGTTGCTCAGCAGCGTGCCGACCGGTCCCCCGGCCACCATGGCGACGCTGAGCCCGGCGACCACGACGCCGGAGGCGCGGGCTTTGCGGTCGGGGGTCACCAGGCTGATCGCGGTCACGGTGGCGACCGCGAAGAACCCGGCGTAGGCGAGACCGGCGACGAACCTGGCGACCAGGAGGATCCAGTAGTCGTCGGCGAGCAGGCCGACGGCGATGGCCGCGGCGAAGGCGGCCTGCGTGGTCATCAACGCCGTACGCCGCGGCCATTTCAGGCTGAGCACGGCGAACGGCGGACCGCCCAGGACGACACCGAGCGCGAACGCGGTGATGAGCGCACCCGCGGCGGACAGGGAGACGCCGAGATCGGCGGCGACCGCGGGCAGGACCCCGGCCATCAGGAACTCGGCGCTCCCCATCGCGAACAGGCTGAAGGCGAGGAGGTAGACACCGGCGGGAAGGCGTTTCGTCTCGATCATGGCGCCAGCATCGGGAGATTCTGGCTGTTTCGGCAAAGAACTTTGCCGGAACCGGGACGAGCTGCTCTGCTGGCGGCATGGAGAGCCAACCCGCCGTCACCGCGGCGATCGAACTGATCGCGCCCCGGCTGCGCCGCGCCAGGGACAAGAAGGGCACGACGCTGGTGGAGCTCAGCCGCGCCACCGGCATCTCCACCAGCACCCTGTCCCGCCTCGAATCCGGACAGCGCAAGCCGAGCCTCGAACTGCTGCTGCCGGTGATCGCCGCGCTGGGCCTGCGCGTCGACGAAATCGTCGCCTCACCGAGAGTGCTCGAAGCGCCTTCGGACGGCCGGGCGCTCATCCCGCTCACACGGCACGAGGACGGGCCTCGCGCCTACAAGATGACGATCCCGGCCAGCGACGACGAACCCCGCACTCGAACCCACACCGGCCGCGAATGGCTTTACGTGCTGCGAGGCAGGCTGCGGCTCGTGCTCGGCGACCAGGACGTCGTACTCGGTCCCGGCGAGGCCGCCGAGTTCGACTGCCGGACGCCGCACTGGTTCGGCGCCACCGGCCGCGGGCGGGTCGAGGTGCTCAGCCTCTTCGGCGAACAGGGCGAGCGGATCCACGTCCGCGCCCGCACCCGATGACGTCAGACGCGCTGCTGGATACGGATCAGGTTCCCGGACGGGTCGCGGACGGCGCCGTCACGCAGGCCGTACGGCTGGTCGGTCGGCTCCTGGATGATCTCGGCGCCCGCCTCCTGCAGGTGCTTGAAAAGACCGTCGAGGTCGTCGGAGGAGAACAGGATCCCCGCGTAGGTGCCCTTGGCCATCATCTCGCTGATCACCCGGCGTTCGTCGTCGGTGATGCCCGGGTCGACGGCGGGCGGGTGCAGCACGATCGACACGGGCTGTCCCGGCGGGCCGACGGTGAGCCAGCGCATGCCGTCGTAGCCGACGTCGTTGCGCACCTCGAAACCGAGGAGGTCACGGTAGAAGGCCAGAGCGGCTTCGGGGTCGGTCTGCGGGAGGAAGCTCCCGTGAATGGCGATGTCCATGACGGTCACGCTAGGTGAGACCGGTTCTCGACGCTTCTCGATTCCTGATCGCTCTTCCGAGCTGCTTCGATCGCCTCGACACTGCGATCGACGTCCGCTTCGGTCGTGCTCCAGTTCGACACTGAGATGCGCATCAGGCGCCGTCCGCGCCAAGTGGTCGCGCCCATCCAGCACTCGCCGGACCGCTGGAGGGCTTCGACGACACGGTCCGTATCGCCGTCGAAAGCGACGAGCACCTGGTTCAGCACCACGTCGTTCACGACGGTGACGCCCTCGCACGCGTCAAGTTTCCCGGCGAACCTCCTGGCCAGCGCACAGCATCGTTCGACCATCTCGGCGATGCCCTCGCGGCCGAGTTCGCTGAGCGCGGCCCACGTCGCGAATCCTCGCGCCCGGCGGGAGGATTCCGGCACGAAGTCGCCCGGCGCCCGCACCCCACCGGCGCCCTGGCCGGTCAGGTATGCGGCGGTGACCGCCATCGCGGCCCTGTGCGACTCGGGATGGGCGCAGAACGCGTAGCCGCTGTCGTACGGGACGTTGAGCCACTTGTGCCCGTCGACCGCCCAGGAGTCGGCCCCTTCCAGTCCCGCGGTCCATCGCCTGAGCGTGGGAGCGGCGGCCGCCCAGAGCCCGAACGCGCCGTCGACGTGGACCCACGCGTCGTGGCGGCGGGCGATCTCCGTCGCGGCGGCGAAATCGTCGAAAGCGCCGGTGTTCACGTTCCCGGCCTGGAGGCAAACGATTGCGGGCCCGTCGAGCGTCCTTTCGAGATCGGCGATGTCGAGGGCACCCTGGCCGTTCGCGCGCACCGGCCGCACGGCGTCGGTGCCCAGGCCGAGCAAGCGGAGCGACCGGTCGATCGACGCGTGCCGCTCTTCTCCGGCGACGACCCGCAGAGGTGGCGCCCCGTGCAGTCCCCGGCGCTCGACGTCCCATCCCGCCCGCGCCAGCAGGTGATGCCGGGCGGCGGCCAGGCCGACCGTGTTCGCACCCTGCCCGCCGGTCACGAAGCCGAATGAGGCACCGGCCGGGAGACCGAGGACCTCCTTGAGCCACTCACCCGCCACTTCCTCGACGATCGCGGCGGCGGGCGAGGTGACCTGGTTGAACGCGGGCTGATCCCACCCGGTCGCCAGCATGTCGGCCGCGGTCGCGGCGTCGAGCGCGCCACCGGTGACGAAACCGAAGTACCTCGGCCCGGTGTTCGCCACCAGCGCCGGCTCGACGGCGTCGGCCAGCCGCCGGATCACGTCGGCGGGCGGGGTGGGCTTCTCGGGCAGTTCGCCGAGTTTCTCCCGGACGCCCGTCGTGTCGTCCGGGAAGACCGGGGCGTCGGCGACGCTCTCGCGGTATCGGGTGACGCGGGCGGCGACGTCGGCCAGGAGATCTCGCAACTCACTCATCCGACGGCTCTCTTTCGATCGTCGCGAACCACGCGGGAGCGCCCTCTTCGTCGTGGAACCTCGTCCGGACGCGCTCCTCCACGATGGTCTTCACACGCCATCCTGCCCCGAAGGGCTTTGTCAGCGCTTCACGTTTTACCGGGTGGGGACCGGCGTTCTCGCCGTCGCTGAAGCACAGGATGTAGAGCGCCCCCTTGGTGACCGCTTCGAGGCTCTTGACGTACGCGACGCGCTCGTCCGCGTCGAAAGCGTGGAAGAGCCCGCAATCGAGCACCGTGTCGAACCGCCGCCCGAGCCGCTCCAGGTGAAGCGCGTCCGCCGTCATGAATTCGGCGTCGAGCCCGAGCTCGCTCGCCCTTCGCCGTGCGATGGCGAGGGCCGTCTCGGCGACGTCGACACCCAGCACCGGAAGCCCTCGCGACGCGAGATGAAGCGCGTTCTCGCCCGACCCGCACCCCGCGTCGAGCACCGTGCCGGTGAAGCTCCCCGCCGCCCGCACGACCGCGGGCTGGGGTCCGCCGAAATCCCAGGGGGCGGGGCCTTCGAGGTACGAGGCGTCCCAGGGCAGGCCGGTCATCCGCTCGTGACTGGTCGGGTTCCTGCCGCCGAACGGATCCTCTTGCGACATGGTGACCGCCTTTCCCGCACTCCGGCGTGGCACGACCTCACGAGCTTAGGCGCGACGCCCGTGACCAGCGCGTCATGTGACCTTGGGAAACCTTGTTTGACCTGCGGCGGAATGCCCCGGTACCGTTAGGCGTTAGCACTCTTGTCGGCTGAGTGCCAATGCACGAAGGAGCAGCAGTGCCCACCTACCAATACGCCTGCAAGGAATGCGACCACGCTTTCGAGGCCGTGCAGTCGTTCTCCGACGCGAGCTTGACCGTGTGCCCGCAGTGCTCGGGCCCGCTTCGCAAGGTCTTCAGCTCGGTCGGCGTGGTCTTCAAGGGCAGCGGTTTCTACCGCAACGACTCGCGCGACTCGAAGGCCAACACGACCGCGGCCCCGGCCAAGACCGAGACGAAGTCGGAGTCGAAGACCGAGTCCAAGTCCGAGACCAAGAGCGCGGCATCCTCCTCCACGGGTACCACGAAAACGGCCGCCGCCGCTTCCTGACGTCACGAGTTGTCCACAGGCCCCCGGTTATCCACAGCCGGGGGTTTTCGTTCTTTCCAGGGCCGCGTGCCGCCCCTAGCGTCGAGATCATCACCGATCGACGAGGGGGAATCCCGTGCTCCACGCTCTGCCCGCCCTGCGAAGATTTCGCGGCAGGCCCGCGCGGCTGTTGCGCCGCTGGCTTGCCGTGTCCCTGCTGCTCAGCGGCCTGGCCGCGCTCTTCCTGCCCTCGTCCGTCCGCGGCGCGCCCGGCACCGCGACCGTGGTCTCCGCCCGCGACCTCCCGGCCGGGTCGGTACTGCGCGCCGTCGACCTCAAGCTCGTCGATCTCCCGGACGACGTCCGTCCACAGGGCGCCACCGGCCTGCCCGCGTCGGTGGAGGGACGGCTGCTCGTCGGTGCGGCGCGGGCGGGTGAACCGCTGACCGACGTCCGCCTGCTGGACGCGGCCATCCCCAGATCGGGTGATCCCGAGAGTTCAACTGTGCCGGTGAGGCTCGCCGACGCCGGTGTCACGGAGCTGCTCAGGCCGGGCCAGCGGGTCGACGTCGTCGCGGCCGCCGAAGCCGGGCACGAGGCGTCTGTGCTGGCCAGCAGGGCTGTCGTGGCGGCCGTGGGGGCTCAGGCTGCCCGTGACCCGACGGCTCCCGGCGCCGGGAGCAAGGGACCTTTGGTGCTGCTTTCGCTGCCTTCCGCGATCGCGACACGAGTCGCCGCCACTTCGCTGGAACGGTCCATAACGGTTACCCTCCGCTAGCTCGCGCCTGCCCATGGCGGCGGGCGCCTGCGTCCCCCCGGTATGGAAAGGGACGGTCGGCGAACCGTCCCAGGTGAAGAGGAGAGCGTCTTGCTCAAGGGTTTCAAGGACTTCCTGATGCGCGGGAACGTCGTCGACCTCGCGGTCGCGGTGGTCATCGGCGCCGCGTTCACGGCGATCGTCACGGCCTTCACGAACGGCCTGATCAAACCGTTGATCAACACCATCGGCGGGTCGGACGCCGCCAAGGGGCTGGGGTTCAACATCCTGGCCGAGAACGACGCCACGTTCCTCGACTTCGGCGGCGTGATCAACGCGGCGATCAACTTCGTGCTGGTCGCGGCCGTCGTCTACTTCGTGATCGTGCTGCCGGTCAAGCACGTCCAGGAGCGGCGCAAGCGCGGCGAGGAAGCCGGCCCGGCGGAGCCGACCGACGTCGAACTGCTCACCGAGATCCGCGACCTGCTCCGCGCGCAGCAGAACCGCCAGGGCTGACCCGGTTCACCGGTCGTGATGAGGCGGCCGGTTCTCCAGGAACCACGAGTCGGAGTCCGGGGTGCGCCGCCCCGGCTCTCGCTCGTCGGAGGTCGTGTCCGGCAGGACGTCGCCGAAGATCTCGTCGACCCGTCGTTTCGCCGCCGCGGCGGAGCGCTTGTCCTCGTCTTCACCTGGCATGACGTCCATTTTCGCACCGGTCGCGAGGTCCGCCGACCGGTGGGACCATCAGCGCATGAGCATTGTCGACAAAGCGAAGGGGCTGGCCGCACAGGCCATCCACAAAGCGGAAGAGGTCGCGGGCGAAGTCCGCGAGAAGGCCGGGCCGCTGGCCGAGAAGGCGGGCGACGTCGCGGCCAAGGGTGTCTCGGCGGCGTCCGCCGGGGCGAACAAGGTCACCGGTGGCCGGTTCGAGGACAAGATCGGCCACGTCACCGAGAAGGTGGAAGGAGTGTTGCACCAGGACAAAAAGGGCGAGCCCGGGACAGAGCCCGGACCCGCGCCCAAGAACTAGGCCTCTTCGAGCCCGGACAGCTCGTCGATCACGTACGGCACCAGCGACGAGAGTGTCGCCATGCCGTCGCGGACGGCCGCGCGTGAACCCGCGAGGTTGACCACCAGCGTGCTGCCGGAGACGCCGACGAGCCCGCGGGAGATGCCCGCGTCCACCGCGCCGGCGGCGAGGCCGGACGCGCGCAGTGCCTCACCGATGCCCGGGATCGGGCGGTCGAGCACACCGGCCGTCGCGTCGGGCGTGCGGTCGCGCGGGGAGACCCCGGTGCCGCCGACGGTGATCACCAGGTCGGCGCCGCCGATCACCGCGGTGTTGAGCGCGTTGCGGATCGCGGCCGTCTCGGCCTCGACCACGACGACGCCGTCGACGATGAATCCGGCCTCTTCGAGCAGCTCCGTGACCAACGGTCCCGTGTTGTCCTCGTGTTCGCCGTGGGCGACGCGATCGTCCACGATGACCACCAGTGCGCGGCCCAGCCGTTGTGCGCTCCGTTCCATAGGCACACCGTATCCGGTTTCGGCTGATCTTCGCTTCGGCGGTGCCGCGTAGTTGTGACGATTCCCTGACGTGAGCCGGTGATCCGGCGCCGCCGCCGGAAATCGCCCCTAGCGTCGGAGCGGTGCGAACACTGATAACCGGCGGGGCCGGGTTCATCGGCTCCCACGTCGCCGATCTGCTGTCCGATCAAGGCCACGAGGTGGTCGTCCTCGACAACCTCCTCGGCACCGCGCACGGTTCGCCGCGCCCGCCCGGGTACACCGGCCGCCACCGGTTCCTGCGTGGCGACGTCACCGACACGGAACTGGTCGCCGAGTTGCTGGACGGCGTCGACGCGGTCTGCCATCAGGCGGCCGTCGTGGGACACGGGATCGATCCGTCCGACGCGCCGTCGTACGCGCTGAACAACGACTACGGGACCGCTGTGCTGCTCGCGGCGATGCACCGGGCGAAGGTCCGGAAACTGGTGCTCGCCTCGTCGATGGTCGTCTATGGCGAGGGGCGCTACGAGTGCCCCGTCCACGGGATCGTCGCGCCGTCGGCGCGGAAACAGTCCGATGTGGATGCCGGACGCTTCGAGCCCACCTGCGCGGCTTGCGGCGCCGAGCTCGGATGGCGGCTGGTTCCCGAAGACGCGCCGTTGCGGCCGCGGAGCACCTACGCGGCCACCAAGCTCGCCCAGGAACATCTGGCGGCGGCGTGGGCCCGGCAGACCGGCGGAACGGTCTGGGCCCTGCGCTACCACAACGTCTACGGGCCACGGATGCCGCAGAACACCCCGTATGCGGGCGTCGCGTCGCTGTTCCGATCCTCGCTTTTGCGTGGTGAGGCGCCGATCGTGCTGGAGGACGGCAAACAGCAGCGCGACTTCGTGCACGTCCACGACGTGGCGAGGGCGAACGTCCTGGCGCTGGGCACCGACGGCCCCGAAGGCGACCTGACGCCGCTGAACATCTGTTCCGGGCAGCCCCACTCCGTGGGCGAACTCGCGGAGGAGCTCGCGAAAGCCTGTGACGGGCCTGCCCCGAAGATCGCGGGCGGCGCCCGGCCGGCCGACGTGCGGCATGTCGTCGCGGATCCCGCTCGCGCCGAAAAGCTGCTCGGCTTCACCGCGCGAACGGGTTTCGCCGAAGGCATCGCCGGATTCGCCACCGCTGAGCTGCGGGAACCGGTCGGTTCCTGAAACCGGGAACAGACCGGGGCCCCGGCCGGTTGTCGTTCCCGGCAACGGAATCGACTTTTTTGGGGGGTTTTGGTGGGCATCACAGTCGGAGACATCGAGATCGAAGCGCTCGGGGACGGCCTGATCCGGCTGCCGCTCGCGTTCTTCCCCGGTCTCGACCCCGAAGCCCACCCGGACGTCTTCGACGAGGACGGCACCGTGCACGTCCCGACCGGCGCGTACCTGATCCGCGGCGACGGCCGCACGATCCTCGTCGACACCGGCCTCGGCCCGCGCGAATTCGCCTTCCCGCCGGGGATGACGCCCGCCAAGGGCGACCCCACCCCGCCGATGGGCACGGGCGGCGACCTCGCGGCCGCGCTCGACAAGGCCGGATGCCCGGTGGACGAGATCGACACCGTCTTCCTCACCCACCTGCACAACGACCACATCGGCTGGATCGCCCCCGAAGGCGACCTGACCTTCCCCGGTGCCCAGGTCGTCTTCGGCCAGCTCGATTGGGACGCGCTGATCGCGCCCGCCGGGACGGGCGAATGGAGCCGCGTCGGGATGGAGACCGCCCGCGGTGCGGGGCTGACCGAAGCGATCAGTGGCGACGACGTCGAGATCGCGCCCGGGATCGTGGCGCGGCACGCCCCCGGGCACACGCCCGGCCACTACGTCCTCGACATCACCGCGGACGACGAGCGTCTGTTGCTGCTCGGCGACGTCCTGCACACTCCCGCGCAGCTTACGGACTCGCGGGTCGGTTTCCTCGGCGACGTCGACCCGGATCTCGCTCTCCGTACCCGGCAACGCTTTCTCGCCGAAGCGGAAGAGACCGGCGCGATCATCGCGCCGGCCCACTTCCCGGATATGGGGTTCCTGCGGCTCTGAGCTACTTGCCGCAGAGCACCTTGTCGGTGAGCAGCTGGTCCGCCTTGTTGTAGGCCTGCCCCAGATCGGCCGCCGAGTCGCCGTAGGTCATGGACAACTCGAAGGTCCGGCTGCCGTCGGCCGTGCTGGCCATCACCGTTCCGAAGCCGTGGAAACCGCCCATTCCCTTGAGGACGGTGCCACAGCTCGCTTCCTGGACGTACAGGCCGAGTCCGTAGCCGCCCTTCGGGTGCGGCTTGCGCATCTCGGCGAGCAACGGGGCGGGCAGCAGCTTTCCGCCCAGCAGCGCGGAGAAGAACGTGTGGAGGTCCTTCGTGGTCGAGATCAGCTCACCGGCGCTGGACGCCCACGACGGGTTCTGGTTGGTGATGTCGACCGTCTTCCACTGCCCGGGCTTCTCCTCGTAGCGGTAGTAGCCGTGGGCGTGCGGCCCGGGGATACCCGACCAGGTGCCGGGCACCACGGTGTCCCGGAGTCCGAGCGGCCGGAAGATCCGCCGCTGGAGCTCGTCGCCGTAAGGGCGGCCGGTGACCTTCTCGATCACCAGTCCGGCCAGGACGTAGTTGATGTTCGTGTACGTCCAGTCCGTTCCCGGCGCGAACAGCGGCGGCTTCGACAGGCCGAAGCGCACCAGCTCCTCCGGCCGGTAGGTGTGATACCGGTTGTCCAGGAACTCCTTGCCCGTCAAGGGGATTCCCGGCACGATCGTGCCGTCGGGCAGCATCGCGCCGGTGTAGTCGAACAGGCCGCTGGTGTGCTGCAACAACATCCGCACGGTGATCCGCCGGTCGAGGCCGAACTCGGGCAGGTACCCGGCCACCGGCGCGTCGAGGCCGACCTTGCCCTCCCCGACCAGCTGCAGCACGGCGGTGGCCACGAAGGTCTTGGTGTTGCTGCCGATCCGGAACCGTCCGTTGGTCGGCGGTTTGGCGGCCGAGCCCAGCTCGCGCACCCCGGCGCTGCCGGTCCAGTCACCTCGCGGATCGTGCACGCGCAGCTGCGCGCCGGCGAAACCGGTGGCGACGATCTCCTCGGTCATCGCCCGCAGGTCCGGCCGGTCACGTCCGCTGTCCGCGGCGGCCACGCCGGGGGCGACCCCGGCCAGCAGTGCGGCCGCCACCGCGGTCATCGCCGTCCGTCGGAAGAATCGCTTCGCTGAAGTGGTCATGGCGGCAACGATCGCCGTCCGCGCTGACACCGCGGTGACATGCCGCTGACACGTCAGGGCATGGCGAGCGGAAGCCGGACCTCGAACCGGCAGCCGGGTCCGTGGTTCTGGACGCCGATCCGGCCGCGATGGGCTTCCACCAGGCCTTTCGCGATCGCGAGACCGAGTCCGCCGCCGCTCGCCAGCCCGCCGCGTTCGGGCGTCCGCGCCCGCGTCCCGCGGAAGGCGACGTCGAAGACGCGGCCGATCTCGTCGTCGGGGATCCCGCCGCAGCCGTCGGAAACCGCGAGCAGTGCCTCGCCGCCTTCGATGCCGATCTGGACGGCGACCGTCCCGTCCGGCGGGGTGTGCCGCACGGCGTTGGACACCAGGTTGCGCACGATCCGCGCCAGTTCCGGGTCGCTGCCGGAAACGACCGGCCACACGTTGGCGTACTCGATCATGCGTACGCGTTTCTGGTCGGCGAGCGGCGCCTGCGCGGCGACGGCGTCGCTCACGACGTCGCGCAGCGGCACAGCGGCCATGGTCAGCTGCAGGGCGCCCGCGGTGATCCGCGAAAGCTCGAACAGATCACCGACCATGCCGGACAACCGCGTGGTCTCCCCGCTGATCCGCCGCGCGTAACCGGTGACCTCGATCGGGTCGGCGACGACGCCGTCCGCGACGGCCTCGGCCATCGCCTGGATGCCCGCCAGCGGGCTCCGCAGGTCGTGGCTGATCCACGCGACCAGTTCACGCCGCGACGCCTCGGCCGCGCGCTCCCGTTCCCGCGCCTCCCGTTCCCACACACTGCGGCGCGCGATCGCGCGGCCGAGCACGAGCGCCGCCGGCACGGTCACGAGCGCGACCAGCAGACAGACCAGGGTCATCGTGGTCAGCGCCGGGGTGAACATGAACCCGCTGATCCCGAGCACCGCGATCAGCGTCGCGAGCACCGGGATCAGCACGAGGATCGTCATCGTGCTGGCCAGCGAACCGTGCCGGAGCAGGTACAGGGCCAGCCCGCCGAGCAGCACCACCGGCAACGCGAACATCAGCGCGAACGGCAGGATGTGCCAGGCGTGCGCCAGCATCTCGCCGAGCGACTCCCCGGAGCCGATCATCGCCGCACCGGGTCGTACCGGTAGCCGACGCCCCACACGGTGGCGACGCGGACGGGTTTCGCCGGATTCTTCTCGATCTTTTCCCGCAGCCGTCTGACGTGGACGGTCACGGTGGACTGGTCGCCGAAGTCCCAGCCCCAGACCTTTTCCAGCAGATCGGCGCGGGAGAACGCCACCCCGGGATGGGTGAGGAAGAACGCGAGAAGATCGAATTCCCGGCTCGTCAGGGGAAGTTCCACGCCGCCGAGGGCCGCCTGCCGGGCCGACATCTGCAACGCGAGGTCTCCGTCTGTGATCACGCGCGCCGCCGGTTCGGGGCGCGGCATCCGCGCCCGCCGCAGCACCGACGCCACCCGCAACGCGAGTTCCTTGGGGCTGAACGGTTTCGTGACGTAGTCGTCGGCGCCGAGCTGGAGTCCGGCGATGCGGTTCTCCTCCTCGCCGAGCGCGGTCAGCATCACGACCGGCACCTGGCTCACCTGCCGCAGGCGGCGGCACACCTCGAGCCCGTTGAGCCCGGGCATCATGACGTCGAGGACCACCAGGTCCGGCCCGGTCGTGGAGAACAGCCGAAGCCCCTCGGTGCCGTCCCCGGCGACGTCGACCTCGAAGCCCGCGACCTCCAGGTACCGCCGGACGACGTCCCGCACGGTCTCGTCGTCGTCGACGACGAGCACCCGGCCCTGTTCTGTCATGCCATCCACCTCACCAGCTCGTCAGCACCAGATGGTTCACCACCAGCGCCGTGGCCGCCGACGCGGCGAGCCACCACCGCCGCCCCTTCGACGGCAGCAGCGCCACCGCGGGCAGCAGCCACACCTCGAACGGTAGCCAGATGCGTTCGACCTCCGCCTTCGACAGGCCGGACAGGTCGGCGAAAGCGATCGTCAGCGCCGCGGCCAGCACGATCAGCGTGACCGGCTCGCGGAACGACCGCTTCGGCTCGGCGAGGAAATCCGCGCCCGCCCGTCGTGTCCCGGCGATCACGGCGGGGCCGATCGCGATCAGCACCGCCGCGATATCCGCCCACACCCAGTAGGAGTACGGACGCAGCGTCGCGATCCCCTGGTAGTAGCGCTCGACGACCAGGTGATAGCCGTCGAGCCACCAGAAACCAGCCAGAGCGAACGCCAAGACGACCACGGCCACACCCACGGTGGCGAGGAGCAGGATGCTCCACTCTCGCGTCAGCACGACGACGGCGAGCACGAGCACGCCCAGCAGCACGAGACCGTACGAAAGAAAGAGCCCGAACCCGAGCAGCAGACCGCCGGGAAGCGCGAGGATCCGCCGTCGTGTGGCGAGCGCCAGCAGCGCGATCCCGGTCGCCGTGACCCCCGCGAAGAGCCCGTCCGCGGACACCCCGATCCAGATCGCGCCCGGGGTCAGCACCGCGAACGGCAGGACCGTCCTCGCGGCGTCCTCCCGCCCCAGCGCGGCGAGCGTCACCGGCACCGCGACCACGGCCAGGCACCCGACGAGCACGACGACCGTCGAAGCCCACGCGCCACCCTGCAGGCCGAGCCGGTCGAGCCAGACGAAGACCAGCGTCGCGCCCGGCGGATGCCCGGAGACGTGCGTCGTCCACGAGTCCGGCTGGAAGTCGAGGATGCGCGAGGAGAATTCGGTCAGCATCGCCGGGATGTCGGTGATGCCAGGGACCTCGTGCAGGTACTCGTGTTCCGTGGTGAGCCTGCCGGTGAAACCGCGCGCCCAGCCGTCGATCATCGCCAGCGAGAACGTCCACGCCAGCGCGGTCACGTAACCGAGCGCCAGCAGTGGACGCCATCGCAGCCGCGCGGCGAGCGAGGGACCTTTGGTGACGACGAAGAGCGCGAGCACCACGGCGGCGACCGAACCCGGCCCCACGTGCGGCAGCCACAAACCGAACAGCGGCGGCGCGAACGCGTAGATCACCACGCCGGAGCCGGGCCGGTTGTAGTAGAGGCCGACGCCGATCGCGGCGGCGACCACGAGCATCGCCAGCCCCACGGCGATCAGATCGGCCCGGCGACCGGTACGGGAAGGGGCGGTGACAGTGGACATCACCGGCACCGTAACCGCGTTCCCCGGGTCCGGCGGCCGGGGCGCGGGATCCGTCAGAACTCGGTAAGAACTTCGCCGACGTCATGATTCGGTAAGCACGGCAAGGGTTTTCGTCCGTCCATCCCGGACTTAGCGTGCTTTGCGTGAACGATGACCAGGTTGACGTCGTGCTCCCCTGTCTCGACGAGGCCGGTGCCCTGCCCGGCGTACTGACGGCGTTGCCCGAGCGGTATCGGGCGATCGTGGTCGACAACGGCTCCACGGACGGTTCCGCCGAGATCGCGGCCGGGCTCGGGGCGAAGGTCGTCCATGAACCCCGGCGCGGCTACGGAGCCGCCGTGCACACGGGGCTGGAAGCGGCGACGGCGGACGTCGTCTGCTTCGCCGATGCCGACGGTTCTCTCGATCTCGCCGAACTGCCGATGCTCGTCCAGGGCCTCGCGGACGCGGATCTGGCGGTCGGGCGGCGGGTGCCGACCGGGCCGGGAGTCTGGCCGTGGCACGCCAGAGCCGGGAACGCGCTGATCTCGTCGCTCTTGCGGCGCAAGGGATTGCCGGTCCGGGACATCGCGCCGTTGCGGGCGGTCCGGCGGCGGGCACTGCTCGATCTCGACGTCACCGATCGCGCCTTCGGCTACCCGCTCGAACTGCTGATCAAGGCGAAGCGCGCGGGCTGGCGGGTCACCGAATTCGACGTGTCGTACGGCGAACGCGCGAAGGGCACGAAATCGAAGGTCTCCGGATCGCTCCGGGGAACCTTGCGCGCCACACGGGATTTCGGGCGGGTGCTGAGCCGATGACCTTCTGCCTGTTGATCGTCGCCAAGGCGCCCGTGCCCGGTTTCGCGAAAACGCGGCTGTGCCCGCCCGCGACGCCGGAACAGGCCGCCGAGATCGCGGCCGCCTCGCTGCTCGACACCCTCGACGCCGCACTCCGGACCCCGGACGCACGCGTGGTCGTCGCCATGACCGGCGGCCTCGGCAAGGCTGCCCGCGGCGCGGAAATCGCCGCAGCACTCCGAAAGACCGACGTGATCCCTCAGCGCGGTGAAGGTTTCGATATCCGGCTCGTCAACGCGCACGCGGACGCTCCCCGCCCCGGGGAGCCGGTGCTGCAGATCGGCATGGACACGCCTCAGGTCACCCCGGAGCTCCTGGCCAACGCCGCGAACAGGCCCGAGGATTCCGTCCTCGGGCCTGCCGAGGACGGCGGTTGGTGGGCGCTGGGGCTCAAGGATTCGTTACACGCCAAGGCTCTCGCCGGGGTCCCGATGTCGCGTGACGACACCGGACGGCGGACCCTGCGCGCACTGGCGGACGTGGGGCTGCACCCCGGGCAGCTGCCCACACTGTCCGATGTGGACACCATCGCGGACGCACGCCGCGTCGCCGCGATGGCGCCGCACGGCCGGTTCGCCCGAGCGGTGGGCGAAGTCCGGTGACCGCCTTCGACCGCGGCCTGCTCGGCCACCGCTGCTGGCTGGAACTGGCGACCGGCGAACGCGTCGACCTGCCGGTGGACCGCTGGACGGCCATCCCCTGCGAAGGCGACGAAGTCCTCCTCGACGCCTGTGACGGCCCGACCCTCGACGTCGGCTGCGGCCCCGGCAGGCTCACCGCCGCACTGTCCGAACGCGGTGTCGCCTCGCTCGGGGTCGACATCTCCGCCACCGCCGTGCGGCTCACCCACGACCGGGGCGCCGCCGCGCTCCATCGCGACGTCTTCGACCGGCTCCCCGGCGAGGGACGCTGGCGGCATGTCCTGCTCGCGGACGGGAACATCGGCATCGGCGGCGATCCGCACCGCCTCCTGACCCGGATGGCGGAACTGGTCACCACCGGCGGGACGGTGCTCGTCGAACTCGACCCGCCCGGCCGCGGCCTCCGCCAGGACCGGGTCCGCCTGCGCCCCGACGACGGCGCCTGGTTCACCTGGGCGTGGGTCGGTGTCGAAGCGATCGCGGACCTCGCCGCCCGCACCGCGTTCCGCGTCGCCTGGTCCACCAGCCACGGCCACCGCTGGTTCGCCTGTCTGGAGAAAGCATGAACACGCCTTCCGAGCGCGTGACGTCCCGGATCGGGCTCGCCCTCGCCGTCACGTTCACCCTGTGCTTCGTCACGGGCCTGAGCAGCCATCTCATCCAGCATCCGCCGTCGTGGTTCGGCTGGCCGAGCCGTCCGGTCTGGCTGTACCGGGTCACCCAGGGCACGCACGTGATCTCCGGGATCGCGTCGATTCCCTTGCTGCTGGCGAAACTCTGGAGTGTCTACCCGAAACTCTTCGAACGCCCGGTGATCCGTTCGCTGCCGCACGCGCTCGAACGTCTGTCGATCCTCGTGCTCTCCGCGGCCGCTTTCTTCGAACTCGTCACCGGCCTGTTCAACGTCGCGCAGAACTATCCGTGGAACTTCTACTTCCCGCAGCTGCACTACGCGGTCGCGTGGGTGGCGATCGGCTCGATCCTGGTGCACATCGCGGTGAAACTCCCCATCGTCCGCCGCTCGCTCACGACGAAGCCCGAACCCTCGCGGCGCGCCTTCCTCCGCACGACCTGGCTGGCCGCGGGGGTCGCGGTCGTGGCGACCGCCGGAGCGACGGTTCCGTTGCTGCGCACCGTTTCCGGGCTGTCGTGGCGGAGCGACAAGGGGCCGCAGGGGTTGCCGGTGAACCGGACCGCCGCGGCGGCCGGTGTCCTGGACACGGCGAAAGACCCGAACTGGCGGCTTTCGGTGGTGACCCCGAACGGCACCAGAACCTATTCGCTGGAGGAACTCCGCGCCCTGCCGAGGACTTCGGCCGAACTGCCGATCGCGTGTGTCGAGGGCTGGAGCGAGTCCGCCCGCTGGAGCGGGGTCTCGCTGCCGGAGTTGTTGCGGCACGCCGGAAGTACGCCGGGGACACCGGTCCGCGTGTTCTCGCTCGAGAAGACGGGGCCGTACGGGATCAGCGATCTCCCCGGCGAGCACACCGCGGACGATCTCACCCTGCTGGCGCTGGAACTCAACGGCGAGGTGCTCGACGCCGACCACGGCTTCCCGTGCCGGATCATCGCCCCGAACCGGCCCGGCGTCCTGCAGACGAAATGGGTCACCCGCTTGGAGACGCTGTGAAGACTTTGCGGTTGCTGCTGTTCCTGCCCGGCCTCGCCGCGCTCGCGTGGGGCGCGGTGCTGTTCTCCGAGTACGCGTTCCCGCTGCGCCCGGACGTCTTGGGGACGCTCGGCTGGCTCGCCGGCGGTCCGCTGGTCCACGACCTGCTGATCGCGCCGCTGGTGGGCGCCGTGGGTTTCGCGCTGAGCAGGTTTCTTCCCGATCGGTGGAAGACCCCGGTGAAGACGGGCGCGGTGCTCACCGGTGTCCTGACGCTGCTCGCGTTCCCGTTGCTGTGGCGGCCTTTCGGCGGCGCCCGGAACCCGGGCCTGCACGATGCCGATACCGTCACGGGCCTGCTCGTCACCCTGGCGGTCGTCTGGCTCGGCGTGCTCGTGGCCGTGTTCCTCAGGCGGAAGACGCATTAAAAGGGGCCACGCGCGACCGGGATTGGCAGCCGGTCGCACGTGGCCTCCGAGGTCCGGCCCGCTGGGGGTTCGAGCCGGAGCTGGTCTCGGCCGCGCACTGCGGCCGAGCGTCTCTAGTTCGGTGTGACGGGCTGGCCGCCGAGGGTCACCTCGATGACCTTGCCACCGCTGAGGGTGAACTTCACCTTGTCGTTCGGCGCCCTGGTGCGGATCTCGGCGACGAGCGCGTCCGCGTTGGGGATCGACCGGTCGTCCAGCTTCGTCACGACGTCGCCGGATTTGAGGCCCGCCTTCTCCGCGGGGCTGCCCGGCGTGATCTCGCCGAGCTGCGCCCCACCGGTCGGCGCCGTCTGCACTCGTGCGCCGATGAAGGTCTGCGTCGCCTGGCCGGTGTTGATGATGTCGTCGGCCGTGCGGCGCGCCTGGTCGATCGGGATCGCGAAACCGATGCCGACGTTGCCGCCGCTCTCACCGCCCTGGCCCTGCGCGGACTTGGGGCTGTAGATCGCCGAGTTGATGCCGATGACCTGGCCGGCCATGTTCGCGAGCGGGCCGCCCGAGTTGCCCGGGTTGATCGCCGCGTCGGTCTGCACCGCCGACATGACCGTGGTCTGGTCGCCGTTGCCGCCGGCGCTCACCGGCCGGTTCAGCGCGCTGACGATGCCCGACGTGACCGTGCCCGTCAGCTCGAACGGTGAACCGATCGCGACCACCGGCTGCCCGACCCGCAGGTCGTCGGACCGGCCGAGCTCCACCGGGGTCAGGCCGCTGACGCCGCTGACCTTCACCACGGCGATATCCGTCGTGGGGTCGCGGCCGACGACCGTCGCCGTGCCCTTCTTGCCGTCCTGGAACACCGCCTGGATCTGCCCGCCACCGGCGGCGACCTCGACGACGTGGTTGTTGGTGAGCACGTAACCGTCGGTGCTGAGCACGAAGCCGGAGCCCTCGCCCGCTCCCGAGCGGCCGGAGACCTGCAGCTCGACCACGCTCGGCGACAGCTTCTGCGCCACGGCCTCGACCGAACCGGCGGGCAGGTTGCCCGTCTGCTGGGCGGGCTTCGGCGCGTCGAGCGCGTTCACCGCGGAGCCGCCGGACCCGTCACCGGTCAGGTAGCCGACCGTGCCACCCGCGACCCCGCCGACCACGAGCGCGATCGCCGCGACACCGGCGAGCAGCTTGCCCGACGTGGACTTCTGCGCCTGGCGCTGCTGCGGGACCGCGTAGACGGACGGACCCGGCTGGGTGAACGGCGTCTGCTGGCCGGGGATCTGGTGCCCCTGGGTGTACTGCCCCTGCGCCTGATGTTCCTGGGTCTGAGTCTGCTGGGCCTGCGGCGACCACGGGTTGTACTGCTGCTGCTCCGCGGGGTAGGCCTGCTGCGCTCCGGTGTGCGGAGTGGCATGGCCGCCGAGGCCGGTCGCGTCGGGCTGCTGCGGCGCGGGCTGAGCCGCCCAGTTCGCGCTCTGCTCCGCGTCCGGCCGATCGCCGGCGGGCCGCGCCTTCTCGGCGTCGTTCTCGGTCATGTCTTCACCTTGCGGGATGGTCCTGAGAAGTTCCTGAGCCAAAGCTGTGCATCGCACATGAGTATGGCCCTGTCAGCGGGTGGCGCGCAGCCTGTCCGCGATCTGCTCGGGGGTGGCGTCGTTGATCCACACGGCCATCCCGGACTCCGAACCCGCCAGGTACTTCAGCTTGTCCTTGGACCGCAGGACCGAGAAGACCTCCAGGTACAGCCAGCCGAGTTCGCGGTCGCGTTTGGCGGGCGCCTGGTTCCAGGCCGCGATGTAGGGCAGCGGCCGGTCGTAGAGCCCGTCGCAGCGGCGGAGGACTTCGAGGTAGACGTCGGCGAAGTCGTCACGCTCGGCGTCGGAAAGCGCGGGGATGTCGGGCACCTGGCGATGCGGCACGATCTGGACCTGCACGGGCCAGCGCGCGGCGGGCGGCACGAACGCCGTCCAGTGCTCGCCGGCGACCACGACCCGTTCCCCGGACGCCCGCTCGGCGGCCAGGACGTCCCCCATCACCGGACGGCCGTGCTCCGCCTCGTAGGCGCGGGCGACCTCCAGCAGACGCTCGGTCTTCGGCGTGACGAACGGATAGCCGTAGATCTGACCGTGCGGATGGTGCAGGGTCACGCCGATCTCTTCGCCGCGGTTCTCGAACGGGAAGACCTGCTCGACACCGTCCATCGCGGACAGTTCGGCGGTGCGGTCGGCCCAGGCGTCGACGACCGCGCGGACCTGTTTCGCCGTCAGCCCGGCGAAAGAACCGTCGTGGTCGCTGGTGAAGCAGACGACCTCGCAGCGGCCGACACCCGGCGCGACCGGTACCAGCCCCGCTCCATCCACTGTGGACGGATCACCGAGGACGTTGCGGGCGAAGGAAGGGAACCTGTTTTCGAACACCGCGACGTCGTAATCCGGCTCCGGGATCTCACTGGGCTTCCCGGGTTTCGTGGGGCACAACGGGCACAGGTCGGCGGGCGGTTTGTAGGTGCGCGTCTGCCGGTGCGCGGCCATCGCGACCCATTCGCCGGTCAGCGGGTCACGCCGGATTTCCGAGGCGGCGGCGACCTGGGGCAGGTCACGCGTGTCCTCGGCGGTGCGTTCGGGCGCGCCCGGTGCGTCGAAGTAGATGATCTCCCGGCCGTCGGCCAGGTGCCTAACCGTGCGCTTCACGCTTCTTCAGCCTCAGCCGTCTCCGCCGTTTCGGCGATCATCAGCTCACCCGCCTGCTCGGTGAGCGTTTCCCTTGCGTTGTCGGACAAACCGTCGTCCGAGACGACGACGTCGGCCTCTTCGAGCCCGGCGATGGTGGAGATCCCGACGATGCCCCATTTGGTGTGGTCGGCCAGCACGACCAGCTTGCGGCCCGCCTCGACCAGCGCGCGGTCGGTCTCGGATTCGGTGAGGTTCGGCGTGGTGAACCCGGGGCCGTCGGCCATCCCGTGCACGCCGAGGAACACGACGTCCAGGTGCAGCGACCGCAGGCTTTGCACGGCGACCGGCCCGACCAGCGCGTCCGACGGGGTGCGGACGCCGCCGGTGAGGACGACCGTGCGATCCGGCTGGTTCGCGCCGCGCAGCACGTCGGCGACCTGGATGGAGTTCGTGACGATCGTCAGGCCGGGGACCTCGTCGAGCGCCCTGGCGAGCGTCCAGGTGGTGGTGCCGGCGGAGATGCCGATCGCGGTGCCCGGCCGGACCAGCCCGGCGGCGAGGGCGGCGATGGCCTCCTTCTGCGCGCGCTGGCGCACGGATTTGGCCTCGAAACCGGGTTCGTCGGTGCTCTTGCCGACGATGGAGGTGGCGCCGCCGTAGACCTTCTCGACCAGGCCCCGGCTCGCGAGCACGTCGAGGTCGCGGCGCACCGTCATATCGGAAACGCCGAGCCTCACGACGAGATCACTGACCCGGACCGCCCCGGTCCGGCGCGCCTCCTCGAGGATCACCGCCTGTCGTTGCCGCGCGAGCAAGACGCCTCCCTGTATTAACTACACAAAATCCTACACGATCAAACATGGCGCAACGAGCCGAGCCGCCTGCCACCATGAGGCCATGGCCAGGCTTCGCGACGTCGTCTTCGACTGCCGGCATCCGGCTTCGCTCGCCCGCTTCTGGGCGGCCGCGCTCGACGGCTACGAAGTCGCACCCTATGACGAAGAGGAGCTTGATCGCCTTCGTTCCCTGGGGTTTTCCGGTCCCGACGAGGATCCTTCGGTCCTGGTCGAAGCGGCATCGGGACCGCGGCTCTTCTTCAACCTGGTGCCGGAAGCGAAGGTCGTCAAGAACCGCGTGCATCTGGACCTGACCGGAGACAGCGTCGAACGGCTCGTCGCGTTGGGCGCGCGCGTCCTCGCACACCCCGAAGACGGGCTGGTCGTGCTCGCGGATCCTGAAGGGAACGAGTTCTGCCTCGTTACTCCTCCGCCGTCTCCTTGACGCCTTCGATCGGCACGCCGCGGAAACTCAACACGAAAAGCGAGACCGCGCCGAAGAACAGCGCGATATCCGCGACGTTCCCGACGAACCAGCCGTTGTAGTCGATGAAGTCGACGACGTGACCGCGCGCGAAGCCGGGCTCGCGGAACAGGCGGTCTCCCAGATGGGTCGTCGCGCCGCCGAGCAGCAGCCCGAGGGAGATCGCCCAGCCCGCCGAACGGACCTTGCGGGAGATCCACAGCAGCGCGACCACCGCGGCCGCGGCGAGGATCGCGAAGATCCAGGTGGAGTTCGCGCCCAGCGAGAACGCCGCGCCCGGGTTGTAGAGCAGCCGGAACCGGATGAAGTCGCCGATCACCGGGATCGGCGCGTGGTCGGTGAGGGCGTCGACCGCCCACCATTTGGTCAACTGGTCCGTGGCCAGCAGCACCGCGGCCACCAGCAGTGTCCACAGCAGACGGCGGGGCGGCGGCTCAGGCGCGTTCTCGGTGCTCATCACCCGTCAGCGTAATGGCGAGCGCGTTGAGCGCGGCGGGGAAGCCCACGTAGACGGCCAGATGGAGGATCGCCTCGACGGCCTCCCGGAGCTCCCCCGCGTCCTTCGCTTCCTGGAGGACGTCGGCCAGTTCCGGCGCCACGCCGCCCTTTGCCGTGTACACCGCGATCCGCTTGAGCCGCCTGGTCGTTTCGTCGTCCTGCGCCAGGTCACCGCCGACGTTCGCCACGGCGTCGCGGTGGAACCGCAGCTGTGCCTCCGCGTAGCCCAAGGCCTCCAGCGCCGCGACGGTGATCACTTGCCGCTGTGCCAGCGAAAGTCCCGGCCGCTGGTAGACGCCGCCGTAGACGAAGGCGACCGCTTCCCTGCCGTAGTCCGTCGCCTCGACGGCGTCGAACAGCTCCAGCACCGCGGGGTTCTCGACGCCGCCGAGAAGCCGGAGCAGTTCGAGGCCCTTGTCGTAATCGCCCATCAGGCCGGTGCTCCCGGGAGCCGCAAGGTCATCAGCGCGCCGCCGGTGGACGCGCGGCCCGCGTAGACGTCGCCGCCGTGCCGCTGCGCCGCGTGCTGGACGATCGCGAGGCCGAGCCCGGAACCGGGCAGCGTCCGCGCCTCCGACGAGCGGTAGAAGCGGTCGAACACCTTCGGCAGGTCCTCGTCGGCGATCCCCGGCCCGGAGTCCTCGACTTCGAGTACCGCCGTGCCGTCGCCGACCGGGTACAGCCGGACGCCGACCGTCGAGCCCTCCGGCGAGAACTTCACCGCGTTGTCCAGCAGGTTCAGCACCGCGCGTTCCAGCGCGCTGGTGTCGCCGGTCAGCACCCACGGCTGGAGCGAGACGTCGAACTCGATCTCGCCCGCGCGGCGGCGTGCCCGGTCCAGCGCGCGCTCGACGACGTCGACCATCTCGACGCGCTCGTGCTCGATCCGCGGCTCGTCCTGGCGGGCGAGCTCGACGAGGTCGCCGATCAGCTGGGTCAGCTCGTCGAGCTGACCGCGGATGTCGGCCTCGATGTCGCTGCGGTCCTCGTCGGACAGCGTCCGCGCCCCCGGCCTGCTCGCGGACAGGAGCAGCTCCAGGTTCGTGCGCAACGACGTCAACGGGGTGCGCAGTTCGTGGCCGGCGTCGGCGACGAGTTGCCGTTGGCGTTCCTGCGATTCGGCGACCGTGCCCAGCATCGTGTTGAAACTCTGGGTGAGGCGGGCGAGTTCGTCGTCGCCGCTGACCGGGATCGGCCGCAGGTCGCCCGTGGTGGCGACGCGTTCCGCCGCCGACGTCAGCCGGTCGACCGGCCTCAGCCCCGCTCTCGCGACCGCCGTTCCCGCCGCCGCGGCGACCAGGATCCCGGCGCCGCCGATCAGGAACAGGACCACGGAAAGCTCGTTCAGGGTGCGCTTGGTCGGGCCGAGCGACTGGGCGAGCACCATCGCCTGGCCGGCGCCCTGCGGGAGGGCGACGACCCGGCTGTCGGTCTTCGGGTCGGTGCGCAGGGAGAAGGCCTTGTCCCCGGAGGCGACGGCGATCTCGTCGTCGCCGTACGGCGGGCGGCTGCCGGACTGCGGATAGGTCAGCCGGACCTTCTGCCCCACCGTCAGCTGGCCGATCTGCAGGTCCGCGCTGGCCAGGAAGGCGCCGGGGACCTGCTGCAGTTCGGTCTGCACCTGCGGCGAATCGACCGCGGCCTGCGCGCGGGCGAGCAGGTTGTCGTCCACCTGCTGGTAAAGGTTGTCGCGCACGACGAGATACGCGCCGAGGGACACCAGCGCCACCGCGCCCGCCACCGACGCGGCCGCGAGCAGCGTCACCCGGCCGCGGAGCGAGAAGCGCCGCGTGCCCCAGCGGTCGCCGCGCGGATCCTTTTCGGACACGTCGACGACCGGGACCGGCTCCGTCACGGCGGGGTTTCCCTCAGCACGTAGCCCACTCCCCGCACCGTGTGGATCAGCCTCGGTTCGTTCCCAGCCTCGGTCTTTCGGCGCAAATAGCCGACGTAGACCTCCAGCGCGTTGCCCGACGTCGGGAAGTCGTATCCCCATACTTCCTCCAGGATCCGGCTGCGGGTCAGCACGTGCTTCGGGTACGAGAGGAACAGCTCCAGCAGGGCGAACTCGGTCCTGGTGAGACTGATCTCCCGCCCGGCGCGGCGCACCTCGCGCGTCCCCGGGTCCAAGGTGAGGTCCGCGAACGAGAGGACCTCGGCGTTCTGACCGGCCTGCGGATCCGGGATCGCCCGGCGCAGAAGCGCGCGAAGGCGCGCGAGCAGCTCTTCGAGCGCGAAGGGCTTCGGCAGGTAGTCGTCGGCCCCGGCATCGAGACCGGACACGCGATCCGAAACGGTGTCCCGCGCGGTCAGCACGAGGATCGGCAGGTCGTCACCGGTGCTTCGCAGCCTCCGGGCGACCTCAAGGCCGTCGAGCCGCGGCATCATCACGTCGAGGACCATCGCGTCCGGTCTGTTGGCGATGATCGCTTCCAGGGCCTGCGCGCCGTCCCCGGCCAACTCCACCTGGTAGCCGTTGAACTCAAGGGATCGCCTGAGTGATTCACGGACGGCCCTGTCGTCGTCCACTACGAGGATGCGCATGGCGACAGTCTTACGCAGAGTGCTGAGACTCGCCTAAGAACACACACAGAACCAACAAAGGAAATCCGGCGGTCCGGAAGACGTTTCAGCCGGTCTCGGGCCCTTTTGCAACAGGTGCGTTCCATCTACGCCACAAAGCGAGCATCCGGACCCCCACGACGGCGGCGGCTGCTACCACCGTCACCGGCCCCGGCGGCAGTCGCAGAGCGTGACCGATCACGACGAGCACGGCCCCCGCGAGCGCCGCGACCGCGTAGATCTCCTTCCGCAGCACGAGCGGGATTTCCCGCAACAGGAGATCACGCACCGCACCGCCGCCGATACCCGTCGTCATGCCGATCAAGCACGCCGCGTAGGGAGTGGCGCCCGCGTTCAACGCGATGGTGGTCCCCGCCGTCGCGAACACCCCGAGCCCGAGCGCGTCCGCGAGGAGTACGGCACGCCGCAGCTTCGCGATCTGCGGATGGAAGACGAACACGATCAGCGCCGTCCCGCCGCAGACCGCGAGATAAGGCCAGGTCCGCAGGGTGGTGGGCGGCGTGATCCCGAGCAGGACGTCGCGGATGACCCCGCCGCCGAGCGCGGTCGTCAACCCGACGACCACGACTCCGAAGACGTCCAACCTGGACCGCACCGCCGCGAGCGCCCCCGAAGCGGCGAACGCGATCAAGCCGAGGAACTCGAGGGCGGTGAGGATCATTACTGGTCGAGCAGGCCACCGCGGTAGGCCAGCAGCGCGGCCTGCACCCGGTTCGCCGCGCCGATCTTGGACAGGACCGCCGAGACGTAACCCTTGACCGTGGCCTCGGACAGGTGAAGGCGGCCGCCGATCTCGGCGTTGGACAGCCCCTGTCCGATCAGCCCGACGACCTCACGCTCCCGCTCGGACAACGACGCGAGCAGCTTGCGCGCCGGCTGCGCGGCCCGCTGCTCGTCCCGATGCGACTGCACCATGCGCGCCGCGACCCCGGGGTCGAGCACCGCGCCACCACGGGCCAGGTCGCGGACGGCCCTGAGCAGCGCCGCCGGGTCGATGTCCTTCAGAAGGAAGCCATTCGCCCCGAGCCTGAGCGCGAGACTGACGTAGTCGTCGATGTCGAACGTGGTCAACATGGCCACGGTCGGCGGATCCGGCAGGGCCAAGATCGCCCTGAGCGCGCGGATGCCGTCGTCCGGCGCCCGCATCTTGATGTCGAGCAGCGCGACGTCGGGGTGGTACCTCCGGGCGACCTCGACCGCTGATCTCCCGTCGCTCGCCTCGCCCACGATCTCGATATCGGCAGCGCCCGACATCATGGCACGCAGGCCCGAACGGACCAGTTCCTCGTCGTCGGCGAACATGAGCTTGATCAACGAAGCCCTCCGGCAGCCGGGGGAGCGGCGTCTCGCGTCCCGTTAACGAAGATTACCTACTGTTGTTCAGGGTTTCGAAACCAGACACGTACGAGTGACCCGCGCGGGTCATCTGTGTCGATCTAGGCGTCGATTCAGACCCTGTTTTGCCTGGGTCGAGTGTCGCCGCTCCTGGGCGGATCCGCAGGTCGAGTGTCACTGGACGGCCAGTGTCGCTGTCCGGCCAGTTGCTGTCGCCGGCCTGCCGGGCAACCGCCGTTCGGGGCATTTCGGACTTTCACCGGGCCGGCCGCTTGGTCCGCCCGGGTGCGACTTGCGACCTCGCGCTCGGGCGGCTCGCGTCACCCGGTAGGCTGCGCCTGGCAGTACATGCCCTCGTAGCTCAGGGGATAGAGCACCGCTCTCCTAAAGCGGGTGTCGCAGGTTCGAATCCTGCCGGGGGCACTTTCAGACCGACCGCCGCACTCAGCGAGACAGCCGTCTGTTCGTTCACCAATCTTCGAGGATCCGGATAGCTTTACAACGCGTGTCACTACACTCGGCGAATGCCGAGTGCGAACGAACCGTCCAAGCAGGTGCGACTGTCGCCGCCGGACGAGGTAGCTGCTTGGGCAAGCGATACCCAGGAAGGACGAGCCTTCACCGCGGACCTCCCGAAGATCATCCGCGAACTCCGGCACACGCCGAACTCGCTGAAGTACGCCTATGACGAGCGCGGAAGTGCGTTAATCGCCGCATACGACGCCGGCTCCGTGGAACAGGCGTTACTGACGGCTAGCCACGAAGATCTCTTGGACGGCCGACAAGCGCCACTAGTCGTGGCGTGGCTAGCAGAGCAATCCAAGTACTTTGACGAGCGAGTGTGGCGCGACCTCCGAATTGCCGTTGGCGTGGCCGCCGGCGTACTGGCCGGACGGCAGGCTGTTCGTGAAATCATCGGAGAAAGCCAACTGCACCGCTGGAGACAGTACGAGGAAGGTCATACGGAAGATCTATCCCGGGTTCGCTTGGCTCAGGTGGCACCGAAAAGCCACTGCGATCTATGGGCCAACCTGACAATGCTCGTTGAGTTGAGGCGGCTAAGGCACCGGGGCCAACCTGCCCTACACGATACGGCCGTACGTAGCCGACTTGAGCAGCACCTGCACGAGCACCCTGAGGCATGGACGGAAGCGATGCCTTGGCTATTAGCGTCGAGCAAGAATTCGCATGGATACCTGGAATCCCTGCTCGTAGCCACAGTTGCCATGGGAGACAGCCGTTTCCGCAAGGCGGTCGAGTCAGCCGCAAATCATCCGCACCTGGCTATCAGGATGCCAGCAGATGGCGTACTGGCTCGGGCAGACGGTACAGCTGAGGTCGAACTCAGTGAACATTTGCTCGAAATAGTCGCCGGTGTTCTCGACGACGACCGAAGGCGCATTCAGAAGTTCCCTCAACCTCTTGCGGAGCCGACCCGTACCTGGCTGTCCTATGGCCCTCTGGAGCGCTTGATGGAAGATCGCGCCGCTTTGGGCCTTGACAGTTTTTCTGAGATCATACGCATGCAAGGTGCCGCAGAGGAAGATGTGCTCACGACACGGCTTCTCAGCTGCCTCGAAAAAGAGTTTTCGAGGATCGATACTCACCTGGAGATAACAGCGTCTCATACCGCGCGCAGACCCGAAATATCGCTCGCGCAGCGCCCAGTGCGCAAGTCAGACGAAAGGACAATCGGGGCCGACATCGGCCTGGTTGTCTCCATTGAACTTCCACAGAAACTACGAGTCAATTTTGGCGAGCTTATTCAAGTCAAGAAGTCAAAGCAACTTCATGGCGTAACTGGAGCAAGCGAGTCTTGGCGTATCGACATCAAACAGCTGAATGACATTTTGGAACATAGCCCGACTTCAGCGTACTGGCTAATCCAGAGATCCGGAAGCGTGCTGTGCTTACCGGCAAAACTTCTGTACGCGATCACCGTCGCGAAGACAGACGTACGTTCGGCGACCGACGCTGCGAAGTCCATAACTGTCCGGTACACCGAGATCCGGCATGCAGCCATCGGGCTCGGCCAATACCTTCGAGACCTGCTCATAGGCATGTGGGTCGGTAGCCGGAGCGAACTGACACTCAGCACAGCCTCTGGCGCAAACGACCGCATCCGCCCGATGCACATTCTCGATGTCGCGGTCCGTATCCAGGAAGGCGTTAACGAATAGACCTCGTTCGAGTCGCCTACAACGTGCCGCTCGGATACGTGGTGCGGATTCGATTCGACTTGAAGTAGCTGACATCCTCGATTAGGCCTACAAGTTCATCGAGCTTTGCGCAATGCGGGTGTCCAACACGCGCCGGGACCGGCCACATGTCGACGAAATCGCACTAGTAAACGATTTCCGCCCCCGACGCGTCCTGATCAGCGCCCCACGGGACGGCCGTCCGGGTCCGTCATCGTGATGGCGCCACCTTGCGCCCGCAGCACCACGTTCGCCCGGTACTTCCCCTCGCCGAGGGCGGCGAGAGTGCCGAGGCTGACCATCCGTGTGGTGGCGCCGTCGCGGTCGAACACCAGCAGGTTGCCATCCTGGACGTAGTCGCCGCTATGGGTGCCATCGCCCTCGACCGTGACAGGCCTGCCGAGCTCGCGTTCGATTCGCGCGCCGGAAGCGGGGCCGGTGAGGACCTGCACGGACGTCCAATCGCCGGGTGCCAGTTCCTTGAGCGGTCGTGAGCCGCCTGTCCTGGCGAGATCGCCGATCGTCTTTTCGAGACCTTCGTCGAATTCCACTGTCACTCCTGGGGTGCTCGTGCCGCAACCCGCCACGAGGGCGAGCAGGGCGAGCAGAGTCACTATCAAGCGCATGGTCAGTATTGGTCCGGATACGCCGACGGGTCGCCGGGGTCGTGGTCGTCGTTGCGCCCCGGATTGTCCGTGGGCCAAGGCTTGTTCTTGGTTTCGCGGGTCTCGCCTGGAGGCGATTCGTTGGACGATACCAGTGTGTCGTTTTTGTCGATGACCACCATTTTGCCGCCCTTGACCGCTTGTTCGATCAGGTTCGCCATCTGCTCGGGACTGGCGTCCGGGTTGGCTCGGGCGATCGCGCGGCCGACTTCGTTGTTGTGGAGGTCCATGGCCACCGGGACATGGTGGCTGTTCGGGTTCCGCTCGTGCGCCGTGGCGAAGTCGCGGGCCCATTCCTCGCCGTACCGCTGCGTCATCATCGCGTTCCAGTAGGCGTGGCGGAACGCGTCGGCGTGCCCGTCGGTCAGGCCTTTGCCCTCGAACTTGCCTTCTGCGACGTGCAAGGCATCCTGCCGGATATCGGCGAACTCCTTGAGCCCGAGCAATCCCTTGCGCATTTGCAGATCGTCGAGCAGCTTGGCTTCGGCTTGGGTGATCTTCTCTTTAGTGAAACCCGCCCGCTCCGCGAGCCAGCCCGTCAGGCCACTCGGCCACACTGTCGTGCCGTCCGTCTTGACCTGATATTTCGCCAGAAGATCGCGATGCCGCTGTTCGTCGGCGATGCGGTCTTCGCCTGCCGCGGCGGCAGCGGCCAACGTCGTCGCACCGGCGTCGCCGATCTCGCCGGCCATGATGCGTTTGAGCACGGAGTTCAGTTCGGTGTCGATCTGGTCGGCGCGGGCCAGGATGGCTTCCACCTCGACCTGCAAGAGCACGCTGGAGAGAAACCCAGTGGCTTCCTCGGTCTCGACGACCTTGCCGTTGTCGATCCGGAAACCGTTCTTGGTGGCGAAGTCCTCGGTCGTCTCGACGCTGCGCACCAAATCGCGCACAGCCTGCTCCGTGTCATCGATGATCTTCACGGCTGCGGACAAGCGCGCCGCCAGGTCCTCGAGTTCCTGGCATCGGGTGCGAAGGTTCTCGGCGGCCGCGTCCGCTGCTTCCCCGGCCCACCCGGCGGGCTTGGCACCGTCGATCTCGTCCTGCAACCCGAGCACCTGGCGGTTCTGCGCGGCCAAGTGGTCACCGATCTGTCCTATCCCATCAGCGTTCCATTGGCTGACATCGGCCCAGGTGACCATCAATTGCCACCCGGCCCATCGAATTCCTGCTCACCGGCGCCATCTCGAGCGCGGTACGCAGTTGCGGCGGTGGTCAGCGACGCGGCGTAGGAATCCACACCCTTCGCCCAGACGCCGATGGAACTCTCCCAATGCGGACCGAGCTCGGCGGCGGTCTTCGCCGACTCGGTTCCGGTCAACGCGCCGGAAAGCGCCGCCACTCGCTCTAGATCCAGCTCACGCACGATTCCAGCGGCTCGCTTGGCCTGATCGGCCGCATCTCGCAAGGCTTTCGGATCAGCTTCGAACCCCGTCATAGACCCCTCCCCCTCAGATTGAGGCTACTTGTCCTATTTGGGAGGTTCAAGTCGCCGTCAGGCTTCGTGGAAATCGTCGAGACGATGGGCTTCGATTGAAGATTCCGTGGCGGCCAGCCAATGCGGATGGGTGACATAGACGAGTTCCGTGTCCTCCTCGGCCACGTAGACGACCTCAGCACCGGAACGCAGGTAGATCACCTCGCCGGCCCGAGCCGTCACCGAACCCGAAGGGCCCTCGACGGTGAAAACGCCCGAAGTGATGACGAGGGCCTCGTCGTAGGTCATCTTCCAGGGGTTCTTCTCCCCTTTGCCGTAACGGGCGAAGCCGACGGACATGGCCGCGCCGCTGTCTTGCGCGAGGACGTCAGCCAAGAAGATCTGCTGGTCGAGCCGCTGAAACCAGGTCGAAGCGTCATCGCTCGTGAAGTGTTCGACGGACATCCGAGTCTCCTTAAGTGGAACTTTCTCCACTTAGTTAACTGGAGAAAGTTCCACTTGTCCACCGGTTAGGCTCACGAGGTGCTTCCCATCGCAGGAGCCGGGACTCCAGAGCGGGCGGACGCGGCTCGCAACCGGCAGAAGATCGTCCGAGCGGCGGCCAAGCTCGTTGCGGCCAAAGGGATCGACGGGCTCGCGTTGGACGAGGTCGCGGCGGAGGCGGGCGTCGGGATCGGGACCGTGTATCGCCGGTTCCCGGACAAGGGCGCGTTGGCGCAGGCGCTGCTCGACGAGAACGAGCGCGAGTTCCAGGAAGCGTTCATCAGTGGGCCGCCGCCACTCGGGCCGGGGGCACCTGCGCCCCAAAGACTGAGGGCGTTCCTGGAAGCGTACGTCGACAGGCTTGAGACCCACGGCGAACTGCTGATGGTCGCGGAGACGGAGACGCCGATGGCTCGATTCGTGACCGGCGCGTACCGGCTGCACCACAGTCACCTGGTCGCGTTGATCAGCGAGATCGAACCGGAAGCGGACGCGCATTTCAGGGCCGACGCGCTGCTCGCACCACTGGCGGCCGCGCAGTACGTCTACCAGCGGCGAAGCATGACGCCTGAACAGATCAAAGCGGGTTTGAGTGACCTGTGCCGGCTGGATGACTGAAACTGGAAGGGGCGGCATGGATCTCGCGGTGAAGTCCGAACTGGTCGAGCAGGTGCGCGCGTTCACCGAGTGGGTGGGCGACGGGCGGAAACTCACCCAGACCGGGCGTATCACCTTGGCAGATGCCAAAGCGCTGGTGCCGTTGCTGAAGACCGGTGACGTGCTCGAGCAGACCATCGGCAGCCACGTGTACCGGACCAGGTCGAGCGAGCGCCTCCTCAACCTGATGCTCGTCGTGGAGTGCGCCAAGGCGGCGGGGCTGGTTCGCAAGACGGGGCAACGGCTGGTTCCGGTGAAGAAGAATCAGTCGCTTCTCAAGGACCCACGGAAACTGTGGCTCGCCTTGTTCACCGGGTTCGAGAAACTTGGTGAGGCGTTCCTGCACTCGGGATTCGGCGAGTCACTGCTGCGCCCCGAGTTCGCGCACGGCAGCCGCGCCGCGTTGGCGTCGTTGTACGGCGCGGACGGTGCTGTCGCGATCGCGAGCTTGTGTGCGCTGGTCTGGGACGTCGTAAGCGCGCCTTATGTGCTGGAAGATCTCAACGAACTCCAACTCGAGACTTTGCGCATCGCCACCGATCGCGACACCGCGCACGCACTCGATGCCCTTCGGCAATTGGGGGTCGTAACCCTCCGGGACGAATCAGCCGAGATGACCGAGCTCGGCCGATCGGGTATGCGACGGCTCTTGGGCGAGCCGGACGCCGGCGATCCGATCTACCAGGTGAAAATCACTCTGCTGGACAACGAAAGCCTCCCCGTGTGGCGACGCTTGCTGGTCCCGTCGGCCATCCCGCTCGACAGGTTGCACATCGTCATCCAGGCCGCGATGGGCTGGGAGAACTACCACTTGCACTACTTCCTCGACGGGGAGACCTACTACGGCGAAGCCGAGCCCGAGCTGCAGTACCGCGACGAACGGCAGGTGCGGCTGGACGACCTCGTGAAGCCCGGCGGCCGCCTCTTGTACAACTACGACTTCGGCGACAGCTGGGACCACGAAGTCCTCGTCGAGGAAGCCACAGTCGCCCCGTCAAATGGGCGTTACCCAAGGTGTATCGCGGGCGAATCGGCTTGCCCGCCGGAGGACGTCGGCGGAACCGGTGGGTATACCCGTCTGATCGAGATCCTCGGCGATCCCGGGCATCCAGAACACCAGGACATGGTCGACTGGCTCGGTCTCGACGACCCTGGCCAGTTCGATCCCGCTCACTTCGACCTCGACGAAGCCGACCAGCGCCTCGCCGTGGCCAATGGCCTAGTAGATCTCTACCGGACCAACGCGTAAGACGCCGTCGTCCAGCGGCACGCACCGCTTCCCGCCGCGGCCCCGCAAGGCAGCGAAAGTCCCGCGAGGTAGACGACGTCCATCCAAGCGCACGGATTCGCGGGCCGGTGCACCTCGAAGCGCACAGGGCCGTCACCGGAGTCCAGAGTCACGACCGAACCCCGCGCCAGAGCGTCCACATCGAAGCCCGAGAGCACGATGTTCCGCCGGGCCAGCAGCGGATCACCAGGCACGGACGCAGAGAAGAGCGTCACCGCGGCCGAGCGATGCGCGGGATGGTTGAAGTACCGGTCCCCCACCAGCCCCAGTCCCGCGCGCACCTCGACGTGGTCGCGCGAGACCGGAGCGGGATCGGGGCGAGGGCCGTCAGCGGGACGGCCCTCGTAGGCGTGCACGGAAGAGACGTGCAGCGCGACGATCAGCGCTCCCCGAGTTGCCATTCCGGCCGCACGTAGTGGCAGGTGTAGCCGTTCGGGATGCGCTCCAGGTAGTCCTGGTGCTCCGGCTCGGCTTCCCAGAAGTCACCGGCCTGGGTCACCTCGGTGACCACCTTGCCCGGCCACTTCCCGGAGGCGTCGACGTCGGCGATCGTCTGCTCGGCGACCTGCTTCTGCTTGTCGTCGGTGTAGAAGATCGCCGATCGGTAGCTCGTGCCGATGTCGTTGCCCTGACGGTTGCGGGTCGTCGGGTCGTGGATCTGGAAGAAGAACTCCAGGATCTGCCGATACGTCAGCTGCTCCGGGTCGAAGACGATCTCGATGCCTTCGGCGTGGGAGCCGTGGTTGCGGTAGGTCGCGTTCGGCACGTCGCCGCCGGTGTAGCCGACCCTGGTGGAGACGACCCCGGGGTGCCGGCGGAACAGGTCCTGCATGCCCCAGAAGCAGCCGCCCGCGAGAACAGCCTTTTCCGTCACTGTAGATCTCCTTCGGTCGTTGACACCCAGTACAACGTGTCGAACCGCCTCTGTCATCCCCGTCCAAGTGTGACGGAACGCTTACGTCCGACGGACCAGCGCGGAGAGGGCGGCCGGGGTACGCCCGGGTGCATCGACCATGGCGGCGATGAGCCGCTGGACCGACGGCCTGCTGAGCTCTTGAGGCGCACAGTCGTGGGCGCGGTTCAACGCCTCGGTGGCGCGCTCGACGTCGCCATGGTCCTTCCAGGCTCGGGCGCCGTCCACGAACGCTCGTGCACGTCGCTCGGCGCTCGGCAGCCGCCGCGGATCGACCGAGTCGAAATACGTCAGCGCGCGGGCGGTGTCACCGAGAGTGGTGTGCACACCGATGCGATAGACGGCGACCGTGGTCGCGCTGAATTGCGCGTTGCCCATTCCACTTCCGGTCGCCTTCAGCCGCCGCGCGGCGTCCTCTGCTTCTTCGATGAGTGCGACGGCCTGAGCGCTGTTCCCGTTCTGGGCCGCGGAATAGCTCGCCGTGCACAAGAGCGAGCCATAGGACGCGAGTTGCCGATCCGGAGGACTGCCTTGATCGGCTCCCAGGTCGAGAGCGGTCCTGGTGAGCATGGTGATGGCACCGTTCAGACCGGCGTCTCTGTCGATCTTCTCGGGAGCGCTGAGCGCATGCCGCCGCATTCCGATCGCGATGGCCCGCGAACTCGCGGCGATCACCAACGGGTCGCCGCTCGACTCCGCCGCCGAGTGTGACCGATCGGCGGCGACGCGTGCGACGCAATCGCGGTGTTGTTTGACCGCCAGTTCCGAACCGAGCAGATACGCCCTGGAGAGTGCCGCGGACATCCGTTCCCGCATTTGCCCGGCGGACGCGTCCTTGCTCGCGTGTGCGGTGGCTATCAATTGAGGCAGCGCTCGGCTGAGATGCGCATACTCGCAGGCTTCGAATTTTCTCTGCGCTTCGGCGAGCGCCTGGGAAAGCGAGACCAGTGGCACCGGCACAGCGGGGCACTGTGACTTCGCCAGCAACAAGGCCTCTAAAGATTCCTCACCTGCGGACGCACGCGCTGTGCCAGGCAAGACCCCGGCGATCGTGACACCGACCAGCCCCGCGAGCACCTGTCGTCGCCGCATCGCCTCGTCACCGTCCTGTCCACCGGGGATAGCAGTGCCGACACTAACCGGCGTGCCATCCTCGCGCATTTGCGCCGCGCCGGTGAATGCGGGTGCGAGACCGAAGAGGTGGGGCGGGATTTCGAGTACCTCGGAGAGAGTCCGCAAGTAATGGACATCGATGAGTTTGCGTTGGCCCGTCTCCATCCTCGACAACGTGCTCAGGGAGAGATGACAGCGGCCCGCCACCTGCGCCAGCGTCAGCTGTCGAGCGCGCCGGACGGCCCTGGCCAACGAGCCGTACCGAGCCATCGCGGCGGCCTGCACTATCTCGGGCGACGACCAAAACGGGTGGAGTGCGTCCATGGCGACCTCCCCGGCGATGGTCCCGCAACGGGCAGCCGCGGCAGTAGGGCGTTGCCCGGATCGCAATTTGACAGTTCCGCAAACTTGTTGCCGATCGAGCACACAGCCCTGACCCGAGGCGAGAACGCGCGTTCCATGGTCTGGAACTCTGACAACGTGACGACCGGCGGAGGCAAGCGATGGACGATCTTCGGCGCTACATCCGTCTCGCGGCCGTCCCACCGGAAGTACCGGATCAGCCGGCGCGACGCGCGGCCGCGGTCATGGTGGCCGCCTTCGGCGTGCCGTACTTCTCGATTTCCGGCGGTCACGGCCTTCGGTTGCGGGGCAGGCCGGATCCCGCACTGGATCCGGTCAGCTTTGTCGGCTACGCGGTGAGAACCGAACCGCTGGAGTGCCTCGCCCTGTTCATGCTTCGGCCGGCCTCGTCTCGCGGCCGGTGCTCGATCGTCTCGGACCTGCGTGCGGCGGCGGCCTTGGTCGAAGGTCCCGGGTTCTTCGATGCCAGGGCGGAGCACCTGCACGGCGTGGGAACGCCGGACGCGCCGTTCTCGACCCTCGACGGTGGCGCCATGGTGGACGGCGGGTGGCTCCGCTGGTCCGGCAAGAAGCCCTTCAGCGGGCGCGCCGGCGAGCATCGGGCGATGCTCGAGTTATTCGCCGAGCTGCTGGAGGTCTCACCGCTCAACCGCGGGGAGCTTCTGATCGCCGACGTGACGGAACGCTTACGTCCACCGTGCGTCTCACGCTAGGTGAAAGCCCTCCTCGCGGTCCTCGCCCTCCTCCTGGCCGGCTGTGCGACGCCCCCGCCAAGCCCGACACCGGAGGACGCCTTCCGGTTCGGCGGGATCTCGATGCCCGCCAGCGGCAAGGTGCTGGAGACGCAGTACGACAGGGGTATCGACTCGCGCTACGTCGTCGTCCTCACCCTGCCTGCGGAGGACGTGCCCAAGCTGCTCGAAGGGTCGAATTTCGCGCCCGGGGTCCTGAACGACGACAGGGTCGTCAACGGTCGTCACGTCTACCGCAGGGTCAACGTCGAGGGGACCACGGTGCGTCTCGAGATGTTCACGACGTGAGCACTCTGCGTGAAAAAGATGGGCCGTTCGGACTCGCCTGGGTGACCCCCTAACGTGTACCTCCACGCACCATCCGCCGGAGGACGCATGGATCCGTTCCGTGTACCGCCCGAGCTGTTCCGTTTCACCGACGGGAGCAGATCAGGGCTTCCCCTGGCGATCCTGCACGCCTTCGGTGAGGCGAACGAGCGGCTGGAGACGGCGCTCGGGATCGACGACGTCCGCACGCGGCTGCGTGAGGTCGGCTGGCTGGAGACGCTCGACGACGAAGACCTCGTCAAAGCGTTGGACCAGCTCAAAGGCCAGGGCCACCTCGACGTCGTCCAGAGCCACGCGGGTGACTACCGGACCGCGTCCGAGTACGAGCGCCGCAATCTCCAGTACGCGCTGACCCGGCAGGGCGAGGCGGCGTACGCGGGTGTGGTCCGCGCGAACGAGGTGCTCAACGCGACCGGCGCGCTTCAGACGGCGACGCTCGAAGCGCTCGGCGAACGGCTCGGTGAGCTCGCGAAGCAGCTCGAAGACGGCACCGACAGGCGTGTTTTCAGTGCGCTCTCCGAAGTCGAGGGCCACCTCGAAGCGTTCCGCGACAACACGAAGCGCTTCAACGGCGACCTCCAGCGCCTTCTGCACGCGGAGGCCGATCTCGCGACGTTCCACGAGGTCAAGGCGGCGACGGTCGCGTATCTGCAGGAGTTCCTCAACGACCTCGAGCATCACACCCACACCATCGCCACCCGCATCAAGGAGATCGACGACCACGGCATCGAGCGCGTGCACCGGCGGGCGCTCAACGGGGCGGCCCTCCTCAACCCGGATCAGCGCTGGCTCGACGTCCGCAAGGCGCGGTGGGACGGGCTGCGCGCGTGGTTCCTGCCCGAGGACGGGGCGACGCCGCGGGTCGAGGACCTCCACAACCTCGCGCGGCGGGCGATCATCACGCTTCTCCAGGTGCTGGACCGGATCACCGAGTCTCGGCGGCGCGCGAGCAGCGCGGTCGCCGATTTCCGGGAGCTGGCGCGGTGGTTCACCGTCGTCCCGGCGCAGGAAGACCTGCATCGCCTGTGGTCCACGATGTTCGGGCTGAGCTCCGCGCGGCACGCGCATCTCGCCCACGCCGACCCGGAAGTGGTCAGCACGACGGCCTCATGGCTCGACGCGCCGCCGGTCGAGGTGTCGGAACTGCTTCGCTCCGCGGGCCGCACCGAGCGGTTCACCCGGACCGGGCGGGTCCGCGACGTCAGCGCGATCAGAGCCGCGAGAGCCGAAAAAGCCCTGCAGGAACGCGCCGAGCTCGAAGCCGCGTGGAACATGCTCGACACCGGCGGCGTCGTGCGGCTTTCGGCGTTCGAGAAGCTGGACCACACCGTTTTCGAGCGGCTGCTGGATCTGCTGGGACAGGCGCTGGGCAGGCCTCCCGGCGCGGAGGGCGCGCGTCGGAGCACGACGTCCGACGGCCAGATCGAGATCGTCCTGCGGCCACCGCGGAACGGCGCGGTCGCGCGCCTGACCACCACGAGCGGCGTCTTCCGTGGCCCCGACTACGAAATCGAGATCAGCACGGCCGGAGGCGGTGCGTGAGCCTCACGAACCAACTGGTCATCGCGGAACGCGAAGAGGTCGCGCGCGGGATCCGGGCCCTGCTGGCCACCCCGCTGATCGGCGAACGCGGCTCCCCCGAGACCTTCGACCTCATCCGGCGCCGCCGCGAACCCATCCGGCAGTGGTTCGACTACTACTGCGGCTGGACGCTCACGGTCGAACCGCGGCTCGGCTACGCGCGGCTGGTCAAGGTCCGCGCGGCCGCCGACCCCACCCGCCCGGCGCGACGGCTGCGCTCCGGGCGCGCGGCGTTCGACCGCCGCCGCTACGTCCTGCTGTGCGTGGTGGCGGCCGAACTGCTGACCGTGCCGGTGACGACCATCGGACTCCTCGCCGGCCGCGTCGCGCAGGCGAGCGCCGCGGACGACCTCGTCACGACGTTCGACGTCGCCACGAGGGCGGAGCGGCTGGCGTTCGTGGACGTCCTCAAACTGCTGGAGTCCTTCGGCGTCCTCGAAGCGGCCGACGGGGATCCGGAGTCCTTTGTGGACGATCCGGCGGCGAAGGTGCTGTTCCGGGTCGACGCGACGCTGTTGCTGCGGCTGCTCGCCGCGCCGGTCGGTCCTTCCCAGCTGGCCGTGCCCGCCGACGACGTCGCGCTGCGGTTCGAGGAACTGCTGGAGGCGGTGTCGCACGAGCAGCGCTACGGCCTTTCCTCCGGCCGCCACGAGGACACGCCGAGCGCGTCGGACGTCCAGCGGAACCTGTGGCTGCGGCATACGGTGTTCCGCCGTCTCGTCGACGATCCGGTGCTGTACTTCGCCGAACTGACCGCGGAGGAACGCGCGTACCTCGGCACGCCGACCGGGCGCCAGTTGCTGCGGCGTGCCGCCGAGCAGGGCGGTTTCGTCCTCGAAGAGCGCGCGGAGGGTGTGCTGCTCGTCGACGTCGACGGGCTGGCCACCGACGAGCGGTTCCCGGACGACGGCAGCAACGCCAAGGTCGCCGCGCTCCTGCTGCTCGACGCGCTCGACGAGCCGCGGACCATCGATTACCTGCAGAAGGCGACCGCCAAACTGCTGAAACGCTTCCCGCGCTGGGCCAAGACCTACCGGGGCAAGGACGGCGTGCGACGGCTGACCGTCGACGCGCTCGCCGTGCTGACCGGCTTCGGGCTGGTCCGCACCGAAGCCGAACTCGTCCGGCCGCTCCCGGCCGCCGCGAGGTACACCGACCGCACCGAGGAGGCGCCGTGACCGTGACGAGGTGGATCCCCTCCCGTGCGGGCATCCTCAACATCTGGCGCTACTACGACGAGATCTTCGAGTTCCACGACGGGCGCCTGCTGCTGCGCGGCCCCAACGGGAGCGGCAAGTCGAAGGCGCTGGAGCTGCTGCTGCCGTTCCTGTTCGACGCGAGCCTGCGCGCCAACCGGTTGTCGACCTTCGGCACCAGCGAGCGCAGCATGCACTGGAACCTGATGGGTGAAGGCGCTTCCGGCGCCACGCGCGTCGGGTACGTCTGGCTCGAATTCGGCATGGCGGGCGAAAAGTGGTTCACCTGCGGCGCGCGGCTGCAGGCCAGCACCCACACCAGCACGGTGCACGCCGATTTCTTCACCACCGATCTGCGCGTGGGCGACGGCCTGGCGTTGGTCAACGAGGCCGGTCAGCCACTGACCAAGGGCGCGCTGGAAGAGGCGCTCGGCGAGCACGGGACGGTGCACGACGGCGCGGCCGAGTACCGCGCGGCGATCCGCGCGAAACTGTTCCCCACTTTGAGCGAACAGCGCTACGACGCGCTGATCACCGCGCTGCTGCAGCTGCGGATGCCCAAACTCTCGCAGCGGCTCGACCCGAGCCTGCTGTCCAACCTGCTCTCCCGCGCGCTTCCGCCGTTGGGACAGCAGGAGATCGCGGATCTCGCCGAGGGTTTCGAGCGGCTCGACGCGCAACGCGAACGGCTGGGCTCGCTGGAGACCGAGGTCGACGCGACCCGCGCGCTCGCCGCGCGGCAGAAGACCTACGCCCAGCGTGTGCTGCGCGCGGGCGCCGCGAACCTCATCAACGCCACCACGGAACTCGACGAGCTCGCCGCGGCCGCCCGCCGTTCGGCCGAGGAGCACGACGAAGTGGCCGCGAAGAAGGAGGCCGCCGAGGAACGGGCGGCGAAGCTCGAAAAAGACGTCGAAGAGACCGAAGCGCGTCTGTCGGGGCTGACCGAATCCGAGTCGTATCGCAAGGGCCAGGAGCTCGACAAGCTGCGGCAACGGACCTTGTCCACGAGCGAGAAAGCGGAGGCACTGCGCGCGGACGCGGACCGGCTCCGTGCCGAGGCGGACGCCGACGAAGAGCGCTCACGGGCGGCGAAGCAGGTCGTGAAACGGCAAGCCGACCTCGTGCGCTCGCTGGAGACCGAGGTCCGCGCCGCCGCGACCCGCGCGAATCTGGCCGGGGTACACGACGAACTCGTCGCCGGGCTGGACGAACCGGCCCGGCTCCGCCCGTTGCTGCAGGCCGCCGTCCGCGGCAAACGCGACCAGGTCGAGGCACTCGGCCGGACGCTGGACAAACACGAACGCGCCGTCGGACGACGTCACCAGGCCGAAGCGGACCTGGACCGCGCACGAGCGGATTTCTCGGTCGCGCAGGAGCGGGTCGAACTCACGACGGCGACGCGGGAACTCGCGCTGAGCGATCTGCGCACCCGGCTCGCCGAATGGGCGATCGGCTGCCGCGAGCTGCGGTTCCCCGACGTGGAAGCGGTCGTCCGGGACGCCGAGGCGGAGGTCTCGCTGCTGGGCAGGCTCGGCGTCGTCGCCGAGACCGTGCTCGAAGACATCATCCGGCGGGAGGCGGCGACCGGTGCCGCGCTGGCCACCGCGCGCGCCGAGCACGACGAACTCCTCGTCGAGGCGGGCGTGCTCGAATCGGAGGACATCCTCGCGCCCGAGCCGCCGCGCACCCGCACGGCGGACCGGGCCGAGATGAGCGGCGCGCCGTTGTGGCGGCTGGTCGATTTCGCTGGCTCGGTCCCGGAAAGCAGCCACGCGGGGATCGAGGCCGCGCTCGAAGGCGCCGGTCTGCTGGACGCCTGGGTGAACTCCCACGGGGTCGTCGACGGCCACGACGTGCTCGCGGAGTCCGGAACGCTGCCGGTGGCCTCCGGTCGTTCGCTCGCCGACGTCCTCGTGCCGGAACCCGACGCGGAGGTTTCCCCCACGAAGATCCGCCGGATCCTGGAAGTGATCGCGTTCGACGACACCCTCCCCGCCGGTCCCGCGGCGATCGGCGCGGACGGTGGCTGGCGGATGGGCAGCCTGTCGGGTAGCTGGGCGAAGGACGCCCCGGCCTACATTGGCGGTTCCGCGCGGCTGCGCGCCCGCGAACGCCGCATCGCCGCGCTGCGGGACAAGATCTCCCTCCGTGAGAAGACCATCGCCGAGCTGGAGGGCGAGCTGGCCGCCCTGCGCGGCAGGCGCGAGCTGATCAAGATCGAGCGCGCTGCCCGCCCCGGTCACGACGATCTCCTTGCCGCCACAGGGGAACTGACCACAGCCGAGGCCGAACTGACCGCCGCCGACGCCGCCGTCCGGCATCTGGAGGGCGCCGTCTCCGCGCTGGAGATCGAGGCCAAGACCGCGCTGCACGAGCTGACCGCGCAGGCTTCGGAATCCGGGTTGCCGACCGAACGCGCGCCTCTGGCCGCACTCGCGACGGCCCTGCGCACGTACTCCGACCAGGGCGAGAACTGGTTGTACGAGCACGGGAACCTGCTCACCGCGACCCAGCGGGCCGAGCTGTGCGCCGAGCAGGCGGACCGGTCGGAGGGGAACGCGGCCCGGCGCGAGGAGGAGGCCGCCGACGCGGAGGCCGAACGCACCAAGCTCACCGCGATGCTCGACGCGATCGACGGGACGGTCGGCACCGGCCAGCGCGAGGTGCTCGCCGAGATCGACGGCCTGCGCACGAAACTGCGTGAACTCTCGGGCGAACTCCGCGCCGCGAACGCCGACGCCAAGGAGCTCGCGGTGTCGCTGGGCGCGCTCGGCGTCCGCCGGACCACCGACGCACGGGCACGCGAAGAGGCGGCCAAGAAGCAGGACGCCGCCGCGCTCCGGTTCCGGAAGCTCGCCACCGGGATCTTCCCCGCGGACGGCGGGATCGAGGATCTGCCGAAGTTCCAGGCCACCCTGTCCGCGTCCGAGAGCGTCCGTGCGGCGCTCGACACGGCCCGGCTGGTGGCCGCCGCGTGGCCGTCCGTGCCGCACGCGCCGAGCAACCTCGGCGAGGCACTGCACCGGCTGTCGGAAGCCGTGCACACCTGCCGGAACACGCTCAGCTCGCGCGCGGAACTCGATCTGGAGACCGACGAGGACGTCCAGATCTTCACCGCCGTCGTCGACGGGCTGCGGGTCGGCGCGGCCGAACTGCTCAAGATCCTTTACGCGGAAGCGGAACAGAGCAGGCACGAGATCACCGATCGCGAGAGCGACCTGTTCGACAAGACGCTGACCGGCGACACCCGCCGTCATCTCGCGGCCCGCATCCGGCAGGCCAACGACCTCGTCGACGGCATGAACGCGCGGCTGGAACGCGTGCGGACCGCGTCGAGGGTCGCCGTCCGGCTGGTCTGGCAGGTCTCCCCGGATCTGCCGCCGGGCACCAAGACCGCGCGGGATCTGCTGCTGAAGGATCCGGATCAGCTGACCGCCGAAGACCGTGTGTCGCTGCACAAGTTCTTCCGCGAGCGCGTCGAGCAGGCGAAGGCGGACGACACGGCGACCAGCTGGGAACAGCAGCTCGCGCAGGTCTTCGACTACACGTCGTGGCACCGGTTCGTGGTCAAGGTGGACCGCGCGAACGGGGCGGGCTGGCAGCTGCTGACCAAGAAGCTGCACGGCGCGCTTTCCGGTGGGGAGAAGGCGATCGCGCTGCACCTACCGCTGTTCGCCGCCGTCGCCGCGCACTACCAGGCCGCGCCCGAGGCGCCGAGGGTGATCCTGCTCGACGAGGTGTTCGTCGGCGTCGACACCACCAACCGGGGGCAGGTGTTCGGCCTGCTGTCCGCACTCGACCTCGACCTGATGCTGACGTCGGACCACGAATGGTGCACCTACGCCGAACTCGGCGGCGTCGGGATCCACCAGCTCATCACCGGCGGCGACGGCGACGACGCGGTCACCACGGCCCGGTTCACCTGGAACGGCCACGACCTGCAGCCCGCCGGCCATTAGCCTGAGCGGCCCCAAAGCCGGGCGCAGCGGGGCCCTTTCCGTCGTTTTTCCTTGTGCGGCGCGGAAGGGCTCGCTACGTTCCTGCCGGTGGCCGTGCGGATCCAGGTGCTGGGCTCGCTGCGCGTGTGGCTGGCCGGGGCGGAGGTCGACCTGGGCCCACCGGGCCGCCGCGCCGTCCTGGGATTGCTCGTGCTCGCCGGCGGCGAGGCGATGTCCAAGCAGGAACTGGTGGACGCGCTGTGGGGTGACCGGCCGCCGCGCAGCGCGGTGAACGTCCTCCAGACCCACGTCAAACACCTGCGGCGGCTGCTGGAACCCGGCCGCCCGTCGCGATCCGGAAGCGACATCCTGCCCCATGTCGGCGGCGGTTACGCGGTGCGCTGGGACGCCGTCGAAATCGACCTGCCCCACGTCCGCGGGCTCGTCGCCCAAGCGAACGACGCCCAGCGCGACGGCGAGACCGGCCGCGCCGCGTCCCTGTTCGGTGAGGCCGTGCGCCGGTGGCGTGGCAGGCCGCTGGCCGATGTGCCTTCGCTCGCAACGCATCCCAAGGTCCTGGCCCTGCTCGCGGAACGCCGCGCGCTGCTCGCCCGCTACGGCGACGCGATGCTCGCGATCGGCGCCGCCGACGAAGTGCTGACCGAACTGGTCGAAGCCGCCGCGGATCAGCCGCTGGACGAACCCGCGCAAGCCCGGTTGCTCCGCGCGTACCATCGCGCGGGCCAGCGGGCGACGGCTTTCCGGCTCTACCAGGACATTCGTGAGCGGCTGCTCGAAGAACTGGGCGTCGAACCCGGGCCGGAACTCGTCGCGGCGCACACCGCCCTGCTCGAAGACGGCGAACCGCTCCCGAACCCGCGTCCCGCCACCCGGGTCCCCCGGCAGTTGCCCGCCGAACCACCCGGCTTCACCGGCCGGGCGACCGAACTGTCCATTTTGGACGAGCTGGTGCCGCGTCCCGGCCGCTCCGGTGGCGCGGTGGCGATCGCGGCCGTCACGGGAACGGCGGGCGCCGGGAAGACCGCGCTGGCCGTGCACTGGGCGCATCGGATGAAGGACCGGTTCCCGGACGGGCAGTTCTACGCGAACCTGCGCGGCCATTCCGGCGGCGCGCCCGCGACGGCACTCGAAGTGCTCACCCGGTTCCTGGCCGCGCTGGAGATCCCCGCCGAACGGCTTCCCGCGGACACGGAGACCGCGTCCGCGCTGTACCGGACGCTGATGACCGACCGGAAGGCGTTGGTGGTGCTGGACAACGCCGTCGACGTCGAGCAGGTCCGGCCGCTGCTGCCCGCCGGCCCCGGCTGTCTGGTGCTGGTCACCGCCCGGGACCGGATGGCCGGGCTGGTGGCCTTGCACGGCGCCCGGCGGATCACCTTGGGTGTCCTCGATCCCGGTGAAGCGCTGGAACTGCTCGCGCGGCTGCTCGGCGTCGAGCGCGTCCGGGCCGAGCACGAAGCGGCCGTCGAGGTGGCCGGGCTGTGCGCGTATCTCCCGCTGGCGCTGAGGATCGCGGCGGCCAATCTCGCCGACGATCCCGGGAACGGTGTCGAGGACTACGCCATCGAGCTGCGCAAAGGCAATCCGCTCGCCGCGCTCTCCGTGCCGGGCGACGAGCAGATCGCCGTCCGGACCGCGTTCGACCTTTCGTACGCGGCCTTGCCCGCGGAAACGCGCCGTCTGTTCCGGCTGCTGAGCCTGGTGCCGGGCAACGACATCGGCGTCGAAGCGGTCGAAGTCCTCACCGGTTCGGACGAGGCGGGGCGGATGCTGGACACGCTCGCGGGTGCGCATCTCGTCGAGCAGCACGCGCCGGATCGCTATCACTTCCATGACCTGCTTCGCCGTTATGCCGCCGATCGCCTGCGGGAATCCCCGGCGGAGATCGGATCCGCCCGGCAACGCCTGCACGAGTGGTACCTGCGTGGCGTCGACGTCGCGGCGAAACTGTTGTACCCGCACATGTTCCGGCTCCCGCTGGCCGTGCCCGACGGCCCGGTTCCCGCCGCGGCGGCGGACTGGCTGGAAACCGAGCTGGGAAGTCTTGCCGCCGTCGCCGAAGACGCGGCGCGGACCGGACCGCTTTCGGTCGCCTGGCTGCTTTCCGACGCCCTGCGTGGCTACTTCTGGATGTCGTCGCGCCAGGTGGAATGGCGGGCGACCGCCGAAGCCGCGTTGTCCGCCGCCGAGGAGGACGGCGACCTCCGCGCCCGCGCGTCCGCCCGGTTCAGCATGGCGGATCTGGGTTTCCGTCAGGGGCGGTATCGAAAGGCCGTCCGGGATTACACCGGCGCGCTCATGCTCGCCCGGCGGGCGGGCTGGGTGGAGGCGCAGGCCGCGGTGCTGGGCAATCTCGGTTGCGTGTACTGGCAATCCGGACGGCTCCCGGCGGCCGCGGCACGGTTTTCGCGAGGGCTGGAGCTGAGCAGACGCGCCGGAACACCCGCCGGGGAGGCCGTCGCGCTGGGCAATCTGGGGCTGGTGCAGTGGGAGATGGGCGATCTTTCCGGGGCCGCGGGGCATTACGTCCAGGCACTGCGCCGGTATCGCGGCATCGGCTCGCGTTACGGCGAGGCGATCAACCTGGCCAACCTCGGGCAGACGCAGCACGCCCGCGGCCGGGTCACGGAGGCCGCCGGGCTGCTCACCAAGGCTCTCGCGCTGCATCGCGAGGCCGGGAATCGCGCCGGGGAAGCGGAAACGCTCGGCAGGCTCGCGTCGGTGTACTGCGATCTCGGCCGTCACTCGGACGCGCTCGACCACGCGCGCGAAGGGCTGCGGCTCGCGCGAGAGACCGGCGAACCACGCGGTGAGGGCGAGGCGCTCGTCGCACTCGCGCACGTGCACCAGCGCGCGGGACACCGGCAGGACGCCGTCCGCCGGTACCGGCAGGCTTTGGTGCTGCTGCGGGAAACCGGCGACCGGTATCCCGAGGCCGACGCGCTCATCGGGCTCGCCACCGTCACCGGCGACCTCGGGCAGGCCCGTCAGGCGCTCGCCCTCGCCGAGCAGGCGGGCTATCACGCGTTGCGAAGACGGGCGGCGGCCGCGGTGGATTCGATCCTCCGGGCCTAGGCCGCGATGTCACCGCTGGTGTCATACGTGCCCGCCGGATGGAAGGTCACGACGACCCAGGGGTTGACGCCGTGTTCCTTGCCCGCGCCGTCCTGGCAGGAGAACTCGCTCATGTCGAACACGCTCCACGTCTTGTCCGGGAGTCGCCTGATCGACTCCTCGACGCGGCCGACCCAGCGGCAGGCCGGGCTGTGCACCCGCGCCGTCACCGAGGGGTCCGCCCAAACGATGCTCCCGCCCTCCGCGCACCACGAAAGGTCGAACGTGTAGGTCCACCTCCCCGGATCTTCGAGCACGACCGGCTTGATGACCTTGGCACCGGAAGCGCATTCCCGGACCGCTTCCGCCTCACCGGGCACGGCGAACGTGAGACCGGCGCAGAGGATCGCCGAGCAGACAAGGACGTTCATCGCTCCCACTGTTCCGCCGGACCCGCTCGTCCGCAAGCCGCCGGATGCCGGGTCCAACCGACGTCCAATGGCCGTCCAGTGCCGCCGAATAGCTTGTGCTCGCACAGTTTCCGCTGAGGGGAGTACGGATGAGGGCACGACTCACGAAGGTCTTGGCCGTGGTGGCGCTCGCGACGACGCTTGTCGTCGGGACCGCGAACTCGGCGCAGGCCGCCGGGCCGCGGGCGTTCGCGATCTCGTCGGACGGCAAGCTGATGGCCACCTTCTACACCGACACACCCCAGGTCCTCGACTGGGTCCGGCTCGTACAAGGCCTCACCTGCGGGGAAACGCGCCTGATCGGGCTCGATTTCCGCGTACAGAACGGTTTGCTGTACGGCGTGGGCGAGAAAGGGTGTATCTACACGATCAAATTCCCGCCCGCGGCACCCGACGTCATCGTCACGAAGGTCTCGCAACTGAGCGTTCCTTTGTACGGCAAGGACTTCGGCGTCGACTTCAACCCGGCCGCCGACCGGCTCCGGGTGATCAGCGACTATGGCCAGAACCTGCGGCACAATCTCGGCGACCACGTCACGATCGAAGACACCGTCCTGACCACTCCGCCGGCCGGCGGGCCGACCAGGGGTGTCACGGCGGCCGCCTACACGAACAACGATCTCAACCCCGACACCGCGACCACGTTGTTCGACATCGGCACGGCCACCGACCAGGTACTCGTCCAAGCGCCGGCCAACAACGGATTCCTCAGCCCGACCGGCGCGCTCGGCGTCGACACCGGCCCGATCGCGGGCTTCGACATCTACAGCGATCTGACCAACGGCAAGACGACCTCGGTGAGCGGTTTCGCCGTACTCAACCCGGCCGCCGGCCCGTCGGCCTTCTACAGCGTCAATCTGCTGACCGGCGCGGCCGCCAAGATCGGCGACTTCCCGCTGCCGATCGGGGATGTCGCGGTGGCGCTCGACGGTAGTTGAGTGGGGAACGCCGCTGTCCGGTGCCGGGTCTTCAGACTGGGCACCGGATGGTGGTGTTCGGGGGTTCGGGGACAGTTTCTTGTTGCCGGAAATCGGCGACTTCCCGCTGCCGATCGGGGATGTCGCGGTGGCACTCGACGGTAGCTGAGCGGGGAACGCCCCTGCCCGATGTCCAGACTTCGGCCTGTGCACCGGATGGTGGTGTTTCCGGGAATCGGCGACATCGACAGTTCTATCGTCGCCGAAAATCGGCAATGCCTCGGTCGTTCGCGGGGCCGGTAATTGTCGGTGGCGGGTCGTATGTTCGTGGGGTGGACACTCATTCCGCGCCTGTGGCGCTTGTGGAAAGTCTCACCGATCCCGAGGTATTGGCCGCGGTGAACGATGCCGCGATTCTGTTGGATGACAAGGATTCCGTGGCGTTGGCGCAGGTCGCCTCGGCCGGGATCGCACGCCTGGGAGCGGTCCGGTTCCGGGCGCTCGCGCAGCTGAATCGTCATCGTGACGGCGCACGGAGTGTGGCGCAGGAGGTCGCACTTGAGTTGTCCCTTGTGGACAATCATGCCGGTGCGCTGGTCGCCGCCGCCGACGCGCTGACCACCCGCCTGCCCCGCACGCTGAGCTTGATGGATGAGGGGAAGCTGGCCGGGTTCAGCGCGATGAAAGTCGCAACGGCCACCGCGTGGCTCTCCGACAAGGACGCTCGCGCGGTCGACGCACTGCTGGAAGAGCGGATCGCGGACAAGAACCCGGATCAGGTGCGGAAAGCGGCCAATCATGCGGCGAACACCGTCGATCCTGAGGGTGCCGGTAAACGGGCCGAGCGGCATCGTGAGGGACGCCGCCTCACTATGCGGCATGGTGAGACGGGGGTCGCCTCGATCGAGGTCGAGGATGGGCCGGTGGAGAAGGTCGCTGCCGCGTATCAGCGGATCGATCGTGAAGCGCGGGCTCTCCGAGCTGGTGGTGAGACTCGTACGTTGGAGCAGTTACGGGCCGATGTCGCCCTCGATCTCTTGCTCGGCGGTCAGGGTGGGGCGAGTGAGCGCAGCGAAGTGTTTCTCTATATGGATTTGTTCACCTATCTCGGCCTGAATGACGATCCGGCGGAGCTGGCCGGGCACGGCACGATCCCTGCCACGTTGGCCAGGGAGATCGCCACGGGTGGGAACAGTGTGTTGCGGCGGATCGTCACCGATCCGCTGTCCGGGCAGGTCCTAGATCTCGGCCGGGACCGGTACCGGCCGACCGCGGGTTTGGCGGAGTTCGTGCGGGTACGGGATCGAGAATGCCGAAGACCCGGCTGCCACCGTCCGGCTCAGGCGTGCGACCTCGACCATGCGGTGCCGTGGCAGCACGGCGGGCACACCACCGACACCGACCTCATCGACCTCTGCCGCCGCGACCACCGGTTGAAAGACGAACCCGGCTGGATCTATCAGCTCACCGCCGACGGCACTCTCACGATCACCACACCCACCGGGCAGCGTTACGCCAGCACCCCTCCGCCGCTTCACGGACCCCGCCCGGCGGTCGACGAACCGCCACCGTTCTGAGCCCGTCGCCGGAAAACGGCGATGGGCGGGTTGCGTGGGACTTCAGCGTTCCGCAGCATCGCCGAAAAGCGGCAACGGACAGGCCGCAGCCCAGCAACCACTCAAGAACTCCACCCACGGTCTGACCCGCGAAATCGGCCCCTGACCCGATCCGCCCACCCATCGCGATCGGCACGCTCACAGCATGGAAACCGACCACGTCTTCCCCGGCCGCCGCATCGCCGCAGTTTCGATGATCCTCGGCCCGCTCCTGCTGCTCACCGGGACGCTACTGCGGTCACGCTTCAACTTCTTCTTTCCCGACCAGCTGAAAGCGATGAGCGAGCATCCCGCGCTGATGACCGCCGCGTACACGTGTTTCCTGGCGGGCAACATCCTGCTGTGGCCCGCGATGGTCGCCATCGCCACCAAGATCGGCCGTACCAAGCCCGCGTTGGCCGCTTGGGGTGGTCTGTTCGTCCTTTTCGGACTCTTCGAGCGGACCTTCCACGCCGGGATCGACCAAGCCGCCCTCAGCCTTGCCGAACGGCGCGGCGCCGGATTCACCGAGGGTGTGGTCAGCGAGTCGTACCAGGATCTACATCTGTTCAGTTTTCTGTCGTTCACGATCATGTTCGGCTGGTACGTACTCGCGTTCGCCGCCTATCGGGCGAAAGTGCTCGGTGTCGCCGGGTCGATCGGGATGGCGACGATGGGACTTCTGCCGCTCGGGGTTTTGAAGGGCACCGAAATCGTGTCGATCATCGGCACCGCCGGACTTTGTCTCGCGTTGGTTCCGGCCGGTGTCCGCGCATTACTGGAAAGTCCCAAACCGAGCCGGCGGACAGTATTGCTCGCGGCGATCGCCGTTCCGGTGCTGGGCGGCCTCGCGTTCGCCAGCGCGCTGGGCTGAGTTCAGGCCAGCCGCGCGGGCGCTTTCGTGTCACCGGATTCGTGTTCGCGCCCCGCCGGGAGGCAGCTCATCAGCAGTACGACACCGACAGCACCGAGAAGCATGTGCCCGGCGAGGATGCACAGCCCACAGAATCCGATCCACAATGAGATCTTCATTCTCAGAGGGTAGGGCCCTTTTCGACACTGGGCCCCGAACTTGGGAAAGACTTAAGGTCTCCTTTGGGAAAAGGGTCTGTCCGGCGTACGCGCGCGTAATGCACCACCAGCGAAACCGTCGCGGCCAGGAAGACCACCTGCATCAGGCTCCGCGGCACCAGTTCGTCCATCGTCGAGGTCACCGGACCGTGCAGCGCCTTGTACACGTTCGCCGGGAACATCCCCAGCAGCAACAGCGTCAGCCCGGCGGACGCCCAAGGCGCCGTACGCGACCACAGCATTCCCGCGGCGCCCGCGAGTTCGAGGACGCCGGTGACGGTGACCAGCAGTCCCGGCGCGGGCAGCGCGGGCGGCACCATCGCGACGAGTTCCTCGCGCATGCCGATGAAGTGCGCGAGACCGGTGGTGACGAACAGTGCCGCGACACCGCCGCGCACGGCCACCGGCCAGGGTTTCAGCCGCTGGACGCCGAAGACGCCCAGCAGGGACAACGTCGCCGTGACGGCGATCAGCATCAGTACGGGTACGAGACCGGGATCCATGACCATGCCTCCGAAGCAGCAGTGAATCTTTCCACTGACAAGATGCGCTCTTGCGGCCCATCTTGTCAATGACTAGATTCGTCGTCATGAGTCCCTACCACCACGGCGACCTCCGCCGGGCCGTGCTCGACGCCGCCGTCGCGGCCGTCACCGAACACGGCCCGGCGGGGATCAGCCTCCGCGACCTCGCCCGGCGCGCGGGGGTCTCGCACGCCGGGCCGGTGCACCATTTCGGCGACAAGGCCGGGGTACTCACCGCGCTGGCCGCCGAGGGGTTCGACCTGCTCGCGGAAGCGCTCGTGGCCGAGGGCGACCGGGACTTCGTCGAGGTCGGGGTGGCGTACGTGCGCTTCGCGATCGAGCATCGCGCGCATTTCGAGGTGATGTTCCGCCCCGAGCTCCTCCGCGAGGACGACGAGGCGCTGACCGCGGCCCGCGACCGCGCGGGGGCCCTGCTCACCAGCGGCGCGTCGTCGGTCAGCGACGACGCGATGGCGGGGGTCGCCGCGTGGTCGTTGATGCACGGGTTCGCGAACCTGTGGCTCACCGGCGCGCTGCGTGCCGAGCTCCAGGAGGATCCGGACACCGCCGCCCGCGCGATCGCCCGGATCCTGTTCCCCTGAAACCGGCTCAGACCTGCGCGGTGGGCATCACGGTGACCTGCTGGAGGTTCACCCGCGCCGGGAGCGAGGTCAGGAACGCCACGGTCTCGGCGATGTCCTCCGGCTTCAGCCAGGTCAGCGTTTCGCGCACGCCGTCCAGCCACTCCAGGGCACCGGGGTCGGTGACGTGCCCCTGCAGTTCGGTCTCGACCAGGCCGGGCTCGATCGCCGCGACCCGCACCCCCTTCGGACCGAGGTCGGCGCGAAGGTTCTTCGACAGGTGCGTCACGTAGGCCTTCGAAGCGACGTATACGGCGAAGGAGGGGAAGACGGCCTGCGCGCCGATGGACGAGGTGTTCACCAGGTCCGCGACGCCCTTCTCGGCCGCCGAAGCGACCAGCTGCGGGACGAAGGCGCCGATGGCGTTCATCAGGCCCGTCATGTTGACGTCGATCATGCGCTGCCAGTCGCCGGTGGCGAGTTCGTCGATCGGCGCGGCCAGCATCACGCCGGCGTTGTTGAACAGCAGATCCGCGCGGCCCAGTTTCGCTTCGACCTCGGCCGCGGCGGCCCGCATCGCGTCGGCGTCGGCGACGTCGGCCACGAGTACGAGCGCAGTGCCGCCGTCCCGTTCGATCTCCTTGGCGAGGGTTTCGAGCCGGTCGGCCCGGCGGGCGACGAGCGCGACAGCCGCACCGGACGCGGCCAGCCGCCGGGCGGCCGCTTCGCCGATCCCGCTGGACGCTCCGGTGACGACGGCGACCCTGTTCGCGTGCGGTGCCGGGGAGTTCGTCATTTCTGTTTCTCCTAAGTGGACTCGGGGTGACAAGTCCAGAAAACCGGGCCGTGCGCGGAGATGGCACGGTCTGTTCAGCCTGGGTCCGGCAGTACCAGTCAGACCGCGCACGGAACTGTTACGTGCTCATCGAGTTCCGCGGACACGGACCGGCCAGCGTGATCCGCATGCGAATCCGATCCCTCGCGCTCGCGCTGATCCTGATGACGGCGACCGCCGCCCCCGCGGCCGCCGTCATCGGCGGCACCGAGTCCACCACGCCCTACGACTTCATGGTCTCGCTTCAGTACGAGGCTCCCCGCCCGGACGGACATCGGTGCGGGGCGGTGCTCATCGCCCCGCAGTGGGCGGTCACCGCCGGCCATTGCGCCAACACCCCGAACGGCGCGACGGCGGGCGTCCCCCGCGGCTGGAAGGTCCGCGTCGGCTCGCTGGACACCACCGCCGGGGGTGAGGTCACCGACATCGACAAGTTCTACCGTCGCCACCTTTCCTACAACCCGCCCGGTGAGGACATCGCGCTGCTGCACCTGCGCGAACCCGTGCGAGCCAAGCCCATCCGGCTCGCCGGGAGCAGTCCCGCCGTGGGAACCCCCGTCCGCATCCTCGGCTGGGGCGCGGCTTCGACCGGCTGTGGCGACTTCGCCGACCCGAAGTGCTACCCGAGCAAGCTGCGTGAAGCGGACACCGAGGTCGTGCCGCTCGACCGCTGCTGGGACGACGACGGGCACACCCTGCCGTTGTGCGTCGGCCGCACCGATCCGCCGGTCGGACCGGGGATGACGGATTCCGGCGGTCCCGCCCTGGTCCGTTCGGGCGACGGCTGGGCGCTGGCGGGAACGGTCATCGGACCGGGTGTCCGGGGCGCCGACTTCCCCGGCATGTACACCGACGTCGCGAAGAACTCGGCCTGGATCAACGGCATCGTGACCGGCACCGACGTCCCGCCGGACGACCCCGGCCCGGACGTGGAGGGCACGGCCGCGGTGGGCGACTGCAACGGCGCGGTGGTGCGTGCCGCCTCCGCCCGTCCCCACGATCCGGCGCTGGTGCTGACCAACGGCCACTGCGTGCCGAGCGGACGGCCCGCACCGGGGAAGGCCCTGGTCGACCGGCCCGCCGACCTGCCCCGCCCGGTCACCATCGCCGGCCGGGACGGTTACCCGAAGGCCAGTGCCCGCGCCACCCGATTGGTGTACGCGACGATGACCGGCACCGACGTCGCCCTGTACCGGCTCGACAAGACCTACGCCCAGCTGGCCAGGGAGGGCGCGAAGGTCTTCCGGCTGGCCACCAGCCCGATGCGCGCCGGGGACCGGCTGCTCATGTCCTACGCCAGCGGCCGCCCGCAATGCACGATCGAGGCGGTGGTGCCGCACCTGCGTGAGGCGGGGTACCAGCAGGACGACGCGGTCCGCTACGCCCCGAGCGACACCTGCGTGAGCAGGCCCGGCCGCTCCGGCGCGGCGCTTTTGACCCCCGACACGAATACGGTGATGGGTATCAACAACACCCACAGCCGGGACGGTGAGCGATGCACCGAGGGCAACCCGTGCGAGGTCGGCCGGGACGGGACCGTGACCGCGGTGAAGGGCCGCGGTTACGGCCAGCAGGTCCACCGGATCTCCGCCTGCCTGAGCAAGGGTTCACGGCTCGACCTGTCCCGCCCAGGCTGCCGGCTGCCCGCCTGACCTGCGACGAAATGCGGGGAAAGAAAAAAACCGGAAAGATCGCCGTCGCTGTCGAATCGGCGGGTCGCCCTTCGTATAGGGAGTGAAAGACCGCACGAACGAGGAGGACGCCATGACCCAGTACCTGATCAGCCTCTATCACCCCGACGGCCCTCTCCCGCCGCCGGAGTTCCTCGAGCCGGTGATGCGCAAGATCCAGGCGCTCAACGACGAGATGAAGTCCGCCGGGGTGTGGGTGTTCGCCGCCGGTCTGCACCCGCCGACCACGGCGACCGTGCTGCGGGCGACGGAGAACGGGCAGATCGCGACGATCGACGGCCCGTACCTGGAAGGCAAGGAACATCTGGGCGGTTTCACCATCGTCGAGGTGCCGGATCTGGACGCCGCGCTCGACTGGGGCCGCCGGGTCGCCGAGATCACCTATCTCCCGGTCGAGGTCCGGCCGTTCCAGGGTGTGGAAGACCCTTCGTGCGTCCCCTGACCTCCGAAGACATCGGCCGCGTCTTCGCACAGGAGTACGGCCGCGCGGTATCCGTGCTGGTCCGCGTCTTCGGCAGCATCGACATCGCCGAAGACGCGGTCCAGGACGCCTTCGCCGAGGCGGTGGACCGGTGGCCGTCCAGCGGTCCGCCGCCGAGCCCGGCGGGCTGGATCATCACGACCGCCCGAAACAAGGCCGTCGACCGGCTGCGCCGGGAAGCCGCGCGCGACGACAAGCACGCCCAGGCCGCGCTGCTCAACGCGGACAGTGAACCAGTGGAGGAGGGCCCGGTGCGCGACGACCGCCTACGGCTGATCTTCACCTGCTGTCACCCCGCGCTGGCCGTCCCCGCGCAGGTCGCGCTGACGCTGAAACTGCTGGGCGGCCTGACCACTGCCGAAATCGCGCACGCATTCTTCGTCCCCGAGACGACGATGGCCCAGCGGCTGGTGCGCGCGAAGGGCAAGATCCGCGACGCGAAGATCCCGTATCGCGTCCCCGGCGACGCCGACCTGCCGGACCGGCTGCGTTCGGTGCTCGCCGTGATCTACCTCGTGTTCAACGAGGGCTACGCGGCCAGTTCCGGTGAGCGGCTGGTGCGCGAGGACCTGTGCGCCGAGGCGATCCAGCTCGGCAGGCTGCTGGCCGGCCTCATGCCCGACGAACCGGAGGCCACCGGGCTGCTGGCGCTGATGCTGCTCACCGAATCGCGCCGCGCCGCCCGGACCGGTGAAGACGGCGAGGTCGTGTTGCTGGCGGAGCAGGACCGGTCACGCTGGGACCGGGCGCTCATCGCCGAAGGACAGACGCTGGTCCGCGCCTGCCTGCGCCGGAACCAGCCGGGGCCGTACCAGATCCAGGCGGCGATCAACGCCGTCCACAGCGACGCCGCCGACACGGCGAGCACCGACTGGGCGCAGGTCGTCGAGCTGTACGACCTGCTGCTCGCGATGAATCCGACGCCGATCGTGGCGCTCAACCGGGCCGTCGCGGTCGCCGAGGTACGCGGCCCGGAGAAGGCGCTCGACGTGATCGACGCCCTCGATCTGGAGGGATACCACCTCTACCACGCCATCCGCGCCGATCTGCTGCATCGCGCGGGCCGGACGACGGAAGCCGCCCAGGAGTACGAAGAGGCGATCCGGCAGGCGGCGAACAGCGCCGAACGACGGCTGCTGGAACGAAAACTGGCCGTGCTCAGTCGGTGATCAGCCGCGCCGGGCCGGGCCCCTTGGCGGCGAGGAAGTCGCCGGGGTTCACCAGCACGCACTGATCGAAGGACAGGCAGCCGCAGCCGATGCATTCGGTGAACCGGTCCCGCATGCACTCCAGCTGCTCGATGCGTTTGTTCAGCTCGGCGCTCCAGCAAGCGGATGCCCGCCGCCAGAACGCGTGATCCGGCGCGGCGCCCTCGGGCAGGAAATCGAGTACGCCGCCGATCACCTCGAGCGGGATGCCGAGATGGTGCGACGCGCGGATGAACGCGACGAGGCGAAGCGTGCTCCGGGGATACCGACGCTGGTTTCCGCTGGTCCGCCTGCTGCTGATGAGGCCCTGGCGTTCGTAGAACCGCAGGGCGGAGGTGGCGACACCGCTGCGCCGCGACAGCTCCCCGATGGTGAGCTCGGCCGGGAGTTCGGACATGCCCGTGATCCTAGCTTGACTTGAACCCTTGTTTAAGTTTCATGCTGGAGGCATGACAGTACAGGGGACCTCCGAAATGACCATCCACAAAGGACATTGGCCGACACCCGATGACGCGACCGTCGTCGTGGCGCGGGAATGGCCGGACGCCGACGCGGCACGGGCGGCGTACAAGAGCCACGACGGGCTCGTTTCCTTCACCGCGTACGAAGGCATCGACCACGACGGCGCCTTCACTTACGAGCAGTGGACCAGCGAAGACGCCATCCAGAACCTGGACGGCGCGCCCGTGTTCCAGCTCTACCGCGGCCACCGCGGCGAAGGAACGCCAGGCTGCCTCGTGATCGTCTCGGTCGAGTTCGAAGGACCCGACGAGCGGCGGCAACGCGACTGGATCGACCTCGTCTTCGAAGCACTGGCGTCCGAACCCGCGCGCCCCAAGGGCGGGATCTCGGGGTACTTCCACGTGAGCACCGACGGGACCCGCGTGCTGAACTACGCCGAATGGGTCAGCGCCGAAGCCCACCTCGCCGCGCTCGCGGCCCCCGGCGCCGACGGCATCGGGACGACGGACGCGTGGAAGAAGGTGCAGACCTACCCGGGGATGTCGGGCGGGTCGGTCAAGCGGTACCGCCCGGTCTTCTCGGCGGTGGCGGCATGAAGCCGATCCTGGTCGCCGGTGCGACGGGCAACGTCGGTTCGCAGGTGGTCGCCCAGCTGCGGGAGCGAGACGTCCCGGTCCGGCCGCTGAGCCGGAACCCGCCGCCGGACGGCGTCCGCGGCGATCTGGCGAAACCGGAAACGATCGCAGCGGCGCTCGACGGCGTCGACACCGTGTTCCTGATGCTCTCCGGCGCCGCCGAGGCCCTGGTGCCCACGGTGTCGTTGCTCGGGGAACGGGTGAACCGCGTGGTGTTCCTTTCCTCGGGCGCCGTCGACGATTCACTGGCGGAGCAGGACAACGCCATCGGCGCCTGGCATCGCACCGTCGAAGAGGCGATCGAAGCCGCGGGCGTGGAGTGGACCTTCCTGCGGCCGCACGCGTTCGCGACCAACACCCTCGGCTGGGCGCCGTCGATCCGCGCGGAGGGCGTCGTCCGCGGCGCATACGGCGAGGCGTCGATGCCGCTGATCCACGAGAAGGACATCGCCGCGGTGGCCGTCGAAGCGCTGACCGGCGACGGGCACGCCGGAGCGAAGTACACGCTCACCGGAACGCGGCCGCTCACGCAGGCCGAACAGGTCCGCGTCATCGGGGAGGCCGCGGGCCGCCCGGCGCGCTGGGAGGAACTCCCGCTCGACGAAGCCCGTGCCGCACTGCTCACCAGGATGCCGGACTTCGTCGTCGACACGATGCTGACCGGATTCCGGGAGCTGGTGACGAAACCGGGCGAGGTCACCTCGACCGTCCAGGACGTCACCGGCAGGCCGGGCCTGGACTTCGAGGTCTGGGCGGCCGATCACGCCGCGTCGTTCCGCTAAACTCGGCTTCGTGTCGACACCGGTTCATGCCGCGACGGTCCACTAACCGCCGTTCCTGAAATCACCCCACGGAGCCCGCGGGGTCTCTTCGCCGCGGGCGAAAACAGGAACGGAAACCATGAACCCCCTGTCCACAAAGGACGGTGGTCGGCGCTGGCTGACCACCGTCGGCACGAAACGCCCCGAACGCCTCGTCGACGTCGACGATCGCATCACCGCCGACGAGGCGTTCCGGCTCGCCGTGTCCGGCACCGGACTTGTCTGGTACGGCGACTTCCCCGGCGCACGGAACCTGCTCGCCGCGTTGTCCCGGCGATGCGGTACGGCGGCGGGGAAAACCTTTCGGGACCAGCGGAACCAGCGGTCGCGCCGGGCGCGGATCCTCGGCAGGCTGCTGGTCCCGCTGGATCCGGGCCACGTCCTGCCGTTGCGCCGCGGACCGGACGTCCGCGAGGCCTGCACCGAGGCCTACGGACCGTCCGAGGCCGCGTCGCTGGTCTCGTTGCGCGAACTGCTCGGTGTCGTCGGCGCGCACGAATGGCGGGTGAAGGGCGTCGAGATCCCGGCGCTCGGCGCGAGGATCCACCCGCACCACGGGGTCTTCTCCCCCGTCCGCGGCGAGTACATCGATCTGGTGGCGAGAACTCCGTTGCCCACCAAGGAACTCGCCTTCGACATCGGCACCGGGACCGGTGTGCTCGCCGCCGTCCTCGCGCATCGGGGAGTCGACCGCGTGGTGGCGACGGACAACGAACCCCGCGCGCTCGCCTGCGCGCGGGAGAACTTCGCCCGGCTCGGCTTCGACGGGGTCGAAACCCTTGAGGCGGACGTGTTTCCGCCGGGCCGCGCACCGCTGATCGTCTGCAATCCGCCCTGGCTGCCCGCCCGCGCGCACACCCCGCTCGAACGCGCCGTCTACGACCCGGGAAGCCGGATGCTGAAGGCGTTCCTCGACCGGCTGCCGCGGCACCTCGAACCCGGTGGGGAGGGCTGGCTGATCATCTCCGACCTCGCCGAACTGCTGGGTCTGCGCCGTCGCGAAGACCTGCTCGGCGCCTTCGAGCGGTCCGGCCTCGAAGTCGTGGGCAGGGAGGACATCCGGCCGAGGCATCGACGAGCCGACGCGAAGGAGGTGACTTCGCTGTGGCGACTGAAAACGGGGCGGCTCACAACCCGAGCAGCGCCCGTGCCTGACTGATGAACACGCGGGCGGCGGGGCTGACCGGCCCCTCCGTCCGCCAGGCCAGCGCCAGTTTCGCGCGCAATCCGGCCGGCCGCGTGATCTTCATGGCGTGCAGTTTCGTGTAATGCGTCGCCAGCGACATCGGCACCACGGCGACCCCTAGCCCGCGCCCGACCAGTTCGGCGACGACGTTCGGATCGCCCGCCTCCAGCGTCACCCGCGGCTGCACGCCGTCGGCGAGGAACGCCGCGTCGACGATCGCGCGCATGCCGGTGCCCTTCGGCAGGCTCACCAGCGACCGGCTTTCCAGTTCCGACAACGTGATCGTGGCCTGTCCGGTGAGCGGATCGTCCGGCCCGGAGATGGCGACCATCGGCTCGTCGAGGACGACCTCCAGCCCCATCCCCGGCGGTGGTTCGCCGGAGACCCCGATCAGCGCGACGTCGAACCGGCCGTCGGCGACGCCCGCGAGCAGGACGTCGGAAGTCGCCTCGGCGAGCGTGATGTCGACGGCAGGATGCCGCTCGTGGAAACGCGCGAGCAGATCCGGCAGGTTGACCGGGCCGCGCGAGGACACCATGCCCATCGCGACCTGGCCGCGGACCAGGCCGGTGAGATCGTCGACCGCCTGCCGCACCCCGGCGACGGCGGCGAGCGCGGCCCTGGCGTGCGGGAGCGCGGCGGCGCCGACCTCGGTCAGCCGCACCGCCCTCGCCGACCGGTCGAGCAGCGGCTGCCCGAGTTCGCGTTCGAGGCGGCGGATCTGGGCGCTGACGCCGGGCTGCGCGACGTGCAGCCGCTCGGCGGCGCGGGTGAAGTTCGCTTCCTCGGCGACCGCGACGAAGTATTCGAGCTGACGCAGTTCCATAACCGATGATTCTAGTTGCCAGACAAACCAGATCTTGGACTTCTGGCCGAATCGGGACCACGCTGGTCCCATGACCACGATGCTCCGCTCCGGCGACCCGGAATACGACAACGAACTCGCCGGTTTCCAGACCGCGGTACCCCGCCGGCCCGACGTCATCGTGCCCGCCGCTTCGGCCGCCGACGTCGTCGAGGCCGTCCGTCACGCGGCCGAGCACGATCTCCCGATCGCCGTCCACTCCACCGGGCACGGCGTGGGCGTCCCCTTCGAGGGCGGCGTCCTCGTCACCACCCACCGCATGACCGGGATCCGGATCGAAGACGGCGTCGCACGAGTCGACGCGGGCGTGCGCTGGGGTGCGGTCATCGAGGCGGCCGCGAAACACGGGCTCGCGCCGCTGAGCGGTTCCTTCCCCGGCGTCGGCGTCGTCGGCTACACCCTCGGCGGCGGGTTCAGCCTGCTCGGCCGCAAGTACGGGCTGGCCGCCGACCAGGTGACCGCGATCGAGGTCGTGACCGCCGACGGCGAACTCCGCCGCGCCACCCCGGACACCGAAAGCGACCTGTTCTGGGCGCTGCGCGGCGGCCGCGACAATTTCGGGATCGTCACCGCGCTGGAGTTCCGGCTCGTCCCGGTCACCCGGCTGTACGGCGGGAGCCTGCAGTTCGGCACCGAATCGCTGTCCGCCGTGCTCCACGCCTGGCGCGATTGGGCGGCGGACCTGCCGCGCGAGATGACGTCGTCGCTGGGCATGGTCCCGATGCCCGACCTGCCGATGGTGCCCGAGCCGCTGCGCGGGCAGCACGTCGCGCAGATCCGCATCGCCTACCTCGGCGACGCCGCCGAGGGCGAACGCCTGGTCGCCCCACTGCGCGCCGCCGCCCCCGTGCTGGGTGACACGCTCGCCGAGATCCCCTTCACCGAATCGGGGAAGATCGCGAACGAGCCGCCGTTCCCGCACGGCTACCGCGCCGACAACACCACCGTGTCCGAACTGGACGACACGATGCTCGACGCGATCCTCGAACACGCCGGCCCCGGCGCCCCGGTGCCGACCGTCGTCCTGCTGGACCTGCTCGGCGGCGCACTGTCCGACCTGCCCGAGCACCCCGGCGTCGGCTGGGACCGCGAGGCCCGCTTCACCGTCCGGGCACTGTCCGTCGTGGACGACGCGGGCATGGCCGAGATCAAGGCGGCCCACGGGAAGCTGTTCGACGCGCTGAAGCCCAAGTCGACCGGCAAGCTCCTGACCTTCGTCTACGGCGACAGCGGCGCGGGCGACGAAGCGGCCAAGGTGTACTCCCCGGCCGATCTGCGGCGGCTCGCCGAGGTCAAGGCGGCCGTCGATCCGGCGAACCGGTTCCGGCTGACCCATAACGTCGAACCCGCGCGTGACGCTGGGTGATCTCCGAAATCCGCTGGTGGGAGGCCCCGAGCCGGGGCGAGGGCACAGTGGGCGGCACCCGTATACTTCCGGGCCGATACCGCCATTAGGGGGCACTGTGCGCACTTTGGACCATGACGAGTTCCTCGCCATGCGTCGGTTCCCCGCGCTCGACGGGCTGCGCGCGATCGCGGCCACCATCGTGATCCTGTTCCACTTCGCGGGTCCGAAGTGGAGCTGGCTGTCCGGCTGGGTCGGTGTCTACATCTTCTTCGTGCTGTCCGGTTTCCTGATCACGACGCTGCTGCTGCGTGAGCAGGACCGGACCGGCCGGATCTCGCTTTCGGCGTTCTACCTGCGGCGGGTGTTCCGGATCCTGCCGCCGTACCTGGTGATCCTCGGCGGGATCATCGTGTTCGTGTGGCTGCGCGGGGAGTTCTTCACCCGCGACTTCCCGCACGCGCTGAAGTACTACCTGACCTTCTTCAACGAGTTCCTGCCCGGCAGCAAGCCGAACGGCCCGGACAACTTCTTCAGCGGCTCGTGGACGCTGGGCATCGAGGAGAAGTTCTACCTGTTCTGGCCGTTCCTGCTGGTGGTGGCGGGTGCCGTCGGGCTGGCCGCGGCCTGGCGCAAACTCGCGCTGGCGATCGCCGCGTTCGCGCTGATGGCCGGGCTGGTCGGGGTCACCAGCGGCTGGGTGCTCAACGGGCCGCAGGTGCCGATCTACCGCTCGACCGTGCACTACGCGATCCTGCTGATCGGCTGCGTGCTGGCGATCGCGATGCACTACCGCCGGTCCTACGCGGTGATCAAACCGCTGACCCATCCGCTCGCGGCGATCCCGGTGTTCGGCGCGTTCGCCGTGCTGCACGTCAACATGGAAAGCCTGTGGTGGGAGACCGGCAGCAACCTCGGCCTGCTGATCGCCTACGGCCTGCTCTCGGCGATGTTGCTGGTCGTGCTGGTGTCGCCGGGGCCGCTGCGCTGGCTGCTGGCGACGAAGGTGATGCGGTTCGTCGGTGAGCGCTCGTACTCGCTCTACCTGCTGCAGGGCCCCGTGCACTTCGCCGTGGTCGCGGCGATCCCGCCGCTGGGCGAGCACCGGATGATCAGCGCGCTGACCGTGTTCGCGGTCGGGCTCGGGATCGCGGACCTGATCCACCGCTGGGTGGAGCAGCCGATGATCCTCACCGGCAAGAAGCTGATCGCGCGCCGCCAGGAGCGCAAGGCGCTGCGCGCGGCCGAAGCCGAGCTCAAGCGCCCGGACGCCGTCGAAGCCCCGAGCGGCGCGCGCTGACCCCTCGCGTTTCGTCCTCTGAATGCGGTAGTTGCACGCGCAAGTACCGCGTCGGTGCAGCTGGTCGTGAGTGGCGTTTCGGGTTCTAAGCCGAAACGCCACTCACGACCACGCGGCACGCACTCACGTGATCGAAGCCGGAACACGCGAGTGCGGCCTCCAGTCACGCGAGTCACGTCCCTGATCACGCGAGTTCCGCCTTGGCTCACACCGCGCGCCTGTGTGCCTAGTCCGTGAGGGCCTCCTTGAGGGACCCAGGGTCCCTCAAGGAGGCCCTCACGGACTTCGGACCGGTAGGTACAGAGGACAGGGTTCTGACCCGAAACGCCACTCACGACCAATATCCGCCCGAGGTGAAGGCTCCTATTGCCGCATCGGACGCGGTGAAGGGAGCCTTCAGCCCACGCACGATCGGACGACCCCAGCGGCGCGCGCTGACCCCTCGCGTTTCGTCCTCTGAATGCGGTAGTTGCACGCGCAAGTACCGCATCCAGAGGACTGAATGCGAGTCAGCGCGAGATGGTGACGATCGGGATCACCCGGTCGGTCTTCTGCTCGTAGTCCGCGAAGCCCGGCATCAGGCTGACCATCTTCGCGTACAGACGGTCACGCTCGGCGCGGTCTTCGAGGACGACGGTCGCGGTCGCCTCGAACTTCTCCGTGCCCACCTCGATGGTGACCTTCGGGTTCGCGACGATGTTGTGGTACCAGGCCGGGTTCTTGTCGGCCCCGGCGTACGACGCGGCGACGATGTACTTGCCGTCCTCCTGCGCGTACGCGAGCGGCGACGTGCGCGGTTCGCCGCTCTTCGCCCCGATGGTGGTGAGCAGCAGCAGCGAGCCGCCCTCGAACGGGCCGCCCACCTTCCCCTCGTTCTCGCGGAACTCCTTGATGATGTTCTTGTTCCAGTCGAGTGCTTCGGACATTCCTCTTCCTCCAGTGTCGATCTCTCCGCCGAGGCTACTCAGCCTTCACGGGCCTTGCGGCGCTGTTCCTCGGCGCGCTCCCGGCACTTACGGAGGAACTCTTCGTCGTCGGCCGCGCTCGTCGCGGCGAAGCGGCCCGGACGGTCGTACTCCGGGAACGCCGGCGTCTCCCGTTCGTACCGGCCACGCGGCGCGCGGGCGGCGTGCTGCGGACGCCCGGCGACCAGCCAGACGATCGAGCCGATCAGCGGGACGATCAGCACCAGCAGCAGCCACATCCCCTTCGGCATGTTGCGGCACGATCCCTCGTCCGTGGTGATCACGTCGACGATGCAGAAGATCCACAGACCGAGCGTGAGAACGCCGAAGAAACCATTGAAATACAGCATCGAAAGACTCCCCAGTTCCAGATGACCGGGGTAAGTCTTAGCACAGCAGGGCGTCGAGAATCCCCGCGGCCACTTGCCGCGCCGACGCCTCCCCCGGGCATTGTTTCGGCCCTGCTCCGAACGGATGCTCGGACAGGTCCACCTCGACCACCTCGCCGCCGACCCACCTCCGGGTGATCCGAACAGGCGGATCCTCACGCAGCACGCGGTCGATCAGGCTTTCGGCGTCCTCACCGGGCCGATGGGCGGCCAGCGCCTTGCCGAGCAGCTTCGCCGTCGCGTCACAGGCCTGCACCAGGAGGCCGATCCGTGCGGCCGTCCGCTCGTCGGCGGCACCGCCGCAGGCCTCGACCAGCCGCCGCATGGCTTCCTCGGCGTCGTCCCCGATTTCCGTATGCGGGTGATAGGCGGCGGAAACCGTCGCGATGTCGCGGGAAACGTCGGGCAGGCCGAGTTCCGCGGCGAGTACGGCGACCGGAACCCGCTCCACCTCGTCCCGCATCACCTTGGCGAGCGCGAAAGCCTTGTCCCGCAAAGATCCCATCGGCGCCAGCTCGGTGAGCACGAGCGCCCGCCGCCGCGCGTGGTCCTCCGGACGACTGAACCGGGCGACGTTCGCGCGCAACCACCGGACGCCGCCCGGTTCGACGTCCTGGGGCACCGGCGGAACAGGGGCTTCGATCAGGGGATTCTCCATACCGTGACGCTAAGTGCGGAACGCTTCGGTCACGGCCGAAACATGAGCTCATCGGCGTTGTTATGGTGACCGGGTGACGGCCGTGTCGGAGGCAACCGAAGTCGACGGCGCGGGGCGAACGGCGCAACCGCGCCAGCTGATCGTGACCGTGTACGGCCTCTACTCGCGCGGCGAGGGCGGCTGGCTCTCCGTCCGTTCCCTGATCGACCTGCTGGCCGGTGTGGACGTCGAGGAACCGGCCGTCCGGTCGTCGATCTCCCGCCTGAAGCGGCGCGGGATCCTGTCCGCGGTGCGCCGCGACGGGGCCGCCGGGTACGAGCTTTCCGAGACCGCGCTGGCGATCCTGCGCGAAGGCGACGAGCGGATCTTCCGCCGCGAACGCGCCACTCCTGACGACGGCTGGCTGCTCGCGGTGTTCTCCGTCCCGGAGGCCGAACGACACAAAAGGCACGTTCTGCGCACGCAACTGGCCCGGCTCGGCTTCGGGACCGCGTCGTCCGGCGTCTGGATCGCGCCCGCGCATCTGCGGGACGCGACGTCCGACATGCTCCGGCGGCTCGAACTCGAGGGCTACGCCGATCTCTTCCACGCCGAGCACCTCGCGTTCGGCGACGTGCGGGAGAAGATCCGCGAGTGGTGGGACCTCGACCAGCTCGAAGCGCTGTACACCGCCTTCGTCGACGAGCACGCGGCCGCGCTCCGGCGGTGGCAGCGGCGCAAGACCACGGACGAAGCCGAAGCGTTCGCGGATTACGTCCGGGTGCTGACCGACTGGCGGCGGCTGCCCTACCTCGACCCGGGCCTGCCCGCCGAACTGCTGCCGCCGGGCTGGGCCGGGATCCGGGCCGCCGACCTGTTCTTCACGCTGCACTCGCGATTGGGCGAGGCCGCGGCCGCGCACGTCTCGCGCACACTGCCTTAGACGACCGCGAAGCCCTGCACCTCGACCAGCGCTTCCACGTCCCAAAGCCGGCTGACACCGATCCCCGCCATCGCGGGGTACTCGCTCCCGGCCAGCCGCTTCCACACCGCGCCGATCTCGCGCGCGTGGGCCCGGTAGTCGTCCATGTCGACGATGTAGATGGTCACGCTGCACAGGTCCGACGGCTTCCCGCCCGCCGCGCGCAACGCGGTGAGCAGATTGGACAGCGCGCGTTCGAACTGCTCGACCACACCGTCGCCGACGATGCGGTTCTCCTCGTCCAACGCCGTCTGACCGGCGAGGAAGACGAACCGGCCACTCGCCGCGACGGCGTGCGAGAAGCCGGAGGGGCGGCCGAGCTCGGGCGGGTTGATGCGCTCCATACGGGTCAGCATATCCCGTATCGTTGACGGTCGTACATACCGCGACATACCCTGAGCGACGTGCGTATCGCGGTGTTAGGCGGCGGCCCGGCGGGGCTCTACTTCGCCACGCTGGCGAAACAGCTCCATCCCGATCACGAGATCACCGTTTGGGAGCGCAACGCGCCCGACGACACCTTCGGGTTCGGGGTGGTGTTCTCCGACGAGACCCTCGGCGGTATCGAGCACGCCGATCCGGAGATCCACGCGGCCATGCGCCGCGAGTTCGCGCGCTGGGACGACATCGACGTCCACTTCCGCGGCACGGTGCACACCTCCGGCGGGCACGGGTTCGCCGCGATGAGCCGCAAACGGCTGCTCGGCATCCTCCAGGAACGCTGCGCGGAGCTCGGCGTCGACGTCCGGTTCCGCACCGAGGCGCCGAGCGCGGCCGACGCGAGCGCCGAATACGACCTCGTCGTCGCGGCGGACGGCGTCAACTCGCCGACCCGCAACGCACTCTCCGAGAGCTTCCGGCCAAGCCTCCAAACCAGGCGCTGCAAGTACATCTGGCTCGGCACGGACCTCGTCTTCGACGCCTTCAAGTTCCACGTCCTGGAAACCCCGCACGGGATCATGCAGATCCACGGCTATCCGTACAGCGACACCGCGAGCACGTTCATCCTCGAACTGCACGAGGACGTCTGGCAGCGCGCGTTCGGTGAGATCGCCGCGACCTCACTGGCACCGGGCGAGAGCGACGAGAAGTCGATCGAGGTCATCCGCGAGCTGTGCGCGGACGTCCTCGGCGACCACCAGGTGTTCGCCAACAACTCGAAGTGGACCGCCTTCGCCACCGTGCGCTGCGCGAGCTGGCGGCACAAGAACGTCGTCCTGCTCGGCGACGCCGCGCACACCGCGCATTTCTCCATCGGTTCCGGCACGAAACTCGCCATGGAGGACGCCCTCGCGCTCGCCGCCTGCCTGCACGAACAGTCCGATATGGACAGTGCCTTGCATGCCTACGAGGCGGAACGAAGGCCGGTCGTCACCTCGACCCAGCGTGCCGCGCAGGCGAGTCTCGAATGGTTCGAGAATCTGGGCCAGTACACCCATCAGGATCCGGCGCAGTTCGCGTTCAACATCCTCACCCGCAGCCGCCGTGTCACCTACGACAACCTCCGGCTGCGCGATCCCGAGTTCACCGCAGAGCTGGACACCTGGTTCGCGTCCACTTTGGACACCGACGTACGGCCGCCGATGTTCCAGCCGTTCCGCATCGGGAACCTGGACCTGCCGAACCGCGTCGTCGTCTCGCCGATGGACATGTACTCCTCCGAGGACGGCGTCCCGACCGACTTCCACCTGGTCCATCTGGGCAGCAAGGCGCTCGGCGGCGCCGGCCTGGTGATGACGGAGATGGTCTGCGTCTCCGAGACCGGCCGGATCACCCCGGGTTGCGGCGGCCTGTACACCGAGGAACAAGAGCGAGCGTGGAAGCGGGTCACCGATTTCGTCCACGGGCACTCGCCCGCGCGGATCGGGGTCCAGCTCGGCCATTCCGGGCGCAAGGGTTCCACGAAACTGATGTGGGACGGCATCGACCAGCCGCTCCCCGAAGGAAACTGGGAGATCTGCGCCCCGTCCGCGATCCCGTACAGCGAAGCGAACCAGACCCCGCGCGAACTCACGAAGGCCGAGCTGGACGGCATCCGCGACCAGTTCGCGCAGGCCGCGGCCGCCGCCGCGCGCGCCGGATTCGACCTTCTCGAGCTGCACTGCGCGCACGGCTACCTGCTGTCGTCGTTCCTGTCCCCGCTGACCAACCGGCGCACCGACGACTACGGCGGCTCACTGGAGAACAGGCTGCGCTTCCCGCTCGAAGTCTTCGACGCCGTCCGTGCCGCGTGGCCTGCTGAGCGGCCGATGACGGTCCGCATCTCCGCGACCGACTGGTACGACGGCGGAATCGACGTCGACGACGCCGTCGAGATCGCCCGCGCGTTCGCCGAGCACGGCGCGGACGGTATCGACGTGTCGACCGGTCAGGTCGTCAGCGAGGAGAAGCCCGAGTACGGCCGCAGCTACCAGACGCCGTACGCCGACCGGATCCGCAACGAGATCGGGCGCGAGTACGGGATCGCGGTGATCGCCGTCGGCGCGATCTCCTCCTACGACGACGTCAACTCGCTGATCCTCGCGGGCCGCGCGGATCTGTGCGCCCTCGGCAGAACCCACCTTTACGATCCACAGTGGACACTGCACGCCGCCGCCGAGCAGGGCTACCCGATGCCGTGGCCGAAGCAGTTCGCAGCGGGCAGCCGGAAACCGCAGGGCGGCCGCACCGACGGGCCGAAACCACGGCTGGAACTGCTGCGCTCGGGGGAACCCGGCACCGCGCACGCCCGCTGGCGACCTGGGAGCGACCGATGACCGCCTTCGCACTGAGCCCCGAGCAGCAGTCTTTCGCCGAAGAAGTCCGGCGGCTGGGCGCCGAAAAGCTCCGCCCCCTGGCCGAATCCGGCACCGAAGGCGCGGTCAACCGGCCGCTGCTCAAGGAAATGGGCGCGCTCGGCCTGCTCGCCCGGCTGTTCCCCGGGGTCGACGGCGGCAGCCCGAGCCGGGAGGCCGCCGCGACGGATCTCTGCATCCTGCGGGAATCCCTAGCGAGCCAGAGCACCGAGGCCGAGACGGCGTTGGCGCTACAGGGTTTGGGCACGTACCCGGTGCTGCAATCCGGCCAGGACTCGCAGGTCGCGAAATGGGTCCCCGCCGTGGCCGCGGGCGACGCCGTGGCCGCCTTCGCGCTCACCGAGCCGAACGCGGGTTCGGACGCGGCCGCGCTGGAACTCGCCGCCGAGCCCGACGGCGACGGCTGGCGGCTCACCGGCGAGAAGATGTGGATCTCCAACGCCCCCGAGGCCGACTTCTACAGCGTTTTCGCCCGCACCACCCCGGAAGCGGGATCGCGCGGGGTCTCCGCGTTCGTCGTCCCGGCTGATCGCGCGGGGCTGACGGGCGAGCATCTCGACCTCGTCAGCCCGCATCCCATCGGCACCCTGGTCTTCGACGGCGTCCGCGTCGAACGCGACGAACTGCTCGGCGAACAGGACCGCGGCTTCGGCGTGGCGATGCGGACGCTGGACCTGTTCCGGCCGAGTGTCGGTGCGTTCGCCGTCGGGATGGCGCAGGCCGCGCTCGACGCCGCCGTCGCCCACGCCCAGACCCGGGTGGCGTTCGGCGGGCCGCTGCTGAAACAGCAGACCGTGGCGCACACCCTCGCCGAAATGGCGACCCGCACCGAAGCGTCGCGCCTGCTCGTCTACGCCGCGGCCGCCGCGTACGACGCGGGCGAGCGGAACCTCGCCGGCCGGGCCGCGATGGCGAAACTGTTCGCCACCGAGACCGCGCAGTACGTCGTCGATGCGGCCGTGCAGATCCACGGCGCCCGGGCGCTGCGGCGAGGGCATCTGCTCGAACACCTCTACCGCGAGGTCCGGGCACCGCGGATCTACGAAGGCGCGTCCGAAGTGCAGCGTACGATCATCGCGCGATCGCTGGCTTCTTCCTAGCCGGACGCCGGTCGAGGTGCCACTGCGTGGCGAGCAGGACCAGCGTCGGGCTCAGCCAGGCGGTGATCGCCGAGACCGACTGCAGGTAGGCCAGTCCGCTGCCGCCGAACGTGGTCGGGATCAGCGGTTCCAGCGTGATCATCGCGATCGGCCCGACCACCCGGCTGACGATGATCGACATGGTCAGCGCGAAACTGCGGACCATCCAGCGGCGGTGGTCGGCGAACCGGCGCTGCCGTGCCGCGCGCCAGCCGGCGAACGTGCACGCCAGCCACAGCACCCCGGCCACGACGTTGGCCACCCGCGTCGTCGGGCCGAACGGGCTCAGCGCGCCGACGGTCAGCGCCATCACTCCGGCCGGGAGCACCCCGGCGAAGACGTACACGCGGCCGAGTTTCCGGTGCACCGCCGGATACTTCGCCCGGAACCACGGCCAGATCTGCAGCAACGCGGAGATCATCGCGATCGAGCCGAACAGCACGTGCGCCGAGAGGAACCAGTAGTGCGAGGTGAACCCCGGTGGCTGCGGTACCCGCGATTGTGACGGGTCCAGCGAGAGATACGGCGGCATCGAAAAGGCCAGGAACACCACGACGATGACGGCCATCGGCCCCACCCAGGGCCTTCGCCACCACGGTTTCCGGGGCGCCGCCTCCGGCTGGTCACGTCGTTCTAGCCTGACGGTCATCACTGTCCCCCACGTTTTCCAGTACCGGCAACAACTTTCCGTTGCCGAACCTAGAACGCCGGGCGATCGGGAAGAATGGAGCGGGCCGCCGGTTCGATGGTGGAGCAGGCCCTACCGCCGGCTGCCGCGCACCCGGTGGACGACGTCGCGATAGGCCAGCCCGCTCTGCTTGATCGTCCGCGTCTGCGTCTCCCGGTCGACCCGGACGAGGCCGAGCCGTTTCGCGTAGCCGTACGCCCATTCGAAACTGTCCAAAAAGGACCAGGCGAAGTAGCCGCGCACGTCCGCGCCCGCCTGCCGTGCGGCGGCCGTGGCGGCGATATGCGCGGACAGGTACGCGGCGCGGTCGTCGTCGCGAACGAAGCCCGTCTCGTCGGGGACGTCGGCGAACGCGGCGCCGTTTTCGGTGACGTACAGCGGCAGGCCCGGGTAATCCCGGCCGATCCGGACGAGCAGTTCGGTGAGCTTGTGCGGCAGGATCTCCCAGCCCAGCGCCGTCGACGACACCCCGAACGGGACCTTGCGGAACGCGGGCAAGCCGAAGTGCTCCACCGCGTCCCCGTTCTCCTCCACCCCGGAGTACCGCGTCCCGAAGTAGTAGTCGACGCCGAGGAAATCGAGCGGTGCCGCGATGATCGACGGATCCCACGGCTCGGACGGCAGGCGGATGCCCTGGCGCGCCAGGGTCTCGAGGACGTCCTCCGGGTACCGGCCGTGCACGAGCGCGTCGAGGTAGAACCGCGTCCCGAGCCCATCCTCGAAGCGGGCGGCTTCGTGATCGGCCTCGCTGGGTGTTTCCGGGTCGGCGGTGCTCAGGTTGAGCGTGATGCCGAACTTCGTGCCGGGTTTCGCGAGTTCCCGCATCCGCCGCACGGCGAGACCGTGGCCGAGCAGCAGGTGATGCGCCGCCGCCATCCCCGCCTTCGCGTCCCGGCGGCCGGGCGCCATCACGCCGTGGACGTACCCGTGCATCGCCGTGCACCACGGCTCGCTCAGCGTGGTCCAGTGGCGGACTCGATCGCCGAGCCGCTCGAACACGAGCATCGCGTAATCGGCGAACCGGACGGCGGTGTCGCGCGCGGGCCAGCCACCCGCGTCTTCGAGGTGCTGGGGCAGATCCCAGTGGTACAGCGTCAGCCAGGGATCGATGCCGGTGTTGAGCAGTTCGTCGACCAGCCGGTCGTAGAAGGCGATCCCGGCGGGGTTGACGCCGCCGCGTCCGCGCGGCTGAACGCGGGGCCAGGAGACGGAGAACCGGTAGGTGTCGACGCCGAGTTCCTTGAGCAGCGCGATGTCGGCGGGCATCCGGTGGTAGTGGTCGCAGGCGATCTCGCCGGTGTCACCGTTGTCGACCGACCACGGCGACTGGGCCCAGGTGTCCCAAATGGACGGTGTTCGTCCGTCTTCGGCTACCGCGCCTTCGATCTGGTACGCCGAGCTGCCGACCCCCCACCGGAAGTCCGGCGGCAAGGAGCCGATGAGCTCGTCCTCCCCCGTCATGACCCTCTTCCCGCCTTATTTCACCAGTTGATACATGGCGGAGGCTAAGGTCGTGGGGCATCCTGGAAAGGTCCGCCGCCATAAGATGGGTATCCGCATGCCTGCCAAGCGCACCACCGTCCGTGACCTGCGGCGGCACAACCGTTCCCTCCTCCTGTCGAAACTCTACTTCGACGGCCCGCTCAGCCGCCACGAATTGAGCGGTCTGACGGGTTTGAGCGCCGCGACCGTCAGCAACGTGACCGCCGAACTCGGCGAAGAACGCCTCATCGTCGAGGCCGGTCTGGTCGAATCCGACGGCGGCAGGCCGCGCGTCCTGCTCCGCGTCGACCCGGCGTACGGCCATGTCGCGGGCGTCGACATCGGCGAGACCGGGGTGAAGGTCGAACTGTTCGACCTCACCATGAACCGGCTCGCCACCGTCGAGCATCCCCTCGCCTCCCGGCGCCCGGACGCGGCCGCGGCGGTCACCCAGGTGGCGTCCGGGCTCCGGGAAGTGATCGCGGAATCGGGGATCGACGAGGCGACCGTGCTCGGCGTCGGCGTCGGCGTGCCCGGCACCGTCCAGCAAGGTGAGGCGCTCCGCGTGCACGCGCCCACCATCGGCTGGAAAGAGGTCCCGCTCACCGACCTCCTGCGCGCGGAGGGTGTCGAGTTGCCGCTGTTCGTCGACAACGGCGCGAAAACCCAGGGCCAGGGCGAAATGTGGTTCGGCGCGGGTCGTGGCGCCCGGCACGCGGTGATCGCGCTGATCGGCTCCGGCGTCGGCGCGGCCGTGGTCACCGACGGCACCACGTACCGGGGTTCCACCAGCAGCGCGGGCGAATGGGGCCACACGACGATCGTCTACGGCGGACAGGAATGCCGCTGCGGAGCACGCGGCTGCCTGGAGTCCTACGTCGGCGCGGAGGGCGTCCTCGCCCGCTATCGCAAGGCGCGCGGCGGAAAGACGGCGTCGGACGAGGACGAGCAGACGCAGTTCGCGGCCCTGCTGGAGTCCGCGGGCAAGGCCAAGGCCGCGGCCAAGGTGCTGGAAGAGACCGCCGGCTACCTCGGCGCCGGGATCGGGAACCTGATCAATCTGTTCAACCCGGAGCGGATCGTGCTGGGCGGCTGGGCCGGACTCGCGCTCGGCGAGCACTACCTCCCCGAGATCCGGCGCGTGGCGAGCGAGCACGCGCTGGCGCACGTGTTCGGCCAGACCGAGATCGAACTCGGGCAGCTGGGGCCGGACGCCGTCGCCATAGGAGCCGCCACCCTCCCTGTCGCCGCCCTCTTGGAGCAGGGCGCGGACCCGCGGACGGCCGGGTCGAAGCGGGGTACCGCCGCCTGACCTTAATTCGAGGTCGAAAAATACGTCTTGTCGCAGTGGTTGAGACCATGCATACTTTGTTGTCAGGCACAACAAAGTGGTTTTCCGCCTGCGAAGAGAGGCGACAACGATGTCCATCTCCTCCCGCTTCCGCTGGGCGGCGTTCCTCGCCGCCGGCGTTCTCCTCGGCTCACTCCCGGCCACCACGCAGACCCCGCCCGCCGAGGCCGCGGTCATGGCCGCGACCTTCACTGACGACTTCAACGGGCCCGCCGGCGCGGGCATCGACACCTCGAAATGGCATTTCGAGACCGGCGACAACGTGAACAACCACGAGCGGCAGTGGTACACGTCCGGAACGAACAACGCGGCGCTCGACGGCCAGGGCAATCTGGTCATCACCGCGAAGAAGGAGAACCCGGGCAACTACAACTGCTGGTACGGGCGCTGCGAGTACACCTCGGCGCGGCTGTCCACGCAGGGCCAGTTCACCCAGACCTACGGCCGGTTCGAAGCGCGGATGAAACTGCCGCGCGGACAAGGGATGTGGCCCGCGTTCTGGATGCTCGGCGCCGACATCGGCAACGTGGGCTGGCCCAACAGCGGCGAGATCGACATCATGGAGAACGTCGGCTTCGAGCCGAACACGGTGCACGGAACGCTCCACGGCCCCGGTTACTCCGGCGCGGGCGGCATCGGCGCGGCCTACAACGGCCCGAACTTCTCCGACGACTTCCACACCTACGCCGTCGATTGGGCGCCGAACCAGATCAAGTGGTACGTGGACGGAAACCTTTACCAGACCCGCACTCCCGCCGATCTCAACGGCAACCGGTGGGTGTTCGACCATCCCTTCTACCTGATCCTGAACCTCGCCGTCGGCGGCTACTGGCCGGGCGACCCGAACTCCAGCACCGTCTTCCCGCAGCGGCTCGTGGTCGACTACGTGCACGTCAACTCCAGCGACACCGCCGGCCGGACCGGGCGGATCACCGGTATCGGCGGCAAATGCGTCGACGTCGCCGGGGCGAACACCGCCAACGGCACCCCGATCCAGATCACCGACTGCAACGGGAACGCCGCGCAGAACTGGACCGTCGGCGGCGACGGCACGCTCCGCGCGCTCGGCAAGTGCATGGACGTCTCCGGCGGCGGGACCGCGGACGGCACGGCCGTGCAACTGTGGGACTGCAACGGAACCGGCGCGCAGAAATGGGCTATCAGCGGCGCGCGCGACATCGTGAACCCGCAGGCGAACAAATGCCTGGACGCCACCGGGAACAGCTCGGCGAACGGGACCAGACTCCAGATCTGGACCTGCGGCGGTGGCGCGAACCAGAAGTGGGTCACCCCCTAGCACCCCCACGCGTTTCGTCCTCTGAATGCGGTGGTTCGCATCCCGAACTACCGCATTCAGAGGACGAAACGCGTCAGGGGGAGCGCTCGGCGTAGGCCTCGACGAGCTGGTTTTCGGCGTCGGTGAGGTACTGCGCGAGGAGCTTCTCGGCGCCGAGGCCGTCGCCGGCCTCGAGGCGTTCGAGGATCTCCGCGTTGCGCTTGAGGTACGGCTCGTGGAAGCGCCGCGGGTCGGCCATCATGTGGAACACCAGCCGCAGCTCGGCCAGGATGCCGCGCATCAGCTCGTCGATCCGCTCGCTGCCGCTCAGTGCGGCGAGCGCCGAATGGAACCGGATGTTCGCGGTGCCGAGGTCCTGCCAGCGCTCACTCCGTTCGGCGAGCTTGCCGTCCTCGACCAGTCGCGCGAGCTTCGCGAACGTCGGCGGCTTCTCCGTCACCGCCCGCACCGCCGAACACTCGACGACCTTGCGCACCTTGTAAAGGTCGACGACGTCCTCGACGGGCAGCACCCGCACGAAAACGCCGCGGTTGAGCTCGTGGGCCAGCAGGCGTTCGTGCGTCAGCAGCCGGAACGCCTCGCGCAGCGTGTTGCGGGAGACGCCGAGCGCCGAGCCGATGTCGTGCTCCGAGAGCCGGACGCCGGGCAGGAAGAACCCTTCCGCGATGCGTGTGCGGAGGACGCCCGCCACCCTTTCGGCCGTACTGGTGCGGCTCACCATGCCGCGATCCGCTTCGAGTCCTTGAACCGAGGCAGGACCACCCTCCGCGATCGTCACGTGACCGATCCTAACCGGCTACAAGAGGCCCAGCCAAGGATCCTCTTGTGGAATTGTTGAACAATACCTACAGTGGCTTCCCATGTGACCCGTGCCACGATGGGATCCACCTCTGGAGGTGCCGATGGACGCGACAGCCACTACCGAAGACACCCGCCCCTTCGCCTGGTTCCGCACGCTCGGTTCGCGAGGCCGCCGGGCCTTCGTCGGCGCGTTCGGCGGATACGGGCTCGACTCGTTCGACTACCAGACCCTTCCGCTAGGCCTGGCCGCGATCACCGCCTACTACGGCCTCTCCGGCGGCGAGGCGGGTCTGCTCGGCACCACGACGCTGGTGGTCTCGGCGATCGGCGGGATCGGCGCGGGCGTCCTGGCCGACCGCATCGGCCGGGTCCGCACCCTCCAGATCACCATCGCGATGTACACGGTCTTCACCGTGCTCTGCGGGTTCGCGCCGAACTTCGAGACGCTTCTGATCTTCCGCGCCCTGCAGGGCCTGGGCTTCGGTGGCGAATGGGCCGCCGGTGCCGCGCTGGTGGCGGAGTACTCGCAGGCGAAGTACCGCGGCCGGACCGTCGCCTTCGTGCAGAGCGCGTGGGCGGTCGGCTGGGCGCTGTCCGTCGTCGTCTACACGGTGGTCTTCAGCATCTGGAGCCCGGACGTCGCGTGGCGCGTCATGTTCTGGACCGGCGTCATCCCGGCGCTGCTGGTGCTGTGGGTCCGTCGCAACGTCCAGGACGCGCCCGTCGCCGAAGCGGCCCGCGCCACGAAGAAGGAACGCGGTTCGCTGGCGGGGATCTTCAAGCCAGACCTGCTACGCACGACGTTCTTCGCCGCGCTGCTCGCCACCGGTGTCCAGGGCGGTTACTACACGCTCGCGACCTGGCTGCCGAGCTACCTCAAGACCACCCGCGGCCTCACTGTCATCGGCACCGGCGGCTATCTCGCGTTCCTGATCTCCGGCGCCTTCATCGGGTACGTCACCGGCGGCTACCTCACGGATCTCCTGGGCCGCAAGAAGACTTTCCTGTTGTTCTCGGTGCTGTCGGCGGGCCTCATCGTCGCCTACACGCAGATCCCGGCGGGCGCGAACACGCTCGTGCTGTTCCTCGGCTTCCCGCTCGGGTTCTCGATGTCCGCGATCTTCAGCGGGTTCGGCGCCTTCCTCGCGGAGCTGTACCCGTCGGCGCTGCGCGGGACCGGGCAGGGTTTCACCTACAACCTCGGCCGGGCCATCGGCGCGACGTTCCCCGCCGTGGTCGGTTTCCTCGGCGCGGGCGGCGCGATGGTGTTCGGCGCGGTCGGCTACGGGATCGCCGTGCTGGCGCTGCTCGGCCTGCCCGAGACTCGCGGCCGCGAACTGCTGTGACCACAATCGGAAGAGGAGGCACCGCGATGACCACCTTCGACGACCCGGCGACGTTGTCCCCCGCCGAGGCCCGCGCCCTGTTCCGCGCGGGCACGGCCCGTCCGACCACCGGCTGGGCGAACGGCTTCACCCAGACCAACCTGATCGCCGTCCCCGAGGACTGGGCCTACGACGTCCTGCTGTTCTGCCAGCGGAACCCGCAGCCCTGTCCGGTGCTCGACGTCAGCGATCCCGGCGATCCGTCGACCCGGCTGGCGCCCGGCGCGGATCTGCGCACCGACCTGCCGCGCTACCGCGTGTGGCAGAACGGCGCGCTGGCGGGCGAGCTCGCGGACGCGACCGGGTTGTGGCGCAGCGACATGGTCACGTTCTCGATCGGCTGCAGTTTCACCTTCGAATCGGCGCTGGCCGCGGAGGGGATCCCGCTGCGGCACGTCGAACAGGGCCGCAACGTGGCGATGTACATGACGAACCGCGAATGCGTCCCGGCCGGACGGCTGCACGGGCCGATGGTGGTCTCGATGCGGCAGATCCCCGAATGCCGCATCGACGACGCCGTGCGCGTCACCCGCGGGATGCCTGCCGTGCACGGTGCGCCGGTGCACATCGGCGACCCCGCCGCACTCGGCATCGCCGACCTCGGCAAACCCGATTTCGGCGACCCGGTCGACGCGGCCCCCGGCGACGTGCCGGTGTTCTGGGCGTGCGGCGTGACCCCGCAGGCGGCGTTGATGGCCTCGCGGCCGCCGTTCGCGATCACGCACGCGCCCGGCTACATGTTCGTGACCGACAAACTCGACAGTGAGTTCAGGGTGGCCTGATGGATCTCAACAGTGACCTGGGCGAAGGTTTCGGCGCCTGGAAGATGGGCGACGACGACGCCATGCTCGACATCGTCACCAGCGCGAACGTCGCCTGCGGCTTCCACGCCGGCGACCCGTCGGTGATGCGGCGGGTCTGCGAACGCGCGGCGGAACGGGGCGTCGTCATCGGCGCCCACGTCGCCTACCGCGATCTGGCGGGCTTCGGGCGGCGGGCGATGGACGTCGCCCCCGCCGATCTGGCCGACGACGTGCTCTACCAGATCGGCGCGCTCGACGCGTTCGCCCGCGCGGCGGGAACGAGCGTGCGGTACGTGAAACCGCACGGGGCGCTGTACAACACGGCGGCGGTCGATCCGGAGCAGGCGGCCGCCGTGGTCGAGGCGATCCGGCGGTTCCGTCCCGGGCTCGCGCTGCTGTGCCCGCCGGGCTCGGAAATGGCCAAGCAGGCGGAAAAAGCCGGGTTCCCCGCGTACGCCGAGGCGTTCGCGGACCGCGCGTACACCTCCGAAGGTCTTCTCGTCTCCCGGAAACTGCCGGGCGCCGTGCTCCACGACGCCGACGAGGTCGCCTCCCGGGCGGTCACGATGGCGACCACCGGCAAGGTCGTCGCCGCCGACGGGACCGAGCTGGCGCTTCAGCCGCATTCGTTGTGCGTGCACGGCGATACCCCCGGTGCCGTCGAACTGGCGCGCCGGATCCGCGCGGGACTCGACGCTTCCGGTGTCCACATCGGATCGTTCATCGAGGCCGCATGATGCGAGTGCTGCCCTATGGGGCGCGTGCGGCCATGGTCGACTTCGACGATCCGTCGGAGGTGCTCGGGCTGCACGCGTCACTGGAGCAGGATCCGCCGGACGGCGTCCTCGAACTGGTCCCGGCCGCGCGGACCCTGCTCATCCGGTTCGACCCCGGCCGCACCCACCACGACCGGCTCGCCGAAGACGTCCTCCACCGGTCCACAGTGGACACCGAACCGCGCGAGGCCGCCGAAATCGTCGTGCCGGTGCACTACGACGGCCCGGACCTGGCCGACGTCGCGGCCGCGTCCGGCATGTCCGCGGAAGCCGTCGTGCGGCGGCACGAGGACGGGACCTACGTCTCGGCGTTCTGCGGCTTCGCCCCGGGTTTCGCCTATCTGACCGGGCTCGATCCCGCGCTGCACCTGCCGCGCCGGACGAGCCCGCGCACCCGGGTGCCCGCCGGCTCGGTCGCGATCGCGGGCGAATACACGGCGGTGTACCCGAACGCCTCCCCCGGCGGCTGGCACCTGATCGGGCGCACCACGCTGCCGGTGTGGGACGTCGAACGGCAGCCGCCGAACCTGCTGACACCGGGCACCAGGATCCGGTTCACTTCATGACCGCGAAGATCGAAGTGCTCCGGCCCGGCGTTTTCACCACCGTGCAGGATCTCGGACGACCGGGGCTGGCCGCGATCGGCGTCGGCCGGTCCGGCGCCGCCGACCGCGGTTCGCTGCGGCTGGCGAACCGGCTGGTCGGCAATCCCGAGAGCCACGCGGCCCTGGAATGCGTCCTGGGCGGCCTCGCCCTCCGGTTCTCGGCTCCGGCCACCGTCGCGGTCACCGGCGCGCCGTGCTCGATCACCGTCGGCGCACGGGCTTTCGGCCCCGGCTCACCGATCCCGGTCGGCCCTGGCGAGGAACTCGTCCTCGGGACGGCTTCCCACGGTTTACGTTCCTATGTCGCCGTGCGCGGCGGCGTCGACGTCCCCGCGGTGCTGGGTGCGCGGGCGACCGACACACTGGGCAAAATCGGACCGCCCGCGCTCTCGGCCGGGATGACCTTGCCGGTGGGACAACGGGTGTCGCCCCACCCCGGAGTGGATCTCGCTCCTCGCGCGCCCTTGCCGGACGTCCCGGTCCTGCGCGTCACTCCGGGGCCGCGGGTTTCGTGGTTCGCTCCCGACGCACTGTCCACTTTGGTCTCCACGGGTTACGTCGCCACCGCCGACGTCGACCGGGTGGGCGTGCGGCTGGAAGGTCCCGTGTTGTCGCGGGCGCGTGGTGGCGAATTGCCGCCCGAGGCCGCCGTGCCGGGAGCGTTGCAGGTACCTCCTTCGGGGCAGCCGATCCTGTTCCTGGCCGACCACCCGGTGACCGGGGGCTATCCGGTGATCGCGGTGGTGGAGGAAGCGGATCTGGATCTGGCCGCGCAGGTGCGGCCGGGGCAGCGGGTGCTTTTCCGTCTCTCGTGAGTGGTAAGGCAAACGACACGCACCACGACCATTCAGCTCGCCAATGAGGCACGCCGGAGAGGTAGTGAAGGCCTCCTTCCCTACCGTCAAGGTCAGGACCCCGGCAAAGTCGCATAAGCGCCGGTCGGTGCCAGGAGGCTTGAACGGACGATGTCCATAAAGGACACCAGACGACAGGAGAATGTCCGTTTTGTGCTTATACGCACGGTTCACGATTAGGGTCGTGAGTGGCAAAGAGGGTTCTAACGCTCTTTACCACTCACGACCCCTCGGAAAAACGACCAAATCGGGCACGATTATCTCGATAAGTGTCCTCTTTGGACAGCCAAGGCCACCATGACGAGCCCCTCCGTCGCCCAGTTGACCAGTGAATAGACGACTTTGCCGGAACCCTGGCCGAACATCCGATGATGGCGGTGGCGGAGGAATCGGATCTGGATCTGGCCGCGCAGGTGCGGCCGGGGTAGCGGGTGCGGTTCCGCCTCTCATGAGCGGTAAGGACGGTTCTGACCACGGGTGTCTTGGCTACCCACCGGCTTACGGTCCGTGGAGGTGCTGGAGGTGTGTCGCCAGGGGGGTACCGGGCCCGGCCACGGCCGACGTTGCGAAAGCCACTTTCGCAACCTTCAACGTTGCGAAAGTGGCTTTCGCAACCCCGAGCAAGGCCGGCCCCACTAACCGTCCTTACCACTCACGAGGCCCGAGACCCGCAAGGTGATGTTCAGCCGCCCCACCAGACCCAGCGCCGGATCGGCCGTCCCCGGCAGCACCCGGGGCACCCCGTGGAAGGCCAGCCGCGACTCCCCGCCGAACACGAACAGATCCCCCGAGCGCAGATCCACATCCGTGTAGGGCCGCCCGCGATCGGTCGTGTTCCCGAACCGGAAGACGCAGGCGTCCCCGAGGCTCAACGACACCACGGGCTGCAGCGAAGCCTCGTCCTTGTCCTGATGCTGCCCCATTTTCGCGGCGGAGTCGTAGAAGTTCACCAGCGCGATGTCCGGCTCGTACGGCGTCGGACCGTAAGCGGCCGAAACCGCCTGTCGCCCCAGGTCCCCCAGCCACGAAGGAAAAGGAAGCACCGGAGAGCCGTCATCGGTCACCTTCGCGTACCGGTACGGATGCCAGTGCCAGCCGAGACAGACCGTCCGCACCGACATGACGCCGCCGTTCGGCAGCCGCGTCCGCCGGTAACCGCGCCAGCCGCGGCAGGCTTCGACCAGGCGCCGTTGCCCGTCGAGGTCGAGCCAGTCCGGAACATGCACCGCGCCGGGCGCGACTTCGGTCCGCGGGCGAGGGATCAGCGCGTCCACACGTCGAGTCTGCCAGGGCGCGCGCCGATGATCCGGTGGCCCCGCACCATGACACCGGCGGTGGTGAACCAGCGCAGCACGCGACGGCCGAATCGGGGTCCCACCGGGGCATCCATGACTGTCACGGCCAAGCAAGCTGCCACAAAGCGGCCGCGGAAGCCACCTTTCGGACTACTCCGATCGGCCGGTTGACCGCAGTGCGTTCACCCGGTCACTGTGCGAATTCGACCACGGTCACCCCGGCCCGCGCGGGCACCGGATCGTTCATCTCCGCGAGCACCGCGGGGACGTCGTCGAGGCCGACCCGCTTGCCGATCATGCCTTCGAGGTCGATCCCGGCCGTCTCCACCACCCGCAGCATCTCGGGGTACTCGTGCGCCTGCAGGCCGTGGATGCCGACGATCTCCAGTTCCCCGCCGATCACCCGGTGCATCGGGATCGGCGCGATGCCCTGCGCGGGCGGCATCAGACCGGCCTGGACGTGCCGTCCGCGTTTGCGGAGGCTCCCGATCGAGGCGGCGCAGGTGGTCGGCGAGCCGAGGCAGTCGAGCGAGACGTGCGCGCCGCCGCCGGTCAGCTCCCGGACGCGCGCTGAGATCGCCTCATGCCCCTCGAACGCCGAGGGATCGACGACCAAAGCGGCGCCCATCCGCGAAGCCAGCGCCCTGGCGTGCGGAGACGGGTCGACGGCGACAACGGACGCTCCGGCCGCGACGGCCAGCAGGATCGACGAGACGCCGACGCCACCGCAGCCGTAGACCGCGACCCACTGACCCGGCCGGACCCCACCCTGGCGCAGCACGGCCCGGAACGCCGTCCCGAACCGGCAACCCAGCGCCGCCGCCTCGGCCGCGGACAGGGAGTCCGGGAGCGCGACGAGGTTGACCTCGGCGTTTTCGATGGCCACGTACTCGGCGAACGAGCCCCAGTGGGTCGCGCCCGGCTGGAACTCGCGGTCGCAGATCTGCTGGTCACCGGCGGCGCACTGGGCACAGGTGCCGCACGCGCAGACGAACGGCACGGTCACCCGGTCACCCGCCGACCAGCCACGGACGCCCTCGCCGAGCGACGCGATCCGGCCGGCGAGTTCGTGCCCGGCGACGTGCGGCAGTTTCACCGACGTGTCGTGCCCCTGCCAGGAGTGCCAGTCGCTGCGGCACACCCCGGTCGCCTCGACGGCGATCACCACCCCGCCCGGCGGCGCGACCGGATCCGGCACCTCGCGTACCTCGGGCAGCACCCCGAACTCCTCGAAGACGACCGCCCGCACTCGCGCTCCCTAAGTGTCCCGGCCTCTCGGCATCACGAGGCCCTCGCCGGGCACCGTACACCGGGCCGACCGCCCGCGCGGCGGCCCGAGAAGCCGCGACAGCGACTCCGGCGGCACCCCGAGAACCTCCTCGAGATTCTTGAGCACCAGCAGGGATTCCGGCCGTTCGGGACGGCAACGCCCCGACTGCCAATGGCTCAGGGTCGCGAGGCTGACCGAACACCCCCGTCCTCTCAGCCGGTACCGGATCCGATCGAGCCCGAGGCCCCTCGCCCTGATCGCCGCCCTGAGGGCGTCCGCGAACGGCCCGGTCTCCAAAAGCCGCCTGAGTTCACGTCCTTCCGCCACCCCCCGGTCGATGGTGTGTGTCCGCTGACCGGTCATCTTCATCGCCTTCGCACGCTCGCTAGCCACCCGGAAATGCGCAGCCTAGGCGGGGAAACACATGATCGGAAGGGCCTTAGATCACCTATCGGCGCGGCAGGCGGGTGACGTAATTATGCAGAGACGTAGGAAAATTCCCACCCCGGCGGATACCGGTCCACAATGGACACGATTCAGCGCAGGGCGACCGACAGGGCTTGCGCGATCTCCTTGCCGATCGCGTGCGTGGCCGCGTCGGGCGGCGAGCCGACCTTGACCACCATGGGGCCGCCGAACGGCTGGCGCTCGACGACCTCGATCCGTTCGCCGAGGCCGATCGAATGCTCGGTCAGGTAGCGCAGGAGTTCCGGATCGGTGTCCCAGACGCGGACGATCTCGCCGACCGCGCCGGGCGGGAGGTCGTCGAGGATGCGCATCGGCATCTCCTCGACGCTGCCGTCGGGGGCGGGGATGGGGTCGCCGTGTGGGTCGCGCATCGGGTTGCCGAGCTTCGCCGCGATCCGCTCGACGAGCCGGTCCGACACCGCGTGTTCGAGCGCGTCGGCCTCCGAGTGCACCTCATCCCAGGTGTAGCCGAGTTCGGACACCAGGTAGGTCTCGATCAGCCGGTGGCGGCGAAGCACCGAGCGGGCCAGCAGCCTGCCCTCGGTGGTCAGCTCGATGCCGCGGTACGGGACGTGCGCGACCAGCCCCAGCTGGGACAGTTTGGTGACCATGCCGGACGCCGACGACGGGCTGACCTCCAGCCGTCCGGCCAGCGACGTGTTGGTGACGGCCTCGCCGCGCTCCACCAGCCCGTAGATCACCCGGACGTAGTCCTCCACGGACGACGACCTGCGACTTGCCCCTTCACCCATGACTGCGAGTTTACGGCTTGCCGCCCGGTCGCGGATCACCCAGCGTGCGGCCGCCAGCGGTACCGGATCCAGCCGGGGACGGGTTCGGCGCCGAGCTGGGCGTAGAACGCCTCGCCCTTCTCGTTGCCCTCCTGCATGTCCCATTCGACCCGGCCGGGGGTCCGCGCGCTCAGCTCTTCGAGCAGCTCGCGTCCGAGGCCGAAACGCCGGTGCTCAGGGCGTACGAAGAGGTCGTCGAGCCAGATCCCCGGCCGGGCCTCCCAGGTGGAGAAGTTCCAGCTGCAGAAGGCGAAGCCGGCGACCTTGCCCGGCTCGTCCGGCGGGGTGGCCAGCAGCACCCAGGCCTTCGGATCGGGCCCGAAGAGGAACCCGGCCATCTCCTGCCTGTCGAGCTTCAGATCGTGTTTGTCCTCGTAGACGGCGTGCTCTTCGATGAGCGCGCAGATCTCCTCGATGTCGTCCGCGACCGCGTCCCGCACCGGCATGGGTCTCAGCTCCGTTCGTAGACGATGTCGCCGCCGACCGCGGTGGCGACGACGTGGATCGAATCCAAAGTGGACTCGTCGGTCGGATCGGCCGAGAGGACGGCGAAGTCCGCGAGCTTGCCGACCTCCAGCGTGCCCAGGTCCTTCTCGGCGAAAGCGGCGTACGCGGATCCGTAGGTGTACGCGCGCAGGGCTTCGGCGGGGGTGAGCCGCTCATCGGGCCCCAGCACGACCCCGGACGCGGTCTTCCGCCGCACCATGTCGGCCAGCGCGAGCAGCGGCGCGCCCTCGACGACCGGGCGGTCCGAGCTGGCGGGCAGCACGCATCCCGCGTCCAGCAGGCTCTTGAGCCGGTAGCACCACGGCTCGCGCTCGGGGCCGAGGGCGGCCCGCATCCCGTCGCCGATCTCGTTGACGAACCGGCCCTGCGGCGAGGCGATCAACCCCAGGGACGCCAGCCTCTTCAGCTCCTCGGGCCGCAGCACCGCGCAGTGCTCGATGCGGTGCCGGTGGCCGGGACGCGGATCGGCCTTCAGCGCGGCTTCGTAGGCGTCGAGGACGACGGTGATCGCGCGGTCGCCGATGGCGTGCGTCGCGATCTGCCAGCCCGCCTTGTGCGCGGCGGCGATCGTCCGCGCGATCTCGTCCTCGGGCACCTGGAAGTAGCCGACGTTGTCCGTTTCGCCGGCGAACGGCTCGTGCATGGCGCAGGTGCGGCCGATCAGCGAGCCGTCGGCGAACAGCTTCATAGCGCCGATCCGCAGCCATTCGTCGCCGAAGCCGGTGCGCATCCCCAGGTCCAAGCCGAAGCCGGCCCCCGCGTCGAGGTCGTGGAGCACGCTCGCCGCGACCATCACCGTGCTCCGCACCCGCAGCACCCCGCGTTCGCGCGCCAGCTGGTACGCGGCCAGTTCGGCGGGGGTCTCCCCCACGAGACCCCCGCCGATCCCGGCCTCCTGGACGCTCGTGATGCCCTCGGCCAGGTAGCGCTCGCTCGCCCGGTCCAGCCCGCGGACGACCCGCTCGACCGGCGTCGGATAGGTCAGCGGCCGCAGCATGAGCTGGGCCTGTTCCCGCAGCAGCCCGGTCGGGGAACCATCCTCGTCGCGGACGACGTCACCGCCGACGGGCACGTCGCCCAGGTCCAGTCGCTCCAGCACCGCGGAGTTGACCACGGTCATATGCCCGGACGTGTGCTTGAGCCGTACGAGGTGCCCGGGGGCGGCCCGGTCGAGACCCTGCCTCGTCGGATGACCGCCGACGAGCTTGTTCTGGTCGTAGCCGCTGCCGATGATCCAGCCACCCGGCGGGGTCTCGGCCGCGCGCAGCGCGATGGCGTCGTACACCTCGTCGACGCTGCGGCAGTCCGAAAGGGCGACGTCGTCGAGCGCCATGCCGAACCAGGCCATGTGGTTGTGCGCGTCGTGGAAGCCGGGTACCACCACCGAGCCGCCGAGGTCCACGCGCCGCTGTGCGGAAAGCGCGGCCGCATCGTGGCCTAACGCCACAATCCGTCCGTTCAGCGCGGCAAGCGCTACGGATTCCCCCGTTCCAGTGAGGAATCGGGCGTTCTCGTAGACCGTGTCGACCCGCATGATTTCGACTCTATCGATCGATCGATCGGTCGTCTAGGCTCGGCGTCATGAGCACCGTGGACTACGCACTCGACGACGGAATCGCTGTGATCTGGCTGAACCGCCCCGAACGGCTGAACGCGGTGGTCGCCGAACTGGTCGACGACCTGCTGGAGGCGCTCGACGCGGCCGCCAAGTCGGACGCGCGCGCCGTCGTGCTCGCCGGTCGCGGGCGCGCGTTCTGTGCCGGCCACGACCTGAAGGAGCCCACCCCGGAGGGTGATTCACGCCCGCGACTCGACCGGCTACAGGACGTGACGCGCCGCCTTCGCGGCCTCCGCCAGCCTGTCATCGCCGCCGTCCACGGCTACGCGATCGGCGCGGGCGCGGAGTTCGCGATGGGCTGCGACCTGATCCTCGCCGCCGAAGACGCGGCGTTCGCCTTCCCCGAGGTCTCCCTGGGCCTGAGCGTCACGGGTGCGGCGTCGCGGTTGCTGCCGCTGCTGGTCGGCCCCCTGAAGGCCAAGGAACTCCTCCTGCTGGGTGAACGCGTGAGCGGCACCGAGGCGTACGAACTCGGCCTGGTCAACGCCGCCGTACCCGCCGACGACCTGATGGACACCGCGCTCGCGTGGGCGACCAAGATCGCCTCCCACCCGGCAGCCGCGGCCACGATGGCCAAACGCGCGCTCGACTCCGGCATCGACAGCTCGCTCGAAGCCGCGCTCGAACTCGAAGTCAGCCACGCGCTGATCACCGAACACTCCGCCGAGGTCGCCGCTTCGTCCGAGGCCTTCCGGAGCCGGTCATGACCTCGCTCGCCGGCATCGACACTCTCTCCGGCCTGACCACGAGGGCCGCCGCGCTCTGGCCGGACAAGACGGCGTGGATCTTCGACGCCACCGGGGAAAGCCTCACCTTCGCCGACGTCGACGCGCGCAGCACGGAGTACGCCCGCGCGCTGCTCGACCTCGGCGTGACACCGGGCGACCGGGTCGCGGTGATGCTGCGCAACCAGCCCGAATTCCCGTTGCTGTGGCTGGCCTTGGCCAAGATCGGCGGGGTGCTCGTCCCGGTCAACACCGGATACCGCGAGTTCGACGGCGCCCACGTGCTGCGCCATTCCGGCGCCCGGTTCGCCGTCGCCGCCGAGGAATTCCTGGAGCTGCTGAACAAGATCGCGCCGGAGACCTCGCTGGAACGGGTGCTCACGCCCGGCGAACTCACCGGCTCGGGAAATGTCCCGGAGTTCGCGAGCGAAGGCGAACGCCCGGTCAACATCCAGTACACCTCGGGCACCACGGGCGCGCCCAAGGGCTGCGTGTTGCCGAACAGGTATTGGACGACACTGGCGATCAGCCTGGCCACCGACTTCCCGGCGGTCGGCGCGGACGACGTCATCCTGACCGCGCAACCGTTCCACTACATCGATCCACAGTGGAACGTGGCGCTGGGGCTCGCGGGCGGTGCGACCCTGGTGGTGCTCGACCGTTTCCACCCGTCGACGTTCTGGGAGAAGATCCGCGAACACGGGGTCACCTGGTTCTACTGCCTCGGGCTGATGCCGACCCTTCTGCTGCGCCAGCCGGAAAGCGAGCTCGACAAGGCACACCAGGTCCGCGCGATCTGCGCTTCGGCCATCCCGCGTGACCTGCACGCCGCGCTCGAAGCACGCTGGGGCGCACCGTGGTTCGAGGCCTTCGGCATGACCGAGACCGGCGGCGACATCCGGATGTACCCGGCGGATCACGAGGAGACCGTCGGCACCGGCTGCCTCGGCAGGCCGGCGCCCACCCGCGAGGTGATGATCGCGGGCGCCGACGGGAAACCGCTGCCGCGCGGGGAAACCGGCGAGCTGCTGATCCGCGGAGTCGGTCTGATGCACGGCTACCACGACGATCCCGAAGCGACCAGGCGCGCCTTCGACGGCGGCTGGTTCCACACCGGCGACCTGGCCACAGTGGACGACCAAGGCCGCGTGTACTACGTGGGCCGCACCAAGGACATGATCCGCCGCAGCGGGGAGAACATCTCCGCCGACGAGGTCGAGCGGGCACTGCAGCTGCATCCCGCGGTCAAGCTCGCGGCCGTCATCGCGGTGCCGGACGACATCCGCGGCGAAGAGGTCAAGGCGTACCTCGTCCTCGACGAGAACGAGGGGCACCGGTGCGAACCGGCCGAGCTGGCGGAGTTCTGTTCGGCGAAGCTGGCCTACTTCAAGGTCCCCCGGTTCTGGACCATCGTCACGGAACTGCCGATGACACCGTCGGAACGGGTCGCGAAGGGCGAGCTCAAGAAGGCGGAAGACCTCCGCGCCGGTTCTTGGGACAGGACCACCGAGACATGGCTCTGAACATGGACCCTCGGCGGGAAAAAGAACCTCGGGTCGTGAACACCCGGGAAAGGGTCCGCCAGGCGGCGGTGAAACTGTTCGCCGCCAAGGGGTTCCACGGCACCGGCATCCGGGATCTGGCCCAGGAGGCGGAGCTGTCGTCCGCCAGCCTGTACCACTACATGGGCACCAAAGAGGACCTGCTGGTCGCCATCATGAACGAGTCGCTGCGGCGCCTGCTCGACGCGGCCGAGCAGGCGACCACCGGGCTCACCGATCCCGTGTCACGGCTCGGATCCCTGGTGGCGCTGCACGTGCTCGCGCACGCCATCCAGCCGGATGACACCCGGGTGGTCGACAACGAGGTCCACGCGCTCACCCCCGGCGCCAGGGCCGGGGTGGTGGGGCTGCGCGACGCCTACGAAAAGCTGTGGGCGGACGCCATCGAAGACGGTGTCGCGGCCGGCGTCTTCCACACCGATCAGCCGTCGGTCACCCGGCTCGCGCTGGTGGAGATGTGCAGCGGGGTCGCGCGCTGGTATTCGCCGAAGGGGCCGCTCACCCTGGATCAGCTGGCCGCCCATTACGCCGGATTGGCGCTCCGGGCGCTCGCCTGCGATCGGCAGTTGGACGTCACAGCGTTGCAAAACTGCCGTGAAGTGGTCTCAGGAGTGTGGCGAGTGCCCGTTTAGCGGCGACTTTAGGTCTGTACGCCTTGCTCAGACGGCTTCTCTGGGGGACGCTCGAAGGGTGACTGAGCAAACGATCCAACTCGAACTGGACGACTCGGGTCTCTCGCCGGCGTTGCCGGTGCCTTCGAACCCCCGTGATCAGGTGCAGGACGTCCCCTACCGCCCGGTGGGCTTCCGCGACGACGACCTGCCCACGGCGCTCGAACGGTGCGCGACATGGCTACGCCAGGCTCAGGAGTGGCTCGGGGAACCGGTCGATGTGCTGGCCGTCCATCTCGACTATGACGACCGCAAGGGTTCGCCCTACTACGACGTGAAACTGCTCTGCAACGAGGAGGACCTGGCCGGGGTCCCGATCGCGATGCGGAACCAGAAGGAAGAAGACTAGGGCCGACGCGATGAACGGGCCGTTCCTTGCGAAATCTGCGAGGAACGGCCCGTTCATTGCACGGGTGAGCGTCAGCCCAGCGTGCCGCCGACCTTGACGTGCCCCTTGAGCAGGTTGCGCGCGATGGTCCGGCGCTGGATCTCGTCGGTGCCCTCGTAGATCCGCAGCAGCCGCAGTTCGCGATACCACCGCTCGACCGGCAGTTCCCGCGTGTAGCCCATTCCGCCGTGGATCTGCAGGACGCGGTCGACGATCTCGTTCGCCTTCACCCCGCCGTACAGCTTCGCCATCGACTGCGCGTGCCGCGAGTCCAGCTTCTGGTCGACCTGCCAGGCGGCGTGCAGCACCAGCCAGCGCAGCGCCTCGAGCTCGGTGCCGGAATCCGCGATCATCCACTGGATGGCCTGGCGCTCGGCGATCTTCTGTCCGAACGTCTCCCGCGTGTTGGCGTGCTCGATGGCCATCGAGATCAGCCGCTCGCAGGAGCCGATGGCGCGGGCGGGCAGCAGGTAGCGGCCCGCCCCGATCCACTGCATGGCCAGGTCGAACCCGTGGCCGAGCTCGCCGAGGATCTGCGTCTCCGGCACGCGGACGTCCTCGAAGACCAGCGCCGCCGGGCCCCATTCGCCCATGGTGTCGATGTATTCGGACTTCCAGCCCGCGTCACGGTCGACGAGGAAGCAGGTGACGCCGCCGTTCGCGCCCTTCTCCGGATCGGTGATCGCGAAGACCATCACGAAGTCGGCCTCGTTACCGCCGGTGATGAAGGTCTTCTCGCCGTTGATGACCCAGTCGGTGCCGTCCTTGCGGGCGGAGGTCCGGATGGCCTTGGCGTCCGAACCCGCACCGGGTTCGGTGATCGCGAAGCACGATTTGCGCTCGCCCGAGATCGTCGGGAGCAGGTAGCGCTCCTTCTGCTCGTCGTTGGCGTAGTACAGGATGTTGTCCGCGGCGCCACCGAAGCGGAACGGCACGAACGTGCGGCCGAGTTCGGCCTCCAGCAGCGCGGTCATCACCGCGGACAGGCCCATGCCGCCGTACTCCTCCGGCGTCTGCACACCCCAGAACCCGGACTCCTTGGCCTTCAGCTGCAGCTCGCGCAGCTCGTCGGCGGTCAGGCCGGGCTGACCGGCGCGTTCGCGGCGCAGCACCTCCTGCTCACGCGGCATGAGGTCGCGCTGGACGAACGTGCGGACCCAGTCGCGCACCTCGCGTTCCTCGACGCTCAGAGAGAAATCCATGGTCAGCCCGCTCCTGTTCGACAGTGACTAAGCGCTCGCTTAGTTCAGCGTACCGCTTCGGTTGTCGTTAGCCGAGGAGTTGTCATAAGTTTTCGCAACCTGTTCCCGTCTCGTCGAAGGGCACCCATGAGCACGGCAGCACCCGCGACGAAGCGGGATCGCACCCACTACCTGTACATAGCCGTCATCGTGGCGGTGGGGCTCGGCATCGCGGTCGGCATCCTGTTCCCGGCCCTCGGCAAGGAACTGAAGCCGCTCGGGACCGGGTTCGTGAACCTGATCAAGATGATGATCTCGCCGATCATCTTCTGCACGATCGCGCTCGGCGTCGGCTCGGTGGCGAAGGCCGCGAAGGTCGGCCGCGTCGGCGGGCTCGCGATCGGCTACTTCCTGATCATGTCGACGGTCGCGCTGGTCATCGGCCTGGTCGTGGGCAACCTCCTGCAGCCCGGCACCGGCCTGCACCTGACGCCCGAGATCGCCGAAAAGGGACAGGACCAGATCGCCAAGAGCGAGGGCACCGTCGAGTTCCTGCTCGGGATCATCCCGAAGACGCTGGTCTCGGCGTTCACCGAGGGCGAGGTGCTGCAGACGCTGCTGGTCGCGCTGCTCGCCGGGTTCGCGCTGCAGAAACTGGGCACCAAGGGCGAGCCGATCCGCCGCGGCATCGAGCACATCCAGCGGCTCGTGTTCCGGATCCTGGCGATGATCATGTGGGCGGCCCCGGTCGGCGCGTTCGGCGCGATCGCCGCCGTCGTCGGCGAGACCGGCTGGAAGGCACTGCAGAGCCTCGCGGTGATCATGCTCGGCTTCTACATCACCTGCGGGTTGTTCGTGTTCGTGGTGCTCGGGCTGATCATCGGCGTGTTCGCCAGGGTCAACATCTTCAAGCTGCTGAAATACCTCGGCCGCGAGTTCCTGCTGATCCTGTCGACGTCGTCGTCCGAATCGGCGCTGCCGCGGCTGATCGCGAAGATGGAGCACGCCGGCGTCTCCAAACCGGTCGTCGGCATCACCGTGCCGACCGGGTACTCGTTCAACCTCGACGGCACCGCGATCTACCTGACGATGGCGTCCATCTTCATCGCGGACGCGCTCGACAAACCGCTGACCATCGGCGAGCAGATCTCGTTGCTGGTGTTCATGATCATCGCGTCGAAGGGCGCGGCCGGGGTCACCGGCGCGGGGCTCGCGACGCTGGCGGGCGGGCTGTCGTCGCACCGGCCGGAGCTGGTCGACGGCGTCGGGTTCATCGTCGGCATCGACCGGTTCATGTCCGAGGCCCGCGCGCTGACGAACTTCGCGGGCAACGCCGTCGCGACCGTGCTGATCGGCACCTGGACCAACGAGATCGACCGGGAGCAGCTCGACCGTACGCTGAACGGCGAGTCACCGTTCGACGAAGCGACCCTGCTCGACGAAAACGCGAGTGAGGCGACCGCGGAATCGGGTAAGAAGGAGACGTGATCGAATGCGCGGTCCGCTGGTCGGAGCCCCTGCCCGCTGAACCCCGGTTCCTGGCCCTGCTCGACGAGCTGGAACAGGGCCGGTACGCGAACTACCGCCAGGACATCGACAAACGCCGGTTCCTGACCGGCCGGGTGCTGGCGAAGACCGTCGCCGCCGAGCGGCTCGGCCTGGCCGTCGAGGCCGTGAGCTTCGACGCGACCTGCGAAGACTGCGGCAAACCGCACGGGCGGCCCAAGGTCCCCGGCGCGCCCCTGATGCTGTCGATCTCGCATTCCGGCGACCTCATCGGCGTCGCGGCCACCGCGGGCACCCCGGTCGGCCTCGACGTCGAGACGGCCACCAGGCGGGCCGAGGACTCGCTCATGGAGTACGCGCTGACCCCGGCCGAGCTGGCCGCGATCTCCGGGCTCTCCGACGAGCGGCGCGCGACGGCGTTCTTCACCTACTGGACGCGCAAGGAAGCGGTCATGAAGGCCACCGGGAAGGGCCTCAAGATCCCGCTGCAGAGCATCACGTTCTCCGGCTACGACGAGCAGGCGAGGCTGGTCCGGTCGACCCACGAGGCCCTCGACCCGGACCGGACCCGGCTCGCGGACCTGAAGGCGACCGAGGGCTACCGGGCCGCCGTCGCGCTGATCACTTCGGACGACATCACGGTCACCGAAGACTTCGCACCCCTCTGACCTCCCGCGTTTCGTCCTCTGGATGCGGTACTTGCGTGTGCAAGGACCGCATCCAGAGGACGAAACGCGTCAGATCTCGAGGCCCATCGCGGCCAGCAGGGTGCGGAACTTCGCCGAGGTCTCGTCGAGTTCGGTCTTCGGGTCGGAGGCGGGCACGATGCCGCCGCCGGCGTACAACCGCATCGAGGTGTCGGCGATCTCCGCACACCGGATCCCGACGGCCCACTCGCCGTCCCCCGCCGCGTCGACCCAGCCGACGGCGCCCGCGTAGTACGCGCGGTCGAACGGCTCAAGCTCCTGGACCAGCGAGCGGGCGGCGTCGGTCGGCGTGCCGCAGATCGCGGGCGTGGGATGCAACGCGGCGGCGAGGTCCAGCGCGGTGACGTCCTCGTCGATCAGCTCGCCGGTGACCGTCGTCGACAGATGCCAGATCGCCGGCGTCGAGACCAGCTCGGGGCCGCGGACGTCGAGCGTGCGGCAGAACGGCCGCAGGATCTCGACGACGGACTCCACCACCACGGCGTGCTCGACGTGGTCCTTTTCGGACGCCAGCAACGCCTCACCGTTCGCCTTGTCGATCGCCGGGTCCGCCGACCGGGGCATCGACCCGGCATGCGGCCGGGACACGACGGTGCCGCCGGTGCGGGAGAGCAGGAGTTCGGGGGTGGCGCCGACCAGCGTGCGCCCACCGGGCAGCTGCGCGGCGTACGTGGTGTGCCGGGGGTTCCCGTTCGCCAGGTTCCGGACGACTTCGGCGACCGGGACGGCCTCGTCGAAGTCGAGATCGAGAGCGCGGGCCAGGACGACTTTGCGCAGGTCACGGTCGCTCAGTGCCGCGACGGCCGTGCGGACGGCGGCCAGATGGGCCTCCGGCTCGGGCACGGGTGTGACCTTGACCGGCCGCGGAAGCGAGGTGCGCGGCGGAACGGCCGCGTGGTCGGACGACGCGCGGTGGACCGCGCGCGGGAGCACCAGATGCCCCGGTGTCGACGTGGCGTCACTGGTGTCGAAGGGCAGCACGCCGACCGCGATCGAAGCACCCGAGTCGGTGAACAGCCCGGGGAGCGCCCCGGACAGCCGCGACGGCTCGGTGTCGGTCGCGGTGGCCACGGCCCCGCTCGCGAGGAGCGCGTGCCGTGCCGTGGCCAGGAGGAAGTCGCCCCGCTCGTAGCGGGCGGCCAGGTCTGCCGGGGTCGCCGGTGCGGTACTGGTCGTCACCCCACCAGCGTCCCAGGCTCCGGCTGAGACCAGGGGAAAGTGTTGCCCGGGCAACAGCCTCTCAGGCAACACCTTCCCCCGGACAGCCCGTGACCTGCGGAAGCGTTACTTCAGCGCCTCGAGAAGGGCCTCACGCTGCCGCTCGCCCAGGCCGGCGGCACGCCGGTCCGGGTCGATGCCGGCCTGCTCCAGCAGGGCGGCGACCTTGACCGCGCCCAGGCCGGGCACGGCCTTCAGCAGCTGCGTGACCTTCGTCTTGCCGATGGTCTTGTTCTCCTTGGCCTGCTTGAGCACCTTGTCGATGCTCTCCTTGCCGGACTTGATCGACGCAAGCAGCTCGGAGCGCGCTTTGCGAGCCTCAGCCGCCTTGGCGAGGGCATCGGCGCGCTGCTCCGGAGTCAACGTGGGCAGAGCCAACGTAGTAGTCCTTTCATCTCAGGTCTCCGCTTTCGCGGCCGACGGCCTTTAACCATGCTTGCGAGAGCAAGCGCTGGCCAGCCGTCTCTGTACCACGGCTCCAGTAAACGCCACCCGTTCCTCGGCCGTGAAACCGACACGCACTTATTACCCCTCGACCACGCCACGGGCAACCCGCCCCAGCCTGCGGAAACACGCCGTTCGAGCGGCGATTCACCGGCGTTCATCACCCTTATGAGCGATGTCACCACTTCGCACAGTCAGCCATTTTTCGTTTCATGGTAAGAAAAATACGAATTATTGATGATCTTGGCCCGAACCGGCGAACACCCGTTAGCGCGACACTGTGACCGAACGGTTGCCTGCGATGTTACTGACCGGTTCACCCCTCCCGGATTAGAGTCGGCGCAACCCCAGTTCACCGGAGAACGAGCACCACGGGAGTACGCGATGTTGAGCACGATGCAGGACGGGCAGCTGTCACTGGGCAGGCTGCTCCGCCACGGCACCACGGTGCACTCCGAGAGCGAAGTCATCACCTGGACCGGTTCAGAAGCCCGCCGCGAGACCTACCGCGAACTCGGCAAGCACGCCGCGAAGCTCGCGAACGCCCTCCGGAGCCTCGGCATCACCGGCGACCAGCGCGTCGGCACCTTCATGTGGAACAACGCCGAGCACATGGCCGCGTACCTGGCCATCCCGGCGATGGGCGCGGTGCTGCACACACTGAACATCCGGCTGTTCCCCGAGCAGCTCGTCTTCGTCGCCAACCACGCCGAAGACCAGGTCGTCATCGTCGACGGCACGCTCGTCCCGCTGCTGGCCAAGCAGCTGCCCGAGCTGAAGACCGTGCGTCACGTCATCGTGGCCAACGGCGACGCCTCCACCCTCCCGGCGCCCGACGGCGTCCAGGTGCACTCCTACGACGAACTGCTCGCCGGTCAGCCGGACACCTTCGACTGGCCCGAGGTGGACGAGCGGTCGGCCGCCGCGATGTGTTACACGTCGGGCACCACGGGTGACCCGAAGGGCGTCGCGTACTCCCACCGGTCGATCTGGCTGCACTCGATGCAGGTCACGATGTCCGACAGCATGCGGCTGGCCCAGCACGACAAGGCCCTCGCGATCGTCCCGATGTTCCACGCGATGGCGTGGGGCATGCCGTACGCGGCCTTGATGGTCGGCGCCTCGCTGCTCATGCCGGACCGCTTCCTCCAGCCGGCGCCGATCGCCCAGATGCTCGCCGCGGAGAAGCCGACCTTCGCCGGCGCCGTCCCGACCATCTGGCAGGGCCTGCTCTCCCACCTCGACGCGAACCCGCAGGACATCTCGCATCTGCGTGAGGTCGTCGTCGGCGGATCGGCGGCGCCGCCGTCGCTGATGCACGCCTTCGAAGACCGCTACAACGTGCCGATCCTGCACGCCTGGGGCATGACCGAGACGTCGCCGCTGGGCAGCGTCGCGCGTCCGCCCGCCTCCGCGACCGGAGAGAAGGCGTGGGACTACCGCTACACCCAAGGCCGCTTCCCGGCGTCCGTCAGCGCCAGGCTGATCGGCGACGACGGCGAGGAACTGCCGTGGGACAACGAAAGCGTCGGCGAGCTCGAAGTGCAGGGCCCGTGGATCGCGGCGTCGTACTACGGCGGCAAGACCGGTGACGAGCCCGACCCGGAGAAGTTCCACGACGGCTGGCTGCGCACCGGCGACGTCGGCAAGATCAGCCCCGACGGCTACCTGACGCTCACCGACCGCGCGAAGGACGTCATCAAGTCCGGCGGCGAATGGATCTCGTCGGTCGACCTGGAGAACCAGGTGATGGCGCATCCCGCGGTGGCCGAGGCGGCCGTGGTCGGCATCCCCGACGAGAAGTGGGACGAGCGCCCGCTGGTCGCCGTGGTGCTCAAGGAGGGCCAGAGCGTCACGGCCGAAGAGCTGCGCGATTTCCTGTCCGACAAGGTCGCCAAGTGGCAGCTTCCGGAGAATTGGACCTTTGTGGACGAAGTCCCGAAGACCAGTGTCGGCAAGTTCGACAAGAAGCGGCTGCGGGCGTTCCACTCCGAAGGCAAACTCGACGTCAGTCAGCTCTAACGGGTTAATCTCCCGCGCGCCTGCGCTTCAGTGAAGGCCATCTTGAGGGACTCTGGTCCCTGGAGATGGCCTTCACGGCGTTCGGCGAAGGGTTTTGTTGGTGCGTAAGACAAACAGGCGGGCGTTCCTGGCACTGGCGGGGACGACGGTGCTCTCCGCCTGCGGGGCCAACACCGTCCAAACAGGAAACCCGCCACCCTCGACCGCCTACTCCGCCGGGGTGACCAGGCCGAAACCGAAACCGGTGGATCTCACGCAGTGGTACCACCCGTATCCCGAGGCGGGCGTCCAAGAAGCCGTCACGCGCTACGCGGCGGCGTATCAGAAGTCCAAGGTCGCGGTGCAGTGGAATCCCGACGACTACGAAACGAAACTCGATGCCGCACTGCGGGCGGGCCCGGTCCCGGATGTCTTCGAAGGCCAGGTCACCGTCGAGCGCGTCCGGCAGAACCTCCTCGTCCCGCTCGACGACGTCATCGGGCCCGTGCGCGGGGATTTCAATCCTTCAGTGCTCGCGGCACAGACAGTCGACGGCAAGACTTACGGCATTCCTCAAGCGCTGGACACCCAAGTCCTCTTCTACCGCAAGAGTTTCCTGCAGGAGGCCGGGGTCCAGCCGCCCCAGACGCTGGACGAACTCGTCGATGCCGCGAAGAAGCTGTCCAAAGACGGCGTCAAAGGCCTGTTCGCCGGCAACGACGCGGGCGCCGCGGCGCTCGCCGGACCGCTACTGTGGTCGGCCGGGCTCGACTACGTCAAGGACGGGAAATCCGTCGGCTTCGACGATCCGCGCACCGCCACGGCGTTCGCGAAACTCCACGAGCTCAACGGTTCGCTGCTGCTGGGCGCCGCGACGGACTGGCCGGATCCGCTCCCGTTCATCGACGGGCTCACCGCGATGCAGTGGACCTGGCTGTGGAATCTGCCGAAGATCCAGGACACCCTGAAAGACGACTTCGGTGTCCTGGCCTTCCCGCGGCTCGACGCGGCGGGCGCGCCTTCCGTGCCGGTCAGCGGACTGAGCGCGATGGTGCACGCCAAGAGCCTGAACCCCAACGCCGCCAAGGATTTCGTCAAATGGCTGTGGCTGGAGCGCGTCGACTTCCAGCAGGAGTTCGCCACCAAGTTCGGTTTCCATCTGCCCGCGCGACTGAGCGTGCTCGACAAGGTCACCGCGGCGGGCGACGCCGCGAAGCTGGTCAAGGAGAACGGGCGCGCCGCCGGTCCACTGTGGACACCGGCGGCGAACACCGCGCTCGTCGACGCACTGGGCCGGATCGCCCGCGACGGCGCCGACCCGGCCACCGAAACGAAGGCCGCCGTCGAGGCCGTCAAAGCCGAACTGGGTCGCCTTTCCGCCTGAACGACCGCACGTAAGCGACGATCAGCACGATCGACAGGATCACCGCGCCACCGTCGGTGACCAGCGAAGGCAGCACGCCCGGCCAGCCGTGTTCGGCGATCGCCGCCCGGTGCACTTCGAACGGCACGACGAACACGCCGAAGGCTTGGGCGACGTTGAACGCGAGCACCGGCCAGAACAGCCAACGCCACCCGAACCACACCAGCAGGCCCAAGGCGTTGCCGACGATGAAGACGTTCCCCACCAGCCGCAACGCGCTCAGGTACGCGGGCGCGTCGGCGGTGTCGGCCCTCTTGAGCCGCATACTCGCCTCGATCAGATCCAGATCGATGATCACGTAGTTCTGCAGCGTCGTCCCGAGCACGAAGACGATCGAGCAGAGCACCGTGACCAGGCGGATCTTCGGTGTCCAGAGCATCACTTCCCCCGATCTCTATCAGCGATAGAGATAAATCTATCACTGATAGAGTCCGCCGGGTGGCACGCAAAGGCTCACTCGACCTCGCCAAGATCACCGAGGCGGCCGTCGAACTGCTCGACGACGCCGGCCTCGCGGAGCTGACGACCCGGCGGCTGGCGGCGAAGCTCGGCGTCAGCTCACCGACGCTGTACTGGCATGTGAAGGACAAGGCCGAGCTGCTGGATCTCGTCGCCGAGGCGATCTGCGCCGACGCCTTCGAGATCGATGGATCGCTGCCGTGGCGCGATCAGCTCGCGAGCGGGCTCCGCCAGTTCCGCGCCCTGCTGCTGCGTCACCGGGACTCGGCCGCACTGCTGCGCGCGCGGCCGCCGACCGGGCCGCACCGGCTAGGCCATATCGAGACGACCGCGCGGATCCTGCTGGAGGCGGGTTTCTCCGAAGAGGACACCGCCGGGATTTCGCGCCTGCTCACGGCGCACGTACTCGCGTCGGTCGAGACGCTCCCCGTGCGGAAGCCGGACGAAGGGTTCCTCGCGCGGCTTGAGGCCTATCCGCATGTGGGCAGGCTGGGGCCGGCTTTCGCGCGGCAGAGCGGCGAAGAGCTGTTCGAGCTGGGTGTCGAGGTGATCCTCGACGGGCTCGCGGCGCGACTCTAGGTGGTCGTGAGTGGCGTTTCGGGCTAGAACCCGAAACGCCACTCACGACCCACTGGACCGACGCCTCAAGGAAGCTCGGCTCTAGTCGCCGGACACACCCCAGATCGCCAACTCGACGGCGACGTCGTTCTCGTACAGCAACGCGCAGTTCGCGCTCCACCGAGGCCGCCGCTCGTACGGCAGCCGACCGGCCTTGTCGAGCTCGTCGAAGTCCGCCACGGACGGCTCCTCCGTGCCGAACGCGGCGACAAGCTCGGCGTCGGTCAGAGGCCGGATCGTGCCGAAGTCGTCCTCGCCCGTGGCGCTGATGAACTCGTGGACGTCGAGTACGGAATGGGTCCCGGACTCCTGGACGCTCTCCACCTCGTACAGCTCGTCGATCGAGTCCGGGCGGCCGAGTTCGTCCTCTTCCCAGAGGTAGTCGCCCTCCTCGAAGACGCGTGCCTTCATCGCGTCCAGCGCCGCTTCCGGGTCGCCGTCGAACCGGCCGCGGACGGACCAAGCCGAAGCACCCACCGGGCCACCTCCTCGCTCGTCGAGCGGCCAGCGTAACCAGCCCGCTTGGCTACTTGCGTATTCGGCCGAACGTGACAAATTTTCGCATTACCCTTTTCTGGCGTTCACCCCACGGCTAACGTCTTCCGGCATCGTCCTTCCGCGACACCCACCCGCGACGACTGGGGGCACCGCCATGTCCGTCATCTCCAGGCGCACCTTCACCGCGGCGGGCGCCGCCGGCGTCGGCCTGCTGCTGTGCGCACCGACCGCCAACGCGCTCGACCGCGCGCTGGCGCGCACCGCGTCCCGCGCGGTCCGCACCGCGGGCACCACACTGGAAGCCGCGGCGGCCCCGCGGGCCGGCGGTCCCGGCTACACGCGGCTGACCGCGGGCCCCGGCTGGCCACTCGTGGTCCGCGGCGATCTCGCCGCGCCGAAGTCCGGCCGCGACGACCGGCGCCGCGCGATGGCGTCCTTCGCGCAGTTCACCGACTTGCACTTCACCGACGCCGAAAGCCCCGCGCGGTTCGAGTACCTGCACCCGTTCGTCGGCTCGGCGCACCGGCCGCAGGAGACCCTCGGCCCGGTCGCGACGACGGCGCTGGTGGAGCGGGTGAACAGCCTGAAGACCGGCCCGTTCACCGGGCGGGCGATCGACTTCATGGTCACCACCGGCGACAACACCGACAACCACGAGCTGATCGAGCTCGAATGGTTCCTCAAGGTGCTCAACGGCGGCACGGTGCACCCGACCTCGGGCGACCCGAACGTGCACGAAGGCGTCCAGACGTCCGGGTCTTCGCACTACTGGAACCCCGGCAAGCCACTGGACGACGCGTACACGAAGAAGGGCTTCCCGCAGGTGCCCGGCCTCCTCGGCGCGGCGTCGAACACCTTCACCTCGCCCGGTCTCGACGTCCCGTGGTTCTGCACCTTCGGCAACCACGACGACAGCATCGTCGGCACCGTGCCGGATCTGCCGGGGATGGACGCCTGGTACACCGGCCGCTTCAAGGTGATCGGCAAGGACGAGACGACGTCGCGGAAGCTCGCCAAGGCGATCGGCTCCGGCTCGGGCGTGCCGATCACGGAACTGTTCGGCGGCTCCGGCACGATCCGCGAGATCACCCCGGACGAGCGACGGCGGCCGTTCAGCACCGCGGAATTCGTCCAGCACCACCTCGACTCCACCAACACCGGTCCCGGCCCGGTGGGCCACGGGTTCAGCGGGAACAACGCCGACGGGCGGAACGTGTACTACACCTTCCGCATCGCGCCGGGGATCACCGGCATCAGCCTCGACACCACGACGATGGCCGGGCTGGCCGACGGATCGATCGGGCTCGGGCAGTTCACCTGGGTGGAGAACACGCTCAAGCGCAACAGCTCGACGTACTACGACTTCTTCGGGCGCAAGGTCACGCAGAACGTGACGGACGAGCTGTTCATCCTGTTCAGCCACCACACCAGCGACACCATGGGCAACGTGCTGCCGGACGCGCGGCATCCGCTGGAGCTCAGGCTCAACGGCGACACGTTCGTCTCGCTGCTGCACCGGTTCCCGAACGTGCTGGCGTGGGTCAACGGGCACACGCACCGCAACAAGATCACCCCGCACGCCGGCAAGACCGCGAAGCAGGGCTTCTGGGAGATCAACACCGCCTCGCATATCGACTTCCCGCAGCACGCGCGGATCATCGAGGTCGCCGACAACGCCGACGGCACGTTGTCGCTGTTCACGACGCTGATCGAGGCGGAAGCGCCGTACGAGGCGTCGTACTCGGACACCTCGACGCAAGCGCTTGCGTCGCTGTACCGGGAGTTCTCGTACAACGACATCCACGCCTCACTGGGCGCGGTCGGCACCGCTCAAGACCAGAACACGGAGCTCCTGCTGCCCCACCCGCTCGCCTGACGCCCCCCGCGTTTCGTCCTCTGAATGCGGTAGTTGCACGCGCAAGGATCGCATTCAGAGGACGAAATGCGGGCGAGGGCTGGTCGCGAAAGTGACACAGACCCAGGCCGTCTTGTAGGCAACTGTTTACATACCTCGCGCGACCGGCGAAAATCCCTTCCCTACTGGGTGGAATCGAGGGATGGAGCCGGGATGCGCAGACGAGGGCTGGTCACGCTGCTGACGATCGCGACGATGACCGCGGTGACGGCACAGACGGCGGAAGCGGGTCCCGGCCGTCCGGACGACGAGTCGATCGACTACCACGAATGGTCCGGTCACGCCGGTTTCCGCGACGGCAGGCTCGAAGGGCTCGGCCTCGACCACGGCGCCCTGCGCATCGACCGCCCGATCGGCACGATCGAGCACACCGAACCCGTGCTCGGCACCACGAAGACCTACGAATACGGCCAGTGGACGTCGCGGAGCCACACGCAGGGCTTCGACGCCTCCCAGCTGGTCGCTTCGTGGAACGCGAAGACGCCGGCCAAGACCTGGATCAAGGTGGAGGCGAAGGGCCGCACCGCGTCGGGCGCCGAGACCTCCTGGTACGTCATGGGCCGCTGGGCCAGCGGGGACGCCGACATCAAACGCACCAGCGTCGACGGGCAGAGCGACGCCAACGCCGCGGTCGACGTCGACACGCTGGTCATGAAGGCGGGCGTCGCGCTCCGCTCGTACCAGCTGCGGGTCAGCCTGTACCGCGAGGCCGGTTCCCGCGCCACACCGTCGGTGACGTCGGTCGGCGCGATGACGTCGCTGGTCCCGGACCGCTTCGAGGTCCAGGCGACCAAGCCGGGCCGCGCCACCGGGATCGAACTCAAGGTGCCCGCCTACGCGCAGAACCTCCACAAAGGACAGTTCCCGGAGTACGGCGGTGGCGGCGAGAACTGGTGCAGCCCGACGTCCACCGAAATGGTCGCCGAGTACTGGGGCAAACGGCCCAAGCCCGAAGACATGAAGTGGATCCCGGAGGGTTACGTCGATCCGACCGTCGCGTACGCCGCCCGCTACACGTTCGACTACGCCTACGACGGAACCGGCAACTGGCCGTTCAACACCGCGTACGCCGCATCACTCGGACTGCGTGGGCACATCACCCGTTTGCACTCCTTGAACGAACTCGAGAAGTACATCGTGCGCGGTATCCCGGTGATCACGTCGCAGTCGTTCAAGGCCGAGGAACTCGACGGCGCGGGCTACGGCACCGCCGGGCACATCATGGTCGTCGTCGGCTTCACCAAGGACGGTGACGTGATCGCGAACGACCCGGCCGCGAGCAGCAACGACCGGGTCCGGAACGTCTACAAACGACACCAGTTCGAAACCATCTGGCAGCGCACCAAGCGGTACAACACGAATGGCGGCGTTTCCAGTGGTCCCGGCGGCATCGCTTACATCATCACGCCGGGGCACTGAACCGATACCGCACCCGAGCGGATGTCGCGATCCGGGCCTGTCGCATGGCAGGCTACAGAGTCGACTACTCGGAGGTGGGCATGCCGTACGAGGTCCAGGGCGTCGTTTCCCGCGCCAAGGGTGAGCCGGTCTCGCTGGAGCCCGTGACGGTGCCCGATCCGGGGCCCGGCGAGGCCGTCGTCTCGGTCAAGGCGTGCGGCGTCTGCCATACCGACCTGCACTACCGCGAGGGCGGGATCAACGACGAATTCCCGTTCCTGCTCGGCCACGAGGCCGCGGGGTTCGTGGAGGCCGTCGGCGACGGCGTGACCGACCTCGAACCCGGCGACTACGTGATCCTGAACTGGCGCGCGGTCTGCGGCACCTGCCGCGCCTGCCGCCGGGGCAGGCCCTGGTACTGCTTCTCCACGTTCAACGCCGCCCAGCCGATGACGCTGGCCGACGGCACCGCCCTGTCGCCCGCACTCGGCGTCGGGGCGTTCCTCGAAAAGACGCTCGTCCACAGTGGACAGTGCACGAAGGTCGACCCCGCCGCCGAGCCCGCCGTCGCCGGACTGCTCGGCTGCGGGGTGATGGCAGGCCTCGGCGCCGCGTTGAACACCGGTGCGGTGAGCCGCGGCGATTCCGTCGCGGTCATCGGCTGCGGCGGTGTCGGTGACGCCGCGATCGCGGGGGCGAACCTGGCGGGCGCGAAGACCATCGTCGCCGTCGACACGGACGACCGGAAACTGGCGTGGGCCAAGGATTTCGGCGCCACGCACACGCTGAACAGCAAGGGACTGAGCGAAGACCAGGTCGTCGAGGCGATCCGGGAGTTCACCGATTCGTTCGGCGCGGACGTCGTGATCGACGCGGTCGGCAGGCCCGAAACGTGGCGGCAGGCGTTCTACGGGCGCGATCTGGCGGGCACGGTGGTGCTCGTCGGCGTCCCGACCCCGGACATGCGGCTGGATCTGCCGCTGATCGACTTCTTCTCGCGCGGTGGCTCGCTCAAATCGTCGTGGTACGGCGATTGCCTGCCCTCACGCGATTTCCCGATGCTGATCGACCTCTACCTCCAGGGCAGGCTCCCGCTCGACAAGTTCGTCACCGAGCGGATCGCCCTCGACGGCGTCGAGCAGGCCTTCGGGCGCATGCACGACGGAGACGTCCTCCGCAGCGTGGTGACGTGGTGAAACTCTTCACCGACGCCGATTTCCCGGCCGATCCGTATCCGGGAGCGCGGCCGGGGCATTCGTTCGTCCACTTCGACGGTGCCGGGCACAGTCTCGACACCGCGCCGGAGGGCTGGCGCGAACGCCAGGCCGTGCTCGCCTACGGCTCCAACGCGTGCCCGTCCAAGATCACCTGGCTGCGGGAGAACATGGGGCTGGAGGGCCCGGTCGTCGTCTGCCACGCGCGCTGCACCGACCTCGCCGCGGTCTGGGCGTCCGGCCTGCGGTTCCGTGACGGGCAGCGCCCCGCGACGCTGGCCGCCGCGCCGGGCGTCGTCGAGGAGCACGCCGTGTGGTTCGCGACGCCCGAACAGCTGGCCGTGCTCGACAAATGCGAGGGCAACGGCATGCGCTACAACCTGGTGCGGCTGACCGCCCCGGCCATCACGCTCGACGACGGAACCGTGCTCGACGACGTGGTGGCGTACGTCGGCGCCGCGGACATCCGCCTGCCGATCCTGGTGGACGGCAGGCATATCCGCGTCGCCGACCTCGAACAGCGCCGGGCCGCCGCGCTGGACGGGATCCCCGCCGAAACGCACGGTCTGGACTGCACGCTGGTCGAGGCCGGGACGCTGATCAGACGAGTTTCCCGGGATTGAGGATCCCGCTCGGATCGACGGCCTTCTTCGCCGCACGCAACACTTCGACGCCGATCTCGCCGATCTCCGCCGCCAGATACCGCGCGTGGTCGGCGCCGACGGCGTGGTGATGCGAGATCGTGCCGATGCCGGTGATCGCCTCCGAAGCGGCCGCCTTCGCCCGCTGCCATTGGGCGATCGGGTCGGCCTCGTCGCGTGGCGTCAGCACGGTGAAGTACAGCGACGCGCCCGTTTCGTAGGCGTGCGAGACGTGGCACATGATGATGGCGTTGCCGAGGGTCGCGGTGAGCGCGGCGCGGACGGCGTCCCGCAGGTCGCTCAGTTCCGCCCAGTACGCGGCGGTTTCCAGAGTTTCGACGCAGACACCGTTGTCCATCAAGGCATCCCGCTGCCGAGGTCCGGAGAACCGGCCGCGTCGCCAGGATTCGCCGAGCGCGGCCCCGATCCGGACGGCGCCGAACTCCTTCAGCACACCGGTGGTCTCCTGCCGTCGCCGGGCGACCTCGCGTTTCGACGCGCCTTCCCAGCCGACGATCAGCAGGCACGGCGCGTGCACTCCCCGTGCCTTGAGATACCGGCGCAGCGCCTTGGTCTTCACACTGTCGTTGAGCGCGAGCGAAACCTCGCTCTCGTCCACATCGGACAGTCGCGTGACGTCCGCGAGCACGTGCCGCTGGGCGAGTTCGCGGACCGCGTCGGTGCCCTTCTCCCAGCCATCGAGGACGAAACCCTCGTAGCGGCGGACTTCCGGCACCGGACGGACGCGGAGGGCGACCTCGGTGATCACGCCGAGCGCGCCTTCGCTGCCGACGGCGAGCTGCCGCAGGTCCGGTCCCGCGGCCGAAGCCGGCGCGACGCCGAGTTTCCATTCCCCGCGCGGGGTCGCGAGCCGGACGCCCTTGACCATGTCCTCGAACCGGCCGTAGCCCGACGAGGCCTGCCCGGCGGACCGGGTCGCGGCGAATCCGCCGATGGTGGCGCGTTCGTAGGACTGCGGCACGTGCCCGAGGGTGAAACCGTGCGCGGCGAGCAGCCGGTCGGCCTCCGGGCCGGTGACCCCCGCCTGCAGGACCGCGATCCGGGAAACGGGATCGACCGAGACCAGTTCGTCGAGCCGGGTGAGGTCGAGCGCGATCACCGAGGTCTTGTCACCGCGCAGTGCGGCGACCCCGCCGACCACCGACGTCCCGCCGCCGAACGGGACGACGCCGACGTCGTGCCGTGCGCAGATTTCCAGTACCGACTGGACTTCGGCGGGATTCTCCGGCAGGACGACGGCGTCCGGCACCGGAAAATCACCGAACCCCCGGCGCCGTATCAAGTCCAGATAGGACAGACCACTGGCCCGGGCGAGCCGTTCCCCCGGCGCCGTCAGGACGCGCTCGGCGCCGACGAGTTCTTCGAGGTCTCGCTTGGGCCGCTCGTCCAGCACCGGTTCGGGAACGGACAGCGCCGAATCGGGCGCGAAGGGCGCCGCGGAGCCCAACGGCCCGATACGCTGGACGAGCCACCTCAGGGCCTTGGCCGGAAGGTGGGCGGCGTCACCGGCCTCGGGCGTCCAGGATCGTCTTAACCGGTGGTCAATAAGCTCGGTCACGACTACAGTGTTACATATGGACGTAAAACGTCACTCACCTGCGGAAACAGGCGTCTCGGCGCTGGCGGACACCCGATCCCGCCAGGCCTCGACACGTGTGTCCGACGACGTTCTGCTCGACGCCGCGAAGAAGTGCGTGCTCGCCGTCGGCGTGCGGCGGACCACCCTCGCCGAGATCGCCCGGACCGCCAAGGTCAGCCGGATGACCGTCTACCGCCGGTTCCCGGATGTGCGCAGTGTGCTCGCGACCCTCATGACCCGCGAGTTCGGCGGCCTGCTGCAGGGCGCCGCGGAACCCGAGATCGAGCCCGCCCACTTCCGCGAGAAGCTCGTCCAGAGCTCTTCGGCCGCCGTCGCCGCGCTGTCGGGCGATCCGCTGTTCCGCACCTTGCTGGACCTCGATTCGGAACTGGTCCTGCCCTACATCGTCGAGCGGTTCGGGAAGACCCAGCGCTTCGCCGAAGGCGTGATCCTGCACCTGCTGAAGTCGGGCCACGAGGACGGCTCGATCCGCAAGGGTGATCTGGCCGCTCAGGCTCGCACCCTGCTGCTGCTCATCCAGTCGTTCGCGTTCTCGTACCGTCCCGCCATCGCGGACGTGGACGAGAAGGCGCTGATGACGGAGTTCGCCCAGGTGCTCGACGCGGCGCTGCGCCCGTGACGCCGGGCTCGCTCAACGCTCTGCGGCGCGACCGGGAACTCACGGCGCTGGCCGGCGGCGAGAGGGTCGACCTGGTGGTGGTCGGCGGCGGTGTCACCGGCACCGGGATCGCGCTGGACGCGGCCGCGCGCGGGCTTTCGGTCGCCCTGATCGAGGCGTACGACCTGGCGTACGGGACGTCGCGCTGGTCGAGCAAGCTCGTCCACGGCGGGCTCCGGTATCTCGCCAAGGGCGATCTGGCGCTGGCGCACGAAAGCGCCGTCGAACGCGGAATCCTGATGACCCGCACCGCCCCGCATCTCACCAGGGCGATCCCGCAGCTGTTCCCCATGTACCGCAAGACCTCACGCGGTCAACAGGCCTTCATCATGACCGGTCTCCTGGCCGGTGACGGCCTTCGCCGCGCGGCCGGCACCCCGGCGTCGGTACTGCCCCGGCCGAGGTCGATCCCGGCCGCGGAGGCGCTGGCGCTCGCACCCGGCCTTTCCCCGCAAGGCCTGCGCGGGGCACTGCTGGCCTACGACGGCGCGCTGACCGACGACGCGCGCCTGGTGGTGAGCCTCGCCCGCACGGCCGCGGCACGCGGCGCGAAGATCCTGACGAGGGTCGAGGTGCTCCGGCTCGACGCGGAATCGGTGCTGGCGCGGGACAGGCTCACCGGGCAGGAGATCGAGATCCACGCCCGGCAGGTGATCAACGCGACGGGTGTCTGGGCGGGCGAACTGGCGGAGTCGGTCCGGCTGCGGCCGTCGCGCGGCTCGCACCTCATCCTGGCCTCGGGGGCGGCGCGGATCGGCGCGACGTCGGTCAACGTGCCCGTCCCCGGCGAGAACAACCGCTTCGTCTTCCTGCTGCCGCAACCGGACGGCCGCGTGTTCGTCGGGGTCACCGACGAACCGACCGACGGGCCGGTGCCGCGGGTGCCGACCGTGCCGGAGTCCGATGTGGACTTCCTGCTCGAAGTGGCGTCGACGGCGTTCACCCGCCCGCTGACCCGCGCCGACGTCGCGGGCTCGTTCGCCGGCCTGCGGCCGCTGGTCGAAGGCGGTGGCGGGCGCAGCGCGGATCTTTCCCGCAAGCACGCGGTGGTGACCGGAGCCGACAGCGTGCTCACCGTCGTCGGCGGCAAGCTGACGACGTACCGGAAGATGGCCGAAGACGCCGTCGATGCCGCGCTGAAGCGGTCCGGGCTCCTCGCCGGACCGTCGACGACGTCCCGGCTCCCGTTGCTCGGCGCGACACCGCGCGACCGTCTGTCCACTGTGGACGCGCCACCTCGGCTCGTCACGAAGTACGGCACCGAGGCCCCACGGGTCTCGGCACTCGGCGAGGTCGACCCGGAACTGGGGCTCCCCCTGTTCGACGGGACCGACATCAGCGCGGCGGAGGTCGTCTGGGCCGTACGGCACGAGGGCGCCCTCGACGTCGAGGACGTCCTGGACCGCCGCACCCGGCTCGGCCTGGTCGCCCCCGACGCCACCGCCGCCCGCGCCCGCGTCCAGGAACTTGTCGACAAATCGCTCGCCGGCCTCGTCTGACCCCTCACCGCATTTAGTCCTCTAAATGCGGTGAGTCATGCCCTCAGCTTGACGAGTCGTTGGGTTTTTGCAACAGTATGTTCCATGAGCCCGGTAAGACGCGGCAAAGAGCTGCCGATCTACAACCGGCTTCCCGTGCTCCGGGCCGAGCGTGGACTGAGCAGGGCCGCCCTCGCGACGGCCGTCGAGGTCAATCCGCAGACCATCGGCGCGCTCGAACGGGGAGACCACTACCCGAGCCTGGACCTGGCGTTCCGCATCTGCGCGGTGTTCGACCTCCCGGTCGAAGCCGTGTTCAGCCGCGAACCGTTCACGCCGCTGTCCACTCAGGTCTACCGGGAGGGGGGAACATGAGCGAGGAACGAGGCCGTCTCGCGGCGTACTGGGAACGTCAGCAGGAACGATGGGAGGAGCTGGAACGCAAACGCGCCCTCCGGCTTCCGTCGTGGCGCACGAGGAAACGGCGGCGGACGCTGAGTGTGCTGGTGGTGACGGGCGATCTGATCCTGATCGCCGGTGCCGCCTTGTTCCACACCGGCCACACCCCCGCCTTCCTGGTGTGCTGGTTCGGCGGCTGCTTCATCGCGGGCGGGGCGCACTATCTGCTGCGGATCCTGACCGGCAAGATGAGCAACGGGTTCTCCAGCCGTCTCGACGAACGCGAGCGGGAATGGCGTCATCGTGTCACTTTCGTCAGCTATCAGGTGCTGGTCGCGCTGATGCTGATCGCGGTGTTCTACGGCCTGATCGTCGCCGGTACCGAAGACGGTGGCGCGCGCGGCGCGATGATGGCCTGCGCGCTGCTGGTCACCGGGACCACGCTCTCCGGCGTCATCCTGGGCTGGTCGCTGCCGGACGACGACCCCGAAGACTTCGAAGGGGTGAGCCCGGCATGACCACCACCCGGACGCGAGCGGATCGCCGCCGGCTCGCCGTCGCCGCCGTGATCGGCCATCTGGTCGTGATCGCCGGTGCCGCACTGCTGCGCGAGCCGACCTTGTGGTTCGCGGTGGGCCTGATGGGACCGGGGCTGTGTCTCTGCGTCGGCACGGCGACGGTGCTGCGCAAGGCCGTCGGCAGGCCGGGCTCCGCGGCGAAGGATCTCGACGAACGCGAACTGCTGCTGCGAAACCGCGCGCACTACGCTGCGTTCCAGGGGATCTGCGTGCTCATGCTGGTGGATCTCGGGTACGGGCTTTACGCGGCGGGGCAACCGGATTCCGGTTCGCTGCTGGCCGCGATGACAGCGGCGTTGTTCGTCTTCGGGACGTCGCTACCGGCGCTGTGGCTCGCGTGGCGGCTGCCGGACGACGACCCCGAAGACTTCGAGGGGGTGGCTCCGGCATGACCGGGGACAAGAAGCGGCACAAGATGTCCATCGGCGTGGTCGCCGTCGTGCTGGTGGCGGGTGGGGTCCTCGCCGGCGCGGGGAGGGCGGTCCTGGTCTACCGGGCCACCTCGGTGGTGAGCAACGTCAAGCTGGACGGGCTGATCGAACGGAACCGCACGGTTTCCGGCGTCCATCGGGGATTCGCGGCGCTGGTGCGGTATTTCGAAGAGGGGAAGTGGAAATGAGCGAGGGGAAGCTGGAGATCGACAAGGTCTCCAAACGCTACGGCGCCAAGGTGGCGCTGGACGAGGTGAGCTTCGAGGTCCAGCCCGGTGAGCTGTTCGGCTTCGTCGGCAGCAACGGCGCGGGCAAGACCACCACGATGCGGATCGTGCTCGGGGTGCTGGCGGCCGACTCCGGCCAGGTGCGTTTCGGCGGCGCCCCGATCACCCACGAGACCCGCACGCATATCGGGTACATGCCGGAGGAACGCGGGCTGTACCCGAAGATGAAGGTGCTGGAGCAGCTGGTCTATCTCGCCGAGCTGCACGGGATGTCGGCCAACGACGCCCACCGCAGCGCCGAGAACTGGATCGCCCGGCTCGGGCTGACCGAACGGCGCAAGGACGAGGTCCAGAAGCTGAGCCTCGGCAACCAGCAGCGCGTGCAGCTCGCCGCCGCGCTGGTGCACGATCCGAAGGTCCTCGTGCTGGACGAGCCGTTCTCCGGCCTCGACCCGCTGGCCGTGGACGTGATGAGCGGGGTGTTGCGGGAGAAGGCCGCGACCGGGGTGCCGGTGGTGTTCTCCAGTCACCAGCTGGATCTGGTCGAGCGGCTGTGCGACCGCGTCGGCATCATCCGAAGTGGACGGATGGTCGCCTCCGGCACCGTCGGGGAGCTGACCGCCGGCGCGGGCAACGGGCTCGTCGTCACCGCGCCCGGCGCCGTTCCCGGCTGGGCTTCGGCCGTCCCCGGGGTCCGGACGATCGAGCAGAACGGTCCGACGACGATCCTCGAACTCGAGACGGGTGCCGACGATCAGGCCGTGCTCGCCGCGGCGCTGGCCACCGGGCCGGTCACCGAATTCACCAAACGCAGGCGTTCGCTGACCGAGCTCTTCCGCGACGCCGTCGCCGAAAAGCCTGCGGCACAGGGAGTTTCCGCATGAACACCGTTTCCTCATGGCGCGCGGTCCGGCTCATCGCCACACGCGAGCTGAACACCCGGCTGCGCACCAGGTCCTTCGTGGTCGGCACCGCCGTCCTGCTGGTCATGCTGATGGGCTACGTCCTGCTGCAGTCGACGCTGATCAGCAACGAGGACAAGAGCAAGGTCGGCCTCACCGGCCAGACCGCCGGGATCGCGCAGCAGCTCAAGACCGCGGGCGAGGCGATCGGCGAGAAGATCGAGACCGTCACCGTCGCCGATCCGGCGCAGGGCCGCTCGCAGGTCGAGAACGGTGATCTCGACGCGTTGCTGTCCGGCAACGCCACCGAGCTGAAGGTGCTCGTCAAGTCCGAATTGGACACCAAACTGCGTGCGCTGTTGAATGGCGTTTCCCAGCAGGAGGTGTTGAACGGTATCCTTTCCGAAGCCCAGGAATCCCCTGAGCAGGTGATGCGCACGGTCCACCAGACGCAGGTCGAGGTCGACTCGATCAAACCGCCGGACCCCGAGAAATCGCAGCGGATGGTCATCGGGCTGATCGTGGCGGTGCTGCTGTACATGAGCATCGTGACCTACGGGACGCTGGTCGCGCAGGGTGTGGTCGAAGAGAAGTCCAGCCGGGTGGTGGAGATCCTGCTCTCCACGGTGCGGCCGTGGCATCTGTTGCTGGGCAAGGTGATCGGGCTCGGCCTGGTCGGGCTGACGCAACTGGTGATCATCGGTGGTGCCGGGTTCATCGTCGCTTCGGCGACCGACGTGCTGACGCTGTCCGGTGTCGCGACGAGCGCCCTGCTGTGGGGTGTCGTGTGGTACCTGCTCGGGTTCCTGCTGTACGCCACCGTCTACGGCGCCATGGGTTCGCTGGTCTCCCGGCAGGAGGACACGCAGTCGGTGATCGGGCCGGTCAACATCGTGCTGATCCTCGGCTTCGTCGTCGGGTTCAACCTGCTGGCCCAGGCGCCGGAAGGCACGGCCACCAAGGTGCTTTCCCTGGTGCCGCTGCTTTCCCCGGTGCTGATGCCCGCGCGGATCGCGGCGGGCACCGTCGAGGTGTGGGAGATCGTGGCGTCGCTGGGCCTGACCGTGGGCGCCATCGCCCTGTTCACCTGGCTGGGCGCGCGCATCTACCAGAACAGCGTCCTGCGGGTCGGCAGCCGGATCAAGCTTTCGGAAGCCCTGCGCGGCTAACCTTTGATGGCGCCGTAACGCTCCAAGGCGACCTGGCGTTCGTGCGCGTGGTCGACCATCGGTGCCGGGTAGTCCTCGACGTTCTCCGGTTTGTGCACGGCCTTGCCCTGCACGGACCGGAGTTCGGGGACGTAGCGCCGGACGTAGTCACCGGCGGGGTCGAACTTCTCCCCCTGCGTCGTCGGGTTGAAGATCCGGAAATACGGCGCGGCGTCGGTGCCGCTGCCCGCGACCCACTGCCAGTTCAGCTGGTTCGACGCGAGATCGCCGTCGACCAGATGCTTCATGAAGTGCCGCGCGCCGAGCCACCACGGCAGATGCAGATCCTTGACCAGGAAGCTCGCCACGATCATCCGGACGCGGTTGTGCATCCAGCCCTCGGCGAGCAGCTGACGCATCCCGGCGTCGACGATCGGGAACCCGGTTCGCCCCTCGCACCACCGCTGGAAGGCTTCGTCGTCGCTCTCGTGTTCCATGGCGTCGAACCGGGAATCGTAGTTCTTCCGCGCGGTTTCGGGGCGGTGCCACAGGACGTCGGCGTGGAACTCGCGCCAGGCGAACTCGCCGCGCAGCGCCTTGGCGCCGGAGCCCTCGTTCCCGGCGAGGTCGGCCAGCAGGGTGCGCGGGTGGACGCAACCCCAGCGCAGATACGGTGAAAGCCTTGTCGTACCGGGACGATCGGGACGGTCGCGATCCCCGTCGTAGGTTTCGAGGCCGTCGTCCAGGAACTCGCGCCAGCGCTCCAGCGCCGCCTGCTCGCCGGGCTCGGGCAGCTCCATTCCTTTGAGCGACGGGGATTTCGGAAGCTTGACCGATCGTGGCGGCTCCACCCAGTCCACAATGGACTTCCCGGTGTCGGCGGGGCGCGGCCAGCCGTGCCGCACCCACGCACGGTAGAACGGGGTGAAGACGCGGTACGGGTCACCATCGGGTTTGGTGATGCGGCCCGGCGTGATCGCGTACGGCGAACCCGTCTCGACCCAGGCGATGTCGTGCTCCGCCAACGCCTTCTCGACCTCGTCGTCGCGGCGGCGGCCGTACGGGCCGGTGTCGGTGCTGACGTGCACGGCCGCGGCGCCGACCTCGCGCGCGGCCTTGACGACCTCCTTGACCGGGTCGCCCTTGACCAGCATCAGCCGTCCGCCGAGCTGGTCGTCCAGCGCCTTCAGGCAGCCGTGCAGGAACGCGACGCGCGGGGCGCCGGAGGGTTTGAGGAGCGCATCGTCGAGGACGTACAGCGCGAGGACGTGCTTGCTGTGCTTCGAGGCCTCCAGCAGGGCGGCGTGGTCGCCGAGGCGGAGGTCGCGGCGGAACCACAGGACTACCGGGGCTTCTCTGGTCACTCCGGAAACCCTAAGGCCGGTCTCTTGCGCTCGCACGCCCGGATGTCATGAAAGGGCCGTTCCTGACGAAAAACGTCAGGAACGGCCCTTTCATGACATTTGCGGGAGGGGGGATCAGCGCTCCGAGATGGGCGCGTAGTCCCGCGACGCGTAGCCGGTGTAGATCTGCCGCGGGCGGCCGATCTTGGTGGCCGGGTCCTGGATCATCTCGCGCCAGTGCGCGATCCAGCCCGGCAGGCGGCCGAGCGCGAACAGCACGGTGAAGTACTTCGTCGGGAAGCCGAGCGCCCGGTAGATCAGGCCGGTGTAGAAGTCGACGTTCGGGTACAGCTTGCGCTCGATGAAGTAGTCGTCCGAGAGCGCGGTCTCTTCGAGCTTCTTCGCGATGTCGAGCAGCTGGTCGCCGCCCTTGAGCTTGGAGAGGATCTCGTCCGCGGTGTTCTTGATGATCTTCGCGCGCGGGTCGTAGTTCTTGTAGACCCGGTGCCCGAAGCCCATCAGGCGGACACCCTTTTCCTTGTTCTTCACGCGCTGGACGAAGTTCGCGACGTCGCCGCCCTCGGCCTGGATGCCCTCGAGCATGTCCAGGACCGCGCTGTTGGCGCCACCGTGCAGCGGGCCGAACAGGGCGTTGATGCCGGCCGAGATCGAGGCGAACAGGTTCGCCTCGGAGGAGCCGACGAGGCGCACGGTCGAGGTGGAGCAGTTCTGCTCGTGGTCGGCGTGCAGGATGAACAGCAGGTCGAGCGCCTTGGCGACGTCCGGGTCGACCTCGTAGGGCTCGGCCGGGAAGCCGAAGGTCATCCGCAGGAAGTTCTCGACCAGGCCGAGCGAGTTGTCCGGGTACAGCAGCGGCTGGCCGACGGACTTCTTGTACGCGTACGCGGCCAGGGTCGGGACCTTGGCCAGCAGGCGGATGGTGGACAGCTCGACGTTCGGTTCGTCGAACGGGTTGAGCGAGTCCTGGTAGAAGGTCGACAGCGCGGATACGGCGCTGGACAGCACCGGCATCGGGTGCGCGTCACGCGGGAAGCCGCTGAAGAAGGCCTTCAGGTCCTCGTGCAGCAGGGTGTGGCGCTGGATCTTCTCGGTGAACTCCGACAGCTGCGTCTGGGTGGGCAGCTCGCCGTAGATGAGCAGGTACGAGACCTCGATGAAGGTCGACTTCTCGGCCAGCTGCTCGATCGGGTACCCGCGGTAGCGCAGGATGCCGGCGTCACCGTCGATGTAGGTGATGGCCGAGGACGCGGCGCCGGTGTTCACGAACCCCGGGTCGTGGGTGATGTACCCGGTCGTCGCCAGCAGCTTCCCCAGCTCGATCCCAGGCGCACCCTCCACCGGGTGGATCACCTTGAACTCGTGCTCGCCGTTGGGCAGGCGCAGCGTCGCGGTCTCGCCGGACTGCCCCGCAGCCGTCGTCGCGTCGGACATGTAAGTCCCTCTCACGTTCAGCACGGGCCGGCGGCGCCTGTAGGTTCCACAGGTACGCCCTCTTTCACGCGCGTGACCCACGGCCTCGCTGCACACCGCCCCGCTGGGGTATGAATTCCCCTCCACGCTAGTCGAGAATGGGGTCAACGCGCAGCGGGTGAGTTGCTCACAACAGCCCCTTTGGGACCAGGTTCACACGGCGGATGCCATATCCTCGGCCGTCGGCGGTTCCGCCCCGCTCCGCGAGACGGTGATCGACGCCGCTTTCGCCGCGAATTCGAGCGCCGAACGCCAGCCGTCGGCGTCGAGAGTGGACACGTCGCGCACGCCGTTCGAGTACAGCCACGCCAGGAGGGCGCCTTGCACGGTGTCACCGGCGCCGATCGTGTCGACGACGTCGACCCGGCGTGACGGGACCTGCGCGATTTCGCCCGCTCGTGTGATGACGGACAACCCCTGCGCGCCTCGGGTGAGCACGACGGCATCGACTCCGCAAGAGGTCCAGACCTTTGCCGCGTCGACCGGGTCGGCGCCTTCGGCGAGCCATTCCGTGTCGTCGTCGGAGATCTTGAGCAGGCGGACATGTGGCAGCCAGGACTTGAACCGCGCACGGTACGCGGCCGGATCCTCGATCAGCGCCGCACGGATGTTCGGATCGAGCACGGTCAGCACGCCGCGCGCGGATTCGCGGCGCAACAGCGTTTCGTAGGTGCTCGCGCCCGGCTCCAGGACCATGCCGAGAGTGCCCAGGGAGAGCGCCGTCACATCTTCGGGGAGCGGGCCGGGGTCGGCGACGAGCCGGTCCGCGGTGCCCTCGGTGTAGAAGGTGTACCGGGCGGAACCCTTCTCGTCGAGCGCGACCACGGCGAGCGTCGTCGGCTCGTTTCCCCGCTGCAGCAACGCGGTGTCGACGCCGGAGGCGTGCAGCCGGCCCACCAGCGCGACGCCGAAACGGTCGTTCGAGACGCGCGAGAGGAAACCCGTCGGGACGCCGAGCCGTCCGGCGGCGAGCGCGACGTTGTAGGGACCACCACCCATCCGGGGCAGCAGCGCGCGCAACCCACCGTCCACAGTGGAATCCAACGGTTCACCAGGAACGAGGTCGACCAGCGCCTCTCCACCCACCACGATCACGGGCGCGATGCTAGCCGAGGCGGTGGTTCCACCACCAGAATTGTCAGTTCAGGACATTTTTTGTCGCGATACCGCCAAGAAGCAGTTCGGACAACGCCGTGAACGCTTCGGCGTCGGTCACCCCGGTGCGCTGCCCGATCACGCCGGTCTGGATTCCCTCGATGATCAGCCCCGCCATTTCCGCGATCAGCCGCGCGTGCACCTCACGGAAAACACCGTCGGTGACCCCGCGGTCGATGAACGACCGGATCCGGGCGGCCGCGGCGCGACTGTTGAGCTGATAGGCGTCGCGCGCCGGCGCGAATTCGGCGATGTCGGTCATGAAAGCGGCCGAGGCGCGATTCAGGTATTCGGAGATCCCGGCGAGATACTCGCCGAGGATCTTGCGGGCGTCGTCGATCCCGGCGATCCGCTCCTCCAGCAGCTCGGCGGCCCCCTTGAAAAAGTGGGTGACGACCTTCACCGCGAGCTGCTCCTTGCTGGGGGCGAGCGCGTAGAGCGTCGACTTCGAGCAGCGGAGCCTCGCGGCCAGGTCGTCCAGCGTGAACTGGGAGAACCCCTCGGCGAGGAAGAGCGCTTCGAGTTCCGAGAGCAGTGCTCTCTGGCGCGCGGTGGGCTGGCGGCGCGAGGTCATCGGATCACTATCCCCTACGCGAACGGTGTCCCCCCAGCACCGTCTACTGTACGCTGAATCAGCCCACAGTACTGTTTTTAGTACCGTTCAGCTCGGAGGAGCCATGCCGGCGGACCGTCTGCTGCCCAGCACCGAGGCCCAGGACCTGATCGACCTGGCCAAGGAGATCGCGCGCGAGGAACTCGCCCCGATCGCGAGCAAGTACGAAGAGACCGCACACTTCCCGCGCGAGCAGTTCCTGCTGCTCGGGCAGGCGGGGCTCCTCGGCCTGCCGTACGCGGAGCGGTGGGGCGGCGGCGAGCTGCCGTACGAGGTCTACCTGCAGGTTCTGGAGGAGATCGCCGCCGCGTGGATGTCGGTGGGCGTCGGGCTCTCCGTGCACACGATGTCCTGCTTCGCGCTGGCGCACCACGGCACCGACGAACAGCGTGACCGCTGGCTGCCCGCGATGCTCGAAGGCGGCCTGCTGGGCGCGTACGCGCTCTCGGAGACCCACGCCGGCTCCGACGCGGCCGCGTTGTCCACGCGCGCGCGGCTCGACGGCGACCAGTACGTCGTGAACGGCACGAAGGCGTGGATCACCCACGCGGGTGAGGCCGACTTCTACACGACGATGGTGCGCACCAGCGACGAGGGCGGGCAGGGCATCAGCTGCCTGCTCGTCGACGCGGCGACGCCGGGCCTCTCGGCCGCGCCGCCCGAGCGGAAAATGGGCCTCACCGGGTCGACCACGGCGCAGCTGATGTTCGAAGACGCCGCCGTCGACGCCGAACGCCGGATCGGCGAGGAGGGTCAGGGGCTGAAGATCGCACTGTCGTCGCTCAGTTCCGGACGGCTGGGTATCGCCGCGTGCGCCGTCGGGCTCGCGCAGGCCGCGCTGGACGAGGCGCTCGAGTACGCGAAGGGGCGCACGCAGTTCGGGCGGCCGATCATCGAGTTCCAGGGCCTGGAGTTCCTGCTGGCCGACATGGCCGCGACCGTCGAGACGTCCCGCGCGATGTACCTCGACGCGGCCCGCCGCCGCGACCGCGGGCTGCCGTTCCAGCGGCAGGCGTCCATCGCGAAACTCGTCGCGACCGACGGCGCGATGAAGGTGACGACCGACGCCGTGCAGGTCCTCGGCGGTGCCGGTTACACGAAGGACTTCCCGGTGGAGCGGTACATGCGGGAGGCGAAGGTGCCACAGATCTTCGAGGGCACGAACCAGATCCAGCGCATGGTCATCGCACGGGAACTGCGAAAGGGCTGACAGCCTCGTGAGTGGTAAGTGCCGTTAGAACGACACTTACCACTCACGAGTCCGTCCGCTCAGGCCTCGCGGTAACGCCGGTCTTCGGCGACGCCGACCCCGGTCTCCTCGTCGAAGTGGTAGACCTCGCGACCGCGCACGAACACGCGCATCGCCCGGTTCATCACGTCCAGCGGGTCACCCGACCAGATGACCACGTCGGCGTCGAGGCCCGGCTTCAGCGAGCCGACCTGGTCGTCGAGGTCCAGCATCGCGGCCGGGTTGACGGTCAGCGCCTTGAGCGCGGTCTCCGGGTCGAGCCCGTCCTTCACCGACAGCGCCGCCTGGTACACCAGGAAGTTGATCGGCACGACCGGGTGGTCCGTGGTGATCGCGATCTTCACCCCCGCCCTGGCGAGGATGCCGGGCGCGCGCAGGGTGCGGTTGCGCAGCTCCACTTTGGACTTGGTGGTGAACAGCGGCCCCAGGATCACCGGCACCTCCCGCTCGGCGAGCAGGTCCGCGATCAGGTGGCCTTCGGTGCCGTGGTTGATCACCAGTTTGTAGCCGAACTCGTCGGCCAGCCGGATCGCGGTGACCATGTCGTCGGCGCGGTGGACGTGCTGGTCCCAGTACAGCTCCCCGTCGAGGACCTTGGCCAGCGTCTCCTTGGTGAGGTCGACGTCGAACGGCTTGCCCTCGCCGGCGGCGTGCTCGCGCTGGGCGGCGTAGTTGCGCGCGGCGGTGAAGGCGTCGCGGATGGTCGACGCGACGCCGAGCCTGGTCGACGGCGTCTGCTTCTTCTCGCCGTACACACGCTTCGGGTTCTCGCCGAGCGCGCTCTTCACGCTGACGCCCTCGGCGAAGATCATGTCGAGCACGGTCCGGCCCCAGGTCTTGACGCCGATCGTCTGCCCGCCGATGGGGTTGCCCGAGCCGGGTTTGATGACGACGCTGGTGACGCCGCCCGCGAGCGCGTCGTCGAAACCGGGCTCGTACGGGTCGATCCCGTCGATCGCGCGGAACCGCGCGCCGTTGGGGTCGGTCATCTCGTTGGTGTCGTTCCCGGACCAGCCTTCGCCGTCTTCGTGCACGCCGAGGTGGGCGTGCGCGTCGATGAACCCGGGCAGCACCCAGCTGCCCGCGGCGTCGATCAGTTCGGCGTCGTCGGGGATGTCGACGTCGGCGGCCGTGCCGACCGCGGCGATCTTCCCGTTCTCGATGAGGACCGTGCCGCCGTCGATGGGATCACCGTCGACCGGGACGACGTAACCACCGACGATGGCCTTGACCTGTGCTTTGTCAGACATACTTTGACACGCTAACGAACTGGGCCGCCGGTCCGCACGCGGGGCTTTTCGAAATGGATCAGTTCGTAGTGCTTCTCGCGCGTGCGGTGCGTCTCGACGTAGCCGAGCTTCCGGTACATCCGCAGCGGCCCCGCGCTCCGTTCCCCGGTGAACAGGCGGAACACGGTCACCGAAGGCGGCGCCGCGTCCTCGGCGGCGAGCAGCAAGGAGCTGCCGAGCCCGTGTCCCTGCCTGTCCGGGGCGACGATGAGCCTGCCGACGAGACCGGCGCCGCCGTCCACGACGATCCGCACACTCGCCACCAGCCGCCCGGATTCCCTGATGCCCCAGGTGGAACACGCGGGATCACCCAGAGCCGCTTTGGCCTGCTCCAAGGTCTCCGTCAGCGGCGGGAGGTCGATGTTCGCGTGCGCCCTGGCCTCCGGGACGTACGCCGCGCGCTGCAGCGTGAGCACCTCGCCCGCGTCGGCGGGCCCCAGGCGGAGCAGCGACATCTCAGCGCACCCGGATTCCCCAGCTCCCGGTCCACGACGACGCGGGCTCCAGCTCGATCAGGTCGGTGCCGGTGTTGAGCGCGTCGGCGGGGCAGGTCATCGGCTCGATCGCCACCGCCCGGCCGCGACCGACCAGGTCGTCCGGGGTGAAGACCTGTGCCCAGCGGAAATCCGGGCCTGCCCAGACCAGCAGCTCCCGGTCCTCGTGCGAGAGGACGTGATGGTGGTTGCCGTCCTCGGCGACGGTCAGCCCGCCGAACGCCGTGTCCAGGTCGACACCTTCGAGCAGCTTGCCGGACCGGAAGTCGTACTCGGTCCCCTCGACGTCCTGCTCGTCGGCGTACGGCATCTGCTCGTCGCCGAGATACGGCCGGACCCGGCTCGCGGGCAGCGTCAGGGTCAGCTCGTCGGTGGGCACGTCGCCGATGCGGAAGTACGGGTGCGTGCCGAGCCCGACACCGATCGGGCTCTCGCCCTCGTTGCGGATCTCGTGCGTGACGACCAGCTCGCGCGGCGAGATCTCGTAGGTGATCGTCGCGCGCAGCGGCACCGGCCAGCCTTCCTGCGCCGGGACGTCGATGGCCAGGGTGATCGACGACTCCGCGTGTTCGAGGAGCTCCCACTCCTCGTGCCTGGTCAGGCCGTGGATCGCGTTGCCGCGCGCCTCTTCGGTGATCGGGAGCTGCTGCTTCTCGCCCTGGTAGTCCCACTGGCCGCCCTTGGTGCGGTTCGGCCAGGGCAGCAGTACCTGCCCGGCGCCCTTCGGCGGCTTCTCGTCCTCGGCGAACGCCTCGACGTAGGGCACTCCGCCGACCTCGAACGCGCGCAACCCGGCACCGATCTCGGTGATGACGGCTCGCGCGTTGCCGCGGGTGATCTCGAACTGCTCTCCGGTGGGATTGGCCATGCCGACGAGGTTACTGTGAGAACGCCACGCCCGGACGAAGGAGACCGCCGCGATGACCGTTCCCGGCTACCCCAGCACCGTCGGCCGTATTTTGGAGCGGAGCGCGCGCCGCGTCCCGGGCCGGGTCGCCCTCACCTTCGCCGATCGCGTGTGGACGTACGCGGAGCTCGACCGCGCGGCGGGCCGGGTCGCGGCGAAGCTGCTCGATCGCGGGCTCGTCCACGGTGACCGGGTCGCGGCCTTCGGCAAGAATTCCGACGCGTATCTGTTGCTGTACCTCGGTTGCGCACGGGCGGGCCTGGTGCACGTGCCGGTGAACTTCAACGCCCGCGGCGAGGAACTCGAGTACCTGCTCACGCAGTCCGAGCCCGCCGTCGCCTTCGTCGACCCCGCGCTGGCCGAGCACGTCGACGTGGATCATGTGTCCACAGTGGACGTTCTGAAGTGGGCGCTGGACGAAGCCGTCGTGCCGCACGAGGAATCCGGGGTCTCGGACGACGACCTCGTCCAGCTGCTCTACACGTCCGGGACGACCTCGCGGCCGAAGGGCGCGATGCTCACCCATCGCGCCTTGGTGCACGAGTACTCGTCCTGCATCGCCGCGCTCGACCTGAGCGACCGCGACGTGCCGCTGCACGCGCTGCCGCTGTACCACTCGGCGCAGATGCACGTGTTCCTCATGCCCGGGCTGGCCGTCGGCGCGACGAACCATCTCGTCGAGGGGCCCGATCTCGACGACATCCTGACGCGGATTCCCCGCCAGGGCATCACTTCCCTGTTCTTCCCGCCGACCGTCTGGGTGGGACTCGCGAACCATCCCGGCCTCGCGGACGCGGATCTGAGCTGCCTCACCAAGGCGTACTACGGCGCGTCGATCATGCCCGTCCCGGTGCTGAACGCGCTCCGCGCCCGGCTGCCCGAAGTCGGGTTCTACAACTGCTTCGGGCAATCGGAGATCGGTCCACTCGCGACGGTCCTGCGGCCCGAAGAGCACGACGCACGACCGGATTCCGTCGGCCGCCCGATCCTTTTCGTCGAGACGCGCGTGGTGGACGCCGACATGAACGATCTCCCGCCGGGCGAACTCGGCGAGGTCGTCTACCGTTCTCCGCAGCTGTGCACCGGTTACTGGGGCAAGCCCGAGGAGTCGGTGGAGGCGTTCGCGGGCGGCTGGTTCCATTCCGGTGATCTGGTACGGCAGGACGAAGAGGGCTATCTGTTCGTCGTCGACCGGATCAAGGACGTCGTCAACACCGGCGGCGTGCTCGTCGCGTCGCGCGAGGTGGAAGACGCGCTGTACGCGCATCCCGCCGTCGCCGAGGTCGCCGTCGTCGGCCTGCCGCACGAACGGTGGATCGAGGCGATCGCCGCGGTGGTCGTGGTGAAGGAACCCGTCGACGAAGCGGAACTGATCGAGTTCGCCAAGAAGTCGCTCGCGGCGCACAAAGTGCCGAAGTCGGTGCATTTCGTCGGCGAACTGCCGAAGAACGCGTCCGGCAAGCTGCTCAAACGCGAGCTGCGGCAACAGTTCGGCGGGTCAGCGTCGGCGATCGGCGTCTAGCGACTCGGCGTACGCGGCGAATTCGCAGGCCGCTTCGAGGCTGCCCGGACGTGGCGGATCGCCGGGGTCCCAGCCGAGTTCGCGATCTTGGAGCACCTGCGTGAGCAACGGGCGCCAGCGTGGATCGAGCCGCTCGCGCGCCCATTCGAGGGCGCCTCGTTTCGACTCGACCTCGGCCGTGCGCAACGTGTAGAGCACGCGGCAACAAGTCGACACGATGTAGCGCTGCGTCCAGGCGATGTCGAAGGGCGCCCACGTCCGGACGCCGTCGACCAAGCCGTGCAGCTCCTCGCGCATCGCCGCGCGCATCGCGTCCGGCGGCGGCTCGTCGACCAGGCTCGCGATCGGCGGGCCGTCGAGCACGATGCCCTTGTGGCGCAGGATCCAGCGCGTGTGGAGGCTGTTGCAGTGGGTGTCCCAGATCAGGACGCGATGGCCGTGGTCGCAGTACAGCCACGGGGTGCCGAGCCCCTCGCTGGTCTTCAGTGACGCGATGTCCGCGTACGAGCCCTCGATTTCCTTGCACCAGAAGCCTTCTCCGGTGGGGAGCCCGTCATGGAGCACGCGGAGGTCGGCTTCGACGCGGCCGCTCGGCGGTTCGGTGGTCGCGATGATGAAGTCGCAGTCGCTGTGGAGGTCACCGGCGCCGAGCGCGAAGGAGCCCTGGACGTACGCGCCGACGTAGGTGTCGCCGAGGATCTCGCGGGCTGAAGCGACCAGGCCGGTGAGGACCTGGTCGAGTTCGGCGTAGGGCGTGTACACGGGCCGGACGCTACCGGGCCTTGTGAGCGGCAAGGCGCGACTCGCGTGATCAGACACGTAACTCACGTGATCAGAGGCGTAACTCGCGTGATTGGACGGCGAACTCATGAGTGCGGCGTCTGATCACGCGAGTTACGCCTCCAATCACGCGAGATCGGAGTTGGATCACCCGGGGCTTACTAGACCGGTCGTCATAGTTTGAGCTACAGTCGGCCGCATGGTCCGCCGCACCGACACCCGGCAGCGCATGCTCGACTCCGCCGCCGACCTCTTCCACCAGCAGGGTTACCACGCCACCGGCCTCAACCAGCTCGTCGCCGCCGTCGGCGCGCCTAAGGGCTCGCTCTACTTCCACTTCCCCGGCGGCAAGGAGCAGCTGGCCGCCGAGGCCATCCGCCAGTCCGCCGACCGGCTCTGCGACCAGCTGCGCACGATCGCCGCGAACGCGCCCGACATCGTCACCGGCATCGAGAACGTGGTCGACGCGCTGGCGACCTCGCTGGAGGAGTCCGATTTCCAGCGCGGCTGCCCGCTCGCGACGGTCGCGCTCGACGCGTCCGGGGACAGCGAGGCGATCCGCCAGGCCTGCGCCGACGGCTACAAGTCCTGGCACACCGTCATCGCCGACGCGCTGGACACCGCCAAGGCGGACCACCTGGCGACGGTCGTCCTCGCCGCCATCGAGGGCGGCTTGCTGCTCGCCAAGACGTTGCACGACACCGCGCCACTGCGCGCGATCGCCCCTCATCTCCGCGCCACACTCGAACGGGAGCTCTCCTGATGCGTGTCCATCACCTGAACTGCGGAACCATGCGGCCGATCGGCGGCAAACTCGTCGACGGCAAGCCCGGGCTCTTCCGCCGCGCCGAACTGATCTGTCACTGCCTTCTGCTGGAGACCGACACCGGGCTCGTGCTCATCGAAACCGGCGTCGGCACGCCCACCGTCTCCCGGCCGGTCGAATGGCTCGGCGCCGGGTTCGTCCGGCTGGTGCACCCCGACAGCGACGACGACCTCAGCGCCACCACCCAGATCCGCGAACTCGGCTTCGACCCGGCCGACGTGCGCGACATCGTGCTCACCCACCTCGACCTCGACCACGCGGGCGGGCTCGTCGACTTCCCCCAGGCGCGGGTCCACGTCCACGCCCGCGAGCTCCAGGCACTGGAGAAGCCGATCGACCGCAAGGAGGCGAGCCGCTACCGCAAGGTCCAGTTCGCCCACGGGCCGATCTGGCGCTCGTACCGCGCCGACGGCGAGCCGTGGTTCGGTTTCGACGCGGTCCGCGAACTCGAAGGCGTCCCGGACGTCCTGCTCATCCCCCTCGCCGGGCACACCCGCGGCCACGCCGGGATCGCGATCGACACGGGTGACGGCTGGCTCCTCAACGCGGGTGACGCCGTCTTCCACGGCGGCGAGCTGGAGCGAAAGCCGCACATCCCCGCCGCTTTGGGCTTCTTCGAGTCGTACATGCAGACGGAGAAGACGGCACGACTGGACAACCAGCGCCGGCTGCGCGAACTTGTCAGTAACAACGGTGCCGAAGTGACGGTGTTCGCCGCGCACGACGCCACCGCATTCGAACGGCTCAGCCAGAGGAGCAGGCTATGAAGGTGCACCACCTGAACTGCGGCACGATGCGCGCACCGGGAGGCAAGCTGCTCGACGGCCAGCCCGGGCTCCTGCGCCGCTCGGAGCTGGTGGCGCACTGCCTGCTCATCGAGACCGGCGACGGCCTCGTGCTGGTGGACACCGGCTTCGGCCGCAAGGGCGTCGCGAACCCCGGCGCCTGGCTCGGCACGCCGTTCACGATCATGGTCGGCGCGAAGCCGGTCGAGACGGAGACTGCGGCCCACCACGTCGAGGCACTCGGCCACAAGCTCGAAGACGTCCGGCACATCATCTGCACCCATCTCGACGTCGACCACGCGGGCGGGCTCGCGGACTTCCCGAACGCCGTCGTGCACGTCCGCACCGCGGAGCACGACGCGGCGACGGCGCCGTCCAACCAGAGCGAGAAGCTCCGCTTCCGCGCCAACCAGTTCGCCCACCGTCCACTGTGGAGCATGTACGACGAGGCCGGCGACGAGTGGTTCGGCTTCCAGGCCGTCCGCGAGCTGAAGGGCCTGCCGCCGGAAATCCTGCTGGTGCCGCTCGCGGGACACACCAAGGGCCACACCGGCGTCGCGGTCGACACCGGCGACGGCTGGCTGCTGCACGCGGGCGACGCGTATTTCTTCCACGGGCAGATGGATCCGGTGAAACCGCATTGCCCGCCGGGGATGACCGCGTTCCAGAACATGGTGCAGACGCTGCGCAAGCCGCGGCTGGAGAACGTCGAGCGGCTGCGCGAGCTGAGCCGAGAACACGCCGACGACGTCACCGTGTTCTCGGCCCACAGCCCGGTGGAGTACCAGGCGCTCAGTCGCGGCTAGCCGACCGGCGGCTCGATGGGCCGCCGGTCTTCTTCACTGTGCGTGGCCCGCATGACGAGCCAGTTGATCCCCCACAGCAGGACACCGACGCCGAGCAGGATCGCGGCGACCTTGTAGTCGCGCGCGGGCCGTCCGGACAACGGTGTCACCAGGTAGACGCAGAAGACCGCGGCCAGCACCGGGACGATCGTCGGCGCACGGAAATGCTTGTGCGAAACCTTTTCCTTGCGCAGCACCAGCACCGCGACGTTGACGATGGCGAACACCGCCAGCAGCAGCAACGCCGTGGTACCGCCGAGCACACCGATGTCCACAAAGGACACCAGAGCGATCGCGATCAGGCTGGTGAACACGATCGCCACCCACGGGCTGCGGCGGAACGGGTGCACGGTGCCCAGCTGCTTCGGGATGATCCGCTGGTTCGCCATGCCGTAGAGCAGGCGGCTGGCCATCAGCATGTTGATCAGCGCCGAGTTGATGACCGCGAAGAGACCGATCGCGGAGAACACCTCGCGCGGGAAGCCGGGCGCCCCGACGTCGAGCACCTTCAGCAGCGCGCTGCTCTTGGCCGCCGCCAGCTCGTCCGCGGGCACCAGCAGCGAAGAGGTCACCGACACCATGATGTAGATGGTCGCGGCGATGACCATGCCCCACAGCATCGCCTTCGGGAAGATCCGGATCGGATCCTTGCACTCCTCGGCCATGTTCACCGAGTCCTCGAAACCGACCATCGCGAAGAACGCGAGCGACGTCGCCGAGGTGATCGCCACCAGCATCGTCTGGTTCTCGGTGTCGAACTCGACCAGCCGCGAGGCGTCCCCGTTGCCGTTCAGCACCGCCCACACGCCGACCCCGATGATGATCAGCAGACCGCCGATCTCGATGCAGGTCAGCACCACGTTGGTCTTCACCGATTCGGAGACCCCGCGGAAGTTGATCAGCGCGAGGCCGATCACGAACAGGATCGCCACCAGCGGCATCGGCGCGGTGATGAACTCCTTGAGATACGTGTCCCCGAACGCCTTCGCCGCCGACGAGGCCGACGTGATCCCGGAGCACATCACCGCGAACGCCACCATGAAGGTGAGGAAGCGGATCTTGAACGCCTTGTGCGTGTAGAGCGCGGCCCCCGCCGCCTGCGGGTACTTCCCGACCAGTTCCAGGTAGCTGAACGCGGTCATGAACGCGACCACGAACGCGATCAGGAACGGCAACCAGAGCGCGCCGCCCACCCGGCCCGCCACCTGCCCGGTGAGCGCGTAGACGCCCGTCCCGATGATGTCCCCCACCACGAAGAACAGCAGGAGCTTGGAACCCATGACCCGTTTGAGGCTCGGCTGACCGGCCGGACCGGTCTGTTCTGTTGTCGTCGTGTCCGCCATGCGGCAAGAGTGTGCCGCATCACGTCTGTGGCCGACAGTCCGATTTGGTCAGTTCTTCGTCACGGGTTGACGAAGGCCGCTTCTGGGTAAATCGCTCAGTTGGCGTCGACCGCGGTCTTCACCAACGGGGTCATCATGTCCTGCGTCATCTTCGCCGGACCGGTGTAGTTGACCAGCACCGGGACGTTGTCCACGAGCTCGGCGGCCGCCAGCGTCGCGGTCTTGTTCTCGTCGGTGTAGTAGAGGGCGCCCTCGCCGACACCGGCGACGTCCTTCGCGTTCTGCTTCGCCTTCTTCAGCGCCGCGACCATCTCGGCGGGCTTGATCTTGTTGCCTTCGAACCGGGTCACGGCGAGCGCGCCGATCTGCTTGCCGGCGGCCGAGTAGACGCAGCTCTTGGCCTTGCCCCCGTTGGCGGCGTTGTCCTGCACCGGGCCCGGCGCCGACGTCACGCCCTGAATGGAGACGGCCTTGCCGACGGCCTCGGCGGGCAGCAGCGCGCACGGCTCCTTCGCACCGGCGCCACCGGTGGGAGCGGACGAGGAACTCGGCGCGGCCGAGGGGGCCTGGCTCGACGGCTTGGCCGCGTTGTCCGTCTTTTCGCCGCCGGACGAGCAGGCGGAAAGGGTCGCGATGACAGCGGCGAACAGGACGATCGCCCGTGAAATACGCATGGGCCCGACGATAGACCGAACGGCTCAGTCCACCGGGGCCCGGTACCGCCAGAAGGACGGGATCAGCAGCGCCGCGCCGACGACCAGCACGATGACCAGGACCCCGCCGCCGGAGGCCGCGGCCGCCGTGCCGACACCGGCCGCGGCCCAGCCGTGGGTGAGGTCGGCGATCCGCGGGCCGCCCGCGACGACCACGGTGAACACGCCCTGGAGCCGTCCGCGCATCTCGTCGGTGGTGGCGACCTGCAGGATCGACATCCGATAGATCGCGCTGACCATGTCGGCCGCGCCGGCGAGCGCCATGAAGAACACCGCGAGCCACAGCGAGTTCGCGAGCCCGAAACCGGCGACGGCGGCGCCCCAGACGCAGACCGAGACGATCACGCCCGCGCCCTGATTGCGGATCCTGGTCAACCAGCCGGAGAAGAGGCCGATCAGCATCGCGCCCGCGGGGAGCGCGGCGTACAGCCAGCCCAGCGCCGGACCGCCGCCGGGCGGGTCGCCGAAGGTGCGCTCCGCCATCTCCGGGATCAGCGCGCGCGGCATCCCCGCGACCATCGCGATGATGTCGACGAGGAACGAGGCCAGCAGGATCTTCTGGGTCGCCAGGTATTTGAAGCCGTCGATGATGTCGCGGATCCCGGCCCGGCGCGCGATCTCGCCGAGCGGCGGGATCGGGGGAAGCTTGTAGACCGCGACAAGGGTCAGAGTCAGCGCGATGACGTCGATCAGGTAGAGCGTCGAGAGGCCGAGGATCGGGATCAGCGATCCGGCGAGCAGCGGGCCGAAGACCGCGCCGAAGGTGGCCATCGTGCTGCTCAGCGCGGTCGCGGGCGCGATCAGGTTGTCCGGGACCAGCCGGGCGACGACGGCGCTGCGAGTCGGCATGTTGACCGCGAAGAACGCCTGGTTGACCGCGAGCAGGCCCAGCACGAGCCAGACGGAGCCGACGTTCAGGAACGCTTGGAGCCAGAGGACCACCGAGGTGAGCGTGACCCCGACGTTGGTGACGAGGAGCAGCTTGCGGCGGTCGACGGCGTCCGCGATCGCGCCGCCCCAGAGCCCGAAGACGAGCAGCGGGATCAGGGCGACCAGGCCGGTCAGGCCGACGTACGCGGACGATCCGGTGAGGTCGAAGACCTGTTTGGGGACCGCGACGGCGGTGAGCTGGCTGCCGATCGCGGTGACCGCGGTGGAGAGCCAGAGGCGGCGGAACGCGGGGATCTTGAGCGGCCGGGTGTCGACGACGATCGAGCCGAACAGCTTGCGGACACCTTTGCGCTGCTCAACCCCCACGTCGTCACTCACAACCAGACAGCTTAGCCGCGCTAACTAACCATCCGCGCGCGATTTAGGTCACCCGATCACGCGTGAAGGCCCCCTTCCCTCGGCTCAGCCGAGGGAAGGGGGCCTTCACGCGCTTTGAGCTACGGCGCGACGCGCTCGATCTGCCAGCCGTCGTCGGTCCGCACGTAGCGGAGCCTGTCGTGCATGCGGTCCTCGCGGCCCTGCCAGAACTCGACGACGTCGGGCCGGATGCGCCACCCGCCCCAGTGCGGCGGGAACGGGATGTTCTCGACGTCGGCGAAGCGGCGCTCGATGCCGTGCAGCGCGGTCTCGAGGGCGCGGCGGCCGTCGACGACGCGGGACTGCGGCGAGGCCCAGGCTCCGAGCTGCGAGCCCCGCGGGCGGGACGCCCAGTACTCGGCGGTCTCGGCGACGTTGACCTTCTCCACCTCGCCGCGCACGTGGACCTGCCGCTGCAGGGGGTACCACGGGAAGGTGACCGACGCGTAGCGCGTCGCGGTGAGGTCGTGGCTCTTGGTGGAGGTGTAGTTCGTGTAGAACACGACCCCACGCTCGTCGAGGCCCTTGCACAGGACGGTCCGGGAGGACGGCCTGCCCTCCGGGTCGGCCGTGGCGAGCACCATCGCGTTCGGTTCGGCGATCCCGGCGGAGACGGCCTGGTTCAGCCAGTCCTGCAGCTGATCGGTCCAGGTCTCCGCCAGCGCGGATTCGTCGAAGGCCGCGCCTTCGTAGGCCACCCGCATCCCGGGCAGGCGCACGACGGCGTCGCCGTTCCCGGCAGCGCCTTCCTTGATCTCCGGCATCATCCGCCAAACCTCCGTACCCGGTCGGGGCATCTGTGACTTCGGCTTTGCCGCCGACGGTATTGCCTCCGACGCGGCGGCGAAACCCACTGAACGGTGACACCCGCCACCCCTGCTGGATCATCTGTGTGTAGCCGCCGGACCGCAAGCCGTCACCTCCCCGTTACCTGGCCGGACCTGATCGATCAAGGTCGAACGTCGGTCCCGCGAAATCGCGTCCGTCTCCGCAAACGGCGGAAATGCCCTGGACAGACCGGGTCCGCGCGGATCGGCGCGGAATTCTTTCCACTTTTGTTTCACCGGTATTTCGGCACTCCGCGAACAATTCTTCCGGATTTCACGAAGGCGCCAGCGCCGGCCGGAGCCAATTCTGTCGATTGACAGAAATTACCGCCCGGAACATCTCCCCCGGATGTGTCAGCGAGAGCCGGCTCCGGGACGGCAATTCGCGTCCCGAAACCGGCCTCGCTTCTGTCAGTTCGTGACAGTGAACTCCGCGCGGACGATCCAGCCCCAGCAGTCGTAAGCCGCCGTGTAGCGCCCCGGCACCGTCCCCACCGGACCGTCGCCGCGCAACGCGACACCGATGCCGCCGGTGCCGCCGTCGCCCACCACCCGCAACGGGATCGGGGCGGCGAGACCGTCCGCGACGAGGGACGTCGCGAGCTCGCCCGCACCGGACGGGCGCAGGCAGTAGATATCCGCGGTAACCGTCCCACCTGCGGAAACGGCGCTCGGGCTGATGACCAGACTGGACGGTCTGGTCGCGTTCGCCGGTCCCGCGCCGATCAAAGTGGACAAGATCGCCGCCCCCGCGACACCCAACGCGGCCGAACGAATTTTCATCCTCTGCTCCCTCCCGAAGGGCGGGCGGAGATTCACCCGCCACCCGAGGGACGTACGACGTCCTGGACCGGGTTGTCCATCCACCGAGACTCCGCCCATTGGGGCGAACGGCCGGATTTAGCAGAATGTGACAGCGAATCGTGCAAGAGCCGACGATCACACTAGGTAGACCTTGCGCCACTCGATAGGATCGCCGCCGAGAGCAACGGGGTGATCACCTCTATCCGGATATACCCAGGGTTCAGAGGTTAGGACGGGACGGCCGGGTGTGCGGCCGCACCGGTCGATCAGTCCTGCGCTCGAACAGCCGGAACTTTCCACGCCCGAGTTACTCCCCTTCCCCAGGAGTGCGTTGTGATTTCCCGTTCCCGCCGTCTGATGACGGCGTTGTTGTGCGCCCTTTCGCTGGCGGGCGTGACCGCCCTTTCGGCTTGTTCCGACAGCACGGCCGCCTCCGGCACCAAGGTCACGATCGGTTACAGCGCCTGGCCGGGGTGGTTCCCGTGGGCGGTCGCCCAGGAGAAGGGCATCTTCGAGAAGAACGGCGTGAACGTCGACCTGAAGTGGTTCGACAGCTACACCGAGAGCATCAACGCCCTCTCCTCGGGCGCGATCGACGCCAACAGCCAGACCCTGAACGACACCCTCGCCTCGGTCAGCGGTGGCGCGAAGCTGTCGGTGGTGCTGGTCAACGACAACTCGACCGGCAACGACAAGATCATCGCCCGCCAGGGCATCACCGGCGTCGCCGACCTCAAGGGCAAGAAGATCGCCGTCGAGCAGGGCACCGTCGACCACTACCTGCTGCTGCTCGCGCTGCAGGAGGCCAAGCTGACCGAGAAGGACGTCGAAATCGTCCCGCTGCTGACCGACGCCGCCGCGGCCGCGTTCGTCGGCGAGCAGGTCGACGCCGTCGCCGCCTTCGCCCCCTTCACCTCGAAGGCGCTCGAACGCCCCGGCAGCCGCGCGATCGCGACGTCGGCCGAGTTCCCCGGCGCCATCCCGGACCACCTGGTCGTCTCCGAGCAGATGTCGAAGGAGCGCAAGAAGGAGGTCCAGGCGCTGGTGAACACCTGGTTCGAGACGATCGACTGGATCAAGCAGAACCGCGAAGAGGCCGTGAAGATCATGGCGAAACGCGGCGCGGTGTCGATCGACGAGTACAAGTCCTACGACGCGGGCACCACGATCTTCACCAAGCAGCAGAACCTCGACGCGTTCACCCCCGGCGTCACCCCGGCCCACCTGAACTTCCAGGCGGGCAAGATCGCCGACTTCATCGTCTCCAACGGGCTCGCCCAGAGCCGCCCGAACTTCGACGGGCTGTTCGACGACCAGTACGTCAAGGCGGTGAAGTGAGCGCCACCGACGCGACGGGCCGGGCCGCTCAGCGGACGGACGCCGCTGACGAGGCCGAAGCGCGCCGTATCGAAGACGAGCAGCGGCTCGCCGAGGCGCAGGAAGAGCGGCGCGGCGCGCGACCGGACTGGTCGCCGCTGCCCCGCCGGGCGGGCCTCAAGCCGAACGCCTCCCCGCTGCTTTCACTCCGGACGCCGATCCCCGCCCGGTGGCGATGGACGCTGGCGGCGGCCTCGTTCGTCATCCCGTTGCTCATCTGGGTGACGCTGAACGCGCTGGGCACGATCAAGCCGATGTTCCTGCCGACGCCGGTCGCGGTGTTCGACGCGCTGGTGAAGATGATCGAGTCGGGTGAGCTGTTCAGCGACCTCTGGGCCACCACCCAGCGCGTGCTGCTCGGCTTCGGGCTCGCGATCCTCGTGTCGGTCCCGCTCGGCATCGTGATGGGGACGTTCGACGCGGGGCTGGCGCTGTTCGAGCCGGTCATCGCGATGCTGCGTTATCTGCCGGCGAGCGCGTTCATCCCGCTGCTGATGATCTGGCTCGGCCTCGGCGAACCGTCGAAGGTCGCCGTCCTGTTCCTCGGCACGGTCTTCTTCAACACGCTGATGATCGCCGACGCCGTCCGCGGGGTGCCGCGATCGCTGATCGACGTGTCCTACACGCTCGGCGCGCGGCGCGGCGAAGTGCTGCGGAAGGTGATCGTCCCGCACGCGCTGCCCGGCATGATCGACGCGACCCGCGTCAACGCGGCGGCCGCGTGGAACTTCGTGGTGGTCGCCGAACTGATCAACGCCACCGCCGGGCTCGGCCTGCGGATCATGCGGGCGCAGCGGTTCACCCAGACCGACCGGATCTTCGCGCTGCTGATCGTGATCGGCCTGCTCGGACTGGTGATCGACATCGCGCTGCGGCTCCTGCGGGCCAGGGTCGGGAAGTGGGCGACATGACCCTTCAGCTGAAAGCGGTCGCCAAGGACTACACGGTCCGTGGCGAGACCACCCGCGCGCTCGACGGGATCGACCTCGACATCGCACGCGGCGACTTCGTCTGCGTGGTCGGCGCGAGCGGCTCCGGCAAATCGACGCTGCTGTCGCTGATCGCCGGGCTGACCGAACCGACCGAGGGTCTGATCACCCTCGACGGCGACGCCGTGACCGGGCCGGGCCCGGAGCGCGGGCTGGTGTTCCAGCACGGCGCGCTGTACCCGTGGCGCACGGTGGAGAGCAATGTCGCGTTCGGACTCGAACTGCTGAGCCTCGACAAGGCCGAGCGGGCGCGCCGGATCGACTGGTATCTCGACGAGACCGGGCTCGGCCACCTGCGGAAGTCGTTGCCCAAACAGCTTTCCGGCGGGCAGAAGCAGCGGGTCGCGATCGCGCGGGCGCTGGTGTGCGAGCCCGACGTGCTGCTGCTGGACGAACCTTTCGGCGCGCTGGACGTCCAGACCAAAGAGGACATGCAGGTCCTGATCCGCCGGATCTGGACCGACACGCACACCACCGTGCTGATGGTGACCCACGACGTCGAGGAGGCCGTGTTCCTCGGCGGGCGCGTCGTGGTGCTGGCCTCGGACCCGGGCCGGGTGGCCGCGGACATCACGGTCGACCTGCCCGCCGAACGCGACCTCGCGGTCAAACGCGCGCCCGAGTTCGTCTCGTTGCGCGCGTCCATCGAAGACCTCGTCCGGGAGCAGCACCGCGGACACCTCGGGCGGAGCCGGGGAGAAAGGTGACCATGAGGCACGGGAAGTCCCGGCCGGAACGCACGGCACGGTCCGGGTTGCTCGGCAGACTCGGCATCCGGGGCAAGCTCAACCTGCTCCTGATGCTGCCGCTGACCGCCGTGGTCCTGGTGTCGGTGCCTTACGTCGCCGGGGAAGTCGACGACGCCCGGTCCGCCCGCACCACCGCCGACGTCGCGTCGCAGGCCCGCGCGCTCGGCACGCTCGCCTGGGAACTGCAGCGCGAGCGGCTGCTGACGGCGCACTACATCGCGTCCACGTCGGCGAGCAGTTCGGCGATGCTGAAGCAGCAGGGCGTGGTCGCGGAAACGGTGAACCAGGTGCGGTCGGGGCTGAGCGCCGACGCGCCGGAAGAACTCGCGGCGGCGCTGGTGCGCATCGGGTCGCTGAACGAGATCCGGGAGAACGCGCTCCGGCGCGGTGCCTCACTCGACAGCGTGGCGCGGACGTATCACGCGGTGATCGACGCGGTCATCAACGCGCTCCGCCTCGTCCCGCAGCAGACCAGTGACGCGGCGGGCACCCAGCAGCTGACGGCGCTCGACGCGCTGCTGCGCGCGAACGAGGAGAACTCGTTGCGCGGCATGGCGTTGATCATCGTGCTGGTCACCCCCGAATCGGGCGCGCCCGTGCTGGCCGACGCGAAGCAGCAGTCGTCGCTGTTCCTCGAACGGTTCGTGCAACAGGCCGACGTCACCCAGGCCACGCAGGTCGTCGCGGTCGAGCAGGGTGAGACGGGCCGCCGGGTCGACGCGCTGGAAGCCAGGCTCTCCGACGCCAAGGGCCCGCAGGCCGTGCAGAACCTGCTGCCCGACATCCTCGGCGCCGTCGACGCCCAGTCGAACCAGCGGCGGATCACCCAGGACGCGGTCACCACCGGCATCACCGACGCGGCGACCGCGCGAGCGGACGCGGCGCAGAACCTCGCGTGGACGATCGGTGTCGGCGCCGGTGTGCTGTTCCTGCTGGTCGGCGGGCTCGCGATCGCGGTCAGCCGGTCGATCGCGGATCCGCTGCGGAAGCTGACCACGGCGGCGACGTCGGTCGCGGACCTCGCGAGCACCGAACTCGTCCGCGTCACCGACACCGAGCAGGCCGAAGAGCTCGCGCCGCGGCTGGCCACCATCGACGTGTCCTCGCAGGACGAACTCGGCAAGCTGGCCGAAGCGTTCAACCGGGTGCAGGCCACCGCGGCCGAACTCGTGGAACGGCAGGCCGTCACGCGGCGCAACGTCGGACTCATGTTCGCCAACGTCGCGAAGCGCACGCAGAACCTGGTGGGCAGGCAGCTGGCGCTGGTCGACGAACTGGAACGCAACGAGCAGGACGTCGCCCTGCTGGCGAGCCTCTACCGGCTCGACCACCTCTCCACCCGTCTCCGCCGGAACGCGGACAACCTGCTCGTCGTCTCGGGAAACCGGGACGAGGCGAGGATTTCCGGCCCGATCGAACTCTCGACGGCGTTGCGTTCGGCGCTCGCGGAGATCGAGGACTACCAGCGCGTGCGGCTCGGCTCGATGGGCGACGTCCTGCTGTCGTCGCCGTTCGGCTCCGATCTGGTGCTGATCTTCGCCGAGCTGCTGGAGAACGCGACGTCGTTCTCCCCGCCGGAGTCCTTTGTGGACGTCGGCACGAAGATCCTGCCCGACGGCTCCTGCCTGATCGTGATCGTGGACCAGGGCATCGGCATGACCGCGGAACGGCTCGCCGAGGAGAACCGGCGGCTGGTCGAACGCGAGCGGCTCGAACTGGCGCCGACCAGTGTGCTCGGGCTGTTCGTGGTCGGACGGCTCGCGCGGCGGCACGGGCTCAAGGTCGAACTGACCGAGACCGAGCCGGGAGCGGGGATCACCGCGCGGCTCACCGTCCCGCCGAATCTGCTGACCTACCGGCCGCCCGCGCCGAAATCCGTCCCGGCGCCGCCGGTGTGGCCGACGGCGGAACCGGGTGACGAGCCCGCCCCGCCGTCGCTGCCCGAGCCGCGGCAGAAGACCGCTCCGAGCGAACCGCCGACGCTCGCGATCGCCGGGATGATCCCGCGCGACGGCAGGCAGCCCAAGGACTTCCGGTGGTTCCGCAAGACCGACGGAGAGATCTTGGAACCACCGCCCCTGCCTACGCCGGTGCCCGAGCCCGTGTACCAGGCCCCCGCGCCGACGCTCACCGCCGCCGACTCCGGAGAGACCCGCGGCGGGCTGCGGCGGCGGGTCAAGGGCGCGCAGCTTCCCGGTGCCCCCGAAGCGCCGGCGCGGCAGAAGTCCAGGCATGATCCAGAAGCCGCCAAGGCGGCCTTCGACGGGTTCGAGGCCGGACTCGCGAAGGCCACGGCACCACCAGCACCACCGGCCGCCGCCCCGGCGCCGATGCCGACCCCGACACCGGTGCCCGCCGCCTCCCGCGGTGGTCTCACCCGGCGGGTCCCCGGCGCGCAACTGGCGCCGGGACTGGCGAAAGGTCCGGCCGCGCGGCACCAGACCGCGCGGGCGGCGCTGAACACCACCAAGCCCAAGGGCATGCGTGACCCCGAGGCCGAGCGTGCCGCGTTCGACGCCTTCAGTGACGGGTTGGAGAAAGCCGTCAACCCGGAGATGCAACAGAGAGAGAAGAGCAAGAGATGACGACCGGAGTCAGCGTCGAAGCCCGGAACTTCAACTGGTTGGTGACGCGCTTCGCGCAGAACACGGCGAGCGCGATGGGCGCGATCGCCGTCTCGGCCGACGGCCTGCTGATCGCGATGTCGTCCGAGCTGGAACGGGCCAACGCCGACCGGCTGGCCGCGATCTGCTCGGCGATGCTCGGCCTCGCGCACGGTGTCTCCGAGAGCCACCCGCTCGGTTCGCCCGACAAGATCATCATCGAGCTGGAGCAGGGCTACCTGCTGGTCTGCACGATCAGCATCGGCTGTTCGCTCGGCGTGCTCGCCACCAAGCAGGCCAGTCTCGGCACGATCGCCTACGAGATGGCGATGTTCGCCAACCGCGCCACCGAGGTGCTCACCCCCGCGCTGATCGAGGAACTCAAGAAGAGCGTCGGCAGCTGAACTGACGAGGGGACAAGGGAATGAGCGACGATCAGGTACCCCAGCCGCGAGGCGCCGAACAGGGCATCTCGCCGCTACGCCCGTATCTGCTCACCGCCGGCCGCGCGCAGCCGGTGGACGGCACGCTCGAAATCGAGGCTCAGGTACTCACGAGCAGGCTCGGCGCGGCGTCGCACGCGAGGCTGACCTTCGAACGACGGGAGATCGTTTCCCTTTGCCGGGAAACGAAATCCGTCGCCGAAGTGGCGGCGATGCTCGGCCTGCACATCGGCGTGGCCAGGGTGCTCGTGGCGGATCTCGCCGCACTCGGCTACGTCGTGCTCCGTCGCCCGGCGGGAGCCTTCACCCAGGACCTCGGCATGATCGAAAGGGTCATTCGTGGACTCGAAGCAATTCGCTGAACCGGCGTCGGCCAAACCGCCGACACCGGTCAAGATCGTCATCGCCGGCGGGTTCGGGGTCGGCAAGACGACCACCGTCGGCGCGATCTCCGAGATCAAACCGCTGACCACCGAGGCGGCCATGACCTCGGCGGGCGCGGCCGTCGACGGCTCCGGCGGGGAGGTGCCGTCGAAGACCACCACCACGGTGGCGCTGGACTTCGGCTGCATCACCATCGACGAAGAGGTGAAGCTGTACCTCTTCGGCACGCCGGGGCAGGACCGGTTCGGGTTCATGTGGCACGACCTCGTGCTGGGCGCGCTCGGCGCGCTCGTCATCGTCGACACCCGGCGGCTCGACGACTGCTACCCGGCCGTCGACTACTTCGAGAAGGCCGGGTTGCCGTTCGTGGTCGGGGTGAACGTCTTCGACGGCTCGCTCAAACACGACCTGGAAGACGTGCGGTGGGCGCTCGCGGTGAGCGAGGACGTCCCGCTGATCACCTTCGACGCGCGGCAACGCCTTTCGGTGCGGGATGCGCTGCTCGCCGTTCTGCACAACACCTTCCGGCGCGCCTCCGCCGCCTCCTGACGCGTTTCGTCCTCTGAATGCGGTACTTGCGCGTGCAAGGATCGCATTCAGAGGACGAAACGCCGGGGGTGATCAGGCGGGCCGGGTGATCGCGGCCAGCATCAGGGCCCGGAGTTCGGCGGCGACGTCGGCGACCGGCAGCGGCGGGGTGTGCGCCTGCCACTCGCGCAGCAGACCGGTCGCCGCGCCGACGAGCGCGATCGCCGTCAGGTGGTAGTCGCGATCGGGCGCCACGCCGTGCGCGGCGGCGTGCCGGGCCTCGGCTTCGATGAACGCGGCCCACCGATCGACCCATTCCTGGTGCTGTGCCTCCAAAGCGGCGCTGACCCCGACGGCCTCGACGTAGTTCAGCCGCGGCATCCGGGGATCCGAGGTGACCGTGCTGACGAAGACGTCCAGCAGCGTCCCGATCCGGGTGACCGCGTCGGCGTCCTCCAGTCGTTCCAGGGTGCCGGTGACATGCTCCAGCGCGAGCGCGTTGATCCGCTCGTGCAGGGTGAGCAGCACCTTCTCCTTGCTCTCGAACTCCTCGTAGAAGTTCCGCGTGGAGACACCCGCGCGGGTGCACAACTCGGTGATCTTCGCCTGCTGGTAGCCCGTCGAGGTGAACAGGTCCAGGGCCGCCAGGAGCAGGCGTTCACGCCGTTCGGCGCGCCGTTGCTCGGGCGCGACCCCGCCATAGGTGCGGGCCACTCGTCCTCCCCCGATTCGGTAACAGGGATTGCCAGATGCTAGCAACTGCGCCTACATTGCGAAAATCTCGATTACCAAACTGGAGGCAACGGTGCTTCGGACAGTTCTGGTCTCGGCCCTCGCAGCCACCCTGATCGGCGCGCCCGCCGCGCAAGCCGCGCCGAGCGCGCCCGGCGACCTGGTCGACTACAAATCGGTCGTCGCCACCGCCCCGGCGAAGGCCTGGAAACTCCACTACCGCTCCACATCGGCGACAGGACAGCCGAACACGGTGTCGGGCATCCTGCTGGTCCCGCACACGCCGTGGACGAAGGGCGCGCGGCCGCTGGTCAGCTACGCCGTCGGCACCCACGGCCTCGGCGACCGCTGCGCGCCGTCGACCCGGCTGACGAACGGGTCCGAGAACGAAGTCCTCCTGATGAGCCAAGCACTTTCGCGCGGCTGGGCGGTCGTCGTGACCGACTACGAAGGCCTCGGCACCCCGGGCACGCACACCTACGCCGTCGGCCAGTCCGAAGGCCGGGCCGTCCTCGACGCCGCCCGCGCCGCGTCCCGGGTTCCTGAAGCGGGCCTGTCCAAGACCGGACCGGTCGGCGTTTTCGGTTACTCGCAAGGAGGTCAGGCCGCGGCGTTCGCCGGCGAACTGCAGCCGTCCTACGCGCCCGACGTCAACCTGGTCGGCGTCGCGGAAGGCGGGGTCCCGGCGGATCTGAACGCGGTCCTGAAGTTCAACGACGGCGGCCCGGCCTTCGGGCTGGTGCTCGGCGCGGCCGTCGGTTACGCGACCGCGTATCCGGAACTGCCGTTCACCGACGTGCTCAACGCGAAGGGCGAGAAGGCCGTCGCGAAGGTCAAGGAAGCGTGCACCGTGGAACTCGGCGCGGCGGCGCCTTTCGCGCGGCTCAACGACTTCACGACCGTTCCGAACGTTTCGTCGGACCCGCGCTGGCAGGCCCGGCTCGGCGAGAACCTGGCGGGCAAGACCAAACCGGGCGCGCCGGTCTTCCTGTACCACGCGTCGCTGGACGAACTGATCCCGCTCGCGGTCGGCAAGGGCCTGCGCGACCGTTACCAGGCTCTCGGCGCCGACGTCACCTGGCAGGAATTCCCACTGCTGGAACACATCGGCGGCGTCTCAGCGGGCGGCCCGGTCGCGATGACCTGGCTGGGCACCAAGTTCTGACAGGGAGTCGGTCCGTGAAGGCCTCCTTCACTACCCTCAGGGTAGGCAAGGGGGCCTTCACGGATTTTCGAAGACCCGGAGCGCGGTCACGGCGTCCGGCGCCAAGGAAGTCGTGAGCGTCCCACCGGCGGCGAGCGACGTACGCGACCACCACTCGCCGGATGCCTCGGGCACCACGGGACCACCGACGACCAGATCGGTCGCCAGCACCCGCCGCCCGGCCAGATGCGCGAGACTGGCGTCCAAAGTGGAGTCCCCGATCTCCAACGTCTGCCGCAAGACCGGTACAGCACCCCGAGTCACCTGCTGCGTCGTCACGAGGGAGCCGGGCCGTTCATCCGCCCGCCCGAGCACCAGCACCTCGCGCGCGTGCAAGTAGGCCTCCGCGGCCAGCGAGGCCCGGAACACGGCGGTGTGCCGAGCGCGCGCGGTCACCACCGTCGGCTCCGGCAGGTACTCCACTGACCCACCATCATCCACGGTGATGTCCACAAGGGACGAACTACCTTCACCGTGCAACCCGGGCAGCGCGATCGTCGCCGCCACCCCGGAAAGCCGCAGCGAGGCACCGGGACCGACCCGGATGGTCAGCTTCAGCTCATCGCCGCCCAAAGGCGAGGTCGCCGAATTGACCAGGTGCACCACCGCCGTCGAACCCGTGCCTCGCTTGGGAAGGAGCGTGAGCGGCGCCATCGAGCGCAGCTCACGCAGTACGGTCCGGCCGCCCTCGAAACAGGCGGTCAGCCGCGCGTGCGCCTTCACCCCGCGCGGACCGGGAGCAGTGAGCGGACCCAGTCCGCGACGGCCGGCGCGTTCGGAGTGTCCACAAGGGACTGGGTGATCACCGGCAATTCGCCCCGCATCCGGTGCGCGTCCGAGGTCATCACGTCCATGTCCGCCCCGACCAGATGCGCGATGTCGATCTTGTTGATCACCAGCAGATCCGCCGTCGTCACGCCCGGCCCGCCCTTGCGCGGCACCTTGTCGCCACCGGCGACGTCGACCACGAACACCTGACTGTCGGCGAGTCCCCGGCTGAACACCGCGGTGAGGTTGTCCCCGCCGCTTTCGATGATCACCAGATCCAGCCCGGGGAACCGCTCCTCCAGCCGTTCGACCGCGTCGAGGTTCGCGGTGATGTCGTCACGGATCGCGGTGTGCGGGCACGCGCCGGTCTGCACGGCCTCGATCCGCTCCGGGTCGAGCACCCCGGCCTTGCGCAGGAAGTCGGCGTCCTCGGTGGTGTAGATGTCGTTGGTGACGACGGCGAGGTTCACCTCGTCGCCCAGCGCCCGGCACAGCGCCGCGGTGAGCGCGGTCTTCCCGCTCCCCACCGGCCCGCCGATCCCGATCCGGTACGCGCGCCCGGCGGTCGGCGCCTGCTCGTAGTGTTCGGGTTCCGCGGCGGTCGGGTCGAAGTTGACCGGGTGCACATGTCCGTGACCGTGACCATGCTCAGCTGGCAAAGAGACGCACCTCTTCCTGGTGATGCCGGGCGTGTGCCTCGGCGAACAGATCGAGCGCCGGTGAACCCGGCGCCGGGAGATCGGCCGGATCGTCGCCCGCGACGTCGGCGGCCCGCCGGGAAACCTCCCGGACCTCGTCCGCGAGGCGGGCCACGACGGCGTTGACGGCGAACGGGTCGAGACCGAGCAGCCGCACGGCCGCGCTCGCGGGACCACTGATCGCGAGATAGGCCACCGCCATCGCGGCGTCGAAAGGCACCCCGACCAGCGCGCCGACGATCACCGGATGATGCGGGCGCGGCGTTTCCTTCAGCAGCTGGGAAAGCACCGGAGACGGCCAGGCCGCCTTTCCCGCCCGCGCCGTTCCCCGCCCTTGCGCGCGGGACGCCTCCCGCTGCGCGAGCGAAGGCGTTCTGGCGTCGAGTTCGAGATCGAGCCGTCGCCAGTGTCCACTTCGGACTTTACGCGCGGCCGCGTGCGCCGACGCGGCGGCGAACACCGCGGCCAGCGAACCGGCCGTGCGCAAGCGCCCGGAGAGGAAACCTGGCAGGTCACGTTCGTGCGTGATCAGCTTCCGGGTGATGGCTTCTTCGAGTCCGCCGGAGTGGACGTGACCGCCTCCGGGGAACCTGGAATCGGCCAGGATGACCGCTGAAAGCTCCATCAGAACAGGAAATACCGTTGCGCCATGGGCAGTTCGGTCACCGGCCGCGGCTCGATCAGCTCGCCGTCGACGTGCACGGCGAAACTGTCCGGCTCCACTCGGATGTCCGGCGTCGCGTCGTTGAGCACCATGTCGGCCTTGCCCCGGGACCGGGTGTTCGCGACCGGCACGAGCTTCCGCGCGATGCCGAACCGCTCCGCCACCCCGTTTTCCAGCGCTTCCGGGGCCACGAAATGGAAGCTGCTCGCGGCGGCGACCGCCGGTGCCGCGCCGAACATCGGCCGCGCGAGCACCGGCTGCGGCGTCGGGATGGACGCGTTCGCGTCGCCCATCGCCGCCCACGCCGGGAAACCGCCCTTGAGCACCACATGCGGCCGCACGCCGAAGAACTTCGGCTCCCACAGCACGAGATCGGCGAGTTTCCCGATCTCCACCGAGCCGATCTCGCGCTCCATACCGTGCGCGATCGCGGGGTTGATCGTGTATTTGGCGACATAGCGGCGGGCCCGCAGGTTGTCGGCCGCGCCGTCGCCGGGAAGCGCGCCACGCCGTCGTTTCATGACGTGCGCGGTCTGCCAGGTCCGGATGATCACCTCGCCGATGCGGCCCATCGCCTGCGAGTCCGAGCTCATCATCGAGATCGCGCCGAGGTCGTGCAGGACGTCCTCGGCGGCGATGGTCGTCGGCCGGATCCGGCTTTCGGCGAACGCCAGATCCTCGGGCACGGACGGGTTCAGGTGATGGCAGACGACGAGCATGTCGAGGTGTTCGTCGAGGGTGTTCGCGGTGTGCGGGCGGGTCGGGTTCGTCGACGACGGCAGGATGTTGGGCAGTCCGGCGACCTGAATGATGTCCGGCGCGTGCCCGCCGCCCGCGCCTTCGGTGTGGTACGCGTTGATCGACCGGCCGCCGATGGCGTCCACAGTGGACTCCAGGAAGCCCGCTTCGTTCAGCGTGTCGGTGTGGATCGCGACCTGGACACCGGATTCGCCCGCCACGGTCAGGCAGGCGTCGATCGCCGCCGGGGTGCTGCCCCAGTCCTCGTGCAGTTTGAATCCGCCCGCGCCGGCGGCGAGCTGTTCGCGCAGCGCCTCGTGCCGGACGGTGTTCCCCTTGCCCAGCAACAGGACGTTGACCGGCTGGCCGTCCATCGCCCGCAGCATCCGGCCGAGGTTCCACGCGCCGGGCGTGACGGTGGTGGCCTTGCTGCCCTCGACCGGCCCGGTCCCGCCGCCGACGAGCGTGGTGAGCCCGGACGCCAGCGCGGTGTCGGTCAGCTGCGGGCAGATGAAGTGGACGTGGCAGTCGATGCCGCCCGCGGTGAGGATCTTCCCGTTGCCGGACAGCACCTCCGTGGACGGTCCGACGACCAGCGCGGGGTCGACACCGTCCATCGTGTCCGGGTTGCCCGCCTTGCCGATGCCGACGATCCGGCCGTCGCGGACGCCGACGTCGGCCTTGACGATCCCCCAGTGGTCCAGGATCACCGCGCCGGTGATGATCAGATCGGGCGCGCCTTCGGCCCGGGTCGCCATCCCCTGGCCCATGGATTCGCGGATCACCTTGCCGCCGCCGAACAGCACTTCGTCACCGCTGCCCGACGGCCCCATGCTGCGGTCTTCGGTGACTTCGATCAGCAGATCGGTGTCGGCGAGGCGGATCCGGTCGCCGGTGGTCGGGCCGAACAGTTCGGCGTAGCGCTCGCGATCGATCGACGGCATCAGGTCGCCTTCCGCAGTCCGGGCACCGAGCGATTCCCGGCCAGCGGGACGAGGTCGACTTCGCGTTCGACCCCCGGCTCGAAACGCACCGACGTTCCCGCGGGCACGTCGAGCCGATGTCCCCTGGCGGCTTCGCGGTCGAATTCGAGTCCTGGATTGACCGCCGCGAAATGGTAGTGCGAACCGACCTGGACGGGCCGGTCGCCGAGGTTCCGCACGAGCAGCCGCACCCGCGGCCTGCCCGGGTTCAGCTCGACCGGCACGTCGCCGGTGATGATCTCTCCTGGTCGCACTCGCGGCCCTTTCTAGACGATCGGGTCGTGCACGGTGACGAGCTTCGTGCCGTCCGGGAAAGTGGCTTCGACCTGCACGGAATCGACCATCTCCGGCACTCCGTCCAGCACCTGCGCCCGGCCGAGCACCGACCGGCCGCTCGCGACGAGTTCGCTCACCGTCCGGCCGTCGCGCGCGCCTTCGAGGACGTGATCGGTGATCAGGGCGACCGCCTCGGGGTAGTTCAGCAGGACCCCGCGCTCCAGGCGTTTGCGAGCTACGTCCGCCGCGACGTGGATGAGCAGTTTGTCCCGCTCCTGGGGGCTCAGGTGCATGGGAAAGGTCTATCACCGGAAACGGCTCGCCGCCGGTTCTCGAAACACAGGATTTACCTCGGTGCCCGGTACACGCAAAGTGAACGTCGCCGTAACTCTTCGCGTACGAACGAGCTTTTCACTGAATCGTTCTCGTAATCGTGACCGAAAGCACCACATCTTTCGATTGCCCCAGGCCGCGACGTGGAGCAAAGTTTGTCCATCCGTGCGATGAGGCGCGCCTTCGCTGCGTGTATCCCGTCCACGCATGAACACAAAGCCGGGGAATGCGCATCGAAAGGTTTCACCACAGTGAGTACCTCCACGATCAGCACCAATCAGCCGTCCGAGCAGGTCGACGACGGTTTCCGACCGGGTCTCGAAGGCGTGGTCGCCTTCAAGACCGAAATCGCCGAGCCCGACCGTGACGGCGGCGCGCTGCGTTATCGCGGTGTCGACATCGAGGATCTCGCCGGCAAGGTGACCTTCGGTGACGTCTGGGGTCTTCTCGTCGACAGCCGCTTCGGCCATGGGCTACCGCCCGCCGAGCCGTTCCCGCTGCCGGTCCACACCGGCGACGTCCGCGTCGACGTCCAGGCCGCGCTGGCCATGCTCGCCCCCATCTGGGGCTACCGGCCGCTGCTGGACATCACCGACGACGAGGCGCGCGACCAGCTGGCCCGCGCCTCGGTGATGGCGCTTTCGTACGTCGCCCAGTCCGCCCGCGGTATCGGGCAGCCCGCCGTCCCCCAGACCCGGGTCGACGAGGCGAAGTCGATCACCGAACGCTTCATGGTCCGCTGGCGCGGCGAGCCCGACCCGGCCCACGTCAAGGCCATCGACGCCTACTGGGTCTCGGCCGCCGAGCACGGCCTCAACGCCTCGACCTTCACCGCCCGGGTCATCGCCTCGACCGGTGCCGACGTCGCCGCGGCGCTGTCCGGCGCGATCGGCGCGATGTCCGGCCCGCTGCACGGCGGCGCGCCGGCGCGGGTGCTGCCGATGATCGAAGAGGTCGAGAAGACCGGTGACGCGGTCGGCCTGGTCAAGGGCATCCTGGACCGCAAGGAACGGATGATGGGCTTCGGGCACCGCGTGTACCGCGCGGAGGACCCGCGGGCGCGTGTGCTGCGCCGGACCTGCCAGGAGCTCGGCGCTTCGCGCTACGAAGCGGCCGCGGAGCTGGAGCAGGTGGCGCTGAAGGAGCTGCGCGAGCGGCGTCCCGACCACCCGATCGAGACCAACGTCGAGTTCTGGGCGGCCGTGATCCTGGACTTCGCGCAGGTACCGCCGCATATGATGCCCGCGATGTTCAGCTCGGCGCGTACCGCCGGCTGGGCCGCGCACATCCTGGAGCAGAAGAAGACCGGCCGTCTCGTGCGCCCGTCGGCCAAGTACGTCGGGCCGGAGCCTCGGAAGCCGGAAGACGTCGAAGGCTGGGACCTGGTGGCGAAGCAGTCCTGACGCGCGCTATGAAAGGTCCTTTCCTTGCAAATTTTGCAAGGAAAGGACCTTTCATAGCATCTGCGGGACGGAAGAATCGTGCACCGCGGTCGCCGAGAGCATGGCGGTCAGCTGATCGACCAGCCAGCCGTCGAGCGCCTCACGCGGCACGGAACGCTCCTGCAGCCAGCTCAGCAGTGCGCCCTCCACCACCGCCGTCCAGCACCGCAAGGTCAGCAGGAGCATAGGTGAGGGCTCCGACACTCCCAGCGCGCCGAGGATGAGCTCGACGGCGCGGTTGCGGACCTCGTCGATCGCCGCGTCCGTCTCGGATGTCGCGATCACCGAACCGCTGCGCAACAGCGCGACATACCCCGCCCGGTAGTGGTCGGCGACGTCGATCAGCCCGCGGACGGCGGCCCGCAGCCGGGTTTCGGGCGGGCCTTCCTCGAGTCCGGCCAGGCCGTCGATGAGCCCTTCGGTGACCGTTTTCAGCGCCTCGACCTGCAGTTCCCGCAGGTTCGAGAAGTACCGGTAGAACAGCGGCCGGGAGACCTCGGCGCGGGCGATGATGTCGTCGACCGTGACGAGTTCGGGCGCGCGTGAGCCGAACAGGTCCAGCGCGGCGCGGATGAGGTCCTCGCGGCGCGCTTCCGGCGACATCCGGCGTGGGCGTCCGGTCACGGGGTGACGTCCAGTTTGGCCGCGGCCCGCAGCAGTCCGGGGGTGAGCCGGGAGAGGACGAGCGCGGCCTTGGCCTCCGGTGTCGACGGCTGGATGGCCTTGTCCTTCTCGACGGCCCCCAGGATGTCGCGGGCGACCTTCTCCGGGCCGAAGCCGCGTTTCGCGTACAGCTTGCTGCTCGACTTCTGGCGCCGCTTCTGCTCGATGTCGTCGACACCGACGAATCGGGTGGTGCTGGTGATGTTGGTGTTCACGATGCCGGGGCAGATCGCGGTGACGCCGATGTTCTCGGCGGCCAGCTCCGCCCGCAGGCAGACACTCAAGGTCAGCACAGCGGATTTCGTGGTGGCGTACGCGGAAAGGATTTTCGACGGCAGATACGCGGCGGCCGAGGCGACGTTGACGATCTGGCCGCCTTCGGCCCGTTCGCGCATCTGCTCGGCGAAGACGCGGCAGCCGTGGATGACGCCCCACAGGTTCACGTCGATGAGACGTTCCCAGTCCTTGACCGTCGTGTCGAGGAAAGGGCCGGACAGGCCGATCCCCGCGTTGTTGACGACGATGTCCGGGACGCCGAACTCCTCCTTGACCCGCTGGGCGAACTTCTCGACCGCTTCGGCGTCGGAAGAGTCCACTGTGTACTCGCCGACGGTCGCGCCCTTGTCCCGCAGCAGTTTCGCGGTGTCGGCGGCGGCGGAGCCGTTGATGTCGGTGATGACGACGTCCGCGCCCTTGTCCGCGAACGCGAGCGCCGTCGCGCGGCCGATCCCGCTGCCGGCACCGGTGATCACCACGAGTTTGTGCGCGAAGCCTTTCGTCCTGGCCTGTTTGAGCGCGCGGCTCTCCTCGCCGCCTTCGACGCGGTCGATCAGTTCGGCGGTCGCGTCGGCGATCACCCGCGGCTTCTCGCGGACCACCCAGTGCGTGCCGACGATCCGGCGGATCCGGAGGTCCGGCGCCCAGCGTTCGATCTCGGTCTGCAGCGGCGTGGTGACGAACTTGTCGCCGGTGGGCGCGAGCACCTGCACCGGGATCTCGGCGGGCCGCGGCTTCGGCCGGGAAAGGCGCGTGAACATGTTGGCGCGATACAGGTTGAGGCCGTACAAGCCGTCCGAAGTGGACGGCGCACCGGCCGCCGGATCCATCCGGCCGATCAGCGCGCCCATCGCGCCGGTGCGCCAGAGCACCTGCGGGATCAGGGGGATCTGGAAGCCGAGGATGTACGTCGAATGCGCCCACTGGACGAGCGCGTTCTTGAGCTTTTTCGGGCTCGGGCGCAGCTGCGCCCGGAACCACGCTCCCGCGTGGTCGAGGCTCGGCCCGGAGATCGACGTGAACGACGCGAGCCGTCCGCGCAGCCGGTCGCCGGTGACCGAATGCCAGGTCTGGATGGAGCCCCAGTCGTGCGCGAGCAGGTGGACCTTGCCCTCGGGCTGGATCTCGTCGACGATCGCGGCGAGGTCGTCGGACAGCTGATCCAATTTGTAGGACGCACGTCCCGAAGGCTTGTCCGAGCGGCCCGCGCCGCGGACGTCGTAGACGACCACCCGGTAGCGGCGTTCCAGCAGGGCGGCGATGCCGTCCCACATGGAGCCGTTGTCCGGGTAGCCGTGGACGAGCACCACCGTGGGCGCGTCGTCGACGCCGGTCACCCGGACCGAAAGGCGGACACCGTCGCTGGCCGTCACCCACTTGTGAGACATCCTGTCATGTTAGACAACTTGTCAATAAGGCCGCTTCTTGAGGAGTTGGCGGCCGAAGGTCCACACGGTGTCGATCACGAGAACGAAGGTCCAGATGCGGCCGAGGTTCAACAGCCAGTGACCACTGGAGTTCCAGTACCAGCCGGCTTCGTGCACTTCGCCGAACAAGGCTTCGACGGGCCAGCTGTAACCGGCGACCGCCAGAGCCGCCTGCGCAACGACGTAGACCCCGGCATGGATCGCCCAGTTGCGGAGCGGGTTCGCGCGCTTGTTCGCCTCCTCCGTCACCGATTCGGCCGCTTGTGGACTGTCCTCGATCGTGCCAGGCGCCTGCTTTTCCTTTTGTGACACCGTTTTTCGTGGTTCCACGGGAAACTCCGCAACTCCGACACGCCGTACGGCACCACGAACCACGAACGATCCGAAGAGCAGAAGCCCCGCCGCGCCGAAGCAGGCGACACGCCATCCGGCGTCCGAGCCGTAGAGCTGCCCCGCCACGAAGGTTCCGATCGTCGCTCCGAGTAGCGTCGCACTCTCGTAGATCCCCATCGCCCGGCCGAGGCTCAGCCCGGCCGCCTCGGCGACCACCGCCTGCTCGACCGGGATGGCCGCCGCGAACGCCGCCGCGGACAGGACCCACATGACCGCGAGCACCGGCGGGCTCGGCGCGAAGGACAGTCCGGCGGCGAAAATCGCGCTCGCCACCATCGCCAGCGCGAGCACCCGTGTCCGGCCGACCTTGCGGACGAAGCCATGCAGGTAGTCGGGCAGCAGGCTGTAGACGATGAAGCCGGGAATGAAGACCACCGCGATCTCGCCGAGCTGGAGCTGATGCCCGCGTTGCAGGTGCATGAGGAGCAACAGCGCGACGCCGGCCTCGGCCATCGCGGTCAACGCGACGAGCGCGAGCATCGGCCGCATCCTCTTGCCCAGTTGCAGCAGCCGCGGCGCGTCCACCTCGCGCACCTGCGCGGACTTCGCGTTCAGCAGGACCACCGCGGCCACCGCGCAGGCCGCGGCGCCGAGCCAGAACACACCCCGGTAGTCGATCCAGGCGATCGCGGTCAGCGCGACCACGAAGGCGATCCACGTGCCGCCCCCCTCGGCCGCGAACAGCTTGCTGAACGCGCCGTCGTCCGCCTCGAGCCCCTCCCCGACCCGTGCCCGCAACGCGACCCAGAACAGCGCGCCACCCGCGCCACCGAGAACCGCGGCCAGGTAGGCGACCCCGATGCCCGGCGTCACCGCGTAGACCACAAAGGACAGTCCATAGAGGACAGCGCCGACCGCGGCGATCCGGCCCCGGTCGAACCGATCGGCGAGCGAGCCCGCGATCGGCCGGACCACGAACGACACCAACGTCTCCAACGCGGTCAGCGCCCCGACCTCGGCGGCCGACGCGCCGAGCTGACTCCCCACCCACAGCGGCAGGAGGAAATCGAGCACCTCCGCCGGTCCTTTGGTCAGCGCGGCGGCGAGCTGGTTCTCCTCGGCGCGTTTCTTGTGTGCTACCTCGTCCACCCCAGTACCCCCTGTTCGGATACGACTGTATTCTAAAAAGTGGCGGCCGGGCAAGGCGGCGCCGGAGCCGAGTCGGTCCAGGTGGTCGTGAGTGGCGTTTCGGGTTCTAACCCGAAACGCCACTCACGACCCACCCGGCCCATCCGGCGCACAGAGGGGAGGATGCATCCGTGCCGAAGATCGTGGACCGCGCCGAACGCCGCCGGGAGATCGCCGGCGCCCTCCTGCGCATCGTCGCGCGTGAAGGCGTCGAGGCCGTCAGCGTGCGCTCGGTCGCCGTCGAGGCCGGGGTGTCCGCGGGCGCGGTGCAGAAGTACTTCTCCACCAAGGAAGACCTGTTCCGATTCGCCCTCGATATGACGAGCGAGTTCCTGGAACAGCGCTGGGACACCCTCGATCAGTCCGGCGACCTGCTGGACCTGCTGCTGCGCCTGCTTTTCGAGGCGATGCCGCTCGACGAGCAGCGCCGCGCGGAGGTGATCGTCATCAACGCCTTCACCGCCCGCGCCGCCGTCCGGCCGTCCTGGGCCGAGTTCATCCGAACCGGCTACGACGAGCTCGCCGAGATCACGACGCAGTACATCTCGAAAGCACAGTCGGAGGGCCATGTCCGGGACGACCTCGCGGCGGGCGACCTGGCCGATGCCGTCCTCGCCCTGTCAGACGGCTTCGCGAACCGGATGCTCACCTCCGCCGACCCGGCCGCGCTCCTTCCGTCCCTCGAAACCTCCGTCCGCACGCTCCTGACTCCCCGCATTTAGTCCTCTGGATGCGGTAGTTGCACGCGCAAGGATCGCATCCAGAGGACTAAATGCGGGAGGCGATGGTGGCCTTGACCCGGCGCACCATCGCCCGCGGGTCGGCATAGAGCTCTTCCTTGGTGATGACGACGAACTCCCAGCCCTCGGCCTCGATCATCGCTCGCCGACGCGCGTCCAAACGCGGTTGCTCGCCTTCGAGATGCCAGGCCCCGTCGTACTCGACGGCGACCTTGGCCTCACGGATCGCGAGGTCGAGCCGACCGAGGAACCGGGTGCCACGGTAGACCTCGACCTGGGGCTCCGCTTCGATCTCGTGAAGTCTCAGCCACACTCTGACCTCCGACTCCGGAATGGACTCCGCGCGCTCGTCCGAGAAGGCCAAAGCCTGACGAGCTCGGACGATCCCGTTGTCGTGCCGGTGTTCCAGGTACACCTTGAGCGCTTCGCCGTCGATGAAGCCGGCCCGGAGCAACGTGTCCAGCAAGCCGACGACACGGGGAAAGGACCGGCGAAGGCGAGTCTCGGTCAAGATGTCCATGGTGATCCGCAACGGCGTCGCGATGAGGCCGTCCCGCCATGGCACGAAGTCCCGCCCGAGCAGCCTGGTCCGGCGGAAGTGTGTTCCTCGCAGGCTGTGAAACCCCCTCGCCTCAGGCACCACGAACTCGACCGGATCGTTCTCGAGCGAGAACGGGAACCCGCGGACCGTCGCGGCCGAGCACCCGGTCAGCACCGCACCGTCGGGTACGACGAGGATCGCGGCCTTGCACCGCAGCTCGTGATCCAGAGGTATGCCGATGGGGGCATAGACATCTTGGAAGAGCCGGTTGTACGGCCCCGAGCGGAGCTGGGAGCGGGTCAAGTCTCCTTCGCTGACGACACGGCTTCCGACGAAGGGGCCGAAGAACTCGGTCGTCGCGTAACTATTACTGGGCACGACCGAACGATGACATCCGCTCACGGGCGAACCCCGGCTTCAAGATCATCTTCGCGCGAGTTGTCCACAACGCCCCCGCGCCTGTGGACGCCCCGCATTTAGTCCTCTGGATGCGGTAGTTGCACGCGCAAGGACCGCATCCAGAGGACTAAATGCGGGAGGGGTGACGCCGGTGTCCATCGATCGGTTGACAGCCGGGTTCAGTCCAGCGGTCGTCCCGGGACAGCGGCCGGCTGAAGCACGATCGACGTATGAACAAAGCGGTGAAAGCGCGTGGCCTGCGCAAGGAGTACCCGGGCCACACGGCCGTCGGGGGGATCGACCTCGACATCGAGCAGGGCGAGGTGTTCGCGCTGCTCGGCCCCAACGGCGCGGGCAAGACGACGACGGTCGAGATCCTGGAGGGCCATCGCAAAAGGACCAAAGGCGAGGTCGAAGTCCTCGGTGAGGATCCCGGGACGGCGGGCCGCGCCTGGCGGGCCAGGCTCGGGATCGTGTTGCAGACGGCCAACGACGCCGCCGAGCTCACCGTCGCCGAGACCGTCCGGCACTTCGCCCGCTACTACCCGAATCCTCGTGACACCGACGAAGTGATCGAGAAGGTCGGCCTGACCGAGAAGGCAGGCGCCCGCGTCAAAAGCCTTTCCGGCGGGCAACGCCGTCGGGTGGACGTCGCGCTCGGGATCATCGGGCGGCCCGAGCTGGTGTTCCTCGACGAGCCCACGACCGGGTTCGATCCGGCGGCCCGGCGCCAGTTCTGGGAGCTGATCAGGAGTCTCGCCCGCGAGGGCACCACGATCCTGCTCACCACGCACTATCTGGACGAGGCCGAGGCGCTGGCCGACCGGGTCGCGGTCATCACCCGCGGCGCGATCGTCGCCGAGGGGACGCCGCAGACGCTCGGCGGCCGCGCCACCGCGGAGGCCACCGTCCGCTGGGCCGACGAGCACGGCGCCCACCTGGAACGCACCCATTTCCCGGCCGAGCTGATCCGCGAGCTCTCCGCCGACGGCCGCGAGCCGTCGGAGCTGACCGTCCACCGTCCAACGCTCGAAGAGACCTACCTCGACCTGATCGGAGAAGCCCGATGAGCACGCTGACCCTCCCGGGCACCTTCTCGCTCGGCCTCGTCCGCGGCGCCGCGGAGATCAAGCAGTTCTTCCGTCTGCGGGAGCAGGTGATCTTCACCTTCGCCTTCCCGTCCCTGCTGATGGTCCTGCTCGGCTCGATGCTGAACTCCTCGATGCCCGGCATGGCGATCACCACCGGACAGGTGCTGGCCGCCGGCATGATCGGCTCCGGCATCGTCTCGACGTCGTTCAACAGCGTCGGTATCGGCTTGGCAGCAGACCGTGAAGCCGGTGCGCTGAAACGCCTTCGCGGTACGCCGATGCCCGCGGCGTCCTACTTCATCGGCAAGATCGTCCTGGTCGGCGCGACGAGTATCGCCCAGGTCGTGCTGATGTCGGTCGTCGGTGTCCTGCTGTTCGACCTCAGCCTGCCCACCGATCCGGTGAAACTGCTGACCGCCCTGTGGGTCTTCCTGCTCGGCGTCACCAGCTGCACCCTGCTGGGCATCGCGCTCGGCTCGGTGACCAAATCGGTCAGCGGCGCGGTCGCCGTGGCCAATCTGATCTACATCGCGTTGCAGTTCATCTCCGGGGTGTTCGTCACACCGATCACCAACCTGCCGAAGGTTATGGTCGACATCGCTTCGTTCTTCCCGGTGAAGTGGATCTGCCAGGGCTTCCGCTCGGTGTTCCTGCCGGCCGAGGCCGCGAGTCAGGAAATGGCGGGGACATGGGAACTTCCGATGGTGGCACTGGTGCTGACGGCGTGGTGCGTCGCGGGGCTGCTGCTGGCGAAGCTGACGTTCCGCTGGTCGAACGAAGGCAAGTGAACGCCTGGGAGCGGTTCTACTGGTTGTGGGAGGTCCTCTTCGGGATCACCTTCGCCGCGACGATCGCCCTGGTGGTCTTCGACGACGGGACGACCACGGACAAAACGGTCGCGATCCTGTGCTTGACCGGTATCGCCGTGGCGTACCTGGTCCGGGGCCGCCGGCTCATCAAGGGCCCGGACCACGAAGCCACGCCGTGGCTGCACACCGTCGTGGTGATGCTTTTCCTGGCGGGCGCCAACTTCGCCAGCACCACGTCGAGTTTCATCCTGTTCTTCGTGTGCCCGGTGCTCTACATGACGCTGTCGACGAAGACGGCGTCGGTCTTCACCACGATCGGGGTGCTGCTGGGACCGGCGTCGTCGATCGCGCGGGGCGGCTTCGACCAGCCGTCCCTGCGCATCCTGCTGCCGATGACGGCGATCCTGATCGTCTTCAGCATCCTCGCCGGCCGCTACACCAGCCAGATCATCGATCAGAGCAAGAGCAGGGCCGCGTTGATCGAACAGCTGCAAGCCAGCCAGGCGGAAGTCGCCCGCCTCTCGCGGGAGGCGGGGACGGCCGCCGAACGCGAGCGCATGGCCCGCGAGATCCACGACACGCTCGCGCAGGGCTTCACCAGCATCGTCACGCTCACCCAGGCCATCGAGTCCGAAATGGACACCGATCCGAAGGCGGCCCGCCGTCATCTGGAGCTCGCGGCACGGACGGCGCGGGAGAACCTGGCCGAGGCGCGGGCGATGGTCGCGGCGCAGGGACCGTCGGCACTCGCCGCCGCTTCGCTGGAGGAAGCCTTGCGCCGCCAGGGGGAACGGCTGACCGAGGAGACCGGGATCGAGGCGTCGATCGAGGTCGACGGGCCGCTGCCCATGCTCCCGATGTCCACGGAGGTCGTCCTTCTGCGCGCGGCGCAGGAGGCGCTGAGCAACATCCGCAAACACTCCCGTGCCACCCGCGTCTCGCTTCGACTGTCCGTTGTGGACGGACGTGTCCGGCTCGGCGTCACGGACGACGGCATCGGATTCGACCCCGCCGCACCCACCGGAGGCTTCGGTCTGGCGGGGATGCGCACGCGTACCGATCAGGTCGGTGGCATCGTGACGCTGAAGAGCGAACCCGGTGCGGGGACGACATTGGAACTGGAGGTGCCCGCGTGATCACGATCATGCTGGTCGACGACCACCCCGTGGTGCGGGAAGGCCTGCGCGGCATGCTGGAGGCCGAGCCGGACCTGAGCGTCATCGGGGAAGCGGGCTCCGGTGACGAGGCCGTCGCGCTGAGCCGGGTCAAGCAGCCGGACGTGATCCTGATGGACCTGCGGATGCCCGGTCTCGACGGCGTCGGCGCGACGCGGAAGATCCTCGCCGACCGGCCGGGCCAGCGGGTCGTCGTGCTCACCACCTACGAGACGGACGCGGACATCCTGCGCGCGGTCGAAGCGGGAGCCTCCGGCTATCTGTTGAAAGACGCTTCGCGCGCGGAGCTCGCCGGTGCGATTCGTGCCGCGTCGCGCGGCGAGACGGTCTTGGCGCCTTCGGTCGCCGGGAAGCTGGTGAACCGGGTGCGCAACCCGACGGCGTCGCCCTTGTCGGCGCGCGAGATCGAGGTACTCCGGCTGGTGGCGCGGGGAAGCACGAACGCCGACATCGGCCGGACGCTCCACATCAGCGAGGCGACGGTCAAGACGCATCTGCTGCGCGTGTTCGGGAAACTGGACGTTTCGGACCGTACGGCCGCTGTGACCACCGCTATGCGACTGGGGCTGCTCGGGTAGGCAGAATGCGACCCATGCTTGCCACGACCGAAATGGCGCTGCTTCGCCGCCTCGCGCACGAGCAATCCTCGTGCCGCACCCCGTCCATCGTCGCCGCCGTCGTCCGCGACGGGGAAATCGCCTGGTCCGGAGGGCGCGGACGCGTCGACGGCGAGACACCGGGCGCCGACACGCAGTACCGGCTCGGGTCGATCACCAAGACACTCGTCGCGACGGCCGTCATGCGGCTGCGCGACGAAGGCAAGCTCGACCTCAACGACCCGCTGGAGCAGCACCTGCCCGGCACCTCGTTCGGCTCGGCCACCATCGCCCAGCTGCTGTCGCACACCTCGGGCCTGACCGCGGAATCGCCCGGCTCCTGGTGGGAGCGCACCGTGGGCGCGGACTGGGACGCGCTCGTCGAGAGCCTCAAGGACGGCGCGACGCGGCTGCGGCCGGGCAGCCGGTTCCACTACAGCAACGTCGGTTACGGCGTGCTCGGCGAGCTGGTCGCGCGGCACCGCGGGCAGTCGTGGCTCGACGTCGTCCGCGCCGAGATCCTCGGCCCGCTCGGCATGAACCGGACCTCGCCGCATCCGGAAGGCGCGCACGCGGACGGGTTCGCCGTGCATCCCTTCGCCGATCTCCTCATGCCGGAACCGTCGCCGGACGCGGGCGCGATGGCCCCCGCCGGCCAGCTGTGGTCGACGGCCACCGACCTCGCCCGCTGGACGGCGTTCCTCGGCGGGCACACCGGCGGCGTCCTGAGCGAGCAGACCGTCGCGGAGATGCGCGAAATGGTCACCGTGGACGACGGCGACACCTGGACCACCGGGTTCGGCCTCGGCGTCATGCTGGTCCGGACGGAGGGCAGGCGGCTGGCGGGGCACACCGGATCGATGCCGGGCTTCCTCGCCTGCTCGCTGGTCGACGCGAACGCCGGCATCGGCGCGCTGGTGCTGACGAACTCGACGGCGGGCGTCGGCATCACGCAGCTGTGCCTCGACCTGATGAACCTGACCGAACAGCACGAGCCGTCCATGCCCGCCGAGTGGCAACCGTCCACTGTGGACCCGAAGTTGCTGGAGCTGACCGGGTTGTGGCACTGGGGGCCGACGCCGTACCACCTGCGGCTGCTCCCGGGCGGCCTGTTCTCCCTCGCACCGACCGACGGACCGGGCCGCGCGTCGCGGTTCGCGCCGGTGGGCGACGACACCTGGGTCGGTCTCGACGCCTACTACGCGGGCGAGACGCTGCGGGTCGGACGGGATTCGGCGGGCAAGCCGAACCACCTCGACCTCGCGACGTTCATCTTCTCGCGCACCCCGTTCGACCCGGCCGCGCCCATCCCGGGCGGCGTCGACCCCGAGGGCTGGCGCTAGCGGAAGCGGACGGCGGCGGTCGTGAACTCGCGGCCGCCGTCCGCGCACACCGGGACGTCGCCGTAGTGGGCGTCGCCGACGACCCACATCCGGCGCGGGCCGCGCAGTGACTCGGCGAGTTCGTCAGGACAGTCATCGATGACGAACTTCGCCGGGGCGCCTTCGAGCACCACCCACCCGCGCGTGGTCCCGGCGTCCGGATCCAGCGTGGCGGTGGCCAGCGTCCAAGGGCCGCACACGACGTCGAGGACACCTGCCCGGCGCCGGATCGTGAACCGCAGCGCCGCCCACCTTCGACGGAGCGGCAGGCCGGGAACGAAGACGAGCACCAGCGTCGCCACGAAACCGAGCGGTGCGCCGATCGCCGCCGTCTCGTCCCACTCGGCGAAGACCGCGTGGACGACGAAGACGAGGAAGTACAGGAACAGGAAACCCCATCGGGGTCTCCACGGTTCGGGCATCAGACCGCCGGGGTGTGCCCGACCGCCGCGCCGACGGCCGCGATGAACTTGCGGGCGATGCGCTTGCCCTCACCCCAGTCGACGAAGCCGAACTTCAGGCTCGTCTGGATCGCCAGCCCGGAGCCTTCGGAGGTCCGCTCGACCTTCACGGTGACCGTCTGCCCGTAGCTGAAGAGGCCCATGCCGGTGGAGAAGGTGACGTAGCCCGCGGCCGCGTCGTAGAAAGGGTTCTTCCCCTTGACCGCCGTGACCCCGTTCGGAAGGGCCTGCCACAACGCCTCGGGGGCCAGGGGGAATCGTTCGTGCACTGTCGCCATGAGGCGAGAAGCTACCCGGACGAGGGGCACCCGCGGGAGCGAGTTCTCCGATCCCACATACCGGACACGCGACACCGACTTTCAGCAGGGTCATCCCGACCTGAGAGACTGGGCACATGACCGACGCACCTGAGTTGACCCTCCCCGCGGACCTGAAGCCTGCCGATGGCCGCTTCGGCTGCGGACCGTCCAAGGTCCGTGACGAGCAGCTCGCCAACCTGGCGAAATCCGGTGCCACCTACCTCGGCACCTCGCACCGTCAGAAGCCGGTGAAGTCCCTCGTCGGCCGCGTGCGTGCGGGTCTGTCCGAATTGTTCTCCCTGCCCGAAGGCTACGAAGTGGTCCTCGGCAACGGCGGGACGACCGCATTCTGGGACGCCGCCGCGTTCGGGCTCGTGCGGGAACGTGCGCAGCACTTCACCTACGGCGAGTTCTCCTCGAAGTTCGCCACGGTGACCAAGGGCGCCCCGTTCCTCGCCGACCCGATCGTCGTGAAGGCCGACCCGGGTAGCGCGCCCGAGATCGCCTACGAGGCCGGCGCCGACCTGGTCGGCTGGGCGCACAACGAGACCTCGACCGGTGTCGCGGTGCCGGTCCGCCGCCCCGAAGGCAGCGAAGGCGCCCTCGTCGCCATCGACGCCACCTCCGGTGCGGGCGGTCTGCCGGTCAAGGCCGAGGACTTCGACGTCTACTACTTCGCGCCCCAGAAGTCCTTCGCCTCCGACGGTGGCCTCTGGATCGCGCTGGCTTCGCCCGCCGCCGTCGAGCGCATCGGCGAGATCGGCGCGAGCGACCGCTGGATCCCCGAGTTCCTGTCGCTGACCACGGCTCTCGACAACTCCCGCAAGGACCAGACGTACAACACCCCGGCGGTGTCGACACTGTTCCTGCTGGCCGACCAGATCGAGTGGATGAACTCCAACGGTGGCCTGGAGTGGACGACCTCGCGGACCCGCGACTCGTCGACCCGGCTGTACGAGTGGGCCGAGAAGACCGGCTACACGACGCCGTTCGTCAGCGACCCGTCGCTGCGCTCGCAGGTCGTCGGCACCATCGACTTCGCCGACGAGGTGGACGCCGCCGCGGTGGCGAAGGTGCTGCGCGCCAACGGGATCGTCGACACCGAGCCGTACCGGAAGCTGGGCCGCAACCAGCTGCGCGTCGGCCTGTTCCCGGCCATCGACCCGGACGACATCACGAAGCTGACCCAGAGCATCGAGTACGTCGTCGAGCGCCTGGGCTAAGACTCTTTTCGCGCGTGAAGGCCCCCTTCCCTCGGCTCAGCCAAGGGAAGGGGGCCTTCACGCGCTATCAGGGCGAAATACAGCAGGAGCACCAGGCCGTAGAGCACGTAGGACTCCGTCGCCAGCCACCAGCCGAAGCTCCCGGCGGGCCGCGGCGCGAGCCACATCGGCGCGATCACGAACAACGCCACCGTCACCGCCGCGAGCACGTACGAAACGACCGAACGCGCCCGGATCAGCAACACCAGGATCGGCACGCACCAGATCCAGTGGTGCGTCCACGAAACCGGTGACACCAGCAGCCCGCCGACGGCACACGCCGTCAGCGCGACCACCGGCTCCGCGACACGCACGATCACGAACGCGGTCAGCGCGACCACGGCGATCGAGGCCAGCACCCAGACGACGTCTTCGGCCGAGCCGAAACCGAACCGCGCGAGCATCCCGCGCAGCGACTGGTTGCCGACGTAGCCGCGATCGCCGATGCGGCTGGTGTCGAACAGGATGTCCGTCCAGAACCTCGCCGACGCGCCGGGCGCGGTCAGGAACATCAGCGCGCCCGCGCCGAGGAAACCGGCCACCACCCGGCCCGCGGAGCGGAAGTCCTTACGGAACAAGAAGAACAGGATGAAGAAGGCGGGCGTCAGCTTGATCGCCGCGGCGACCCCGATCAGCAGGCCCTTCGTGCGGGCGCGGCCCGGCAGCAGGGCGTCGAGGACGACGAGCAGCATCAGCAGGGTGTTCACCTGGCCGAAACCGAGCGTCGAGCGGACCGGCTCCATGATCCCGCCGACGGCCTGTGCCCCGATCGCCGCCAGGACGGCGATGGCGCGGCCCCGGACGGCGGAACGATCGGTGAGCGAACCGTTGAGCGTCGCGACGAAGACGTAGACGACGACCCCGCCCGCGATGATCGACGCGAGCCCGACCAGTCGCGTCGCCAGCGCGGCCGACAGGAGCGTGCCGGGCAGGAACACCGCCGCCGCGAACGGCGTGTAGGTGAAGGGCAGCCAGCCGCCGTGCGTCTGCACCCACGCGCCGTACGGGTCGCCCGAGTCGACGAGCAGCCGCGCGCCGCCGATGTAGACCTCGAGGTCCTGGCCGTCGAACACCTTGAGCGTGAACAGCACGCCGACCACGACGGCTTCGAGCGCGATCAACGCCCCCGCGAGTTTCCGCCCCGACATTCCCACCAGCACCCGGCGAGATTACCCACCGTCGCCCCGCGTTCGGTCCTCTGGATGCGGTGAACCACCGCATCCAGAGGACGAAACGCGAGCTAGGCGAGGGCCTGGGTCGGAGGCAGGCGTGCCGCGCGCATCGCCGGATAAGCGCCGGCGACGGCACCGACCAGTGCCGAGATCCCGACCCCGCCGAGCAGGGCGCCGACGGGCAGCACCGCCGGCCAGCCCTGGCTCAGCGCGTAGCCGGACGTCACGAGCACCCCGACCAGGACCCCGGCGATCCCGCCGAGCCCGGACAACAGCACCGACTCGGCCAGGAACTGGCCTCTCACCTGCCGTTTCGTCGCACCGAGCGCGCGACGGAGGCCGATCTCCCGCCGCCGTTCCAGCACCGAGATCACCATCGTGTTGGCCACCCCGACGCCGCCGACCAGCAACGCCACCCCGCCGAGCCCGAGGAACAGCGCGCTGTACGTGTTCTCCGTCAGCTTCTGCGCCTCCAGCGCCTCGGACGGACGACGGACCTCGACCTCGTTCGGCGCCTCCGGGTTCATCGTCTGCGCGAGCACCGAGCGCACGTTCTCGACCTGCGAATCCTTCGCCCGCACGTACACGGTCGTCGGGTGGCCCTCGAAGTCGAGGAGCCGCTTGGCCGCGTCCCAGCCGACCAGCACCGAACGCTCGATCTCGGGCGCCAGCGGCGTCGGCCCGAGGATGCCGCCCACGGTGAACCACTTCCCGTCGATGTACACCTGCGGCGGTTTCGCCGGGTCGATGTGGTCGATCCCGAGCCGCGCGGCCGCGACCGAACCCAGTACGACGACCGGATAGTCGCGTGTGGCGTCCCGGAGAAACTGCCCGTCGCGGACGGCGCCGCCGATGACGTCGAGGAGATCCGGTGTCGCCGCGTAGACGCCGAGGCCGGACGTCTCGTCCTTGTCGATCTTGTCCGTACGCCGCACGGTCCCGCCGGTGGTTCCGGTCGCGGACGCCGCCGTGACCGGGGCGATCCGTTTCGCCATCGGCACCGCGCTGTCCGGCAGGGTCGCGTCGCCGCCGAACATCGTCTTGCCCGGCCCCGCCGTGAGCAGGTTGGTGCCCAGCGCGGCCAACTGGTCTTGCAACGCCTTCGCGCCCGACGCCGGGATCGCGAGCACCGCCACCATCGCGGCGATCCCGATCCCGATGCCGAGCGCGGACAACACCGCCCGCATCGGCCGCGTCCGCATCCCGTGCGCGCCGAGGTTCAGCACGTCACGCGGGCCGAGCCGGGCCGGATCCGGCGTCTTGTCGAGGACGGGCGCGCTCACACCAGCACCCCCGTCCCGGTGTCGAGCCGGATCCGGCCGTCCCGCAATTCGATCCGCCGCGGGATGCCCGCCGCGATCTCCCGGTCGTGCGTGATGATCACGACCGTCGTCCCCTGCGAGCTCAACGTGGCCAGCAGGTTGAGGATCGCCGCGCCGTTGCCCGTGTCGAGGTTCCCGGTCGGCTCGTCGGCCAGCAGGATCGACGGCGAGTTGACGACCGCCCGCGCGATCGCCACCCGCTGCCGTTCCCCGCCGGAGAGCTCGTTCGGGAAATGCCCCGCCCGATGCGCGAGCCCGACGCGGTCGAGCGCGGCCAGCGCCCGCTCACGCCGTTTCCGCCGCGGCACCCCCGCGTACAGCAGGCCCGTCGCGACGTTGTCGACCGCGCTCACCCCCTCGCTGAGGAAGAACTGCTGGAACACGAACCCGATCCATCGCGACCGCAACGCCGAAAGCTTGCGGTCGGGCAGTTTCGCCACGTCGTGCCCGCGCAGTTCGATGACGCCACTGGTCGGCCGGTCGAGCGTGCCCATCAGCTGCAGCAGCGTCGACTTGCCGGAGCCGGACGGGCCGAGGATGGCGACCATCTCCCTGTCCTCAATGGACAGTGTCACCTCGTGCAAGGCGCGCACGCCGCCGGGATAGGTGCGCGAGGCGTTGCGCACGGCCAGCACCGGGGTCATGACGTCGTCACCACCCGCATCCCGGCGGCGAGGCCGGTGCCGGTGACCTCGACGCGTCCGCCGGAGAACAAACCGGTCTTCACCGCGATGAGACGACGCTTGCCGCCTTCGTCGACCTCGACGGCGTATCCGCCCTCGGCGAGCGCGAGCAGCGCCCCGACCAGAACCGCCAGCACTCCACTGTGGACTTCCTTGGTGAACCGCACGGACACCGGTGTCGAATCGAGCGAGCCCGCCGCGGACGGATCGTCCAGCTTGATCCTCACCTTGATCTTCGGCTTGCCGTCGTCCTGCCCGGTGCCGTCCTTGCCGTTCTCCGCGACCTTGCCGACGTCGGTGATCACGCCGGTCGTGGTCTTGCCACCGGTGATGTCGACCCCGACCTTGTCCCCCGCCTTGGCGATGGCCTGCTTGGCGGCGTCGAGTTTGACCTCGACGAGACGCTCGGTGCCGGTGTACTTCAGCAGTTCGCCACCGCCGGGGCCGCCGAGTTGCGCGGCGAGCTGCGAAACCCGGATCTCACCGGGCGCGAGGACGACGTCGCCCTGGCCGAACGCGCCGGTCTGCTCCAGGCCCAGCGACTTCTGCCATTTCTTGATCGCGGCGGCGGTGGCGGAGGTGAACTTCTTGTCGGGCGTGCCGAAACCGCCGAACCCGAGCGCCTTCAGGTTCTCTTCCAGCTGTTTGACGTCCGGGCCGTCCGCGGTCCCGTCGGCGAGGTCGCGGAAGAACGGCAGCGTGCCGTAGAACAACGGGACAGGCTTGGCGTCGACGCCGTACACGGCCTTGCCGCGAGTGAGCACCGCGCCCGCTTCCGGCAGGGAGGTGATCGTGCCCTGTTTCCGGCCGGCGAGGGAGCTTTCCTCGCCGTAGCCCAGTTTTCCGTTCGCTTCCTCTTCCTCCTGCAGGTCGGTCTTCTCGACCTTCGCGGTCTCGACCGGCGGCGGCGCCTGCCCGACCTGCTGGGCTTCGGAGGTGACCCTGGTCAGCACCACCACGGACATCGTCCCGACCACGACGACGAGGACCGCCGCGATGATGAACCAGCGCGCCCGGCGCGACCGCCGTGCGCCGCCGGGTCCTTCGTGTTCGCTCATTTCGCCGGGGCCGCCCTCATGGTCATGCCGAGACCGCAGGCCTTCGCCGCTTCTTCGAACTTCTTGGGGTCTCCGCCGGCGTCCATCGCGATGGCCGCGCCCTTGCCACCGGGCTCGGGGTCGGGGAAGTCGATGCCGTGCTCGCGCATGCACTTCGCTTCCTTGCGCATCTTGTCGAGTTCTTCGGGCGTGGGCGGCTTGATCTCGCCACCGTTCGGCAGCAGCTTCTTGCACGCATCGCTCGCGGCGTTCATCTTCTTCTCGTCCGGCATGTCGCGCGCTTCGAAGGTGACGGTGTCCTGCCCGTTGGCGCCGGGTTTGGGCTCCGGCATGTCGATCCCGTGCTCGCGCATGCATTTCCGGTAGTCGCGGATCTTGTCCTCGTCGGACACGTTGTCCGCCTGCTTCCCGTCGCCCGCGCCGGCGGCGGGCGGGGAAGAGATCGAGGCGACCTTGTCGCCGCCGTCCCCGCCACCACCGCAACCGGCCACGAGCGCGAAGACCGCTCCGGCGATCAGTACCGCCATGGGTCGTTTCCGCATCGCTGCTCCTTCGGTCGTCCTGGCGCCCCGATTTCTACGGAGACGGCGATTCCGGGGCGGTAAGCGATGTTGCTTATGCCGCGCTTACCGTCCCGCTCAGCGGAACAGAGATCCGACCTTTCTTCCGTCTTTCCGGGTGAACTAGCTCCCCGATGGACCTTTCGGAGGTTCACATCCGACCTCTGGCTTCTTAAAGTCCCCGACGTCCACACCTCAGCGAGGAGGAGTGCATGAATCGCCGCAAGCCACTCCGGGCCCTGGCGGCCCTCGTCATCGCGACCACCGCACTGGGCGTCGCGCCCGCCGCGGAAGCCGCGCCACTCCCGTCCGACCACGCCTACGACGACCCGTTCACCGCCGACCGGACGCGTTGGTGGCGCGACGACCGCTTCGGCCAGTTCATCCACTTCGGCGCGTACTCGCAGCTCCAGGGGAAGTACACCCGCCCTGATGGAAGCGTTTGCCAGGACGCCGAATGGATCCAGCGGAACTGTCAGATCCCGCGCGCCGAATACGAGCAGATCGCCGCGAAGTTCAACCCCGCCGGTTTCGACGCGAACGCCATCGCGCAGTCGGCGAAGGACGCCGGGCAGAAGTACGTGGTGATCACGTCGAAGCACCACGAGGGCTACGCGATGTGGCCGACGAAGGTCAACAAGTTCAACCTCCGCGACCACTCGGCGTTCGACAAGAAGCGTGACATCCTCGCCGAACTGAAACGCGCGACGGCCGCGCGGGACGTCAAACTCGGCTTCTACTACTCGATCTGGGATTGGCACGACCCGGATTTCCCGGACCCCGCGACCTTCCCGAAGTACAAGGAGCGGATGTACGCCCAGCTCAAGGAACTCGTCGACAACTACCACCCGGCGGTGCTGTGGTTCGACGGCGAATGGAGCACCGACCGGCCCAACAACCCTTGGACGGAACGGGACGGCGAGGAACTGGAGGCTTACGTCCGCAGCCTCGATCCGTCCATTGTGGTCAACAACCGCGTCGGCAAACGCCGGGTGGTCGACGGCGACACCGGAACGCCCGAACAGGAGATCCCGGACAAGCCGGTCGACGGGCAGCTGTGGGAATCGTGCATGACCCTCAACGGCAGCTGGGGCTACACCGATTGGGACCACAACTGGAAGTCCTCGGCGGATCTGACCAGGAAACTGCTCTCGATCGCCGGCCGTAGCGGGAATTTCCTGCTCAACGTCGGCCCGGATCGCAACGGCCGGGTACCACGGGAATCCATCGACAGGCTGAAGCAGATGGGACAGTGGCTGCGGACGAACGGCCAGTCCGCGGCCGTCTACGGGGCGGGCGCGCCAGGTCTGGTCGCGGAACCGGGCTGGGGTGTCGTCAGCCGTCGCGGCGACAAGCTGTACGCGTCGGTGTTCGATTGGCCCGCTTCGGGCGGTTCGCTGACGCTCGACGCGTTGGCGCCTTTCCGCGTCCGCGACGCCCGAGTGCTCGGCAGCCGTCAGCGCGTGCGGGTCGAGCAGTCACCCGGCAGCGTGAAGCTCACGCCGTCGGGCAGCTGGACGAACGACATCGCGACCGTCATCGAGCTGAGTGTCGACCCGCTGCCGCAGGCACCCGCCGGGCGCGGGACCGGGCTGACCGCCGAATACTGGCCGAACGCGGACTTCACCGGGACGCCGACGGTGCGGCGGGTCGAGCCGGGGGTGAACCACAACTGGAAGTTCACCGGCTCACCGGACGCGAAGATCCCGGCGGAGACCTTCTCGTCGCGCTGGACCGGGCAGGTCACCGCGCGCGACACCGGGAAGTACACGTTCACCACGGTCTCGGACGACACCGTGCGGCTGTGGGTCGACGGGAAACTCCTGATCGACAACACCACACCGCACGGGCCGAGTGTCGACAAAGCGACTCTCGACCTGGTCGCCGGGCGGTCCTACGCGATCCGGCTCGAACACACCGAACGCGGCGGGGAGGCGTCGATGAAGCTGCTGTGGTCCAGCCCGAACACTCCGCAGCAGGTGATCCCGGCCCGGCAGTTGCACCCGGCCGGCTGAGCGTTCGGTACAGCTGGTCGTGAGTGGCGTTTCGGGTTCTAGCTGAACCTGTCTTATGTACCTACTGTGGATCACATGGGATTCAGTCATCAGGTTAGTGCAGGTCAGGGCGGGCGTCGGCCGGTTTTGGACTCGTATGCGCGCCTGTCGCGGAATCAGGCGGGGAAGCTGGAGAAGTGCGAGACCCAGCACGCCGACAACCGGGATGTGATCGACCGGTTGGGCGGCGTGCTGGGTGAGGAGATCTCGGACCCGAAGCTGTCGGCCTGGAACCCAAAGGTGCAGCGTCCGGGCTGGGAACGGATCATGAAGCGGGTCGCGGCGCGGGCGTCGGATGGGGTGGTGTTGTGGAACACCGACCGTGGTTGGCGGCAGTCGCAGGATCTTGAGGACCTGTTCAAGCTGATCGAGAGCAAGGGCTATGACTCGTACACGGTGGCGTCCTCACACGGCCGTTACGACCTGACCGACTACAACGACCGGTACCAGTTACGGCAGGAGGTCGCGCACAACCAGCGCAACTCCGATGAGGCGTCCCAGCGGATTTCGCGGCGATTCGAGGTGCTGCGCAAGCGCGGTATTCCGCATCACCAGGGACGCCGGTTCGGGTTTCCCGGTCTGGACCGGACCGTGCCGCGTGAGGAGTGGTTGGACGAGGACGGGAAGGACATCCGTAAGCCTGTTCCGGCGGAGTTGGTGGAACGGGAACGCAAGGCGTTGCGTGACGCCACGGACGCCGTGTTGGCGGGGGTGTTTCAGTCCACGATCGCGGATGAGTGGAACGCGGCGGGACTGCTCACGATCACGGGTAAGACGTGGCTGCCGCGCCAGGTCGGGGAGGTGCTGCTCAGGCCGATTAATGCTGGTCTGATCGAGCATGACGGCGTGGTGGTGGGCACGATGCCGGGTGAGCCGATCGTGAAACCGGAGACGTTCACGAAGCTGCGCGCGTTGTGTGCGGGGCGGACGCAGGGCCAGCATCCGAGCGGGGTCTACGTGGGGTCGGGGATCTTGCGCTGCCCGTTATGTGGGCGAGGTGTGAGCGGGCGCCCGCATTCGGGGAACTACCCAGATGGTGAGCGGCGACGTCAGTACGGGTGCTCGAAGAGTTCGGGCGGGTGCGGCAAGGTCGGCGCCGATATGAGGCGGGTGGATCGTGAACTGCGCGGGCTGGTGATCTCGCGTCTCTCGGACGCCAAGCACGCGGCGGCGATCCGCGCCGCGCGTGCGCGTGTCTCGGAACGGCTCGCGGAGATCCATACCGAACTTGGCGAGTGTGAGCGCCTGCTGACGTCGATCGCGGCGAAACTCGGCGCAGGGAAGATGACCGAGGACGCCTATGACGCGGCCAATGAACCGCTGATGGCCACACGCGCGCGGTTGGAAGCGGAGCGGGACGAACTGACCGGCGGGAACCCGGACGGCCCTACCGAGGCGATGAGCAGAGAGGACGCGGCGGCGCAGTGGGACGCGGCCGAGTTCGACGAACGCCGCGCGATGCTCACCGACGCACTCAGCGGCGACACCCTCTATCTGGACCCTGCCGCCAAGAACGGGAAACGGCAGTTCGACCCCAAGCGGGTGCGAATCGACCCGCGCAAGCCCAAGCGCCGTACGCGCGGCCAGCACGCGGCCTGATAGAGCAACGACCCGAGGCCACACCACCCCGGAAACGGGGGGCAGGTGTGTCCTCGGGTCGTCGGTGTGTCAGGCCGCGCGGCGGCTTTCGTCGTTCCTCTCAGCGTTAGCGGCGTGGCGGCGTTTGTCGATGCGGTTAAGGATCACCGCGAGTGAGGTGATCCGTTCTTCGGTGAGCGGCGGGAGGTCGGCGACTTTCGCGGCCCACCGGTCAACCGCTTCGGCGTCGAGCCGGGCCTGTTCTTCGGCGTAGGTTTCCCTCCTGCGGGTGGCTTGCTGGGTGGTCTTGAGGTGGCGGTGCGGGCGTGATTGCCGGGTGGGCATGGCGGCGGTGTCCTCTCGGCGCGTGGTGCGGGAATCGGAGGTGTGGGTTCGGCTGGCGGCTCCTTTCCGGCGGTGCTGGCAGGGGCGGGCACGTCGATGCATGCCCCGGTCGCGAGGTCGTAGACGGACAGTTGGCGGGCGGCGCGTCCGTGGTCGAGGGCTTCGGCCAGGGTGGGCACCACAATGGACACGTCGAGGTAGACGCGTCCGGTGTCGGGGTTGTGCCAGCCGCCGAACGCCCGCCCCGCCACGTGCAGGATGGAGGCGTGGCGGGTGAGGTAGGCGGCGAGATCATCGGCGGTCACTGGTGCGTCGATGACGTGCTCGTACTGCGGGTGCACCGACACCGCGAACCCCGTACACGGCGTGACCCCGGTCGTGGGGTCGATGGTGAATCCGCCGTCCGGGACGGCACAGGCGGCGGCAAGTTCGGCCAGCAGCGCCACGGTCAGCCCGTCTTCGTGGTCGGTGGTGGCGCGGTGGTTCATGCGGACCTCCGGGGCGTGTGACCGGACGGGGAGTCCCACCACGCGGGTTCACGGGGCGGCGGTGGCGAGGCGCTGAGTAGCGGCATGATCGCCTTGTCGCCCGGCTGGAACGCCGCTTCCCCATACGGCAGTTCCGGGGCGTGGTGGCGCACCCGTGGACCCCGTTCGGGCAGATTCGCCAACGTGAGCCGGGTGACCGGACCGTGATCACGGCCGGACCACAACGCCCAGACGTCGCCCGCCGGATCATCGGCGCCCGGCAGGTCCCGCGCGGTCGTCGCGATCACCACGCCCGGATCGTGTCCACCGAGGAACTTCACCAGCCCCGCCCGGAACGCCTGTTCCCGCCGCGCGGAGTGCAGGGAGAACAGCAGCACCCCGAACCGGTCGGTGTAGAACGCGCTGTAGGCAGTGATCTTGCGGGCCAGCACCCGCAGCGACTCGGTACCGGTGTCGTATTCCAGGAAGAACCTCACCGCCCGCCCACCGGATTCCCAGCAGCCGTAGCCGTCCGGCCGTACCCGCGCCTCACTTCCATCGGTCCCGTGGTTGGTCCAGAAGAACTCCGCCGAGCGGCGTTCCGGCCACCACTGCGTCAGCTTCCCCGCGCCATCGGTGCGGGCGGGGTTCGAGTGCGCGGCCAGCCCGCAGAAAAACCCGTTCACCCCGAGCTGATGCGTCAACGTCGGCAAGAACGCGAGCCGTTCCAGCCGTTGCATGTGGGCTTTCGCGGTCGGCGGGGTCACCGCCCGTGCGGCGGCGATCAGCCGTGCCCCGGAGTAGCCGAGCGTGTACCGGGCCTCACTGGTCCCGCCGAACATGTACGAGTCACGGAACGCGAACAGCACACCCAACGACCGCAACCGCGCCAACCGGTCTAGCGCCCGGCGCCGCGACGAGAACTCCACCGACGCGATCTGCCCGGTGGTCAGGACCTGGTGTTCGGCCAGCAGCCACAACAGACGACGATCGCGTTCGACCAGGCGGAACCAGATCCCCGGATCTGGTTCGCCGGGCCTGACCGACCTGGCCGGCGACCGTCCCGCGGCCGCAGCCGGCGACCCCGCGGACCCCACCTTTTTTCGGGTGGATGATGACTTACACCCCCTCAGTCGGCCTCCCTCACCGGACCGCCGAACCCACGCCGTACCAGGGGACACGCGGCCAGCACCCCCGGCGCTTGGGGCGGCGGACATAGAACGCCGAGCCGACGCCGAAGCATCCGCCGAACCAACCGCCAACCCATCCGCACCGCCGCCACCACGACCATGCGAACCATTGCCGGGCGGAACCGCGCCCTGCGGCGTGTGCGTAGTTTTCCTGTCAGACATGAGAAACAACCTCTTTCGTGAACCGTGCGACGAACCAGGCGAGACGAAATAGAGCTATTTAGTTGCCCCTCGCTATGGGCCTTCGGCGATCACCTCCTAACGCGGGAACCTGTCACCTGTTAACTCCAAAAAAAACGCTGTTTTGGGACATTGCATTGGCGAATACTTCGTTTTCCCTCGAATGGGCGGCGGGGTCGGTCGGCCTCCCGTCGGCCGGGACCTCAAGCGGCCTCGCCAGCGGCTCAGTCGCCCCCTTCCCAGCGGGTGGGGCGGCACAGCTACGACGCCGACCATGCGCCGCACCATCCGCCGGACCTTGTTCGCCGGGGCAATACCGAGAAAGCAGCGCTTTTGCGCCACGGTTTGCCCAAGAACTTCTTTCACGTTCAGGCGACGCGGGCGCCTTGCCACCTCCTTTCGCTGCAAAAGGCCGGTTTTCGGGCCGTTTTTCGACACCGGGCGCAGCGCGATCACCCGAAAGCACCAGTGCCTGGCGCGCGTTCACTTCTCCCGACATGGGGTGATGGGGCGCGATTGATGGCAGCGACAGACGGGTCGACGACGAACCGGGGGGTACGCTGGTCTGGTAGTTCTCCGCGTGCGACTCCGCGAATGAGGGATGCGAAATGTCCTCGCCGATCGGCAACAGGCTACGAGAGCTTCGTAAAGCTCAAGGCAAGTCGCTAGCGGTCATCTCCGGGTTGGCTGGCATTTCGCCGTCGTACCTGTCTCGGCTCGAATCCGGCGATCGGGCGCTTGACCGCCGGTCGCTCCTTGTCTCCCTCGCCAACGCTCTCGAAGTGGCGCCGAGCGAGATCACCGGGGCCGCCGCCATCACCATGGGTGAACTAGAGGAAGACCACTCCCTAAACCAAGTACGACTCGCACTTCTCGCCATCAGCATGGGCGACCCGCGTGGGGAAGTCCTGCCCCTGGAAGCCTTGATGGTCCGAGCTTCGGACCTCCTCGCCAAGCAAAGAGAGTGTGACTACGCCCTGGTCGGGACCCTGCTGCCGCAACTGATCAGGGACCTCCATGCCAGCCTGGATGCCCGGCGTGACGAGCGCGAAATTCTCCGGCTGCTGGTGGCAACACACGTGCAAGGCACTCAAGCGTGGCTTGGTGACATCGGCGCGAGTATGGACCTCGCTTGGCAAGCCGTCAGCCTCGCGCAACGCGCGGCCGAACGGCTCGATGAACCACTGTATGGGGCCGTGTCGGCTTTCGGGACATCGTTCGGGCTGATCGGCGCCGGAGGCTTCGACATGGCCGCCCGCACGCTTGCCGATGCTGCTCCTGGTACCGCGACCTTGGCGGACATGCAGGTGTCCGGGATGCTCAGTCTCACGTCGTCGCTGGTGTCCGCAGCTCAGAAGGACAACACGCAGCGCGTAGCCGCGCTTGACTATGCGGCCGATCTGGCAGCTCACGTCGGCGAAGGCAACAACGCACTGTGGTTCGGTTTCGGACCATCGAACGTGGGCGTGTGGCGCATGTCGGTGGCACTAGAAGCCGGAGAACACGCGGACGCCGTCAAGATCGCTGAGACGGTCAATCCGGATGCGCTCCCTACGCCAACGCGGCGGTCGGCCTACTACCGCGAGTACGGGCGCGCCCTCGCTAGATTCCCGAAACGCCGTGACGAAGCCGTGCTGATGCTCCGCCAGGCAGAGAAGATCTCTCCAGCACGTATTCACCGCCACCCCTTCATGCGCTCGATTCTCGCAGAACTCGTCGCCAAGGGCACCAAACAGGCAACTATCGGCCGCGAGCTTCGCGGTATGGCGTACCGGGCTGGCTTGCGCGTCTAACTCGAACGTGTAGCCCATTCGAGTGTTTGCCACCGTGGCAAGTTTCGGATCTTGACCGGCTCGAAACTGTTGAGGTGACTACGCATGAAGGTGGAACGCCTCCGGCGAGTGGCGGGGAGAATGAGAATGACCGGAATCGGAATGCTCGGCATGGCCGCGAAAAGCATTGTTGCAGCGGCCTGATAGATCTTGGATTCGACAACCGGGGTCGTCGCCGCGCTGGTGAAATCGACCTTGAAAACCGTCGTCACGGTACGATGATCGCGGAGATGACCGCCGCCGACTGGGCGGAAGCCGCCCGAATGCTGCGTGCATGGGACGCGGGATGGCGACCATGATCCATGGGGCGCGGGCGGGGCGAAATGGCGGACTGTATATCTGCTGGCATCGCAGCCAGTGCGACGGGCTGGACCATGCGGTCACAGACGAGGAATTCTTCCGCGCGCGCACGGAAAACTCCTGCGGACGGTACGGGGCATTGTGCGGTCACGTAGTGCTGGCGGCGCCGATGCTCCTGCCGAACGGCCGCCCCTGCGAGGACTGCCGCGCGTACGTGAGAGCCTGGTCGGCTGCGCGAGCTATTCGGCATCAGCGGCGACCGACACGTCATCGCGCACCATTTAGATGGCGTCGGTTCATGCAGAAATGCGGCCGTCCTAGCGTGCGGCCACCTCCTGATCCCCCGGTGGACAGCTAGCCCGGAAACATTGGCAGCGAACGCCTTCTAGTTGCATGGCCGCAAACTCGCGAACGAACTAGGAATAGGACCAGATCATGAAGACCTGCGGTGCGATACCGTCAGCTGACACGACCAACGACAGGGACGCGATGCAGGAAGTTGTACGGGTTCAGCGTCAACTATGCAGGATCAGGAAATTTCGGGGCTGGACTACGAACTACGTAGGAATTCGCCTGGGCGTTCACCCGTCGACCGTTTGGCGATGGGAGAACAACCCTGCTTATGCCAGTAACGTTGGCGAGCTTCAAATGTATGCACGTTTCCTTGGCTATACGCTTCGTGTTCTGGTCGTCGCCAACGACGATCACAATGAATTAAAGTCCGAGATCTTCGAATATTCCCAGCAATCCGATGACTTGATTTCCGGCGAGAGTAGTATCTCATGACAGGCGACCGATTCGGCATTGGCCGCTACTCATTCGCGGGTGGCTGAGGCCAAAACGTCGCCCGTGGGAGAGACAGAGGTCCTTATCCTCGCTAGCAACACCCGTTGCCACGTCACCCGCCGATGCCCATCGCCGTGGTACACCCCGCAGCACCGAACCGGGCCAGGAAGATCACGTGTGGTTCTCCTGCCCTGCTTGCCCCAGCAAGCAGGGCAGGAGAACCAAATCCGCTGGTCACGAGTAGGTAACTTAAACAGGGTCAGCTCTAACCCGAAACGCCACTCACGACCCACGCGACCAGGCGCTTATCCCCCGCTTACCCCCTCCCGGGGCAGACTGACTAGGTGAGAGTGCTGGTGGTGGAAGACGAGCGGCTCCTGGCGGACACGATCGCCGAAGGCCTGCGACGGTTCTCCATGGCCGTCGACGTCTGCTACGACGGCGCGCAGGCCCTGGACCGGGTGGGGGTGCACGGCTACGACGTCGTCGTGCTCGACCGGGACCTCCCCGTCGTGCACGGCGACGAAGTCTGCGCCGCGGTGATCGGGACCGGCGGCGAGGCGCGGGTCCTCATGCTGACGGCCGCGGCCGACGTCAACGACCGGGTCGCCGGGCTGGGCCTCGGCGCCGACGACTACCTGACGAAACCGTTCGCGTTCGCCGAACTCGTCGCCAGGGTGCAGGCGCTCTCGCGGCGCGCGCGGCCGGCGTTGCCGCCGGTGCTGGAACGCGGCGGCGTCGTCCTCGATCTGCCCCGGCACCAGGCGTCCCGCGACGGCCGGTTCCTTCCCTTGTCCCCCAAGGAGTTCGCCGTCTTGGAGGTGCTCATGCGCGCCGAAGGGACCGTGGTCAGCGCCGAAGAACTGCTGGAGAAGGCGTGGGACGAACACGCCGACCCGTTCACGAACGCCGTCCGGGTGGCGATGATGACGTTGCGGCGCAAACTCGGCGAACCGCCGCTGATCGAGACCGTGCCCGGCGCGGGTTACCGGTTCGGGTCGTGAAACCGCTCCGGCTCTCCGTCCGCACCAAGCTGACGGCGCTCTACGGCGGAGCGTTCCTGATCGTCGGGCTCGCCCTGCTCATCGTCAACTACCTGCTGGTCAGCTCGACCCTGCCGGATACGGCCACTTTCGCGAACGGGGCGATCGCCGGGGCCCAATTCGAGGTCGCCAGGGCGTATCCGCTGGACACGACGACCATTCTCCCGGTCGAGCGCGCCCAGGCCACGCAATTAGTCGCGACGTCGATCACCGAATACCGCTCGGACGTCCTTTCCACCCTGCTCTGGCAATCACTGGTGGCGCTGGCGATCGCCGGCGGGCTCGCGGTGCTGCTCGGCTGGCTGATGGCGAGCCGCGTGCTGCGACCGTTGCACGCGATCACTTCGACGGCACGGAAACTCGAGGTCGAGAACCTCGACCGGCGCATCGACCTCGACGGCCCCGACGACGAACTCAAGGAACTCGCGGACACCTTCGACGGCATGCTCGACCGGCTCGCCGTGTCGTTCGACAGCCAGAAACGCTTCGTCGCCAACGCTTCCCACGAACTGCGGACCCCGCTCGCGGTGCAGCGGACCCTGGTCGAGGTCGCGATGGCCGACCCCGACGCGAGCCCCGAGGTCCGGAAACTCGGCGAACATCTGATCTACACCAACGAACGCAGCGAACGGATGATCGAAGGCCTGCTCGTACTCGCCCGCAGCGACCGCGGCCTGGCCGCGCGAGCCCCCGTGCGGCTGGACGAAGTCGCGGCGACGGTGATCCGGTCGGCGTCGGCCATGGCCGAGGAGGCGGGGGTGACGGTGGAGTCGCGGCTGCGGCCGCGGACGGTGTCCGGCGATCCCGTACTGCTGGAACGGCTGGTCACGAACCTCGTGCACAACGCCATCACCTACAACCGCCAGGGCGGCTGGATCCACGTCGACATCGGCGGCGATCCGGCGCTGGTGGTGCGCAACACCGGCCCGCAGGTGCCACTGGACGCCGTACCCGCCCTGTTCGAGCCGTTCCGCCGCCTTTCGGGCGACCGCACCGGCGACTCCCGCAACGCCGGACTCGGCCTGTCGATCGTCCGGTCCATCGCGAAGGCGCACGGCGGGACCGCGGGCGCGGAACCTGGCGGCCGCGGCGGCGGACTGGTCGTCCGGGTGCGGCTGCCGTAGATTCCCCCGATCGTGACTGTGCGTGTCCGGCGCGTCACGCGGCAAGCCGGCCTTCGCTCCCGCAGAATTCCCCTTGCCGTCATGAACAAAATAGTGAGCAGGACACATGACATCGGCGCGCCTCACACGTCAAGGCGACGCGCCGTTTTAACGTGGACACCCACAAAGGTGAAGAATCGGGGAGGCGAGAATGCGAGCGCTACGGGTGGTCGGGCTGCACGAGGACGGTAAGTCCATCGTGTGCGAGGACCCGGCGAGCCGCACGCGCTTCCTGCTCCCCGCGGATGAGAGGCTGCGAGCGGCGGCGAGGGGTGACATCACCCGCCTCGGCCAGATCGAAATCGAGTTGGAGAGCCAAATGCGGCCACGCGAGATCCAGGCACGAATCCGGGCCGGTGAGTCCGTGGAGCAGGTCGCGAGCAGCGCCGGCGTCACCGTGCAGCGCGTCGAGCGGTTCGCGTACCCCGTCCTGCTCGAACGATCCCGCACCGCCGAACTGGCCCAGCGGGCGCATCCGGTCCGCGAGGACGGCCCCGACGTCCAGACCCTCGGCGAGGTCGTCGCGCACTCCTTCGGGCAGCGCGGTCACGACTACAGCCAGGCGACCTGGGACTCCTGGCGAGGCGACGACGGCAAGTGGGTCGTCGTGCTGAGCTGGAAGGCCGGCCGTTCGGACAACCGCGCGCACTGGGCGTTCGCACCCGGCGCGCACGGCGGCACCGTGCAGGCCCTCGACGAGAACGCCGAAGTCCTGCTCAACCCCAACGCCTACCGTGCCCCGCGCACGGTACGGGCACTCGAGCCCGGCAGGGACGCGGTCGTCCAGCCGACTCTCGATTCGGTCCCGGACGAGCCGGTCGCGAAGGTGATCGACGCGCCGATAGCCGAGCCCGAAGAAGATGCCGAGCCACCACTTCCGGCTGACGAGCCGGAGGAAGTGGCCGAACCCGCTCCACGGGCGAAGGGGAAGAAGAACCACCCCATCGTTCCATCCTGGGAAGACGTCCTCCTGGGCGTCCGATCGCAACGAGGTTGAATCCGCACGTAGTGGCCCCTTCCGGTGGAGGGGCCATTACGTGCGTCCGGGGACCTGCGCACGAACCAGGTCGGCTCGCCGTGACTGAGCCGCTCGGAGGCTTCCGGCAGCGCGAGACAAAGCCGTCTGAGTGCGTCGAGCGGACCACCGGCCATGAATCTCAGTATCCTCGGGCCGGGGGGATTTCATGCAGGATTGGTACGTACGCACTGTCCGATTGCGTTTCCAGGTCTTCACGGGGACGCCGTACGCACATGTGTCGCCGATGGAATGGCGGATCGACCCGGAGGCACTCCGCGGCATCGCGCGGAGCCGCGGCTACCTGGAGATCGCGCCGATGTTCCAGGGCTCTCTGAGTTTCCAGTACGCGCCTCAGTACGTCCCGCCGGTTCCGGTCTTCGACGGGCCGGACCGGCCGGACAAGGATCGGGAACGCTGGCTGCTGAACCAGCTCACCGGCTCCGACCAGGTCTGGATCAGCCTCAAGCACGCGAACCTCTCCGCCCGTCGTGTCGCGGAGGTAGCCGAGGCCGAAGGCCTGCGTGTCGCGGCGGATTTCGGCGACCCCGCCGACCGGGTGCTCCTGCTCAGCCGGGATCCGTCGCCGCCGAGACTTCCCCTGCCCGCGCCCACGGGACTCCGGCTCCGCTACGCCTGGTTGAACCACATCGCCCCGGTCACCGTCCTCGTCCTCCTCGGCGCGGCTGCGGTGATCTCCGGAATTCCGTCGGGCTTCGAAGCGCCGGTCACCAACCTCCTGTTCTTGGCGGCCTTCACCGGCATGGTCCCGGCCGCGTTCACCACCGGCCTGTTCCCGCGCACCACCCGGGTCGGCTGGCTGGCCCGGGAATTCGACGGCAGCCCCCAGGTCGGATTCCCGATGCGGTCCTATCGAATTCCCGCCGACCTGGTCGTCCAGATCGCCGCCTATCACGGTTATGAGCTTTACGGGCAGTCGGCGACACAGGCTGGCGGGCCGGGTCTCAAGTTCCGCAAACGCTAGAAGACGACGATCAGCACGCCGATCCACGCGATCACGATCCCCGCGGCCGCGCCGAACGACGCCCACCGCACGATCGGCACCCGCCGCGCGAGCCACAGCGACGGCGTGATCCCGGCGGTCACGACGGCGGACGCGAGCAGCGCTAGCCAGCCGTTGGTCTCGCGCGCGAGGGTGTTCGCCAGTGCCAGCATCGCCACGACGACCACGGCCGCGACGAACGCCGAGACGGTCAGCCCGGTCAGCCACGGTGTCGGTTCCCCGGCCGGGTCCGGCGTGCCGAAAAGGCGCCGCGCGAGTTCGCTGCGGGGTGCGGGGGCCGGCGGGTCGATGACGACGCCGTCGCCGGACACGGGGTCGACGAATCGCACCGACGTGCCCATCGTGGCGGCGACCCGCTGGGCGAGCTGGCGGCCTCGCTGGGAGACCACGGAAGCGGCTTCGGTGCCGGAGGAACCGACGGCGGAGGCGACCCTGGCCCATTCGTGCAACGCCTGGGCGAGATCCGAACCGATCGCGAGCGAATGCGGGTCCACCTCGCGCGCGCTTTCGCCGCCCGGCCCGGCCAGCACCGCGCGTCCCTCACGGATCCGCAATTCCATGGGTTCTCCTCGTGATCGCTCGGGTGCTCACGATAGCGGTGGACGCGTCTCGTAGAACGCGATCGCGCCCGCCGTGGCGACATTCAGCGAATCGACGCCTTCCGGCATCGGGATCCGCACCGCGACGTCCGCGGCGGCGATGGCCTCGTCGGTCAGGCCGGGCCCCTCCGCGCCCAGCATCAACGCGACCTTCCCCGGTGTCTGGTCCCGTAACTGGCGCAGCGAAACGGAATCCGCACGAGGAGTCAGGGCCGCGATGCGGAAACCGCGGTCCCGCAGCGATTCCAGGTCCTCGGGCCAAGACCCGAAGGTGGCGAACGGGACGCGCAGGACGTGCCCCATCGAGACGCGGACACTGCGCCGGTACAGCGGGTCCGAGCAGCCGACGCCGAGCAGGATCCCGTCGACGCCGAGCGCGGCCGCGTTGCGGAACAGCGAACCGAGGTTCTCGTGGTCACCGACGCCTTCGAGGATCGCGAGCACCCGTGCGCCGTCGACGACCTCTTCCACCGACGGCGGCGGAACCGGCCGGTCGGCGACGGCCAGGATGCCGCGGTTCAGGTGGAACCCGACCACGTCGGCCATCGTCTCGGCCGAAGTCACGTAACCGGGGACGTCGACCGCGTCCAGGACCTCGCCCAATTCGTGGAATCGCCGCTCCACCCCGAGGAGGGAGCGGACCGGATAACGGGACTTGAGCAGCCGCTCGACCACGACGGTGCCTTCGGCGATCACGAAGCCACGCCCACCCGGCCTATCGGGACGCCGATCGGCTGTGGACAAGTCGCGGAAATCGTCGAGCCGCGGGTCGTCACGGTCGTCGATGGTGATCAGTTCAGCCACCCGGAGAGTGTGTCATCCGCTCCCTGCGCCGTGTTTGCGTCCGAACGTCGAAGGGTAGGTGGTACGAATGGAGGTATTTTGCTGTCAGTTAACCCCTAGTGACAGAGAGCACCAGTTTGGCCGCTAGCCGGGCGACAGCGATGCGTGAAACCGTTGGGCCGCCTGGCAGTCCCGCCTGGATCCCGCGGAGCGTGGCCAATGAGGAGCTCGACGAACATGGGTAAGAATCTTTCGGCGGACCCCTCCGAGCCGCAGGATCGCGGCCGCTATCGCCGGAAGGTCCAGCGCTGCCTCGACACCTTGGCCCGTATGCTCACCGACGGAAGTTTTTCCTTCCCGCGCAAGAACATCGGGCTCGAGGTCGAGCTGAACCTCGTCGACGCGGAGATGCGCCCGTCGATGACGAACACCACGGTGCTCGAGGCACTGAACGACCCGTCGTTCACCACCGAGCTCGGCCAGCACAACCTGGAGCTCAACGTGCCGCCGCGGCCGCTGGCCGGCGAATCCGCGCTCCAGCTGGAGGACGACCTCAACGCGTATCTGGGCGCCGCGTCGCGCAAGGCCGAGGAATCCGGCGCCTCGCTGGCGATGATCGGCATCCTCCCGACGCTGCGGCACGAGCACTTCGACCAGAAGTGGCTCACCAACAACGCCCGTTACTCGTTGCTCAATGACCGGATCTTCGCCGCTCGTGGCGAGCGCACGGTCCTGTCGATGGAGGGCGCGCCGCTGCCGGGAAGGCAGCCCGAGCGGCTGCGCAGCTACTCCGAATCGATCCTCCCCGAGGCCGCGTGCACCTCCGTCCAGCTGCATCTGCAGGTCGCGCCCGAGGAGTTCGCGGCGCATTGGAACGCGGCACAGGCGCTGGCCGGCGTCCAGGTCGCCGTCGGCGCGAATTCGCCGTTCCTGCTCGGCAAGGCGCTCTGGCACGAGACCCGGATCCCGCTGTTCCTGCAGGCCACGGACACCCGGCCCGAAGAACTGAAGAACCAGGGCGTGCGGCCGAGGGTGTGGTTCGGCGAGCGGTGGATCACGTCGATCTTCGACCTGTTCGAGGAAAACGTCCGATACTTCCCCGGCCTCCTGCCCGAGACCGATCGCGAGGATCCGATCGAGGCGCTCGACTCCGGGCAAGCGCCGAAGCTCACCGAGCTGCGGATGCACAACGGCACCGTCTGGCGCTGGAACCGGCCGGTGTACGACGTCGTCGACGGCCTGCCGCATCTCCGGGTGGAGAACCGGGTGCTGCCCGCCGGCCCGACCGTCGTCGACATGGTCGCGAACGCCGCCTTCTTCTACGGCGCGCAGCGGGCCCTCGCCGAGGCCGACCGTCCAGTGTGGACACAGATGTCGTTCCAGGCCGCCGAGGAGAACATGTACGCGGGCGCGCGCCGGGGTTTCGACGCGCAGCTGTACTGGCCGGGTATCGGCTGGATCCCGCCGGACGAGCTCGTGCTGCGGGTCCTGCTGCCGCTGGCGCACGAGGGACTGCGCCGGTCGGACGTTTCGGACGAGGCGAGAGAGCGCTATCTGGGCATCATCGAGCAGCGGTGTCTCACCAGGCGGACCGGCGCGGCGTGGCAGCGGGAGTACGTCCTGCGCGCTGAGGAGCGCGGCGCCGAACGGGAGACCGCGCTGAACCGGATGCTGGGCCGGTATCTGGAGCTGTCCGCCACGGAGACGCCGGTGCACACCTGGCCACTGGAGGCTTAGGGGGTGCCTCTCAAACCGAGGCTCGGCTGGGCCGTGAGGACACGCGCGCGCGTTTCTTTTCGGCCGGAGGCCTCGGATTTGCGGAGGTGGGCCGCTGTCACGGCCGGGTGAGTGACCAGCTGACGCCGCGGCCCGGCTACGGAAATCCGAAAGCGCGCTTTGAGACACCGGGTTTAGAGTTTCCTCCCAGGGAGGTGGCTCGTGCCCAAGATCATCGGCCGCTCGCTGGAGGAGCACCGGCGCGAGGTCCGCAGCAGGGTGTTCGACGTCCTGCGCGGCCAGCTGTACGAGCGCGGGTTCGACGCGATCACGCTCGCCGGTGTCGCCGCCGAAGCGGGCCTCGGCCGGACGGCGATGTACAACCACTTCCCCGACAAGGAAAGCCTGCTAGTGGCCTTCGTCGAGGACGAGGCGACGCGGTACGTCGAACGGCTGACGGCGGCCGTCGCGAAGGCCGACACCCCGGTCGAGAAGCTTTCGACGTTCGTCCGGCTCCAGCTGCGGGTGCTCGCCGAGTACCACCTGCCGCCGGGGACGGCGCTCGCATCGGCGCTGGCGCCCGCCGCGTACCGGCGGATCAGCGCGCACGCCGACCCGATCACCGGTCAGCTGCGGGAGATCCTCGCCGAGGGGGTGCCGGACGAGGATCCCGACCTCCTGATCCCGATGATCACCGCCGCGCTCGGCAGCCGTCAGGTGGTCGACGTGCCACCCGAACGGCTGGACGACGCGATCGAGGGAGCGGTCCGTTTCGTGCTCAGAGCGGTCGGGATGGCGGAAAACCGGTAAAATTAGGGTAGCCTAACCCGCAATCGTGCCTTACGCTCTTTCTGACAGCATGTCAGATCGATGCTTGGAGGCTCTGTCCATGCCGGTGACCACCGACGTCGAATCCGGGCCGTTCTCCGCGGCCCTGCGCGCCTCCACCCTGCCCGCCCACGAGCGGGCCAACCACTCCGAGTACATGAACGCGCTGCTCGGCGGCGAGCTCACGCGCGACGGGTACACGCGGCTGGCGATCCAGTACTACTTCATCTACCAGGCGATCGAGCAGGCCGCCGACAAGCTGGCGAAAGACCCGGTGGCGGGCAAGTTCGTCTTCGAGGAGCTCCGGCGGCTGCCCAGCCTCGAACGCGACCTCGAACACCTCGTCGGCCCGGACTGGCGCGAAACCGTCCGGCCGCTGCCCTCGACGGAGCGTTACGCGCGGCGCGTGGCCGAGGCGTCGGACTGGTCCGGCGGGTTCGTCGCCCACCACTACACGCGCTACCTCGGCGACATCGCCGGCGGTCAGGTCATCCGTCGGCTGCTGGAGCGCAAGTACGAGCTCACCGAGGCGGGCTCGCTGTTCTACCACTTCGACCAGCTGGGCAGCGCTCCGAAGTTCCGGGACAACTACCGCGAACAGCTGAACGCCGCGCCGTGGAGCGAGGACGAGCGCGCGCGGCTGATCGAGGAGGCCATCGTGGCCTTCGAGTGCAACATCGCGGTGTTCGACGAGCTGGCGAGCGAACTGGACGAGTACCGGGCCGCCTGACCTCGTGCGTCCGGTCGCGGGGTAGGGCCGGCCCCACCCCGCGATCGGCGGTCCGCCGGATCCCCTCACCCCGGGGAAATCCCTAACTTTCCAGGTATGTTCCGAATCGCGGCCACCGCCGCCCTGCTGACCTTCGCGACGGTCCTGACCGCTCCCGCCGCCCAAGCCGCGACACCCGCCGGCGTCTTCGACGAAATCCTCCCGCGAAGCCTTGCCGAGCACCACATTCCCGGTGCCGCCGTGGTGGTCGTCGAGGGCGGGAAGACCGTGTTCTCGAAGGGTTACGGCGTGTCCTCAGTGGACACTCAGGCCAAGGTGGACCCCGAGCGCACCGGGTTCCTGATCAACTCCGTCGGCAAGTCGATCGCCGCGACGGCCGCGATGCAGCTCGTCGAACAGGGCAAGCTCGCACTGGACGCCGACGTCAACACGTACCTGAAAGCGTTCAAGATCTCCGAAACCTTCCCCGGCCGCCCGGTCACCCTGTACTCCCTGCTCACCCACACCGCGGGCTTCGAAGACCGCGTGTACCGGATGTTCACGCCACGGGAAGAGAATCTGCCGACGCTCGCGGAGCACCTCGCGGCCGAGATGCCCACCCGCGTCCGCCCGCCCGGCGAGGTCGCCCTGTACTCGAACTACGGCTACGCGCTGGCCGGGCATCTCGTGGAGCTCGCGTCAGGACAGTCCTATTCGGACTACGTGCGGCAGCACATCTTCGAACCGTTGGGGATGAAGGACAGCAGCGTCGCCCAGCCCACGCCCGATGTCCCGCTGGCGACCGGCTACCGCTGGGACGGCTCCGCGCAGGTCGTCCCGCCCGCCAACTTCGGCCCCGAACCGCCCGCGGGCGACGGGAACGTCGCCACTCCCGCCGACATGGGCCGCTACCTGTCCGCGAACCTCGTCCCCGGCACGTTCAGCCGTCCCCTGCTCGACCAGCTGCACGGCGCGCGGTTCCGCAACGACCCGCGGCTGCCCGCGATGGGTTTCGGCTTCTCCGAGCGGTATCTGAACGGTCTGCGCCTGGTGGAGAAGACCGGTGACTCACCGGGGTTCTTCAGTGTGCTGGAACTCGTGCCGGAGAAGAACACCGGCGTGTACCTGGCGTTCAACGGCGGCGCGTTCTCCGGCGACGCCGCCGCGGTGACCGCCGAGGTGCTGAAAGCGTTCGTCGAACGGCTGCGGCCCGCCACGCCCGTCCCCGCTCCCGTGAAGCTCGCGGGTGACGTCTCAAGGTTCGAGGGCAGCTATAACAACACCCGGCTGGACTACGACAGCTTCACGAAGGTCCGCGCGCTCGCAGGCGGTGTCACGGTGACCTCGGACGGCGACGGCGTGCTGACGACTTCCGGCCTCGGCGAGGGGACCCGGCGCTGGACGCAGACCGCGCCGGGGCTGTTCACCGACGCCGCCGGTGAACGGATCGCGTTCCGCGAGTCCGGCGGGGAGGTCCTGCTCTTCGCGGGCGACGACCCGAACTCCTCCTACGAGCGGATGTCGTGGCTCGGCTCGTCGTCCACGCACCTGCTGATCCTCGGCGTCGCGCTGCTGCTCCTGCTGGGCGCGCTGGTGTGGTGGCCGATTCGCGCGCTCGTCCGGCGCGGCCGGGAGCGGAACCCGTCGGGAGCCCGGTTCGCGACCGTCGCCGCCTGGTCCGCGGCGCTGGCCGTCCTGCTGTTCACGACCGGTTTCGCCCTGCTCATGAGCGATCTGAGCGCCGCCGCCGTGGCGCTGACGTCCGGCCACTCGCCGTTGCTGAGCATCACCTTGCTCCTGCCGAACGCTGTGCTGCTCCTGACCGGCGCGGTCGTCGTCTGCGCGGTGCTCGCCTGGGTCCGCGGCTGGTGGACCACGCCCGCCAGGATCACCTACACGGTGGTTTCCGTGGCCTTGCTCGCCTTCCTCGGGGTCATCGCCTCTTATCACCTGGTGGGACTGCCCTATCTGGCTTGATGACCGCCGTCACATCGCCTTGACCTCCAGCTAACTGGAGCTAGCAGGGTGGGTTTCAGGCGGTGGCCCCACCGGGTACAGCCGCTACGAACGGGTCGTTCCACCTGGGGAGAAACGCGGCGCCCCCGGTCGCCGCAAACGGGTGAAGACGACTAAGTTCGTCCTTGGAAACTTGTGTCGAAGACAGAAGGAGGGCCGATGGCCCGCTACGTGCTCCCCGATCTCGACTATGACTACAGCGCCCTGGCGCCGCACATCTCGGGCGAGATCAACGAGCTGCACCACAGCAAGCACCACGCGACCTACGTCAAGGGCGCGAACGACACGCTCGACAAGATCGCCGAGGCCCGCGAGGCCGGCAACTTCGGTGACATCGTCGGCCTGCAGACCACGCTGGCGTTCCACCTCGCCGGGCACGCCAACCACGTCGTGTGGTGGAAGATCCTCTCCCCGGAAGGCGGCGACAAGCCGACCGGCGAGCTGGCCTCCGCGATCGACGAGGCGTTCGGCTCCTTCGACAAGTTCAAGGCGCAGTTCACCGCGGTCGCCACCACGATCCAGGGCAACGGCTGGGCCGCGCTCTCCTGGGACCCGATCGGCAAGACGCTGATCACCCAGCAGCTGCGCGACCACCACAACAACCTGGTCCTCCCGACCACGCCGATCCTGCTGGTCGACGTCTGGGAGCACGCGTTCTACCTGGACTACAAGAACGTGAAGCCGGACTACGTCAAGGCGCTCTGGAACATCTTCAACTGGGCCGAGATCTCCAAGCGGTTCGACAACGCCGTCGCCGGTGGCAACGGCCTGCTGCTCGGCTGACTTCTCGCCACGAAACGGGGCTCTCCTTCGGAGGAGGGCCCCGTTCTTCGTTTCTTGACCTCCAGCGAAGTCGAGGTGTCAAGGTGGTCGCATGGACGTCGCCGCATACCTCGACCGGCTCGGTCTCGACCGGCTCGGTCTCGACCGCCCCGCCACCGCGGACGTCGCCGCGTTGCGGACGCTGCAGGAGCGCCATCTCGCGGTGGTGCCGTTCGAGAATCTGAGCATCCACCTCGGCGAACCGATCGTCCTGGACACCGAAGCGCTGTTCGACAAGATCGTGCGGCGGCGCCGCGGCGGCTTCTGTTACGAGCTGAACGGGCTCTTCGCCGCCTTGCTGGGCGAGCTGGGCTTCGACGTCACCCTGCAGGCGGCGAAGGTCTTCCGGCCGGACGGCACCGTCGGGCCGCCGTTCGACCACGCCGTCGTCCGTGTCGAGCTGGAGGAGCCGTGGCTGGCGGACGTCGGCTTCGGCCGGTTCAGCCGGTTCCCGCTGCGGCTGTCCGCCACCGAGGCGCAGGCCGACCCGGACGGCGAGTTCCTGGTGCTCGACGCGCCATACGGCGACATCGACGTCCTCCAGGACGGTAAGCCCCAGTACCGGATCGAGCGGCGGCCGCGGGCGCTGGACGAGTTCGTCCCGACGGCGTTCTGGCAGGCGACCTCGCCGGATTCGCATTTCACGCGAGGGCCGACCTGCTCGCTGCCGGCCGAGCACGGCCGCGTCACCCTGGCGGGTGACAAGCTGATCGTCACCACCCACGGCGTCCGTACGGAGACCAGGCTTTCGGGTGACCAGGAGATCCTGGAGGCTTATCGGAAGGAGTTCGGGATCGAACTCGACCGGGTGCCTTGACCCGAGCGGCGCGGTCATCGACCATGAATCCTCCGGAATGAACGAAGCCCCACCTCCGGGGGTAACCCGGTTGCGGGGCTTCGTCCGTTCCCGAACTGACTGCCGCTCCCACCACGAAGCGGACGTGTATGAGGTTAGCCTAACCTCATCTACTCCGGCAAGGGGTTCCGTCGAGAGACGCCGATCTCACCCTTATGAGTGACATGAGTCTTCTTAGCGGCAAGGCCGTGGTGATCACCGGCGCCGGACAGGGCCTGGGCAGGGCTTTCGCGCACGATGCGGCTTCGCAGGGCGCGGCGGTCGTGGTGAACGACGTCGAAGTGGGGACCGCGGACGAGGTCGCGCGGGAGATCCGTGCGCTGGGCGGGCGGGCCGTCTCCCATGAGGGTTCGGTCGCCGACGCCGAGCAGGCCGCCGGGCTGATCGACCGGTGCGTCGCCGAATTCGGACGGCTCGACGGCCTGGTCAACAACGCCGGCGTCAACTACCGGGCCGAGCCGTGGGCGGCCGACCCGGCGCGGATGCGTGAAGTGGTCGAGGTCAACGTGCTCGGCCCGCTGTTCTGCGGGACCGCAGCGGCGAAGGTGCTACGTGCCCAGGGCGGTGGCGTGATCGTGAACGTCGGCTCCGGCTCGATGATCGGCCAGCGGCGCGCGGCCGCGTACTCGGCGTCGAAGGGCGCCATCGCCTCCATGACCGCCTCGTGGGCGGTGGACCTGGCCGAACACGGCATCCGGGTCAACGCCGTCGCGCCGGTGGCCTGGACGCGGATGGCCTGGAACGATCCGAGCGTCGTCCAGACCCCGGAGCACACCCCGGAACGGGTGGCGCCGCTGGTGACGTACCTGCTCAGCGATCTGTCGGCGGGGGTCACCGGGCAGATCCTCCGGTTCCGCGGCGACATCCTGTGCGTGCTGCGGCAGACCGCGATCAAGGACCCCGTGCTGGACCGGGACGGCTGGACCGTCGAAGACATCGCGGACGCGTTGGACGGCGAGCTGCGGGAGGCGCTGGAACCGCCTCCGTCGGCGAGGTGGTCGTGAGTGGCGTTTCGGGTTCTAAGCCCACCGCGTCCAGGCGTGACTCGCGTGACTGGAGGCCGCACTCGGCGAGTTCCGGCTTCAATCACGCGAGCGCGGCCGATCGGTACAGGTGGTCGTGAGTGGCGTTTCGGGTTCTAACCCATGCCACCCGGGATTCCGGAATGACTCGCGGGGATGACCCCGGCGCGTTGTGTCCACAACGGACATCTTGCGCGGACCGTGCGCCCGATTGACGTCATGATGTCCGGTTCCCGCGTGGGTCGTGAGTGCTAAAGAGGGTTAGAACGACCATCGCCACTCACGACCCTCGGGCAATACTACGCAAAGTGCCCAAATCAGACGTTTTGATGTCGACTAGTGTCCTTTTTGGACAGTCCTGGGGCTAGGCCTCGGTGGCAAGCCCTATGCACTTACTCGTCGAAAGTTCGTGAAGGAGTGCGGTACCACGTACTCAAGAGGCCGGAGAACGGCGCCGGTGGTAATGCCACGTCACCGCCGCGAGCAGCGGTCCCCAAAGCACCAACGGCGCGTAGAGGACGACGACCAGCCAGTACGCCCAGGGCTCGCCCGCCATTTCACCGATGAAGGTCGTGTACACGAAGAAGCCTCCGTAGACCGTCGTGGCCACTGCGCCGAGCGAGGAGACGACCACCACCTTGCGGGCGGTAACGGGTTTGCCGCCGACGAACGGAAGCCATCTCGGCCAGGTCTCGCCCCACGGCTGGATGAGGCCGAGCGCCAGGAAGGCGACGGCTTCCGAAAACACGGCGAGGAACACGAGATAGAGCGAGCCCCAGCCGGGAGTGTTCAAGCTGTCCAATTCGGACTGAGCCAGCCCGAACGGGATCCCGACCGCGAGCCCCAGCCGCCAAAGGCCGGACGGGACGTTCACCAGTGCGACGGTGTGCGCCGACCACTTCGCCCATCCGGGCACGCCTGGAACGCTGCGAAACGCTGTGCTGTCCATAGCTTGAAGCCTCGTCGGACGCGCTTCGCGGCGGTTCCCTCCGGTGGTGCTTCGGACTCCCCCACGAGAGGGGAACGCACCTGACTCGTGAGTGGTAAAGACGGTTCTAGCCGTCCTTACCACTCACGAGCCTTTGGGCGTTTCGCCGGACACCGGGCGCCCGACGGACTAGCTTCACCCCCGTGGCCACCCCGAACGACTACCGCGCCATCGCGCGCAAGACCGACCGTCCGATGTGGATCTGGGCGGGCTGCGCGCTGGTCAGTGCGCTGCTGCTGTTCGGCGTCGGCATCGTCGTCGCGATCACCGTGCTGAACCGGGACGACGAGCCCGAAGCCGAGCTCCCCGCGACTTGGCCGTCCAGGTCCGGACAGGCGCTCCGCCCGGTCACGATGCCGACGGGCGAGATGGTGGCCGCGCTGACGGACGAAACCGCCGCGCAGGTGCTGTGCCAGGCGATCCCGGAGCAGCGCTGGGAGGAGATCCTCGGCGGCCGCACACTTCGCGAGGCCGGCCGGTCCTGCCACGCGGTCACCGCGCAGCTCGACGTCAGCGCGCAGATGGCGCCGGCGCTGCCGGACGACACGAGCCGCGGGCTGCCCACGAGGACCACGGTCGCGGGCAAGCTCGCGGTCATCGCCACGAACGAGGACGGCACCAGCCTGAGCGTCGAACTCGTCGAAGTCGCGCCGCACAACGGCGCCTCGCCCGTGCTGCACGTCTCGATCCGCGGCAGGACCGTGAAGAGCCCGGAAACCGAGAAGAAGGCGAGGGCGCTCGCCGAAGCACTGATCGCCGGTGCGATGCCGCCGGGACCGAAGTTGCCGAAAATCGGCGAGGACGGCGAGATCCCGCTGGAGAAGACCGAACCCGGCCCGATCAAAGACAAGCCGCTGCCGGTGATCTCCTGGCTGCTGTGCGGAGAACTCGGCCGCGCGCTCGGCGTCCCGGCCGACACCGCGAAGCCGAACTTCTTCGCCTCGTGCGAGTTGAACGGCGTGACCGCGGACTACAGCGAGCTGTCCACCGCCGTCGCCCCGACCACGACCGTCGCCGGGCTGCCTGCCCAAGTCGACGGACGAGGCGTCGTCGTGCAGCTCACCGACGATCCGGCCGGGCAGACGCTCAGGTTCAAGGGCACCGGCGACCTCGTGGCACTCGCCGAGAAGGTGGTGCCGCCGCTGCTCGGCCGTTAGGCGCGGTAGTTCGACAAGAGGTCGCTGAGCAGCGTCTCGTACGCCGTCCGCTCGAAGCGGGCGCCGGTGAACCGGTACTCCTCCGGGTCGTCGAACGGCTCGTAGTCGGTCTGCCAGCCGAAGGCCCGCCACTCGACCACGTCGTCACCGAAGACGACCTCGACGCTGTAAGCACCGCAGCCGAGATCGCCGCACAGCGGACACACCAGCAGCGCGACCCGGCCGTCGTCGAAATCGCCCGGCAGGCGGCCCAGGAGACGGCGAAGCGTACCGACCGCCGCCTCCCGCCACAGCTCGTCGTCCAGGAACAACGGCGTCCGCTGCTCAGCGGGAACCATCGAGCGCAGCGCGACGCCGTCGATCGTCCAGTCGAGGAACCCGGTCCCCGACGGTTCGACGCCGAGCCGGTTCACACCCGCTCCCGCTTCAGCACGCGCAGTCCGTTCCCGAACCGCCGCACCGGCAGGCTCACCCCGCCACGGCGGATCAGCACGACGGCACACACCACCGCGGCGAGCGCCGAGATAGCGCCGCCGATGTAGAACGGCGAGCGTCCGCCGAAGGCGTCGGCCATCCAGCCCGTCATCGGGCCGCCGATGGGGTTGCCGCCGATCAGCACCAGCACGTACAGGCCCATCACCCGGCCGCGCATCTCCGGGCTGACCGCGGTCTGCACGAGCGCGTTCGCCGTGTTCAGGAAGGTGATCGTGGCGAAGCCGAGCGGGATCAGCGCGAGCCCGAAGGTCAGGTACGTCGGCATGAACGCGGTGATCACCTCGAACGCGCCGAGCAGGAACGCCGAGACCAGCAGCAGCCGCACGCGCGGACCGCCGCGGCTGTTGCGGCGGGCCGACATCAGCGCGCCGGTGAAGGTGCCGACGGCGACCAGCGTCGACAGCAGGCCGTAGCCGTCGGCGTTGGTGTGGAAGACGTTGGCGGCGACGATCGGCAGCGACGTGAAGTACGTGATGCCGAACGTGCTCACGAAGAACACCAGCACCATCACGGTCATCAGGTCACTGCGCCGCCGGACGTACCGCAGCCCCTCGACGAGCTGCCCCTTCTCGCGCGGGATGGCCGGGCCGCGAAAGAGCTTGTCCGGGTTCATCAGCACCAGCGCGGCGATGACGGCGCCCGTGCTCACCGCGTTCGCCATGAACAGCCAGCCGGTGCCGACCCAGGTGATCGCGAAACCCGCGATGGCCGGGCCGACGATCCGGGCCATGTTGAAGATCGACGAGTTGAGCGCGACGGCGTTGGTGACCTTGTCCCTGCCCACCATCTCGGCGACGAACGACTGCCGCGCGGGCACCTCCAGCGAGGCCGTCACGCCGAGGGTGAAACAGAGGAGGTACACGTGCCAGAGCGCCGCGATCCCGCTCAGGTCGAGGGCACCGAGGATCACCGCCTGCGTCAGCACGGCGATCTGGATACCGATCAGCAGCCGTCGTTTGTCGACGCGGTCGGCCAGCACACCCGCCCACAGCGAGAGGAACAGCGTCGGCGCGAACTGCAGCGCGACCGCGATGCCGAGCGCGATCGGGTCGTTGCCGCTGAGGGTGAACACCAGCCAGTCCTGCGCGATGCGCTGCATCCAGGTGCCGATGTTCGAGATGACCTGGCCGGTGAAGAAGAGCCGGTAGTTGCGGACCTTCAGCGAGGAGAACATGCTCCCGCGCGGCTTCTCGCGCGCGGGAGGTGGCGGTGGTGCGGGTTCCCGGGTAGCGGTGGTCTTGGAAGGACACTGTGTTTCGCTACCCGTGGTCGTCACCGCTGTTAGTTCCCCGCCATCCTGTCGATGATCTCGGAGGCGCGAGAGAGCACTTCGCGTTCTTCGGCGCTCAACTCCGCCAATTGCTTGTCCAGCCAGATCTCCCGCGCGGTGATCTGCTCGATCACGTAGGCCCGGCCGCGATCGGACAGTTCGACGATGGCCTGGCGGCCGTCCGTCGGATGCGGCCTGCGCTCGACGTAACCCATCTCCTCGAGCGCGGCGATCACCCTCGTCATCGAAGGTGGCTGGACACCTTCCTTCGCGGCGAGCTGGCCAGGGGTCAGCGCACCGCATTTGTGCAACGTCGACAACGCGGACACCTGGGTCAGCGAGATGCCGTCACCGGCACGCTGGGCCCGTAGCCGTCGATTGAGCCGCACCACCGCGAGACGCAGGCGGCTCGCCAGTGAGCGCTCGTGCGTGTCTCCGGACATATAGTTAGCATACCTCACGATCGGATCATCGGCCCGTGAGATCGCCCACGGATGACATAACCGCTGGTCAGTTGAACGCGGCCTGGATCGGCCCGACCGCGAAATAGGCCACGAACATCGCCGCGATACCCCACATCAGCGGGTGCACACCCTTGGCCTTGCCGGTGACCGCGCGGATGACGACGTAGCTGACGAAGCCGGCGCCGATGCCGTTGGCGATCGAGTAGGTGAACGGCATGACCACGATCGTCAGGAACGCGGGCAGCGCGACGGTGAAGTCGGAGAAGTCGATCTCCTTGACCTGACTCATCATCAGCGCGCCGACGACGACCAGCGCCGGAGCGGCGGCCTCGACCGGGACGACCTGATAGAGCGGGGTCAGGAACATGGCCGCGATGAACAGCACGCCGGTGACGACGTTCGCGAGCCCGGTCCTGGCGCCCTCGGCGATACCGGACGCGGATTCGACGAAGACTGTGTTCGAACTCGACGAAGCGAAGCCACCCGCCACCGCGGCGGTGCCGTCGACGAACAGCGCCTTGCCGACGTTCGGGAGCTTGCCGTCCGCCGGGAGCAGCCCGCCCTCCTTCGCCAGGCCGGTCATCGAGCCCATGGTGTCGAAGAAGTCCGCCAGCACCAGCGTGAACACCAGCAGCACGACGGTGATGATCGGCAGCCGCGTCCAGGCGCCGAAGGAGATCTCGCCGACCAGCGAGAGGTCCGGCAGGCCCAGGACCTGATCCGGCAGCGCCGGGTAGCCGAGGTTCCAGCCCAGCGGGTTCACGCCCTTGGAGGGGCCGACCTTGGTGATCGCCTCGACGACGATCGCCAGCACGGTCGACGCGAGCACACCGATCAGGATCGCGCCCTTGACCCGCTTCGCCACCAGGATGCCGGTGACCAGCAGACCGACGACGAACACCAGCGTCGGCCACGAGGCGATCGAACCGTTGATGCCCAGCCCGACCGGCACGGTCGTCTTCGCGTCGTCCGGCACGCGGCGGACGAAACCGGCGTCGACCAGGCCGATCAGGCAGATGAACAGGCCGATGCCGACCGCGATCGCGGATTTCAGCGGCGGCGGCACGGCGTTGAACACCGCCGTCCGGATGCCGGCGAAGACCAGCAGGACGATGACCAGGCCTTCGATCACCACCAGGCCCATCGCCTCCGGCCAGGTCATCTGGGAGGCGAAGGTGACCGCGATCAGGCTGTTGATGCCGAGGCCGGTGGCGATGGCGAACGGGTAGTTCGCGACCAGGCCCATGATGATCGTCAGCACGCCGGCGACCAGCGCGGTCACCGCGGCGACCTGCGGCACGGGGAGGATGTTGCCGAGGACGTCCTTGTGCGCGCCCGCGTCTTCGGCGGAGAAGCTGCCGAGGATCAGCGGGTTCAGCACCACGATGTAGGCCATCGTGAAGAAGGTGACGATCCCGCCGCGGATCTCCCGCCCCGGTGTCGAGCCGCGCTCGCTGATCTTGAAGAACCGGTCCAGTGTGGACCGGGTGCGCTGCTCCGCCATCGCGTACCACCCTTCGCCCGTTGCCGGGTACCCTTCCCCACGTGGGCGAATCGATCAATTCCGGGGAAGTAAACGGTTCATTGCGGCCAACGCCGGAGCTGCCGAAGCGGCTGACCGACCTGACGCCGGTCGTGATCGTAGGTACCTCGCTCTGGGCGGTCGCGACCGTGGTCCTGTTCTTTGTGACCGACGGCATCTGGGTGCAGACGGCGTTCTCCGGCGTCGTGCTCGGCTTCATCGGTCTCGCGATCATCGCCTGGCAGCGCGCCGCCGCCCGCCGGGGCTCGAAGAGCGCCCAAAGACTCTAAGGACCGCATTCAGAGGACGAAACGCGGTCAGTTCAGGAGGGCCGAGGGCGAGGGGTCGTCGAGCAGGGCCGTCAGGACGTGGCGATCGGCCCATCGGTCCGTGGCCCAGGCGAAGGCCCGGCCGAGGCCTTCGGGGGTATCCGCCGCGTGCAGCCTGCCGTCGGACCACCAGGCGACCTCGTGTTCCGCGTCCTCGAAGGTCACCGTCAGCGCCTCGTGCAGCAGCACGCCACCCTCGGGCAGTTCGACACCCAGCTGATCGGCCGCCAGCCGGAGCGCGGACAGCTCCGTCCACGGCACGTACTCGCCGTCTTCGGTGACCTTGGCGTCGAGACCGCTCGCCACCGGCAGGTCCAGCAGTTCCGCCAGCGCGGCGGCGCCGCTCGCCGAGACGACCATCCGCTCCGGCGGCAGCACGGCCGCGAACCACGGCACGTCGAGCACGACGGCGTCGCGAGCATCGACGGCCGAGCCGTCCGCGGCGCGGACCCGGTCCGGCGCGGGAACGTCCACTGTGTACTCGGCGAGGGCCGCGTGCGCGCGGGAAGCGAGCCCGGGGCTCACCTTGCGCTCGGGATCCCCGAGCCGATCCAAGAGATCCTCGACGTCTTCGGCATCCGCGCCCAGCTCCGTCCGGACACCGGCGGCGAGCAGGATCTCCTTGCTCAGCCCCGAATCCGGGACGACGTCGTAGAGCCCGGCCAGCGCCGACGCTTCCGGCATCCGCCAGTCGAGCGGGGCGTGCCCGTCCAGCAACGCGTACCGCGCGAGCCACCAGCCGGTGTGCCCGCCGGGTTCGGTGAGGGCCCGCCAGGTCTCGGGACGCGCCGCGAGCAGGCGCAGCGCCTCCGGCCAGGCGTCGTCTCCGACGAGGTCGAGGTCGCGCACGGCGAGCACCCGTGACGGCGGCCGTTCCCGGGAGTCCCACCACTCGTGTTCCTCGGGCAGCCCGTGTTCGGGTTCGAGGGGTTCGTCGTCGGTGACGATCGCGAACGAATCGAGCACACCGACCGCGACGAGCGTGGCCACCGGCCAGTCTTCGGCGAATTCCTCGTCCAGCACGGACAAAGCGCCGTCTTCTTCGAACACCTCGGGGTCGAAGATGTCGCCCAGCGGTGACGTCGGCAGGACGAGTTCGTCCGCGCGACGCCAGCCGTCCTCGCTCGGCAGAGCCAGCGCACCCGCCCAATCGGGGGCTTCGTCGCCGACCTCGGCGATCAGGCGGAGCACCGCGCCCGCGAGCGCCATACCGTCCAAACCGGACCGGACGTCTTCGACGCTGCGTTCGACGGCCGCGCTCAGCGCGTCGGCTTCCAGCAGGTCGCTCGCCTCGGCGTGCTTGGCACCCAAGCGTTCCAGCAACGGATGCGCGGCGGCCGGATGCACCAGCCGCAGGCCGATGATGTCCACATCGGACAGAAGTTCGAGCAGTTCCGCCGAGCCGCCGACGAGCAGCGCGTCGCGGACGCCGGGCAAGGTGCGGCCGTCGGACATCGGCACCGGCAGCGCGCCGAGATCGTCCTTGGTGAGGTCGTGTGCTTCGAGCGCCGGGAGCAGCACGTCGTAGAGCGAACGCCACCACGAGGGCTCGCGCTGGGCCCCGGTCAGCAGTTCGATGGCTTCGGCGGGCGAAAGCGACCGCGCGCCGACCGCGCGAAGGTCCACACCGGACAGTGAAATCAGTCCGGGTACGAGATCGGCCAGCAGCGGCGCCAATCCCGGCACGTCCACCGAAAGGACACGCGCCTGACGCCCCGGCAGATCGTCATCCTGCTGCGCGGGAAGCCAAGGCGAGTCGGTGAGATTCTCCAGGATGGCCTCGCGCAGCGTTCCGTCCACAGTGGAACGCGGGAAGCCGGCGCCGGGCACGAGCGCCAGACGTTCCTTGCCCGGCAAGGAACAGACGAGATCGACGTACTCCAGGGCGGCGTTCTTCAACGCGGCGGTCAGCTCCGGACCCGGCAGCGCGCGGCGCCGGGACGGCTCGATGGGAAGCGTCGCGATCAGCCTGGCGGGCAGGGAAAGCTCGTCGTCCGTGGGGGTCGGCGCGTGCAGGACATCGTCGCCGAGCGGCCGGGGCGAACCGGATCCGTCGAGCGGGACAGCCCAGACGACCTCGCCGCGATGCACCTGCCAGTGCTCGGAACCGTCCGGCGACGCGAGCTCGACGACGCCGTCACCGAGATCGGAGCGGCGCCAGACACCGCCTTCGACCTCGACGCTTTCCAGCCAGGGCAAGGTGAGCAGGAGATCACCGATGTCGTTCTTCAGATCCGCCAGCAGGGCCCGGACATCGACGCCTTCGCGCAGCGGAAGGCGGACTTCGGTGGCGAAACCCTCGGGCACGGGAGGCTCGTCGGCGGCGACCGGCCACGGCAGCCTCAGCACGGGAACGTCGCCGGTGCGATCGGCTTCGGCCCGCGTGCGTTCCGCGGAGAACGCGACCCCACCGGTCACCGAAACGATCCTCGGCTCGGCGGAAACCGTGAGCACGGCGGCGAATCCGACGCCGAACCGGCCGACGGTCTCCTCCCCCTTGCCGGAAGCGCGAAGGGAGGCAAGGGATTCGACGCCGCGTGCGTCCAGGGGCGCACCTGTGTTGGCGAACCTCAGCTCACCGTCCACAACGGACACCCGGAGCGTGCCGCGATCACCGGCGGCCAGGGCGGCGTCGGCGGCGTTCTGCGCCAGCTCGACGAACAGCCGGTCACGATAGCCGCCGACTCGCAGGTCGTTCTCGGTGTTCGTGTCCTCGGTGAACCGCGTCGGCGAATCGGCCCACGCCCGCAGGACGGCGGCGCGGAGCCGCTCGGTGCCGAACGGGTCAGTGCTCACTGGCGCTTTCGGCTTCGACCTGCGCTTCGTCGGCGGTTTCCGCGACCGGCTCGGCGGCCTCGGGTTCGACCTCCGGCTGGACCTCGGCGGTCTCGGGCGCCTCGGCCACCGGGGCCTCGGACTCGTCGACGACCGTGGCTTCGGCGGGCTCGGGTTCGGGAGCCTCGGCCGGCGTCTCCGGAGCGGGCTCGAAGTCCATCAGCGAGTCGTCGTAGACCAGTTCCGCCACCGGCACCGACGAGGTCACCTCGACCTCGATCTCGGAGTGCGCGCCGCAGCCGTACTCGACGTCGACGACGTGGCCGTCCGCCGGGGAGATGTCGTTGGTGCACGCGCCGAAGGCCGCGCTGAGCGACCCGGCGAGCGGCACGAAGAACCCGCAGCTCCCGCAGACGTCCGGCGCGCTGCGCGCCATGTCCGACCGCGGGCCGAACTCGCCACTGTGCCAGCGGGCGGCGGCGTCGAGCCTGCCGTGCCGGGACAGCACGTGGACCCGGCCGAGCCCGATCTCCTTGGCGACCGCCTCGACCGCGGGGTCGTCGGACTCCAGATACGCCGGGGCGAGCCGCGGGTCGTCCTTCTCCACCGGGAAGATGTCGCCGACGCCGAGGTCGCCCGCCTGCACCCGGCGGTCCCACGGCACCCACGCCGGGGCGACACGCGCGTCCGGACCGGGGATCAGCACGACCTCGCTGACCGTGATCGGCTCGTCCTCACCGGCGAGCGCGACCGTCACCGACCAGCGCCAGCCTCGATACCCCGTCACGGTCGCCTCGAACAGGTGGCTCGCGGAGACCGCGTCCTCCCGGTCCACGCCGACGTGCGCGCCGACCTGTTCGGCACCGGCGTCCTCCAGCACCGCCGCGCGGGCCAGATCGACCGCCTCGGCGAGTTTGCGCTGGATGGAGCCGTCGTCCAGGGTCAACAGCAGGGTCATGCCCCCATTCTGCCGCACGCGATATCGCGGTCCATGTCAGGCTGTCCGCGTGCGCACGCTGATGACCACCTCGCTCCTGCTGGCCGCCGTCCTCGGTGGCTGCGCCGCCGCGCCGGTGAGCGACGCCGCGCCGCCCGCGCCCGAGAAACTGAAGGTGCGGGTGCTCTCGACGTTGCCCCACGATCCGGGCGCCTTCACCCAGGGCCTCGAGTTCTCCGGCGAGACGCTGTACGAGGGCACCGGCCTGGTCGGGAAGTCGTCGATGCGGGCCGGGCCCGCGGGTGCGGCGCCGGCGGTCCGGCAGGAACTGCCCGGTCTGTTCGGCGAGGGCATCACCGTGCTCGGGGCGACGGCCTGGCAGATCACCTGGAAGGACGGCGTCGCGATCGAACGGGACGCCAAGACGCTGGCCGAGCTGAGGCGGGTGACCTACACCGGCGAGGGCTGGGGCCTTTGCCATCACGACGGGCGGCTGGTGATGAGCGACGGCTCGTCGAAGCTGACCTTCCGCGACCCAGTGTCCTTCGCGCCGACTGGCGGTGTCGATGTCGGCCGTGACCAGCTGAACGAGCTGGAATGCGTCGGCGACTCCGTGTACGCGAACGTCTGGCAGACCGACCGGATCCTGCGGATCGACGCCGCGACCGGGCGGGTCACCGGCGAAATCGACGCTTCCGGGTTGCTCGACCAGGCCGAGCGTGGTTCCGCGGACGTGCTCAACGGCATCGCGGCGGTGCCCGGGACCGACGAATTCCTGATCACGGGCAAGCTCTGGCCCAAGATGTTCCGCGTGAAATTCGTCCCGACCCCCTAGAAAGCAGTGGTGAACGCGCGAAGCGAGTCCCGCGTAAGGCAGGATTGAAGCGTGGGAATCTTCGGCTCGAACTCTGGACCCGACGGCACGCGTTCCGGCCGGTCGGGCAAGGAGCGTGGCCGCAAGAGCAAGCGGAAGTGGACGCCGGAGCCCGGCGCCGCCCAGGCACGCAGCTGGTCCGCACCGCCGCCGACCAGGGTCGATCAGCAGCCGGTGCCGCCCCCGCCGCCGCGCGCGGCCCGCCCCCACCCCCAGTACCAGCCGCATCCGGCCGGACCCACCGCCGACGAGGCGCGCACCGGCGCGATCCCGATGGGACACCACCAGCCACCGCCGCCCCCGCCGCCGAGGACGCCTCCTCGTGGCGCGCGGCCGTACCCGGATCCTTCGCACCGGCAGACCGAACCCGTCCGGCGTCGTCCGGGCGGGTTCTACGACGAGCACCCGCCGGGAAGCGGCGAGTACGAGCACTACGACACCGGCGGTTACGCGGGCGAGCCGCGTGAGGTGCCGGAGCCGCCGCACGAGCATCCGACGACCGCGGTCCCGCCACGCGCCGGCTCTCTGCCGAAGATGCCGAAGAAGATCACGGTCACCCGGGTCGCGGCGATGCGCAGCCGTCAGCTCACCGGGCAGGCCGTCGGCGCGTTCCAGCGCGCGACGAAGGCGGACGGCGCCGACAAGTCGGGCCTCACTTCGCTGACGTACGCGGTGATGCTGAACTACGCCAGCGACGCCGCGATGGCGATCGCACTGGCGAACACCTTGTTCTTCGCCGCCACCAGCGGGGAGAGCAAGGGCAAGGTCGCGCTCTACCTGCTCATCACCATCGCCCCGTTCGCGCTGGTCGCGCCGGTGATCGGCCCGGCGCTGGACAAGATCCAGCGCGGACGGCGGCTGGCGATGTGCGTGTCCTCGGCGGGGCAGGCGCTGATGGCGATCGTGATGGCGCTGCACTTCGACGACTGGCTCCTGTACCCGGCGGCGCTGGGCATGATGGTGCTCTCGAAGTCGTTCACCGTGCTCAAGGCCGCGGTGACCCCACGGGTGCTGCCGCCCGACATCACGCTCTCCAAGACCAACGCGCGGCTGACCGTGTTCGGCCTGGTCGCGGCCGGCGCGTTCGGCGCGCTCGCGAGCGGGGTCAACGCGATCTGGGGTTCGCAGGGCGCGTTGTGGTTCACCATGCTGATCTGCGTCGCCGCCGCGGTGCAGTCGATGCGCATCCCGTCCTGGGTCGAGAAGACCGAGGGCGAGGTGCCGGCGTCGCTGTCCGCGCATCCCGAGCGGCGGGTCAAGAAGCAGCGGCAGCCGATGGGGCGGCAGATCGTCGTCTCGTTGTGGGGCAACGGCACCGTCCGTGTGCTGACCGGATTCCTGATGATGTTCTCCGCGTTCGCGGTGAAGGCGCAGGCAGAAGGCAGCGGGCAGAGCCCGTTCGACCAGTTGCTGCTGCTCGGCATCATCGGCGCCGCGGCGGGCGTGGGTGGTTTCCTCGGCAACGCGCTGGGTTCGCGGCTGCACTTCGGCAAACCGGATCAGGTGATCCTGGCCTGTGTCGGAGCCTGTCTCGGCATCGCGATCATCGCCACCGTGGCGGCCGGACTGGCGACGGCGGCGATCGTGGCGCTCGTCGGCGCGACCGCGAGCGCGCTGGCGAAGATCAGCCTCGACGCCGTCATTCAGGAAGACCTGCCGGAGGAGTCGCGCGCCTCGGCGTTCGGGCGGTCGGAGACCGTGCTGCAGATGTCCTGGTGCTTCGGCGGCGCCGTCGGCCTGCTGCTGCCGCCGACGTACTGGATCGGCTTCCTGGTGCTGTCGATCCTGCTGGCCGTCGGGTTCACGCAGACGTTCATGGTCCGGCGCGGGACCTCGCTGATCCCGGGTCTCGGCGGCGACCGGCCGCTGCGCCCGGAGCCGACCAGCGAAACGCCGGTCCCCTCGCAGCCCGGTGACTCCCGGTGGCGGCCGGGCTCGTAATCTTCACCGTATGCGGCGACTTCGTATTTTGGCCCTGCTCGCGGCGGGTGGTTTCGTGGTGGCCGGTTGCGCGGCCCCCGGCCCCGAAGAGGTGACCTTCTTCGCCGACGGCAAGACGGTGAACGTCGGCCCGCTGGCGTCGTGCGACATCAAGACCGCCCAGTGCACCACCAGGCCCGACGCCGCGGGCAAACTGCGGATCCGGCCGGGGAAGCCGGTGCAGATCTCGGTGCCGAGCGCGATCGCGGAAACGCCGTGGAAGGTCACGGTGCAGTACGTGAACGGCCAGGGCGAGCCGCAGGAGCTCAAGCAGGACATCATCACGTCGCTGGACCGGTTCGCCTACACCGTGACGACGCCGCGGCCCGACGACCAGATCCTCGTCGTCGAGGTCGCGCAGGCTTCGGTGCTCAGCCGGACCGGACGGCCGGAGGACGCCGAGGCGGTCACGACGGCCATCTGGTCGTTGCAGGTCGAGCCGCCGGCCGCCTGAGGGAGCAAGGGACCTTTGCTACCACCGCGCGGCGTCCTGAGCTGATTGCGCGTGAAGGCCCCCTTCCCTCGACTGAGCCGAGGGAAGGGGGCCTTCACGCGCGATGAGGGTGGGGAGCGCCGATCAGGGATCGAGGTCCCGCGCGACCGCGCGCATGATCTCGGCGATCTGCTTGGTGTTCTTGCGGTCCGGGTAGCGGTTGCGCCGCAGATCCGGCTGCACCTTGAGTTCGAGCAGCTTGATCATGTCCTCGATGAGCCCGTGCAGCTCCTCGGCGGGGCGGCGGCGCGCCTCGGCGACCGAAGGCGGCGGATCCAGCAGCCGGACGGAGAGCGCTTGCGGGCCGCGGCGGCCGTCGGCGACACCGAACTCGAGGCGCTGCCCGGCCTTGAGCCCTTCGACGCCCTGCGGCAGCGCGGCTTTGCGGATGTAGACGTCGGCGCCCCCATCCTGGGTGACGAAACCGAAACCCTTCTCCGCGTCGTACCACTTGACCTTGCCGGTCGGCACTTCCCTCACCAATCCTTTGCTGTCCCGCTCACAACGAACGCGCCCGGGGGCGTACCCAGGGCGCGCGTCCCATAAGCGTATCTCGCCACAGGCCCTGTGGAGAAGCGGATACCGGCGGATACCCTCTCCTTCATGGAGACCGCAGTAAAGGAGGCCGCTGTGGCCGTCCCCGAAAAGCCCGGCAAACCGATCCTCATGCGCGTCGGCATCGGCCTGTTCGCGCTGGGCATGATCGCCGTCACAGCGGTTTTCGTCATGTTCGCCGCCGGGCTCGAGAACCTGCCGGCGTGGCTCTCCGCCGCGGCGGGCGTGATCACTCCGCTGGGGCTCGCCCTCGGCCTGATCGCCCTTATCCGCGAGGCTCGCCGAAAGAGCTGAGCCAGCCGGGGAACTCGGTCAGCGAGTCGAACACCACGTCGGCTCCTTCCGCGAGCAGCTCTTCCTTGGTGCACGGGCCCGTCGTGACGCCGATCGGGACCGCGCCCGCCGCCAGCGCGCCGCGGATGTCGCCGACGTGATCCCCGACGTAGACACGGGCGCCGTGCTCGGTGAGCGCGGCGGCCTTCTCCGTCGACCACAGTTCCCCGACCAGGACGTCGACCTCCAGGCCGAGCGCGTCCAGGTGGAGTTTCGCGTTGGGCGCGTATTTGCCGGTGACGACGACGGTGCGCCCGCCCGCCTCGCGGACCGCGTGCAGGGCTTCGGCCGCGCCGGGCATCGCGACCGTCACCGGCACGACCGTCTCCGGATACATCGCGCGGAACCGCGCCACCAGCTCCGGGATGCGCTCCTCCGGCGCGCCGAAACCCCGCAGGCTGGCGTCGAGGGGCGGGCCGAGGTTGGCCGCGAAGTATTCGCCGTCCAGCGGCAGGCCGGATTCCACGCCGAGCGCGTTCATCACCGCGACCATGCCCGGCCGCGGATCGATCAGTGTCATGTCGAGGTCGAACCCCACGGTGATGCCCACACGATCACGGTAGCCGCCGCCACCGACCGATTTACACCGGACGGACACCCGTCAACTTCTTTGACATGCGCGTGATCTGTGTCAAGCTGAAAGTGTGGGCGAGATCACGAGCTTCTCCGATCGGACCAAGGCCTCTCTGCGGGAGGCACTGCTCGACGCGGCCACCGAGCTGCTCACCGAACACGGCTACACGGCGCTGCGGATGGCGGACGTCGCCGCCCGCGCCGGCGTGAGCAGGCAGACCGTCTACAACGAGTTCGGCAACAAGGGCACGCTCGCCGAAGCCGTGGTCCTCCGGACGACTTCGGAGTTCCTGGAAGGCATCCGCGTGCGCGTCCAGGACGCGCTGGACCTGCGCGACGGGATCCGCGAGGCGGTCGTGTACACGATCGAGCACGCCCGTGAGAACCGGCTCGTCGCGACCACGCTGGGCACCGAAGCGGGCGAGGACCTGCTTCCCCTGCTCACCACCAAGGGCGAACCGATCCTGACCGCGGCCACCGAAGTCGCGGCCGGGCAGTACCGCGAGTTCGAGCCGTCGCTCTCCCCGGAATCCGCCACGTTGCTGGCGGAGACCGTCGTGCGGCTTTCCCTGTCCCATCTCGTCATGCCGACGCATTCGGCCGACGAGGCGGCGGCGGCGGTCGTCGCCGTGCTGGCACCCGCGATACGGGCGCTGACCACCGATTCGAAGGGGACATCATGACCGACACGCTCTCCGAACTGCGGACCGGTTTCTCCTCACTGCGCAAGGGCGGGCTGAACTGGGACTCGTTCCCGCTGCGGCTGTTCGTCAAGGGGAACAAGAAGTTCTGGAACCCGGCCGACATCGACTTCTCCCGTGAACGCGAAGGCTGGGAAAGCCTCAACCCGGAACAGCAGCGGTCGACGACCTATCTGGTGGCACAGTTCATCGCGGGCGAAGAGGCGGTCACCGAAGACATCCAGCCGTTCATGCGGGCGATGTCCGCGACCGGCCGCTTCGGCGACGAGATGTACCTGACGCAGTTCTGTTTCGAGGAGGCCAAGCACACCGAGGTGTTCCGTCGTTGGATGGACTCCGTCGGGCTGACCGAAGACCTGCACCCGTACGTCGCGGAGAATCCCCACTACCGCAAGCTTTTCTACGAAGAGCTGCCGCAGTCCCTGCGCGCGCTGGAAGACGATCCCAGTCCGCTCAACCAGATCCGCGCGAGCGTCACCTACAACCACGTCATCGAGGGCAGTCTCGCGCTGACCGGGTACTACTCGTGGCAGCTGATCTGCACACAGCACGACATCCTGCCGGGTATGCAGGAACTGGTGCGCCGTATCGGCGACGACGAACGCCGCCACATGGCGTGGGGCACCTTCACCTGCCGCCGTCACGTGGCCGCCGACGATTCGCTGTGGGACGCGGTGCAGCAGCGGATGGGCGAACTGCTCCCCCACGCGCTGGGCATGATCCAGTGGGTGCAGGACCAGTTCGAGGAGATCCCGTTCGACAACGATCCCGAGGAGATCATCCAGTACGCGGCGGACCGGGCGCAGCGGCGTATCGGCGCGATCGAGTCCGCGCGCGGGATGCCGGTGGAGCAGATCGACCTCGACTACTCACCGGAGAACCTCGAAGAGACCTTCGGCGAAGAAGACGCGAAGGCGATCGCTGCGGCTGCGGCCAACTCCGCGGCCTGATGGCGCGTGAAGGCCCCCTTCCCTCGGCTCAGTCGAGGGAAGGGGGCCTTCACGCGCATTAGCCGGCGGGCCAGTAAACGGCGTGAGTACGACCGTTTTCGTTGTCGGACAAGCCGACGACCGTCCCGTTCGCCGCGATGTGGGTGGCGACGCTGTAGGAACCGCCCGGCAACCCGCCGAGGACCGTCGGAGTGCCGTTCGCCGACCACTTCGTCGCGACGCTGTTCTCCAGGCCCACGACCGTGCCGAGCCGGTCGATGTCGTAACCCAGTCCGCGTCCGGTCGAAAGTGTCGTGCGAGCACCCGCGCGGTTCCACTTGACCGGGCTCGTCGTGCCGAACACCAGATAGCCGCCACCCGCCGCGACACCGGCGTTGTTCACCGCCCGCGCCCAGCCCGGATCCCGTTCCGGCCAGTCGAGCCAGGTCATCCGCCCGTCACGTTCCCACCGCACGGGTTTCGTGGTGCCGTTCACCTCCGCGCTTCCGACGATCACGCCGAAGTCGTTCATGTCCTCCGGGGTGCTGTTCGGATTCCCGGGGGAAGGGTCGGTGATGGCGCCGTCGAGGTTCCAGCGGACGGCGTGGTTGTTCCCCGCGGCGTCGGACGCCGTTCCGGCCACGGTCCTGCCGTCCGGGGTGATCCATTCCGCGTTCGCGTAGGCGCCGCCCGGCAAGCCGCCGAGATCCACCACCTTGCCGTCCGGGTTCCACCGGACCGCGTGCATCGTCCCGTCCGCCGCGCGCCCGGCGCCGACGATCACGCCGCCGTCGGTGATCGCGTTCGCGGTCGCGTAATCCCCGCCGGGCAGGTACGGCAACGCGGTCACCGTTCCGTCGGGCGCCCACTTGACCGCGGCCTGGTTCCAGTTCGCGTCCTTGTGGGCCCAGCCGACCGCGACCCCACCGCGGTTGACGTCCGTCGCCTTGCTCTGCTCGCCGCCGAGGCCGGGCAACGCGGAAATCCGGCCCAGCGCGTCCCATTTCGCCGCGTGGTACTTGATCTGGGTTTCCAGCGGTGTCGACGAACCGACCATGACGCCGTCGTCGTTGACCGCGTTGACCTCGCTGTACTGATCCCCCGGCAGCGTGCCCAGATCGATCGGCCCGGTGGCGGCGGCCGCCACGCCGGGCAGCATCAGCGGCAGCGCCGCCAGCGAGCCGGCCAGAGCGAGAACTCTTCTGCTTCGCTTGAGTGTCATGACTTTCTCCCCTTCGCGGCGGTTCGGGTCCGCCACGAAGGGAACACGCGACAACGGTGTGACAGGTTGCCTCGAAGTGTCAGGCGTGCTTGGTGGCCGCCGCCTTCTCCAGCCCGAGGATGCTGATCGACTCCGCCCGCATCTCGACCTTGCGCACCTTGCCGGTCACCGTCATCGGGAACTCCTCGACGACATGCACGTAGCGCGGGATCTTGTAGCGCGCCAGCTTGCCCTCGCAGAACTCCCGCACCGCTTCGGCCGTCAGCGGCTCCGCGCCCTCGCGCATGCGGACCCAGGCCATGAGTTCCTCGCCGTACTTCTCGTCCGGGACGCCGATCACCTGCGCATCGAGGATATCGGGATGCGTGTAGAGGAATTCCTCGATCTCGCGCGGGTACAGGTTTTCGCCGCCGCGGATGACCATGTCCTTGATGCGGCCGGTGATGTTGACGTATCCCTCGGCATCCATGATCGCGAGGTCGCCGGTGTGCATCCACCGCGCCGCGTCGATCGCCTCGGCCGTCTTGTCGGCCTGTTCCCAGTAACCCAGCATCACCGAGTAGCCGCGGGTGCAGAGTTCGCCCGGTTCGCCGCGCGGCACGGTCAGCCCGGTCTCCGGATCGACGACCTTGACCTCCAGATGCGGCCCGACCCGCCCGACCGTCGACACCCGCCGCTCGACCGAGTCGTCCGCGCGGGTCTGCGTCGAAACCGGCGACGTCTCGGTCATGCCGTAGCAGATCGACACCTCCGCCATGCCCATCCGATCGATGACCTGCTTCATCACCTCGACCGGGCACGGTGAGCCGGCCATGATCCCGGTCCGCAGCGAGGACAGGTCGTGGGAAGCGAAGTCCGGGTCGGCCAGTTCGGCGATGAACATCGTCGGAACCCCGTACAGGGACGTGCATTTCTCGGCCGCGACGGCTTCGAGAGTGGCCTTCGGCTCGAACACGGGCGCCGGGATGACCATGCAGGCGCCGTGGCTCGTCGCCGCGAGATTGCCCATCACCATGCCGAAGCAGTGGTAGAAGGGCACGGGGATGCAGATCTTGTCGGCTTCGGTGTAGTTGCAGAGTTCGCCGACGAAGTAGCCGTTGTTGAGGATGTTGTGGTGGCTGAGGGTGGCACCCTTGGGGAAGCCGGTGGTGCCGGACGTGTACTGGATGTTGATCGGGTCGTCCGCGGAGAGTTCGGCCTGCCGCTTCACCAGCGGCGCGCGGTCGGCCTTGCGGCCGATCTCCAGCATCGACGGCCACTCCGGGCTGTCGAGCAGCACGACGTGTTCCAGCGCCGGGCACTTCGGGCCCGCTTCGGCGATCATGCCCGCGTAATCCGAGGTCTTGAACGAATTCGCGGCCACGATGAGCTTGATCCCGGCCTGGTTCAGCACGTATTCGAGTTCGTGCGAGCGGTACGCCGGGTTGATGTTGACCAGGATCGCGCCGATCTTCGCGGTGGCGTACTGGACGCAGGTCCACTCCCAGCGGTTCGGCGACCAGATGCCGACGCGGTCGCCCTTGGCGATCCCGAGGTCGAGCAGGCCCAGCGCGAGCGCGTCCACTTCGGCCGCGAGTTCGGTGTACGTCCAGCGTTTCCCGGCAGCGCGGTCGACGAGCGCGTCCCGGTCGCCGAAGGCGGCGACGGTGCGATCGAAGTTGTCGCCGATGGTGTCCCCCAGCAGCGGGGTGTCCGAGATTCCCGATGCGTAGCTCGGTACTGCGGGGGCGTCGGGCATGGAGACTCCTGCGTTCGGCGGCATCGACGCGTCGAGTCTAGGAACGTGGCGTGACGGCGGCCACCTGCAAGTGGAGACCACCTCAGGGGAAACCCGGAGGCCCGCTCCGGCGGCGGCCGATATCGTCGAGGGCATGCGCCTCTACATCGTCGACGCCTTCACCTCCGAAGCCTTCGCCGGTAACTCCGCCGGCGTGGTGCTGCTGGACGCTCCGGGCGACGCGGGCTGGATGCAGTCCGTCGCCGCCGAGCTGAAGCACGCCGAGACGGCCTTCGTCGAGGTCGGTGGCGACGGGCCGAAGGCGCTTCGCTGGTTCACGCCGGAGACCGAAGTCGACCTGTGCGGGCACGCGACGCTGGCGACCACGCACGTCCTCGGCGGCGAGCAGACCTTCACGACGAAAAGCGGCGAGTTGCGTTGCCGCGCCGAGGACGGCTGGGTGTCGATGGACTTCCCGTCGGATCCGCCCCGCGAGTCGGACGACGATCTGTCGTCGATCCTGCCGGGGCTGGAGTTCGAGTACGTCGGGCGCAGCAAGCACAACCTGTTCGCGGTGGTGGACGACGCCGCGGTGGTGCGTTCGCTCGCCCCGGACCTGGCCGCGCTGCGCGCGCACTGGACCGGACGGCTCATGGTCACCGCACCGGGTGACGTGGACGGGATCGACTTCGTCACCCGGTTCTTCGCGCCGGGCGTCGGCATCGACGAAGACCCGGTCACCGGCTCCGCGCACTGCGTCCTCGCGCCGTACTGGGCCGCCCGGCTCGGCCGCGACAAGCTCGTCGGCGAGCAGGCCTCGGCCCGCGGCGGCATCGTCCGGGTGAAACTCGAAGGCGACCGCGTCCTGCTTTCGGGGCAGGCGGTCACCGTGGCCAGCGGGGAGTTGCACGTCTGATGCGCCTGATCCTCAACGTCATCTGGCTCGTGCTGTGCGGCCTGTGGATGGCGCTCGGCTACATCGTCGCCGGCATCATCTGCTGCATCCTGATCGTCACCATCCCGTTCGGACTGGCGTCGTTCCGGATCGCGGCGTACGCGCTCTGGCCGTTCGGCCGCACCGTGGTGGACCGGCGCGACTCCGGGGCCGCGTCGACGATCGGCAACGTCATCTGGTTCATCTTCGCCGGCCTTTGGCTCGCCATCGGCCACGTGCTGACCGGGGTGGCGCTGTGCATCACGATCATCGGGATCCCGCTGGGCGTGGCGAACTTCAAGATGATCCCGGTGTCGCTGATGCCGCTGGGCAAGGAGATCGTGGAACTCCCCTGAGGCTCAGTCCTCGGGTTCCCAAGGCAGCGGGATGATCAGGCACGGACCGCCGACGAACAACCCGCCGTCGATCCCCAGCGCCTTCCCGCCCGCGTAGAGATACGGTCCCTCGATCTGCGCGGGGTGGATCCCCAGCTGGTCGGCGATGACGCTGTGCCCGTGCACGATCCGCTCGCCGCCGAGCCGGTCCATGAGCTGTTGCGCGACGTCGGCGCCCTCCGGGCCGCGGAAGGCGTACCGCGTGGTCATCCGCCGCCACACGTCCCACCAGGCCTCGATGTCACTGCCTTCGAGGATCTCGCGGCCACGCGCGTTGATCCCGTCGATGTCCTCGCCCCAGCCGAGGTACTCGAGCGTGTCCGAATGCATCAGCAGGTGATCCGCGGCCAGCGTCAGCAGCGGGCGCGAGGTCAGCCACTCGATATGCTGCGGGGTGAGCCTGTCCTGGTCTTCGAGCAGCCCGCCGTTGATCTCCCAGCTGCGGGCGAAGCTGCGCGGCCCGAAGTCGGACGGCACCTCCGTGTCGCCGAAGTGGTACATCCCGAGCAGCAGGATCTCGTGGTTGCCCAGCAGCGTCCCGCAGTGCCCGCCCGCCGTGGCGGCCTGGCGTTCCAGCCGCATCACCAGGTCGATGACGCCGACGCCGTCGGGCCCCCGGTCGACGAAGTCGCCGAGGAACCACAGGGTCGCTTCGCCGCCGGCCCAGTCGTCGTCGGAGTCGAGCAGCCCCTTCTCCCGGAGCGCCTCGGCCAGCTCGTCCCGGTGTCCGTGCACGTCACCGACCACATAGGTCGGGGACGTGGGCTGATCGTCGTGCATCGTCTGACGATAAGCCCTCCGCATGCCGTCGTGTCGCTCAGCCTTCGCCGAACGGGTCGGCGGTGCGCCCGACCAGATCGGCGATCGAGTCGATGATCTTGGTCGGCCGGTACGGGTAGTGCTCCGCGCTCTCCCGCGTGGAGATGCCGGTGAGCACCAGGATCGTCTGCAATCCGGCCTCGATTCCCGAGTGGACGTCGGTGTCCATCCGGTCGCCGATCATCAGCGTCGACTCCGAATGCGCGCCCAGCCGCCGCAGCGCGGAACGCATCATCAGCGGGTTCGGCTTGCCGACGTAGTACGGCGAGCGGCCGGTCGCCTTCTCGATCAGCGCGGCGACCGAACCGGTGGCGGGCATCGAGCCCTCCATGCTCGGGCCGGTGGCGTCCGGGTTGGTGGCGATGAACTTCGCGCCGCCTTCGATCAGCCTGATCGCGCGGGTTATCGCGCTGAAGCTGTACGTGCGCGTCTCGCCGAGCACGACGTAGTCCGGGTCGCGTTCGGTCAGCACGTAGCCGACCTCGTGCAGTGCCGTGGTGAGCCCGGCCTCGCCGATCACGAACGCCGAGCCGTTCGGCCGCTGCGACGCGAGGAACTTCGCGGTCGCCAGCGCGGAGGTCCAGATGGCCTCCTCGGGGATGTCGAGACCGGTCCGCTCGAGCCTCGCCCGCAGGTCGCGCGGGGTGTAGATCGAGTTGTTGGTCAGCACCAGGAAGCCGATGTCGTTGGCGCGCAGCTCCTTGAGGAACTCGTCCGCGCCGGGCACGAGATGCTCCTCCTGCACCAGCACGCCATCCATGTCGCTGAGGTAGGTCCAACGGCGCTCGTTCATACCTCTCACCCTAATGATCCGAGACGGCGTGAACAGCCACGGACGCCGCCTTGACCGAAAGATTGACCGGTGTGCCGGGTTCGAGCGCCAGTTCGGCGACCGCGGCCGGGGTGAGGTCGGCGGCGAGACCCGCCGCCCAGCCGTCACCGCGGGCCCGGACACGGATCACCGGTCCGTGTGGTTCGAGCGCGTCGACGATTCCCTCGACGGTGTTGCGCGGGCTGCCCCGGTGCTCGCCGTCGCGCAGGTACACGGCGACGGCGCTGGGCGCGAAGACGGCGACAGCTGCTTCGCCCTCGACGACGTCCTCGGCCGGGATACCGGCCAACTGCCCGCCTGACGTGCGCAAACCGCCTTCGACGGCGACGCCGGGCACCAGGTTCAGCCCGGCGATCCGCGCGGTGAACGCCGTGCGCGGCGCGGAAAGGACCTTGCGGGTCTCGCCGCGTTCGACGATCCGGCCGCCGTCGAGGACGGCGACGTGATCGGCCAGCGCCAGCGCGTCGAGGGGGTCGTGCGTGACCAGGACGGTCGGCGGTCCGGAACGCAACACCCGGCGGAGCAGCCCCCGGATGGCGGGCGCCGCGTCGACGTCCAGCGCCGCGAAAGGCTCGTCGAGCAGCAGAAGTCCCGGTTCGGCGGCCAGTGCCCGCGCGATCGCGACCCGCTGCGCCTGCCCGCCGGAGAGCTGGGCGGGCCGTCGATCGGCGAGTTCGAGCGCGTCCACTTCGGTCAGCCAGTCCCGCGCGCGCCGCTTCGCCTCGGCGCGCCCGGCTCCGGTCGAGCGCGGCGCGAAGGCGACGTTGTCCAAAGCGGACAGATGAGGGAAGAGGAGGGCGTCCTGGGAGAGCAGGCCGATCCCGCGCGCGTGCGGCGGCAGGCCCGCCAGGCCACGCCCGCCGAGCGTGATCCGTGCCCGGTCCGGCCGGAGCAGACCGGCGAGGCAGCCGAGCACACTGGACTTGCCCGACCCGTTCGGACCGAGCAGCGCGAGCACTCCACCGTCGGGGACCTCGAAGCCGACGTCCAAGGTGAACTCGCCGCGCCGGAGCGCGATCTCGGCCGAGAGGGTCACGACCGGACTCCTTCGAGCGCGCGGGGCCGGGCGAGCGCGATCACCGCGACGGCGACCAGGATGAGCAGCAAGGCGAGCGCCACGGCGCTGTCGACGTCGACCTCGGCCTGGGTGTAGACCTCCAGCGGCAGGGTCCTGGTCACCCCTTCGAGGCTTCCGGCGAAGGTGATCGTCGCGCCGAACTCGCCCAGCGCCCGCGCGAAGCTGAGCACGATGCCCGAGCCCAGCGCGGGCAGCAGCAGCGGCAGCGTGACCCGGCGGAACACCGTCCACGGCTTGGCGCCGAGCGTCGCGGCGACCCGTTCGTACCGGTCACCGGCGCCGCGGAGGGCGCCTTCGAGACTGACCACCAGGAACGGCATCGCCACGAACGTCTGCGCGATGACCACCGCGGCCGTGGTGAACGGCACCTGCTCGCCGGTCAGCGTGGTCACCAGGACGCCGAGGAAACCCTTGCGGCCCAGCAGATACAGCAGCGCCAGGCCGCCGACCACCGGCGGCAGGACCAGCGGCAGCAGCACCACCGCACGCAGCACACGGACACCGCGCGCCCCCGAACGCGCGAGCACCACGGCGAGCGGGACACCGAGCAGCACACAGGCCACAGTGGACAGTCCGGCGGTGAGCAGCGAGAGCTTGAGCGCGTTCAGCGACGACGTCGAGGTGATGAGGCTCGGGAAGCGCGTCAGGTCCGACCGCACCAGCAGGCCGACGACCGGCAGCACCACCAGCGCCAGCGCGCAGATCGCCGGCGGCCAGAGCACCCACGGCACCCCCGCATTTAGTCCTCTGAATGCGGTCGTTGCGCGTGCATCTACCGCATCCAGAGGACGAAACGCGGGGTCACGGCGCGCCAAAACCGACCTTCGCCAATTCCTTCTTGCCTTCCTCGCTGAGGACGAAGTCCCTGAACAGCCCGGCGAGCTGAGCCTGCGGAGCGTCCTTCACCACCGCGATGGGGTAGCTGTTGATCGCGCCCGCGGCCTCGGGGAAGTCCACTTTGTCCACCTTCGCGGCCGCCGACGTCGCATCGGTGACGTAGACGAGGCCGGCGTCGGCGTCACCCGACTGCACCTTCGCGAGCACCGACTTGACGTCCTGCTCCTCACTGGCCGGTTTGAGCGTGACCCCGGACGACTGCTGGACCTTCTTCGCCGCCGACCCGCACGGCACCTGCGGAGCGCAGACGACCACGGTCAATCCGTCCTTCGCGAGGTCGGCGAGGCCCTTGATGCCCTTGGGGTTGCCCTTGCCGACCGCGATGGCGAGCCGGTTGGTGGCGAACACCGACGGCTGCCCGTTGAGCAGCTCTCCCTTGGCAGCCTTGTCCATATTGGCCTGATCGGCGGAGGCGAACACATCCGCCTTGGCGCCCTGAGTCAGTTTCTGCACCAGCGCCGAGGAACCCTCGAAGCTGAACTTCACGGTCACCCCGGGGTTCCGCGCCTCGAACTGCTTACCGAGCGTCCCGAACGACTCGGTCAGCGACGCCGCCGCGAACACGGTCAGCGTCTTGGCCTCCGCGGCCGGCTCCCCGGAACCGCAGGCGGTCGCGGCCAGTGCAAGCGCGAGCAGGGCGGGGACGAGTCTCCTCATCGGCTTCCTTCCGGGGTTTCGATCACGACGGTGGTCGCCTTGACGACGGCGACCGCGAGCACCCCCGGCCGCAGCCCGAGTTCGCGGACGGCTTCGGCGCTCATCAGGGAGACCACGCGATGCGGGCCGCACTGCAGCTCGACCTGTGCCATCACCTTGTCCGTGACGACTTCGGTGACGAGGCCGACGAAGCGGTTGCGCGCCGAGCGGCCGACGTTCGACGGATCCTCGGGCTGTTCGGCCTGCGCCTTGGCGAACGCGGCGAGTTCGGCGCCGTCGACGACCTTGCGGCCCGCCGAGTCGTCGAACGCGGTGAGCTGGCCGGCGCGGACCCAGCGGCGGACGGTGTCGTCGCTGACGCCGAGCAGACGAGCGGCCTCAGACAACCGAAATTGCGGCATGCCTGGAAGATTACTTCCGCAGATACGGAAAAGCTATGCGGAACCGGGGAGTTCGTCGCGGAGGCCATCGAGCACCGCGCTCTGGAATCGCTCCAGCACTTTCCGCTCGTCGGGAGAGAACTGTTCGAGCACCGACTTCATGTTCGTGTACGCGGATTCGAAGAGCGGCGCGTACCGCTCCATGCCGCCGGGAACGACCTCTATCAGGACCTTCCGGCGGTCGGCGGTGTCGCGGACGCGGCGGGCGAGACCCGCCTTCTCGAGCCTGTCCATGACTCCGGTCACAGCGCCCGTCGACAGCCCGGTCAGCTCCGCGATCCTGCCCGCTGTCAACGGTCCCGGCGCCTGCCCGGCGAGTTCGAGCACCTTGTGGTCGGTGGCGGACAGGCCCATCCGCTCGGCGATACGCGCGTGCCGGAGAACGGTCAGCGTGCTGCTTTCCCTGCCGAGATGGGCGAACCGGGCCAATTCGTCCGCCGAGAGCGGATATTTCGCCATCCGGAAACCCTTCCGATTCGGTGCGAAATGAGATTCTAGACAGTCGGTTTTCGCCCGCTTCGGGGTTAGTCTGGTGTCAATGACAGCAGTCGATCTCGGGTTTCCCCGTGTCCCCGGTACACGTGGTCGCCCCAGCGTGCCCAGGCCGGACAACCCCGCTCTGATCGACACCTTCGGCCGCGTGGCGACCGACCTGCGGGTGTCGCTCACCGACAAGTGCAATCTGCGCTGCACCTATTGCATGCCCGCCGAAGGGCTCGAATGGATGCCGAGCGCGGACGTGCTGACCGACGACGAACTCGTGCTCCTGCTGCGGATCGCCGTCGAACGGCTCGGGATCACCGACATCCGGCTCACCGGTGGCGAACCGCTGCTGCGCCAAGGGCTGGAGAAGATCGTCGAGCGGGTCGCGGCGCTCGAACCGCGGCCGCGGCTTTCCATGACCACCAACGGGATCGGGCTCGCGAAACGCGCGAAGTCGCTCGCCGACGCCGGGCTGGACCGCATCAACGTCTCGCTGGACACCGTCGACCCCGCGCTGTTCGAGACGATCACGCGTCGCGACCGGCTTTCGCACGTACTCGCCGGGATGGCCGCCGCGCGCGAAGCCGGGCTGGACCCGGTGAAGGTCAACGCGGTGCTGATGCGCGGGCTGAACGAAGACCAGGCCGTGCCGCTGCTGAAGTTCTGCCTCGCCGAGGGGTATCACCTGCGGTTCATCGAGCAGATGCCGCTGGACGCGCAGCACGGCTGGAACCGGGGCGACATGATCACCGCAGAGGAGATCCTCGGCATGCTCGGCGAGGAGTTCTCGCTGTCGCCGTTCCCCGCCGCGCGGGGCGGGGCGCCCGCCGAACGCTGGCTGGTCGACGGCGGCCCCGGCGACGTCGGCGTGATCGCGTCGGTGACCCGGCCGTTCTGCGGCGCCTGCGAGCGGACCCGGCTGACCGCGGACGGCGCGGTGCGCTCGTGCCTGTTCAGCAACGACGAGACGGATCTGCGTGCCCTCGTGCGCGCGGGCGCGCGCGAAGAAGAGGTGGCGGACGCCTGGCGGGCGACCATGTGGGGCAAGCTCGCCGGACACGAGATCAACGAGGCCGGGTTCGCGCAGCCGATCCGGCCGATGAGCGCGATCGGCGGCTGACATGGTGACCATCGTGGTGCGGTACTTCGCTTCGGCTCGCGCGGCCGTCGGCCTCGACGAGGAGAAGGTGACGCTCCCGGACGGCGCCCGCGTCGCCGACGCCGTCGCCCGCCTTCGCGAACTCCACCCGGAGAAGCTGCCGAAGCTGCTCGACGCGGTCTCCTATCTACTGGACGGCGTCGCGGTGCGGGATCTCACGCGGCCGCTGACCGACGCGGCCGAACTGGACGTCCTGCCCCCGTTCGCCGGCGGCTGACCCGCCGCCGACCATCGCTGACCTGCGGGAACCTCGAAAGTGGTAGCAAAGGTCCCTTGCTCGCCGTCTCGAGTTCACCGTCCGGTCGCCGAAGCAGCCGAGGATGCGCCAGTGATCACTCCCCGCCGTATCCTCGCCGCGCTGCTCGCCGCGGTCGTCGCCACGAGCCTCGCGACCGCCCCGGCCTCCGCCCATGAACGCGGCGTCAGGCCGCTGCCGCAGGCGCACAGCCACAACGACTACGAGCACACCCGTCCGCTGCAGGACGCGCTCGATCAGGGCTTCACCAGCGTCGAGGCCGACATCTACCTGGTGGACGGGCAGCTGCTGGTCGCCCACGACCTCGCGGACACCCGCCCGGACCGCACCCTGGAGTCGCTCTACCTGGAGCCGCTGCGCAAGCGCGTGCTGGCCAACCACGGCGTCGGCGTCTATCGGCAGCGCGCGGAGTTCCAGCTGTTGATCGACGTCAAGGGCGACGCGAACAGCACCTACGCGGCGCTCGAGAAGCGGCTGCACGACCCGCGCTACTCCTTCCTCTTCTCTCTGTACGCGTTCGGTCACGTGAAGAAGCGGGCCGTCACCGCCGTGATCTCCGGCGGGCGACCCAAGGACGTGATGCTCGGGCAGAAGTTCCGGCTCGCCTTCTACGACGGCCGGATCAAGGATCAGAACGACCTCGGCATCGGCTCGGACCCGCGCGTCACCCCGCTGGTCTCGGACTCCTGGACGGGGCTGTTCACCTGGACCGGCGAAGGCCCCTTCCCCGCCGAGGAGCGGGCGAAACTGCACGACCTGGTCAAGCGGGCCCACGCGGCGGGTCAGCGCGTGCGCTTCTGGGCCACGCCGGACGCCGCCGGGCCCGGCCGTGACGCGTTGTGGAAAGAGCTGGTCGCCGCCGGGGTCGACCACCTGAATACGGATGACCTGCCAGGGCTGGCGAACTTCTTGAGGTCTCGCTAAAGTGCGCGGCCCATTCGCGCGCGAAGGCGCACGAATGGGCCAGTCATCCCTTAATCCACGTGATGCAAGCCTCACGATCCGTGAATTATCTCGGTCAGGAAACGGCCAGATAACGGCCCGCTGACCTGCATAAACAGCCGAATCGTTATGGGTTGCGTGCTGTTACTGTGATGTAGGTCACAGCTCGAATAATTTCCGTCCCGGCCGTTCGTTACGTACCGTCGCTTTTCGGTTGGCCCCGACCGACCACGCAACACCGGGAACCCGTAGCGCCGAGCCCTGTCCAACGGATTCCCGGACCCAACCCCGAGCGAAAGCATTTCCGGACAGGGACGAGGGGACCGAGCCGACGCGTCGTGCGTCAGGCGAAGTCAGCCGGCCCGCAACGGCCGGCCAAGACCCGCGGGTCTTCCCTCAGCACCGACTCGTAGGCGCAGGGAGCGAGATTTATTCACATGTCTTACCGAGGCAAGCACCGCAAGATGTCCGCCGCCACCCGTCACATCGCCCGCGTCGCCATTGCGGGTGTCGCGGTCGGCGCTCCCCTCGCAATCGCCGCGACCCCCGCGTCGGCGACCAACTGGGACGCCATCGCGCAGTGCGAGAGCAGCGGCAACTGGAGCACCAACACCGGTAACGGCTACTACGGTGGTCTGCAGTTCTCGCAGAGCACCTGGCGCGCCTACGGCGGCACCGGCAGCGCGCACAACGCGTCGCGTGAGCAGCAGATCGCCGTCGCCGAGCGGGTCCTCCAGGGCCAGGGCATCGGCGCGTGGCCGCACTGTGGCAAGAAGGGCGGCTCCGCCAGCCCCGCCAAGGCCAAGTCGAGCGCCCCGAAGGCCACCAAGAAGGTGACCCCGAAGAAGTCGACCGCGCCGGTCCAGAAGCAGCAGGCTCCGGCCCCGGCCGCGAACGTCGCCAACTCGAACCCGGCGGGTGACTACACCGTCGTGGCCGGCGACACGCTGTCGAAGATCGCTTCCAAGTTCAACGTCCAGGGCGGCTACCAGAAGCTGCAGGAGCTGAACAAGGACTACGTGTCGAACGCCGACTTCATCGTCGTCGGCCAGAAGCTCGCCACCAAGTGAGCTCTTGAGCACGAGTAAGTCGTGATGCCCGCGGGATTCCCCGCGCGGCCACGTCACGACTGACAAGGCCCCACCGCGCCATTCCCCCGGCGGTGGGGCTTTGTCGTGTCCGGGGCCGGTCGTGCCTCCAGATGTCATGAAAGGGCCGTTCAGGACGAAAAATGTCCTGAACGGCCCTTTCATGACACTTGGCGGGCCTGGGGCCGGCTCACCCCGCTACGGCGAGTTGACCCATTCGTCGCTCCCGTCGCTGAAGTGCTGGTGCTTCCACACCGGCAGCCGCGCCTTGACCTCGTCGACCAGCTCCGAGCAGGCGGCGAAGGCCTGGCCCCGGTGCTCGGCCGCCACGGCGCACGCCAGCGCGACGTCCCCGATGGCCAGCGCGCCCAGCCGGTGGCTGACGGCGACCGCTCGCACACCTTCCCACTTCCCCGAGAGGTCCGTGACGACCTCCGCGAGCACGTCGGCGGCGCTGGGGTGCCCTTCGTACGCGAGCCTCTCCACCGACCGCCCGCCGTCGTGGTCCCGGACGACCCCGCCGAAGGTGACGACGGCGCCCGCGGCCGCGTCGTCCACCAGCCGGGCGTGTTCTTCGACCGAGAGCGGCTCGTCGACCACCGCGATCCGTGCGACCCGAACGCTCACTGCTGTGCCTCCCGTGGGTGGTCGCCGCCCGCCAGCTGGTCGACGGCGTGGTCGAGGATCCCGTCCAGTACGCCCAGGCCGTCCTTCACCCCGCCGCGTGAACCGGGCAGGTTCACCACGAGGGTCTGGCCCGCGACGCCCGCGACGCCGCGCGAGAGCACGGCGGTGGGCACCTTGGGTAGTCCGGCGGCGCGGATCGCGTCCGCGACGCCGGGGAGTTCGTAGTCGAGGACGGCGCGGGTGACGTCCGGGGTGCGGTCCGTCGGCGAGATACCGGTGCCGCCGGTCGTCACGATCACCTGGACCCCGGCCGCGACGGCGTCCCGCAGGGCTTCGCCGACCGGTTCGCCGTCCTGGACGACGACGGGCGCTGGCACCTCCCAGCCCCGTGAAGCGAGCCAGTCCGTGATGACCGGGCCGGTCGTGTCCTCGTAGACGCCCTTCGCGGCACGATTCGACGCCACGATCACCCTCGCGACCCGGTTCACGGCCGCTCCCAGGTCCCGGTCTTGCCGCCGTCCTTGCGGATCAGGCGGACGTCGTCGAGGGTCGCCGCCGGATCGACGGCCTTGATCATGTCGTGCAGCGTCAGCCCGGCGACGGCGACGGCGGTCAGCGCCTCCATCTCGACGCCGGTCCGGTCGTTCGTCTTCGCGGTCGCGGTGATGTGCACGGCGGTCTCGTCGAGGACGAACTCGACCTTCACGCCGGACAACGCGATCTGGTGGCAGAGCGGGATCAGCTCGGGCACTTTCTTCGCGCCCATGATGCCCGCGATCCGCGCGGTCGCGAGCGCGTCGCCCTTGGGGAGCCCGTCCGTCGCCAGCAGGCCGAGCACCTCGGCCGTGGTGTGCACGGTGCCGCCCGCCAGCGCGATGCGGGCGGTGGGCGTCTTGCCGGAAACGTCGACCATACGGGCGGCGCCCGTATGGTCGACGTGGCTGAGTTCACTCACGCCCAGCAGGCTAGTCCTCAGAACATCCGCTGCTTCGAGCGAACCTCGCCGAGGGCCTTCTCCCGTTCCTGACGCTGCTCCGGCGTCATCGAGGCGAAGAGCCCGCCCCGGTCCGCGGCGCAGGCCGTGTCGTGCACGGGACGCTTGCCGTCCACGAGGAACCGGTTGACGGCGTTGTTGCCGCAGGCGTTCTCCGAGCTCAGCCAGACCCCGTGCCCGCCGTCGTCGACCGACACCATCCGCGCCCGGTCACCCAGCGCGCGCCGCATCTCCTTGGCCCCGCTCAGCGGGGTCGCCGGGTCACGCAGGTTCTGCACGACCAGGATGTTCGACGGACCCCGGTCGCCGATCCGCACCTGCGGCTCGATCGGCTCGGACGGCCAGTAGGCGCACGCCCAGATGTTCGCCGCGGCGGCGCCGAACATCGGGTACCGCACCCGGTCCTTCTCGACGTTGCGCTGGTAGGTTGCGACCTTTTCCGGCCAGTTCACGTCGTTGCACACCACGTGCAGCTGCGCGGACAGCAGCTGCGCCACGTCGAGCTGCTGAGCCTGAGCGGTCTGCTTCACGACGCCTTCGGTGTCGAGCGCCTGCCACTGCTGGGCCAGCACCGGGAAGGAGCCGGTCGAATACAGCGAACCGAACGTGCCCGCCCGGAAGGCCGCGCCGTCCACCCCCGGCACCGCGCCGCCGTCGAGCTTGGCGACGAGTTCGTAGAACTTCGCCGTCACCTGCTGTGGAGTACGGCCGAGCCCGTAGCTCGCGTGCCGCGCCGCCGCCCACTTCGCGAAGTCCGGGAAGCGGTCCTGGAACCCCTCCGCCAGCCGGCGAGACCCGGTCGTGTCGAGCCCGCCCGGACCGGTCGCGCTGTCGAGCACGATGCGATCGGTCTGCCGCGGGAACAGCGTCGAATACACGGCGCCCAGGTACGTGCCGTACGAGACGCCGTAGTACGAGAGCTTCTCCTCGCCCAAGGCCTCCCGGATGCGGTCCATGTCGCGGGCGGTGTTGGCCGTGGTGATGTACGGCAGGTTCGCGGCCGTCTTCGAGTCGGCGCACTGCTTCGCGACGCCCTCGACGTACTTCGCGCGCTCCGCCACCGCCGCGGCGTCGCGCGCGTACAACGGGACGTTGCTGACCTGCTGCTCGGGCTTGAGGTCGCAGGTGACCGGCGTGCTGCGGCCGATTCCGCGCGGATCGAAGCCGATGATGTCGTACGCGTCGAGCACGCTCGACGGCATGCCCGCCGCCCGCAACCCCGCGGGCATGGTCAGCCCTGGGCCGCCGGGGCCACCCGGGTTGGTGAGCATGATGCCGCGCCGCTTCGCCGGTTTGGTGCTGGCGAGCTTGGAAATGGCGACGTCGATGGTCTTCCCGCCCGGGTTGCGGTAATCGAGCGGGACCTTCAAGGTGGCGCATTCCACGCCGGGCGCGGCCGCGTCCTCCGGACACGGCCCCCAGCTGACAGACGAAACCGCGGCGGACGCCGTGGCCGGTACGAGTACCGCCATGGTGACCGCCGCGGCCGTGAGTGTCCCGATCCTGCTCAGGACAGAGCGAGTCATCCCCAAACCCCCGTCATGATCGACTTCCTGGTCGGAGCCGAGCCTATGAGCGGGCCATCGGCGGAGTCGTCACCCTGAAGTCGGCCTCGATGTCGGCCTCAGTGATGACGGCGCCGCCGAATGGAGCAAGGGACCTTTGCTACCACGTCCTACGACTGAGCAGCCTTCGCTGCTTTCGCCGCCTTCTTCACTGCTTCGGCGACCGCGGGGGCGACGGCGTTGTCGAACACGCTCGGCACGATGAACGAGGCGTTCAGCTTGCCGTTGTCCACGACGTCCGCGATGGCGTCGGCGGCCGCGAGGAGCATCGAGTCGTCGATGTGGTGCGCCTGCGCGTCGAGCAGCCCGCGGAAGACGCCGGGGAACGCGAGCACGTTGTTGATCTGGTTCGGGAAGTCGCTGCGGCCGGTGGCGACCACGGCGGCGTGCTTCTGCGCTTCGAGGGGGTCGATCTCCGGGTCCGGGTTGGCCAGCGCGAAGACGACGGCATCGGACTTCATGGTCGCGACCTGCTCGGCCCCGAACAGGTTCGGCGCGGAGACCCCGATGAACACGTCGGCGCCGACGAGCGCCTCGTGCAGCGTGCCCGCCTGCTGTTCCTTGTTCGTGTGACCGGCGATCCAGGTCAGGTTCTCGTCGAGGTTGCCGCGTGCCGAGTGCACGATGCCGTCGATGTCGGCGGCCACGATGTCGCCCGGGTTCTTGCGCAGCAGCAGGCGGATGATCGCCGAACCCGCCGCGCCGACGCCGCTGACGACGATCTTGCAGTCTTCGATGTTCTTCCCGACCACGCGCAGGGCGTTGCGCAGCGCGGCGACCACGACGATCGCGGTGCCGTGCTGGTCGTCGTGGAAGACCGGGATGTCGAGCTGTTCACGCAGGCGCTTCTCGATCTCGAAGCAGCGCGGCGCGGCGATGTCCTCGAGGTTGATGCCCGCGTACACCGGCGCGAGCGCCTTCGCGATCATGATGATCTCTTCGGTGTCCTGGGTGTCCAGGCAGACCGGCCACGCGTCGACGTCGGCGAACTTCTTGAACAGCGCCGCCTTGCCCTCCATCACCGGCAGCGCGGCGGCCGGGCCGATGTTGCCGAGCCCCAGCACCGCGGAACCGTCGGTGAGCACCGCGACGGTGTTGCGCTTGATGGTCAGGCGGCGCGCGTCCTCGGGGTTCGCCGCGATCGCCTGGCAGACGCGGGCGACACCCGGCGTGTACGCGCGGGAGAGGTCGTCACGGTTGCGGAGCGCGACCTTGGGGCTGACCTCGATCTTGCCGCCGAGGTGGATCAGGAACGTCCGGTCGGAGACCTTGCGCACGCGGACGCCCGGCAGCGAGTCCAGGGTCTGCGTGATGTCCTGCGCGTGGTTCTCCGACAGGGCGTTGGCACTGATGTCGACGACGATCGAATCGGGGTGCGACTCGACGACGTCGAACGCGGTCAGCACGCCGCCGACCCGGCCGACGGCGGTGGTCAGATCACCCGCCGCGGTGGACGACGCGGGGGCCTCCACCCGGACGGTGATCGAATATCCCGGACCGGGAACCGGCATGGCACTACCCCCGCTGAGGAAAGCTCGAATAGGTCGATCGAAAACCTACTCCCGTGACGACCGCCACGAACCCTCGCAGGGGTAACCCGCCAGTAGCTTCTTACCGGTTGATCTCGGTCTCGGGGTGCACGTACGGCACCGCGTCGAGGGGGAAGGTCACGTCGCCGAACGGGGACAAGGCGCCCTGCCGATCGGACGCGAGCTCGGTGACGGGGTGCTCCCCGTCCTCACCGGGCCACGTGGGGTCGATGCCCGCGCGCTTCTTGTTATCGCCCTTCGCCACAACGTCCTCCAGAGCATGGTCAAGCCGTTCTCGAGGGACAGTCTGCCCGAACGCGGCTGCCGGGCCACCACCCGCCCGGTATCCTGGTCTTCTATGCCCGCGCCATCCCTGGCGGACTGGCTGCGCCAGGAGTCCGACGACGCCCTCGCCGCGCTGCTGCGCACGCGTCGCGACCTGTCCACGCCGCCCCCGTCCGACACCATCGTGCTCGCCACCCGGGCAGGCACGCCGGGCTCCGTCGCGCGTGCTTGCGAAGACCTCGACACCTTCACCCTCGCCGTCCTCGACGCCCTGCTGCTGGCCGGAGCGGACACCGAGCCGGTCCCGGCCGCCGAGGTGGCGCGACTCGCGGGCACGGAGATCGGCGAGGCGCTGACACTGCTGCGCAAGCGGGCCCTGGTCTGGGGCGAGGACGACGCGCTGCGCGTCCCGCCGTCGGCCCGCGACGCGCTCGGCCCCTTCCCCGCCGGGCTCGGGGCGTCGTCCCCCTCGCTCGCCGGAACGGATATCGAGGCCGCGCTCGCGGAGGTCGGCGAGGACGAACGCGCCCTGCTGACGACGCTGGCCGCCGGGCCGCCGATCGGCCGCACCCGCGACGCGTCGGCCGACGTCCCGCTGGAACGGGCGCAGAACCCCGTCCAGCGCCTGCTCGCCAGGGGACTGCTGCTGCGCCGGGACGATCAGACCGTCGAGCTGCCGCGTGAGATCGGGATCGCGCTGCGCGGCGGGGTGGTCTTCGAGCAGGCGTCGCTGCGCGAACCGGAACTCCCCGTCCATCCGCATCAGCAGTCCACTGTGGACACGACGGCGGCCGGCGAGGCGATGGAATTCTTGCGCCAGACCGAGAACATGCTTCGCGCCTGGTCCGAGACGCCACCGCCGGTGCTGAAGTCCGGCGGGCTCGGCGTCCGCGAACTGAAGAAGCTCGCGAAGGATCTCGACGTCGACGAAGCGCGGGTGACCCTGCTCGCGGAGATCGCGGTCGGCGCCGGTCTGGTGGCCGACAGCGAAGCGACCACGCCGGAATGGGTGCCGACGACGCTCACGGATTCGTGGCTCGCGTCGCCGACCGCGCAGCGCTGGATGACGGTCGCGCAGGCCTGGCTCGAACTGCCCCGGCTGCCCGGTCTCGCCGACGGGCGGGACGCGAAGGACAAGCCGATCGCGCCGCTTTCGGAAGACCTGCGCCGTCCGCTGGCGCCCACTTCGCGGCGCCGAATCCTTCTCGCGCTGGCGGCGCTGCCCGAAGGCGCGGGCGTGAAGAGCACCGACGAACTGGTCGCCGCGCTCGCCTGGCGCGCGCCGCGGCGGGGCGGGCGGCTGCGGGACGAGACCGTGCGCTGGACGATGGCCGAGGGGGCCGCGCTCGGCCTCATCGGCCTCGGCGGGCTCACCACGGCGACCCGGGCGCTACTGGCCGAGGATCGCCCGGGGGCGATCGAGGCGATGATCGACGCGCTGCCGCGTCCGGTGGGCCACGTGCTGGTCCAGGCCGATCTGACCGTGGTCGCGCCGGGACCGCTGGAAGCGGAACTCGCGGCCGAGATGACCGCAGTCGCCGACATCGAATCGGCCGGGCACGCGACCGTCTACCGGATCACGGAGACGTCCGTGCGGCGCGCGCTCGACACCGGGCGGACCGCGGGCGAGCTGCATCAGCTGTTCACGTCGAAGTCGGCGACGCCGGTGCCCCAATCGCTGAGTTACCTCATCGACGACGTCGCCCGGCGGCACGGGCGGCTGCGTGGCGGTGCCGCCGAGTCGTTCCTGCGCTGCGACGACGCGTCGCTGCTCGCCGAGGTCATGGGCAGCCCCGTCGCGACGGAGTACGGCTTGCGGATGATCGCGCCGACCGTGCTCATCAGCGCGTACCCACTCGCCGAAGTCCTCGACGCGCTCCGCGCCGCCGGGTTCGCTCCGGCCGCCGAAGGCCCCGACGGACGCGTCATGGACATCAGGCCGTCCGGACGTCGCCTGCCCGCGAAGGCGCGTGCCGCGCGTCGCGCGCCCGGAGAGCCTGCCGGGCTGACCGACGAACAGGTCGGCAAGATCGTCGCGCACGTCCGGGCAGGCGACGCCGCTTCGGCGCGCCGCCGGGGCGAGACGGTGCGCGCACCGCAGGGAGGCGGCGCCGGGGACACGTCCGCGACGCTGGCGTTGCTCTCCCAGGCGACCATCGAGCGCCGCGAGGTGTGGATCGGGTTCGTCGACTCACGCGGGACGGCGAGCCAGCGGGTGGTGCGGCCGCTGCGGGTCGGCGGCGGGGTCCTCGAAGGGACCGACAACGAGCGCTACCCGCTGCACCGGATCACGTCGGCCGCTCTCGTCGAAGACTGACCACTCCCCGCATTTAGTCCTCTGAATGCGGGGAGTCAGGCACACCGTGAAGCGATGCCCTGAAGGCCACCCTTGAGACATCCAACGTCCTGAAGGTGGCCTTCAGGACAAGCCACGGCCGAGAGCACCGGCACGCATTTAGAGGACGAAATGCGGGCGGTCAGAGGGCGCGCAGGCCTTGCAGCACGCGTTCCATGAAAGCGCGCGAAGAGGAATCACCGAGGATCAGCTCCGTCTGGTGGATCAGCACCAGACCGGCGTCCGCCATGTCGCCCACGAGCACCTTCACCACGCCCAGCGGCAGCCGCAGATGCGCGGCGATCTCCGCGATCGAGCGGGTGTCCAGGCAGAGGTCGCAGATCTGCCGGTGTTCTGGGGTCCGCACGCCGCGGTACCGGCGGCCGTCCTCACTGGTCGACACCAGCGCCTCCAGCGCCAGGTCGTGCGCGGTGCGGGTGCGCCCGCCGGTGCGGGTGTAGGGCCGGACCCGGGAGCCCGAAGCCGGCGGCAGGTAGACCGAAGCCGGGGCGACGTCAGTGGGCCGCGGAGGAGGCGACTGCCGGATCGGTGAGGGCATCGGAGGCGCCGGCTCGGGAGGGCGCCGCGGCATCACCGTGCTGATCGAGCTCAGCTCGAACCGGCTGGGCGAATCGAAGGCCTCGCGTTCGGTGCCCTGATAGAGGGAGTCCCAGCCGGAGGGGTCCGGTTCGGTGAATCCGCTGATCTTCATCGGTCACCCACGTACGCCGCCCTGCAGCTGCGCCCGCAGCTCAGGGGTGATCTGCTGGCCGACCCGCTCGACGAGCAGCGTCATCTCGTAGGCCACGGTGCCGATGTCACAGGTCGGCGCGGCCAGCACGGCGAGTGACGAGCCGTCGGCGACCGACATGAGGAAGAGGTAACCGCGTTCCATCTCGACCACGGTCTGGTTGACCCCGCCCGCGTCGAAGCAGCGGGCCGCGCCGGCGGTGAGGCTGATCAGCCCGGAGGCGACCGCGGAGAGCTGTTCGGCCCGTTCCTGCGGCAGCCCGTCCGACGGCGCGAGGAGAAGCCCGTCCGCGGAGACCAGCACGGCGTGCGCCGCACCGGGAACCCGGCGCGCGAAATCCGTGATGAGCCAGCCGAACGAGCTCTGCTGCCCGGATGCCGTCACAAGTCCCTCCTCGCTGCGTCAAGACCACCTGGGCGGCGTGGTCCGGGCGTCTCCCGCCCACCAGCACCGATCCCGGTGCCGACGAGCCGAAAGACGCCTCCACCCAGCGTATTCGTCCCGTCGATCGTGTCGAGCCCGCCACCCGGCCGACCGCGTTAACCGAACGTAAACGTCCAGCCGCGCACCGCGTCGACACATCGTGAACCACGCATTCGTGGGTCACCCTGTGGTGGCCTGGCGCGACCAGGTGTGAACCGGCGTCCGCGCAGGTCACCGACGTTGCGACCACTCGATCGGGGGTCGTCGGCGCCGGATCGCGTGAAAGGGGTCGCCCCGCGTTCGATCCGACCGGTGACGCCACTCCCCGAAGCGGGTGAAGCCTGCCGAGTTCACTCCAACGGCCGCATCCGCTCCGGGCTTTTGTCCCTTTTACCCAGCGCGCAACGCCGAATCGTGTGCGATGGCGTGCTGCACGACCGAGATCAACACCTGCTTGGCGGACTCACGTTCCCGGGCGTCACAGGCCATGATCGGCACGGACGGTGAGATCGTCAGCGCGTGCCGGACGTCCTCGATCTGGTGGTGCAGCAGCCGGTCGAAGCAGTTGATCGCCACGACGTACGGCAGCTTCCGGTTCTCGAAGAAGTCGATCGACGGGAACGCGTCGGCGAGCCGCCGCGTGTCGACCAGCACGACGGCACCGATGGCGCCGACCGCGAGGTCGTCCCACATGAACCAGAACCGGTGCTGGCCCGGCGTACCGAACACGTACAGCACCAGGTCCGAGTCCAGCGAAATCCGGCCGAAGTCCATGGCCACGGTCGTCGTCGACTTGTTCGGGGTGGCCGAATTGTCGTCGACGCCGGTACTGGCCTCGGTCATCATGGCCTCGGTGGTCAGCGGATCGATCTCCGAAACCGCTCCGACCAGCGTGGTCTTCCCCGAGCCGAATCCGCCAGCGACCACGATCTTGGCCGACGAAGTCGGTCCGGTCACCTGCGGCGCATTCGCGTCGGAGTCAAATTCTCCGAAGCCCACTGAGCACCCTCTCCATGAACTCGATACTCGGCCGGTCACCCACGTTCTGGCTGGCGGTGTGCACCAGGACCAGACCGAGGCCGGCCACGTCTCCGATCAGCACCCGGACCACGCCGAGCGGCAGGCGCAACAGCGCCGCGACTTCGGCGACGGACCGGGTGTCCAGGCAAAGGTCGCAGATCGACCGGTGTTCGGGGACGCGTACCCGGTCGAGCACACGTCCCTGTTCGCTGGTCGAGATCAACGCCTCGATGGCAAGGTCGTACGTCGGCTTGGTCCGGCCCCGCGTGCGGAAATACGGCCGGACCAGGCCGGAGGATTCGACGTCGGTGGTGTACTGCTCGTCGACGAACTCGTTCTGCGCCTGCTGCGGCAGGGCCGCGGCGAGCGGGTCGGCGGCGGCCGCCGCCCGGCGCTCCTCCTCCTTGTCGAAGGAGAACTTGGCGAACTCGCCCGAGTCGTAGAGCGGACCGCTGCCACCACCGAACAGCTCCGCCCCCGGCCCGCCGAGCAGGCGTTCCCGGTAGTCCGAGACGCTGAAGTCGGCGGGTCCCTGTCCCGCGTTCGAATCGGTCAGCCAGCGGGAGGCTTCGTCCGGGGCCACGGGGTCGTTGTCCGACCCCTGTGCCCTTCGCGATCGCCATTCGCGGTCGACCCGGTCCCGGAAGGACGTCCAGTCCTCCCGGCCGTCGTCTCGTTCCGACCACCCGCCGGAGAAGTCGTCACCGAGCCGGCCATCGCCCCTCAAGCGCCCGTCGTCCACGGCATTCTCCTCGGTTCCCGGTCGCTCAGCGGCGGACCGACGCGCCCTGCAGCTGCGCGCGCATCTCCGGTGTCAGCTGTTGCCCCACCCGTTCCACCAGCAGGGTCATCTCGTAGACGACCAAGCCGATGTCGCTCTCCGGCGACCCGAGGACCGCCAGGCAGGAACCGTCGGACACCGACATCAGGAAGAGGAAGCCGTTGGCCATCTCGACCACCGTCTGCGCGACCGTGCCGCCCTCGAACACCTTCGCCGCACCGCGCGCGAGGCTCGTGAGCCCCGACGCGACCGCCGCCAGCTGATCGGCCCTGTCCTTGGGAAGTCCCTTCGAGGATGCCAGCAGCAAACCGTCCGCCGACACCACCACGGCATGCGCCGCGCCCGGGACCCGGTGCACGAAATCCGTGATCAGCCAGGCAAAGCTGCTCGTGTGTCCTTTACCCTGCGCCTGGCCGCCAGGCTGCGCCGGACCACCCGGCTGCATCGCACCCGCCCGTGTCACTGTCACTCCTTACTGCTGTCATCGGCAGAGGTATCCCTGCCGGTCACCGGAACGCCGTTGTCATCCAGCGCATCGAGCGGGCGTTCCTTCAACGCGTGCCGTCCCGACGTGTAGCCCTTCTGGAAGCTTGCCATCCGACTCCGCGCCGCCGTCGCCGAGCGGGCGATCGCACCCGTTCCCGGCATTCCGGAGGTCTTGTCGGCGAACGAGTCTTCCTTCTTCGGCTCGTTCCCGCCGATCGAGCCGGGGACGAGGTACTGGTTCGGCACCCGTTTGGGCAGGCCCGCCGGGGTGATCTCGTCGTTCCGGTCTTCGTACAGGACCTGCGCCGCCTGCCAGCCGTCGTCCGACGCGCTGCGCCAGCCATTGTCCTGGAGCACCGTCTCCGGCGGAACACTCCGTGGGGTCCGAGTGGGCAATGCCTCTCCGGAAGTGTCCTCGGCCGCGGATTCCACCGCTTCGGCGCCGCCGTTGGGGGTCCGCACGGGCAGTTCGGACTCGACCGGCTCGGTGTACGTCGTCGGGGAGTCGCCCCCGGTCTCGTCACCTTCGCTGAACCAGCGCGAGAGCACCGACTGGTAGATCGGCAGCCGCCGGGTGGGCACGTCGTCGTCGAGCGCCGACTTGCCCGCGTCCGAAGACTCCGCGGGCTCCTCAGGCTTGTTCCGCGGCTCGACCGGCGTGTACTTCGGCTCCCGCTTCGGCAGCACCAGCGACGCGAACTGGGTCTCGGTGCCACTGGAGGCGCCGTCACCGTTCGCCGGCGAGATGTCTTCGGCCGTCGGCCACGCCGGGGCCTCTTCGGCGGGGGACGCGGGGCTGAGGAACGGCCCGGCCGCGTTCTTGCCCGCGACCAGGTCGTCGAGGCTGATCGGCTGGTCGAGCGGGACGAGCCCGCCCTGCGACGCGACCGGTTGCGGAGCGGCCGGCGGCTTCGACGGCGGCGGTGGGGTCATCTCCAGGCCGCGGTCGGAGGCGGGGATGTTCGGCAGCGAGGTCGACATCTCCGACACCGACGGCATCGAAGGCATCGACGTTTCCGACCGGTTCGCCGGCGGCGGGGTGTTGCGCGCGCCGGGCCGCATCTGCGTGAGCAGCTCGGCGGGCACGACGACCCGCGCGATCACGCCGCCCTCGATGTCCTCGTTCTCCCGGAGCCGGACCTCGATGCCGTGGCGGCGCGCCAGGCGCGCGACCACGTACAGGCCCATCCGCCGGGTCACCGAGACGTCCAGGTCCGGCGGGTCGGCCAGCCGCTGGTTGACCTCGGCGAGCCGCTCCTCGGTCATGCCGACACCGTGGTCGGTGACCTGGATGGCGAGCGCCTTCTTGCGGGTGATCACCGCGCGGACGGTCACCTTCGTCTCCGGCTCGGAGAAGTAGGTGGCGTTGTCCAGGAGTTCCGCGAGGACGTGCACGAGGTCGTGGATCGTCAGGCCCTGGACGGCGACCTCGGGGACGATCCCGATCTCGATCCGGGCGTACTGCTCGATCTCCGAGACCGCGGCGCCGATGACGTCGGCGGCGGGCACCGGCTTGGGCACCGACTTCGCGAGACCGGCGCCCGAGAGCACCAGGAGGCTTTCACCGTTGCGGCGCAGCCGCGTGGCGAGGTGGTCGAGCTCGAACAGGCTGGCCAAGTGGTCCGGGTCCTGCTCGTCGGCCTCGAGCCGGTCGATCACGCCCAGCTGGCGTTCCACCAGCCGCTGCGACCGGCGGGACAGGTTCACGAAGATGCCGTTGACGTTCTCGCGCAGGAGGGCCTGTTCGGCGGCCATCTTGACGGCCTGTTCGTGGACGACGTCGAACGACCGCGCCACTTCACCGATCTCGTCACGCGAGGTGACGGGCACCGGCTCGACCGACCGCTTCGAGGCGTTGACCGGGTCCGGGTCGTCGAGGATCGCTTGCACGGTTTCCGGCAGTCGTGTGTAGGCCACGTCGAGCGCCGTCTTCCGCAGCACCCGCAGCGGGCGCAGCATCAGGCGGGCGATGACGAGCATCAGGAACAGCGCCGCGAGCAGCGCCAGCAGCACGACCGCGCCGCCGATCCAGGCCGAGTTGATCGCGTCGGTGGCCAGGCCGTCGGCCTGTGCCCGCAGCTGGCCGAGCAGGTTGGTCTCGACCGCGCGCAGCTTGTCCAGCGCGACCCGGCTGTCGTTGCCGAGGGCGACGTTGTCGATCGCCGGCGGCTCGTTCTGCTGGTGCAGCGAGAACGCCATCGTGGTGATCCGGCGCCGGTCGTCGACCTCGGGACCGGAGAAGGTGTCCGAGTAGAGCTGCCGCTGTTCGGGGCTGGCGTTGTTGAGGAACGCCGCCGTCGAGGCGTCGCCGCTGGCGACCGCCGAACGCGCCTGGTCGAACAGGTCGCCGGGGAAGCCGGAGCGGAAGGAGGCGATCAGCAGCGCCGCGTCACCGCGGGCGATGAACTCCTTGCTCTCACTGATGGCCTGCACGGTGACGCCGAGCCGGAGCACGTCGCGGTTCGCCACCGCGGTGGTCACCTCGCGGCCGAGCTGGACCAGCGAGTCGAGGATGCCGGAGTAGGCGATGAGGATCGGGGTGTCGCCCAGCAGCGAGGTGTTCATCGCGCCGCGCAGCGGGCGCAGGGCGTCGAGCCGCTGCAGACCGCGCGAGTAGCGGTCCCTCGTGTCCTGATCGTCCGGGTTGATCTGGTTCGCCGAGGCACGCAGGTCGTCGATGGCGCGGTCGACCTTGGCGATCTGCGCGTCGAGACCGTTCTGGCGCGACGGGTCACCGGAGGCGATCTTGGCGACGGCGAGCGCGCGTTCGCTCTGCAGCTCGTGCACCACGAGGGTGATCTTGTCGGCGAACGCGACCTGGTCGGCCGTGTCCTGGAACCGGGCCGCTTCGCTGCTGTCGTCGATCACGCGGAGCGTGCCGAGCGCGAGCGCGGTCAGCGTCGGAATGATCAGGACGGCCGCGAGCTTCGATCGCAGACGCCAGTTACGCAGGCCCAGGAACGACCCGGCCTTCCCACCAGGACCGTCTCCGGTTTCCCGCGCAGGGGTCCCTCCCACCCCCGCGGTGTCTTCGTTCGGCACCGCCGCACCACCATCATCTTCATTCGGGCCGGGAAAGCCCATTTTGGACATGCCGTTCTGCTGCTGCCTGGGTCGGTTGTCGGAGACCACTACCCGCACGCTCCTGCCACCCGGCAGGGAGACGTTGGACGCGAGTGCTCACTCTGACGAATGAGGAAGTCGTCTTTGACGCAGTCTCTCAAGTGCACTTGGCCGAAATCCCGCCTGACGTCATTGGTCTATTCGGCCTAACCCGCCAGTGCGCGGGCGCGCACCAGTGAAGCACGGTCGTGTCCGACATCAGGATCGCGTTCGACACAGAGTGCCTTGCACCTCGGGAAAGGTCCAGAGCGTTCGGCCATCCAAGGCACTCTCTTTCACTACATCAGTGGTCCACACCTCACTACCGGTGCATGAGGGTAGCGAACGGGCGGCCCAGATGTAACCCTTCGGTCAAGACCTGCAAGTAAGCCCCGGACGGGTCTTGACCCGTTGACGCTCATTCGTCAACAAGTCCCCGCCTCGAACACGCCCCGTTGTGTTCACTTCTGACAAACAACCTGTTCGGGTGATCGTTACCACTTGGGATCATGGGATGACCACCCATTGTGAGCACAGTGTGTGTTCTCTACAGTGGGCCCGTGACTCGACAAAGAGTCACTTCCGAATTCCACATCAGGCCACGTCATCACGTGTCCTCCCCCTCGATCAGGAGCACCACTTTGCTTGGCTCTGCAAGCTCGAAGAAGGCCTTGGGCATCAGCCGGGGTCGACGTGGAGCCCTCGCATTCGCGATGGCGGCCGTCGTCTCGGTATCGGTCAGCGGCTGCGGCCTGCTCGGCGGGGACGATTCGTCCTCCTCCGGCGGCTCGGGGAGCCTCGAGAAGTCGAAGATCAAGATCGCCGTGATGTCGACCATCGACCTGGCCCCGCTGCGCCTCGCCCAGGACGGCGGCTACTTCAAGAACGAGGGCCTCGACGTCGAGGCGGTGGAAGCCGCGACCGGTCAGGTCTCGCTGACCAAGCTGATCGGCGGCGAGGTCGACATCGCGTACGCGAGCTACACGCCGTTCTTCATCGCGATGAGCAAGGGCACCGCCGACATCAAGCTGGTCGCGGACGCTTCTTCCGCGGGCCCGAAGAGCACGATGCTGGTCACGCTGCCGACGTCGTCGGTGAAGAGCGTCAGCGACCTGGCGGGCAAGAAGATCGGCATCACCGCGCCGAACACCGTGTCCGACACGCTGTCCAAGTCGGTCATGAAGGACCACGGCGTCGACGCCAGCAAGGTCCAGTGGGTGCCGATCCCGCTGCCGAACATCGGGACCGCGCTCAAGAACGGCGACATCGACGCCGGCTTCCTGACCGAGCCGTTCATCACCCAGACCGCGAAGCAGGCGGGCACCGTCCCGGTCGTGGACACCGCCACCGGCGCCACCCAGGACTTCCCCACCGCGGGCTACGGCTCGCTCGGCAAGTTCGTGTCGGAGAACCCGAAGACCGTGGCCGCCTTCCAGCGCGCCATGCAGAAGGCCACCCGGGACGCGGCGGACCGCTCCAAGATCGAGCCGCTGCTGGTCAAGTACGCCAAGATCGACCAGGACACCGCCGCGCTGACCACGCTGCTGACGTTCCAGTCCACCCTGGACCCCCGCCGTATCCAGCGGGTCCCGGACCTGCTCCTGCAGATGGGCGCGATCCAGACCAAGATCGACGTCGGCCCGATGATCGCGGCGCAGGCCACCAGCTGACGACGCGGCATTACATCTAATAGTCACATTTCTCGGAAATTGATCACTGAAAGTAATGATGTCCAAGCGGGTGATCAGGTGATCGGGCGAATGGCCTAAAATGATCACCCGCTCACGACACCCATTGTGAGCAGGTGGGCAAATCTCTAAGGTGACCGCGTGCCTGGCGGAATGAAGCCACGACACGGATGAAAAAACCCAACGGTGATTCATTGTTTCCGAGGAGCTGGCTTTGTTTCGAAACGCCATGAGCAGGAGCGGTGTACGTAGAGGACGGGGTGCCATCGGCGTCGCCCTGAGCGCGCTCATGCTGGCCACCTTGGGCGCCTGTGGCGCACTCGGCGGCGAGGACACGTCCAAGGCGTCGGGTGGCGAAGGCGGCCTTGAGAAGCCGAAGATCAAGGTGGCCCTGCTGCCCGTCGTCGACCTCGCGCCGCTGCGGCTGGCGCAGGAGGGCGGCTACTTCAAGGCCGAAGGTCTCGAGGTCGAAGCGGTCGACGCGCCCAGCGGCCAGCAGGCGATGACCAAGATGATCGGTGGCGAGGTCGACATCGCCTTCTCCACCTACATGCCGTTCTTCGTGGCGAAGAGCAAGGGCGCCGCCGACATCCGCCTCGTCGCCGACGCGGTTTCGGCCAGCCCCAAGAGCAACGCGGTCGTCACCGTGCCGACCTCCTCGGTCAAGACGATCAACGACCTCGCGGGCAAGAAGATCGCGATCACCGACAAGAACACCGCCTCCCACCTGCTCACCGTCTCGGTGATGAAGGACCACGGCGTCGACACCAGCAAGGTCCAGTGGGTGCCGATGGCGCTGCCGAACATCGCCTCGGCGCTCGCGGCGGGCCAGGTCGACGCGGGCTACCTGCCCGAGCCGTTCCTGACCCAGGCATCCAAGGTCGTCGGCGCGACCCCGGTCGTCGACATCTCGACCGGCGCCACCCAGGACTTCCCCCTGGCGGGCTTCGGCGCGCTCGGGTCCTTCGTGGACAAGAACCCCAAGACGCTGGCCGCGTTCCAGCGCGCACTGGGCAAGGCCGTGCGCGACTCGGCCGACCGCTCCAAGATCGAACCCCTCATCGTCAAGTTCGCCAAGGTCGACGCGGAAACCGCTTCACTGCTCACGCTGCCGACGTTCGGGTCCACTCTGGACGCCCGTCGCCTGCAGCGGGTACCGGATCTGCTGCTGCAGACCGGAGTGATCGGGGCCAAGCTCGACGCCGCTCCGATGCTCGCCCCTCAAGCTGGATAAAGGTAAAGGTGTCACGACTTCTCCGTGCCCTTGCCGGTCTGGCCGGTTTCTTCCTCGTCTGGGAAGTGATCGTCCAGGCCGGCCTGGTCCGTAAAGAGTTCCTCCCCCCGCCGTCCGTCGTCCTCGTGACGATCGTCGAACAGTTCGGCGAGACCCAGTTCGTCCGGGACCTGATCGCCACGTTCCTCGCGTGGGCGATCGCCCTGCTGATCGCGGTCGCCATCGCGGTGCCCGCCGGTCTGCTGCTCGGCAGCATCCCCGGCCTGCGCACGGCGACCGCGGTGGTCATCGAGTTCCTGCGGCCGATCCCCGCGGTCGCGCTGATCCCGCTGGTGCTCCTGCTGATCGGCGGCGGGCCCGAGGCGAAGATCACGCTGGCCGTGTACGCGTCGTTGTGGCCCATCATGTTCAACACGATCTACGCGCTCGGCGAGATCGACCCCGTGCTGCTGGAGACCGCGAAGGCCTGCGGTACGAGCAAGTTCCGGACGCTGACGTCGGTGGCGCTGCCGCATACCGCGCCGTTCGTGTTCACCGGGGTGCGGCTGTCCGCCAACATCGCGCTGATCGCGGTGGTCAGTACCGAGTTCCTCGCCGGGGCCAAACTCGGCATCGGCAACTTCATCATGCAGGCCAGCACCGGCTCCACCAGGTTCGACCTCGTGCTCGCCGGCACCGTGGTGGTCGGCGCGCTCGGCTTCCTCATCAACGGCGGGCTCGAGATGATCGGCAGGCGGGCGTTCCGCTGGAGCACGGTCGACCGGGAGGCGGTCTCGTGACGACCCTCACGCTGACCAGCCGCGTCGGCAGGCGAGTGGGCCGGGGTATCGGCATCCTCGTCCGCAACTGGCTGCTCTTCTTCGCCCTGATCGGGATCTGGGAGCTCGCGACCCGGCTCGCGGAAAGCCCGTTCTTCCCGCCGCCGAGCGAGATCCTGAGCGCTTCGGTGAAACTGTGGTTCACCGGCCCGGCCTCGCAGCTGTTCCTGACCGACACGGTGTTCGACAACGTGCTCCCCAGCCTCGGCCGAACCCTCGGCGGCTGGCTGCTGGCCGGCGCGTTCGGTGTCGCGCTGGGTGTCCTCTTGGGACGGTCCAAGACGGGGATGGACTACGTCGGCCCGCTTTTCGCGTTCTTCCGCTCGGTCCCGCCGCCCGCGCTGATCCCCGTGTTCATCGTCCTTTTCGGACTCGGGCCGGGGATGCAGACCGGGTCGATCATCTTCGGCGCGATCTGGCCGGTGCTGCTCAACACCGTGGACGGCGTCCGGTCGGTGGACCAGGTGAAGATCGACACCGCGAAGTCGTTCCGGACCCCGCGGTCGTACTGGGTGCGCTCGATCGTGCTCCCCGCCGCCGGGCCGAAGATCTTCGCCGGCCTGCGGCTGAGCCTGTCCATCTCCCTGCTGCTGATGGTGATCTCGGAACTGGTCGGTTCCTACAACGGCATCGGCCGGTCCCTGATGGACGCCCAGCAGGCGTTCGACTTCCCGCTCATGTGGTCGTGGCTGGTCCTGCTCGGACTGCTCGGCTTCGGGTTCAACGCGGCCTTCCTCGCGGTGGAGCAGAGAGTGCTTCGCTGGCAGCCCACCCGCAACGGCCGTCTCTAGTTTTCGAAGGGTCAGCAAGATGTCAACCATGCTCGAAGTCTCCGGGCTGAACCACCGGTACGGCGCGGGAGAAAAGGCGCACGTCGCGGTCAACGACCTGTCGTTCACCGTCGAAGCGGGACAGCTCGCGAGCATCGTCGGCCCGTCGGGCTGCGGCAAGTCCACGCTCCTGCGCTGCATCGCCGGGCTGATCAAGCCGACGTCCGGCCGCGTCAGCCTGCACGGCGACGACGTCTCCGGCGTGCCGGAGGACCTGGCCGTCGTGTTCCAGGACTACAGCCGCTCGCTGTTCCCGTGGCTCTCGGTCGCGAAGAACGTCGAGTTCCCCTTGCGGTGGCGCAACTTGAGCCGCTCCGAGCGCCGGACGCGGGCACAGGAGGCGCTGGAGTCGGTCGGCCTGTCCGGGGTCGGCTCGAAGTTCCCGTGGCAGCTCTCGGGCGGTATGCAGCAGCGGGTGTCGATCGCGCGGGCGCTGGCCAGCCGTCCCGCCCTGCTGCTGATGGACGAGCCGTTCGCGTCGGTCGACGCGCAGACGCGGTTCGAACTGGAGGACCTGACGCGGCGCGTGCAGCGCGAGAACGGGAGCACGGTCCTCGTCGTCACGCACGACATCGACGAGAGCGTCTACCTGTCGGACCGCGTGCTCGTGCTGTCGAAGTCGCCCGCGAAGATCGTCGCGGATCTACCGGTCGGGCTGCCCGCGGAGCGGGACCAGATCACCACGCGCGAATCGGCCGAGTTCGTGACGCTGCGCGGTGAGGTCGCGCGGCTGCTGCACGGTGGCGCCCCGGAAGCGGTCGCCGCCGCTTCGGACGCGGCCGAGTACGAGCTGGCGCAGCAGGAGGCGGCTGCCGACGCCACCGAGGCCGAGGCGCGCGCGAAGAGCTGAAGCCTTCTTGATCGTCCATAAGGGACTCTTCCAGGGCGACAGCGCCTGGTTTGGTCGATTTGCACGGTCTGACCGGCGGGTCGTGAGTGGCAATGAGGGTTAGAACGACCCTTACCACTCACGACCCGGTCGAAAACCGTACATACAGGCATTAAATAGACTCGGTTGCGTCCTTTTTGGACACTTGGGCCGCGATCGGCTAAGACGACGAATCCGGACCGGGCTGCGAAGGCCGCCACTCCTGCGGCTGCCATGTCGCGAAAGCCACTTTCGCAACGTTGAAGGTTGCGAAAGTGGCTTTCGCAACGCTCCACAGGGGATCACAACCACGCGACGCGATGAAGGGCGCTTTCCCGGCATGTGATGCGGGGAAAGCGCCCTTCAGCCCACTCAGTACAGCGTGCGCGGGTTCGCGTCGATGCGGACGTGCACCAGATGCGGCCGCTCGTCCGGCAACGCCGCTTCCAGCGTCGGCTTGAGGTCTTCGGCCTTCTCGACGACCGACGTCCGCAGCCCCAGGCTCTTCGCCAGCGCGGGGAAATCGATGCCGCCGAGGTCGACTCCCGGCACCTTCTCACCGCCCGCGGCCTCGCCGAGGATGCGCACGGCGGCGTACTGCGAGTTGTCGAAGATCACGAACGTCACCGGCAGATTGTGCTGCGCCGCCGTCCACAGTGCCTGGACGCAGTACATGCTCGACCCGTCGCCGAGGATCGCCACGATCTTGCGGTCCGGGCGGGCCAGCGCGGCGCCGACGGCGGCCGGGAGACCGTAGCCGAGGGTGCCGCTGGCGACGGTGAGGAAACCGGTGTCGGTGGACTTGATCGGCAGGTGGTCGTGCAGTTCGTTGCGGTGGCTCGGCGTCTCCTCGACGACGATCGCGTCGTCCGGCAGGACTTCCGAGATCACCGAGTAGGCGAAGCCGGGCGTGATCGGCGTGACCGCGGCGGGCTTTTCCAGCCGGGTGCGGGGTTTCGGCGCTTCCCGCGGCGCGGCGCGGTCCAGCAGCGCGCGGATGGTGAGCTTCGGCGTCGCGCGGATGCCGATGCCTTCCGCCGCCCTGGCGAGGATCTGCTCGTCGTCGCTGACCAGGAACAGCGGCGGCAGCGCGGTTTCCGACTCGCCGCGGTACACGTGGTAGGTGAACGCCGGGGCCCCGATGACGACCACGAGGTCGTGGTCCGCCAGCGCGCTCGCGAGCGCTTTCCGTTCCGGTTGAAGGAATCCGAAGAACTGCGGGTGGTCCTCGGGGAAGGAGCAGCGCGCCCCCATCGGCGGCGCCCAGACCCCGGCGCCGACCTTCTCGGCCAGTTCGACGACGTCCGGCACGGCGCCTTCACCGTCGATACCGGGGCCGACCACGATCGCCGGGCGCTCGGCGGCGTCCAAGGCCGACACCAGTTCGTCCAAAGCGGACGGATCGGGCGCGAAACCGCGGATCTGCGGCCGGGACACGATCGGCTTCGTGGTCTCGACATCCCAGTCGTCCACCGGCACCGAAACGAACACCGGCCCCATGGGCGCCTGCGTCGCGATGTGGTACGCCCGCGCCAGCGCCGCCGGGACGTCCTCGGCCCTGGCGGGCTCGCAGCTCCACTTCACGTACGGCTTGGGGAAGTTCGCCGCCTCGACGGCCCCGAGGAACGGGTCGTCCGGCAGCAACGACCTGGTCTGCTGGCCGGCGAGGATGATCAGCGGGGCGTTGTTGCGGTACGCGGTGAAGATATGCCCGAGCGCGTGCCCGACCCCGCCCGCGGAGTGCAGGTTCACCAGCGCCGCCCGCCTGCTCGCGCGGGCGTACCCGTCGGCCATCGCGACGACGGACGCCTCGTGGAGCGCGAGCACGTAGGTGAAGTCGTCGGGCCACTCCGTGAGGAAGGCGATCTCGGTCGTCCCGGGATTGCCGAAAACGGTGGTCAGGCCCAGATCGCGCAGCAGTTCCCTGGTCGCGTCACGTACGGTGCGGGTAGCCATGGCCACACGCTATCTGGTCGGCACGCGATAGTTGAAGATGCAACCTCGTATCACCGTATGTGGTCTGGACCTGACCCCCTGCGTACGTCCGGCAACCCCCGCATTTCGTCCTCTGAATGCGGCAGTCGCACGCGCAAGGAACGCCCGGCCTACTCCTTGACCAGTGCCGCCCATTCGCGCACGGCGGCGACGTCCACATCGGACTCCCAGCCACCCGGCCGCACCGCGCTGCCGACGTGGAAAGCGCCGACCCCGCCCGCCCGCAGCAGGTGCACCTGCTGCGCCCGCAGGCCGCCGCCGACGAGCAGCCGCGGCCCGTCCTCCCGCCGGGCGAGCCGCTGCAGGACCGAAAGCCCGTGCGCCACACCGTGCGGATGCCCGGCCGCGAGCACCGTGTCGCAGCCGAGCGCGGTCAGCTGGTCGTAGGCGCGCAACGGGTCCCGCGCGCGGTCGATGGCGCGGTGGAAGGTCCACGGCAGCCCGTCGAGCTCCTTGACCAGCGTCTCGCAGGCCTCGACGTCGATTTCGCTTTCCAGGTCCAGGAAACCGAAGACGAACTCCCGCGCGCCCGCGTCGATCAGGCGCCCGGCGTCCGCGCGCAGCCCGTCGAGGTCACCGGCGGCGAAGGACATGTTGTCGCGCAGCATGACCCGCACCGGGAGATCGGTGGCGGCGAGTACGTCGCGCAGCGTCTCGACCGACGGGGTGAGTCCGTCGCTGGCCATGTCGCTGACCAGTTCGAGGCGATCGGCCCCGCCCTCCTGTGCGCGCTCCGCGTCCACCGCGGTCAGCGCGATCACTTCCAGCAGGCCGGTTTTCGGGCTCATGACCATCCAATTCGCTTATACCGAGGGGTTGTCGTCACCCCTGGCGTGGCGACCGCGCCGGAAACCGCCTTGCAGGCTGGTCATCCGTTCGCGGACCGCTTCGGGGGAAAGTGAGAGTATCGGCCTCTCCCCCCGCGGTTTCTCCGGCCTGTCGTCCTGCGTCCGAGCCTCGGGGACGACGGCGGGCAGCACCGGCCAGGTCTCCTCCGCCCCGTCCTCCTGCTCCAGCTCGGCGGGCGTCGGCCAAGCGGGCTCGGGCTCGGGCTCCGGTGCCTTTCCCTTGGGCTCCAGCGGCTTCAACGTCGGCTCGGTCGGCTCGTCAGGATCCTGCGCGGGCTCCTCGGGCACGGTGTTCTTCACCGGTTCGAATGACGGCAAGGAGGGCGGGCCGGGTTCGGCGGGCGAAGGCCCTTCGCGCGGGCCTCCGTGGTCGAACCACTGCGAAAGCACGCTCTGGTACTTGGGCATCCGCTCGGTCGGCGAGTCCAGTTCGAGATGGTTGACGGCGTCGTCGTCCGAAGACGGCCACTCCGGCGGGGTCTCGCGCTCGACGACCGGCGCACGCCGCAGCGGCCCGGGATCCAGCACGGGCGCGAACCGCGATTCGTCCGCGCTCTCCTGGGGTTCCGGCAGCGGCGGCACTTCCAGCGGCGGTTCGGGTTCCGGCTCCGGCACGACGACGGTGACGGGCGGGGGCTCCGGCAGCGGCGCGGGGCGGGGCGCTTCGACGATGAGTTCGGCGGGTACGACGACCACCGCGGTGATCCCGCCGCCGTCGGCGGACCGCAGGCGGACGTCGATATGGTGCCGGACGGCCAGCGTCGCGACCACGAACAGGCCCATCCGCCGGGAGACCTCGACGTCGACCTCCGGCGGGTTCGCCAGCCGCGTGTTGGTCCGGTCGATCTCCGCCTGCGGCATGCCCGCGCCGTGGTCGGTGATCTCGATCTGCCATTCGCCGCGGTCGGTCTCGTGCCCCTCGACCTGCACCATCGTGCTCTGGTCCGAATAGCGGGTCGCGTTCTCCAGCAGCTCGGAGACCACGTGCACGAGGTCGTTGACGGCCTCGCCGCGCACCGCGATCCGCGGCGCCGCACCGAGTTCGATCCGCTGGTAGTGCTCGACCTCCGACAGCGCGGCGCCGATGATCTCGTCGGCGACCACGGCGCCGCCGTCTTCACGGACGACGTCGGTTCCGGAGAGCACCAGCAGGTTCTCGCTGTTGCGGCGCATCCGGGTCGCGAGATGGTCGAGTTCGAAGAGGCCGGCGAGGGTGTCGGGATCCTGTTCGTCGGCCTCCATACGGTCCAAAACGGACAGTTGCCGCTCGACGAGATCCTGGCTCCGCTGCGACAGGTTCACGAACATCGCGTTGATGTTCTCCCGCAGCATGGCCTGTTCGCCCGCGAGCCGGACGGCCTCGCCGTGCACCGCGTCGAACGCGCGCGCCACCTGGCCGAGTTCCTCGCGGCTGAACACCGGGACCGGCGCGACGGCCAGCCGACGCCGCAGGTTCTCCGGCTGCGGTTCGGGATCGCTCAGCAGGCCTTCGACGGCCGCCGGGAGCTGGTGCTCGGCGACCTGGAGCGCGCTGCGGCGCAGGATCCGCAACGGCCGCAGCAGCGACCGCGCGATGATCACCGAGAGCACCCCGGCGACGATCAGCACGGCGAGCACGATGCCGCCGTCCCAGATCGCGGACGTCCTCGCGCGCGCCGCGAGGGCGTCGGTGCGTTCCTGGAGCTGGACGAGCAGCGCCTGCTGCACCTGATGGGCCAGATTGACCGTGTACGTGGCCGAGGTGTCCCACTGGTTCGGGTCCAGCCCGCCGAGCCCCTGGTCGTTCTCGGCGCGGATGAGCGCCGATTCCACCATGTCGTTGCCGATGTCGACGATCAGGCCGATGACCGTGTCGTCGTACATGCGCTGCTGTTCGGGAGTCGCGAAGGTGCGGTAGTCGCTGCGGGCGGCGGCGAGTTCGGCCTCCGCGCCGAGCAGCGCGCGGGTCCGGTCCCGGTTGAGCCCGCCCTGCGCGAGCGCGGCCGCCATGATCGCGCGTTTGACCGACATCTGATCCTTGACCCGCGCGAGCGCGTTGCCCGCGAGCCGGAGCTTCCCCAGATCCGGGTCGGAGACGTCGGCGGCGGTGGCGTCGCTGATGTCGAGCAGGCCGGAGATGAGCTCGCTGTAGGACCGCAGCACCGCGTCGGCGGGAAAAGCCGAGTGTTCCGCGGAAAAACGGAGCCCGGTCAGCACGCGCAGGCGATCGCTGGTCTGTTGCAGGCTCGTCGCGGCCTTGTCGCCGAGCCTGCTCTTGCTCTCGCCGAGTGTGCGGTCGAACGTGCCGATGGCCTCGTCGGCCCGTTTGCGCTGTTCGGTCAATTCGGAAAGGTCGCCCTTGCGATCGCCCGCGACGAACCGGACGGTGAGGTCGCGTTCGCGCTGAAGCTGATGCACCGCTTCGGCGACGGTGCTGTCGACCCGGCCGCGGGTGGCGAATTCGGCCAGCTGCCGCGCGTCCCGCAGATCGGAGTTGACCCGGAGCCCGACGAGCGCGACCACCGCGAGCGCGGGAATCAGGAGTACCACGAAGAGTTTGGTACGCAGGTGCCAGTTCCGCAGCCGCCAGCGGCCGCCGACACGGGGATGCCGTTCCGCCGCGTCGCCCCCACGGGGACGCTTGTCGCGACGGGCCACCTGGTTTCCTTTTCCCACCACGGGACCCTTTCCCATGGCTGACATCGGGGACGAGAGCCCGAACCTACTGTAGAGTAACAAGGTTCGAGAACGATCGAAAGCCGCGCCATCCGGCGTCTCCCGCAGGCGATCGTATGGGGCACGGACCATACGATCCAGAAGGAGGAGCACATTCTCTCGGTAGGTGAGCGGTGACGAAGATGCGTGTCTTGGCGATTCCGCTGGTAGCGGCTCTGCTGGCGACCGCCGGTTGCGGAGTGTTTTCCGGTGGTGACGCAAGTACCGACGCGCCACTCGAACGGACGGAACTGCGGATCGGCGTCGGAAGCCCCATCGACACGGCGCCCTTGCGGGTCGCCGTCGCCGCCGGGAAGTTCACCGCGGCCGGCCTTTCCGTGACCCTCGTCGAGGTTCCCGGCGACCAGGCGATCGGCAAACTCTCCGCCGGCGAGGTCGACCTCGCGTTCGCCAGCGACGTGTCGATCTTCCGCGCCGCCGCGGCGGGGACGGCGCTGCAGTTGCAGGGCGAGGCCTACACCGCCGGCCGCAACACCATGGCGCTCGTCACACTCCCCGGCTCCGACTACACCGAACCGACGCTCAAGAAGTCACCGAAGATCGCGGTGAACATGCTCGACGACGTCGGCGTGCTGGCGGCCAGGTCGGTGCTGGGGACCGCGGGCGTCGACGTGAACCGGATCCAGTTCAAGCAGAACCCGTTCGACCGGATGCCGCAGGCGTTGCAGGCGGGCGAGGTCGACGCCGCGTGGATGGTCGAGCCGTACATCACCAGGGCCGAGAAGGAGCTCGGGGCGAGCATCCTCGCCGACGGCGCCCGCGGCGCGACCCTGGACTTCCCGATGTCGTCCTACGTTTCGATGGGGGCCTTCGCCCAGGCCAACGCCCGCACGCTCGCGGTGTTCCGGAAGGTCCTCGGCGAGGCGCAGGTGCGCGCGGCCGACCCCGCCGTCGTCCGCGACGCGCTGCCGTCGTTCTCCGACATCGACCGGACGACGGCTTCGCTGATCTCGCTCGGGACGTACCCGGTCTCCCTCAACGGCATCCGGCTGCAGCGCGTCGCCGATCTGATGCACAACTCGGGCAGTCTCGGCGCCCGGCTCGACGTGCAGTCGATGGTGGCGCGCTAGATGTTTTCGCCGGTCGGCCTGAGGCACACGGTGCGCTCGGGCGGCCCGGTGTAGTGCAGGGCGGTGTCTTCCGACGAACAGGCGGTCTCCGACGATCCCCGCGTGACGACCGCCCGCGCCTCCGCGCTGATGTCGGTGCAGCGGACCTTCGCGATCCGCGTCTCGTGCACGACGTCGCGCAGGCAATCCCCGGTCTCGACGTTCAGCGCGAGACAGAGCGTCTTCTTGGCCGTCCGGCTGGACGAAGACCCGTAGAGCTCGAACTGGATGTAGTCCGCGTCGCGGCAGTCGGACGAACCCGTCCTCACCTCGTCGATGCGGAAGGTCGCGCGGTTCGAACTGCAATTGGCCGTCGTGTAGCTCTGGTTGCCGCCCGCCTCGTCGGTCAGGTACAGGCACTTGCCCGCCTCGACCGTGGCGAAACTGCTCGACCGCGAGATCCCCCAGGCGGCCAGGCTCCCCAGGCCCAGCGCGAGGACCACACCCAGCACGATCGAGACCCTGGCCAGCACGCTCAGCGGCGCCGGTCTGGGGAACGGCGTCGGCGGTGCCGCCTCCGGCATCGAGGGCAGGGGCGCGGGCGCGTTGAACGGGTCGTACTCGGGCGTCCCGCCGGTCGGTGTAGTCGTCAAGGTCCCCTCCAGTCACCTTGCGTACATCCTTCCACCAGCGGTGCCGCGACGGGAGCCGGTGTGGCCGGAACGTATAAAGGAGGATGTGACCGATGGCCCGCTGATCGTCCAATCCGACAAGACCGTGCTCCTCGAGGTCGACAACAGCCAGGCCGACGACGCGCGGATCGCCATCGCGCCGTTCGCCGAACTGGAACGCGCGCCCGAGCACGTCCACACCTACCGGATCACGCCGCTCGCGTTGTGGAACGCCCGCGCGGCGGGTCACGACGCCGAACAGGTCGTCGACGCGCTGACCACGTACTCGCGGTTCCCCGTGCCGCAGCCGCTGCTCATCGACATCGTGGACACGATGGGCCGCTTCGGGCGGCTGCAGATCGCCAACCACCCGGCGCACGGCCTGGTCATGTCGACCATCGACCGCGCGGTGCTGGAGGAGATCCTCCGGCACAAGAAGATCAGCCCGATGCTGGGCGCGCGTATCGACGAGGACACCGTCGTCGTGCACCCGTCCGAACGCGGACGGCTCAAGCAGGCGCTGCTGAAGGTCGGCTGGCCCGCGGAAGACCTCGCCGGTTACGTCGACGGCGAAGCGCATCCGATCGACCTGGCCGAGGACGACTGGGAGCTGCGCGACTACCAGCGCAAGGCCGCCGAGGCGTTCTGGGCGGGCGGATCCGGCGTCGTCGTGCTGCCGTGCGGTGCGGGCAAGACCCTGGTCGGCGCCGCGGCCATGGCGCACGCGAAGGCGACCACGCTGATCCTGGTGACGAACACCGTCGCCGGCCGGCAGTGGAAGCGGGAGCTGGTCGCGCGGACCTCGCTCACCGAGGAGGAGATCGGCGAATACTCCGGGGAGAAGAAGGAGATCCGGCCGGTCACCATCGCGACGTACCAGGTCGTCACGCGCAAGACCAAGGGCGAGTACAAGCATCTGGACCTGTTCGATTCGCGGGACTGGGGCCTGGTGGTCTACGACGAGGTCCACCTGCTGCCCGCGCCCGTCTTCCGGATGACCGCGGACCTGCAGTCACGGCGGCGGCTCGGGCTCACCGCGACCCTCGTGCGCGAGGACGGGCGCGAAGGCGACGTGTTCTCCCTGATCGGCCCGAAGCGATACGACGTCCCGTGGCGCGACATCGAGGCGCAGGGCTGGATCGCGCCGGCCGAGTGCACCGAGGTCCGCGTGACGCTGACGGACGCCGAGCGGCTCGCGTACGCGACGGCCGAGGCCGAGGAGCGGTACAAGCTGGCGGCGACCGCGGACACCAAGACCAAGGTGATCAAATCGCTGGTCGACCGGCATCCCGGCGAGCCGACGCTGGTCATCGGAGCCTACCTCGACCAGCTGGAGATGATCGGCGACGAACTCGACGCGCCGGTGATCCAGGGCGCGACGCGGAACAAGGAACGCGAGGAACTGTTCGACGCGTTCCGGCGCGGCGAGATCAGGACGCTGGTCGTCTCGAAGGTCGCGAACTTCTCGATCGACCTGCCGGAGGCGTCGGTCGCGATCCAGATCTCCGGGACGTTCGGCTCGCGGCAGGAGGAGGCGCAGCGGCTCGGACGGCTGCTGCGCCCCAAGGGCGACGGACGCCAGGCGCATTTCTACTCGGTCGTCTCGCGGGACACCGTCGACACGGAGTACGCGGCGCACCGGCAGCGGTTCCTGGCGGAACAGGGGTACGCGTACCGGATCGTGGACGCGGACGACCTGCTGCGCCCGATGTAGGGCTTCGCTTCGGCTCACGGTGGTCGTGAGTGGCGATTCGGGTTCTAAGCCGAATCGCCACTCACGACCACCAGCACCGATCCTCCGGCCTGCGGCAAGAGAGCAAGGGACCTTTGCTACCACTTGCGGCTCCGTCCCAGCAGTAAGTCCGGGCACCCGAGCACAACGAGTCCACTGTGGACACCAGCTGGTGCACGTGTGACTCCAGCGACGCCTGAGGCGACCATCCCGAGATCCCGCAAACGGGGTATCGAAAACTGTCGGTGCTTCGAACTAGTGTTCGGTAGAGTTGACCGAACACCAGTTCGAGGGGAAGCCGATGACCATCGCACCGTTCCGACCGGGTACACCACCAGTTCAGACCCTGCCGCCCGGCCGGTGGCACGGCCGGATCTGGGTTTCCGACCTGCCGCTGGCCAGGCCGGAGCGCTACACCGGCTGCGTCGCCGAGTTCGACCGGTCCGGGCTGTGGCCGGTGCTGATCCCGCACGACCAGCGTTTCGCGGCCAACGGCGAGGACTGGATCGACGACCGCGGCAGGCTCGCCCCCGCCGACCACCGGATCGACTCGGTGGATCCGGCCGAGGTGCTGGCCCGCTGGTGGGACACGTCGTGCTGCGACGGAGCCTGCCTGCGCCCGTTCGGCGCGAAGTTCCCCGGCCTCGCCCGCCGTCCGTCGCGCCGGGCGGATCCGCTGGCCGAGGCGGGCAACACCGGGTCGATCCTGGCCGCGCGCGGGCAGCACCGGCTGGCTTTGGTGCAGACCGAGCGGCCCGCCGACATCCCGGCGATCCTCGGCTGGACGGGCATGATCAAGGCGACCGACCAGGTCCACGAGCTGTCCGCCGTCCTGCGCAGCTGGGAAGACCGCTTCGGCGCGACGCTCACGGTGCTGGGCTTCGATTCGATGGAGCTGTCGGTGGCCGCGCCGCCGCGGACCCAGGGCCGCGCGCTCACGGTCGCCGCCGAGCACCGCTCGTTCTGCCTGCCGTCGTTCGCCGGTCAGCCGGGCAATCTGCGCGAGTTCGCGGCCGGCCTGGTGCAGACCCGCCGGTGGCGGTTCTCTTGGGCGTGAGTGGTCGTTTATCCCGAGGAGAGAGGGGGAATCAGGGCGACACGGGAAGGCGGTGATCGACGTCGCGGAGCTGAGGATCGGCACTTCGGGCTGGCGCTATCCACCGTGGCGCGGGGACTTCTACCCCCGCGGCCTGGTGCAGCGGCGCGAGCTGGAATACCTGTCGTCCCGGATGAACTCGGCCGAGATCAACGGTTCGTTCTACTCGCTGCAGCGTCCCGAGCGGTACCGCGCGTGGGTCGAGCAGACCCCGGACGACTTCGTCTTCGCCGTCAAAGGCGGCCGCTTCATCACGCATCTAAAGCAACTGCGCGACGTCGAGACACCGCTGGCGAATTTCTTCGCCTCCGGTGTGCTGGCGCTCGGCCGGAAACTGGGGCCGTTCCTCTGGCAGCTGCCGCCGCGGCTGGCGTTCGACGCCGAGCGCGTCGAAACGTTCTTCAAGCTGCTGCCGCGCACCAGCCATGCCGCCGCCGAGCTCGCGAAACGACACGACGACAAGCTGAAGGCCGAACCGCATACCGATCCGAGCCCTCGCCGGAAGCTCCGGCACGCCGTCGAGGTACGGCATCCGAGCTTCGCCGAGCCCGAAAGCCTGGACCTGTTCCGGAAACACGGCATCGCGCTCGTGGTCGCCGACACCGCGGGCAAGTTCCCGTACATCGACGAGATGACGAGCGAAGAGTTCGCGTACGTCCGCCTGCACGGCGACGAGGAGCTGTACGTCAGCGGATACAGCGACAAGGCCCTCGAAAAGTGGGCACGGAAGATCAAGGGCTGGGGCCGCGACACGTACGTCTACTTCGACAACGACGTCAAGGTCGAGGCGCCGAAGAACGCGATCGCCCTCGCGGAACTCCTGGCTTGACCCTCGCAAGCTGCACAGTCAGCGCGCAGTGAGCGGTGTCCTGTTCACTGGCTCGTGAGGTCACGGGCGTACTCGCGTGCTGGTTCTGGGGGTCGGCACGCCGGGCGCCCGTGCCTCACTCAGCCTTCACGGTTTCGCCCACGAGCGAGGCGAGCTTGGTGCGGACGTCCTCGGCGTCGGGATGCGCGAGTTCGGTCAGCACCCGCACCGAACGCAGCCAGCATTCACGCGCCGACGAGGGATCACCGAGCCGCAGATGGATTCCGCCGAGCTGGGCCAGCACGTCGGCCGCCTCGTAGAGCTCTCCGTGCGCGAAGAACATCTCGACGGCGCGCCGCATGCAGGCGATGCCCTCGTCCCCGCGGCCGAGTCCGACCAGCGCGGTTCCCTTGGTGTGCAGGGTGAAGCGGGCTTCGTCGGGCAGTGCGTGCGCCTCCAGCGCCAAGGCCTGGTCGGCGAAGTCGAGTGCCTGCTCGAAGCGGCCGGCCTGGGCGCAGATGTCGCCGAGCGCCTGCAGCGCGCTGGCCTCCATGCCGGCGCCGACGTTGCTCTCGCGGATGAGCCGCAACGCGCGCGTGCCGTAGTCCCATCCCGTGTCGGGATCCTGGCTGGCCAGCGTGAGGTTGTAGAGGGCCCGCGCCTCGCCCTGCCGGTCCCCGACCTGCCGCTGCAGTTCGACGACCTGCTCCAGGTAGGCGATGCTGTCCTCGTATTGGCGGGCGACCCCGCAGGCCACGCCGAGCCCGCTGAGGATGGCGGCCTCGCCGGAACGGTCCCCGAGATCGCGGGCGGCACGAAGCGCGACGCCGAACACCGAACGCCAGTCATCCAGCCGCGCCCGCACGATGAAGTACGACTGCAGCAGCCACGCCAGCTGCCAGCATTCCCGGTATCGCCGCTCCCGGTACGCGATGTTCACCGCGGCGATGAGGTTCCCGGCCTCCTCGTCGAACCAGTCGAGAGCCTGTTCGTAGTGCCCGAACTTCAGCCCGGCGCCGTCGAACCGCTCCGGCTGGACGAGCCGGTAGTGCCGTTCCGAGCGCAGCAGCCTCGACGCGTTCAGCGCGGAGGCGAGCGACGCGTGGAGCAGCCTGTCCAGTACGGCCGTCCGCGCCTCGGGCCCGTCGAGCTCCGCCGAAAGTTCGGCCGCGTACGCGCGGATCAGGTCGTGGAACTGGTACCGGCCCGGTTTGGACCGCGCGATCAGATGCGCGGACGCGAGTTTCGCCAGATCCTCGTGTGCTTCCGCGATGTCGACGCCGGCCACCGCCGCGGCGGTGGGCACGCTGAAGTCGCCGCCGGTCGGCAGGCCGAGCAGCCGCAGCATCCGCGCGGCCCGCTGGTCGAGCGCCCGGTACGAGTACGAGAAGACGGCCCGGATGTTCGTCTCGTCGCCGTCGGCGAGATCGAACGAGCCCAGCCGGTCCTGTTCGGCTTCCAGCAGCCGGACGAACTCGCCCAGCGCGAGGTTCGGAAACTGCGCCGCCCGCACCGCGAGGATCCGGATGGCCAGCGGCAGCCCGCCGCAGTACCGGATGAACCGTTCGGTGGCCTCGGGATCCTCGGCGACCCGGTCCAGCCCGATCGTCGAAGCGAGGAGCGCGATCGCGTCCTCGTCCGGCAGCTCTTCCAGCGCGACGCGCCGGGCGCCGTGGGTCGCGACGAGCGCTTGGAGCTGCCATCGGCTGGTCACCAGCACCAGGCAGCCGGGGCCGGGCAGCAGCGGCCGGATCTGCTCGGTGCTCGCCGCGTTGTCGAGCAGGATCAGCATCCGGCGGCCCGCGCTGTACGTGCGCCAGGTGGCCGCGCGTCCGTCGACGTCGGCGGGGATCCGGTCGGCGGGGACGCCGACGGAGACCAGCATGGTTTCGAGCGCGGCGGCGGCCTCGACCGGCTCGCCGGGACCGTAACCGCGCAGGTTGAGGTACACCTGCCCGCCGGGGAAACGGTCTCCGACCTCGTGGGCGAAGTGGACGGCGAGTGTCGTCTTGCCGATACCGCCCATTCCCTCGATCGAGGCGATGGACGTCGACCGCTCGGTGTCCAGCGCCTCCGGGACGAGCCCGTGCAACGCCTTGAGATCGCGTTGGCGCCCGGAGAACACCCGCAGATCGGCGGGGAGCTGGCGAGGAATCAGCGGTTCGGCGCCGAGCCGGTACCGCGTCAGTTCGGAGTCCAATGTGGTCTCGACGGACTCCTCGCCGGTCAAGATCGCCTGGTGCGCCCGCTGCAGCGACGCTCCGGGGTCCAAGCCGAGCTCCTCGGCCAGCACCGCGCCGATCCGGCGGTAGACGTTCAGCGCCTCGGCCTGCCTGCCGGAGCGGTAGAGCGCGATCATCAGCTGTTCGTGCAGCCGCTCCCGCAACGGGTTCTCACGGCACAGTCTGATCAGCTCGGGCACGACGACGTTGTGCTCGCCGAGCGCGATGAGCGCGTCGGCCCACTGCTCGCACACGCGTAACCGCTCTTCGCCCAGCTGGTCGGCTTCGTCGCGAAGCAGCGCTTCGGAGTGGACGTTCTGCAGCGCCGGACCCCGCCATTCGGCCAAGGCGGCGGCGAACCGGCCCGCGGCCCCGCGCAGGTCGCCGTCCCGAGCGGCCTCCGCCCCGGCCGCGGCGTGGGCGCGGAAACGGGCGAGGTCGAGCAGGTTTTCGTCGAGTTCGAGCAGGTAACCGCCCCGTTCGGTGCGGATGGTGACCTCGTCGCCGAGCGCGCGGCGGACCCGCAGGACGTAGGTCTGTAGCGCCCCCTTGGACCGCCGTTGGTCGTCCGGCCACAGCCAGCGCCCCAGTTCACCGACCGGCACCACCGTGTTCGCGCGCAGCAACAGGCCTGCCAGCACGATGAGCGGCCTGCTGCCGCCCAAGGGCACCGGCAGCCCGTCCGCCGTGACCTCGGTGGGCCCCAGCACGCGAAAGTCGAGTGCCACGTCGCTCATTCTGTCCGGAACCGACGAAATCGGCACGCGATTCCCGCACTGGCATGATCGGTGCCGATGGACGTCTACGCTATCCCCCTGCGCACACGGTTCCGAGGCATCACGGTCCGCGAAGGACTGCTGGTCCGCGGCGACGCGGGCTGGGGCGAGTTCTGCCCGTTCTCCGACTACTCCGACGCCGAGAGCGCGCCGTGGCTCGCGTCCGCGCTGGAGGCGAGCGAACGCGGCTGGCCGTCGCCGGTGCGGGACAGCGTCGAGGTGAACGCGACCGTGCCGGTGGTGTCCCCGGAGCAGGCGTACGAACTCGTTTCCGCTTCGGGCTGCCGCACGGCGAAGGTGAAGGTCGCCGACCCGCGGGTGAGCCTCGCCGAGGACTGCGCCCGGGTGGAGGCGGTGCGGGCCGCGCTGGGCCCGCGGGGTGCCGTCCGCGTCGATGCGAACATGGCCTGGGACGTGGACACCGCGGTCAAGGCCATCGGTGAACTGGACCGCGCGGCCGGTGGACTCGAGTACGCCGAGCAGCCCTGCCCGTCGATCGACGACCTGGCCGCCGTCCGGCGCCGGGTCGGAGTGCGGATCGCCGCGGACGAATCGATCCGCCGGGCCGAGGATCCGCTGAAGGTGGCCGTCGCGGGGGCGGCCGACGTCGCCGTGCTGAAGGTCGCGCCGCTGGGCGGGGTGCGGCGCGCGCTGGAGGTCGCCGAAGCCTGCGGCCTGCCGTGCGTGGTGTCTTCCGCCGTCGAGACGAGCGTCGGGCTCGCCGCCGGGCTGGCGCTCGCGGGCGCACTGCCCACTTTGGACTTCGCGTGCGGACTGGGCACGATGTCGCTGCTGACCGGAGACGTCTGCGGCGATTCACTGTCCCCTGTGGACGGTCGGCTGCCGGTGCCGCTTCAGACACCCGCTCCCGATCTGTTCGCCACCCACGCCGCCGCTGCGGACGTGCAGGCGGCCTGGGAAGCCCGCCTCACCCGCGTCCGCGCCCACCTCCGGATGTCATGAAAGGGCCGTTCAGGACAAAAGATGTCCTGAACGGCCCTTTCATGACACTTCCGCGATCAGGTGCAGTGTTCGAAAGGCGATTCGTAGCTGGCGGATCCCGCCGAGCCGCCCCACCGGACGCATTTCGCGCCGGCGGCCGCGCTCACCGGGCCCGCGTAGTACTCGAAGCTGCCGGAGTCGGTCTTCCTGGCCGAACCCTGCACTTCGAGGAAGGCCGAGACCGCGCTGCCCGTGCCGACCGAGGTGGACTTGATGGTGGTGACGCAGTTGTTCTTGTTCGTGGCGTTGTACAGCAGGTACGCCGTCGCGGCGCTGCCGACCGCCTGCGAGTCGATCACCTTGTAGCCGTCGCCGCACACCTCGACGGCGTCGTACGGGTTGGGGTTCCCGTTGCCGCTGCAGGTGTTCTTGGAGGTCACGTTGGCGTTGGGGTAGCCGAACTTCACGCCGTTGAAGTACGCGGGCTTGATGTTGCTCGGCCACGACGAGTCGTTGGTGCGGACTTCGTAGTGCAGGTGCGGGCTGATGTTGTTGCCCGGCTTGGAGGTGTTGCCGACCTCGCCGATCTTCTGCCCCTGCGCGACCTGCGCGTTGAGCGCGACCGACCGGACCTTCAGATGCGCGTAGTAGGTCGACCATCCCCCACCGTGGTCGATCTTCACCAGGTTGCCGAACCCGTTCGCGGAACCCTGGTGCGCCGAGATGACGACCTTGCCCGCCGCCGCCGCGACCACGGTGTCGCCCAGATCCGCCCCCGCGGAGCTGCCCCGGTTGAAGTCGATCTCGTAGGCCCGGTGCGCGCTGCTGTTGTCGTTGTCGCCGTTCCACACCTGGTTGCAGGGGAACGGAAGCTGGAAGTTGGGACGCGGCCCGACGGCGGCTTCGGCCGACGTCGCGGTGATCGCCAGCCCGGCCATGCCCAGCAAGGCGGTGGCGGCCGCCGTGAGCACTCGTCTGAATCTCATCGGATGTCCTTTCTCGGCGTTTCGCGAGAAGCGTCCCGAAAGGGCGTACAAGCGAGATACAAACGACCACGAGCCCTCCTGGCCGAGGGGACCAGGAGGACTCGTGCCGCCTCCGCACCGGGACCGTCCGCGTCTTCCCCGTCCCGGTGCGGGTGTCTCAGCCGACCCGCTCGATGGTGGCGCGGCGGATCAGGAACTTGCCCGGTTCGCGGACCTGCTCGAAGGCCGCGTTGTTCAGCAGCGCGCAACTGCCCGAAACGCCGGTGACCTCGACGGTCGTGGACTTGTCGTTGTCCAGGTTCGTCACCTTCAGCTTGGTCCCCGCCGGGAACTCGCTGCTGGACGCCGCGGGGGCGCCGCCCTCGCCCGACAGCGTCACCGTGGAGCCCGGGCAGACGACCTCGCCGTCACCGGCGGCCGCTTCCTCCCGCGGGGCCGCTTCTTCCTTCGGCGCCGCCTCGTCCTCGACCGCCATGGCGTCGTCCGCGGCCTGCTTCCCGCTGTCGGCCTGTACTTCTTCGGTGCACCCGGCGGCTTCGCGGCGCTGCTGGATGAGGTCGACGACGGCCTGCCTGTTCGCGATCCGCGCCTCGGACAAGGCGTCCGGCTGCGCCTTTTGGCCCGCGATGAAGGTGAGGTTGTTGCGGAGAGCGGTGTCGAGTCCCTGGCAGCTTTCCGCGGCCTCTCCGTCCGGAGTGCTGATCGCGAACATCGCCGCGGCGATGGCGGCCACCCCGAGCACGGACGCGATGCCGATCGTCGCGCGTTTGCGGTGTTTCCCGGCGCTGTTCATCATCGGTGTCTTCCTCCGGTCTGGTTTCCTCCTCACCCACATCCAGGGATACGGCCGGATAACGAAAGTGGTTCAAACCGATTTCAGCCCAGCCAGGGCTTCGCGATACGCGCGTACGTGCCGTCGTTCAGCGCGAGATGCAGCCACTGGTCGGTCCACTCCTTGAACACGACGTCGCGCGGCAGGAGGTACGCCTTCTCCGAGAAGGTGAACGGCTCGTCGGGATGCACCGCGCACAAACGCGGGTTTTGCTTCGCCTGCCAACGGGTTTCGGTGGCGTCCGTGATCATCAGATCGGCCCGGCCCGCCAGGATCTCGGCGAAGATGGTGTTGTTGTCCGGATGCCGCACGATGGTCGCGCGCTTCAGGTTGGCATCGGCGAACTGTTCGTTGGTACCGCCCGGATTCACGATCGCCCGCACGCCCGGCTGGTCGATCTGCTCCAGGGTCTGGAACCGTTTTTCGTTCTCGCACAAGGTGATCGGCGTCTTGCCGTCACGAAGATAGGGAACGGTGTAGAAACCCTTCTTCGCGCGGTCCAAGGTCACCGAAACCCCGCCCATCGCCAGATCGCATTTCCGCCCGACGTCGTCGGCGATCGCCTTCCAAGTGGTCTGGACCAGCTGGAGCCGAACGCCGAGCCGCCGGGCGAGGTCGCCCGCGAGGTCGATGTCGATCCCGCTCCACGCACCGGTGGCGTCCCGATAGGTGAACGGGCGATAGTCCCCCGTCGAACACACGCGGATCTCGCCGCGTGCTTGAACGACGTCCAGCCTGCTTTGCGCGCCATGACCTTCGGGCGCGGCACCGGCCGTGCCGATTCCCAGCACGGTCAGCACCGCGACCCCGAACGTGAGCGCTTTCGCCTTGATCGTCATCAAGGCATCTTCCACGCCCTGAGGTAAGCGCGCACCAGCCAAGCGTCGGCCCACTCGGCGTCCGGCTCCTCCGGCAGCGGCGACGCGCCGCGTACCAGCTCGTCGAGACGGCGCTCCAGCGACTCGGCCGCTTCCAGCGCCTCTTCGCGGGTTTTCTTGCCCTGCCTCAGATCGCGGAGCCAGCCGAGCCCCGGTTCGGGGACCGGCAACGTGATCCGGCCGGTCTCCAGCAGCTCCACGCCCTGCACGCCGAGCCGCACCATGTGCATGGCGAACTTCGTGTCGAAGCCGTATTTCTCGATCAGCTCCGGCCTGCCCGCTTTGCCGCGCAGCCCCAGCATCCGCTCGCGCTGGGCGCGGGAGTAGCCGAGGAACCGCAGCCCGGCCCGGCGCGAGACGATCCGGTGCGCCTGCTCGCGCAGTTCGGCGCCCAGTTCGTCGATCACCACGATCTCGGACTCGGGTACGAACAACGGCAGGAGGACGGTCGGGTTCCCGTTGAGCACGAGCCGCATCCACTTGCGCAGCGAGTAGACGATCAGGTCGAGGTCACCGGGGCCGGATCGGACGCCTTCGGGTTGCGTACGGAAGATGTACTGCTCGAACCGCTTCAGGCCGATCACGTGGTCCGGCGGCTCGACGCAGATGCCGAGCTCGTCCCGGTCGTCCTGGCCGAGCACGGCGGTGCCGTGCAGCCCGGACCCGACCTGGCAGCGCAGGATCGTGCCCTGCTCGGCGATGGCGGCGAATTCGGGGCTGTCGTGTTTCACCGGACAAGTCATACTCGCGGGCGGGGGCACCGGGCATCCGGTTTTCGGCCCCTCAGGGTCGGATTCCAGGGTCGGGTCGGGGCCGTTCCCCGATGTGCCGGGGGTCGTTCCGGAGCGAACATGGAGCCATGACGAACAGCGTGTACACCCCCCAGGCCACCAAGAAGCTCTACCGCAGCCGCACCGACAAGATGCTCGCGGGCGTCGCCGGCGGCTGGGCCGCCTACCTCGGCGTGGACGCCGCGATCCTGCGCATCGCCCTCGTGGCGGGCGTCTTCTTCACCGCCGGATTCGCGATCCCGCTCTACGCCGCCGCTTGGCTCCTGACTCCGGAACAGCCGGGCGAATCCTGAGCAGGGCGGACGCCGTGCGCAGGGGGCGCGGCGTCCGCCGGATCGCGTTTAGCCCGCTAACCGCGATCCGCCTGGGGACCAGGGGGATGGAGAAGGGCCCGGACATGGGGATGTCCGGGCCCTTTCCGGTTTTCGGCCGCGGGATGGCGCGCCCGCCGTTACACTTCCCCTGACTTTGTCACAGGGAGCGGGAAGCGGGGGCCTCCATGGCCGGGTATCTGAGCCTCAGCGAGTACAAGCGGATGCTCGAAGGCGCGCTGGACGACTTTTGGCAGGCGCTGACCAAACGCTGGATGGAAGACGCCGTCGACGCCATGACGCACCTCTCGCCCGCCGTTCCGTGCTCCGCGGAACCCTGGGCGTGGCAGTGGCCCGCCGAATCCTACGGCCACCTCTCGGGCGCCGACGATTTCTGCGGCTACCTGACCTGGGTCATGGACGGGATGCACGGCCACTACAAGGACGTCCACTGCGACGGCTGGAACCCGCAGACCCAGAAGTACGTCGAGTGCCACGTCGAACGGAACCTCGCGCAGATCGAGCGGCTGGCCTGGAACCGGCGGCAGGAGGTCGCCAAATTCGTTCCGCAGCTGGAGGGGCCCGACCTCGCGAAGCTGGAGGCCGCCCACAACACGTTCCTCAACGTCGCGGGCAACCTCGGCTTCCATGACAAGAACGGCCGGGTCGCCGAGCTGCTCGGTCAGGGCGCCGTCGTCCGGAACGTCGAATGGCTGGACGGCGCGACCAGCGCGACCGAGCCCTGGTTCATCGAGTGGACCGGGCTCGCCGCCCAGCAGTTCAGGGAAGGGTTCTTCGCCTCGATCGCGCCGACCATGGCGAACCAGTCGCTCATCCTCGCCAGCTTGTCCACGTTGTACTCCACCCGCGCCGCGACGATCCAGGCGACCCGGCTCAACATCGTCAAACGGCTCAACTGGGCCACCAAGAAACTGGACGAGAAGGTCACCCTCAAGGTCTTCACCGCGGACTCGATCCTGGAGAAGGTCGACCAGGCGAAAACGCTCCACGGGATCGCGACCACTCTGCTGTCCGCGGGAGCGAAGCTCAGCAAGGTCGTGAAGACCGTGGAAGAGGCCGGCGGGAAGGCCAGCGGCCTGGCCGGTGCCGTTCTCGACCTGGCCGTTTTCGCCGGCGGGATCATCAAGGGACTCACCGTCGAGCAGGACGCCATGTCCCTCCAGGACATCCTGCAGAAGCTCACCACGTCGATCCAGGACGAGCACAACGCCTTGTCCGGCCTCGAATCCGGCTTCGGCGCGAACGTGCTGACCCTGCAGAAGGCGATCGCGAGGGTGCACAGCTACAACCTCGAACTCTACGACCTCACCGCGAACAAGCTGCCGAACCAGACGGACCGCGCGAAGTACCACGGCGTCCAGGTCCAGGTCTACTTCGTACTGCGGTTGGCGCAGACCTGCTTCGAAGCGGCCGAAGCCTATTCGGCGCAACTACGGATCCTCTCCGAGGCCGACAGCGCCGACCGGCACCTCGCGGGCCGCGACGAGCAGACGTGCACGGGCGACGACACGACATTGGAGATCCGGGACGCCGTCGAGCAGTTCATGAGGACGAGCTGCGCGCGATTCCTTCTCGCCGGTGAGCAGCTCAGGACTGCGGCCGAGGCCTACGCGCGAACGGACGGCGAGCTGTCGGACGACCTCAAGAAGATGTTCGCCAACTGGGAAAACGCCAACAAGGACCGGGGGAAGATCGATCCCAATCCCGAGACGGTCGAACGGGAGAACCCCGCCGCGGAGGCCGGCGGGACCGACCGGACCGGCCTCGAGCCGAGGAAGCCTTCGGAGCCGAACTCCATCGATCCGTACGAGGAGGACCGCCGGAAACAAGGCGGGAAGTACGCGGTGGACGGGCAGCGGTAGGGACCACACCTCCAGCTGCCACGACGTCTTTGCGCGTGAAGGCCCCCTTTCCTCGGCTGAGCCGAGGGAAGGGGGCCTTCACGCGCAAACAGGTGGGCAGAGGACAGGGGCCTGAACGGTCAACGTCCACAAAGGACACCAGCCATCAGGTGGATGTCCGCTTGATGCCTATCTGCACGAATTCGACCGGGGTCGTGAGTGGTAATGGTCGTTCTAACCCTCCTTATCACTCACGACCCAGCGCGAAACGCCCGAATCGGGCGCGCGTGACTCGCGTGATCGGATGCAACAAGGCGGGCAAAGGAAAAGCCCGGACGCGCGAGGCGCGTCCGGGCTTTCCGGTGGTGCTACCGGCTCGAACTCAGAAGTCCATGCCGCCCATGCCACCGGACGGGTCGGCGGGAGCGGCCGAGGCCTTCTCCGGCTTGTCCGCCACGACGGCTTCGGTGGTCAGGAACAGCGCCGCGATGGAAGCGGCGTTCTGCAGCGCGGAGCGGGTGACCTTCGTCGGGTCCGGCACGCCGGCCGCGAGCAGGTCCTCGTACTCGCCCGTGGCGGCGTTGAGGCCGTGGCCCTGCGGGAGGGACTTGACCTTCTCCGCCACGACGCCGCCTTCGAGGCCGGCGTTGATCGCGATCTGCTTGAGCGGCGCCTCGACGGCGACCTTGACGATGTTGGCACCAGTGGCCTCGTCGCCCTCGAGCTTCAGACCGGCGAAGGCGGCCTCGGCGGCCTGGATGAGAGCGACGCCACCACCGGCGACGATGCCCTCTTCGACGGCGGCCTTGGCGTTGCGCACCGCGTCCTCGATGCGGTGCTTGCGCTCCTTCAGCTCGACCTCGGTGGCGGCACCGGCCTTGATGACGGCCACGCCGCCGGCCAGCTTCGCCAGACGCTCCTGGAGCTTCTCGCGGTCGTAGTCCGAGTCCGAGTTGTCGATCTCGGCGCGGATCTGGTTGACGCGACCCTGGATCTGGTCGGCGTCGCCCGCACCCTCGACGATGGTGGTCTCGTCCTTGGTGATGACGGCCTTGCGCGCCTTGCCCAGCAGGGAAAGGTCCGCGTTCTCCAGCTTGAGGCCGACGTCCTCGGAGATGACCTGGCCACCGGTCAGGATCGCGATGTCCTGCAGGATCGCCTTGCGGCGGTCACCGAAGCCCGGGGCCTTGACGGCGACGGACTTGAAGGTGCCACGCATCTTGTTGACGATGAGGGTGGCCAGGGCCTCGCCCTCGACGTCCTCGGCGATGATCAGCAGCGGCTTGCCGGACTGGATGACCTTCTCCAGCAGCGGCAGGACGTCCTTGACGGTGGAGATCTTGGAGCCGAAGAGCAGGACGTACGGGTCCTCGAGCTCGGCTTCCTGACGCTCCGGGTCGGTCACGAAGTAACCGGAGATGTAGCCCTTGTCGAAGCGCATACCCTCGGTGAGCTCGAGCTCGAGGCCGAAGGTGTTGCTCTCCTCGACGGTGACGACGCCTTCCTTGCCGACCTTGTCCAGCGCCTCGGCGATGAGCTCGCCGATGGTGCGGTCCGCGGCGGAGATCGACGCGGTGGCGGCGATCTGCTCCTTGGTCTCGATCTGGACGGCGGCCTTGTGCAGCTGCTCGGTGATGGCCTCGACGGCCGCCTCGATGCCGCGCTTCAGGCTGATGGGGTCGGCCCCGGCGGCGACGTTGCGCAGACCCTCGCGGACGAGAGCCTGGGCGAGCACGGTGGCGGTGGTGGTGCCGTCACCCGCGACGTCGTCGGTCTTCTTGGCAACTTCCTTGACGAGCTCGGCCCCGATCTTCTCCCACGGGTCCTCGAGCTCGATCTCCTTGGCGATGGAGACACCGTCGTTGGTGATCGTCGGCGCGCCCCACTTCTTTTCGAGCACGACGTTCCGGCCCCGCGGGCCGAGGGTCACCTTGACGGCTTCGGCGAGGGTGTTCAAGCCGCGCTCAAGACCGCGGCGGGCGTCCTCGTCGAACGCGATCAGTTTGGCCATTGCGGTGTGGTCCTCCGGTATTGGGCGCCGCCGCACGCCTACTACAGCGCGGCGGCAGGACTCTTCCTCGGCCAGGCTCGGTGCCCGCGACGGACGACCCACCCGATCAAGGGTGCGGCCTCACCGTCCCGACCTTCAGGCGAACGGTCGGTGACCGCTCCGCCTGGCACTCGACGGCGTCGAGTGCCAATGTCGTGTTTAGCACTCTCCTGGGGAGAGTGCAAGAACCGCAGGTCAGCGCGGTGGCATTCAGCTGCTCGGCTTGATGGAGATCGACGACGGCGGCGGCTTCAACGACGAGCCGGGACCCTGCGTTTGGGAGCCGCCGGGGCCGACCGGGATGTTCGGCGCGGTGGTCTGCGGGCCGTTGCCGCTGTTCGAGTCACCGAAGATGAAGATGGCGGCCACGATCGCGCCCGCGATCACGAGGGCGCCGACGACGATCCAGATCCACTTGGCGCCGCCGCCCTTCTTGGGCTGCTGCTGGAAACCGCCCTGCTGCGGCGGCGGGCCGTAACCGGGGGGCGGGCCCTGCTGGAACCCACCCTGCTGCTGGAAACCGCCCTGCTGCGGCGGCGGGCCGTAGCCAGAGGGCGGGCCCTGCTGGAACCCACCCTGCTGCTGGAAGCCACCCTGCTGCGGCGGCGGGCCGTAACCGGGCGGCGGGCCCTGGTGCGGGGGACCCTGCGGTCCCGGTCCCTGCTGGCCGTAGCCGGGCTGCTGTCCTCCGTACGGGTGCACGGGGCCCCCCTCTCCCTGTGGCGGCGTGTTCTGCCGTGGCGCCTGCTGCGGTACCGCCTGCTGGACGGTCGCGGCCGCCGCCTGCCCGGGCGCGCCGGGAGGCTCGTTCGAAGTCGCGAGCGGACCGAGCGCGCGCCTGGCGGCCGCGATCATCTCAACACAGTTGGGGTAGCGATCGGCGGGATTCTTCGCCATTCCCTTCCGGACGACCTCGTCGATCCCGGCGGGCAGGCCGACGATCCGCGAGATGGCCGGGGGCTCGCCGTTCAGGTGCCCCTTGATGACCGTCTGCACGTCGCCCTTGAAGGGCGGGCTGCCGGTCAGGCAGGCGTAGAGGACACAGGTGAGCGCGTACTGGTCGGTGCGGCCGTCGAGCGGCTCGCCGCGCAGGTGCTCGGGCGCCGCGTACGTGGGCGAGCCGAGGAAGTCGCCGCCGCGGGTCCGGTGCCCGGTGGCGCCGCGGCGGGTCAGGCCGAAGTCGGCGACGTAGACGTGCTCGCGCGAGGTCTCCTTGCTGGTGACCAGGACGTTCGCCGGTTTGACGTCGAGGTGCACGAGACCCCGGTTGTGCAGGGTGTCGAGCGCGTCGGCGACCTGGTCGAGCATGTTCAGCGCGCGGGCGGGCGCGATCGGGCCGCCGGAGATCAGCCCGGCGAGGTCGCCGCCGTCGACCATCCGCATGGCGATGTAGAGCATGCCTTCGAGCTCGCCGAAGTCGTACAAGGGCACGACGTTGGCATGGTCGATCGCGGACGTGTTCCGCGCCTCGTCGACGAAGCGTTCGCGGAATTCGGCGTCGGCCCCGAGGTGATCACCGATGACCTTCAGTGCCACCTTGCGCCCGAGCCGCACGTCCGTGGCCTTGTAGGTCACGCTCATGCCGCCCTTGCCGAGCACGCCGTCGATGCGGTAGTTGCCCAGCCGACGACCCGTCAGGTCCCCCGACTCATCGCCTGTCACGCAGCGAAGCCTAACGCGCCAGTTCCGGGCGCCGCCGGGGGTCGCCCGAAGTCTCCTTAAGAGACCTTGCGTACGTCCGCGGCCTGACTCCGCCCGTCGCGGCCGGACTGGACTTCGAATTCCACGCGGTCACCCTCGTCGAGCGTCCGGAATCCGTCGGCCTGAATGGCCGAGTAGTGGACGAAGACGTCGGGCCCTTCGGTGGATTCGATGAATCCGTAGCCCTTTTCCGAGTTGAACCACTTGACGGTGCCGACTGCCACGGCGCACTCCCTCAGCACAGGATCCGTCGGCCTTCTCTGCCCCGGCCGGCGGTTTCGAGTGCAGTTCACGCTACCCGAATTACCGGCTTCGGCAATGCTCAATTCGTCCCAAGGTCATCCGCGAGAAAGCCGCCTATTGCGCGCTTGCACGAGGACGCGTCCTGGTCCCGCGAAGTCCAGCGCGAGCCCTTCGCCGGTGCGCACCGACTGCGGGCCGGACTGGTCGACCGCGCGGAGACGGCACTGCACGGTGTCCGGATAGGCCAGCAGGAAGTCCGGCCGCACGGTGACGAGTTCGCCCGCGGTGAGTTCGAAGGCGTCGACCGGGCCTCGCGCGGCCAGTACGAGCGGGCCGGTTCCGCTGTAGTGCTCCAGGAAACCGGAATCGGCGCCGAAGAGCTTCTGCAGCGGTGCCCAGCCGGGGTCGTGCCGGACGGTCGCCGGCCGGGCGAGGATCGCGTCCCGGCTCACGCACCAGCCACCGCCGCCGGTGAACTCCAGCGGGTAGACGTCTCCGGCGGCCAGCGGCGCGAAGTCGATCCAGCCGCCGCCCTCCGGTGCGTTGAACACCGACGGGGCGGCCTTGCCCGCCCGCGAGCCACCGCGGGACGGGACGGTTTCGGTGATGCCGAAACTGCTGGCCAGCATGGTGTCCCCGGCGGCCTGGACGGCCTCGCCGGGGGACAGCAGCACGCGTGCGACCCCGAAGTTCGGGGTGTGCCTCGTCTGGACCCGCATGCGGTCAGCGGGAGGGGACCTGGGCGATCACCCAGGCGGACAGCGCCGACGGGTTGCGGGTCTGGGTGAGCAGCTGGCCCGGACCGGCGAAGTCGAAGACGAGGCCTTCACCGCTCTTCATCGACTGGATGACGCCGGTGGCGACCTTGCGGATCTGGTACTGCACGGTGTCGGCGAACGCGACGACGTGCCCGGTGTCGATGGTGATCACCTCGCCCTGCTGCAGGGTGACTGTCTCCAGCGCGCCGTAGCAGGCCACGACGAGCGGGCCCTGTCCCGTCGCGTGGGTCAGGAAGCCGCCCTCGCCGCCGACGAGGTTCTTGAGCCCGCCCCATTTGGTCTCGGTCTGCACGCCGTGGGAGGACGCGAGCCACGAACCGCGCGTGACGCACCAGCCGGTGCGGCCGTCGAGGTTGATGATCTGCATGTCGCCCGGCAGGTTCGCGGCGACGTCGACCCAGCCGCCGTTCTGCGGTGCGGTGTAGGTGGAGATGAAGAAGGACTCGCCGGAGAGGAAGGCGCGGCCGAGGCCCTTCATGATGCCGCCCTGCGCCTGGGACTGGACCTGCACGCCGTAACTCGTCGCCATCATCGCGCCCGACTCGACCTGCGCCGGCTCGCCCGGGGCGAGGATGAGCCTCGCCACCGCGAACGATGGCTGGTGACGGATCTGAACCTGCATGTCTTCTTCTCCCCGGATGGTCGTTGTGACGCGCAGAGTCTTGCATGCGGGGCCCGAGGCGGGAGGATGGTCCGGTGATCTCCGTCGACGCCCACCGTGAGACCGTCACCGGCCTGCTCGGAAACGCCCCCGTCATCCGCCTTCCGCTCGCCTCCGCCGCCGGGCTCGTGCTCGCCGAGGACGTCCGCGCGGGGGTTTCGCTGCCGCCGTTCGACAATTCCGCGATGGACGGTTACGCCGTCCGCGCCGAGGACGTCGCGGAGGTGCCCGTGACGCTGCCGGTCGCCGAGGACATCCCCGCGGGGCGGGTCGACAGCACGAAATTGGAGCCGGGCACCGCGCACCGGATCATGACCGGCGCCCCGTTGCCGCCCGGCGCCGACGCGGTGGTGATGGTGGAGCACACGGACGGCGGTGTGACGGACGTCCGGATTCTCAGGACGGCCGTCCTGGGCGCGCACATCCGGCGCCGGGGCGAGGACGTCGTCGAGGGCACGGTGGCGCTTTCCGCGGGGACGGTGCTGGGCCCGGCGCAGCTGGGTCTCGCGGCGGCCGTCGGACTCGCCGAGGTTCCGGTGTACCGGCCGTTGAAGGTGCTCGTGGTGTCCACCGGGACCGAACTCGTCGACGCGCCGGAACCCTTGCGGCACGGGCAGATCTACGAGTCGAACAGCATCATGCTGGCGTCCGCGATCCGCGCGCTCGGCTGCGAGGCCGAGGTCGTGCGCAGTGTGGTCGACGACGTGGACGAGTTCCGCTCGGTGATCGAGCCGCGGCTGGCGGACGTCGATCTGCTGGTGACCTCGGGCGGCGTGAGCGCGGGGGCGTACGAAGTCGTGAAGGACGCGCTGACCGGACAGGGCGTGGAGTTCCGGAAGGTCGCGATGCAGCCGGGTGGGCCGCAGGGCTGCGGCCACTGGAACGGCGTGCCGGTGGTGACGCTGCCGGGCAATCCGGTGAGCGTGCTCGTGTCGTTCGAAGCCTTCCTGCGGCCGGCGTTGCTCGCGGCGATGGGGCACGCGGGGGTCGACCGGCAGCGGGTGCGGGCCCGGCTCACGGAGGCGATGACCTCCCCCGCCGGACGGCGTCAGTTCCGGCGGGGCTTCTACACGCATGCCGAAGGTGAGGTCACCGGGATCGTCGGTCCGCGCGGCGGGCCGGGCTCGCATCTGCTGGCGTCGTTCACGCAGGCGAACTGCCTGATCGTGCTGCCGGAGGACGTGGACTCGGCCGAGCAGGGCGACGAGGTGGACGTCCTCCTGCTCTGACCTGCGTTTAGCGGGCTAAAGGGTGTCTCCCGAACTGAAGTGGGCAGGTCAGGCGAGGACACACGCGCGCGTTTCTTTTCGGCCGGAGGCCTCGGATTTGCGGAGGCGGGCCGCCGACACGGCTGAGCGAGTAGCTCCGCCATGCCGCGGCCCGGCTGTGGAAATCCGAAAGCGCGCTTCGAGAGACACGGCCTAAACGCGATCCGTCGGGAAGTCGCGGCACCGGCCGACCGGGGTGAACAGCAGGACGAAGACGGCGACGACCTCGAGTCCGGCCATCAGCCCCAGCGTCTGCCGCACGCCGGCCGTTTCGCCGAGGATCCCGCCGAGCAGCCCGCCGAGCGCGACCGCGCCGAAGCTGAGCACGGACGAACTCGCGGTGACCCGGCCGAACATCCCGGCCGGGACGTAGCGCTGCCTGAAGGTGGCGTTGAGGACGTTCGAGCCGACGACGCCCGCGCTGACCGAGAACCCGGCGGCGACGAAGAAGGCGAGCCCCCACCCGCCGTTCGCCAGCGGGCCGAGCAGCATCATCAGCGCCCCGAAGGCCTCGCAGAGCACGAAGGCGCGCGCGGTGCCGATCCGCGCGGCGAGTTTGCCCGACAGCGCGGCGCCGAAAACGCCGCCCGCGCCGACGAGCGCGAGCACGAGCCCGGCGGCGCCTTCCCCCACGCCGAGATCGCGGACGAGGAACACGACCTCGATCGACTGGTAGCCCATGAGCGCGACGTTCGAGATCGCGCCGAAGACCGCCAGGACAAGCAAATACGGGTCGTGGACGACGAAAACGAGGCCGTCGCGGATCTCGTCACGCAGCCGTGAACGCGTCTTCGGCGGGCGCTCGGGCTCCCGATGCCGGATGGATCGCAGGCACAGCACGGAAATCCCGAAGCTGACGGCGTCGGCGAACACCCCGGCGACGGCGCCGAACCAGTGCGCCAAGAGCCCGGCGAGCCCCGGTCCGCCGATCTGCGCGGCGGATTCGCTGCCCTGCAGCTTTTCGTTGGCCTCCTGCAGTTGTCCCTTGTCGACCAGCGACGGCAAGTACGCGCGATACGCGACGTTGAAGAACACCTTCGCGACGCCGCCCGCCAGGGCGACGACGATCAGCTGGGTCATCGTGAGCAGGCCGGACCACGCCGCGACCGGGACGCTGAGGAAGACGAGCAGGGAAATGCCGTTGCACACCAGCATGACCGGGCGTTTCGGCCGTCTGTCGACCCAGGCGCCGGCGGGCAGGCCGATCAGCAGCCACGGCAGCCAGGCGGCCGCGGTCAGCAGCCCGACCGCGAACGTGCTCGCCTGCAGGGTGACCACCGCGACGAGCGGCAGCGCGACGACGGCGATGGAACTGCCGAGCACGCTGGTCGTCTCGCCGGTCCACAGCAGCCGGAAATCCCTGGAGCGCAGCAATCCGCCGCGTTCGCGGGTGGTCATGGGCGGGCCGGGACGACTCGGGTGGAGATGAAGACGGGGCGGCGTTCCTGGCCGTCGTCCGGGATCTCGCGGCCGCTGTAGGACTTGATCAGCTCGTGGACCTTCTGTTCGAGCTCGGCCAGCTCGGCGACCGACATCTTCGCCCAGCTGTCGGTGGCGAAGGCGGCGCGATGCCATTCCTCCGGATAGCTGTCGCGTTCGGCGAACCATTGGCGCGCCATGGACACCTGGCGTTCGAGGGCGAGGGATTCGGCGGCGGCCGCGACCGGGTCGTCGGGGAAGTCCGAAGGCGACCAGGACACCGCGTAGCTCACGCGGCGCCACCAGCGCTCGCGACGGTCGCGGGCGAGTTCCGGCGCCTCCTCGACGAGATCGCTGGCGGCCAGCACCTTCAGGTGGTGACTGACGTTCCCGACGGCTTGCCCGGTCCGTTCGGCGAGCACGGAAGCCGTGCACGGGCCGTCCAGGCGGAGGACGTCGAGCAGGCGGCGCCGCAGCGGATGCGACATCGCGGCGAGCACCTTCGAATCGTGGACTTCATGGACTTCGCGATCGGCCATAACGCACAACAGTAGTTGCACAAGAGTCATTGTACAAGTCCCCTTGTGTACTACTCCATCCGGGTCGGTAACCTCGATGGCATGGGTTTCTTCTCGTGGATCGTGTTCGGCGCCATCGCCGGCTGGCTGGCCAATGTCGTGGTCGGTGGCCCGGACCGGCGCGGCGGCTGCCTGTTCAGCATCCTGATCGGCGTGCTGGGCGCGGCCCTCGGCGGTTTCATCTACCGGCTCGCCACCGGGACCGAACGGACCTTCGAGTTCGACTTCCCCAGCTTCGGCGTCGCGATCCTCGGTTCGATCGTGCTGCTCGCCCTGCTGCGGCTGGTGCGCGGCTCCGGGCGGAGCGACTCGTATCGGCGGTGATCAACGGAGTAACCGTTGGTAACGGTTTTCTCGCGACCGGTGATCACCGGCGCGCGGGGCACTAGAGTGGGATGTTCGCTCAGTTCCAGTGGCCGCGTCCGGATGCATGTGCCGTCGGGGGGCATATGCATCCGGACGCGCGTGCCTCGGCGATGACGGAGGCGGCGCGGACGGGGTCGACGAGCGGCGGCATCGGCGCCGCCGAAATGTCCTTCTTCCAGGCGCGGAACAGCTCGGCGAGTCGCTCGCCTGCGGGGTCCGGGCTGGCGGGCATTCGAGGGTCCTCAAGGTCTGCTATCGGCGTCAATTACCTAGAGTTATCGCGTATTTCGACCTTCCGTTACCGGGATGTGGTCCCTCCCACCCGGCGCGGGGAAACCCTTCCGGGGGAGGCCACGGCCCGGCTCCGGACAGGGCGGTAGCGTGGTGGCTCTTCCTGTCCCGACCCCCCGACACGAACTGCGGTGAACCCGACCAATGAGCGGCAACCGGCCGGAAGCCACTGGTAATCCCCTCGCGCACGCCGTGAAGCTGGCCCGCGAGACCGTTCCGCCGATGCACCCGGCCGGCAGGCCGTTCGTGTTCGGCGGTCTCGCCGCGACGCTGGTGCTGCGGAGGTTCTCCAAGCGCCTCGGTGTCGTCGGCGCGCTCGCGACGGCCGCGACGGCCGCGTTCTTCCGTGAGCCCAAGCGGGTCCCGCCCGCTCAGTCCGGCCTCGCGGTCGCGTCGGCGGACGGCCTGGTCTCGCTGATCGAAGAGGCCGTGCCGCCGCCCGAGCTGGGGCTGCCCGCCGAGCCGCGGATGCGGGTGAGCGTGTTCCTGTCGGTGTTCGACGTGCACGTCCAGCGGATCCCGGCCTCGGGGGTGATCGAGCGGGTCGCGTACCGGCCCGGGAAGTTCCTGTCTGCGGACCTGGACAAGGCGAGCGACGACAACGAGCGCAACTCCGTGCTCATGCGCACCGAAGACGGCCACGAGCTCGTCGTGGTGCAGATCGCCGGGCTGGTGGCCCGGCGCATCCTCTGTGAGATCCGCGAGGGTGACAAGGTCGGCGTCGGCGCGACGTACGGCATCATCCGCTTCGGCTCGCGAGTCGACCTGTATCTGCCGCCGGGCAGCAAGGTTCTCGTCTCGAAGGGCCAGCGCACGATCGGCGGCGAGACGCCGATCGCCGAGCTGCCCACGGCGCCGCACCCGGAAGGCTGATCCATGGTCCGCGTGACCACTCCCGGCGTGCGGCTGCTGCCGAACGCCATCACGGTGCTCGCCCTGTGCGCCGGTCTGTCGTCGGTGCAGTTCGCGCTGATCGGCAACTATCCGATGGCGATCGCGTCGATCGGGATCGCCGCGGTGCTCGACAGTCTCGACGGCCGGATCGCGCGGCTGCTGGACGCGACGTCGAAGATGGGCCAGGAGCTCGACTCGCTGTCCGACGGCATCTCGTTCGGTGTCGCGCCCGCGCTGGTGCTGTACGTGTGGCACGCGGAGGGCGAGCGGATCGGCTGGGTGGCGTCGCTGATCTTCGCGGTCTGCATGATCCTGCGGCTGGCGCGGTTCAACACGCTGATCGAGGACACCGAGCAGCCGCCGTACGCGGGCGAGTTCTTCGTCGGTGTGCCCGCGCCCGCCGGTGGTCTGCTGGCGATGCTGCCGCTGATCCTGGAGCTGCAGTTCGGGCAGGGCTGGTGGTCGCATCAGTACGTGGTGTGGGTGTGGACGATCGCCGTCGCCGCGCTGCTGATCAGCCGGATCCCGACGCTTTCGCTGAAGACGGTGAAGGCGCCGCCCAAGGCGATCGCGCCGCTGCTGGTCGGGGTGGGCCTGCTGGCCGCCGCGATCATCCAGTTCCCGTTGGTGGCGCTGGCGATCGCGCTGATTCTGTACCTGGCGCACATCCCGTACTCGGTGTACCGGCACCGTTGGCTCGCGAAGCATCCGGAGGCGTGGATGGCGCCGCCGCGGGAACGGCGCGCGATCCGGCGTTCTTCGAGCCGCCGCCGTCTCGGCCTGCGGCCGCCGCTGCGGCGCGTGGTGGCCGGCGCCGCTCAGCGGGTCCGGCTGCAGCGCGGCGAACAGCACGTCGCGCGCGCTCCGCGCACCATCCCGACCGACAAGGACCGGGACAACGGCCGGGGCCCGCGGCGCCGCTCGTGGCGGCGGATCGGCCTGCGGAAACGCTGACTCACCGGCCCTGACCGCCCACTCCCAGCCCCCCGCCCGTCCCTGGGGGACGGCCCCGCGCCCAGCGTACCGAGGGTGTCGGACGGGACCGGGGGAAACGGGGGCCAGGGGCGGGAGTTGTCCACAAGCGGGTGGGGCTGTGGACAACTTGGGGATCGCTGGAGCTGAAGTGTCAGGAAAGGGCCGTTCAGGACGAAAAGTGTCCTGAACGGCCCTTTCCTGACATCCGGCCCAGACCAGCCGAGCCGAAGCTCACCCCACCGAAGCGCGCAGACCGCCGATCACCAGGTCCAGCTGGGCCTCGAAGTCCTGCAGGCAGTCGCCGTCCAGCAGTGACGGCAGCGCCCGGTGCAGCGAGGGCAGCCCGTCCGCGGTCACCGACCGCTGGAACCACGCCACCACCGGCTCGGCGCGCTCCAGATCCGACGGATCCGGGACACCGGAAAGCCCCACCGTCTCGGTGAGCACGGCCCCGAACACCAGCCCGATCAGCGACCGGTAGCCCCGCGCGGCGCCGCGTTCGTCGAGCCCGGCGTCCAGCAGCGCGGAGAACATCGCGTCGATGAATTTCAGTGCGCCCGCCGAACGCGGATTCGCCGCGTCGGTCGCGAGCGCCCGCACCACCACCGGATGCCGCGAAAAGGCCGTGTACAGGCCATGCGTCAGCGCCCGCAGCCGCTCGTCCCACGGTCCGGGTTCGGGCAGTGGCACACTCTCGAAGACCCGCGCGGTCAGCCCGTCGAGCAGATCGCCCTTGTTCGCGACGTGGTTGTAGAGCGACATCGCCTCCACGCCGACTTCGGCGGCCAGCTTCCGCATCGACAGTCCGGCCAGTCCCTGCTCGCCCGCCAGCCGCAATGCGGCGTCGAGCACCTTCTCCCTGCTCAGCGCCATGTGTCCCAGTTTACCGGCACCCCTTACGCCGTAAGTACTTACATCGTATGCTTACGCCGTAAGTCACCTGGAGGGATGTCATGGACACCGAAACCCTGCTCACCACCACCCGCTCGGTCCGCCGCAAACTCGACCTCGACCGGCCGGTCGAGGAAGGACTGCTCGAAGACTGCGTTCGCGTCGCGCAGCAGGCGCCCGCCGCGGGGATGCTGCTCGACGCCCAGCGCTGGGTCATCGTCCGCGACCCGGATCTCCGCGCGGAGATCGCGAAGATCGTCCGCGCCGAGGCGATCCCGGCCATGGCGAAGTACGGCCACCTGGCGAGCGAGGCCGTCATGCGGTCGGCCCGCCACCTCGTCGACAACCTCGGCCGCGTCCCGGCCCTCGCGATCCCGTGCATGATCGGCCGCCCGCCGGAGGATCCCGTGCTCCAGAACGGGTACTACGGCTCGGTGTACCCGTCGATCTGGAGCTTCCAGCTCGCGCTGCGGTCGAAGGGGCTCGGCAGTTCGATGTGCGCGTACCACCTGCCCGCACGCGAGGCCGAAGTCGCGAAACTGCTCGGAATCCCCGAAGACGTCGCGCAGATCAGCCTGCTCGCGGTCGCCTACACGACCCAGCGCGACTTCTCCCCGGCCGCCAGGCGACCCGCCGGGGAGATCCTGTCCTTCGACCGCTGGGCACGGTCCGCGTAGATAGGGTGGCGGGGTGAGCGCACCCCAGATCACGCTGACCGTCCGGCACACCCCGTCCGCACTGGACTCCCGCCGCGGCGTCGTCCGGCTGCACCCCGAAGTCCTCGACGCGCTCGGCCTGATGGCCTGGGACGCCGTCCGCGTCACCGGCGCGCGGGTCAGCTCCGCGCTGGCCGCCCCGTCGGACGCCGAGGGGATCCCGGGCGTGATCCTCCTCGACGACGTCACGATGTCGAACCTCGGCGTGACCGAAGGCTCGGAAGTGGTCGTCGCGCCCGCGGAGGTGTCGGCCGCGAAAACGGTCACCGTGGCGGGCTCGCGTATCGCGAGCGTGTCGCTCTCCCCGCACACCCTGCGGCTCGCCCTGATCGGCAAGGTGCTGACCGTCGGCGACGCCGTTTCCCTGCTCCCCCAGGATCTCGCGCCCGCGCCGGGCTCCGACGTCTCCGCGGTCCGCGGCCAGCTTTCCCGCGCCATCGGCATGACGTGGACGAACGAGCTGCTCACCGTCACCGCCACCGAGCCATCGGGGCCGGTCGCCGTCGGACCGTCCACTGTGGTCAGCTGGCGTGACGGCGCCCGCACCGGCGAGGCCGCCCCCGCCGCCGCGCCCGCCCGCGCCGGGACGACGCTGGTACGCAGCACGCCCGCCACGCCGCACGAGGATTTCATCGACGCGGAGATCGTCGAAGACGAGCGGATCGACGAGGTCGCCGAGGAAACCGTGCCTCCTCTGTCGGACCTCGCCGGTTCCGAAGCGGCCGCCCGCAAACTCGCCGAATGGTTCGACCTGGCCTTCCACCGCCCGGAGCTGCTGGCGAAACTCGGGACGTCGGCGCATCTCGGGGTCCTGCTGTCCGGGCCGGAAGGCGTCGGGAAGGCGACGCTCGTCCGCGCCGTGGCGCAGGCCGAGAAGGTGCGGGTGGTGTCGCTCGCGGCGCCGAACATCGCCGTCCTCGACCCGAACGTCGCCGCCGCGCGGCTGCGTGAAGCGATCGAGCAGGCCACCCACGACGAAGACCCCGCCGTCCTGCTGATCACCGACATCGACGCGCTGCTGCCCGCGTCCCAGCCGCCGCCGCTCGCGACGGTCGTCCTCGACGATCTGCGCAAGGCCCTGCGCACCAAGGGTTTCGCCGTCGTCGCCACCACCGGCCGCGCCGAGTCCACCGATCCGAGGCTGCGCGCCGCCGACCTCCTCGACCGCGAGCTCGGCCTGCCGCTCCCGGACGCGAAGACACGCACCGAACTGCTGCGCGTGCTCCTGCGCGACGCCCCGCTGGAGCCCGGTGTCGACGTCGGCCCGATCGCCGAGCGCACCCCCGGTTTCGTGGCCGCGGACCTCATCGCGCTCCGCCGTGACGCCGCCCTCCGCGCCGCGCTGCGGCAGCGTGAGGCCGACGAGCCGCGGATCTCCCAGCGGGACCTGCTCGACGCGCTCACCACGGTCCGCCCCATCTCGATGTCCACTTCGGACAATCTGGCCACCGGCGGGCTGACGCTGGACGACGTCGGCAACATGACCGACGTCAAGCAGTCGCTCACCGAGGCGGTGCTGTGGCCGCTGCGCTACCCGGACTCGTTCGCGCGCCTCGGCGTCGATCCGCCGCGCGGCGTGCTCCTGTACGGTCCGCCCGGCGGTGGCAAGACGTTCCTGGTCCGCGCGCTCGCCGGCACCGGCGCGCTGAACGTGTTCGCGGTCAAGGGCGCCGAACTGATGGACAAATGGGTCGGCGAGTCCGAGCGCGCGGTGCGAGAACTGTTCCGCCGCGCCGCCGAGGCCGCGCCGTCGCTGATCTTCCTCGACGAGATCGACGCGCTCGCCCCGCGCCGCGGCCAGTCGTCGGATTCCGGTGTGTCGGACCGCGTCGTCGCGGCCCTGCTGACCGAATTGGACGGTGTCGAGCCGATGCGCGAGGTCGTCGTCCTCGGCGCGACGAACCGGCCGGAACTGGTCGACCCGGCCTTGCTGCGGCCAGGACGGCTGGAGCGCCGCGTCTACGTCCCGCCGCCGGACGCGCACGCCCGTGAGGCGATCTTGGCCGCCAGCGCCAAGAACACGCCGCTGGCGTCCGATGTGGACCTCGCGGCGTATGCGGCCACTTTGGACGGTTACTCGGCGGCGGACTGCGCGGCGCTGATCCGCGAGGCCGCGCTGACCGCGATGCGGGAGTCATTGGAGGCCAAGGAGGTCACCGCCGCGCATCTGACGAAGGCGGCCGAGACGGTCCGGCCGTCGCTCGACCCGGCCCAGCTCGCCGCCCTGGAGGCGTACGCGCAGACCCAGGTCTGAGCATGTGAAAAGGGCCCGCTTCCTTGCGAGGAAGCGGGCCCTTTCCCGTCGTGGCTAGGAGCCGTCTTTGTCGTTGGTCTTGTAGTCCTTGGTGAGGATGACGATCACGCCGGGACCGATGTTCTCGATCTCCTTGAACCGGGGCTCGGCGCGGAACCCGAACTCCAGCGCCAGCGCCTTCGCGGCCGCTTCCTCGTCGGTGCCCGGGCGGTAGTAGGCCACCGTCTCGGGGAGCCTGCCCGGGTAGCCCTTGACCTCGGAGACGTTCCAGCCGGAGGCGCGGAAATCCTTCGCGGCCTGCTCGGCGAGGCCCTGGATCGTGCTGTTGTTGTAAACGCGCACCGTCACCCACTTGTGCGACGCCTGCTGGTCGCCACCGGGCTGGCCCGGTTGACCGGTCTGCCCCGGCTGGCTGGCCGGAGGCGCGGAACTCGCGGGCGCGCTCGACGGCGGCGCCGAGGACGACGCGGGCGGCGTGCTGGCCGAAGGCGAGCCCGGCGCCGGTGACGAAGGCTGCGTCGCGCCGTCCGAGGACGTGGGCGTGGTGCCGGGCGGTGTCGCGGTGTCGGAGTCACCGCCGCCGCTGGTCAGGGTGATCCCGCCGATCACGGCGGCGATCACGGCGACACCGACCAAGGCCAGTCCGGCGGCCTTCATCGGCCGGGACAGGCCCGAAAACAGACTCATGAGAGATCGATCCCCAGTCGCCGGGCCGCGCGATTGCGCTGCCGGGCCGCTCGCGTCTTTCGCAGGCGCTTCACCAGCATCGGGTCGGCCTGCATGGCTTCGGTCTTCTCGAGCAGCCGGTTCAGCAGCTGGTAGTAACGCGTCGACGACATCGAGAAGCGTTCGCGGATGGCCTGTTCCTTCGCGCCGGCGTACTTCCACCACTGACGTTCGAACGCGAGCATGTCGAGCTCGCGCTCGCTGAGGCCGTTCACGGTCTCCGACGGGGACGGCTGGTCGGGCTCAGCCATCGACTCCGCGGCGTCCATCCGACTCCTCGCAATCAGGTCAGTGCTCGGCGGGCGTGAAACCACAGGCTTGTCATTCCGCGGCGCCATTAGACCACGGATGCGGCGCCCGGCCTCGGTAACGGCGTCGGCGCGTCACGGGTAAGGGTCTACCAGAAGGGTCCGACTAAACTGCGCGCGTGACCGTCCATCCCATCGTGATCGCCGGCGAGCCCGTGCTGCACAACCCGACTCGGGAGATCACCGAGTTCGACGACAAGCTGCGCACCCTCGTCGACGACATGTTCGAGACCATGTACGCCGCCGAAGGGGTGGGCCTCGCGGCCAACCAGATCGGCCTCGACCTGCGCGTGTTCGTCTACGACTGCCCCGACGACGAGGGCACGCGCCACAAGGGTGTCGTGGTGAACCCGAAGCTCGAGACGTCGGAGATCCCGGAGACGATGCCCGATCCGGACGACGACTGGGAAGGCTGCCTGTCGGCTCCCGGCGAGTCGTACCCGACAGGGCGCGCTTCGTGGGCGAAGGTCACCGGCTTCGACGTCGAGGGCAATCCGATCGAGGTAGAAGGAACCGGCTACCTCGCGCGCTGCCTGCAGCACGAGACCGATCACCTGGACGGCTTCATCTACCTCGACCGGCTGGTCGGGCGGCACGCCCGCGCGGCGAAGAAGATGCTGAAGTCGAACAAATGGGGCGTTCCGGGCAACTCGTGGCTGCCCGAGGCCCAGCCCTCCGACGACTGATCCCTCAGCGCATGTCATGAAAGGGCCGTTCAGGACGAAAGATGTCCTGAACGGCCCTTTCATGACATTTACGCGAGGGTCAGCACCCCAGGAAGTGGCACCGCACAACCCGCGGCTGCTCGATCACCTTCCCGGCCTCCACCGACCACGCGAGCCGGAGGTACTGGGCATGCGTCCAGGCCAGCGGCGTCGCGGACGCGGTCGGCGTGCCCGCCGGGAAGCCCGGCTGCCCCGAAGGCGCGTTCTCGTCCCAGACCTGCTCCGGCATCGTGTCCCCGGAGCTGCTGACGCGTCCGAGGTCGCGAAGCCGCTTCGCGGCCGTACCCCGGTCACCGGCGGCGAGGTCGTACTCGCCGCGTTCACCCGCGAGCAGCGGCCACAGTCGCCCGAAGGTGGTCCGGCTTTCGGCCGGGAACGTGTAGTCCCACGGCGAGCCGTCGGCCTTCTCGCCGTATCCGTCCTTCGTGTAGCGGTGCCAGAACTGCCCCGTCGGGGTGGTGAACGCGATGTCGGCGTCGGTGACCTTGATGCTGTTCGTGATCACCGGATCGTCGGCGCGGTAGATGCCCAGCCTCACCAGTTCGAGGAATCCGGCGTCGGTCACCGCACGCTGGTCCATGGTCACGCTGGAATTGCCCAGGTTGTACTTCGTGCCGTTGTCCGCGTCGCCGTCCTTGGTCAGCCGGACGAAGTACGGGTCCTTCGACAGCGGGCCGTTCGTGGTCACCGTCCACCGGGCGAGTTTCGCCTTGAAGGCGTCGGCGGTCGCGAGGTAGCGCGCCGCGTCGGCGTCGGCACCGTTCGCCTTGGCGAGATCGGCCGCGCAGACCAGTCCGGCGATCACCGCGGCGATCGTCGAAGGCGAATAGCCGTCCTGCTCCTCCCAGCGTTCCTGCTGGCTGTACGGCGACGCGTGCCCGTTGTCCGCCTTGTAGGACAACAGGAATTCCGCCGCCTTGCGCACACCGCGCCAGGTCTTCGCGTCGGTGCGGCCGAGTTGCTGCGCGAGCACGATCGGCAGCGCGGTCTCGTCGAGCTGGATGGACGTCCAGTACGGCGTGCCGTCGACGTGGCTGTTCTGCGGCAGATGTCCGTCCGACAACTGCTGCGTGCCGAACATGTAGTCGACCGACCGGTTCGCGGCGTCGCGATCGCCGGCGGCGAGCAGCCCGGTCGCGATCTGGTAGAGGTCACGCGGCCAGACCAGGTGGTAAGTACCCGACGGCGACCATTCGGGGTCGTTGTTCCCGAACCGCCACGGCATGCTCGGCGACGCGATGAGCGCCCCCTGGTGGATCTTGTCCTCGCTCGCGGCGAGCATGAGCACGGACGCCTGATAGAGATCGCGCTCCCGCTTGGTCTTCAACGAGGAGGGCGCGTCCTTCACCTGACGGAGGTACTTCGTCCAGCCCCGGTCGTACGCGCGGGCGGCGTCGGCGAATCCACGCCGCAGAGAGGCTTTCGCATTGGCGAGCGCGTCGGAGTCCTTCGCGCCCATGCCCAGCGAAAGCGTGAAGTCACGTGAGCGGACACCGTCGGCGGAGGTCTGCCCGGTGATCAGCACGTTGCCCTTGGCCGCGGTCGCGTAATGCTTGAGGCTGAAGGATTTCGTCAGCTGCGTGACGCCGTCGGAGAAGCCCGCGAAGCCGACGGAAGTCCGCGAGAACGCCGGTTCCGCCGCCAGCGCGGCCGCCGTCTTCGCATCCGAAGCGACCGCGCTCGCACCCTGTGAGCGCGCGGAGTCGTCGGATCCTTCGTTGGTGAGATCGGGATCCGCGACCGCGTACACCTGGTACGGGCGGCCGGTCAGCGAAACGAAGTCGACGTCGATCAGCACACTCGCGCGCGCCGGGTCGGTGACGTAGGTCTTGCGGAGCTTCCAACGACGCTGGTCGTCGGTGACGGTCTGTTCGTAGGTGAGTCCGCCGGTGCGGCGCACCTGCTGGGCCTTGGCCGAGGAATCGACGGTCGCGAAGCTCGTCCCGTCGGTCACGACGAGATCCAGCGACCGCACGCCCGGCGTCGACAGATCCGGGTAGTAGACCTCGGACATCCGGCCGCCCTGCAGGGTGAACCAGACGTTGCTCGCCCGTTCGCGGGCGGTGCCGAAGCCGGTCTTGTCGGCCGGGAGCCAGCTCGGATGAGCGCCTGGCGCACCTGGCGCCTCACCTCCCTGAGCCTCGGCGACCGCCGGGACCAGCCCCGCGACCACCACGCCCGCCAATGCCGGGAGCACGAGTTTCCGCATATCCACCCCAGACTTCTGTAACGGTGCAGAATCTCCGGGATTCTGTCGTGAATCCCCGGCGCGCACAGGACCCGAACCGGTGAACCGTCAACGCTGTCGACAAGTCGTCACCCGAGGGCGGGTTGATTGATCCGGCCCCGGCGTGGCATGGTCGGGGCACAACCAAACAACCGCGGGAGCTCGCGCCATGGCGGGCTGAGAGGGCGGCTGGTGTCTTTCTAGAGGACCCGGCGCCGCCGACCGCATGAACCTGACCGGGTAATGCCGGCGTAGGGAGTGAACGTCGTTGACGACGCTTGAGAATGCCCAGGGCATCAAGCCGACCGTGACCACCGGTCCGATCACCGGTTCCCGGAAGGTCTATCACCAGACGGAATCCGGGCTCCGGGTCCCCGCGAGGCGGATCGATCTTTCGAACGGCGAGCATTTCGACGTTTACGACACCTCCGGCCCGTACACCGACGACGACGCGCAGATCGACGTCCACAGTGGACTTCACCGGCTGCGCGCCGGATGGGCCGACGGTCGTGAGCACAACACCCAGCTCGGCTGGGCGAAACAGGGCGTCATCACCCGCGAGATGGAGTACGTCGCGGCACGCGAGCGCTGCTCGCCGGAATTCGTGCGGGACGAGGTCGCGCGCGGTCGCGCGGTGATCCCCGCCAACCGCAAGCACCCGGAGACCGAGCCGATGATCATCGGCAAGAACTTCCTGGTGAAGATCAACGCCAACATGGGCAACTCGGCCGTCTGGTCCTCCGTGGAGGAAGAGGTCGACAAGATGGTGTGGGCCACCCGCTGGGGCGCCGACACGATCATGGACCTCTCCACCGGCAAGCGGATCCACGAGACGCGCGAGTGGATCATCCGCAACTCGCCGGTCCCGGTCGGCACCGTGCCGATCTACCAGGCGCTGGAAAAGGTCAACGGGGAGCCGGAAAAACTGTCGTGGGAGGTCTACCGCGACACGATCATCGAGCAGTGCGAACAGGGCGTCGACTACGTCACCGTGCACGCGGGGGTGCTGCTGCGCTACATCCCGCTGACAGCGCGCCGGGTCACCGGCATCGTCTCGCGCGGCGGTTCGATCATGGCGGCGTGGTGCCTCGCGCACCACAAGGAATCGTTCCTGTACACCAATTTCGCCGAACTCTGCGAGATCCTGCGCGAGTACGACGTCACCTTCTCCCTCGGTGACGGCCTGCGGCCGGGCTCGATCGCCGACGCGAACGACCGCGCGCAGTTCGCCGAACTGGAGACGCTGGGCGAGCTCACGCACATCGCCCGCGAGCACGACGTCCAGGTGATGATCGAGGGCCCCGGCCACGTGCCGATGCACAAGATCAAGGAGAACGTCGAACTCGAGGAGAAGCTGACCGGCGAGGCACCGTTCTACACCCTCGGCCCGCTCGCCACCGACATCGCGCCGGCGTACGACCACATCACCTCGGCCATCGGCGCGGCGCAGATCGGCTGGTACGGCACGGCGATGCTCTGCTACGTCACGCCGAAGGAGCACCTCGGCCTGCCGAACCGCGACGACGTGAAGACCGGCGTCATCACCTACAAGATCGCCGCGCACGCCGCCGACCTCGCCAAGGGCCACCAGTACGCGCAGGAGTGGGACGACGAGCTGTCCAAGGCCCGCTTCGAATTCCGCTGGAACGACCAGTTCAACCTGTCGCTGGACCCGGACACCGCGCGTTCGTACCACGACGAGACGCTGCCCGCGGAACCTGCGAAGACGGCGCACTTCTGCTCGATGTGCGGGCCGAAGTTCTGCTCGATGCGCATCACGCAGGACGTCCGCAAGTACGCCGAGGAACACGGACTGTCCACTGTGGAGGCCATCGAGGCCGGCATGGAGGAGAAGTCGAACGAATTCGCCGAGCAGGGCAACAAGGTGTACCTGCCGGTGGTCAATCAGTGACAGCCACACCCAGGACGGCCCTCACCATCGCCGGATCGGATTCCGGTGGTGGTGCGGGCATCCAGGCCGATCTGCGCACCTTCTTCGCCAACGGCGTGCACGGGATGGTCGCGCTCACCGCGGTCACCGTGCAGAACTCGCTGGGCGTGCAGGGGTTCAGCGAGATCCCGGTCGACGTCGTCACCGGCCAGATCAAGGCCGTCGCCACGGACATGGGCGTCGACGCGGCGAAGACCGGGATGCTCGCGACGGCCGAGATCATCAACGCCGTCGCCAAAACGCTCGATGAAGTCCACATCGGACGCTCGACGGGCACGCCGTTCGTCGTCGACCCCGTCGCCGCTTCGATGACCGGGCACGCGTTGCTGCGCGAGGAGGCTTTGGAGGCGATCCGCACCGAACTCTTCCCGCGCGCCACGCTGATCACACCGAACCTGGACGAGGTGCGGTTGCTGACCGGCGTCGAGGTGACCGGGCCCGGGACCCAGCGGGAAGCGGCGGAAGCGTTGCTGGAGTTCGGTTCCGAGTGGGTGCTGGTGAAGGGCGGGCATCTCGACGCCGCCCAGGACTGCGTGGACCTGTTGTCCGACGGGGAATCCTGGGTCGAGCTGAGCGGCCCGCGCTTCGACACCCGGAACACGCACGGTGGCGGGGACACGATGGCTTCGGCGATCACGTCCTCGCTGGCGAAGGGGGCCGATGTGCCGACCGCCGTCGCCGAGGGGAAGCGGTTCATCGAGCGGTGCGTCGCGGAGTCGTATCCGCTGGGGGCCGGGGTCGGCCCTGTTTCACCCTTCTGGACACTGAAGTAGGAGTGCGGAAATGTCATGAAAGGGCCGTTCAGGACGAAAGATGTCCTGAACGGCCCTTTCATGACATCCGTTAGCGAGTGGTGAGGCGAGGAGCGTCCACCGCCCAGTACCAGTCGTTCCCCGCCGCGTAGAGCCGCCAGGTCAGCTTCACCGAACGCGCCCCCGCGGGCACCTTCACCGAAGCCGACGTCGGCACCGAAAGCACGTCGCCACCCTTGTTCGCCGTCCCGGACTCCGGCCCGTAGGCCAGCACGTTCTGCTCGGGACCACCGTCGAACGACGCCGTCAGCGCGCCCCGCTGCGTTCCCTCCTGCCGGTAGTGCGAAACGAACGCGACGTCCACAGTGGACTTTCCGGAGACGTCGAACGAAGGCGACACCAGGGAAGAGTCGAAGGTTCCACGCGACGAGGGCGAACCCTTGTCGTCCCACTCGTCCGGGTCCGCGACCGCGAAAATGCCCCGCGCTCGGGCGTTCGCCTCACGCTGCTGTCCGGGAGCGGTGCGGGTCCAGAAGTCGTCGGTCGTGAAGGCCCAGCCCTGCCATTCCGTCACACCGGCGGGCATTCCGGACGCGTTGCGCACGCTCCAGCCGCCGGGTGCGTCGTGCGTCCAGCCGAGCACTCCGGCCGGGACACCGGTTTCGTCCTGCCGGGGCTTCAGAACGGCGGTGTCGAAAACGTCCAAAGGCGCGGCGCCGAGCGGGTAGCCGTCGTAGACCGCCGGAGCCGCGATACCCAGATGCCGCAGCACCGTCGGTGCGATGTCGACGATCTTCGGTGCCACGGCGGGGGTTCCGGCCGGAACCGCACCGCCCGCGGCGATCACGAAGGTCATCCGCTCCTCGGGGCTGTCACCACCGTGTCCGCCGGAGGCCGTGTGGCCGTGGTCGGCGGAGATCATGATCAGCCAGTCCTCGTCCGCGCGGGCCGGCCGGGCGTCGACGGCGGCGAGCAGGCGTCCGATCAACGCGTCGTCGGTGCGCAGACTGGCTTCGTACTGCGAGGAGTCCGCGCCGTGCTCGTGGCCGGCGATGTCCGTCTGTCCGAAGTAGACGAACGAGGCGTCGGCCTTGTCCTGCTTGAGATGCTTCTCCGCGTCGACGGCCACCTGCTCGTCGGTCTTCTCGTAGCCCGCGCTGTCGCCGTTCAGGACGAACTTGCGGTCCTGGCCGGTGCGCAGGATCCGGTCGCCGATCGGCGTCCAGTCGACCGCCGCGTAGGTGTCGAGCGCCGGGTTCGCGGTTTCGGCGCGCGCGAGCCAGCTCGGATGCGAGGCGAGATCGTCGCCGGTGAAAGAGTTGTCCTTCACCTTGTGCTTGTCCGGCCAGACACCGGTGAGGATCGTGGACCAGCCGGGGCCGCTGACCGTCGGCGCCATCCCGCTGCCGTACAACGAACTGCGCGACACGTACCCGCGGTTCGCCAGCGGGTGGACGTTCGGGGTGTCGGCGGCCATCAGCTTGTCGAACCGGGCGCCGTCCAGGCCGATGACCAGCACCTTGGGCGTTTTGGCCGCGGCGACGGCGACGCCGGACGTCAGCCCGGCGACGGCCACCAAGACCGCGAGGAGGGAAAGCGTTCTGCGCACGAAAGCCTCCGGTAACTTGTTCGAACCAATTGTTCGTCAAGTTAGTGCGCCGAACCGACTTCCCGATGAAGTCCGCGTGCCTTCGCGGAGGACGTCAGCCGACGGAAGCTCGTCCTGACCGTCTGAGATCGCACATGGAAAATGGACCCATGAGCGAGAACCCGAGCCCGCCGTCGGCGCTGACCATCGCGGGGTCCGACTCCGGCGGTGCCGCCGGCCTGCAGGCCGACCTGCGCACGTTCCTCACCTGCGGGGTGCACGGTCTGGTCGCGGTCACCGCGGTGACCGTTCAGAACACCCTCGGCGTGCACGACCGCACCGACATCCCGGCGCATATCGTCGCCGGGCAGATCGAGGCGGTCGCGGCCGACATGGGCGTCAACGCGGCCAAGACCGGCATGCTCGCCTCGGCGGAGATCATCCACGCCGTCGCCGCGGCCTGCGACAAGGCCGAGATCGGCCGCGACAGCAAGGTGCCGTTCGTGGTCGACCCGGTCGCGGCGTCGATGCACGGGCATCCGCTGTTCGACGAGGCCGGGCTGGTGGCGCTGCGCGACGAACTCCTGCCGCGCGCGACCGTCCTCACGCCGAACCTCGACGAGGTCCGCCTGCTGACCGGGATGACCGTGACCACCCGCGAGCAGATGCACCAGGCGGCCGTCGTCCTGCACCGGCTCGGGCCGAAGTACGTGCTCGTGAAGAGCGGGCACCTCGTCTCCGACCCGGAGTGCGTCGACGTGCTCTTCGACGGCTCCACGTTCGTCGAGCTGCCGGGTGAGCGATACGCCACGCAGCACACGCACGGCGCCGGGGACACGATGGCGTCGGCGCTGACGGCCGGTCTCGCGAAGGGGATGTCCGTCGTCGAGGCCGCCCGCTACGGCAAGTGGTTCGTCTCACACGCGGTCGAAAACGCCTACCCGATGGGTGCGAAGGTCGGTCCGGTTTCGGCGTTTTGGCGGCTTGCGCCGGAGCACTGAGCGCACGGACGGTTACCATCTGCGCCGTGACGGGACGCGAAACGGTGGCCAGGGTCGTCGAAGACCGCCGCTTCCAGAACTTCATCATCGCGGTGATCGTCTTCAACGCCGTCACCCTCGGCCTGGAGACCTCGACCAGGATGGTCGCCGAGTACGGGTCGCTGCTGCACACGGTCGACTACGTCGCGCTCGGGATCTTCGTCCTCGAGCTCGGTGCGAAGCTCTACGCCTACCGCGCGAAGTTCTTCCGCGACCCGTGGAACATCTTCGACCTGCTCGTCGTCGGCATCGCGGTGATCCCCACGACCGGCCCGTTCGCGGTGCTGCGGGCGTTGCGGGTCCTTCGGGTGCTGCGGCTGATCTCGGTCGTGCCGTCGATGCGGAAGGTCGTCACCGGCCTGCTCGCGTCGATCCCCGGGATGGCTTCGATCGCCGCGCTCCTCGCGTTGATCATCTTCGTCGCGGGCGTGATGGCGACGAAACTGTTCGGCGCGATCTCACCGGAGAACTTCGGCGACCTCGGCACTTCGCTGTTCACGCTCTTCCAGGTGATGACGGGCGAGGCGTGGCCGGACATCGCGAAGGAGATCATGAAGGAAGCACCCATGGCCTGGGTGTTCTTCGTGGTCTACATCCTCGTGTCCAGCTTCGCGGTGCTGAACCTCTTCATCGCCGTGGTGGTCAGCGGGATGGAGGACGAGCTTCGCCAGGACATCCGCGAGGAAGAGGCGAAGCAAGCCGAAACCCAGGCTCAGGCCAACAAGGAGATCCTCGACGAGCTTCGCGCTCTTCGGGCGGAAGTCAGCGCTCTTCGTCGGCAATAAGCGCTTCGAGCGCCGGGAGAGCCGCCGCCAAGGCCGCCTGGTGCTCCGGAGTCAGCCGTTCGAGGCGTTTGCCGAGTTCGTTCACCCGCGTCGACCGGACGCCGGAAACCAGCCTCTCGCCCTCTTCGGTGGCCTCCGCGAGCCAGGCGCGCCTGTCGATCGGGTCCGATTCACGGCTGACGTAGCCCGCTTCGACCAGCGAAGCGACGATCCTCGACATGGTGGCCGCGGCGACGCCTTCCTTCGCCGCGAGATCCCCCAGACGGAGCTGCCCGTGGTGCACGAGCGTCGCGAGCGCGGAAATCGCACCGTGGCCTGGCCCGGGCACGCCGGCCTGCCGCAGTGACCGGGACAGCCTGCCCACCGCCAGGAACAACCTGCCCGAAACGTCCTGGACCGTTGACGTGGTCACCACTGGCTCCTCTGGGTACACGGCGGCGGGTGCGCCTCCGGAAAGTGCCGTCAACCATACGGGCTCCGGGGGCGTACTCGCGGTCAAGGCCGTGAACCGTACAAAAGGGTTATCGAGGAGGGCTCGAAGCGTGCGCCCAGAACCGCTGCGGGATCCGCCCCGCGCCGGCGGCCAGCCGCCCGGCGGTGACGGCGGCCCGCATCGCCGATGCCATCCGTTCCGGATCCGCGGCCCTGGTCACGGCGGTGGAGAGCAGGACGGCGTCGCAGCCGAGCTCCATCGCCAGCGTCGCGTCGGAAGCCGTGCCGATCCCGGCGTCGAGGATCACCGGGACCCCGGCGCGCGACACGATCAGCTCGATGTTGTGCGGGTTCCGGATGCCGAGACCGGTGCCGATGGGCGCGCCGAGCGGCATCACCGCCGCACAGCCCGCCTCCTCCAGCCGCAGCGCCAGCACCGGGTCGTCGTTGGTGTACGCGAGCACGGTGAAACCGTCCGCGGCGAGCTGTTCGGCCGCGTCGAGGGTCTCGAACGGGTCGGGCAGCAGCGTGCGGTCGTCGGCGTGGACCTCCAGCTTGATGAGGTCGGTTTCGAGTGCTTCGCGGGCGAGCTGCGCGGTGAGGACCGCTTCGGCGGCAGTGCGGCAACCGGCGGTGTTGGGCAGCAGGCGGATGCCAAGCCGCCGAAGCAGTTCGAGGACACCGGAGCCGCCTTCGGCGTCGGCCTTGCGCATGGCGACGGTGGTCAGTTCCGTCCCGGACGCCACCAGCGCGCGTTCCAGCACGGCGAGGTTGCCCGCGCCGCCGGTGCCGATGATCAGCCGCGACGAGAGTTTGTGCTCGCCGATGACGAGTTCGTCACCGTTCATGTCAGCCTCCTTGCACAGCGGTGAGGATGTCGATGCTGGCGCCCTTGCGCACCACCGATTCCGGCCAGTCGCCCCGCCGGACGACCACGCCGTCCACCGCGACCGCGACTCCCCGCGTCGCCGTGCCCAGCGCCTCCAGCACCCCCTCGACGGTGGTCCCGTCGGGGAATTCGCGCCACTGGCCGTTGACCTGGATCTCCATCACACCCGCTCCTCGCTTCGCCGCGACGGCGTGGCCGCCGCGACCTCGTCCGGCAACGGCCGTCCGTCCAGCCAGGCGACCGCGGCGTCCGCGGTGACTGGGGCCATCAGGAGACCGTTGCGATGGTGACCTGTCGCGGCGAAGACGCCTTCGCCCAGCTCACCGATGAAAGGCATCGTGTCGACGCTCGCCGCGCGAAGCCCGGCAGCCGTCTCGACGAGTTCGTATTCGGTCAGGCCCGGGAAGACGCGCTCCGCGCCTTCGAGCAGCTCACGCACGCCTCGGACGGTGACGGTCTCGTCGAAACCGGCCTCGTACTGGGTCGCGCCGAGTACGAGCTGCCCGTCGTCGCGCGGGACGAGGTAGATCGGGCGGCCCTCGACCATCGCGCGGACGGTCCGCTTCGGCGGCGGCAGGCAGCCCCGTCGCGGCCGCAGGCGGAGGATCTCGCCCTTCAACGGGCGGACCGCGCCGTCGAGCGCGGGGTGCAGGCGTCCGGTCCAGGCGCCCGCTGCGAGGACGACGTCGCCGTCGAGGTCTTCGAGCCCGGTGACCGTCTCGTGGCGGAACTCTACGCCGTGCGCGTCGCACGCGTGTTTGAGCGCGTGCAGCAGCTTTCTGTTGTCCACGGCCAGATCCCCGGGTACCAGGAGTCCACTTCGGACTGTTCCGGCGAGACCGGGCTCGGCGCGGCGGGCTTCGCGCCCGGTCAGCTGCCCGACCTCGCGGCCGAGTTCGGTGAGGTACGCGGCCAGCATTTCGAGGTTGCCCGCGTCGGCGCTGTCCAGCGCGACGACGAGTGTGCCGTGCGGTGAAAGGCCCGGATCGACGCCCTCTTCCGCCAGGTCACGGGCGAAATCCGGCCAGCGCCGCAGCGACGCCTCACCGAGGGTGAGCACGTCCTCCTCGCCGGGCCAGGCCTCGGTGACCGGGGCGAGCATGCCGCCCGCGAGCCACGACGCGCCTCGTCCCGGATCCGGGTCGTACACGGTGACGCGACGACCGCGCGCGGACGCACGCCAAGCGATCGCGAGGCCGATGACCCCGCCGCCGACAACCGAAAGTTCCTTCATGGAATCACGCTCCCTGCGCCGGCATGACCCGGATCAGGTTCCACGGTCGGAGCGGTCCCGGCTCCCTCTCAGCCCGTCCTCGGGCTCCCGTGCGGACCACCACACCGTAGCGCGCGAGTACCGTCGCCGCCATGCCCACCCTGTCTGGTTCGCCGATCCGCGCCCGGCTCGCGGACGCCCGCCTGTACCTCTGCACCGACGCCCGCCGCGGCCGCGGCGATCTCGCCGAATTCGCCGACGCGGCGCTGGCCGGCGGGGTCGACATCATCCAGCTGCGGGACAAGACCGGCGGTGCCCCGATCGAGGCGAAACACGAGATCGCCGCCCTCGAAGTGCTGGCCGAGGCGTGCGAAAAGCACGACAAGCTGCTGGCGGTGAACGATCGCGCGGACGTCGCGCTCGCCGTCGGCGCGCACGTGCTGCACCTGGGTCAGGACGACATCCCGGTGTCGCTGGCGCGCCGCGTGCTGGGGGAGGACGTGGTGATCGGCCGGTCCACCCATTCGGCCGAACAGGCCGCGGCCGCCGCCGGGGAGCCCGGCGTCGACTACTTCTGCACCGGCCCGTGCTGGCCGACGCCGACGAAACCGGGCCGGTCCGCGCCGGGACTCGACCTGGTGCGCTCGACGGCCGCGTCCGGGACGACGCGGCCGTGGTTCGCGATCGGCGGGATCGACACCGAGCGCCTGCCCGAGGTGCTGGCCGCGGGCGCGTCGCGGATCGTCGTCGTCCGGGCGATCACCGAGGCCGAAGACCCCGAAGCGGCCGCTCGCACGCTTCGCTCCGCCCTCCCCTGACCCCCTCCCATGCATTTAGTCCTCTGGATGCGGTAGTCGGCGATACGAACTACCGCATTCAGAGGACTAAACGCGGGGACGAGGAAGGGTCAGGGCACGGGGGTGTTCGAGGCGGGCGGGGCCGACGGCGTCGTCGACGGTGCCTGAGAGGTCGAAGGCGTGGTGGACGGCGCTGTCGGCGTCGTCGGAGGCGCCTGCGTGGTGGTGGGTGCCGTCGAAGGGGGCGGAGTGTTCGTCGGCGTCGTCTCGGGCCGGTCGTCCTTCGTCTCCGAAGGGGACGTCGCGGGCGGGGTGTCGTGCTTGTCCTGCGGCTCCTTGGCCTGCCCGCCGCCGATGATCTTCCCTATGGTCGTCCCGGTGCCGCCGCCGAAGGTCTTCCCGGTCGCGCCCTCGAAGCCGGTGATCGCGACGAGCGCCACCGCGAACGCCACCACGCTGACCCCGGCGATCACCGCCCAGCGTGGTTTGAACTTCCGGCCCGTGGGTTCCTCTTCGTCCTCGGACGGTTTCAACCGGACGGTCTCTTCTTCGCCCGGGTCGAGCACCCGGCGCCGCCCCGGCACGGTCAGCACCACTCGCGCCTTCAGCGCCGCGTCCTTCGTCCGCTGAAGCGAACGCAGGTACAGCTCGCCGCCGAGCGTCGTGATCACACTCGCCAGCCCGGCGCCCGCGACCGTCCCGGCCACGCCGAGCGTGGAACCCAGCAGTGCCGCGGTGATCGCGGCCATCGCCGCCGCCGTCACCTGGATGATCCGGCCCTGCTTTTCCGTCTTTTCGGTCTTCTCCGTGCTCTCCTTGGTCATGATCCCGTTCTGCTGCTAGTCGGTCCTCACCCGTCCTAACGAATAAGGCGCGCGGGATGCTCCCTTCGTTGTCCGCACGTGAGGAGCGCCACGCCGTCTGTCCAAAAAGGACTGTCCACGGTTCACAACTCCTTGACATAATCGGCCGTATGGATCTGGTATCGATCGAGGAAATCCGCGACGCGGCGAGCCGTGTCAAAGGCGTCGCGGTGCACACACCCCTGCTGGCACAAGGGTGGGCGCCGTTGTGGCTCAAACCGGAAAGCCTTCAGCCGATCGGCGCTTTCAAGGTGCGCGGCGCCTACAACGCGATCGCCGCGCTGACCGAAGATCAGCGCTCCCGCGGCGTCGTCGCGTTTTCCAGCGGCAACCACGCGCAAGCGGTCGCCTACTCGGCGAAGCGATTCGGGATTCCCTCGGTGATCCTCGTTCCGGACGTCGCCCCGCGCGCCAAGGTCGAGGCCACCAAGGCGCTCGGCGCCGAAGTCATCGAGGTCCCGATCGACGCCCAGGAGTCTTCCGCGCTCGCCGTCGCCGAGGAACGTGGGCTCACCATGATCCCGCCGTTCGACCACCGTGACGTCATCGCCGGACAGGGCACCGTCGGCCTGGAGATCGCCGAAGACCTGCCTGACGCCGGCGTCGTCCTCGTCCCGCTGAGCGGCGGCGGGCTGGCCTCGGGCGTCGGCACGGCGATCAAGGCGCTGCTGCCGGACGCGAAGGTCATCGGCGTCGAGCCGGAGCTGGCCGCCGACACCGCCGAGGGCCTGCGCGCGGGCAGGCGCATCGAGTGGCCGATGGACCTGCGGGCGCGGACCAGCGCCGACGGCCTGCGCGCCCAGCCGTCGGACCTGACCTTCGCGCACCTCCAGTCGGTGCTCGACGACGTCATCACCGTTTCGGAGGAGGAGATCCGGGACGCCGTCCGGACGCTGGCGCACCGCGCGCGGCTGGTCGCCGAGCCGAGCGGGGCCACCGCGACCGCCGCGTTCCTCTCCCACCGCGAAGCGCTGCCGCCGGGCAAGGTCGTTTCGGTCGTTTCGGGCGGCAACCTGGACCCGGCCACCCTCGCCGACCTCCTCGCTTAGGACGACACACGTGTCCAGATGGACGACACGCGTGATTGAGTGGACGACACTCGTGACGTCCGTCCAGTCACGCGTGTCGTCCGTCTGATCACGCGTGACCGCCGGGGCGGACGTGCGTCGGAGGCGAGTCGACCCCGCAATGGAGACATTCGCCCGGATGCGGTGACTCGTCGGCGTCCTCGCCCGAAGGGGTGTCGAGGACACCGTTGTGGATGCCGAGCGCGATCAACCCGCCGCCGATCGCCAGCGCCGCGCACACCAGCAACGCCGTCCGCCAGCCCGCGGTCAGCGCGACCGGATCGGTGTACGCGGCGCCGGAAAGCCCGGCGACGGCGGGCAGGACGGCGATCGCGAGCAGACCGCCGGACCGGGCGATGGCGTTGTTGACCCCGGAGGCGACGCCGGCGTACCGGTCCGGCGCGGCGGCGAGCACCGTCGCGGTCACCGGCGCGACGACCGTCGCCAGCCCGGCGCCGAACACGACGACGGCGGGCAGCACCGATCCCAGGTACGAAGATCCCGGCCCGACCCGCATCAGCAGGAGCATGCCCACGCCGACCAGGATCGGGCCGACGACCAGTTGCGTCCGCGGCCCGATCTTCTGCGCGAGCGCGCCGGACCGGCCGGAGAACAGCAGCATGATGACGGTGATCGGCAGCCCGGCGAGCCCGGCCGCGGTCGGCGAATAGCCCAGCGACACCTGGAGCTGCATGACCATCAGCATCATCACGCCGCCGAGCGCCGCGTAGACGACGAAGGTCAGCGCGTTGGCGAGGCTGAACGTCCGGTCGCGGAACAGTTTCGGCGGCACCAGCGGATCGGCGGAGCGGTGCTGGATCACCAGGAACGCCGCCAGCCCGGCGACGCCGAGCACGATCGCCACCAGGACGACGACGTCACCGATACCGCGCCCGGGCGCCTCCACGAGCGCGCCGGTGAGACCGGCGAGACCGATCGCGCCGACGGCGGCGGCCAGGAAGTCGGGATGCCCGGTCGCCTCCTCGTCGCGGGACTCGGGCACGTAGCGCCGGGCGAGCAGGACGCAGACGGCGGCCAGCGGCAGGTTGATCAGGAACGCCAGCCGCCACGACCACACCTGCACGAGGACGCCGCCGAGCAGCGGGCCGATCGCCGCCGCGATACCGCCGAGCCCGGACCAGGCGCCGATCGCGCGGGCCCGGTCGTCATGGGCGAAGGACGCTTGGAGGATGGCGAGGGAGCCGGGCGTGAGCAAAGCTCCCCCGATCCCTTGGAGGATCCGGGTCGCGACGAGCATCTCGGTGGTCGTCGCGGCGGCGCACAGTCCGGAGGCGACACCGAACCAGACGACGCCGACGAGGAACATGCGACGGCGGCCGTAGCGGTCGCCGAGTGATCCGGCGACGAGGATCAGCGCGGCGAGCGCGAGCAGATAGCCGTCGAGGATCCATTGCAGGCCCGCGACGGACGCTTCGAGTTCTTCGCCGATCCTCGGGAGCGCGACGTTGATGATCGTCCCGTCGAGCATCGCCATACCCGAGCCGACGATGGTCGTGGCGAGTACGCCGCGCGCCACCGGCGTCCCCCATCGGATTCCCGCCGCCGTGTCAGTCATGGGATGACTGAATCACGACGATCGGTAACCCGGCCACCGGGAAATCGGCGTGAATTCCGGGAAAGCGATCTTTCCCGGAATTACCTGACTCGTCAGGGAAGTAGTGTCGTGACGAACTTGTAACGGTCACCCCGGTAGATCGCCCTGGCGAACTCGACCGGTTTTCCGTCGGTGGCGAAGGAATGCCTCGAAAGGAGCAACATCGGCATTCCGACGTCGGCGCCGAGCATCTCCGCCTCGTGCGGTCCGGCGAGGGCGGTCTCGATCGTTTCCTCGGCCCTTTCGAGCTCGACTCCGTAGTGCTCCCTCAACACGGCGTACAGGGAGCCACCTGCGGAAACGTGTTTGCGCAAACCGCGGAACCGGCCGAGTGGGAGATGCGTGGTCTCCAACGCCATCGGCTGCGAATCGGCGAGCCGGAGACGGCGAAGGCGAAGGATCTTCGCGCCCACCCGGATTCCGAGCAGTTTCGCCAGATCCGCTTCGACGGGCAGTTCGTCGATCTCCAGGAGCTTGGAGGAAGGCTTGAGGCCTTGCTTGCGCATGTCCTCGGTGTAGGACGACAACTGCAGGCGCTGCGCGAGTTTCGGTTCGGCGGCGAAGGTGCCCTTGCCCTGCACGCGGTGGAGCCTGCCCTCGGCGGTGAGGTCGGCGAGCGCCTGCCGGACCGTGGTGCGCGAAACGGTGAATTCCCCCGCCAGTGCCCGTTCCGTCGGAATCGGCGAGCCCGGGGGCAACGCGTCGAGAAGATCGAGCAGATGCTGTTTCAGCGCCCAGTACTTGGGTTCGCGCTGTCCGCGCATCCCTGCCGTAGCGCCCGCCTCACTCGCGGTGGTTGTCTCCAACATGACCGACTCCCTAAGCCTTCCCACTCGAACGCGCACCGTCCCCGCTAGGAAACGTACCCTTCTCCACAAACGTCCATTCGGGCTAGCATTGGTCTAGACCTACTCGGGGGACGAAGTACGTCCCGGTGGAAGGGAACGAGATGACCGAACAGCGCCCCGGCGAGCACATGGCCGCGGAGATCTCCCAGCAACCCGCCATTCTGGCAGGAATCGTGGAGCGACAGGCCGAAATCGCCGAGGTGGCCGAAGCCATCTCCAAGCGCCCGCCCAGGTTCGCACTGCTCGCCGCCCGGGGCTCCAGCGACCACGCCGCCCTGTATGCGAAGTACCTGATCGAAGTACTCCTCGGTCTCCCCTGCGGTCTCGTTTCGCCCTCCACCGCGACTTTGTACGGCGCCCGTCCCGATCTGCGGGACGTTCTCTTCATCACAGTAAGCCAAAGCGGTGGTTCTCCGGATCTCATCGAGGTCACCGAAACCGCGCGTCGCCAGGGAGCGCTGACCGTCTCGGTCACCAACACCCCGGAATCGCCGCTGCGCGCCGCCGCCGAACTCGGTGTCGACATCGGCGCGGGGCTGGAAAAGGCCGTGGCCGCCACCAAGACCTACTCGGCCACCTTGCTGTCGCTTTACCTTCTGATCGACGCGGTCCGCGGCGGCAAGGGCGAGGACGCGGAGAAGCTGGGCGAGCTCGCGCAGCAGACCCTCGACGGCTCCGTCGAAGGCGTACAGCGCGCGGTGGACCGCTACCGCTTCGTCGACCGGGTGCTCACCACCGGCCGCGGCTACTCCTACGCCTCGGCGCTGGAAGGTTCCTTGAAGCTGGCGGAAACCAGCTACCTCGCCGCCCGCGCGTACAGCGGCGCGGACCTGTTGCACGGTCCGGTCGCCGCGGTCGACGGCGAGACCGCCGTGCTGGCCGTGACGAGCCAGGGCCACGGTGTGGGCGCGATGCAGGAGGTCCTCGAGGCCGTCGGCAAACGCGGCGCGGACGTGCTCGCGGTCGGTTCGGCTTCGGCCGACGTCCCCGCGGCGCTGCGGATCGGCGTCGCGCCGTCCGCCGAAGAGGTCGCCCCGATCCTGGAGATCCTGCCCATCCAGCGGATCGCGCTCGGCCTTTCGCTGGCGCGCGGCGGTGACCCGGACAGCCCCCGCGGGCTGCTCAAGGTGACCAAGACCCGGTGAGTCACGTCGTAGGTGTGGACGCCGGAGGCACGTCGACGCGAGCGATCGTCGTCGACGCCTCCGGCGCCGTCCTCGGCACCGGGCGCGCGGGCGGGGCGAACCCCAACTCCCATCCCCCGCACACGGCCGCGTCGCGGATCGCGAGCGCGATCACCGGCGCGCTGGGCGGACTCGACCCGGCCGCGACGGCGGCGTGCGTCGTCGGCATGGCGGGCGTCAGCAAACTGAGCGATCCGTCGATCGCGGAGATCTTCGAAGCCGCCTGGAAGGACGCGGGGATCGGTCCGGTGCGGACGGTTCCCGACCCGGAGGTCGCCTACGCGTCTGCGACCTCTTCGCCCGACGGTTCGGTCCTCGTCGCGGGAACCGGGTCGATCGCCGGCCGGATCCGCGGCAGGCGCATGGTATCCACCGTCGGCGGCTACGGCTGGTTGCTCGGTGACGAAGGTTCGGCGTACTGGCTCGGCCGTGAAGCCGTTCGTTCCACTTTGGATGTTCTCGGCCGCGGCGGCGAACCCGGTCCGCTCGCGCGCGCCGTGCTCACCGAAGCGCTCGGACCGTCCGCAGTGGACCCGGGGAGCGACCGGACCCCGCTCTGGCGCGCGCTCATCACGAGCGCCAACGCCGAAGCGCCGATCCGGCTCGCCAGGTTCGCCCCGTTCGTCAGCGAGGCCTACCGCGAAGGCGACCCGGCGGCGGACGAGATCACCACCCGCGCGGCCGCCCTGCTGGTGACGAACGTCATGACCGCGCGGGATCCCGGGGAGACGACGCCGATCGTCCTGGTGGGCGGCGTGCTGTCGCCGGAGGGCCCGGTCGGCGCGAAGGTCCGCGCCGAACTCGCCGGTCTCGAAGTCCTGACCAGCACCGATGGGGTACTCGGTGCCGCATGGCTCGCCGCCGTCGACGCCTATGGGGAAGGGGCGCCGCGGCCGGCACCCCGGTGAAAAAACACCCGAAACAAGCCCGAAAAGACCAAACCATCGACTCCGGGGCCGAACTCCGGGTACCGTAGGACCCGGCCCCCGGACCCTCCCCCCTCGCCGGGGGCCGCCTTATGTCCTGGGCAGCCCACCGGGCTCGGAATCCGAGGGATCCCCGTTCTCCTCCACCACCCGCAGACCGGGATGGTCCGGCGGCAGCGCGCGGTACAGCACCCAGCCGCTGACGGCGACCGTCACCGCGACCAGCGGCCAGGACAGCACCGTCCGCGCGATGCCGAGCGCGACCACCTGCCCGCTCCACCACAGCGAGCCGTACACGGCCACCCGCAGCGTGTACTGGAGGAAGACCCACACCCAGCTCGCCCGTGAATACGCGCGCAGCAGCGCGGGATCACGGCGCCAGCGGGTCTTCTGCCCGATGACGAGCCCGACCACGACGCCGAGCAACGGCCACCGGACCACAATGCTGGCCGCCCACAGCAGCGCGCTGGCCACATTGGACAGCAGCTGGATGAGGAAGAAGTCTTCGGCGCGGCCGGTGTGCAGCGCGATCAGCGCGGCGGCGATCACCGCGGCGAGGCTCACCACGACCGCGCGGGCCTTGTCGCCCCGCGCGACCCGGTACCCGCCGAGCAGCACCGCCACCCCGATGGCCACGCCGGAGCCCCAGGCGATCGACTGGCCGGCGATCAGCCAGCCCAGGACGAAGGCCGCGGGCGGGATGCTCGCGTCGATGGCGCCACGCCGCCCGCCGAGGATCTGGGCGAGCGACTCGCGCGGGGGTCGTGAGGTCACCCTTACAGCCTGCCGGATCTCTGAGCCCGAACACCCGGGCGGGGAGACGTTCGCCACACACCCTGTCCGGTTTACGCCCACTTGAGGGGAATCTCCGCAGCCCAGGAGTGTACATCCCGGTAATGGAGATGCATGGACGTCCGACAAAATAAGAGACTGTGTCAACGGGCTGAACCACGGGTTTCGGCCAGGCGGGATTGCAGGGGCGCTCTCAGCTGTTAGTTGTGGTGTACAAGTACCAACCGGGGGCACACGGACGGAAGGGGACCCAACGTGTACGGATTCGACAGCTATGTGGCGATAGGTGACAGCTTCACCGAAGGACTCAACGACGACTTGCCCGACGGCACCTTCCGGGGCTGGGCGGACAGGCTGGCGGAGATCCTCGCCGAAGGCAGGCCCGACTTCCAGTACGCGAACCTCGCCCTCCGCGGGAAGATGCTCGACGAGATCCTCGAAGAGCAGCTGCCCATCGCCCTCGAGGTGAAGCCCGACCTGGTCACCCTGTGCGCGGGCGGCAACGACATCATCGTGCCCGGCGCGGACGTGGACGCCGTCGCCGCGCGGCTGGAGGCGGGGGTCGCCAAGCTGCGCGAGGCCGGGATCCCGGTGCTCATCTTCAACGGGCCGGACACCAAGTACCTGTCCGTGATGCACGTCCTGCGGGGGAAGGTCGGCATCTACAACGCGCATCTGTGGGCGATCGCCGACCGGCACGGCGCCAAGATGGTCGACATGTGGGCGATGGCCCCGCTGCACGACCGCCGCGCCTGGAGCGACGACCGGCTGCACTTCACCCCCGAGGCCCACCGGCGGATCGCGCTGCGCGCGGCCGAGGTCCTCGGCGTCCCGGTCGCCGACGACTGGCGCGAGCCGTGGCCGGCGTCCGAGCAGCCGAGTACCTGGATCACGTCGCGCCGTTCGGATCTCGAATGGACGAAGGCGCATCTGCTGCCGTGGATCCGGCGTCAGCTCAAGGGCGAGTCCATGGGCGACGGCCTGTCCCCGAAGCGCCCTGAGCTCGCGCCGCTGCTCCCGCTGGAGCAGATCGAGTCGGGGACCGTGACCCTGCCCGCCAAGGATCTGCGGGAGATCCACCACCACGCGAGCTGAGCCGCGTTCCGGCGCCTCGAAGGGGCCCTTCACCGCATCAGATGGAGCGGTGAAGGGCCCCTTCGACTCACATCACCCGAACGGGTCATGTCCTGTTCGTCCGATGCACCTACGCCGAGTGCGGCTTACAGTCCCTTTATGCCCGGTACACGCTGGAGCCGCTTGCTGCCTACAGCGCTGCTGGTCACGCTCGCCTTGACGGCGATCACCGTCTGGTCGGCCTCGGACGACATCGAGGCCGAGCTGGGTGCGCGCGCGAAGGCCGCGCTCGCCGACGTCGGCGTCTCCGGCGGGCAAGTGAGCTTCTCCGGCCGCGACGCGAGCCTCTCCGGATTCCCACCGGACAAGGCCGCGCAGGCCATCGACGCCATCCAGCGGATCGACGGGGTCCGGACGGTCGAGATCTCCGGCGACACCGCACCGCCCGCGGGCCCGGTGACGACCAGCGGCGAGCCCCCGGCTCCGACAACTCCGCCGAGCCCTTCGCCCAGCCCGACGCCGACCTCGGCCAAGCCGACGGACAAGGCCGGGTTCCAGGCCGAGATCGACCGTCTGCTCGCGGCCACGCCGATCACCTTCGAACCGGACACCACCGACCTCACCCCGGACGGCGAACGCGGCGCGCTGGAGATCGCGAAGCTGCTCACGGACGCGCCCCGCGACCTGAAGTTCCGGATCACCGGGTCGGTCGCGACCGGTTCGGACCGGAAGCTCGCGCTGAACCGGGCGCTCACGGTGGAGCGGCTGCTGGAGCGCAACGGGGTCAAACGCGACCAGGTGTACTCCCCCCAGCGCAAGAACTCCGACGGCGCGAGCGGCGAGGGCCGCCGCGTCGACATCACGGCGGAACAGAGGTGATGGCCTGATGCTCTGGCTCTTCGGGCAGATCTGGCTCTGGCTGCTCATCTCGTTCGCCCTCGGCTGCGGTGTCACCTGGCTGCTGATGCGCGGCGAACGACGTGAACGGCCTGCCACGGAACCGGTGGCCCAGGAGCCGGCGCGGGGATTCCCGGTCGAGCACGAACCGGATCCCGAACCCGTGCCCGAACTGCTTTCCACCGAACGGACGCAGTTCCTCCCGCCCGCGCGGATCCAGGACGACGACGAGCCGTACGACCAGGAGGCGGAAGGCCACCGCGAGGGTCAGCTGATCCCGGAACCGGTGCGGGCCTACCACCCGCAGCGGCCGGAACCGGCCGCCCGCAACGGCGAGGGCGCGCACGAACCCGAACCGGTCTGGCCGAGCGACGAGGACTGGCCGCCCGCCAGGCAGGCGCCCGAGCACCGGCCGGGGCAGGGCGGCTGACACTCGCCTGGTAAATTCGGCTACGCACTGTGAGCGGGACGCCGGGTACGTTTCTTCGATCGGGAGCTCCGGCACACGAAGGAGGCTCCGATTGGCGCTCCCCTATTGGACGCCGCACAACCTGCTGCCTCCTGGCCGCCATCCCGCCGATCTGGCCGATGTCTACGAGCGGCTGGTCTTCGACGCGCCACACCAGAACGACCGTGAAATCCTGTTCAGCGCGCTGAACAGCTACCTGGGCGTCGCCCGGCGGATCATGCCGACCGGTCGCGCGTGGATCGGCGGCGATCTGACCGCCAGGACCCCGCACGCGCCGCTCGGGCTCGACGTGGTGCTGATCCCGGACGAATGGGGCGCGCTCAAACGGCTCGACGACGCGGGCCGCTCGGCGCTGTACGGACTGCTGACCTTGCGCGGGGTCATCGTCGGCCAGCCCGCGATGTATCTCGACCAGGTCCAGCCCGTCGGCGGCATGCTCGACGGTTTCCTCTGCCGCCCCGGCGACGAGGAGATCTGGGAAGAAGTCTGGGCATCGGGTGGCAGGGGAATTCCGGAAGTGATCTGGTGAGGAACGAATTCCGGCGTATCGCCGACGAGATCCCCGGCGGCACCTGGCTCGACGACCTCGCCCGCGCGTCGGCGATGGCCGCGTACGCGAAGTTCGAGCGGACGTCGCGCTCGCCGCTGCTCCGCGTGTCCGTGATCGGCGAATCGCATCTGGACGCGTACACCTTTTCCGACATCAGCCGCGCGTTGCAGGACGCGACGGCGAAGATCGGGCACATCATCCGCAATCCGTCGGGCGAGGTGACCTTCGTCCAGCCCGCGGACCGGGAAAAGGCCCCGCTGATCCAGCGCGGCCAGGCGGGGAACGCGATCTTCTTCGGCTTCCCCGAACCGGCGCTCGACGACGCGCTGATCCACGACGGGATCGAGTCGCTGTCCGAACGCGCGGTCAAGGAACTGTGCGACTTCCTGCCCGCCAACGGCTCCGACGACGGCGCGCTGGACGCGGTGCTGCTGCAGCGCGACACCGTCCGCAACGCGGTCAGCGACATCGTCAACGCGGTCAGCAAACACGCCGGGATCGGGATGGCGCTGACCCCGACGTCCGGCGACGAACTGACCCGCAGCATGACCACCGAGCAGGCGAGGATCCTGTCCGGGAGCCTGCGCGAGTCACGCGAGGCCGTCGGCTACGAAACGGTCAGCGGCAGGCTCGACGGGGTCCGCACCCGGCGCCGGATCTTCTATCTCGAACGCGAATCGGGCGGCACGATCCAGGGCGCGGTGGCGCCGGATCTGCTCGACGAGATCAAGGAGAACCTGGACCGGCCGGTGACCGCGCGGTTGCGCGTCGTGCGCACCACGACCATCGACGGCCGCCGCGGCCGCCCGGTGCACGAACTGCTGGAGATCACCCCGGAAGTCAGCCTGTTCGATCAGTGATCGGGTTTCCGACATTCGGCGATGCCACAATTCTCGTCAGAAAATGTCGATGACCGCTTGATCATCGTTGAATGATGACTTTTTCCGGCAGGTAACAATTTCGGCCATTGCCCCGAACGATGGGTTAACGTCTTCGGACGGAAGCCTCCGAAAGGGCACGTATGCCGACCGATCCACCTCTCCCGCACCCACCCGCCACCCGCTACGGCCCGGGGTTCGCCGCGCACGGAACACGGCACCGCAAGCCCAAGAACGGCCTGGTCATCGCAGGTTTCCTGGTCGGCTTGGCAGCGCTCGGGGTCGCCTTCGTCCCGGTCGCCGGGATCGCCGCCTGGCCGCTCGCCGTGATCGGAATGATTCTTTCCGTGATCGGTTTGACCAAAATCAAGAAGGGCGAAGCGGACAAGAAGGGAATGGGGATCGCGGGACTCGCGCTTTCCGTCGCGGGTCTGCTGGCCGCCGGCGGGTTACTGGTCTACACCAGTTTCTTCGCCACCGGCGAGTCCGGCTTGCACGTCCCGGCCGTCGCCGGGGACAAGAACACCGTCGAGTTCATCGTCAGCGCCTCGGGCGGCGCGACCATCCGGTTCGGCTCGCTCAACGACCAGCGAACCGAGACGACCCCCGCCAGCACCGACGAATGGCGCGGCACGGCGTCCTTCAATTCGGGCGACTACCTGCTCACCGTCACCGCGGACACCCGGAACTCGTCGGTCAGCAACCAGATCGCCTGCACCATCCTGGTCAACGGCCAGAAGGTCGCGGAGAACAAGGGGCAGACCATCGCCCTGTGCACCGCCGGCACCCGCTGACCCCACACGTTTCGTCCTCTGAATGCGGTCCTTGCGTGTGCAAGTACCGCATTCAGAGGACGAAACGCGGTGGTGCCGCCTGGCGGCCGGCCGGTATCGCCCCCACCTCCACCGGCCGGACCGCCACGAGCCGCTCCTGGCGGCTCTTCAGACGGGCCCGCGAAGGGCCCGCCCGAGCGCCGATCCTTACCGCATGCCCCTCCCCTAGGGCTCGATCGACGCTGAACCGGACCCTACGCGCGTGTGCGGCGAGGCCACTAAGAATCCGCTAAGGATCACTCACGGACTTTCGCCGAGGTCGGTGAGTTCCGCACGGACCATTCCCGCGAGCTTCGGATTGACGTCCGCGAGGATCTTCAGCGCGAGCGCGAACTGTTCGCGGGCACCGTCCACATCCGACCCGGCCCGCAGCACCCTGCCCAAGGTCAGCCGCAGTACGCCCTCCTGGAGGACGAACCGCCTGCTGATCGTCAGGTCCACGGCCTCCCAGACGTACCGTTCGGCCGCGGCGAGTTCGCCGATCCGCATACTCAATTCGGCCAGATTGTTCAGCGAGACGACGACGTAGCTGTCGTCGCCGAGGGTCCGGTCGATCTCCAGCGAGGCGATCTGGTGCCCGATCGCCTCGATGAACCGCCCCGCCCGCTTTTCGGCCTCGGCGCAGTTGTTGAGCGCCTGTCCGCGCAGTTCGAGGTCGCCGGTCCGCTCGGTCTCCTCGATCGCCCGCCGCAACGTCCCGATGGCGTCGTCGTACCGGCCGAGCAGCGTCAGCGCGGAGCCGAGGTGGATGTTCGCCGAGACCATCAGCCGGTCGTCGCCGATCGCGCTCGCGAGTTCCAGCGCGCGTTCGGCGTCGGCGAGACAGCCCTGCGGCAGCTCGAAGGTGAGCGCGATGGCGCACCGGGAGATCAGCATCCAGCACTGGCCGAGGACGTCGCCGGACCGTTCGGCGGCCTCCAGCCCGATCCCGACCAGCCGCGTCCATTCGTCCAGCAACGGATACACCGCGCGATAGGTGTGCGCGACCCTGGCCAGCCGCCAGACGTCGTCGTGCCGTCCGGCGGCACGGGCGGCTTCGAGGACTTCGAGCAGGTTCTCCCATTCCGCGGTGAACCAGTCCTGCGCCTCGTCGAAGGAACCGATCGGCGGCGTCTGCGCGTCGGTCAGCACAGCGGTGAAATCGAGGGGGTCGACGATCCGCAGCATCTTGCGGCGGGCCCGGTCGGCGACGGCCTGATAGAACCGCACCGACCGCGACAGGACGTCCTCCCGGTCGGCCTCGTCGAGTTCGTTCTCCGCCAGTTCGCGCAGGAACAGCCGGACGAGATCGTGCGGGACGAAGGAATCGCGGCCGGTTTCGGCGAGCAGGTTGTGCGCGGCGAGCACCCGCAGATGCCGCCGCGCCTCGGCGACGGTGATCCCGCCGATCGCGGCCGTCAGATGCGAACCGGCCGAAACGCATTGGACGACGCCGAGCCGCAGGAACGTGTTCGCGACCTCGGCGGGCAGACCGCGGAACGAGACGTCGAACGCCGCGCGGACCCCGTCGTCCGGACCTTCGACGTCGAGCGCGGCCAGCCTGGTCCGCTCGTTGCCGAGCTCGTCGACGAGATCCTGCGCGGACCACTGCGCGCTGGCGGCGAGCCGGGCTCCCGCGATCCGCAGCGCCAGCGGGAGATAACCGCACAGCCGGGCGAGCGCGTGGTTGAGGTCGTAGCCTGCGGGCCCGGCGAGTTCCTCGATCAACCGGACGGCGTCACCGGGCGCGAGCGTGCCGAGCACCCGCAGTTTGGCGGCGTTGGACACGGCGAGCCCGTCGAGGCGGGAGCGGCTGGTCACCAGCGTCATCGACCGCGAACCGGGCGGCAGCAACGGCCGGACCTGGTCGGCGGAGCGGGCGTTGTCGAGGATGACCAGCATCCGGCGGCCGGCGATCATCGACCGGTAGAGGGCCACGCGTTCGTGGACCTGTTCTGGGACGCCCTCGGCCGGGACGCCGAGCCCGAGCAGGAACTGGGTGAGCAGCTCGGCGGGCTCCAGCGGCGGATGGTGCGGATCGAACCCGCGCAGCGCGGCGAAAAGGATGCCGTCGGGGAAGCGACGGGCCGCGCGATGCGCCCACCACACCACCAGGCTGCTCTTGCCGATCCCGGCGGTGCCGGTGACCACGCCGACCGCGGTCTCGCCCGCTTCGGCCCGCTCGGCGAGTTCGTCGAGCCAGGCCAGATCCGCCTCGCGCCCGGCGAGGTTCGGCACCGCGGGCGGCAGCTGCTGGACGGGCCCCGCCTCGGGCTTCGGCTCGGCGACGACCTTGACCGGCAGGTCGTCGTTGAGGACGCGTTCGTGCAGCCAGCGCAGGTCCGCGCCAGGTTCGACCCCGAGGGTGCGCAGGGTCGCCCGGGAGACCGTGCGATAGAGCTCGAGCGCGTCGCCGCGGCGTCCGGCGTGGTAGAGCGCGCGCATCAGCTGACCGGCGGTGCGCTCGGCGAGCGGATTCGCCCGGACCAGCGGGCTCAGCTCGACGATCAGTTCCGCGTGCCTGCCGAGTTCGAGATCCGCGTCGACCCTGGCGCCGTGGACGGCGAGCCGCAGATCCTCCAGCTCGGGAGCACGGACCGAACTCGGCACGCCGGCCAGCGCGGGCCCCTGCCAAAGGGCGAGGGCCTCGGCGAGCAGTTCGGACGCCTTCTCCGGCTCTTCCGTCGAAGCCCGTTCCAGCAGGGACCGGGCGCGGTGGACGTCGATCCGGTCCGGCTCGACGGTGAGCTGGTAGCCGGGCGGCGTGGTGCGGATCTGGGCGCCATCCGGGTGATCACCCTGGATGCCCCGGAGCACGCGGCGCAGATGCGAGACGTTGCCGTGGACGATCGTGCGGGCGGTGGCGGGCGGATCGTGGCCCCAGAGCGCGTCGATGATCTCGTCGAGTGCGACGACCTTGTTGACCTTCAGCGCCAGCAGCGCGAGCAGCCCGCGGACGCCGGGGCCGCCGACGGGGACGGGCCGGTCGCCGTCGAGGAGGCGCACGGGACCGAGGAGCTGGAAGCGGGCAGGGGAACCGCTTTCGGCCATGACAAGCCCCCCTCCCTCCGATCTCTCCCCTTACCGGAGTAGCCAACCTACCGCGCGAAGAGCCCGCCAACCAGAACGCGGCTGGTCGTGAAGGCCTCCTTCCCTACTTTGAGGGTAGGGAAGGAGGCCTTCACGGCCACTCGATACGGACAAATGCCCCACGGGAGCTTCTGTCCACTATGGACTTTCGGTGGAGGCGGCGCTCATGTCCTGAAGTACGTGAAGGCCTCCTTGAGGGACCCAGAGTCCCTCAAGGAGGCCTTCACGGACCGACGCGTGCCACTCAACGGCACGAAAAAGGCTCCGTGCCATCAGTCCCGATCTGATGGCACGGAGCCGGGGGATGTCCGACTTGGGCCGCCTGGGGGCGCGACCCACATCGGACATCGGCGTCCACGTCCGTCCGGGTGGGCTCACCCCGAGCGAAGAACCCGTTCGGTCGTCGACAACACCTACGTGAGCGAGCCCACTGGCCCGCTCACGTGGCGACAACGTAACAGGGCGCACACCGACGGCTACAAGCGCCCCGTCATGGCCTTCGCGACCTGCGGTTTCGTCAAACGGGTCAACGCGTCAGCGGGGTCGAGTCGCGGCCGGCGATGAAGGCCGGGCGCGGTTCGATCGCGGCGTACGGCTTCTGCAGCGCGTTCTCGACGCTGTTGAACACGACGAAGATGTTCGACCTCGGGTACGGCGTGATGTTGTTCGAGGAACCGTGCATCACGTTCGAATCGAACCAGAGCGCGGAACCGGCCTGTCCGGTGAACTGGTCGATCCCGTATTCGGCGGCGAGCGAGGTGATGTCCTCCTCGCTCGGGACGCCGACCCGCTGCTCTTTCAGCGAACTCTTGTAGTTGTCCTCCGGGGTTTCCCCGGCGCACTGCACGAAGGTCCGCTGCGAGCCCGGCATCACCATCAGCCCGCCGTTGAACGGGTAGTTGTCGGTGAGCGCGATGGAGCAGCTGACCGCGCGGGGCACGGGCATGCCGTCCTCCGCGTGCCAGGTCTCGAAGTCCGAGTGCCAGTAGAACCCGGTGCCCTTGAAGCCGGGCATGTAGTTCACGCGGCTCTGGTGGATGTACACCTCGGAGCCGAGGATCTGCCGGGCCCGGTCGAGCACGCGCGGGTCGCGGACGAGTTCCGCGATCAGCTCGCTGGTCTCGTGGACGTCGAAGATGGAGCGGACCTCACCGGTCTTGGCCTCGGTGATGACGCGCTCGTCGTCGCGGTGGTCCCCCGACGACATCCTGACGAGTTCCTGCCAGTACGTCTGGACTTCGCCAGGCGACAACAACTGGTCGACGACGGTGTAACCACGCGTTTCGTGGTTGGCGAGCGTGGCCGCGTCCAAGGGGCCGTCGGCCTCGGTGCCCCAGACGGTGGGGTGCGTCCTGGGCAGGTGTTCGGGCTTACCCGTGATGCGGGTCGGGTAACTGTCGTCGACTCGGGTGTCGGTCAGCGTCAATGCAGTCGCCTCCTCGAGCGTTTCCTAGGGTTCGGTGACGAGCGGGTACACGCCGTTTTCGTCGTGGACCTCACGGCCGGTGATGGGCGGGTTGAACACGCAGACGCACTTGATCTCGGTCTTGGGCCGGACCTGGTGCTTGTCGTGGTCGTTGAGCAGGTACAACGTGCCCGGCTTCAGCTGGAAGACCTCGCCGGTCGCGGTGTTTTCGAGCTCGCCTTCACCGGAGGTGATGAACACCGCTTCGATGTGGTTGGCGTACCAGAAGTCGTTGACCGTCCCGGCGTACAACGTGGTCTCGTGCACCGAGAAGCCGACGCCCTCCTTGGCCAGCACGATGCGCTTGCTGCGCCAGTTCGGGGTCTTGATGTCGGCGTCGGTGTCGGTGACCTCGTCGAGTGTTCTGACAAGCAACGGAAAACTCCTTCTCGTTCTTGGTTGAGGGCGGTCGGTTCGGGTCAGTTGAGGACGGCGGCGACGGCCTCGTCGATGATCGCGAGGCCCTTCGTGAGCTCGTCGTCCGTCAGCGTGAGCGGCGGGAGGACCTTCATGACCTCTCCGTCCGGCCCGGAGGTCTCCATCAGCAGCCCGCGCTCGAACGCGGCGGCGCAGACCTTGCCCGCGAGGTCGCCGTTGGCGAACTCGATGCCCCGGGCGAGGCCGCGGCCCTTCGCGAACAGGTTCGCGTCCGGGTACGCCTCGACGATGCCCTGGAAGGCGGCGGCGATGCGCTCGCCCTTCGCCTTCGTCGACTTCTCCAGCTCGTCGTCGCTCCAGTACACGCGCAGCGCCTCGGTCGCGGTGACGAACGCCGGGCTGATGCCGCGGAAGGTGCCGTTGTGCTCACCCGGCTCCCAGACGTCGAGGTCCGGGCGGATCAGCGTCAGCGCCATCGGGATGCCGTAGCCGCCGATGGACTTCGAGAGGCAGACGATGTCGGGTTTGATACCCGCGTCCTCGAAGCTGAAGAACGGGCCGGTGCGGCCGCAGCCCATCTGGACGTCGTCGAGGATCAGCAGGATGCCGTGCTTCTTGCACAGGTCGTCCAGCGCCTTGAGCCACTCGATACGGGCGGCGTTGATGCCGCCCTCGCCCTGCACGCCTTCGACGATCACGGCGGCGGGCTCGTTCAGGCCGCTGCCGGAGTCTTCGAGCAGCTTCTCGAAGTAGAGGAAGTCCGGGATCGAGCCGTCGAAGTAGTTGTCGTACGGCATCGGGGTGGCGTGCACCAGGGGGACACCCGCGCCGCCGCGCTTCATCGAGTTGCCGGTCACCGAGAGGGCGCCCAGCGTCATCCCGTGGAAGGCGTTGGTGAAGTTGATGACCGATTCCTTGCCGGTCACCTTGCGGGCGAGCTTCAGCGCGGCCTCGACGGCGTTCGCGCCACCGGGGCCGGGGAACACGACCTTGTAGTCGAGATCGCGCGGCCGGAGGATCTTCTCCTGGAGCGTCTGGAGGAAGTCCCGCTTCGCCACAGTGAACATGTCGAGCGCGTGCGTCACGCCGTCACGGGCGATGTAGTCGATCAGCGCCCGCTTCAGCGCCGGGTTGTTGTGCCCGTAGTTGAGCGCGCCGGCGCCCGCGAAGAAGTCGAGATAGGCCTTGCCGTCTTCGTCGTACAGGTAGCTCCCCTGGGCCCGGTCGAACACCACGGGCCAGCCACGGCTGTAACTGCGTACTTCGGATTCGAGTTCCTCGAAAATGCTCATCACGTTTTCTTTCTCCCTGAGATCCCCGGATTTACGTTCTATTGACTGCTGAGCGGACCGATTCGGTACAGGTCCTCCTGCTCATGCGTTCCTTCCTCGGCCGGGAAATCCGTCGCGGAGAACAGATCCTGGCGTTCCACGGTGGTGTCCCACCGCTTGGCGAACGAGGCGAACAACCGGATCGAAGCCTCGTTGTCCGGCGTGATCGTGGTTTCGAGGTACCGCACGCCCTGCGCGGTCAGACGGCTGAACAGCTCGTCGAGCAGGGCTCCGGCCAGGCCTTTTCCCCGCTGGGACGCGTCGACCGCGACCTGCCACACGAAGCCGGTGTCCTGCTTGCGGTATCCGATCACGAAGCCGACCGGGACGCCGTCGACTTTCGCGACGACCGAGGTGTCGGCGAAATCGTGGCACCACAGCAAATAGGCGTAAGGCGTGTTGAGATCGAGCTTCTTCGAATCGCGGGCGATTCTCCAGAGCGCGGCACCGTCTGCCTTGGTCGGAGTTTCGATCAAGTGCTTTCCGGACATGTCCAAGAAACGTACCGGAGGATTCGGGCGCGGTCAGATCAGCGCGGCAGCGGCAACGCGGCTACCTGCAACAACCTCGAAACACACGTGACAAAGGTAACTGTAACGTTTGAAGCGCAGCACGTGTGGGTAAGGCCGCTTCGGTGCGGTCTCACTGCACGTGACGATACCAACCGTTACCACTTCGTCGCACGGTCAGGGCGCGATTCGGCACTTGATTCCGCTATTCACGACGCCGCTTTCGCCCGGCGATCGCACCGATCGGCGTCCAGATGGCGGGCAGGACGAGCAGCAGGCAGACGGCCAGCCACCACACCGGCGCCTCGCCGCGCCGCCAGCCCGCGACGACGTCGCCGAGCCAGCCGAAGAGCGGGTCGCGCACCGGTGGCAGGAACGCGGCGAAAAGCAGAGCGGCCACCACCAGCACGCCGAGCACCGTGAGCACCATCCGCCACGTCTTGCGCAACGTCATCAGGCTGACCACCAGGAACACGACGGCGCCCGCGGCGACCGGCACGCCGACCCACTGCAGGACCGGGCCGCCCTGTCCACCGAGGACGAAACCCGCCAGCACGGTGATCAGCGCGGCGAGCACGTTCCACGGCGACGGCAGGGTGGCCGCGCCCCGCGTGATCCACCACGCGCTTCGCCCGGCGGCCTTGGCGAAGGTCGCGGCGGGCTGGACCGATTTCGGCACCCGCGTCGCCCCCGCGGCCGCGTTGAGCCCCGCCGCGCCCGCCTTGACCAACGTCTTCGTCAGGAGCATCGTCCCGCGTTCGTGCTCGAACCGTTCGCCGGAGACCTGGCACGCCTGAAACGCGCGCTGGGTCTGCTCATCGGTTTCCGGCTCGTTCTCGATCATCCGGCGGAACCGTTCCGACGGTTTTCCGTTGCCCTTGGCCGTTTTCGCGTCGTGTCCGCAGTGGAGGCCGACGCACGGCAGTTCCTCGCGCGCGATCTCCAGCTGCCGCACCCTGGCGAGCACCATCGCCGTCACCGGCATGCTGATCGGCAGGACGGCTTCCCCTTCGACATCGGCGAGTTCGCCGTCGAGACCGAGGAAAGCCAGCTCCCCGGCCAATTGCGCGCGCAGGGCGTCCGCTTCCTCTTGCGACAGCCCGTCTTCCGTGCCCGGCTGTCGCCAGCCGATCGCCTTGAAGGTGTCCCGTACCTGGGTCCGGAACGCCTCGCGCCCGACGACGTCGCGCAGCAGCCGCAGGCGTTTCGGATCGAGCAGGCACTGCACCAGCCAGCCCGCGCCGTCGACGCGGCCCCACATCCAGTCGTTCGCGCGCCAGGACGCCTTGTAGAACGCGCCGAAATAGTCGGCCTGCATCCCGGTGAGCTTGTCCCAGGAACGGCGGCGCTTCATGTCCATCAGCGTCCGCGAGTCCGCGCTCACCTGGACGAGATCGACCCGCTGGTCGACCGACGGCGGCTGCGCGAGCAGTCCCCGGGTCGCGATGTGCAGGCGCACCAGCCGCGAGGTGACGATCGGGTCGCCCGCGCTCGTGTCATCCGAGGTGAGCCCCGTCCAGGCGAGCAGCGTGCTGACCGCGTCGGCGGCTTCGGTATCGGGTTTCGCCTGTGCCAGCGGCAAAAGGATCGGGGTCGCCTGCCGGAGCGCAGCGACGACGAGCGGCCACGCCTCCTTCAGCGTGTCCGACCGGCCGAGCCTGGCCCATTCCTTGGCGAGGCCTTCGATCCAGGCGGCCAGCGTGACGTCGGCCGACGGCGGGCCCTGTTCGGTGACCCAGCCCGCGAGCCGTTTCCCACGCGCGGCCTTGTGACGCGCTTCGTGCAGCAGCACCCGGCAACGGTTGAGCTGCACCGCCTGCTCCGGCGACGGATCGAGCCGGAAGCCGGCGTTCACCAGCTGGAGACCGGTGGCGACGGAATCGTCGAGCGCGGTGGTGCGGAAGGCGACCAGATCCGTGAGCTCGCAGGTGTCCTTCGGCGGTTCGGTGGGCAGGCCGTCCCGTAATCCGGCCGCCGCGGCCGCGCGCAGCTGCGCCGCCGTACCGGACGCCCACTGACGGCCTTGATCCTCCACATCGGACAGTGAGAGCCTGCGGGTCGCCTCGCGGACCAGCGCGGTGGCGTCCTCCTGCACCCGCCGGTCGCGGTAGTCGTTCATCAGCCGCTGGTCGACCAGCGTGTCCGGGCCGCCACGAACCCCCATCGCGGCCAGGGAGACCCTGGTCCCCCTGGTGCGGACGACGGCGTCGTTGTGCCTGGTCAGGTCTTCCAGCTCGGCGCTGATCGTCTGGCTCAGCACGGTGCCGACGACCTTGCTCATCGCGCTGCCCAGCAGCGGCGGGCGCTCGGGATCGACCGCGACCCGCTCGGCCTCGCGTTCGGCCGTCGGCACCACGTACAGCAGGAGCCGCCGGACGTCCGAATGCGACTGCCGCTCGAAGATCTCCCGCAGCGCCGGCCGCAGCGGTTTGTTGAGCAGGACACCGCCGTCGGTGAGCCAATGCGACCGGGTGACGTCGGTGTACTTCGTCATGTCCGGATGCAGCGGGCCGGTCTTCTCGCCGATCGGCATCCTGGACAGCTCGAACGCGCCGGGGAACGACGCGGTGGAGCGTGCCGCGAGGGCGAGCGGCCCGACCACGTCGTCCGTCCACAAAGGAGCGTCGAAGCGGAACAGCAGCCGATGTTCGGTGTCCCGCACCAGGTTTCCGAGCGCGTCGTCGAACCGGGTCGTCTCGCCGTCGATCATCGTGCCGGTGAGCAGCACGGTGATGTCGGGACAGTCGGGTTTCACCGTCGCCTTGTCGGTGATCCGGTGCAACGCGTCCTTGAGATCCCCGAGCAGCACCTTGTCGCCGTCGAGCAGCGAACGCGGTTCCTTCTCGCCGGGATCGCGGATCAGGTTGTCGAGCGATCCCGTGCTGATCCACGTGTCGCGCAGCACCTGCGGGCTCGACCGGAACGCCTCGGCCAGCCCGAGGCACGCCGCGTTGATGCCGCCCGCGCTCGTGCCGGTGAGCACGTCGAGCGAGACGGTGGCGTTGAGCAGGTCGAGCAGGGCCCGGTACGGGCTCTTCGATTCCGGTGTTCTCGACGCCTGCAACAGATGCGAGGTCTCGGTGGCGACCCCGCCCATCCAGACCGCGAGACTCGCCCCGCCCACCATGGTCATCGCCAGCCGGATCTCCTGCGGCCACGGGCTCCCCGCGTCGGCCATGTGCGCCCTCCCCAAGGCTTTGCTGCAGGGGGCACTCTAGACCGGACGGCGGACCCGGTGTACCGCCGATGGGGCAGCCATCCGCGCATTTCGTCCTCTGAATGCGGTCCTTGCGCGGGCGAACTACCGCATTCAGAGGACGAAATGCGGGAAGGGTCAGGCGGCGAAGTGCTCCAGGAGGAGGACTTGGGCCTCACCGACGGCGAAGCCGAGGACCGCACCGGTCGCGATCAGGATCCATTCGTCCTGCTGGAAGGCCGGCCGCAGCAATCCTTCGAATTCGCGCGGCGACAGCTCCTTCATCTTCGTCACCAGCACGTTCCGGATGTCCATCGCGTCGGTCGCGTAATCCTCGATGTACCGCATGGTCTCCGGCAGCTTGTCCATGATCTTCTCGGCGATGTTCAGCTTCATGTCCTGATACCGCCTGCTGCCGACGGCGAACACCACCAGCGGTTTCCCGACGCCGACGCGGCGGCCGAGCTGTTCGTCGAGCTGACGCTGGATGAGCCCGAGCACCCGGTCCGACAGCGGGCCGTGCAGCACGGCCTCGATCACGTTGTGCGGGGTGATGATCTCCTTCGCGATCAGCGCGCCGTACGCCTCCGCGACCTCGCCGCGCCGCTTCAGGAACAGCCCCTGCCAGCGCACGCCGAAGTACCGGCGTTCCTCGATCGGGTAGAAGATCATCCGCAGCGCCAGCCAGTCGGTGAACCAGCCGGTGAAGAGCCCGAACAGCGGCATGATCAGCGGGAACTTGAACAGCACCCACGCGACCATCTGGATGACGCCGATGAGCCCGCCGAAGAAGATGCCGGAGCGGGCGATGAACTTGAACTCCTTGTCGCCCGCTTCCTGGAAGATCCGGTTCAGCAGCCGTTTGTCCTTGACCAGTGCGGTGACCACCATGCCCTTGAGGTCGAACACACTGTCCACATCGGACTTGATGAGTTCCAGCACGGCCGCGACCATCCGCGGCGTCTCAGCCTGGACGCGCTGGATCACCAGCCGCTGCATGCCCACCGGCAGCGATTCCCACAGCCCCGGCTGGTAGTGGGCGGCGACGTCGCGCACGATGTCCTCGACGGCCGCCTGGAGCGGTTTTTCGATCTCCTTGGCGATTCTCTGCGGATCGAGCCGGGCGACGACCTCCGCCGGTTTGATCAGCTGCTCGGTCATCGTGTCGCAGGCGATGCTCGCCATCCGCGCGGCGCGTTTGGGCACGATGCCCTGCCAGCCGAGGAAGGGTTTGATCCCGATGAACTCGACCGGCTGGAACATCATCCGGATCGCGACGAGTTTGGTGGTGTAGCCGATCAGCGCGGCGACGATCGGGATGGAGACGTAGATCGGCCAGTGCTCGCCGAAATCGGCGAGGATCCCGTCGAGGAACGCACCCATGCCGGGGTCAACCGGCGCTCGGGTCGCAGGCCTGCCAGAACTGGGCGCCGAGCCGGGAGATGTGGACCGTACGTTTGACGAACTTGGCCCGCTTCACCGATTTCTCCGCCTCGCGGACGGTCTCGTCGGTCAGCAGGATCTCGTACTGCGTCTCCAGCGCGGGCACCTCTTCGTCCAGCTCGACCAGGCCGAGCCCGATCAGCCTGGTGAGGTAGCCGGGCACCTGGTCCGGCAGCGACACCCCGGCCGCCTTGCCGACGGTGGAGGCGTTGCGCAGCACGAACCGCCCGGCCGCGCCGAGGCTCGTGCGCTCGGCGACGTCGACGGCGGGGAACGGCGAGCCGTCGGAGAGCGCGGAAAGGATGCGGGCCTCGTCCGGCGTGAGCTGCCGCAGGATGATCGCGTAGAGGTATTCGCGTGCCCGCTCGCGGCCGAAGCCGATCGAGTGGTTGAGCAGTTCGGCCATCGCCGCGCGGAGCGGTTCGAGCTGGGCACGGGTGTGCACGAGGGTGATGGTGGCCTCGACCGGCCGGGAGCCGTTGGTGTCGGGCCGGTTCATCGCGGACGCGGCGGTGAGCGCGGCGTGGTACGGGTCGTCGACCTCGTCGAGACGGCGGCGCAGCTCCGAAAGCAGCTGCCGCTCACCTTGTTTGACGATCTGTTCGGCGATCTCGACGCCGGGGAGCTTGCGGGTGAACTCGAAACCCGTGCGGGCGGCCCAGCCCGCCAGCTGTCCCGCTCGTTTGGCGAAAGCGGCCAGGTCTTCACCGGCGGGTCGATCGTTGCTCACGGGCACTCCCCTCGCGTTCGCGCTGATGCTACCTGCGAGTAGGCCGAATGGCCGAAAATGTGATGGACCTGGGTGTTTGGATGGGCACCATGAGCTTCACGCGCTGGGGTCCGCCGATCGACGTCCTCCCGTTGTTCGCGCGGGAGGAGCAGGCCTTGCTGGACGTCCTGACCGGATTGGACGCGGACCGATGGGCCGCGCCGACGGTGTGCACGGGCTGGACCGTGCACGATCTCGCGGCCCACATCCTGGGCGACAAACTCGGCAGGTTGTCCCGCGACCGCGACGACTACCGGACGACGGCGCCCCGTGAAGGTGAGCGGTTCGAGGACTTCATCGACCGGATCAACGACGAATGGGTGGTCGCGTGCCGGCGGCTGTCCCCCGAAGTGCTGTTCGCGATGCTGGTGGACAGCACCTCGCAGATCGCCGAGATGTTCGGCCGCGCCGACCTCGACGCCGTCGGGGATCCGGTGAGCTGGGCCGGGGACGAGCCCGCGCCGGTGTGGCTCGACGTCGCCCGTGAGTACACCGAGTTCTGGGTGCACCAGCAGCAGATCCGCGAGGCCGTGGGCGCGCGGATGCTGGACGAGGCGGACTTCCGCGGGCCGGTGGTCGACACCTTCATGCGGGCGTTGCCGCACACCCTGCGTGACATCGACGCCCGCGTCGGCAGGCAGGTCGCCTACACCGTCACCGGCCAGGGCGGCGGGAAGTGGACGGCACAGCGGACCGCAGACGGCTGGGAACTCGACCGTGTCGCGCCGACATCACGGGCGCCGCTGGCCTCGGTGACGACGGACGCGGACACCTTCTGGCGGCTGTGCACCCGGAACCCGGCGGACCGCGCCCGCGTCTCCGCCGAGGGCGACGAAAACGTTTGCGCCGCCGTGCTCGGGATGACCTCGATCATCACATCAGGTAGCGGCTCACCTTCTCCGGCCGGATGACGAGCCGCACGAGGTCGAGGGTCTGGATCCCGGCGAGCTCGCCCGCGTGGGCCGGGTCTTCGAGGTCCCAGTAGCGCTCCGCGAGCCGGGCGGCCAGGTCGTGCGCCCCGTCGGGTTCCACCGTGGCGGGGCCCGAGACGGAGACCCAGCGCTCGCGCTCGCCGACCGGCGCGGCCACGATGATCGACGCCCGAGGGTCGTCCTTCAGGCGTCGCACCTTGGGCGACTCACGGGGCGTGAACAGCTGGATGGCGCCGTCGGCGGTGGCCTCGAACCACACCGGCCGGACCGGGCCGCCGGCCACGGTCAGGAATCCGTGCAGGGGGCGGCGGAGGAATTCGAGGTCGTCGGAGGTCAGCATGAGCTCGATTCAATCCGGCGGGCTCGGACGTGCCCATAGGTGAAAGGCCGGATCACCTGTCCATTCGTCTAACCTCGGCCGCGTGGACGTGTTCAGTGACCTGATCCGCGGCGTGCGGTCCCACGGTTCGTTGTTCGGCAGCACGACGCTGTCCCCGCCCTGGGCACTGCACTTCGTGGACGGCGCGCCGCTGACCCTGTGCGCCGTGCTCACCGGGGCGGGTTGGATCGTGCCGGAGGACGGTCCGCCCGAGCCGCTTCGCGCGGGCGAGTCGGTCATCGTGCGCGGGCCCGCGACGTTCACCTTCGTCGACGAAGTCGGCACTTCGGCCGAGCCGCTCGCGTGCGGCGAGCACTGCGCGACGCCCGAACAGGGCGGGACGCGGCACCGGCTCGGCTGGGTCGACGACCCCGGCGGCGAGACGACCTTGATCGTCGGCGCGTATCCGGTGCGCGGTGAGATCGGCCGCCCGCTGCTGGACGCGCTGCCCGTCGTGCTGCGGGTGGACGCCGGGGGCGCGGGCGACCCGGTCCTGGAGCACCTCGCCGCGGAGGTCGCCATCGACGCGCCGGGTCAGCAGGTCGTCCTCGACCGGCTGCTGGACTGGATGCTGGTCTGTTCCCTGCGCGAGTGGTTCGACCGGCCGGGCGGTGAGCCTCCGGCGTGGTGGGCGGCCCAGCGGGATCCGGTGGTGGGCGACGCGCTGCGCCTCCTGCACGCGGAGCCGGCGGCACCGTGGACGGTCGGCTCGCTGGCCGCCCGGGCCGGGGTCTCGCGGTCGACGCTGGCCAAACGGTTCGCCGACCTGGTTGGCGAACCGCCGTTGACCTACCTCACCCGCTGGCGCATGACGCTCGCGGCGGATCTGCTGACCGGCAACGCGTCTGCGACCATCTCGGACGTCGCGCGCACGGTCGGCTACTCCGACGCCTTCGGGTTCAGCGCGGCGTTCAAACGCGTGCGGGGCGTCAACCCCAGCGAGTTCCGGACCGGCGTCGCTCAGCGCAGCTGATGCCGGGACTTCTTGGCCTGCTTGCGCAACTGCAGGATCCGGGCGCCGCCGACGAGCGCGACCAGCGCGCCGCCGGCGATCACCGAGAACAGCATCGCGACCGCCAGCGGCATGCTGCCGGACATGCCGAGGAAGTGGACGGTGGCCGTGTCCTGGTTCTGCAGGATGAACACGAGCAGGAACACCAGCACGATCAGCGCCACGATGACGGCGATCCAGGTGCCGCTCACCCGCGTCCGTTTGAGTTTCGGGCCGGCCTCGAACTTTCCGCTGTGTCGTGCGCCGCCCGCGGTCTCGGGCGGACGGACGGGAACCTCGGCGGCGCCTTCCTCCGGCTGCGTCATGCAGGACAGTGTCCGCCGAAGCGGGCTGGATCGCGCTCTCAAGCGTCCGAACGGGTGACCTCGTCCGCCGCGCGCAGCACGCGCAAGGTGTTCTTCCCGGCCAGCTTCGCGCAGTCTTCTTCGCTCCAGCCGCGTTCCAGCAGCGCGGCGAACAGCACCGGGTACTTGGAAACGTCTTCGAGACCTTCGGGCAGCGTCGCGACTCCGTCGTAGTCACCGCCGAGGCCGATGTGGTCGACACCGGCCACTTCACGCGCGTGCTCGATGTGCGCGACGACGTCGTCGATACCCGCCTTCGGCTTCTCCGGGCCGCCTCGTTCCGCGGTGAACTTCGTGCGCTGGTCGATGTTGCGGTAGTCCTTGCCCGCGGCTTCCATGTCCAAGCGCAGCTGGTCGTCCCACTCGGCGACCTTCGGCGAGATGAAGCCCGGCACGAACGTCACCATCGCGACGCCGTCCTTGGCCGCCAGCGTTTCCAGCACGTCGTCGGGGATGTTGCGGGGGTGGTCGTTGACCGCGGTGCACGAGGAGTGGCTGAAGATCACCGGCGCGGAGCTGACCTCCAGCGCGGCGCGCATGGTGCTCGGCGCGACGTGCGAGAGGTCGACGAGCATGCCGATCTCGTTCATCTCGCGGACGACGTCGCGGCCGAATTCGGTGAGCCCGCCGTGCTCGGGTTCGTCGGTGCCGGAGTCGGCCCAGGTGGTGTTGTAGTTGTGCGTCAGCGTCATGTAGCGGACGCCGAGACGGCGCAGGATCCTCAGCACGCCAAGGGATTCGGCGATGCTGTGGCCGCCCTCGGCACCGAGCAGCGAAGCGATCTTGCCGTCGCGGAACGCGGCTTCGGCCTGGTCGGCGGTGTCCACGAGGGCCAGGCGATCGGGGTATCGCTCGGCCATCTGGTGCACGATCTCGATCTGTTCGAGGACCGCCGTCACCGCGCTGTGCCCCTCGAACTGGCAAGGCACGTAGACGGACCAGAACTGCATCCCGAGCCTGCCCTCGGCGAGCTTCGGGAAGTCGGTGTGGAGATGCGGCTGACGGACCGTGAGATCCGTGCCCGCCACGGCCTCGACCGGATCCGGCCCGGTCGTGACCCGCAGTTCCCATGGCAGATCGTTGTGCCCGTCCGCGAGGAGGACCCTGTCGAGCAGGGCCTGGGCGCGGACGAGGTCCCCGTTAGTCATCGGACGATTTTACGTTCGCGTGCTTTGCTCTCCCCGTTACGGGTTGAGCCACCCGGCGGCCGCTACCAAACCGTTGCCGGTGACCTGGTGCCCGCCGGGATGCCGGTGGGCGACCACGTCCGCGCCGCGTTCGCGCAGGTCACGGACGAGTGTCTCGGCCGAACCCAGCGGCGCCATCGGATCGTGCTCGCCGTTCGACAGGAAGACCCTGGTACCGGACAGGTCTTCGCGTGGCGGCTCCGGAAGCGGTGACATCGCCGCGAACAGCGCGGACTCGCGGACGGCGTCCGGGCGGAGCAGGGTCACCGCGGCGGCGATGTTGGCGCCGTTGGAGAACCCGATGGCCACGAGCCGCCGGTCGCCGAGGCCGTATTCCTCGCGCGAGGCGAGGACGAAATCGGCCAGCTGGTTCGCGCGGAAGACGACGTCCTCGTGGTCGAAGACGCCCTCGGCCAGCCGCCGGAACCAGCGCGCCGCACCGTGTTCCGACACCGGCCCGGCCGGCGCGAGCAGCGCCGACGCCGGGCTCAGCTGCCGGGCGAGCGGCACGAGGTCGTCCGGCCCGCCGCCGGTGCCGTGCAGGAGCAGCAGCACCGGCTCGTCGGCCGCGCCCTCGACGTACTTGTGCTCCAAGGTGCTCATCGCGGGTTGTTCTCGCTCGGGAGGTCCAGCTTCGGCAGCATGGCCTCGATGTCCTCGCGCTTGGGCTCCAGCCACGGCGGGAGTTTCAGCGCGCGGCCGAGTTCGAGCAGCGGCTCGTCGATCGCGAAACCGGGTTCGTCGGTCGCGACCTCGAGCAGGGTGCCGCCCGGCTCGCGGAAGTAGATCGAGCGGAAGTACTGACGGTCCAAAATGGACGTCACGTTCACACCGTCGTCGATGAGCTCGTCGCGCCAGGCGGCCTGGGTCTCTTCGTCCGGCGCGCGCCAGGCGACGTGGTGCACGGTGCCCGCGGCCACCAGCCCGCGCGGGGCGTCGGGGGTCACGAGGACGTCGACGAGCGCGCCGGGGCCGCCCTCACCGGCGGAGAACCGGAGGCGATTGCCGTCCTGGTGTTCGAAGGAAAGGCCGAGGCCGTCGGTCAGCATCCCGGCGGTCGCGTCCTCTTTGGACACCGACAGCGTGACGGAGTGCAGGCCGCGGATCGCGTGCTCGGCGGGCACGAGCTTCGTGTCCCACGGGTCGCGCGGGTCGCCCTGCGGATGCGCGACGAGCGCGAGCTTCAGGCCGTCCGGGTCGGCGAAGGTGAGCGTCTCCTCGCCGTCGGAGTTCCGGATCTGGCTCGTCTCGACGCCGCTCGCGGCGAGGTGCTGCTTCCACCAGCCGAGCGAGGCCTCGGGTACGGAGAACGACGTCGTGGTCGCCTGGCCGGTGCCGTGACGGCCCTTCGGCGCGTCCTTCCACGGGAAGAACGTCATCAGCGAACCGGGTTTGCCGGACCCGTCGCCGTAGTAGAGGTGGTAGGTGCCGGGGTCGTCGAAGTTCACGGTGGTCTTCACCAGCCGCAGGCCGAGGGCCCGGGTGTAGAAGTCCGCGTTGCGCTGGGGGTCGCCACCGATGGCGGTGACGTGGTGCAGGCCCGAAGTCTTGATCGACATGGTGCCCTCCTCTGGAGCCGGTGGAATCACGCTAGCCCGATAACCTCTCGCGCGCAAGATATATTCCTGGAAGAGTTCTTGGTGTACTCTCGCCCGCGTGACAACCGAGGAACCGCAAGACGACGAAGTGGTCACGTGGTGGGGCCTGGTGATCGAGGGCTACCTGGCCACGCAGAACAAGCTGATGGGCGAGATCGCCGAACGGTTCGGCCTGGCGCCGGCGTCGTTCGACATCCTGCTGCGGCTCGTGCGCTCTCCCGAGCACCGGATGCCGATGACGCGGCTGGCCGTCGAGGCGGCGTTGTCCAGCGGCGGGTTCACCAAGGTCGCGGACCGGCTGGTCGCCGCGGGCCTGATCTGCCGGGTGCCCAGCCCGGACGACCGCCGCGTCACGTTCGCCGCGCTCACCGAGCACGGTCTCGACGTCGCGGAGAAGGCGCGGGAGGCGTGCGCGGAGATCCTGCGGCGCATCGTCCTGACTCCGCTCGGTGACGACGCGCACGCGCTCGCCGAAGCCATGCGCACCCTGCGTACCGTCAACGGCTCCTGACTCCCCGCGTTTCGTCCTCTGGATGCGGTACTTGCGTGTGCAAGGACCGCATTCAGAGGACTAAATGCGGCGGGGCGGGGGCCCGGACCTCGTACATGTCCCGGACCAGTTCCCGGATGACGTTGCGCCGGATCTTCCCGGTCGCCGTCTTCGGCAGTTCGCCCAGTTCGACGATGCCCCGCGGCCGTTTGAACGACGCCAGTCCCGCCCGGCAGAACTCGATCAGCTCGTCCGGGTCGAGCCGGTGCCCCGGCACGCCGACCACGCACGCGACCGGTTTCTCGATGCCGTCGGCGTCGAAGGCGGCGACCACCGCGACCTCGGCGACCGCCGGATGTTGCCGCAGCCTGTCCTCGACCTCGGTGGGCGAAACCCAGATCCCACCCGGTTTCAGCATGTCGTTGAAGCGCCCCAAGCAGGTGTAGCTGCCATCGGCGTCGCGCACGAAACTGTCGCCCGTCCGCAGCCATTCGCCCTGGAAGACCTGCTTCGTCGTCTCGTACCGGGCCCAATACCCGGTCGCGATCGACGGCCCGGCGACGAACAGCTCACCGGGTTGCCCGTCCGGCACCGGATCGCCGTTTTCGTCGCGCAGCGCGATCTCGTAACCCGGTACCGGCGTCCCGGTACTGCCGGGACGGACCTGACGCGGCCGGTTGGACAGGAAGATGTGCAACGCCTCGGTCGAGCCGATCCCGTCGAGGATCTCGACACCGAACCGGTCGCGAAACCGTTCGTACAGCACGGCGGGCAGCGGTTCGCCCGCCGAAACCGCTTGGCGCACCGAGGCGAACGTGTCGTCGGGGATGTCGCTGGCGAGCAGCGCCGCGTAGAACGTCGGGACGGCGAAGAACAACGTCGGCCGCTCCGCGCGCGCCCTGGCGGCGATCAGTCCCGGGGTCGGCCTCGCCGGTTCGAGCAGTGCCGTCCCGCCGGCCGCGAGCGGAAAGAACGCCGAATTCCCCAAGCCGTAGGCGAAGAACAGCTTCGGGACGGAGAAGAACCGGTCGTTCGGCCCGATGTCCAGCACGCCGCGCGCGTACGTCTCGCAGACCGCGCGGATACCCGCGTGCCGGTGCATCGCGCCCTTCGGCTTACCCGTCGTCCCCGAGGTGTACAGCCAGAGCGCGGGCGAGTCCTCCCAGGTCGGCGCCGGTTCGAAACCGACGTCGTCCACTGTGGACAGATCACCCCATTGGTGCGTGCGGATCCCGGACGGCAGATCGGCCGCCTTCGCCCGGTCCAGCACGACGTCGGTGACCTCCGGCGCCAGCCCCAGCGCGACCGTCGCCTGCGACGCGAACTCGCCCGAGACGCACAGGACCCTGGCCCGCGAATCGGCGAGCATCTTGCCGAGGTCCAGTCCGGTGACCATGGTGGACACCGGTACCGCGACCGCTCCGGCCAGCATCGCGCCGAGGATGCCGGTGAGCAGTTCGACGTCGTCGGCCATGCAGAACAGGACCCGCTCCTCCGGGCGGACGCCGATCGCCTTCAGCCCTGCCGCGACCCGCCGGGTTTCGGCCGCCAACCCCGCGTACGTGAGACTTCGCCTCGGGGAAACGACCGCGTCCTTCGCGCCCTGCCCTTCCGCCAGATGCCGGTCGAGCAGGTAGCTCGCCGCGTTGAACCCGGTAGCAGCAGCGGTCACGGGCGCACCTCAATCGCTCAGCTCAGGTAAACGTATTCGTAGTCGAACGGTTTCCCATTGATGCCCTGGCGTGGCGGCGCCACCCAGCTCGCGATCTTTCCTCGCTCGTACACCGGGTGCATCAGCGATCGGACGAAAGTCAGGTCTTCGGGAGTGGGCAGCCACTTGCGTTTGCCGGCCAGCCACGTCCGCTCGTCGACAACGGTGCCGTCGGGCGTCACATGGTGGCCGGAGTTTATGCCGACTTCGCGATTGAATCCAGGGTGCGGGAGGACGAATCGGAAGTCGACGCCCGCCTCGTCCAGGATCTTGTTCCAGCGGTTGACCCCGGTCTGACAGTCGGCGCGGTACTCCTCCCGCAGGTCGAGGTTCAGCAGCAGGATCGCCGCGTGTTCCTCGGTCTCCCAGGTGCCGTCGGCTTTCGGCCGGGACAGCGATCCGGCGGCGTCGGTGAGCTTGTGGTCGTCCTTGCGGCGGGGCTCCTGCCAGCGGCCTTTCAGCCCGGCGGTGTAGTAGTTCGCCGCGTTGGTCGAGGTCTCCCCGCCGAAGAGGTCGAGCGAGACGGTGTAGTGGAAGTTGAGGTACCGCTGGATGACGTCCAGCGGGATGCCGCCGTACCCGCCGATGTCGAAGGTGTCGTGCTCGCGGATCAGTTCGGCACTGCGGGTGACCACCCGGTCGACCCCCGTGGTGCCGACGAACATGTGGTGCGCCTCTTCCTTGAGCATGAATTCACAAGTGCGGGAAAGCGGGTCGAAGCCGCTTTCCTTGAGGGTGCCGAGCTGATATTTGCCATCACGATCGGTGAAATAGGTGAACATGTAGAACGCGAGCCAATCCGCGGTCTCCTCGTTGAAGGCGCCGAGGATCCGCGGGGCGTCCGGACTTCCGGAATTCCGGAGCAGCAATCCTTCCGCTTCGTCCCGGCCTTCCCGACCGAAGTAGGCGTGCAGCAGGTACACCATCGCCCACAGATGGCGGCCTTCTTCGACATTGACCTGGAAAAGATTGCGCAGGTCGTAGAGGCTCGGCGCGGTGAGGCCCAGGAGTTTCTGCTGCTCGACCGAAGCGGGTTCGGTGTCGCCCTGGATGACGATGAGCCGCTGCAGGTCGGCGCGGTATTCGCCGGGAACCTGCTGCCAGGCGGGCTCACCCTTGTGCTCGCCGAAACCGATGACGCGGTCGGGGTCGGGCTCCGCGAGGAAGATCCCCCACCGGTAGTCGGGCACGTTGACGTGGTCGAAATGCGCCCAGCCGTCCCGGCCGACACTCACCGCGGTGCGCAGGTAGACCCCCTGCGTCCGCAGTGTGGGGCCCATTTCGCCCCACCAGTCCAGGAACTTCGGCTGCCAACCCTCCAGCGCCCGCTGAAGGCGGCGATCACCGGAGAGGTCGACGTTGTTGGGGATCTTGGCGTCGTAATCGATCTTGGTGGGCATGCGCTGTTCAAACCCGCTTCCTGTCGAAGACGGCCTTCTGACCAGTACCGTAGCGACGCAACGCACCCTCGGGACCGGATGCGTTCGGACGAGTGAAGATCCAGTTCTGCCAGGCGGCGAGCCTGCCGAAGATCTTGCTTTCCAGGGTTTCGGGCCCGACGAACCGGTGATTGGCCTCCATTCCGGTCAACGCGTCGGGGCTGAGCGAGGCCCGTCCTTCCAGCGCGATCCGGATCTCGTCCTCCCAGTCGAGGTCGTCCGGGGCGTCGGTGACGAGGCCGAGTTCGTTCACTTCCGCCGGGCTCAGCGCCTTGCCGCGCACCCCCGCGAGCCTCGTGACGTGGTCCGGGTCCCCGAAGAACCGGGATTCGAGGCGGGTCAAGCCGTTGCCCATCGGGAAGCGGCCGAAGTTGGCTTCGGACAACGTGATCGCCGCTCGTTCTTCACTGTCTTCGTCGTCGATCGGCGGACCGTCCAAGATGTACTGCCGGTCGGCGGCGAGCGCGAGTTCCAGCAGGAGCCCGGCGTAGCAGCTACCCGGCTCGACGAGGGCGATCAGGCTGCGACTGGTGACGTCCAGCCGCTTCAGCGTCCGCTTGAAGTAGTGGACGATTTCGTTGCTCAGACAGTCTTTCGCGTCGAACACGGCGCGTTCGTGTTCGAGGACCTTCGCCGGATCGCCTTCCGTGCGGAGCACCCACGTGCCGAGTTCGGGTTCGTTGGTGCGGAGCCGGAGGATCGCGTCGTCCAGCTCGCGCGTGACGTCCAGCAGCCAGCCGTCGTCATCCTCCGGGCCTTTGACGGTGATCGTCGCTTCGGTCGCGGTCCGGGCGATGTCGACATAACGATGCTTGAGCGGCTTCAGCTCGACACCTTCGCCGTCGAGCCGCTCGCTCGTCCGCGCGAACTCCTTCGCCCTGGCCAGCACGGCTTCGCGGAATCCCTGCCGCGGCACGAGTTCGTCGACGAGCCGCCAGTCGACGGCGGTCCGCCCTTTCACTCCGTCGGGGCGTGTGGCGAAGACGTCGGCGAGATCCCGCCGTACGCCGCGTTTGTCGACCACCCGGGTGAGCCCGCCAGTTCCGGGGAGGACGCCGAGAAGCGGCACCTCCGGCAGCGCGACGGTCGAGGAGTTGTCGTCGACCAGGAGGATCTTTTCGCAGGCGAGCGCGATCTCGTAGCCGCCGCCGGCGCAGGTGCCGTTGACCGCCGCGACGTAGAGCTGACCCGAATACGCGGCGGCGTCCTCCATGGCGTTGCGGGTCTCATTGGTGAATTTGCAGAAGTTCACCTTCCACTCGTGCGACGACGCCGCCAGCATGCGGATGTTCGCGCCGGCGCAGAAGACGTTGTCCTTCGCGCTGGTCACGATGACCACGCGGACCTCGGGATGTTCGAACCGCAGCCGCTGCGTGGCGTCGTACAACTCGATGTCCACGCCGAGGTCGTACGAGTTGAGCTTGAGCTCGTAACCCGGGACGAGGCCGCCGTCGGGATCGACATCGAGTTCGAGCCACGCGACGTCGCCGTCGGTGGTCAGTTTCCAGTGCCGGTAGCCGCTGGGATGACGTTCGAACGTCACCGATGTGGTCCGCGTCACCCTTCCGATTGTCTACATTGCACTGATCAGCGTCAATGTTATGTAGAAAGTTGGTCACGGAGCAGGTCGAGGAAACGACCCCGATCGGCGCCCTTGCGGATGATCGACGACAGGGCGCCACGAAGCCGACGAGACCCACATCGCGACGAAGGGCACCTTCGTCGCGCATGCCTTGCGCCGCGTCTCCGAGTCGCCGCGCCCCACCGCATCACGTATGGGAACTGACCACCGCGGGCACGCGGTTGAGCTTCGCCGCCGCCCAGGTCACGAAGACCCACAACGCGAGCGCCGAGGCGGTGTCGGTGTAGATCGTGGCGAACCAGAAGACCGGGATCTGCGGCACGGCGACCAGGAAATGCCCGAGACTCGCGAGGCCGGAGAGCGAGTAGACCATCAGGAACGCGAGCGCCCGCCAGTAGCGTCCGCGCAGGTAGTCGCGGTAGCCGGCGAGACCGAACGCGGTGAAGACGACGTACGCGACGGCGACCAAGGTGGCGGCGACCGCCACCGGGATCCCCTCGATCTGCGGATAGTCGGCAGCCCTGATCACGTTGTGCGCGTAGTGCAACGTGGTGGTCAGCAGGGTGAAGGCCAGGATCAGGCGTAGCGCGGTGAGTCCGCCGGTTCGAAGAGCTTCCATGTTCGCCCCCTTGCGATTTGATAGATCGCTCTAGCGAGAGCGTAGCCCAAGGCGAAGGTGTGTGGAAGGGCGCCGGGACCGAGTGGGTCACTGTGGTCGTGAGTGGCGTTTCGGGTTAGAACCCGAAACGCCACTCACGACCCACCCGGCCCATGCCACACCGCACCTCTTCGGCTCTCGGAAATGTCGGTGGGTGCGCGTAGAGAAGGAGGAGTGCCCGAAGCGACCGTGCCCCTGATCGGGGTCGAGAACCTCAAGATGCCCGAGTGGGCCGCGGTCGACGAGACCGTGGCCCGAGCGGGGATGGTCAAGGCCATCCGCACGCTCCCGTCCGCCGTGGCGATCGTGCTGCGGCTGGCCTGGCGGACCTCGCCGCGGCTGACCCTGCTCGCCGGCGTCGTCCATCTGCTTTCCGGCTGTGTCACGGCGTTCGGCCTGCTGGCGACGGCGAACGTGTTCATCGCGTTGCTGGAGAGCGGTCCGACGCCGGAACGCGTGCTGCAATCGCTGCCCGCGCTGGTGGTCGTCGTCGGCACGTACGCCTTGCGCGCATTGCTCGACACGGCGGTGGCCGCGGTCGAGGGCGCGCTCCGGCCGCGGGTCGTGACGTCGGCGGGTGACGAGGTCACCGCGGCGATGGTCCGGGTGCGGCTGCTGGCCTTCGAGGACGCCGATTTCCGGGAGCTGGCCAGGCAGGGCGCGCGATACGGGGTCCGGTCGATCGAGATGAGCCTGCGCTGGCTCGCGGATCTGACGTCGGCGCTGATCTCGCTGGTCGCCGCGCTGGTGGCGGCGGGTCTGCTCAACCCGTGGCTCGCGCCGGTGCTGCTGCTCGCCGCGGTCGCCGACGGCTGGGCGGCGGCGAAGGTCGCGCGCCTGAACTACCGGCATTATCTCGACACCGTCGGCCGCAACATCCGGAAGGGGATCGTCGAAGAGGTCGCCACGTGGCGCCAGTTCGCCCTCGAACGACACGCCCTCACCCTCCAGGAGCCGCTGCTCCAGGAGTACCGGCGGATCACGGAAAGCCTGATGCGCGAAGAGGTCCGGCTCGCGCATCGCAGCAACATGGTCCGGCTGACCGGGCGCGCGGCGGCCGGGGTGGGCACCGCGATCGCGTATCTGGTGCTCGGTCTCCTGCTCTACAGCGGGCAGATGGAACTCGCCCTCGCCGGGACGGCCGCGCTCGCCATGCGGACGGCGTCGAATTCGCTGTCCATCACGATGCACGCGGTGAACTCCTTGTACGAGGAGTCCTTCTACATCGCGTTCTTCCACCGGCTGCTCGTGGAATCCGCCGAACGCGGCCCGGTGAAGGGCGGGGTCGCCGCTCCTGAAGACCCCGGGGAGATCCGGCTGGAGAACGTCGGGTTCACCTATCCCGGCCAGGAAACCCCGGCTCTGCGCGACGTTTCCTTGACCATCCGGCGCGGCGAGGTGATCGCCCTCGTCGGGGAGAACGGGTCGGGCAAGACCACGCTGGGCAAACTGCTCACCGGGCTCTATCCGCCTTCCGAAGGAAAGGTGTACTGGGACGACGTCGATCTCGCGGGCGCCGATCACGAGTCGGTGCACGCGAACATCGCGGTGATCGCCCAGGATCCCGCCGAATGGCCGATGACCGCGGAGCACAACGTGACCGTCGGCAGGCTCGGCCGCGACGACCCGGACCGCGTCGCCTGGCAGGACGCGATCACCTCTTCCGGCGCCGACGAGGTGATCGAATCCTTGCCCGCCAAGGAGAAGACGGTGCTGTCCAAGAAGTTCGACGACGGGCAGGACCTCTCGGGCGGGCAATGGCAGCGGATGGGCATCGCCCGGGGGATCTACCGGGACGCCGCCGTCCTGGTCGCCGACGAGCCGACGGCCGCGCTCGACGCGAAGGCCGAGGCCCGGGTCTTCGCCGGGCTGCGGCACGCGAGCAGGCGCACGACGATCCTGGTGACCCACCGGCTGGCCAACATCCGCTCCGCGGACCGGATCCTGGTGCTGGAGAAGGGGCGGCTGATCGAGCAGGGCACGCACGCCGAACTCATCGAGGAAGGAGGGCTCTACCACGAACTTTACGAAATCCAGGCTCGCGCGTACCGCGGTGAGTAGGCACACTGTCGTGATGCCGGAGAAGATCGCCGAAGTGAACGGCATCCAGCTGTGCCACGAGACGTTCGGCTCGCCGGACGGCAGGCCGCTGCTGATGATCATGGGCCTGGCCTCCCAGATGATCTGGTGGGACGACGAACTCTGCGAGAACCTCGCGGCCGAGGGGTTCTTCGTCATCCGCTACGACAACCGGGACGCCGGCCGGTCCAGCCGGATGACCGGCCGGGTGAACCTGCCGCTCGCCTACGCCTTGCGCACGGCGCCGTACTCCTTGGCGGACATGGCGGGCGACGCCGCCGGGCTGCTGACCGAGCTCGGCGTCGCGAGCGCGCACGTCGTGGGCGCGTCGATGGGCGGGATGGTCGCGCAGACCCTGGCCATCGAGTATCCGTCGCGGGTCCGGTCGCTGACGTCGATCATGTCGACCACCGGCAACCGGTTCGTCGGGCGCCCGAGCGCCAAGGCGATGGCGATGCTGCTTTCGGCGCCCCCGCGCGGCCGCGAGGAGTACGTCGACTCGCTCGTGCGCACGTTCCGCGTGATCGGCTCGCCCGGTTATCCCTTCGACGAGGCCCGGATGCGTGAGCGCGCGGAGCGGTCGTTCGATCGGGGCGTCAACCCCGGCGGGACGGCGCGGCAGCTGGCGGCGATCGTTTCGAGCCGGGATCGCTTCCGCGCGTTGCGGAAGGTCGACGTGCCCGCGCTCGTCGTGCACGGTTCGAAGGATCCGCTCGTGCACGTTTCCGGCGGCCGGGCCACGGCCCGCGCGCTGCGGGAGTCCGAAGTGGACATCGTCCCGGGCATGGGGCACGACCTGCCGCGCGCGATCTGGCCCCGGCTGACGCGCGGTCTGGTCCGGACGGCCGACCGCGCCGACGTCAAGACCCGGCGAGCGTGATCGAGCCCAGGTTCGAGAAATGCGCCGCCACCCGTGAACCCGGGCGCACGTCGACCGCGTCGGTCATCCCGCCGGTGAACACGAGCCAGCCCGGCTCCAGCGCGCGCCCGCGCGCACCGAGGGCGTTGGCCGCCAGCGCCAGCGCTTCCGCCGGATGCCCGAGCACCGCCGCCCCGGTGGCGGTGTCGACGATCGCGCCGTCGACCTCAAGCAGGGCCGCCTCCAGCGAGAGATCCAGCGATGCGGGCTGTGCGCCCACCGGCCCGAGCGTGACGTACGCGGAAGAACCGTTGTCCGCCACGACGTCCGGCAGTTCGAAGCGATAGTCGCGGTAGCGGCTGTCGATGACCTCGACGCCGCCGTAGACCCGGTCCACCGCCGCCATCGCGGTCGCCGCGGTCACGCCAGGCCCCGAAAGACGTTGCCCCAGAACGAAAACCAGCTCCGGCTCGGCACGCGGATGGAGCAGGGACGGCACGGGCACCCCGGCGGGGAGCACCATCGCGTCGGTCAGCCACGCGAGCAACGGCGAGTCGATGCCCATGCGTTGCTGTTTCGCGCGCGAGGTCAGGCCGAGCTTGACGCCGATCAGCGTCTCGCCGCGCTCCAGCCTGAGCCGGAGCGCCTCGTCCTGGATCGCGTACGCGGTGTCGACGTCCAGCTCCGGCCACGCGTCGGTCAGCGGTTCGCGTTCTTCCCCGGACAGCAGCGCTTCCGCCGTCTCCCGCACTTCAAGGCTCACGGCCGTTCCTCCCCGGAGAACTTCGCGGTGACACTGCCGAGCCCCGCCATCGTCGCGACGACGGTGTCGCCCGGATTCACCGGGATCGCCCGCGTCATCGAACCCGGCAGCACGACATGCCCCGGTTCGAGCGCGACACCGAGCGGCCCGACCGTGTTCGCGAGCCATACCAGCGCGTTCACCGGCGAACCGAGCACCGCGCCACCGGCGCCGGTCGCCGCGATCTCGCCGTTCTGGTGCAGGACGCAGCCCACCAGCCGCAGGTCGATGTCGCCGATCGCGGTCGGCCTGCTGCCGAGGACGACACCGCCGGAAGACGCGTTGTCCGCGATGGTGTCGACGATGCTGATCTTCCAGTCCCGGATCCGGGAATCGACGATCTCCAGCGCCGGGACGACGAAATCCACCGCCCGCAGCGCGTCTGCCACCGTGACGCCGGGGCCGCGCAGCCGCGAACCGAGCACGAACGCGATCTCCGGTTCGATCTTCGGCTGCAGGAAGCCGCCGATCGGGATCGGCTGGTGTTCGAGATGGAACATCGAAGCGGTCAGATGGCCGTAGTCGGGCTGGTCGACGCCCATCTGCCGCTGCATGGCGGCGGAAGCGAGGCCGACCTTGTGCCCGCGCACGCCGTCGCCGCGCTCGGCCCAATGGCGGACGAGCCGCTGCTGAACGCGGTACGCGTCCTCCAGCGTCGCGGCGGGATAGGTCTCGATGAGGGGCGCGATCGGCTTACCGGTCTCGTACGCGCTGAGCAGCGCGGCCGCGGCCTCCTGCAGCGTGCTGGCGTCCATGGGCTCCTTCCGACCAGTCGGACTCTGCCCCGTCACCCCGGCCCGCACAAGACGGCCGTTCCACTGGCCGGTACGACGAGATTAGGCCGAAAGGGTCTCGCACGACCCCGATCATCACCTAGCCTGCTCCCATGTCCGATTGGACGCTCTCCCGGGCGAAGACCAGGATCGACCGCCGCGAGGAGCTCGACGAGCTCACCGCGCGTATCCGCTACGAGGTGCGGGTGCACCTCAACGAGCCCACCGCGCACAACGCCTACGACGAGCTGACCGACATCTTCGCCATCGGGCACGCGGAGTGTTCGGCGCTGCTCAAGCACCGCCGGGTCCTGCCGTTGTGGGAGCGGCTGCTGCTCCAGCGCTACACCCGGCGCCTCTACGGCAAGGCCGTCTCGGCCACCGTCGGCGATCTCCCCGCCGACGCGGGGCCGGCGCCCGCGGCCGCGTTCGGCCCGGAGATCGCGTCACTGACCCCGGATTCCGGCGACACCGGCGCGAAGTTCGACCTGCAGGGCCGCGGTCTGGTCAACGTCTTCCGGATCGCCGCCGGACGGCACGGCGAGATCTGGCCGGACCGCCACGACGTCGCGACGACGTCCGCGCGCAGTGTCCTCACCTGTTCCGCGGTCTTCCTGCGGCGCCGCGTGTGGCACGTCGTCTGGCCGGTGTACCGGGTGCGCGGGCTGCGGCTCTGGAAGCTCTAGGAATTCCCCTGGGCCGGTGGCTGTTGTACGGGATATGACCGATCGCGCCACCGAAATCCTCGCCGGATCGAAGACGATCGCCGTCGTGGGGCTGAGCCGCGATCCGGCCAAGTCCTCGCACGGGGTCGCCGCCGTACTGCAGGCACACGGGTTCCGGATCATCCCGGTCCACCCGTCGGCCGACGAACTGCTGGGCGAGAAGGTCTACCGCTCGCTCACCGACATCCCGGAACCCGTCGACCTGGTCGACGTCTTCCGCCCGTCCGCCGACACCCCGCCGATCGCCGAACAGGCCGTCGCGATCGGCGCGAAGGCGCTTTGGCTGCAGCAGGGCATCGTCTCCGCCGAGTCCCGCCGGATCGCCGAAGAAGGCGGTCTGGACTACGTCGAAGACCGCTGCACTGCGGTCGTCCGAGCGATCGGAAACCTCTCGGTGCGTTAGAAACGGACTCCGCCCCGGACCCTCGCCGCGATTTTCCGGCGGGGGTTCTTTCATGTCCGTGAACAGAAAAATGACCTCTGAAGTCATACGCCGAATCGGACCCGCCGAACGGATTGGTCCAAACCGGTGATCTTGACGGGAAGCCCGCGAGCTGGGAAAACTTGTCCGGTCGCCAGTTTGTTAAGAAACCTTCCCAAGGGTCCGGTGAACTGTTAACGTCCGAATCCGCTTAGCGGAAACAGGTGCCGATGATCGGCACCCCGGTCCTACGGAGGGCGAAGTGGGCACACCACGCGGGCTGGATTCCAGTGGCACACTCGAGCGCGGTCTCGCGGTTCTCGAGCACGTCGGCCAGAACCAGGAGATTTCCACCAACGCGATCGCCAGGCAACTGGGTCTCTCGCGGAGTGCCGCCTACCGCATCGTCGGCACCCTCAAGAATCTCGAATACCTCGAAGCCGATCGCGCCACCGGCCGTGTGCGGCTCGGTACCCGGCTGGTCGAACTCGGCGCCCGCGCGATGGCGGCGACCGACCTCCACCGCTGCGCGCCGCGCTACCTCGCCTCGCTCGCCGAGCGGAGCGGCGAGACGACGTATCTCGCCGTCCCGGACAACGACACGATGGTCTATGTCGCCACCGAACGCAGCGCCAACGCCGTCACGCTGGCCTGCCGCCTCGGCACCCGCCGTCCGCAGCACGCGACGTCGCTGGGCAAGGCGTGGCTGGCTGCATTGCCCGAACAGGACCGCGTCGAGCGCATCCGCCGGATGAAACTCGACAGTCTCACGCTCAAGACGATCAACGATCCCGTCCGGCTGCTCGACGATCTCGCCAGGACGAGCCGTCGCGGCTGGGCGGTGGACGACGTCGAGAACGAACCGGACGTCGGTTGCGTGGCCGCCGCCGTCCGCGACCACACCGGACGGCCGATCGCCGCGATCAGCGTCGCGGGCCCCGCCGGCCGCGTGCTCCGCCGCACCGACGAACTCGGCGCGACGGTGGCCGGGACCGCCGCCGCGCTGTCGCTCCGCCTGGGTTACGTCCGGGCGCAAAGGGCCTGAGGTGGGCTGGCTCCAGGACTACCAGCCGGCGGGCGGGCTGTGGCTGTCCGCCGCGCTGGCGGCGCTGCCGATCATCGTGCTGCTGGTGACGCTGGGGGTCCTGCGCCGCTCGGCGCAGCTCTCGGCCGGGCTCGCGCTGATCACCGCGCTGCTGGTCGCGGTGCTGCTGTACCGCATGCCCGCCGGGCTCGCCCTCGATTCCGCCGTCATGGGGCTGGTCTTCGGGGTGTGGTCGGTGGCCTGGATCGCGTTCCACGCCGTGTACTTCCACAACGTCACCGTCGCGACCGGACGGTTCGACGACATCAAAGCGGTCCTCGCCGGGTTCAGTGAGGACCGCCGCCTCCAGGCGCTGCTGATCGCGTTCGGTTTCGGCGCGCTGCTGGAAGGGATCGCGGGCGGCGGCTCGCCGATCGCGATCACCGCGGCGATGATGGCCGCGCTCGGTTTCCCGCCGGTGAAGGCGGTCGTGCTGGCGTTGCTGGCGAACACCGCGCCGGTCGCGTTCGGCGGTCTCGGCAATCCGCTGATCGTGCTGGGCAGGCTGACCGCGCCGATCCTCGACCTGAAACAGGAACAGGCGACGGAACTGTTCTCGTCGATGGTCGGACGGCAGCTCCCGTTGCTGGCGCTGATCGTCCCCGGTTTCCTGATCGTGGTGCTCGCGGGCTGGAAGCGGATGATCGAGGTCTGGCCCGCGGTGCTGACGGCCGGGCTGTCGTTCGCGGTCATGCAGTTCGTCACCTCGAACTTCATCAGCCCGAGCCTCGTCGACGTCGTCGCCGCACTCGCCGCGATGGCCTCGCTGTGGATCCTGACGCGGTTCTGGCAGCCTTCGGCGGTTTGGCGTTTCGACGGCGAAGAACCGGTGAAGGCCAGTCTCGGCGCGGCGAAGGCCGGACGCGGCGCGCTGTACGCGTGGGCGCCGTACATCATCCTGATCACGGCGATCTTCCTTTCCCGGATCGGCACGATCTTCAAGAACCTGCCCGAATGGCTGGACCTGACGAAGCTGCTGCACAAGGCCGACTGGATGTTCGCGTGGCCGGGGCTGCACAAGGAGGTCGTCCAGCACCCGCCGATCACGCCCAAGGACACGCCGTACGCGGCGACGCTGACCGTCGACTTCCTTTATTCGCCCGGAACGGTGGCCCTGATCGCGGCGATCGTGGCGGGGTTCGCGATGGGCGCGAAACCGCGGCTGCTGCTGGCGACCTACCGCCGGACACTGCACCAGATGCGGTGGGCGCTGGCGACGATCTTCATGATCCTCGCGATCGCGTTCGTCATGAACTACTCGGGCGCGACGCAGACCCTCGGCCTCGCGCTCGCGACCACCGGGGTGCTGTTCCCGTTGTTCTCCGCCTACATCGGCTGGCTGGGCGTCTTCCTCACCGGCTCGGACGCGTCGACGAACAGTCTCTTCGGGCCGATGCAGGTGATTTCGGCTCAGCAACTGCACGTCGACCCGATCCTCGCCGGCGCCACCAACACCTCCGGCGGCGTGATGGGCAAGATGATCTCGCCGCAGAACCTGTCCATCGGTGCCACCGCGATCGGCCGGTCCGGTGAGGAAGGCGCGTTGCTGCGGCAGACGTTCCTGTGGTCGGTGGTGCTGACCGCCGTGGTCGGGGTGATCTCGTTGCTGCAGGCGACCGTGCTGCGGTTCATGATCCCGTCGTGAACGTGAATTCGATAATGTCCACAATGGTCATCCGATCTTAACCGGCCATTGGGCTGGATGGATGAACACCGGATCCGTTCACCGGAATGCGAACTACCGTTGTCCTCATGCCCATGACGCTGATCAAAGGTACGTTCCAGCTTGTCGGAGCCTCACCGGACGGCGATTCGGTGCGGTTCTATCCCGAAGACCCGCAGGCGACCAAGAAGGCGGGCCTGAAGGTCCGGCTCAATTCGCGGGGCGGGATGCAGTTGCGGCTCGACGCGATCGACGCGCTCGAAACGCATTACCAGGCCAGGGGAACCGGCGGGATGTGGCACCAGCCCGCGGAATTCGCCGACGCCGCCGCGGCGAACCTGCTGAAGTGCCTCGGCTTCAAAACCGTCGAACGCGACGAGCGGGGAACGGTCACTTCGTCGACGCCGATCAAGGTAGCCGGTCACATACTGACGCGATTCGCCGACAAATACGGACGAGCCGTGGCGTTCGCCTTTCCCGGGCAGCGGCCGGGCCGGTCGGCGGACCTTTCCAAGGTCCATCTCGACGTCAAAACGCTGAAGAACTCCGCGAACTACCGGCAGGTCGCGGACGGTCTCGTCTATCCGACGTTCTATTCACTGCTTTATCCCGATCTCCGTGACGCCTTGGCCGAAGCCGCGGTCAAAGCCCGCCAGAACGGGCTCGGGCTGTGGCCGCAGGACGTCACGAACTCCGGGTTCAAGCTCGCGTCGCGGCGGCAACTCGCCGACGAACTGGTGATCCTGCCGAAACTGTTCCGCCGGCTCGTCGACTACCTCGCGCTCGACGAAAGCGGCGGGGTCTCGCTGACCGGCTTCTCCGACTTCCTCGATTCCCGCAACGATCGCCTGTTCACCGTCCCGGACGGGCACGCGACGGAATTCGAGACCTTGGTGAGCGTGAAGCGGCAGACCGTGAGCCTCACGATCGAGCCCGAGCGGATCGTCTTCATCGAGGCCTGACCCACTCGTGTGGGCAAAAAGACCGTACCTCCCTCCCCCGCGGCCGTGCTCATCTGAAAGGTGGGAGAGGGAGCCGATGGAAGGACACGGTTCGCGACGGCCGGAGGAGGCCGACGGGCGGATGGAGCCGACTTCGAAACTCGTCGACGCCGTCCGCGTCCTGGTCGTGCGTTACTGCCGGGCGCGGATCGGTCGTCGTTCGGGCACCTACGACATCGCCGACGCGGTCGCCAAGGACAGCTGCCGCGAAATCGTCGCCGGGACGGCCGGTGCGCGCGCCCTGCTCGCGTTCGCCTACGACGTCACGCACGGTCTGGTCGACGACTTCCACCGGACCGCCGCCGAACTGCCGAATCCGCTTTCGGGGCTGCCGGGGCAGCAGCGCGAGATCATGGTGCTGCGGTCGCTCGTCGGGCTTTCCGCCGACGACACCGCGCTCGCGCTCGGCTGCTCCGTCCAGGCGGTCCGGCTGGGCCAGCACCGGGCGCTGACCGCGCTTCGCCCCGCCCGCGCCTGACGCGTTTCGTCCTCTGAATGCGGTGGTTCGCACCACGAACCACCGCATTCAGAGGACTAATCGCGAGGGGTGCATTCGGCCGCGCGGTTCAGGAGCAGGGTGCGCTCCCGGTCGTTCCCGGTCATCTCCGCCGCGCGCTCGAATTCGGCGCGGGCCTCGTCGAGGCGGCCGAGTTTCGACAGGAAGTCGCCGCGCACGCTCGGCAGCAGGTGGTACGCCTTGAGCGCGGGCTCCGACGTCAGCTTGTCGACGATCTCCAGCCCCGCCTCCGGCCCGACGGCCATCGACAACGCCACCGCGCGGTTCAGTTCGATCACCGGCGACGGGTTCAGCTTCCCGAGCCCTTCGTACAGCACGGCGATCCGCGCCCAGTCGGTCTCCTCGCCCGTCCGCGCCCGCGCGTGGCAGGCGGCGATGGCGGCCTGCGCCGCGTAGACGCCGAAAGCGCCGCCCGTGAGCGACTCGGAGAGCTCCAGCGCGGAGAGGCCGCGGCCGATCAGGATCCGGTTCCATTTCGTGCGGTCCTGGTCCATCAGCAACACGGGCTCGCCGTTCGGCCCGACACGGGCGGCGGACCGTGAAGCCTGGATCTCCATCAGCGCGACGAGCCCGTGCACCTCGGGTTCCTTCGGCATCAGCCCGGCGAGGATCCGTCCGAGCCGCAGCGCCTCCTCGCACAGCGCGGGCCGCATCCAGTCCTCGCCCGCCGTCGCCGAATAGCCCTCGTTGAAGATCAGGTAGATGACTTCGAGCACCGAGGAAAGGCGCGCGACCCTGTCCGCCGCCTCGGGCACCTCGAACGGCACCTTGGCGTCGCCGAGCGTCTTCTTCGCCCGCACGATCCGCTGCGCGATGGCGGTCTCCTTGGCCAGGAACGCCCGCGCGATCTCGTGCGTCTGCAGCCCGCCGATCATCTTCAGCGTCAGCGCCACCCGCGCCTCGGTCGAAAGCACCGGGTGGCAGGCGGTGAACACCAGCCGCAGGAGATCGTCCTCGATATGGTCGTCGAGGCCCGCGGTGAAGTCGGGTTCCTCCTCGTACTCCTGCTCGCGGCCGATCTCGCCGAGCTTCTTCTCGTACCGCTCGTTGCGCCGGAAGGTGTCGACGGCCCGCCGTTTGGCCGTGGTCATGAGCCAGGCGCCCGGATTCCTCGGGACGCCCGACTCAGGCCATTGTTCGAGCGCGGCGACCAGCGCGTCCTGCGCCAGCTCCTCCGCGAGGCCGACGTCGCGCGTCATCCGCGCGAGGCCGGCGATGAGGCGGGCCGATTCGATCCGCCACACCGCGTCGATCGCCGAACGGGAGTCTGTCGTTGCCGTCACGCCGACCAATCAACATCGTCGGCGCGACGACCGCAACCACTAGTTGGCCTCGGCCTGCTCCCGCAGCTTCTGCTCGTGCTCGACGATCTCCGGGGTCGCGTTGTCGAAGTCCTCCATCTCCGCGATCCGGCGGATCTCGATCTCGCCCTCGCGGAACGGCGCGCGCTTCATCCATTCGATGACCTCGGCCCGGTCCTTGACCTGCAGGATCCAGAAACCCGCGATGAGTTCCTTGCTCTCGGCGAACGGCCCGTCGACGACGCGCGCCTCGGTGGTGCCGGAGTACTGGAGGCGGAAACCCTCCGAGCTGGGCAGCAGGCCTTCACCCGCGAGCATGACGCCGGCCTTCACCAGTTCCTCGTTGAACTTCCCCATCTCCTGCAACTCCTCGGCGCTCGGCTGGGCGCCGGCCACGTCGGTCTTCTCGTCGCTCTTGACAATCACCATGAACCGCATCGAAGTCTCCGTTCCCGGCGGGGCTCGTCCCTGCCACATCTACGCGTCGATCGGGCACCCCGGGTTTCGACACGGTCCCCGAACTTTTTTCCGCGGATATTCGAGCAGCCGGAAAACCGCAGGTCAAGCACCCATGAGAGAATCTGCGATCGTGCCTGGACTCCCCGAAACCCTCCGCTCCGCCCTCGACGAAGAGCTGGGCAAGTACCCGCAGAACAGGCTGACGCAGTCCGTCGAGCGGCTCAGCACGCGCTACCGCGAGAACGCCCCCGCGAGCGCGCCGATCCTCTCGTCCGAAGCGGACATCGCGGCGTACGCGGGCTACCGGATGCCGGCCACGTACGCGGCCGTACACGCCGTCCTCGCCGAAGCCGCCCTTCGCGCTCCTGGGTTCGCTCCGCGCACGCAGATCGACATCGGCGGCGGAACCGGCGCCGCGATCTGGGCTGCGGCCGACGTGTGGCCGACGCTGGAGGAGAGCACCGTCGTCGAACAGGTCCCCGGCGCGATCGCGCTGGGGCGGCGGCTCGCGGAGAACGCCGGGGACAAGGCCGTCCGGGGCTCGACCTGGCGACGCGGCCTGATCGACCCGGCGGCGCCCGCCCCCGAGGCCGATCTGGTGACCCTCTCCTATGTCCTCGGCGAGCTGCCCGAAGCGCGCCGGGCCGACACCGTCCGCTGGCTCTCGGCGAAGGCCTCGATGCTGGTGCTGATCGAGCCCGGCACCCCCGCGGGTTACGAGCGGATCGTCGCGGCGCGGGATCAGCTCGTCGGACTCGGGCTCTCCCTGGTCGCTCCCTGTCCGCACGAGGGCGCGTGCCCGATCCCGCGCGGCAAGGACTGGTGCCATTTCTCCGCGCGCCTCCCGCGCACCGGCCTGCACCGTCAGCTCAAGTCCGGGACGCTCGGCTTCGAGGACGAGAAGTTCTCCTACGTCGTCGCCTCCCGCACGGCGCCGGAACGCGCCGACGCCCGCGTCCTGCGGCATCCGGCCAAACGCAAGGGCATGGTCAGCCTGTCCCTGTGCGCCGAGTCCGGGCTCACCGAGAAGATCGTCACCAAACGGCACGGCCCGGCCTACCGTATGGCCCGGGACGCGGAATGGGGCGACGCCTGGCCCGATCACTCCACAGTGGACTGACGGCGCCGCGGCGGATTGCCGATGGCGGTGAGCAGCGCGCCGAGCGCCGGATTGTCGTTGCCGCGCCGCCACATCAGGTCGAGTTCCACCGGACGGCCCTCGACCCCGTCCACCGGACGGAGCACGACACCTTCGAAGCGCAGCGTGCCCGCCGCGGCAGGCACCAGCGCGACGCCGAGTTCCGCCTTCACCAGCGCGAGCACCGTATGCACCTGGCAGGGGTATTGCGTGTACTCCGGCGACACCCGGGCGGCGCGGAACACCGCCACGAGCAGATCGTGGAAGTACCGGCCTTCCGACGGCGAATACATGATGAACGGTTCGCCGTCGAAATCACGGACGTCGGGGTTCTTCTTGCGCCGCGCCAAAGGATGCGCCGACGGCAGCGCGGCCAGCAGCGGTTCCCGCCACAGCGGCAGGGTCACGATGTCGGCGCCCGCGACCGGTGGCCGGATCATGCCGAGGTCGATCCCGCCCGCCAGCAACTCCTCCACCTGCGCCGCCGTCACCATCTCCCGGAGCACGAGATCGACACCGGGCACCTCGGCGTTCGCCGCGGCGATGACGCGTTCGAGATACGAATACGCCGCCGTGGCGGTGAAACCGAGCGTCACGACGCCGACCTCACCCTTCTTCACGCGGCGGACGTACAACGTCGCCTCGTGTGACGAACGCAGGATCTTCCTTGCCTCGGCGAGGAAAACCCGTCCGGCTGGGGTCAACCGGACGGTGCGGTGCGTACGGTCGAAAAGCTCGGCCCCGAGTTCCCGCTCCAGCAGCTGGATCCGCCTGCTCAACGGCGGCTGCGTCATCGAGAGCCGCTCCGCCGCCCGGCCGTAGTGCAGTTCCTCGGCCACCGCGACGAAACTCACCAGCTGCTCCAGGGAGAACACCCATCCAGTCTAGGAATCGGCCCGGGGCGGACAAGCGCCGAACCGGTATCGCTCAGCGCCGGATTTCCACTGTGCGATCGATGATCCCCGTCGCGACGGCGAGGATCTTGCGGTTGTTGCTCCGCGCGTAGGCGCGTAGTACGCCGAACGCGTCGCTGATCGAAACGCGGAGCCGTTCAGCCAGCACGCCTTTCGCCTGTTCGATGATCACCCGGCTGTTCAACGCCGTCTGCAGTTGCGCGGTGATGATCTCCTGCCGCTGCAGCAGGCGGTGATGCACGATGCCGATCGTGGCGATGTCCGCGAGTGCCTGTCCCAGCCGCAATCCGTCGTCGTCGAGCAACGCGGGACGCGTGCCGAACAGGTTCAGCGCGCCGATCACGTCTTCCCGCAACCGCATCGGCAACGCGTACACGGAACGGAATCCGGCGTTTTCCGCCTCCCGGGCGAACTTTGGCCATCTTCCGCGCGCACGCACCAGATCCACGCATCTCACCGGCTCGGCGGACTGGTAGCAGTCCAAGCACGGCCCCTCGGAGTTCTGCAGCTGGAACAATTCGAGCAACCGGGTTTGTTCGTCGGAGGCGGCCACCATGGTGAGCGTGCCGCGCGGGTCGGCGAGCAGCAGGCCCGCGGTGCAGACGCCGAGCAGCTCGACACATCTGTACGCGAGCAGGTCGAGGAACTCGATGAGGTCGAAGTCGTCGACAAGCGTGTCCGCCAGCTGCACGAAGGTTTCCCGCAAGGCGGTCGCCGAGTCGGTCATCTTTTCCGTTCTCTCCTTAGGCACACGACCCATCACGAGCCGGGCCGGAACGCGAACCTGCGCGTCACCACGTCCTCGGCCACCTCGCTCAGCTTGCGGCCGTTGGCGAAGGCGTGGGCACGCAAGCGGGCGAGCGCGTCCCTGAGCCCGATGTCGAGCTGGACCGACACCATGCCCGCGGCCTGGTGGACTTGAGCACGGTGCTGGGTGAATTCGAGGTCGATCAGTTCGGCGAGGCCGGGTCTGCCGATGTCGTCATCGGCGACGGCGAGGGTGATCGCGGCTTCGGCGCAGACGAGTGCCTCCGCTTGGCCGTTCACCGAAGGGAGCCCGGCGAGTTCGCGATAGCAGTCGACGACGCCCAGTTTGATCGCCCCGGCCTGAATGGGCACCGCGATGATCGATTTGACGCCTCTGTCGATCGCCTCGGGGGCGAACAGCGGCCACCGGAGCGACGCCTCCGAATCGGTCAGGTCGGTGACGACGACGAGCATCCCGCCGTCCATCACCTCCAGCGCCGGTCCTTCTCCCAGGGTGAACTGCAGGTCTTCCAATTCCCTGCTGCGTTGGTCGGTGGCGAAGACCGGCTCGGCGGGACCTCCTTTCGCGGCGAGTGCGAGGCCGACGCCCGCGGCCTCGAGAACCTCTCCGCAGACGATGCACGCGTGTTCCACTGTCACCGCGGATCCGGATTCCGAAGCGAGGTTACGCAACCTCGCCCATACCAGTGCGGTGTGATCGGGCCTTGCAGGCCTCATGTCTGCCTCTCGGCGTTGTCCGGTGCCGGACGGGATCGCCGAGGTCAGGGGCGAACAGTGCGAACCTGCCGTTCGCGCCGCGACCATCCTCCCACGTTTCCGCTCTTTGCCGTGCCCACAACGACTTCTTCGGCACTAATGCAGTAGCCCGAAGGGCTGAATGGCGGGTGCTGGTGGCCGTCAATGGTCCGTTCAGCCGGTTCCGGCTCCCCGGACCGCGCCTAGGGTGGAAACTGAGACCGCTTGTCCTGGCCCTCGGCAACGGTGCTCGCCGGCGAGCTCTGGAGGGGCCATGTGCGTTCGCATTCTCGAAACCCGCGCCAAACGGGAGAATCCGTTGGTCCGGTTGTTGATCCGTATTCAGCTCAAGGCGTCCTGGCGCTGAGCGCAGGCCCGCAGCCTGCTGATCGCGCGATGTTTGGTCACGCGCACCCGTGACGAGGTCGTCCCGAGCGCCGCCGCGGTCTCGTTCGACGTCAGCTCGCCGATCACCCGCATCCCCAGCACCTCGCGGTGCGAGACGGGCAGCATCCGCATCAGCCTGCCGAGCCGGACCCCGAGATCGGTCCGCAACGCGCGCTGCTCCGGTTCGTCCGCCGGTCCGGCCGGGCGTTCGGGGAGTTCTCCGGTCAGCACCTGCTTGCTCCGCGCCGCCTTCCGGAAGACGTCGGCGACCTTGTTCGCCGCGATGGCGCGCAGGAGGAAGAGGAAGGAACCGCCGCGTACGCCGTATCCGGGGACGGCGACCAACACCGCGAGGCAGATCTCCTGTGCGACGTCGGCCGGTTCGAGGTAGGTGAGCTCATGGCCGCCGAGGCGGGTCTCGGCGTACTGCCGTGCCCACGCCGCGACGGCGGACATGAGATCGTCCATGCCGTGCGGCTCACCGTCCGCCGCGGCCTTGGCGAGGCCGTCCCAGCCGGCGGCGGAAATCCACGTCTCGCCGCCGCCGGTTCTTCGCATCGGAAATTCGTCGCTCATGTCCCGCTCCCCACGGATGAGAAAACCCGGCCGCCGGGGTCCAGGACGGAACCCGGACAACGGTAGTCGAGGAATCCGGCCACCTCAATCGACGAAGGGGCCGCGACGAATTGTCCGCCTGGGCGGAAAACCGGACAGATTCCCACCAGTGGTCTGGACATGTCGGCGTCCCGCGACGTAACTTCCCGTGCTGAGACCCCTCGCCAAGGTCACGCCCAGGCCGGGAACGCGCCCCCGGCCGACATCCGCAAGCACCGCCGCGGCGCGTCCACGCTCCGCGACGGGATTCCGCCGAGGAGTGAACTGTGCGCATCCGCAAGAAGGTCCGGCGCGTTTTGACCGCGTTGGCGGTCGCCCTCCCCCTGGTCACCGGTGTTTCGGCGCTTTCGGCGTCCACCGCGGCCGCCGCGGGCCCCGATCCGCTGCCGCTGACCGTGACGAACAATTCGAACCGCTCAGACGCGGTCCACCTCTACGTGCTCGGCACGAACCTCAACACCGGGAAACTCGGCTACGTCAACGCCGCCGGCGCCTTCACCGCGTGGCCGCCGGGCGCGAACCCGCCGAGCCCCGCGCCGGACGTCTCGATCGCGGGCCCCGGCAACGGCGGCTCGACCACCCTGCGGATCCCGCGCATGCTCTCGGGCCGGGTCTACATGTCGTTCGGGCAGAAGATCAAATTCTTCCTCACCCCGGACGGCCTGGTGCAGCCCGCGCCGTGGGCCGACGGCGACCCGAACCGCGACATCCTGTTCGACTGGAGCGAATTCACCTACGACAACGGCGGGCTGTTCATCAACAGCTCGCAGGTCGACATGTTCAGCGTGCCGCACGCCGTCGGGCTGACCAACGGGGCGGGCGCGAGCAAGGAAGCCGGCCGTTTGAAGCCCGGTGGCCGCGAGAACGTCTTCAACGCCGTCCAAGGCCAGTCCGGGTTCTCGAACCTGGTGTACAACCGGCTGCGGGTCCTCGCACCGGGCAAGGGGCTCGACACCGGCAAGTTCGCCGGCAACTACCTCGACGGCTATGTCACGAGCGCCTGGAACACCTACAAGTCGACGCCGCTCACCGTCGTCCCGTTCGAGGCCGAACCCGGCAAGAAGTTCACCGGCCGCACCGGCGGGGACGACGTCCTGCGTTTCACCGACACCTCGGGCGCCGAAGTGGCGTCGTTCAGCAAGCCGAGCACCCGCGACGTCTTCAACTGCGACGGGCGCCTGCACGCGCCGAACGACCAGGTCGTCGGCCCGATCGCGCGGACCCTGTGCGCGGCGCTGCACCGCTCGACGCTCGGCTCGCTGCACACGCAGCCGACGTATGACGCGGGCCAGTTCTACAAGCAGTCCGTGACCGACCACTACTCGCGGATCGTGCACGAGCAGATGGTCGACGGGAAGGCGTACGGCTTCGCTTTCGACGACGTCGGGCACTTCGAGTCGCTGGTGCACGACGGGGATCCGCGGACCGCGCGGATCACGCTGACCGCGTTCTAGGCGATCAGCGCGCCCCGCTCCCGATCCGCCACGCCGACATGCCGATCCCGCTCGGCACGAGCGAGAACACCGGCGGCTCGGGAGCGTGGACGCGCGCCAGCTCTTCCGGCGTGTACCGCACGCACTTCCGGTGCCATTCCAGAATTCCCGCCATCCAGTCCTTCAGGTGGTCCGCGTACCCGGTGACCGCCGCGCGGACGTCGTCGCCGAGCCCGAGGTCGTCGCACATCCGCGGCAGATCCTCGCCGGCGAGCTGCTCGAACTGCGTCATCCGCGCGTTCATCAGCCGGGCGGCGATGTCGCGGGCCTCGATCCGGTCGACGTCCAGGAACCGCTCGGCGACGTACACGAGGTTGTGCGTCTCGCCCTCGTATTCGATCTCCTTCTGGTACGAGAACAGGTCGTTGGAGAACGCCGCGTAGTCCTGCGCCGCCGTGTCGAGTTCGAACAGCACCCGGTTCCCGAAGAGCTCGGCGGGCACGACGTCGCCGAGTTCGAGGAGCGCGAGGCTCTTGGTCAGGTCGGAGCCGAACGTCCGCCGCCGCATCTCCACGTAGTCGACCGGGTCGGGGACGCGGTTCTGCGCCTGGTTCCCGATCTCCCAGGCCCAGCTCGCGGTCATGCTCTCGACCGCCTGCCGGAAACCCGCGCGCGTGCGCGGGGACAGCGGTCCCGCGGTGCGGCCCCACAGGTCCGCGAGGCCGACCTCGATCGGGTTCGACGGCTTCGGCACCGGCTCGCCTTCGAGCGGCATGAACAGGGAAAGCCTGTCGCTGCACAGTTTCGCGGCGACCGCGTCCCGTTTCGCCCCGAAGACCAGCGGGAAGTAGTCGTCGCCGAACGTGCCCCAGGTGAGCCAGTCGGTCGACAGCTTCAGCCCGTCGAGGTCCGTGTCCGGGTCGATCATCGCGGCGCAATACGCGAGGTCGAGCCCGCGGAACCGGCGATCGTCCCAGATCCCGCCGTCGAGCATCCCCGTCTCCCGCGCCCAACCGGGCGCGTATTCGCGGGCGGCGGCGAGGTGGGGGCTGGTGCGCACGGGATACGGCATGCGGAATTCCGGCAACGGCAGGTGCCCGGTTTTCGCGAACGGCGGCGGCGCCTGCTGCCGTATCCGCTGAACGAGGCCCGGCCCGTTGGCGGCCGCTCCCTCGTTCATGTACCGGCTCGACCGGGTGTGCCATTCGTGACCGCCGGACTGCCAGTCCTGCAGGCCTTTGACGTACAGGCCGACCGCGATCTGCTCGGGCAGCGAGACATCGCGCTCGGCGAGCAACGCGGGCACCTCGACGAGCGCGGTGTTCTCGAACTGCTGCAAGCGCGAGGTCAGCAGGTCGTTGGTGAGTTCGGCGGCTTCCTGCGTCGGGCAGTCGAGGAACTTCTCGAAGACGAGGACGGCGTTGGAGTTCTCGCCCTCCTCGCGCACTTCGCGTTGGTAGGAAAAGAGATCGTTGCGAAGGTGGACGGCGTCGGCGAACGTGTCACGCAGCACCTCCATCGGCCTGGTCGCCGCGATCCCGTCCGGTACCTCGGCACCGACGGCGAACTCGATGAGGTTCGCCGACCACGGCGCCCCGCCGACACGACGGCGCATCTGGACGTATTCGATGGGGTTCGCGATACGGCCGCGGTCGATATTGTCCAGTTCCCAGAGCGATTCGACCATCAGATTTTGCGTGCTGGTGACGAAGCGTCGTCGCCAGGCCTCGGACATCGAAGGAATGGTGCGTGCCCAAAGATTTTCGAGCCCGGCTTCGGCGGGATTCCCGGGTTCCGGCGACCTTTCTCCGGGCCCGGTCATGAACAGTTCCAAGCGGTCCAAATAGGCCTTGGCGCCCTCGGTGTCACGGGTGCACTTGAATTGCGCGAGGAAATCGTCGTCGAAGAAGAACACCCACACGTACCAGTCCGTGACCAGATCGAGGGACGGCCCGTCACAGTCCGGATGGGTGTGCGCGCAGAGCAGCGCGTAATCCATTTTCGCCAGCGCCTGCTCGGTCCAGACGACGTCACCGGACGGCGACGGCGAATCGAGCATCCCCATTTCCCTGGCCCAGGACATACTGTGCGCCCGCGCCGCTTCGAGGTGCGGATTCATCCTGGCCGGATGCGGCAGGTAGAACTCGGGCAAGGTGAAAGCCTGCATCTGCGACTGCCTCCCGGGCCGGGGTCGGATCCGTTCCGACGTTTCCAGCCCGTCGCCGCGCCGGGCAACCGTCCACCCGAGCGATTCGGTGCGCCATGGAGTGAATCAGTCCCAGAGTGACTCGGGATCGACATACGGCACGAGCAATCCGGTCAATATCTCGTCACCGTTCCCGTTCAAGGCGTCCTCCGCGATCCGGCGGGCGACGCCGACGAGGAAATCGGCGGCCTGCACCCGCGGATCGGTCCGGGAATCCACGAACTTCACCCCGGCCAATCCCGGACTCGCCTCGATCCGGGCGAGCCGGTCGCCTTTGAGCGACGGTTGTTCGTCGTGGACGAGGAAGACCGGCTCCCCTCCCGCGCTCCAGTACTCGATGGCGCGGAGGATCGCGGGCACCAGCGGATCGAGGATCTTGGCGTCACGCGCCCGGCCGACCCTCGCCCTCAATTCCGCGGTGTCCCCGGCCATCGCGAAGAACGACCCCGTCGCCGGATCGCGACGGTTCCTGGTCCGCAGCACGTCGTTGAACGCGGCGAGGAGCTCGTCGTCCGGCCGGATTTCCGGGCCGACGAGCGCCCGGAGTTCGTTCGCCAGCAGCCGTTTCTTGTCCACGAGGTACACCTGCGCACGCCCGTGGACCGGGCCGCGCGGACCGAGGAACCATTCGAGCACCCGCCGGTGCTTCGTGCGGAGGAGGTGGTTCGCCTTGTACTCGACCGCCGGCGAGCGGATCCTCCGCCGCAGCTCGACCAGGCAGGCCGTGGCCTCTTCGAGGCTCAGCCGGACCCCCGCGTGCGCGAACACGCCGGTCCGGCCGCCGATCAGTTTCTCGCCCTCGGCCCCGGACTCGTCGCAGGCGATCTCCAGGGGCACGCTGCGCATCGTGCCCGATCGGGAGGGCCGGGTCGACCGGGTTACGCGGGTTCGGGCAGCGGCTCGCCGGTCTCCAGCAGCGATTTGAGGCTCGACAGGATCGACGGCCAGCCGCCCTTGACCATCTCCAGCGCGGTGCTGCCCTGGTCGAAACCGTCGTGCACCACGGTCAGCTTCACCATGTCGCCGACGGGTTCGAGATCGAACGTCACCTTCGACCGCGACTCGGCCTGAAGCTTCGCCGACACGTCGTCGTCGAGGCCGACCGACTTGGCGAACTCCGGTGTGAAGGTGTGCCAGGTGTAGGACAGCCGCCGGTACGGGTCGGACTCGAGGACGACCTGTTCGGGATCCTCCAGCTTCACGCCGAGCTGTTCCCAGGCCATCGTCGACCCGGCCTTCCAGTCCGAGGTGAACTCGCAACCCCAGTACCGCTTGGTGAAGACCGGATCGGTGAGCGCCCGCCAAAGCCGCTCCGGCGTCGTCCTGATGTAGCTAGTGTACACGAATTCGTCGGTGCTCATGGGTTCCTGCTCCAATGCCTTCTTGAGGTCGGCGAGCGCGTCGACCCGGCCCTGGTGGTACCGGTCGATCCAGCGCTCGGCGATCGCGTTGATCGGCTCCGCGTTCACGTAGTGCAACTTCTCGCGGCCACGCCACACCGTGGTCACCAGATTCGCCGCTTCCAGCACGGCCAGATGCTTGCTGACCGACTGCCGCGCCATGTCCAGCCCCGCGCACAGCTCGCGCAGGGTCTGCCCGTTGCGGGCGTTCAGGTCGTCGAGCAACCGCCGCCTGCTCGGGTCGGCCAGTGCTTTGAAGACCTCGTCCATGCCGCTCTCCCAGATATGCAGCCTCGCGGCTGCCTTTGCAGATTAGGCAGCCGTGCGGCTGCATGTCAAGGCGCTCGCCAGGTCCGTGGGTTCGGCGCGGGCATGGGAGCCCGCGAACGCCCCGTCACGTTTCCCGCGGCTCCCTCGTCCAGGCGGTGACACATCCACTCGAAGGAGTTCCCATGCCGACCCCGTTGCGCGTCGCGATCGCCGTGCAGACCCTGGCCGTCTTCCTCACCCCGATCTCCGCCGGTCTCCTGCTGACCGTGCCGAGTGGCCACACCCTGCACAGCGCCACGGCCTACACGCTGTTCGTCGTCGCGATGCTGCACGTGCTCATCGCGATCCTCGTGTGGCGGCCGGGTGGCGGCTCCGCCAAGCCGATCCTGCCCGCGGCCGTGTTCCTCGGTCTCACGCTGGTGCAGGTGTTCCTCGGGATCGCGCACGTGACGGCGGTCCACGTCCCGCTCGGTGTCCTGCTGTTCGGCTTCAGCCTCGTACAGCTGAGCCGGATCCAGCCCCTGCCACGGGAAGCGGCGGCGCCTTGATGACCGCGGTGGAAGTCTGCCGATCGTGCGTCCCTCCACCCGAGATACTTGAACGCGCAACCAAATGCGAGTACTAGTGGCACCAAGGCCGATACGGTCCGTCCATACCTCAGGGGAGTATCGATGCGTCTTGGGTTCAGCCTTCCGGTGTTCGGCAAGGCGGCGGCCACACCAGGTGGGATCGCGCGGTACGCGCGTACGGCGGAGCAGGCCGGGGCGGCCAGTCTCTGGGTCGGCGACCGGTTGCTGTCGCCGGTGAACCCGGAGGTGGCCTACCCGGGCTACGACACCATGCCCGAGGAGTTCTGGACCGCCCAAGATCCGTTCACCGCACTGGCCGTCGCGGCCGCCGTGACCGAAACCGCGATCCTCGGGTCCAGCACCATCAACGCGACGCAGTACCAGCCCGCCAACTTCGCCCGGCTGCTGACCAGCATCGACGTTGCCAGCAACGGCCGGCTGCTCCCCGGCCTGGGCATCGGCTGGTCACCCGACGAATACGCGGCCGTCGGCGTTCCGATGGCGGAACGCGGCAAGCGGCTGGACGATCTACTCGATCTCCTCGACACCTGGTGGACCAAGGACACCGTGTCACACAACGGCATCGGCTACACGATTCCGGAGACCCACGTCCACCTGAAACCGGTACGCAAGCCGCCCGTGCACCTGGCCGGGTTCGGCGAGAGGGCACTGCGCCGGGTCGCCGAGCGGGCGGATGGCTGGCTGCCGGTCTGGACGGTGCCCGAAACCATCCCCGCCGACATGCTCACCTCCACCCTGGCCAAGATCCGGGCCGACGCCGAACAAGCCGGTCGCGACCCGCGGACACTGGGCGTGGCACTGCGAGTGAACGCCGCCCCGGACACGAAGCCGGAACTCATCGCCGAGTCGGTGACGAAGATCGTCGCGACACTTGCGCCGGACCACACCTTCGTCGACCTCACCTACCTGACCAGCAGCGTGGAAGAACACATCGACCTCACCGGCCGCCTGCTGGAACTGACCGCCCGAGGCTGAAAGCGGAGCCCATAGGGGCCATGAACAGACCCCGCGAAACGCGAGGCGTCAGCATGTCGATCGGGAGCCGCAAAGGGGGCTCGAACCCCTGACCTTCTGTTTACAAGACAGATGCTCTACCAGCTGAGCTATTGCGGCCTCGCCCAGGACAGCCTGGGCGAGGCAAGTATATCGGCGCCCGTTCAGCGCTCCGCAGGGCGCACCCGCGGGTCCCCGCCCACCGTCCGGAAGGCGTGCGCGAACGTCACGGCGGTCGCCGGATCCCGGCGATCGGCGACGTAGTACCAGTTCATCCGGACGGCGTCCGGGGTCACTTCGAGGACGCCCGGGCCGTGCGAGTCCAGTTCCACGAAACGCACGTGCGGGTTCAGCGCGCGGATCGCGGCTTCGACCTTCAGCGAGCCGGTCCGCGGCGGGACGCCCAGTTGCTCGTCGATGTTGTCCGAGGTGACCGACGAGCAGACGAACTCGACGGCGACGCTCGTTCCGTCTCGCGGCACGTCGTTCGCCCACGACGAGTGGACGTCGCCGGTCAGGAACACCGTGTTGCCCCGGCCTTGCGCGGCGATGGTGCCGAGGACGCGGCGGCGGTCGGCGGTGTAGCCGTCCCATTGGTCGGTGTTGACCGTGGTCGGCTGGCCGTCGAGCAGGTCGCCGAGCGCGAGCCGTTCGCGTGTGGGCAGCGCGGGGATCTTGATCGGCGTGACCATCACCGAGTTCCCGATCAAGTTCCAGGACGCGGTCCCGCGCGCGAGGCCGTCCAGGAACCACTGCCGCTGATCGGCGCCGAGGATGGTGTCCTCCGCCGAGACCGGGCCGGGCTGCCGCGTCCGGTACGTCCGCAGGTCCAGCATGGTCAGGTCGGCCAGCGTCCCGAACTTCAGCCGCCGGTACAGCCGGTCGCCGCGATGCCGCACCGGCATCCATTCGAAGTACGCCTGGTGCGCGGCCCGCAGCCGGTCCGCCCAGTCGCCCTCGGTCGCCGGGTCGTGTGACGGCGATCCGCCGGACCAGGCGTTGTCGGCGGCCTCGTGGTCGTCCCAGGTCGCGATCATCGGATGCCGGGCGTGAAGCCGCCGCAGGTGATCGTCGGTCTTGTACATCGCGTGACGTTGCCGGTAGTCCGCCAGGGTGATCAACTCGTTGGGCGGTACCGAAGGCCGGAGATCACCCGCAGGGTTGGGATTCCCTTCGTAGAGGTAGTCACCCAGGTGAATGAAGGCGTCCAGATCATCGCGGCCGGCCAGATAGCCGTAGGGGGCGAAGTGACCGACAGCCCAGTTCGCACACGAGACCACGCCGAAGCGCAGGCTTTCGACGTCCTCGTCGCGCGGAGGCGCCGTGCGGGTCCGGCCGGTCTGCGAGACCTTCCCCTGAGACGTGAACCGGTACCAGTACCCGGTCGACGCGCACAGCCCGCCGGCCGTCACCTTCACCGTGTGATCGCGTTCCGGCCCGGTCCGAAGGTGACTGCGAGCGACGACGCGCGTGAAGCCGGCGTCCTCGGCCACCTCCCACCGGACGTCCACCGTCGCCCCTTTTCCGGATCCCGGAACGGCCTCGGGCGAAGGGGTGACGCGGGTCCAGAGAAGGACCGAATCGGGCATCGGGTCACCCGAGGCGACCCCGTGCGCGAAAACCGGGGCTTCCGCCCCGCTAGATGCACCCGAAAGGGTGAACGTCGCCGCGGTCCCGGCAGCGGTGACACCGGCCGCGCGAAGAACGGAACGCCTGCTCACGGAGGACGCCATGACATGCAGTGTGCCGTAAACCGGCGGCGTCGCGATGATCTTCCTCCGACGTGGCGGACGCCACTTCGGGTTTCCTGCAACGGTCGAGGCACCGGCCCCGATGCTCCTCGGGAAAGTCCCTCGAACCAGAGTGAGGAGGTGGATCGATCATGAAGATCAACGAGCACACCAAGGGAGCCCAGCGCGGCGAACGCGGTGCCGAAAAGAACCAGGACGAAACACCCGAACGTGGCGAATGGCTGCTGGAAGCGCCGCGCCAGCGTGACGGAGAGCGATCGATCCCCCAGACTCGCTCGCACCGGCCGAATCTGCTGCGCCGCCGCGCCTGGCAGATCCTCGAAGCGCCGACGGCGGAGCAGCCCGCCGTCGACGTCGACGAGGCGATGGGCCCGCAGCCGCCGGACGACACGACGGTCAACTTCGTCCTGGACCTCGTCCTGCGCATCGGCGAGGTCCAGATGTCGAGCGGCGCCGGCGCCTCCGACGTCACCGCGACGATCATCGCGCTGACCTCCGCGCTCGGCCTCCCGCACTGCGAGGTCGACGTGATCTTCACGTCGATCACGGTGACCTGCCACCGCGGCACCGACATGGCCCCGGTCACGGCGCTGCGCGTGGTCCGCTCGCGCAGCCTCGACTACACGCGGCTGACCCAGACCGAGACCCTGGTCCGCCGGATCGTCCGCGGCAACATCGGCGCCGAAGAGGCCCAGCAGGAACTGCAGCGGATCACGACCGCGCCGCACCCGTACCCCCGTTGGGTGGCCACGGCCGCTTGGGGCGGGCTGGCCGCGTTCATCACCCTGATCCTCGGCGGCAGCATCGACGTCGCGCTGGTCGCGCTGGTGATCAGCGCGGTCATCGACCGGCTCGGCCGGTTCTTGAACCGTTTCGCGTTGCCGTTCTTCTTCCAGCAGGTGATCGGCGGCCTGGTCGCGACGCTGTCCGCGATGGCGATAGTCAGCAGCAACCTGCTCACCACGGACAAACCCACGCTGGTCGTCGCGGCGGCCGTCACCGTGCTGCTGTCCGGGCTCTCCACGGTCTCCGCCGTGCAGGACGCCATCACCGGCTACTACGTCACGGCGGCCGGGCGTACGACCGAGACCGCGCTGATGAGCGCCGGGCTGATCGCGGGTGTGGTGCTCGCACTGAAGATCGCGGTCCTGCTCGGCCTGCCGCTGACACCGCTGCCCGAGGTCGTTTCCTCGACCCCGCAGCAGTTGCCGATCATCGTCATCGGCAGCGTCGGCGCGTCGGCCTGCTTCGCGCTCGCCTCGTATTCGACCCTGCGCGCGATGATCGTCGCGGGCGCGGCCGGGGCGATCGGCGGCGCCGTGTACGGCGCGCTGATGCTGACCGACTTCCAGGCCGTCAGCTCCTCCGCGGTCGCCGCCACGCTGGTCGGGTTCTGCGGCGGCGTGCTCGCCAGGCGCCTCAAGGTGACGCCGCTCGTGGTGGCTGTGTCCGGCATCACGCCCCTCCTCCCCGGTCTCTCCACCTATCGTGGTCTATACCAATTGGGCGTCGAGCCCGGCGGGAACATCTCGACGCTGATGACCGCGGTCGCGATCGGGCTTGCCCTGGCAGCGGGTGTGGTACTCGGCGAATACCTGGCGCAACCGGTGCGCACGGGGCTCGGCAGGCTGGAACGCAAATTCGCCGGGCCGCGGATGGCGGGTCCGCTGGAACCCGCCGAACGACGCTTGGAGTGATCGCTCGGCCACGGGCCGCGGCCTCCTCGCGCGATAGGGTTTCCGCTTAGGGCAGCGACCCGCGATTCGAGGGAGCGGCTGGTGGACGAAGTGATTGCCGAGACGAGCAGAACGGCCTCCGCGGATTTCGTGGTGGTGGCGAACCGGCTCCCGGTGGACCTCGAACGGACCGCCGACGGGAGCAGGCGCTGGACGGCGAGCCCGGGCGGGCTGGTGTCCGCGCTCGAACCGTTCCTGCGGTCACGCAAGGGAGCCTGGGTCGGGTGGCCGGGTGTGCCCGACGTCGACGTCGAGGAGTTCGACGACGACGGCCTGGTGCTGCACCCGGTCTCCCTGACGTCGGACGACGTCCGCGATTACTACGAGGGCTTCTCCAACGCGACGCTCTGGCCGCTGTACCACGACGTGGTGGCGCGGCCGGTGTTCGACCGGAGCTGGTGGGAGTCCTACGTCCGGGTGAACCGGCGCTTCGCCGAGGCGAGCGCGAAGGTCGCCGCCGAGGGCGCGACCGTGTGGATCCAGGACTACCAGCTGCAGCTGGTCCCGGCGATGCTCCGCGAGCTGCGGCCCGATCTCCGGATCGGGTTCTTCCTGCACATCCCGTTCCCCCCGGTCGAGTTGTTCATGCAGATGCCGTGGCGGACCGAAATCGTCCGCGGCCTGGTCGGGGCCGACCTCGTCGGATTCCACCGGCCGGGTGGCGCGCAGAACTTCCTCTGGCTGGCGCGGCAGCTGGCCGGGCTCGAATCCAGCCGCGGCGCGGTCGGTATCCGCACCCGCCCCGGCCTGATGCAGGTCGGCGACCGCACGGTGCGGGTCGGCGCGTTCCCGATCTCCATCGACGCCATCGGCCTCGACAAACTCGCCAAGACCAAGGGCGTCGCCGAACGCGCCGCCCAGCTGCGCCGTGACCTGGGCAACCCGAAGAAGGTCCTGCTCGGCGTCGACCGGCTCGACTACACGAAGGGCATCGACCTGCGGCTGCAGGCGCTGCACGAGTTGCTGCACGAAGGCCGCGTCCGTCCGGAGGACGTGACGTTCGTCCAGCTGGCCACGCCGAGCCGCGAGCGCGTCGAGCACTACCAGCGGATGCGCGGCGACATCGAGCAGATGGTCGGACGGATCAACGGCGAATTCGCGCGCGTGGGTCACCCGGTCGTGCATTATCTGCATCAGTCCGTGAACCGGACGGAACTGGCCGCGTTCTTCTCCGCGGCCGACGTCATGGTGGTCACTCCCCTGCGTGACGGGATGAACCTCGTCTGCAAGGAGTACGTCGCCTGCCGCCACGACCTGGGCGGTTCGCTCGTGCTTTCGGAGTTCGCCGGCGCCGCGGCCGAGCTGACCAGTGCGCTCCTGGTCAACCCGCATGATCTGGACGGGGTGAAGAACGCCTTGGAGACTGCCATTACGCTCGACCCCGCAGAGGGACGCCGCCGTATGCGCGCCATGCGTCGACAGGTCCTCACGCATGACGTCGACCGCTGGGCGCGCTCGTTCCTCCAAGCGCTCGGTGCCGAACCGGCCGACTGATCCCCCTACCCCGCATAGTTCCCGAGGAGAAATCGTTGACCGCCGAGGCACTGCCCGCCGAGCTGCGGCGTGCGATCGTTCAGGTCGCGCGCACCCCGCGGCTGCTGGTCGCCTGCGACTACGACGGCACGCTGGCTCCGATCACGGCCAACCCGGACGAAGCCCGTCCCCTGCCCGAATCGGTAGGTGCGCTCAGGTCGCTGGCCGGCCTGCACGAGACGACCACCGCGGTCATCTCCGGCCGCGCGTTGCGTGATCTCGCCACTCTTTCCCGCCTTCCGGCCGAGGTGAACCTGGTCGGCAGCCACGGATCCGAGTTCGACATCGGCTTCATCCACGCGCTCGACGACAAGGCCCGCGAACTCCACAGACGGCTCGAGGCCGAGCTGGAGAACCTGGTGCTCGACGTGCCGGGCGTCTCGCTCGAGGTCAAACCCGCGAGCATCGCGGTGCACGTCCGCCGCGCCGAGCACGAGGCGGGCCGCCGGGTCCTTCGTGATGTCCACAATGGACCTTCGAAGTGGGAGGGCGTGTCCACGACCGACGGCAAGGAGGTCGTCGAGCTCGCGGTCGTCCAGACGGACAAGGGCCGCGCGCTGGACACCCTGCGCCACCAGGTCGGCGCGACGGCGGCGGTCTTCCTCGGCGACGACGTCACCGACGAGAAGGCGTTCGCCCGGATCTCCGGCCCGGACCTCGGCGTGAAGGTCGGCGACGGCGAAAGCCTGGCCCAGTACCGGGTTCCGGACACGGTCGACGTCGCGATGGCGCTCGCCTTCCTGCTCGAAGAGCGGCGCAACTGGCTCTACGGCGAGCAGGCCCCGCCGATCGAGCGGCTTTCCCTGCTGGCCAACGAACGTTCGGTCGCGCTGGTCACGCCGGACGCCCGGCTGACCTGGCTGTGCCACCCCGGCCCCGACGCGCCCGCGATCTTCGCGGACCTGCTCGGCGGTGCCGGCGCTGGTCACTTCTCGATCAAACCGCACCGCAACGGCCTGCCGCTCGGGCAGCGTTACCTGCCGAACACGATGACCGTCGAGACCCGCTGGTCGCGGCTGCTCGTCACCGACTACCTGGAGCCGGAGAGCCCCGCACACCGCACGGATCTCGTCCGGGTGATCTCGGGTGAGACGGCGGCGGAGATCGTGTTCGCGCCGCGGCCCGAATTCGGCGGTGTGCCGGTGAAGCTGGTCGCCGAGGGCGACGGGATCCTGGTGCAGGGCACTTCGGAACCGTTCGCGCTGCGCTCGCCCGGCGTGGAGTGGGAGATCACCTCCGACGGCATGAACGACACCGCGACCGCGCTGGTCACCCCCTCGCCGGAGAACCCGGTGGTGCTCGAACTCCGTTGCGGCACTTCGGATCTCAGCGAGCACGAACTGTCCGAAGTGGAGCGACGGACGCGCGCGGGCGACTACTGGAGCACGTGGGCGCGGACGCTCAAACTGCCCAGCGTCCAGACCGACCTCGTCGGCCGCTCGGCGCTCACCCTGCGCGGGCTGGTGAACACCGACACCGGCGGCGTGCTCGCGGCGGCGACGTCCTCGCTGCCGGAGGAGATCGGCGGCGTCCGCAACTGGGACTACCGCTACTGCTGGATCCGCGACGCGGCCATGACCGTGCGCGAACTGGTTCACCTCGGCTCGACCGAAGAGGCCGAAGGCTACCTCCGGTGGCTGCACGGCGTTCTGTCCACTTTGGCCGGTCCGGAACGGCTGCACCCGCTGTACACCTTGGCGGGCAGCGTGATCGGCGCCGAAGCGGTCATCGAATCGCTGCCCGGATACGCCGGTTCGCGGCCGGTCCGCGTCGGCAACCTGGCGAACCACCAGGTGCAGCTGGACGTGTTCGGCCCGGTCGTCGAACTCGTGCAGACGCTGGCGGAGGCGCGCGGGGAACTGCGCGACGAGGACTGGCAGATGGTGCGCGCGATGGCCGAGGCCGTCACGCGGCGCTGGAACGAGCCGGACCACGGCATCTGGGAGGAGCGGCACGTGCCGCGCCACCGGGTGTACTCGCGGGTGATGTGCTGGGTGACCATCGACCGGGCGGTCAAACTCGGCGAGGTCTACGGCCGTGAGGTGCCGGGCGCGTGGCCTTCGCTGCGTGACGAGATCGCCGCGGACGTGCTGGAGAAGGGCTGGAACGAAGAGGTCCAGGCCTTCACCACCGCCTACGACGGAACGGACCTCGACGCCGCTTCGCTGTTCGTCGGGCTGACCGGGCTGATCGATCCGGCCGACCCGCGTTTCCAGTCCACGGTGACGGCGATCGAGGCGGAACTGCGCAGTGGGTCCACCGTGTACCGGTACCGCCGCGACGACGGCCTTCCCGGTGGCGAGGGCGGTTTCCACATCTGCGCGGCCTGGCTCATCGAGGCGTACCTGCTCACCGGGCGGCGCACCGAGGCCGAGGAACTGTTCACGCAGATCGTCGACGCGGCGGGCCCGACCGGCCTGCTGCCCGAGCAGTTCGACCCGATCGCGGAGCGCTCGCTGGGCAACCACCCGCAGGCGTACTCGCACATCGGGCTGATCCGGTGCGCGAACCTGCTTTCCCAGTAGATCGCTTCACGTGTCAGGAAAGGGTCGTTCAGGACGTTTTTCGTCCTGAACGACCCTTTCCTGACATCCGGCTGCCGCTCAACCCCCGGCGACCGACGGAATGATCTGGACTTCCTTCGCCTCCGCGAGCGAAGTCTTGGCCCCATCGAGACGACGGCATTCTTCACCGTCCACGTAGAAGTTCACATAGCGCCGCAGCGCCCCCGTCTCGTCGCGCAAACGTCGTTCCAGCGCGGGAAAACCGTCACCGAGCGAGTCCAGGACCGCGTCGAGCGTCGGCGCGTCGACGTCGAGCGCCCCCGCACCGCCCGCGAGCGGTCGCAGCATCGCGGGCAGCAGGACCCGGACCATCTAGACCACCTGGGCCCGGACGCACAGCACGTCCGGCAGATGCGCGGCCACCTGATGCCAGATGTCGCCCCCGTCGGGACTGGCCCACACTTCACCGGATCGGGTGCCGAAGTAGATCCCGTCCCGCGCATCGACGCACATGCCGTCCCGGAGCACGCCAGCGTAGAAACCCTTGTCCGGCAAGCCGTTTCCGAGTCCCGTCCAGGTCTCGCCCGCGTCCTCGCTGCGGTAGACGCGGCAGCGGCCCTCCGGCGGGAACCGGAGCACGTCGGCCACCAAGGGGAAGTTGTAGACGGTGTCCGGCTCGGTCGGATGGACCACCATGGCGAATCCGAAGTCGTTCGGCAGGCCGCCGGCGATGGACTTCCACGTCTTCGCGTCGTCGTCGCTGCGGTAGACACCGCCGTGGTTCTGCAGGAAGAACCGTTCGGGCCGCGCCGGATGCATGGCGACCTTGTGCACGCACTGCCCGAACTCGGGTTCCTCGTCGGGCAGGAATCCCGCGCTGATCCCGCGGTTCGACGCCGTCCAGCTCTTGCCGCCGTCCTCGGTCCGGTAGACGCCGCCCGTCGACATGGCGACGGTGATCCGATGGGAATCGCTGGGATGCGGCAGGATCGTGTGGATCATCTGGCCGCCGCCACCGGGTGTCCAGTGTGGACGGTGCTCGTGATCCCACAGCCCGCGCACGAGTTCGAAGGTCTCGCCGCCCTCCTCGGACCGGAACAGAGCGGACGGCTCGACACCGGCGTAGACGACGTCACCGGCGAGCACGATCTGCCAGATGCCTTCGAGCGCGGTCTCCGTGTCGGCGGGGAAGGCGACCGGGGCGTGATCGGGTTCGGACCAGCTCTCGCCGAAATCCTCGGACGTCGCGATCGTCGGTCCGAAGTGTTCGTTGACCGCGGCCGCGTAGACCTTGCCGGGGGTCAGCGCGACCGCGCGCACGGCCTCCATCGGGAACTTCGGCTCGGAGAGTGCCCAGTTCTCGCGATCCCCGCTCCGGGCGAGGAACAAGCCCTTCCTGGTACCGATCCCCAGCTGGAACTCCACGACGCCGTCCTCCTCGCTCCGGTTATGTGACCCAGGTCACCGTACTACCGCGAGCGGGGAAATGGAGGCGTCGCGCCGGCTGCTGTCCAAGGGGTCGTGGCCTTCGCCTTCTCGGGAGAACGAGGGTCACAGACGAGCAGCCGGCGCGACGGGCTTTCGGGGGCGGTCAGGTACCGCTGATCAGGCGCAGGGCGAGATCGGGGCTGAACTGACCGGCTTCGACGTTCGGCGCGATCCCGCATTTGCCGTCGGAGTCGCCGGGCACCTTGACCCAGAGCAGCATCTCGGCGCCGCCACCGGTCTGCGAGGTCGCCCCGAGCTTGCGCCCGGCCGGGTTGCACCACTCGGAGCCCAGCGGGCCGTTGCCGTTGCGGCTCGTGTCGATCACGAACGGCTTGGTGTAGCCGTACTTGCTCGACAGCGCGGCACTGACTGCCTTGCCGTAGTTCGCCGAGTCGGTGGTGGTCTTGTAGTTCGACACGTTGATCGCGAGACCGCGGATCGACTTCACCCCGACGGCGTTGAGCCGGTCGGCCATGGTCGCGGCCGGGATCCAGGTCGAGTTGCCGCCGTCCATGTACGCCCAGGTGTTCGGGGCCTTCGCGGCGAACTGCTCCGCGGCGTACTTGAGGAGGTCGAGGCGGGTCTGGCGCTCACCGGTGGGCAGGCAGTCGAGCTGCGCGAGCGCGTCCGGCTCGATGACGACGACCGCGGGCTTGCCGCCGATACCGTCGGCGAAGTTCGAGATCCAGGTCCGGTAGGCGTCAGGGCTGCCCGCGCCGCCGCCGGAGTGACCGCCGCAGTCACGGCCGGGGATGTTGTACGCGACCAGGATCGGCAGCTTGTCCGCGACGTCGGCGGCGTAGGTGTAGCCGTCGACCGCGGTCTTGATGTTCCCGCTCCAGTTGCCGAACCAGCGCGCGCCCGCCTTGGTGGAGATGGCGGCCTTGATCTTGTCGGCGGTGCTGCCCGGGTGGTCCTTGACCCAGACCGCGGGGTTGGAGTTCGGGTCGACATAGAAGCCGTTGGTCTTCTCGAGCGGGTTGCCGTCGGCGGCCAAGGCCGGCGAGGCGACCAGGGCCAGCAACGAGGCGGCCAGCAGACCGAGCGTCTTGATGCGCATGTCCCCCAGCTTCGGGCTCTTCCGTACAAGATTCGTACAACCCACGCGTTTCGTCCTCTGAATGCGATCCTTGCGCACGCAAGTAACGCATTCAGAGGACGAAATGCGGGAGGGCGCGGGTCAGGCCGAGTAGCCCTTCGGCGGGATCAGGGTCGCGAGCTGGTTGAAGGTGAGCCAGTAGATCTGGTTGCCGCCGAAGTTGGCCGGGTCGGCGATCTTCACCGTCATGTTGTCGCTGTTGTAGCCGATGATCGTGAAGTAGTGGTAGATCGTGTAGTTCGGGTAGCCCGGCGGGTGGTTGTTCGCCGGGGCGACGATGTTCGCGACGATCGCGTAGCCCTTGTCGACGTCCAGCACGATGTCGCGCCACAGCAGGTCGCGCTGCGCCTGGGTCGGCGGGTCGTTCGGCATCTCCTTGGTCTCGTACCAGCCGCCGGCGACGTGGTTGTTGAGGACGCGGGTGACCTGCCCGATCCAGTCGGTGCCGTTGGTGGTGGTCGGCAGTTCGTTCGCGAGCTGCTGCTGGCTCGGCGGATTGCCGTTCTTGGCCGAAATGGCGATACGGGTGGCGGCCGGGCCGCACCAGTACCCGGTCTCCTGGATCTGGTACTGGATGTTGAGTTCGGCGGCCGCCCTGACCCCTTCGACCTTGGCCGGCGGCGCCATCGACTCCACATCGACGACTGTCTTACCTTGAGCGACGGCCACCGCCGGAGCGGTGATCAAGGCGGACGCCGCGAGCGCGGCGACGACCACGGTCCTGAGTCGACGCATGGTAATCCTTCCCCAGTTTCACTTTTGAATGGTGAATAGTGAACATGATCGCCGGTCCTGGGGCTTTTGTCTGCGGCTTCACCTGCGCTTTCCCCGGTCGGCCCACGACGAAAGTAGGATCGGATGAACGCTTCGAGCGCCATCGGGCAATAGCGATCGTGCAGGTGATGAAAGACGATCACGAGCAGGCCGGCTCGCGCGGACCGGACAGACCCGATCTCGGTGGCCCCGATCCCGCACCCGTCTTCGGCATGCTCTTCGACGCTCACGCGGCCCCGCTGCAGCGTTATCTCGCGCGCCGCGTCGGCACGGAGACCGCGCACGACCTCGTCGCCGAGACGTTCCTCGTGGCGCTCCGGCGGCGCGAGACGTACCGCCCGGAGGCCGGGACGGCGCGGGCGTGGCTCTACGGCATCGCGACGAACCTGCTGCGGCATCATGTCCGCACCGAGACGAGGGCTCTCAACGCGACGGCCCGGCTCGCGGCCGCCGGACAGGCGGTCTCGGCCGGGCATGACGGCCGTGTCGCCGAGCGGGTCGACGCGCAGTCCCGCGCGGCCCAGCTGGCGGGCGCACTGGCCGAACTGAGCGTCGCGGACCGCGACACCCTGCTGCTGGTGTCGTGGGCGGGCCTGGATCCCGGCGAGGTCGCCGAGGCGTTGGGGATTCCTGCCGGGACGGTGAGATCACGGCTGCACCGCATCAGGAGATGGCTGCGCGCCAACGCACCGGAGTCCACAAAGGACGGATCGAGCAGGAACGAGGAGGGCGAAAGTGCACGGCGATAGCGTCAGGAAGGTGTGGTCGGAGGCCGAACTCGACGAGGCGCTGGCCTGCCTCCACGCCGAACCGGAAACCCGGCGGGACGAACTGTCCCGCGCCAAGGCGGCACTTCTGCGCGCCGCCGGCGAGGTCGAGGACGAACTGCTCCCGAGGCTCGCGCCCCCGCCGAGGAAACGGCCCGGCGCTTGGCGATGGATCGCCGCCGCCGCGGCCGCGGCCCTGGTGTCGGGCGGAGGGATCGTGGCGACGAACGCCTTCACCGACGGCGACGGCCCGGCCCCCGCGGACCATTCGGTCGTCGGCCCCAACGAAGAAGCGCTCGAATCCCTCCACGGCGACGACTTCCCGCTTCGCGACGATCAGTACCGGCTCGTCACGGAGTCCACCTGGACCACTCGTGTCACCAAGTCCGGGCTGGTCTACCAGACCCACGAGATCCTCGAACGCTGGCTGCCGGTCCCGGGCTGGAAGTCGTTCAAGACCCGGTTCACCGGCACCGGCGAGATCCGCTGGGTCAAGGGCGACTACCAGACGGCGATGAGGAACGGCGAGGCACTGCCGGGCCCGTCGTCCTCGGTCAGCGTGAACGAGGTGCCGCCGCCCACCACCACCACGACGTCGCCGGCACCTCCGATCCTCCCGCCCCAGGACCGGCTCCCTTCGGAGAGCGGCTGGACGCAACCCTCCCCGGATTTCCTCGCGGAACTGCCCATCGACCCCGGGAAGATGGCCGAGCGGCTCCGCCACGACGGCATCTGGCCGGACGGCCGCCCCGCGGAACAGCCGAACTCGCCGCCCGAGATGTTCGAGATGGCGTTCAACGTGCTGCGCTCGTCCCAGGGCTTCGGCGCGCAACGGGTGGCTCTGTGCAAAGCGCTCGCGAGAATGCCCGGCATCGTCCTGGAGACCGTGACCACTCCTGACGGTCGCTCCGCGTTGTCGTTCTCGGTCACGATGCCGGACCGGACACGCACGTTCATCGTCGACCGGGCGACGGCGGCCGTCGTCGGGAGCCGCGCCGTCCGGGCGAACGACAAACGGGAGGGCTGGCCGGGGCTGACCCTGTTCGACACGACGATCTCGGTGGTGATCACCGACGACGACGGCCCCTAACGAGCGTGCTTCGCGGCGTTGAGCGCGCTTCCGACGTCGGCCACCTCCAGCACCCGGATACCCGGCGGGATCTTGCCGGAATCCGGCGGCACCAGCGCGTACGTGAAGCCGAGCCGGGCTGCCTCCGCGAGCCGCCGCCCGACGCTCGGCACCCGCCGGACCTCACCCGAGAGCCCGACCTCGCCCATCGCGACGAGTTTGGGCGAGAGCGGCGTGTCCCTCGCCGACGACATCAGCGCCAGCACGACCGCGAGATCGATGCCAGGCTCGGTGATCTTCATGCCGCCGACCGTCGCGACGTAGACGTCCTTGTCGCCGACCTTGATACCCGCCCGTTTCTCCACCACGGCCAGCACCATCGCGACACGGGCCGAATCGAGACCGCTCACCGCGCGCCGGGGCTGCGGTGACTGGGTCGCCGACACCAGCGCCTGCACCTCGCCCAGCAGCGGCCGCTTTCCCTCCATGGTCACCGTGACCGCGGTGCCCGCGACCGGCTCCGCGGTGTGGCTGAGGAACAGCCCCGACGGGTCGGGCACGCCGACGATGCCCTCCTCGACCAGTTCGAAGCAGCCGATCTCGTCGGCGGCGCCGAAGCGGTTCTTGATACCGCGCAGCATCCGCAGCGTCGAATGCTTGTCGCCCTCGAACTGCAGGACGACGTCCACCAGGTGCTCCAGCACCCGCGGCCCGGCGACCGAGCCGTCCTTCGTCACGTGGCCGACCAGCACGATCGGCAGCCCGCGTTCCTTGGCCAGCGCGACCAGCCCGGAGGTGACCGCGCGGACCTGGGTGACCCCGCCCGGCGCGCCCTCCACCTGCGGGGAGGCCATGGTCTGGATCGAGTCGACGATCAGCACACCCGGCTTGACCGCGTCGACGTGGCCGAGGATCGCGGAGAGATCGCTCTCGGCCGCGAGGAACATCTCGTCGTGGACGTTGCCGGTGCGCTCGGCGCGCAGCCGCACCTGCCCCGCCGACTCCTCACCCGTGACGTAGAGGGCGCGGCCCGCGGTGGCCGCCCACTGGTAGGCGACCTCCAGCAGGAGGGTCGACTTGCCGACACCGGGCTCCCCGGCGAGCAGGATGACCGCGCCCGGCACGAACCCGCCGCCGAGCACCCGGTCCAGCTCGGAGACGCCGGTGGGCTTCGCGCGCGCCGTCTCGACGTCGACCTCGCCGATCGGACGCGCCGGGGCACTGGGCGCGCCCGCCGCGACCCTGGCTATCGCGGGGCGGGCGTCGCCGCGTTCCTCGAGCGTTCCCCACGCCTGACATTCGGGGCAGCGCCCGACCCATTTCGGCGCCTCGTACCCACACTCACCGCAGCGGTAGGTGCTGCCTTTCTTGACCACTCCGCGAGGCTAGCGGCCACCACCGACAAACCCGGGGAGCGACAAGTACATGAAGGCCCCCTTCCTGTACCCAAGCGCAAGGAAGGGGGCCTTCATGTACTTACGAGGGAGCTAGTGCCCGCCGCCTTCGGCCTTGGGCTTCTCCGGCGCGGGCGCCCGGCTGCCCGGGTGCGACGGCGCCGCGACCGGCAGGTCGACGGTGATCGAGCCGGAGTTCTTGAAGACGAAGGTGACCTTGATGGTCTGGCCCGCCCACACCGGCTGCTTCAGCCCCTGCAGGACGATCGTGGCCTTGCCCACCTGGTCCGGCGCGTTGGTCTGCTCCGGGCCCGCGGACGGCGTGACCGTCCCGGCGACGCTCGACGACGGGGCGCCGGAAGACGAGGGCGCCCCCGAGGAGGACGGTGCGCCCGAGGACGAAGCCGGCGCGGAGGACGCCGGGGCGCTCGTCGGCGCCACCTCCTTGGTCGACTCGACCGCGTCGGACGGGCCGATCACGAGCGCGTGGCTCGCCACGACGACCTTGGCGCCGGTGATCTTGGCGTCACCGGTGGCGGCTTCGGAGGAGACCGAGACGAGCTCGTCGTCCAGCTTGCCCTGGTTCACGATGGTCAGCGTCAGCGGCGCGGCGGCACCGGCCGGGTACGCCTGCCCCTCGGTCGGGAACTGGAGCGCGGCGTTCCGCAGCACCAGGTCCTTCGCCTGCGCGTACGTCCCGTTGACCGCGGGCTGCTGCGAGTCGGTCTGGGTGATCTGACCAGCACCGCAGCCGGCGAGCACGAGCGCGGCGCCGAGCGCCAGCACACCTGCGCCGAACACGCGACGATTCTGCAGCCTCACGTCGGAGTCCTTCCATCTCACGGCCTCTTCACCGCGAAGACTAGCCGGGCGCCTTCACGGGCCAAGAACCCGGTGCGTGTTGGCACCCCACCAATGCGGTGACGTGCCCAAGATCAACCGTCCACAAAGGATTTGGAAATCGTTCGCTTCTCACCAGCGTGAGCATGGGCGAATTGGGTTTGTCAACCCCCGGGCGGACCACCGTCAGGCCGCTGACCTGCGACGACGATCGCGGGCCACTAGGTGGGCCTCGTCGGCACGTGCTAAGATGAATTCAGCGAAAGGGGCAGAGGACACATGGTTTTCAAGGTCGGAGAGACCGTCGTCTACCCGCACCACGGTGCCGCACTCATCGAAGCCATCGAGACCCGCGTGATCAAGGGCGAGGAGAAGAAGTACCTCGTCCTCAAAGTCGCGCAAGGGGATCTTACGGTTCGCGTGCCCGCAGACAACGCCGAGATCGTCGGCGTTCGTGATGTCGTCGGGCAAGAAGGACTGGACAAGGTTTTCGACGTTCTGCGTGCTCCGCACACCGAGGAGCCCACCAACTGGTCTCGTCGGTACAAGGCCAACCTCGAGAAGCTCGCCTCCGGCGATGTGAACAAGGTGGCCGAAGTGGTGCGCGACCTCTGGCGGCGAGAGAAGGACCGCGGACTTTCAGCCGGCGAGAAGCGCATGCTGGCGAAGGCGCGGCAAATTCTGGTCAGCGAGCTGGCGCTCGCGGAGGGCACCGACGAGGACAAGGCTGAAGTCCTCCTCGACGAAGTTCTGGAAACCGCGGCAGTCTGAACCGGCGGGTGTCCCACGCCAGGTGAGGCTGCGAGGGATACCTCTACGATCGCGCACATATGAGCACCGTCCATATGAGCACAATCGTGTTCGTCACTGTCGTTCGACACCATGCCTCCGACGCGGAGCTCGCTCTCGCGCCGGTCAATGGTGAAGCGCTACTCACGCACACTGTGCGGGGGCTGCTCGCTCTGCCGGATCTCGATCTGGTGGTCGTAGCGGCCCCCGAGCGGTGTGCTGATTTGTTTTCGGCCGCTTTGAGCGGCTTCGAGGAGCGTTGCCGGATAGTACCCGGCTCGTCGCTCAAGCATGCTTTCGACACCGTCGAAAAAGAGATCTCCGGGAATCCGGTCTTCCTCGTGCACGACGCGCTGCGCGCCTTCACTCCTCCGGACACTGTCCGTGCCGTCGTGGACGCGGTCCGTGCGGGATCTCCTTTCGTGATTCCCGTACTGCCGATGGCGGACACCGTGAAGGTGACTGATGCGGCGAAAGTGATTACAGGGACCGAAGACCGCGCGTTTCTGCGCACGGCGCAAACCCCGCTCGGCTTCACTCGTGAGACTTTTCTCTCGTATGCCGGCAAGCCGTCTCTCGACGGCGCGCAAACCATCGCCGGACACCCTGATGCGATGCGCGTCACCAACTCGTTCGAACTGAAACTGGCCGAAGCGATCGCTCGCGCTGGGAAAGAGGAAGTGTTGTGAGGATCGGGAACGGCGTCGACGTCCACCCCGTCGAGGCGGGCCGTGAATGCTGGATCGCCGGGCTCCTCTGGCCCGGCGTCGACGGTTGCGCCGGCCATTCCGACGGCGACGTCGCCGCGCACGCCCTGTGCGACGCGCTGCTGTCCGCGGCCGGGCTCGGCGATCTCGGCGCGGTGTTCGGCACCGGCGATCCGCGCTGGGCGGGCAAGCACGGCGTCGAATTCCTCGCGGAGGCGCGGCGTCTGGTCGAGGCGGGCGGTTGGACCGTCGGGAACGCGACCGTCCAGATCGTGGGCAACGCGCCGCGCGTCGGGAAACGCCGCGAAGAGGCGCAGAAGGTGCTGAGCGAGGCCGTCGGCGGGCCGGTGAGCGTGTCCGGGACGACGACCGACGGACTCGGCCTGACCGGACGCGGCGAGGGCATCGCGGCGTTCGCGACGGCATTGCTGCTGCCCTCGCAGGAATAGCCGCGGGCGGAAGCCGGTTCGGGCTGTCATGGCAGTCACACTTCCCGAACCGGTCCGTGCACTGGTGGACGGCAAGAACTTCGCGACCGTGGCCACGCTGGACGCCGACGGCGGCCCGCAGACCTCGGTCGTCTGGGTGGGCCTCGACGACGGCGATCTGGTCTTCAGCGCCACCGAAGACCGGCTGAAGGTGCGAAACCTGCGCCGCGATCCGCGCGCGAGCGTGTCGATCACCGACGCGGAGAACCCGTACCGGCACACGCAGCTGCGCGGCACGGTCACGATCACCCCGGATCCCGGGAAGACGTTGCCGAAGGCGCTCAGCCACAAGTACCTCGGCCAGGACCCGCCGCCGGAGGGCGACGAGGTCGAGCGGGTGATCGTCCGCCTGCGCGTCGAACGGATCGCCGGGAACGTCCGGTGATTAGGCTCTCGGGCATGGGTGTGACCTTCAACGACGCGACCAAGAAACTCCTCGACGGCAACAACTTCCCGGTGCTGGCGACCATCAACGCCGACGGCTCCGCGCAGACGTCCGTGCTGTGGGCGAAGCGGGACGGAGACACGGTGATCTTCGCGACCGTCCGCGGCCGTCTCAAGGAGCGGAACATGGCCAGGGACCCGCGGGTGTCCGTCTCGGTCTTCGACCAGGAGAACCCGTACGACTACGTCGAGATCCGCGGGACCGTGGAGATGACCGACGAGGGCGGGCGCGAGCTGATCAACGAGCTGTCGCACAAGTACCTCGGCAAGGACTACCCGGACGAGCCGGCGGAGGTCGTCCGCGTACTGGTCCGGATCACGCCCACCAAGATCACCGGCAACGCCGCCTGACACGCGCCATGAAAGGTCCTTTCCTTGCAAAATTTGCAAGGAAAGGACCTTTCATCTCACACGCGAGGGGCGGCAGGAACCCCACGATCGTGGCTAATGTGGACCTCGTGACCTTTCGCGCTGTGTTGTTCGACTTCTCCGGCACGGTCTTCCGGCTCGAACAGGACGAGACCTGGCTCGCCGACCTCACCGGCCACGATGGCGAGAGCCTGGACCTCGAAGCCCAGACCGAACTGATGCGCCGGATGACCGCGCCGGTCGGCCAGGTCGTCGATCTCGACGAAGAGCACCTGTACGCCTGGAACCACCGCGACCGCGACCCGGTGCTGCACCGGAAGGTGTACCTCGAGGTCCTCAAGCAGTCCGGGGTGCCGCACGCCGACCAGGCCCTCGCGCTCTACACCCGGCTGATCGATCCCACCCAGTGGACGCCGTACCCGGACACCGAGGCAGTCCTCAAGGGCGTCTCGGGCAAGGGCGTGAAACTCGGGGTGCTGAGCAACATCGCCTTCGACATCCGGCCCGCGTTCGGCCGACGGGGCTGGGACGCCTACGTCGACGAGTTCATCCTGTCGTTCGAGGTCGGAGCGGTGAAACCGGAGCCGGAGATCTTCCGCGCGGCCGTCGAGCGGCTCGGCGTCGACCCGGCGGAAACGCTCATGGTCGGCGACAGCGAGGAAGCGGACGGCGCCGCGCGCGACATCGGCTGCGCGTTCGCGCTGGTAGAGCCGCTGCCGACGACCGAGCGGCCGGACGCCCTGCTCAGCGCCCTGCGCACCCATAACGTGCTGTAATACGGTCACTGCGACACCGCTCACGCCGACCCCGTACCCTTTTAGGGTGGCACTACACCTCTATGACACGGCGACCCGAAGCGTGCGGGAGTTCCATCCCGCCCGTAGCGGAACGGCGTCCATGTACGTGTGTGGTGCCACCGTGCAGGGCATCCCGCATATCGGCCACGTCCGCGGCGCGCTGAACTACGACGTCCTGCGTCGCTGGCTCGTCCACAGTGGACTCGACGTGCTGATGGTCCGCAACGTCACCGACATCGACGACAAGATCCTCACCAAGGCCGCCGCGGCGGATCGTCCCTGGTGGGAATGGGCGGCGACGCACGAGCGCGCCTTCGAGTCGGCGTACGAGGCGCTGGGATGCTTGCCCCCTTCGATCGCCCCTCGGGCGACCGGGCACGTCACGCAGATGGTCGAGCTCATGCAGCGGCTGATCGACGGCGGGCACGCCTACGCCTCGGGTGGCGACGTGTACTTCTCGGTCAAGGCGTTCGACGGCTACGGCGAGCTCTCCGGCCAGAAGCTCGACGAGGTCCAGCAGGGCGAGAGCCTCGGCGAGGGCAAGCGCGACCCGCGCGACTTCACACTGTGGAAGAGCGCGAAGCCGGGCGAGCCGTCGTGGCCGACGCCGTGGGGTTCCGGACGCCCCGGCTGGCACCTCGAATGCTCGGCGATGGCGACGACGTACCTCGGCGCCGAGTTCGACATCCACGGCGGCGGCGTCGACCTGGTGTTCCCGCACCACGAGAACGAACGCGCCCAGTCGAACGCCGCGGGTGATCCGTTCGCGCGGTTCTGGCTGCACAACGCCTGGGTGACCATGTCCGGCGAGAAGATGTCGAAGTCGCTGGGCAACACGGTCTCGATCCCGGAGATGCTCAAGAACTACCGAGCGCCCGAACTGCGGTATTACCTGGTCCAGCCGCATTACCGGTCGACGATCGAATACTCGGACGGAGCACTCACGGAAGCCGCGCAGGGCTACCGGCGGATCGAGCAGTTCCTCCGCCGGACCGCGAGCAGCGCCGGCGCCGTGCCGCTCGGCGAGATCCAGGCCGGATTCGCCGCCGCCCTCGACGACGACCTGGCCACCCCGCAGGCGTTCGCCGTGCTGCACAACACGGTCCGGGACGGTAACGCGGCCCTCGACGCGGCCGACAATTCCAAGGCACTCGAAATCGCCGCCTCCGTGCGGGCGATGACCGACGTGCTCGGCCTCGACCCGCTCTCCGCGCGCTGGTCCGAGGCGGGCGGCAATGAGACGCCCACCCGGCAGGCACTGTCCGATCTCGTGGAAGGGCTGCTGACCGAACGGCAGCAGGCCCGCGCCGACAAGGACTTCGCCCGTGCGGACGCCGCGCGTGACCGCCTCCAGCAGGCGGGCATCGTGGTGGAGGACACGCCCAACGGTCCACAGTGGACCGTCAAGGACGTCTGACTCTTACTCGGTTTCTAGCTCAAGGATTCTCACTGATGGCAGGCAACTCCCGGCGCCAGGGCGCTATTCGCAAGCCCGGCACGAAGAAGGGTCAGGTCGTCGGCTCCGGCGGCCAGCGCCGGAAGGGCCTCGAAGGCAAGGGCCCGACCCCCAAGGCCGAGGACCGGCCCGGCCACAAGGCGTACCGGATGGCCAACGCGCGTGACCGCAAGGACCAGGCGCGGCAGAAGAAGGCCGACAAGCCGGAACTGATCGCCGGCCGCAACCCGGTGGTCGAGGCGCTGCGCGCCGACGTGCCCGCGACCGCGCTGTACGTGGCGATCAACATCGAGATCGACGACCGCGTCAACGAGGCCGTCCGGCTCGCCGGTGACAAGGGCATCTCGATCCTGGAGATCCCGCGCGAGGAACTGGACCGCAAGACCAACCGGGCCATGCACCAGGGCCTCGGCCTGCAGGTCCCGCCGTTCGTCTACGCCGACCCGCGCGACCTGATGGCCGTCGCGAAGGACTCAGGGCAGACCCCGCTGTTCGTCGCGCTCGACGGGGTCACCGACCCGCGCAACCTCGGCGCCGTGATCCGCTCGGCCGCCGCGTTCGGCGCGCAGGGTGTCCTCCTGCCGGAGCGGCGCAGCGCGGGCATGACCGCGGTCGCGTGGCGGACTTCCGCCGGCACCGCGGCCAAGCTGCCGATCGCCGTCGCGACCAACCTGACCCGCCAGCTGAAGGCGTGGAAGGACGAGGGCCTGATGGTCGTCGGCCTCGACGCGGACGGCTCGGTCGACATCGACGAACTGGACCTCGCGGCGGATCCGCTGGTCATCGTGCTCGGCTCCGAGGGCCGCGGCCTGTCCCGGCTGGTGCGCGAGACCTGCGACGCGACCGTCTCGATCCCGATGGCGGCCGGCGTCGAATCGCTCAACGCGTCGGTCGCGGCCGGGGTGCTGCTGGCCGAGGTGGCGCGCCGCCGACGGCTCGCGGGACGTGTCTGACCCCGCACTTCAGCACACGGTGCGGGGTGCGCAGGCTAAGGTCACCAGCGGATAACGCGTAACCGCCCTGGGGGACCCCGCACCGATGTCGTTCATTTCACCGCTGTTCCTGTGGTACTTCATGCCGGCGGTCCTGCTCGCCGTGCTGGTGTGCCCGCGCGGCTGGCGGAACGGCATCGTCGCGGTCGGCAGCCTGATCTTCTACGCCACCGGCGCCGGGCCGTACACGCTCGTGCTGCTCGGCTGCATGGTGGTGAACTTCCTCGCCGGGCCCGCGCTGGAGCCGAACGCGTGGGATCTGCAGAACAAACGGCGTAAACGGCTGCTGCTCGGCGTCATCGGCCTCAACGTCGGCATGCTGCTGATCTGGAAGTACGCGGGGTTCGCGACCCAGCAGATCGCGGCCGTGACGCACTGGTTCGGGGGCGGCTTCCCGGTGGCCGACCTGGTCATCCCGATCGGCATCTCGTTCTACACGTTCCACCACATCTCCTACGTGGTGGACATCTACCGCGGTGAACGCCGCGCGCTGCGCGACCCGGTGTCGTTCGCCGCGTACATCGCGATGTTCCCGCAGCTGGTGGCCGGGCCGATCGTGCGGTACCGCGAGATCGCCGACCAGCTGCCGCAGCGGCGGTCGCACCGCCTCGACGACATCGCCGCCGGTTTCCCGCGGTTCGCGCTGGGGCTGTGCAAGAAGACGATCATCGCGGACTCGCTCAGCCCGATGGTGGACGCCTGCTTCAACACGCCACCGGACCAGATGACCTTCGCGATCGCCTGGCTCGGCGCGATCGGGTACACGCTGCAGCTGTTCTTCGACTTCTCCGGGTACTCCGACATGGCGATCGGGCTCGGCCGCATGCTCGGCTTCCGGCTGCCGGAGAACTTCGCGAGACCGTACTCGTCGGTGACCATCACCGAATTCTGGCGACGCTGGCACATGTCGCTGTCCCGCTGGTTCCGCGACTACGTCTACATCCCGCTGGGCGGCAACCGCACCGGCGCCGGGCACACGTACCGGAACCTGTGCATCGTCTTCGTGCTGACCGGGTTCTGGCACGGCGCGCAGTGGACGTTCCTGATCTGGGGCATCTACCACGGCGCGCTGCTGATCGTGGAACGCGCTTTCGGCTACGACGTCACCCCGAAGTCCCAGGCCGCCCGCATCGGCCGCCGCGCGCTGACGCTGGTGCTCGTCGTCTTCGGCTGGGTGTTCTTCCGCGCGAAGGACCTGCCGCACGCGCTCGGCATGATCGGGCACATGGTGCTGCCGGACTTCACCGGGCTCACCGACGTCGTCGAGAGCGCCGTGACCAACCAGCGGCTGCTCATCCTGTTGTGCGCGCTGGCGATCGTGTTCCTGCCCGCGCATCCGGTGACCGGGCCGCTGCTGGAATCGTCGCGGAGCCGCCCGGCCACGGCGCTGCGGATCGGCGTGATGACCGTCGGCCTGGTGTACGCGGCCATCCTGATCGCGACCGGGACGTTCAGCCCGTTCCTCTACTACCAGTTCTGACGGAGCCGAAATGACCAACCTGGCAGCCCAGCCCGGAGTGATCCCGTACGTGGACAACCACGACGGTCCTCGCCGCCTGCTCACGGTCGACATGCGGCCCTTTCCCAGTATGAGGCTGACTTACGTACCGTTCGCGAGCATCGACGGCAGGCAGTACGTGGTCTCGTGGGGGTCGGTCATGTTCGAGATCCCCGCCGACCGGAACGTGCACGTCAGCGTCCACATGCAGACCAACTACGGGGCCGGGTCCAGTGCGACGCCGTTCGCCTCGATCGTCTTGGCGCCGCATCACGAGCCGGTCCGGCTGGCCACCCAGCTCACCAGCCAGGGCGGTTCGATCCTCCCGGTCGGCTAGCTCGGCCTCATGACCGACGGCTGGAAGCGGGATCGCATCGGTTCGGCGCTGCGCGGCGGGAATCCGACCGTGCTGCGGCGCCTGGACGCGGGTTTCGCGGTGATCGGCGATACGCAATTCCTCCCGGGCTATTGCGTCCTGCTCACCGATTCCCCCGGTGTCGGCAGGCTGAGCGATCTACCGCGGCCGCGGCGGCTGGAGTTTCTGTCGGATATGGAGATGCTCGGGGAAGCCGTCGAAAACGTCTGCGCGCGAAGGGATCCGGACTTCCGCCGGGTGAATCTGGAGATCCTCGGCAACACCGATCCGTTCCTGCACGCGCATGTCTGGCCGCGGTACGACTGGGAACCGGCCGACGTGGTCGGGCGGCCGGTCTGGCTGTATCCGGTGGAGAGATGGGCCGCTTCGCTCGGGCCTCAGCACGACTCGCTGCGTACCGACCTGGCCGACGAGCTCGACAGGCTGCGGGCCGCGTCGAGCACCAGCTGAGCGAACTCCTTGCCCCGCACCATCGGCAGGTAGTGCCCCGCCTTCGGGACGTTGACCAGCCTGCCGTCGGCGCACGCGTCGAGAAAGCGTCGTTCATGGCGCCTGAAGTGGTCGCGTGAGCCGTTGACGAGCCAGGTGGGCCCCGGATAGGCCGCCAGGTCCGCGAGCACGTCGAAACCCGCGAAGGCCTCGGCGACGTCCGGGATGACCTCGGTCGCGATGCCGCCGCTGATCACCGCTTCGGCGAGTTTCGGCGGCAGGGCGCTTCGGAACTGCCATCGGCCCAGCCGTTCACCCTGGTCCGGCAGCCGCATCAGCAAGCGGTGCGCCATGCGGAACGGGGTCTCCAGTGCCTTGCCCGGCAGGAAGGTCGAGCCCGCGACGACGAGACCCGCCACGCGCTCCGGGTACCTCGCCGCCGCCGCGATCGCGACGTAGCCACCGAGCGAGTGTCCGACCACCAGCGCGGGCTCGTCGATCGCTTCGGCGACCGCGTCCGCCGCCGCGGCCAAGGTGAACCGCTCACCTCGCCGGGTGCCGTGGCCGGGGAGATCGACCGCTTTCGCGGGATGTCCGAGCAATTGCAGTTGCTCGGACCAGGCGGCACCGCTGAGCCGGATGCCGTGGACGAAGACGACGGGGACCATGGGCTGCCTCCTGATTGCAACGCACCGTTGCGTTGCAAAGTACGCCCGATCGTCGCACAACGCAACGGTGCGTTGTATTCTCCGCCGGTGAGCACTCGGAACGGCCCTCGCAAGGCGGAGGCGATCTTCGCCGCGACTCTCGAACTCCTGGCGGAGCACGGCTACGACAAGCTCGCCATCGAGGCCGTCGCCGCCCGGTCCGGCGTCAACAAGACGACGTTGTATCGCTGGTGGCCGTCAAAGGACGCGCTCCTGGCCGCCGCGTTGCGCGATTCGGGCCTGTTCGCCGTCGACGTCCCGGACACCGGCAGCCTGCGCGGCGATCTTCTCGCCGTGGCAACGCAAATCCATCGCTTGCTGACTTCGGAGCACACCGCGCCGGTCGTCACCGCGACCCTGACCGCGGGCCCCCGGCGCCCGGAACTCGGTGACGTGGCGAGGAGTTTCTTCGCCGACCGCATGGCTCGCGAGGAGCCGATCTTTGAACGCGCCATCGCCAGAGGCGAACTGCGCGCCGGCGTCGATCCGGTCCTGGTGATGGATCTGCTGGCGGGGGCGATCTGGTTCCGCTCGCTGCTGCGCGGCGGCGAAACCGGTCCGAAATTCCTCGAAGAAGTCGTCGACACAGTGCTGGGTGGTGCCGCGTGAAAATCACGCTGAAGATCGAATCCGAACGGCTCGAAGATTATCTGGCCGCCGACGCGATCGTCGATCACGATCATCCGCTGATCCGCGAAACGGCTGACAGCCTGTCACCGACCGGCGGCACCGAAGTCGACGTGATTCGTTCGATGTTTCACTTCGTACGCGACGAGATCGCCCATACGGTGGACGCCGCCGATTCCCGCGTCACCCTTATGGCCTCCGAGGTTTTGCGCGAGCGGGTCGGACTCTGCTACGCGAAGGCCCACCTGCTGGCCGCTTTGCTTCGCAGTCAAGGCATCCCGGCCGGGTTCTGTTATCAGCGGATCGGCGTCCTGCACGGGCTCAACGCCGTGTACCTCAGTGGTCCGGACCGGTGGATCCGGCTGGACCCGAGGGGCAACAAGAACGGCGCGGACGCGCACTTTCCTTTCATACGAGCGAGTCAGCCGGAAGACGAACGACTCGCCTGGACGCTGGACCCGGCGAAGGGCGAGATCGACTTCCCCACCGTGTACACCGCACCGTCTTCGGCCGTCGTCGAAACCTTGTCGTCCGCGAAGCCCGGTCCGGCGTGGTACGAAGGAATCCTTCCGCACGCTCCGTGAGTGGTTTTTCCGTGATCCGGCGAAACCTCCGATGCGAAACCGGCATCGCCGAGCGTCACATTCGTTGTTGGTCCCTTTCCCCCGATTTTCTTATTTCGACATTGTCACGATGCGCGTAGAGTAACTCCCCGCACTCGAACAGATACGCACTGCGTTCGTCCGTTCGGGTGCTGATCAAGGAGGTGACCCTCGTGCCCGCGGAAGCCGACCGGCTCCGCCGTACCCCGTTGCAAGAGATCTTCTGGACCAGGACGAGTCTTCTGCTCACCGTACTGGTCGTCGTCGCGGGCCTCAGCCTGTGGATCTCCAGCATGATGGATCCCGGCGCCGGCAAGACACTGCTCACCTCACTGGGCACCGGCACCCTGATCTCCGCGGTGGTCGGCTTCGGCCAGACCCTGATCACCGCCACCGCGTCACAACGCGCGATGGTGACCCCGGTGATCGAGGAAAGCCGACGAGCGCTGGAAGCGCTCAGCGCCGAATACCGTTCGCTCAACAAGGAATTCTTCCCCACCCACGTCTTCGAAGCGACCACCGATCCGGATCCGTTGTTCAACCGGGTCATGACCGAAGACCTCGACGTGGCCAGGCACTACTTCTTCCGCGGGTTCTCCGGCAGGCACGCCGCGGCCCGATTGTTGTTGTCCCGCACCGAAAGGGAGCTCCGCGTGGTCATCGCCGATCCACGCGACGAGGGCGCGATCGGTGGCAGGGCGCGGTATCTCCTGCGCAGCGAAGAAGCGGGCATGGACTACGAGACCATTCGGTCGCGGCTCAACGACGAGATCAGCATCGGCCTGGTCGGGCTGTTCCTGGCGCGCAGCCGGTGCTCGCTGGTGGACATCACCGTCGTCGCCGACCCGCCCTTGGACCGGCTCGAAGTGTTCGACGAGAGCGTTTGGGTGACCTTGTACAGCGACATCCGCGGCGCGACCACGTTGTATCCGCGAACGCTGCGGTTCAGCGAAGGATCCTTCCTGTACAACAAGGAACGCTCCGAGTTCCTGCGTGTGTCCCAGTCGCGGTCGGGACGGCACTTCCGCATCTCCACCACGACGACGCGGGCGGATTTCCTCGCCCTGTACGAAAAGATCACCGGCTCTCCCCTGTCCGAAGAGAACTTCCTCGAACTGGAAGGGAAATTCCATGCCTTCCGGAAGGAGTTCACCACCCTCGCCGAGTTGAACCCCTGACCTCTCGGCGTCGCAGAGCACTAGATTTGAGGAGCTGAAGTTGCTCACTCGCTTGTCCCCCCTCACCCAGCTCTCCGCGCTGCTCCGGACCACGGACCTGCCGCTGGCGCAGCACTGGCAGATCGTCGACGGGATCTTCCGCGACTGGACGTCGAGACCGGAGTTGCGCGACGACCTCCGGCGGCATCTGGATTCGCTGAGCCCGGACGAGGCGAGCGCGGTACTCGAGCGATCCAGGGAGACCACCACCCATTTCGCCTGGTGCCTGCTCGATTGTCCGACAGATCCTTTTTCGGTCTGGCTCCACGAGTACAAGGCGCCGGAGGACTGGCGTGAGGGGTACGCCGATTCCGTGCACAATCACAGATACCACTTCTGCACCACGATCCTCCGTGGCAACTACGTCCACGAACGTTATTCGACCCTGCGCGACCAGCTTTCCGGATTGATCACATCGGTTCGGTTACGACGTAGCACGCTGTGTCAGACCGGGTCGGTAGGCGTCATGTACGCGGACGAGTTCCATCGGATTCCCGAGGCCACCGAAGGGACTATGACGTTTTTGGTGAAATCACGCCCCGTGAGCGAGTTCAGTCTTTCCTTTGACCCGAAGACCGGGACAGGGCATCGTCACGTTCCGGTTGAGGTCCGATTGGGGGATCTCGCCGGCCGCATCTAACTACACACCGCCGTCGAAGGCGCATACCATTACTCCACCCGTCTCCTGAACGGGATCGGAGAGGTGTATGCGCGCGCGAAAGAGCACGATTCCTTCCCACACCATTGACGCCGTCGAGCAGCACGTCCGGCGACTGTGCTGGCGTTATGCGGACAAACTGCAGTTCCACGGCTGGCACCACGTGAGTTTCGTCCGGGCCAAGGCCGCGGGGTTCGCCGACCACAACGGCGCGGATCGCACCGTCGTCGAAGTGGCGGCGCTGGTGCACGATGTGAACTACATCGTGCTCCGGAACTCCCCCGCGGCCGCCGGACGAGACCTCCGGATGGACATCCTGCGGGAATGCGGGGTCGAGGAGAACGTGGGCCGATGGATCGACGAGATCATCGACGAAGCCGAAATGGCCACCAGAGGCCGCCACATCTCGCTCGAAGCTCAGGCGTTGAGCGACGCCGACACGCTGTTCAAGGCGCTGCCGGTGACGCCCGTCGTCCTCGCCCACCGCTATCTGCGGGAGAACGGGTTGAGCCTCCGCGAACTGGCGCACAAGATCGTCGGGGAACAACGCGACGTCCACGACAGCGGCTATTACTTCTATAACCCGAAAGCCGCAGAGAACTACTCCCGCTGGGCGTTGGCGAATCTCCAGTTGTGGCAATGCATCAAGGAAGCCGTCGACGATCCGACGGTCGTCGAACTGCTCGACGCGGTGCACGCCGTGGACGCCACGGACTTCGAAGTCGAGCCCGCGGCGTCCTAGGACGTCAGTGAACGTGCCGGCGCCTCCGCCAGTACGCGAAGCAGACTGCTGCCAGCAAGGGGCCCCACAGCAGGAGCGGCACGTAGGTGAGTTCGAAGAACGCGAGTTGCCAGCCGTGCATGGCATTCGCGGGGTAGTCGGCCGGGAGCGGGTCGCCTTGGATGGTGAGCCCGGACATCCCGGTGACGAAGGCGGTGGTCCACAGGACGGTCAGGATCGTGGCGCCGAGTGCGGCGGGCAGGATCGCGGCGAAGGGCCGCACTCGGCGTCCGCCCAGCCACGGGATCCAGCGAGGGACGACCTCGCCCCAGGAGGCGATCAGTCCGATGGCGGTGAACGCCAGCAGTTCCGAGACGACGGACAGGCCGACGATGTACACCGGCCCCGGCAACCACGACGGGAGCTGGCCCGAGCCGTGCGTGGCGTCGTCGCCGATGTGGAAAACGACGGTCATGATCCGCCACACGCCGGAGGGCAGCACGACGAAGGGGATGGCGTAGGCGGCGATCCGGGCCCACCGGGGGACTCCCGGCACGGGGGCGTGCGCGTTGTGCCAGGCGGCGCGCATTCGCCCGGGCGCGGTGGGGTGGTGGACAGTCATGCATGCTCCTCGGACCATCGGATGCCGATCAGTTGATCGGTTCCCACGATCACAGCCGCCGCTGCCCGTCGGCCTCCCTCGCCGGTTTGAACCCCGCCCGTCGCTTGGGGGAAGGTGTGGCCTAGCGCTGGCCGTAGCCGCGAAGTTTCTCCACGACGTGCTCGATCTCGTCGGGCAGGAGCAGGTTCGGCGTTCCGGCCGCGCGCGCCGTCAGCCATACCTGGCAGACCCACTCGAGCTGTTGCGCCCGGCTGTACGCCGAGCCGAGGCTGTCGCCGAAGGTGGTGGTGCCGTGGTTCGCCAGCAGACAGCCCCGGCGGCCGTCCAGCGCCTCCAGCATGGCTTTGGCGAGTTCTTCGGTGCCGTACGTCGCATAGGGCGCTACGCGGGCTGTCGGACCGATCGCGGCGAGCATGTAGTGGATCGGCGGTACCTCGGTCACGAGGGTGGAGACCGCCGTGGCGTGCACGGAATGCGTGTGCACCACCGCGGAGATCGGCTTGCCGTCCGGATCCGCCGCCTGCCGGTACACCGTGAGGTGCATCGGGAGTTCGCTGGTCGGTTTGAGCGTGCCTTCGACGATTTCGCCGTCCAGACCGACCACCGGGATGTCTTCCGGCCGCAGCCCGGCGTAGTCGACCCCGGTCGGGGTCACCGCGACCAGCTCGCCCTGCCTCGCGGAGACGTTGCCGGAGGTGCCGACCACGAGCCCGTCCGCGGTCATCCGGCGGGCGAACTCGCAGACCGCCAGGCGTTCTTTGGCCAGGATCACCGTCACAACCTCCAAAGTCCGCGGGCCGCGGCCAGTGAGGCCTGATAGTCGGCATAGCCCTGCTCGTAGAACCCTACGTTCTCGGGCCGGACCTCGACGACGCGCGCGCTCTCCGCCCAGAGTTCCCGGTCGACCGGCTCGCCGAGGGCGTCCGCCGCGACGATCACCGCGCCTCGCGCGCCCACCCCGGGATCGCCGGGGATCACGATGGGCCGTCCGAGAACGTCGGCGAAGATCCGGGTCCATTCGAGCGACCGGACCCCGCCGCCGCACGCGTACAACGTGCCGGTGAGCCCGGCCGCCTCGAAGCATTGCCTTGCCGCGTATGCGATCGACTCGCACAGCGCCCGGACGATGTCCCCACGTTCGCTCTCCAAGCTCAGCCCGGAGAACTGGGCCCGCGCCGAAGCGTCGACGAACGGCGCCCGCTCGCCGGACGCGGAGAGGAACGGAAGCGCGCGGACCCCGCCCGCTCCGGGCTCGCTCGTGCCGAGCAGCGAGCCGATCTCCTCGACCTCGATTCCGAACAGGCGGCACACCCAGTCGATCCCCGCCGTGCCGACCATCGCCGGCATCGCCCGCAGGAACTCGCCTTCTTCCGGCGTGCAGAGGAACATCCCGGCGGGCTCGCCTTCCGGATCGAACTCCGCCGAGTCCGTCAGGACCTGGCAGGCGAGGGTGGTGCCGGCGGTGAGGATGCCGTCGCCCGGCCGTCGCACACCGGCGCCGATGGCACTCGCGGGCAGGTCGAACGGCCCCGCGGTGATGGGCAGCCCGACCGGAAGACCGAGCAGCCGGGCACCGCGTTCGTCCAAGCGGAACACGGTCTTCGGCGCCGCCGGCTCCGCGAACAGGTTCCGGCGGTGGGAGAGACCGACGGCCGCGATAGCGGCTTCGTCGTACCGCCGGGTGGCCGGGTCGAGGAACGGCAGCGAAGCATCCGACGCGTCGACCGTGATCTCGCCCGTCAGCCGCTGGAGTACCGCGTCGACGCAGTAACCCGCGACCGCCGCCCTGTCCAGCGACTCCGGTTCATGAGTGTCCAAAAAGGACATGATGGCCGCGGCGCAACCGGGGAACATTCCCGACGCGGTACGGCGGAACACTTCCCTGGTCACTCCGCCTGACTGCCACTGGGCGAGCAACGAGTTCGCCCGGCCGTCGAGCCAGGAGATCGCCGGGCGCACGGCCTCGCCGGATTCGTCGCGCAGCCACAGCCCGTCGCCCTGACCGGTGAGGGCCAGTGCGGTGACCGGACCGTCGAGCCCGGCGGCGACCTCGCGCACCACCGTCGCCACGGTGCCCAGCACCTGATCGAGATCCTGTTCGACCAGCCCGCCCGGCAGGTGGTGCACCTCGGACGTGGTGCACGCGCTCGCCACGGACATCCCGGCCTTGTCGAAGACGACCGCCTTGGTCAGTGACGTGCCGATGTCGACGCCGATGATCATGGCCGCAGGACCTCGGGGTTCGCCAGATTGGCGAGCGCCTCCCCGCGCGCGTACCGGCCGACTTCGGCGGCGACGATGCTCGCCGCCCGCTCCGCCGTCTGCCTGCTGGCCCCGGCGAGATGCGGGGTCGCGATCACGTTCGGCGCGTCGCGCAACGCCCAGTCCGCGGGCGGGGGCTCGACGTCGTACACGTCGAGCGCGAGCGCGCCGAGCCGTCCTGAGCGCAGGGCTTCCGGCAACGGGGAGTAGTCCAGCAAGCCGCCGCGCGCGGTGTTGACCAGCACGGCGCCTTCCGGCAGCAACGCGAGTTTGGCGGCGTCGATCAGGTGCCGGGTCTCCTCGGTGAGCCGGGCGTGCAGGCTCACCACGAAACTGCGGCGCAGCAGGTCGTCCAGTTCGACGAGCTCCGCGCCGTCGGCGCTGATCCGGGCCGGGTCGGCGAACGGGTCCGAGACCAGTACCTTCGCGCCGAACGCGACGAGCACCTTGGCCACCCGCGCACCGATCGCGCCGTACCCGACCAGGCCGACGGTGGTCCCGTCGAGTTCGAGGCCGGTCTGGTCGTAGGCGTAGTAGTCGCCGCGCCAGGTGCCGCCCAGCAGTTCGGCCGAGGACGTCGAGATCCGGCGCATCGCGGCCAGGATCATCCCCACCGCGAATTCGGCGGCGGCACCGGCGTTACGGCCCGGCGCGTACGTCACCGCGACGCCCGCTTCGGTGGCCGCCGCGAGGTCGACGTTGACCGGGCCGCCCCGGCACACGGACACGAGTTTGAGCCCCGGCGCGGCCGCGAACACCTGCTTGGTGAAAGGCGCCATCTGGGTCACCGCGACCTCGGCTCCCGCCAAGGCCTCGATCACCTGCTCCTCGGTGCCGCTGGCCTCGTGGACGTTCGCGACCGGACCGAACGGCTCCACCGGCCACGGCAGGGTCAGTTCCGAGAATTCGTGCCCGGCGCCGATCTCGGCACGGACGGCGTCGGCCAGCAGGCCGGTGCCGACGAAATGGTCTCCCGCAGCGAGTACCCGCAACTCTGCGTCCTCTCTCCGTGCCCGTGTCGGGCCGCGTTCAGTGAGCTTGCTCGTATTCGGTGATGTGCGCGACCTTGCTCGCGCTGGCCGAGGCCGGGTCGAAACGATGGCCGACCCATTCGGCGACGATCTTCTTCGCCAGCTCCGGACCGATCGCCCGGGCGCCGAAGGTGATCACCTGGCAGTCGTTCGATTTGACCGAACGCTCGGCGGAGTACGAGTCGTGCGCGACCGTGGCCCGGACACCGGGGACCTTGTTCGCCGAGATCGCCATGCCGATCCCGGTCCCGCAGACCAGGACTCCGCGATCCGCCTCGCCCCGTGCGATCGTCTCCGCCGCCGCCAGGCCGAGCAGTGGGTACGCCTTGTCGTCGGACCCGTCGGCCACGCCGAGGTCGGTGACCTCGTCCACCCGGTCGTCGGCGAGGAGCAGGTCACGCAGCTGGTCCTTGAGTGCCACCCCGGCGTTGTCCGCCGCCACCACGATCCGCATTCAGTCTTCCTTTCCGAGAGCCTGGCCGACCGCGGTGACGAGCAGCGCGAACGAAGTGGCCCCGGGATCGGGGTGCCCTTCGCTCCGCCGCGCCAACCGCGCCGCCCGGCCTTTGACGGGCAGCAGGTCCGCCGTAGCCTCCGCAGCGCTCACCGCGATCTGGGCCGCCTTCTGCCAGGCCTGCGGGACGTCGGCGCCCGCCTCGGCCTGTTCGCGCAACGCCAGTCGGAACGGCTCGATGGCGTCGAGCATGGTCTTCTCGCCGGGCTCGGCCTTGCCCAGTTCGACGAACGCCTTCACCGCGCCGTCCACCGCGCTCGCGAGTGTTTCCGTGGTGACTTCTTCGGCCGCCAGGCCACGCAGTCCCGCGCCGGTCTCGGCGAGCAGGACGCCGTACAGCGCGCCGGACGCACCGCCCGCCGCGTCGGCGAACGCCGTCCCGGCGGCCAGGAGCGCGGTGGACAGCGAGTCTCCATCGCGCCGAGCGGCGGACACCGCAGCCCGCATACCCCTGGTCATCCCCAGCCCGTGATCGCCGTCGGCCGCTACCGCGTCCAACCGGCCGAGCTCGGCTTCGTTGGCCTCGATGTCGCGCAGGGCCGCGGTCAACGCGCGATCCACGATGCCCTGGCCCGGCTCGGCCTCCGCCAGCAGAGCGTCCACTGTGGACTCCAGCGGGACCTGCGCCAGCGCGGCACCGGTGCTCCGGTAGCCGGGCGTGTCGCAGGGGGCCGCGTAGAGCTCGGCGAGTTCGTCGTCGAGCACCAGGATCGACAGCGAGACACCCGCCATGTCGAGCGAAGTGACGAACTCGCCGACCTCGGTGTGCGACGGGCTGAGCCCCGCCGCGGCGAGCCGCTCGTGCACCCGGGTGTAGGTCGCGAACATCTCCTCGTATTTGGTGCGGCCCAGCCCGTTCAGCAGGACCACCACGCGTCCGTCGCCGGTGGGCAACTCCGGGAGGAGACCGTCGACCAATTCGTCGGCCAGCTCCCGTGCGCTCAGCCTGCCGACCGTGCGGACACCGGGCTCGCCGTGGATGCCGAGGCCCAGCTCCATCTCGCTCTCGCCGACGGTGAACAGCGGAGCGGACGCCCCGGGCAGCGTGCACCCGCCGAACGCCACGCCGAACGTCCGGGTGTTCGCGTTCGCCTTCTCCGCCACCGCGTGCACGGCGGCCAGATCGTCACCGCGTTCGGCGGCGGCGCCCGCGATCTTGAAGACCAGGAAGTCGCCCGCGACACCGCGACGCCTTTCCGGCGCGTCGGCGGGACCACTGGCGATGTCGTCGGTGACCAGGATCGTCCGGCTCTCGATGCCCTCGGCGGCCAGCCTGCGCGCCGCCAGTCCGAAATGCAGCACGTCGCCCTGGTAGTTGCCGTAGCCGAAGAGCACGCCGGCTCCGCTCTCCGCGGCCCGCGCGGTGCGATAGACCTGTTCGGCGCTCGGGCTGGTGAACACGTCCCCCACCACGGCTCCGTCGGCCAGACCGGGACCGACCAGCCCGGCGAACGCGGGATAGTGCCCGCAGCCGCCGCCGATCACCACCGCGACCTTGGGTTCGGTTTCTTCCCGGCGCAGCACGCCATAGGCGCCGGGAACCTTGCGCACCGAACGCCCGTAGGCCGTGACGAACCCGTCCAGCCAATCGCGTTTGAACGTCTCCGCGGCGCCCAGGACCGTCATCGCCCGCTCGCTTCCGCGAATTCACCGGACAGGTACGCGAGCAGCTTGCGACGGACGTCGTCGTTGTTCTCCGCGACCTCGGCTGCCAGCTCCAGCGCGTCCGGCTTCGGCGGGTACACCGGATTCGGCAACGCGATCACGGTGAGCCCGGCCGCGGCGGCGGCACGGATGCCGTTGCTGGAGTCTTCGACGCCAAGGCATTCCTCACCGGACCGGCCGAGCCTGGCCGCGGCTTCGAGATAGACGTCCGGGCTCGGTTTGCCCCTGGCGACCTCGGCGCTGGAGACGGTCGCGGCGAACTCGCCGGTGAGCCCGTGCTTGGAGAGCACCGCGTCGATCACCCGGCGGGCGGCCGACGACGCCAGCGCGACCGGCACCTTCGCGCTCACCTCGCGGACCATCTCCCCGGCGCCCGGCAGGAGGGGCGCCTCGCCCGCCTCGATCGCGGCGATCATGCCGTCCACGACGGCACGCTCGACCTCGGCCGCGCTTTCCGGGGTGCCGGACCGCTTCGCGAGATACGCGGCCCACTCGGGCGCGCTCATCCCCTGCACGGACGCGGTGTCCTCGGCGGTCCATTCGGTGCGGTGCCGGGCGGCGTACGCCACCCAGTTCTCCTCCCAAAGGTGTTCACTGTCGACGAGGACACCGTCCAGGTCGAACACCACCGCGGCGAGTGCCATCCGGCATCTCCTTTCACATCGATGCTGTTAAGTTAACATCGATATTGTGATCTAGGCAAGCTTTGAGGAGGGATCGCGTGGTCGCACGGTTGTTATTGGCGCGGCACGGCCAGACGGAATGGCATGCCGAGAACCGGTACGCGGGCAGCAGTGACGTCGCACTGACCGAGGAAGGGCTACGGCAGGCGGACGAGCTCGCCGGGTTGGCCGCCGCGGCCAAGCCGTCCGCCGTGTTCTGCTCGCCGCAGAGCCGGGCACGGCGCACCGCGGAGCCGTCCGCCAAGGCGTTGAGCCTGCCTTTACGGGTGGTCGAGGAGCTGCACGAAGTCCACTTCGGACTGATGGAGGGGCGCACCAGGGCCGAGCTGGCGGAGACGGATCCCGCTGCGGTGGCGAGGTTTCTCGCCGATCCCGTGAGCGGCGCGTTCCCCGGTTCGGAGCCGCCCGCGGACGCGGCCGCCCGCGGCGCCGTCGCCTTGCGCGGGATCGCCGCCGAGGTGCCGGGCGAGACCGTGCTGGTCGTCGCGCACAACACCTTGATCAGGCTGACGTTGTGCGCACTGCTCGGCATCCCGCTCGAGAACTACCGCACCGTGTTCCCGCGGCTGGACAACGCGGCCGTCACGGAGATAGAGATCGACGGCACGCGCACCGGCCTGCTGCGCCTCAATCAGCCTGCGCGCACGCGATACTGGACGACATGAGCGATGAGAAGACGGCCGGTGCGAGCGCGCACTCTCGTAACACGCGTCAGCAGCTGATCACCGAACACGTCTTCACAGCCGGCTCCGCGAGTATCGCCGACCTGGTGGAACTCACCGGCGTCAGCACCATGACGGTGCACCGCGACGTCGACGAACTGGCGCGGCGCGGCCTGCTCCGGAAGTACCGGGGTGGCGTGTCGGCCATGCCGTCGACGGTGTTCGAAAGCAACGCCGACTACCGGATGAACGTGCATTCGGAAGAGAAGATGGCCATCGCCGCGCACGCGCTCGCGCGCGTCGAGCCGGGGATGTCGATCCTGCTCGACGACTCGACGAGCGCGCTCGCGCTGGCGAAGATGCTGCACCGCGTCACCCCGCTGACCGTCGCGACGAACTACCTCGGCGCCATCGAACTGCTCAAAGGCGTCCCCGACCTGCGGCTCATCTGTATCGGCGGCGACTACTCCGCGACCCACGACTCGTTCCTCGGCATGCAGAGCCTCGAGGCGATCGAGCGGATCAACGTCGACGCGACCTTCGTTTCGACGTCGGCGATGAACACGCGGATGACGTTCCACCAGGAACCGGAGATCGTGATGCTGAAGCGCGCGATGCTGGCCAGCGCCCGGACGAAGGTGCTGCTGATGGACCACAGCAAGACCGAACGCGCGGCGCTGCACCGGCTGGCGCCGTTGAGCGACTTCGACGTGCTGATCGTCGACGACGGAGTGGAAGAGCACCTGGTCGAGGAGATGCGGAGCCAGGTGGAAGTGGACCTCGCGGAGCTCTGAGGCGCGCGCCCGGGTGAGGCTAACACGAAAATCCACCGATGTAACATCTTGAAAGTTAAGTTAACACGATCCATGATACGCTGAACACGACGTCATGGAGGCGTGCATGAACCAGGTAACACCGCCGTTATCGCGATCCGGGAGCGGGTTCGCCCGCGTACTGAACCGTTGGGGCCTGCCCGCCCCGCTGTTCCTCGGCTACGCCGGGCTGCTGCTGTTCATGATCGGCGACGGGGTCGAGTCGGGCTTCATCGCGCCGTTCATGGCGGACAACGGCGCGGGCACCGAGATCAAGGCTTCGTACGTGATCACCGTGTACGGCGTCGCCGTGATGCTGGCGTCGTGGTTGTCGGGCGCGCTGTCGGATCTGTGGGGCCCGCGTCGCGTGATGATGATCGGCCTGGCCATCTGGCTGGTGTTCGACGTGCTGTTCCTCGCGGTCGCGGTGTCGGGTGAGAACTACCCGTTGATGCTGGTGTTCTACGGTCTGCGCGGGTTCGGCTATCCGATGTTCGCGTTCGGTTTCCTGGTCTGGATCACCGCGGTGGCGCCGGTCGCCAGGCTCGGCGCGGCGGTGGGCTGGTTCTACTTCGCCTTCACCGGCGGGCTTCCGACGCTGGGCGCGTTGGTCGCGAGCTTCACGAACCCGGTGCTGGGCCAGTACGGAACGCTGTGGGTGTCGGTGGCGCTGCTCGCGCTCGGCGGATTGCTCGCGATCTTCGGTGTCCGGCAACGGACCGGGTACACCCGGCTCGCGCCGCCGGACGTGAAACCGGTGCAGAGCCTGGTTTCCAGCGTGTCGATCGCGTGGAAGAAGCCACGCGTCGGCGTCGGGATGCTCGTCCGCGTCATCAACACCGCGCCCGAATTCGGGATGCTGGTGTTCTTCCCGACGATCTTCATCGAGGGGATCGGGTTCGGGGAGAGCCGCTGGCTCCTCCTGGTCTCGGTCATCTACGGCACGAACATCTTCTTCAACCTGATCTTCGGCGTGCTGAGCGACCGGATCGGCTGGCGCACCACGATCTTCTGGTTCGGCGCGATCGGCTGCGCCGTCTCGATCCTGTTGCTCTACTTCGTCCCGATCGCCATGGGCGCCGAGTACTACTGGCTCGCGCTGCTCGTCGGCGCGCTGTACGGCGCCACGCTCGCCGGGTTCGTGCCGATCTCGGCGCTGCTCCCCTCGCTCGCCCCGGAGAACAAGGGCGGCGCGATGGCCCTGCTGAACCTGGGCGCGGGCGCGGCGGCGTTCGTCGGGCCGGCGATCGTCAGCGTGTTCCTCGGCCCGCTGGGCGCGGCCGGCGTGGTGATCGTCTTCGCCGCGCTGTATCTGGTCGCGGCGGTCATGGTGCGCTACCTGAAGCTGCCCGATGAGACGGCGAAGGCGATCGAAGAGGACAAGAGTCTGCAAGAAGTCGGAGAGAAGGTCGTCACCACGTGAACCAGCCCGTCACGATCGGCATCGACGTCGCCACCGCGGGGGTGCGAGCCCTCGCGGTGCGCGGCGGCACCGTCCTCGCTTCGGCCGCCGGGCCGCTGCCCGCGCCGGTCCGCGACGGCCGCGGACACAGCGAGCAGGACGCCCGGTCCTGGTGGCCGGCGGTGAAGACGGTGCTGGCGAAGGTCACCGGCGAGCTGCCGGGCAGGGGCGGCGAGGTCGCCGCGGTGGCCATCGCCGCGACGTCGGGGACGATCGTCGGGGTAGACGCGTCGGGTGCGCCGGTCACCCCCGCGCTGATGTACGACGACAGGCGGGGTGCGGAGCTCAACCGCGAGGCCACCGCGCTCGGCGCGGATCGCTGGCGGCGGCTCGGTTTCGGCGTGTCCGCCACGGCCGCGCTCGGCCGGATCGCCTGGCTGGCCGGGCACGTCCCCGACGTCGCCGGGATCCGCCACACCCCCGATCTGATCGCCGCGGAGCTCACCGGCGGGCCGGTGGCGGCCGACTGGTCGCATGCCTTGAAGAGCGGTTATGACCCGCTCGCCCTCGAATGGCCCGCCGAGGTCTTCGAGGCATTGGGGGTGCCGGCGAGCCTGCTCCCCTCGGTGGTCGCGCCGGCCACCGTGCTGGGCGAGGTGGCCCGTCCGGTCGCCGGGCTCCCGGCCGGCTGTCCGGTCGTGGCCGGGATGACCGACGGTTGCGCGGGCCAGCTCGCGGCCGGCGCGGTCGCTCCCGGGAGCTTCGTCGGGATCCTCGGCACGACGTACGTGCTCAAGGGAGTCACCGAAGACCTGGTGCCGGATCCGACGGGGGCGATGTACAGCCACCGTCATCCGGACGGCTGGTGGCTGCCCGGTGGCGCGTCGAACACCGGCGGCGAGGCCGTCGCCGGGCAGGATCGCCTTTCCGAACTCGACGCGGCCGCGGCCGAACTGGGTCCGGCGAAGGTGGTCGCGTATCCGTTGCGGCGCAAGGGCGAACGCTTCCCGTTCGCCAGCCCGGACGCGGAGGGCTTCGTGTCGGGCGAGGCCGACGAGGTGGAGCTGCACCGGGCCAGGCTGGAGGGCGTCGCCTTCCTCGAACGGCTGGCGTTGGACCACCTGCGCCGCCTCGGTGTCACGGTCACCGATCCGCTGCTGGCGGCGGGCGGCGGCAGCAGAAGTCCTTTGTGGACACGGATCAGGGCGACCGTCAGCGGTCTCGGCCTGCGGGTGTCACCCCAGGCGGAATCGGGTTACGGCGCCGCACTGCTCGCCGCGGCGGGAGTCCTGCCGGGCGGGCTCACCGAGGCATCCGAGGGGCTCGGCGGGGGGACACTGGTGGAGCCCGACGAGCGCGAAAGTGCCGCGCTCGCCGAGTCGTACCAGCGATTCTGCGCCGAGCTGCACACCAGGGGCTGGATCGACGACGAGTTGTTCGCCGTCGTCCGGCGTTAAAAGATCAGGAAGGGCGTGGGCCGTTGGATTTGGTGGGAGCGGGCTTCGGCGCGGCCTCCGGTTTGGGTGCCTCGGCGGCATCGGGGGCCGGAGCCAGCAGCCGGATGGCCTCCTGGACGGCGACGTCCGTGGCGGAGAGCCGATCGGCGACCTTCGACCGGAGTTCCAGCGCGAGCTTCCGGGCCTGCTGGGCTTCGGCCTGCTGAGTCTTCGCGTCGGTGAGAGCCTCCGCGACCTGCTCCTGCTTCGCGGCGATGTCCTCCGCCGAAGACTTCTCCGACTTGGCGATCTTCTCCGCGGAGATCCGCTCGGCCTCGGCGCGTTTGGCCGCCGACACCCGATCGGCTTCCGCGATCTTGTCCGCGGACGCCTTCTCGGCCTCCGCGCGGCGAGCCGCCGAAGCCTCCTCGGCCTTCTTGTCCGCGGCGGCGCGGGCCCGGACGCTCTCCATGTCCAGTTCCTTGCGCTTCTGCGCCGCCTCGGAGTTCAGCCGCTCGATCTCCGCCTTGGCGTCGGCGAGCAGCTTTTCCCGCTCGGCCTGCGCGTCCTTGGCCGCCTTCTCGATCGCGCGCTGCGTCTCGTGGGCGTACTTGTCCGCTTCGGCCCGGGTCGACTTGGCGTCGGCTTCCGCGGCGGCCTTGAGGTCGGCGATCTCCTCCTCGGCGAGCTGCATCATCATGCGGACGCGTTCGGCCATCGCGCCTGCGCCGGACGGGCTCGAACTCATCCGCACGAGGGCGGCCTTGGTCTCGTCCAGTTCCTTCTGGGCGTGGCCGAGCGCCTTGGTGAGTTCACCGGCGGTCGCCACGGCCTCGTCGCGGCTGCGTGACGTCTGCTTGAGTTCGGTCGCCAGTTCGGCGAGGCGCTCGTCGACCTGACGCTTGTCGTAACCGCGGACAGAGCCCGCGAACGGGGACGATTTCGCTGAGGGCGCCTGAGGCGCCGTCTTCTCAGGAGCGACCATGGCGGCCACCTTAATGAGCTGGCACCCGTCGGGCAGTACCGCCAAACGGCTGCACTCGGCGTGCGGCGGACCGATCACATGGCATCCTGCATTGTTGACAGGTCGTAAGCAGCGGAGGCCCGGTTGGACATCTCGGCGATCCTCGAAGACATCCGCGAGCACTGGCACGTCTACGCCACGATGCCCTTCATCGCCGCGCTCATCGGGTACATCACGAAACGCGTCGCCATCGAGATGATGTTCCGGCCGCTGGAGTTCGTCGGGATCAAACCGTTCCTCGGCTGGCAGGGGGTCATCCCGGCCAACTCGCGCCGGATGGCGACCACCGCCGTCGACCTGCTGACCAAGAACCTCGTCGATCCGCAGGAGATCTTCTCCCGGCTCGATCCCGAGGAAATGGTCAAGGAACTCGAAGAGCCGCTTCTCAAGGCCGTCGAGGACGTCACCCGCGAGGTGATGGAGCAGTATCAGCCCAGACTGTGGGAACTGCTGCCGACCCGGGCGCAGCGCATGCTGGTCGATCAGGTCCGCGCGCAGGCGCCGAAGGTCGTCGCGCGGCTGATGCGTGAGGTGTCGACGAATATCGATGAGGTCCTCGACGTCAACGAGATGCTGATCAACTCGATGGTCCGTGACAAATCGCTGACCTGCCGCCTGATCAAGGAGGTCGCGACCCCGGAGCTCCGCTTCATCGCCCGGTCCGGCATCTGGTTCGGCTTCGTCATCGGCCTGATCCAGTTCGTCGCGTGGGCGCTGACGAAACAGCCGCTGATCATGCCGATCTTCGGTTTCGTCACCGGGTTCGTCACCGACTGGCTGGCGCTGAAGATGATCTTCTACCCGCGCGAGCCCCGCCGGTTCCTGTTCTTCAGCTGGCAGGGCATGTTCCAGAAACGCCGCCAGGCGGTGGCCAAGGACTACGGCGCGCTGATCGCCGACGAGGTCCTCACCGTGCGGAACGTGATGGAGGCCGTGCTCACCGGGCCCAAATCGGACAAACTGTTCGCGATGATCACCCGCGAGGTGCAGCGGACCATCGACGCGCAGGCGAGCATCGCGAAACCGTTGGTGGCGCTGACTGTCGGCGGGGTCCAGTACCAGGAGATGAAGAAGGCCGCGGCGGAAAAGGCGATCGCCTATCTCCCCGAAACGGTGAAACACGTGGAGAGCTACGCCACTGACGCGCTCGACGTCCGCAACACCATCGTCACGAAGATGCAGCAGCTGACCCCGCTCGAGTTCGAGGGGATCCTCCGTCCCGCCTTCCAGCAGGACGAATGGAAGCTGATCGCGGTCGGCGCGGTGATCGGCGGGCTCGTGGGTGAACTTCAGGTCCTGTTACTCCTCCATTGAGGACCGGCGGCTAGGTTGCCCTTCAAGCAAGACGCGGGAGGGGCTCGGAAGTGGACGCCGTCATCGCCGATCTCGGCGAGCACTGGCCGGTGTACGTCAGCATGCCGTTCATCGCCGCGCTGATCGGCTACGTCACCAAACGCGTCGCCATCGAGATGATGTTCAAACCGGTGGAATTCGTCGGCGTCAAACCGTTCCTCGGCTGGCAAGGGGTACTGCCGGCGAACGCGGAGCGGATGGCGGCCACCGCCACCGAGATGCTGACGAACAACCTCGTCGACCCGAAGGAGATCTTCGCCAGACTCGACCCGGCCCAGGTGGCGAAGGAGATCGAGCAACCGCTCCTGCGGATCGTCGAGGACGTCACCCGCGAGGTGATGGAGCAGTACCAGCCCAGACTCTGGGAAGTACTGCCGAACACCGCCCAGCAACTGCTGCTCAAACGCGTGCAGGCGGAGGCGCCGCGTGCGATCACGAAGATCATGGGCGAGATCTCGGAGAACATCGAGGACGTCCTCGACCTCAAGCACATGGTCGTGACGAACCTGGTGCGCGACAAGGCCTTGCTGAACCGCCTGATCCGCGACATCTCGCGGCCGGAGATGCGGTTCATCGCGCGGTCGGGGATCGTGTTCGGGTTCTCCCTCGGCTGTGTGCAGCTGCTGGTGTGGGCGCTGACGAAGTCGCCGATCGTGCTGCCGCTGTTCGGTATCGGCATCGGCTGGTTCACCGACTGGATCGCGCTGAAGATGATCTTCCTACCGCGCGAGCCGAAACGGTTCTTCGGCTTCTACACCTGGCAAGGCGTGTTCCAGAAGCGCAAGGACCAGGTCTCCGCCGACTACGGCGACATGATCGCGCGCGAGATCATCACCATCCCGAACCTGCTCGAAGCCGTGCTGAGCGGGCCGAAATCGGACAAGCTGTTCTCGATGATCACCCGCGAGGTGCAGCGGACCATCGACGCGCAGGCGAGTGTCGTGAAGCCGTTCGTCGCGATGGCCGTCGGGAGCAGGCGGTTCCAGGAGATGAAGCAGACGGCGGCCGCGAAGGCCGCGACGCGGATCCCGGAGACGATCCGCCACGCCGAAAGCTACGCGGTCAACGCGCTCGACGTCCGGAACACCATTGTGGACAGAATGCGGCGGCTGAACCCGCTCGAATTCGAGCAGCTGCTGCGCCCGGCGTTCCGGCAGGACGAGTGGAAACTGATCGCCGTCGGCGCGGTGATCGGCGGCCTTGTCGGTGAACTTCAGGTGCTTCTACTGCTTCACTGAAGGCCAACCGATACGGTTTCCCCCTTCCCTGAGCGAAGCGAGGAGGTCGTGTGGACGCCGTCCTGGACGACCTCGCCCGGCACTGGTGGCTGTACGCCGCGATCCCGTTCGTCGCCGCGCTGATCGGCTACGTCACCAAACGCGTCGCCATCGAGATGATGTTCAAACCGCTCGAGTTCGTCGGGATCAAACCCTTCCTCGGCTGGCAGGGCGTGGTGCCCAAACACGGCGGGCGGATGGCCGCCGTCGCGACCGAGCTGCTGACGTCGAATCTGCTGGACGTCAAGGAGGTCTTCCGCCGGATCGATCCGGCGATCATCACGCGCGAGATCGAGCAGCCGCTGCTGCGGGCCGTGGACGAGGTCGCCCGCGAAGTGCTCGAAAAGCACCATCCCAGGCTCTGGGAGGTCATGCCGACGATGGCGCAGGAGCTGCTGATCAAGCAGGTCCAGGCGTCGACGCCGCGGCTGGTGCGCGAGTTCATGGAAGAGATGACCGAGAACCTCGACGAGGTGCTCGACTTCCAGCACATGACCGTGCAGCGGCTCACCAGGGACAAGAAGCTGCTCGTCCGGCTGATCCGCGAGACGTCGCGGCCGGAGATGGCGTTCATCGCGCGCACCGGGATCTACTTCGGCTTCGGGCTCGGCATCGTGCAGGCGTTCGTCTGGGCGCTGACGAAGGAACCGTGGGTGCTGCCGATCTTCGGTGGCTGCATCGGGCTGTTCACCGACTGGCTGGCGATCAAGCTGATCTTCGTGCCGCGTGAGCCGGTCCGGGTCGGGCGGGTGATCCTGCAGGGCAAGTTCCAGCGGCGGCGGGCCGAGGTCGCGCATCAGTACGGCGAGATGATCGCGAACGAGATCCTCACCGTGCCGAACCTGCTCGACGCCGTCCTGCGCGGGCCGCGGTCGGATCGGCTGTACGCGCTGGTCGAGCGGCTGGTGGCGCAGGCCGTCGACGAGCAGGCGAGTGTCGCGAAACCGATGGTCGTGATGGCCGTCGGCGGGCAGCGGCTGCAGGAGATCAAGCAGGCGGCCGCGCGGAAGGCGCTGGAGCGGCTGCCGCCGACGATCCGGTACGCCGAGGGCTACCTGACCGAGGCGATGGACGTCGCGAAGATCGTCGAACGGCGGATGCTGGGGCTGACGCCGCTGGAGTTCGAGGGGTTGCTGAGGCCCGCGTTCCGCCAGGACGAGTGGAAGCTGATCGCGGTGGGTGGGCTCATCGGCTTCCTGGTCGGTGAGCTGCAGGTCCTGCTGATGCTCCACTGACCTGCGTTTCGCGGGCTAATCGCGATCCCGGGTCTCCGTCCAGCCGGATCGCGTTTCGCGGGCTAAACGCGATCCGGGGCGCGGAAGTGAGGCGTTCTCACGTGCGCGAGACACGGGGTGATTACGGTGGAGGGGTGGCGTCCGAACCCCAGCAGCTGCCAGCCGTCCACGAGGCGTGGCTTCCGCGCGAGCACGCGTTGCACCGTCCCCGCCACGGTGGCAGGCAGCTGACCGCGCTGATCAGCGCGCTTCTGTTCTTCACCACCCCCACGCTCCTGTGGGTGTTCGGCGTGCGGCCGGGCGAGATCGAGAACCACAAGCTCGCCAGCTTCCCCGGGCTGGACCGTGGCTGGGGTTTCTTCACCGACATGCCGACCTGGGCGATCGACCAGCTGTCGTTCCGGCCGGGCGCGATCGCCGCCGCCGACGCGATCAGCCGCGGCGTCTTCGGCGAGGGCGCCCCGCTCGACCAGCCGCCACCGCAGCAGCAGGCGGGCCCGATCCCCGCGCCGCCGGCACCGTCGCCGTCCAAGACCGCGCCCACCCAGGGGCCGACGCCGAACGCCGCGTCCGGCTACCGCCGTGTCGTGCAGGGCCGCGACGGCTGGCTGTACTACGGCTACGACGCCGACGCGAAATGCGATCCGTCCCGTCCGCTGCCCGAGACCATCGCCAAGATCAACGAGCTGCGGCGCGCGGTCGAGCAGTCCGGGAGGCGGTTCGAGCTCGTCGTCGCGCCGGACAAGTCGACGATGGTCCCGCAGTTCCTGCCGGACACGTACCCGGGCAAGGACTGCTCGCGGTCGGCCGAGGCGTCCACCTGGCACCGGATGCTCAAGGACGCCCGCGCGATCGACCTGCGGCCGGAACTCCGCGCGTCCGAGGGCCGCGTGCAGCATCCGATCTACCCGCCGAACGACACCCACTGGGCCGACGAGGGCGCCCTGGTGATGACGCGCGCCATCGCGAACGCCATCAAACCGGGGGTCACGCAGACCTGGGTCAGCGTTCCCGTCGGCCAGTACGACACCGTCGCCGATCTGCCGCCGCTGATCAGCAAGCAGGGCACGAAGACGAACACGCTGTACAGCCTCCGCCCGGACGGCGTCGTCGAGCGCGCGGGCGAGCCGAACGGCGACATCGACCGGCCCGTCTACCGCACGGCGAGCCCGTTGATCGGGACCGTGGACGACAAGATCCTGATCTACGGCGACTCGTTCACGAAGGCGTCTTCGCGGTATCTCTCTGGCGCGTTCACGAACCTGACGATGCTGGCGCACTTCACGCAGAAGACGTCGCAGGCCGAGGCCGTCGACGCTTTCGTGAACGCGAACGTCGTGGTCGTCGAGGCCGTGGAGCGCAGTGTGGCCGGCGGTCAGCTCGCCTTCATCGACCCGAATTTCCTCGAACCGCTGAAGAAGGCGCTCGCCGAGAACCCGATCCGCTAGCGCAGGGCCGGCCGCGCGGTCGCCGTCGGCTCGACGCGGACCCGCGACGTACGCCCGCGCAGCCACGCGATGAGACGACAGACCAGGTAGATCACGAACGAGATCGTCGTGACGAACGCGCTCACCGGCTTCCCCGGCGCGAGCGAGAGGATGATCCCGCCGAGCGCGGCGATCTCCGCGAACACGATCGACAGCACGGTCGCCTTCCACGGGCTCGCCGTGACCCGCGCGGCCGCCGCGGCCGGGGTCACCATCAGCGAGACGACCAGCAGCGCGCCGACGATCTGCACGCCGAGCGCGCTCGAGATGCCGACCAGCACCGCGAAGATCAGCGACAGCAGCCGCACCGGCACGCCGCGTGCCGTCGCGACCGCCGGGTCGACCGTGGCGAACAGCAGCGGCCGGTAGATCACCGCGAGCACCACCAGTACGAAGACCGACGCGCCGACGAGCAGGTTCAGGTTGGTCGAGTCGATGGTGATGATCTGCCCGACGAGGATGCCGAACTTGTTGGCGCTGCGGCCTTCGTAGAACGACAGCAGCAGGACACCCATGCCGAGGCCGAAGGCGAGGATCACGCCGATCACGGAGTCGCGTTCGGACTCGCGACCGCCGAGGATCCCGATCAGCAGGGCGGCGATGACCGCGCCCGCGAGGCCGCCGAGTTCGACGCCGACGCCCAGCAGCAGCGCGCCCGCGGCGCCGGTGAAGGCCAGTTCGGCGGTGCCGTGCACGGCGAACGACATCCGCCGCATGACCACCAGCGGGCCGAGCACGCCGGCCACCAGGCCGAGGACGGCGGCCGCGAGCAAAGCCGTCTGCACGAAATCGAGGCCGAGGAGTTCGCCGGTCAGGGCGAAGTCGAACATCTTGTCCACGGCGTTATCCGAGAACCCGCGACCGCGATCGCGTCGCCAGGGCGCGAGTTCGCGTCATCGAGCGCGTTGATTCACCAAGACGCCCTGCCGCCCCGATCGCGGGGCCTCCGGCCAGGACGGGTTCTGCGTGTGGTCCAGGCCGCACGAATGACCTCACTTCGTCTACCACTTCCGCTACGAAACCTGTTCGTCGATGTGGTGGGGTTCGTCCTCGCACAACGCGCTCTGCGCCCCGGCGACGTGGATCTGCCCGCCGACCTTGAGCACCTCGATCCGCGTCCCGTACAGCTCGGACAGCGTCTCCGAGTTCATCACCTCGTCCGGTTTGCCGACCCGGAACTGGCCGTTCACCAGATAGAGCACCCGGTCCACATAGGACAGGATCGGGTTGATCTCGTGGGTGACGAACAGGACGGCGGTGTCCGCCGAACGCCGCCGCTCGTCGATCAGCTCGCTGACCGCGCGCTGGTGCGCGAGGTCGAGGGAGAGCAGCGGCTCGTCGCACAGCAGGACTTCGGGGTCGCCGACCAGCGATTGCGCGACGCGGAGCCGCTGCTGCTCGCCGCCGGAAAGCCGCCCGACCGGCTGCTTCGCGTACGCCTGGGCGCCGACGGACTCGATCGCCTTCGCCACCAGCTGACGCCGCTTCGAAATCCCGAAGAGCCCGGTGCCCCACCGGTGCCCGTCCAGGCCGAGGCCGACCAGGTCCACCCCGCGCATCGTCAGGCCCTCGTCGAGGGCGCGCTGCTGCGGGATGTAGCCGATCCGCCGGTTGGTCCCGCCGGGGCGCCGCCCCGCGATCTCGACGGTGCCCTCGGGCAGCCCCTGCTGGCCGAGCAGCACCTTGAGCAGGCTGCTCTTCCCGGAGCCGTTGGGCCCGAGGATCGCGAGGAACTCGCCGGGTTCGACGTCGAGGTCGAGCCCGGACCAGAGGGTCCTGGCGCCGAAGGCGAGGCTCGCCCCGCGGACACGGACCGCGGGGCGGGCTTCGGCGGGTACGGAGGTCACTACTTCAGTGCTCCGGCCAGCGCGTCCACTTCCTTGGTCATCCATGCAATGTAGTCGGTCACACCCTGCGGGAGCGTTTCGGTGACGTCGACGACCGCGATACCGGCGTTCTTGGCGTCGCCGACGACCTGCTGGGTGACCGGGGTGGTGGTCTGCGCGTTGTTGATCAGGGCCTTGACCTGCTTGCCGGAGATCAGCTGCTTGACCTCGTTGAGCGCGGCGGCGGGCACGTCCTGCTCCGCTTCCACGGCCTCGGCGAAGGCGGGCGGAGTCGCGTCGGTGACCTTCGCGCTGTCGAGCAGGTAGTGCGCGACGGGCTCGGTCGCGACCACCTTGGCGTTCGAGGCGCCCAGGCCCGAGACCTTCTTCAGCAGCTCCTGGGTCTTGCCCTTGAACGCGGTCGCGTTGGCGGTGAAGGCGTCCTTCGAGGCGGGCTGGATCTCGCCGAGCTTCGCGGCGACCTGGTCGGCGATCTTCTCGACGCCGGGGAGGCTGTACCAGACGTGCTCGTTCTCGTTGCCGGTCGCGGCGATGTCGACGGCGACCAGCTTCTGCGCGCCGGTGGCCTGGTCGGCGAGCTTCGAGAAGAACTCGTCGTAGCCGCCGCCGTTGGACAGCGTCAGCTTCGCGTTCTTCGCGGCGATGGCGTCGCTCGCGGTGGTCTCGTAGGAGTGCGGGTCGGCCGAGGGGTCGTGGATGATCGAGGTGACCTCGACCTTGTCGCCGCCGACGGCGGTCACGACGCTGCCCCAGACGTCGGTCGAGGCGACGACCTTGATCTTCTCGCCACCCGGGTTCGCGGCGGACGCGTTCGGCGAACCGGAGCCCGTCGACGCCTTGTCGCTCGACGCGCAAGCCGTCGCGCCGAGCGCGAGGACGGCCAGGGCCGACACGGCCGCGAAAACACTCTTAGTACGGCGGGAATTCATTTACTGCACTCCTGCGGATGCCCAGGCCAGGTGTCACCGATGCCGGGTAATGGAAACCGTTGTCAGATTCAACTGTACCCCATCCGGATGACGGTGCCCCCCGTCCAGGCGCGAGCTGTACCCAGGGTCACTCTGAATCGAGACCTGCCACACGTCGGGTGATGCTTCTGCAAAACGTTCTGAACCGTTACGGTTTGCGGATGGGCCGTCCTATCCGCACCAGGAGGCAGGCGACACTGGCGTCGTTGGCCGCAGAGCTCGGTGTGTCGAGGACCACCGTCTCCAACGCCTACAACCGACCCGACCAGCTGTCCCCTGAGCTGCGCCGCCGCGTCCTCGAGACCGCGCGCCGCCTCGGCTACCCGGGCCCGGACCCGGTGGCCCGTTCACTGCGGACGCGCAAAGCCGGCGCTGTGGGTCTTTTGCTCACCGAAAACCTCTCCTACGCCTTCCGCGACCCCGCCGCCGTCGGCGTGCTCGAAGGGCTCGCGCTGGCCTGCGAGGACGCGGGCGTCGGCCTGCACCTCGTCCCGGCGAGCCCGGGCCGCGAGGACGTCGCGGCCGTGCACCGCGCCGGCGTCGACGGCTTCGTCGTCTACTCGGTGCCCGACGACGACCCGCATCTGGGCGCCGTGCTGGAGCGTCCGGTGCCGACGGTGATCGTCGACCAGCCGCGCGTGGACGGCGTCGACCGGGTCGGCCCGGACGACGCGGCCGCGGTCACCGCCATGGCCGAGCACCTCATCTCGCTCGGACACCGGCAGATCGGCGTGCTGTGCATGCGGCTGGCCCGCGAGCGCAACGACGACTTCGTCTCCATCCAGCGGCAGAGCGCCGCCCACTTCCACGTCCAGCGGATCCGGCTGGAGGCGCTGGCCGCCGCGTTCTCGGCGGCCGGGGTCGACTGGGCGACCGTTCCGGTGGTCGAGCGCTTCGACCACACCGTGGACGACGGCGCGTCGGCCGCACGCCAGCTTCTGGACGCGTATCCGCAGGTCACGGCCGTGATCTGCACCTCGGACATCCTCGCCCTCGGCGCGCTGGCCGAGGCGGAGCGCCGTGGGCTGCGGGTGCCACAGGATCTGACGGTCACCGGCTTCGACGGCATCACCGAGGCCGAGCGTTCCGGGCTCACCACGGTCCACCAGCCGGTACTCGAAAAGGGGAAGGCGGCGGGCAAGCTGCTGCTCAGCTCCGCCGACCGGGTCGGGCCGAAGGTGATCACGCTGCCGACGGAACTCCGGGTCGGGCGCACGTCCGCGCCGCCGCGAACGGCCGAAGAACGCTGGTTCGGGCCGTGATCCGCGCCCGCACGCGTTGCCGTCGCCCCGCGCGTCGGTTCCAATGAACACGTGACCTCAATCGACGTACTGCTCAAGCGAAACCAGGAGCTGGGTGATGTCACTCCTGGTGACCGCTCGTCTCCGAGGCCATCGCTCCACGTGACGATCCTGACCTGCATGGACGCCCGTATCCGGGTGTTCGAGATCTTCGGCCTGATCCAGGGTGAAGCACACATCCTGCGCAACGCGGGCGGCGTCGTCACCGACGACATGATCCGCTCGCTCGCGCTCAGCCAGCGGAAGCTCGGCACGCGTGAGGTGCTGATCGTGCAGCACACCGACTGCGGCCTGTCCATGGTCACCGAGGACGACTTCAAGGACGAACTCGAAGCCGCCAGCGGCCTGCGTCCGACGTGGTCGGTCGAGGCGTTCCGGGTGGTGGAGGACAGCGTGCGCCGGTCGGTGCAGCGGGTCCGGCGCAGCGACTTCCTGGCACATACGGACAACGTGCGCGGGTTCGTCTACGACGTGAAGCTGGGCCGCCTGACCGAGGTCGAGTAAGGGTTTTAAGCTGACACAGTGGGCGTCGACGCGGATGTGCTGACCGAATGGTTCGACGAAGTGGGGCGCGATTTGCCCTGGCGTGAGCCGGAATGCTCCGCTTGGGGCGTGCTCGTCAGCGAGATCATGTTGCAGCAGACCCCGGTCGCGCGCGTCCAGCCGATCTGGCTCGAATGGATGGCGCGCTGGCCGGTGCCGTCGGCGCTGGCGGCGTCGTCGCAGGGCGAGGTCGTGCGTGCCTGGGGCAAACTCGGCTACCCGCGGCGCGCGCTGCGGCTGCACGCCGCGGCGGCCGTCATCGCCGCCGAACACGGCGACGTCGTTCCGTCCGATGTGGACACTCTGCTCGCGTTGCCGGGGATCGGCGCGTACACCGCCCGCGCGGTCGCGGCCTTCGCCTACGGCAAGCGGGCGCCGGTGGTGGACACGAACGTCCGGCGCGTCGTCGCCAGGGCGGTGCACGGCGCGGGTGACGCCGGGCCGCCGTCGAACACCCGCGACATGGCCGACGTCGAGGCGCTGCTCCCGCCGGAGGACGCGCCCGCCGCGAAGCTCTCCGCGGCACTGATGGAACTCGGCGCGCTCGTCTGCACCGCGCGCTCGCCGCGCTGCGCGGACTGCCCGATCTACGAAGACTGCGCGTGGCAGCGCGCGGGCAAACCCGCTTACGCCGGGCCCGCGAAGCAGGTCCAGAAGTTCGCCGGCACCGACCGTCAGGTGCGCGGTTTGCTGCTCGACGTCCTGCGCGGCAGCGAAGGACCGGTCGAGAAGGCGCGGCTCGATCTCGTGTGGGACGAATCCGGGCAGCGTGACCGTTGCCTCGACTCCCTGCTCGTCGACGGCCTCCTCGAACAGACCCGGGACGGTCTGTTCGCGCTCCCTGGCGAACACTAACGCATTACGACAAAAGTTGGTCAATGGTTGTCATCGGCGCGATGGCGGGTTAGTTTTCCGGCCAACGCGCATGATGGGAGTTACGCCCGTGGCCGACTTCGACCGACGTACCGCGCTCAAGGGCGGCCTGACGGTAAGCGCCGTCGGGCTACTGGGGACAGCGACGACTTCCGCCGCCGAAGCGGCTTCCGGGGTGGCGGAACCCAAGATCCACGACACGACGGCCTGGAACGCCCGCCCGCCGGCCGGGGCGATCGAGGTGCAGAACCACAAACCGACGTACATCGTCGTGCACCACACGGTCGATCCGGGGAACGTCACCGACTACACGCTCGAACACGCCTTCTGGGCGTCGCGTTCGATCCAGAACTTCCACATGGACACCCGTGGCTGGATCGACACCGGCCAGCAGTTCACGAACAGCCGCGGCGGGCACATCACCGAAGGGCGGCACCGCAGCCTGGAGATCCTGCGCGGTGGGACCCGGCACGTGCTGGGCGCGAACGTGGGCAACAACAACAGCACCTGCATCGGCATCGAGAACGAGGGCCTCTACAGCAAAGAGGACGTCACGCCCGCGCTCTGGGACTCGCTGGTGAAGCTGGTCGCGTACATCGCGTCGCAATACGGGATCTCGCCGGAGTTCATCAAGGGACACCGGGATTTCAACTCGACCGAATGCCCGGGAACGGTGCTGTACAACCGGCTTCCCGAGCTGCGCACCGAGGTCGGCAAGCTGCTGGGCACCGCGTCACCCAAGGTGGACCTGCCGGAGTGGCCGCTGCTCAAACCCGGCGACTCCGGGCCTCGTGTGCGGACGGCGCAGGAACTCCTGCGGGCACGCGGTTTCGCCGTCCCGGTCGACGGCTTGTTCGGACAGTCCACAAAGGACGCGGTCGCCGCGGTGGCGGCTCGCAACGGGCTGGAACGCGATGCCTGCGGTGCGACGGCGGCGACCGACGAGACCGGGTTCCTCGGCTCCGACGTCTGGCCGCTCATCGTCGGCTCCGGCACCGATCTAAGGGCACTGAAAGCACGACTCGCCGGCTGAACAGCAGGGGCACGAGGATCAACACGGCCGCGCACCACGGGAGCGACGACGTTCCCAGCGGCAGCAGCAGCCCGCCGACGAGGGCTCCCCCGGCGACGGCGCCGTTCCAGGCCGCGATCGTGAGCGACTGGGCGGCGTCGGCCGTGGGTCCCGCGAGCAAGGCGGTGACGGCCTGGAACGCGGTCGGCGCGCCGCCGAATCCCAGGCCCCACAGGCCCGCGGCGGCCAGCACCAGTCCGTGGACGCCGTCGCTGATCCCCAGCAGGAGGATGGCGGCCGCGGTCACGGCGGCGCAGGACACGAGCACCGCGCGCGGACGGCTGTCGAGCGCGGAGCCGACCGCGACCAGGCCACCCACCGTGGCGCAGCCGAACACCAGCAGCGCCGCGCCCGGCATCGGTGCCGCGTCGAGCCCGGCGAGCACCGGCCCGATGTAGGTGTAGGCCACGTTGTGCCCCAACGAGAACAGCGCCACCGTCGCCAGCACGGGACGCATCCCCGGCAGCCGTGACGCCGCCAGCGGCCGGGTGGGCCGCGACGCTTCCGGGGGCACGGCGGGGACCACGGCGGAAACCCAGGCCAGCAGCGGCACGGAGATCAGCGCCATCGCGGCGAACGCCCAGCGCCAGTCGGCGAATTCACCCAGCGCGGTACCCGCGGGCACGCCCAGCGCGAAGCCGATCGGCGTGCCGGACATCGCGACGGCCAGCGCGCGTCCGGTGAGTCCCGCCGGGGCGAGCCGCATCGCGTAACCCGCGACGAGCGACCACATCACCCCGGTCAGCGCACCGGAAACCACCCGTGTCGCCAGGATCAGCGGATACGACGAGGACACGGCGATCACCAGATTCGTCGCCAGGAAGCCGAAGATCAGCGCCAGGAGCAAGCGTTTGCGCGGCACCCGGAGGGTCGCGCCCGTGAGCGGGATGGCGGTGAGCGCGGTCGTGATCGCGTAGACCGTCACCAGCTGCCCGGTGGCCGACGGCGAGACGCCCAGGTCCTCGGACATGCCCAGCAGCAGACCGGCGGGGAGCACTTCGGTGAGGCAACCGAGGAACACCGTGGTCGTCAGCGCGAGCAGCGCCGGGAGGGGCAGCATGCCTCGACGATCTCTTCTGCCGGGGGACGCGGATAGTCCCTGGCGGGTATGCCTCGCGGTTATCGGCCGGGATAACCCGGCGGCATGACCGGCTGGCAGTGCCGCGCGCCGCGCGGGCGTACGCACGATGACCGGGCATCCTCCCCAGTCAGAGAGAAGGCTCGTTCATGACCGTGCGGATTCGGTGGCAGGAGCCACTGTGCACCGCGTTGCTCGCCACCACGATGCTCGGCGCCTGCCCGGCTTCGGCGGTGGCCAAGCCGGCCCCCGGCAGCGACGGGTACGTGCACGTCTCACCCGACGGCACCGTCCTCGGACCCGATCCTTACTACCCGAAGGACGGCAACGGCGGTTACGACGTCGACCAGTACTCACTCGCGTTGGACTACGCGCCGTACTCGATGTTCTTAAGTGGCAAGGCGACCATCACCGCGACCGCCACCCAGGACCTGGACCGGTTCGACCTCGATCTGCGTGGTCTCACCGTCCGGTCGGTCACCGTCGACGGCGTGGCCGCGACCTTCCGCCGGGAGGGTGAACACGAGCTGGTGATCACGCCGCGCACCCCGCTGGCCAACGGTGCCCGGTTCACCGTGGTGGTCGGTTACGACGGGCGTCCGGAACCGATCGCCACGGCGCGGGGACGGGTCGGCTGGCTGGCCGCGTACGGCGATTCCGCCGTCGCCACCGGGCAGCCGCGTTCGGCGATGACCTGGTTCCCCGTCAACGGCACCGAAGTCGACAAGGCGACCCTGCGCGTCTCCGTCACCGTCCTGGACGAATTCTCCGTGCTGGGCAACGGTTTCCAGGTCTCCGACGTGCCCGCCGGCGTCGGGCGGCACACCGTCACCTGGTCGGAGGAAACCGCGCTCGCGCCGAGCACGGCGATGCTCGGCATCGGCCGCTGGGAGGTCGAGAGGATCACCCTTCCCGGTGGGCGGACCGCGATCAACGCCTACCACCCGTGCGCCGTGGACAAGCGGAAGATCGGCGGGCGGCTGCCCGAGGTGCTGGAATTCCTCACCGGGAAGTTCGGCGACTACCCGCAGTCGGCGGCGGGCGGGCTGTTCCTCGACCGCTCCCTCGGTTACACGCACGGCGCCCAGACCAGGCCGGTCTACGGCCGCGCCGCCACGATCGCCGATCTGGTGTACGCGAGCGCGTACCAATGGTGGGGAGTCGGGGTGAGCGGCAAGATGTGGCGCGACGCGCTGATGCCCGAGTCCATCGCGCGGTACGCGGTGTGGCTGTGGGACGAGAAGAACGGCGTCGATCCGGATCGTCGCTACCGCGAGATGGTGACGAAGGTGCGCGACGACGCGGCTTTCTGGACTCCGAAGCTCACCGATCCGGGTAAGGGCGCCGAATTCGCGCCCACGACCAAAGCGGTGCTGATGGTGCACGCGCTGCGCCGTCTCGTCGGCGACGACGCGTTCTTCCAGATCCTGGCGGGCTTCCCGGTGATCAACCCGCAGGGGAACCAGAACTGGCACGACTTCGAGCTCTACGTCTCCGCGATGACGCAACGCGATCTCGGCGAGTTCACTCACGCCTGGCTGGACGGTACGGTGCGGCCGCCGGACTCGCTCCTCTTCCCGGGGAGCTGAACGACCTCGTGAGTGGTGAGGACGGCGGGTTGCGAAAGCCACTTTCGCAACCTTCAACGTTGCGAAAGTGGCTTTCGCAACATCGGCCGTGACCGGGCCCGGTACCCGTCCTGGCGATCATGTCACGAAAGCCACTTTCGAGACGTCTGATGTCCCGAAAGTGGCTTTCGCGACACATCGCCGGTGGTTCTCTTGAGGGGTCGTGCTCGCGGGCGGGTCGGCGGTGGGGCGAAGGCTCCCTTCGCCGCGTCTAATCCGGTGAAGGGAGCCTTCACCCCGGTCACCCGCCCGCGCCGACCACCCCGCCGCCAGCGCCCGTGTCGCGAAACCCACTTTCGCGACGCGTTCGACAGGTGGAAGAGCGCGGTGACCCCTTGGTGTCCCTTGTGGACGGTGGGCCGCGTACCACACGTCACCTTTGCCTCACCACTCACGAGGCCCGGCCAGGTATTCCGCATAAACGGGCGCCGTCCGCGCCTCCGCCCAGTAAGCGTCGACCACCGCGGAGAGCAGCTCTTCCCGCCGTCCCGCCACGAACGTCTCCTTGTTCCAAGCGAGAACATGCCTGCGCGGCAACACATCCCCGCGCAGCGGCCGTGTCACGACGCCGTGGTCGCCCGGATCGCAGATCGGCTGGGACAGCCCGATCGCGCCCGCCTTCACCACCAGCAGCGCCACCTGCTGCGAAGTCACCTGATGAGTGAACGACGGCGTGAAGCCGTGCCGCGCGCAGGTGTCGGCGAAGTACTTGGTGAACGTGGCCGCCGACGAATCGGACACCATCACCCACGATTCGTCCCGCAGGTCGCACAGGTCGACGACCTTCCGCCGCGCCAACGGATGGAAGGCGGGCAGCAGGACGAAGGTCGGCTCGGTCACCACCACCGCGGTGTCCACGTTCGCGGGGATTTCGAGCTCGTAGCCCGGATAGTCCTTGACCAGCGCCACTTCCGCGCGGCGCTGGGCCAGCAGCGGCAACAGCCGCTCGGGATGGTCGTCGTGCACGACCTGCACCTCGGAGACCTCCGGCCACAACCGGGTCACCAGCGACGGAAGACACGCCACCAGCGCGCTCGCCACCGCGGCCACCCGGACCACGGCGGGCGGACCGCTGGGGCAGACGCGCTGCTCGATGTCTTCGAGCAGTTTGTCCAGCTGTGGCAGCAAAGCGGCGGTGCGGCGCAACAGCAGCTCCCCCATCGGAGTCGGTGTCACGCCGCCTTCGCTCCGGTCGAACAGCTGGTACCCCAGCATGTTCTCCAGCCGTTTGAGTTGCGCGGAAACCGCGGGCTGGGTGACGCCCAGCGCGATCGCGGCACGGGAAAGGCTGCCCGTGTCCGCGATCGCCCGGATCACCCGCAGGTGGTGGACATCCAGCTGTACGACGTCGAACTCCTTTGTCACGAACGGGTTTTCGACCCGCCGGAAGAAGTCGTGGCCGCGGGAACCGCCGCGGCCGTGGTCCGTCTGCCGAGAAGAACATACAGCAGAAAAGCCGCGAAAACGGAGTTCACCGTGGGAATTCCCCACGGCAGCCAGATCCCCACCGCCGCACCTGCCGCCCAGCAGATCAACGCGGCGGGAACCCAGGACGGGCAGGTGGGCGGCAGTTCCCCCGACGCGCGGGTGGCGTCCAGCTCCGGTTTCCAGCGCCGGACCACGTAGTACTCGGCGATCACCACCCCCGCCACCGGCGGCGTGAGCACGCCGACCCAGGTCAGGAAGGTGGTGAAGTGATCGAGGATGCCGATCGCGGAAAGCACCGTGCCGAGGCCGCCGAGCAGCAGGGTCGCGGTGGTGCGGTCCAGCCGCCGGGACAGCAGCACCTGCACGGCGTTCACCAGCCCGAGCGAGGACGAGTAGAGGTTCCAGTCGTTGATCTTCAGGATCGCGGTGACCAGGATCAGCGTGCCCAGCACCCCGGACGACGAGGTGATGATCCCGACCACGTCGGCGCTTTTCGCCGCGTGCGCGAGCAGCACCCCGATCAGGCCGATCAGGTACTGGCCGAGGGTGACGCTGACCAGGGTCTGTTTCACCACGTCGGACGCGGTCCGGTTGAACCGGGTCATGTCCGGCGTCATGATCGCGCCCATGATGAAGGCGCCCGCCACCAGCGTGGTGCCCTGCGCCAGCGACATCGACGGCCCCGGCGGCGGCCCGGCCATCAGCGCGGGCAGCGAATGGTCGCCGAGCGCCGAGATGATCGAAAACCCGGCCAGTGCCAGGAAAGCGGGCACTGTCAGATACGCCGTCCACGCCATCGCGTGGAAGCCGAACACGACGATCGCGGTGACCAGCGCGCCGCCCGCGAGCGCCCACACCCACACCGGCGGGCCGCCCATCAACGCGTGCAGACCGTGGGCGAAGACGTCGTTCTGCACCCCGAACCAGCCGGCCAGGCTCACCGTCATCAGGAGCCCGACCAGCGACGATCCGCCGGTGCCGAACCCGGCCCAGCGCGCGAGCACCGACGTCGAAAGCCCTTCCCGCGTGCCGGCGACCCCCATCAGGATGGTGATGATCTCCAGCAGTACGGAGCCGATCGTGATGGCGAGAACCGCGTCCCAGAACGTCATCCCGAACCCCAGTACCGCGCCGAGCAGGAACTGATGGAACGAGGAAACCTGCCCGAACCGTTGCAGCGCGACGGAAACCCAGGAGTAGCGGCGTTCGGCGGGCACCCGGCGCAGGGAGAAGTCGTCGTGTTCCACGCTCACTCCACCCGTTCCGGGACGGCTTGTTCGAGGACGACGAAACCCTGGCCCGGCAACGGCCGCCACGAGAGTTCGCCGCGATAGAGCCGTTCGAGGAAGCCGACCCGCTGGTGATAGGCGAACACGGAGCTTTCGACGCCCGCCACGGCGACGGTGCCGACGAACATCGGCAACTCGGCGAGGAAGTACCGGACGGCGCTGCGCAGCTGGTCACGCGTGGGGTGTTCACCTTCGGGCAGGCGCCGGTCCAGCACCCAGCCCGTGGCGCCGAGGCACTGCTCGGCGAACTCCGGATCGGTGGCGAACCGTTGGTGTGCCTCGGAAAGCAAGCCGAGATACGCGCTGTCGGCCTCCAACGCCGCGGCGTCCAGTATCAGGGTGTGCGGATCCGCGGGGCAGACCTGCTGTAGCGCGCGGACGATCTTGTTACGCGTGTAATTGCCCTGTCGTTGCGCCTTTTGCGCGGCGCGGACCGGGTCGTAACCGAGCGCTTCGAGGGTGAACGCGGACGGGCCGTCCGGGACGAAGAAATGGAATCCCCGAAAGGCCGACATGGCCCAGCGGGCGAGATCGGCGATACGTTCCACCGTGAAATGGCTGTTGAACGGGCTGACGCCGAGACAAACGTGCTCGGCCCGCGCCAGCGGATCGGCGCAATGCTCCGTGAGTGGCAGTGGTCGCGGCAAGACGGCTCCTGATTCGCGTGATCTGCGGGGCGTCGACCGAACGTAGCCACGGCACTCCCGCGCGGGTATTGCCGGAGAATGTTGTCACCGGGTTATGAGAAATCGGCTGTCTCTACTTTCGGGGGTGCCGGGCGCGAACCGGTCGCGGTATACGAAGTCATGGAGATTCAGGTTCGGCATCTTCGCGTGATCTGTGAGATCGCCGCCGCCGGCAGTCTCAATCGTGCCGCGGCCGGGCTGGGACTCGGGCAACCCGCACTCAGCCACCAGTTGCGCCGGATCGAGCGGATGGTCGGCGGTCCGCTGTTCCACCGCGACCAGCACGGGGTGCGGCCCACCGAACTCGGTGCCCTGATCCTGCGGCGGGCGCGGGCGATCGTGCTCACCTTCGACGAACTGGAGCACGACTTCCACCGGCAGGAACCCGAGACGGGCCAATCGATCCGGATCGGCTGGAACGACAGCGCCATCACGGGTTCACTGCTCGGCGGCCTGCGCGATCTGCGTCCGGGCGAACCGTTCCGCACGCGCGCCGACACTTCGCGCACGCGGCTGCTCGCGCAGGTCGCGAACCGGGGCATCGACCTGGCGCTGATCATGATCTGCGGCCGTCGCGGTCTCCCCGTGCCGCCGGAGGTGCGGACGCTGACGCTGGTCGAGGAGCCGTCTTTCGTCGCCATCCCCGCGGAACATCCGCTCGCCGGCGAAGAGGAGATCGAGCTCGCCGAACTCGCCGGGGAGGACTGGATCGTGTCGAGCGGCGGCGACGGCTGCCGGGTGGTGTTCCGCGAAATGTGTCTCGCGCACGGTTTCGATCCGCGGATCACCCACGACGTCGACATCGACACCGCACGGGAAGACCTGGTCAGTGGCGGGTACGGGGTCGGACTGGTCCAGCCGACCCGGCCACCGGCGGACGGGCTGGCCATCCGGCCGCTGGCGGGCGCGCCGATGTGCGTGCGGCATGTGCTGGCGTGGCGGGAAGACGGTCCGTGCGCGCACGGGGTCCCGGAACTCGCCACCGAGGCGAGGGCGGGCTATTGGCGGCTCGCCGAACGGACGGCGTCGTATCGCTCCTGGTTGCACCGCCACGGAAGGGTGGCCGCCGGATAACCCCTCGGCATGCCGAGGCGGCACTAGAGCGTGTCCCGCGAGGCGGCCGACGATGTGGATCGTCAATCACGGTCGCCGAAAGAAGGGGCACCATGCTGCCGTTGATCACCCGTACGGAACTGCTTTCCCGGATGGAGTCCGGTTCGGTGGTCGTGGTCGACACGATGCCGGTCGCCTATTTCGACAAGGAACATCTGCCGGAAGCACGCAACATTCCGGGTTTCCCGTACGAACGAGCCGCCGAATTCACCGACCGGCTGGCACCCGTGGTGCTTCCGGACAAGGCCGCCGCGATCGTCGTCTATTGCGCGAACACGCCGTGCCGCAACAGCGAATTCGTCGGACGGCGGCTGCTGGAACTCGGATACACGAACGTCCGCAAGTACCGCGAAGGCATCGAAGACTGGGTCGCGAACGATCTTCCGACCTGGTCTTCGTCCTGAAAGGAGATCGTCTTGTCCAAGGTCAAACGATTCGTCTGCGTGCTGGCCGGTGCGCTGGCACTCGTCACCGGATTCGGCGGCGGTGTGGCTTCGGCCGCACCGAAGGCCGAGAACGTGATGACGGTGACTTCGGCCAACTACGCCGAAGTCATGAACATCTCGAAGCAGAAGCTGGTCATCATGGACTTCGGCGCGACCTGGTGCCCGCCGTGCCGCCAGATGAAACCGGTGATCGAGCGGCTCGCCGGTGAATACGGCGGGCGGTTCCTGCTGGGCGAGGTCGACGTCGACCAGAGCCGTGACCTGTCCACCCGGTACAACATCCGCTACCTCCCGACGCTGGTCGGCGTCCGCAACGCCGCCGAACTGCCGTCGTCGCGGAACATCGGTTACCCGGGCGAAGCGCGGTTGCGCGCCTGGATCGACGCTCAGCTCGCGAAGGGCTGACCGATGACGTCGGAGAGAAACGCTTCGACGGCACCGAGGTAGGTCTCCGGCGCTTCGTCGTGCACCACGTGCCCGGCGCCTTGGACGACGATGTGCCGTCCGAGGCCGCCGGGCACGCGGGCGGCCAGTTCGGCCTGCTGGCCGTGCGGCATCGCGGTGCGTTCGCCCTCGATCGCGAGCAGCGGACACTTGACGCGTTCGACGAACTCCCAGAAATCACGCCGTCCCCACTCGGCCGCGATCTCGTACAGGTCCGTGAGCGACGCGATCAGGTGATAGCCGTCTTCGCGTTCCTCGACGCATTCGATGAAGTAGTCGCCGGTGTCGCCGAAGAACTCGCGCACGTGGGCCAGCGACCGGAACGGGACCGGCCACGACTCGAAGTACCCGCGCCAGGTGTCCACGGTCCGGCCGCGCTGATCCGGCGCGAAGTCCTCGCAGACCACGGCGCGGACGAGTTCGGGATGCCGGGCCGCGGTGACCCACGCGTGCAGGCCGCCCATCGAGTGTCCGATCAGGATCGCCGGTTCGCCGAAGGTCCGCAGCACCTCGGCGACGTCGTCGGCGAACCGTTCGGTGCGCCAGGGCCCGCCGCGCGGCCCGCGTCCGTGGCCGCGCGCGTCGAGGCCGTGGACACGCCCGTACGGTTCGAGCCTTCGCGCGACCCGCCACCACGTCGTCGCCCTGCCCATCAGCCCGTGCAGCAGGACGATCGGCGGCCCTTCACCGCCGAAAGTGACCAACCCGTCGCGCTGAATCACCACTAAGCTCCCCTCCATGCGCAGCCGTGTCCCCGCCGCCGGTCTGGTTCTGGGGGTCGTCTGCGCCCTGATTATCGGCTGCAGTGCCGATCCTCCTCCGGCCACGCCCCCTCCTCCGCCGCCGATGAACCCGGCGCCGGGCGCTTCGGGCGCGGGCGACCCGTACTACCCGATGGACGGAAACGGCGGCTACGACGCGACCGAATACCAGGTCGGGATCACTTACGACCCCGCGAAAGGGCGTCTCGACGGCGACACCACGGTGATCGCGAAAGCGACCCAAGACCTCAATCGGTACAACTTGGACTTACGCGGCTTGACGGTCCAATCCGTTGAAGTGGACGGGAAACCGGCGAAGTTCGCGCGCGAGGGCGAATTCGAACTGGTGGTGACGCCCGCCGAGCCGATCCGGAACGGGACCTCCTTCCGCACGAAGGTCCTCTACGGCGGCGACCCGTCGGCGACGCCCAAGGCGGGCGGCAGCGAGAACGGCTGGCAGAAGTCGAAGGACGGCGGCGCGTTCATCGTCGGCGAGCCGCATTCGGCGTCGTTCTGGTATCCCGTCAACGAAACCCCGCGCGACAAGGCGATGTTCACCCTCAACGCCCGCGTGCCGGACGGCTGGACCGTCATCTCGAACGGACGCGAGATCCAGAAGACCGCGGCGAACGGCTGGACGACGACGTCCTGGCAGGAACGCACCCCCGTGGCGGCGTACCTGACCACGGTGGCGATCGACAAGTTCACCGTCGACCGGATGGCGCTCCCGGACGGGACGCCGGTGGTCAACGCGTACGCGCCGGGCGCCGAGGACCGGCGAGACACGGGCAGGCGGCTGCCGGAGATCATCGGCTTCCTGAGCTCGAAGTTCGGGCCGTACCCGGTGGACGCGGCGGGCGGCATCTATCTCGACGAGGACATCCACTTCTCGCTGGAGACCCAGACCAGGCCGACCTACGCGAAATGGGCCGACCTGATCACCGTGGTGCACGAAACCGCACACCAGTGGTTCGGCGATTCGGTGACGCTGGATTCGTGGTCGGACATCTGCCTCAACGAATGTCTCGCGTCGTACGCGCAATGGCTGTGGCAGGAGTCGCGGGACAACGAGGACCTGGACGTCCGTTATCGCGCCGCACTGGAGATCATGCGGGGCAGCACCGATTTCTGGAAGCCTAAGCTGGTCGGCATGGGGGCCGGGCAGGAATTCCGCGGCGTCTACGACAAGGGGATCCTGGCCGTCCACGCGCTGCGGCGGAAGATCGGCGAAGGAGCTTTCGCGCGGCTGCTGAAGGAATGGCCGGCGGCGCATCGGAACGCCAACGCGAGCTGGGCGGATTTCGAGGCGTTCACGATCAAGCTTTCGGAGCAGGACCTGCGGCCGTTCTTCGACGCGTGGTTCCACGGGACGACGATCCCGCCGGACGCCGAACTCCTCCCAGGCACCCTGCGCGGCTGACCCACCCCACTCCCGCATTTAGTCCTCTAAATGCGGTCTTGCGGGGCACTCAGCCCACGCATTTAGTCCTCTGAATGCGGGGTCGGGTAGTCCGGCAGGTCGATGCCGTTCACGACGTCCCGCATCTTCCGCGAGGCCAGGGCGGCGAACGGCTTCAGCCGCATGACCCGCATCGCCAGGTACCGCATCCGCAACCCTGTCCGCGACTTCGCGAAGATCGACTCCGCGTTCTCCCGCCCCAGCTCCTGGGTCTTCTCGACGAACTCACGCATGACGGCTTCGTAGCGCTTCAGCCCGGTGTCGAGACCGGCGGCGAGTTCCCCGGCGAGCACGTACGCCCCGACGAAAGCCAGGCTCGTGCCCTGCCCGGACAGCGGCGAGGGACAGAAAGCGGCGTCGCCCAGCAGCCCGACACGGCCGCGCGACCAGGAGTCCATGACCACCTGGGCGCACGAGTCGAAGTAGAAGTCGGGCGCCTCGTCCATCCGGTCCAGCAGCCAGGGCGCTTCCCACTCCATCCCGGCGGCGAACCGGCGGACCAGCGCCTTCTGCGCTTCGACATCGCGGTAGTCGTAGTCGATTTCCGGCGACGCGAACCCGAAGTACGCCATCGCCTCGTCGCCGTCGCGGACGCCGCGGATCCCGGCGGCCCGGCCGACGTCGTCGTAGCCGACGGCCCAGTTCCGCAGGCCTAGGTGGTTCGGCACGGTGAAGAACGCCAGGTAGGAGCCCAGATGCCGGACGAACCTGGATTCCTCGCCGAAGGCCAGCGCCCGCACGCCCGAATGCAGCCCGTCCGCCCCGATGACCAGGTCGAACGTCGCCCTCGAACCACTCGCGAAGGTGACGTCGACGCCGTCGGCCCGCTCGTCCAGCGCGGTGATCCGGTCGCCGAAGACGTACTCCGTCCGCTCCCTGGTCGCTTCGTAGAGCACTTCGGTCAGGTCGCCGCGGAGGATCTCGATCTCCGCGACGACACCGTCGCCGTCGAAGTCGTCGGCGCGGATGGTGGCCTTCGTGCGGTTCTTCCGGTCGACGAGCGTCTCGCCCTTCGTGTCCGTGCAGGCCGCGCGGATACGTTCGTCGAGCCCCATCCGGCGGGCGACCTCCTTGGCCGTTCCGCGCAGGTCGACGGCCTGGCCGCCGGGGCGCAACGACGGCGCGCGCTCCACGACGGTCACCTGGAAGCCGTACCGGGTCAGCCAGAAGGCCAAGGCCGGTCCGGCGACGCTCGCTCCGGAGATGAGGATCTTGGTGTCAGCCATCGTCTGGAAGGTCCCACGCATCACATCGCGGCGCAAAACGATTTCGTCGTAGGCTGGCGGCATGGCTGTCGTGAAGATCAACGCGATCGAGGTACCCGAAGGCGCAGGCCCCGAGCTGGAGAAGCGGTTCGCCGCGCGGCTGCACGCCGTCGACAACCAGCCCGGTTTCCTCGGCTTCGAGCTGCTCCGCCCGGTCTCCGGCGAGTCGCGCTACTTCGTCTACACCAAGTGGGAGTCCGAAGAGGCGTACCAGGCGTGGGCGTCCGGCCCGGCGCGTGAGGCGCACGCGGGCGAGCGCGCGAAGCCGGTCTCCACGGGTGCGAACCTGCTGGAATTCGAGGTCGTCCAGGCTTCGAAGCCGGGTGAGTGAACTCGAACGAGCCGCGGAACTGATCGACGGCGCCGGCGCGCTGCTCGTCTGCGCCGGTGCCGGGATGGGCGTCGACTCCGGCCTGCCCGATTTCCGGGGTGACGAAGGGTTCTGGAGGGCGTATCCGCCGTACGAGCGGCTGGGCATCAGCTTCGTCGAACTCGCCGACCCACGGCATTTCGCCGAGGATCCCGAGCTGGCCTGGGGTTTCTACGGCCACCGGCTCGCGCTGTACCGCGCCACCGTCCCGCACGACGGGTTCCGTCTCCTGTCGTCCTGGGGAGCGCGCAAACCGGGTGGCACCCGCGCGTTCACGTCCAATGTGGACGGACAGTTCCAGAAGGCGGGCTATCCGTACGTCGCCGAGGCGCACGGCTCCATCCATCACCTGCAGTGCCTCGAAAGGTGCACCAAGGAGATCTGGTCCGCGGACGACGTCGAGGTCCCGATCGACGAAGACACCATGCGCGCGCGGACCCCGCTGCCGTCCTGCCCGCGCTGCGGCGGTCTCGCCCGGCCCAACATCCTGATGTTCGGCGACTACGACTGGCTCGGGCAGCGCAGCCAGGCCCAGCTCGACGAGCTGAACGCGTGGCGCCGCGCGCATCGCGACCTCGTGGTGGTGGAACTCGGCGCCGGACAGGCCGTGCCGACGGTGCGGCGGTACTCGGAGCTGGCCAGCGCCGCGACCGGCGCCCTGGTGCGGATCAACCCGCGTGAACCCGGGATCCGGCACGGCCGCGGGGTCTCCCTCGCGACCAACGGCCTGGAAACCCTCGAAGCGCTGGACGCCCTGCTCAGCTAGGCCGCACCCACAGGTCGCGGTCGCCCTTCAGCACCACACGTCCGTCGTCGAGGGTCATCGCGGCGACGAGCCGTCCGGCCGGGCAGCCGAGCTCACCCCGCTGCCAGCCTCCCTGCCCGACCCACACCACCGAGCACGACCGATTCGACGTCTTGCCCCGGTTCCACTCGACGCGGTCCCCGAACAGCACGGGCTCACCCGCCTTGCCGACGGTCCCGCCGAGGATCCGGCCGTCGCCGAGCGGAGCGAGTTCCCAGGCACCGGGCTCGCCGGTCACGACCAGCGCACCGGCCGCGGAACCTCCGGCCAGCAGCCATTTCCCGCCCGCCCGCAGCGCGGTGGAGAACCAGACGTCGCTCGCCCGCACGAGCACCTGCGAGACCGTCCAGGTGGCGCCGGCGTCACCGGATGCCCACACCCGGACGTCCCCGCCGAGGGCCGCGGTCACGAGCACCCGGTCGCCGTCGGCGGCGATCGCCGTCGGCGCCCAGTGACCCGGTCTGTCCTGCGGCAACACGATCTCCCGGGTACCTCCGTCCCCGGACACCCACGCGATCGGGTCCGACCGGCTTTCCCCGGGGAACTCCCGGAAGCCGACGCCGATCACGGCGGCCCGCGCGGGTCAGCGCCACCCCGGTCCGGTCGGACCCTGGCCGGAACAGCCGCTGGATCTCGGCGACCGGATCCTGGACACCGAAGGCGTCCGCCTCGCCGGGCCGGGCGGCGAAGCCCAGCGCGCTCTTCGCCTCACTCGGCGGCAACTGCCCCGGGACACAGGCCGCGAGCAGCGACAGCGCGAGCACTCCCCAGAGCTTCCTCATGGGCGGGAAGCCTGCCAGCGGAAGGTCACTTTCCGGGCAGGACGATTTCCGCGTAGACGGCGTCGTGATCGCTGCCGGGCGTCTCCAGCACCTTGAAGTCCGCGATGGCCGTCCGTTTGTCCGCCAGCACGTGGTCGATGGCCACCGGCGGCGCGATCCCGTTCGTCCAGGTCCCTTCCAACGCCTTCCCCAGTTCGTCGGCGGCGTCCACGTATCCCCTGGTCAGCAGCTCGCGGAAGAGCGCGTGGTCGAGGCTCGCGTTGAAGTCGCCCGCCAGGATCCGGATGTCGTGCTCGGCGTCGGCGTACGGCAGGTCCTTGGCCTCGGCGACCCACTCGTACCGGTCCCACATCGGTGCCGACGGATGGACCGCGACGACCTCGACGCGGACGCCCTCCCCGAGATCCACGCTCGCGCTGGGCTGCTTGTGATCCGAGTCGCCGCTCAGCTTCAGCGGCGTGAGCGGGTACTTCGACACCAGCCCGGAGCCGAACGCCCACTCGGCCGGATGCAGCACGTGGTACGGCAGGACCTGGAACAACCCGGCCCGGTCGAGTGCGGTGATCGCCTCGGGGGTCAGCTCGGTCAGGCTCAGGACGTCGACCTGGTGTTCCTTCACGTAACCGACGATCCTGGCGGGATCCGCCTGGCCGCCGAGCATGTTCGACGCCAGCACACGGACGTGCTTCCCGTCGAGCGCCTTCTGCTCGTTCGCGAAGGCGCGCGGCAGGACCATCGACGCGATCGTGCAGGTCAGCACCAGTGCGACGACCGCGGTCCACCAGCGGCGTAGCACCAGCGCGAGAACGCCGAGCACGAGCGTCGCGATCCCGGCGTACGGGGTCAGCGCGAGCGCGGCGATCGTGTACGTGTTGCCGTCGTAGCCGACCAGCCGCAGCCCGGTCAGCACCGCGAACGGCACGACCGCCGCGATCAGGAGCCCGCTGACCAGCTTCCGTCCGGTGCCGGGACGGGCCGCCGGGCGAACCGGACGTTCTTCGATCACCATGCCGTCGAGTATGCCGATCGAGCGCGCCGGGGCGGCGGTCTCCACAACACCTTCACAACCTCCTCACACGGCGTCTACCAGCGCTTATCAGTTCCTGACAGCCGCTGCCAGCGCGCTGTGCGCGGTCTGCCAGGGCCGGGGTGCACCTTTGTCCGCGGGGCGAGATCCACAGGAGGAAAGCGATGACTCACGCGATCAGGGCCGAGGGCCTGGTCAAACACTATGGGGAGACGAAGGCGCTCGACGGGGTCGATCTGGAGGTCCCGGCGGGCAAGGTGGTCGGGGTGCTGGGGCCGAACGGCGCGGGGAAGACGACCGCCGTCCGGATCCTGGCCACCTTGATCCGGCCGGACCGCGGCCACGCGAGCGTCTTCGGGTACGACGTCGTCAAGAACCCGATGGCGGTCCGGAGCATGATCGGGCTGACCGGGCAGTACGCCTCGGTCGACGAGGACCTTTCCGGTACGGAGAACCTCGTCCTGATCGGCAGGCTGCTGGAGTTCTCGAGGGCGGACGCGAAGAAGCGCGCGGCCGAGCTGCTGGAGCGGTTCGAGCTGACCGACGCCGCCGGCCGCGCGATCAAGACCTACTCGGGCGGGATGCGGCGACGGCTCGACCTCGCCGCGAGCCTGGTCGGCCGTCCCAAGGTGCTGTACCTGGACGAGCCGACCACCGGGCTCGACCCGCACGCCCGCAACGAGGTCTGGGCCGTGGTCCGGACGCTGGTCGCCGACGGCACGACGGTGCTGCTCACCACGCAGTACCTGGAGGAGGCCGACCAGCTGGCCGACACGATCACCGTGTTCGACCACGGGCACGTCGTGGCGAACGGACGGGCCGACGAGCTCAAGCGGCGGACCGGCGGCCAGACGCTGCAGGTGCGGCCGTCCGCGCTCGCCGACCTCGACGCCGTCGAGCGCATCCTGGCCGGGCTCACCGGGGTCCGGCCGAACCGGGACGACGACACCGGGCTGCTCACCGCGCCCGTCGCCGATCCCGTCCTGCTGTCCACTCTGGTCCGCAAGCTGGACGAAGCCGGGATCACCGCGGACGAGCTGGCGCTGCGGCTGCCCAGCCTCGACGAGGTGTTCCTCGCGCTGACCGGCAAGAAGACCGACGAGTCCACAAAGGACGCTACTCCGGAAGGGAGCCTGGTATGACGACCATCGCCGCGCCCGCACCACGGCGCGTTTCACTGTCGAGCAGCACGCGGCACGGGCTTTCCCTCGCCTGGCGCGGAGTGCTGAAGATCCGCAAGAACCCGGAGCAGCTGGCCGACGTCACGCTCGCGCCGATCATCTTCCTGGTCATGTTCGTCTACCTGTTCGGTGGCGCGATCATGGGCAGCACCGAGAGCTACCTCCAGATGATCGTGCCCGGCATCATGGTGTTCAACATCCTGCAGGCCAGCATGACCGTCGGCGTCCAGCTGAACACCGACGTCACCAAGGGCGTGTTCGACCGGTTCCGCGCCATGCCGATCGCCCGGTCCGCACCGCTGATCGGCGCCGTGCTGGCCGATATCGTGCGGTACCTGGTGTGCCTGGTCGTGCTGATGGTGGTGGCGACGATCATGGGCTACCGGATCCAGACCGGACCCGCCGAGTTCGCGCTGGCGATCCTGCTCGTCATCGCCTTCGCGCTGTCGTTCTGCTGGGCTTCGGTGTTCGTCGGAATGCTGGTGAAGAGCCCCGGCGCGGTGCAGGGCCTGATGTTCGTGGTGCTGATGCCGCTGACCTTCGGCAGCAACGTGTTCGTGGGGACGAGCACGATGCCCGGCTGGCTGAAGGCGTGGGCCGACATCAGCCCGGTGACCCAGATGTCCGACGTCCTGCGCGGGCTGATGAACGGCGGGCCGATCGCCGGACCGCTGACCGGGGCGTTGATCTGGATGGCGGCCGCGCTCGCGGTCTTCTTCCCGCTCGCCACGTGGGCTTACCGGAAGCGCGTCTGACGGGGGTCAGGGGGAAACGCGCGTGAAGGGCTCCTCGCCGCTGCCGGGCGAGGGGCCCTTCTTCACGCGCCCACTTCCCCCAGGATCCAGGACATCAGGTCGGGGCGGGAAAGCCCGGCATCCTGCGCGAGCAAGGCTTCGTAGCGCTCTTCGCCGAATCGCTCGCGAAGTTCGCCGATCAGATCCCGGATGGCGGGCTCACCGAGATCCAGCCTGCCGCGCAGCAGTTTCGCCGCGCCGAGTAGCCGGACGGCGGTCTCGGGGTCGCCCTGCCGGAACCGGATCAGGCCGCACACCTCGACGATCCGCCCGAGGTCGGCGATGTCGCCGCGTTCCGCGGTGGACTTCACGACGACCGCGGCACCGCGTTCGGCCGCGGCCAGGTCCCCGGCGGCCAGCCCGATCTCGGTGTCGATGTAGCCGCCGAACTCCTCGCCGAACATGCCCGGCGCCGCGACCGAGGTCATCTTCTCCCGGAACCGGACGGCGGCCTCGCGCGCCTCGTCCACGCGTCCGGCGCGGCAGAGCAGATCGGCCTTGCCCACCAGCACCATCACCGCGAGCTGGGCGTTGCCCGTTTCGTTCGCGTAGCGCTCGGCCTCGATCATCTCGCGCGTCGCCGTGTCCAGGTCGCCCGCCCGCGCGTACTCCGTCGCGAGCCGCCAGCGCTGCTGGATCACGTCGTCCTGCGAACCCAGTTCGAGCGCGAGGGCGAGCCCTCGGCGGTACAGCGCGAGCGCGGCTTCGTGATCGCCGGACATCGAGATGTCGCTCGCCTTCATACCCAGCGCCATCGCGGTGCCCCACCGGTCGCCCAGCGCCAGGAACCCTTCGTAGGCCCGGTCCCTGGCCTGTTCGGCGCCGTCGGGATCACCGTCGTCGGTGAGAACGAAGCTGTGTGCCCACGATCCCGCCGCCCTCGACCACGGATCCTCACTCGACAGCGCCCGTTCCACCTCGCGGTGCGCGAGCTTCTTGTCCTGCGAGAAGAAGGCCAGCATGGGCAGGCCGATGGCCAGCCCGGCGAACCGGTTGTACGCGCCGGTCCGGACGCATTCGTCGATGAGCGAGCGCACGGCTTCCGGGTCGCCGACGCCGGGCACCATCGTGGTGATCTCGCGCATCGCCTGGAACGCGGCCGCGAAGTCGTCCTCCAGGCGGTCGTCGAAAGTGAGCACTTCGGCGACGAAGGACTCGACCCGATCGCTGTCGCCCTTGATCAGCCAGTACCAGAACGTGCTGCCGAACAGGTGCATCGCCATCTCGACGTCGTCGGCGTCGATGGCCTGGCGGAGCGCGGTCACGATGTTGCCGTGCTCCACGTCGTAGCGGGAGATCGCGACGAGCTGATCCGCCGTCCGCAGCATCGGCTCCAACCGCTCGGCTAGCTGCGCGTAGTAGCGGTGATAGGCCTTTCTCAGCCGTTCTCGCTCTTCGGCCTCGTCGAGACGTTCCGCCGCGTAGGCCCGGATGGTCTCCAGCATGCGGTAGCGCGGCTCGCCGTGCTCACCCGCGATCGCGTCCACAATGGACTTCTCGACGAGCGAGCCGAGGACGTACAGGATGTCCTCGACGGGCAGATCGTCGTCGGCGCAGACGCTTTCGACCGCTTCGACCTCGGCACCGCCCCCGAACACCGAAAGCCGTCTGGCGAGCACGCGTTCGGCGTCGTCGAGCAGGTCCCAGCTCCACTCGACCACGGCACGCAGCGTGCGCTGCCTCGGCAGCGCCGTCCGGCTGCCGGAGGTCAGCAGGCGGAACCGGTCGTCGAGACGCTGCGAGATCTGCGCGACGGTCATCGACCGCAGCCGCGCCGCGGCCAGTTCCAGCGCCAGCGGCATCCCGTCCAGCCTGCGGCAGATCTGCGCGACGTCGTCCACTGTGGACTCGTCGAGCCGGAAGTCCGGGCGCACGGCCACCGCCCGGTCGACGAACAGGCGGATCGCGCCCGCCTCCGCCGCTTGCGAGACGGTCGGCGTGCCTTCCGGAACGGACAGCGGACCGAGCGGGCACAACGTCTCGCCGTCGATGGCCAGCGCCTCCCGGCTCGTCGCGAGGACGCGCAAGGTCGGCACCCGCCGCAACAGGGTGTTCGTCAGCTCCGCCGCCGCGTCGATCAGATGCTCGCAGTTGTCCAGCACCAGCACCGATTCACCGGCGCCGAGCGTCTCCACGACCCTGGCCAGCGCGTCCGCCGGTCGGCGCATCGGATCGCCTGTGTGCGTGAGGCCGAGATCCCACAGCTCCAGTGCCGCGAAGACCGCGCCGGGCAGGTCGCCGGGGTCGCGGACGCCGGCGAGCGGCACGAACCAGACGCGTCCGCGCGCGTGCGCCGGATGCCGCGTCGCGACCTCCGTGGCCAGCCGTGTCTTCCCGGCGCCGCCGGGCCCGACGAGCGTCACCAGCCGCGCGCCGGCGAGGAGTTCGGCGATCAGCTTCAGCTCGTCGTCACGGCCGACGAAACTGGTCAGCCGGACCGGCAGATGATCGGCGGGCGCGGGTGGCGGGCCGAGTTCGCCGCGCAGCGCCGCGAGATGGATCTCCTGGAGTTCGGCCGAGGGGTCGACGCCGAGCTGGTCGGCCAGCGCCGCCCGGACCTCCTCGTAGACCGCGAGGGCGTCGGACTGGCGATCGGCCGCGCACAGCGCCCGGATCCACAGCCCGGCGAGCCGTTCGCGCAGCGGATGCCGTGCGGCGGCCTCCTTGAGATCCGCCAGCACCCGGTCATGCCCGCCGAGCCGGATCTCCGCTTCGAAGCGGTCTTCGGCGGCTTCGAGACGTAGATCCTCCAGGCGGGTCGCGGGCGCCTGCGCGAAAGGAGCGTCGAGGACGTCGGACAGTGCTTGACCACGCCAGAGCCCGAGCGCCTCGGCGAGGATCGCGGCCGCACCGGCGTCCCGGCCCGCCGCGAGTTCCGCGCGTCCCTCCGCGGCCAGCCGCTCGAAGCGGCACACGTCGACGTCCTCGCGGGCGACGTCCAGCCGGTAACCACCCGGGCCGGAGTCGAGGGCGACGTCTTCGGCGCGCAGGACCTTGCGCAGCCGCGAGACCAGGGATTGCAGCGCGTTCGCCGCGTCGGCGGGCGGCTCCGCGCCCCAAAGACCGTCGACGAGGGACGTCGCCGGGACGGCGCGGCCGGGCTCCAGCGCGAGCCTGGCCAAGAGCATGCGGAGGCGGGCACCGCCGATGTCGACCGGGGTGCCGTCACCGGCCTCCGCTCCGACCGGGCCCAGCAGCGTCACACGCACGGACCCCAGCTTTCCAGAAGCCGCAAACGCATACCCCGGTCAGGCGACGGAAGTGGGGATTATCCGGGCACGAAGGAGCTTTCCGGGCGGTAGGGCGAGGTCACGGCGCTACGTTCGAGGCCAAGTCACAGCCGATCGACTGGGAGCGTGAATGAGGTACCGGAGTGCGGCCGTCATCGCCGCCGTTCTGGCCGCGAGTGTCTTCGGCGGCGGGACCGCCCTCGCCGACACCGGGAAACCCGGCGCCGACGGCGCGGGCGACAGCTACTACCCGCAGGACGGCAACGGCGGCTACGACGTCGGCGACTACAACCTGAAAATCGGCTACGAGCCCGCCACCAAACAGCTCACCGGCCTGCAGACGATCACCGGACGGACCACGCAGGCGCTGAGCTCGTTCAACCTCGACCTGCACGGGCTGACCGTCGACTCGGTGAAGGTCAATGGTCGGAAGGCGGCCTTCGCCCGCACCGGCGACCACGAACTCGTGATCACCCCGGCGCGTTCGCTGCGGAACCACGAGCGGTTCACCGCCGAAATCGCGTATCACGGTGTCCCGCAGCCGATCGAGGATCCGTCGCTGGGCGAGAACGGCTGGCAGTACGCGAAATCCGGCGGCGCGTTCGTCGCGGGCGAGCCGAAATCCGCGACCACCTGGTACCCGGTCAACGACACCCCGCGCGACAAGGCGACCTTCCACCTCGCCGTCACCGTGCCCTCGGAATGGGGCGTCATCTCGAACGGCCGCGAGCGCGGGCACTTCGCCGACGGGCCGAAGACCACCTACGTCTGGGCCGAAGAGACCCCGGCCGTGCCGTACATGACGACGGTCGCGATCGACAAATGGGAGTTCGAGCGGACGAAGCTGTCCGACGGCACCCCGGTCGTCAACGCCTACGCCCCCGGCACCCCCGCGTCGACCAAACAGGCCGAGGCGCGGCTGCCGGAGATCATCGACTTCCTGGCGTCGAAGTTCGGGCGCTACCCGGTGGACGCGGCGGGCGGCATCTTCCTCGCCGAGCCGATCGGGTTCTCGCTGGAGACGCTGAGCAGGCCGATCTACTCGGGCGCGGCGGGCAACATCCCGACGATCGTGCACGAGAACGCCCACCAGTGGTGGGGCGACTCGGTCGCCGTCGACAAGTGGAAGGACGTCTGCCTCAACGAATGCTTCGCGTCGTACGCGGAATGGCTGTGGTCCGAGGCGAAGTCGGGCCAGGACCTCAAGGCGCGTTACCTGAACGCCGTGCAGAAGGCGACGGACCGGTTCTGGGCCGGGAAGCTGTACGACATGGGGCCCGGCAACGAGTTCACGTATGTGTACTCGAAGGGCCCGGCGGCGTTGCACGCGTTGAAGAACTACATCGGCGCGGCGCCGTTCGACCGCATCCTCAAGACGTGGCCCGCCATCCACCGCGACGGCAACGCGAGCCTGCCGGAGTTCCAGAAGTTCGCCGAGCGCGTCGCGCACAAGAACCTCCAGGGCTTCTTCGACGCGTGGTTCTACGGCAACACCAAGCCGGCGCCCGAGTACCTGTACCCGGGGGACCTCAAGCCCGCCGCCTGAGGTGCGTCACACGTTAGGGTGAGGTCATGACGTCTGTGCTCCTCACCGGTTTCGAACCGTTCGGCGGTGAGCGGGTGAATCCGTCGTGGCAGGCGGTTTCCCTGCTCACCGGCCGTCGGCACGACACCGTGGCCGTCGAATTGCCGTGCGTCTTCTCGCGTTCGCTGGTCACCTTGCGCGACGCGATCGACGAGTACCGCCCGGAGCTGGTGATCTGCGTCGGCCAGGCGGGCGGCCGCCCCGACGTCACCCCGGAGCGGGTCGCGATCAACCTGATCGACGCCCGCATCCCGGACAACGCGGGCTCGCAGCCCGTCGACGTCCCGGTGATCCCCGGTGGGCCCAACGCGTACTTCACCACCTTGCCGGTGAAGGCCTGTGTCACGGGGATCAAGGACGCGGGGTTGCCGGCGTCGGTCTCGCACACCGCCGGGACGTACGTGTGCAACCAGGTCTTCTACGGCCTGATGCACTTGCTGGACAACGACTTTCCCGGGGTACGCGGCGGTTTCGTGCACGTGCCCTACACCCCGGAGCAGGCCGCGCGGACCACCGCACCGAGCCTGGCCGTGCACCGTGCCGCCGAGGCGCTGGAGATCATCGTGGACACCGCGCTTTCGGTGACCGAAGACCTTTCGACACCGGCGGGCACCCTGCACTGATCAAGGCTTGAGCTGTGCGGTGAAGAACTCGACCATCTCCGCGGTCGTCCGCGCGGTGCCGTCGCTGCGGGTCGAGACGAGCATCGCGCTCAACGGCGCGTCTTCGGTCCCGAAGAGCACGATGCCGCTTCGCGCGCCTACGCCCGCCACGTAGCGCCCTCGGAGGCCGTCTGCCGCCCAGGTGCCCTCCGCGGGCTTGCCCTTGGTCATCCGCTGCCGGACGCCGTCCTCCAGGCCGGTCATCGCGACGCCCTGGTAGTAGTTGATCGCGTTCGATCCTTTGGCGTCCTTGAACACGCAGGTGACCGCCGACGACGCGCCGACCGTGGCGGCCGCGTCCGGCGCGTCCCGGCATTCGTCCCGCTGCGGGATGACGGCGGCGATCCGGCGGAGACAGTCCGTGAACCCCTGCGCGTCCTTCGTCCCGGGCTGATCGCAGCTCACCGGTTTCGCGGGGGCCGGTCCGGCGACCGGTTCGTCCTCGCCGCCGGTGAGCAGGACGATCGTCGTCACGATCGCCGCGAGGGCGAGCGCGACGACGCCGTAGGTCGTGGGTTTCTGCCAGTTCCAGCCGGGCGGTGGCGTGGGCGGCGTCCAGCGCGGCGGCTGCGGACGCCGAGCAGGCGGGGGCTGTTGCTGAACCGGTTGTTGGACGGGCTGTGGCCGCACCGGCGCGAAAGCGGGCACGGTCAGCTGGGAATCCTCGCCACCGGTGGGCACGTGATGCAGCCCGAACGCGACCGCCGTCTCCGGCTGGTCCTGCGTGGTCGGCGCGATCCGGAGCTGGTTCGCCAGCAGGCTCGCCAGCAACGGCATCCGGCTCGGCCCGCCGACGAGGTAGACGCCGCCGAGCCGGTCCGGGGTCAGCCCGGCGCGATGGATCGTGGTGGCCAGGAGTTCGCCGCTGCGCAGGAAACTCGGCCGGACGAGCGCTTCGAGCTCCATCCGCGTCACCCGCACGTCGCCGAAGGGCTCCGGCATCGGGATCTCGGTCTGCTGGTGGCGGGACAGGCTTTCCTTGGCGTCGCGGACATCCTGCAGCAACGACCGGCGCGTCCGGCGGTCGCTGACCGACTGCGGGCGCAGGATCCGTTGCCAGTGCGCGGGATCGGAATGCGACACCTCGCGGCCGATGTGCACCAGCAGCGCCTGGTCGATGTCGAGACTGCCGAGATCGGGCAGCCCGTCCTCGGCGAGCACGGCGAACCCCTGCGCGCTCACGCCGACGACGGCGCAGTCGAAGGTGCCCGCCCCGAGGTCGTACACCGCGATCGGACCGGGCGGGCGCCTGCCGTTGTTGAGCGAGGCGTAATGCGCGGCGGCCGCGACCGGCTCGGGAATCAGCACCGTGGTGGGAAATCCGGCCTTGAGGGCGGCGTCGCGGAGGATCTGCTTGCGATCCGGGCCCCAGCCGGCGGGATGCGAAATGCGCACCTGCGCGGGCATCCGCTGAAGGAGCAGCTCGGCCTCTTCGCCGACCCGGCGCAGGACCGCGGCGAACGCGTCGGCGATGGGAAGCGAGAGGTCACCGAGCTGAAGGGCGCCCTCGTCGATGCGCCGCTTCGGATTCGCCTCGAACCGGCTCGGATCCAGCCGGGCCCGGCGTTCGGCGTCCCGGCCGACGAAGACCGTGCCGTCCTTGTCGGCGTAGATCGCGGACGACATCGTCACCGACCCGTCGATCTCGACGACCTGCGTCCCCCTGCCGTGGATCGAAAGCACCCCCACCGTGCTGGAGGTACCGAAATCGATCGCCAGAACGTCCACCTGACCCCCTCCCGGACCCGATGGCATCGTCTCACGCGAAGATCGGGAGACCGGGGCGGGTTCAGACGGCGGTGGAAATGGTGACGTCGTGATCGTCGAAATCGGCGACCACGCGCATCCGGCCGCCCAAGGCGCCGATGTACCTGCGGAGCGTGTCCAATTCCATCTGGCTCGGATCACCCTGCTCGAGCTGGCTGATTCGCGGCTGGCTGACACCCATCCGCTTGGCGACCTCGGCCTGGCTCAGTCCGACGTCCTCACGCAGTCGCGACAGCCGGAAGCCGAGAACGTACGCCTGAGTGGCTTCGCGCGCCTCGGCCCGCGCGGCTTCGACGTCGCGGCCGGCGTCACGGTCCGCGGCGAGCTTTTCGGCCTTGACCTCTTTCCAGGACCGACCCATTTCAGCTTTCCTCCATCGCGTCGAGGTGGTGCCGGTATCGCTCCTCCGCGATCGGGATGTTGATGTCGTACCACCGTTTCCAGTTTCCGGCCTTGTCACCGGCCACCAGGAGCACGGCCCTGCGCACCGGATCGAAGACGAACAAGATCCTGATCTCGGTATGCCCGGCCGACGCCGGGCGTAACTCTTTCAAGTTGTGTCTTCGCGATCCGCTGATCCGGTCGACCAGCGGCCGCCCGAGCCGGGGGCCTTCACGAGCCAGCATGTCGATCGCCTCTTCGACCCGGTCGGCCGTACGCGGTTCTTCCCGACACAGCGCCGCGAACCAGCGATCCACTTCCTCGTGAAGTTCGATCTCCCACTGCATCAGCCGACCATAATGTAGACCTTATATCGGTCGAGGCTCGAAGACCAGAGTTCCCACGAAGGCGCGCTTCCGCCTCGGGCCTTCCGCAACCGCAAGGACCGCACGCGAGTTCCGCCTCCAATCACGCGAGTCACGGCCCCAATCACGTGAGTCCCGCGCCCAATCACGTGTGTCGTCCGCCCAATCACGCGTGTCGTCCATCCGCACACGAATGGCGTCCGTACGGAAACACGTGACTCACGTGACGGAACACGGAACTCGCGTGATTGGAAGGCGAACTCGCGTGATTGGGCAGACGACACACCGCACCGAAACGCGGAAGTGCCCGCCGCGGCGAACCGCGACGGGCACTTCCGGAGCAGAGAGGCGTTACTCGCCCTCGGCTTCACCGTTCTCTTCGGTCGAGCCGGCACCGATGCTCACCGGCGGGGCGTCCGGGACCGACGAGGGGCGGGCTTCGCCGCGGAAGACGAAGTGCGCCTTGTCGTCCTTCTCGCCCTCTTCGTCGTTCCAGCCTTCGACGTCGACCAGGATGATCTGGCCGGGCTGGACCTCGCCGAACAGGATCTTCTCCGACAGCTGGTCCTCGATCTCGCGCTGGATCGTGCGACGCAGCGGCCGCGCGCCCAGCACCGGGTCGAAGCCGCGCTTGGCGAGCAGCGACTTGGCCTTGGGCGTGAGCTCCAGCTCCATGTCCTTGGCCTTGAGCTGCGTCTCGACCCGGGCGATCATCAGGTCGACCATCTCGATGATCTGTTCCTTGGTCAGCTGGTGGAAGACGATGATGTCGTCGATCCGGTTCAGGAACTCCGGCCGGAAATGCTTCTTCATCTCCTCGTTGACCTTTTGCTTCATCTTCTCGTACCGGTTGGTGCTGTCACCGCCGGACGAGAACCCGAGCGAAACGGACTTGGAGATGTCCGAGGTACCCAGGTTCGAGGTGAAGATGAGCACGGTGTTCTTGAAGTCGACCGTACGACCCTGACCGTCGGTGAGACGGCCGTCTTCGAGGACCTGCAGGAGCGTGTTGTAGATCTCCTGGTGGGCCTTCTCGATCTCGTCGAACAGCACCACCGAGAACGGCTTGCGCCGCACCTTCTCGGTCAGCTGGCCGCCCTCTTCGTAGCCGACGTAGCCCGGAGGGGCACCGAAGAGCCGCGAAGCGGTGTAGCGGTCGTGGAACTCACCCATGTCGATCTGGATGAGCGCGTCGTCCTCACCGAACAGGAACGCCGCGAGCGCCTTGGACAGCTCGGTCTTACCGACACCGGACGGGCCGGCGAAGATGAACGAGCCGGAGGGGCGCTTCGGGTCCTTCAGGCCGGCACGGGTGCGGCGGATCGCCTGGGAGACGGCCTTGACCGCGTCCTCCTGGCCGATGATCCGCTTGTGCAGCTCCTCCTCCATGCGGAGCAGACGCGTGGTCTCCTCCTCGGTGAGCTTGAACACCGGGATACCGGTCCAGTTGGCGAGGACCTCGGCGATCTGCTCCTCGTCGACCTCGGCGACGACGTCGAGGTCGCCGTCCTTCCACTGCTTCTCCCGCTCGCCCTTCTGGCCGAGGAGGGTCTTCTCCTCGTCACGGAGGCGGGCGGCGCGCTCGAAGTCCTGCGCGTCTATCGCGGACTCCTTGTCCCGGCGCACGTCGGCGATCTTCTCGTCGAACTCGCGCAGGTCCGGCGGCGCGGTCATGCGGCGGATGCGCATCCGGGCGCCGGCCTCGTCGATCAGGTCGATCGCCTTGTCCGGCAGGAAGCGGTCGTTGATGTAGCGGTCCGCGAGGGTGGCCGCCTGCACCAGCGCGCCGTCGGTGATCGAGACGCGGTGGTGCGCCTCGTACCGGTCACGCAGACCCTTCAGGATCTCGATCGTGTGCTCGAGCGACGGCTCGCCGACCTGGATCGGCTGGAAGCGGCGCTCCAGCGCGGCGTCCTTCTCGATGTACTTGCGGTACTCCTCGAGCGTGGTCGCGCCGATCGTCTGCAGCTCACCACGGGCCAGCATCGGCTTCAGGATCGACGCGGCGTCGATCGCGCCCTCGGCGGCACCCGCGCCGACGAGCGTGTGCAGCTCGTCGATGAACAGGATGATGTCGCCGCGGGTCTTGATCTCCTTGAGCACCTTCTTCAGGCGCTCTTCGAAGTCACCGCGGTACCGGGAACCGGCGACCAGGGAGCCGAGGTCGAGGGTGTAGAGCTGCTTGTCCTTCAGCGTCTCCGGGACCTCGCCCTTGACGATGTTCTGCGCGAGCCCTTCGACGACGGCGGTCTTGCCGACGCCGGGCTCGCCGATGAGGACCGGGTTGTTCTTGGTGCGCCGCGACAGCACCTGCATGACCCGCTCGATCTCTTTGCCCCGGCCGATGACCGGGTCGAGCTTGCCTTCGCGGGCCTGCACGGTCAGGTTGCGGCCGAACTGGTCGAGCACCAGCGACGACGACGGGGTGCCTTCACCGCGTCCGGAGCCGGTCTCGGTCGACTCCTTGCCACCCTGGTAGCCCGACAGCAGCTGCAGGACCTGCTGACGCACCCGGTTGAGGTCCGCGCCGAGCTTGACGAGCACCTGTGCGGCGACGCCTTCACCCTCGCGGATCAGCCCGAGCAGGATGTGCTCGGTGCCGATGTAGTTGTGGCCGAGCTGCAGCGCTTCGCGCAGCGACAGCTCAAGCACCTTCTTGGCCCGCGGGGTGAAGGGGATGTGCCCGCTCGGGGCCTGCTGCCCCTGGCCGATGATCTCCTCGACCTGCTGGCGGACGCCCTCCAGCGCGATGCCCAGCGATTCCAGCGCCTTGGCGGCGACACCTTCACCCTCGTGGATCAGACCCAGGAGGATGTGCTCGGTGCCGATGTAGTTGTGGTTGAGCATCCTGGCCTCTTCTTGGGCCAGGACGACCACCCGCCTCGCGCGGTCGGTGAACCTCTCAAACATGTGCACTCCCTCGACTGCTGCGACGGCGGCCCGTTTCCATCGTGCTTTCACCGCGATGGATTCAGCACCGTGAGACCACTCTAGTAGCCATGCGGTCGCGCTGGCGTACCACTACGGCTGATTGCGGCCCGTTCGCGCCCCGGCCGTTCTCCGGCCGTGCGCTCTTTCATCTTCCGGTTGCCCTGCACCTTTACGTCAAGCCCAACGTGCGAACACGCGTCCGGATTCCGCCGGACGAGGGTTGTCCGCTGAGCGCGAACACGGGCTCCGCCCAGTGGATGGACACCCGTCCGGAGTAGTCACGGACGGTATGTAAGGTTAGCCGTACCTAATGACGGGAGGCCGGTGTGTCGTATCCCCACACGCTCGCGTCGCGCGAAGACGAGCTCCGCGCCTCCCTGTCGAGGATGCCCGAAGACGCCCGGCTCCGCGCGGACGTGCCGGAGGACGAGCCGGGCTGGGTCCGCTGCGGCGACCTGCTCCGCGAACCGGCCCGTCTCCTGCGCTGGCGGGAGCGGCTCACCGGCTGGCTCGCCGAGACGTATCGGGAAGCCCCTATGATCCCCGAGCGGGCCCCGGCGAGCTGGATCCTGTCCTGGTACCTGCACGTCCCGGCCCTGGCCGGCGCGATGCTGCTCCATCACGAACGCCGCGTCCCGTCGCTGGCGCCGTCCGCGCTGGCGTTCCGGATCGGCGCCGACCGGCCCCACCCGGACTCGGTGGCCGTTCTCGGCGACGGCTTCCACTGCCTGCCGACCGACGCGGGTTCGGCGCATCCGAGGGCCGTCGTGGTCCCGGACGAGCGGGCGCTCGCGACCGTCCTGCGGGGCCGGTACGTCGCGCACGCGAGCCGGTTCATCGACGTCTACGGGCCGCTGACGAGGCTCGGGCGGCGCCAGTTGTGGGCCGCCGCCACGGACGCGCTCGACAACGCGCTGTGGTCGGCGGGGCGGCTGGGCGGGACTCCGGAGGCCGAGGGCGCCGGGGTCGCGGACGCCGCCCTGGTCCTCGAAACGCGGTTCCCGCCGCTGACGTCCGCGTCGAAGCTGACCCTGACATCGGGAGCCGACGGACGCCGCGAGTGGACGCGAAACCGCGAAGGCTGCTGTTACAACTATCTGCTTCCCGCGGAATCGGAATGCGGCGGTTGCCCGCGGGTCCGCTAAGGGAGCCAGCCGGGGTTTCGACCCGTCGCGCCCAAAGCGCGCTCGAACGTCGTCGCGCCTTCCGCGACGGGCACTTCTTCGCCGTACACCTTCATCGCCCGGGCCTGTTCGCCCATCGCCGCGGCGGACGCCAAGACGGCTTCGGCCGCTTCGGGTGCGACGTCGAGTGAGCGGCCGGTCGCCTTCGCCAGGTCCCAGCCGTGGAAGACGAACTCGCCCAGCACCATGTCGCCGACGAACGAGGACGGCATTTCCGCCGTGCCGAGCGCCGTCGTGCCCTGCCACGCTTCGGATGTCCCGAAGACGTCCACGAGCCGCGCGGTCTGTTTCTCGATGGCGCTGAGCCATTCGCCGTCGGCGAGGCCCGCTTCGGCCTCACCGACGGACACCTCGGGCGGTGCCGTCTTGCGCCCGGCGGCTTCGAGCCAGGGACCCCAGTAGAGAAGGTGGTTCAGCAACGCGCGGACGTCGTACTCGGCGCACGGCGTGCGGGCGGAGAGGTCGGTTTCGCCGATCCCGCGCAGGATTCCGGTGAACTCCGCGGCGGCGGGGGCGATCAGGGCGGCGTGTTCGGACATGAGGCCATGAGTTCACGGGGACCTGTGCGCTGTCTTGAAGAAACGCGACAAGGTTAGGTTGATCCGGTGAGCGGGCACCGGATCCCGGCGGGGATCGTCAACGCGCGGGCGGCGAAGTTCAGCCTCGTCCGGCATCCGCCCTCGCCGGAACTGCGCCCGTACGTCGACCATCACTGGGTGCTGCGGTGGGATCTGCGCGGCAGACCGGGCGAGGAACAGGTGGTTTTGCCCAATCTCGCGGTGAACGTCACGTTCTTCCGCCTCGCGGCCGGCGCGTTCGGGCCGGGGAAACGGCCTTTCCGCTACCTCGTCGAGGGCACGGACCACGGTATCGGCGTGCGATTCCGTCCCGGGGCATTCCGGGCATTCCTCGGTGGTCCGGTCTCGATGATCTCCGGCGGTTCCGTTCCGCTCACCGATCTCTTCCCCGGCGACGGCGGAGTGACGGAATCGGTACGGAATGCGACGGACGACTTCGAAATGGTCCGTGTCGCGGAGGAACTGCTCCTCGCGAAACACCCCGTGCTCACCGCCGCGGCCGCGGCGGCCATCGAAGCGGTGGAAACAATCGCGGCCGAGCCGTCCATTACCCGGGTCGCCGAGCTGTCAAGCCGGACGGGCCTGTCTCAACGAAGCCTGCAACGCCTGTTCGCCGAACATGTCGGTACCGCCCCCAAATGGGCGATTCAGGTATACCGATTGAACGAAGCGGCGGCACGGATCGCGGCCGAGGAACGGCCGGACTACGCGGAACTGGCGTTCACGCTGGGCTATAGCGACCAAGCGCACTTCACCCGGGATTTCCGCTCCGTGACCGGATGGGCGCCCACCGAGTACGCCCGCTTGAACCGTGTACAAGAACAAGAAAGCCGCCGGGAAAAGTTTCCCGGCGGCCGTCTGGTCTGAAAGACCTCAGTTCTTCTTGTGGTAGGCCTCCACGACCTCGGACGGGATACGCCCACGGTCGGAAACCTGGAAGCCGTTCTTGCGGGCCCAGGCGCGAATGGCCTGGTTCTGCTCGCGGTCCACGGTCGCGGGACGGGCGGCGGCCTTCACGCCGGCGACCGGACGAATGGCGGTGCGCTTACGGCCACCCGCGCGACGGGCGTGCTCCACATACTGGGCCAGCGCGTCACGAAGCTCTTCCGCGTTTTCCGCGGAAAGGTCGATCTGGTAGCTCACACCGTCCAAACCGAACTCGACGGTCTCTTCCGCCTCAGTGCCGTCGAGGTCGTCGACGAGCGAGACGAGCACCTTCTGTGCCATCTGTTTCCTCCTGCTGGGGGCTTACACGAATGATCTGGTACGGGGCATGCCCCGGACAGAAGACTTTGTCTAGCGACATTAATACCCGCTACCGACTCATAACGCAAATCTTGTTTACGAGAACGATCGAGGTATCTGTCACGCGGACGGGTTATTCGGGTCGGACGAGCGGGAACAGGATGGTCTCCCGGATACCAAGGCCGGTCAGCGCCATCAGCAACCGGTCGATCCCCATTCCGACACCACCGCTCGGCGGCATTCCGTACTCCAGCGCGCGGAGGAAATCCTCATCCAGGTTCATGGCCTCACTATCACCCTGCGCACCCAGCCGAGCCTGTTCCACCAGACGCTGACGCTCCACCACGGGATCGACCAGCTCGGAGTATCCGGTGGCCAGTTCGAATCCGCGCACGTACAGATCCCACTTCTCCGCGACCCCCGGCTTGCTGCGATGTTGCCTGGTCAGCGGGGATGTCTCGACCGGAAAATCACGGACAAAAGTGGGTTCGTGGAGATGATCGCCGACGAGATGTTCCCAAAGTTCTTCGACGAGTTTGCCGTGACCTAACTTCGGGTCGAGCTCCAGCTCTCGCGCTTCGGCATAGGAACGCAGCTTGTCCGCCGATGTCTCGGGAGTGACCTCTTCCGACAACGCCTCGGACAACGACTCGTACATTCCGAGCGTGGTCCACTCGCCGGACAGGTCGTACTCCGAACCGTCGGCGAGAGTGACCACCTGAGTACCGAGAACGTTCTGTGCCGCCTCCTGGATGAGCTGCCGCGTCATCACCGCGTTGGAGTCATAGGTCGCATACGCTTCGTAGTACTCGAGCATGGCGAACTCCGGCGAGTGCGAGGAGTCGCTGCCCTCGTTCCGGAAGTTCCGGTTGATCTCGAAGACCTTCTCGATACCGCCGACCACGCAACGCTTGAGGTACAGCTCCGGCGCGATCCTCAGGTACAGATCGAGGTCGAAGGCATTCGAATGCGTGACGAATGGCCGCGCCGCGGCGCCGCCGTGCAGCGTTTGCAGCATCGGGGTCTCGACCTCGAGGAATCCCCGGCCGTGAAACGAGTCACGCAGGGAACGCAGCACACCGGCGCGGGTACGGACCACGTCCCGGGCCTTGGGACGCACGATCAGATCGACATAACGCTGCCGGATCCGCGTTTCCTCGGCCAGGTCTTTGTGCGCCACGGGCAACGGGCGCAATGCTTTCGACGTGATGCGCCACGAGTCGGCCATCACGGAAAGCTCACCGCGCTTGGAGGTGATGACCTCACCGGAGACGAATACGTGATCACCGAGATCGACATCGGACTTCCACGCCGCGAGCGCGTCCTCGCCCACCTTCGCGAGGCTGAGCATCGCCTGCAACTCGGTGCCGTCGCCTTCACGAAGACTCGCGAAACACAGTTTGCCGGTATTGCGCATGAACATGACCCGGCCGGTGATACCGACGATGTCGCCGGTGGCGGTGTCGACAGGAAGACCGGAATGCTTCGCGCGCACTTCGGCCAGCGAGTGCGTCCGGGGCACCTCGACCGGATACGGATCGATACCCTCCGCGATTATCCGGTCGCGCTTGTCCCGGCGCACCCGCATCTGTTCCGGCAGGTCTTCGTCGGGGCTCACGCCCTCGGATGCGGGGATTTCAGTCATGGCGCACAGCGTACGAACCCGCCGGTTCCCTACGCCAACCGGATTACCTTTTCCGGGTCCGGACCGGCCGGTTTTCTCTCCATTAACCTTGAGCGCGTGAACTCATCCACTCCCGGCATCGAACCCGAACTGCACGCCCGCCGCGCCGCCTCGTTCGGCGCGAAGGCCGCCGACTATGCCGCGCATCGGCCGGACTATCCGGAAAAGGCACTGGCCTGGGGGCTGGCCGGCGCGGCGGGAGCCCCGGAGCGGGTCCTGGACCTGGCGGCCGGGACCGGCAAGGTCAGCGAAGGACTGCTGGCGCTGGGCGTCACGGTGACCGCCGTGGAGCCGGACGAGAAGATGCTCGCCGAGCTCACCAGGACACTTCCCGCCGTGGCCCCGCTCATCGGGACCGCCGAGGAGATCCCGCTGCCGGACGGAGCCGTGGACGCCGTGGTGGTGGGCCAGGCCGTCCACTGGTTCGATCTCGACCGGGCCTATCCGGAGATGGCCAGGGTGCTGAGGCCGGGCGGAGTCGTTGCGGCGCTGTGGAACCACGACGACGAGTCGGCGGGCTGGCTGGCGGAGTTGAACGCGCTGATCAAGACGTCGATGAGCAGGCGCTGGCTGAGCGACTACGAATCGCTGCCGCGACACGAGGCCTTCGAGCCGTTCGAGAAGAAGACGTTCGGTCACAAACAACCCAGGACGGCGGAAACCCTCGTGGCCACCCTCGCGACCCATTCGCACATCCTGGTGGCCCCGGCGGAGGAACGCGAAGCCAAACTTCGCACGGCGCGGGAATTCCTCGACCGGAATCCGGAAACCGCGTCAGGGGAATTCGATCTGCCGATCACCACCACCGTCTTCCGGGCGCGTAAGCGATGACCGACTGGAAGGCGGCGTTCACGACGACGTTCGGCGCCCCCGCGTCGGCGGTGTCCGCGCGGATCTGGGCCGAGGTCTACGGCGACGAGTACCCCGCCGAGCTGGACACCTACAGCTTCGTGACCCGGACCGACCTGCGCCGCATCGCGGCCGAAGCGCAGCTGGAGCCCGGTGGCCGACTCGCCGACATCGGCTGCGGGCGCGGCGGTCCCGGGCTTTGGGTCGCCGCGCGCACGTACGCGACGCTCACCGGCATCGACATCGCGGCGACGGCACTGGCGTCGGCACGGCGCCGAGCCGAAGCGATGGACGTCGAGGCGACCGATTTCCGGATCGGCGACTTTCAGGACACCGGGCTGGAGGACGCGTCGTTCGACGCGGTGATGAGCGTCGACGCGCTGCTGTTCGCGCCCGACAAGCGGCGCGCCTGCGAGGAGTTCGCGCGGATCCTCGCGCCGGGTGGGCGGCTGCTCGTCACGACCTGGGACTTCGACGGGCAGCCGGTGAACCGGCCGCCCCAGGTCGCCGACCACCGGCCGCTGCTGGAGGCCGCCGGCTTCGACGTCCTCACCTACGAGGAGACGCCGGACTGGCGGGCGCGGCAGCGGCGGACCGTGGAGCTTTCGCTCGAACGTCTGGAGGAGCTGGCGGCGGAATCGGGCGACGATCCTTCGCGGCTCCGGGCGAGCCTCGAACAGACGCTGCGGAACCAGGACCTGATGACGCGGCGGGTGCTGATGATCGCCTCCCGCCGCGTTTAGTCCTCTAAACGCGGTAGTTGCCCGCGCAAGGACCGCATTCAGAGGACTAAACGCGGTGGTTGCGCTCGTAGACCAGCCGGAGGCCAAGGAGCGTCAGATCGGGCGCGTGCTCGGTGATCGTCTCGGACTCGCCGAGTACCAGGGGCGCGAGGCCGCCGGTCGCGATCACCGCGACCGGATCCGCCCCGCCCGGTGAGAGCTCGCGCTTGATCCGCTTCACCAGGCCGTCGACCTGGCCGGCGAAACCGTAGAGGATGCCGGATTGCAGGCATTCCACGGTGTTCTTCCCGATCACCGACCGCGGCGGCACCAGCTCCACCTTCCGCAGCGCCGCGGCACGCGCGGCCAGCGCGTCGACCGAGATCTCGATCCCGGGCGCGAACGCGCCGCCGAGGAACTCGCCCTTGGCGGAGATGGCGTCCACATTGGTCGAAGTCCCGAAATCCACCACCACACAGGCGGTGGACGGGTGCAGGTGATGCGCGGCCAGGGTGTTCACCAGCCGGTCCGCGCCCACCTCCTTGGGGTTGTCGACCAGGAGCGGCACGCCGGTGCGCACTCCCGGCTCGATGACGATCTTCGGCACCCTGGCGTAGTACCGCGAAAGCATGACGCGCAGCTCCCGCAGCACGGCGGGAACCGTGGACAGCGCGCTGATCCCGGTGACCGCGTCCGCGTGCGAACCGAGGAGCCCGCGCATGGTGAGCGCGAGTTCGTCGGCGGTCATCCGCGCGTCGGTGCGCATCCGCCAGTCACCGACCAGGTCGTCTCCCGAGTACAGCCCGAGAACGATGTTGGTGTTGCCGACGTCGATCGTGAGCAGCAAGGACTCAGCTTTCGGCGTGCAGCAGCGCGTCGAGACGGCGGGCGTCGGCGGTTTCGGCGACCGGGAAGGTCATCGTGTCGTCGTCGGCCAGGGTCACGGTGCCGCTCAACAGGCCGGAGCCCTCCGGCGCGTGCCCGGGGTTGGCGCCCTTCTCGACGATCCGGTTGTCCGCGTCGACGAAGACGACGCGCGGCCGGAACGCGGCCGCCTCGGCGTTCTCCATCTGCGCGTACGAAATCAGGATCACCAGATCGCCGGGGTGCACCAGATGCGCCGCGGCGCCGTTGATGCCGAGCACCCCGCTGCCGCGTTCGCCCGCGATCACGTAGGTCTCGAGCCGCGCGCCGTTGGTGACGTCCACAATGGACACCTGTTCGCCCGGCAGCAGATCCGCCGCGTCCATCAGGTCCTCGTCGACGGTCACCGATCCGACGTAGTGGAGATCGGCCTGGGTGACCGTCGCCCTATGGATCTTCGATTTCAGCATCGTGCGGTACATCGTGGACTCTCCCTATTCCCCTGCGTCCGGCGCGTGTTCCGGATGGTCCACGGCCGCGCCGAGCACCACCGGGACGTTGTCGATCAGCCGGGTACTCCCCACCCTGGCCGCGATCAGCAGACGCGCCTCACCGTCGACGGGCGCGGGCCCGAGGTCGGTTCCCCTCAATTCCAGATAATCGACCTCGACCGCGGGTCGCGCGGCGAGGGTCTGCCTGGCGGTCGCCAGCACGGCTTCCGCGCCGTCGCGTCCGACGAAGGCACCCGCGGTGAGCGCCGCCGACAACACGATCGCGTCCTCGCGCTGTTCCGGAGTCAGGTAGACGTTGCGCGAGGACAACGCCAGCCCGTCGCGCTCCCGTACCGTCGGCACCCCGATGACGCGGGTGTCGAAGTTCAGGTCGCGCACCATCTTCTTGATCAGCACCAGCTGCTGGTAGTCCTTCTCCCCGAAGAAGGCGTAATCCGGCCGCACGATGTTGAACAGTTTCGCCACCACGGTGAGCACGCCGGCGAAATGCCCCGGCCGCACCGCGCCTTCCAGCTCGTCGCCGAGCGGGCCGGGGTGCACCGTGACGGTGGCACCTTCGGGATACAGATCCGACGCCTTGGGCAGGAAGCCCAGCTCGACTCCGTCCTCCTTCAGCACTTCGAGGTCCTTGTCCAGCGGACGCGGGTACGCCTCGAAGTCCTCGCCCTCCCCGAACTGCAGGGGGTTCACGAAGATCGACGTCGCGACGACCGTGTTCGGCAGCCGCTTCGCCCGGCGGATCAGCTCGCGGTGACCGGCGTGCAGTGCGCCCATGGTGGGCACCAGCGCGACCTTGCGGCCGACGCCGTGCAGCGCACGCGTCACCTGGCTGACCTGCTCCGGCGGCTGGAAGGTGTGCAGCGTGCCTCGGGCGAATTTCGGTGTGGTCACTGGTTTTGCTGCCCTTCGGCGGGGTCACTGAGGAGTTCGGTGAGCTCGGCGGCTGCCGAGGCGTCCAAGAGCCCGGCGGCGTCGCCGCGCGCCAGCGTGCGCTTGGCCAGCGCGCGATAGCTCGGGGCGATGTCGGGGCCACGTTCGGCCAGCACCGCGAGATGCTTGCGCACGGTGCCGAGATCACCACGGGCCACCGGCCCGGTCAGTGCGCGGTCCCCGTGTCGCAGAACATTATCCAACGCCGCCGACAACAACGGAGCCACCAGGCGTTCGGGCTGGGCGATTCCCGCCTCCCGCAACAGTTCCGCGCAGTCGGCGACCAGCGCCATCAGGTGGTTCGCACCGTGTGCCAACGCCGCGTGATAGAGCGCTCGCGCTTCGTCGGGGACCCGGACGGGCTCCGCGCCCATCTCCACGGTCAACGCCTCGCCGACGTTCCACGCCGCCTCGTCCCCCTCCGCCGCCGTGACGCCGAAACTGCAGGCGGCGAGCCTGTCGAGGTCTTCGGGACGGCCGGTGAAGGTCATCACGGGGTGCAGCGCCAGCGGCAGCGCGCCCGCCTCGGCGGCGGGCGCGAGGACGTCGATGCCGTGCGACCCGGAGGTGTGCACGACGATCTGTCCCGGGCGCAGCGAACCGGTGGCGACGAAACCACGCACCATCCCGGCGAGCGCGTCGTCCGGCAGGGCCAGCAGGACCAGATCGGCGCGGCGGGCGACCTCGTCGGGCGGCAGGAGCGGCACGTCGGGGAGCAGTTGCTCCGCCCGGCGCACCGAAGCGTGGGAAAGGCCCGAAGCGGCGACGACCGTGTGCCCGGCCCTGGTGAGCGCCGCGCCCACGACACTGCCGACACGACCTGCGGAGACAACGCCCACGGCCAGGCGAGCGGGCCTCATCATGGCGTGCGCCAATGGACGCTCATGGTCGAAAACTCCTCAACTCGTTCCAGTCCCGCTCTGCGGTCGCGGGTACCAGACGACGGCGCGAGGGTAACCCTCCGCCCCGGGTCTGACCCGGCGCTCGTGACCAGCTTCACCTGACCGTGGTCACCCGCGCGGCGCGCCGTCGGCGAGCCGGACGGCCTCGGCGCGTGACGTCTTGAGCACCTGCAACAGTTCGCTCTGCCGCTGTTTCGCCTCGTCGGTGAGCTTCGGACCGCGCCGCAGGAACGCGAGCTCGGTCACGCTGGCCTGGTAGCGGCCGACGGCCTTCGCCGCCTCCCGCCCCGACTGCTTCCGGGCCTGTTTCCGCCACGACCGCCGACCGGAGAGGCTGGCCAGCAGCGACACCTCCGACGGGGCGATCCAGCGGGCGTCGACCATCATCGGCAGGGCCGCGGCGACGATCCGCTGCTCGCGGCGCCGCTGCATGACCACCACGGAGAAGACGCCGATGAACAGCGGCACCATGATCAGGAAGTAGACGTTCAGGAAGGTCTTGGCGCCGCCGAGCAGCGCCGCGCCGTTCCACAGCGCGTGCAGCAGCACGGCGACGAGGTAGCCGCCGATCGGCGCCAGGATCCGCAGCGAGCGGACCTTGCTGCTCGCGGCGACCCCGAGTCCGATCCCGGTCATCACGGCGAACAGCGGATGCGTGAACGGCGAGAGCACGCCACGCAGGAAGAACGCCGCGAGCACACCGGCGCTCGTGCCGTCGCCGAAGCCGTGCTCGGCGAACGCGCGGCCGAAGTAGTAGATGTTCTCGGTGAAGGCGAAGCCCGCCGCGGTGAACCCGGCGTAGACGATGCCGTCCACGACGCCGTCGAACTCGCTCGGGCGGCGCCACCACAGCAGCAGGATGAAAACGGCCTTCGCGGCCTCCTCGACCAGCGGCGCGGAGACCAGCCCGCTGATCTTGCCGCCGACGCCCGTACCGAGCAGCAGGTCACCGACGGCCTCGGCGCCGCTGTTGAGCAGCAACGCGATGATCGTCGCGACGCACGCGCCCCAGACGAAGGCCAGCAGCAGGAGCTTCGGCGGTTCCGGCTCCCAGCGGTCCACCCACAGGAACGCGGTGACCACCACGGCGACCGGGACCAGCGCCGCGAGCACACCGATCCCCACCGCGAGCGGGCCCACCTTTTCGGTCACCGTGCCGAAGACGAACAACCCGCACAGCGCGACGGCGATCAACCCGAGCACCGGCAGCAGCACGGTGATCGACCGAGACCGGCGGGGCCGGTCGAGACCGGGCGCCGGGGAGGAAGGCTCGCTCACAGCGGGTCACCCTACCGTCGGTACGGGGTCAGTCTTCGGCGCGCCGCCTGCGCCGCGGAGTGGATTCGTTCGCGCCGTTGGCGGCGAGCAGGTCCATCACCGATCGGCCGGAGGCGTGCGAGCCCGCGTCCGAGGTCTCCGGACGGCTGTGCGACGAGCCGTTGCGGGACGGCGTCTCGTCGTCCGGCTTCGCCCGCCTGCCGCCGTGACGGCCGCCGGTGGACTCGGTGCTCTGCCAAGCCGGGGGCTCCCCGTCCGGGCGACGGCGACGGCCGCCACCGGTGGGCTCCGGGACGTTCGGGGCCGGGGTGATCGAGACCGAGGAGTCCTCGGCGGCCCGGCGACGGCGTCCGCCGCCACCGTTCTGCGCCAGCCGGATCTCTTCGGGCAGGGTCGGGTTGACCGCGGGCGGTTCCTCCGCGGCCGGGGATCCGTGCCGCGACGGCGCCTCGGCCGCCGGACGGCGCACCGGTTCGGGCTCCGGCTGCCGCACGGGCTCGGCCCGGCGAGGCGGCTCGGACACGGCCGGGATCGACGGCGGAGTCGGTGGCTCCGGGTCGCGACGCGATTCCGGCCTCGGCTCGGGGCGCGGTTCCGGACGCGGCTCGGGACGCGACTGCGCGGCCGCGGGCTGGGGCTTGGCGGGCGGCGTGGGCCGCAGCCGGTCCTGGAAGTCGTCCTTCCTGGGGAACGCGGCGCTCAGATCGGAGACCGGGCGCTCCTGCGTCCACGACGGCTTCCATTCGCCGGTGGCCTCCATGGGCTCCGGCGTGGCGGGCTTGTTCGCGGGCGGCGGCGTGCCACCGGCCGGACGCTGCCGCTCGACGGGTTTCATCCCGGGGCGCGTCAGGCCGAGCTCACGGTTCGGCCGGGGACGGTCCGGCTCGACCTTCTTCACCGGCTTCGCCTGCACCGGGGGCTTCACCGGCGGCGTCTGCTTCCGGGTCTGCTCCTCGGGCCGCGTCGCGGGAGGACGCTGCACGGTGCCGGCGTCGAGCCGCTGCTGAAGCGAAGACTGCTGCGTGCGGCGGGGCGGTTCGTTGCGCGGGGGCTCCGGCCGCTGGGGCTGCCGGGCGATGGTCGGCATCGACGGCTGCGAGACCTCGGCGCGCGACACCCCCGGCATCGACGGACGGGACACCTCAGCCGGTGTCACCGGCGGCGGGGTCTTGCGCGGGGCGTCGACCCTCGGCATCGGCCGGGAGACCTCGGCGGGCGACATCCCGGGGTTGGACATCTCGAGCCGCTCGCGGCGAGCGGCTTCGGCGGCGAGCGCCTCGGCCGCCTTCGAAGCACGGGCGTCCGCCTTGCGCATACTGCGGCGAGTCGACTCGTCGACCGGCTTCGGCCGCTGGACCTGATTGCTCTGCCCGTACCCGTTGGTGCCGTTGACCTGGCCGTTCGCCGGTTTGCGGCGAGCCGCGGGCGGCGTGCCCACCCGCGCGGAGGCGGGCTCGAGGACGCGGTCGATCATCTCGGTCGGGCGCTCGCGCTCGCGTTCACGCTCGTCGACGTCGATCGTGGTGCTCTTGGCCGCCATGAGCTGGGGTTTGCCGTTGCCGTTCTCGGACCCCGCGCTCATCAGCTGCTTGTTGTCGAGGGACCGCATCCGGGTGGCCTGCGCGGTGAGCGCGACGCGTTCGAGGAGCACCTCGCCACCGAAGAGCGACTGGAGGCTTTCGCGCAGGGCGCTCACCTCGGCTCTGAGCGCTTCGAGCTCTTCGTGGGAACGGCTCTCGGCAGCCTGCCGGGTCTCCGCCTCGATCTCCAGCTCGAACTCGCGGCGGGCGGCGATCTCGCGTTCCAGCTCCAGCTCGTAGACGGCCTGTGCCTCGGCGACGGCGTCCTCACTCTGCGACACGTGCTTGCGGTAGCGGACCGCGAGGAACGCACCGATCAAGGCGGCCCACAGCGCCGCGACGATGCCCAACCGCAAGTAGCGGAGGTCGTCGGAAAGCACCAATGCGAGAGTCGCGCCGACGGCGAGAACCAAGCCGACGACAAGCCACGGCCTACCCGCAAGGCGGCCGCGCGAGTCGTCACCCACCCCGGTCATGCCCAACACCGTACCTTCTAGTAATCCGAACGAGACCTAGTCGGTACTTCGAGCGGTGGCTCTCGAGCGTTAACCGGTCGGCTCGGGATCGCGCTCCCGATCGCCGCCCTCGGGGGTCCGGCAGCAGTGTTCGAGCCACAAAGCCGCAGCTACCAGCGCCGCCGAGCTGACGATCCCGACCGTCGCCGAGCGGAGATCACCGCTCGCCGCGAGGAGTTCGTCACGTCGCGGAAAAAGATACGCGAAAGCCGCCAGCCACACCCCCGTCATGGCGGATCCGGCGAGCGACGAGGCCTTCGCGAGCGCCACCGATCGGGCGACGGAGATCGCGGAGAGCACGCGGTTGCTCTTGATCCGCGCACGGATGATGAAGGCGAGCACGACCTCGCAGAGCGCGAGGACGAGCAGCGTGATTCCGGCGAAGAGCGGAAGCGCGGGGATGGATCCGTAGGCGACCTGGAAGAGCAGATAGGCCAGGACCACTCCCAGGAGGCCGGCCACCGCCAGCTCGCGTGGCCGGGTGAAGTGCATGGTCCAACGCTACCTGGCAGGCTTGACTCTCCACCAACTGGAGAGTCGACGATGAGGCATATGGGCACCGCAGCGGTTTTCACCATCGGGGAGCTGGCCAAACGGACCGGCCTGCCGGTGAAGACCATCCGCTTCTACTCCGACGAAGGGCTCCTGCCCCCGACCGACCGCACCGATTCGGGCTACCGCCTCTACGACGCCACCGCGATGGCGCGGCTGGAGCTGGTCCGGACGCTGCGGGAACTCGGGCTGGGCCTCGCGGACGTGGAGCGGGCGCTGACCAGGGAAGCGACCATCGGGGACCTCGCGGTCCAGCACGTCGCCGCCCTGGACGAGCAGATCCGGCGGCTGGAACTGCGCCGCGCGGTCCTGCGAGCGGTGGCCAAACGGGACTCACCACTGGAGGAGGTCGAACTGATGAACAAACTCGCGTCGATGTCGGACGAAGACCGCAAACGTTTGCTCGACGAGTTCTGGGCGGACATGGTCGAAGGGCTCGAGCTGGATCCGGAGTTCTACGAGCGGATGCGCTCGGCGAAACCGGAACTGCCCGACGACCCGACGCCCGAGCAGCTGGAGGCGTGGATCGAGTTCGCCGAACTCGTGCAGGACGAGGAGTTTCGCGCGTCCATCCGCCGGATGAGCGAGTGGCACTCGCAGCTCCGGAAGGAGGACGGCGCGGACTTCGGCGCGAAGCAGCAGGAGCTGTGGACGGCGTGGAGCGCGAAGGCGACCGAAGCGCTCGAAGCCGGCCTCGCGCCGGACTCGCCCGAAGGCCGGGAACTGGCGGAGACGATCTTCACGCAGTCTTCGCGCAACGGCCGCGACCCGCGCGACCCGGCCTGGCGGAAGCGGCTGACCGACGGGATGGCGATCAGCATGGATCCGCGGGCCGAGCGGTACTGGCTCCTGCTGGGGAAGATGAACGGCTGGCCGTCGTTCCCGTCACAGATGCGGCAGGCCGAGTGGATCGTCGCCGCCCTGCGCTCCGCGCTGGGCTAACGCATTTAGTCCTCTGAATGCGCTGGCTACCACCCGCGTTTAGTCCTCTGGATGCGGTGGTTGGTATCGCGAACTACCGCATTCAGAGGACGAAATGCGTGAGGCTGACGGAGTCGCGGTCCGAGGCGGGGCGGGCGGCGAGGAGGTCGGCGACGGGACCGTGGCCGGGGAGCACCGCGTCGGGCTCGATCTCCAGCCAGGGGATCAGCACGCTCGCGCGCTCCGGCGTGCCGGGATGCGGCAACACCAACTGGGGGTCGTCGGAGCGCACCCCGTCCACGGTCACTATGTCGACATCCAGCGTGCGCGGACCCCACCGGAGTTCGCGCACGCGCTCCGCCGCCTGCTCGGCGGCCTGCCCGGTGCGCAGCCAGTCCCAGTGATCGCGCGCCGGGTCGTCGACCAGGACGACGGCGTTGAGGAAGTCCGGCTGGTCCTCGACGCCCCAAGCCTTGGTCTCGTACACCGACGACACCGCGACGACCGCGGGCCGGACCGCGTCGACGGCGGACCGGAGGTACGCGAGCCGGTCACCCAGGTTGGAGCCGAGCGAAAGCAGCGCGCGGCTCATCGTTCGCGTCGCACCGTGACGGCGACGTCGTCGAAGTTCAGCGGGATCGGCGCGGACGGCTTGTGCACCGTCACCTCGACGGCGGTCAGCCGCTCGTCGCGCAATACCTCGTCGGCGATCTTCCCGGCGACACTCTCGATGAGGTCGTACGGCTCGCCCGCCACGATCCCGGCGGCGAGCTCCGCGAGTTCGCCGTAGTGCAGCGTCTTGGTCAGGTCGTCGGACGCGGCGGCCGGGCCGAGGTCCAGCCACACCACGATGTCGACGACGAACTCCTGCCCGTCCCGCTTCTCGTGGTCGAAGACCCCGTGCCTGCCGAAGACCCTCAATCCGGTCAACGTGATCCGGTCAGACAACAGGACTCCCCTTCCGCCAAGCCGCCGCGACGGTCACGGCGTCGATACTCGCGCCGACCTCGTGCACCCGCACACCCCAGGCTCCGGCCGCCGCGGCGAGCGCGGACACGGCCGCGGTCGCGTTCTCGCGACCGTCCGGCGGGGCGGGCTTTCCGTCCTTTCCGGACAACAAGCGCCCGAGGAACCGTTTGCGCGACGCGCCGACGAGGACCGGGAAACCCAGTGACAGGAAGGAATCCAGACCGTTCAACAACGCCCAGTCGTGCTCGGCGTTCTTCGCGAAACCCAGCCCGGGGTCGAGCACGATCGCGCCGTGGTCGACACCCGCGGCGAGTGCTTCGTCCACTCGGGACAGCAACTCGACACGCACGTCCGCGACGACGTCCTCATAGGACGCCAGCGCGTTCATGTCCTTGCTGTGCCCGCGCCAATGCATCAGCACATACGGGACACCGGTCTCGGCGGCGACCTTCGCCATGTTCGGATCGGCCAGCCCACCGGAGACGTCGTTGATCACGGAAGCGCCCGCCTCGACCGCGGCGAGGGCGACCTCGGCGCGGGTGGTGTCCACGGACATCGCGACACCGTCGGCGGCGAGCGTGCGGATCACCGGCATGATCCGGGAAATCTCGGTCCCGGCGTCCACCCGGGACGCTCCCGGCCGCGTCGACTCCCCGCCGACGTCGATCAGATCCGCGCCGCGCGCCCACATCTCGTGCGCGTGCTCCAGTGCCTGATCGACGCCGAGGTAGCGGCCACCGTCCGAAAAGGAATCCGGGGTGACGTTCAGGATGCCCATCACCGCACACCGGCCGGGCCGGGGCAGGGCGGTCATCGACGGCCCTTGATCAGGTCCAGCGCCTCCGCCCGCGAGGACGCCGAAGACTGCAGCAGCCCGCGCACGGCGGACGTCGTCGTCCTGGCGCCGGGTTTACGGATCCCGCGCATAGCCATGCAGAGATGCTCGGCCTCGACCACGACGATCGCGCCGCGGGGTTCGAGTTTGCGCATGAGCGCGTCGGCGACCTGGGAGGTGAGCCGCTCCTGGACCTGCGGGCGCTTGGCGTAGAGGTCGACGAGGCGGGCCAGTTTGGACAGGCCGGTGACCTTGCCGTGCTCGTTGGGGATGTACCCGATATGAGCGACGCCGTGGAATGAGAGCAAATGATGTTCACAGGTGCTGAACATCGGGATGTCCGTCACGAGCACGAGTTCTTCGTGGGCCTCGTCGAACGTGCGGTCCAGGACGTGGTCCGGTTCGGTGTAGAGACCGGCGAACATTTCCCGGTAAGCGCGAGCGACCCGGGCCGGGGTCTCCAAGAGACCGTCCCGGTCCGGGTCCTCACCACAGGCGAGCAGGAGTTCGCGTACGGCTTTCTCGGCCCGGTCCTGGTCGAAGACCGGGCTTGCGCCGTTACCGCTTGGTGTCGTCCTGTCCGTCGTCACGCCGTTGCTGTCCTTCGTCCTGCTGACCGCCGGGCTGGTCAGCGAACCAGCCGTCGCGCGGGCGGTCTTCGGCGGGACGCCAGGGCTGGTTCGGCTGGCCGCCCGGCTGCGTGGCCGGGGTCCATCCGGGAGGAGCCCCATAGTTCGGCGGGCCGCCTACGGGCCCACCCTGGTAACCGCCTGCCGGTCCGCCCGGCTGCTGCCCACCATATGCCTGGGGCCAGTGACCGGTGCCGTTCGGCCCGCCGTTGGGGCGACCGCCGTTGGGGTAGGCGCCCGGCGGCGGAGGGGCGTACGGGTTGGCGTTCGGGTCCGGCGGCGGGGCCGGCTGCGGGTACGGCGGGCCGCCGGGAAGGTCGCCGCCACCCTGCGCGGTGCCGACCGGGGTCGGCGCCGGCTGCAGCACGGGCTGCTCCTTCTTCTCCTCCGGCGGGGGCCACGGCTCGCCGCGCTCCATGGCCAGCTCGCCGGGGGTCTTGATCGGCGGCTTGTCGGACGGCTTGCGGTCGCCGAACTCGTTGAAGATGGTGATGTGCGGGCGCTTCTCGACGGTCGCGAAGATCCGCTCGAGGTCCTTGCGGGTCAGCGTCTCCTTCTCGAGGAGCTCGATGACCAGCTCGTCCAGCACGTCGCGGTAGGTGCTCAGCACGTGCCACGCCTCGGTGTGCGCGGTCTCGATGAGCTTGCGCACCTCCTCGTCGATCTCGTGCGCGACCTCCAGCGAGTAGTCCGCCTGGCGGCCCGCCGAGCGGCCGAGGAACGGGTCGCCCTGTTCCTGGCCGTACTTGACGGCGCCGAGCCGGGCGCTCATGCCGTATTCGGTGACCATCGCGCGGGCGATCTTCGTCGCCTGCTCGATGTCGGAGGAGGCACCGGTGGTGGGCTCGTGGAAGACGAGCTCCTCCGCCGTCCGGCCGCCCATCGCGAAGACCAGGCGCCCGATCATCTCCGAACGGGTCATCAACTCCTTGTCGTCCTCCGGGACGAGCAGGGCGTGCCCGCCGGTGCGCCCACGCGGCAGGATCGTCAGCTTGTAGACCGGTTCGATGTCCGGCATCGCCCACGCGGCGAGCGCGTGCCCGCCCTCGTGGTAGGCCGTGATCTTCTTCTCCTTCTCGGAGATGATCCGGCTCTTGCGGGCGGGCCCGCCGACGACGCGGTCGACGGACTCCTCCAGCGCGGCGTCGGTGATCACGTGCCCGTTCTGGCGGGCGGTGAGCAGGGCGGCCTCGTTGAGCACGTTCGCCAGGTCGGCGCCGGACATGCCGACGGTCCGCTTGGCGAGGCTGCTCAGGTCGGTGCCCTGCGCGATCGGCTTGCCCTTGGCGTGCACCTCGAGGATCGCCTTGCGGCCGCGCATGTCCGGCGCGGACACCGGGATCTGGCGGTCGAAGCGACCGGGGCGCAGGAGCGCCGGGTCGAGGATGTCGGGACGGTTGGTCGCGGCGATCAGGATGATGCCGCCGCGCGCGTCGAAGCCGTCCATCTCGACGAGGAGCTGGTTGAGCGTCTGCTCACGTTCGTCGTGGCCGCCGCCGAGGCCGGCGCCGCGCTGGCGGCCGACCGCGTCGATCTCGTCGACGAAGATGATGCAGGGCGCGTTCTGCTTGGCCTGCTCGAACAGGTCGCGGACCCGCGAGGCGCCGACACCGACGAACATCTCGACGAAGTCGGAACCGGAGATCGTGTAGAACGGCACGCCCGCCTCGCCGGCGACGGCGCGCGCGAGCAGCGTCTTACCGGTACCGGGCGGCCCGTAGAGCAGCACGCCCTTGGGGATCTTCGCGCCGAGCGCCTGGTAGCGCGCCGGGTTCTGCAGGAAGTCCTTGATCTCGTACAGCTCTTCGACGGCCTCGTCGGCGCCCGCGACGTCCCCGAAGGTCGTCTTGGGCATGTCCTTGTTGAGCTGTTTGGCCTTCGACTTGCCGAAGTTGAGGACGCGGTTCCCGCCGCCCTGGGCGTTGTTCATCATCCACATCAGCAGGCCCAGCACCAGCGCCAGCGGGATGGCGAAGATCAGGATCTGGGTGAGGACGTTCTGCTGGGTGACCTTGGTGGTGAACTTGACCGGGTTGTCACCGCTCTTGAGGCCGATGAGCTGGCCGTAGATGGTGCCCGCGACGTTCGCCGGGTACTGCGCGATGATCTGGTCGACCTGCTGGCCGTCGACCTCGATCTTCTTGTTCAGCAGCAGCTTGATCTGCTGCTCCTTGTCCTCTTGCGAGGCTTCCTTGACGTTGTTCGCGGTGATCTGCTGGTTCGCGATCGAGATCGGCACCTGGGTGTAGCCACGATCACTGTCGAAGATCGTGTTGTATGCGAGAAACGCCAGTACCGCCGCGAGAATCCAGAGCACTGGGTTCCTGAGCACGCTCTTCCGGTTCATACGACTCGGCCCTGGTGGCCTCGACCCTTCCTGGTTGGGCGGCTCCTGTGATACCCGCCATCACGATCTTGACGACCCATGGTGCTCCGACACCCGCCCCTCAGGATACCGCCCGCCTGGACGGATGAGGGTGGTGAGCCTCTCGGACGTAAACGGCGGACGCCTCGCGAGGGTTCCCGGAGCGGGCTCTCACCGTGTGTCGACCGCCACACCGGCGGCCATTTCACCCAGCCGCATGCGGAGTGTCTTGACGTCCGCGGGTGAGACGGTGACCCATTCGCGGCCGTCCGGACCGGCCTGTGACGTGCTGAGATAGCGGCCGCTGGCGGTGTCGAACCAGCCGAGGACGCGGGACCGCTGCTTGGCGCCGACGTGGGACCGGCTGTTCGCTGCGAGCTGACCGCCGCGGAGCCTCGGCTGGCCGGTGAGCTTGCCGAACGCCTCGCGCGGGTCCGCGGTGATGCGTTCGCTGAGCGAGACGCGCGGCTTGTCCTTGCGGCGGGACTTCGCCGCTTCGGGCTCTTCGGACTGCTTCGTCGCGTTGATGGCGGCGCGGATCGGCTCGGTGCGGCGGGCGTCGTCGATCGGCAGCGTGATGGACGCCTCCGAACCGCGCTGCCCCGGGGGCAGCAGGTCGACGACCGCGGTCGGGAGCCCGTCGGCGGGTGCCTCACGCAGCCAGATCCCGGACTGGTCCTGGATCGCGATCACCGCGTCGCGGCCGTCGGTGGCGCCGAGCACGGCGATCGTCGGGGCCTGGAAATCGGGGATGTGCAGCGCGTCGATGGTCAGCGAACCGCGGGCGAGGAGGTACAGCCAGTCCTCGATCTTCCGGTCCAGCCTGCCCCGGCCGTCGCGGATGCCGCGGGCCTGGAGTTCGTTGTCGACGCGCTGGCGCAGCGCCCGCCGTTCGAGCTCGGTCGCGCCGTGCGACCGGACGCGCAGCGGGTACGGCAGGTCGCCGAGCTCGGCGGACTCCCAGAGGAAGTCGAACGCCATCGGCGTGAAATGTTCCTGGTGCATTGCTCCGTGCCCTCCCGGCACCTCGGCTTCTGGGCCTCGGGACGCCCAGCGGGTTCACGATAGCGAAGGGGTACGACAGTCGTCGTCCGGATGCGCTAAGTGCCCGGGTTGCCAAATGTCATGAAAGGGTCGTTCAGGACGAAAAATGTCAGGAACGACCCTTTCATGACATTTCGAAGAGGGGTCAGCGCGCGAGAGAAGCGTCGGAAGCGATCTTCCCCAGCATCTCCGTGAGCCGGTGCCGCAACGTCGCCGGATCCGCGGGCGCGATGGTGATCCAGTCCCGGCCGTCGGCACCGCGGGTGGCCTGGGTGAAGTACCGGCCGGACTGCGTGTCGAACCAGCTCAGCACCGAAGACCGGCTCCGCGTGCCGTGTTTGCTGCGCGCGTTCGCGCCGAACTGGCCACCGCGTAGCCGCGGCTGGGCCTGGAGCCTCGACAGGGCCTTGCGGTCCTCGTCGGACGTCGCCGTGCCGTCGATCTGCGGCTGGCGACGCTGGAGGAAGTCCGCCCCCGAAGCGCCGACGAGCCCGTCCAGCGGGAGGGTGATCGACTTCTCCGTGCCGCGGGTCCCCGGCGGCAGGAGGGAGACGATCGCGCTCGCGAGGCCGTCCGGGGCGATGGGGTGGAAGTGGAAACCGCGCGGGTCCTGCACCGTCAGCAGGCCTTGGCCGCCGAGCAGGGACGCGACCGCGAGCAGCGGTTCGGTGTTGGGATTGTTGAGCTGGACGCAGTCCAGGCTCAGGTCCGGCCTCGCGAGGACACCGAAGTAGTCCTCGATATGCGGCTCGGGGCGTCCGCGCTCGTCGGCGAGGCGGCGCTGGTTCAGCGACTGGAGCGTCTGCGTGCGCAGGGCGCCGCGCTCGTCCATGGTCGCCCCGTGCGAGCGGAGCCGTAGCGGGTACGGCAGCTCTCCGGCGTTCGCGCCCTCCCAGAGGAAGTCCAGCTCGACCGGGGTGAGCAGTTCACCGTTCGCCATCTTCGGCCCCCAAACAAGTCAGCGGGCGCGCGGCCGATCGGCCGCGCGCCCGGTGAAAACCGTTCTAGCGTTCGTCGTCTTCGGTCCAGGCGCCGATGACCGGCGGCGGGGTCGCCTCGTTGGCGCCGAAGGCGTCGTCCGGGTCCGGCTCGATGAGGAACGACGCGTGCGTGTGCTCCTCCTCCTGCTCGGCCTGCGCGCCGTGGGCGCCCATGCCCATGCCGCCCATGCCCTGCATCGGCGGGGTGGCGCCGCCACCGATGGTGCCGCTGGAGGACACGATGCCCTGCTGCGGCACGGCCTGGGACGCCGCGCTCTGCGCGGGCCCGCCCTTCTCGGTGGCCGCGGCGTCGGTGCTGTCGGTGTCCTTGGCGCCGGACTTGTTGCCCTGTCCGAGCGCCTTGGCACCGGCGTAGCCGAGAGCGCCGCCGAGCCCGGCCGCGGTGAGGGCCTGGCCGAGTCCGTTGCCGCCGCTCGCCGGGGCGTGCGGGGTCATCGGGGCACCCGCGCCGGAGGCGACGCCGGCGCCCGGCGCGACACCGGAGGCCGGGACGTTCGCGGCGGGGTTGTAGCCGGCCTGCGAGAACACACCCGAGTCCGGACCGGCGTGGATCGGAGCCGCGCCGCTGCCGTGCGCGCCGCCGTAGCCGTGCGTACCGGCGAAGACGGGGGTGCCGGAGACGGCGCCGGAGTTGAGGCCACCGCCGCCGATGTTGCCGACCCCGCTGAACGAAGCGCTGTTGTGCGTGGCGGTCGGCTTCATGCCGAGGGATTCGGGGCCGAAGCTCGGGGTCGAGCTGTCGACCTCGCTCATCTCCTTGGTGTAGGCCTCGAGGAACCTGGCCTGCTCCGCCCGCACTTCCTTGTCCTGGTCGGCGAGGGGCTTCTGGTCGGTGATCATGCCGACCGGGCCCGCCGCCAGCGCCTGGCCCATGGCCTTCTCGGGGCTGTAGTCGGTCGGCTTCGGCATGAGCTTGACCTTGGTGGCGGCGTCGGCCTGCTTCTGCAGCCGGTCCGACATCGTGTGCGCGGCCTCGGAGGCCTGCGAGCCCGAGTTCGCGATGGCGACGAGCGAACCCTGCGCGGCCGCCGCGCCCTGCCCGATCCAGGCGGAGCCCAGTTCGGAGATCGCGTTGTAGAGGTCGTTCGACGCCTGGCTCAGCTTGCTGCCGTGCGAGCTCCAGGACTGGCTGATCGCGGTCGCGGTGCTGGGGTCGTTGCCGAGGTTGGCCTGGTTCCACAGGTCCTGGCTGCTCGGGGCGCTTTCCCAGTTCGGCGGGTTGGTGATGGCGCGGTCCGCGCCGATGTCGAACCCGTCGGAACGGCCGCGCGCGGACGACACGATGTTCGCGGCTTCGGTGTTGTCGCCGAGCTGGACCGGCGCGCCGCTGGTGTTGCTCTCGCCGTAAGAGTCGGCGCTGTGCTTCGGTGGCATGGCTTTCTGACTCCCCCTCAGACGTTCCGGAACGGCTCGGCCGCGGCCTGGTCGATCTCGTGGTAACGGGCCATCGCGGTGACGATGCCGGCCTCGGCCGCCTCGTACTGCTGGTAAAGGTTCTGGAGGGCGGCGGTGTAGGAGTCCCCGCCGCCGTCGGCCCGGTTCGCGACCTTCGCCGCGATCGCGTTGCCGACCGGGTTGTTGCCCAGCTTCGGCGCCTGCCCGAGGTCGCCGGCGCTGTGGAGCAGCGCTTCGACGGCGTCCTTGCCGGTGCGGATCTTGTTCAGTGCGGTCTGGGCCGCGTCCGGGTCGATCCCGACCTGCCCCTGAGCCGCGGCGTTCTTGAACGCGTTCGCGTCCGCCAGGCTGCTGTTCCCCATCTGAGCTCTCTCCGTTTCCCCCGGGCCAGGCCACGACGGCTTCGTGGCAAAGGTCTTCGCATAGGTTAACGCACTTGATCGCAGCCTATGACGCGTTCTCCGCGCTCAGGGTTCCGCATTTCCCCGCGAACGGGCAAGCGGTTCTCAGGACGTGTAAACGTGCGGATCCAGGGTGCCGATGTAGGGCAGGTCCCGGTAACGCTCCGCGTAGTCCAGGCCGTATCCGACTACGAATTCGTTGGGGATGTCGAACCCGATGTACTTGACCGGTACGTCGACCTTGACCGCCTCCGGCTTGCGCAGGAGCGAGACGACCTCCAGCGACGCCGGGTTCCGGCTCGCGAGGTTCTTCAGGAGCCAGGACAGGGTCAGCCCGGAGTCGACGATGTCCTCGACGATGAGCACGTCGCGGCCGGCGATGTCGCGGTCGAGGTCCTTGAGGATCCGCACCACGCCGGACGACGAAGTCGCCGAGCCGTAGGAGGAGACCGCCATGAACTCGAGCTGGGAGGGAAGAGGGAGAGCCCTGGCGAAGTCGGTCATGAACATCACCGCGCCCTTGAGCACGCCGACGAGCAGGAGGTCTCCCTGCCCGGAGCCGGGGCCGTCGGCCGGGTAGTCCGCGGCGACCTGTGCGGCCAGCTCGGCGATCTTGTCGTTGATCTGCTGCTCGGTGACGAGCACGGAGGCGATCTCGCCTTCGTACACAGGACGTTCCCCTCTAGGTGGTGGACTGGGGTGTTTCGAGCAAGAGCCTGCCATGCGCCCGCTTCGCCACCAAGTCGCCGGGTAGCCAGACCCCGCCCTGACCCCGCCAGTTCCCCACCAGCGCGTCGACCGAACGCAGATGGGCGTCGGTGAGCTCGCGGACCCCGGAGTCCAGCAGCCACCTGCGGAGGACGCGTCGCCGCAGCGCGGGCGGTTCGGTGGCGAGCACGGCGACGTCGAGCCCTTCGCCGGTGAAAGCCCGCAGGTGGACCTCGCCGGCGAGTGTGTCCAACGCCTCGGTGTCCTCGCGCAGTTGCGCCGCCGTGCGGGCGAGCGAGGCCGCGACCCCGCCGGACAGCACCTCCTCCAGAAGGGGCAGTACTTCCGTCCGCAACCGGACACGGGTGAACCGCGGGTCCGCGTTGTGCGGGTCCTGCCACGGGTCGACGCCGAGCGCCGCGCAAGCCCGGCGCGTGGTGGCGCGGGTGACGCCGAGCAGCGGCCGTCCCCACGGTGGGTCGAGCGGCCGCATCCCGGCCAGCGAACGCGGACCGGAACCCCGGCCGAGGCCGAGCAGGACGGTTTCGGCCTGGTCGTCGAGGGTGTGGCCGAGCAGGACGAGGCCGTGTCCGTCCGGCAGCGCCGAACGCAAGGCGCCGTAGCGGGCCCGGCGGGCGGCGGCTTCCGGTCCGCCCGCACCCTCGACGCGCACCTTCAGGACTTCGGCGGTGTCGGCGCCCAGTTCTCGTGCCGTGTCCGCGGCGCGGGCGGCGGTTTCGGCGGAACCGTCCTGGAGGCCGTGGTCGACGACGAGCGCGCGCACCTTCAGCCCCGCGCGGCCGCCGGTGAACGCGGCGGCTTCGGTCAGCGCCAGGGAGTCCGCGCCGCCGGAGACCGCGACGTACACCTCGTCGCGCGGGCTCGCCGACGCGAGGAACTCCCGCACGGCCGTCCGCACGGCCGCGACCGCGGGATCGGGTCCGCTCACCCGTGCAGGCGCCGCACCCAGGCCGCCGGATCACCGATCTCGGCCCTGGTCGGCAGCGTGTTCGGCGACGTCCACACGGCGTTGAAGCCGTCCATGCCGACAGCGTCGACGACGTGCTTGGTGAACTTCGCGCCCTGCTCGTACTGGCGCAGCTTCGCGTCCACGCCGAGCAGGCTGCGCAGCACTCGGTCGATCAGGCCGCCGCCCTTGCGGCGGGCGGTGAACCGCGAACGGATCAGCTCGACGCTCGGCACCACCTGCGGCCCCACGGCGTCCATCACGAAGTCGGCGTGCCCCTCCAGCAGGGTGGAAAGGGCCAGCAGCCGGTCGAACACCGCGCGTTCGCCCGGCGACTGCAGGAGTTCGGCGAGACCGGCGCCGCCCGTCTTGCCCTTGCCGATCTGCTTGATGGTGTCCGGCAGACGGCCGACCAGATCGCTCAGCCCGTCCGCGTCCCGGCCGGCGAGCCCGCCGATCAGGCGCTCAACCTCGTCGGCGAAGTAGTCGCGCAGCCAGGTGACCGCGGTGAACTGCAGCCGGTGGGTGCATTCGTGCAGGCAGACCCACAGCCGGAAGTCGTGCCCCGGCACGTCCATCGCGCGCTGGGCGGCGACGACGTTCGGCGCGACGAGCACCAGCTGCCCGGCGCGGTCCGGTCCGCCGAACGGGTCGTACTGCCCGAGCACGCGGGACGCCAGGAAGGCGAGCACCAGACCGGTCTGGACACCGGCGCCACCGGCCAGCACGGGCGCCAGCGGGCCGCCCTGCGCTTCCGGCAGCGCGCGACCGGTGAGCGCGTCGAGCCCGGCGGCGGCCGAACGGACCCAACCGGGCCGGTCGACGACTTCGGCGGGCAAAAGCGGCAGGTCGAGGCCGAGCCCAGTCAGCTCGCGGACGTGCCCCTCGGCCTCGCTCGTCAGGTCACGTAGCTCGGCGACGGCTTCTTCGGCCTCTTCGCGGTCGACCACCGGACCGCCACGCACCAGGAGGGCGCCCGTCGAGGCGGCCAGGGACCAGTCGACCATCGAACGTGTCTTGGTCGGCGTTTCCTCAGTCACTCTTATGACGCTACCCGCTGGAAGACCGGTTTCCGTCCCGAGTTCCTCACGCTCCGATTCCGGTCGCTCACCTGCAGCCGCATTTGTGCAGGGTCGCCGCGACGACGTCGAGCGCGGCCCTGCCCTTGTTCTGGTCCGAACCGGACGACATCAGCGCGAACACCAGCATCCGGCCGTCGGTGTCCAGCACCACGCCCGCCAGGGTGTTCACCCCGGACAGCGTCCCGGTCTTGCCGCGCACCCAGCCCCGGCCCGCCGACGACGCCGGATCGCCGTAGCGCTTCTCCAGCGTCCCGCTGCCGCCCGCGACGGGGAGGCCAGCCAGCAGCGGCCGCAGTTTGGGCGTCCTCGGATCCTTGCCGTCCGGCGCCGCCGCGACCGCGAGGATCTCGCTGAGCACCTTGGCCGGGATCTTGTTCTGGTCGGACAGTCCGCTGCCGTCGTTGATCTGGACCCCGGTGAGGTCGAATCCGGCCTGCTTGAGCACGTCCATCGTCGCGACCGCGCCGCCGGTGAACGACGGCTCGACGCCCTTCGCGAGCGCGAGCTGGCGGGCGAGGACGTCGGCCATCAGGTTGTCCGAGAGCTGCAGCAGCGAGTTGGCGAACTCGGTCAGTGGCTGCGACTTGACCTCGCCGAGCACCTTCGCGTCCTTCGGCGCCGTCGTCGTACCGCCGGCTTGGGCTTCGAGCTTCCCCGCGATCTTCTGGGTCAGCGCGGCCGCCGGATTCGCGACGCGGGGCGAGTGGTCGTTCTTCGGGTCGGTGCGGCCGCCGTCGGCCATCACGGGGAGGACCGGCGCCATGTAGGTGTTCCCGGCGGCGGTGTCCTCCGGGTCCCAGCCCTTCGCGGCCGTCGGCCCTTTGAACAGGCTGACGTCCAGCTGGACCTTGGAGATCTTGCCGCCCACGGCCTTCTTGACCTGGGCGACGAGGTCGTCGACATGCGCCGCGCCCGGGTACAGCGGCGAATCGGTGCCCAGCGGCAACGCGGTCAGCGACGGGTCGCCGCCCGCGACGAGGACGACCGTGCCCGGCTCGGCGCCCTGGACGACCTTCGTCGAGAACTGCGTCCCGTGCTCCATCGACAGCAGCGCGGCCGCGACGACGAGGATCTTCGTGGTCGACGCCGGGGTCAGCGGGGTGCCGGAGTTCTTGTCCCACAGGACCTCACCGGTCGCCGCGTCCACGACGGTGCCGGTGAGCGTGCCCAGGTCCGGCGCACCGGCGGGGCCGGCCAGCGCGGCCGCGAGACCGTCCTTCGTCGGCCCGGCGCCGTTGATGTCCGGCCCGTGCAGGACGCGGGTGACACCGGCGGGCTTGGGGATCTCGCCCTTCGGCGCGTTCGGCGCCCAGGGCAGGCCGAGCCGGTTCGACACCTTCGGCATCGCGGCGGCGCCGCCCATCCCGGCGAGCAGCAGGACGACGACCAGCGTCGTGATCAGCAGGGCCTTGCGTTTGCGCTTCGGCTTCGGCGCGGGTGCGGATTCGGCCTCGGCGGCCGGGGGCTCCTTGGAAGGCGGCTCGGACTGCTGGATCCCGACGGTCGCTTCGGCGTCGAAGCGCTCTTCGGCGGGCTCGATGCGGACCGGACGCGCGTGCATCGTCGCGGACGGAACGGGCGCGGGCGCCGGCGGCTCGACCCGGCTCGGCTCGGGACGGCGCTGCTGCTGCGGGGGTTCCTGCCGCCGCTCGGGTCTCGCGAGCTCGTGATCCCGCGTCGGCGTCGGGGCGCCCCGGTCGAACTGCTCCCAGTCGGGTTTGTCCGTTTGCCGCGGCTGGACGGGCTGGACGAAGACCGTCTTCGGCGCCTCTGGCTCCTTCGGCTCGACCGGCGTCGCGGGCTCGAAGGCGGACCACTGCGGCGTCGGGGTCTCCGGGACGTCCGGCTCCTCCTCGACCTCGACGACGGGCTGGAACCACGAGCCACTTTCGGGTGTGACGTTCGGCACTGCCAGCTCTTCGGTCTTGCCGTTCGCCAGCCCCGTCATCGGCAGCCAGACGGTGGCCTCACCCTCCCCCTTGGCGCCCTTGGGCTCGGCGGATGAGGTGTCCTTGTCGTCCGACGGCCACATCGGGACATCGTTTTCCGGCACGCAACACTCCTTCATCCACCGTCCGGGGAAGGGGCCAAGCTCACATACGACCACATCGATGCGACCGCCCGGGCCCCCGTGGTCCACACTAGTGAAGACAAGACGATGATTTCGGTGAGCCGTCCGCGAGGCGGGGCGTACCAAAGACGAGAGCAGCGAGGCCGGCGTGGAATTCGACGTCACTATCGAAATCCCCAAGGGGGAGCGCAACAAGTACGAGGTGGACCACAAGACCGGTCGGATCAAACTCGACCGGACGCTGTTCACCGCCACCCAGTACCCCGCCGACTACGGGTTCATCGACGACACCCTGGGCCAGGACGGCGACCCGCTCGACGTGCTGGTGCTCGTCCAGGAGCCGACCTTCCCGGGCTGCCTGATCCGCTGCCGCGCGATCGGCATGTTCCGGATGACCGACGAGAAGGGCCCGGACGACAAGGTCCTCGCGGTCCCGACGAACGACCCGCGGCTCGAGCACCTGCGCGACATCCACCACCTGAACGAGTTCCACAAGCTCGAGATCCAGCACTTCTTCGAGGTGTACAAGGACCTGGAGCCGGGCAAGAGCGTCGAGGGTTCGACCTGGGTCGGGCGCTCCGAGGCCGAGGCCGAGATCAAGCGTTCGCTCGACCGTGAGACCGACCGGCTGGCCAAGGAGGCCATCGACGGTCCGGCGGCTCACTAGTCGCTTAAGCACCGAAGGGGCCCTTCACCGCATCGCATGCGGTGAAGGGCCCCTTCGGGTCTCGTCCGTCCAGTCACGCGTGTCGTCCGCCGGATCACGCGTGTCGTCCGCCGGATCACGTGACATCGCCGGTGCTGCGCCTCGTGAGCGGTAAGGGCGGTTACTCTTCGAGATCGAAGCGTCCGATTTAGGCACTTTGCACAGTGTTGCCCGGGGGTCGTGAGTGGCAATGGTCGTTCTAACCCTCTTTTCCACTCACGACCACCCGCGAAACCGGACTTTGAACTACGCCGAGTAGCCCGGGATCGGGAACGGCGCCAGGAACTCGCGGATCTCGGCGGCGATGGTGTCCAAAGCGGACTGTTCCCCGCCCGCCGCCGCGGTGATCGTGCGGTCGATCCACTCCGCCACCTTGACCTGGTGCTCCGGCTCGAGCCCGCGGGTGGTGATCGCGGAGGTGCCGAGCCGGATGCCGGACGGGTCGAACGGCTTGCGCGGGTCGAACGGCACGGTGTTGTAGTTCAGTTCGATCCCGGCGCGGTCCAGCGCCTGCGCGGCCGGCTTGCCCGGCACGTTCTTGTTCGTCAGGTCGATCAGCAGCAGGTGGTTGTCGGTGCCGCCGGACACGAGGTCGTAGCCCCGCTCCACCAGCGCTTCCGCCAGCGCCCGCGCGTTGGCGACGATGCGGTGCGCGTACGCGGAGAACTCCGGCTTCTGCGCCTCGCCGAGCGCGACGGCGATCGCGGCGGTCGTGTGGTTGTGCGGGCCGCCCTGCAGGCCGGGGAACACCGCCTTGTCGACGGCCTTCGCGTGGTCGGCGTCGGAGAGGATCATCGCGCCGCGCGGGCCGCGCAGCGTCTTGTGCGTGGTGGTGGTGATGACCTGCGCGTGCCCGACCGGCGACGGGTGCGCACCACCGGCGACCAGCCCGGCGATATGCGCGATGTCGGCGACCAGCACGGCGTCGACCTCGCGGGCGATCTCCGCGAACGCTGGGAAGTCGATGGTGCGCGGGATCGCGGTGCCGCCCGCGAAGATCAGCTTCGGCCGGTGCTTCAGCGCGAGTTCGCGGACCTGGTCGAGGTCGACACGGCCGGTCTCCTTGCGGACGCCGTAGCGGACCGGGGTGAACCACTTGCCGGTCGCGGACACGCTCCAGCCGTGCGTGAGGTGGCCGCCGTCCGGCAGCGCCATCCCGAGCACGGTGTCGCCCGGCTGCGCGAAAGCGAGGTACACCGCGAGGTTCGCCGGGGAACCGGAGTACGGCTGGACGTTCGCGTGGTCGACGCCGAAGACGGCCTTCGCGCGTTCGATGGCGAGGGTCTCGACCTGGTCGATGAGCTGCTGGCCCTCGTAGTACCGCTTGCCCGCGTAGCCCTCGGAGTACTTGTTGGTGAGGACGGTGCCCGTCGCTTCGAGGACGGCCTGGGAAACGTAGTTCTCGGACGCGATCAGGCGGATCTTGTCGTGCTGGCGTTTCGCCTCGTCCTCCACGAGCCCCGCGATCTGCGGGTCGGCGGCGGCGAGCGCGGAAAGTTCGGGCTGGTGTGTCATCGGACGTACTCCTGCCGGAGACGGCCGGACCCAGGCGCGCGGTACCGGCCTTGTCGTCGCTTCCCGGTGGTGCTCCACCTCAAATGGCGCCAGTCGCTGGTGCGGACCAGCCTAGAGCACGGCGCGAGGCCCGGCGTGCGGACGATGCCCGGCGCACCATCGGCGGCTGCATCCGGCCGTGCGGTCGCAGAACGCCTGTGCGCAGACGGCACAGCGTTTGATCCGCCGCCAGCCACCGAACACGACGAGTTCCGCCAGCCCGGACGCTCCCGCGACCAGGTCACCGCAGCCGGGCCACGCCGTCACGTGCACCAATCGCCAGCCCTTCCCGGACTCGACCAGCCGCGGCGCGGCACCGTTCCCGGCGAGGATCCGGTTGAGCCGGTCGGCGGCGGCGGGTTCGTCCGGCAGCGCCGATACGACCCCGGCGAGCCACGGATTCCCTTGGGCCAGCAGCCTTTCCGCGATCTCGAGAGCCGGGTCGAGGTCGCGGAAAGGCGGGACGATCACGTGCTTGCGCGTCACGGTTCTTCGATCGCGACGCCCATCGAGCGAGCGGTGCCCGCGATCGTGCGCATGGCCGCTTCGACGTCGCCGGTGTTGAGGTCCGGCAGTTTCCGCTCGGCGATCTCGCGCAGCTGTTCCCGGGTCAGCTTCCCGGCGACCTCATGCCCCGGGCGGCCGGATCCCTTGCCGCCCAAGGCCTTCTTGATGAGGAACGACGCCGGCGGGGTCTTCAGCCGAAGTTCGAAGGAACGGTCTTCGAACACCGACACGACCACCGGGACGATGTCGCCCCGCTGCGCCGCCGTCGCCGCGTCGTAGGCCTTCTTGACCTCGACGAGGTTCACGCCGGTCTGCCCGAGCGTCTTCCCGAGGTCGACCACCGGCGCGTTGCCGGCGGTCAGCTCGAGGGTCGCCTGATGTGTTTTCTTCTTCGACTTCGGTGCCATGCGCCGAAGCTATGGTCTCCAGTTACTGGAGAGTCAATCGATCGGTTTGACGGTCTCCGCGTGACGGCGCGCCAGCTCCTGGTAGATCACCGCGTTGTGCTCGACCCAGCCGCGGGCGGTGCCGTCGAGCGGGACGTGCTTCTTCGCCGGGCTGCCCATGGCGACCGTCTCCGGCGGGATGACCATGCCGGGCGTCACCGTGGCACCGGCGGCGACGAGTGCCTTTGCGCCGATCTGCGCCTTGTCGAGCACGGTCGAGCCGTTCCCGATCAGCGCCTGCTCGCCGACCGTGCAGTCGTGCACGAGGCACTGGTGCCCGACGGTGGCGTTCTTGCCGACCTCGGTCACGCCGCCGTTGACGTGGATGACCGAGTTGTCCTGGATGTTGGCGCCCTCGCGGACGATGATCTTCCCGAAGTCAGCACGCAGCACGGCGCCGTACCAGACGGAGGCGCCCTTCTCGACGACGACGTCGCCGATCAGGGTGGCGGTGGGGGCGATCCACGCTTCGGGATCCACCTGGGGACGCAGCCCCTCGAATTCGAACATCGGCATGCCCCGCACCCTATGCGCCCGAGCGCGTGAAGGCCCCCTTCACGCGGCTGAGCCGAGGGAAGGGGGCCTTCACGCGCTAAAGGGGTCAGCCGATGGCGGTGTTCAGCAGGAGGTCCACGGCCTTGTCGTTACGGGTGGTCTCCCGGACGATCACCTCGTCGGGAGGGTAGAAACCGGGGTTCGAACCCCGCGGGTACATCTCGAAGGTGAAGCTCAGGATCTTGTGGGTGCCCCACATCCAATCGTCGATCGTCCCGTCGGTGATGTACAGGTCGCTCGACTGCTGCGGCGTGTAGCCGTTGGTCGCCGCCAGCTGCCGTCCCAGCGTCTGGAACCGCTGCGCCTCGGCCGCGGTCATCCCGGGTGCGGTGTCGTTGTAGGTGAAGCCGAACGGCCACAGCACGAGCTCCGAGTAGGTGTGGAAGTCGATGCTCGCCTTGATCTGCTGGACGCCGCCGATCTTGCGCGAGTTGACGAAGTTGGACACCGCGCGGGTCTCCGGCGCGGAGAACGCCGACGGGCCGCGGTAGGTCTCGCTGGTGGTCGAGCCCGACGAACCGCCGCAGCAGCCCCAGTTGTAGCCCCAGTTGCGGTTGGGGTCGGTGCCGTTGCCCTGGCGGTTCTTGCGCCAGTACTTGTAGCTGCCGCCGGAGATGTCGTACTCCGAGCCGTCGGGGTTGACGTTCGGGATCACGTAGATCTCGGTGCTGTCGACGAAGCGTTTGATCGCCGGGTCCGAGGCGTAGCCCTGGGTGAACCGGTTCACGATCCGCAGGCACATCTCGGTGGTCAGGTGTTCACGCGCGTGCTGGTTGCAGGTGAACAGGACCTCCGGCTCGTTCTCGTCCGTGCCGACGTTGTCGCTGATCTTCAGCATGTTCAGCGCCCGGCCCTGGTACGAGTTGCCGACGCTGCTCAGCCGCGCGATCGACCCGTAGTTCGACTGGGCGTTGCGCAGTTCCGTCGTCACTTCGGCGTAGTTGTGGAAGCCGGAGTCCGACGGCGGGAAGTCGTTGATCGCGTTGGTGCCGACCTTCTCCGACCGGTCGACCACGCCGCGCTGCTCGACGCGGTAGCCGAGCGAGCGGATCTTCGCCGCGTCGCGCGCCTCGCCGATGAACGTGGTCGTGCCGCCCGCGGAGCCGAGGACGTCGACGCCCAGCCGGGAGATCTGGGTGCGCTGCTGGGAGGTCCCGGTGCCGAAGACCTCGTAGATCTGGACCTGCGCGTCCTCGGCCTGCTGGTCCGCGGTCGCCGGGCTCGCGGCGACCGGGATGGTGAACGCCGCGACGGCCGCGATCGCCACGGCCATGCACCGTCTTATGCGCATCGTCGTCTCCTAGCTCTGAGGCAGGGGAAGGGGAACCTCACCATGACCGGAGCCGGAAGGGCGAACAATCCGTAACGGTACGGATCTAATGCGTATTTCTAGCCGTAGTTCGCGAAACAGAGCGCTTCGATGTCACCACGCAGTGCGGCGAACGGCCGCCGCCGGACGCGCTGCTGGACGATCGCACCGAGCAGATAGGACAGTAGGGCCCGCGCTCGCGCCCGCGGGTCTTCGACGTCGAGCGGCGCGAGCAGTTCCGCGAGCAGTTCGGTGATCGAGGTCAGCATGACGTCGATGGCCTGAGGGTGCTGCGCGCGGCCGGCGGCGATCCAGTACTCGAACCAGAGGAAGGCCGCGTTCGGACGGCCGGAGAACTCGGCGAGGAAGGCTTCCAGCGCGGCGAAGAGCCGCTCATCCGGGTGATCGTGTTTCGCCGATATTTTGCGCAAATCGGCGGTGAACGTTGTGATGTGCGCCGCCATCGCGCGGTCGATCAAGACGTCGATGTCCGCGAAGTAGTAATGAATCGCACTCTTCGTGAGCGGCCCGGCGTCCGCGATCGCCCGCACGGTGCAGCCCGCGAGCCCGTCCCTGGCGAGCACGACACGCGCCGCTTCGACGATCTGTTCCTGTTTCTGCAGCTGATTGGGGGAGAGCCGCGCGCTGCGGCCGGGAACGGCGGTCACGAAGTTCCTTACACCAAGTAGTCAGGACACGAGCCCTGAAGCTTAGGGCAAGCGTCCTGTCCGATCACAGCGGGTGAAAAATCTAGGTGGCTAGCCGTCGATCCGTAGCGGACAATGCCCGGCATGGTGACCTCAGGGGACAACGGGTTCAGCCCGGCCGCACGACGGCAGCTGGAGAAGGAACTCGCCGATCTGCGTGCGCAGCGCGACGCGATGGCGCCGCTCGTCGGCGAGCAGGAACGAACCGGCGACGCCGCCGACCAGGCGGAGGTGCTGGACCGCGCGGAGGCCGCCGCCTACCTCGACCGGCGCATCGCCGACGTCGCGGCGAAACTGGAGCACGGCGGCCGTGACAGCAAGGGCCTGCTCCCCGATGGCACCACCGTCACCCTCAGGTTCGCCGACGGCGACGAGGACGAGCTCCACATCGTCACGATCCCCGGCGAGGACGCGGACGCCTCCACGGTCACCTCGGACAGCCCGCTCGGCCTCGCGCTGGTCGGCGCGAAGGAGGGCGACGAGATCACGTACCGGACGCCGCGTGGCGAGACCAGCGCCACCGTCGTCACGCTGAAGCCGCCTGCCTGACCCTCGTACCGCCCCGGATGTCATGAAAGGGTCGTTCAGGACACTTTTCGTCCTGAACGACCCTTTCATGACACTTGAACGCCGGTCAGGCCTTCACGCGCCCGGACGGCACAGCACCGGATTCGCCAGCTCGGCGCACGGCCGGTGCCCGTGCGACCGCACGATGTCCTTGCCGACCTGGTTGGTCAGGTACCGCAGGAAGCTCGCGACGAGCGAGTCGGCCTTCGGCTCGCCGAACGTGTACGCGTACTCGGTCTCCCAGAACGGGTACGCCGAGTGGATCGCGCCCTCCAGCGTCGCCTGGTGACCGCCGATCCGCACCGGCAGCACGTCCTCGCGTTTCGTGGCGGCGCCCAGTTCGCTGTAGCCGAGCGCGCCCGGAACGCGCGCCACCGCGTCGAGGACGTCGTTCGTGGACGGCTTCGCGCATCGCACCACTCCCGGCTGGGCACCCGGCGCCGGTTTGAGGCAGTCGTCGGAGTTGTCGCCGGGCTCCCGCTTGCCCGCCAGGATCCGCCCCTCGAACGTCCGCCGCGTGCCGGAGTCCGAATGCCGGTCGACGAGCCGGACCGGCCGGTCCTTGCCGCCGATCTCCCGCCAGTTCGCGATCTTGCCGTCGTAGATGTCGCGGATCTGCGTGAGCGTGAGGTCCTGGACCCCGGCTTCTTTGTTGATCACGAGCGTGAACAGCGAGAACGCGACCGGACGCGGCAGCAGCTGCGGGAAGCCCTCGCCCTTCGCGCCGTCGGAGAACGCCAGCACGCCTTCGTTCCCGGCCTGGTTCAGGCTGCCGAGCCCTTCCGCGCTCCCCCGGGTGTCGAAGACGAACGACGCACCCGGGCACGTCTTCGCGTACGAAGCCGTCGCTTCCTTCAGCACCGGCGCGAACGCCGTCGATCCGGTGATCGTGAGCTTCCCGGACGCGCAGTCCAGCGGCGGCGGCTTCTCGTCGAAGAACAGGGAGCGGGTCAGCTGGAAGATGCTGATCACCACGAGGAACAGGATGAGCGCGATCACCGAAGTCGTCGGCCCGGTGCGGCTTTTGGTCTCGCGGAGGCTGCCGCCCTTGATCTCGCCGACGACCTGGGGATCGTCGAAATCGTCGGGCGAGCCGTTGGGGATCCGGTCGAGCACGGCGAGGATCTTGTAATGCGCGCCGCGGTTCAACGGCACCCTCGGCAGGTCGATCACACCCGCCGGCCGCTCGGGATTCTCGTCGCGCGCGCCGAAACCGGAGTCGTCGCCGAAGCATTCGTGCAGATGCGGCGAGCTGAGTTCGGTCACCACCATGCCCGCCACGGTGCGGCCGGGGAACTTCACGCGGACGCCGACGCGGTCGTTCTCGTTGACCGCGTAGTCGTCGGTGTCGATGTCGGTGGTGCCGTTGTTCTCGATACGCAGCAGCACGAACGACGGGTCGACGAGCCGCTCGCCGTTCTCGTGCTGCAGTTGCGCCAGCGCGTCGGCGGTCGGCGCGAACCCGCGCCCGGACGCCGTCGGGGTGTCCATCTGCACGCGGTAGCCGAGCCGTTTGCGGCCGACGAGCGCGAACTCCCACAGGAAAGCGACGGCCGGGACGGCGATCCCGGCCACCGCGAGCAGGACGTCCCAGGGAAAGCCTTCCAAGACCAGCCTCCAGGTTCGGGGAATCGAACCTAAGGCCCGTCACGGCCGGGGGCGGCGGACTTCAGCCAGAGTTCACCGGCCGTCCGCGAAGGCGTAGTCGTCGAGGTCGAAGAACCGGCTCGTCACCATGGTTTCCAGCGTCGGCGAGGCACGGAACGGCACGTCCCCGTTCGCGTCGAAGTAGTAGCTGTTGGCCAGTGAACAGCTGTCCTGGAAGAAGACCTGGTGTTTGCGCCGGTCCAGCATGCTCCGGAAGTAGCGGTCGTTGGCCTCGCTCGTGACCTCCACGCGCGTGGCGCCGGTCTTCCTCGCGTTGCGCAGGCAGCGGATGATGTGCGCGGTCTGCGTCTCGATGAGGTTGAAGTACGAGGAACCGTTGTAGCCGTAGGGCCCGAGGATGGTGAAGAAGTTCGGGAAACCGGGGACGCTGACGCCCTGGTAGGCCTGGAACCGGTTCTCCTCCCAGAACTTCTCCAGATCCGCGCCGCCCGAACCGCGCACGGTGAAGGCCGGCATGTTGCCCTTCTCGAACACCTTGAACCCGGTCGCCAGCACCAGGACGTCGACCGGATGCTCGGTGCCGTCGGCGGTGCGCACGCCGGATTCGGTGATCGCGTCGATGCCGGTGGTCTCCAGCGTGACGTTGTCCCGGTTGAACGTCTGGAGGTACTCGTTCGAGAAGCTCGGCCGCTTGCAGCCCAAGGCGTAGCGCGGGGTCAGCTTCTCGCGGGTTTCGGGGTCCTTGACCGCGCGGCGCAGATGCGCGCGCCCGATCCGCTCGCCGGCGCCCGCGGTCGGCAGCAGGTTGTGGAAATGCGCGGCCAGCGGGAAGGTCACCTCGACGAGGGCCTGACTGGCCAGCCTGGACACCAGTTTCGCGCCCGGCAGCCGCCGCAGCGCGAGGCGCGCCGTCCGGGGCAACGCGGCATCGGGTTTGGGCAGGCACCAGATCGGCGTGCGCTGGAAGACCGTCAGATGCGCGGCCTCCGGCGCGATGGACGGGATCACCTGCACGGCCGATGCCCCGGTGCCGACGACGGCGACGCGTTTGCCCCGCAGGTCCACGCCGTGGTCCCAGCGCGCGGTGTGCATCACCGTGCCGCGGAAAGCATCGATGCCCTCGATGTCCGGCGGCTTCGGCTGGGTGAGCACGCCGGTGGCGCCGACGACGAACCGCGCCGTCATCGACCACCCTTCGGCGGTTTCGAGGCGCCACAAGTGCGTCTCGTCGTCGAAGGTCGCGGAGACGACCTTGCTGCCGAGGCGGGTGCGGCGGCGGATGTCGTACTTGTCGACGCAGTAGTCGGCGTACGCCTTCAGTTCACGGCCGGGCGCGTAGACCCGCGACCACCCGGAGATCTGCTCGAACGAGAACTGGTAGCTGAACGACGGGATGTCGACGGCCACACCGGGGTAGGTGTTCCAATGCCACGCGCCGCCGACGCCGTCGCCCTCCTCCAGCATCAGGAAGTCTTCGAAACCGGCTTGGTGCAGCAGGATCGCGGCCCCGATACCGGAGAATCCCCCGCCGATGATCGCGATCTCGTGGTCGGGTTTCATGCGGGGAGCCCTTCCTCGGCGAACAGTGAGCTGGGCCCGAGCACCACCACGTCGGCCTGGTGCTCGATACCTTCGGCGGTGCGGATTCCGCCGGGCGCGAAGGCGTAAACCGGCCAGGTGATGAGCTTGCAGCCGGGCCGCCGAAGCGCGCCGTAGTAGCCGAGGCCCGGCGCCGTCCGCCGTGAACCGAAGCGGCGGTCGGGCGTCAGGAGCCGGCGGATCCAGGGGTCTTTCACCTGCCAGCGCAGGAAAACCCGGGCGACGGCGATGCCGAGCACGGTCGGGCCCGGGACCGGCATCGGCACCACCCAGTCCGGCTCCTCTTGGAACACCTTCACCGATCGCGCGGTGGCCACCACCTCGGGCACGATCTGCGCCGCCTCGCGGCCGGGCGCGAGCACGGCGACACGCTGCCCGGCGAAGTCGTGCCCGAACCACTCGGTGCCGCGCAGCACCTCGCCCCGGAACTCCCCGAGTGTCATGACGCGACCGGTTCGTGGGTGATCTCCTCGGTCCACGACTGCGGCTTTCCCAGCAGCCGGGCGGGAATCAGCCGGGTCGCCTTCACCATCGGGTCGGCGAGCAGCCGGTGGTAGACGTGCGAACGGTCGACGATCATCGCCGCCTGCGCCTTGAGCACGTGGTACGCCGGGATGCGTTTCGTGAACTCGCCGCGGCCGCCGATGGTGGAGAACCGCTTCACGGCGTTGTACAGCTTCTTCTCCGGCAGGCCCATCGCGACGATGTTGTCCCGCATCTTGTTGATCAGCGGCACGAACACCACGATCAGGCCGAGGACGATCTGGGGTTTGAGCGAGCCGATCGATTCGGTGAGCAGTTTGGTCGTGGATCCGGCGCCGATCAGTTCCAGCACCTCGAAATCGGCCGTGATGTGCCGGGCCTCGTCGGAGTTGATATGCCGGAACACCTGGTGGCACACCGGATCGGAGACCTCGTCCAGCAGGAACTTCACCAGCGCGCCGTCCAGCGCGCATTCCAGCAGCGGGATGAGCGTGGCGAGCGCCGTCAGCGGCAGCGTGTCGCCGAAGTCGTCGAGGACCTTGATCGCGAGCTTGACGTTGATGTTCGGCTCGGGCATCGAACCGTGCTCGTCGAGCATGCCCCAGCGCTTCATCAGCGCTAGTTCCGCGTTGGCGTGCTTCTGTTCCTCGGCGTGGAAGTAGCGGTAGATCTCCTGGATCACCGGGGTCGGCGCCTTCTTGGCCAGCGAGGCGAACCCGCGGGCGCCGACGTGCTCGATCCACACGAGGTCGGCCATGAACGGCCGCATCTTGGCGCGCAGTTCGTCGGTCATCGTTTCGGCACCGGGCGCGTCCCAGTCGATGTCGGCCAGCGACCACTGCTTGTCCTTGATGGTCTGGAGCATCGCCGCGAAGTCGTAGGCCATCACTTCTCCTTTTCGGCGGGCAGGAACCGGCCGAGCAGACCGGCGATCCGCGTATACGGGACGGGCACGAATCGTTTGGCGTGCCACAGAAGCTGGGCGTCGGGCTGCGGCACGACGTAGAGGCGGCCGCGATCGTGGGCGTCGAGCGTCGTCTTCGCGACGCGCTCCGGTGAGAACCCGACCACATCGGACACCCGTTGCGCGAGGCCGCGTGCGCCGTCTTCGATGAGCTCGCCGCCGAAGATGTTGGTGCGCACGAAGGTCGGGCACAGCACGGTGACCGCGACGCCGGTGCCGGAGAGTTCGGCGGCCAGTGTCTCGGACAGGCTGACGACCCCGGCCTTGCTCACGTTGTACGCGGCCATCCTCGGCGCGGCGGTGAATCCGGCGGCCGACGCGACGTTGATGACGCCGCCCGCCTTCGCCACGCGCATGGCGGGGACGAAGGTGTGGCAGCCGTGGATCACGCCCCAGAGGTTCACTCCGAGTGTCCGCTGCCAGTCGGACAGCGGGCTCTCCCCGACGAGTTTGCCGCCCGCGCCGATGCCGGCGTTGTTGACGACGAGATCCGGCTCGCGGCCGAGCCAGGACCGCGCCTGGTTCGCCAAGTCCGCGACTTCGTCCACATCGGACACGTCACAGGCGATGGCGACCGCGTTCTCGAGCGCTTTCGCGGTTTCTTCGGCGGCTTCGAGGTCGATGTCGGCGCAGACGACCCGGCTGCCGCGCCGGACGAGCTCGGCCGCGATCGCCCTTCCGATCCCGCTTCCCGCGCCGGTGACGACAGCATGTGCTCCGTGGGTTCGCTTGGTCATGCCGCCCTCACGATCGCTGGAAGGTTCCCGGTGAGGAAGCGGCAAGCCCGCTCCATCGCCGGCGCCGCTTCGGGGATGAAGCGGGTCAAGGCCTGGAAGACGTGCATCTGACCGGGCACCACGTCGAGTTCGCAGTCGGCTCCCGCGCGGCGCAGCGCCCTGGCCAGCTCGATGGCGTCCGCGGCGAGCATTTCGCGTCCGCCCGCCTGGATGATCGTCGGCGGGAAACCCTTGATGTCGTCGAAGGCGAACCGCAGCCGCTCCGACGCGAGGTCGGCGTCCACTGTGTACAGACCGACCAGCCGCGCGGCCGCGGCGGCGGAGATCATCGGATCCGGGCTCATCCGTTCTCGTTGAGCGGCCAACGAAAACGTCACGTCGAACAACGGCGAGAAGAGCGCCAGTGCCGCGGGCGGTTCTCGATGCTCGCGGATCAGCTGCGCGGCGAGGTCGACCGCGAGATGCCCGCCCGCGGAGTCGCCCGCGACGAGGATCCGCCGATAGCCCTGGTCGAGAAGCCGGTCGTAGGCCGCGCGGACGTCGTCGGCGGCGCTCGGGAAACGGTGCCGCGGCGCGAGCCGGTACTCGCAGGCGAAGACCGGCAGCCCGGTGCCGGCGGAAACCCGCGTGGTCAGCCCGCGATGCGTGCGCGCCGAGCAGAGCGCGTAACCGCTGCCGTGGATGTAGAGGACCACGGCGTTGCCCTCGCTCGTCCCGGGCGCGCGGACCCACTCGCCACGGATGCCGGGCTCGATGCGGCTCCCTTTCAACGGCGGCGACGCCAGCCACAAACTGCTCGCGATGAAGGCACGGGAGAACGCGACCCCCGCGCGGTTGGCCGGGATCGCGTTGGCGATCGGCCGCACGAAAGCGGACGTCAGCGCGGAGGCCAATCCGGCACGCAGGCCATTCTGCGGTCGCATGCCCTCAGAATGAATCTGAGGGCACCTGCTGTCAAGATGGAGGGGTGACCGCGTCCCGCCGCTACAGCGGCAAAACCGCCGACGAACGCCGCGCCGAACGACGGCTCGCACTCCTCGGCGCCGCACTGGAGATCTGGCAGGAACAGGGCTGGGCGGCGGTCACCATGCGCGGCGTCTGCGCGCGGGCGAACCTGACCGACCGGTACTTCTACGAGAGCTTCGCCAACCGCGACGCGCTGCTCGCCACCGCCTGGGAACAGGTCCGCGACGAAACCCTGCGGATGGTCCTCGACGCCGTCGCCGCCCGCATCGAGCAACCCGCCCTGGACCAGCTCCGCGCCGCCGTCGACGTCGTCGTGCACCACGTGCAGGAAGAGCCGTCGCGCGCGCAGATCCTGTTCGGCGACCACGCGGGCAGCGCGGTGCTGGAGCAGCTGCGGCGGCAGACCGTCCAAGAGACCACCGGCCTGCTGATCGACCTGGCGCGGCCGCATCTGAAGCCGGACGTGGACGGGCTGGAGTTCCGGGTCAACGTCCTGCTGGGCATCGGCGGCTTCGTCGAGATCATGCTCGCGTGGCGCTCCGGACTGCTCGACGCGGACGCGGACACGCTCGTCGAGCACCTCACGGGTGTGGGCACCTCGCTGTCGCGGATGTTCCTCAAGGGCTCAGGGGACACCAACGGGTGAACTTTGGGCACAGCCCCGGCACTGAGCCGGAAACGAGTCAGGGCCTCATCCGGAGTGTTCCGAATGAGGCCCTGACCTGCGGAGCCGCCTAGGGGAATCGAACCCCTGACCTATTCATTACGAGTGAATCGCTCTGGCCGACTGAGCTAAGGCGGCGGACATCGGGCTCGCACCCGATGACGGAGCCAAGTGTAGCGGAGGCTTGAACGTCACCTTCGAGGGCCACCGTCGTTAAGGTCCTATGACGCCGGTCTCAGTCCCCCAAGATCGGCCCATCCCCACTGGAGGACCTGTTCATGCGGCAACGACTGCCCCGTGTGCTGGCGCTTCCGGCCGCCGCGGCCCTGCTTCTGCTGACCGCGGCTCCGGCGACCGCCCAGACGATCCCGACCACGCCGATCCCCGATCCGGCGAATCCGGGACAGCCGCCGATGTCGGCGCCGATCGGGCCGCAGCCGCTCGGCAAGGCGGTCGGTGACGCGGGGGCGGCGCTCGGTGTGCTGCGGCTGCTGCCGAACGCGGTGCCGACCAGCGCCATCCTGCCCGGCGCGGGCGAGTTGCTGCCGAAGCAGTCCGCGCTCGAAGCGGGGATGGGGCTTTCCAGCGCGCAGGCCAACTCCGAGGCCTACCTGAACTACGAGAAGTCGATCGCGCAGTCGTCGCCGTTCGGCCTGTCCGCCGCAGGCAACGCGCCGCAGACGCCGGGCAGCCTCGTGCAGACGGCGCTGCCGGACAACCCGAAGCCGATCAGCGGCGGCCTCAACGCGCCGAAGAACCCGCTGTTCAACCTCGGCCTGCTCAACGGTGAGGCGCACGCGCGCTGGAGCCCGACGCTCGGGCCGTGCGTCGGCACGATCGCCGATTCGAGCACGTCGATCGCGAACCTCGCACTGCTGCCGACCATCCCGAACATCCCGGGCGCCGACCAGCTGACCCAGGCCTCCGACCAGCTCAAGGCGGGTCTCTCGGCGCTCGGCCCGCTGGCGAACCTCGGCGGGCTGCTGTCGGGAACCAGCACCAGCGCCGACGGCAAGGGCGCGGTGCTGAGCCTGCCGAACACGCTGTCGTCGCGTTCGGTCGTGCGGCTGGTCGACATCCCCGGCTCGAAGAACAAGGCCGTCGAATCGACGTCGACCCTGCAGGCGGCCAACATCGAAATCCTGAAGGGCACGCCGCTCGGCCTGACGATCAAGGTCGCCAGCCAGCCGACGCTGCGGGTCACCTCGACCGGCGAGAAGAAGACGTCGAAGGTCGAGTACAGCGCCCCGGTGCTGCAGATCGTCCGCGGCGACAAGGTGCTGTTCACCCTCGACGCGAACAATCCGACCAAGGACATCCCGATCGGGATCCCGCTGCCGTCGCTCAAGCAGGTCCCGGGCTTCGACCAGCTGAAGAACGTGCCGGTGATCGGCGGGCTGGCCGAGATGCTGAACGGCGCCACCAAGCAGCTCCCCGGCGGCGAGGCCGGGAACGGGCTCACCCTCGACATCGGGGTGCTGAAGCTGTCGATCGCCGGACTGAACCAGAAGTCGAGCGACATGACCTCGCCGTTCAAGGGCTTCCAGATGGGCGCCTCGGCGCGGCTGCTGGACCTGCAGATCCTGCCGACGACGGCACTGCAGAAGGCGCTGCCGCCGGACGCCGCGAAGAAGCTGCCTTCGTCGCTGGCGCAGGTGTCGCTCGGTGAGCAGATCGCACGGGCGTACGCACCCACCGGTGGTGTCGAGTGCGGGACGGCGACCCCGCCGCCCGCGGGCAACAACGGTGGCGCGGCGCCGAAGGGGCCGGTCAAGAACCTGGCGTACACCAACGCCGCCTACGACACGGTGCCGATGTTCTGGTCGGGTACGGCGATGCTGCTGATCGGCGTCGTTCTCGTGGCCGCCATGCCGGGACGCCGCCGGCTCGCCGTGGCTCCGGTTCCGGTCGCGAAGAGGTCGCCTGGCTTCAAGCCTTCGCCGCGGCCGCGCTCGCTGGACTCGGAGGATTAGACGGGGCGAGGAGGGTGATGAACGGTCCTTTCACGTCCCCGCGTGAGAGGACCGTTCGTACCCCCTGATCGCTCTTCAGCAGTGGGGCCCCGCCGCTTTGACGCGGTGGGGCTCCTTTGCTTTCGGCTCCCCCGAACCCGAAGCCCCTTCACTTACCCACAGCACTTGTCCACAACCATCCCCACCTGTGGACAACTCCCGTCACCAGCCCTTTTCCCCCTCCACCCCCGGTAGACTGGACTCGGGGACGCCCCCCTGGGAAGGGCGGGGGGTGGGGTAGGGAGCGAAGCGCGAATCAGCCCTGGCGCAGGGTGGTGACCATGGCTTCGACGGCGATCCTCGGCTTCACGTTCAGGTCGATCGCCTCGCGGCATTCCAGGACGGCTTCGAGCCGCCGCAGGATCGAGTCCGGCGCCCACGCGGAGGCGGCCTGCGAGATTTCCGAGGCGTGGTCGGGGTGGTTCAGCGTCGCGCCCGCGCCACTCGCGGTCACGAGCACGTCCCGGTAGAACGCGGCCAGATCCACCAGCGCGAGATCCAAAGTGTCTCGCTGCGTACGGGTCGCGCGGGACTTCTGGCGCTTCTCGAGCTGCTTCACGGCGGCTTCGGCGGCACGTTTCGCCCCGGCGACGCCCTTTCCGGTGCCGTCGCCGCCCATCGCGGTGCGGAGTTCGGAACGTTCGGCCTCGTCGCGGACCTTGCTCTCCTCGCCCGCGTCGGCCTCCGCCGCGCTGATCAGCTGATCGGCGCAAGTGAACACATCGGACGGTCGCCGCAGGCCGAGCGGGATCCGCAGCACCGTCGCCCGCCGCTGCCGCGCCGCCTCGTCGGTCGCGAGCCGCCGCGCGCGGCCGACATGTCCACTGGAGACGGACGCCGCCCATCGCGCGCGTTCGGGATCGATACCGTCCCGCTCCATCAGCACCTGCGCGATCGCCTCGACCGGCGGCGTCCGCAACGTGACCAGACGGCACCGCGAGCGGATCGTCACCGACACGTCGTCCGGGTGATCCGACGGCGCGCACAGCAGGAACACCGTGCGATCCGGCGGCTCCTCGACGGCCTTCAGCAACGCGTTCGACGCGCCTTCGGTCAGCCTGTCGGAGTCCTCGATGATCACCACCTGCCACTTCCCGGTGGTCGGGCGGCGGGCGGCGGCCTGCACCAGCGAACGCATTTCGGCGACCGAGATCGAAAGGCCTTCCGGCACGACGAGCTTGACGTCCGCGTGCGTCCCGGCCATCACGGTGCGGCAGCCGGGGCACTCGCCACAGCCGGTGCCGGTACTGCACTGCAACGCCGCCGCGAAAACCCGCGCGGCCGTCGAACGCCCCGAACCCGGCGGACCGGTGATCAGCCAGGCATGGGTCATCGCGCCGGGCGCGACGGGCTGATTCTCGATGATCCGAGCGGCCGCCGTCGACGCCGACGAAAGCGTGCGCGCGGCGGGCTCCTGGCCGACGAGCTGCTTCCAGACACCGATCAGCACAGGGGCTTCAGTCACTTCGCTTCGACCTTCTCCTCCGCCGGAGCGAGCCCGGCGAGCCTGCCGACGAGCACCGCGCGGATCGCGGTCCGCACCCGGTCGCCCACTTCGTCCTCGGTACCTTCCGCGTCGACCACGACATACCGGTCCGGGTCGGCGGCGGCCATCTCCGTGAGCAGATGCTGCACCCGCCACTGCGCGTCCAGCGACTCCGACTTCCGCATCACCGTGCCGGGGTCGGCGTCGAGCAGGATGGTGATGTCGGGCCGCAGCCTGCCGGTCGCCCAGTCGGCGAGCCCTTCGAGTTCCTGGCTGTCCAGCCCGGCGACCGCGGACAGATGCGCCAGCGGCGAGTCCACGAACCGTTCCATCACCACGACGGAACCGGCGTCGAGTGCGGGCTGGATGTCCCGTTCGACGATGTCCGCCCGCACCGCGGCGGCGGCCAGCGCCTGCGCCCGCGCACCGGACAGCGAAGCACCGGAGACGAGCTTCGCGAGCCGCTGATCGTCCAACGCCGGGTCGGCGGCCAGCACGACCGGACGCGTACCCGCGCGCAGCCATTCGGCCAGCCGCGCGGCCTGCGTCTCGGTGTTGATCGCCCGCGTGCCTTCGAGCGCGATCAGCAGCCCGTTCACGCGACGCGGGCTGCGGCGCAAAGCGTTGCGGAGATCGGCGAGGATCGGTTCGGCCCGCCGGTCGTCCATCTGCCGGTACGCGAAGATGCCGGCGAGCAGCGCGAGGATGCCGCCGCCGACCATCACCGGCCGCGTGCCGTCGATTGTGATCGTGCCGCCCCACAGCTCGACCTCGGTCGTCCGGACCGCGCTGATCAGCACCGGCACCAGCACCGTCGAGCCGAACAACACGATCTTCATCAGCGACTGGTAGATCGCGTTGATCCGGCCGCGGATCGAGTCCTCGATCCGCGAACCGATGATCGTGACACCGGTCAGGAACGCCGTCCCCGCCCAGACACCGACGGCCGCGACCGCGACCAGCGAAACGGCGAGATGCGGCGACAGCGCCACCACGACGAGACACAGCCCCGCGGCGACGATCGAGATCCCGAACAGCCGGTCGTGCGCGAGCCGCCGCGCGAGCTTCGGCGCCACCGCCATACCGGTGGCGAGCCCGAGGAAGACGGCCAGGACGAGCAGGTTGAACGCCGCGTCACCGGCGAGCAGGCTGGACGAGTACGGCTTGGCCGAACCGATCACCGCACCACCGGCGGCGAAGGCGCCGAAAGCGCCGATCATCAGCCCGCGCACCAGCGGCGTCGTCCGCACGAACCGGGCGCCGTCGGCGATCATCTGCCGGAAGCCGAACTTCTCCTCGTCAGCGGGCTTGACCTTGGGCTTCTCGACCGCGTGGACGTTGCGCAGCGACAGCTCGGGGATCCGGGTCGCGATCACGATCGCGCTGGTCAGGTACAGCAGACCGGTGATGACGACGGCGACCTTGGCGATACCCAGCTGGGCGTCGCCCTGGAAGAAGTGGAACGTGGTGTTGCTACCGGTGAGCACGGCGTTCGCCCCGGCCGCGGTGATCACCGCGAGGCCGTAGGTCATCACCATGCCGAGCTGGTTGGCCGTCTCGACCTGGTCCGGACGGCGCAGCAGGTTCGGCACCGCCGCGTCCTTCGACGGGATCCACATCATCGAGCAGCAGCCGACCAGGAAGTTGCCGACGAACACCCACCACGGCGTGCCGACGAACGCGATCGACAGCAGGAACCCGCATCGGCCGAGGTCGCAGAGCACCATCACCTTGCGCCGGTCGAAACGGTCGGCGAGCAGCCCGCCGAGCGGGGCGAACAGCAGCCCCGGCAGCAGCGACGTCAGCACGACCCCGACGAACGCGAAGTTCTGCGCGGCGTAGTTGTCGGTCAGTTTGGTGACCAGACCGGTCAGCGTGAGGAGGTTCAGCCAGTCCGCGACACTGCACAGATAAGAGACGCCCCAGATCCGGCGGAACGGCTTGATCGCCAGCACCCGCCGCACCCGGTGCATGGTGGAAGCGTCACGTCCCGACGGACCACTCGTGCCCGTCTCGGGCACCGACTGCACGCCCTCGCTGATACGCCCACCCCACTAGTCACGCGGCGCCGGGGTTGCGACCCGGGTCAACACCGGGTACCCCGACCGTAGGGCCAGGGTATCCCGATGGGTGACGTCTGGACGGACGGCCCCGTCCGGCGGTATCCGCCGGACGGGTTACCCGAAGATCCCCGCGATGCTGTTGAACAGGCTCGCGAGCAGCTGGATGGCGAGCACCGCGAAGACGATCATGAGGGCGATCGCGATCATCACGCCGGCGGTGTTCGACGACGGTTTGCCGAGCCTCGGCATCTGCATGGAACGCTTGGCGCGCCGTACTTCGACCTCGGCCTCCTCGTCGACCTCGACCGGCTCTTCCGGCTTCAGCCGACGGGGCTGACGGATCAGCTGGGACGGCCTCGACGGCCAGGTTCGCTGCTGGGGCAGGATCCCGATCGGCGCAGCGCCTTGCTCACCCACCGTGCTGACGATCTTGGCGGGCGACGGCGCCGCGGTCTGCTCCGCGCCCGGGCTTTCCGCGGGCTGGTCGTCCGCGAGCATGGCCGCGCTGACCATCCTGCTCACCACTTCGGGGTCGTGCTGGACCGGTCCCGGCACCTGCACGTGGACGTCGTCGGCTCCCGCCGAGGGATCGGATTGGGCCGTCGTGCCGGTCGTGACCAGCCCGGACAGCGGGTCGGCGAACGTGTCGCCCGGAGGATCTGCCTGAGTGCCATCGCCTTTCACGAAGTCGGGGGCATCGAAGAAGGGAGTTCCGCCCTTCCCGCTCATGGTGACCACCTCACTACGGAATGTCCTCTGCTTCCAGGGTAACCACCTCGGCCCGCCGCACATCCGCCCAATGGGCCAGATAAATGTCACGCGCCGCGAGGCTGATCTTCACATCCTCCAGCAAAGGTTCGAAGAAAGAACGCCGGTACCGGGCATCCGTCGCGGTCGATGCGGCGAAGTACAAACCGGAGAAAACGGCGAGGAAGACGGAGACGTTGACGAGCGCGGAACTCACCGGAAGGGGGACACCCAGCAGTGTCCCCGGCGCCGATTCACGGCCGGCGAACTCCGTCACGACCTCCGGGCTGAGGATCAGCACCCCGAACACGACGAAGAACGCGAACACCAGCACCCCGAACGCCACGATCTGCACCGCTTGGGCGAAGAACAGCACCAGGGCGATGTTCAGGCGCTCGGTCTTCGTCAGCGCGCGCCTGCCGGGTGGCTGGGTGTCGTCGTCGAACGGCGTGCCGCGCAGGACGGTCGCGCCGGGCTCCACGGTCCAGGACTTCAGCTCCTTGATCTCGTCGGACAGCATCGACGCCAGGAACACGGCGCCGATCAGCACGAGGAAGCCGACCACCAGCCACAACCGGCCGGGGGTCAGCCGTTCCACCGCCTGCCACAGCTCGGCGGTGAAGAAGCTGAACATCACCACCAGCAGGAGCAGCGGCAACGCCCGCGACGCGAGCGTGCCGATGGCCCTGACCTGGGCGACCGCGCTCCGGGCCGCCCAGGTGAGGATCGAGCCGACGCCGATCCGGACCAGGAACATCAGCACTGCCAGCGCGACCAGGTTGGTGAGGATGGCGACCCACAGCGGGTTGTCCCACGACACCAGCCCGGTGAGCCGCTCACCGAGCGGCAGCACGAGCAGCCAGAAGCCGATCGTCGCCGCCATGACGGCCAAGCGGACTCTGGTGCGGCTCAGCACGCGAAGCAGCTTCGCCATCAGCCGTCCGGCGATCACCGGCACCACGACCACGGCGAACGTCAGCGCCAGCACGCCGAGCACGTAGCCGACGCCACTGCTGCGCATCCGGGCCGCGAGCACGTCCTCGGGGACGTCGAGCAGCTTCAGCAACGCGGCCAGCAGCAGGTCGAGCAGGCACAGGAACACCAGCCCCGGCGTGGACCGGCGCAACATGCCGGCTCCGCGCCTCCGCCGGTGGATGACCATCGGCAGCCCTCGCCGCCGGAACCACGCGTCGGCCGCGCGCCGGTCCAGGTCCATGCCCGCCCTCCCCAGTCGTCATCGCCCAAGGCGGCTACGTCCGGCTCAAGTCCACCGCCTCGTGCAGCCAGCCCGCCAGTGCCCGGCGGTCCATTCCACCGAACATCAGCCACCCTTCGGAAGGGGCGGCGTACAACACGAACCTCCCCAAATCGTTGTCGACGATCACGAAGCCGTAGTCCGGGTACTCGGCGTTCAGCCCACCGAAGGCGACCAGATCGAGGATCGCCGTGCCGGTGCGCGGACGATTCAGCGTGTCGGCGACCAGCCCGACCTCTTCCTCCTGGCCGGGCAGCGGCACGCCGTGCTCGTCGATCCTGATGCGCATCGGCTCGGTCTCCCCGGCGGGGACGTGCGGGAGCCCGCCGAAGACCCGGGCTCCCAGCTCGCCGAAATCGCTGAGGCTGAACGTGGTCCGCCGCCCCGACCGCATCCGCCAGACGACCGCCTGATGGCCGTCTCCGTAGCAATCGACGCGCACCGAGCGCGGCGCGGACGCGAAGACGCCGGTGAGGACGCCTCGGACCGAACCGCGCAGCATCACGCCGTGCATCTGGACCGCGGCCGGATGGATCTCGCCGTTCTCCATCAGCCCGGCCTCTTCGAGCATCGCCGCCTTGGCCGCGTACCGCTCGGCCTGGGTGACGAGATCCGCCGGCTCGTCGTAGGACGGGCACAGGCGGCGGATCTCGTCGTCGGTGATCTCCGGGTCGTAGCCCAGGTACACGCTCCGCCGCTCGGGCACCGCGCGCAGCAGCGGCTCGGCGGCGCGCCTCATCAGTTCCTTCACGGTCGCCGGTTCACGCATGGTTCTGCACCGCCTTCACGATCCATTGCTCGGCCGTCGACCGGCTGGCCGGGCCCCAGGTGAGCGTCCAGCGGCCGTCGCCGTCCATCGCCGCGCTGAACTGGTACCGGCCGAGGTCGTTGTCCACCAGGCCGAAAGCGCCGTGCGGATACTCGGCGAGGATGGAGTTCCGCACCGCGAGATCGACGAGGACCGTGCCGTGCCGCGGCCGCGAAGCGCCTTCACGGATCACCTCGACGGCCTCGCGGGCCCGCAGCGGGATCAACCCGCCTGCGTCCGTCACGATGCGCACCGTCTCGCCGGTGCCCGGCGGATGGTCGGGCAGGCCGTCGAACACCCAGCCCGGCAGCGCGCTGAGGAAACCGGACCGCAGCCGCGCCCGCCTGCCGAGCTTGTTCAGCACCGTGGTGTAGTCCTCGTCGCCGAAGAACCGGACCTCCCACGGCTCCGGACGCGACGGGAACACGCCGGTCACCACGCCGCGGATGAACCCGCCGCGCAGCGCGCGATACAGCCCGACGGCCTCGGGCGTGACCTCGCCGCCGGGGGCCAGCCCGATGGTCGCCATCCCGCTCACGAACCGGGTGTACTGCTCCACCTCCTCGGCCAGGGTGAGCCCTGGAGTCGGCTCCTCGTCGGCCAGCACCGGCGGCACGGCGAGCTCCGGGTCGTAGAACTCCATCACCGAAGGACGCTCCGGAACCTCGGCTGCCAGCGGGGCGATGACCTCGTCGATGACGTCGAAGACAGCGGTCGTTGAAGTGCTCACCTGACCATTGAACACCCTGGTACCGACAATTTTTAGAACTTTTGTTCGAACGGGTGAGGTGGTTCGGCGAGCGGTCGGCGAGCGGTCACCGGGGAGAGTTTTGCTCGGCTGAGCGGCGGCCATCGAGACGGTCGCGGAGCTCGGCTACACCCGCGCTCATGGTCCCTCGATGAGGATCAGGATGTCGTCGACGTTGGTGACCGCGAACATCCCGACGGCCTGCGCGACCTGCCCCGACTCCACTCACGTCCCCTCAGTGGTCACCCCGAATGCAAGGAACGGTCCTTTCCTTGCGAAATTGCAAGGAAAGGACCGTTCATAGCGTTTGAAGGGAGCTACTTCGTCTTCGTGGCCGTCGAGCGCGTCGAAGGTTTCTTCGCCGCCGCGGTCTTGGTCGCGGTCGTCTTGGTAGCGGTCGTCTTCTTGGCCGCGGTCGTCTTGGTGGCCGCCGTCTTCGACGCCGCCGTCTTCCGCGCCGGAGCCTTGCGCTTGGGCGCCGGGCCCTTCGCGCGCTTCTCCGCCAGCAGTTCGGCGGCACGCTCGGCGGTCAGCTCCTCGATGCTGTCCGACTTCCGCAGCGTCGCGTTGTACTCGCCATCGGTCACGTACGGCCCGAAGCGCCCGTCCTTGACCACCATCGGCTTACCGGACACCGGGTCGTCGCCCAGTTCCTTCAGCGGCGGCTTCGCGGTCGCCGACCGGCCACGCTGCTTCGGCTCCGAGTAGATCTTCAGCGCCTCTTCGAGCGTGATCGAGAACAGCTGGTCCTCGGTGGTGAGCGAACGCGAGTCCGTGCCCTTCTTCAGGTACGGCCCGTAGCGCCCGTTCTGCGCGGTGATCTCGTCGCCGGATTCCGGGTCCTTGCCGACGACGCGCGGCAGCGAAAGCAGCTTCAGCGCGTCTTCGAGCGTCATCGTCTCGATCGACATCGACTTGAACAGCGAACCCGTCCGCGGCTTCGGCTGCTTCGCCTTCGCGGCCTTCTTCTGCGCGGCGGTCGCGCCTTCGGGCAGCGGCTCCGGCTCGGGCAGGAGCTCGGTGACGTACGGGCCGAAGCGGCCTTCCTTCGCCACGATCTCGTGTCCGCTGACCGGGTCCTTGCCGAGCACGCGGCCTTCCTGCGGCGTCGCGAACAGCTTCTCCGCGATCTCCTTGGTCAGCTCGTCCGGCGGCAGGTCCTCGGGCAGGTTCGCCCGCTGCGACGTCCCGTCCACCTCACGCTCGAGATACGGGCCGTAGCGGCCGACTCGCACGACGACGGTGTGCCCGTCGGCGTCGCTGAACAGCGGGATCGAGTTGATCTCGCGGGCGTCGATGTCCTCGACACCCGAGCCGACCAGCTTCTTCAGCCCGCCGAGACGGCCGACGGAACCGTCGACGCCCATGTCACCGCCGAAGTAGAACTTCGACAGCCATTGCGTCCGGTGCTCGTCACCGGCGGCGATGCGGTCGAGCTCGTCCTCCATGCCGGCGGTGAAGTCGTAGTCGACCAGCCGCTCGAAATGCCGCTCCATCAGGCCGATCACGGCGAACGCGACCCAGGAGGGCACCAGCGCGGAACCCTTCTTCCACACGTAGCCGCGGTCCTGGATGGTCTTGATGATCGACGCGTACGTCGACGGGCGGCCGATGCCCAGCTCTTCGAGCTTGCTGACCAGGCTCGGCTCCGAGTAGCGCGCCGGCGGCGACGTGGTGTGCCCGTCCGGGCTCAGCTCGGTCGCGGTCAGCGCCTGGTCCTTGACCAGCTGCGGCAGACGGCTCTGCTTGTCGTCCGCCTCGCCACCGCTCTCGGTGTCGACGGCCTCGACGTACGCCTTGAGGAACCCGGCGAAGGTGATCGTGCGGCCCGACGAGGCGAACGTGCACTCCTCGCCGCTGGTGGCCGTGCCGACGATGCGCACCGACATCGTGGTGCCCTTCGCGTCCGCCATCTGCGACGCGATCGTGCGCTGCCAGATCATCTCGTAAAGGCGGTACTCGTCGGTGTCCAGATCCTTCGCGACCTGGCCCGGCGTGCGGAAGACCTCACCCGAAGGACGGATCGCCTCGTGGGCTTCCTGCGCGTTCTTCACCTTGCGGGTGTACTGGCGCGGCGACGGCGAGACGTATTCCTTGCCGTACAGCTGCGTCGCCTGGCTGCGCGCCGCCGAGATCGCCGACTCCGACAGCGTCGTGGAGTCGGTACGCATATAAGTGATGTACCCGTTCTCGTACAGCTTCTGCGCGATCCGCATGGTGCGCTCGGAGGTGAACCGCAGCTTGCGGCCGGCCTCCTGCTGCAGGGTCGAGGTCATGAAAGGCGCGTACGGCTTGCGCGTGTACGGCTTCTCCTCGACGCTCGCGACCTTGAAGTCGCGGTTCTTCAGCGCCTCGGCGAGCCGGACGGCGTCGGCCTCGGCCAGCACGCGGATCTCGTTGTTCGAGGCCTTGAGCTGCCCGTCCGAACCGAAGTCACGGCCGGTGGCCAGCCGGGCACCGTCGACGGCGATCATCCTGGCCGGGAAGTTGCGGGGGGACGCCTCGGCGCCGGCGTCCATCGTCGCGGAGATGTCCCAGTACGACGCCGAGGTGAAGCGCATGCGCTCGCGCTCCCGCTCGACCACGATCCTGGTCGCCACCGACTGCACGCGGCCCGCCGACAGCTTCGGCATGACCTTCTTCCACAGCACGGGCGAGACCTCGTAGCCGTAGAGCCGGTCCAGGATGCGGCGGGTCTCCTGCGCGTCGACGAGGTCTCCGTCGAGCTCACGGGTGCTGTCGGCCGCGGCGCGGATCGCCTGCTCGGTGACCTCGTGGAAGACCATCCGGCGCACCGGGACCTTCGGCTTGAGCGTCTCCAGCAGATGCCACGCGATGGCCTCGCCCTCGCGGTCGGGGTCCGTGGCGAGGTAGAGCTCGTCGACGTCCTTCAGCAGGCCCTTCAGCTCCGTGACCTTGGACTTCTTGTCCGGCGTGACGACGTAGAGCGCCTTGAAGTCGTTGTCGACGTCGACACCCAGCCGCGCCCACGACTCGCCCTTGTACTGGGCGGGCACGTCGGCCGCGCCGCGGGGAAGGTCGCGGATGTGTCCGACGGAGGACTCCACGACGTAGTTACCGCCGAGGTACGGGGCGATCTTGCGGGCCTTGGTCGGCGACTCGACGATCACCAGCCGACGACGGCCCGCGCCGTCGTCCGACGCCGCGGTCTTCTTCGTCCGTGCTCCTGCCACGCTGTCCTGCTCTCCGCTCATCTTCGGCGCCTTCGCGCCGCCTCTCGACCCGTCAGTGTGCACGCTCGCACCGCCTGGACCACGGCTAGGTGGCGCAACACGCCGCCGATCGTGTGTCCAGCGCATCGCCGCTGACCTCGTCGATGTTTCCTTTCAACACCTAGCACGTGATGTCGGACACGTCCGCCTGGGGTCCCGCGTGACGGGGTGAACACCCTCCGTTCGACGGTGGTGACACCGTGGCCGCCAACGCTTCACTTGATGTCCACGCCGACCCGAAAGGACTCCACGTGACCCGACGACTCCTCGGCACCCTGTTCGCCATGCTGACCGCGTCCGCCCTGGTCGGAACCGCACCGGCGGAAGCGGCCACGACCACCTTCGCCGGAACGGTGGCGTTGTCGAACTGCTCCGGGTCGGTGATCAAACCGCCCGAGGCGAGCCTCGACGACCCCGCCCTCGTCCTTTCCAACGGGCATTGCCTGCAAGAAGGTTTCCCGGACCCCGGGGAAGTAATCGTCAACAAGGCCTCGTCACGGACGTTCAGCCTGCTGTCCAAGGACGGCCGCTCGTCACTGGGCACGCTCAAGGCGAAGAAGCTGCTCTACGCCACGATGACCGACACCGACGTCTCGCTCTACCAGCTCAACACCAGCTACGCCAAGATCAAGTCGACGTACGGTATCGCCCCGCTGACGCTCTCGCCCACCCGTCCGTCCGCGGGTATCGCGATGGACGTGGTCTCGGGATATTGGAAGAAGATCTACTCCTGCAACATCGACGGCTTCGTCCACGAGCTGCACGAGGCGGACTGGGTCTGGAAGGACTCGATCCGGTACACCTCGGCGTGCAAGACGATCGGCGGGACCTCGGGGTCGCCCATCATCGAGACCTCGACCGGGAAGGTCGTCGGCGTCAACAACACCGGCAACGAAAGCGGCCAGCGGTGCACGATGAACAACCCGTGCGAGGTCGACGCGGCCGGGAACGTGACCGTGCGGCAGGGCATCAACTACGGGGAGCAGACCTACCAGCTGACCTCCTGCCTTTCGCACAGTGAACTCGACCTCGCGAACCCGAACTGCCGGGCGCCGAAACCCTGACCTTTCCTCCCTCACCGGCTGCCATGAAAGGTCCTTTCCTTGCGAAATTTGCAAGGAAAGGACCTTTCATGGCGTTCCCGGCGAGTTCCGGGTCCAGTGGGGCGTGAGCGAAGGCGTGACTCGCGTGATCGGGGACGTAACTCGCGTGACTGGACGCCGCACTCGGGAGTTCCGCCCCTGATCACGCGAGTTCCGCCTTCGATCACGTGAGTGCGGCCTCACGACCCGCGCGACCGGGAACGTCAGACGGCGCGCACCACCGGCACCAGGCTCGGCCAGGCGGGCTCGGCACCCGCGGGCGCGTCCCCGATCAGCTCGAGGACGTGCGCCAGCCGTCGCCGTCCGGTGACCCGGAGCAGCGCTTCTTCCCCCTTCTGCGCTTTGGCGGGCACACCCAGCCGCGCCAGCGCCGTGATCAGCGGCTCATGCGTCTCCGGCGCCGCCGGATCCAGCGCGAGCAGGTAGCCGTTGCCCTGGGGACTGCCCGCCGCCAGCGCCCACATCCTCAACATGGCCCCGTCGAGCCGGAAGCCTTCCGGCAGGACCTTCTCTTCACCACGGTTCCACCGCTGCTCCAGCGGCAGCAGATCGACCCGGAACGGCGTTCTCACGAGCGGCCGCCCGCATTCGGCGGTCGAGACCTGCGCCTGGACGCCGCGCCGACGGCATTCCCTGGCGAGGGCACCCGCTCGCCACGGCTCGTCGACCACGGCGGACAGCCGCCCGGCCGTCCGCCCGAAGCCCGTCATCCGCCCGGGCCCGCACAGCACTCCGGCGAGGTCGGCGAGCACCGGCCCGCTCGCCTCCGCCGAGAAGAGCGAGATCGTCCCGTCCACTCGCACAGAATAGAACACAAGTTCGACTCATGGCCAGTGATCGGCCGATGACTCAGCGAGGTTGTTTCACCAATTCCTGGCAAACCGGGATCCGGCTGCTCGCCGCGGCGAGCTGAGGGACGTCGTTAAGGCCCCTGAGGAGGTCAAGGCGGTCCAGTTCGTCGAGCGACGTCCTGGCGTCGCGAAGCGCGGTTTTCGTCGCCTCGGGGTCGGCTGAGGAGTCGAGACGCTGGCGGACGTCGTCGGCGCGGGCGCGGATGCCGCCGAGCTGAGCGACGGCGGCCGCGCGTGAGGAGTCCCCGCCGGCGACCGGTGCCGGGCCGAGGTTCTCGAGCGCGGCGGAAGTGCGGTCCAGCCCTTCGACCACCGAGAGCATCAGCTCGCTGGAGGTGCGCGAGGCCTGCTGAGGCGTGCTCGGATCGACGCTGGGCAGCGCCGCCAGCGTCCGGACGAGTCCGCCCGCCGCGCCGCAGTACGCCTCCGCCCAGGCGGAGGTGGGGTCGGCCTCCGACGCGCTGACCGTCGCGAGACCTTCTTGTCTGGCGTGGGAAGTCACCGCGGGCTGCTGCCCGCACCCGGCGAGGCCGAGTCCGATACCTGTTGCTAGCGCGGCAAGGACGGTGAACCGCGGCCGCACGAAAACACCTCCCGACCTGACGACTTCCCGGCTGGCCCCCGACGGTACCGATACCGGGGGGCAATGCAAATCAACGTGGCGGAAAGAACGGTCAAGAAGGCAGCTTTCCGCAGTTCGGAGCCTGCGCGGCCAGTGTTTTCACCGAAACGTTCGTTTCCAGCTGCTGGAACGGGTCGGGCATGTCGTTCATGTGGGAACCGATTCGCCGGAAGGCCGCCCCCGCGGCCACCACGGCGTTCTTGTCGTCCTTCGGCGCGGCGTCGAGTGCCGCCTTCGCGGCGAGTACCTCGTCCCGGATCGGTGTCAGCGCTTCGACGATGCTCTTGCGCGCCGCGTCGGCCTCCGCGCTCGGTGCCTGGCCGAGCTTTCCCAAGCCGGTGACCGCGTTGTCGAAACCTGGCGCGAACACCCCGAAGGCGTCGTCCATCACCTTCCTCGCGCTGGCGACGTCGTTCTGTTCGAAGTCGGGCATCGTGAAATCGCCGATCTTGGCGAAGTCGATCAGCGAACCGCAGAAATCGTTCATCCAGGCAGTCCCCGCCACCGGAGCGGGAGAAGCCGTCCGCTCGGCGCCACCGCAGCCCGCCAGCAGGATTCCGGCGGCGAACAGGATGACCGAACGCCTCATGACAGGAACTCCCCCCGAATCGGATCGGCGTGACGCGCAGAGATTAGCCCGCCCCGGACAGCCGTCGGGCCCGCCACGGGAAATCGTGGCGGGCCCGGCGGGGGAACTGTTCGGTGTTACGCCTTCGCTTCCGCGGGAGTGTCGGAAAGAACCGACTCGCGGCGCTTGGAGACCACGATCGCCGCGACGATGATCGCGACGGCGACCAGCGAGATCGCGATGCGGATGCCGACGTTGGCGTCCGCGCCGATCGAGAACTGCACGATCGCCGGGGCGATCAGCACCGACACCAGGTTCATCACCTTGATCAGCGGGTTGATCGCGGGGCCGGCGGTGTCCTTGAACGGGTCGCCCACGGTGTCACCGATGATGGTGGCCTCGTGTGCGTCCGATCCCTTGCCGCCGTGGTTTCCGTCCTCCACGAGCTTCTTCGCGTTGTCCCAGGCGCCACCGGAGTTGGCGAGGAAGATCGCCATCAGGGTGCCGGTCGCGATCGCACCGGCCAGGTAGCCGGCGAGCGCGCCGGTGCCGAGGCCGAAACCGACCGCGATGGGGGCGAAGACCGCGAGCAGACCGGGCGTGGTCAGCTCACGCAGCGAATCGCGCGTGACGATGTCGACGACCCGGCCGTACTCGGGACGGGTGGTGCCCTCCATGATCCCCGGGATGTCGCGGAACTGGCGGCGCACTTCGTAGACGACCGCGCCGGCGGCACGGGACACCGCGTTGACCGCGAGACCGGAGAACAGGAACACGACCGCCGCGCCGACGATCACGCCGACGAGGGTGTTCGGGCTGACCACCGTGTTCACGAAGAAGTTCAGCGTCGACATGCTGGCTTCCGCGGCTTCCGGGATCGACTTCAGCGCCTTGCTGATCGCGTCCTGGTAGGACCCGAACAACGCCGTCGCCGCGAGGACCGCCGTGGCGATCGCGATGCCCTTGGTGATGGCCTTGGTGGTGTTGCCGACCGCGTCGAGCTCGGTGAGGATCTGCGCGGCGTCTTCGTCGACGTCGCCCGACATCTCCGCGATGCCCTGCGCGTTGTCCGAAACCGGGCCGAAGGTGTCCATCGCGACGATGACACCGACGGTGGTGAGCAGGCCGGTACCGGCCAGCGCCACGGCGAACAGCGCGACGCCGCCACCGAGCAGGTACGCGCCGAACACCGCCGCGCCGATGACCAGCGCGGTGTACACAGCGGACTCGAAACCGACCGAGATACCGGCCAGGATCACCGTCGCCGCACCGGTTTGCGAAGACTTGCCGACCTCCTTGACCGGCTTGTGCTCGGTGCCGGTGTAGTACCCGGTGAGCTTGAGGATGACCGCCGCGAGCACGATGCCGATGATGACCGAGACGGTCGCGATGACCGCCGGGTTCCCGGACTCGTTGGTGGCGCCACCGGTCAGCTCGGAGAACGAACCGGGCAGGTAGACGAACGCCGCGATCGTCGAGAGCACCGCGGAAATACCGGCGGAGATGTAGAAGGAGCGGTTGATCGTGACCAGACCGCCTTCGCCCGCCTTGGCCTTGGTGATGTAGACACCGATGACCGCGGTGATCACGCCGATGGCGGGAACGATGAGCGGGAAGATCAGGCCGTGCACGCCGAAGGCGGTGCTACCCAGGATCAGCGCCGCCACGAGCATGACCGCGTACGACTCGAAGAGGTCCGCCGCCATCCCGGCGCAGTCGCCCACGTTGTCACCGACGTTGTCGGCGATGGTGGCCGCGTTGCGCGGGTCGTCCTCGGGGATGCCCTGCTCGACCTTGCCGACCAGGTCCGCGCCGACGTCGGCGGCCTTCGTGAAGATACCGCCGCCGACACGCATGAACATCGCGATCAGCGCGGCACCGAAACCGAAGCCCTCCAACACCTTGGGGGCCTGTCCGGTGTAGACGAGGACGACCACCGCGGCGCCGAAGAGGCCGAGGCCGACGGTGATCATGCCGACCACGCCACCGGTGCGGAAGGCCACGCGCATCGCCTTTTCGCGACCGCCTTCCTCCCGCGAAGCGGCCGCGACGCGCAGGTTCGCCTGCGTCGCCAGCCACATGCCGAGATAGCCGATCGCGAAGGAGAACGCCGCGCCGACCAGGAAGAAGATCGACCTGCCGATCTTTTCGTTCCAGTCATCGGCCGGCAAGGCGAAGAGCAGTACGAACACGATCGCACCGAAGATCGCGAGGGTGTTGCGCTGCCGTTTCAGATAGGCAGCCGCGCCTTCCTGCACTGCCTTCGCGATGTCCTGCATCTTGGTGGTGCCCTGGCCGGCGGCCAGCACCTCCTTGAGCAGAACGTAGCCGATGACCAGTGCGGCAAGGGCGACCACGGCGATCACACCGACGATGGTGTAACCACCTCCGGAGAGCGTGAGTTCGCCCTCCGCGAGGAACTGCCGGGACATTCGTCCTCCTGGAGACGTCGCCGTTGGCCAACGACGATCCGCCGATGGAACCGGCGGCTCGCGCGCTGGCATGGGATCTGAGCCGAATGTCACGCTAGTCGCACTGCAAGGTACGTCTCACATGACGCTCGCCACAGACGGTGTGGATTGCGGGAGTGTATTGGTAGTGGGATGGCGGACGGCAAGGCGTCCCTGCCACCACACGTTCCGTTACCTTGTGAGGCTGGTCACTTTATCGATCATCGAGGGCCGCTTCCAGTGCCGGATCCGTTCGGCGGCGGCCCCGTTTCTGTCGGTGCGCTGTGCGAAGCTCGGAAGGTGGACGGCACGGTGCGACCCGGCAAAGGGCGGCGGCTTCTCGACCGCGCGACGGCGGGGATCCCGGCTTCGCTGTACCCGGTCACCCATGTGGCCGAGCTGCCCGCCCGTCCGGCGGATTCGGTCGACTGGCCGGAGTGGGCGGCGGCCCCGGTCGTCGAGGCGCTGAGGGCGAACGGCGTCAAGGCGCCCTGGCGGCATCAGGTGGAAGCCGCGTCGCTGGCCCGCGCGGGCGAGCACGTGGTGATCTCCACCGGCACGGCGTCGGGCAAGTCGCTCGCGTACCAGTTGCCGGTGCTTTCGGCTTTGGTCGAGGACGAGCGCGCTTCGGCGCTGTACCTGTCGCCGACCAAGGCGCTCGGCGCCGACCAGTTGCGCGCTGTGTCCTCTTTGGACATCAAGAAGGCGCGGGCGGCGTCGTTCGACGGTGACACCCCGCTGGAGGAGCGGGACTGGGTCCGCGCGCACGCGAACTGGGTCTTCACGAACCCGGACATGCTGCACCGCGGGATCCTCTCGTCGCACGCGCGCTGGTCACGGTTCTTCCGGCGGCTCGCGTTCGTCGTCGTCGACGAATGCCACAGCTATCGCGGGGTCTTCGGTTCCCACGTGGCGCTGCTACTGCGCAGGCTGCGAAGGGTCGCGGCGTACTACGGCGCTTCGCCGGTCTTCGTCCTCGCGTCCGCGACGACGGCGGACCCGGCGGCGTTCGCGTCGAAGCTCACCGGGCAGGACTGTGTCCCGGTCACCGAGGACGGCTCACCCCGTGGCGCCCGCACGGTCGCGTTGTGGGAACCCCCTCTGCTGTCGGAACTCTCGGGCGAGAACGGGGCGCCGGTGCGGCGCTCGGCGGGGGCCGAGGCTTCCCGCATCCTCGCCGAACTGGTCATCGAAGGCGCTCGTTCGCTGGCGTTCGTCCGGTCGCGGCGAGGCGCGGAGCTGACCGCGCTCGGCGCCCGGCGCATTCTGTCCGAAGTGGACGGTTCCTTGGCGGAATCCGTGGCCGCGTACCGCTCCGGCTACCTGCCGGAGGAACGACGCGCCCTCGAAGCGGCGTTGCTGTCCGGGCGGTTGCTCGGCGTCGCGACGACGAACGCGCTCGAACTCGGCGTCGACATCGCGGGGCTGGACGCGGTGGTGCTGGCGGGATACCCGGGCACGCTCGCTTCGTTCTGGCAGCAGGCGGGGCGGGCCGGGCGCGCTGGGGACGCGGCGCTGGTCGTGTTCGTGGCCAGGGACGATCCGCTGGACACCTACCTCGTGCACCATCCGGCCGCGATCCTGGACAGGCCGGTGGAAGCCGCCGTCCTCGACCCGTCGAATCCGTATGTCCTCGGGCCGCAACTGGCGTGCGCCATCGCCGAACTCCCGTTGACCGAGCCGGAGGTCGCGGCCTTCGGCGGCGATCCGGCGCGTGCCGTGCTCGCCGATCTGGTCAAGGAGAAGATCGTCCGGCGCCGGACGAGCGGCTGGTACTGGACCTCGCGGGACCGGCCGCACGCCGAGGTCGGCATCCGCGGTTCCGGCGGCGAGCAGATCGCCGTGGTGGAGGCCGACTCCGGCCGCATGCTCGGCACCGTCGATCCGGGTTCCGCCTGCTACGCGGTACATCCCGGCGCGGTGTACCTGCACCAGGGTTCGTCCTATGTGGTCGACGAACTCGATCTGGAGACCGGGCTCGCGCTGGTGCACGCGGAGGATCCGGACTGGACCACGTCACCGCGCGAGATCGTCGACATCAGTGTGCTGCGCACCGAGGAGACCAGCGTGCACGGCGGGGTCACGGTGAATCTCGGCGAGGTGTCGGTCAGTTCGCAAGTGGTCGGCTACTTGCGGCGGCGACCGTCCGGTGAGGTGCTGGACCAGACGCCGCTGGATCTGCCGGAGCAGAGCCTGCACACCCGCGCCGTCTGGTACACGATCTCGGCGGAGCTGCTCGGTGTGTCCGATGGTGTGGCGGGGACCGGGGGCCATCGGACGGGGACCGAAGTTCTGGAGCCGGTGGGGACCGGAGGCTCCAGGGTGGGGACCGAGGAACTTGGCGGAGCACCGGGGACGAGCGCCGAGTTGGATCCGGCGCGCGTCCCCGGTGCCCTGCATGCCGCCGAGCACGCGGCGATCGGCCTGCTACCGCTGTTCGCTACGTGCGACCGCTGGGACATTGGCGGGGTGTCGACCGCGTGGCACGAAGACACCGGGGAGGCGACGGTGTTCGTGCACGATGGCCATCCCGGGGGTGCGGGATTCGCCGACCGCGGATTTGCCGCGATTGTCCCTTGGCTGGCCGCAACGCGGGAGGCGATCGTTTCCTGCGAGTGCCCGGCCGGCTGCCCGTCCTGCGTCCAGTCGCCGAAGTGCGGGAACGGCAACGATCCGCTGGACAAGGCGGGGGCGGTGGCCGTTCTGGACACCGTGCTCGGGGCTTTGCGTCAGCACGGGTCCGTGTCCGGCCACGGGGTGGCTTGAAATTGTGGGTTGAACTTGTGGGTTGATCAGGCGGCGGTGCTCAGGGTCGCCACCGGGGCGACGGTCTGGTCACCGGCCAGCGCACGGACGAGCACGTCGTGCACCTCGGTGGCCTCGGGCAGCTGCCAGCCCCAGACCTCGGGCTTGACCCGCCAGTGCACGACACCGTGCTGGAACGGCGACGGGGGCAGCGGGATGTAGCCGTTCGCGCCGTGCCACTGGATCGAAGCCTGGTCGGCCAGTTCCCGCGGGATGCTCGTGGCGACGGTGGTAAGGAACAGCCAGCGGCCGTTCGGCATCGCGACGATCGGGGCGGGGTGGCCGGTGGCACGAAGCAGGCGGGCGGCGGCCTTGCCGAGCTCGTCGTCGACCTCGATGGCGTCGAGCACGGTGCCGGTGGCCACGAGCAGGCTGTGGGTGTCGTCGCCGAACCAGGTGGCGACCTCGTGCGGGTGGGTCTCGAGCAGTTCACGCCAGTTGTCCTGCGCCGGGACGGGACGACGCCAGGTGAGGTCGTCACCCTCCGCGGTGATCGCGGCGGGCTCCGCACCCGGGAGCACCGGCCAGCCACGCCACGCGAGGCCGATCGCCTCCGCCCGCATCTCGATGCGGAAGGCGCCCCGCCAGCTGTCCGGCCAATTCGCGTCCAACATTCCGTCCCTGCCTCAGGTCAACTCTGTCCTGTGTCGGTTCTGCTCCGCGCTACCCGGCGACCTTCTCGAGGTGGCGCACATCTCAATAAACGGCAAGTTGCACATCGGGAGAAGACCTCGCGCGACAACCGGCGGTTACTCAGCGATGAACGCGCGGTAGTGCGACCGGACGGACCGAACGCCGGACGTCCGATTAACGGGCGTGCGTGACCGGTCCGAGGCCGTTCGTCGCAGCCGACCTGGGTTTCCGTCCCGCGTGACGGCGCTCACGGTGAGCGGCGGGCGGCCGTTCGGCGGTGCGCTGATCATGACTTCGACCGCTCGCCGTGCGTCAACGACCGCTGCTCGCGCCGAGCGGTTACTCACGCGTACTACCGGCCGGTCACCGCCCGACGACCGTTCGTCGTGCGACGCACGTCACGGTGGCCGGTCGACCGGCCCCGCCCGCGCGCGTGCCTCCGCCCGTCCGGTGACCGCCGGCCGCCCCGACGGCTCCGAGCGCACCTCAACCAGGGCATCGCCGCGCTCCCAGCGGCAGGTGAGCAGCGTGACCGACATCCGGACGGCGACCTGCCGGGCCCGTTCGCAGGCCGCGCCGGGGCCCTCCGTCGCGTGCGAGGCGGCCGCGAGCGCGGCCAGATCGGCGGCGGCCTCGGTGCGATGCCGGGCCGTGACGGCGGCTCCGAGCCAGAAGACGAACGCCGCCGCGCAGACCAGGGCCGCGACGATCGACGCGGTCCACACGGTCGCGACACCGCGATCGTCCGTGGTGTCCGAGGTCATGGCCCGCTCCCAGGCTCGGCGATGGCGAAGGCACGGGAGTGCAGCCGGATCCCCGGCAGGAGGCCGCCGACCGGTTCGGCCTCGACGCCGACGGTGATCGCCTCCCCTTCGCGGACGACGTCCAGCCGAGCGCCGGACGGCGCGATCTCCCGCACCGCTTGTTCGGCACGGGCAGGCTGACCGCGGGCGAGGAGCCTGGCCGCCTCGCGGGCCGCGTCGGTGCAGCGGAGCTGATCGGAGGCCACGCCGACGCCGGTGAACAACAAGGCCGAGAGGAAGGTCAGGGCACCGATGCCGAGGGCGGCCTCCACAGTGACGGAGCCGTGGTCGGCCATCAGAACTTCACCGACAGGGCCCGCTCGATGAGCGCGGTGAGCCCTGCGGAGACGGCATCACTGGTGACGACCAGATAGAGGAGGGCCGCCAAGCCGGCGGCGGCCAAGGTACCGATGGCGTACTCGACCGTCGTCATGCCGTCGTCTTCGCGGAAGGTGGGGAGCTTGGTCATGGGGATTGCCTTTCGATCAAAGGAAGTCGAGACGCCCGGCGAGGCCGAGCACGACGGGGAAGACACCGAGGCACAGGAACGCGGGGAGGAAGCACAGGCCGATCGGCGCCGCCAGCAGCACTCCGGCCCGTTCGGCTCGTTCCTCGGCCTCGGCGGCGAGCGACTCGCGCAGTCTTCGCGCGAGATCCTTCGCGTGGTCGGCGAGCGCGGTGCCCGCCCTCGCCGTACGGACGGCGGCGACGGACAGTTCGGTCAGGCCGGGCCGGTCGCGGACCGGCGCCCAGGCTTCCGCCGGTCCGATGCCCACAGCGAGATGCGACGCCACCGAGCGCAGTGCCGCGGCGGTCTTCGGTGACGCGGTCGGTACGACGGCTTCGAGCGCGACGGGTACCGGCAGCCCGCCGCCCAGGCAGGCGGCCAGCAGGTCGAGAGTGGCCGCGGACCGGAGGAGTTCGGAGACGCCGTTCTCGCGAGACGTTCTCCTGCGCGGCCGGAGCCACCCGGGCCGCGCTGGGGCCACGGAGGTGACGCGCGGCCAACAGAAGACGGCACCGCCCAGCAGGATCAGGGCCACCCCGATCACCATGGCGCCACCCTCCCGGTGAGGGCCCGGCACCAGGCCGTGCCCGCCCAGATCAGCCCGCTGCCCACGACGAACGACAGCTGCCCGGCGCCCGTCCCGGTGAGGGCGTGGACCGGCCCGGCACCCATCACTTCGCCGAGCACCAGGCACAGCAGAGGGAGGACCGCGAGCACGGCGGCACTCGCCCTGGGGCCCGCCATCTTGGCTTTGAGCCGACGGCGGAAGCCGGCCTCCGCCTCGGCGTCCCGTCGCGCGGCATCGAGTACCTCGGCCATCGGAAGCCCGAACCGGTGCGCGAGTGTCCAGGCGTTCGCCAGCGCCGGTGGCGCGTCCGGATCGGCGGCGGTGCCGCCACCGAACCGGGCGTCCGCGATGAGTCCGCGCAAACGCCCGGACGCCGCGGGCACCGCCTCCGCGGTGGCTTCGGCCGCGGCCACCGGATGGGCGCCCGCCCGGAGTTCGGCGATCATCGTGCGCAAGACGGACCCGGTGAGTTCCGCTTCGGCCAGCGCCGCCTTCTCCCGTGCCCGCCACCGATGCTCCTGGCGGATGGCCCACGTGAGTACGAGCGTCGCCACCGCCCACCCGATTCCCACGAAGGACAGAGCCAGCGCGGGCAACGGCCACCAGCCCACCCGGACGGCGCGAGGCAGCCGCCAGGCGATCGGAGCACGCGCCATCGACTTGGGCCAGCAGGCGAGACCCGCGCCCCAGGCGAGAAGGAACCACGGGTTCACGCCGCCATCTCCTCGAACGGCGTCTCGTCGCCGATCCACGAGCCCTTGCTCCAGACCGGGACGACCTTGGCCTCGCCTCGAAACGACCGGAGGACACCGACCTCGTCCAGGCGCCGGATCCCGCTCGGCAGGCGGCGCATGTGCAGGACCACCCGGATCGCCGCCGTCAGCTGGCTGTGCAGCGCGTCCCGTTTCAGCCCGCCGAGCGCGGCCAGCGCCTCCAGCCGCGCGGGGACGTCCTCCGGCGAGTTGGCGTGCACGGTGCAGCCGCCGCCCTCGTGCCCGGTGTTCATGGCGTTGAGCAACGCGATGACCTCGCCACCGCGCACTTCGCCGACGACCAGCCGGTCCGGCCGCATGCGCAACGCCTGCCGCACCAGCTCGCTCAGCCCGACCTCGCCCGCGCCCTCGACGTTGGGCGGCCGGGTGAGCAGGCTGACGAACTGGGGATGGTCCGGTTGCAGTTCTCCGGCGTCCTCGACGCAGACGATGCGTTCGGCCGGGGGAACCGCGCCGAGCAACGCGGAGAGCAGGGTCGTCTTGCCCGCTCCCGTCCCGCCGGAGACCAGGAACGCGAGCCGCCGCCGGATGACCGAGCCGAGCAGGTCCGCGCCGCTGGTGCCGAACACCCCGCGCAGCCGGAGTTCGGCGAGATCATGGGTGGCTGGCCGGAGCACGCGGAGCGAGAGGGCGGTCCCGGCCGGCGCGATCGGCGGGAGGACCGCGTGCATGCGGACCCGGCCTTGCGGACCCACTCCCGGCAGCCAGCAGTCGGCGAACGGTTGAGCGTCGTCCAGGCGCCGACCGCCGGCGAGGGCGAGCCGCTGCGCCAGCCTGCGGACGGCTTCCTCGTCGGCGAAACGAACATCCGACAGGCGGATGCCTTCGCCGGTGTCGGTCCAGACCTCGTCGGGTGCCGTGACGAGAACATCGGTGACGCCGGGTTTTTCGAGAAGCGGCGCTAGCGGACCGGCTCCGACGAACTCGTCACGGGCCAGCCGCACCGCTCCGAGGACGGCCTCCTGCCCGAGCGCGCCACCGGCTTCGGCGCGGACGGCCCGCGCGACGCTCACCGGATCCGCCGGGGCGGCCGATCCGGCCAGCCGCCGCCGGACCCGCTCGACCAGATCGTCGGTCATCGCGAGGCACCGGCCAGCCGCCCGCGCGCGGCCGCGAGGACTTCGCCGGCGGCGATGGCCAGATGCCCGCGCTGCCTCAGGACGAACTCACCGCGGTCGAGGGCCGCCGCGAGGGAGCGCTCGCGGCCCATCGAGGTGATGAGCGGAACGCCGACGGCGTCGGCGATCTCTTGCGGGATCAGCCCGGCGGGCGACGGCCCCCGTACCGCGACACCGACCCGCGACGCGTGCGGTTCGATCCTGGCGAGGACCTGTTTCGCCGCCGCGCAGGCGCGGAGTTCGGCGGGGACGACGACCACGACCAGATCGGCGAGCCCGATCACGGCGGCCGTCTCGGCGCCGAAATACCTCGGCAGATCGCAGACGACCGTCCGCCCCGCCCGGCGTCCGGCACTCAGCACGCCTTCGATCGCATCGGGCCCCGGTCCGCTTCCTTCCCGGCCATAGGACACAAAGGACAGTGAGCCGGTCGCGTACTTCTTCCGCGGCAGGGCTTCGCTCAACGCGGCCATCGACACCCTGCCACCGAGTTCGAGCTCCGGCCAGCGTGGCCCGCGATCGCGTTCGGCGGCGAGGAGGACGTCGACCCCGCCGCCGAGGGGATCGCAGTCGACAAGCAGCCCGCCGGTGCCGGACTTCTCCGCCCGGTACGCGACGGCGGCCGAAAGCACCGATGCCCCGGCCCCGCCTCGCCCGCCGATGATCCCGATGACGACGCCGTCGTCCCGTGGCGGCCCGTCGACGACATCGGCGAATTCGCCGATGAGGTCGCTTTCCTCGTCCGGCAGCGAAAGGACCTTCTCCGAACCGGTGTTGACGGCACGCTCCCACGTGACCGGTGTCGGCGCGCCCTTGCAGACGAGCAGGACCTTGTTCCGCCGCAGCAGCCGGTTCGGCGCGCTCGCGGCCTCTTCGTCGAGCACCACGAGCGGCGCACGGGCCCATCTCCCGCGTGCGGCGTCCAGATCGGGTGCTCGTTCGACCTCGCACCCCGCGGCCGCCGCCACGCGCAGGATCTCGTCGAGCAGGACGTCGTCTCCGGCGACGACGAGCGGATGTTCCGCGGTCATGACTCCCCCAGTGATTCGGTCGGACTCGGGTGACCACTCCACGGTCGCGCCGCTTCCCCACCCCGCACAACGCCATTCCGCCCCACCTGTGGACAACTGGGGTGTTGTGGACAACTCCGTTTCGAGAAACCGGTTTCCCGGATTTCCGTCGGTCCCTTCCGCTATGGGATTCGGAGCCGGACTGGGCACAAGAAACCCTTGAGAGAAAAGAAAGTTAACAAACTCCCGCCGGTTCGTCCTTGCCCTGGCGAAGTTTCCGCGGCCGACAAGGTCTGAACCATTGGTACGACGGGGAAATAGGAGGCGGCCCTCGCCAGGGGGGAGGGACGAGGGCCGCCTGGGGTTCAGCCCCGGGGGGTCGGACTGAACCTGGGCCCGGTGCGACACCGGGCAATCTCACTGTAACTCCGATACCGGCCCGTTGCGGGCGGCGCCGGTACCCACAATTCGATAACGGCACGACGCGCCGGATCGGGTACGCGGTCGTGAATTTTCCACCGCCGTATCCCGATCGTGGTCGACCAACGGGCGCCCGGCCGTACCGCTCTCCTATCCTTGGCGAGTGGACCGACCCAGCACGACGCCGAGCCAGGTCGCGGCGTTCTTCGATCTCGACAAGACGATCATCGCGTCATCGAGCGCATTGGCCTTCAGCAAGCCGCTTTTGCGCGAAGGCCTGATCAACCGCCGAGCCGCCCTTCGCAGTGCGTACGCCCAGCTCGTCTTCTCGCTCGCGGGCGCGGACGCGGCGAAGACCGAGCGGATGCGCACCGAGGTTTCCGCGCTGTGCACCGGATGGGACGTCGCACAGGTGTCCGCGATCGTCCGCGAAACGCTGCACGACGTCGTCGACCCGCTCGTGTACGCGGAGGCGGCGGAACTGATCTCGTCCCATCGCGCGGACGGGCACGACGTCGTGGTGCTGTCGGCGACCGGCGAGGAGGTCGTCGCGCCGGTCGCCGAAATGCTCGGCGCGACGCGCAGCGTGGCCACGCGGATGCAGATCGTGGACGGCCGCTACTCGGGCGAAGTCGATTTCTACTGCTACGGCGAGAACAAGGCCGTCGCCGCGAAGCAGCTCGCGGCGACGTACGGCTACGACCTCACGCAGTGCCACGCGTACACCGACTCGAGCACCGACATCCCACTCCTCGAAGTCGTCGGACGGCCACACGCGGTCAACCCCGACCGCGTCCTGCGCAAGCACGCGATGGAACAGGGCTGGGAGATCCTCGCCTTCGAGCACCCGATGTCGCTGCGGACCCGGATCCCCGCGCGGTCGGCCGGCCTGGTCGCGCTCGGCGCCTTCGCGGCGGGGGCCACCTGGTACGGCTACAACCGGCGCAAACGCACCCGCTGAGCACGCACCCACACGGCGGTACCGGACCGGTTTTCGCAGTCAGGGCCGCGAATTGTCCGTCGCGGAGGGTGCCCGTGTCACTAGATCGAGCCTCTGTACCGGTGCACCCGTCTGCGCACTTGAAGTGACCCGGCTCACGGCGTAGAAAGTAGGTGCGGACGTTCGGTCGGCCAGGGAACAGGTAGAAGAGAAGCCTGTTCCACCCCGGCGAATCTCCGTGTGCGGACACCGGGTACCCACGCGCAGCGCGCCGCGGGAGGCTCGTCGTCTAGGGACTGCGTACCGGGACGCCGGACGCCGAGTCCATGAAGGTACGACCAGAGTTGCACGCTTGGTCGCCCGAGTGGTCCGCACCGACTGGCGGCGCCCGCCGGCTTCTTGCCGACGGGCGCCGCCAGTGTTTTGCCCAGGTTTTCAAGCGTGACAGGCCCCTTCGCGTCCCTTTGTGTATGAACGGACCGTTCGTGCGGGTGGCCGATGGACAAGCAAAGTGCTCGTGGGTAGCTTCCGGATATCAGTGCTTCCAGGTGGACTTCTTTCCACCTGAGAGTCAGGCACGAATCTGGGAGGCTTGAGGTGACGACCCGAATCGCGCACGCCCGTCATCGGAGGATCCATGCGCTCGCCCTGCCCCTCGCGGGTCTGCTCGCCCTGGGTGTCGCGGGCGTACCGGCGACCGCGCAGCCGGTGACGGCCGACGCGGAGGCGCAGCGGGCGCTGCGCGGGTTGACCCTGGAGCAGAAGGTCGGGCAGCTCTTCGTCACGTGGGTGAACGGGAAGTCGGCCGACGAGGTCAACGCCAAGAACAAGGCCGACTTCGGCGTGGACACCCCCGCGCAGGTGATCGAGAAGTACCACCTGGGCGGCGTCATCTACTTCAACAACGACAGCCGCGACAACTTCGACGACCCGGTGCAGGTCGCCAAGCTGTCGAACGGGCTCCAGCGAGCGGCCCTCCGCAGCGGCGCCCGCATTCCGCTGCAGATCGCGACCGACCAGGAAGGCGGCACGGTCACCCGGATGGGTGCCCCCGCCACCGAACTGCCGAACGCGATGGCGATCTCGGCCGGCCGTGACACCAAGGCCGCGCAGGACGCCGCCCGGATCCTCGGGCACGAACTGCGCGCCGTCGGCATCAACCAGGACTTCGCCCCCGACGCCGACGTGAACTCGAACCCGGCGAACCCGGTGATCGGCGTCCGATCCTTCTCCGGCCGCCCGGAGCTGGCGAGCCAGTTCGTCGAAGCCCAGGTCAGGGGCTTCCAGAACTCCGGCCGACGCTCCGAGACTGTGTCCGCCGCCGCGAAGCACTTCCCCGGCCACGGCGACGCGGCCACTGACAGTCACCACGAACTGCCCCGGATCGACCGGAGCGAGGCCAGCTGGCGCGAGACCGACGTGCCGCCGTTCAAGGCCGCCATCAAGGCGGGCATCGACTCGATCATGAGCGCGCACATCCAGTTCCCCAGCCTCGACCCGTCGGGCGAGCCCGCCACGCTGTCGAAGCCGATCCTCACCGGCAAGCTGCGCGAAGAGCTCGGATACCGCGGAGTCGTCGTCACCGACTCCCTCTCGATGGACGCGGTGCGCGAGATGCACACCGACGCGGAGATCCCGGTGCTGGCCCTCAAGGCGGGTATCGACCAGCTGCTCATGCCGGTGAACCTCGAACTCGCGATCAACTCGGTGCTCGACGCCGTCCGCAAGGGCGAGCTGACCGAGCGGCGGATCGACGAGAGCGTCCTGCGGGTGCTGAAGCTCAAGCTGAACCGCGGCATCCTCACCTCGCCGTTCGTCGACCCGGCCAAGGTGATGTCGAAGGTCGGTGTCCCGGCCAACCTCGCGACCGCGCAGGGCATCGCCGACCGATCGATCACCGCGATCCGCAACGACGGCGGTGTCCTGCCGCTCAAGCAGCAGCCCGCGAAGACGCTCGTGACCGGCTGGGGCGCGACCACGACGACGTCGCTGGCCGCGAAGCTCACCGCGCACGGCACGCAGGCGACCGCGCTGCAGACCGGCCAGACGCCGACGGACGCGCAGATCGCGCAGGCGGCCGCGGCGGCCAAGAACGTCGACCTCGTCGTCGTGCTGACCAACAACGTCGGCACGTATCCGTTGCAGGGCAAGCTGTTGCAGGCGCTGGCCGACACCGGGAAGCCCGTCGTCGCTGTCGCCGCCCAGATCCCCTACGACGCCGGCTACGAAAACCCGATCAAGACGTGGCTCGCCACGTACGGCTACATCACGCCTTCGCTCGAAGCGCTGGCGAAGGTGATCCTCGGGAAGGTGACGCCGCAGGGCAAGCTGCCGGTGGACGTTCCCGCGGGCAAGGACGTGGGCACGGTGAAGTACCCCTTCGGCCACGGGCTGACCTGGTGAACCTCAACCGACGCCACTTCCTCGTCACCGGCGCGCTCGCGGTCCCCGCGCTGACGGCCGGGTCCTCGGTCGCGGGGGCCCAGCCGGAAAGCGAGAGCAAAGGTCCCCCGCTCACCCGCACCGGAGCCGACGTGCTCGCCGCCCGGGGTTGGGCGCCGCTCTCCGGCCGCAAGCTCGGCGTGCTGTCGAACCCCACGGGTGTGCTGGCGAGCGGCGACCACATCGTCGACTCGATGGTCGCCGCCGGCGTCCGGCCGCTCGCCGCGTTCGGGCCGGAGCACGGGTTCCGCGGCAGCGCGCAGGCAGGCGGCTCCGAGGGCGACTACACCGACCCACGCACCGGCGTGCCGGTGTACGACGCGTACGGCGCCGACGCGACGAAGCTCGCCGGGATGTTCACGAAGGCGGGCGTCGACACCGTCGTCTTCGACATCGCCGACGTCGGCGCGCGGTTCTACACCTACATCTGGTCGCTGTACACGGCGATGGTCGCGGCGGCGAAGGTCGGTGCGGCGGTCGTCGTGCTGGACCGGCCGAATCCGCTGGGCGGCAAGGCCGCCGGGCCGATGCTCGACCCGGCGTTCGCCTCAGGTGTCGGCCGGAAGCCGATCGTGCAGCAGCACGGCATGACCGTCGGCGAACTCGCGCGGTTCTTCGCGGCCGAGTTCCTGCCTGCCGAAGGGGTCACGCCGGGCAAGCTCGAAATCGTCGAGGTGCGTGACTGGCGCCGTGATCAGCTCTTCGCCCGCACCGGCCTGACCTGGGTCCCGCCGAGCCCGAACATGCCGACGCCGGACACCGCGCTCGTCTATCCCGGCACCGGGATGTTCGAAGGCACCGTGTTCTCCGAAGGCCGGGGCACCACCAGGCCGTTCGAGATCATCGGCGCGCCGGGTCTCGACTGGCGCTGGCGCGAGAAGCTCGGCGAGCTACGGCTTCCCGGCGTGAAGTTCCGTGAGGCCTATTTCGTGCCGACGTTCGGCAAGTTCGTCAACGAACCCTGCGGCGGCGTGCAGGTGACGATCACCGATCCGCGGGCGTTCGACGCCATCCGCACCGCGGTCACCATGTTCGTCACCGCGAAACAGGTGCATCCGGACAAGTTCAAGTGGCGCCCCGACAATTTCCTCGACAAGCTCTCGGGCTCCGACCGGCTGCGCACGATGATCGACAAGGGCGCCGGGGTGGACGAGATCGTCGGGTCCTGGCAGGCGGAACTGGCCGAGTTCGACCGGAAACGCCGCCGCCATCTCATCTACCGCTGAGAGGAACGACCGTGCGTGTTAGGAAGATCCTGATCGCGGCCGTCTCCGTACTGGTCGCGGCGACCACGCTGTCGACGGCGGGAGCACAGGCGATTCCGGGTACCGGGCAACAGGGAAACGGCACGGCGGGCCGGTTCGACAAGCCGCGTGTGGGCTTCGCGCCCGCGTCCACCGTGCTGCGCGACGGCGCGCCCTCGGAAGTCGGCCTCGACCCCGAGCCGATCAAGGCGGCGGAGCGGTTCATCGAGAGCTGGACGAAGCCGGACGCCACGGGGCATCCGCACTTCTCCGGGGCGGTCGGCCTGCTCGCGCACGACGGCGTGGTCGTCGAGCGCCAGGCCGTCGGTGGCGCGGTCCGCTACGCCGACGCCAAGGGCACGGAACTGCCGCCCGGGCAGCAGGTGCCGATGCGCGCGGACACCATCTTCGACATGGCCTCGATCTCGAAGCTGTTCACCTCCATCGCGGTGATGCAGCTGGCCGAGTCGGGCAAGGTGGACATCTCGGCGCCGGTGGTGCGGTACCTGCCGGAGTTCGGGGTGAACGGCAAGGAGTCCGTCACCGTCCAGCAGCTGCTCACCCACGTCTCGGGCTTCGCCGCGACACCGCTCCCGTCGCTGTGGGAGGGCTACCCGGACATCCCGTCCCGCCGGAAGGCCGTCCTCGACAGCCCGCTGAAGAACGCGCCGGGCAGCACGTACCTCTACTCCGACATCAACCTGCTGACGCTCGGCTTCCTGGTCGAGAAGGTGGCCGGGGCACCACTGGACAAGGTCGTCCAGGACCGCATCGCCGCGCCGCTGGGTCTGGTCGACACCGGGTACAACCCGCCGGCCTCGAAACTCGCCAGGGTCGCGGCGACCGAGTACGCCGCGAAGCCGCCTCGGGGGCTCGTACGCGGCGAAGTGCACGACGAGAACGCTTGGTCCTTGGGCGGTGTCGCCGGGCACGCGGGCGTGTTCTCCACGGCCCCCGACATGGCGGTGCTGGCGCAGGCGATCCTCAACGGCGGCGCGTACCGCGGTCACCGGATCCTGCGCGAGGAGACCGTGCGGGCGATGCTGACGAACTACAACCACAAGTTCCCCGACAACGCGCACGGGCTCGGCTTCGAACTCGACCAGCCTTGGTACATGGGCGCGCTGTCGGCCCCGTCGACGGCCGGGCACACCGGCTTCACCGGGACCTCGCTGGTGATCGACCCGCTGTCGCGGTCGTTCGCGATCCTGCTCACCAACCGCGTGCACCCGACGCGGAACTGGGGCTCGATCAATCTCGCCAGGGAGACGTGGGCGAGTTCGCTCGCGAAGGCGATGGCCGTCCGCCCGGCGCACGGCCGCGAAGCGTGGTTCAGCGGCGCCGGGGACGTCTCCACGGCCACGCTCACGACCCCGCCGTTACAGACGCGCGGCGGGCCGCTGAAGGTCTCCTTCGACACCTTCGTGGACACCGAAGGCCCCTCGGATTCGCTGTTCCTGGAAATAAGTACCGACGGCGGAGCCACCTGGAAATCGATTACCCTGCGTGCTTCCGGACCAGGTGCCCCCGCCGGGGACCAAACCGGGCTCGGCGGCCATGGACATCGCGCTTGGTGGCGGGCCGCCGCCGAGGTGTCGCAAAGCTCACAAATCACCCTCCGCTGGCGTTACACGACCGATGCCCGTTACACCGGACGGGGAATTTCCTTGGACGGTGTGAAAGTCACTGAACGCGGCCGCATACTGCTGGACAGTGAGCATAATCCCCCTACTTTCGTCGCTACCGGCTGGAAGTTGAGCACTAGGTAGCCAATCGGCTCCGATGTGCTGACCGGACCGCCCCGTTGACCGGGACACAGCCCCTTGCGTCGCGACACTAAGTTGCCAAGTCGTTAGCTCGACCTCGTTAACGGCCTCGACCTGGTTAGCGACTTTCTGGTCAACGATTAATCGCAAATCGAATCCGCAGACACGGATAGGTTGCGATCTTCCCGAAGGGTGTGGGTAGCCTTGTCGCAGATGCCAACGGTTAGTAACTTTCCCACGGTGGGCGATACCGAATCCGTAATCGCGGCCGCACCGTCCGAGGCCGTGCCGGCGCAGCCGACACGGGACGCTGACGCGAGCCCGCTGGTCCGGATCCGCTCCCTCCTGCCCGGGCTCGCCCGGGCCGAGCAGCGCGTCGCGAAGGTCGTCCTCGACGATCCCGCACAGGTCGCGCGGCGCAGCATCACCGAGGTCGCGCTCGCGGCGAACACCAGCGAAACCACCGTCACGCGGTTCTGCAAGGCGGTCGGCGTCGGCGGGTATCCGCAGCTCAGGATCGCTCTGGCGGCCGACACCGCCCGCTCCGAGGCGCGGTCGACCCGCAACCTCGGCGGCGAGATCGGGCCAGAGGACGACCTGGCCGCGGTGATCGGCAAGGTCAGCTTCGCGGACGCACGCGCCGTGGAAGAGACGGCCGACCAGCTCGACGTCCCGTCGCTACAGCGCGTGATCGACATCGTGGCCGGCGCGGGCCGCGTGGACGTCTACGGCGTGGGCGCGAGCGCGTTCGTCGCCGCGGACCTGCAGCAGAAACTGCACCGCATCGGGCGGGTCAGCTTCGCCTGGTCGGACACGCACATCATGCTCACCTCGGCCGCCGTGCTGAGCCCCGGCGACGTCGCGATCGGCATCTCCCACACGGGCGCGACCACGGACACCGTCGAGGCGCTGCGGGTGGCGCGTGAGCACGGCGCGATCACCGTCGCCGTGACGAACTTCCCGCGTTCACCGATCACCGAGGTCGCCGACCACGTGCTGACCACGGCCGCGCGGGAGACGACGTTCCGCTCGGGTGCGACCGCCAGTCGCATCGCGCAGCTGACCGTCATCGACTGCCTGTTCATCGGTGTCGCGCAGCGGCACATGGACGCGTCGGTCAACGCGCTCGACGCGACCAGGGACGCGGTTGGCTCGCACCGTCTGGGCGTCCGGCCCGACGGCAGGCGGCGGCCGCGGGAAACCGGCAAATGAGCGAAAAAGTGAGGCGCATGATGACCGTCCCACGCCAGGTGGTGCACGTCGACTCGCCAACCGAACAGCGCAATCCACGGACGACCGACATCGACCTGATGTCGACCATGGGCATCCTCGGGGCGATCAACGCCGAGGACCGCCGGGTCCCCGAAGCCGTCGCGGCGGTGCTGCCGCAGGTGGCGCGGGCGGTCGACTTCGCCGTGGAAGCGCTGCGGTCGGGACACCGCGTGCACTACTTCGGGGCCGGTACCTCCGGCAGGCTGGCGACGTTGGACGCGGCGGAGCTCGTGCCGACGTTCAACGTGCCCTCCGATTGGTTCATCGCGCATCACGCGGGCGGCGCGCGCGCTCTGCGCCAGGCCGTCGAAGACGCCGAGGACAACGCGAAGGCCGGAGCCGCCGAGGTGGCGGAGTCCGTCGCGCCCGGCGACTTCGTGCTCGGGCTGACGGCTTCCGGCCGGACGCCCTACGTCCTCGGCGCGCTGGCCGCGGCCAGCCGTCGCGGTGCCCGTACCGCGCTCGTCTCGGGCAATCCGGCAGCGGTGACGCCGCCGGGCGTCGACGTCCTCATCGCGGTGGACACCGGCCCCGAGGCGATCGCCGGATCGACGCGGATGAAGGCGGGCACGGCGCAGAAGATCATCCTCACGGCGTTCTCCACCGCGACGATGATCAAGCTCGGACGCACGTATTCGAACCTGATGGTGAGCATGCGGGCGACCAACGCGAAGCTGCGCGGGCGGACCATCCGGATCCTGCGCGAGGCCACCGGCATGAGCATGGCGGACTGCTCCGACGCGCTCACCGAGGCCGACGGCGACCTCAAGGTCGCGCTGGTCCATCTGCTGTCCGGCGAAGACGTCGCGAGTGCGGCGAAGGCGCTGACGGCCAGCGATGGCCATGTACGAAAGGCTCTCGACTCCCTCAGGGTGCGCGCGAGCTGAACACCGGCGGACAGACCCGTTCATCCCGACGCTTCGCGCTCACGCGACGCGAACGGGTGTCCGTCGCCGGGATGGCCTCCTTCATCCTGGCGCTCAACGTCATCGGCTGGGGGGTCCTGACGCTTTTCGTGGCGCCGCGCCAGTACGAGCTCGGCGCCACGGGCGTGTTCGGGGTCGGCCTCGGCGTCACGGCGTTCGTACTCGGGACGCGGCACGCGTTCGACGCGGACCACATCGCCGCGATCGACAACACCACCCGCAAGCTGATGGCCGACGGGCAACGGCCGCTTTCGGTCGGTTTCTGGTTCTCCCTCGGCCATTCGACGATCGTCTTCGTCCTGTGCCTGCTGCTGTCGCTCGGCGTCCGCGCGCTCGCCGGGGCCGTCGAGGACGACTCGTCGGCGCTGCACGAGGCGACCGGGCTGATCGGGACGTCCGTTTCCGCGGTGTTCCTGTACCTCATCGGGATCATGAACCTGGTGGTGCTCGTCGGCATCGTGAAGGTGTTCCGGCGCATGCGGCGGGGCGAGTTCGACGAAGCAGCGCTGGAACGGCAGCTCGACAACCGCGGCTTCATGAACCGCTTGCTCCGCGGGGCCACCAAAGCGGTGCGCAAGCCTTGGCACATCTACCCGATCGGCGTGCTGTTCGGTCTCGGCTTCGACACCGCGACCGAGATCAGCCTGCTGGTGCTCGCCGGCGGCGCGGCGGCGTTCTCCCTGCCCTGGTACGCGATCCTGGTGCTGCCGATCCTGTTCGCCGCGGGGATGACGCTGTTCGACACCGCCGACGGCTGCTTCATGAACTACGCGTACGGCTGGGCGTTCGCGAAGCCGGTGCGGAAGATCTACTACAACCTCATCGTGACGGCGCTTTCCGTCGCGGTCGCCTTGCTCATCGGGACGATCGAGGTCATCTCGATCATCACCGAACGGTTCGGCATCACGACCGGACCGCTCGCGGCCATCGGGTCGCTGAGTCTTGACTACGTGGGCTACGCGGTTGTCGCGCTCTTCGTGCTTACGTGGCTCTTCGCGCTCCTGGTGTGGCGCTTCTGGCGGATCGAGGAGCGCTGGCCGGGGGTCGTGAGTGGCAAAGAGGGTTAGAACGATCATTGCCACTCACGACCCTCGGGGCACACTGCGCAAAGCACCCAAATCGGACGTCTAAATCTCGAAAACTGTCCTTTTTGGACAGCCTGAGGGCGAGCCCGCTCGCACCGCTCTCTTGCGGATAGTCAGAGCACGAACCTTCCGCCTCGTGTCGCAGCAAAGCCGACCCAGCGGAGTGGTAGCAAAGGTCCCTTGCTCCCCCTGGGGTCACGCGGGCTCGGGCACCTTCGCCCGCGAAGGCACCGAAAGCGCGAAGCCCAGCAGAGCGACGAAGGCGGCAACGGGACCGATCCACCAGACACCGGCGGAAGACAGGACGACACCGCCCAGCGCGGCACCGAGAGCGCCACCGCCGTAGATCGCGGAACCGTTGAGTCCCATGGCGACCGTCGGCGCGTCAGGCGCCAGCGAGAACAGCCGGTGCTGCTGCGGCACCATCAGCATGCCGCCGAAGACCCCCGATGCCAGCGCGAGGACCAGCGAACCGGGCAGGCTCAGCACGGCGACATCCAGCAGCGCGAACGTCACGACCGTCCCGATCAGCGAGATCGACCGAACGCGCGAAGGCCCCAGCGAGTCCGTCGCACGGCCCGCGAAGGCGTTGCCCACGATCTGCCCGATCCCGAAGCCGACGAGCAGCCACGAGATCGTCGCGCCGATCGCCACCGGAGCCACCAGCACCGGCAGGTACACGAAGGCCGCGAAGCCCGCGGCGGTGCCTAGGACGCTCACGCCGAGCACGCGCGCGATCGGCGGCCGCGCGACGACGGCGAGCCTGTCGCGCAACGACACCGTCGGCATCCGAACCCCGGGCAGCAGCGGCACGAGCAGCATCACGATCAGCGCCACGGCGCCGATCCCCCACATCACCGCGCGCCACCCGAACCAGGTCCCGGCCAGCACCCCGATCGGCACGCCGAGCACCATCGACACGCTCATCCCGTTCGAGACCGTGGCCAGCGCGCGGCCACGGCGCTCGTCCGACGCCAGCGCGCCGGCGAGCACATAGGCGTTGGATTGGAACGCGGCGGCGCCGAGGGCGGCCAGCACCCGGGCGACGGCGACCACGGCGAAGGACTCGCCGAGTGCCTGACCGGCCATGCCGATCGTGAACAGCACCATCCCCGCGCCGAGCACCCAGCGCCGGTCGAGCCGTCCGGTGAAAGCCGCGATCAGCGGCGAAGAAATCGCGTAGGTCACCGCGAAGACCGTGGTCAGCTGGCCCGCGACGGCCTCGGAGACCCGCAGATCGGCGGCGATGGTGGGCAGCAGCCCGTTCAGGACGAATCCGTCGGTGCCGACGGTGAACGTCCCGACGGCGAGTACCAGCAGAGCCCCCAGAGCGAGCCGATCATTTGATGATCGTCGAATCGTCATAAGAGGTATAGTGGCGGGACTGTTCGATGACTGTCAAATAGTTTGGAGCGCCGTGAGCAGCACGCTGCCGCAGCCGTCGATCGACGAGATCGAGATCGTGCCGGTGCTCCAGGCGCTCGCGGATCCCGTGCGCCTGGAGCTGATCCGCGCCCTGCGAAGCAACCCTTCGCCGCGAAGCTGCGCCGTCACCGAGTACGACGTCGACATCAGCGCGCCGACGCTCTCCCACCACTGGAAGGTGTTGCGCGAGGCCGGCCTCACGACGACGTTCGTCGAGGGCCGGACCCGCTGGGTCGAGCTACGGACCGAGGACGTCCACGCGCGCTTCCCCGGGCTACTGGACGCCGTCCTCGCTTAGCCGCCACTTCGCCGCGAGTTCCGCCGCGGCGCACACACCGACGTCCAGCAGATACGGCCCCGCCTGCCCGCAACTGGACCCCGGCGCGATCGGCTGGCCGTGCCCCATCCCGCTGACGGCGTGCGTGTCGACGGCCGCGCCGACGTCGGTCCACTGCTCGGAAAGCTCGCGCATGTTCATCGGAGCGACCGTGTAGTCCGCGGTCCCGTGCCAGACGCTGACCGCCGAACGCGGCCCTGTGCCCGCGGCGCGCACCTTGTCGCCCCATTGTTTCGGGGTCAGATCCTTGCCGGGGTTCATGCAGGAGTACGCGTCGATCATCGAGGTCGCGCAGCCGTAAGGCAGCCCCGCGACGACACCGCCGCCCGCGAAGAGTTCCGGGTACGCCGCCAGCAGTACCGAAGTCATCGCGCCACCGGCCGACAAGCCGGTCACGTACGTCCGGCTCCCGGCCGAATACCGCGCCATCTGCGCGATCGATTCGGCTTCCCCGGAGCCGCGTTTGATGTCCGCCGCCTGGAACCAGTTGAAGCATTTGCTGAAGTTGTTCGCCGAGACCTGTTGCGGCAGAACGAGTTTGAACCGCAGCTTGTCCGCGAGCCCGACCCAGCCGGAGCCACGCGCGTATCCGGCGGCGTCCTGCGTGCAGCCGTGCAGCACCACCACCGCCGGACGTCCGGACGGCAGCCCGTCGGGAACGTACTCGAACATCTGCAAAGCACCGGGATTGCTCCCGAACCCGGTCACCGGACGGATCGTCGCCGCCTGTGCCGGAGTCGCGAAGAGAAGGGTCAATGCCGAAACCACCGCGCCGATGAGGAGTTTTCGCATCACCCGAGGCTAAAACCGGCGCCGGCGGGGTTTCCACGTGGAAGACCACCACAGCGACGAGACGTTTTGTGTGGTCGCGCCGGGTACCGATCCGCGAAACGCCCGCTTATCGTCGGCCGATGCGGCTCTTCCTGGTCCTCGCGATGATGCTGGCCCTGGCCACCCCCGCCCAGGCGGCGAGCGGTTGCGGGAACGTGCGCGTTCCCGGCGCCGCGGCGCAACGGCTGTCCTGTTTGGACGATCTGACCACCACCGGCACCCTGGCCACCGGCCATACCGTGCAGTCCGACTGGGCCGGGCTCACCTCCGCCGGTTTCCCGGCACCCAAGGGTGTTCCCGGAATCCAGATCGACGGCTACTTCCCGGATTCGTCGACGTCCAACACGACACACGGCTGGAACCACGACGCGCAGTTCGTGCTGCGGCTGCCCGATCGCTGGAACGGTGGCCTCGTGGTCTCGGGATCGCCCGGCGTGCGACGGCAGTACGCGAACGATCGCGCGATCGGCGACCAGGTCCTCGCCGCCGGTTACGCGTTCGCCGCGACCGACAAGGGCAACACCGGCGCCGACTTCCACACCGATGGACGCCGCCCCGGTGACGCGATCGCCGAGTGGAACTCGCGGGTCACGCAGCTGACCATCGCCGCGAAGGTGGCCGTCGCGCACCGCTACGGACGCCTGCCGAGCCGCACCCTCGCGGCCGGGATGTCGAACGGCGGCTACCTCGTCCGCTGGCAGCTCGAGAACCGGCCGTGGCTCTACGACGGCGGAATCGACTGGGAGGGCACGCTTTGGCACGAAGACGGCCCGAACCTGTTCACCTTCCTGCCGCCCGCGATCAAGGCCTATCCCGCGTACGCCGCCGGTTCCGCGCAAGCCCACCAGGAGATCCTCGACGCCGGCTTCGCGCCGGGTTCGGAATTCCTCTGGAAGTACCACAACGACGTCTACTGGGGCCTGACCCAACGGATCTATCAGGCCGAATTCGACCCGTCGTTCACCGGGACCGATTACGACTACGCCGCTCGCCCGCGATCGGTGCACCGCGCGGTCGAACGGATTTCGCTGACCGGCCGGATCGGCAAACCGCTGATCACCCTGCACGGCACCCTCGACACACTCCTGCCGATCACCCGCGATTCCGATGTCTACCAGCGGATGGTCACCGACCAGGGCCGCGCCGGTCTGCAGCGCTACTACCGGATCGTCGACGGCAACCACGTCGACGGCCTGTACGACGCGTATCCGGACAAGCTGCGCCCGATCGGCCCGTGTTTCCGTACGGCTTTCAGCGCTCTCGAAGGCTGGCTCGACGGCATCCGCCCGCCCGCTTCGGCGACGATCCCGCGCGCGAGCGGTGACCTGGCGACCTCTTGCGCACTAAGCTGATCGCATGGAATTCCAGGACGTCGTACGACGCCGTCGCATGGTCCGGAAGTTCACCGACGAGCCCGTCGCCGAGGCGAGCCTTCAGCGCATCCTGCGCAACGCGCTCAAAGGTCCCTCGGCCGGATTCTCACAGGGACAAGGATTTCTCGTCCTCACCGGCGAAGAACTCGCCAAATTCTGGGAGTTCGGCGCGAGCTGGGCGCCGGAAACCGTGACCACGGCCCCGGTCGCGATCGTCCCGCTTTCGGTCAAGAACGCGTACCTCGACCGTTATGCCAAGCCGGACAAGGGGTTCACCGATCGGGACGATTCGTGGTGGCGCGTGCCGTACTGGGACGTCGACACCGGGATGGCGACGATGCTGATCCTCCAGACGGCCGTCGACGAAGGTCTCGGCGCGGTGTTCTTCGGGCTGGCGCCGGAAAGCGTGGAGCGGCTCCACGGCGAGTTCGGCGTGCCGGAGGATCACGACCCGATCGGTGTCGTGGCGCTCGGGCACGGCGCCGAATCCGGTCCGTCACCCGGTTCGTCGCCGACCACGGTCGCCCGCCGCGACTTCGACGACGTCATCCGTTTCGGTCACTGGTGAGGCGATGCAGCCTGAGCGCGAGCTGGAGTTCCAGCGCGCGCTCGGGCGCCTGCCATTGCTCGCCCAGCAGCGACGCGATGCGGTCCAGCCGCTGGACGACGGTGTTGACGTGCACGTGGAGCAGGTCCTTCGCCCGCGTCAAGTTGCCGCCACAGGCGAAGTACGCGCGGAGCGTGCCGATCAGGTCCGTGCCGCGGCGTTCGTCGTAGTCGAGCACCGGGCCGATCGTGGCGGTGACGTACGCACCGAGGTCGGCGTGCTCGCCGAGGAGCAGCCCGACGAACCCGAGGTCGGCCATGCTCGCACCTTCCCCCGCCCGGCCCAGCGCCAGCAACGACGCGACGCATCGCGCGGCTTCGGCGTGCGCCACGGCCAGCGCCTTCGGGGAGGCGGCCGGCCCCGCCGCGCCCACCGTCACCGGACAGTCCATTGTGGACGTGAGTTCGGCCGCGACGGATCGTGCCAACGAGCCGGGATCCGCGCCACGCACCAGAAGGACCACCTCGTCGGCGTGGACCCCGACGAGGTCCGCGTGCCGCGAAGCCGCCGCGGCGAGCCGTCGCCGGGAAACGTCGTCGGAATGCGCGATCAGCACCGCGTGCGATGTCGACAAATCGACTCCCAGCCGTCGACCGCGCGCCAGCAGCGCGGCCGGATTGCGGCCGGGCGCGGTGAGCAGATCCGACAGCAGCTCGCCGCGCACCTCGTCCTCGGCGCGCGCGACGGACCGCCGTTGCATCAGCAGCACGGCGGTGACCACGCCCGCCCGCTCGAACAGCCGTCGATCGGCCTCGCCGAGCGAGCGTCCGCCGCCCAGCACCAGGCTGCCGAGGAATTCCTGCCCCGCCTGGACCGCGCACAGCCAACCGTCCTCAGTGGACACCGCGCGCCCGCTCGCCCTGGACGCGGAAACCGCGGTGCGCGAAAGATTCAGCTCGCCATCGGTCCTGGCGAGGACCGCGCCGTCCGCGTCGTAGACGGCGATGGCGCCGCCGAGCACGTCCGCGACCGCGGCGGCGACCTCGGCCAGGTCACCGCCGCGCAGCACGAGATCCATCAGCCGGTCGTGGGCGTCCTCGGCGCGGCGCATCGCGTCGTTGTGCGCGCTGATCGTCGCGTTCGCGGCGTTCAGTTCGGCGACCGCGCGGCGTGTCTCGTCGAGCAGATGCGCGTTGTCCAGCGCGATCGCCGCGTGGTCGGCCAGCGACGACAACAGCGCGACCTCGTCGGGCGAGAACTCCCGCGTGGTCCGGTCCGAGGCGAACAGGACCCCGATGACCTTGCTGCCGATCGCCAGCGGCACCCCGAGGATCGCGGTCAGTCCTTCGTCGAGCACTCCGGTGTCGATCGACGACGTGTGGCGGAACCGCTTGTCGTTGAAGTAATCCGCCGTCGCGTACGGCCGCGCGGTCTGCGCGACCAGCCCGCCGAGCCCCTCGCCCATACCGAGCACGATGTCCTGGAACAGCGCGGAAACCGACCCGTCCGTGACCCGGACGTAGGTCTTGCCCTCGGTCTCGTCGTTGAGGCTCAGATACGAGACGTCCACGCCGAGCAGCGCCCGCGCCCGCCGCACGATCGACCGGAGGACGGCGTCCGGATCGTCCAGCCGCGCGAGGTCGCTGGCCGTGTCGAACAACGCGGCCAGCTCCGCCTCGCGCCGCCGGTGCTCGGCGACGGTGTCCCGGATCCGCAGCGCCAGCTCGGTGGCCTTCGGGTCGACGGGGACGTGCGCCAGCTGCTCGCTGCCCGCGCCGGAGGCGAGCAGTTCGAGCAGCCGGCGCAATTCCACGGCTCCGTCCACAGCGGTCATGCTGACACGTGACCGCGCTCCGTGAGAACTTCGGAGTGCAGGGATTCACCCTTGGTCTCGCGGGCGGCGAGCAGGGCGATCACGGTCAGCGCGCACATCGAGACCACGTAGAGCGAGACCGGGACCGTGCTGCCGAACTCCTTGAACAACGCGACCGCGATGAGCGGCGCCACCGCACCGGCCGCGATCGAAGACAGCTGACCGCCGACCGAAAGCCCGGTGTAGCGCACCCGTGTCGGGAACTGCTCGGAGAAGAACGCGGCCTGCGGGCCGTACATCGCCCCGTGCAGCACCAGGCCGATGGTCGCCGCGAGGATGATGACGCCGGAGTTCTTCGTGTCGAGCATCGCGAAGAACACGAAACTCCACACCGCCATGCCGATCGCGCCGAACAGATAGACCGGGCGACGGCCGATCTGGTCGGAAAGCTTGCCCCACAAGGGAATCGTCACGAAGTGCACGGCCGAACCGATGAGCACCGCGTTGAGTCCCACCGATTTCGGCAGGCTCAGCCCGGTGGTGACGTAGACGAGGATGAACGCGGTGATCACGTAGTACGAGACGTTCTCCGCCATCCGCGAACCGATCGTGATCAGCACCGCGCGCCAGCTCTTGCGGAACACCTCGACGACCGGCGCGTGCGTGGTCGTGTCGTTCTTCTGCGCCGCGAGGAACACCGGCGATTCGCTGACCGCGAGCCGGATCCACAACCCGATCACCACGAGCACCCCGGACAACAGGAACGGGATCCGCCAGCCCCAGCTGAGGAACGCCTCGTCGGACTGCGTCGCGGCGAGGATCGCCAAGACCGCCGTCGCGAGCAGGTTGCCGCCGGGAGCACCGCATTGCGGCCACGACGCCCAGAACCCGCGGCGCTGGTCGTCGCCGTGTTCGGAGACGATCAGCACCGCGCCGCCCCATTCGCCGCCGAGCGCGAAACCCTGCACGAGCCGCAGCAGCGTCAGCAGGATCGGCGCCACCACACCGACGGTCGCGTAGGTCGGGAGGATGCCCATCGCACAGGTCGACCCGCCCATCAGCAGCAGGCTCAGCACCAGCAGCTTCTTGCGGCCGACGCGGTCACCGAAATGCCCGAACACCAGCCCGCCGATGGGCCGGGCGAGGAAGCCGACGGCGTAGGTGAGGAACGCGAGCAGGGTCCCGGTGAGCGGATCGTTGGTGGGGAAGAACAATTTGCCGAACACCAGCGCCGCGGCGGAGGTGTAGAGGAAGAAGTCGTACCACTCGATCGTCGTGCCGATCAGGCTGGCGCTGACGACCTTCGCGATCGAGCCGCGGTTCTGGGTGGTCACCGGGGAGATCCTTTCTTGGGGGTTCACGCGGCGGTCCAGCCGCCGTCGAGGGGGATGGAGGTACCGGTGACGTGGGCGGCGTGGTCGCCGGACAGCCAGAGCACGCACGCGGCGACGTCCGCCGGTTCGATGAGCCGTTTGATCGCCGACCGCCGCAGCAGGACCTGCTCGATGACGGCGTCGCGTTCGAGCCCGTGCTCTTCGGCCTGTGCCTGGAGCTGGCCGGTGACCAGCGGCGTCCGGACGTAGCCCGGGTTGACGCAGTTGCTGGTCACGCCGTGTTCCGCGCCTTCGAGCGCGGTGACCTTGGAGAGGCCTTCGAGCGCGTGCTTCGCGGTGACGTACGCGGATTTGAACGGGCTCGCACGGAGGCCGTGGACGCTCGACATGTTGACCACGCGCCCCCAGCCGCGTTCGTACATGCTCGGCAGCGCGCGGCGGATGAGCAGGAACGGCGCGGTGACCATCAGCGCCTGGATGCGGGTGAACGTCTCCGGCGGGAACTCGTGGATCGGCGCGATGTGCTGGAAACCGGCGTTGTTGACGAGAATGTCGATCTCGGCGGGGAGGGTCTCGACGGCCTGGGCGTCGGTGAGGTCGACGACGTGCGCGATGCCGTCGACGTCGGCCGCCGCCTTCTCGACGGCGTCGTCGATGTCGACGAGGTGGACCTTGGCCCCGGCTTGTGACAGCGCTTCGGCGCAGGCCAGGCCGATCCCGCCGGCCGCGCCCGTGACCAGCGCGGACTTACCCGCCAGATCGCTGTGATACGCACCACTCATGCCGGACGACGTTAGGTCTCCCGGCGCGCTTAGGCCATGTGGTCACGCACCACACCTGGGCAAGATCCCATGTGGGCTCACCCCACCCACGCATTTCGTCCTCTGAATGCGGTAGTTGGCATCGCGAACTACCGCATTCAGAGGACGAAATGCGTGGGTGGGGGTCAGCCGGCGGCGTCGGAGATGGACTTCGCCTCGCGGGCGCCCGCCTCGAACGCTTCGCACGAGAAGAGCAGCCAAGCGCGGACGCCGTCGGGAGTCCCACTGGAGAAGCCCGTAGCGGCTTCGAGGTACTTCGGCACCCGCCGGAAGTACGCGACCTCCGGCACCGTCAGCGCCTTCGGGTCGAGCCCGGTCGCCACCGCGGAAAGCCGTGCCGCCGCCCGCGCGACGACGCCGTCCGCCGAGCCGAAAGGCTTGAGCGCCAACAGTTCCCCGTGCACGACGGCGGTCAGCACCGGACCCGGCACCGACGTCGCGCCGGTGACCAGTTGCGCCAGCAGCTCCAGCCGCGGCCCGACGTCACCGGACGACCGCGGCCGCCCCAGCGCGTCGAGATCCGTCACCAGATCCGACGCGGCGAGAACGTGCAAACGCGCCAACGCCTGCAGCGGCGCGCGCCGCCACGTCGGGAGCAGTCCTTCGAGCGCTTCCGCGACCCGCAGCGCGCCCGCCAGCACCGGATCGGTCACCTCACCGGATTCCGGCAGTTCGGGCGCGGCGCCCTCGATCCCGGCCGACGCCCGCGCCGACCGCACGGAGGCTTCGGCGGCCGTCGCCGCGCCGCCACGCAGGTTGGCCGGCAGCCGGTGGACGGCGAACACCGCGTCCTGAGCCGATTTCGCGGCCGCCGCGACCCCTTCGAGGTCCAGCAGCGGCTTCAGCGGATCCGTCACGCGTCCAGCACCTGACCCGCGCGCCGCACCACGGGCGCCTGCACCGACCACGGGAAGTTGATCCACCGGTCCGTGTGCTTCCAGACGTACTCGCATTTGACCTCGGAGCGCGGCTTCTCGTAGACGACCGCGCAGCGCACCTCGGCGACGTGGTCGGCGCAGAAGTCGCGGACCAGCTTCAGCGTCGCACCGGTGTCCGCGACGTCGTCGGCGACGAGCACCTTCTTCTTCGTCAGGTCCACGACGTTCGGCACCGGCGGCAGCATCACCGGCAGGTCGAGACGCTGGTCGACGCCGGTGTAGAACTCGACGTTCATCACGTGCAGGTTCTTGACGTCCAGCGCGTAGCCGAGCGCACCCGCGACGAACAGCCCGCCGCGCGCGATCGACAGGATCAGGTCCGGCTCGAAGCCGTCGTCGGCGACGGCCTGTGCCAGATCCCTGCTGGCCGTCCCGAACAACTCCCAGGTGAGCTCTTCCCGCTCTTCGGCCATGGTGCCTCGCCTTCGTCGATCGTTCCCGCGAGCATAGGCAACGCCGTAGTGGCCTTCTCGAATGCTTCGAAACTGGCTATCCAGTGAGGCCATTGCCGGTCGTACCGTCAAGATCGTGACCGACTGGAACGACCATGCGACCTTGACCGGCGAACGCGTCCGCCTCGAACCCCTCACCCGCGACCACACCAAGGGCCTCTTCGCGGCGGGCTCCGACCCGGCGATCTGGACCTGGCTCAGCCTCCGGCAGCCGGCGGATCTCGCCGCCGCCGAAGCGATGGTCGAAGGCATCCTCGCCGACACCGACCGCCGCGCCTGGGCGCAGATCGACGCGCGCACCGGCGAGGTCGCGGGAACGACGTCGTTCTACGCGATGAACGCGCGCCACAAGATCATTTCCCTCGGCTACACCTGGATCGGTTCCGAATGGCAGCGGACCGGGCTCAACCGCGAGTCCAAACTCCTGTTGCTGCGCCACGCTTTCGACGACCTCGGCGCGAACCGCGTCTCGTGGGAGACCGACATCCGCAACCTCAAGTCGCAGAAGGCGATCGAACGTCTCGGCGCGCAAAGGGAAGGGGTGCTGCGCGCGCATCGCGTGCGGCCGGACGGAACCATCCGCGACACCGTCGTCTACTCCCTGACCGGACCAGAATGGCCGGCGGTCCGTACCGCCTTGTCCTCAAGCGTGTGAATGCCGCGCGCAACCACGATGCAACCTTTTACTTCGCGTCGTAACGTCGATAGCGTGCCAACGGGCGTGAAGACACGCGAAACACAGGAGGCATCGCACCATGACCGAGCAGTCGCCGGCGCTGGACAATTTGCTCACGGAGAGCAGGACCTTCCCCCCGAGTGAGGCTTTCAGCGCGCAAGCGAATGCCACCGCCGACTTCTACGCCGAAGCCGACGCCGACCGGGAAGCGTTCTGGGCCAAGCAGGCCGAGCGCCTGCACTGGGAAACGAAGTGGTCGCAGGTACTGGACTGGACCAATGCGCCGGTCGCGAAGTGGTTCGTGGGCGGGAAGCTGAACGTCGCGTACAACTGCGTGGACCGCCACGTCGATTCCGGGCACGGCGACCAGGTCGCCATCCACTGGGTCGGCGAGCCCGGCGACAGCCGTGACATCACCTACGCGCAGTTGAAGGACGACGTCTCCCGCGCCGCGAACGCCCTCGAATCCCTCGGCCTCGAGGCGGGCGACCGCGTCGCCATCCAGATGCCGATGGTGCCCGAAGCGATCGTCGCGATGCTCGCGTGTGCCCGCATCGGCGTCCTGCACAGTGTCGTCTTCGGTGGTTTTTCGCCGACAGCGCTGCGTTCCCGCGTGGACGACCAGGCGGCGCGGATCGTCATCACCACCGACGGCCAGTACCGCCGCGGCAAGGCCGCCCCGATGAAGGTCAATGTCGACGAAGCGCTCGAAGGCGCCGAATCGGTCGAGAAGGTCATCGTCGTCCGCCGCACCGGCGAAGAGGTGCCGATCACCGAAGGCCGCGACATCTGGTGGCACGAACTGGTCGACGGCCAGTCCGCGGAGCACGCGCCGCAGGCGTTCGACTCCGAGCACCCGCTCTTCATCCTCTACACCTCCGGCACCACCGGGAAGCCGAAGGGCATCCTGCACACCTCCGGCGGCTACCTGACCCAGGCCGCGTACACGCACCACAACGTCTTCGACCACAAGGCGGGCGAAGACGTCTACTGGTGCACCGCCGACATCGGCTGGATCACCGGGCACACGTACATCGTGTACGGGCCGCTGGCGAACCGGACGACCCAGGTCGTCTACGAAGGCACGCCGAACACGCCGCACGAGGGCCGGCACTGGGAGATCGTGCAGCAGCACAAGGTCTCCATCTACTACACCGCGCCCACGCTGATCCGCACGTTCATGAAGTGGGGCAACGAGATCCCGCAGAAGTACGACCTCTCGTCGCTGCGCGTGCTCGGCAGCGTCGGCGAGCCGATCAACCCCGAGGCGTGGATCTGGTACCGCGAGAACATCGGCGCGAACTCGGCGCCGATCGTGGACACCTGGTGGCAGACCGAGACCGGCGCGATCATGATCTCGCCGCTGCCGGGCGTCACCGCGACGAAGCCGGGCTCCGCGCAGAAGGCGCTGCCGGGTATCTCGGCGAAGGTCGTCGACGACCAGGGCGTCGAGGTCGGCAAGGGCGGCGGCGGGTACCTGGTGCTCGACAAGCCGTGGCCGGGCATGCTGCGCGGCATCTGGGGCGACGAGCAGCGTTTCCGTGAGACGTACTGGTCCCGCTTCGCCGACCAGGGTTACTACTTCGCCGGAGACGGCGCGAAGTACGACGCCGACGGCGACGTCTGGCTGCTGGGCCGGGTCGACGACGTGATGAACGTGTCCGGGCACCGCATCTCGACCACCGAGGTCGAGTCGGCGCTGGTCTCGCACCCGACGGTCGCCGAGGCCGCCGTCGTCGGCGCGACCGACCCGACCACCGGACAGGGCATCGTCGCGTTCGTCATCCTGCGCGGCAACGCCGTGGACGGTGGCGACGCGGCCGTCCAGGAGCTGCGCAACCACGTCGCGAAGGAGATCGGCCCGATCGCGAAGCCGCGGCAGATCCTGGTCGTGCAGGAGCTGCCGAAGACGCGGTCCGGCAAGATCATGCGACGGCTGCTGCGCGACGTCGCGGAGAACCGCCAGGTCGGCGACGTGACGACGCTGGCCGACTCGTCGGTGATGGACCTGATCTCTTCGGGTCTGAAGTCCGGCAAGTCCGAGGAGTAACCGACCCAAACGTCATGAAAGGGCCGTTCAGGACACTTTTCGTCCTGAACGGCCCTTTCATGACATCCGGCACGCTTACCACACCCCGCCGGGCACGAGTCGAACGCCTGTTCTAGGATGTGCCGGGTACCACCCCATACCCGGGCAAGGAGACGACACCGACGATGACCGTGGATGCCTTGACACGCACTGACGCCGTGTCCGAAGAAGCGGCTACCGAAGCGCCCGTCGACTCGACGCCGCAGGCGGAGACCACCTCGGAGACCACCGAAGCCCCGGCCGAGGCCAACGCCGAGACCCCCGAGGCTTCGAGCACCCCGGAGACCCCCGCCGAAGAAGCCACGGCGGAGTCCCCCAAGCCCAAGCGCGGCCGTCCGAAGGTCGCCACGACGGCGAAGAAGACCCGCACCGTCGAGCTGACCCTCACGGTCACCGGCACCGCCGACGGCGAGTGGCAGGCCGAGCTCAAGAACGGCGCCAAGTGGGTGGCGAAGGGCCTGGAGATCCCGGCCGCCGCCGTGTCCCGCGCCGCCAAGGAGCTGCACGCGGACCTGTCGGGCCCGATCGACGAGGTCATCAACGCCGCCCGCGAGCTGCAGGCCGCGAAGGTGGCTCAGCTCGAAGCCGAGCTGGAGAAGGCGAAGCTGGCGCTGGCCGAGCTGGACGCCTGAGACTTTCCTCCCGACCGGGGCGGACGCTGGATATCAGTGTCCGCCCCGGTTTCTTTCATTCCGCGATCGGTGGCCGCGCGGGCAGCGGGGTCTTGAACTCGACCCACTGACTGTCCACAATGGCCTCGACACTGTGCGGGACGCCGCGCGGGTGGACGATCGTGCCGCCCGCTTCGAGCGTCACTTCCTCACCGTCGAGCGTGCCGCGCAGCGAACCCGAAATCAGGTACACGATGCTGTCGTGATCGTGGCTGTGCACGGGAGAAGCGACGCCCACCGGATAGTGGATCTCATACGCCAGGCCACCTTCCGCGGTCGCGAGCATCCGGAAGCGGCCCTGTCCGCCGATCAGCGGCAGACCCTCCACTGTGGACATCGGTGTCCAAGCCGTCATCGCACGGGCTCCATGGCGGCGGCCTCCTCGCGGTCCGGGTCACGGGCGAGCACGACACCGATGATGGTCACCACCGCGGTCACGAGCAAGTAGGCCCCGATCGCGAGCCAGGTGTCGAAACCGGCCAGCAGCGCGGTGAACAGCAGCGGCGCGGGCGCCCCGCCGATCACGCCGGCGAGCGTGTACGCCAGCGAGCTGCCGGTGTACCGCAGGCGCGGCGAGAACTGCTCGGTGACGAGCGCGGCCTGCGGGCCGTAGAGCGCGGCGTGGATGACCAGCGCGAACACGATGCCGATCGCCAGCATCGCGAAGGATCCGCCGCTGACCATCGGGAAGAACACGAACGGCCAGATCCCGGCGGCGATGGTCGCGAACAGGTACATCTTGCGCCGGGAGACCCGGTCCGAAAGCGCGCCGAACAGCGGCATCAGGATCAGCTGGAACGCGGAGCCGATCATCACCGCGGCCAGCCCGGCACCGCGCGAGAGGTCGGTGTGCGTGGTGACGTAGGTGAGGACGAAGACGGTGAACAGCGCGTAGAGCACGTCCGGGCAGACGCGGATGAGCACGGCCGCGACGAGCGCGCGGCGTTCGGTGCGGAAGACCTCGGAGATCGGCGCCGATGAACGTTCGCCCCGTTCCTGGATCTGCTTGAAGACCGGCGTCTCCTCCAGTTTGAGCCGGATCCACAGCCCGAACCCGACGAGCGCGCCGGACAGCAGGAACGCGATCCGCCAGCCCCAGCTGTTGAACTGGTCCTCGGTGAGCAGCGCGGCCAGCACGGCGAGGACACCGTTGGCGAGCAGGTTGCCCGCGGGCGGGCCGATCTGCGCGGCCGAAGCCCAGAAGCCCCGTTTGCCCGGATCGCCGAACTCACTCGACAGCAGGACGGCGCCACCCCATTCGCCGCCGATGCCGACGCCCTGCGCGAACCGCAGCGCCACGAGCAGGACCGCCGCGAAGCCGCCGATCGTCTCGTACGTGGGAAGGACACCGATGAGGAACGTCGCCACGCCGGTGAGCACGAGCGTCATGACCAGGATGCGTTTGCGGCCGAGTACGTCGCCGAGGCGGCCGAAGAGGAACCCGCCGATCGGCCGGGCGAGGTAGCCGACCGCGTAGGTCGAGAACGCCGCCATCGTGCTCGCGAGCTGGTCTTCCGAGGGGAAGAAGAGATGCCCGAAGATCGTCGCGGCCGCCACCGAGTAGGCCGCGAAGTCGTACCACTCGAGCGCGGTTCCCGAGAGGCTGGCCGCGAAGGCCTTGTGCAACGAACGCCGGTCACCGGCTGGTGAGGTCATGTCCACATCCGTCCGTAGGAGGTCCGCAACCCCGCCGGGAGGGGTTGAATTGCGGATATACTCCTTGTATACAAGCTGTATGCGCAACCCCCAATCTCGGAGGACAGATGCCTGAGCTGCGTTTCACCCTTCCCGACGGCCAGGAGCGGCGGACCGAGGTCCACACGCTGCTGAACGCCGGATACGCCGGCCGCAGCCAGGAGGACGTCGCCGCCCACGTGGCCGAACTGGCCGAACTCGGCGTCCCCGCGCCTTCGGTGATCCCGGCGCTCTACCCGGTCGCGCCGTACCTGGCGAGCCAGACCGACGAGGTCCCGGTGCAGCACGAGCGAACCTCCGGCGAGGCCGAATGGGCCCTCGTCATCACCGGCCCCGAGCCCGAGGACGTCCTCCTGACCGCCGCCTGCGACCACACCGACCGCGCGCTCGAAGCGCACGGCGTCGCGTGGAGCAAGAACGCCGGCCCCGACGTCCTCGCCGCCAAGGCTTGGCGGCTCGTCGACGTGCAGGACCGGCTCGACGACCTGACGCTGTCCGCCTGGGCCGGGGAAACCCTGATCCAGCAAGGGAAACTCGCCGAACTGCTGCCGCCGTCGTACTGGCTGGACGTGTTGCGCGAACGCGATCTGTACGCCCCCGGCACCGTGCTGATCTCGGGGACGATCCCGATGGTGCACGGCGTCGACCAGTTCGCCGACTCCTGGCGCGTCGAACTGGGCGACCCGGCGACCGGCGAGACGATCGAACTCGCCTACTCCGTGCGGCGGCTGCCCGAACCGATCGGCTGAAGCAACTCGCCGAGGAAGGCGCGATATTCGCCCTTCATCGGCAACTCGCGGTCGACGCGGACGCGGCGGCGGGTCGCGGAGACCTCGACCTCCCGCACCGGGTCGAAACCGGTGCGCTCGTAGGACTCCCAGTACAGCCCGACGCCGCGGCGCTGCCAGGCGGGGACTTCGGCGAAATTGACGCCGTGCGCGAAGAGCAGTTCGTTCTTCTCGGAGACGCCGGTGCCTTCGAGGGCCGCTCCGGCCTCACTCGCCGATTTCCCCGCCTTGCGCAGGATCCAGTAGCACCAGCCGTTGAGCGCGCAGCGGGCCGCGTCCGCCTGACGCCAGGAGAAGTAGTCGACGACGTCGTCCGCCGTCGTGCCGAGCCAGACCCTGCCGTCGAAGTGCGCGGGCACCCCGGCCGCGTGGGTGAACGCGGCCGACGCGACCCCGGCGGAGATCGACACGAGCTTTTCCACGCCCCGCCCGAACAGGTCGGCGGCGGGAGGCAGCACGAGGGAGATCTCGTCGCTTTCCGTGTACACGTAAGGCGAAGCGAACTCCGCCATCAACGCGTTCGCCGCTTCGGCCATGCAGTCGGCGAACCGGGGATCGAACGGTTTCTCGAACCGCGCTTCGGTGAACTTGGAGAAACCCCGGCCGTCGACGCGGAGCACCGTCCAGGCTCCCGGTGGCACGGTCAGCCCGTGGAACCACTCCCGTTCCCGTTGCCGTGCCTCGAAATCACCGGCGTCCATGGTTCACCCCCCCGCTCCACGACGAAACCGCCTTCGCCGTCGAAACCGACGGTGTACAGCTCGTCGAAACCGTCTTCGGCGCTCGGGCGCCGCAGCCGCTTGAGAGTCGCATACAGACCGACGTCGGGCACCCGGGTTTTGCCGCTCCGCCGCGCGTTGCGCTCTTGGGAACCTTCGAGATCCGGCGGGAACCAGTACCCCGACACGCGCGCGCCGTGCCGTCTCGCGACCTCGATCAGCGGCGTCCACTCCTCCGTCGACGGGTTGGTGTTGTCCACGACCACCGAACGGCCTTCTTCGAGCGCCTCGGCGAGCATCCGAAGCTGGCGCCGCTGCCGTTGCTTGGCGTTCGGGAAGTGGTCCTTGCTGAGGTGGACGTGCGTGTCCGCGAACGCCCGCCGGAAGAACGTCGACTTCCCGGACGCCTGCAACCCGATCAGGAGCACCACCTCTGCCATGTCCGGCAATCTATCCGAAGACTTAGGTAAGGCAATAATGAATAAGGATTGCCTCAATTGACCGAATCGGTTTCCACTCGCCTCGCGCCGTTTTCCGTGTTTCACTGAAACGGTGACCGAGACGGTATCGACCGAACATCCCCACGAACCGCACGCGGATCTGGGCGGCAAACTGAACTGGTTACGCGCCGGGGTACTCGGCGCGAACGACGGGATCGTGTCGGTGGCGGGCATCGTGGTCGGCGTCGCGGGCGCGACCACCGACTCCACCACGATCGCCACCGCGGGAATCGCGGGGCTCGTCGCGGGCGCGCTTTCGATGGCGGGCGGCGAATACGTCTCCGTGAGCACGCAGCGCGACACCGAACGCGCACAGTTGCGGCTGGAAAAGCGTGAACTGAAAGAGATGCCGGAAGCCGAAGAACGGGAACTCGCGCAAATCTACGAAGGCAAGGGCCTTTCCCCGGAACTGGCCGCCGAGGTCGCCCGCGAACTGACCGAAAAGGACGCGCTGCAGGCGCACGCCGAGGCCGAACTCGGCATCGATCCGGACAATCTGACCAGTCCGTGGCAGGCGGCGTGGGCCTCGCTGGTCGCGTTCACCGTCGGCGCGCTGCTGCCGTTGCTGGCGATCGTGTGGACGTCGACCTCGGCCCGCGTCTGGGCGTGCGCGGCGGCCGTCGTGGTCGGGCTGGCGCTGACCGGGTTCATCAGCGCGAAACTCGGCGACGCCCGGGCGGGCCGCGCGATCGCGCGGAACGTCGGCGTGGGCGCGCTGACGATGCTGGTGACGTACTACGTCGGCGTGCTGTTCGGGACCACCGTCGGCTGACGGCGATCTCGCGTGATCGGAGGGACGACACGCGTGATCAGACGGCGATCTCGCGTGATTGGAGCCGTAAGACAGCGAAAGGGCCCTTCACCGCGTCCTATGCGGTGAAGGGCCCTTTCAGCACCTCCGAGGGTCGCTCGTCAGCGCGGGAAGAAGCGCGTCAGTGAACGCCCTTCATGAGCTTGCGGATCATCGGCGTCGCCACCAGGAGCGCCACACCGACCACGATGGCCACGCCGCCGACGATGCTGAAGTACGGCGCTTCGTCGTCGACCGTGTAGTACTCGGCGAGCTTCCCGGACATCGCCGTACCGAGCGAGATCGACAGGAAGTTCAGCGCCACCATCTGCGTCCGGAACGCCTCCGGCGCGAGTTTCGTCGACAGCGAGAGGCCGACCGGCGAAAGCATCAGTTCCGCCATGGTGAACACGAACAGGATGCCGGCCAGCGCGAGCAGCGGGCTCGCGTTCTTGCCGCTGCCGACCATCGGGAGGAACAGCAGGAACGCCACGCCCATGGTGACCGTGCCGAGCACGAACTTGATCGGCGAGGACGGCTGCCGCGAACCGAGTTTCGTCCAGATCGCCGCGATCACCGGCGCGAACAGGATGATGAACACGGGGTTGATCGAGTTGACCCACGCGACCGGCATCTCCCAGCCGAAGATCGTCCGGTTCAGCCGCTCGTCGGTGTAGGCCGCGACCACGGTGAACTGCTGCTGGTACAGCGAGAAGAACGCGGCGCTCGCGATGAACATCGGGATGAACGAGTACACCCGGCTGCGTTCGTCGGAGGTGATCTTCTTGCTGCTGATGATCACCACGAAGTAGATCACCGAGATGACCGCGACGGCCCAGACGACGACGTCGACGAGGTTGCCGGGGTTGATCACGCCGAACACCACGAGCAGCACGATCGCCGCGACACCCACCGCGGTGCCGCCGAAGACCAGCGGCCGCTGCGAGGCGGGCAGCGGGTTGGGGATCTCGCTCGCCTTCTCGCCGAGGTTCTTGCGGCCGATCGTGTACTGGGTCAGGCCGAGCGCCATCCCGAACGCGGCGAGCCCGAAGCCGACGTGGAAGCCGATCTCGCTCTGCGCGAGGCCGGTCAGCAGCGGCCCGACGAAACCGCCGATGTTCACGCCCATGTAGAAGATGGTGAAACCGCCGTCGCGGCGCTCGTCGCCGTCGGCGTACAGCGTCCCGACGATGGCCGTGGCGTTGGACTTCAGCCCGCCACTGCCGACGGCCACGCAGACGAGGCCGACGCCGATACCCGCCAGTCCCGGCAGCACGGCGAGGCTGATGTGCCCGATCATGATCAGGATCGCGCTGTAGAACAGCGTCCGTTCGGAGCCGAGCACGCGGTCCGCGACCCAGGCGCCGATCACCGCCGACAGGTAGACCATGCCGCCGTACGCGCCGACGATGCCGAGCGCGGAGGCCTTCGGCAGCGCGAGGCCGCCCTGACTGACTTCGTAGTAGAGGTAGATGGGGAGGATGCCGAGCATCCCGTAGTACGAGAAACGCTCCCACATCTCGACGCCGAAGAGGTTCGCCAGCCCTCGTGGGTGCCCGAAGAACCTCGTGTCTTGCTGGACCTCGGTAGAGGTACTCACCATGCCGTCCTTATCGAAGACATCGTTGTCGGTTTTCAGTTGACATGCTAGAAGCCCAGCATGTGGACGGGACACCGACGTCCGCATGGATCTTGTGGTCGCCGTCATGAACGCGAGATTTCCGCAGCTCCAGGCGTTAAAATGGTGTCAAGGTGCGCCGGGAAGTCTGGTCGGCAACAGTATTCGTCGTTGCCGAAACCGGAGGTCGCCTTGTCCGGACCGAATCGTCCCGCGAAAGTCGTCGTCGCCGAGTTCGCCCGCTATCTCCGCACGGAGACCACCGGCGGAATGATCCTGCTCGGCGCCACCGCGATCGCCCTGTTGTGGGCGAATTCGCCCATTGACGACAGTTACCGCGCCATCCGCGATTTCCGGCTCGGTCCCGAATTCCTGCATCTGAATCTGACGATCGGCGACTGGGCGAAAGACGGTCTGCTCGCGTTGTTCTTCTTCGTCGCGGGGCTCGAACTCAAACGCGAACTCGTGGTCGGTGAACTCTCCCGGTTCAAACAGGCGATCCTGCCGGTGGTCGCCGCGGTCGGCGGCATGATCGTGCCTGCCCTGGTCGCGCTTTCCGTGGGCTGGGGAACTCCGGGCATCGAACGCGCGTGGGCCATCCCGGTCGCCACCGACATCGCGTTCGCCCTTGGCGTGCTCGCCCTGACCGCGTCGAACCTGCCGAGCAGCGCGAGGGTCTTCCTGCTCTCGCTCGCGGTGGTCGACGACCTCGGCGCGATCCTGCTCATCGCGATCCTGTTCACCGCGAAGTTCGACCTCGTCGCCGCGGGTGTCGCCGTCGTCGCCCTCGCGCTGTACGCGTACCTGCAGCACCGTCGCGTCCGCAGCGCCTGGATCTACGTGCCGCTGGCCTTGATCACCTGGGTCGCGGTGCATTCGGCGGGCATCCACGCCACCATCGCCGGCGTCGCGCTCGGCCTGCTCACCCGCGTCCGCGCCGACGAGGGCGAGGAGCACGCGCCCGCGATCCGGCTCGAACACCGCTTGCAGCCGTGGTCGGCCGCGGTCGCGGTACCGCTGTTCGCGCTGTTCGCGGCCGGGATCACAGTGGACAGCGAATCGCTCAGCGCGGTGTTCACCACCGCGTTGCCGCTGGCCGTGCTCGTCGGGCTCGTCGGCGGGAAGCTCATCGGGATCTTCGGCGCCAGCCTGCTCGCCGTGAAGTTCAAGCTCGCGGAGAAACCCAGGGGGATGGGCTGGCGGGACATCGGGGCGCTGTCGATGCTCGGCGGCGTCGGGTTCACCGTGAGCCTGCTGATCGCCGATCTCGCGCTCGACGGGGAGGCCGTCGAGCTGGCGAAGGCGGCGGTGCTGATCGCCTCGGCCATCGCCTCGCTTTCGGCCGCCGCGATGCTGCTGCACCGCAGCCGCGTGCACGCGCGCGAAGATTGAGAATGCGACACTCGCCGGTCCGCCGCGCCCGTGATCGGGGCACGTGGCACGATGACCGGTGTGAGCAGCCCCAAGCACGAACGTACCGGCCCCGACGGCGTGGGGGCCGTGCCCTACCTCCCCCTGTCGAGCGATGACGACGTGGTAGCGAGCGAGCAGTCCCTCGGGAAACTCGTCGGCGATGCCACACAGCACGTCTCGACGCTGATCCGCGCCGAGGTCGAGCTGGCCAAATCCGAGGTCGTCGCGGAGGCGAAGAAGGGCCTCAAGGGCGCCATCTTCTTCCTGGTCGCGCTGGTCGTCGGGCTGTACAGCTCGTTCTTCTTCTTTTTCTTCCTCGGCGAGCTGCTGTCGGAGTGGCTGATGCGCTGGGCGGCGTTCGCGATCGTGTTCGGGCTGATGCTCGCCACGACGGCGGTCGCGGGGTTCCTGGGCTACCGCAAGGTGAAGAAGATCAAGGCGCCCGAGCGCACGATCAACAGCTTCAAGGACACCGCCGCCGCGTTCAAGCCGCGTCATGACGACGCGCCCGCGGACCGCGACTGAGAAGTCTTCGAGTCGGTGCAGGCGACACCGGATCCGTCGATCGTCCGGATCGACGGTCCGTGGACCCATCGTGACGTCTCGGCGAACGGCATCCGGCTGCACGTCGCCGAAGTCGGCGACGGGCCGCTGGTCGTGCTGCTGCACGGGTTCGCCGAGTTCTGGTGGACCTGGCACCACCAGCTGACCGTGCTCGCCGACGCCGGTTTCCGCGCGGTCGCGGTGGATCTACGCGGCTACGGCGACTCCGACAAACCCCCGCGCGGCTACGACGCCTGGACCCTCGCGGGCGACGTCGGCGGGCTGATCAAGTCGCTCGGCGCGCGCAAGGCTCATCTCGTCGGGCATGCCTGGGGCGGCATGCTCGCGTGGACGGTCGGCGCGCTGCACCCGCGGCTGGTCTCGTCGGTCAGCGTGCTGGGCGGCGCGCATCCGCTGGCGTTGCGCCGCGCCGTCCGGCGGCCGGGGCAGCTGCGCGCTTCGGGACATCTGTTCCGCTTCCAGGTGCCGATGGCACCGGAGAAATGGCTGGTCAAAGACGACGCGCTCGCCGTCGAAGAGCTGTTCCGCTCCTGGTCAGGTCCACAGTGGACGGACACGGCCGGGTTCGCCGAGGCCGTGCGGGCGTTCCGGCAGGCGATGCTCGTGCCGGGAGTGCCGCACAGCGCGCTCGAGTACTACCGATGGGCGTTCCGCGCGCAGTTCCGCGGCGAAGGACGCCGATTCGGCGAAGCGTTGCGAGGCCGCTTCGCGCCCCGCGTGCTGCAGCTGCACGGAGAAGAGGACCGGTGCGTCCTACCCGACACCGCGGCGGCGTCCCGTCGCTGGGCCCCGGACGCCCGTCTCGAGCGCTGGCCGGGCATCGGGCACTTCCCGCATCTGGAGGCCCCGGACCGCACGTCGGCCGCTTTGCTGGGCTTTTTCCGTACCCTGGACGTATGACCGAGCGCAAACCGACGGGCGTGTCGTTCGAGTCCTGGGTGGACAGGCAGGTCAGCGCGGCCGCCGCGAAGGGCGATTTCGACGACCTTCCCGGCGCGGGGAAACCGCTGCCGAAGACCGGCGGCAAGGACACCGCGCTGGCGTGGGTGGTGAACAAGGTCCGCGCCGAGGGGCACGACGTTTCGGCGCTGCTGCCGCCTTCGCTGGCGATCGCGAAGGAGCTCGACGACCTGCCGGACACCTTGGCCCGCGTACGTCGTGAGGCGCGGGTGCGGGAGATCGTCGAGGACCTGAACGAACGGATCCGCGCCGAGCACCGGCGTCCGGCGGGCGGTCCGGTGCTGCGGGCACGGCCGCTGGACGTGGAAGAGACGGTCGCTTCGTGGCGCGAAGGCCTCTCTCCGGACTCCTGACCCCTTCCCGCAGATGTCATGAAAGGGTCGTTCAGGACATCTTGTGTCCTGAACGACCCTTTCATGACATCCAGGATCCGGAAGGCTCAGTTAGCGCAAGGCCCGGTCGAGGTGTTCGCGCTCAGCGCCGGAGCCGTCTCGACCACCGGCCGCACCTGCTCCGAAGTCAGCGTGAAGCCGGTCTCCGGATCCTCGACGGCCGCCCCGAACACGACTCCGATGACCTCGCCGTCAGGGTTGATCATCGGCCCGCCCGAGTTCCCGCTGCGGACCTGCCCGCGCACGGTGAACACGTCACGCTGCACGGTGTTGGACTCGTAGATGTCCGGTCCGCGCAGGTTGATCCGGCCGCGCACTCTGGCCGGCGTCGCGGTGTACGGGCCATCGAGCGGGTAGCCGAGCACGATCGCGTTGTCGCCCGCGCGGGCGACCCGCGGCGTGAACGGGAGCACCGGGGCCTGCAGCCTCGGCACCGCGAGCACGGCCACGTCGGCCTCGGGATCGAAGTAGACGACCCTGGCCGGGAACTTGCCGGACGTCGACTCGATGGCGACCTCGTCGGTGCCCGCGACCACGTGCGCGTTCGTCATCACCCGCTGCGGCGCGACGACGAAACCGCTGCCCTCCAGCGCCCGCGAGCACGAGGTCGCGTTGCCGCGGATCTTCACCACACTGCGGTGCACCTGTTTGACGATCGCGCTCGCCTGCAGGGCGGTGTCCGGCGGGCTGGTGTCCTCGACGTTCGGTTTCTGGAACGGGTCCACAATGGACGGGAAGCCCGAGGCGTCCAGCAGTTTGCGCAGTTCGCTCGGGAAGCCTTGCGCCGCTTCGGGCATGACGTCGTTGACGCCGCCGAGCACGACCGAGCTGTTGATCGACTTCGCCAGCCCCGGCACGCCCGAGACGGCGGTGAGCGGGGTCGCGATCAGCCAGGCGACCACGAACACGACGGCGGCCTGCACCACCGCGCCCAGCGTCTTGTCGACGCCGGAAAGCTTGTCGGGGTTGATCTTCTGCCGCAGCTTCCGGCCGGCCCAGACCCCGAGGGTCTCCCCGAGCGCGACCAGGAACACCACGGTCGCCACCGCGAAGGCGACCTTCGCCGCCGGATGCTGGAAGAGTTCCACGATCAGCGGCGCGATCTTGATCCCCGCGAGCGCGCCGAGCACCACCCCGACCAGCGAGGGGAGGGCGATGATCACCCCCTGGAACGCGCCGGACACGCCCGCCAGCAGTGCGAGCAGGATCACCAGTACGTCGACCCAGTTCACCGGCGCCTACTCCTTCTCCGGCACTTGCCGCCCGTCGACCCGCGCCTGATGTTCGGCCAACGCTACGTCAAGGTCCCGGACGTCGCCGTGGTCCCAGTCCCGTTCCCAGCCGCCGAGCGCCAGCGTCATCGCCAGCAGACCGCCCGTGAAACCCCAGACGAACATCCCGCCGACGTCGAACGCCGGCCCCTTCCAGTCGTAACCCTTGCGCGTGACCTGGAACCGGTTGGCCGGGTCGGTGAGCTCGGCGACCGGCACCCTGGCCACGGCCGCCGTCTCGCCGGGGTCGACGGCGTGCACCGGCGACGGCGTCCGCCAGTAGGCGAGCACCGGCGTCACGGCGAAGCTGGACACCGGGACGAACAGCTCCGGGAAGACCGCCACCGGCAGCACACCCTCGGGCTCGACGCCGGTCTCCTCCTCCGCCTCGCGCAAGGCGGTGCCGACCGGTCCGCCGTCCTCCGGCTCGGCACCCCCGCCGGGGAAACTGACCTGGCCCGCGTGCGAGCCGAGGGTGTCCGCGCGGCGTTGGAGCAGGACGTCCGGCCCCTGCGGGCCTTCGCCGAAGAGCATCAGGACGGACGCGGACCGGTAGCTCGCGTCCGGCGGCACGCTGAACCGGCTGAAGGTGGCCGCGTCGACCTCGCCGCTGATCTTGACCAGCGGTTGCAGCCAGGCGGGCACAGCCTCCGGGTCCACGAGGGGGCCGGTCATGGTGTCCCTTCCACAGCGGCGCGCACCTGGTCAGTGTTCAGGAAGACGCGTGGGTTCTCGATGAGCCGGACGTCGCCGCCCGCCGTGACCAGGTACGTCGCGGGCAGGGAGGAAGGGACCTTTAGTGCCGTCCGCACCGGCCCCGACTGTCCGTCACCATCGAACACGGACGGCAGCCGGACACCCAGTTCGGCCAGCATCGCCAGCCCGTCCGCGCCGGAGCTCGCGACCTGGACGAGGAGCACCCGCGCGGCTCCGGGCTGCGCGGCGTACCGCTGGAGCAACGGGAGCTCGGCACGACACGGCTCGCACCACGACGCCCACAGGTTGACCAGCACGGGACCGCCCGAGACCACCTTGGCGAGGTCGACCCTGGAGCCGTCGCCGAGGCACTCGACGTCGACACCACGCAGCTTCGCCACCTCACCGGGCCCAGGCGGCGGGCAAGGGGCGAGCGCGGCCTTCGCCCGCGCGGCCGTGAGATCCCCCGACGTCTTCGCGGGCGCCTGGCCGTCCCGCGTCGTGAGCAACGCGACGATCAGGGCCACCACCAGCACGGCGGCACCGAGGGCCAGTTTGGTGACCCTGGTCACCGGCGGGCCGCCAGATCGAGGATGTGGTCGCGCTCTTCGCCCTTGACCAGCTTCGCGGCCTCTTCGAATTCCGTCGGGCCGGTTCCGTACGAGGGGCACATCTTGGCCAGCGGGCAGGCGCCACAGGCCGGTTTGCGGGCGTGGCAGACCCGGCGGCCGTGGAAGATCGTCCGATGCGAGAGGAGCGTCCACTCCTTGCGCGGGATCAGCTCGCCGACGGCGTGCTCGACCTTGACCGGATCCTCCTCCTCGGTCCAGCCCCAGCGGCGGACCAGGCGCCCGAAATGGGTGTCGACGGTGATCCCGGGGACCCCGAAGGCGTCGCCGAGCACGACGTTGGCCGTCTTGCGGCCGACCCCCGGCAGCGTGACGAGGTCCTTCAGCTTGCCGGGCACTTCGCCGTCGTAGCGCTCCACCAGCGCGGCGCCCAGCCCCATGACCGAGTTCGCCTTGGCGCGGAAGAAACCCGTCGGGCGGAGGTACTCCTCGAGTTCGGCGCGGTCTGCGCCGGCGTAGTCCTCGGCGGTTCGGTAGCGCGCGAAGAGCGCGGGCGTGACCTGATTCACGCGGACGTCGGTGGTCTGTGCCGAAAGCACGACCGCGACCAGCAGTTCGAGCGGAGTGGTGAAGTCGAGCTCACAGTGCGCGTCGGGGAACTCGTCGTCGAGGCAACGCTTCATCCGCCTGGCGCGTCTCACCAACGCGAGCCGGCTTTCACCCTTGCCCCCCGCGCGGGGGGCATTGGTGGGGGCAGGAGGCACCCCGATAGCCTACGGGCGCCATCGGACGAGCCAGTGGGAGCATCCCGCCGGTCGACGGCCGACACGCCAGAGCACCACCTCGGCGCTTCGATCGAGGACGCCATGAGCGAGGATCTGGAGTAATGCACAACTTTTCGGAATTCCCTGGGCAGGGCTCATGACCGTCTGGTTCGTCATCCTCGTGCCCCTGGTGATCATGTTCTTCGCGCTGTTCATGGAACGCGTGGAGACCAGGCTCAAGCACGTCGCGGTGCAGGAGAACGAGGTCGAGGAGTTCCTCGAGCAGGCTCAGCCCAACGAGGTCAGGGCCCTTTACGGGCACGGCATCGGGCGCGCCCTCGAGCTTTTCCGGCTGCGCAGGCTGGGCGGGAAGGCGGCCAGGCTTCGCGCGCGACGCGTGCGGAGTTAGGCTCCACGTTCGAGCGAGATCGTTCCCGGCCCGCGCGCGCGTTCGGCGTGCCGACGAGCGATCTCGCGCGCACGACCTAGACTGACGCGAAAAGTGATCGACGACACGGTCCTCGGCAGAATGAGGATCGACGTCGTATCTCGATGAGGAGGCACCCGAGGTGGACGAAACCCTGGCCCGAGCGGGCATTTTCCAGGGTGTTGAGCCGGCAGCCGCCGAGGCGCTGGCACAGACCTTGGAATCCGTGGAGTTCCCTCGCGGGCATGTCATCTTCAACGAGGGTGAACCCGGCGACAAGCTTTACATCATCCAGTCCGGCAAGGTGAAGATCGGCCGCAAGTCACCCGACGGCCGCGAGAACCTGCTGGGCATCTTCGGCCCGTCCGACATGTTCGGCGAGCTGTCCATTTTCGACCCCGGCCCCCGGACGTCCAGCGCGACGACGGTGACCGAGGTCCGCGCGGTGACGATGGACCGCCCGGCGCTGCGGCAGTGGATCTCCACTCGCCCGGAGATCGCCGAGCAGCTGCTCCGGGTGGTCGCCCGCAGGCTGCGCCGGACGAACAACATGGTCGCCGAGCTGATCTTCACCGACGTTCCCGGCCGCGTGGCGCGGGCGCTGCTGCAGCTCGCGCAGCGCTTCGGCAGCCAGGAGGCCGGTCTGCTGCGGGTCACCCACGACCTGACGCAGGAAGAGATCGCCCAGTACGTCGGCGCCTCGCGCGAGACCGTCAACAAGGCTCTCGCCGACTTCGCGCACCGCGGCTGGCTGCGGCTCGAAGGCAAGAGCGTGCTGATCCTGGACCCGGAGCGCCTGGCCCGCCGCGCACGCTAGCCCCGCCCTTCAGAAGTGTCATGAAAGGGCCGTTCAGGACGTTTTTCGTCTTGAACGGCCCTTTCATGACATCTGGACCCGAACACAGCGCTAGACACAACGAAGAGCCGGGCGCCACCCCCGACGTGGCGCACCGGCTCTTCGCTGTGCGCGGACCATCCCCCGACGATCCGCGCTCCCCGCCCTCCGGAACAAGGCCCCGACCCGTACGCCGGAGGGAGCTGGAAGCTGTGTGTTTGTCGTACAACCATCCACGGCCATCGGCCGTGAACTCAAGTTCTTTCACTCTCAAGGACGCCATCTGCGTCGATTTGTTGCCCCGAATGACCCAGAATCGGCCGACTGTTACCTGATCGTGACGAACCTGGAGGATTCGTGGTCCGTAGTACCCGGATCCGGTGGTGACCAAACTTACCGCCGCAGATCTGGTACTCGCGTACCAAAGTGTTCATACTGGTACGCGTGTCCCAGTCTGTGTCCGCTTCCGCCGAGAGCCACCGCACCTCCCTCGCCGACTACCGCGCCGCGCTGACCGCGCCCGGATCCCGCGGGGCGGTGATCGCGTCGCTGCTCGCCCGCCTGCCGATCGCGATGATCGGTATCTCCGCGCTGCTCTACGTCCAGCGTGAGACGGGCTCCTTCGCCGCGGCCGGACTGGTGTCGGCCGGGTCGCTGGTGGGCGTCTCCGTGGGCGCGGTCGTGCAGGGACGGCTCATCGACCGGTTCGGGCCAACCCGGCCGCTGTTGACCACCACGATGCTCTTCGCGCTGGCGATGACCGGGCTGGTGCTCGCGATCGAGGCGCACGCCCCGACGCTCGTGCTGGTCCCGCTGGCCTTCGGCACCGGGATCACGGAACCGATGGTCGGTTCGGCCTCGCGGGCGCTGTGGACACGGCTGCTGCCCGCCGGGCCGACGCGCAACGCCGCGTTCTCCTACGAGGCGATCAGCATGGAAGTCTTCTTCATCCTCGGCCCCGGGTTCGCGGGGCTGCTGATCGCCGCGCCGTGGGCGGGCACCGGCATCGTGACCGGCTCGCTGACCATGATCGCGGGCGCCGTCCTGTTCGCGCTGAGCCCGACCGTGCGCGCGTGGGGGCCGTCGCCGTCGACGGGCGGCAAACTGCTCGGCGCGCTGGCCAGCCCCGGGATGCGCACGCTGGCGATCGCCGCGCTGGGCTTCGGCGCGGTGATCGGGTTCGTCGAGGTCGCCGTCCCGGCGGCCGCGGCCGAGGCGGGGAACACCTCCATCGGCGGTCTGCTGCTCTCGGCGTGGTCGGTCAGCTCGGTCGCGTTCGGGGTGGCGTACAGCCTGCGCCCGTGGCCGCGTCAGATGGGCCTGCGGCTGCCGGTACTGCTGGCCGGGTTCGGCGCGCTGGTGGCGCTGCTCGCGCTGCCGGGTTCGCTCTGGGGCCTCGCGCTCGCCATGCTCGCCGCGGGCGCGCTCATCACGCCGCAGTCGACGACGCATTCGGCGGCCATCGAGATCGCCGCGCCGAAGGGCACGGCGGCCGAGGCGTTCGGCTGGGTGCTCACCGCGGTGACCCTCGGCCTCGCGTTCGGGCAGTCGATCAGCGGCTACCTCGTCGAGCACGCCGGACACGAAGCGGCGTTCCTCGCCGCCGGCGTGGTCGGGTTCGCGCTCGCCGCGGTGGTGTGGCTGCTGCGCGGCACCTTCCGCCCCCAGCCCGCCGCGGCCGCCGCCGAAGCGCCCGAACTTGTCGGTGCCGCCCGCTAGCTTGCGGGCATGGACCTGACCGCCGCCACCCGCCCCCTCTCGTCCGCCGTCTCCGCCGCCGCCCGGCTGCTGTCGGCCCGTTCCGGCCTGCTGCTGCGCGCCGGAAAAGGCGGGCTGACCGTCGGCGGCAACGACAGTGAGCGAGCCGTCCGCCTGACCGCCGAGGCCATGGTCCACACCGATGGCGAGGTCCTCGTCCCCGCCGGGCCACTGGCGGAGACGCTGCGCATGCTCGACGACGACCTGGTGCGTTTGGTCGTCGAGGGTTCGCGGCTGGCCGTGCGGGTGGAGGGCGGGCGCTACGCGCTGCCGTTGCTGAGCCGTGAGCTGAACCTCCCGGACATGCCGCCGAAGGTGTCCGAAGTGGACGGTCACGCCCTCGTGACCGCGTTGCGCACCGTCGCGGGCACGGCGGCGAAGGACGACGCCCTGCCGATGTTCACCGGTGTCCGCGTGCAGAGCTTCAGCCGCGAGCTGCGACTGACGGCGTCCGACCGCTACCGGATGGCCGTGGCCACCCTGCCGCTGCGCTCCGCGGGCGAGCCGATCGACGCATTGGTCCCGGCGGGCCTGCTCGCCGAGACGGCGAAGCAGGCGCGCGGCACCGTCGGCCTGCACGGCGACGGCACCCGGTTCGGGCTGAGCTGGGCCGGGGTCGCCGTCACGACCGCCGTGCTCGACGCGGGTTTCCTGTCGGAGAAGCTGATCGAATCGTCCACTGTGGACACCACGGTCGAAGTCTCCGCCGACGCGCTGGCCGCCGCCGTGCGCCGCGTCGGCGTCTACGCGGACGATCGCCGGGTGCTGACGCTGGAGGTCGGCGACGCGCACCTGCGGCTGGCCAGCGCCAAGCAGAACACCGGCGAGGCGGAGGAAACGCTGAAGGCGGAGGTGTCCGGCGGCCGGACGTCGCCCTCGTTCCAGGCGCGCTACCTGCTGGACGCGCTGCAGGGTTTCGCCGGGGAGCGGGTGCGGCTGGACATCCAGCCCGGGATGCGCGCCTGCGTCATCCGCGCGGTGGAGCCGGGCGAGGTGGAGCTGACGTACTACGTGATGCCGATGCTGCCGCGCTGACACCCGCCTTCGTACGTGGCCGGGGCGACTCGGCGGCGTGTTGCGAAAGTGGCTTTCACAACGTTGAAGGTTGCGAAAGTGGCTTTCGCAACACGGTTGAGGCGGGTAGGCGTTCGGCCCGGATGGTTCGTCAGCTCCTCCCGGGAGGTGTCGCGTCGTCCGGTACTGAACGCCATGAAAGGTCCTTTCCTTGCAAATTCGCAAGGAAAGGACCTTTCATAGCACGCTGCGGGGTCAGGCGGAGGCGGCCTTCACCGCGGCCTCGATCTCCCCGAACGAAGGGTTCACCATCGCCTTCGAGCCCACGAAGACCGTCGGCACGACCTCGTTCCCGTTCGCCACCGAACGCACGCGGGCGGCGGCGTCCGGGTCTTCCCAGATGTTGACCCGCTTCACCTTGAAGCCGCTCTTCGACAGCGGCCGCTCCAGCGCGGCGCAGAATCCGCATCCGGGGCGCCAGTAGAACTCGACCTCGACGTCACTCATTCGCCGTCCTCCGACCTCAGGTAGTCCAACTGCGCCCGCACACTCCATTCGGCGGGCGCCCACAAAGCCTTGTCGACGTCGGCGTAGACGACCTCGACCACCTGGCGCGGGGTGGCGTCCGCGCCGAGTGTCTCCAGTGCCGAACGCACCTGGTCGAGCCGTTCTTCCCGGTGTGCCAGGTATTCGCGCGCGGTCGCGGCCAGGTCGGGCAGTTCCGGGCCGTGTCCCGGCAGGCCGACGGTGCCGTCGGGCAGCCCGATGAGCTTCCGCAGGGAGCGCAGGTAGTCGCCGAGGTCGTGCAGCACGGTGGTGCCGCGGCCGAGGATGGTGTCGCCGGTCAGGATCTGGCCGTCGGACACCAGGCAGATCGAGTCGCCGGTGTGGCCCGGCGTGTGCAGCACCGACAGCCGGACACCGCCGGCCTCGAGCACCTCACCGTCCACAAGGGACTTCCCGCCGATGCAGAGCTTCTCGTCGAAGGCCCGCACGGGGGCGCCGACGCGCTCGGCGAACCAGGGCGCGCCCTCGGCGTGGTCGGGGTGATGGTGGGTGAGCACGATCAGCTCGACGGCGCCTATCTCCGCCAGCCGCGTCAGATGCTCGATGTCCTCGTGACCGGGGTCGACGACCACGGAACCCGACGCTCCGGGCCCGCGCAACACCCAGGAGTTGGTGCCCTCCAACGTCATCGACGAAGGATTGTTCTCCAGCAGCACGGAAGTCGTCGGCGTGATCCGGCGCAGCACGCCGTACGCGGGGGCGCTCACGCCGGGTCCAGGATGACTCGGACCTTGTCGCCGTCGCGCACCAGCGTCGGCATGATCTTCGAGATCTCGCGCTCGGCGGCCTGAGCCGCGGCCGCCGACTCGAACTCGCCGAGTTCCGCGAGCGTGAGCCAGGTCGGTGGCATGAGCATGCGGCGGCCTTCCTTGGCATCGGCGATGGCCTCTTCGGGCCGCTGCCAGCCGGAGCTGACGGCTTCGGAGGTGGCGCCGTCCGCCTGCTGGCCCTCGGGCAGCACGGCGACGAAGAAGCAGGTGTCGTAGCGGCGCGGTTCCTGCGGCGGCGTCACCCAGTTCGCCCACGGGCGCAAGAGATCCGCGCGCAGCGTCAGGCCGTTCGCTTCGAGGAAGGCGGCGAGCGACAGTTCGCGGGAGACCAGCTTTTCGCGGGCGTCGTGATACGGCGTCGTGTCGGTGACGACCGTGTCGCCGGTGCTCGCGAGCAGTACGCCCGACTCCTCGAACGTCTCCCGCACGGCCGCGCACACCAGGGCGCGGGCCAGCGACTCGTCGCAGCCGAAGCGTTCCGCCCACCAGGCGGGCTCGGGGCCTGCCCAGCTCACGGAGGTGTCGACATCGCGGGAATCCACGCCGCCGCCGGGGAAGACCGTCATGCCGCCCGCGAAGGGCATGCCCTTCACCCGGTGCTGCAGGAAGACCTCGACGCCTTCGGTGCCGTCGCGGAGGAGGATCACGGTCGCCGCGTCCTTGGGCGTCACGGGCTCGCCGTCGGCGTTGGCGCGGGTGCCCACCCCGGCCCCCACCGGGATGTCGAATGTCAGTTCTTCAGCCACACCCGCAACCTAACACCGCGTTTCGTCCTCTGGTTGCGATCGTTGCGCGTGCAACTACCGCATTCAGAGGACGAAACGCGTGGGACTCGTCAGGACCAGCTAGAGCCGCTGCTGCGCGAAGCGCCGTTCAGCCGGATCTTCGCCGCTTCGGCGCGCTCCCGTTCGGCGAGCTCGGCGTGCAGCTCGCGCAGAAGGGCGCGGTCGCGCTCGCTCAGGCTGGGATCGTCGAGATCGAGAGCGGGCAGCTCGACGACCTCGTGCATGCTCGGCTTGCCCGTGGCGATCTCGCGGCCCTTTTCGGGGTCCTCCTTGAGCGCCTGGCGAAGCTGCGCCACCTCGGCGGGGGTCAGGTCGGCCGTGCGCTCGGCACGGGTCTCCGCCCGCGACTTGCGCGGCGGTGCCGACTCCGACGAGGACGAGGAAGACGTCGTCGCCGCGGGTGCCTGCTGCACGATCGGCACCACCGGCGCGATCGGCTCGGCCGGTTCGTGGCTCCCGCCGCCCACCGGCCGCAGCCCGTGCCTGCTCGGCTGCTCCTTGACCGGCTCGGGAGCCGGGGCGGGAGCGGGCGGCGGAGTCACCGGTTCGGACCGAAAGTCACTGGAGTGGGTACTCCCGGTGACCCAGACAGGACTCGCGGCCGAAGACGCGGCCTGGTGGTACGCGGACCGCGCGACGCCGGGGCCCGCGACCTCGACGACCGAACGGATGCCCGCGCGGCGAAGCGCGGTGTCCACGCGGAACGCGACCGCGGGCGGGTTGCCCTCGGGCCCGATCTCGACCAGGACCACCCGCTGCGGCAGCGCGCCGGGCACACTGCCCGCCGGCGTGTTCCGCCACACCGCGTGCACCGACCGGACGTCCGGCAGCACCTGCAGGGTGCGGTCGAGCGCCTCGGCGAGGCCGAATTCGGGCTGGTTCTCCCCGGTGAACCGGTGGGTGAGCACCGGCTCGTCCTCCTCGACGACCAGCAGGTCGTTCGCGAGGGTGGCGTCGGACCGGCTCATCTCGAGGACGAGCGCGAGTTCACGCTGTTCGGAGGAGCTCACCGGGATCTTCCCCGCGATCAGGGTGCCGGTGGTGAGCTCCACCGCTTCGTCGATGTGCGCACGCGCGATCAGCTCACGCGCTTCGGTCAAAGCACTGTCGTCGATACGACCCGCCAGGGCCAGTAACAGGTTGTGCAGGCGCAGGGGCACCGAGAACCCGTCCATGGGCGGGCCGTCGTGGACCTCCACCATTGCTCTGCTCCCTCCCGGCTCGCCTGGTGGAGCGAGCGTTAAGCGGCGACCAGCCGACTTCCGGTGTCCACCGCGCCCACACAGATCAGCTCGGAGTTGGTGAGCGCGGTGCGGTGATAGCCGGTGAGGTCGATGCTCGGCGGGAGAACCTCGACGCCGGGCTCCTCGTCACCCAGCACGCGCAGGACGCGCTGCAGTTCGCCGGTCAGCCTCGGCAGCCCGTTCGTCGCCGTGACCAGGAGGACTCGTTTCGCCCCACCCTCGCCGACCACACCGAGGTGTCGCCAGCTTTGCCGCACTTCACCCACATCCGGCCGTCCTCGCAACGTCGCGTGGATCAATACGGACACAGAGTCGACGGAGTTCACCCATTCGGGCGCACTCTGCGTGAATGTGTACCTGGTCTCGGTGACGTCGTCTACCCCCAGGGTGGAACTCACCTGATGCCAGTCGGCTCCGTGAGGGATGAGCCCGGCGACTAGCAGGCGATACTCGGTTTGATCCAGGTCGATCCTGTGCTTAAGCAAAGACCTGGGCAGGGTCCGCGCGAGCGTGCCCATCGCACCTTCGCCCAGCCAGTCACGGAACCGCCACAAGAGCTGGTCCGGCAGCCGTCCGGCCAGCCGGAGCAGGAGCTCGTGCGAGGACCGTTCGATGTCCGGGTCCATCACTTCACCTCCACGATCAGTTCGATCTCGACCGGCGCCCCGATCGGCAGCTCGGCGACGCCGACGGCCGACCGGGCGTGGATGCCCGCCTCGCCGAAGATCTCGCCCAGCAGCTCGGACGCCCCGTTGATCACCGCGGGCTGGCCGGTGAAGCCCTCCGCGGACGCCACGAACCCGACGACCTTGACCACCCGCACGACGTTGTCGATGCCGGCGACCGAGTCGACCGCGGCCAGGGCGTTGAGGATCGACGTCCGCGCGTACTGCTTCGCCTCTTCAGGGCTGACCTCGGCGCCGACCTTGCCGGTCGCTTCGAGCTCACCCTTCACGAAGGGCAGCTGCCCGGCCGTGTAGACGTGCGAACCGGTGCGGACCGCGGGCACGTAGGCCGCCAGCGGGGCGGCGACGGCCGGCAGTTCGATGCCGAGCTCGGCGAGTCGATCGCTCCAGGTCATGGCTTCAATCCCTCAGTTCTTCGCTCGTTTGAGGTAGGCGACGTGCTGCTCGCCGGTCGGGTTCGGGAGCACGGTGACGAGCTCCCAGCCGTCCTCGCCCCACTGGTCGAGGATCTGCTTGGTGGCGTGGATCAACAGGGGGACGGTCGCGTACTCCCACTTGGTGGCGCTCATGCCCGGGAGCGTAGCCAAACCGGCAAGGGCGCCCGACACACATGCGGAAAACCCTCTCGCGGACGGTTCGCCGAATTCCCGTCGATGTGGTTCACTTCACACCTACTCGGGAGTAGATAGGACGCCGACATGCGGACGACGAAGTCCCTCGCCGCCACCTTCCTGGCCGCGGCCCTTGCCCTGATCTGCGCTTCCCCCGCGACCGCCGACGAGGAACTCCCCGTCCCGTGGACGCTGGCCGCGGCACTGCCCGCGCAAGCGGCGAACCCCGGCGGCCCGCCACCCGGCGCGAACGACTTCGACTGCCGCCCGAGCGCGGCCCATCCCAACCCGGTGGTGCTCACCCACGGGCTCGGCGCCAACCAGACGGTGAACTGGCAGACGTTCGGCCCGCTTCTCAAGAACCAGGGGTACTGCGTCTTCTCCCTCACCTACGGCGTCCCCGGTGAGCCACTGCCGATCTACCAGCCCGGCGGGCTGCTGCCGATGGAGCAGAGCGCGAAGGAGCTTTCGGCGTTCATCGACAAGGTGCGCGGCGCGACCGGCGCGTCCAAGGTGGACATCCTCGGGCATTCCGAGGGCACGCTGATGCCTTCTTACTATGTGAAGTTCCTCGGCGGAGCGTCCAAAGTGGACAAGTACGTCAGCCTGACCCCGCTCTGGAACGGCACGACGCTGTTCGGCGCCTCGCATCTGTACGCGCTCGCGGGCGCGCTGGGGCTCGCGCCCGGCTTCAACGGCATCCTCGATCCGCTCTGCGGTTCGTGCCGCCAGTTCCTGCGCGGCTCGGAGTTCCTGACGAAGCTGCGGTCGGGCAACGGCGTCTTCCAGCCGGGCGTGACCTACACGAACATCATGACCCGGTACGACGAGGCCGTCGTCCCGTACACGAGCGGGATGGGCACCGGCCCGAACGTGAAGAACATCGTGCTGCAGGACAGCTGTCTGCTGGACCTGGCCGAGCACGCCGGGGTCGCCGCGGACCGCAACGCCGCCGGGCACGTCCTCAACGCGCTGGACCCGGCGCACGCGAAGCCGGTCCCCTGCGTGCCCGCGACCCCCGTCGGAAGCTGATCGGTCCAGTGGGTCGTGAGTGGCGATTCGGGTTCTAACCCGAATCGCCACTCACGACGCTAACGTGAGATCCCGTGGAGACCTGGCGTGTGGTCGCGACCGTCCTGCTCGCCGCGGCCGGGCTGCCGCTGGTGCTGGTCCTGATGGCCAAGGCACGGGACCGCACGGGCCGCTCGGCGACGGTCGCGAGCACCGGCGCGGTCGCCCTCGTGGCGCTCCTGTTGCTCGGTGTGGTGATGCTCACGGTGCTGCCCGGCGTCCTGACCTGGTGCGTCGTGGGATTGGTCGTGGCCGCGCTCGGCGTCATGATGCTGGCGAGCTGATCGCTCAATTAGGGTGGGACCGGTGAGCACACCCCTTGCCGGCTGGACCGACGAACTCGCGAGAGCCAGGCTGCATTTCGTCACCGGTAAGGGCGGGACGGGCAAGACCACGCTCGCCGCCTCGCTGGGCCTCGCTCTCGCCAAGGGCGGGCGCCGAGTGCTGCTGATCGAGGTCGAAGGCCGCCAGGGCATCGCCCAGCTCTTCGACACCGAGCCGCTCCCGTACGCCGAGCAGCGCATCGCGGCCGTCCCCGGCGGCGGCGAACTGCGCGCCCTGCACATCGACGTCGAGGCCGCGCTGCTCGAATACTTCGAGATGTTCTACAACCTCGGCTTCGCGGGGCGGACGCTGCGGCGGATGGGCGCGATCGAGTTCGCGACCACGCTGGCGCCCGGCCTTCGCGACGTCCTGCTCACCGGCAAGATCAAGGAATGCGTCGGCCGCACCGAATCGGACGGCCGCCACACCTACGACGCCGTCGTCGTCGACTCGCCGCCCACCGGCCGGGTCGTGAAGTTCCTCGACGTCACCAAGGCACTGACCGACCTCGCCAAAACCGGCCCGATCCGCGGCCAGGCCGACGGCGTCGTGCGGCTGCTGCACTCCGGTGAGACCGCGGTCCACCTGGTCACGCTGCTGGAAGAGATGCCGGTGCGGGAGACCGTCGAAGCGGTCGCCGAACTCGACGGCGCCGACCTGCGTCCCGGCGCCGTGCTGGTGAACCGGGTGCGCCCGCCGCGGCTGCCCGCCCGCTCGGTGAGTTCCGCCGCCGACGGCCGTGTCGACGCCTCGCGCGTCCGCGCCGGGCTCGCGTCGGCCGGTCTCGACCTGCCCGAAAGCACCCTCGACGCGCTCGTCGAGGAGACCGTCGAGCACGCCGTGCGGGTCGCGGCCGAGCAGCGCGCCCGCGAACAGCTGTCCGAGGCGGACTTGCCGGGCCTCGAACTGCCGGATCTGACCGACGGCGTCGACGTCGCGGCGCTCTACGACCTCGCCGAAGCGCTGACCGAGCAGGGGGTGCGCTGATGTCGGACATCCTGGAGGTCGACAAGCTGATCGACGATCCGGAGAGCCGGGTCATCGTGTGCTGCGGCTCCGGCGGGGTCGGCAAGACGACCACCGCGGCGGCGCTCGCGTTGCGCGCGGCCGAACGCGGACGGCAGACGGTGGTGCTCACCATCGACCCGGCCCGGCGGCTGGCGCAGGCGCTCGGTCTGCGCGAACTGGGCAATCACCCGAAACAGGTGCAGGTCGAAGGTTTCGAGCCCAAGGGCGAGCTGTGGGCGATGATGCTCGACATGCGCCGCACCTTCGACGACATGGTGCGCGTCCACGCCGGCCCCGAACGCGCCGAGCAGCTGCTGCAGAACCCCTTCTACCAGACCATTTCCACGTCGTTCTCCGGCACGCAGGAGTACATGGCGATGGAGAAGCTGGGGCAGCTCGCGGCCACCGACGAATGGGATCTGATCATCGTCGACACGCCGCCGAGCCGGTCCGCGCTGGACTTCCTCGACGCGCCGACACGGCTTTCGAGCGCACTCGACGGCCGCATGATCCGGCTGCTCACCGGTCCGGCCAAGGCGGGCGGCTGGGGCCTGCGCAAGGTCGTCAACGCCGGGTTCTCGATGTTCGCGAAGGCCGTCTCGACGATCATCGGCGGCCAGCTGCTGACGGACGCTTCGGCGTTCATGCAGGCCTTCGACAGCATGTTCGGCGGTTTCCGCGAACGCGCGCGCAAAACCTCCGAGCTGCTGCGGTCCGGCGGCACTTCGTTCCTCGTGGTGGCCGCGCCTGAGCCGGACGCGCTGCGCGAGGCGTCCTACTTCGTGGAGCGGCTTTCGGAGGAGAGCATGCCGCTCGCGGGGCTGGTCGCGAACCGGACGCATCCGGTGCTCGCCCCGCTCTCCAGTGCCGAAGCCGTCGCGGCCGCCGAGCAGCTCGCGAAGGGCGAGACCAGCGCTCCGCTGGCCGAAGCCGTCCTTCGCCTGCACGCGGACCGGGTCGCGCTGGCCGATCGGGAGACGCGGCTGCTCGCCAGGTTCACGCGGGCGCATCCCGAGGTCCCGCTGGTGCGGGTGCCCGCGCTCCCCAGCGACGTGCACGATCTCGCAGGCCTGCGCGACATCGGAACCAGGCTCGCCACCCAGTCCTGAGTCTTTCGTGAAGGACCCCTTCCCTACCTTGGACTCAGGGAAGGGGCCTTTTCACGGAACCACGATCACGAGACTCGGACGCGCACGTCTTCCTCTTCGTCGATCCCGGTGAAACTGCGCTTCGCCGCTTCAAGCAGGTCCGCCCAGCTGGAAACGTCCGGCCGCCGCCGCAGCAGCGCCCGCCGTTCCCGTTCGGTCATACCTCCCCAGATACCGAAGTTGATCCGGCCATCGAGCGCTTCGGCGAGGCATTCCGTCCTGACCGGGCAACCGAGGCAGACCGCCTTGGCCCGGTTCTGTTCCGCCCCCCGGACGAACAACCCGTCCGGATCGGTGTCGCGGCACGACGCATTGACTCGCCAGCTCGACTGGTTGGTTTCCATACCCCCAGCTCCCTACCCTGGTGTTCGACACACCACGGGGGGACGAAAAGCCTGCGCTCCTGCCCCCATGAGCGTGTCTCCCTGTGTGCTCACGTCGGTTGAGCCGACACCTCCCCGGTGCCGGTGCCTCCGTTCGGCCGAATGCGACTGCCGCTCGCACTCACCCGTCTGTCGGCTTTTTCATACGTGAGACGTTGACGGACTGTAAGGGCCCTCGGTTCCCTCCGCCAAGCCCTAGAATGCCTCCGACTACCGGCCGTCACCTCATGGGGTCGATTTCGTAACCGAATCCACACTTTCAGCTAGGTGACGTCACGGTGGGCTAACGGCATCCGCGTACCCTGGTCCGCGTGCGCAAAACGGACGGTCTGCTGAAGCTCATTGGCCTTTGTGTGCTCGCGGGGGTGCTGGTCGCGGGGATGTTGTTCCCGGTGGCGGGTGCCGCGGGGGTGCTGTCGAACCAGGCGAGCGAGACCGTCGACAAGACATCTTCGGACCTAGCGGACATCCCGCCGCCGTTGGTGACGACGATCACGGACAACACCGGCAAGCAGATCGCGACGCTGTACAAGCAGTACCGCATCCCGACCACCGAGACGCAGATCAACGACGCCATGAAGTGGGCGCTGATCTCCGTCGAGGACAAGCGCTTCTACGAGCACAACGGGGTGGACTGGAAGGGCACGCTGCGCGCGGCGGTCAGCAACAGCACCGGCGGGGACACGCAGGGCGCGTCGACGCTGACCCAGCAGTACGTCAAGAACTACTTGATCAACGTCGTCTACCGGGACGACAAGCCGGGCCAGAAGCGCGCACAGGAACAGTCGGTCGCCCGGAAGCTGAAGGAAGCCCGGATCGCGATCCAGCTGGAAACCAAGCTGAACAAGATGCAGATCCTGACCGGCTACCTGAACGTCGTCGAGTTCTCGCGTGAGATCTACGGCGTCGGCGCGGCCGCGAACGCGTACTTCAACACGCCCGTCGAGAAGCTCACGGTGCCGCAGGCGGCGTTGCTGGCCGGTCTGGTGAACAACCCGGCCGTCAACGACCCGTGGAAGAGCCCGGCGAAGGCGACCGAACGGCGAAACCTGGTGCTGGACCGCATGGTCGACAACCAGAAGCTCGCGAAGGCGGACGCGGAACGGTTCAAGGCCGAGCCGCTCGGCGTGGTCGAAGGCGGCCCGCAGAAGCCCGCGTCGAACTGCGTCGGCGCCGGTACCGAGAACGGTTTCTTCTGCCAGTACGTCGAGGACTATCTCCTCAAATCCGGGATGACGAAGGACGATCTCTACACCGGCGGCTACCGGATCCAGACCACTTTGGACGAACGGGCGAACCACGAGGCCAAGATGTCGGCCGAGGCCCAGGTCAAGAAGACGCAGGACAACGTCGCGAACACGCTTTCCTTGGTGAAACCGGGCAAACAGCGGCACGAGGTCGTCGCGCTGGCGGCGAACCGTGACTACGGGTTGCACGAAGACCAGGGACAGACGACGTTCGCGTTGCCTTCCGGCGTCTACAACACCGGTGGCGCGGGATCGGCGTACAAGACCTTCACCGCGGCCGCGGCTTTGGAAGCCGGTGTGGCGGGGATCAACAGTCCCCTTCCGGTGACCGACTTCTACACCTCCCGCGTGTTCGCCGGTGGTGGCCCCAAGTGCGCTCCGACCGGGCCGCCGTTGCGCTCCCGCTGGTACTGCCTCGGCAACGCGGGCGACTACAACCCGGCGGGCGGGCAGATGTCGATGCAGCAGGCGCTGGCGACTTCGCCGAACACCGCGTTCGTGGCCCTCGAGGAGAAGGTCGGGAGTACGGGGCCGATCGTGGAGATGGCGCGCAAACTCGGGATGCGCGACACCATGGCCAGCAACCTCGGCGGTGGCGCCGTGGATCCGAAGTCCGACAACCCCGGTGCCAACACCAGTCAGCTGCAGGCGTTCGGTCCGCGACCCGGCTGGGCCGGAAACGCCTCGTTCACCCTCGGCCCGGCTCCGCTGAGCGGACTGGAACTGGCGAACGTCGGCGCCACGATCATGAGCGGTGGCGTCTGGTGCCCGCCGACCCCGCTGTCCGGTGTCACCGACCGGGACGGAAAGCCGGTGCCCGTCAAGGAAGCCGCTTGCGAGCAGGTGGTGCCCGAAGGCCTCGCCAACACCCTCGCGGTCGGCATGAGCAGGGACAGCCAGCCCGGTGGGACGTCGTTCGGCGCCGCGAACGGTGTCGGCTGGAACCGTCCGGTGATGGGCAAGACCGGGACCACGCAGAACAACGGCTCGGGCACCTACCTGGGGGCCACTCCGCAGCTCGCGGGCGCGGCGATGGTGTTCCGTCCGAAGGGCGGAAACGGTGGCCTCTGCTACTTCGGGCCCGGCAATGTACGCACAGGCGGCTGCAACCCGAACATGTTCGGCGGGAAGACGCCGGCGCAGACCTGGTTCGGGGCGATGTCGAAGATCCTCGAAGGCCAGGAAGCGCTGCCGTTGCCGGCTCCGGACCCGAAGTACATGGGCGGCGGACGCTGACTCCCGCCTGACATGCCGAGGCCTGCGCCGGTCGGCCTTCGCCGACAGCCGGAGCGAAGGGGGTTGATGTGACCGGAGCAGGGCTCGTCTACATTCCAGCCTTCATCTTGTCCATCTACCTTGCCAGCCGGTCGTACCCGACGCGGCGAACCAAGCTCTTCGCTTTGTCGGCTCATTTGCTTGTATCCGCCGCCTTGATGACCGGGCTCGGTATAGCTTCCGTCAACCACGGAGAGCCTGGCGTCGTCGGACTTTGGGTGGTGATCTTCGGACCCGGCGCCGCCATCGCCCTGTGCCGCCTCGTTGTCGTACTGTGGCACCGGTCGGCCGGAATCACTGGCGAGCAGACGGGTACGCCACCGAAAAACGATCAGCAGCGCTGAAGCCGTATTCACCAGCGCAAATCACGATGTGTCACGTCATTCTAACTTTGAGTTACCGCCTGGCGGCCTATCGGGGAACAGCGGTCGACGAGACCATGTTGGTTGATCGCGACACTTCGCGCCGACCACGGAAAGTGAAGAAAAGAGGCCATTCCAGCGATTTACCGAGATCGCCGGAATGGGGGCGGACGATCACCACCGGAGAGCACGTAAACTGGACATTGTGAGCACGCTCAGTAACAAAAGCACTTCGGGGGCGACGGTACGGCGCTTGGCCGTGGGAACCGTCGCCCTGGGTGCCGCGACCCTCGGTTACGCGGTCGGTATCGAAAGGCGCCGGTGGACGCTTCGCACCGCGGAGCTCCCGGTCCTCGCGGCAGGGGCGAAGCCCTTCACGATCCTCCACATCTCTGATCTGCACATGCTGCCCGGTCATGTGAGCAAACAACGCTGGGTAGCGGCGCTCGACGAACTCGAACCGGACCTCGTCGTCAACACCGGTGACAACCTGTCACATCACCAGGCCGTCCCGTCGGTGCTGCGCGCACTCGGCCCCTTGCTGGACCGGCCCGGCGTGTTCATCTTCGGCAGCAACGACTACTACGCGCCGAAACCGAAGAACCCCGCCCGCTACCTCATGCCGAAGGGCAAGAAGAAGCGCATCCACGGCGAGCACCTGCCGTGGCGCGACCTCCGCGCGGCGTTCGTCGAGCACGGGTGGAACGACCTCACCCACGTCCGGCGCACCATCGAGGTGGCCGACCAGTACGTGTTCACCGCGGGCGTCGACGACGCGCACCTTCACCGCGACCGCTACGCCGACATCGCGGGCCCCGTGGACACCGCGGCGGCCGTCCGCATCGGCGTCACGCACTCGCCGGAGCCCCGCGTGCTCGACGAGTTCGCCGGCGACGGTTACGACCTCGTCCTCGCGGGCCACACGCACGGCGGGCAGCTCCGCGTCCCCGGCTACGGCGCGCTCGTCACCAACTGCGAACTGGACCGCACCCGCGCCCGCGGCGCGTCCCGCTGGGGCGCCCAGATGTGGCTGCACGTCTCCGCCGGACTGGGCACCTCTCCGTACGCCCCGGCCCGCTTCGCGTGCCCGCCCGAGGCGAGCCTGCTGACCCTCGTCCCACGCGGCACGACCAGCGAGAACCACCGGAAAGCAGCCCCCCGCAAAGCCCGAAACACCGTCCGCTAAACTTCTCCTCGACCCGCTAAGAAGTATCCGGGGTGTGGCGCAGCTTGGTAGCGTGCCTCGTTCGGGTCGAGGAGGTCGTGGGTTCGAATCCCGCCACCCCGACGCAAGATCGAAAGAGCCTTGCTCGCTTTCGCGAGCAAGGCTCTTTCGCGTTGCGGGCTTCCGCAGGGCTGACGCCGGATGTCCCCGTGTGACATGGGAAACGTGTCCTGAAGGCCACCTTCAGGACACTCAACGTCCCAAAGGCCCCCTTCAGGACACGCCCCCGCCGACGCGCTCCCCAACACAGGACCCCCGCGCAGCCCCCGCCACTCCCAGGGGGGCGACCCCGGCTCCAGCGTATCGCCGAGGGGCGTCGGGACTGGGCGAAAGGGCCGCCGGCGGCGGTGGTTGTCCACAACGATGAACGCCTGTGGACAACGAGCGTTGAGCGCGCCCAATGTGGCATTGGGGACACTCAGCGTCCCCAATGCCACATTGGGGACGCCGCAAGAGCACTCAGCGGGTGGCGAGCAACTCGGTCCAGCACTGCGCGAAATCCCCGTCCCCCGAGCGCGCCCACGACCAGGCCGAGCGGGCGGCCGACGCGAGCTGGTCGCGGTCCGGGGTCGTCGCGGTTTCCAGCGCCGTCACCAGCCGCGCCTCCACGGACGTCGCCAGCGCGCGGTAAGTCGTGTCCGTGCGGTAGCGGGTTTTCGTTCGTACGTCGGTGAAACCGGCGGCCGCGACCGCCGCGGGCAGCGAGCGCCCGGCGAACGGGTCACCGCCCGCGCGGCGCCACAGCAGGTAGTGGCCACGAAGGGCGGCGTCGACATTCGCCGTCTTCGGCCGCAGACGCGCCCGGCTCCAGTCCGATGTGGACAGTGCGAGGGTGCCGCCCGGTTTGAGGACGCGACGGAACTCCGCGAGCGCGGCACCCGGCTCCCTCAGGTATTCGAAGACGGCGTGCGCGAAGAGCACGTCCACCGAATCCTCGGCGAACGGCAACGCGCACGCCTCCGCCACCAAGAAGTCCACTGTGGACTTTCTGTGTCCGTTGCCGATACCGAGGGTGATCGAACCCGGCCCGCAGCCGACGTCGACGCACCCCATCCCCGGCCCGAACAGCGGTTGCGCGAACACGGCCCGTTCGACCGCCTGACGCGCGGACCGCGCGCGAGGCGCGTTTCCCTCCAGCACCCCGCACACAGTACGGCTCCCGAGTGGCAGGATCGAGGGGTGAGCACGCAGTCAGGCACTGAATATCCGTCCGCGGCGGTCCCGGACCGCCTGTTCGACGACGCCGAAGCCGAGACGAGGTGGCGGGCCCGCTTCCACGCGCCGCGGATCTCGGTCCCCGAGTGGGCCATCGACGCCCCCGACGCCAACGTCTACGTCTCCAACGCCAGCGGCGTCTGGGAGGTCTATTCCTGGGACCGGTCGACCGGCGAACACCGTCGCGTCACCGACCGGCCGAACGGCACCATGCACGCCACCCCGTCCCCCGACGGCCGCTGGATCTGGTGGTTCAACGACACCGACGGCGACGAATTCGGTTCCTGGGTCCGCGAACCGTTCGCACCGGGTGCCGCCGCCGAGCGCGCGGTGCCGGACGTCCACGACGGCTACCCCGCCGGGCTCGAGATCGGCACGCGGGTGATCGCGGTCGGCGTCTCGACCGACGACGGCAGCGAACTCTTCGCCCATATCGACGGCGAGACCACCAGCTTCTACAAGCACGAAGACGACGCCGGGATCGCCTCCCTGTCCCGTGACGAGTCGCTCCTCGCGATCTCCCACTCCGAACACGGTGATTCACGCCACCCCGCGCTGCGTGTCCTCTCGACCGACGGCTTCACGACGATCGCCGACAAATGGGACGGCGAGGGCAAAGGCCTCGGCGCGCTCGAGTACTCGCCGGTCGCCGGCGATCAGCGGTTGCTGGTGCTGCACGAGCGGCGCGGCCGCGAAGAGCTCCTGATCTGGGACACCGCCGCGGACACCGAGCAGGAGATCGAGCTGGACCTGCCCGGCGAGGTGGTCGCGGGCTGGTATCCCGACGCGACGGCATTGCTGGTCGTGCACTTCCACCAAGGCCGCAGTTCCCTGCACCGGTACGACCTCGCGACCGGCGAACTGTCCTCTTTGGACACGCCGCCCGGCCGCATCGGCGGCGCGGGCGTACGGCCCGACGGCACGGTCGAGTACTCGTGGTCCAGTGCCGCGCAGCCGACGGCGGTGCGCGCGCGGACCGCGGACGGCGAGGACTCCGTGCTCCTCGAACCGCCGGGTGAGCGCGCCCCGGAGTCTTCCCCGGTCACCGACGCGTTCGTCGACGGGATCGGCGGGCAGATCCACGCGCTGGTCTCGCGTCCGGCCGACGCGCCCGAAGGTCCGCTTCCGACGGTCTTCTCCCTGCACGGCGGGCCGCATTCGGCCGACGAAGACCGCTTCTCCGCGTACCGCGCCGTCTGGCTCGACGCCGGATTCGCCGTCGTCGAGGTCAACTACCGCGGCTCGACCGGGTACGGCTCGGCCTGGCGCGACGCCATCGAAGGCCGTCCCGGCCTGACCGAACTCGAAGACGTCGCCGCCGTACACGACTGGGCGGTCCAAAGTGGACTCTCAGATCCGGAGAAGTGCGTGGTGAACGGTGCTTCGTGGGGTGGCTACCTGAGCCTGCTGGCGCTGGGCACCCAGCCCGCGCGCTGGGCGGCGGGGATCGCCGGGGTGCCGGTGGCCGACTACGTCGCCGCGTACGAGGACGAGATGGAGCAGCTCCGGTCGTTCGACCGGGCGCTGTTCGGCGGTTCGCCGGAGACGGTGCCTGCGGTGTACCGGGAATGCTCGCCGATCACCTACGTCGAGGCCGTGACGGCGCCGGTGCTGGTGCTCGCCGGGGACAACGACCCGCGCTGCCCGATCCGGCAGGTCGAGAACTACCTCGACAGGCTCGCGAAACGGGAGATCCCGTTCGAGTTCTACCGGTTCGACGCGGGCCACGGTTCGCTGGTGATCGCCGAGACGATCAAGCAGACCGCGATCGAGGTGTTCTTCGCGCAGCGGGCGGTCGGGCTTCGCTGACCCCGGCCAACGGGTCAGCGCTCGGAGAAGAGAGTCCCGCCGGACGCCCAGTGTTCGGCGGGAATCTCGTTGATGGTCACCCAGACGCCTTCGGGGTTTCCGCCGCAGGTGCGGACGAAGGCGTCGGTCACCTCGCGCACGAGGGCCTGCTTCTGCTCGGCCGTGCGGCCGGGGAACATCGAAACATTGATCATCGGCATGGCCGGAACTCTAAAGCCCGCGGTCGTGCTTCCGCAGGCGGTCGACGGCGTAGGCGTCGCCTTCGAAGGTGATCCGGGCGGCGTCACGGCCGAAGACGAACAGCAGCAGCTCGATCGGCGCACCGATCACGGTCACCGTGTCCGGGCCTTCCTTCACCCGCGCTTCGCGGCCTTCGGGGGTCTTCAGGATCACGCCGACCGGTGATTTCCGCAGGTTCAGCTTCGAGGCCTGCTTCGCCGACTTCCACGCCGCCGCGTCCCGCGCGGAGTCCGCCGGACGCGGCTCCCAGCCGGGCTGTCCCCGGCGGACGTCCTCGTGGTGGATCAGGAACTCCGCGCTGTTCGCCAGCTCGTCGACCGCGCCGATCGACGTCGGCCAGTACCAGGCGGGGCCGGACCGGACCTTGCCGACGACCTCGGACCACGGCCGCGCGGCGTAGGAGTCCTGCACCCGCTGCGTGTACGAAGCGAGCGCGGGCACCAGGATGCCGGGCGCCGCGTCGGGCCGCCGCTCGCGGACCAGCAGATGCGCCGCGAGGTCCCGCGTCTTCCAGCCCGTGCACAGGGTCGGCGCGTCCGGGCCGACCTCTTCGAAAAGCTCGCTCAACGCACGACGTTCGTCTCCGGCGACTCCCATACCCCCCGACGTTACGCGCCGGTAGGGCCCGGGGAAATCCGGCGTGACGCAGGGCACCCGGCTCAGTGATGGAACGCGGTCCGCCGTCGCGGGCCGTGATCGAGCTCGGGCAGCAGGCGGCGGAGATCCGCGAGCAGCAGCTCGGCGAGGTCGTGGGTGAAACCGTTGCGCACCACGATCCTCAGCACCGCGAGATCGGTCCGGTTCTCCGGGAACGTGTACGCCGGGACGAGCCAGCCACGCTCGCGAAGCCGCCGTGACACGTCGAAGACGTCGAAGCCCTCGACGTCCGGCTTCGTCGTGAAGGCGAACACGGGCAGCTGATCGCCGCGGGTCAGCAGCCGGAACGGGCCCAGCTCGGCGATCCCGTCCGCCAGCTGGGTCGCGACGTCACGCGAAGCCTGTTGCACGGCACGGAAACCTTCTCGGCCGAGCCGGACGAACGTGTAGTACTGCGCGGCCACCTCGGCGCCGGGACGGGAGAAGTTCAGCGCGAAAGTCGGCATGTCGCCACCGAGGTAGTTGACGTTGAAGACGAGCTCCTCCGGCAACGCGTCCTTGTCGCGCCACAGCACCCAGCCGACGCCGGGGTAGACGAGCCCGTACTTGTGCCCGGAGGTGTTGATCGACGCCACCCTCGGCAGGCGGAAGTCCCAGCTCAGCTCAGGGTCGAGGAAGGGCGCGATCATCGCGCCCGAAGCGCCGTCGACGTGCACGGGGATGTCCCAGCCGGAGCGTTCCGCCAGGCCGTCGAGCGCGGCGGCGATCTCGGCGACGGGCTCGTAGCTGCCGTCGAAAGTGGACCCGAGGATCGCGACGACGCCGATGGTGTTCTCGTCACAGCGGGCGATCGCCTCGTCGGCGGTGAGGTGGAAGCGGTCGCCGTCCATCGGCACCAGCCGCGGCTCGACCTCCCAGTACTCGCAGAACTTCTCCCAGCAGACCTGGACGTTCGCGCCCATCACCAGATTCGGCTTGCCGGTGCGGCCGAGCTTCGACCAGCGGCGTTTCAGCGCCATGCCGGCGAGCATGCAGGCTTCCGACGAACCGGTGGTGGAGCAGCCCATGATCGCGGTGGGATCGGGCGCGTGCCACAGATCGGCGAGGATGTTCACGCAGCGCCGCTCGAGTTCGGCGGTCTGCGGGTACTCGTCCTTGTCGATCATGTTCTTGTCGACGCATTCGGCCATCAGCTCGCGGGCCTGCGGTTCCATCCACGTGGTGACGAACGTGGCGAGATTGAGCCGGGCGTTCCCGTCGAGCATCAGCTCGTCGCGCACCAGCTGGAGCGCGGTGTCGGGCGGGAGCGGGTCTTCGGCGAGGCTGTCGTGCGGGAGACGGATGTTCGCGGCGAGCGCGGGATACGCGCCGGCGTACAGCGGGTTGGCCCCGGTCTTGCGGTCCGGATCGGACGCGGTTCCCTTGTGCAGCACCATGATCTGAACTTATCCCCGCAGGCGGGCGAGGGCACTTCGGTCAGCCCCCAAATGTCAGGAAAGGGCCGTTCAGGACGTTTTTCGTCCTGAACGGCCCTTTCATGACATCCGCGGGACCGGAGGGGGTCAGGCCTGCTGCGCCTGCCACATCCAGTGCGCCTTTTCGAGCTCCTGGGTGATCGCGATGAGCAGGTCCTGGGTGACCAGGTCGCTCTTGTCGGTCTCGTCGATGCGCTTGCGCAGCCGCTCGATCAGCGCCGCGAGGATGCCGACGATCGCGGCGACCGTGGACTCGACGGACTGCCAGTTGTCGGGATAGGCCGGCAGGCCGGAGCTCTCCACGACGGCCTTCGCCTGACCGTTCGGCGAGACACCGATGGCGTTGGCGCGCTCGGCGACCTCGTCGACGTACTGGCGCGCGGTGTCGACCAGCTCGTCGAGCTGGAGGTGCACGCTGCGGAAGTTCGCGCCGACGACGTTCCAGTGGGCCTGCTTCGCGATCAGCGACAGGTCCACCAGATCGACCAGCGTGGCCTGCAAGGCGTTACCGGTGATCTCCTTGTCGGCTTCGCTCAACGGACTCTGGATCGGAGACTTGCCCATTTTTCGGTCTTCCTTTCAGAAATCAGTCGGTTCGGGAATGGACCTGCCGTGGACGGGATCAGACCGTCGCGGACAGGGCGACCTCGATGTTGCCGCGGGTCGCGTTCGAGTAGGGGCACACCTGATGCGCCTGCTCGACGAGCTGATCGGCCTGCGCCTGCTCCAGGCCGGGCAGCGAAACCTTGAGCGCCACGCCGAGACCGAAGCCCACGTCCTGCTTGAGCACGCTGACCTCGGCGGTGACGGTGGAGCCGTCCAGCTTCACCTTCGCCTGGCGCGCGACGAGCTGCAACGCGGAGTGGAAACAGGCGGAATAGCCGGCGGCGAAGAGCTGCTCGGGGTTCGTCTTGTCCCCACCGGGCCCGCCCATCTCCTTCGGGATCGCCAGCGACTCGTCGATGACGCCGTCGGAGGAGGTGACCTCACCGTTGCGGCCGTCGCCGCGAGCGGTGGCCACAGCGGTGTACAGAGCCTCAGCCATTCTTCGCCTACCTTCTGGTCTCAAGACACGCCCCGTTGAGCGTCTCTTCGGTGTCAACGTCCCGCAACCGCGAAACCTTGCCACCCCATGGCAGGCATCACGTCCGGGAATTACCCGGACGACGACCGGAGCAAACGACTAGTGACCGGCGCGACTCAGCGCGAACTCGGCGACCTGGCTTCCGATCAGGCGGAGCGTGCGGACGCTCTTCTCGTCCGAGGCGCCGCCGGCTTCGTCGAATTTGGTCTCCGCGGTGTTGATCGAACCACCCAAAGGGGTGGCCCAGCCACGCAGTGCGTGCGTGATCGTGCGCAGCTGCTCCAGCGTGGTGACCGCGGCCTGCCAGCCGTAGGCGACGGCGGCGAGACCGACCGCCCGGCCGTCGAGATACGGGCGGGTGTCGTCGCGCAAGTCTTCGACGTAGTCCAGGGCGTTCTTGACCAGGCCGGACAGCGCCCCGTGGTAACCGGGCGAGACGACGACGATCCCGTCGGCACGGCGGACCGCTTCGACCAGCCGGGTGGCGCGCTCGTGCCGCTCGTCCAAGGCGGTGTCGTAGAACGGCAACACCAGTTCGGGCCCGGAGATCAGCTCCGTGGCGACCCCGGCCTCGGCCGCCGCGCCGAGGGCGATCCGCAGCGCGCGCTCGGATTGCGAGCCCTCCCGCAGAGAGCCGCCGATACCGAGGACATGCACCGAATTCGTCGAAGTCACGCTTTCGAGGCTAACCCCTCTACTTAAGTGGAGGACCAGGATCTGGAACGGAGGTCTGCGTCACACCCGTTCGCCGCAACGGGCCCGGTCCCGCTGGACGGCATACCTACTCGAAAGTAACCTGGCCGGAAGCCCCCAGGAGGAAGCATGGCGATACCGCTCCAGATCCGTGCCGAGGCCGCGTTTTCACAGCTGGCGTTCTGGCTCCCGAAGCCGGTCAGACGGGCCATCGCCGGGCCGCCGCTCCGCCTGGACGGGCAGGAACTGGCGTTGGACGCCCAGCTCCTGCTCCGCCTGCAGAAGCTGGCGAAGGCGTCGCTGGTGCGGGGAAGCGTCGAAGAGTCGCGCAGCATGCTCCTGGCGAGCAGGCATCTGGTGAGCGGACCGACGATCGAGCCGGTCGCCACCAGGGAACTGCTCATCCCCACGGGTGACGGTGACGTGCCGGCCACGCTCTACACCCCGGCCGGGTTGCCGGATCCGTCCGGGCTGCTCGTGTTCTTCCACGGCGGGGGCTGGGTGGTCGGCAGCCGCGCCTCCCACGACAACAGCGTCCGCTACCTGGCGAAACAGGCGGGCGTGCGGGTTCTTTCGGTGGAATACCGGCTCGCGCCGGAGACGCGGTTCCCCGGCGCCACCGAAGACGCGATCGCGGCATTCGAGTACGCCTACGCGAAGGCGAGGGACCTCGGGGCCGATCCGGCACGCATCGCCGTCGGCGGCGACAGCGCGGGCGGGAACCTCGCGGCGGTGACGGCGCAGCAGGCGGTGAAACGCGGTGGCGGGATCCCGGCGTTCCAGCTGCTGTTCTATCCGGCGACCGATTTCACCGTGCGCCGCCGCTCCCGGGAATTGTTCGCGGAGGACCTGTTCCTCACCGATTCGGATATGACCTGGTTCGAAGGACATTACGTGCCGAAGGGCACCGATCTGTACAACCCGAAACTCTCCCCGTTGCACGGCGACGTTTCCGGATTACCGCCCGCCTATATCGCGACGGCCGGATTCGACCCGTTGCGCGACGAGGGCGAGGCGTACGCGGAGAAATTGCGGAAGGCCGGGGTGCCGGTGGCGCTCAGCCGCCAGCCGGACCTGATTCACGGGTACCTCAACTTCCTCGGCGTCGGACGGCGGTTCCGCGAGGCGACGGCCGAGGCGGCGGGAGCGTTGCGGGTGGGCCTCGCGCCCCGGTGACGGCCAGAGCCCGAGTGAGGAGAAATGTCCCCACTCGGGCCCCGGCCCCCATTTCGTGGCCCGCCGCCCTGCACGGCGGAACCTGACGACTCCCTCGGTCTCCTAGGGCGTGGGAAGTGGTACCGGCGGTACCGGAAGCGGCGGGACGGGAAGTCCGCCGAGCAGGCCGGCGAGGATGCCGGTCACGGCCGTGAGCAGCGCTTTCACCAGGTCGCTGACGATCTTCAGCGGTCCGGGAAGGTCCGGCAGCGACGGGATCGGCACCGGCAGCGGCGGCAGCTGACGCGCCTTGGCGGTCGGGTCGGCCAGCAGCCTGCTGGACTCGACGGAGCGGCCCTGGGCCAGGTCGCCGAGCTTCTGTGTTTCGGTCTGGATCTGGTAGCGCTTGCCCGCGGCGATGTCACCGAGGACGGGGCTCAGCTTGTCCAAGTCCGCCCGCGTCTTGGCGACGTCACCGGCGTAGGCCACCTTGGTGAGGCCGTCCCGCATCTGCAGCACCTGCGCGGCGAGCGCCTGCGTGTTCGACGAACCCTTTCCACCATCGGTACCAGCCGTCGCGGCGCCGGCCGAGGCCACCGCCAACAGACTGCCGGTGGCGACCACGGCAATCATCCGGGCAATGTTGCCTTTCATTCCTTACCTCCTGGCCTCTGGGACCTGACGAGGTAAATCGATACCCGCCGTATCGGCCGAACACCACCCGATCACCGGTTGGAACACTTTTCTAACCCTTACGTGCCGGATTCATTCCCGGGGAAGACCCCCGCAATTGATTAACGTCGAAATCTTGTGCTTCCCCCTGAAGATCATCCTTTTCCCGCCGATTTATGACCACCTGTGACCGATCTCCACCGTGGAGCGGCTCGTTCACCCACAGCGGTGTAAACGGTGATCGTTTGGCTTCATCACTCCGTCGGACAGGCGTGTCGCACTGCTCCACTCGGGGTGTCCCCCACGCACGCCACGCCACCTTCTGGCTTCACATGCGAGTGGGGACATGGGAACGCCCCCGGTGCGGGCACCGGGGGCGTTCCGTGGTGGGAGCAGCCTCTCGAAAGAGGTCCTTCTACTCGCGGAAGGCGTCCGCGACCTTGTCGCCGAGGTCCTTGTCGACGTTCCGCCAGTACTCGAAGACGCGTTCCAGCACCGGCCGGGAGACGTCGTTCGAAGCGTGGCCGATGATGTTGTTCGCGAGCCGCTCGCGCTGCGCGTCGTCCATCACCTCGCGGACGAGGGTGCCCGGCTGGCCGAAGTCGTCGTCCTCGGCGTGGAGCTTGTACGCCGACCGGATGACCTCGTCCTCGACGCCGTAGCCCGAAGCGGTCTCGGAGGCGATCTCCGCGCTCGCGTGCGGGCCGCCGTAGGAGTTCGGCGCGTACACCGGGTCGCCCGGGTTGTTGTAGCGCATCGCACCGTCGCGCGAGTAGCTGTTCACCGGCGACTTCGGCGCGTTGACCGGCAGCTGCGTGTAGTTCGCGCCGATCCGGTAGCGGTGCGCGTCCGGGTACGCGAACAGGCGGCCCTGCAGCATCTTGTCCGGCGACGGGCCGATACCCGGCACCAGGTTGGACGGCTCGAACGCGGCCTGCTCGATCTCCGCGAAGTAGTTCGCCGGATTGCGGTCGAGCACCCAGCGGCCGACCTTGATCAGCGGGTAGTCGCCCTTCGGCCACACCTTGGTCAGGTCGAACGGGTTGAAGCGGTAGTCCGCGGCCTCCGCGTACGGCATCACCTGGACGTACAGCGTCCAGCTCGGGTGGTTGCCCTGCTTGATGTTCTTGAACAGGTCGCGGATGTAGTAGTCGGAGTCCTCGCCCGCGATGCGGTCCGCGTCCGCCTGCGACAGGTAACCGATGCCCTGGTCGGTCTTGAAGTGGTACTTGACCCAGAACTTCTCGCCGCCGGCGTTCTCCCACAGGTAGGTGTGCGAGCCGAAGCCGTCCATCTCCCGCCAGTTCGACGGGATGCCGCGGTCGCCCATCAGCCAGGTGACCTGGTGCGCGGACTCGGGCCGCAGCGTCCAGAAGTCCCACTGGATGTCGTGGTCGCGCAGGTGGTTGTCGGCGCGGCGCTTCTGCGAGTGGATGAAGTCGGGGAACTTGATCGGGTCGCGGATGAAGAACACCGGGGTGTTGTTGCCGACGAGGTCGTAGTTGCCCTCGGAGGTGTAGAACTTCACCGCGAAGCCGCGCGGGTCGCGCCACGTGTCGGGCGAGCCGTTCTCGCCGGCGACCGACGAGAAGCGGGCCAGGCTCTCGGTGCGCACGCCGGGCTGGAACAGCGCGGCCTTCGTGAACTGACTGACGTCCTCGGTGACCTCGAGGAAGCCGTGGGCACCGCCGCCCTTGGCGTGGACGACGCGCTCCGGCACGCGTTCACGGTTGAACTGGGCGTTCTTCTCGATCAGGTAGTGGTCCTGGAGCAGGATCGGGCCGTTGGCGCCTACCGTCAGGGAGTCGTTGTCGCTCGCGACGGGGATGCCCACGTTGTTCGTGGTCGGCAGGGTCACGCCGGTGCCTCCTGGTTCGTGGTGGTGAGCGGTCAGTCCTCACCACCCTCTCGTCTAATCTGGAATCAGTCAAGAAAACCCCCCGGACCGGGTGACCCGTACCTCGCGAAAAAAACTTGCACGCGCGTACCAAGTTACGTTCTCATCGGTTCCATGGCCCTCGCTCCGTATCGTCGCGTGTTAGCCGTGCCCGGAGTTCCCAGCTCGATGCTGCTGATGTTCCTGGCCCGGCTCCCGATGACGGCCATGGGCGTGACGATGACGCTGTACGTGGTCAACGACCTCGGCCGCGGTTACGGCGCGGCCGGGCTGATCGGCGCCGCCACCACCCTCGGCAGCGCGATCGGGGCGCCGCTCGTCGGCCGGTACGTCGACCGCTACGGGTTGCGGCCGGTGGTCGCGATCTGCGGGGTGGCCTCGTCGACGTTCTGGATCAGCGCGCCGCATCTGCCGTATCAGGTGCTGCTCGCGGTGGCGCTCCCCGCCGGCGTGCTGTCGGTGCCCGCGGGAACGCTCGCGCGGCTGGTGCTCACCGCGCTCGTGCCGCTGGAGCAGCGGCGCGCGGCCTACTCGCTCGACACGATCCTGGTGGAGGCGTCGTTCATGATCGGGCCGTCGGCCGGGATCATGGCGATCACGCAGCTGCCCGCGGTCTACGCGCTCACCGGTATCGGGGTCTGCTTCGCGCTTTCGGCGACGTTGATCTACCGGCAGAACCCGCCGATCCGCGCCGAGGCCGACGCCGAGGTGTTCTCCGGGGAGCGGCCGCCCGTGCGGAGCTGGCTCACCGGACGGCTCGTGATGGCGATGTTCATCGCCGCGGGCGCGTTGTTCTGCCTGGTCGGCATGGAGCTCGCCGCCTTGGCGACCCTGCGCGCGAGCGGGGACATCGCCTGGTCCGGGCTGCTGATCACGCTGATGTGCGTCGCGTCCGTGCTCGGCGGGGCGATCCACGGCGCGGTCCGGCGGTCGCTTTCGCAGGGCACGCTGATGGTGCTGCTCGCGGTGCTGACGCTGCCGGTCGGGCTGATCGACCACCCGTGGTGGCTGCTGGCGATCGTGCTCTTCCCGAGCAACGTGCTGTGCGCGCCGACGCTCGCGGCGAGCACCGAGACGGTCAGCGCGGCGGCGCCGCCGCGGGTGCGCGGCGAGGCGATGGGCCTGCTGGACGCGGCCAGCCGGATCGGTTTGGCGATCGGGAGCCCGATCATCGGGTTCGTGATCGACCATTCGAGCCCCGGCTGGGGGTTCACGGCCTCGGCCTTGGGCGCGCTGGCGATCGCTTCGGTCGGCCTGTTCTGGCGCCGGTCCCGGACGCCCGCCCGGGTGCCCGCGCTCACCTCCTCCTGATGCGTTTCGTCCTCTGAATGCGGTCGTTGGCATCGCCAACTACCGCATTCAGAGGACGAAACGCGAGAGGGGGCTAGGCGCAGACCTTCCGGAGGGCGTCGAGCCGGTCGAGGTTGCGCTTGGTCCAGTCCGCGATCTTGCCCGCGTCCTGGATGTTCTCCTTCTGCACCTGCAGATACGAGTCGGCCATGCCGGTGAGCGCGCTCGCGACGTTCTGCTCGCCGACGCTGTTCGCCAGCTCACGCAGCCGCTTCTCCTTGTCCGCGGCGCGTTCCTTGATCGTCGCCGGGTCCGGATTGAGGTCGGCGAGGCTGAGCGCCTCGGCGCAGGCACCGACCTTCGTCGCGGCCTTGTTCGTCTGATCGACGGCGTTCGTGACCTCGCTGCAGCCCGCCAGCGCGAGTCCGGCGGCCGCCAGGAGCGCCGCGATTCCCAACCTCTTCATGAAGACCACATTAGCGAGAAACGTGGGTGGTATGTCGGGTTCCCCGGCACACCACCCACGTTTCAGCCCTTCACGCAGACGACCTGCTTGAGGTGCGCGACCACCTCGACGAGATCCGTCTGCGCCTTGATCACCGTCTCGATGTCCTTGTACGCGGCCGGGATCTCGTCCACCACACCGGAGTCCTTGCGGCATTCCACGCCGGCGGTCTGCGCGGCGAGGTCCTCGGCGGTGTACAGCTTCTTGGCCTTGTTCCGCGACATCCGGCGGCCCGCGCCGTGCGACGCGGACTGGAAGGACGACGCGTTCCCGAGGCCGCGCACGATGTACGAACCGGTGCCCATGCTGCCCGGGATGATCCCGAGGTCGCCCGAACCCGCGCGGATCGCGCCCTTGCGGGTCACCAGGAGGTCGACGCCGTCGTAGGTCTCCTCGGCGACGTAGTTGTGGTGGCAGCTGATCGCGTCGTCGAACGTCGTCTGCGGCACGACGTCCTTCAGCGCCTGCTTCACGAGCGCGACCATGGTGGCGCGGTTGCGCGCCGCGTAGTCCTGCGCCCAGAACAGGTCGCGCCGGTACGCCTGCATCTCCGGCGTGCCCGCGACGAACACCGCGAGGTCCGGATCCGGCAGATCCGCGTTGTGCGGCAGCTTCCGCGCGACGGCCATGTGCCGTTCCGCGAGTTCCTTGCCGATGTTGCGCGAACCGGAGTGCAGCATCAGCCACACGCGGCCTTCGTCCTCGCCGCCCTGTTCGAGGCAGACCTCGATGAAGTGGTTGCCGCCGCCGAGGCTCCCGATCTGGCGCGACGCGCGGTCGTGCAGATCCTGGACGCCGGGATGCAGGTCGCCGAAGGACTTCCAGAAGGCGTCCCAGCCACCGACACCGTGCACCTTCGCCGGGTTCACCGGGGTCTTGTGCAGGCCGAACCCGACCGGAACGGCCGATTCGATCCGGCGGCGGAGCTTCAGCAGGTCGTCGGGCAGGTCGGCGGCGGTGAGCGAGGTCCGCACCGCGCTCATCCCGCAGCCGATGTCCACGCCGACGGCGGCCGGGGACACCGCGTCGCGCATCGCGATCACGCTGCCGACGGTCGCGCCCTTGCCGTAGTGGACGTCGGGCATGACCGCGACGCCGTGCACCCACGGCAGGTTGGCGACGTTGTGCAGCTGTCGCATGGCCTGGTCCTCGACCGATGCGGGGTCCGCCCACATCCGGATCGGAACCCGCGAGCCTTCGACCGCCGTGTACATGACTTTCCTTTCGTGGAAAACGTTTTGTCGTCGTCGAGAATGCACCGATCGGGCGAACCGGACAAGGCAATTATCCGCTCCACAATGGACAGTCCACATGCGACGACGCGCGCCGGGGTGATGTTCATCCCGAAGTCTTCGATCGTATTCGAAAAGTGATCGGCCGCGAGAGGCGCTTCGGGCACAATGAGCGCTCGGTGTCGGGGGTACACCAACTCTGGGGAAGGTCCGTTTCACAGTGAAGTCTTTTCGTGGGCTGCTCGCTGCCGTCCTGCTGGCGGGGTTCCCGCTGCTCGTGCTCGCGTTCGTGGGCGGGATCGTGGCGCTCGAAGTGCTGGCTTTGCGGCACAACGTCATCGCGGCGGTGAAGCTCGGCATCATCACCGTGCCGGTCGGCTGGATCCTGCTGAAGACCCTGCTCACCGTCGAGCGGGCGACCGACGACGACGTACCCGGCGTCCAGGTGACGCCGGAGTCCCAACCCGCCCTCTGGGCACTGGTCCGGGAACTCGCGGCCGAGGCGGGCACCCGCCCGCCGGACGAGATCTACCTCGATCCGGACGTCAACGCCGCGGTCACCGAGCGCACCTCGTGGCTCGGACTTCGGGTGCTGCGCCGCCGCATGATCATCGGGGTCCCGCTGATCATGGGCCTGCGCCAGGACCAGTTCCGCGCCGTGCTCGCGCACGAACTGGGGCACTACAGCAACAAGGACACCCGCTTCGCCGCGCTGACCTATCGCGGGCGCAAGTCGATCGCTCGGGTGGTCAACGGCCTCGACCGCGACGGTTACTTCGAACGCTTCGTCGGCTGGCTCTTCAAGCAGTACGCGAAGCTGTACTTCGTCGTCTCGATGAGTGTCTGCCGGGCTCAGGAGCTCGCGGCCGACGCCGTTTCGGCGCGGCTCGCGGGTACCGACGCGGCGACCTCGGCCCTGCGCGAGATCGAAGCGCTGGCCGTCACCTGGCGGTTCTTCATGAACAACTACGCCGCGATCGGCTGGGACGCGGGGTACCTCCCGGACCGGTTCGGCGAGGGCTACCGCGCGCTGCTCACGGACCCGACCAGGGCGGAGCAGATGGAGGAGATGCGCCGGAACCCGTCGGAGGACGAGACGTCGCGGTGGGACACGCATCCGGCCACCCGGGACCGGGTCGCGACGCTCGAAGCGGGCACCCGGTTCCCGGTCCGCCCCGGCGGCGACCGGCCGGCGACCGACCTGCTGACCGGCGCCGAGAAGATGCTCGACGAGGCGCTGTTCACCGTCTTCTCCGACGAGGCGCGCACGAAACGGCGGACGGACTGGCAGTCGCTGGTCGCCATCGGCCGTCGTCACGCCGCCGCCGAAGCCGCCGCCGAGATCCTGGGCGAACGCACCCTCGACATGGCGCTGGACCTGCTCGACGCGGGCAGGCACGAGGAGCTCGCCGATCCGGACGCGGCGCCGCCCGCAGGCGCCGGTCCGCGTGCCCGCCGGGAGTTCGCCGTCGTCTCGGTCCGCCGTCGGCTGGCGGTCGTCGTCCACGCGGCGCTCACCGACGTCGGCGCGGGGCGATGGTCGCTTTCGTGGTCAGGACCGGCGCCGTTCACCGTGGACGAGCCGCTGGAAGACGGGCTGGAGCCCGCGCTCGACCAGGCCACCGCCGCCGAATCCGACACCGCGCCGCTGCGTGCGCTGCTGACGGCCGCCGGAGTGCCCGCGGGCTACCGGCCGACTCTCACCCTTGTTCGTTCTTAAGGAGTTTTCATGCTTTGGCTGCTCAAATCCCGTCAGCGCAAGGCCGTGTTCGCCGTGATGAAGGAAGCGAAGCGGCGCGGCGTCAGCATCGACGAACTCAACAACGTGCTGACGCCCGAAGAGTTCGCCGCACTGCTGCCGCCGGAGAAGCCCAAGTTCAAGGGCAGGATCCCGGACGTCACGCGCTGGGGCCTCCCGGCCGACGGCGAGGTGTCGGCCAAGGAGTACTGGACCGACGGGGAGATCCTCGCCGTGCAGGAGTCGACCGCCCGCAGCGATTGGGAAGGCGCCGCCGCGCTGCTGGCGTCGACCCGGGGGAACTGGGCTCGCCGCGACCAGGTGACCGGCGCGCTCGGCGAGGCCGCCGCGAAGGACGACGAGTGGCTGCGCGCGTGGCGCAAGGCCCGCCCCGGCGACCCGGGCGCGGCGCTCGTCAACGCGGCGTCCCTGGTGGACGTGGCTTGGGAGGTGCGGAGCTCGCTGCAGGCGAAGCATGTCACGCAGGAGCAGTTCGCCGCGTTCTTCCGGGTGCTGGAGCAGGCCGAGGAGGCCGTGCAAGAGGCGGCTGGGCTCGCTCCCGAAGACCCGACGCCGTGGGTGACCGCGCTCACGATCGCGATGGGGCGGCAGTACGAGAACGACGAGTACCGGAAGGTCTGGGCGGAACTCGTCGCCCGCGACCCGCGGCACCGCGGCGCGCACTCGCGGGCGTTGCAGTACTGGTGCGCGAAGTGGTTCGGCTCGAACGAGCTGATGTGGGAGTTCGCCGAAACCGCGGCCGCGGAGTCGCCGAACCTGGCTCCGCTGCTGCTGGTCGCGGCGCACGAAGCCGAGTTCCAGGACGTTCCCGCTTGGCGTTCGCCGCAGGTGTCCGGCGCGCTCGACGGGATCCTGGCGTTGCTCGACGGCGAAGACTATCCGGAGAAACGGGGAGACCGGGCATACCTGGCGAAGGCGCTGGTGGAGAACGGGCGCTTCGACGAGGCCGTCGAGCAGTTCCGGCACTTGGGGACGCGGGCGGACGGCGGGGTGTGGTCCTACAGCGGGGATCCTCGGGGTGAGTTCCTCGCTACGCGGTATGCGGCCTGTGCGGGGGCCACGCGCGTTTAGTCCTCTGAATGCGTTAGCCCGCGGCGCGCGGAACCCGAGCCCGACCGTCCACAAGGGACACAAAGTCGGCTCGGGTGCCCGGTTTGGGTGGTTCACCGAGGGGTCGTGAGTGGCAATGGTCGTTCTAACCCTCTTTAACGCTCACGACCCCCGCGGGAACCCGTGCATATGGTGATCAATCGGTCATTTCACCACGCGAAGACGGACCAGCGGCTGCAAGGAACGGTCCTTTCCTGGCAAATTTCGCAAGGAAAGGACCGTTCCTGGCACGGGTCAGGAGTTCGCGGCGACCAGTTCCGCGATCTGCACGGCGTTGAGCGCCGCGCCCTTCCGCAGGTTGTCGTTCGACAGGAACAGCACCAGACCGCGACCGCCGTCGACACCCGGGTCCGTCCGCAGCCGCCCGACGTAGGACGGGTCCTGGCCGGCGGCCTGCAGCGGGGTCGGGATGTCCGACAGTTCGACGCCGGGCGCGCCGGTCAGCAGCTCGGTCGCGCGGGCGACGGAAAGCGGCTGCGCGAACTCGGCGTTGATCGAGATCGAGTGTCCCGAGAACACCGGCACCCGCACGCAGGTGCAGGAGACCCGCAGCTCCGGGATGCTCAGGATCTTGCGGCTCTCGTTGCGGAACTTCTTCTCTTCGTCCGTCTCAAACTCGCCATCGTCCACAATGGACCCGGCCAGCGGGAGGACGTTGTGCGCGATGGGCCGCGCGTACTTCTTCGGCTCGGGGAAGGTCACCGCCGCGCCGTCGTGGGTCAGGGCGCCCGCGTTCGCCGCGGCCGCGGCGAGCTGGCCTTCCAGCTCCTCGACGCCGGCGAGCCCGCTGCCGGAGACCGCCTGGTAGGTGCTGGCGACCAGCCGCACCAGGCCCGCTTCGGCGTGCAGCGGCTTGAGCACCGGCATCGCGGCCATGGTGGTGCAGTTGGGGTTCGCGATGATCCCCTTGCGCGCCTCCTTGACCGCTTCCGGGTTGACCTCGCTGACGATCAGCGGGACGTCCGGGTCCATCCGCCACGCCGACGAGTTGTCGATCACCGTGGCGCCGGCGGCGGCGAACCGTTCCGCCTGGGCCTTGGAGGTCGAGCCGCCCGCCGAGAACAGCGCGATGTCCAAACCGGACGGATCCGCGGTCGTCGCGTCCTCGATGACGATTTCCCCGTCACCCCAAGGAAGCTTCGAACCGGCGGACCGCGCCGAAGCGAAGTACCGCATTTCGGCGACCGGGAAACCCCGTTCGGCCAGCAGACGGCGCATGACGCCGCCGACCTGACCGGTCGCCCCGACCACGCCTACCCGCAAACCTTCCGACATCAGCGACCACTCCCCGCGTAGACGACGGCTTCTTCGTCGCCGCCGAGTTCGAACGCCTCGTGGATCGCGCGCACCGCGTCGTCGAGCTGCGCGTCCCGGATGAGCACCGAGATCCGGATCTCCGAGGTGTTGATGATTTCGATGTTGACGCCCGACTGCGCGAGCGCCTCGCAGAACGTCGCCGTGACACCGGGGTGCGAACGCATCCCCGCGCCGACGAGCGACACCTTGCCGACATGGTCGTCGTAGAGGACCGACTCGAAGCCGATCTCGTCCTTGATCTTCTCCAGCGACTGCACGGCCTTGGCCCCGTTGGCCTTCGACAGGGTGAAGGTGATGTCGGTGCGGCCGGACGAGGTGCTGGACACGTTCTGCAGCACCATGTCGATGTCGATCTCGTTGTCGGCGATCACGCGGAAGATCCGGGCGGCGGCACCGGTGGTGTCGGGTACGCCGGTCACCGTGATCTTGGCTTCGGAGCGGTCGTGCGCCACACCGGTGATCAACGCTTGTTCCACGGGGATCTCCTCGATAGAACCGGTCACCGTGGTGCCCGGCTTGTCACTGTAGGAAGAACGGACTCGGATCGGGACGCCGTAGCGGCGCGCGTACTCCACCGAGCGCAGATGCAGGATCTTCGATCCGCTCGCGGCGAGCTCCAGCATCTCCTCGTAGGCGATGGTGTCGAGCTTGCGGGCGTCGGACACGACCCGGGGATCGGCGGTGTACACACCGTCCACATCGGAATAGATCTCGCAGACGTCGGCGTTCAGCGCCGCGGCCAGCGCGACGGCGGTGGTGTCCGAACCGCCGCGGCCGAGGGTGGTGATGTCCTTGGTGTCCTGAGACACGCCCTGGAAACCGGCCACCAGCGCGATGTAGCCCTGGTCGAGGGCCTCCGTCACGCGGCTGGGGCTGACGTCGATGATCCGCGCGTTGCCGTGCACCGACGTCGTCACCACGCCCGCCTGCGAGCCGGTGAACGACCAGGCTTCCGCGCCGTGGGCCGAAATCGCCATCGCCACCAGCGAGTTGGAGATGCGCTCACCCGCGGTGAGCAGCATGTCCATCTCGCGCTCCGGCGGAGCCGGGTTGACCTGCTGAGCCAGGTCGAGCAGCTCGTCGGTGGTGTCGCCCATGGCGGAGCAGACGACGACCACGTCGTTGCCCGCCTTCTTGGTGGCGACGATGCGTTCCGCGACGCGTTTGATCCGGTCGGCACTTTCCAGCGACGAACCGCCGTACTTCTGGACCACGAGGGCCACGCCCGAACCTCCTCGACGGGCCGGGCGTGCTCCTCGTGGGCACCGAGGAGCCCCCGCGTCCCTTATTTGGGCGAAAGCCTACCGGGGTCGCGCACGCCCGCCACCCTCGTAAGTGGTCCTGACCACCACATAGAGGACTTCCCGAAGTAAATCTTCCTTAACACCAACGAAATAGTCGGAGGCCTTTCACTTTAGTGACGGAGAGCACCCCCTTGTTATGGTCCGGCGGTGCACAAACCCGCCGAGACAAGTACCCCGATCGCGTCGATCCTGGCCAACCGCTGGAGCCCGCGCGCCTACGACGAGGCCGCCACGGTGTCCGAAGACCAGCTCCGCGCGCTGCTCGAAGCGGCTCGCTGGGCGCCGTCGTTCGGCAACACCCAGCCCGCCCGCTACCTGGTCGGCCTGCGCGGAACGCCGTCGTTCGACCGCATCCTCTCGACGCTCAACTCGGGCAACCGCGCGTGGGCGCAGCGCGCCGGGCTGCTGCTGATCGGCGTGATGGTGACCACGAACGAGAAGGGCGACGTCCCGTACGCCGAGTACGGGCTGGGCCTGGCGAGCGAAAACCTCGTGCTCCAGGCCGTCGACCTCGGCCTGATCGCGCACCAGATGGCGGGCTTCTCCGCCGAAGCGGCGAAGGACTTCTTCGGCCTTCCCGACAACGTCGTCCCCAAGGTCGCCATCGCGGTCGGCCACCCCGCGGACCCGGCGGTGCTCGAAGAGGACTGGCGGATCGAGCGCGAGAAAGCGCCGCGCGAGCGGATTCCCCTGGCCGAGTTCGCCTACGCCGACGCCTGGGGCACGAGCGCCTTCTCCGGGTGAGGGAGCCATCGCAGAGCGAGAACCCCTAGCCCGGCGTGCAGCAGGCTGAGCACCGCGACGGCGGTGTGCAGGCCGGTGACGAAGGCCTCCTTCGCGTCAAGAGCGGCCGAGGGCGCGATTTCGAGGGTTTCCCCGAGAGTGGGCGCGAGATCCGGTCCCGCCAGGCGGAACACCAGCGCGGCGAGCGAGCCCATCAGCGCGATGCCCAGCGCGTTGCCGATCTCGTTGCTGGTCTCGGCGATCGCGCCCGCGGCTCCCGCGCGTTCGGCGGGCACCGCGCCGACGGCCGTGTCGGCCACCACGCTGAACGAGATGCCGTAACCGATCCCGGCGACCACCGTCGACGCGACGTACCAGCCCGCGCCGCCCGTGACCCCGGTCATGAGCAGCAGCGCGAGCCCGGCGGCGATGGAGAAATGGCAGGCGACCAGCGCGATTCGCTTGCCGACGCGGTCGACCAGCGCGGGCGTGACGACGCACATGATCGTGAGGACGGCCGCGCCGGGCAGCGCCAGCAACGCCGCCTGCAGGACGGGCAGGCCGAGCACGGACTGCAGGTGGATCCCCGACAGGTACGCGGCCGCCGACCACGCGGCCAACGGCACCAGCCCGGTGACGATCGCGATGGTGAAAACACGGTCGCGGAACAGCGAGAACTCGATCAGCGGGTGCTCCAGACCGCGCTGCCGCCGGACGAACCACGTCAGCAGCACCGCGCCGACGACCGCGGAAGCGACCGAGAAGACGGAGAGACCGTCGGCGGCCGCGTGCTTGATCCCGTAGATCGCGAGCAGGAGACCGGTGGCGGAGAGCACCACGCTCGGCACGTCGACCCGGCCCGTCCCGGCGGCCCGCACCTCGCGCAACAGCACCGGCGCGAACGCCAGGAACACCGCGATCACCGGCAGGTTGACCAGGAAGACCGAGCCCCACGGGAAGCGTTCCAGCAGCACCCCGCCGACGACCGGGCCGATCGCGAACCCGGCGGCGAACGCGGCCGCGAAGATCCCGATGGCGCGCGCCCGCCGTCGCGGATCGGGGAAGAGTTCGCTGAGCACGGCCAGCGCGGACGGCAGCAGCGTCGCGCCCGCGAGCCCCATCAGCGCGCGGAAGGCGACGAGCGTTCCCGGATTCGGGGCGAAGGCCGCGCCCGCCGAGCCCAGGCCGAACACGGCGGCGCCGATCATCAGCAGTTTCAGCCGTCCGTACCGGTCGCCGATGGCGCCGAACGCGATGAGCAGCGAGCCGACCGCGAAACCGTAGACGTCGAGGATCCACAGCGCCTGATCGGCCGTGGGCGTGAGGGCCTGGCTGATCCTGGGCATCGCGAGGAACAGGATCGAGCCGTCCATCGAGACCAGGAACACCGGGCAGAGGATCACCAGCAGGCCGAACCAGGCCCTGGTGTGCTGTCGTGTCATGCCTTCGACGCTGTACCGGCTTCGCGACCGCAGCCATCCCCGTGCCGTGGGTACACCTCGCGGGTACCCCCAGTGCGCTTACGCGAAGGCCCCCTTCAAGTACATGAAGGCCCCCATCCTTGCGCCTAGGTACAGGAAGGGGGCCTTCATGTACCTCAGCTGCCCAACCCGCGCCGGTCTGCCTGCCGCGCGTGAAGGCTGGCATGTCGCGAAAGCCACTTTCGGGACGTCAGACGTCCCGAAAGTGGCTTTCGCGACATGCGGCAAACCGTTGAGGAGAAGGCCCCCGTGCCATGGGTACACCTCGCGGGTACCCCCACGCGGCGGGCGGAGTACTTAGGCTCGGAGTCATGGAAAGCCTCGGCGTGTACCTCAAAAGCCGTCGTGACCGGGTGACCCCCGCCGAGATCGGCCTGCGCACCTACGGCACCTCTCGCCGCGTGCCCGGACTGCGCCGCGAGGAACTCGCCCAGCTCGCCGGGGTGAGCGCCGGGTACTATACGCGGCTGGAACAAGGACTGGCCGAGACCGCTTCACAGCAGGTCCTCGACGCGCTCGCCCGCGCGCTGCGGCTCGACGACGTCGAGACCGCGCACCTGCACAACCTCGCGCGGAGGTCCTCGCTCCCGAAGCTGTCCGATCCCGGACCGGAAGAGCCGCATCCCCGGGTGCTCGCGCTGCTGGAGAACCTCGGCGAAACCGTGCCCGCGCTCGTCTTCGGCCGTCGCGGCGACGTGCTCGCGTGGAACCACGGCGGGCACGCGCTCATGGCCGAACACGTCGGCTTCGACGCGCCGAAGGATCCGGACCGGCGGCCGTCGCTGCCCCGGATGTTCTTCCTCGACCCGCTCACCCGCGAGCTGCACCGGAACCGGGCCGAGCTCGCCCGCGTCCACGTCGCCTATCTGCGGTTGACCGCAGGTCGCTACCCCACCGACGCGCGGCTGGCGGCGCTCATCGGCGAGCTGACCATGCGCAGCGACGAGTTCGCGACGCTCTGGGCGACCGGCGACGTCGCCGACTGCACGGTCGGCGCCATGTGGTTGCGGCATCCGACGGTCGGCGCGCTCGGCGTCGACTATCAGGTGTGGCTGCAGCCCGACAGCCCCGACCACCGGCTGGAGATCTACACCCCGAAGGACCCGGCATCAGCCGACGCGGTGAAGATTTTGACCCGGTTTGATCGCTAACCTGGGGTTATGGGGGCAGTTCACGCGTTGATCCGCAACGAGTCACGCACGATGGCCGGGCTCTGGCTGTATCTGACCGGTCGGAAGGACGGCATCGACGGGGACGCCGTCGCGGTGCCGTACGGCTCGGACGGCAAGCCGATCTTCGTCGTCCTGGCCGTGGTGAGCGTCTTCGAAGCCGGTCTCTTCTGGCTGATCGACTTCGGTCTCGTCGTCGACATCCTGCTGCTCGTCCTCGGCGTGTACTCGGCGCTGCTGGTTTTCGGCGTCTACGCCGGCACCGTCGTCCGGCCGCACGTGATCTCGTCGCGCGAGGTGCGAGTGCGCTACAGCTCGTTCTACGACGTGCGGATCCCGAGGGAGAACATCGTCGCCCTGAGGCACGTGAAGGAAAGCCACGATCCCGCCAAGGCGAAGGCGTTTCGCGACGAAACCTGGCTCCGTCACGACAACTTCTACGAGACGAACCTGGTCGCCGAACTGCGTGAGCCGATCACCGTGACCCGGCCCCTCGGGGCGACCGAGACCGTCCGCGTCGTGAAATTCCAGGCGGACGACCCGAAAGCCGCCGTCGAGGCGTACGAAAGGCTCGGTGTCAGCTGAGCGTCGACGTCCGGTTCACGATCGTCCGGGCGACTTCGATGACGCTTTCTTCCTGGGCGTAGGCACGCGCGTGAATGAGGGCGAGCGCGTCCGAAGCTGTGCAATCCTGGGTGGCCATGACCATCCCCGTGGCCTGATGCACCACGACCTCGAGGTCCAGGTCACCGAACAACGGATGGACGGGGAGCCCGTCTTCCACGTCGAGCCGGGTGGCCGGATGCAATGCGGTCGCGGTGAGCGCGTCGGCCACCAGTTCCGTCGAACGGGCGATTTCGGCGTCCGGTTCGGGTTCGGACCGATACGCGGTGAGGGTGCCCAGCGGCGCTTCGCGCAGCCCCAGCCGGGCCGACACCACCGCCCGGACCCCGAGTTCCCTCGCGGCGGGCCCGAACCGGGGCCACCGGCTCGACAGTTCCCACTCCGCGCAAACGCCGGGCATTTCCCGGGAGGGTCCTTCACCGAAGACGCACTCAAGGTCGTTCGCCCTGGCGGCGACGGGATCGGACACGACGACCGCCGCGGTCCCGGGGCTGCTGAACAAGGTCACCGCGAGGCTCTGGACGCCGGCGTTCTCGGCGACCGCGGCCAGGAACGCCGGCGGGACGCCCGCCCGCCCGGCGGCCCAGTCCCTCACCGCGGCGACATAACCCGCGTGGAGATCGGCCGCCGCCCGGTGCCTGCCCTCGGTGGCGCGATGGAGTTCCGCCATCCTCCGGTGGAACGGCCGCATGGTTGCGACGGCCGTTTCCATGAGGATTTCGTGCCGTGAGGCCACCCCCGCGGCGCGATCCGCACGCCCTCGTTCGGCCTCGACCAGTTCCCGCAGGGCCGACTGGTCGTACCGGCCACCGGTGCCGTCCCACATGAGGCGAGAGTACGCCCGCGACCGCCCCGCGGATGTGACCCGGATGGCTGAGTGAGGCGACTTCCGTGACCGCATCAAGAGGACTAGCGTTGGCTGCCCCCAAGGAAGGCCGATTTTTGATGCGGAATCGCGAAAAATGGGTCGCCGACACGTTGGTGGAGCTGGCGGACACTCTCGTCCCCGCGTTGGATCCGGCGAATTACTGGCTCTGCGTGGCGGATCGGTACACCCAGCTGATCGCTTCGTCGTCGGTGCACCTGACCGCCTCCGGCGACCGCCACGTCGTGGTGGACACCGACGAAAGACTCGAGGCGCCACCGCTCGGCGAGCTGTTCGCCGAAGAAGGTCCGGGCGTCGAGAGCGAGGAGAGCGGGACGCCGGTAGTCAACGTGCTCCTCGACGAAGCGACGTCACGCTGGAGCAGATTCGCTCCCGCCGCGCTTTCCCTCGGCTACCGGTCGGTGCACGCGTTCCCCTTCAGCCGCCGCGAAGACGCGCTCGGCGCGGTGACGATCCTGACCACGGAGACGGCGCCGTTGCCACCGACCGAGCTGAGCATCGCGAACGCGCTCGCCGACGTCGCGACGATCGCCATGCTCAACCACCGGACGATCGACGGGCTGACCACGACCTCACGGCAACTGCAGGGCGCGCTGTCGAGCCGGGTGATCATCGAACAGGCCAAGGGGTTGCTGTCCGCCCGGCTGGAAGTCAGCCCGGACGGCGCTTTCCGCGTGCTGCGGCGGTACGCCCGCAGTCACAACATGCGGATCGGCGACCTCTCCGAACGGCTGATGAGCCGCCGTCTGACGGTCGCCGACCTGATCCCCCACGGCGACGACCTCACTTCCGCCGCTTCTCCATCAGCAGCACGACGCCACTTCCCGGCCCGCCCAGCGGCGAACAACTGACGGAGGCCGCGAACGGCCTGCCCTTCCGGTCGACCGCGTCGGTCTCGACCGGGAGCGCGCGGTGGCCGGTCTCGTTGCAGATCTCGACCATGTCGCGGAGCCCGTCCGTCGGCAGGCCGAAGTCGAGCGTGAAGAAATCCGTCCGGTAGACCTCGTCGGCGCGCATCCCCCACAGGTCCTCGGCGCCGCGATTCCAGCTGCGCACCAGGAGATCGCTGTCGAGCACGACCACTCCGGCGGCGACGCTAGACAGCACGCCTTCGAGGAAGGTGCGCGCCTCGTCCAGCTCGGCGGTGCGGATCCGCAGTTCCTCGTTCATCGTTTCGAGTTCTTCGTTGCCCGACTGGAGTTCCTCGTTGGTGGTCTCGAGTTCCTCGTTCGTGGACTGGAGTTCTTCGTTCGTCGTCTCGAGTTCCTCGATGCTCGACTGGAGTTCCTCGTTGACGGTCTCCAGTTCCGCGTTGGTCGACTGGAGTTCCGCGTAGGCGGTGGCGAGGTCCTCCTGCACCCGTTTGACCTCCTGCTGGAGCCGGGTGGCCTCGGTGGTGTCGATGAGGGTGATCGCGGCGCCGAGATCCTCGCCGTCACCGGTGAGCAACGGCTTGACGATGACGTCGAAATACCTTGTCTCGCCGTCGTTCTTGTCCCAGCGCACGGAGTTGACCCGCACACTCCGGCGCTCACTGTGGGCTCTGTCGACCAGGGACCCGAGTTCGAGCGGCCGGGACGAGATCTCCAGCTCACCGAACGGAGTGCCGACCTTGTCCGGGGAGAGCCCGAACTGCGGCGTCGTCGCGCCGTTGATCAACGCGACCGTGCCGTCCCGGTCGAGGACCACCACCGAATCGGGCGAGGCCGCCAAGGCCAGTTCGGCCACCTGACGCCGATTGATCCTTCCGGCCTCGGAAACGGGCAAGACGTCATACCTCGACGGCTTCGCCGCCCCCGCACCGGCCTGGATGCGGAACACCCGGTTACGCATGTCGGTGACCTCGAACCGGGATCCGTCGGCGAGCAGCATCTCGGCCTTGCCGAGGAAAAGGTGGCCGCCTTCGTTGAGCGCGAAATGGAACCGTTCGATGATCTTCGTCTGCGCTTCGACGTTGAAATACATCAGGGTGTTGCGGCAGACGAGCAGATCGACCCGTGAGATCGGGGCGTCGCGGGTGATGTCGTGCCTGCCGAAGATCACGCGGCGGCGGAGATCCCGGCGGAAGGCGAACAGGGCGCCGTTCGGTTCGAAGTACTTCGCCTTCACGTCGTCGGGGAGTTTCTCCAGCGCCTTGAGGGAGTACACCCCGGCCCTCGCCTCGCGCAGGGCTTCCTCGTCGACGTCGGTGCCGTAGATCTTGACCCGTTTCGTGCAGGCTTCGATCCCGAGGTGTTCGGCGAAGATGATCGCGAGGGTGTAGGCCTCCTCCCCACTCGAACAGCCGGCGCTCCAGATCCGGATGTCCTGGTCCGGGTCGGCCTTGGCGATCAAGCCGGGGACGACGGCCGTCCGCAGGTAGTCCCACGCCGCCGGGTCGCGGAAGAAACCGGTGACGTTGATCAGAATGGTGTTGAAGAGTTCCTGGAACTCGTCGGCGTTGCTTTCCAGGAAGTCCCGGTAATCCGCGTACTTCTCGAAGTTCACGGTCTGCATCCGCTTACGGATCCGGCGGCCGAGCGACGTCCGCTTGTACCCGGTGAAATCGAAGCCGCGGGAATCGTTGATGAACGTCAGCAGGGATTCCAGCTCTTGCTCGTCTTCGGCCCCGCCGTCATACGCGGTCACAGCGATCTCGTTCCTTCGATCAGGGCCACCAGCGCGGCCGCGATCCCCTCCAGCGGCAGCGTCAGATCGACCGCCACGGCGTTCACCACGGCCTGTGGCATGCCTTTGAATTCCGCGGTACTCGGATCTTCGGCGACCACGGTACCGCCACGCGACGAGACCGCCCTCGCGCCCGCCGAGCCGTCGAAACCGGTCCCGGTCAGCACGCAGACCAGCGCCGCGGCACCGCAGGCCACCGCGACGGATTCGAACAGCAGATCGGCCGACGGCCGGACGAATCTCACCTTGTCCCGCTCCGACAGCCGGAGTTCTCCGCCGGGCCCGACCAGGAGGTGACGGTCCGGCGGGGCGACATAGGCGGCACCGGGCTCGGCCACTTCGCCGTCCTCGGCCAGCTTGACCCGCAAGCGCGACCGCCGGTCGAGAAGCTCGGCGAGCACCGTGTCGTGGTGGGGATCGAGGTGCTGGACGATGACCACGGGCACCGGGAAGTCGCCGGGCAAGGCCTTGAGCACCGTCAGCAGTGCCTTGACTCCGCCCGCCGAAGCCCCGATCGCGACGATCTCGTAGGGCACCGCCCGCGCGAACATCTTCCGAGCGTAGTGCTCCGAGGCTAAGCGGAACCGCCCACACGCCGGATGATCTTCGCGAGGATCCCGGTGACGACCATCCAGAAGATCGCGGCGATGCCGTAGTTGATCAGCACGCGCAGCTTGGCGTCTTCGGGCATGAAGAGATCCTTGAAGCCCAGCAGCAGCCCGTCGGCCCAGCCGCGGACGAAGGACACGATGCCGTTGTCCGGGTTCGCCTCGCCGATCACGAAGACGACGTGCAGCACGAGGATGGCCGCGAAGATCAGGCCGACCCCGCGGACGACGCTCGCCAGGATCCCGGCCGCGCGGCTGCCGCCCGCTCGCCAGTCGACCTTGCGCCTGGTCGCCTGATCAGCGGTTTCCTTCTCTTCTGCGTGCTCGCCCATGCCGGGCAGTGTGGCACGTCGCCTGGTCCGATTGCTACCCGCGAGTAACCCGAATGGGCGCCACTGTGGTCACGGTTCGATCGCGGCCCGGGTTTCCCTTCGGGAGATCGCGCGGTTAAGGTGGCGTCGTGGCTCGAGCTCTCCTGCTTCGCTGCCGCGACGGGGCCTGATCGGACCGGCTCCCCGTCGCGGGGCTTCGTGGTGCCGGTCGTCGCACCCGATTCTTCAGGAGAACCGTCCCCTCATGAGTATTCGCAAGCCCACCCGTCCTGCGCCTTCCGAGCAGGCTTCGTGGAACACCCAGCGCGGCACTTCGATGCCCGTACACCGCTATCGCCCCTGGTACGACCTGGTCGAGGACATCTCGCTGCCCGACCGCACCTGGCCGGACAAGCGGATCGAGCGCGCGCCGCTGTGGTGCGCCGTCGACCTGCGTGACGGCAACCAGGCCCTGATCGACCCGATGTCGCCCGCGCGGAAGCGCAAGTTCTTCGACCTGCTGGTCCGCATGGGCTACAAGGAGATCGAGGTCGGTTTCCCGGCGGCGTCGCAGACGGACTTCGACTTCGTCCGCGAGATCATCGACGAGGGCGCCATCCCGGACGACGTCAGCATCCAGGTGCTGACCCAGTGCCGCCCGGAGCTGATCGAGCGCACCTTCAAGGCGCTCGAAGGCGCGCCGCGCGCGATCGTCCACATCTACAACTCGACCTCGATCCTGCAGCGTCGCGTCGTGTTCCGCGAAGAGCGCATCGGCATCACGAAGATCGCTTCGCAGGCCGCTGAGCTGGTCGTCGACTACGCGGCGAAGCAGCCGGACACCGACTTCCGCTTCCAGTACTCGCCGGAGTCCTACACCGGCACCGAGCTGTCGTACGCGCTCGAGGTCTGCAACACCATCACGGAGATCTGGCAGCCGACGCCGGAGAAACCGGTGATCCTGAACCTGCCCGCGACCGTCGAAATGGCGTCGCCGAACGTCTACGCCGACTCGATCGAGTGGATGCACCGCAACCTGGACCGCCGCGACTCGGTGATCCTGTCGCTGCACCCGCACAACGACCGCGGCACCGGTATCGCCGCCGCCGAACTGGGCTTCCAGGCCGGCGCGGACCGGATCGAAGGCTGCCTGTTCGGCAACGGCGAGCGCACCGGCAACGTCGACCTCGTCGCGCTGGGCATGAACCTGTACAGCCAGGGCGTCGACCCGCAGATCGACTTCTCCGACATGGACGAGATCAAGCGGACCGTCGAGTACTGCAACCAGCTGCCGGTGCACGAACGCAGCCCGTGGGCGGGCGATCTGGTGTTCACCGCGTTCTCCGGCAGCCACCAGGACGCGATCAACAAGGGCCTCGACGCGCTGAAGGCCGCCGCCGACAAGGTCGGGACGCCGGTCGACGAGCACCCGTGGGAGGTCCCGTACCTGCCGATCGACCCGAAGGACATCGGCCGCAACTACGAGGCCGTGATCCGGGTGAACTCGCAGTCCGGCAAGGGCGGCGTCGCCTACATCATGAAGGCCGAGCACCAACTCGACCTGCCGCGGCGCCTGCAGATCGAGTTCTCGAAGGTCGTCCAGCGCCACACCGACACCGAGGGCGGCGAGGTCGACCCGGCCACGATGTGGAACGCGTTCTCGGCCGAGTACCTGGAGCTGAAGACGCCGCTGGAGCTGGTGCGCCAGCACGTCCGGGACAACGGCGACGGTGAGTACGACATCACCGCGACCGTGCGGGTCGAAGGCGACGAGCACGAGGTCACCGGGCGCGGGAACGGCCCGATCGCGGCGTTCTTCGACGCGCTGTCGACCGTCGGGTTCGACCTGCGGCTGCTGGACTACAGCGAGCACACGCTCTCGCCGGGCGACGACGCGCGGGCGGCGTCGTACATCGAGTGCGCGATCTCCGACCGGGTGTACTGGGGCATCGGGATCGACCCGTCGATCGTGACCGCTTCGCTGCGGGCCGTCGTGTCGGCCGTGAACCGCGCTAACCGGTAAAACCGCTTTGCGCGTGAAGGCCTCCTTCCCTCGGCTGAGCCGAGGGAAGGAGGCCTTCACGCGCTTCTACAGGGCTTTCACCGCGGCCAGGACGTCGGCCGGGTCGGTGCGCGTGGTGTAGTCCGGGTGCACGTCGATGTACCGGATGACGCCTTCGCCGTCCACGACCAGGACGGTCGGATACGGCAGCTCCCATTCCGCCGCCCCGTTGATCTTCTCGACGTCGCCGATGAGCGTGTCGAACGCCGGTTTCGTCTCCGGGGCCAGCCGGAACGTGATGCCGAGCGCGCGCCCGAGCTCGTTGTCCACATCGGACAGGACGGCGAACTCCAGATCCTTTGTGGACAGTGAGCCGTCCGGCAGCTGCGGGCTGACCGCGACCAGCTTCACGCCCAGTTTCTCCAGCTCCGGCACCAGCTCCTGCTGATACGTGCGCAGCGCGAGGTTGCAGTACGGACACCACGCGCCGCGATAGAACACCACGACCGCGGGCCCGTCCGCGACCCGCACCCGATCGCCACCGGCGTCCGGCAGCGCGAGATCCGGCATCGGCGTCCCCGGTTTCGCGGCCGCCTCGGCGACCACCCCGACGAACGTCGCGCGGTCGGCCTTGAGCACCTCGGCGACCTCCGCCGGAACATGGCTCGCGACGGATTCCCGCAGCTCGGCGAGTTCGGTGTTGAGATCCCCCACGGTCGGCTCCTTCGGTTGTACTGATCGGTACAGTGACGCCGACTGTACTATTCGGTACATGAGCGGTCAACCGGCGAAGACCCCGCAGGGGCGGATGACGAGGGACGCCATCGTCGACGCGGCGGCGGAGCTGATGTACGTCCACGGCGTCGCCGGGACGAGCGTCGACAAGGTGCTCGCGGCCAGCGGGGCCGGGAAATCGCAGATGTACCACTACTTCAAGAACAAGGATCAGCTCGTCGAAGCGGTCATCACCCGCTTCCTCGAAAACATCCTCGGCAACCAGCCGACCATCTTCGAGCTGCACGACTGGGCCGATTTCGACCAGTGGGCCAGGGAGATCCTGGCCATCCAAACCACGCCCAAAGGGCCGATCGCCTGTCCGCTGGGCAATCTCACCGGCGAACTCGGGGACGACCCCAAAATGGCGCCGCTGCTGGACAAGGCTTACCGCGAATGGGAATCGCATCTCCAGCGCGGCCTGGAATCGTTGCGGGAACAGGGAAAACTGGTCGAAGGCGCAGACCCGGGGAGGCTCGCGCAGGCCGCGCTGACCTGTGTGCAGGGTGGCCTGCTGATGGCCCACCTGCGCCACGACGTCACGCCGATCGCCGACGCGCTCAAGATCGCCTTGGACCACCTGAAGAGTCACGCTCGCCCGTGAGCGCGCCGACCTCGTCGGCGAGCGCGTCGAGCACCTTCGCCACCGCGGGCCGCGAGGACGCACCGAGCCGGTAGACCGCCTCCACGTGCCGGGCCGCCTTGATCCCGGCGAGCGGACGGCAGACCAGACCGCTGCCGCGCCGGGTGTCCATTGTGTACCGGGGAAGGAGCGCGATCCCGTGCCCGGCGGCGACGAGCCGTTCGGTGATGCGGAAGTCGTTGATGCGCTGGACCACCTGCGGTCGCACGCCGGTGCGGATGATCAGCGACTGGAGGATGTCGTCCACCGGGAAGCCGGCGTTGACGCTGATCCAGCGTTCGTCGGCCAGTTCGGCGAGTTCGATGCGGCGGCGCTTCGCGAGCCGATGCCCGGCGGGGAGCGCGACATCGAGCGGTTCCCGCAGCAGATGCCGGGTCTCCAGCCGGTCCGAGCCGAGCGACGGCGCGTGCTCGTCCCGGTGCGCCACCACGATGTCGTAATCCGCGACGAGCCCGGGGACCTCCGGCGGGGTCATGTCGACGTCGCGCACGATGACGTCCAGGCCGTCGAACTCCGCCGTCCGGTGCAGCAGCCCAGGCAACAGCATCAGCCCGGCGGACTGGAAGATCGCCACCCGGACCCGGCCGCGCGGGGCGCTGCGATAAGTGTCCAATTCGGACTCCGCCCGCTCCAGCGCGGCGAGTACGTCGTCCGCGCGGGCGACCAGCGCGCGGCCCGCGTCGGTCAGCCGCAGGCCGCGTCCGGCCGGTTCCGTCAGCGCGAGACCGACGTCACCCTGCAAGGCGCGCAGCTGCTGGGAGACCGCGGACGGCGTGCAGTGCAACGCTTTCGCGGCCGCCGTCACGCTGCCGCGATCGGCGAACTCCCGCAGGGTCCGCAACCGGCCGATGTCCATAGCGTCAGCATATGTGAAGCCGAACTGAACGATCGCTGCAAATATTCTCGCTGGTCCTAAAGGGTCGTTCCACGTAAGAGTGAAGACATGCCCGCCCGCGATCGTCTGCTCGCCCTGTTCGTCGCCGTCCTCTGGGGCTGCAACTTCCTCGCCATCCACGCCACCCTCGGCCAGTTCCCGCCCGTCTTCGCCGGCGGGCTGCGCTTCGCGGTCATCGCGATCCCGACGATCCTGTTCGTCCCGTGGCCGAAGGTGAAGATCCGCCACCTGCTCGGCTACGGGCTGGGCTTCGGCACCGGGCAGTTCGTGTTCCTCTTCATCGCGATGGACACCGGTATGCCGACCGGTCTCGCGTCGCTCGTGCTGCAGGCGTCGGCCCCGTTCACCGTGCTGCTCGGCGCCGTCTTCCTGCGCGAACGCGTGTCCGGACGGCAACTCGCCGGGATCCTGCTCGCCGTCGCCGGGATGGCGACGATCGCCTGGCAGCAGGCCGGGAACGCCGCCCTGCTGCCGGTGATCCTGACCCTGCTCGGCGCGCTGAGCTGGGCGTTCGGCAACCTCAGCACCCGGCAGGCGGCACCGGACAACCCGCTGAATTTCGTCCTCTGGATGTCCGTGGTGCCGCCGCTGCCGATGTTCGCGCTGTCGCTGGTCATGGAGGGCCCCGCCGAGATCGGGCACTCACTGAGCACGCTCGGCACGACGACCGGGCTGATCGGGCTCGGCGGCCTCGCCTACGTCGTGCTGTTCGGCACGATCGTCGGCTCCGGGATCTGGACGTCGCTGATGCGCCGCAACCCGGCGGGCGTGGTCGCGCCGTTCTCCCTGCTGGTTCCGGTGGTCGGGCTGTCGATGGCGTTCCTGGTCCTCGACGAGCGGCCTTCGCCGGTGGAGATCGTCGCGGCGGCCGTCGTCATCGGCGGCGTCCTGTTCGGTTCGACGAAACGCCGCGTGCGCGAGCCGGATTTCCTCGCCGAAGCCGAAACGCCTCAGCCCACTGGCGTGCGGTGAGCCGTTTGGGCACGACGTCCCGGCCGGGCCTGGTGAACACCTGCCGCACGAAGTCCTGGTAGCGCGCACGATCCGCGTCGCCGACGAGCGGACGCTCACGCCGGGTCATGGTGAGCAGACCGCCGTCGACGCCCGGCCTGGGGCGGAACGCCTCCGCAGGCACCCGGCCCGCCAGCCGGAAGTCGAACCACGGCCACCACTGCGCGGTCATCATGGTCGCGCCACCGACCCCGGCCCGGCGGCGCGCCACCTCCCACTGCATGAGCAGGACGGCGTCCGTCCACCCGGGAGCGGCGAGGACGTGGCGCAGGGTCGCGGTGGTCAGGTGGAACGGCAGGTTCCCCACCAGCACATGGGGTGTCTTCGGCAACGGGAACCGCAGGAAGTCCGCGGTGACGATCTTCGTCGTCGGCTGGACGCGGCCCGCCAGCCGGGCGGTGCGGCGGTCGTCGATCTCGACGCCGGTCAGCGGCCTGCCGAGCCGTTCCAGCGGCAGGGTCAGGGCGCCGTCGCCCGTGCCGAATTCGATGATCGGCCCGGTCGTGCCGTCGACGAGCTTCACGACGGTTTCGATGATGTTCCGGTCGATGAGGAAGTTCTGGCCGAGTTCATGACGGCCAGGACGCTGTGTGCGCAAGGGATCTCCGCGGCTTCGAGGTGAGCCGGGCAGCACGAGGCTCGCCCGGCGATGACTCGCTCGGGCGGCGGTTCCTTGCCGAAAGCCGGGAATCCGCCGCTAGGCGCGGCGGATCCGGGTGAACGCGGGGGCACACATGGCGGCGAAGCTACCTCGGACCGGCGACCTCCCGCCAACGGTTTTCTAGGCGCCGATCCGGCTGGTGCCGAGATGCTCGACCGGACCGGACAGCGCGGCCTTGACCCGGCGGGTGAGGTCGTCGGTGAGCACCTCGGTCTCGCCCTTTTCCAAGCCGTCGACGACCTGGCGGGCGACATCGCGAGGGTCGTTCTTGGGGATGTCGAGGCCCTGGGTCATGTCGGTGTCGGTGTAGCCGAGGTGCACGCCGACCACCTGGGTGCCCTGCTCGGCGAACTCGATGCGGAGCGAATTGGTGAGCGACCAGAACGCCGCCTTCGAGGCGCCGTAGGACCCCGAGCCCGCCGCCCACGACAGGACCGAGTGCACGTTGACCAGCGCACCACCGTCCTTGAGCTGCGGCGCAAACGCTTGCGCGACGCGCAGCGCACCGAAGACGTTCGTCTCGAAGACCGGACGGTGCGCGTCGACGCCGTCGCCCAACAGCGAGCCGAGCCCGAGGACGCCGGCGTTGTTGAAGACGATCGTCACGTCGCCCGCCTTCTCGGCCAGCGCGCGGACGGATTCCGGGTCGGTGACGTCGAGCGGAAGCGGGACGATCCGCGGATCGGTCTCCTCGCGCGGCGACCTGGCGGTCGCGTAGACCTTGGCGGCGCCGCGGTCGAGCAGTTCGGCGACGAACGCCTTGCCGAGCCCGCGCTGCCCGCCGGTGACCAGGACGACGGCGCCTTCGATGGAGGTCATGACTTGCTCCCTTGACAGAAGTGTTCGGCTTTTGCCTCTGTCGTCAGGATGGCGACGCGACTCGACAGAGTCAAGTACGCTTGACCTATGTCATGGACCGCGACGGACCGGTACCGGTTACGCACCGCCCCCTCGGGGCTGGCGCTCGTTCAGGACTTCCTCAACACCAAGGCGATCAAGACCTACGGCCTCGACCTGCTGAGCGACGCCGACCTGGCACGGCCTTGGGCCGCCGAGGCGCTGGCGGAATGGTCGCGAGCCCGGGACTCCGAGGCACCCGACATCTCGCTCGGTCCGGGCGACCTTCGCGCTCTTCGCGACCTTCGCGCGTCGTTCGTTTCGCTCGTGGACGGTGACGAAACGGACCTCGGCAAGCCGGTCAAGGCCGATCTCGACCTGCGTGACGGCGTCGTCCGGCTGTTCCCCTCCGGCACCGGGCGGCAGTGGCTCGCTTCGGCGCTGTGGACGGAGACGCTGCTCGCGCAGCAGGCCGGGATCTGGTCGCGGCTGAAACTGTGCCGGCTCGACGGCTGCCGTTCGGCCTTCTACGACGTCTCGCGCAACAACAGCGGCGTCTGGCACGACGTGCGCACCTGCGGGAACGTCGCGAACCTGCGGGCCGCGCGGGAGCGGAAGAAGGCGCTCAGCCCAACGACGCCAGCGCCGACGGAATAGGGATCTCCCCGCCGATGACGTCGAAACCCTGATTCTCGGCGAGCGGCTCTTCCAGCGTCGCGACCAGGACGGCCGCGACGTCGGCGCGGGAAACACGGCCCGGTTCGAGGTGACCGGCGATCTTGACGTGGCCGGTGGGCTGGTCGTCGGTGAGCGTGCCGGGCCGGACGATCGTCCAGTTCAGGCTCGAACGGCGCAGGACACTGTCGGAGATCTGCTTCGCCATCAGGATCGACCGCACCAGGCGATCACCCTGATCCGGCGAATCCGCGAACTGCGCGGAAAGCTGCACGAACCGCGCGACGCCCGCCTTCTCCGCCGCGCGGATCGCGGTGATCACGCCGTCGCGGTCGACGAGGTCGACCGAGGCCTGATCCGGATCGGGCGCGCCGATCGCGCTGATCACCACTTCGGATCCGGCGAGCGCCTCGACGAGGTCGTCCGCGTCGGCGGTGACGTCCGCGACCACGGTTTCGGCGCCGAGCCCAGCGACCTGCTCGGCGCGGCGGCGGCTGCGCAGGCCCGCCCGCACCTGATGTCCCCGCCCCCGCAGGAGCCGGACCACGTGGATCCCCGTCCGCCCCGACGCTCCCAGCACTGTGACCCGCATGACACCGAGTCTGCCTGATGGCCGTACTCCCCGCATTTAGTCCTCTGAATGCGGACGGCTTCGCGCCCTCGCCGACTGCACGCATTCAGAGGACTAAATGCGGGGAGCGCGTGAAGGCCCCCTTCCCTCGGCTGAGCCGAGGGAAGGGGGCCTTCACGCGCGTTTCGGGACTAGAGGATCTCCGCCGCCGAGCCGACGTCCGGCAGTCCGCCGACGTCCGGGTTCAGCTCCCCGGCCTCGACGAGTTCCGCCTTGACCTCGTGCGGTTTGATCCGCCCGTCGCGGATGTCCTCCGCGTAGTGGCACGCGACCCGGTGCCCGGTGCCGATCTCCCGCAGCTGCGGGCGGTCGGTGTCGCACAGGCTCTGCTGCTTCCACGGGCACCGCGTGTGGAACCGGCAGCCGGACGGCGGCCGCGCCGGCGAGGGCAGGTCACCGGCGAGCAGGATCTGCTCACGGGTGTCCTCCACCGTCGGGTCCGGCACGGGAATCGCCGACAGCAGCGCCCGCGTGTACGGGTGCAGCGGGTTCTCGTACAGCGTGTCCGCGTCGGCCTCTTCGACCAGCGAGCCGAGGTACATCACGCCGATGCGGTCGGAGATGTGGCGCACCACCGCGAGGTCGTGCGCGATCACCAGGTACGTCAGCCCGAGCTTCTCCTGCAGATCCTCCAGGAGGTTGACCACCTGTGCCTGCACCGAGACGTCCAGCGCGGACACCGGTTCGTCGGCGACGATCAGGTCCGGCTCGACCGCCAGTGCCCGCGCGATGCCGATGCGCTGACGCTGACCGCCCGAGAACTCGTGCGGGTACTTCCGCAGCGCGGACTCGGGAAGTCCCACGGCGGCAAGGAGTTCGCGCAGCCGCTTGGCCGTCGCCTCCTTGTCCTTGTCGAGGCCGTGCGCCTTCATCCCTTCGGTCAGGATGGATTCGACCGACTGCCGAGGGTCCAAAGAGGACATCGGGTCCTGGAACACCATCTGCATCCGGCGGCGGGCCTTGCGCAGTTCCTCGCCCTTGAGCCCGGCCACGTCGGTGCCGTCGAAGACGACCTTGCCGTCGGTCAGCTCGGTCAGCCGGAGGATCGCCCTGCCCAAAGTGGACTTCCCGCAGCCGGATTCCCCGACCAGGCCGTAGGTCTCACCCCGGCGGATGGCCAGATCGACGCCGTCGACGGCGAACACGTGCCCGACCGTGCGGTCGACCACGATGCCGCGTTTGATCGGGAAGTGCACCTTGAGATCGTCGACCTCCAGGAGCACGTCCTGCGGCGGTACCGTGTGGGTCATCGGGCCCCTCCTCGTGCGGCCACGGCCGGGATCACCGGGTTGTGGCAGCGCAGCAGCCCGTTGCGATCCGGGGTCAGCTGCGGTGAAACCTCCCGGCACACGCCGAGAGCGTTCGGGCAGCGGGGCGCGAACGCGCAGCCGCCGTCCCACGGGATGTTGTCGGCGACGGATCCCTTGATGGGGATCAGTTTCTCGCCACGGCCCGCGTCGAGACGCGGGATCGAGGCGAGCAGGCCGTGCGTGTAGGGATGCCGCGGCTCGGCGAACAACGCGTGCCGCTCCGCCCGCTCGACGATCTTGCCGCCGTAGAGCACGTTGACCTGGTCGCAGAGACCGGCGACCACACCGAGGTCGTGCGTGATCATGATCAACGCGGTCCCGGTGTCCTGCACCAGTTCCCGCAGCAGCGCGAGGATCTGCGCCTGGATCGTCACGTCGAGCGCGGTGGTCGGCTCGTCGGCGATGAGCAGCCGCGGACGGCACGCCAGCGCGATCGCGATCAGCGCGCGCTGCCGCATCCCGCCGGAAAGCTGGTGCGGGTACTCGGAAAGCCGCCGGGTCGGGTCGGGGATGCCGACCTTGTCCAGCAGTTCCGCCGCCTCCACCGACGCCGCCTTGCGCGCCATCCCGCGATGCCGCTCCAGCACCTCGGTGATCTGCAGCCCGATCGGGATGACCGGGTTCAGCGAGGACAGCGGGTCCTGGAACACCATGCCGAGGTCGCGCCCCCGGCGGTCCCGCATTTCCTTGTCCGACAGGCGAAGCAGATCCGTGCCTTCGAACGACACGGAACCGCTGACCTGGTTGCCGCGCTTCGCGAGCAGCCGCATGATCGCCAGCGAGGTCACGGACTTGCCGCAACCGGACTCACCGACGAGACCGACCGTCTGGCCGGGTTCGACATCGAAACTGACCTCGTCCACCGCGGTGAACGGCTTCTCGCCTCGTCGCTGGAAAACGACCTTGAGGTCACGTACTTCAAGGAGAGCCATGAAAGATCACCGCCTGTTCTTCGGATCGAGGGCTTCCCGCAAGGACTCGCCGAGCAGGGTGAACCCGAGCGCGACGATGATGATCGCGATGGCCGGGTAGTACGCCAGCTCGGGACGGATGTCGAGGAACTGCCGAGCGCTGCGGCTCAGCATGATGCCCCATTCCGCCCGGTTCGGGTCCGGGTCGCCGAGACCGAGGAACGACAGCGCCGCCGCCTCGAGGATCGCGGTGGCCAGGGTCAGCGTGGCCTGCACGATGACCGGGCCGAGCGAGTTGGGCAGCATGTGCCGCAACACGATCGCCCCGCGTTTGACGCCGAGCGACGTCGCCGCGAGCACATGGTCGCTGTTTCTCTGCGCGAGCATCGAACCGCGCAGCAACCGCGCGAAGATCGGCACGCCGACCATCGACACGGCCACGATCACGGTCCACTGGCTCGGCTTCTGGAACAGCGCGGCGACCGAGATCGCCAGCAACAGCGACGGCACGGACAGCATGACGTCGACGAGGCGCATCAGCACCGTGTCGACCCAGCCGCCGAAGGCACCGGCGAGACCGCCGATGATCATGCCGACCACGACGCCGATGACCGTCGCGAGCACACCGACCAGCAGCGTGTTCTGCGCGCCGACCAGCAGCCGCGAAAGGTAGTCGCGACCGAAGTCGTCGACGCCCAGCGGGAAACCGGCCTGTGCGCCGGGGATGATGCCCTGGCCGAGGATGACCTCGCTCTGCAGGTACCGCTCGTACGGGTCCTTCGGCGCGATGAACGGCGCCAGGATCGCCAGCAGCAGGAACAGCAGGGTGATCACGCCACCGGTGATCGCGACCGGGCTCCGCAGCATGCGGCGGACCGCCTCGCCACCGAGGCTGTGCCCCTTCGCCGACGTCGCGGCGAGCTTGTCGATCGGTTCCTTCTTCTTGTTCAGCAATGTGTTCATCGGACACGCACCCTCGGGTCGATGAGCCCGTACGAGATGTCGACCAGCGTGTTCACCAGCACGTAGACCAGCGCGCCGAACAGCAGCAGCGCCTGCAGACGCGGGTAGTCACGCCGTTCGATGCCCTCGGCGAGCAGGAAGCCCAGGCCGCGGAAGTTGAACACGCGCTCGGTCAGCACGGCGCCACCGAGCAGCGCGCCGGTCTGCAGGCCGATGACGGTGACCACCGGCAGGAGCCCGTTGCGGAGCACGTGACGACGCCGGACGATCGGCTGGGTCAGGCCCTTCGAGTTGGCCGTGCGGATGAAGTCCTCGTTCAGCACGTCCAGCACCGACGCGCGGGTGATCCGGACGATCACCGCGAGCGGGATGGTGGCGAGCGCGAACGCGGGAAGGATCAGGTGGGTGATCGCGTCCCAGGCGGCGTCCCATTCCTGGGTGATGATGCCGTCGAAGACCGCGAAGCCGGTGACGGTGGTGGCGTCGAGACCCGCCATCTGACGGCCCTGCGACGGAAGTCCGAGCGGAGCGGCCAGCGCGTCCTGCATCATGTAGCCGAGGAAGAACACCGGCACCGCGACCCCGACCAGCGAGAGCACGATGATGATGTTGTCGACGGCACCGCCGCGGAAGCGGGCGGACAGATAGCCGAACGGGATGCCGAGCCCCACCGCGATGAGCATCGCGCAGAAGCCGAGCTCGAGGGTGGCGGGGAGGAAGTTCCCGATCTCCGACATGACCGGCTGGGCGGAGACCAGCGAGTTGCCGAAATCGCCGGTGATCGCCCGGCCGAGGAACTTGAAGTACTGGACGAAGATCGGATCGTCGAGGCCGAGAAGCTTGTTCAGGTCGGCGATCTTCTCCGGGGTCGCCTTGTCACCCAGGAGGGCGCCGGCGGGGCCACCGGGCAAGGACCGGAGCCAGGCGAAGATCAAAATGGACAGGATCAAGAGCGTCGGTATCGCTTGTAGCAGCCGACGCACGAGAAAACGGAGCACGTGCGTTCCTTTGTTGCCAGCCCGGGATGGACTTCAGGGGGTGGGCGCGGTAGCACCCACCCCCTGAGCCACTAGTGGTGGAGGATCAGTTGACCGTGACGGTGTAGAAGCGCTCGTCGGTCAGCGGGCTGGCCACCAGACCCTTCACCTTCGGGCCGACGACGATCGCCGGGGGGCCGTAGGAGATCGGGATGGCGGGCAGGTACTCCATGATCTTCTGGTTCACTTCCTGGTACGCCTTGGTGTGCGCCTCACCGGCGGGCGCGGCGTCCGCGGCCGAGATGGCCGAGAAGAGCTCCGGGTTGTTGAAGCCGAACTCCGGCTTCTCGCGACCGAAGAAGGTGCCGACGAAGTTACCGGCGTCGTTGTAGTCACCGGTCCAGCCGAGCAGGTGCACGTCCTGCTTGCCCGCCTTCTGGACGTCGTCCTTGTAGCCACCGTTCCACGGCTTGGCGATCGGCTCGACCTTGATGCCCATGGCCTTCATGTCCTCGGACAGCGAGGTGAAGATGTCCGCCGGGTTCGGCATGTACGGCCGGGTGACCTCGGTCGGGTAGTAGAACTTCAGGGTCATGCCCTCGGCACCGGCTTCCTTCAGCAGGTCTTTCGCCTTCTGAAGGTTGTAGTCGTACTTGGTGACGTTCTCGTTGTAGCCGTCGATCGCCTTCGGCACGAACTGGGTCGCGGTCTCGGCACCCTCGGGGAGCTTCGACTTCACGAACTGGGCGCGGTTGAGGCCGTAGGCCAGCGCCTGGCGGACCTTGAGGTCCTTCAGCTTCGGGTTGTTCTTCTGGTTGATGCCCAGGTACAGGATGTTGAACGACGGGCGGATGAGCACCTGCTCGCCGTCGTTGCGCAGCAGGCCGTAGTCCGCGGGCGACGGGTAGTCGTAGCCCTGGATGTCGCCGGCCTTGAGCGCCTGCTTGCGGGCGTTCTCGTCCGGGATGACCTTGAAGACCAGCTTGTCGAGCTTGGCCGTCTGGGTCGGCGAGTCGGTGGCCTTGGAGAGCGTGATCTCACCCTTGGCCTGGTCCCAGCTCTCGAACTTGAACGGGCCGGTGCCGGTCGGGTGCTTCAGCGCGTACTCGGGGTACTGGAACGAGTCACCGCTCTGGGTGACCTGGTCCGCGTTGTACTTCTTCAGCGCGTCCGGGCTCTGGATCGAGAACGACGGCAGCGTGAAGGCGGCCGGGAAGGCACCCTTGGCCTTGTTCAGGTTCAGGACGGCGGTCGACTCGTCCTTGACCTGGCAGTCCTTGAACACCGGGGCGCCGGAGGCGTCACCCTCGTTCTTGGCGAAGCCCTCGAAGACGTCGCCGTAGTAGATCATCTGGCTCTGGGCGGCGGCGCCCTTCATGTTGAACATGCGGTTGAAGTTGAAGCAGACCGCTTCGGCGTTGAACGGGGTGCCGTCGTGGAACTTCACGCCCTTCTTCAGGCTGAAGGTCCAGGTCTTGCCGTCGTTGCTGCCTTCCCACTTCTCCGCCAGGCCGGGCTCGAGGTCCGCGGTCCCCGGCTTGTTCATGATCAGGGTGTCCATCATCTGGCGGATGATGCGGAAGGTCTCACCGTCGTCGTTGAAGAGCGGGTCGAAAGTCTTCGGGTTACCGGCGGCGCCGAAGACCATGGTGCCTCCCGAGCCACCCCCTGCGCCTTCTTCACGCTTCGATTCGGCACAGGCGGAAATGGAGACCGCGAGTGCGCCGGCAAGCCCGATCAGGGCCACACGGCGTGCTCGGGTCACCCGCAGTTGCTGCATCTGGCACCCCTTGAGGAGATTTTCGGTGTTTAGGCACCGTCCGGTCGGTCGGTAACTCGAACTCCACGGACGATCGGTGTGCCCGCCGACACTAGCGGGAACTCAGCCCGCACTTAAGCACGCGAGGTTACGATCGCGCTACACGACGGCCAATACGACCGCAAAGTGTCCGCAATTCCGGACGGAGTGTAATCAATTCCCGACCACTAACGCGCAGAGTGCCGGGTCACTGACTCAAATGGGTGTCCACCACTACAACCAATGGGTGCCGGAGGAACAGGACATCGGCAGGACATTGGGTCCCGTCTCGTGAGTGCTAAGGACGGTTAGAACCGTCCTCACCACTCACGACAGGTGACCACACGATCCGCCGCGGCCCTGGTCCCGTCGACGGCGAACCACCCGCGCTCGAACAGCTGCCAGCGCCGCAGTTCCGCCCTGGATCCCTCGCCGTCCCGCGCGGCGGCGCGGTCGAGACGTTCGGCCTCGCTGCCGCCATCGAGCCAGGTCAGCAGGGACAACGAAGGCCGCATCCGCGCGCGCCCACTGGACACGCCTTCCAGCACCAGGACCTCGGGGACCGGGATCTCGACCTCTTCACCCGGCAGTGGGACGCCAGTGGACCAGTCCACCCGCCGGTAGCGGCCGGGCCTGCCCGCGCGCAGCGGTTCCAGCACGCCGGACTCCAGCCGCGGCCACCACGAAACGGGTTCGTCCCAGGTGGCGAACTCGTCGGTGCTCACCAGCGCCACCCGGGCACCGCGACCGGCGAGTTCGGCCACGATCTTCCCGGCCAGCGTGGACTTCCCGGAGCCGGAAGGACCGTCGACGGCGAGCACGCGGACGGCGCCCAACCTCGGCGGGGCGGCGAAAAGGGCGTCGATCAGCGTGCGCGCGCGGGGCTCACTTCGGGGAGCCCTTTGACGTTGTCGGGCGTGGCCGTCCGTGCTTCGAGCGCGGCGACGCGTTCTTCCAGGTCACGCTGGGCGTCGGCGAGCTCGCAACGGAGCAGCGCGATCTCCTCGACGGAGGTCCGAACCTCTTCTTCGAGGTGACCGACCTCGGTCGACAGATGCAACGCGACCAGTGCCAGCACGACACCGGCCAAGAGGAATACGAAGTTCGACGGCGTCTGCATACCGGTTATCCGCGCCAGGAAGTCGGCTGCCTGCGGAACTAGCGCAAGCACGACCACTCCGACAGCGACGACGAGCCAAACACCCGCGTACTTTTCCCGCAGTTTCCGCCGCCGCATCATCTCGAGGACGACGAACAGCACCAGACAGGCGACGACGATGCTGAGAATGCGCCAGCCAGCCACAATCAGCTCCTTTTACGCCGAATCCGACGAGTCGACGGCGGGGCGGCGGCGCACCAGCGCCAGCAGCAGGGCGAGTCCGGCGCGGCCGAGGTAGACGGCCGATTTCACCGGCGAATGGCTCGGTGTGCCACCGGCCCGTTCCCGCATGATCACCGGGATTTCCTTGATCTTCAGTTCGGCGCGGATCGCCATCACCAGCGATTCGACCGTGTCGCCGAGGTATTCGGCCGGGTAGTACGCGGCGAACAGTTTGATCGCGCGCGGGCCCATCGCCTTGAACCCGGAGGTCACGTCGGTGAGCTTGGTCTTCCCGAGCCGGGAGAAAACGACCGAGAGCACGACCATCGCGTATTTCCGCGGGCCGCTGGCCTTGTACGAACCCTTGCCGGCGAACCGCGAACCGATCGCGATGTCGGCGTCGTCGAGCGCGTCCAGCAGGGCGCCGACCTCGTCCGGATCGTGCTGGCCGTCCGCGTCCACCTGCACGACGACGTCGTAGCCGCGGGCGGCCGCGTACCGGAAGCCGGTGCGCATCGCCCCGCCGACGCCGAGGTTCACCGACAGGCGGGCCACCTCCGCGCCCGCCGCGCGGGCGAGCTTGGCCGTGTCGTCGGACGAGCCGTCGTCGACCACCAGCACGTCCATGCCCGGCAAGGACTGCTTGACCTGGGAAATGACCGCGCCGACACTGGCCTGCTCGTTCAAAGCAGGCATCACGATGAGTACGCGGCGGGTGGTCACGGACGTACTGGACACTGGATCACTCTATCTTCTTACTGGCCGTGAGCGGTGTCGGACCCGGCGGGGGCGCCCACGGCGACCACACCTTGCTGACCTTCGATTTCGTAAACCGACGCGTCGAGGTTGTGGAAGACGCGCTTGAAACCCGGAGTGATGTCGAGCCGCTGAAGACCTACTGCGGACTGCGCGTTGGGGGCCACCTTACCCTTGCCGACCAGCACGTAGCGGACCTTGAGATCGGTGAGCGCCTCGCGCACGCGCGGCTCGCGGTTGATGTCGTTGAGGAACACGCTCAGCCAGCCCGCCTTGGTGGTGAACTCGGCGCCGTAGTAGTTCCACTCGACCGGCTGGACCCCAGCTAACGCGTACATCCACACCGAGCCGTCGGCCTTGTCGTTCATCACGCGCTCGCCCGGCACGACGTGCTTTCCGAGCCAGGCGTAGGCCTCTTCCTCGCCCTTGCTGACCGAAGGGCCGTCCTCTCCGTAGTTCATCGCGAGCCGCGCAGAATTGCGGCCGATGTAGCCACCCCTGCTCAGCACGGTGACCACCAGCCCGACCACCAGCGCACCAGCGATGGCCGCGGTGACCGGGTTCAAATTCGGTTTGCGTTCGCCGAGCTTCTCGGCGAACTTTCCCGAAGCGGTGTGCACGAACTCGCCGAACGCGACAGCACCGGCCAGCGGGACGAGCGCGCCGAGCCGCCAGTGGTCGTTGTAGAACGGCCCGGTCAGGGTATGGATGAGCGGGGTCTCCAGCGAGATCGTCGCGGCGAACAGGCCTCCGAGCACCACATACGCGCCGACCATCCAGAGCATCCGGCGGTGCTTGACCAGGAGGAACACGCCGATGATCGCCGGGATGCCGATCCACCACTGCGGGAACGACGCCATCGGCGAGAACGTGATCGTCTGCCCGAGCGCGCCGGACACGCTGGTCTCCGAGGCCCAGAACGCGCTCGTCACACCGCCGGCGTTGTAGAGCGCGGGAAGGACCTGCGGCACGCCGAGCACGACCGCCATCACGATCGTCGCGATCAGCGAGGCGGCGCTGCGGCGCCAGCCGATCTTCTCGAAGCGGAACAGCACCGCGAGCAAGATCAGCAGGAAGTAGACCATGATCACGAAGATCAGGCTGGTGTGCAGGCCGGCCAGCCCGGCGACGCCGACGCCGATCGCGAGCGGTCCGGCGACGCCGTTCGGCTTGAGCAGCAGGCGGGCGAGCGCGAGCATCGCGGGGACGAGCGCCACACCGGCGACGTACGGCCACAGCGGACCGCGCCACAGCGAGTCGTACGGGAACGCGGTGAACCAGGTGGACACGGCCGCCGCGGCCGCGGTCGCGAGGACCGGCATCCGCCAGGCGCGGCACATCGCCGCGACACCGACCGGGACGGTCAGCACGACCATGAGCGCCGCCAGGTTCAGCGTCGGCATCATCGTCAGGCCGCCCTTGCCGAAGACCAGGGCGAGCAGCGCGTGGTAGGTGTCCGGGTAGAAGTAGTCGGTCTGGTTCGGCAGGTTCGCGATGGTGCCGACGGTCGACGCGCGCGCGTCACCGTGTTCGGCGATCCAGCGCACGAGGTTGCCGTGGAAGGGGGCGTCCCAGCCCTGCTGGACGTTCTCCAGGCTGTGCGAGCCGCGCAGGAAGGTCACCGTGCCGACGCCGAGACCGACCAGGACACCGGCACCGATCAGCAGGTGGTCACGCAGGGAACGCTTCGAATCGTCGTCGTCTTCGTCCTCGGCCCAGTCCGGGTGACGCTTCGCGGTGAAGCGGAGCACGAGGAAAGACAGCGCGAAACCGACGACGGACAGCAGGAGCACCCAAAGGCCGACGTTCAGCATCGTCCAGCGGATGCCGAAGCGGCCGAGGATCGGGATGCCGATGGCGACGAGGCCGAAGGTCAGCAGCGGGGCCGCGGCGGCGAGGGTCCAGCCGCGCAACCGGATGGCGGCACCGAAGACGAGCCCCGGCAGCCAGAACGCCAGCAAGACCAAAAGAACGTTCATCGAATTCGCTGTCCAACCCTATTCGGCGTCAAGACGCCACCCGCTCGCGGCGCGCGATGGCGCGGCCACACTACCGGGACGTTTAAGATGCCTCGTCGTTGCCTTCGACGCCAGTGCTGCTGAGCACGAAACTGATGACGACAACCAGCCCGATGGCCGGGCCGAGGGACAACCCGACGACTGCCCGGAACACGGTGTCGCCGGGGAGGAGCAGCAGGACCAACGCGGTGGAAATGACCACGGCCGCCCACGTGACCAGTACCTTGCCCGCCTTTGCCCGTGCCACGAGTACCGCCGCCAGCAGCTGTATGGCGCCGATCAGCACAGAAGACCAGACCAGCCCGGCTACCCACCATGCCTCGGGGTTCTTGTCCGCGCCGTAGACCAACCCGACCGCCCACGGGCCGATCAGGTAACCGACCAGCGCGCCCAGGGCCGCCAGCGCCAAGGCTCCGACCGAACCGGCGGCGAGCAGTCGCCGCAGGCGATGCTTACCGTCCTCGGTGGCGGAGAGCCTGACCACGGTCGGCACGGCGATCGCCTGCACCGGCGAGAGCAGCATGAGCGGGGTCCTGGCCACGAACAAGGTCAGGAAGAGCACCCCCAGCCGGGCGTCGTTTCCGGCCGGGGCGAGCAAGCTGACCATCGCTGGATAGCCGGTGATTACGCTGGCGGTCAGCCCCGCGCCCATAAGCAACATCAGCATATTGGCGACCTGCGGTTTCGCCGGTTCGTCGCGATCGAGCCGATGATCTACCAGACGAGCCGCGCCACGGGCGAACAGCAGCCACGCGAACGAACCGGTTGCGGCGGCCACCGCGAACCAGAAGAGCTGGGTCAGCCCGGCGACGACCAGAGCACCTACGACGATGACCCGCACGGAGGCTTCGGCCAGGAGCAGCCACGAGTAGGACCGAACCTGGTTGTACCCGATGAGCAGGCCGCGCGCGGCGAACTGGAAGACGAACGAGAGCCCGCCAGCGAGCACGATGACCGCGAAGGAGAAACGGCCGCCGTACACCCGGTCCGTGACCGGGGGCAAGAGCGTGAACGACGCGACGGCGGTGATCGCCACAACGCTCGTGACGAACACGATCAACGCGGGACGCCCGACTTTGCGGCCGTTCAGGGCGGCATGTGCGGACTGACGCGAGATCTCCTGTTCCAAGGGCGAGACCGCTGCGCCCAGTCCCATCAGGACTCCCCAGAACGACAGCAGGACCTTGTTGTCGCCCGGCGGTAACGTCCGACCCCAGACCACCGTCAGCACATACCCGAGCGCGATCCCGATCAGCATGCAGACACCGATCCGCCCGGCGGACTTACCGGTGTCTTTGGCCAGGCCGTCGGTTCCACCGGTCACGGTCTCACTGCTCATTTGCGCAGCCGTGCCCGTAATGCAAAGAACAAGCCGCGGAGCACGCCGATGCCGAATCCAGTCGCAAACACCGGCGCCAGTTTGGCTACCGCCTTCGCTTCCGCGGTGGTCGCTCCGAATCGGGTCACCGCGACACCCGCCACGGCCGACCCGGTGGCGACCAGCGCCGCAGCCGACTTCGGGTGCTTCGCGGCGACACCGAGGCCAGCGGTTCCCACAGCCAGGGCGACGAAGAGACCATTACGAGCGGGACCAGGGGTGGCAAGGTACGAGTCGACGAAGGTCGTACCACGGAAGTAGGACTGCGAGACGAACTTCTTGAAAGAGTCCCGACCGTGATAGGTCGCCGAAAACTCCGGGGCGAGGAAGATGCGGTGACGTTCGGCGATCCCGCGCAGGAGACCCGTATCGTCACTCGCGAATCGCACATCGTCGAAGAGCGATACGAACGCGTCGGCCGAGTCCTCAAGGACATCCTTCGGCGCAGAGAAGAATGTGGTCCCTTTCGGGAAGACGTCGAACTCCTCGATACCGAACGACATCAACCGTGGGTTCGCGCAATAACGGCGCCACGGGATCTTGACCAGCCCGGCGATGAATCCCGCATACGGGTTGTGTTCGGACGCGACGTTGATGTGACCGTTCCACACCGTGCGCTCTGGGTGATCCATGATCTGATCTCGGAGGAACGTGAGCGAACGGGTGTCCACGATCACACGGCTGTCGAGCAGGAGGATCTGCCGGCCCGACGCCTTCGCGACCCCCGCCCGGCGCGCCTCGAACCGACCGCTGTTCGGCTGGGTGATGACAGTGATCCCGTACAGTTTCTGCAGCTTGGCGAGCTTGTCGCCGGTGCCGTCGGTGCTTCCGTCGTCGACCACGACAACCTCGACCGGCCAGTTCGCCGCCTGTGCCGACGCGATCAGCGCGCCGACACTGCGATCGATCCAGTCCTGCTCGTTGTAGACCGGGATCACGACGGACAGGGCCGGGAGGAGCGAATTCGCACTCACCCCGGCGAGGCTACCTTGCGCGGCCCACCAGTATCCTTCGGGCACCGCAGACCCCGACAGAATGGCTCTTCCGGTGATTTCCTTCATTCTCGGCACCACGGCGGAACTGATCAAAATCGCGCCGGTCTACCACGGCATCCTCGAACGCGGGGTCCGGCCGAAGATCTGGTTCACCGCCCAGCACGTTGACGAGGTCTCGGACGTTCTCGCCGACCTGGACCTCCCCGAGCCCGACGTCTGGCTCGTGCCGAAGGAGAAGGCGCACAACCTGGAGTCGCCCGCGCAGGTGCCGGGCTGGGCCGCGCAGGTGCTGCGGACCGCGTGGGGCCGCCGGGCCGAACTGAAGGCCGCGCTGGTCGAGGACGGGCGTCCGCCGCTGGTGCTGGTGCACGGCGACACCTTCACCACGCCGTACGGCTCGCTCATCGGGAAGCGGATCCTCAAGTCGCGGGTCGGGCACGTCGAGGCGGGTGCGCGGTCGGGCAGCATCATGTCGCCGCTGCCGGAGGAGCTGAACCGGAAGATCGCCGCGAAGATCGTCGACATGCACTTCGCGCCCAGCGCGCGTGAGGTGAACAACCTCCGCAACGCCCGCGGCGTCGTCGTCGACACCGAGGCGAACACCGCGATCGACGCGATGCGGATGGCCATCAACGGGCCGCTCGACGTCGAGGGCCTGCCGGAGAAGTTCGGTCTCGCCACCCTGCACCGCTTCGAACTGGTCTCGCGCGCGGACAAGTACCGCGAGGCGCTGGAGATCCTGCGCGAGCAGAGCAAGCAGATGCCGATCCTCTACATGGCGGGCGCGCCCGAGCGCGAGAAGATCCGCGCGCTCGGCCTGGCGAACCTGTTCGACGAGAAGAACTTCATCATCCAGCCGAAGATGCGGTACCTGAAGTTCCTGCCGCTGGTCGCGCGGGCCGAGTACGTCGTCACCGACTCGGGCGGCCTTTCGGCCGAGTGCTACTACCTCGGCCTGCCGTGCGCCGTGCACCGCGAGCGCACCGAGACGCCGCAGCACCTCGGCGAGACCGTCGTGCTGACCGAGATGCGCGGGGACAAGCTGCAGAACTTCCTCGACACCTACCAGAACCGCCGCGGCGAGTCGTGGGTCGACAAGTTCCACCCGTCGGAGATCATCGTCGACACGCTGGCGCGGCTGGGCTACTGCTGAATTTAGCCGACCCACTGATCAAACCTGCATGCCGACTACCGCCGTTGGGATACTTTCCCATCCCCTCCGCGATGGCGGTGATCGCGTCCTTGTGCGGAATCCGCCAAGTGCACTAAGGGCCACACGAGACACTGATCGGGTGATCTCGCGAGTCAGGGTTCAGTGTGGTTTCAGCCTTTGGGCCGGCGGAGGCACAGCGAGACAAAATGCCAGTGCCGCCCGGGGCGGAATAACCCGTAATCTACTCGCGGCGCTCTCCTGACAGCGAACGGCGCTGGGCGGGCTAGCGACCGGCTGGAAGTCAGCGCCTTCTTCACCGAACAAGCGGGTTATCGGACCGGCCCGAGCGGCTGCACCATCGACACTCGGAGTGCACCCGGCCGACAGCGGAAGACGACGAAGTCTCAGACCTCCGAGACCGAACGGAGACCGTCGCCGACGGGCGAGACATCCATGACTGGCGGCTCACCTGTGACCAGCGGGCCCGTCCGCCGAGTTCGTCGAGTGCTCGGCCTGGTCCTGTACGTGCCTGGCTCGTTGGAGCCGAGCACCCCGCCGGTCTCGACGAACGTGCCGAGGGCTGCCGGGCGCTGTCTACATGTAAAGCGCCTGCCGATAATGTTCGACGAAGCTGGCGAAATACAAAGTCCGGCCAGTCTGCTTAGCAGCGAAGGGCATATGTGCGTGCTCACCAACGGGAAAGTGCCGAAGGTGGCAGGGGCCACCTCCCGAACGGAGATGACCCCTGCGGAACACTACTAGCATTTGTTGAAGTCGCCCGGCGGAACCCATGGCGTGCCCGGCCAGAAGATACGACCTTTCGGCCGGTACTGCTTTCCCATCACGTTGTCCCAGGTGGTGGGCCCCATCTGGTGGTCAAAAGGCTTGTACCGGTTCCAGATCTGCTGCTTGCGGTCCCGCCAGTAACCGCCCACATTGTCAGGGTAATCAGTGATGATATAGCCCTGATATTCGTCTCTGCGAATCCGCGTGTTGCCCGCCCCATCGACGTCCGCGTCGGCGGCGAGAATCGCACCGGCTACGTGGTCGACGTTGTCCGCCACACCATCGCCCCGGCGTTCGCGGTGGCCGACGGTGCTTTGCGTCCTTAGATAGTCGGGTCGGACGTAGTCGATGATCGACCTCAGCATGCCGACGAACGTGTCCTTGGTGTACGCCGGTCGATAATCGATCGGCCGCGCTACATAGGAGTCGTCATGCAGCATTCGGTACAGATCACCGCAATTGTCCTCTGGTCCGGCGGCGGCGTGGATGTAGGTGAACACCAGGTGCACGTTCGTCCCGTTGAGGTGGTTGACGGCGACGGGGTGGCCACCGAACCACATTTGCTCGTACGTCCAAGTATTCGGCACCCCCGCCGACTCCGCGTAAGCAGCGCGTTCTCCTTGGACCCGTGTGTCGGCATAGTCCATACCGCACGGATGGTGGCTTTCACAGGGCAGTTCACCTGCCGTGAGGTAGGTGACCCAGACGTTATAACCGGCTTGGACATCTGAGGCGATGTCCGGATTCATGAAAAGCAGGTCGTCGTCTGGGTGGGCAGAAAAACTTAATGTCGTGGTGTTGGCAACCGCGGACACGGCCGGCGCGTGCGTTGCGGCGAGCGTCGCAACGATCAGCGCGAGAGCGACAACAGACCGCACTATTCGTGCTCGCATAGCGTCATTCCTTCGGTTCATCGGTTATGGCCCCAGGCCCCCGGTGCGAGAGTGGGCGGTCACAACCTTGATCGTGACCGCCCACTCTCGTGTTTCATTCGTCACGCTAGAGAGCACGCCGTCCCGAGAGCGCACGGCCCAGCGTCAGCTCGTCCGCGAACTCCAGGTCACCGCCCATCGGCAACCCCGACGCCAGCCGCGTCACGGTCAGCCCGGGGAAGTCGCGAAGCATCCGCACGAGATACGTCGCGGTCGCCTCGCCTTCGGTGTTCGGGTCGGTCGCGATGATGATCTCGCTGATCTCCGCGCCACCGATCCGCGCGAGCAGTTCACGCATGCGCAACTGCTCGGGTCCGATCCCGGACAACGGGTCCAGCGCGCCGCCGAGCACGTGATAGCGGCCCTTGAACTCACGCGTCCGCTCGACCGCGAGGACGTCCTTCGGCTCCTCGACCACGCAGATGACCGTGAGGTCGCGGCGGGTGTCGCGGCAGATCCGGCAGGTCTCCTGCTCCGAGACGTTGCCGCAGACCTCGCAGAACTGCACGCCTTCCTTGACCTTGCCGAGTACTTCCTGCAAGCGCGCGATATCCGCGGGATCGGCGGCCAGCAGGTGGAAGGCGATCCGCTGCGCGCTCTTGGGACCGACGCCGGGCAGCCGCCCGAGCTCGTCGATCAGATCCTGGACGACACCCTCGTACAAGCTAGCCGCCGAGCCCGGGGAAGCCGCCGAGGTCCGGCATCCCGCCGCCGAGGCCGCCGGCGAGCGGGCCGAGCTTCTGCTCGGTGAGCTTCTGCGCGTTGGCCGATGCGTCGCGGACGGCCGCGACGACCAGGTCGGACAGGGTCTCGACGTCGTCGGGGTCGACCACCTTGGGGTCGATGGACAGCGACTTGAGCTGGCTGTCGCCGGACACGGTCGCGGTGACCAGGCCGCCGCCGGAAGTGCCGGTCACCTCCGTGTTGGCCAGCTCTTCCTGGGCCTCGACCAGCTTCTGCTGCATCTGCTGTGCCTGCTGCATGATCTGCGACAGGTCGAAGCCGCCACCGGGTTGCACCATGATCCGATCGGTCCTCTCCTGGAAAATCCCGTGCCGCCTACCAGCCTAGCCGCCACCCGTGTGGCACCGTGGGCGCCGTGCGACGACGGATGGGCCTGGTGCTGGCAATCGGATTGACGCTGTTCACGGCGTGCGGGGTGGACACCCCCGCGTCTTCGCCGTCGAGTCCGCCGCCGCCCGGCACCACCACGGTGTTCACCACCCTTCCGCGACCGAGCTCCACGACGAGCGCTCCGCCATCGAGCGCGCCTCAGCCGCCGCCGAGCAGCCAGCAGCCGCCGAAAACCGGCAAGGTCGTCGTGCTGGATCCCGGGCACAACGGCGGCAACGCAGGCAAGCCCGGCGAGATCAACAAGCAGGTCCCGGCGGGACGCGGCAAGACGAAACCGTGCAACACCACCGGAACCTCGACGAATTCCGGCTACACCGAGCACGCGTTCACCTGGGACGTCTCGCAGCGGATCTCGCAGGCGTTGGTGGCCAAGGGAATCCGCGTCATCCTCACCCGGCAGAACGACACCGGCGTCGGGCCGTGCGTCAACGAACGCGCCGCGATCGGGAACGACGCCGGGGCGGACGCGGTCGTCTCGATCCACGCGGACGGCTCGAATTCCGCCGGGGCGCACGGTTTCCACGTCGCCTACTCGGCGCCGCCGCTGAACGCCCAGCAGGGCGAGCCGTCGATGAGGCTCGCGACCGCGTTGCGGGACGGCCTCCGCACGGGCGGCTTCCCGACCTCGACGTACCTCGGTGCGAACGGGCTCGCCCCGCGCGCCGACCTCGGCGGGCTCAACCTCTCGACCCGTCCCGCCGCGCTCGTCGAATGCGGGAACATGCGCAACGCCGCCGAGGCCGCCGCGATGGCGAGCGAAGAGGGACGGCAGCAGTACGCGGCCGTCATCGCGAAGGCGATCGAGGACTACCTCGCGGCGTCGTGATGGAGTCGGCGGTGCGAGCGGGCTCGCCACCGGGGCCTGACCTGCCTCTCAGACTGTCCAAAAGGGACACTTTTCGAGGTTAAGACGTCCGATGCGGGCACTTTGCGCAGTATTCCCCTGGGGTCGTGCATCACGACATCAATCGGGCACCCGGACTGGTGGCACTCCTCGGCCGCACCCACGCCGAAGGCCTCGGCACTCGATCGGCACGGCCAGCAAACAGGCCACCGTGGTGCGCGAGGCCGGGCTCGTCACCAGCGTCCGGCAGGGCAGTGACCCGCTCACCCTCGCATTTCGTCCTCTGAATGCGGTCCTTGCGCGTGCAACTACCGCATTCAGAGGACTACTTGCGTTCGTCGAGGGGGCGGGCGTTGAGATGGTCGGCGAGCAGCTTCCGGGCGATCTCTTCCGGATCCTGCTCGGGCGGGAGCGGCGGAGGCGGCGGCGCGGGGCTCGCGTCCTCGTTGTAGAGGTCCTCGTCCTCCTCGACCGGCTCGGGCGGGAGCGGGATGTCCGGCTCGCTCGTCGTCACCTTGGGCCGCTGGGGCTCCGGCTTCGGCGCGGGGGCCGCCGGAGGTGCGCTGGGCGCTTCGGCGGACCGGCGGGTGAAGGAACGCTCGGGCGCGGGTGGCGGCGGCGCGGCCTTCGGCGCGGCGGCCTGCCGGGCCGGTGCGGCGCCGTGGACGCAACGCACCTGCCAGTCGCCGCCGAAGACCTCCTTCAGCGCGGCCGCGACCCGCTCCGCGTTGTGCGGCTCGGAAAGCCGCCGGGCCAGCGGCTCCGCGCTGTGGGTGAGGGTGACGGCGCGACCCTCGACGCTCACGACGCTCGCCTGCGTGAGCATCGCTTCGGTGCTGCGGCCGCCCGGCACCTTGCGGATCGCGGCGAGCACCTGCGGCCAGCGACCGCGGATCCCGTCCGCGTCGGTCGCATCGCCCGAAGCCGCGGCCGGGGCTGGCGCGGGTGCGGCGGGCGGCGGGGTCGGCGCGGAAGGACGTTGCGGAGCGGGTCGCTCGGCGACCGGCTCGGGTCGCGCGGCGGGCTGAGGGGCTTGTTGCACCGGAGCCTGCTGCGGAGCGGGCGCGGCGGCGGCTCGTTGCGACGGCCGCTGGAACTCGCGGACGGGCTCCCCCGAGGGCGGAGCGGCCGGGGCGGGCGCGGACTGCGCCACCGGAGCGGCTTGCGCCGGAGCAGCGGCGACGGGTGCCGGGGCCGAAGCGGCGCGGCGCTCGAGCCGTTCGAGGCGGGCGAGCAACGCGTCGGTGCTCTCCGCGACCGACGGCAACAGCATCCGCGCCGTCAGCAGCTCCAGCACCAGCCGCGGCGAGGTCGCGCCCCGCATCTCCAGGAGTCCATTGTGGACGATGTCGGCGTAACGCGAGAGCGTGGCGGGCTCCAGTTTGCCCGCCTGTTCCTTCATCTTCTTGAGCTCGTCGTCCGGCGCGGAGACGAGGCCGCGCTCCCCCGCGTCCGGCACCGAACGCAGCAGCACCAGGTCGCGCAGGCGGTCGAGCAGGTCGGTGGCGAACCGTCGCGGGTCGTGCCCGGCCTCCGCGAGCCGCTCGACGGTGCCGAACACGGCGGCCGCGTCGTCCGCGGCCAGCGCGTCGACCATGCCGTCGATGAGCGCGACGTCGGTGACGCCCAGCAGCGACACCGCGCGCGAGTAGTCGACGCCGTCCGGCCCGGCGCCGGCCAGCAGCTGGTCGAGCACCGACTGCGTGTCCCGCGCCGAACCCCCGCCCGCGCGGATGACCAGCGGATACACCGCGGGCTCGACCTTCGCGCCCTCGGCGGCGACGTTGCGTTCCAGCAGTTCGCGCATGGAGCTGGGTGGGATCAGCCGGAAGGGGTAGTGGTGCGTCCGCGACCGGATGGTGGGGAGCACCTTGTCCGGTTCTGTGGTCGCGAAGATGAAGATCAGATGCTCCGGCGGCTCTTCCACGATCTTCAGCAGGGCGTTGAAGCCCTGCGTGGTGACCATGTGCGCCTCGTCGATGATGAAGACGCGGTAGCGCGAGTCGGCCGGGGCGTAGAAGGCCCTGTCCCGCAGCTCGCGGGCGTCGTCGACACCACCGTGGCTGGCCGCGTCGAGCTCGGTGACGTCGACGCTGCCGGGGCCCTCGGGCGCGAGGTTGCGGCACGAGTTGCACTCGCCGCACGGATCCGGCGTCGGGCCCTTCGCGCAGTTCAACGACCGCGCCATGATGCGGGCGCTGGACGTCTTGCCGCAGCCACGCGGGCCGGAGAAGAGGTAGGCGTGGTTGATGCGACCGGCGGCCAGCGCGGTGCGCAGCGGATCGGTCACATGCTCCTGCCCGACGACCTCGGCGAAGGTAGCCGGACGGTACTTTCGGTATAGAGCTAGAGCCACGCGGCGAGACTACCGGGAGGGCCCGACAGGTGAGACCGGCACCGACCCCCGGCAGGTATCCGGTGCACTTCGGCACCGCCGAACTGCTCCAGGACGCCGACCGTCCCAACGCCTGGATGATCTCGGTCGACGGCGTCGCCCAATCGCACGTCAACCTCGACGACCCTTTGGACCTCGAGTTCGACTACATCCGCCGGATCGCCGACGTCGTCGACTGCCTCGGCGAAGGCCCGCTCGACGTGCTGCACGTCGGCGGGGCGGCCTGCACGCTGCCCCGCTACCTCGCGGCGGCGCGGCCGCGATCACGGCAGCTGGTCTTCGACGCCGACGGTGAGCTCGTCGCGCTCGTTCGCGAGCAGCTGGGCCTGAAGGGGCTGAAGGTCCGTGTCGGCGACGGCCGCGAAGGCGTCTCCGCCAGGTACGACGCTTCGGCCGACCTGGTCATCGTGGACGCTTTCGAACGCGGGATCCTGGCCGGCGGGCTCGCGACCGTCGAGTTCACGAACGAGATCGCGCGGGTCCTCCGCCCGGGCGGAACCTACGTCGCCAACGTGTCGGACGGGCCGAACCTGCCGTTCCTTCGCCGGTTCTTGGCGACGCTGGCGGATTCATTCCCCCACCTGGCGATCTTGGCCGAGCCGGGCGTCCTGCGGGGGCGCCGGTTCGGGAACATCGTGGTCGCCGCTTCCCGCGTCGAACTCCCGGTCGCGGACCTGACCCGCCGCGCCGCTTCGTCGGCGTACCCGGCGCGCTGCGTCGCAGGAGAAGACCTACGGCAGCTCCAGGGCAAGGCGAAACCCATCACGGACGCGGAAGCCCTGCCGTCGCCCGTGCCGCCGAAGGATGTGTTCGGGATCTTCTAGCCCCCAAAAAAAGGGGATCCCGCGCACCCGTCAGAGCTTGCTTATCCTTGCTGCCTTCCGGCCCTGGGGAGGTTCACAAGATGGACGCCGCGCGGGATCCGGGGACCAGTGTAGTCACTCCCGTCCCGGCATGGAGGACAGTGGGGGGTATGAGTACTCCGACCTGGGAAGATGTCCTCAAGGCCGCCGAAGCCGTTCATCCGTTCGTGCGGCGCACGCCGGTGTTGCGCGCCGAGGTCGACGGGCGGCCGCTGGTCCTCAAACTGGAGCATCTGCAGCGGAGCGGATCGTTCAAACTGCGGGGCGCGGTGAACGCGCTGGTGAGCGGCCCGTTGCCGGAACGGGTGCTGACGGCGTCCGGCGGCAACCACGGGCTGGGCGTGGCGACGGCGGCTTCGCTGCTGAATCTGCCTGCGACGGTGTACGTGCCCGAGTCGGCTCCGCAGGCGAAGACGGTCCGGATCGAGGCCACGGGCGCGAAGCTCATCCGCCACGGAGCGACGTACGCCGAGGCAGCCGAGAAGGCGCTCGAAGCCGCCGCTGAGCCGGGTACGCGATACCTGCACGCCTACGACGATCCGGCCGTCGTCGCCGGCCAGGGCACCGTCGCGGCCGAAGTGGTCCAGGACGCGCCGGACGTCGACGCGTTCCTGGTCGCGGTCGGCGGTGGCGGGCTGGTCGCGGGGACGTCGCTGGCCGGGTTGCCGACGTTCGCCGTCGAGCCGGAACGGTGCCGCGCGCTCGGCGCCGCACTGGAGGCGGGCGAGCCGGTGGACGTGGAGATCGACTCGGTGGCCGCGTCCGCGCTGGGCGCGACCAAGGTCGGGGACGTCCCGTTCGCCGTGCTCCGGGACCGGGTGACGTCCGTGCTGGTCAGCGACGAGGAACTGCTCGCCGCGCGGGACCGGCTCTGGGAGGAGTTCCGCCTCGCCGTCGAACCGGCCGCCGCGGTGCCGTTCGCCGCGTGGCTGGCCGGGCGCACCGAAGGCGATCTGCCCTGCGTCATCCTCTGCGGCGCTAACAGTGAGTGGCGGCCCTGAGCACCACCCGGAACTCCGTGCGCCCCGGACGGCTGGCGACGCCGACCTGCCCGCCGTGCGCGGCGACGACGGCCGCGACGATGGCCAGCCCGAGCCCGGTGCTGCCCGCCGCCCGCGACCGTGAGTCGTCGCCGCGAGCGAAACGTTCGAAGACCTCCGGGAGGATCTCCTGCGGAATCCCCGGCCCACCGTCGACAATGGACAGTGTCACCGTCGAGTCCACTATGGACAGCGACGTGGTGACCTCGGTGCCGTCCGGGGTGTGCGTGCGCGCGTTGCCGAGCAGGTTGATCACCACCTGATGCAGCTGATCCGCGTCGCCGAGGACCGTGATCGGCTCCGGCGGCACCTCCAGCAGCCATTTTTGCTCCGGCCCGGCGACGTGCGCGTCGGCGACGGCGTCCGCGACCAGGCGCGAGAGGTCCACCGGCTGGTGCACCACCGGGCGGCCGGAGTCGAGCCGCGCGAGCAGCAGCAGATCCTCGACCAGGCCCGTCATCCGCGTCGATTCCGACTCCACGCGGCCCATCGCGAACGCGATGTCCGGCGGCACCTCGGAACCGGAGCGCCGGGTGAGTTCCGCGTAGCCGCGGATGGCCGCGAGCGGCGTCCGCAGTTCGTGGCTGGCGTCCGCGACGAACCGGCGCACCCGGCTTTCGCTGGCCTGCCGGGCGGAAAGCGCGTTCGAGATGTGGCCGAGCATGCGGTTGAGCGCGAACCCGACCTTCCCGACCTCGGTCCGCGGATCCGTGTCCACTTCGGACACTCGCTCGGACAACGCGACCTCGCCGCGATCCAGCGGGAGTTCGGCGACCCTGGTCGCGGTGGCGGCCAGGCGGTCGAGGGGTTTCATGGTGCGCCGCACGGTCACCGCGCCGAGCGCGCCCGCCAGCAGGATGCCGCCGACGGCGACCCCGCCGAAGATGAAACCGAGGCTCCACAACGTATCCGTGACGTCCTTGGTGGGCAGCCCGGTGATCGCGACGCCGCCGCCCGCCGTCTTCTTCGCCACGACGCGGTATTCCCCGAGCGACCCGAGGTTCACATCGGTCGGCTTGTCACCCGTCGCCGACCGCATCAGGGTGGCGATCTGGGTGGGGCTGATCTCGTCGTGCGGGAACGGATCGGTGACCTTCGCGTCGTAGCTGGACCGCAGCACCGCCGCGAGCACGCGTCCGTCCGGGAACACGTTCACGAACAACGAACCGGTGCTCTGCCCATACGCGCGAAGGCCCTCGGGAACCCTTTCCCCGCCGGGACGGCCAGGTGGTGGCGGACGGCTCGCGCGTTCGCTGGTCTCGGCGAGGCGGGCATCGAGCTGGTCGATCAGGAAACTCCGCAACGCCAGTTCGGTGACCACGCCGACCACCAGGCAGACGAGCGCGAGCAGGCCCGCGACCTGTGCGATCAGCCGTCGCCGCAGGGACCACGGCCGCCTACCCCGCGGGTTTGAGGACATACCCGGCGCCGCGCATCGTGTGGATCATCGGTTCCCTGTCGGCGTCGATCTTCTTGCGGAGATAGGAGATGTAGAGCTCGACGATATTGGCCTGGCCGCCGAAGTCGTAGCTCCACACCCGGTCCAGGATCTGCGCCTTGGACAGCACACGCTTCGGATTGCGCATGAGATAACGCAGCAGTTCGAACTCGGTCGCGGTCAACGGCACCAGATCGCCGCCGCGGTGCACCTCGCGGCTGTCCTCGTCCAGGGTCAGGTCACCGACGACGAGCGTCGACCCGCTCGGCCCGGCGACGCCGCCCGCGCGGCGGAGCAGCGCGCGCAACCGCAGCGCGACCTCCTCCAGGCTGAACGGTTTGGTGACGTAGTCGTCGCCGCCCGCGGTGAGCCCGGCGATCCTGTCCTCCACCGCGTCCTTCGCGGTCAGGAACAGCACCGGCAGGTTCGGCACCTCGGAACGCAGGCGGCGCAGGACCTCCAGGCCGCTCATATCCGGCAGCATGACGTCCAGCACCACCGCGTCCGGCCGGAATTCCCGCGCGACGCGGACGGCCTCGGTGCCGTCGGCGGCGGTGCGGATGTCCCAGCCCTCCATGCGCAGCGCCATCGACACGAGTTCGGACAAGGTCGCCTCGTCGTCGACGACCAGCACCCGCACGGGGCTGCCGTCGGCACGGCGCAGGCCGGCCTTCGCGGAACCGGACGAAGGGACGTTCACACTGGTCATGGTGCCATCCTGGGCGGCGCCGATGAGGCTTCTCTGTGTGCCGCCTGTGCGTTTCCTGTGAACGATCACCCTGCCGGGTGCGAGTCACAGCGCGTGCCCACCGGCGGCACAGCTCCCGCACAGCGACGGCGCCGACCATGGCCGCAACCGAGTACAGGGAGGCGTCCAGATGACCGAACCGACCGAACCCGCCGAATGGGGCGCGCCCGCCCCGGAAGGCGAACCGAAGAAGACCTGGTCGGGGCGCAAGACCGCGATCGCGGCCGGGGCGGCGGTGGTGATCGCCGCCGGCGGCGGTGCCGCGATCTGGGCCGGGACCGCCGCGAACGGCGCCGAACGGGGCACGATGACGGGCGGTCCTGGCGGCGGCCGGGTGCTCATGGGTCCCGGCGGGGGCATGCCTCGCGACACGCTGCACGGCGACTTCGTCGTCTCCGACGGCAAAGGCGGCTACAGCACCGAGCGGACGCAGACCGGGGAGGTCACCGAGGTCAGCGCGACCTCCGTCAGCCTGACCAGCAAGGACGGCTACAAGCAGGTCTACACGATCGACGCGTCGACCATGAAGACCGGCGAACCCAAGGTCGGCGAGACGGTGATGGTGACCGCAAAGGTCACCGGGAACACCGCGACGGCGACGACCATCGGCAAACCAGGACAGAACCAGCGCGGTGGGCCGCCCGGACAGGGCCAGGACGGTCAGCGGCGCTACTGAGCCACCACCGCGAGCAACGCGGCGGCCGTTTCGGCGGGTTCCTGCCCTGAGGTGTCGAGGACGACGCGATCGCCGCCGGAAGCGCGCATCCGGGCCGCTTCGGCGACCGCGCGGGCGGCCACCCGGTCACGCACACCGGGTGGCGCGCCGCGAAGTTCGTCGCCCGCCAGCAAGGCGGACTCGCCTTCGGCCCGGCGCCGGACTCGCTCGGTGAGCGTGGCGTCGTCCGCGTCGAGGTGCACGACGCTGACGGCGTCGAAGACCCGCCGATGCTCCGGGCGGAATTCCCGGGCCACGACGATCAGCCGCTTCGCCCCCGCGTCGCGATAGCCGCTCCAGACGGCCGAAAGGAGCGCCGCTTCCCGTGCCGGATCCGGGCCGGGGTGCGCGAAGCCGAGTTGCGCGAGATCGACGTAGGCCACGGGTGTCCCGCGCTCCCAGAGATCCCGGAGCGCGCCGAACGCGGCGGTCGACTTGCCGACCGCCGTCGGGCCGGTCACCACGGTCACCGGTCCGGGCTGCGGTTGTCCCGCGTCCGGCGGGCGAACGGTTCCGGCGTCCAAGGTGCAGCGGCGGAACAGCGTTTCGACGGTCTGCTCGGGCCGCTGGCCGGTCGTGTCCATCGCCTCGCCGAAACCGGCGCGGTCGTAGACGTCCGCCACCGCGAAGAGGTCGGGCAAGGCCGCGGCGGGTGAGCCACGGCCGAGGAAGCGGCTCCGGAGCTCGTCGCGATCGCACGTCAGCCGGATGAGCGTGAGGTCGAAGCCCGGGTCTTCGATGTACGGCTTCGCCGGGTTCACCACCCCGGACACGACGATCTGCGCGGTGCCTCGCAGGACTTCCAGTACGCGCAGCAGATTGGCCGCCTTGATCGCGTGCGCGGCGTCCCCGCCGCCGGGCGGCGGGCCGATCAGCCCGAGCTGGTCGATGTCGACATACGCGACGCTGCCGCCCGCTCGCGTCAGGCGGGTGTACAAACCCCAGGCGGTGGTCGATTTCCCTGTTCCCGGTGCCCCGGTCGTCCAGAGCACGGGTGTCTTCGCTGCCCCCATGGGTTTCGATCTTAGGAACCCCTGTCCAGCGAAATAGGGCAGAGTTGAGCCCGTGCGGGACATCAGCGGTTCGTTGGCGAGGCAGGCGTGCGCGGTCGCGGCCGTCTGCCTGATCGCCGACGCCGGGCTGTTCCTCATCGCCGGTCCGCCGCTCTCACTGGGCTGGCAGGCTTGGGTTCTCCTGTTCGGCGGCATCCTCGCCAACGCCGCGCTCGCCGGGCCTTCGCGGTACTCCGGCTGGGTTTCCGCCGCGCACGGCGCGTTGCTGACCGCCGCGCCGCTCCTGCTGTTCCCGTACGACCACTATCTGCAGGCCACCAACGCCGGCGTGCTGATCGCGGGCTACCGCGCGGGCGCCTGGCTCGCGACCAAACCCGCGGTCGCCGCCCTGGTGACGATGCTCGCCGGGCTCGTCGCCTGCAATCTCATCCCGGTCGACCGCGGCGACCGGGACTGGCGCCTGCTGGTCATCGACGTCGGCGTGAGCGGTTTGCTGCCGTGGATGGTCGGCCGCTACACGACCGCGCGGCGCGCGTACATCGCCGATCTCCAGCGCGCGGAGGAACAACGGCAGCAGCACGAAGCCGAGGCCGTCCGCCGAGCCGTCGTCGAAGAACGCACGACGATCGCCCGCGATCTGCACGACGTGATCTCCCACCACGTCAGCGCGATCGGTGTGCACGCCGGTGCCGCGCGGCTCGGGCTGCCGGAGGGCGAACCCGCCGTCCGGCGTTCGCTCTCCGCCGTCGAATCGTCGAGCCGGGCCGCGATGGCCGATCTGCGGCGTCTGCTGGATCTGTTGCACGGCAAGGAGAACGGTGACGTGCAACGGCAGCCGGGGCTGGACAACCTCGACGAGCTGCTCGACAACCTCCGCACCGCCGGGCTGCCCGCGCGGCTGACCAGCCACGGCGGGCCGCGCGAACTCCCCGGTTCGGTGGACATCGCGTTGTACCGCATCGCGCAGGAGGCGCTGACGAACGCGCTCCGGCACGGGGCCGGCGGAATCGTCGAGATCGACCTCGCCTACCGGCAGACGGAAGTACTCCTCACGATCACCAACGAGATCGGCCGTCCGAACGCGTCGGCCGAGTCGACGAAACGCGGTCTCGCCGGGATCAGGCAGCGGGTCGCGTTGTTCGGCGGACAAGCCGAATGCGGACCGCTCGACGACGGGCGGCGATGGCGGGTTCGAGTCGGTTTTCCTTTGGAGGCACAGTGATCCGGGTTCTGCTGGCCGACGACCACGCGATGTTCCGGTCCGGGATGCGCGCGGTGCTCGACACCCAGGCGGACTTCGAATGCGTCGGCGAGGCGGCGGACGGACGCGAGGCCGTCGCGCAGGCGGCCTCGCTGCGCCCGGACGTCGCCGTCCTCGACGTCCGGATGCCCAAATTGGACGGTCTGGCCGCGACCGAGGCCATCATGTCCGCGCCCGGCAACGACACCCGGGTCCTCGTGCTGACGACCTACGACTCCGACGAGTACGTGTATCGCGCGCTTCGCGCCGGTGCGAGCGGGTTCCTGCTGAAGAGCCTCGCGCCCGAAGAACTCGTCTCGGCCATGCGGGTGGCCGCGCGCGGCGACGCGCTGATCGACCCGTCGGTGACCCGGCGGCTGGTGTCGACCTTCGCCACCAGCATCGAACCCGCGGCCGCCGAACCGGCCGAGCTCGAACGGCTCACCTCACGCGAACGCGAAGTCCTCCTGCTCGTCGCCGACGCCTCCAGCAACGCGGAGATCGCCGCGCATCTGCACGTCGGCGAGGAGACGGTGAAGACCCACGTCTCCCGGATCCTGGCGAAGCTCGGGCTGCGGGACAGGGTGCACGCCGTCGTCTACGCCTACCGCAACGGATTGGTGGGGAACTGACCCGGCCGGGCTTGATCGGTTCGCCGGGCGGGGCGCCCGGTGCCAGAATCGCCACAGGGCACGTCGACGCTTGGAGCCGTGGATGAAACGCTGGGTCACGCTCACGATCGGGCTGGTCTTCCTGCTGGTCGGCGGCGTCTGGGTGCTGCAGGGCGCCGGCGTGCTGACCGGCAGTTTCATGACCGGGCAGAAGCTGTGGTTCCTGATCGGGCTCGTCGCGTTCCTGGTCGGGGTGGTGCTGGTGGCGGCCACCGCCCGCCGCACACGGCAGACCTCCGGTGAGGACCGGGCCGACTAGCCACGGTCGTTATCGCCGGACACGCGTGATCAGAGGCGTAACTCGCGTGATTGAGTGGCGAACACGCGTGATTGGACGGCGAACTCTCGGCATCAGGCGATCTTGAAGATCGGGTAGCCGGGCGCGATCTCCAGCAGCTTCTCGTCCGACGCCTTCGCGTCGACACCGTCGAAGAAGACACCGACCTCGAACTTCCAGCGCTTGAGGTACGCGCGCAGGATTTCGGGCTTCTCGTGGTCGGCGAGTTCGGTGTAGGTGAACGTCTCGGTGCGGCGTCCGACGCTGAGCTGCCCCTCACCGGCGACGCGCAGGTTCCGCACCCACTGCGTGACACCGCGCGGAGCGACCAGGTAGCGCTCGCCGCCCAGCTTCAGCAGGTTGACCGGGACGGAGCGCAGTTCGCCGCTCTTGCGGCCCCGGACCGAGAGCACCCGGCTGCCCAGGACGCTGACGCCGAGCTTCGTCAGCTTGAGCACGAACTCGTTGAACGCGTTGGTCGCCTTGGCCGGTTTGACGTAGCGGATCGCGGCGTCGGTAGCGGTCGTGGCGGCGTTGGTGGTCATCTCGTCTCCTCGAAGTCTGCGAGAGCAGTGCTCTCTGTTAAGAGCAGTGAACACCAGAGCAGTGCGCCACGTCAAGAGCAGTGCTCTCTTTTTGGTGCGATGCTCTACAGTGAGAGCATGGCCGCCACTCAGACCGCGCGCGAACGTGCCCGCGCCGAGCTCACCCGTGAGATCAAGGACGAAGCCCGCCGCCAGCTCGCCGAAGTCGGCGCGCTCGGCCTCTCACTCCGCGCGGTCGCGCGAGAGCTGGGCATGGTGTCGTCCGCGCTCTACCGGTACTTCTCCAGCCGCGAGGAGCTGCTGACCGCCCTGATCGTCGACGCCTACAACGCCGTCGGAGAAGCCGCGGAGGCCGCCGACGACCCGAAGAAGAGCCCGCTGGAACGATGGGACTCGATCTGGCACGCGGTTCGCGCCTGGGCGAAGGCGCATCCGCACGAGCACGCGCTGATCTACGGTTCACCGATCCCCGGCTACCAGGCCCCGCAGGACACCGTCGCCCCCGCCGGCCGGGTGGCCTTCGCGCTGGTCGCGGTCCTGCGCGACGCGAACCTCCGCGTCGAGACCGAGGTCGGCGAGATGCCCGTCGAACTGCTTCACCAGCTCGACGCGCTCACCGAAATCCTCAAGGTCAACCTGGGCCCCGAAACCGCCTCCCGGCTGATCATGGCCTGGACCCAGCTGTTCGGGATGATCAACTTCGAGCTGTTCGGCCAATACGTCGGCTCCGTCGACCCGTCGGACGCCTTCTTCGCGCACGGGGTCCGTCAGATGGCCGAGTTCACCGGGATCAAGATGACCGGCTGAGCGCGGTCCACGAGCGCATCAGCAGCTGGACTGCGTCGACGACGTCCTCGTCGCCGGTTCCCTCCGGGCTGAGGAAGCGCTGCAGCAGGAGACCGTCCTCGAGCGCGTGCAGGATCAACGCGAGGAACGCCGGATCGGCGGGCGGTTCCGCGCCCCGCGCGGCGAGCTCGGTCCGGATCGACGTCTCCAGCAGTGCCCTTGTCGACTTCTCGCCTTCGCCGACGAGCGGGCGGGCGTCGGGATTCCGCAGCGCGTACAGGGCCAGCTCGGTGCGCAGCGTCAGCCAGCCGGCGAGGTGTTCGGCGCGCTCGACGTTCCACGCGCGCAGCCGGTCCATCATCTCGGCGAAGGATCCGACGCCGTCACGCAGCGCGGCGACCTCCTCGGCCTCGCGCTGGGTGCGGCGGCGCAGCAGTTCGACGACCAGCTCATGTTTGCCGTCGAAGTTGCCGTAGAAGGCGCCGCGCGTGAAACCCGCCCGCTCGGCGATCTGCTCGACGGACGTGCCGTTGACCCCGCGTTCGGAGAACAGCTCGGCGGCCGCCGCGAGCAGGCGCTGCCTGGTCTGTTCGCGGCTTTCCTCCCGCGTCAAGCGTTTCGCCGTCACACGGCGATCTTAGAGTTCGGCCGCGGCCTTCCGGCCGGACAGCCACACCCCGCCCGCGAGGACGGCGGCGGCGACCACGACGGCCAGTGCGGTGAGCGACCACAACGCCTGGCTCGCCAGGAACGCGGCGACCGCGCCGAAGAGAACGGCGACGAGGAGCAACGGCGTGGTCCGGACGGCTGCGGCGGCGGGGACGGTGGCCATGGGAGGTTTCCCTTCGGGGGTGGTGCGCGGAACACTCGGTTTTCGCGGAGGAGACCTCGGCGGCTCGGTGGCCTTACGCCGAGTGGCGCACGGATCACCCGTCCGGGCGAGATACCGGCGTGGCGGCTAGCGTCAGGACGGCACTACATCGACGGAAAGGCGGCTCGCGGTGGAGAAGTGGGCGGAGCAGGTCGGCAGGATCCGGGTCATCGGAACCGGGGTGATGGGCCGGGGCATCGTCCAGCTCGCCGTGACCGCGGGGCTCGAGGTCGAGCTCGCTGACGCGCGGCCCGAGGCGGTCGGCGAGGCCATCGACCACGTCGGCGCGATGCTGGGCAAGCTCGCCTCGAAGGGCAAGATCACCGAGGAGGCCGCCGCGTCCGCGAAGGGCAGGCTGATCGCGGCCGAGGGCCCGCTGGCCCCCGCCGACGGCGTCGACCTCGTCGTCGAAGCGGTCCGCGAGGATCTGGAGATCAAACGCGCGCTGTTCGCCGAGCTGGAACGCGTCTGCGGCCCGGACACCGTGTTCGCCACCAACACCAGTTCGCTCTCGGTCACCGAGATCGGTGCCGCGCTGACCGATCCCGGCCGGTTGCTCGGGCTCCACTTCTTCAACCCGGTCCCGCTGATGCGGCTGGTCGAGGTCGTGCCCGGCGCGCGGACCGCCGCGTGGCTGCCGCCCGCCATGACCGAACTCGTCCGCGGCTGGGGACACGAACCGGTCCTCGCCCGCGACGCACCGGGTTTCCTGGTCAACCACGCCGGCCGCGGGCTCGGCACCGAGGCGCTGCAGATCCTCGCCGAAGGGATCGCGAGCCCGGCCGAAGTGGACCGCGTCGCCCGTGACGTGCTCGGCCTGAAACTCGGCCCGTTCGAACTGCTCGACCTCACCGGTCTCGACGTCTCGCACGCCGTGCTCGAAAGCATCTGGAGCGGCTTCCACGGCGAACCGCGGTTGCGGCCGTCGTGGCTGACGCGCCCCCGCGTCGCGGCCGGGCTCTTCGGCCGCAAGAACGGCGAAGGCTTCTACAGCTATGTCGACGGGCAGCAACAGGTCGAGCCGGAACCGGCCGCGCCGGAAGCCCCGGGCACCCCGGTATGGGTCGACGACGAACGCCTCGGCACGCTGCTCTCGGCGGCGGGGATCCAGGTCGTGCACTCCGCCTACCCGGACACGGTCCTGATCGTCAGCCCGATCGGGTCGTCCACTGTGGACACCGCACTCGCGGCGGGTCTGCCGCCGGAACGGGTCGTCGGCGTCGATCCCCTCGGCGGCTACGGGAAACGCCTGACACTCTCGGTCCACCCCGCGCTCGACCCGGCGGCCGGCCGCACCGCCTGGGGTGCGCTCGCCGCGACCGGCCTGCCGGTGACCGTGGTCCGCGACGGCCCCGCGCCGATCGCGCAGCGGCTCCTCGCGTCGATCGTCAACACCGCCTGTTTCATCGCCGGGCAACGGCTCGCGACGCCGGAGGACATCGACACCGCCGTCCGGCTCGGCCTCGGCTACCCGCGCGGGCCGCTGACCTGGGGTGACGAGGCGGGCGCGGAGCTCGTGTTGCGGGTGCTGCGTGGTCTCGTCGCGAGCACCGGTGACCAGCGCTACCGGCCGAGCGCCTGGCTCACCGAACGCGTCGCGCTCGGCCTGCCGCTGACGTCGGCGGGCACGTCACCGGCGGACCTCCTGCACTGAAACAACCCCGAAACGCGTGAAGGCCCCCTTCCCTCGGCTCAGCCGAGGGAAGGGGGCCTTCACGCGCGTTTACCGCTTACCAGCGGCCGTCGGTCACGGTGCCGTTTGAGGCGTTCCAGAACACGTAGCCGCCCTGGAAGTTGTTCTGCCGTCCGCCGGTGACCACCATCTCGTCGGTGGTCGGGTAGCGCAGGTACGAACGCTCCCAGCCGAGCGCCGCCCAGCGTTTACGGATCTCGCCCCACACGCCGTGCGAGTCGGTCGCCATCGACCAGTAGATGGAACCACCCTTGGTGAAGTGGGTGTACCGGCCGACACCGTCCGGCGTCGCCGCCTCGTCCATGGTCGGGTAGCCCATGGGGCCGGCTTCCCAGCCGAGCGCCGCCCACCGGACACGGATCCGGCCGTAGATCGCCCGCGCGTCCGTCTGGACGGTGTAGTAGATCGACGCGTCCTTGCTGAAGTGGTTGTAGCGGCCGAGCCCGTCCGGAGTACCCGCCTCATCGGTGCTCGGGTAGCCCAGCGGTCCCCGCTCCCAGTCGAGCGAAGCCCACTTCTGCCGGATCCTGCCGTAGATCGGGTGCGCCCCGGTGTTCACGGTGTAGTAGATCGACGTCTGCAGGACGCCGGGCCAGACCGGGAAGTGGTTGTACCGGCCGACACCGTCCGGAGTGGACTGTTCGTCGGTCGCGGGCGGCCCGAACTTCACGTGTCCGCCGGCGGCGAGGTACTTCTTGAGGATCTCGCCCTCGATCTGCTTCACACCCGTGTCCTTCGACCAGTACAGCCGCCCGCGCTCGTAGGTGCGGAAGCGGACCGTGCCGTCGACGGCCTCGGGCGCGGTCGGCGCGCCGAGTCGTTGCGCCAGCGCGGGTTCGTCGCGGTAGCGCTTGTCGATCGGGGTGATGTAGTTCGCCGTGAGCGTCAGATCCGTGGTGCCCATGGTGATCTCGGTCAGCCGCCCGGTGGCGCCGTTCGACCAGCCGGTGAAGGTCGAAGCGCCGTCCGAAGCGACCTCGGCCGCCTGGATCTCCACCTTCGCGCCTTCGACCACCATCGCCGACGAGGCCCCGCCTTCCGGCGTGATGCCCAGTGCCGCGGCGACGTTGCTGGTCAGCGTGAGCCGGTGCTCGCGAGGCTTCGCGATGTAGGTCTTCGAGACCTTGACGCCCGCGCTGTCGGTCGCCGTCGCGGTGAACTCCAGGTTGGAGTCCGTGTGATCGGTGAACGGCATGGCGAACTCGGGTCCGGTGCCGCTGTGGTCCGGATGCGCGTGGCAGACCGCGTTCTCGGGGCAGTGCCGGACCAGGGTGGTCCAGGTGACCGGGAGTGCGCCGTCCTCGGTGTCGGTCACGGTCGCGCCGACCTTGACCTCCTCGCCGACGGCGAACAGCCGCTCGCCGGGGTCGGTCATGGTCAGCTTCGGCGAGTGGTTCCCGGGCGCCACGGCGATGTCCGTGCTCCCGGACGCCTGTAGGCCGTCCTTCACCGTCAGCTTGGCGGTGAACTTCTCGGTGCCCGCCGGGTAGGCGTGGCTGACCTTCGCGCCGGCGCCGGTGGTGCCGTCACCGAAGTCCCACTCGTAGGTCAGTTGGTCGCCGTCGAAGTCGTAGGAACCGCTGCCGTCGAAGGTGACCGTGCGGGTTTCGGGGTTCGTTTCGGAAGTGGCGACCGCGACCGGCGCCTTGTTCCCGGTGGTGTAGCTGAGCCGTCGCAGCAGACCGCTGTAGATGTCGGCGTAGACGATGTCGCCGTTGGCCGCGGCCAGGAACTTGACCGGGCCACCGATGCCGGTGAACTTCGGCGGCGTCTCCTGCGGGCGGACGACGCGGCCCTGCGTGTCGTACTTGGCCGTCCAGAGCTTCTGGGTGGCGTAGTCGCCGAAGAAGTACGCGCCCCGGTATTCCTCCGGGTACGACTCTCCATTGTAGACAATCCCGGCGGTGATGCTGTTGCCGTTGTCGACGCCCTGCCCGTGGCGGATGGCCAGCATCGGAGGCGTGTTCACGGCCGAAGCGCACTGCGGCATCGCGGAGAAACCGTCCGCGGGCTGGTTGCCCTCGAAGCAGGGCCAGCCGAGATTCGCGCCCTTCTGGACGAAGTTGATCTCTTCCCAGGTGCCCCAGCCGACGTCGCCGACCACCGGCAGACCGGTGCTGGCGTCGAGGCTGAACCGGAACGGGCTGCGGAAGCCGCTCGCGAACACCTTGGAGCGCAAGGAGTTCGGGTTCGCCGCGGTGTAGTACGGGTTGTCGGGAACGCCCGCACCGTCCGCAGTGATGTGGAAGATCTTGCCGAAGATCTTGTCGAGGTCGTACACGTTGAGCGCGAACGGGTCGGCCGCGCCCTGGAACCGGGAGCTGTCGCCGGTCGAGACCCACACCGTGCCGTCGGGGGCGGCCACGACGCCGGTGATGCCGTGGATGTCGGTGTTGGCGGCACCCTCGATGAGCACCTTCTCGGCGGTCAGCCCGGTCGGCTCGGCGGTACCGGTGACCGTCCAGCGCGAGGCGCGCAGGGCGATGCCGCCGCCGGCGACGTCGACCGCGCGGGCCGTGTAGACCGTGCGGGAGGTGGCGAAGTCGGGCGCGATCGCGATTCCGACCAGCCCCAGGTCACCACTGCTGCGCACCGGCAGGGTGGCGATGCTCTTGGTCTGCCCGGTGGTGGACACCCAGGCGACGTTGCCCTGCTTCCCGGTGGTCAACATCGAGCCGTCGGGCAGGTAGGCGAAGTCGGTCAGGTCGTACGGAGCCTGCCCGCTCTGCTGGTCACGCAGGACGAAGCCGGGCGGGAGCACCGGCGCCGCGGACGCGGATGTGGACGTCAGCGGCACCAGCAAGGTCACTATCAGCAACGTCACGAGGGCGTGACAGAGCGCACGGAATCTCGAAGGCATGCAAGGGCCCCTTTCCCCAGTCGAACGTCTCATCGAAGGGGCCTACGTGGACATTTCACACTTCCGAGTGGCTTTATCGAACTGTGATCACCACCGTCGGTCGATCACCTGCCCCGTGCTCCGGTTCCAGGTGATGTAGCCGCTCTGGAAGCTGCTCTGCCGCCCGATGGCGATGCCGAACTCGTCCGTCGCCGGGTAGCGCAGGTACGACCGCTCCCAGCCGAGCGCGGCCCACCGCTGCCGGATCGCACCGTAGATCGCGTGCGAATCGGTGGCCATCGTCCAGTAGATCGAGCCCGCCTTGGTGAAGTGGTTGTAGCGGCCGACGCCGTCCGGGGTGGCGGATTCGTCCGTCGTCGGGTAGCCGAGCGGGCCGGTCTCCCAGCCGAGCGCCTCCCACCGGACCCGGATGCGGCCCCAGATCGCGTGCGCGTCGGTCTGCACCGTGTAGTAGATGGACGCCTTCTTGCTGAAGTGGTTGAACCGGCCCGCCCCGTCGGGGGTCGGGAGCTCGTCGGTCGTGGGGTAGCCGAGCGGGCCCGCTTCCCAGCCCAGCGCCGCCCATTTGACCCGGATCCGCCCGTACACCGGATGCGCCCCGGTCGACGGTGTCCAGTAGATCGACGACTGCATCGTGCCGGGCCGGTTCGGGAAGTGGTTGTAGCGGCCGACGCCGTCGGGGGTGGCGGTCTCGTCGGTCGCGGGCGGGCCGAACTTCCGGTGTCCGCCCAGCGCGAGGTACTTCTTGAGGATCTCGCCCTCGATCTGCTTCACGCCGGTCTCGGCGCTCCAGTAGAGCCTGCCGTTCGCATACGGCCGGTAGCGCACGGTCCCGTCGGCGACCTCGGGCCCGGCGGGTGCGCCGAGCCGTTGCCGCAGCGCGGGTTCCGCCTGGTAGCGCTTGTCGATCGGGGTGAGGTAGTTCGCGATCAGGGTCACGTCGCTCGCCGGCACGGTGACGGTCACCGTGCGCGAAGTCCGCCCGTCGGACCAGTTCGAGAACGTCGAGACGCCGTCCGCGGCGATCTCCTCCGCCACGACCTCGAACGTGGCGCCTTCGGTCACCATCGCGGTGCTGACGCCGCCTTCGGCCGGGATGCTCAACGCCGCCGCCACGTTGCCGGTCAGTGTCAGCCGGTGCTCACGCGGCATGGCGACGTAGGTCCTGCTCGCCGTCACGCCGGCGCTGTCGGTCACCGTCGCGGTGATCTCGACGCGGGAGTCCTGGTGGCCGGTGAAGGGCACGGTGAACGCCGGTCCACTTCCCGGCGAGCCGGGGTGCGCGTGGCAGGTCGCTTCCTCCGGGCAGTGCCGGATGAGGGTGGTCCACGACACCGGCAGCACGCCGTCCTCCGCGTCGGTCGCCGTCACCTCGACGACGACCGGTTCCCCGACCGCGAACGTCCGGGCGCCGGGATCCGTCATCACCGGTTCCGGCGAGTGGTTTCCCGGCACCACGACGACGTCCGTACCGGCGGACGCGCCGAGACGGTCCGTGACGGTGAGGCGCGCCGTCGCTCTCGTGAGCCCGGTGCCGTAGGCGTGGGTCACGCGGACGCCGGTCTGGCTCGTGCCGTCACCGAAATCCCAGTGGTAGGTCAGCGGATCGCCGTCGAAATCGTAGGAACCGCCGCCGTCGAAGGTGACGGTGTGGGTTTCGGGGTTCGTTTCGGAAGTGGCGACCGCGACCGGTTCCGCGTTCGTCCCCGGATAGCTGAGGCGCCGCAGATTGCCGGTGTGGATGTCGGCGTACACGATGTCGCCGTTGGCCGCGGCCGCGAACTTCACCGGCCCGCCGATGCCGACGAACTCCGGCGGCCGCTCCGGCGCGCGCACGAGCCTGCCTTGGCTGTCGTACGTCATCGTCCAGATCTTCTGCGTGACGTAATCGCCGAAGAAGAAGGCGCCTTGGTATTCGTCCGGATAGGACGATCCACTGTAGACGATCCCGGCGGTGACGCTGTTGCCTTCGTCGACGCCGGAACCGTGGTGGTACGCGGTGATCGGCGGTGTGTTGACCACCCCGGCGCAGCCCGCCAGCCCGGAATACCCCGGCGTGGGCGCGTTTCCCTCCCAGCAGGGCCAGGCGTGATTCTCCCCCGGCCGCACCACGTCCACCTCTTCCCAGGTGTTCCAGCCGACGTCGCCCACGACCGGCAGACCGAGCCGCGGGTCGAGGGAGAACCGGAAGGGACTGCGGTAGCCACTGGAGAAGACCTTGGAACGATTGGCATCCGGGGCCGCGGCGGAGTAGTACGGATTGCCGGGAACGCCGGCGCCGTCCGGGGTGACGTGCAGGATCTTGCCGTAGAGCTGATCGAGGTCGAGCGAGCGCAACGCGCCCGGATCCATCCTGGTGAAGTCGGCGGCGTCGCCGATGGAGATCCACAACGTGCCGTCGGGCGCCGTGACGAGACCTGTGATGCCGTGGACGTCGTAGAACCCGGGAAGGTCGACGAGCACGCGTTCGTTCGCGAGCCCGCTGGGGATGTCCGTGCCGGTCACCGTCCAGCGCGCCACCCGCATGGTGAACGCGCCACCGCCCGTGTCGAACGACCACGCGAGGTAGATCCGGTGTGACGTGGCGTAATCCGGTGCGATGGCGAGCCCGACGAGCCCGAGATCGCCGTCGTCGTGGACGGGGAGGTTCGCGATCGTCCTGGCCGGACCGGTGACCGGCACCCAGGCGACCTTGCCGCTCTTGCCGATGCTGAGCACGGAACCGTCCGGCAGATAAGCGAAATCGGTCAGGTCGAAGGCGGCCTGACCGCTCGGCTGGTCGCGCAGGACGAAGCCGGACGGCAGAGTGGGCGCTCCGGTCGCTTCCGGAGCGCCCACCCATCCCGGGAGAAGCAGGATGGAAACCGACAGTGCGACGAGTAGGCGGCTCCAGATCATCGGCACTTCCCCATTTCCGGCGTGTCCTGGGCACGTCGCCGGGAGCGGGGAAGTCATTGCCACCGGGAGCTTTCATTTATCTCAAAGCAACCGAACCGCAATGATCGCCACGGATCGCGTTCGGTCACCTACCCAAGGCTGCGGTGAGGCATGGGCCGCGTGGGTCGTGAGTGGCGTTTCGGGTTCTAACCCGAAACGCCACTCACGACCACCGGTACCGAAGCGGCTCAGGCCACGACCTGCACCACATCACCGTTCTGCAAGGTCGTGAAGTACTTCTGCGAAGCCGCCGCCGACAGGTGGATGCAGCCGTGCGAGTACACCGAGAGGCTGCCGGTGTGGAACGCGATACCCGGCAGGAAGAACACCGAGTTCGGCATCGGCGCGTCGAAGGCCTTCGAGTGGTAGTTCTTGACCTTGGCCGAAACGTGGAACACCCCGGTCGGCGTGGCGTGGCCCTTCTTGCCGGGCAGTTGCTTGACCGGCCCGTAGATGACCTTGCCGTCCTGCAGCAGCCACGTCTTGAGCGCGGAGAGATCCACGCAAGCGCTCACACCCGGTGAGGCCAGCGCCGCCTTGCAGGGCACGTCGGCGGCGTTCGCGGCGGGCTTGGGCGCCGGTTTCGGCGTGGGCTTGGGCTTGGGCTTCGAAGACGTCGGCTTCGGCGCGGAACTGCTGCTGCTCGGCGTCGGCGTCTGGGACGACGTGGCCGGGGTCGAAGACGGCGCCGACGTGGTCGTGGGCCCGCCCGCCGGGTCGCCCTGCGCGACGGCTCCGCCACCGGGCGCGCTGCCGCCGGCGTTGCCCGAACACGCGGTCAGCACCAGCGCGGTGGCCAGTGCGGTCACCCCCACCAGGAACTTCTTCACGACCCTTACCCCCGTTTGTCCGTAGTCCGTCCGACATGGGTAAAGACGGAGCTCACCCGGTCGGGGTTGTTGATCGGGAGGTCACGATCGCGTCTCAGGGCACGCGGCCGACGACCCTCGCGTACATCCGGCCCGGGTTGGCGCCCTCGTCCAGATATCCGGGCAGCGGCGGCAGGTCCCGCGCGAACACGGCCAGCCTTCCGAACAGTTCGTCCGCGTCGCGGGGCCGCCGTTCCGGGTCCTTCTCCAGCAGCTCCGCGAGCAGTACGTTCAGTCCACCCGGGACACCGTCCACTTCGGCCGGGCTCTCCTTGACCTGCTTCTCGAAGACCGCGTACGCCGTCGGGCCGGTGAACAGCTGCCTGCCGGTCAGCATTTCGTGCAGGACGCAGCCCAGCGCGTACAGATCGCTGCGCGGCCCGGCGATCCCACGCTGGATCTGCTCGGGCGCCATGTACGCGGGGGTGCCGAGGATCTGCCCCGCGCGGGTGAACTGGGCGACGTCGGTTTCGCGCAGCATCGCGAGCCCGAAGTCGAGCACCTTCACACTGCCGTCGGGGCACAGCATCAGGTTCGTGGGTTTGAGATCGCGGTGGCAGATGGACAGCGCGTGCGCGGCGGACAGCACGGCGCAGGCCTGCGCGGCGATCGCGGCCGCCCACGGCACCGGCAGCGGCCCGTGTTCGGCGGCGAGGTCGGCGACGGTCACGCCCTCGATGAACTGCATGACCTGGTACAACCGCTCGTCATAGGTGCCGAAGTCGTACAGCGTCGGCGCTCCCGCGTGTTCCAGGGTGGCCAGGATCCGCGCCTCGCGGATGAAACGCTGTTCGAGTTCGGCGTCCGGGCCGCCGGGAAGGCCGAGGAACTTCACCGCCACACGGCGGCCGAGATGCCGGTCGTGGCCCGCGTACACCGCGCCCATACCGCCCCGCCCGAGCGGCAGCTCGTCGAGTTCGTAGCGATCGGCGATCAGCAACCTAGTTCTCCGGCGTGAGCTGTCCTTCGGTGAGCCCCGCCAAGCCTAGCCTCACCAGCTCCAGGCCCGATTCCGCCGCCTCGCGCAGGGCGTCCTCGAAGGCGGCGAGCCGGGTGAACGCCGCTCCGTGCGCGCGTTGCGTCTCGATCGGCAGACGCGGGATCCGGGTGCGTTTGAGGTCGATCCTGGTCGAGGAGGTCGGCGCGATCTGCCCGGCCGCGCGCAGGCAGCCGGCGAGGAACGCGGCGTCCAGTCGTTCGGGATCGGTGCGGTACTTCGACATCGTCGGCTCCGCCGTGAACGTCTCTCCATTGTGGACATACGCGGGCACGGCGGGTGACGCGACGACGTCGCCTTCTTCCACCGATTCCGGCACGGTGAGCACCCCGGACTTCAGCAGCTCCCCGATCGTGACGTACGAGGGCTTCTCGTCGGACACGACCAGCGACGGCGGTTCCGGCCGAACACCCTCGAAACGCTTGAGGACTTCAAGGAAGGCTTCGCCCGCGTGTTCGCCGCGCGCCTGATGGCGAACCGGGGAAAGGTCGATCTCCTCGTCGAGCAGATCGATGATCCGGATCGTGCCGGGTACGTCGGCACCGCACAGATATCCCTCCACAGTGGACGGGTCAGTCGTCAGAAGAAGCCGGGACGGTGGCCGTTCCCCGGATTCCGGCCGCCGCAGCAACCAGAGATCCGCGCCGCCGACCGTGATCACGGCACGCAAAGCACCGGCACGCAACAGGTTCCCGCGAATCCTCCGCCCCGTGCGACGGCCGGCCGCGGCGGGCGGCATGCGGATCGCGACGAGCCCGCCGGGTTTCACATGCGCGAGGCAGTGCTGCACCCAAGCCAGTTCCGGCTCTCCGCGCGGCGGCTGGCCGTACACCCAGCGCGGGTCGCCGATGAGTTCGTCGTAACCCCATTCCCGTTCGTTGAACGGCGGATCGCACACCACCGCGTCCGCGAGAACCCCTTCGTAGGAGTCCATCGACAGGGCGTCCGCGCCGTACATCTCCATGTCCGCCCCCGCGAGCAGGAGCCGGTGCGCGGCGATGCACGAAGTCGCCGGATCGTCGACCTGGCCGAGCAGCCGGGTCCCGCCGGAGGCCAGTAGCAGCGTCCCGAGCCCGCACGCGGGATCGAGCACGACGCCGGGTTCGGGACCGATGAGCCGGGACATCAACGCCGCCACCGGTTCCGGCGTGACGGACAGCTGGCGCGAGTGCGCCTCGACGTAGCGTTCGCACAGGAACTCGTAGGCCTCGCGCGGCCCTCGCTCCTCGGCGAAGCGGTCCAGCAGTCCCAGCAGTTCCGCGTCGTCGTAGCGCGGCGAGAAGGTCCACACGCCTCGACGCGAGAGATACGACCCCACCCGGCCGACGCGGTCGCCGAGCGCCAGATCGTCACCGAGGTTCCGCAGCCGCTGCCAGACCCGGTCACCGAGCGAGATCTCGACCGGTTTCCCCCGCTCACGCAGCCAGCTTTCGACGGCGAACAGGGAAAAGAGGGGGCTCGACGCCGTCCCGCCGACGGGCGGCGGAAAATCGCCGTAACGTCGGCGCCAGTTGCTGACGGCGGCGCGGCCGACGCCGGCGATGCGCGCGATGTCCGCCGCGGTGACGGTGGCTTGCTCCTCCATCGCCGCATCGTAACCGACAGCTGGCTATTCCAACCCTTTGTTTGTGAACTCAGTACACAGCTGCTTTACTGGGACCCATGAGGTACACCCTTCGGTACGCCGCCGGCTCGGACGTCGGACGGCGCCGCCAGGTCAACCAGGACTCGGTCTACGCCAGCGCCAGGATGCTGGCGGTCGCCGACGGCATCGGCGGGCAGCCGCACGGCGAAGTGGCCAGCGCCGCGGCGGTCGGCGTCCTGTCCCGGCTCGACACGGACCTCCGCGGTTTCGACCTCGCGGACGTCGACCTGGTCGAGGTGCTCACCGGCGGGCTTCGCGCCATCGACGACCGGCTCTCCGCGACGGCCGAGCAGGACCCCGAGACACGGGGCATGGGCACCACGCTGACCGCCCTGCTGTTCGACGGCTCGCATTTCACGGCCGCCCACATCGGCGATTCGAAGGGCTACCTCCTCCGCGGTGGGACGCTTCAGCGCTTCACCCGCGACCACACGCTCGCCCAAGCCCTCGCGGACGACGGCCGCATCGACCCGTCAGAGGTCGAGGGACACCCCCGCGGCTCGCTGTTGATGAAGGCGCTCCTGAGCACCGGCAGCGGCGAAGCGGACATCTGGACCTTCGACGCCGCTCCCGGCGACCGTCTCCTGCTGTGCTCGGACGGGTTAACGGCAACGGTTGTCGAAACCGTTATCAAGGACGTCCTCGGCGCCTTCCAAGATCCCGCCGAGACCGTCCCGAGGCTGATCGAACTGGCCAACGAAGGCGGCGGACCGGACAACATCACCTGCGTCGTGGCGGACGTTCTCGCCCCTGCGGCCGCCTGAGCCGGCGAAGCGGCAAACGCAGGTCAGACCCGCCTTCGAGGGGCCGAAACGGCATCCGGTATCGTTCCCCACGGAGGATTGGCCGAGCGGCCTAAGGCGCACGCTTGGAAAGCGTGTTGGGTTCACGCCCTCGCAGGTTCGAATCCTGTATCCTCCGCCGTCAGCAAGGCCCCGGACGTTCCGACGTCCGGGGCCTTGTTGATTACTTAGCAGGACCTTCACTTAACAGAGTCAGTTGATCACGCTAAGTTTAATAGTGGTCGTTCCAGCCCCCGACGTCCCAAGGAGTCCGCCAAAATGGCCGGAGTCGAAGAGATCCGCGCTGGTATCGCGCTCGCGAACGAGAAGGCATCCGCGAGCATCGCCGCACTTCAGCAGGCAGCGCAGTCTCTCGAAGAAGCCCAGCTTTCGCTTTCCCAGGCCACCCAGGGCAGCACCCAGCACGAGGTGAGCCAGGCGCACGGGCTTCTCGCCGAAGCCCTGCAAGGCATCACCGGCATGCAGAGCACCATCCAGGCGGGCATCTCGTCGGCCGAGTCGTACTCGACCCGTCTCTGACATGTACCTCGAGGAACTGCACCAGCTGCTGACGGCCGTCCAAACCGGCCTCGCCGACGGACGCGCCCATGCCGAGCGGGCCAGGAGCCTGCTCGAAGAGTCCAGACGCGCCATCGTGGAACCCCAGGCCCAAGCCGTGCCGTGGGTTCCGGCGCAGCTGGCGCAGGCCGACGAGGGAATGGAAAACCTCCTGACGCGCCTTTCCGCCGCTGACGACCTGGTCAGCGGTTACCAATCCCGCCTCTGAGATCGGCGAGCCGGTATGGGCAGCAAAGCGAGTGAACAGCGCAATCGCGTCGCCACGGCGCTCGAGCGGGTCCGGCACCAGATCGGGCTCGTCCTCGGCGCCGCCGCCGGCGCCCGTCAGGCCGCCGAGGCGGAACTGGCCAAACTGCAACTGGAACAGCACATCGTCCGGGTGGGGATGAACAACTCCACCTCGGAGCAGTACGCCGAATGGTCGCGGCATCCCGCCGCGAACGAGGTGTTCGGCCTGCTGGGCAGCGTGCGCGGCCAGTTCTACGCCGACTGGGAAGCGGGCCCGAACGCGTTGCGCGAACTCGTCGCGAACAACGCGCCGGGGCCCGCGAGCCGGCCGCCGGGCGACTGGCTGGGCCGCGTCGGCGGGAATCCCGGTATCACCTCGCCCGGGCTGTGGCGCGTCGGCTCGGCGACGGTGCCGGGCCAGGACGTCCCGCGCACCTTCGACGTCGCGGTCCCTTTGCTCGACGAGTCGCATCTGTCCATAACGTCGGCGCCGAAGACCAGGGCCGCGGTGGACGGCATCGTGCAGAACCTGCTGATGCGGATCCTGAGCACGTTCGAACCCGGCGCGGTGCGCATCCATCTGTGGGATGTCGGGCAGCTGACCGCGATCCTTCCTGACCTGTACCCGCTGAGCCGCACCAGCGCGCTCACCCTGTACGACCCAGGACGGCTCGAGGACCTCCTCGACGAACTGGCCGGGCACATCCGCCGCATCCACGCGACCGGGATGCAGGCGGGGCACACGTCGCTGCGGGAGATCCGGCGGGCGAGCGGCCAGCGCGTCGAACCGTTCCGTGTCGCGGTGCTCTACGGCAACGGCGAAACCCTCGAACCGGAGCGCGCCCGCGAACTGAAACGGGTCGCCACCGGGGCGCTGGCGGCCGGGATCTGCCTGATCCTGATCGACGTGCCGACCATGCTGTCGACGTCGGTCGAATCGCTGAGCCTGCACGACGAACGGCACGCGACGAGCAGCATGACCGGCCCCGACCTGATGGTCGACCTCGATCCGCCGATGCCGTCCGGGCAGGTCATCCGCGCCGCCGGGCGGATCGCCGAGGCGCTGATCGCCAAACAGGGCGGGCCGCGCGCGTTCGCCGACCTCCTGCCGACCGAACTGGGCAAGGAGAGCTCGGCGCGGGAACTGCGGGCGCCGGTCGGGTTCTTCGAGGGCGAGGCGGTGGAGGTCGTCATCGGTGACGCCAGCCCGCACGTGCTCATCGGCGGGCCGAGCGGTTCGGGGAAGACGAACTTCCTGTATTCGCTGCTCGGCAGCCTCGCGGCGCGGTACTCGCCGGACGAACTCGCGCTGTACCTGCTGGACTTCAAGGAAGGCGTGTCGTTCGCCGGGCTCGCGCCAGGGCGGCGGGACGCGAGCTGGCTGCCGCACGCCAAGCTCATCGGGGTCAACGTCAACACCGACCGCGAGTTCGGCCTGGCGCTGCTGCGGTACCTCGCCGACGAGCTGCGCCGCCGGTCGGCCGCCGCGAAACTGCACGAGGTCACCAATCTCGCGGATCTGCGCGAGCAGGACCCCGGCGGGCACTGGCCGCGGATCGTCGCGGTGATCGACGAATTCCAGTACCTGTTCGCCGGCCGCGACGGCGTGACGGCGACCGCGACACAGCTGCTGGAGGACATCGCGCGGCGAGGCCGGTCTCAAGGCATCCACCTGGTGCTGGCGAGCCAGGACGTCGCCGGGATCGAGGCCTTCTGGGGCAAACCGGCGGTGTTCGAGCAGTGCACGCTGCGGATCGCCATGCCGAAGGCGCGGCGGGTATTGTCCGAGACCAACAACGCGGCCGTCTCCGCGCCGAAGTGGCACGCGGTGATCAACCACGATTCCGGTGTGGCGCACGGGAACCAGCTCGCGCACGTCCCGGACGCGAGCAGCAAGGACGTCTTCAACAAGCTGCAGCACCGGCTCTGGGAGCGGTATTCGGAGTCGTTCAAGCGGCCCCGGTTGTTCGACGGCGCGCATTCCCCGGTGCTGGAACAGTTCCCGGCGTTCACCGACCTGAAGCCGACGGACAAACCGCGGGCGTTGCTCGGCCAGTCCATCGACGTCGACGAGGCCGCCTGCGGGGTCGAGCTGCCGAAGGCCCCGGGCCGGAACGTCGCCGTCCTCGGCGCGGCCACGGCGGAGGCACTGTCCATCATGGACTCCGCCGCGCGTTCGCTGGCCCGCCAATATCACCGCGAGACGGTGGAATTTGTACTCTCGTGCCCCATCGAGGCGTCCGTCCCCGCCGTGGCCGAACTGGCCGAGCGCCTGCGCGCGGAGGGCCACCAAGCGACCCTGGTCGACGATCTTCCCGCCCGGGTAATCGATATCGCGGAGAATCTGTCCTCTTTGGACAAAGCGCGAGTGCTGCTGCTGTACGGCGTCGACGCGTCGATCCCCGCACTCGAGGCGAAGGCGCCCGGACAGCTCAAGAGCGGTCTGGATCAGTTGCGGGTGCTGCTGAAGCAGGGCCCGACGCACGGTGTCCACACCATCGGCTGGTGGCGCAGCATCGCCCGGCTGAAGGACACGCTCGGTTTCGCGGGCACCGACGACATCGGCTCCTGGGCGGCGTTGGACGTCCAGGGCAACGAACTGTCGCCGTTCGCCGCCGGGCAGGTCGTGCACTGGTCACCGCGGCCGGGCCGCGCGCTGTTCTTCGACCGCACCACGCACGGCGCCCCTGAGGTGATCATCCCGTTCCAGCGTCCGGAAGGGCTTCTCGATGGATGACGGCATCACCGCGGCCATGCGGTACAAGGAGATCGTCGGCCTCGCGCGCGCTTCGGCGGAGAACCTCCGGAACTGGGAGATCGGCCGCGCGGACGAACTGGAGGCCCGGCTCGCCGAGGCGCATCAGGCCGTCGCGGACGCCGCCGAACGCGAGCAGCGCGCCGTCGACCGGTGCACGCGCTGGTGGAAGATGGCGCAGCACAACGTCGAAGGCCTCTCGTGGCTGCCGGAGGACGAGGAACCGCGCCCGGTGCCCACCGCGCGGGCCGGATACCTGGAGAAGTACCTGGAAGAGGTCAAGCCGAGCTACCAGGAACTCGTGCAGGCCGTCCTTTCCCTCGGGTGGCGCGCCAAACGCTCCTGACCCCACCCGCGTTTCGTCCTCTGGATGCGGTACTTGCGCGTGCAAGTACCGCATCCAGAGGACTAATTGCGGGTCAGGGGCGCCCGAAGATCTTCTCCAGGTAGTCGGCCAGGTCCCAGAACGCGTCTTGGACCGGGTTGCCCGCGCTCGGCCGGAACCGCAGCACCTGCGGGTCGTGGTCGCTGGCCTGCTTCGCGAACTCGGCGTTCAGGTGCACGACGTCGTAGTCGAGACCGCGCGGCGCGTTCGACGCCAGGATGTGGTCGAGCACCTGAGACTGGCCCTCGAAAACGTAGCTGTACCGCTCGTTTTCGGGCAGCGACGCGATCAGGTCCTTCAGCGCGCCACCGGCGGTCAGCGTCTTCACGGCGGGCGAGAACGGGTAGTCGTTCAGGTCGCCGGCCACGACGACGTTCGCGTTCTTGTCCGAAGCGAGCAGCTTGTCGACGAAGCCGCGAAGCAGGGTCGCCTGCTTGGCCCGCTGCACCTCGGAACTCCGGACCGGCGGCTGGTTGCGGCCGTGCGTCGGCTGGTCGCCGCCCTTGGAGTTGAAGTGGTTCGCGATGACGAACACGGTGCGGCCCTTGAAGACGAACTCGCCGACCAGCGGCTTGCGGCTGGCTTCCCACGCCTCGTTCCCGGGCTCGACGCGGCCGGGCGAGACGGTCAGGTGGGTCTTGCCGTGCTCCTTGACCACGCCGACCGGGGTGGTCGCGTCGCCGCCCGGCCGGTCCACAAAGGACACCCGAGCCGGGTTGAACAGGAAGCCGACACGGATGTTCCCGCCGGGCTGACCGCCGTCCTTGCCGTTCTCCGGGTCGATCTGTCGCCACTCGTAGCGCGGGCCACCGGCGGCGACGATCGCGTCGGTGAACTTCTTCAGCGTCTGGTCCGCGGCGACGGTGCCGTCGTTGGTCGGCCCGTTGTTGTCCTGGATCTCTTCCAGGTTCAGGATGTCCGGCTTCGCGAGGTTGGTGGCGATGGCCTTCGCCAGCTCGCCGAACTTCTCGTCACTGTCCAAAGCGGACAGGTTCTCGACGTTGTAGGTCGCCACGGAGAGCTCACCACTGCGCTGCGCACGGGTGCTCTCGCGCTGCAAGCCGTTGTCCTTGGCGGCGCCGAGCTTCGTCGCGAACAGCGTGTAGCCGCCGAAGTTGCTGTACTCGACCGGGCCGGACGTCTCGCCGGTGAGCACGTCACCGGTGTTGACCTTCGGGAACGGCTGCTCGGCGAACGGGATCAGCGAAGCGACCTTGAGTACGCCGGTGTTGAGCCGGTCGTAGTCCAGGTACACCGCGCCACCGCGGACGCTCGGGTTCTGCTTCGGCTTCGTGGTCACGTAAAGCTCGTTGAACGACGACGTCGGGCCGACGACGCGTGCGTCCGAGACGCTGACGATCTCGCTCTCGTGCGTCTCCCAGAAGTCCAGCGAGTATTTCGCGGGCTCCAGCGGCAACGGCTCGATGCTGCCGCCCGGCGCGGGCGCGACGGTGTCCGGGACCGTGTCCGGCGTGACGACGGTGGGCGCGGGCAGGGCGTTCCCGCTGGAGCCGACCGTCCACTGTGCACTCGTCAGCTCGGTGAGCGACTGGTACGGCGAGCTCGCGGGCGCGTCCGGGTAGAACTCGCGGACGGTGCCGGTGGCGGTCACCGCGTCACCGACGGCCACGGCGGGCGTGGTCGAGCCGGTGAAGACGAACAGCCCTTCGCTGGTGCGCGGGTCGGTGTCGGGCGCGGGGTCGGTGATCCAGAATCCGCGCGCCGAACCGAAGCTCCGGATCGCGGTGACGACGCCGGTGACCCCGGCGACCTTCCGGTCCTTCAACGGCGAGATCCGCGCGGTGCCCTGGATGTCGTGGATCTTGGCGTCGACCGGCGGCGGACCGGTCTCGCCCGGCGTCTCACCCTTGCCGTTGGTCGGCGTGGGCGCGCCGGAGGTGAAGTCGGCCGCGTTGTCGTCGGTGTCCGCGAGCGTCGCGCCCCTGGCGACGGACGCGGTGTTGGACGGCGCGGGCGCCGCGGCACCCTCACGGATGACGGCGGTGGAGCCGAAGCCCACCAGATCCTTGATGCGGCTGTCGGCCGCGCACTCGGCGGCCGTCTTGCAGGTCAGCGCCGTGGTGCCCTGGACGAGCGCGATGGTGCCGGCGGTCGCGGACAGGGCCAGCGAACCGGTGGCGTCCGGTGTCGGCAGCGCGACCGTGCCGCCCGAGCCCTTCGCCTGCGCGACGAGATACCGCGCTCCCGGCGCGACGCCGCCGGTCAGCGGCGTGACCTGCCAGCTGTTCCCCGACGCGGGCGCGTACTGGACGCTGAAGCCGTCGAGGCTCACGGCGGCCGAGCCGCGGTTCGCGAGTTCGACGAAGTCGTTGGTCAGCGTGGCGCCCGAGTTGCCGCCACCGCCGTAGACCTCGGCGATCACGGCGTCGGCGCTGGGCGCGGCGAGCGCGGCCGGAGCGGTCAGGCCGCTCACGACCAGGCCCGAGGCGACGGCCACGGTCAGGGCCCGTCTCCGGGCAGCACGTCGGGATGTGGTCACGCTGAGTCCCCTTTTTCGCAAGATCGGTCGAGGCATACTCCCCCGAACAAGTGAAATGAGGAAGACGTCAAGACAACGATTCGTCACCACTAGCCCGTTCGGATCCTCGCGTGAGACGATCGAACTCCGCCGCCTGCCACACACCAGGAGGCGTTTTTCATGCGCGGACTGCTTTGCGCGCTCGTCGCGGCCGGTCTCGTGATCCCGGTTCCCGCGGCGACCGCCGCACCACCACCCGGCAAGGTCGCGTTCGACGTGATGACCCCGGCGAGCACGGTCGCGTCCCGCACCGACCGGCGGCCGAACGCGGGCGGGGTCTTCGACCCGGTCGCGCGCAAGACGTTCATCTCGTGGTCCGGCAAGGCCGCGGACACCTACGTCCAGGCCTACGACCACCGGACCGGCGTCTGGACGGCGCCGAAGAAGATCGCCGACGGCGAATCCGATCCGCACAACTACCCGACGATGCTGCTGGCGGGCGACGGGCATCTGCTGATCTTCCGCGGCATGCACAACACACGGACCGTGCTCAGCCGCGCGCCGCTCGCCCATTCCCTCGACGGCACCTGGACCGACACCGAGGTGCCCGAGGGCGATTCGGCGAGTTACCCGATGCCGGTGAAGACTGTCGACGGCACGCTTTTCCTGTTCTACCGCGAGACGACCAACGAACTGGATCCGGCGGCGAACTCCGACTTCCGCCCGATGAAGTACCTCGTCTCCCGCGATCACGGGAAGACGTGGAAGAACTCCGTGCAGCTGACCGGGAAGCGGTGGGCGTTCGGCTCGCTGGGCCGGGCCGACCACATGGACGAGATCTACGTCGGGCAGCTGCGGTACCTGCCGTCGTCGGGGCGGATCCACTTCGCCTACACGCTCGCCGGCGGCGGGCCGTCGCAGCACAAACACGACGTCTACCACCGGAACGTCTACCACCTGTCGTTCGACGTGCGGAGCCTGCACTTCTTCTCCGCGGCAGGCCGCGACCTCGGCACGCAGGTCGACGACGCCGAGCAGGAGCGGGATCTCAAGGTCGTCGAAACGCCGCTCGAACTCCCCGGCGGGCTCAAGTCGCCGGACTACATCCTGCAGGTCGGCACCCAGCGCGACGGCAAACCGTTCGTCACCTGGTTCCAGTTCGACGCCGCGGGCTCGCCGCGCGATTTCGCGGGTGCGTGGAACGGCCGGAACTGGGAAGTGCGCGAAGTCGCGAACGGGCTCCGATTGCGTGAGATCGAACAGCTCAATGGCGGCACTTGGCGCGTTTACGGAACGCGCGACGGACGACCGGGCATCGAAACGTTCTTGCTCGAGAACAGCCGCGTCTGGACGCCGGAAACCTTGATCACCACACCGAAACCGGTCCAGCGCGTCGAAGTGATCACCGGTTTCCGGGACCCCGCCCGCATTCTGGCGACCGGCGCGTCCAGTGCCCGTGACGTCTCCGTGGCCGACGGTGACGTTTATGTCGCGGGAGCCCCGCGGAAATAGCCCATTGGTGTTCCGCTGCCTTAAATGAACCTCAAGTCCGGGTACAACCCGGCATTTCCGGAGCTACCTTGGCGACGTGAGCGAGGACACAAATCCTCCCTCACGTCGCCGGAGGAGGTGTCCGATGAACTGGCTCATCGTCGGTACGGCACTGGTCCTGCTGCTGACCACCGCCTTGGCCGTAGACCTGCGCGACCGGAAACGCGGCGGACGCCCGGTGGCCCCGTTCGGCGGGGCACGGCTCGACGCCGTCCTGCGCGAGGCCGATCTGGGCGAACGACTTCTGGACGCTCACCGGGGAGGGTGAGCAGGGGGGAACTGGGGGTGCACCGCCGGTGCACGGGACCCGTCGGGGGAGGACGGAGCCCGTACACCGGCGGTGTGTCATTTCCGCCTCGCGCCACACGCACTCATCGGACCGTCGATGTCGAGCTCTTCGGATCCGTCACCTCCACCAAGGCTGATCCGGTTTTGAACCGCCGGAAGGTCACAGCCGTATCACAGGGCGGAGGGGCCGGTTTCCCCTGACTACGGAGGTATCGATGCGACGGCGACTGCCGATGGCCCTGTTCGCGCTGGTCGCCTGGGTGCTCGCGGGCTGCTCGACGGCCACGGGCGCCGCCCCGGCGACACCGGGTGCCAACCAGGCCGACATCACCTTCTCCCAGCAGATGGTGCCGCACCACCAGCAGTCGATCCAGGTCGCGAACCTGGCCTCGGAACGCTCGGCGTCCGAATACGTGAAGGCCACCGCGGCCAAGATCGTCAAGGCCGAGTCGGCCGAAGTCCAGACGATGACCGCGTGGCTCCAGTCGTGGAACGCGGCCGTGCTCCCCGCGGCGGGCCACGCCGGGCACGCGATGCCGGGGATGATCACCGAAGGCCAGGTCGCGTCGCTGCAGAACCTGACCGGGGCCGAATTCGACAAGATGTGGCTCCCGCTGATGGCCGAGCATCTGCGCAACGGCGTCGCGATGGCCAAGACGGTGCTCTCCTCCGGCGAGCACGCCGAGACGAAAGCGCTGGCACAGGAGATCGTCGAGAACCAGACGGCGGCGATCGACGAGATCACCTCGCAGCTTTCTTGACCCCCTGAAGACACCGGAAGGCCCTCCGGTATTGTTCTCGGCGGTGGCGTGTCCGAGCGGCCGAAGGAGCACGACTCGAAATCGTGTGACGGTTAATACCCGTCCGTGGGTTCAAATCCCACCGCCACCGCAGCGAAGAGCCGGTCTCCACGGAGACCGGCTCTTCTGCTTCGCGGCTACTTGTTGAACTTGTCCTTGAGGTCCTGCACGCCGCCTTCCGCGCGGTCGCGGAGGTCGTGCCCGGCCTCCTTGACTTCGCCCTTGGTCTGATCGGCCCGGCCGGAGTTCGCGAGGTCCTGGTTGTCGGTCTTCTCGCCGAGCTTCTCCTTGGCGGCGCCGATGGCCTGCTCGGCCTTGTCCTTCGCCTTGTCGAAAACGCTCATGGCGGATGTTCCTCCTTCGACTGCGGCCACCGTCTGCGGCCGCCTCTCCGGAGGGTTACCCGTGCCCCGGGGTCCGACACATGCTTCACCCGGTGCGGTTACCCCGCTGCCCGTGGAAGAAGTCTTCGAGCAGGGCCGCGCATTCGGCCTCCAGGACCCCGCCGACGACTTCCGCGCGGTGGCTGAGCCGCCGGTCGCGGACGACGTCCCACAGCGACCCCACGGCCCCGGTCTTGGGCTCCCAGGCGCCGAAGACGACCTTCGCGACCCTCGCCATCACGAGGGCGCCGGCGCACATCGTGCACGGCTCCAGCGTCACCGCGAGCGTGCAGCCTTCGAGCCGCCAGCCGTCGCCGTAGATCTTCGACGCGGCCCGCAGCGCGAGGATCTCCGCGTGCGCCGTCGGGTCGCCGAGTTCTTCGCGGCCGTTGCGCGCGGAAGCGAGCGGGGTCCCGTCCGGGGACAGGACGACGGCGCCGATCGGCACGTCCTCGCCCGCACCTCGCGCCGCGACGATCGCCGCCCGGACGGCGGCGATGTCGGCGGCGGAGGCGGCGGGGCTCAGATCTCGTCCAGGATCTTGGTGAACTCGGCGGCGAAGCCGCATCGCTGCGCGACCATCTGGAGTTGTTCGTCCGGATAGAGGTCGACCTCGCCGACGATCACCTGCAGCTCCGCCCCGGGCAGTCCGAGGTCGGACAGGATCTCCAGGTCGCCTTCCGGCCAGACCGCGTCGTCGTCCTCGTCCGGGGGGTCGACTCTCAGCACGTCGAGGACGTCGGCGGCGATGTCGTAGTCGAGCGCCGCGGCGGCGTCGGACAACAGCAGCGACGGGCCTCTGGGGCTCGGCCGGACGATCACGAAGAACTCGTCGTCCACCGCCAGCAGCCCGAACGCGGCCCCTGTCGAACGCAGTTTGCCGAGCTCGGTGATCGCAGCGTCGAGCTCGCCGAGCGCCCCCGGATCAAGGGAACTGCACCGCCACCGACCGTCCTCCCGCACCACGGCCACCGCGAACCCCGTGATCGGCTCTTGCACCGCCATGCGCACACCGTATTCCGCCCGCATTCGGAACGCACGCACGGTGCGCCCGAAGCGCCGCATGCGCCACTATCGAGACATGACCGGACCCACCGACCTGCCCACCCTCCCCGACGCGCGCTTCGCCGGTTTGCTGGACGAAGCCCGCGCTCTCCAGACGAAAACCGTAGAGCTCCGCCGGGAGATCCACCGGAATCCGGAGATCGGCCTCGACCTGCCGAAGACCCAGGCCTCGATCAAAGCCGCCCTCGAGGGCCTGCCGCTGGAGATCACCGAGGGCAAATCGACCACCTCGCTGACCGCCGTCCTCCGCGGCGGGAAGCCCGGCCCGGCGATCCTGCTCCGCGGCGACATGGACGCGTTGCCGCTGCACGAGGACACCGGGCTCGACTTCTCCTCCGATGACGACGGCGCGATGCACGCCTGCGGGCACGACACCCACGTCGCGATGCTGGCGTCGGCCGCTCGGCTGCTTTGCGAGCACGTCGACGAGCTGGCCGGGTCGGTGGTGTTCATGTTCCAGCCCGGCGAAGAAGGCGAGCACGGCGCTCGCCACATGATCCATGAGGGCGTGCTCGACGCCGCGGGCGAGCGCGTCGAGAAGGCGTTCGGCCTGCACATCTTCACCTCGGCCGCGTCCGGCGTCGTACAGACGCGACCGGGCCCGATCATGGCCTCGGCCAACAGCTTCCACGTCACCGTCACCGGCAGGGGCGGGCACGGCTCGGCGCCGCACCAGGCGATCGACCCGGTGCCCGCGGCGGCCGCGATGGTCAGCGCGCTGCAGACGATGGTGACCCGCAAGGTCAGCGTGTTCGAGCCCGCGGTGGTGTCGGTGACCCGTATCGAGACGGGCACGACGACGAACATCATCCCGGAGACGGCGTTCCTGGAGGGCACGATCCGCACGCTGTCCGAGCGGACGCAGGCGTTCGTGCGCGAGGAACTGCCGCGGGTGTGCGAGGCGGTCGGCGCGGCGCACGGCGTCAAGGTGAGCGCCGAGGTCCTCCCCGGCTACCCGGTCACGGTGAACGACCCGCAGGTCGCGGCGAGGGTGCTGGATCTGGCGGGCGAGGTACTCGGCGCCGAGAACTCCGAGGTCATGGAGAACCCGGTGATGGGCGCGGAGGACTTCTCGTACGTCCTGCAGCGGGTGCCGGGCGCGTTCGCGTTCCTGGGGGCCTGCCCGCCCGGCGCCGATCTGGCCACGGTGGAGGCGAACCACTCGAACCGGGTGGTCTTCGACGAGGACGCGATGGCCAACGGCGTGGCGATGTACGCCGCGTTCGCCCTGGACGCCCTTCGCTAGCCATTACACAACAGCGTTGATTTAATGGGTGCCATGAGCGATGACACCCTGGCCGTCCTGGCCGCGCAGGAGGAGCGCCTGATCTTCCGCCGGTTCGACAACGAGACCGCGCTGGAGCTGGGCGCCCACCTGCTCGCGGCGGCACGGGACCGCGCCCTTCCGGTGACGGTTTCCGTGCGTCGCGGCGGGCAGCGGCTGTTCCACGCGGCGTTGCCGGGCACCTCGGCCGACAACGACGCGTGGATCGACCGCAAGAGCCGCGTCGTCGACCGTTACGGGCACAGCTCGTTCTTCGTCGGCGAACAGTTCCGCGCGAAGGGCACGACATTCGAGGCCGACTCCCGCCTCGACCCGGAGCTGTACGCCGCGCACGGCGGCGTGTTCCCGGTGATCGTCGAGGGAGTCGGTCCGGTCGGCACCGTCGGCGTCTCGGGGCTGCCCCAGGCCGACGACCACGCGTTCGTGGTCGAGCAGCTGGAGATCTTCCTCGGCGCCTTGTCCTAAGTGGACTGCCGGCCGAGGCGCAAGGTGAGAAAGCCGGCACTGGGCGAGAGACTCGCGTAGTCGACCCGGTAGCCGCCGAAAGTGGCCCCCTCGGCCTTGACCGCGTCCAGCGTGAACGACACCGCCGGGCCCTCCGACGGCCGGGCGTAGGACATCGTCACGATCGCACGTCCCGCCGAAGCGCATATCTCCCCGTGCGGGCACCGCTCGTCCAGCACCGTCAAGTAGGCGAGGCGCAGGTCTTCGTCCGGGAGCACCGTCCAGCCGCCGAGGCGGAGCGTGAACGCGTCGCCCACCGCCGGCGGGCCGCACGAGGCGTTCAGGAACACGAGCACGAGACCGAACAGCACCAGTTTCGCCGGGGTCCCCCAGAGCCGCCGTCTTCGCATACCGGAGAGACGCGCGAACCGGCTGTCCCGGTTGCATCGGACCAGTCGTCCTGATGTCCGGGACAGTCGTCCCGGCATGCTAATCTGATGCCGTCACATCATATATCAGATCGGACATGCCAGTGACCTCACGGTTCGACGAGCGGAAACGGCGGCTGTCCGGGGTCGTGGCCATCCCGGTGACGCCGTTCGACGCCGACGGCGCCGTGGCTTCCGAGACCTACGGGCACCTGGTCGACCGCGTGCTCAGCGCCGGCGTCGACGTCGTGACACCGAACGGGAACACCGGCGAGTTCTACGCGCTGGACGAGGCCGAGGCACGGCACTGTCTGGAGGTGACGGTCAAAGCCGCGGCGGGGCGGGCGAGTGTGGTCGCCGGGGTCGGGCACGACGTCCGGACGGCGATCGGCGCGGCCCGGCACGCCGGGGACGCGGGCGCCGACCTGGTCATGATCCATCAGCCGGTGCATCCGTACGTCTCGGCGGAGGGCTGGGTCGAGTACCACCGCGCCATCGCGGCGGCGGTCCCGGAGCTGGGTGTCGTGCTGTACGTGCGCGACGCGCGTATCACGGGCGAGCAGCTGGCCAGGCTCGCCGACGCCGCGGAGAACGTCATCGGCGTGAAGTACGCGGTGCCGGATCCGGTGCGCTTCGCCTCGGTGGCGCGGGACGCGGGGATCGACCGTTTCGCGTGGATCGCCGGGCTGGCGGAGCTGTCGGCGCCGGGCTACTTCGCCGTCGGCGCGACCGGGTTCACCTCCGGCCTGGTGAACGTCGCGCCGTCGCTTTCGCTGGAGATGTTCCGCGCGCTGCGGGACGGCGACTTCGCCGCGGCGATGGCGGTCTGGGAGCGGATCCGGCCCTTCGAGGAGCTGCGGGCCGCGGACGGCAACGCCAACAACGTGAGCGTGGTCAAAGAAGCGTTGGCACAGCTGGGTTTGTGCCGCGCGGACGTCCGGCCGCCGAGCCGCCCGCTGACCGGCGCGGAACGCGAGCGGGTCACCGCCGCGGTGTGGCCGGGGTTACTCGCGCGTTAACAAGGCGTCAGCGAGGCCGCGCGGAGCGTCAGGGAGACGTTGCCGCGACGGCCGGGCCGGGTCGATCGGAGTTGTGCTGAGGAGGCACTGACCGATCGACGCGGAGGTAACCGTGACGCTCAGCGAGCTCCTGCCCAGCCTCGGCTGCGAGGCCGCCGACCACCTCGAACCCGGGGTCTGGCCACGCAGCACCCGGCTCGGACCGGGCGGGGAACTGCTGTTCGCCGGCGCGCCGGTGTCGCACCTCGCCGCGAGGTTCGGGACACCGGCGTACCTGCTCGACGAGGACGAGGTCCGGCAGAACGCCCGCGCGTACCGGAAAGCACTGCCCGACGCCGAAGTGGCGTACGCGAGCAAGGCTCTCTGCACGCGGGCGGTCCTGCGCTGGGTCGCCGAAGAAGGCCTTTCCCTCGACACCTGCTCGGCGGGCGAGATCGCGGTGGCGCGGTCGATCGGCTTCCCCGCCGAGCGGATCCTGCTGCACGGCAACGCGAAAACCCCCGAAGACCTCAAAACCGCCTTGTCCTACGGCGTCCGCCGGATCGTGGTGGACTCGCTCGACGAGATCGAGCAGCTCGGCGCGCTGGCCACCGGCGCGCAGCAGGTGCTGATCCGCGTGACGCCCGACGTCGCCGCCGGTACACACGCCGCGATCACCACCGGCACCGAAGGGCAGAAGTTCGGCTTCTCGCTGCGCGAGGAGGTCCGCGACAACCTCGGGCGCGCTGTGTCCGCCGTGCTCGCGCAGCCCGGACTCCGTCTGGCCGGGCTGCATTGCCACATCGGTTCGCAGGTGTCGCGGGTGGACTTGTACGAACTGGCCGCCCGCAAGATGATCGGGGTGCTCGTCGCACTCCGCGAGAGCCACGGTGTCACCCTGCGCGAACTGGATCTCGGCGGCGGGCACGCCGTGCGCTATCTGCCCGGCGACACGGGTTTCGACATCGACGGTTATGTGCGCCGTCTGCGTGTCGCGCTCGCTTACGAATGCACCTCGCACGGCTTCCCCCTGCCGAAGCTGACGATCGAACCCGGCCGCGCGATCGTCGGTCCGGCCGGGATCACCGTGTACCGGATCTGCGCGGTGAAACGCGGCTCGCGCACTTTCGTCGCCGTCGACGGCGGGATGAGCGACAACGCACGGCCGGCGCTCTACGGGGCGGCGTACACGGCGCGTCTGATCGGCAGGCGCAGCCGTTCCGCCCGTCGGCCGATGACGGTGGTCGGACGGCACTGCGAATCGGGCGACGTCCTCGCCGACGGGCTCTCGCTCCCCGACGACGTCCACCCCGGCGATCTGCTCGCCGTCCCGTGCACCGGGGCATACCACCACTCGCTCGCGTCGAATTACAACCTCGTCGGCAGGCCGCCGGTGGTCGGCGTCTCCCGCGGCACCGCGACGCTGCTCGTCCGCCGTGAAACCGAGGAAGACCTGCTGAAACGCGACCTCGGCTGACGCGTCATCCGAAAACCTCGGCACCCGCCCTATCGCACGACAGAATCCTTCGCGCGAAGGCGCCGAGAAAGAGAATCACGACAAACAACTTAACGGCGGTAGCATTCTGGACACTTATCGATACGCTGCGCGACAAGAATCGCATGCCGAAACAAAGGGAGGGACGGCATGGGTGACGAACCACGCGCGCAGATGGAGCAGCGCACACCTAGAGGTTTGGACAATACCGATCGCACCCTGATCGCTCTACTGCAAGTCGACGGGCGGGCCTCGTTCACGGCCTTGGCCAAGGCCGTCGGGCTGTCGGAGGGCGCCGTGCGGCAGCGCGTCCAGCGGCTGCTGCGGGACGAGACGATGCAGATCGTCGCGGTCACGGATCCGGCGAACGTCGGGCTCGGCCGTCAGGCGATGGTCGGGATCAAGGTGCAAGGCGATCCGCGGGCGGTCTCCGACCAGCTCTCCGGAATGCCGGACGTCCACTACGTCGTGCTGACCGCGGGAGGCTACGACCTGCTCGCCGAGGTCGCCTGCCGGGACGACGAACACCTCTTGAGTGTGCTGAACGACGACATCCGGCCCATCCCGGGTGTCGTCAGCACGGAGACCTTGGTCTACTTGAAACTCGCAAAACAGACATATGCCTGGGGCAACCTGACCCGATGACAGCACGCCCCGCGCCATGAACGGACCGTTCCTTGCGAAATTTGCAAGGAACGGCCCGTTCATGGCACTCGCGGGAGGGTCAGACGCAGTGCAGGTAAGCGTCGGGAGTCCGCCGCCCGGAATCAAGACCGCGGAGGACTTTCGGCAGCACCCCGCTGTACAGGACCCCGAGCCGCTGCGTCGCCCGCGTCAGCGCGACGTACAGCTCCGCCTCACCGCTCGGGCCTTCCGCGAGGATCCGCTCCGGCTCGACCACCAGCACGGCGTCGTACTCCAGCCCCTTCGTCGCGGACGGCGCGATCGCACCGGGCACTCCCGGCGGCCCGATGACGACCGACGTCCCTTCGCGCCCAGCCTCTTCATGGACGAACTCGGCGACGGCGTCCTCGATGTCCACTTCGGACAGTCGCCGCGCCCACGGCCGGACCCCGCACGAGCGCACCGATTCCGGCGGTACGACATCGGGCGCGAAACTCGCCAGCAGTGACGCCGCCACCGCCATGATCTCCGACGGCGTCCGGTAGTTGACGGTCAGTTTCCGGTACACCCACCGGTCGGCGACGTACCGCGAGAGCATCTCGTCCCACGACCGCGCGCCGGACGGCGACCGGCGTTGCGCGAGATCCCCGACGATGGTGAAGGACCGGCTGGGACAGCGCCGCATCAGCACCCGCCAGTCCATTTCGGACAGTTCCTGCGCCTCGTCGACGACCACGTGACCGTAGGTCCATTCCCGGTCGGCGGCGGCGCGTTCCGCGAGATCCCGCTCGTCGCGTTCGGCGAACCGGTCCGCCAGTTCCTCCGCCATCAGCACGTCCGTGGGCCGCAGCGCGAACTCGTAATCGTCGTGGTCGTCTTCGACCTCGACGATTTCCAGCACCCGCTCCGCGTATTCCTGGCGCGCCAGCCGCCGTCGTTCCTCCGCCCGGCGCTCGGCGGCACGGTCCCGGCCGAGCAGTTCGACGGCTTCGTCCAGCAACGGCACGTCGGACACCGTCCACGCGTCCGCGTCCTCACGGAACAGCGCCGGATCGGCCCCGGCGGCCCGCAACCGCTCCGGCGACGCGTAGAGGTCGGCGAGCAGCCGCTGCGGCGTCAGCGACGGCCAGAGCCGATCGAGCACCGCACCGAGTTCCTCGCTCGCTTCCAGGTCCCGGCGAGCGTTCTCGAGCATCTCCGGACGGGTGTGCCGATCGTCCTCCGGGAGCCAGCCCGCGCCGATCCGGTCGACCGCGCGCACGGCGAGCGCGGCGATCACCGTGCGTTCGAAGACGGCCTTGGCCTCGTTGTGCAGCAGGCCGCTCTCCCTGGCCACCTCGCGCGCGGCGGCCGCGATCTCGGCGTCCAACGCCACGGTGACGTCGTCGAGCTCGATCGGCTCCGGTTCGGCGGGCAGTTCCTGCCGGTCCGCCACCGCGGCCGCGAGCACGTCCAGGATCGCGAGCGAACCCTTGATCCGCTGGACCGGCGGCGGATCCTCGCGTTCGGCGCGCAGACCGGCGACGAGGCCGCCGGGTGTCGCGAAAACGGCGCTGGTCTCGCCGAGCGACGGCAGGACCCGGCCGATGTGGTCGAGGAAGCCGCTGCTGGGCCCGACCACGAGCACGCCGCGGCGTTCCATGCGCCCCCGTTTCGTGTACAGCAGATACGCCACGCGATGCAGTGCCACCGCCGTCTTCCCGGTGCCCGGCCCGCCCTCCACGACGACGACCCCCGGGTGGGCGAGCCGGATGATCTCGTCCTGCTCGGCTTGGATCGTCGCGACGATGTCCCGCATCCCCTCGCCGCGCGGCGCGTTGACCGCGGCCAGGAGCGCGACATCGCCCCGTTCCCCCGCCGATTCCGGACGGCCGAAGACCTCGTCGGTGAAGTCGAGGACCTCGCGCCCGAGGGTGCGGAATTGACGGCGCCTCGCCATTCCTTCCGGCGACGCGCCGGTCGCGCAGTAAAACGCGCGCGACGCCGGCGCACGCCAATCCAGCAGCAAGGGTTCGTAGTCGTTCTCTTCGTCGAAAAGGCCGATCCGGCCGACGTACGAACGTTCTCCCGAAAGGGCGTCCAAACGACCGAAACAAAGACCCTCGTCGGCGACCTTCAGCCTGGCCATCTCGCGAGCCTTCGCGCCGACGGACACCTCGCGGTCGGACAGCGCGAAGCCTTCTCCGCGCAGTGCACCGGCATACGCCTCGCTCACGCGCACGCGTTCGGCGTCCAGCCGCCCGTAGAGCGACGCCACGTAACGCCGCTCGGATCGCAATTCCTCGTCGTACCCCTGATTTGACAAGTTCCCCTCACAGCGGTTAGACTGACAACACATTCGGCGTACTGATCAGTGAATCTGAATCAGGCGCCGATTTTTTATTGTCCCCCGCTTGTCAAGAGACCCCCCGTATTCCCCCGGAAACGACCGTGCGCGATAATGGGGACGGTCGCCCACCATTACCGCGCACGATCCGCGCGAAACTCAGCCGAGCATGAACTCGCGGGGGTCCAGCGCCCTGCCCACCACGCGCACGTCGCCGAGCCAGCCGTGGAACGCCTGCTCGACGATCGAGTCATAGGCGTAGGCGCCGATCAGCCACGAACCGCCGGGGTTCGCGATCCCCGCCGCCGGCGTCTTCGGGTTCCGCAGCACCGGGCAGCCGTCGACGTAGAGCGTCGTCCGCCTGCCGTCGTTGACGGCCGCGACGTGGATCCATTCCCGCAACGCCAGTTCGTGCCCCCAGCAGGTGGAGATCCCGTTCTGGTTCACCGGGAACACCGCCCACTGGAACGCGGCACCGTCCGAAAGGGACAGTGTGGCCGACGGCTCGCCGGGATCGTCGCCGGTCTTGCCCGCCTTGCCGCCCGAGCCCTGCCTGCCGAAGATCGCGGCCCAGGAATGCTTGCCGTCCTTGAAATCCTCGGGCAGCTTCACGAACGCCTCGACGGTGTAACCGCGGGCGAACGTCTCCGCGTTCATCGGCGCGGAGTCCGCCGTGCGCAGATACCCGCCGCGAGCCGGTTTCTTGCCGCCGTCGAACCGGAGACTCGACCTCGACGGCTGCCGTGTGGAGAACTCGCCGGAGTACCGCAACGCCTCGGGCGCACTCCCGGGCAGGGTCACGCGGACCAGGTCGTTGCCCCGGCCCGAAAGGTCACGGACTCGGTCGACGGGCGTGCCGTCACGGCCCTCGAACCGCCAGTACGCCACGGTCCCGCGGATCAGCTGGCGTTCGGCGGGCCGCGCGGGCGGGACCGGGACCGGCGCGAACCCGGCGAACCTCGACTCGAAGTCGATCTCCATGCTGAAGTAGTCCGCCGGGTCGGTGCGTTCGATCTCCTGCCGCTGCAGCTCGTTCAGCCGCGGCGCCTGGTCCGCCAGCCACGGCGAGACCGTGCGGACGTCGATCACGTTGCGCGCGAGGTCGAACCGGTAGAGCCGGATCATCGCGCTGCCGCCGTAGTAGCGGTCCTGGTAGTTGGTGATGTGCAGATGGACGTCGTGGCCCGCTTTGTTCTGCTTCACCATGCGTCCGGGCGGCCAGTAGTGCCCGTTGAGCGTCAGGAAGATCTGGTCGTTGCCCGCGACCAGTTCGTCCCACACCTTCTGCCCGAACTCCGAGAACTGCGCCTGCCCGGCCTCGTCGGCCCATACCAATTCGTGGATGGTCAGGATCGCCGGGAGCCGCGGATTCCGCGCCAGCACCGACCGCGCCCACTCCAGCCCGCCCGCCGACGGCCGCCAGTCGAGCGCGAGCAGCAGCCACTCGCGTCCGCCCGCGCGGAACACGTGGTGGCTGTTGTAGCCGTCCGGGCTCGCGCCGCGGAAGGTCCGCGAACCGCGCTGCCGCTGCGGCCCGAAGGCGTCGAGGTACGGCGTGCGGCCGCGCTGGTCGTCGGTCGAGGACTTGATGTCGTGGTTGCCCGCCAGCGTGCTGTACGGGAACCGGCGCCGGTCCAGGTGCTGGAAGGACCGGCTGATCTGGTCGAACTCGCCCGGCTGTCCGTTCTCGGTGAGGTCGCCGAGATGCGCCAGGAAGACGATATTCTCGTCGCCGCCGGTGACGTACCGCAGCGTGGCGTCCAAGGGCGCGGGGTCGCCGCGGTCGGCGTCGAACAGGTACTGGGTGTCGGGCAGGACCGCGAGGGTGAAGCGGCCGTCTTCGGTGTCCGGGCCGCGACCGAAGGCCGCCGAGGCGGCGGGGGCACCGAGCGCGGGTAACGCGGAGACCGCCGCACCGGCGCCGAGCAGGCCCGCGCCGCGCAGGAAGGTCCGTCTGGATGAGTCGTTCACGGCCGCAACCTACGGTCGCGGAGGCAACGCGTCCCGAACCGCGGATGAACACTTGCCCCGCTCGGTAGCTTCGTCCCATGGGGAACGTCAAACGCTGGCCCGTGCTCGCCGGGGTCGGTGTGGTGGTGGCCGCGTCGGGCTGGTGGATCGTGGACGAGATGCCGACGGTGGACGACGCGGTCGCCCGCGAGGCGCTGCCGCCGATCGACGAGCATCTGCGGGCGCGCGCCGGTTCGGGCGACACGGGAACCCGCTGGGTGTGCACGCAGAAGGTGATCGAGACCAGGCCGGACGGTGACCAGGTCAAGGTCGGCCTGGTCGCGAGCTGCGACGAGGTGGAGCGGGACGCCGTCGGCCTCGTCACGCGCGCCGGATTCCGTCGTCAGCCGATGGTCTACCGCGTCGAACGCACCCCGGGCGGGTTCCGTGTGCTCGATCGGAAGGTCGCCGAGGACGGCGCGGGCTTCTCGCCTTCGGTCAAGGCGATGTTCTCGTGGACCGGCGCCCGGCGGGTGCTCGACGGCGCGAGCCCGGACGACCCGAAGTCCGTGTCGGCCGCCGCTTTCGGCCTGCCCGAAAGCACGCCGGTGCGCACCGGACGGTGATCAGTCGCCGTTGCGGTCGATCTTCTTCGGCACGACGAGCCACATGACGACGAACAGCACCGCCGACACCACGCCGAGGATCGTCATCGCGATCGGGCCGTAGACGACCTTGGCGATGAGCGCGACGGTCGTGGTGATGGCGGCCGCCAGGCAGGCGAGGCCCGCCAGCACGGAACGATTGCCGACGGTGAGGATGCGCTCACGGTTCCCGGTGCGGAACAGCAGCCGATGCCACGCGGCGGGCGCCGTCAGGAGCACCGTCGAGCAGACCGTGAGCAGGACCGCCGTCAGATGGACGGCCTTCTCGAACCCGCTCGCCTCGTGGAACTCGTCGGTGAACACCACCGTGAGCAGGAAACCGAAGAGGATCTGGACACCGGCCTGCGCGACCCGCAGCTCCTGCAAGAGCTCACTGACGTTGCGGGTCAGGCGTTCGTTCTTCGTCTCGCCGGTGTGCTCGACCATGCATTGGCTCCAGGACCATCGGTTGACGCCTGACCTTTTCATGCCAGCCGAGCGACGTCACTGACACGACCACCACGGCGAGGCCCAGCCACTGAGTACCCGACAAATCGGCGTTCAAGCACAATACGCCGATCACGGCCGCGGTGACGGGGAACGCGAGCTCGGCCAGCGTCGCCCTGGCGGCCGGAGTCGACCGCAGGCCCAGGTAGTACAGGCTCAGCGCCAGCAGGCCGGGGACGAAGGCGAGCAGGCCGAGCCCGAGCGCGTTGTCCCAGCCGACCGCGAACTCGCCGCCCTGATACGCCACGATGCCCGCCGCGACCGGGAGCCCGACGGTGAAGCGCAGGGTGGTGACCTCCTTCGGCGCCAGTTCGGTGGAGAGCAGCCGTCCGAGCACCGTGCCCGCCGCCCACAACGCGGCCGCGCCGACCGCCAGCAGCGCCGCCTTCGCCGCGGCGAGCTGGATGTTCAGGGGATCCTTGAACGCCAGCAGCCAAGCGCCGAGCAGCGCCGGGATCGCGAAGAAGGCGTAACCGGGGCGGACCCGCTCACGAAGGACGAAATACGCCGCCAGCACGGCGAACACCGGCTGGAGCTTCTGCAGCACCAGCGGCGTCACCGGGTCGCCCAGTTTGAAGGCCGCGGTGAACATCGCCGTCGCGAGCGCGGAGGATCCGCCGCCGATGGCGAGCACGGCCAGCCATTCCCGCGGTCCGGTCCGGCGCAGCGCGCGGAAAGCGCCGGGAATGAAGGGACTCAGCACGAGCACCACCAGCAGGTGCTCCCAGAAGACCACCGTGGCCGCCGGAAGTGCCTCGGCCAGTGGAAGCCGAAGAAGCCCGTCGGTACCCCAAAGCGCGGCGGCGACCGCGACCAGCCAGGTGCGATCCGGAGGATTTGTACTCACTTACCCTGCCCATAGTTTGAGAATGATCGCCCGACGGAGTGACCGCTCTGGCGTGTCCGATTCGTGCCGACTAGGCAAGGGGCATGCGCCCCGTCCCCGCACTCGCCCTCGTCCTGTCCGCGGCCGCCTTGGCCCTGACCGCCGGCGCCGGGCCGGCCACCGCCGCCCCCGGCTCCCGGGTCCACGTGATCACCGCCAAGAGTGGCTTGACCATCTACAAACCCGACCTGGTGCCGCCCGGCGCCCGCGCGCACGTCTTCGGGTTGACGTCCAAGGCCCACGGCACGTCGACCGCGATCCTCGTGACCGGCCTGCTGCCCAACCGCGAATACGGCGCCCACGCGCACACGAAGCCGTGCGGCGCCACCGGTGACCTCGCCGGCCCGCACTACCAGAACGTCGAAGACCCGGTGAAGCCGTCGGTGGACCCGGCCTATGCCAACCCCCGCAACGAGATCTGGCTCGACCTCACCTCCGACGCCACCGGCCGCGGCGTCGCCGTGTCCAAAGTGGACTGGACGTTCACCGACCGGCGCGCGAACTCGATCGTGATCCACGAGACGCATACGCACACCGACCCGGGCCACGCCGGGACCGCGGGGGCCCGGCTGGCCTGCGTGACCGTCGGCTTCTAGCAGTGTTTTCTAGAAACCCCAGGTACGTTCGGGCCGGATCCTGATCCGGACGCTGTACTCCCGGTCGAACTTCGGGACGTCGTAGTCGATCGCCGGGTAGTGCTTCTCGTACTTGGCGAGGAAGCCCGGCTGCTCCGAAGCGAGACCGTCCGGCAGGATCTCGGCCTTGCCGCCGATCACCAGGATCGAGTTCCCGTGCTCGTCGCTGTTGAAGTGGAGGCTGACCTCGGGGTTGGCTTCGATGTGGCGGGTCTTCGCCGTGTCCGGCTGGCTGAAGACGATGAAATCCTCACCGTCGAGCACGAACCACACCGGGCGGGGCGAAGGGCGTCCCTTCGGGCTGATCGTGGTCAGCCAGGCGACGTTCTCCTTCGCCCGCTCGGCGAGCCGCGGATCGGGTTGGTAGGTCATGAACCGACCAACCACGATCCCGCGGCTTTTCTTCCACGTCCGCTCAGCGGGACGCGACGAGCTTCGCGTACCGCGTCCCCGCGCCGAGCAGCACCAGCCCGGCGATGAGGAACGCGGCGACCCTGGCCAGACCGTCGAGCGCGGCGAGGTCGAACAGGACCAGCTTCAGCACCGCGGCGCCGACCAGCACGAACCCGATCACCCGCAGGTTGATCGCCGAGATGCCGCGGATGAGCAGCACCAGCGCGGCGACCGTCCACGACACCGTGATCACCACGTGGCCGACGAGGAAACCCGACCGGCCGGGAACCGCCATCAGCGCGCCGCACAGCACCAGCGCGCCCGCGCCGTAGAGCCCGCAGATCCCGGCGAAGAGCCACGGCACCACGTTCTCCGCCGCGGCCTTGAACAGCCCCAGCCGGTGCGAGACCCACGGAAGCGTGATCGCCGCGGCCAAGATCGCCAGCGCCACCAGGAACGCGGCGGCGAGGTCGGCCTCCGACCGGTTGCGGACCAGGAAGAACAGCGTCGGCGGGACGTCGAGGACCAGCGCGATCATGCCACCGATGACGGCGAAGGCGAGGCCGCCGAAGAGCGCGACGTGCTTCTTCGTCCACAGCGCGACCAGGGCCAGCAGGACCGCTTCGCCGATGAGGATCCCCGAACGGGCGCTGCCGTCGAACAGCGTCATCGTCGTCTGCAGGGCCGCGACGAGCCCGGCGGCGCCCGCGAGCTCGCCCGTCCAACCGTCGAGCCACTGCCCGACGGCCCACACCACGAGCAGCACCAGCGCGACCGACGCGGTGACGAGCACGGCCGGGGTCTTCGGCAGGAACAGCGCGGCGAGCAAGGACGGGGCGGGGGCGACGGCGAGCAGGGCGAGCCCGGCGGTGTCTCCCGGCCGCTTGAGGGTGACGATCAGGGCCAGTGCGAGAGCGGTGCCGCCCGCGGCCAGCGCGGCGGCGGTGTTGCCCGTGCTGCCGCCGAAGCCGACGAACGCCGTGCTGCAGACCGAGGCGAGCAGCGGCGGGATCCCGGCCGCGACCGCGACCGACGGCCACGACTGGCGCAGCTGCACCGGCGTCGAAGCGATCTGGACGACCAGAAGGAACGCGACCAGCTGCGGGGTGAACCCCTGCGTGATGATGGGCGCGCAGATCACGCAGCCGAGCACGACGGCCGTCGCGAGCAGCGAAGACTCCCACCGCACGGCCAGCAGCAACCCGCCGACCGCGATCACGAGCCCGATCGCGAGACCGGCGTAGGCCGGGAGGTACTCGTACATCGTCGTCGCGGCGATGGCGTCGAGGTACAGCGCGCCGATCCCGGTCGCGGCGAGCGCGAACGCCCCCGTGCGGCCCGCCGGCGTGCGGTGCAGGCGAAGGCCGATCCCGACCAGCGCCGCGCCGAGCACGGCACCACCGATCACCCGCGGCACCGGTCCGAACCAGCCACGCTGGATCGCGAGCACGAGGAACAGCACGATGCCGAGCAACGTGACCGCGCCGCCGATCCAGGCCAGCAGCCTGCTGCCGGCGCCCTCCTTGCCCAGCTTCTCGGCGAGCGACACCTTCGGCGCGGGCTGGTACGGACGGTAGGGCTGCTGCGGCTGCTGGTACTGCTGGCGGTACTGCTGCTGCCATTGCTGCCACTGCGCGTACTGGGCCTGCTGGTGGTACTGGCCCTGGTACTGGGGGTGCTGCGGGTGGGTGAAGTAGCGCGGGTAGGGCTGCTGGGGCACGTGGGGCTGCTGCGGCTGGCCCTGGTGCGGCACCTGGGGCTGTTGCGGCTGTTCGGCCTGCGGCCGCTGCGGCTGGTCAGCCTGCTCGGGCTGGTTTGCCTGCGGCTGCTCCGTCTGCGGCTGGTCTGCCTGCTCGGCCTGCGGTGCCGTGGCCTGCTGCTCTTCCTGCTGCTCGGCGGGCTTCTCGGCCTGCTCAGGCGCCTCTTCGGGCTTCGGCTCAGCCTCGGTCCGGACGGTCCGCAGCTCGGTGCCGACCCGCGCGAGGCGGGCCCCAAGGTCGTCGATCTCCCCGGCGAGCCTGAGGAGCACATCCCCATCGGTGGTCATGGCGATCAGCATGCGGCCTGAGGCCCGCCGAGGGATCCGTAGCACTACTCAATCGTGATGACGATGTGGTCGCGACCTGCAAGATCATCGCGATCTGGCCCACACTCGGAGCGCCCGGCCAGTCCGTGGATCTGCCGATCTCCCCTTCGCTGATCTGCCGATAGGACCCGACACCGGAAGTCGCGTAGAGGTCGTCCTCTGGTCGGGACGCTCAGGAAGGCAAAGCTCTCGAAATCCAGTACTGCACAGCCGCAACGAGACGATCTTTTCCATCCCATCTCGGGAGTTGTCCAGCCCAGCCTTGACGCCTGCGTCTAGCTCTCCTTAGACATACGTCGCCGCCAGGCGGCAACGCGCGGCATGGTGGTGCCCATGCCGAACTGGGCGAGATCGCGGTAAAGGGGTGACGGAGGAAGTGAAGACCTATCACGCCGAAGTCGCTCGCGATGGCAGGTTCTGGCTCATCCGTGTCCGCGAGATCGACCGCTCGACCCAGGCTCTCCGCTACAAGGACGTCGTGACGATGGCCAGCGAGCTCATCGAAATCATGGACGGCGTCAGGGACGAAGAGTACGACCTGCATCTCGAAGTACAGTGCTGCTCGCTCTCGGCGTTTCACAACGCGAAGCGGGGGAAGTACTCGGCATGTCCTTCCAGCGAGTCAGCCAGTTGGCGAAGTCGTCCTGAAAAGACGCCGTCCCCACGCCCCGCGGCGCGCCGCTGATCTGCCGATGGTCGCGCACGGATCACTCACGGACTACGTTGAACACGGAGTGTGGCGCCGCGGGCACCGCACGAGTCGCAAGGCCAGGTGCACCCGGGGAATACCGGGACCCTGGCCTTACGCATGTCCGTGGTCAACTTGCCTTCGAGCCCGAACGGCCCCGGCGACGATGTCACAGAGCACTGTGTGGATTTCGGGACATCTGACGTCCCAAAATCCACACGGTCACCGCAGGAAGCCATCGGGCCGGGGTACCGGAAGTTTCTCCATACTGACTGGATGAACCCCGGCGAAACGCTCCTCAGCACGTCGCGCACCTTCCAGCTGTGGCGATACGGCGTAGGGCACTCGGAGTTGTTCCTCCGGTCCGGGTTCAGGCCGCAGAGCGAGCCTGTCGAGCTCTACTTCGAAGGCGTTCGGTCGATGCACTTCGACGACCTCCACTTTCCCGAGCTGACCGTATGGCGGGACGAAGACGTGACCGTGGAGAACGACACGGCCCGCTTCTACCGGCTGCGGATCGAGCTGAGATCACCGAAACACACGGGCGTGGTCGTCGCCAGCAGCTTGACCTACATCGACGGGACCTACCCCGACGGGCAGATGAAATGGTGGGTGACCGCTCCTGACGGCGAGGAAATCGGCGGCCGAACCCGGCCCACCTGCGAGTGACAGACACCACAGGCGACAATGGAGGGCGTGACAGCCACCCTGAGCAAGCCCAGCCTGAAGATCGGCCCCTACGAGGTCGATCCGCCGGTCGTGCTCGCTCCGATGGCCGGCATCACCAACGTCGCCTTCCGGCAGCTGTGCCAGGAGTACGGCGCCGGCATCTACGTCTGCGAGATGATCACCGCCCGCGCGGTGGTCGAGCGCCACCCCGGCACCATGCACATGATGACCTTCGGCGAGAACGAAAAGCCCAGGTCCATGCAGCTTTACGGGGTCGACCCGAAGACCATGGCCGAGGCCGTCCGCATCATCACCGGCGAGGGGCTCGCCGACCATATCGACAGCAACTTCGGCTGCCCGGTGGCGAAGGTGACGCGCAAGGGCGGCGGCGCGGCGTTGCCGTTCAAGCGCAAGCTGTTCGCCGACATCGTGCGCGAGTCGGCGAAGGCCGCGGCCGAGGCGGGGGTGCCGTTCACGGTCAAGTTCCGGGTGGGCATCGACGACGACCACCTGACGTACCTCGACGCCGGGCGCATCGCCGAGGCGGAGGGCGCGGCGGCGGTCAGCCTGCACGCGCGCACCGCCGCGCAGCGCTACTCCGGCCAGGCCGACTGGACGAAGATCGCGGCGCTCAAGGAGGCCGTCACCAGCATCCCGGTGCTCGGCAACGGCGACATCTTCTCCGCCGAGGACGCGCTGCGCATGGTCGACGAGACGGGTTGTGACGGCGTCGTCGTCGGCCGCGGCTGCCTGGGCAGGCCGTGGCTGTTCGGCGAGCTGGAGGCCGCCTTCGCCGGGCGCCCGCAGCCGACGCCGCCGAATCTCGGCGAGGTCGCGAAGGTGCTGCGCCGCCACACGGAACTGCTCGTCGAGCACGACGGCCACGACAAGGCCATGCGCGACATCCGCAAGCACATGGCTTGGTACTTCATGGGTTTCCCGGTCGGCTCGGAGCTGCGACGCGGTTTCGCGATGCTGTCCAGCATGGACCAGCTCGACGACCTGATCGCCAAACTCGACCACGACGCGCCGTTCCCCACCGCGGCCACCGGTCCGCGCGGGCGGCAGGGTTCGCCGGGCAAGGTCACGCTGCCGCACGGCTGGCTCGACGACCCGGACGACGACTGCGTCCCCGAAGCCGAGGACATGCACTCGGGCGGCTGAAACGAAAAACGCTCCCGCCGGGCGGCGGGAGCGTTTCGTTCACGACTCAGGTTCCCCTGGTCTTGTAGGCGAACTTCCACTGGTCGTGGTCGACCTCGAAGCACCGCATGGTGATCGTGTAATACCGGGCCATGTTGCTCTGCTCGATGAGACACGCCTCGTAGGTCGGGTACGGCCCGAGATGACAACCCGGGTTGCCGTCACAGACCCCGAGCACCGAAACCGGTGCTTCCTGCGCGACCGCGACATTCGCCGCGGTGACACCGATTCCGCCCGCGAGCGCGACGGAAGCGGCGCCGACGGCGAGCCGGCGCCTCCAACTGTTCGACATGTGATACCCCAGTTTCCCCAGTGCGGCCGAAGATCGGCAGCGCGTTTATTAGACGATCAACGAACACTCGTCGTCAATCCCTTGCCGCTCGCCGGAAACCGGAGACCCGTAAAGTCGGCGTCGTGATCGAGCAGCTGAGCATCCCCACCGCGGCCGGTTCCTTCGACGCCATCGCGGCGGGCCCCGAAGACGGCCGCCCCGTCCTGCTGCTGCACGGGTTTCCCGAGGCCGCGGTGGAATGGGAGCACCAGGTCGCGACGCTCGGCGTGCTCGGCTATCGCGCGGTCGCCCCGGATCAGCGCGGCTACTCCCCGGACGTCCGGCCGGAACAGGCGTCCGAATACGGGATCGACGACCTCGTCGGTGACGTCATCGCGATCGCGGATCGCTTGGGGTGGAACGAATTCGATCTCGTCGGACACGACTGGGGCGGCGCGGTCGCGTGGTGGACGGCCGACGCGCATCCCGCCAGGCTCCGCAGTCTCGCCGTGATTTCGACACCGCATCCGGCCGCGCTGGCGGAGGCCATGAAGACCGACGAGGACCAGCATCTCCGTTCGGCGTACATGACCGAATGGCGGCAGACCCGCGTCACCGAACGGCGGATGCTCGAGAACAACGCCGACGCGCTGCGCCGCATGTTCGACTGGAAAGTGCCGCCGAGCAAGATCGACGAATACGTTCAGCGCCTGTCCGAGCCGGGCGCGCTGACCGCCGCGCTCAACTGGTACCGCGCCGGCCGTCCCGGCGGGAAGATCGGGCCGATCGAGGTCCCGACGCTCTACATCTGGAGCACCGAGGACGCCGCCTTCGGTTCGACGGCCGCGCTCGACACCGCGAACCGGGTCACCGGCCCGTACCGCTTCGAGATGATCGAGGACGTCTCCCACTGGGTCGTGGAGGAAGCTCCCGAGGCCGTCACATCTTTGCTCGTCGAGCACCTTTCATCCCACTAACAGGGGTAACTCTGGTCGCGGTACCGGTTACAGCGAGCCTGCTGGTTCAGTGGGGCCGATGAACAACATGACCGAAGTGGACACCGAACGCATCGTCTACGTCACCGAGGACGGCGAGCCGACCGGCGAGACCGCGCCCAAACTGGCCGCGCACCACGAGCACACCCGGCTGCACCTGGCGTTCTCCTGCTACCTGCTGCGCGGCAGCGACCAGGCCCTGCTGATCACCAGCCGCGCCGCCAGCAAGAAGGTCTGGCCCCGCGTGTGGACCAACAGTGTCTGCGGGCACCCCGCACCGGGTGAACCCATCGAGGAGGCCGTCCGGCGCCGTGCCGCCTTCGAGCTCGGGCTGCCGCGGCTCAACGGGCTCCAGTGCGTCCTTCCCTCCTACCGTTACTCCACTCCGCCGTTCGAAGGCGTGGTCGAGAACGAGTTCTGCCCCGTCTTCGTCGCCTGGGTGGACGACGATCCGGAACCGCATCCCGACGAGGTCGGCGACTGGCGCTGGCTGAGCTGGAACGATTACGCACTGTTGCTGAATGACGATGTGACTGACGTGAGTTACTGGGCGAAAGATCAGTTTTCGCAGCTCAAGGACGCCGAGCCGTTTTCGTCCTTATGAAAAGACACTTCGGTGCGTGACAATGGCGCCGAACCGTCGTCCTCTTGAGGGATATTCACTTTGGCCCGTACTCATACCTCAAGAGATCCCTCCTATACGACGAAAACCAATTCGTGGCGGAGGTGAGCGTGGCAGCCGACGACGAGGCCGCGCTCCCACCGGGCGCGCCGGCCACCGATCTGCTCAGTCTCCACGAGTCGATCGCCGGGGTATTGGCCACACAGGGTGATTGGCGGCGCGCGTATCACCACCTCAAATCCGCCTTCGACCTCGCCAGGGCGGGCAGCCTGCGGGACACGCTGACCTCCAGCTACAACCGCCGCTACCTCGACCAGTGGCTGCACGGCCCGGCCGTCGACCACCGCGGTCCGCCCGGTGTCGCGATCGCGCTGGTCGACCTCGACCTGTTCAAGGACGTCAACGACACTTTCGGGCATCTGGTGGGCGATCGGGTGCTCCGCGAGGTGGCGGACCTGCTGCAACAGGGACTTCCGCCGGAGGCGTTCTGCGCCCGCTACGGCGGCGAGGAGTTCGCGCTCGTCATCCCGGACGTCGACGCCGCCCGCGCCGTGCGCATCGCCGACACCGCCCGTATCCGGGTGGCCCGCCATCCGTGGCGCCGCATCCGCCCGGGCCTGTCGGTGACGATCAGCGTCGGGCTCGCACACGAAAGCCGTATGGAGCCGGATCTCGCGGCCGAACCGGAACGGCAGTTGCGCAGTGCCGACGCTTTGTTGTATATGGCGAAACGGGCGGGCCGAAACAAAGTGGCCTATCGGGATAGGGAATCGTCGCGCACGATTCCGCATCCGATGAACACGGCGGAGTCCGCGGGCGCTTAGCCACTCGCCGTCCACTCACACAGTCAACGGTCCCACTCTGCGTAGCGGTTTCGAACCTTTTAACGCAGCTTTAACCACGACCGCTCACCCGATCGCATGGACCGTTCGGCGCTTCTCGGTACCTTGGGTGAAGAAAATTCCGGGATGGTTGTCGTCACGAACCTGAGGTGTCCGTACGATAACGAAAGAGCTTCGACGCCAGGCCTGAAAGGAGACCGAGTGCCCGACGAGCACCACACCCCGGGGACCGGTCGCCACAGCAACACCGACAGGACTGCCGGTGAGCGCGGCCGCCGGGCTCGACGCCGCTCGATGGACACCCACGGCGGGATCAGCGTTTCCGACGTCGTCGCACGTCATACCGGTGAACGCCCGATCTTCGACCCCTCCGCCGAGGCGCCCGCTCCGCGCCGTCTCCGGCAGAGCGAGCCGTCGCCGGAGCCTCCGAGACCCGGTGCGCGAGCCGCCCGGACGGAGCCGCCCGCACCTCGCCGTCCTCGTCCCGCCGCCCCCGCCGAGAGTCCGGCGCCCGCTCCTCGCGCGGCCAAACCCGCCGCGCCGCGTGCCCAGATGCCGCCGCGGGGCCCGCAACCCGACGAGGCCCCGCGTCCGCCTCGCGCGCGCCAGCCGCGCCGCACTTCGCAGGCCGCGCCCAGCCCCGAAGCGCCGACGCAGCGCCGCCCGCCCGTGGTCAACCCGGGCGCGCAGCAGCAGCCCGCGGTACCGCCGCCCCCGCGTCGTCCCCGCCGTCCGGCGCAACGGCCGGTGCAGCAGGCACCCGTCCCACCGTCGCCGGGTGTCCCGCCGCGGTCCGAGATGGACCGGCTCACGATGACCGACGAGCTCGAGGCGATCGACGACGCGACGATCACCAAGCGCAAGATCGACCACACGCTCGCCCGGTTCTCCGCCGCGCACGACGAACTCGAGGCCGAAGAGGCCAAGAAGCGCGAGCGCCGCGAACGGCTCGCCCTGCGCCCCGCCGCGCTGCTGGAGCAGACCCGCACGGCATTGCAGCGAGTGGTCACGACCACCGATCCCGAGCCCGCCGCGGCCTCCGAGGAGTCCGCGCCGCAGACCCGGCTGCAGGAGAAGAAGGAACGCAAGACCAGGCAGACGGCCAAGGCGGGCCGGATCACCGCCGCCGTGGTCGCCGCGCTCGTGTTCCTCGCCATCGGTTCGGCTTGGGGCGCCCAGACCTGGTTCGACGCGAAGTTCAACACCGTCGCCTCGCTCGACGAGGATTCGGCCGACATCCAGGACGCCGCGGGCCAGACCGGCGACGAGAACTTCCTGATGGTCGGCTCCGACACCCGTGACGGCGCGGCCGCCGAAGACGGTGTCGGCGACGCCGAGGGCACGCCGGGCGCCCGCTCGGACACGGTGATGATCGCGCACGTCCCCGCGGACCGGCAGCGCGTCGTCATGGTGTCCTTCCCGCGCGACCTCGAGATCAGCCGCCCCGAATGCAAGCGCTGGGACCCGGCGACGTCGTCGTACTCGGACCAGACCTCGCCGGCGCAGAAGATCGCGAAGCTGAACACCGCCTACGCGGTCGGCGGCCCGCAGTGCGTCACGAAGGTCATCCAGCAGATCACCGGCATGAAGATGAACCACTTCGTCGGGATCGACTTCAACGGCTTCAAATCCATGGTCGACGCCGTGCAAGGCGTCACCGTGTACAACGAGAAGCCGATCGACGACACCACGCTCGGCATGATCATCCCGCAGGCGGGCGAGGTGCGGATCTCGGGCGACCAGGCGCTGAACTACGTCCGGGCGCGGCACGTCAAGGGCGACCCGACGTCGGACTACGGCCGGATCAAACGGCAGCAGGCCTTCCTCGGCGCGCTGCTGAAGACGGTGATGTCGAAGGACGTCATCCTGGACACCGGCAAGCTCAGCGGTTTCATCGACGCGTTCGCCAAGGCCACCTTCGGCGAGAACCTCGGCATCAACCAGATGATGACGCTGGCGAAGTCGATGCGCGGGATGGGCTCGGACAAGGTCAAGTTCCTCACCGTGCCCACCACCGAAGAGGCGAACAAACGCGGCAACGAGGTGTTGCTGCAGAGCAAGGCGAAGGCCGTCTTCGACGCGTTGATCAACAACACGCCGCTGGAAGAGAAGGCTCCGGCGCCTCCCGCGAGCGACACGGCGTCGCCCCCGACCAGCTCCGCCAAGTCGGGCGGCGCCAAGAAGAGCAGCAGCTCAGGCTGAGGATCATTCGTTAGTCCGGGTTCACGTCAGGTTCACTCTGGGATGCGGCTTTTGGTCCCTGTTCCCCGTAGGGTTGGGCCATGCGTGAGGCTTACCATGTCGAACTCGAACAGCTCGCCGAGAACCTAGCGAGCATGTCCCTCCAGGTCGCCGACGCGATGGAGCGGGCGACCCGGGCGTTGCTCGAGGTCGATCTCGGGCTCGCCGAGCAGGTCATCAGCGACGACGCGAAGGTCGACGACGCGCGCGCCGAATGCGAGGAGCAGGCGTACGCGCTGCTGGCCCTGCAAGCACCCGTCGCGACCGACCTCCGGACCGTGCTCGCCGCGATCCACGCGGCGGAAAGCCTGGAGCGGATGGGCGATCTGGCGCTGCACGTGGCCAAGGCCGCGCGCCGCCGCCACCCGGACCCCGTACTGCCCGAAGAGGTGAAGGCGGACTTCGCCAAGATGGGCGAGGTCGGCGTGAGCCTGGCCCGTCAGGTCGAGCAGGTCATCAAGTCCAAGGACGTCGAGGCCGCCCGCACGATCGAATCGGACGACGACGAGGTCGACGAGATCCACAAGCACCTGTTCACGGTCATCATGGACCGGAACTGGGACCACGGCGTCGCCGCGGCCGTCGACGTCACCCTGCTGGGCCGCTTCTACGAGCGCTTCGCCGACCACGCCGTCTCGGTCGCGCGCCGGATGATCTTCGTGGTGACCGGCAAGATGCCCGGGTACGGGCCCGACGAGCTGTAAGGGGACTTTCCCGCGAAGGGGTCCTTCACCGCATCTCGTGCGGTGAAGGACCCCTTCGCCATGTCAGCGCCGGTTCGGCCTCGGTCGGGTCGGTCGTGAGTGGCGATTCGGGTTCTAACCCGAATCGCCACTCACGACCACCTGGACCGACGCCGGCCTTGCCGCGATCGCCCCCAAGCGCGTGAAGGCCCCCTTCCCTCGGCTCAGCCGAGGAAAGGGGGCCTTCACGCGCGACAAAGATCAGCCGAACCGGCCCGAGATGTAGTCCTCGGTCGCCTTCTCGTCCGGGTTCGAGAAGATCTTCTCCGTGTCGTTCAGCTCCACCAGGCGCCCCGGCTGGCCGACGCCCGCCAGGTTGAAGAACGCGGTCTGGTCCGAGACCCGCGCCGCCTGCTGCATGTTGTGCGTCACGATGACGATCGTGTACTCCTTCTTGAGCTCACCGATCAGGTCCTCGATGGCCAGCGTCGAGATCGGGTCGAGCGCGGAGCACGGCTCGTCCATCAGCAGCACGTCGGGCCGCACGGCGATCGCCCGCGCGATGCAGAGCCGCTGCTGCTGACCACCGGAGAGGCCGCCGCCCGGTTTGTTCAGCCGGTCCTTGACCTCGTTCCACAGGTTCGCGCCGCGCAGGGCGCGCTCGGCGACGTCGTCGAGCTCCTTCTTGCCCTTGGTGCCGCCCAGGCGCAGGCCGGCCACGACGTTGTCGCGGATGGACATCGTCGGGAACGGGTTGGGGCGCTGGAACACCATGCCGATGGTGCGGCGGACCTGCACCGGGTCGACACCGGCGCCGTAGATGTCCTCGCCGTCCAGCAGCACCTCACCCTCGACGCGGGCGCCGGGGATGACCTCGTGCATGCGGTTCAGCGTGCGCAGCACCGTCGACTTGCCGCAGCCCGACGGGCCGATGAACGCGGTGACGTTCCGCGGCGGCACCGAGAGGGTGACGCCGTCCACGGCGTGGAATTTGCCGTAGTAGATGTCCACGTCTTTGACGTCGATTCGTTTGGCCATCTCAAACAGCTCACTTCTTCTTCGGGGCGACAAGACGGGCAAAGAGCATGGCGAGGAGGTTCACGATCGCGATGATCAGTACCAGGGTGAGCGCCGCTCCCCAGATCCTGTCGAACGCGACGGTACCTTCGTCGAACGGGTTGCTGACCCGTTCGTTGTTCATCAGAAGCGGCAGTGCGGCCTGTTCGCCACCGAAGATGTCCCAGTTCACGTAGGCGGAGTACCCCACGAGGACCAGCAGCGGCGCGGTCTCGCCCATCACGCGGGCGAGCGCCATCATGATGCCGCCGATGATGCCGGACAGCGCGGTCGGCAGGACGATCTTCATGATCGTCTTCCACTTCGGCACGCCCAGGGCGTAGGAGGCTTCGCGCAGGTCGTCCGGGACGATCCGCAGCATCTCCTCCGAGGAGCGCACGACCACCGGGATCATCAGCAGCACCAGCGCGAGCGACACGGCGAAACCGCTGCGCGGCAGGCCGAACGTCGTGATCCACAGCGCGTAGATGAACAGCGCCGCGACGATCGAGGGGACACCGGAGAGGATGTCCACCATGAAGGTCGTGACCTTCGCGAGTTTGCCGCGGCCGTATTCGACCAGGTAGATCGCGACCAGCATGCCGATCGGGACCGCGATGATCGCGCAGACCAGGCCCTGCAGCACCGAGCCGATGACCGCGTGCAGCACGCCGCCGCCGACCTCGTCCGACAGCACGGAGCCGAAGTCCTCGGTCCACCAGTTGCTGTAGGGGATCCGCTTGACACCGTTGATGACCACGGTGGCGAGCAGCCACACCAGCGGCACGACGGCGATCAGGAACGACAGCCAGATCAACGTCGTGGCGAAGCCGTTCTTGACCTTCCTCGCCAGGCTGACCTGCTGGAAGGCGGGGGTGGTGGCGGGGGTCTTCTCGAGCGTGGTGGACATGCTCAGTCCCCCTTCTTGGCGATGACGGATCGCGCGATGAAGTTGACGACGAGCGTCAGCAGGAACAGCACGAGACCCGCCGCGATGTACGCGCCCGCCGAGATCTCGTTGTTGAGTTCCGCGTAGTCCGCCGCGATCTTCGAGGCGAACGTGGCGCCGCCGTCGAAGAGGCTCCAGGTGAACTCGCGGCCGACGGCGCCGGTCAGGATGATCGCGAGCGCGATCGTCTCGCCGAGCGCGCGGCCGAGGCCGAGCATCGAAGCGCCGATGTAGCCCGCCTTGCCGAACGGGAGCACCGTGGTGCGGATGACCTCCCAGCGGGTGGCGCCCAGCGCCAGCGCGCCCTCGATATGCGGGGTCGGGGTCCGCTCGAACACCTCGCGGGACAGCGAGGTGATGATCGGCAGGATCATCACGGCCAGCACGATGCCCGCGGTGAAGATGGTGCCCCGCAGATCCGGCGAGACGTTGCCGGCCGCGAAGAGCGGGATCCACGAGAAGGTGTCGTTGACCCACTGCGAGAAGGGCTCGATCGCCGGCGCGAAGACCATCAGGCCCCACAGGCCGTAGATGATCGAGGGAACCGCGGCGAGCAGGTCGATCACGTACGCGAAGGGCCGCGCCAGCCGCTTCGGCGCGTACTGGGTGAGGAAGAGGGCGATCCCGAGCGAGATCGGCATCGCGATGATCAGCGCCAGCAGCGACGAGTACACCGTCACCAGCAGCAGGCCCATGATCCCGAAGCGCATGTCGTCCGGGGTGGTCTGCCAGACCTGGCTGGTCAGGAAGTTCACGTTGTCGGCCTGCAGCGCCGGGATGGCCTGCACCAGCAGGAACAGCCCGATCAGGCCGATCAGCGAGACGACGAAGACGCCGGCTCCGGTGGTCAGGATCTGGAAGATGCGGTCACCGGGTCGCACCGTCCTGGAATTGGGGCTCGCGAGGCGCACCGAGGACTGCTCGGGCGGTGACGCGGCAGATTGCTCCGAAATCGGGTCCTCCGTGAAGGTCTCGCGGACGCCAGAACGCCCACCGGGGTCGCCGGTGGGCGTTCTGGGCGAAGACGAATCGCTCATCGACTACTTCTGTCCAGCCTGTTTACTGATCAACCTAGAGGTCGTCGACAGGTCAGGCGATGGCCTTGACGGCGGTCAGGACCTTGTCCTGCAGGCTCTGCGGGATCGGCACGTAGCCCTTGTCCGAAAGCGGCTTCTGACCGTCGGTGGCGGCGACGTTCAGGAACGCCTTGACGGCCTTGCCGACCTCGGCGTCCGCGTACTTCGAGCAGACGATCTCGTAGGTGGCGAGCAGCAGCGGGTAGGCGCCCGCGACGTTGCTGGAGTAGATCGAGTTCAGGTCCAGCGCGAGGTCGTTGCTGCCTTCCTTCTTGAACTTCGCCGAGTCGAGGGACTTGGCGACGTTCGCGGCGGTGAGCTCGACGCCGCCGGAGCCGCTGTCGATCAGGGCGGCGTTCAGGCCGTCCTTCGCGAAGGAGGACTCGACGTAGGTGATGGCGCCGTCGGTGGCCTTGACCGCGCTGGCCACACCGTTGGACTTCTCGGCACCGTTACCGACGCCACCGTTGAACTTCTTGCCGTCGCCCTGGGTCCAAGCGCCCTTCGAGGCCGCCTTCAGGTACTTCTGGAAGTTGTCGGTGGTGCCCGACTCGTCGGTGCGGGAGATGACCTGGATGGCCTTGTCCGGCAGGTTGACGCTCTCGTTGCCCTTGACCGCCTTGATGGCCGGGTCGTTCCACTTGGTGATGCCGCCGTTGAAGATCTTGGCGGTGACCTCGGGGGTCAGGGTCAGCTTGTCGACCCCGGAAACCTTGTACGCGACGGCGACCGGGCCGATGACGAGCGGGAGGTTCCACGCGTCCGAGGCGCACCGGGCCTTGGCCTTCTCGGCCTCTTCGTCCTTGAGGGGCGAGTCCGAACCGGCGAAGTCGACCTGGTTCGCGTTGAACTGCTTGATGCCGGCGCCCGAACCGCTGGGGTTGTAGTTCACCTTCTGGCCGGAGCACTTGGCGGCGTAAGCCTGCACGAAGATGTCGACCGCGGTCTTCTGGGCGGACGAACCCTCGGCCGAAAGCGGGTTCTTGCCGCCGCATTCGACGTTGGCCGCGCCACTCGGAGCGGCGGCGGCACCCGTGCTGCCGGGCTTGGTCGCCGCCGGGTCGGATCCACAAGCGCCGAGCACGAGGGCGGCGGTGGCCACGATGCCGATCGCGCCCGCGGGCCGCATGATCTTCACTGCATTTCCTCCACTGGGAGACTTTCGCCGGATCGGTGGAACGGGAGCGTTCCTTCCGGACCCGGACATTAAGCACCGACAGTGGACAGGCGACCGTCTAAGGGTGAACGGCAAGTGAACAAGGCGGCCGATGTGAGCAGCGCGACTACTCCGAAAGTGACCCGTGTCCCGCCCGTGACCTGCGCGTCTGCTCTCCGTGACCGGTCAAGTGCCGCCCGTGTGAACGCCGTTACCGTGCGTATTGAACGTCTACCTCGTATCGGGTGAAGCCGAGCTTCGAATACACGGCGAGTGCGGGCGCGTTGTCCCCTTCGACGTAAAGGATCACTTGCCCCAGTCCGCGATCACGGAGATACCGCAGCCCGGCGAGCGTGAGGGCCTTTCCGAGGCCGCCGCCCTGCGCGTCCGGGTCGATGCCGACGACGTAGACCTCGCCGGCGGGCTCGCCGCCGAACCGGCCGGGGACCGCCTCGTGGACCTTCGTCCAGTGGAAGCCGATGACCTCGCCGTTCTCCTCCGCGAGGAAGAAGCCTTCGGGGTCGAACCAGGCGTCCTTCTCGGTCGCGCGGACCTCGTCGGCGGTCAGCGCGCCCTGTTCGGGGTGCCAGTCGAAGGCGCGGGCGTTGACCCGCACCATCGCTTCCTCGTCCTGCCCGGGGACGAACGTGCGCAGCGTGACCCCTTCGCGCGTCACAGGCTCCGGCCAGTCGGCCGTTTCGACGTCGGCGTGCAGGATCAGCAGTTCGCGGGCGCGTTCGAAACCTTCGGTCCCGGCGAGGTGGACCGCGGCGGGGTGGTCGCCGTGCGCCCAGACACGCAGCGGTTTCCCCGCGGTCTCTTCGACGAGCGCCCTGGTGAGCGCCCTGCCGTGGCCGGAGCGGCGATGCGCGGGGTGGACGAACAGTTCGGCGACCTGGTTGCCGTGCGAGTCGCCCTCGGTGTCCAGATGCGCGTACGCGACCAACGCGCCGTCGACGCGGCCGAGGAGGTGCCGCCCACCGTCGAACCCGGAGTCCTCCGGGCGGCCGTCGGCCTCGCGCACGGCGAGGAGGAAGTCGTGGATCTCTTCCGTGTCCGGTTCACCGGTCCAAGCCAGATCGAGCATGAAATCGACCCTACCCGGGAACCCGGCACCCGCCTGGACGTCTTGTCAGACAGGAAGGGGGACTCAGTGCGCGGAGAACTCGCTCGGCTCGTAGACGCTCGAGTCCGGGGCGACGGCCTGCTTGGCCGCCCCCTTCGAGGGACGCTCGAACTTGTAGCCGACGTTGCGCACGGTGCCGATCATCTGCTCGTGCTCCGGCCCCAGCTTCGCGCGCAGACGCCGGACGTGGACGTCGACCGTGCGCGTACCGCCGAAGAAGTCGTAACCCCAGACCTCCTGCAGCAGCTGGGCGCGGGTGAACACCCGGCCGGCGTGCTGCGCGAGGTACTTGAGGAGTTCGAACTCCTTGTACGTGAGCTCGAGAGTGCGCTTGCGCAGCTTCGCGGTGTAGGTCGCTTCGTCGATGACGAGGTCGCCGACGCGGAGTTCGGCGTCGACCTGCGCGGCACTGCCGTCGCGGGTGGTGACCAGCCGCAACCGGGCGTCGACCTCGGCGGGACCGGCCGTCGGGAGGAGGATGTCGTCGGTGCGCCATTCCGCGCTGACCGCGACCAGTCCGCCTTCGCCGACGACGGCGATGACCGGCGTGGAGGTCTCGTCCTCACCGGCGCCCTTGAGCAGACGGCAGAGGCTCTTCGCGGAGGCGAGATCGGCGCGCGCGTCGAGGACGATGACGTCGCGGTGGCCGGCGTCGAGCAGCGCGGTCACTTCCGGAGCACGGACGCGTACGGTGTGGGGCAGCAGATCCAGGGCGGGCAACACCGTGGTGGCATCTGCTTCCGCGGTCAGTACCAGAAGGTCCAGGCTCATCGCCGCACCGCCTTCGGATCGTGGCCGCCTCGAACGTGGCGACTGCCGGTGCTTAGTGAGAATAGCGGGTGAACAGCCGGGGACCTACCCCGTGCTGGATCGATCACACCTGGCCAAAGAGGTTGACGAAGGAGAATCGACGCAATGGTGAGCAGGCCCGTGGCGCAGGACGACCGACCCTCTCCGGGGCGGTCCGCCAAGCGAGGAAAGCGCCGTGGCCGGGGCTGGCTCATCGCCCTCGCGGTGCTCGTGGTGCTGCTGGTCGGCGCCGATTTCGGGGCGGCGGCGTTCGCCGAGCACACGATCTCCCAGAAGGCCCGCGAACAGCTGGACCTGGCCAACGATCCGGCGGTCACGGTGCACGGTTTCCCGTTCCTGACCCAGGCCCTTTCCGGTGACTACAGTCACATCACCATCAACGCCCAGGGCGTCGCCGTTCCACCGCGGCTGAGGGACGTGGACTTCAACGCGGACATGAGCGACGTCACGGCGCCGTTGTCGGACCTGACGTCCGGCAACACGAAGTCGATCGTCATCGGCACGCTCAAGGGCGAGGTGACGATCAAGGCCGCCGACATCGCGCGGCAGGCGCCGCTGGACAAGATCGAGAACCTCAAGATCGAACCGGTCACCGAGGACTACGTCCGCAACGGCGACAGCGGCCAGGGCGAGACGAAGCCGACGGCGACCAACGAGAACGGCGAGCCGGTCGACACCGCCAGCGCCGGGATCCGGGTTTCGGGCAACGTCCAGATCGCCGGGCAGAAGGTGGAGATCTTCTGCTTCGCGATGATCGAACTCGACGGGCAGAAGATCCGTCTCGAGCCGAAGCGGCTGCAGTTCGGGAATGACAAGGAGACCACCGTCGTTCCCCAGGCGGTACAGGACGCGCTGCTGCCGAACTTCAACGCGACCATCGACACCGGCGCGATGCCGTTCTCGGTGACGCCGACCTCGGTGCGCGTGAACAGCGGCTCGGTGACCATCAAGGGTGAAGGCAAGAACGTGGCCTTCAGCGGAGCGAAGCCTCAGGGGTGACTTGCGGATGACCGGAGTGTGGGTGCTGCTGGGCGTCTTGGTGCTCGGCGGGGTCGCGGGCGTGCTGATGCGAGCGCGTAACGGCCGGATCCGCGCGGCCAAACCCGGCGCGCCCACCCTGCCCGGCCGCGTCTCGGGCGCCCTCGCGCCCGAAGGCGTCACCCTGGTCCAGATCTCGACGACCTTCTGCGCGCCGTGCCGCCACACCCGCGCGATCCTCTCGGCGCTCGCGGACAAGACCGACGGCCTCACGCACGTCGATCTGGACGTCACCGAAACCCCCGAAGTCGCCCAGGCGCTTTCGATATTGCGGACTCCGACGACGCTGGCCTTGACCCCGGACGGCCGGGAGGTCTTCCGGGTCGGCGGCGTTCCCCGAGGTCAGGAGCTTCTCGAAGCCCTGAAGCCCCATCTGGCGAACGCCTGATCCCGAATTTTGGGAAGCGTCCCAAGGTGTGAACACGGTTCCCAACCTGAGGGAGCTCTGCGTACCCTCGTGCCCGTGAACAGGCTGCCCCGAACCTTGCTGACCCAGCGCCGCGCAGTGGATCTGTGCCGCGTTCGCAGCAGCCTGTGTCCCGGCGTTCGCTGAACCTCGCCTGCGCGTGCCCGTCCGGCACGCATCTCCTTCCCTCTCGTTCGCAGGAGGAACCATGTCCGCAGGACCGGCCGTCGACCCCCGTGGTCCGCGTTTCGCCGCCATCCTGACGACGATCGTGCTCGCGGTCGTGCTCATCACCCAGTGGTGGCCACTGCTCGCGGCGCAGGCGGTGGTGTTCGCGATCGGTGCCTTCGTCGGGCTGAAGCCGGCGCCGTACTCCCTGATCTATCGCTACCTGGTCGCGCCGCGGCTCGGCCCGACGACCGAACGCGAAGACGCCGCCCCGCTGCGGTTCGCGCAGGCCGTCGGGTTCGTGTTCGCGGTCGTCGGCACCGTCGGTTTCGCCACCGGCCTGACCGCGCTCGGCTTCGTCGCCACGGCGTTCGCGCTGTTCGCGGCGTTCCTCAACGCGGCGTTCAACTTCTGTCTCGGTTGCGAGATGTACCTGCTCATCAAGCGTTTCAGCCCCAGCCCTCGCGCGTCCTAACCCAGAAAGAGAGTCAGCTCCATGAGCCGTGAAGACGTCCTGGTCACCACCCAGTGGGCCGAGGAGAACCTGGACACCCCGGGTGTCGTGTTCATCGAGGTCGACGAGGACACGACCGCGTACGACAACGGACACATCCGCGGTGCGGTGAAGTTCGACTGGCGCAAGGACCTGCAGGACGGGGTCCGCCGCGACTTCGTCAACAAGGAGGGCTTCGAAAAGCTGTTGTCCGAGAAGGGCATCTCGAACGACGACCGCGTGATCCTCTACGGCGGCAACAACAACTGGTTCGCCGCGTACGCGTACTGGTACTTCAAGCTCTACGGCCACGAGAAGGTGCAGCTGCTCGACGGCGGCCGCAAGAAGTGGGAGCTCGACGGCCGCGAGCTGAACTCGGACGAGGTCAAGCGCGAGCCGACCACGTACCAGGCCCAGGAGCAGGACCTGTCGATCCGCGCGTTCCGCGACGAGGTCGTCGCCGAGATCGGCAAGAGCAACTTCGTCGACGTGCGTTCCCCCGACGAGTTCTCCGGCAAGCTGCTCGCCCCGGCGCACCTGCCGCAGGAGCAGTCGCAGGTCCCCGGCCACATCCCCGGCGCGCTGAACGTCCCGTGGGCGAAGGTCGCCAACGAGGACGGCACCTTCAAGACCGAGGAAGAGATCAAGGAGCTGTACTCCGACGAGGGCCTCGACGAGGCGAAGTCCACGATCGCGTACTGCCGGATCGGTGAGCGTTCGTCCATCGCGTGGTTCGCGCTGCACGAGCTCCTCGGCTACGACCAGGTGAAGAACTACGACGGTTCGTGGACGGAATACGGCTCGCTCGTCGGCGTGCCGGTCGAGTTGGGAGCTAAGTGATGGCAGACGACAGCTGCGGCGCGCCGGTCCAGGAGGCCACCCCCGCCGATTACGACACCCGCGGCCAGGTCGTGCTGGCCGGCAAGGTGACCGGCTCGGACGGCCCCGTCGGCGGCGCCTTCGTGCGCTTGCTCGACGGCGGCGGCGACTTCACCGGCGAGGTGGTCTCGTCGGCCGACGGCGACTTCCGCTTCTACGCGGCCCCCGGTGACTGGACGGTGCGCGCGCTGCACCGCTCCGGCAACGGCGAGGCCTCGGTGACCGCCCAGGGACCGGGCGTGCACCAGCTGGCGATCTCGGTCGCCTGACGTTTTCGCGCGTGAAGGCCCCCTTCCCTCGGCTCAGCCGCGGGAAGGGGGCCTTCACGCGCGTGTGGGCACTGCCACGCGACCTCGGCAGGCCTGTCGGGGCAGGTAGCGACTAAGGTGCGTGTCGTGGAGATCCTGTTTACGACCCTGCTGGTGCTCGCCGGCGTCGCGATCACCTGGTTCGCCGTGTACGTCGTCTACCGGCTTTACGCGGACCAGCGCTGACCCATGACGGCTAGTGGCGACGAGGCCATCCAGGCCGCGGAAAAGCGCGCGGAGAGCACGCGCGACCGGAACCTTCCGCAGTTCGACGACATGCCCATTCCGGGCGACACCGCGAACCTGCGTGAGGGCCCGAACCTCAACGACGCCTGCCTGGCGCTCCTGCCGCTCGTCGGCGTGTGGCGCGGCGAGGGCGAGGTCGACTACCCGACCATCGAGGGCCCGTACCGATTCGGCATGCAGCTGACCATCGCGCACGACGGCCGCCCGTTCCTCACGCACGAGGCGCGTGCCTGGCTGCTCGACGAGGACGGCAAGGTCATCCGTCCCGCCGCGCGCGAATCCGGGTTCTGGCGCCCGCAGGCCGACGACACGATCGAACTGCTGCTGACGCACAACACCGGCATCGTGGAGCTCTTCTACGGCAAGCCGCGCGGCAAGGCCTCGGTCCCGGCCTGGGAACTGGGCACCGACGCGGTCGTCCGCACCTCGACGGCCAAGGACGTCACGGCGTCTCAGCGGCTCTACGGCATCGTCAACGGCGAACTCGGCTACGTCGAGGAGCGCGCCATGATGGGCCAGGAACTGCAGCCGCACACGTCGGCGCTGCTGCGTCGCGTGGTGGGCTGACGTACTTTCCGATGCGGTGGCGTGCCTACGGCGAGCACGCCGCCCTGCTCGACTGCGCTTCCCTGGCCGAGTCGATGGCGGCGCACGCGATGATCTCCTCCGCGCGTCCGGACGGCGTCACCGAACTCGTTCCCGGCGCGCGCAGCCTGCTCGTGGTGGAAACCCCCGGCTCGGGCGCGCTCGCGGCCGTCCGTGAACTGCTGGCGGACGCCGACCTCGACCATCCGCCGGAAGGCGAAGCCCGCGAGATCACCCTCGACGTGACCTACGACGGCGAGGATCTCGAACTCGTCGCACGGGACGCCGGAGTGTCCACAGAGGACGTCGTCCGGCTCCACACCGGCGCCGTCTACACCGTGGCGTTCACCGGGTTCGCGCCCGGATTCGGTTACCTGACCGGACTTCCCGAGCCACTCCAGCAGCCGCGGCTGCCCGCTCCGCGCACTCGCGTGCCACCGGGTTCGGTCGGCATCGCGGGCGAGTTCACCGGCGTGTACCCGCGCGTCTCGCCCGGCGGCTGGCGGCTGATCGGGCACACCCGGACCGTGCTGTTCGATCCCCGCGCCGAGAAGCCCGCGCTGCTGGCGCCCGGCGACCGCGTGCGGTTCCGGAGCGCCGGATGAGGTCTCTCGAAGTGGTCGAGACCGGCCCGCTCGCGCTGATCCAAGATCTCGGCAGGCCCGGCTACGCGCATCTCGGCGTGCCTCCGTCGGGCGCGCTGGACGTCCCGGCGCTGAAACTGGCCAACCGGCTCGTCGGCAACGCCGAGGACGCGGCCGGCGTGGAATGCCTGCTCGGCGGGCTGCGGCTGCGCGCGAGGACGTCCTGCACGGTCGCGGTGACCGGTCCTTCCGTCGCCGTCGAGGTGGACGGGCGTCCCGTCGGCTCGCACGCTCCGGTGTGGCTGGCGGCGGGACAGGTCGTGGCGGTCGGCGCGCCTGCCACCGGATTACGGTGCTACCTGGCGGTTTCCGGCGGCATCACGGTCGACGCGGAACTCGGCAGCCGGTCGCGGGACGTCCTTTCGGAGATCGGCCCCGCGCCGCTCAAGAAGGGCGACGTCCTGCCGCTCGACCCGTCGTCCGTGTCCGGCGGAGCCGACGTCGTGCTGCCCACGAAGGCACCGGCGGAACTGGTCGTGCGCGTGGATCCTGGCCCGCGCGCGCACTGGTTCGAGGATCCGGCGGCGGGGCTCGCGAAGACCTGGACGGTGACGGCGGAATCCAACCGCGTCGGGCTCCGGCTCGACGGCCCCGCGTTGACTCGTCGACCCGAATACGCGGAGCGGGAACTGCCGAGCGAGGGCCTGTTGACCGGTGCCGTGCAGGTTCCGCCGAACGGGTTGCCGGTGGTGTTCTTGGCGGATCATCCGACTACCGGTGGTTATCCCGTGGCGGCCGTGGTGAGACAGGCGTCACTCCCGGCCCTCGCGCAGGCCAGACCCGGAACCCTTCTCCGCTTTCACTCGTCCACGAGGGTGTGGAACAGGTAAAGGTCGACGGTGGCACGGGTGTCATCGACACGAATTCGGTACCAACCCAACCGGAACTGCCGCAGTCGCTGCGGATCGCGCTGGCCACCGGCCAGATGCGGCGTCCGCTCGGCGACACGCTCCGCCCGCTTCTCGATCTCTTCGCCGACGGCGAGTACCAGGTCACCGGACCCGAACGACTGGCCGAGGACCGCTACCTGACCCCGAGCGCCGACTGGCCGCCCGCCGACGTGTCCCGGGTCGGTTACTACCGGACCGCGATCAAGAGCGGGCACCGGCCGGTCGCGGTCGTACTGGAGACCACCGACGCGGCGGTGATCCTCGACGGGCACCACAAGATCGCGGCTTACCGCGAAGAGGAGATCCTGCCGCACCTGCTGATCATCAGCCCGCTCGGCTGATGGACGGCCCGCGGTTCCGCGATCCGCAGATTCGGCTCAGGCACCTTGCCGCCGAGCCGATCCTGGTCGTCTGTCCACGCTGCTCGGGCCGTGCCTCGGTCACTCACGAACGGCTGACCTGCGTCGGCTGCGCTCTGGTGCGCTTTCGCCCCGAGCCCGACTACCTCGGGTGGAACCGCCCGGTCGACCCGTTCTTCCGCGAACCCCTCTGGCTGCGCGCCGACTGCTGTGGCGGGAACACCCTTTGGGCGTTCCACGAACGTCACCTCGATCTGCTCGAACGATTCGTCGCGGCGAAGCTGCGCGAACGCGGGCTCGGGAACCGTCCCGGCATGACCTTGGTCGCCCGGCTGCCCGCCTGGATCACGACGGCCAAGCACCGGGACGAGATCCTTCGCACCATCGCCAAGCTGCGCGCGACGCTCAGCTGATCGCGTACTCGCTCTCGTACGCGGCGGCCAGCTCGGCGTGGATCGCGCTGGAGTCGGTGAGCGCGACGCCGTCGAGCGTGTGCACCCGGGTCAGCTTGCGGACCGACGAGGCGAGGAACAGTCCTTCGCCCTCAGTGAGGTCCGAGACCTTGAGCGGCTCGACCTTGACCGACCAGCCCGCGCGCTCGGCGCCGCGGAACAGCGCCGCCTGCGTCGTCCCCGGAAGGATGCCGATGGTCGCCGGCGGCGTGTAGAGCGTCTTGTCCTTCGCGAGGACGACCGTCGAAGTCGGCCCTTCGAAGACCGTGCCGTCGGCGGCGGTGAAAATCACATCGCTCGCGCCACGGCGGCCCGCCTCCCGCAACGCCGCCATGTTGACGCCGTACGAAATCGACTTCGCGCCCAGCAGCAGCCACGGCGCGCGCTCGGCGAGGTCGGCCTCGATACCGCGCTCGAGGGTGATCGCCGCGACGCCTTCGACACGGGCCCGCTGGACCTTCTCGTCGATCTCCACTCCGAGTGCGAACCCGAACGGCTTCGCCTCCGGATCGCCGTCGATTCCCCTGGTGTACACCAGTTTCAGCGCGATCTCGGCGGGGCCGGACCAGTTGTCGATGACCGTCTGCGCGGCGCGCTCCCAGACCGCGAGGTCCGGCTCCGGCAGGTCGAGCATGGCCGCGGAACGGGCCAGCCGCTCGAGGTGCGGGCGGAGCTCGCGGGGCCGTCCGTCGACGACGAGGATCGTCTCGAACACGCCGTCGCCGCGAAGCAGTCCCAGATCGTCCACCCGCAGGTGGGCGGCTTCGGGGTCGGCCAGGGTCCCGTCGAGGAAGGCAAGCACGCGCATGGGGACACGGTACTCACTAGCATGGGTTTCATGCCCTACCGCTCCCCCTTGCTCGACCTTCCCGGACCGATCGCGGCACCCGACGGGCATCCGGAGGAAGGTGTCCCGTGGCACTGGGGTGACCCCTTCGCCGAGCAACGGACCGCGGCTCGCGGCGCGGTCGTGATCGACCGTTCGCACCGCGAGATCCTGAGCGTGACCGGCGAAGAACGGTTGTCCTGGCTGCATTTGGTGATCTCGCAGCATGTCACCGGGCTCGCCGAGGGCACCGGCACCGAGGCGCTCGTGCTGGACAGCCAAGGCCGCGTCGACACGCACATGGTCGTCGCGCACGCGGACGGCACGGTGTGGCTGGACAGCGACCGGGGCGCGGTGGCCACCAGCGCGTTGCCGTCCGGCGGCAAGCAGACACTGCGCGACTACCTCGAAGCGATGAAGTTCTGGTCCAAAGTGGACATCCGCGATGTCTCGGACGAGCTGGCGCTGCTGACCGTCCTCGGCCCCGACGCGGACCGAGTGCTGGACGCCGTAGGTGTTTCCGTGGGCTCGGACCCGTACTCGGTCGTGGCGATCCCCGGCGGTTTCGCGCGGCGGATGCCGTGGCCGGGACGGCACAGCGTCGACCTCGCCGTGCCCCGCGCCGAACTGGCGGGCTGGTGGCGGCGTCTGACCGACGCGGGCGCGCGACCGGCGGGCAGCTGGACCTTCGACGCGCTGCGGGTCGAATCGCTGCGGCCGCGCCTCGGCGTCGACACCGACGAGCGCACGATCCCGCACGAAGTGAACTGGGTCGACTCCGCCGCGCACGTGGCGAAGGGCTGCTACCGCGGACAGGAGACCGTCGCGAAGGTCCACAACGTCGGGCGGCCGCCGCGCTACATGGCGCTGCTGCACCTGGACGGTTCGCCGGAGATCACGCCGGAGACCGGCGATCCGGTGGCGCTGGGCGAGCGGACGGTGGGGCGCGTCGGCAGCGTGGTGCAGCACCACGAACTGGGCCCGATCGCGCTGGCGCTGGTCAAACGTTCGACGCAGCCGGGCGCGGAACTGCTGGTGGGCGCCGAGGACCGCGTCGTGCAGGCGACCATCGACCCGGACTCGGTTCCGGGGGAGGCTCCGGCTCCCGGACGGGAAGCGGCTCAGCGGCTGCGGGGCTGAGCCGGTTTCGGCTGTCCGTGAAGGCCTCCTTGAGTGACCCTGGGTCCCTCAAGGAGGCCTTCACGGCCCGGGCACCTCGCGCACTCACGACTGAAGTACGTGAAGGTCCCCTTCACTGCGCTAGACGCAATGAAGGGGACCTTCACGTACTCATCCACAGGTTGTCCACAACTCTGCCCACCTGTGGACAACTCCGCCGACCAGCACTTTTCCCCGCCCACCCCCGGTAGACTGGACCAGGGGCCGCCCCCGGGACGGGTGGGGGGCGGGCTCTGGAAGGGACCGAAAGAGCAGCCGTCCGGCGGAGGGGCTCGGAAGGGGCGGAGATCCTTGTGGTATCGCTCCCTGCGGAACATTTCCGCTGGAGCGCGATAAGCTACGCGCGTGATCGAAGTCCGGCCCGGTGGTCGCCGTCGTATCGACCGCGTGCTCGGCCCTGGGTATCTCAGCGACCTCGGCGAGCTGACGCTTTCCGTGCTGCGCGAGCGCCGTGATGAGGCCGCGCAGGAGGAGACCGACCTGTCGTACCTGCGGCGCCTGCTCCACGCGCGTATCGACATCGTGCGGGCCGAGCAGGAGCGCCGGAGTTCCGGCGGCGAGAGCAGCGTCGTCGAGCGGCTGGCCGCGATCCTGGCGGACAACGCGATCGGCCCGGCCACGGGCTCGGGGAGACATCAGCGGCTGGAGCCGTCTCGCGCGGGCGAGCACCGGCGGTTCGCCGAGGCCCTCATCGGCGACACGGATCTTTCCGACGTCAGCACGCTCTCGGACGAGAAGCTGGTCAACGCCCTCAACCGGTACGCCGACGAAGAGGTCTCCGTCTCTTCGTACCGCCGCGAGGTGCAGAGCGTGATGGACACGATCAACGCCGAGATCGCGACCCGCTACCGCAAGGGCACGGCATCGGTCGACGACCTGCTCGACACCGAACGCGGCGGGTCCGAGTGACGAATCCGGTCCTGGTCGAGGTCGTTCGATCCGGTTTCGTGGAGAGCGTGCACCGCGGCGCGCTCGTGATCACCGCCCCGGACGGCTCGGTGCGTTTCTCCGCCGGCGACATCGAGCGGCCGGTCTACCCGCGCTCGTCCAACAAACCTCTGCAGGCCGTCGGGATGCTCCGCGCCGGTCTCACGATCGGCGACGAAGAACTCGCGCTGGGCTGCGGCTCGCACAACGGCGAACCCGACCACGTCGAGAGCGCCCTGAAGATGCTGTCCCGCGCGGGGCTCACCGAGGACGCGCTGGCCTGCCCGCCCGCCTTCCCGCTGCACGAGCCGAGCATGCTGGCCGTCGCCTCCGCCGGGAAACGCCGCGCCGCGATGAACTGCTCCGGCAAGCACGCCGCGATGCTCACGACCTGCGCGCAGGTCGGCTGGCCGACCGACGACTACGCGGCCGAGATCCACCCGCTGCAGAAGATCATCCAGGCCACGGTCGCCGATCTCACCAGCGAAACGATCGAGACGGTCGGCGTCGACGGCTGCGGCGCCCCGCTGTTCGCGTTCTCCCTCACCGGCCTCGCCCGCTCCTTCGGCAGGCTCGTCACCGCCATGGGCGGGCCGGAACGCCGGGTCGCGGACGCGGTCCGCGCACATCCGTGGCAGGTCGCGGGCACCGGCCGCGAGGACACCGTGCTGATGCGGACCATCGACGGCCTGCTCTCGAAGGGCGGCGCCGAGGGAGTGCACGCGTTCGCGCTCCCGGACGGCACGGCGCTGGCACTGAAGATCGACGACGGCGCGGTCCGCGCCCGGCTCCCGCTGCTGCTCGCGACCCTGCGTCACCTCGGCATCGACCCGGGTGACGAAGCAGTGGGCCTCGCGCGCGACGCGGTGCTCGGCGGCGGGAAACCGGTCGGCGAGCTGAAGGTCGCCGCCGGTCTGTTCGGCTAGTTCGCGCGTTCCCGCGCGGCCAGGTCGCCCCAGAAGTCGCGCAGGTCGGCGAACAGTTCCGCCAGCTCGTCGACGTTGCCGGTGCGGAGCGCGTCGAGGATGTCGTGCACCTCTTCGGCGGTCGTGTCGGCCTGCAGGATCGAGTCGGCGAAGAGCTGCACGAGACCGCCGTAGTCGAGTTCGACCGCGGAGCCGGGGTGGAAGCTGTCGAGCCAGCGTCGCGTCTCCAGCAGCACCCGGCCGGGCCCCGAGTCGCCGAAGGTCGCTTCGAGCAGGTCCCCGACCTCGCGGGCGCGGTACCGCGCGTCGGCGATGGAGACCCGCCACGACACCTCGCGCTCCGGGTCGTCGCGTCCCTTGCCGAGTTTGACCCGGCGCATCCCGGGGTCGAACAGGACGAACCACGGGAGCGGAACGGTCCACGTCGTCGAGAGCGTGTGCGAGGCCGAAGCGGACAAGTCGCCGATCGCGGACTTCGCCCGCGCGCGGATCATGTCCAGCGACGCGCCGCCCGCGTCGAGCACCGCGTTCTTCAACGCCGGATGCGCGTCGCCGAGGAAGGTCACCAACGCCGCGGCCGAGCGCGCGCGGATCTCCATCGGACAGATCAGCGGTCCCGGACCGGCGTCGCCGTGCTCACCCTCCGGCACGTCTTCGGGGTCGAGCACGAGGACGTCGGTGACGAGACTGGGGGCGGCCCTGCCGTCCGCGAGTTCGGCGGGCAGCAACCGCCCGACATGCTGTGACTTGAGCCACAGTGCCTGCTCGCGCTCGCCCGCGGCCGAACGATCGAGCCGGGCCGCTTCGACGGCCTCGAGCAGGCGTTCGTCCGGTGGATCCCCCAGCGCGAGCAGGGGCTCATAGACGCGGAGATAAGCCGCGAACGGACGGGGCACACGAGCATCGTGGCACGCCGACCTGCGACTATCGCCACCGACCGGCCGGTAACCGGCGTTCCGTGAACACTGTCGCCACCGGCACACCGTGCCACGTCGCATCCAACCCCCCGGACACGGTACGGTGTCAGCAGGAAAGAATTGTCGAGACGATGCGGGGCCGCCGATTCCCCCGGCCGCCCCGCCCCTGTGCGAGGGGGTCGAGCCATGGGGCGCGGCCGGGCTAAGGCCAAGCAGACGAAGGTGGCGCGCGAGCTCAAGTACAGCTCGCACGAAACCGACTTCGATGCTTTGCAGCGCGAGCTGTCCAGTAGTTCCTCGGAAGACAGGCACGAGGACGACAAGCGGTACGACGAAGACCCGTACGACGGGTACGACGAATACCGCCGCTGAGCAACGCGTGACACGCGAGGGTGGATCCGGGCTTGTCCCGGTGACCGCCCTCGCGTGTCGCGTGCTGCCCAAAATATGAGGAGGTGCCATGTCTGACGTAGCGCGAGTAGGTGTCGTCGGGGCCGGGCTCATGGGCTCGGGCATCGCCGAGGTGCACGCACGGGCCGGACTGGACGTGATCGTCACCGAGGTGAACCAGCCGGCGCTGGACTCCGGGCGGGCGCGGATCGAGAAGTCGCTGCAACGCGGCGTCAAGAACGGGAAGCTCTCGCAGGAAGACGCCGACGCCGCGCTCGGACGACTCCGCTTCACCACCGAGATCGGCGAGTTCGCCGACCGCGACCTCGTCATCGAGGCCATCCTGGAACAGGAGCAGGCCAAGGTCGAGGTTTTCCGGTCGCTGGACAAGATCGTCGAGCGCGAGGACGCCGTGTTCGCGTCCAACACCTCCTCGATCCCGATCATGAAGCTCGGGATGGCCACCGGCCGCCCGCAGCAGGTGGTCGGCATCCACTTCTTCAACCCGGTCCCGGTACTGCCGCTCGTCGAGCTGGTGCCCTCGCTGCTGACCAGCGACGACACCGCCCGCCGTGCCGAGGAGCACGCGACGACGGCGTTGAGCAAGACCGTGATCCGGTCGCAGGACCGTGCCGGGTTCATCGTGAACTCGCTGCTCGTGCCGTACCTGCTTTCCGCGATCCGGATGATCGAGTCGGGCTTCGCGTCCGCGGAGGACATCGACCGCGGCATGGAGCTCGGCACCGCGCACCCGATGGGCCCGCTGCGGCTGTCGGACCTGATCGGCCTGGACACCATCAAGGCCATCGCGGACTCGATGTACGCCGAGTTCAAGGAGCCGCTGTACTCCTCGCCGCCGCTGCTGCTGCGCATGGTCGACGCCGGTCTGCTCGGCAAGAAGACCGGCCGCGGCTTCTACAGCTACTCCTGACCCAAGTCGTTCAGCGACGGAGCGCCGCGACCGATTTGCGGAGGCCGCAGCGCTCCAAAGCGTCGAGAACCTCGGAGACGCTGGCAGGCGGAGCACGGCGCGAGTCCGCGATTCGCCGTACCGCTTCCACGACCACTCTCTCGCAGAGCTCGATCCGGTCGAGCACGAAATCGTCCGAGCTCTGCGCCTCGACGTTCCATTGACCGAGGACCCGTCCGGGAAAATCCCGCAGGTTCTCGGTCACGATGACCCGGGCCTGCGCCTTGATGGCCGCTGCGAGTACATGACGGTCGTCCGGATCTGGCAGGTCGAGCGTAGTGATGAGTGGTTCATAGCAGGTGACGAGGCAATCCCGGACCGAGGCGTTCATCAGGTGCCGCGTCCTGTCCAGCTTGCGGGGGTCGAGATCGGGCCGGTTCTTCCGGAGGTTCCGGAAGACCTCGTCGAGGATCTCGTCCGTCCACTTGGCCTGGACGAAACCGCTCTGCGCGATCCGGAGCAGCAGATCACGCAGAACGTTGGGGTACAGCACGTTGGCGTCGAACAGGACCACGAAGGCCACTTGCTAGGTCAGCCCCATCTCCTGATTCAGGGCGGAAAGCTCGTCCGCGGCCTCGCGACGCCGGCGGTCGTCTTCACGCAAGTAGTCGTGGAGGGAACCGGCTTTCACTCGCCGGTGCTTACCGACCGTGCGGTACTCGATCCGTCCCGCTTCGAGCAGCCCGATCAGGAACGGCCGGGAAACGTTGAGCAGGTCTGCCGCCTGCTGCGTGGTCAGCTCGGCATGGGACGGGACGATCGCGACACTCTCACCCGCCGCCACCAGGGCGAGCACGCGAGCCATCAGGTCGACGACCCCTCGGGGGACGACCACGGACTCCTCGTGCTCATCGACGACGACGCGCACGGTGTCCCTTTCATGCCGCCGGGCCAGGTAAGCCTCGACGTGCGGGAGTGCCTCGAGTGCCACGTCGATGTCGTGGCGCCCTGGGACGATCTGGTCAATGGTCAGCGCAGTCATCACTGCTCCCGTGTTCAACGTGGTCCCAGTATCGGCTCTCAAACGAATTATTCGCAACAAACGCAATAAACGCAACTCGATGGTGCGTTCAGCTTGCGCGAGGGCACACCTAGACTCGGGGGTGTGGGACAGGGACAGCTGCGTGCGGGTCTGGTCGGTGCCGGTCCGTGGGCGAAGACGGTGCACGCGCCAGGTCTCGCCGATCACCCCGGCATGACGTTGCGCGCGGTCTGGGCCAGGCGTCCCGAGGCCGCGAAGGAGCTGGCCGAGGCCCACGGCGCCCAGGCCGTCGACAGCTTCGACGAGCTGCTCGACCAGGTGGACGCGGTCGCGTTCGCCGTGCCGCCCGCCGTTCAGGCGGAGCTGGCGGTCCGGGCGGCCGAAGCGGGCAAGCATCTGATCCTGGAGAAGCCGATCGCCGCGGATCTCAACGGCGCGCGGCGGCTCGCGGACGCGGTGGAGGCCGCCGGTGTCGCGGCTCTCGTGGTCCTGATCCTGCGGTTCTCGCCGATGACCCGCGAGTGGCTCGACGGCATCAAGGAAGCCGGCGGCTGGCGGGGCGGCGGGGCTCGCTGGCTTTCGGGCGCGCTGCTCGGCGGTCAGTACCAGTCCTCGGCGTGGCGGCACGACTCCGGCGCGCTCGCCGACATCGGCCCGCATGCCTTCGATCTGCTGGACGCGGCACTCGGCGAGATCACCGACGTGCTCGCGGCGAACCGGACCGATGACGATCTGTGGCAGGTGCTGTTAGCCCACGAGGGTGGCGCGACGAGTACGGCGACCCTGTCGCTGCGGCTGCCGATCCAGCCGACGGTCGTCGAAGTCGCCGTCTACGGCGAGCACGGTTACCGCACGCTCGGCCGGAAGCCGGGCTCGGCGGGCGAGTCGTACACCGCGCTCCTGGACGATTTCGCGGCGATGGCCGCGAGCGGGACGACCTCGCACCCGTGTGACGTACGTCGCGGGCTGCACCTCCAAAAGCTGCTCGAACGCGCGCGGGAGCTCGCCGGACACGGCAAGTAGTACACAGGTCACCCACAAGGCTTTTCCTTGCGGGATAACACCTTCTTCCGGCTGGTTCGCGGCCGTCCACAGGTTTGTCCACAGGTTCCTTTGTGGACGGTTCCGAGCATGGGAAAACCTTTTCCGCCACCGGAAAAGATCACCTCTTAGTGCGTCCGCTCCGCCATGCCGAGTCGATCTTGTGATGCGAAGGTGATCTTGGGCGCTCCGGAAAGGAAGGCCATGGGTGAGCTGCTCCGCGCTTTCGGTGTGATGATCCCGTTGACGATCACCGCGATTCCGTACGCACTGCTCGGGTGGCCGCTGCTCGCGGCCCACCGGCGGCGGCGAAGACAGGCCGATCTCTTCTCCGCGTCGGCGACGGCCGCCGTCGACATGACGCTCGCGCTGACCTGCTTCCTGGTGTTGTGCCTGGTCACGATGCCGGTGACCGGTGCGCACGGCAGCAGGCTGAACCTCGAACCCGGCACCGACCTCCGCCTCGCCCTGAACGACAGCGCCAATCTCTGGCAGGCGCTGGGCAACGTCCTCATGCTGAGCCCGCTCGGCGCCCTGCTCCCCCTCCGGTTCCGCCGCCTGCGCTCACTGGGCCGGATCGCGCTGGGCGCGCTGGCCGTCTCGGTGTTGGTGGAGGGCACTCAATACCTGATCCAGGCGGGCCGGGTGACCTCGGCCGACGACATCCTGCTGAACACCTTGGGCGCCGTCGCGGGCGCCGCGGTGAGCAAACGACTGTGGCATCGCCTGGACGTCCGGCCGCCCGTGGCGATCCCGGCGCAGGTCCGGCGGGTGTGCGAGGCGCCGGTCCGGCTCCGGGTCCCGAGATCGGTGTGGGACGAGCGGTATTCGGGCATCGCGCATCCGCAGCGGAGGTAAAGGAGTTGACCGTCGTGCGAGAGTGATCGCGAAAGCCCTACGCAGCAAGAAAGAGGGATGCCTCATGCCTGACGCCTTCGGTGGCGTCGGCACGAGCTAGCCGGCGCACCCGCCAGCCCACCACGCACGCGGATCGTCCCGTGCGTCTCCTTCTTCTGCCCGAAAGGCTTTCCACCAGTGCTTTCCGAGACGATTCGTGCTCTGCAGTCCTACATCCGCCTCACCGCGGCGAAATTCCGCGAAACCGAGCGGATCGGGCCGTTCCTGGCCACCTACTACCTCGAATCCAGCAGCCCCTTCCTCAACTACGCGATCCCCGACGACGGCGCCGTCCCCACCGAGGACGACGTCGCCGCGCTCACCGAGGCGTTCCGCAAGCGCGGGCTCGCGCCGCGTCTGGAGTTCCTCACCGAGGCCGTTCCGGCCGCCGAAGCCGTGCTCGTCCGGTGCGATTACACGCTGGAGCGGCGGGTTCCGCTGATGATCTGCACCCCGGGGCAGGTCGTCGAACAGCCGAAACCGGCGGGGATCAGCCTGGTCACCCCGAAGACCGAGGGCGAACTCCGGCAGATGATCCGGGCGCAGAACCTGGCGTTCGGCGAGACCGATCCCGACGAACACCTCGACCCGTCGCCGGATCAGCTGAGCGGCGAGACCATCTCGGTGATGGCGGTCGACGAGAACGGCGAGGTCGTCGGTGGCGGCGTCGCGACCGCGATCCTCGACGGCGCGACGGAGATCGCCGGGATCGGGGTGCTCGAGGAGTACCGGAGCCGCGGGATCGCCGCGGCGATGACGGAGTACCTGACGCGTGAAGCACACGTGCGCGGCGGCCGGTCGGTGTTCCTGACGCCGGGCGCCGGGCAGGCGGAACGCGTCTACGGCCGGGTCGGGTTCAAGACCGCTGCCGAGTGCGTGCACCTGTCAGTCGTCTGAGTAGCCGCCGCGGCGTGACTTCTTGACCTCGCCGCGGCGCTTCTTCGACGCCAGGCGGCGTTCCTTCGAACCCCGTGAGGGTTTGGTGGGACGCCGCTTGGCGGCCGGCGGCGCCGACGCGTCCGTCAGGAGCATCACCAGCCGTGCCCGCGCGGCTTCCCGGTTCATCAGCTGGGAGCGGTGTTCGGACGCGGCGATCGTGACGACGCCGTCGACCAGGCGCGACGAAAGCCGGTCCAGCATCCGGGCCCGGAGATGCTCCGGGACGGATGCCGAACCGGCCACGTCGAAGGACAGTTCGACCCGCGAGTCCGTGGTGTTCACGCCCTGCCCACCCGGGCCCGAGGACCGGGAGAACCGTTCGCTCAATTCGGCACCCGGGATCACGAACCGGGTACCGATCACCACGTCATCAGCCACGGACCCAGTGTGTCACCCGGGCCCAAGCCGTTAAATCAGAAGCGCGGGTGGTCACCCGACAGCACGGCGCGCGGACCGTCCGGGTCTTCCGCGGGCTGGACGTCGCCGAGGATCCACGCCGGCACGTGCCGCGCGGTCAGCATCGCGAGCGCGCGGTCGACGTCGTCGGGGCCGACGATCGCGACCATGCCGACGCCCATGTTGAACGTCTTCTCCAGTTCGGCGCGCTCGACCTTGCCGCGGTGGCCGATCAGCGCGAACACCGGCGCCGGGGTCCAGGTGCCGCGTTCGAGCCGCGCGACCAGGCCGCGCGGCATGACGCGGGCGAGGTTCTGCTCCAGGCCACCGCCGGTGACGTGCGCGAACGTGCGGACGTCGGCTTCGGCGGCCAGCGCGAGGCAGTCCTTCGCGTAGATCCTGGTCGGCTCCAGCATCTCCTCGCCCAGCGAGCGGCCGAACTCCTCGACGTGCCCGTCGAGCGGCATGCGCGCGATGTCCAGCAGCACGTGCCTGGCCAGCGAGTAGCCGTTGGAGTGCAGGCCGGACGAGCCGAGCGCGAGGACGACGTCGCCGGGGCGGACCCGCTCCGGGCCGAGCACGTTCGACGCCTCGACGACACCGATGCCGGTGCCCGAGAGGTCGTAGTCATGCTCGCCCATCAGGCCGGGGTGCTCCGCGGTCTCGCCGCCGAGCAGCGCGCAACCCGCCTGGACACAGCCCTCGGCGATCCCGCCGACCAGCGCCGCGATCTTCTCCGGCACGACCTTGCCGACGGCGATGTAATCCTGCATGAACAGTGGCTCGGCGCCGGTGACGACCAGGTCGTCGACGACCATCGCGACCAGGTCGATGCCGACCGTGTCGTGCTTGTCGAGCGCCTGGGCGACGGCGATCTTGGTGCCGACCCCGTCGGTCGACGAGGCCAGCACCGGCTCTTTCCACTTGTCCAGCTTCAGGGAGAACAGCCCGGCGAAACCGCCGACGCCGCCCATCACCTCGGGCCTCGTGGCCCTCTCGGCGTGCGGTTTGAGCAGCTCGACGGCTTTGTCACCGGCGTCGATGCTGACGCCGGCGGCGGCGTACGTGGCGCTCGTGGACTCGCTCACGGAAGCGGACTCCAACTCTGGAAGAGAGGTCTAGGGACGCCGGATGGCGTCCTCAGCACCGTACCCGGCAGGGCTGACGGGCTTCGCCGCGCCATTCACCGAGTCCAGGCTCTCCAGCAGGTGCTTCCCGATCAGCGCGTCTTCGGGCAGCGCGATCGGGTACTCGCCGGAGAAGCACGCGGTGCACAACCGCGACTTCGGCTGCTCCGACGCCGCGACCAGCCCGTCCAGGGAGATGTAGCCCAAGGTGTCGGCGCCGATGGAGCGGCGGATGCCGTCGAGGTCGACGCCGTTGGCCACCAATTCGGCCCGCGACGCGAAGTCGATGCCGTAGAAACACGGCCAGCGCACGGGCGGCGAGGCGATCCGGACATGCACCTCGAGCGCGCCGGCCTCCCGCAGCATGCGGACCAGTGCGCGCTGGGTGTTGCCGCGGACGATGGAGTCGTCGACCACCACGAGCCGTTTGCCGCGGATGACGTCGCGCAGCGGGTTCAGCTTCAGCCGGATGCCCAGCTGCCGGATGGTCTGCGACGGCTGGATGAAGGTGCGGCCGACGTAGGCGTTCTTCACCAGGCCGGTGCCGTAGGGGATGCCGGAGCCCTGCGCGTAGCCGATGGCGGCCGGGGTGCCGGATTCGGGCACCGGCATGACCAGGTCGGCGTCGGCCGGATGCTCGGCGGCGAGTTTGCGGCCGATCTCGACGCGGGTGGCGTGCACGCTGCGGCCGGCGATCGAGGTGTCGGGGCGCGCGAGGTACACGTACTCGAAGACACAGCCCTTGGGCTCCGGGTTCGCGAACCGCGAGGAGCGCAGGCCCTCGGCGTCGATCGCGATGAGCTCACCGGGCTCGACCTCGCGGACGAACGACGCGCCGCAGATGTCGAGCGCGGCCGTCTCGCTCGCGACCACCCAGCCGCGTTCGAGCCTGCCGAGCACCAGCGGGTGCACGCCGTGCGGGTCGCGCGCGGCGTACAGGGTGGACTCGTCGGCGAAGACCAGGCAGAACGCGCCCTTGAGGGTGGGCAGCAGTTCCAGCGCGGCGGCTTCGATGCCCTTGTCGGCGGCGTTGGCCGCGAGGAGCCCGCACACCAGGTCGGAGTCGCTGGACGAACCGGTCAGCCCCGCGTGCGGCTTGAGCCCGGCCTCGACCGTGCGATCCCGCAGTTCCGCGGTGTTGACGAGGTTTCCGTTGTGCGCGAAGGACAATCCGCTACCGGTCGCGGTGGTGCGGAAGATCGGCTGCGCGTTCTCCCAGATGGTCGCGCCGGTGGTCGAGTAGCGGCAGTGGCCGACGGCGATATGTCCCTGCAGCGACTGCAGGACCTGCTCGTCGAACACCTGGCTGACCAGGCCGAGATCCTTGAAGACGACGATCTGCGAACCGTCGGAGACGGAGATGCCGGCCGCTTCCTGGCCGCGGTGCTGAAGTGCGTAGAGCCCGTAGTAGGTCAGCTTCGCGACCTCTTCTCCGGGCGCCCAGACACCGAAGACACCGCATTCCTCGCGGGGTTCCGGATCGGGCTGGTCGGTCACGGGCTGTCCGGCGAGGGACGGGTCGGAAACCACCGAGGTGCTCCCAGGGAGAAAGAGGGCAGGCCGCCACCAGTGTAAACGGTGAGCAGGAGATCAACGCGCCGCACGAGGTGGCGCTGGACACGCTTCGACTGATGACCGTGAGTGACGAGCGGGTGTCAAGACCCGTCACTCACGACCCCCGACCAGCCGACCGCTCCCCCTCGACAGAGGCGGTCGACTGTGCTTAGGAGCTGACTAGCCCGCGGCGAGCCATTTGGACGTGCCGCCGCGGCCGGGAACCCAGCAGCCCTTGGCCGCGGTCTCCGGAACGTAGAGCGAGCCGGGTGTGCGCTCGTCCGGGAGCGCGAGCAGTGCCGTCAGCACCGTCGCGGCGTCTCCGGTGTACCGCCACAGCCAGACCTCGGGTTCGAGGATGTCCTCCTCGGTGCCCGGCATACGGGTCGCGACGACGTCGTCCTCGGCGTTGAGCCGGACCACGTCGACCACGTTGTCGTGGACTCGCACGCCGACCACGGCCATGACCTCGCCGTTCGCGTCGCACGGGTGCACGAACTGGTACCCGCGGTGGATCAGTTCCTGCAGGCCGCTTTCGATGTCGGTGATTTCCGCGGTGATGGTGTCACCCGAGGACGTCATCGAATTCGCCGTCCTTGGCACCCGCGAGGAACGCGGCCATCTCGGCCTGGGTGTAGACCAGTGCGGGACCGGTCGGGAAGCGCGAGTTGCGCATCGCGATCTCGCCGGACGCGAGCGGTGCCACCTCCACGCAGTTGCCGATCGCGTTGCTGTAGCTCGCTTTGCGCCATTGCGCGCCGATAAGACGATCGGCCGGGATGCCGTTGTCGAACTGTTCAGCCATGGTCCCCACCTTCCCCGACAGAAGACTTCGGGCGATGCATCTGCATGTGCATTTGCCTGTGATCCCAAAGTTAGCACGTGTGACTGCAGCGGTAAATGCACGTGCAGAAGTTTTTGCAGAATTCGCGTGCAGTGATGACTTAAGTCCTCAGCCGTCCCACCAAAGGGTGACGCGCACTGTCCCCAACGGGTGAACAGCTACGACTGGTCGCCGGAATTTCGGGTGACCGCAAGAAAACCCCGGCCGTCCCCGGAACGGCGGTCAGCCCCACAACGGTGATCGACTCAGATTTCGGCGCGGCGCTTCATCAGCATCTGGCGGCTGCGGTCCGGCGTCTCCGCGTCGACGGCGAGCATGTCCAGCGCACGGCTGTACCGCTCGATCTCGTCGCGCTTGTCGATGTAGTGCGCGCCGGTCAGGTACTCGGTGTACGCGATGTTCGGCAATTCCTCTTCCGCGAACCTGAGCAGCGAGAACGCGCTGTCCGCGGAGTAACCGCTCCGGTCGAACGGGAGGATCTGCACCGAGATGTTCGGCTGCTGGATCATCTCCAGCAGGTGGTCGATCTGCGCCTTCAGCACCTCGCGGTCGCCGATCGGCCGGTGCAGCACCGACTCGTCGAGCACCAGCCACAACCGCGGCGCGTCCGGCCTCGACAGCATCTTCTGGCGCCGCATCCGCAGCGCGACGCGGCGGTCGATCTGCTCGTTGACCATGTCCTTGCGGCCGTGGCTCATGATCGCCCGCGCGTAGTCCTCGGTCTGCAGCAGACCCGTGACGTACAGCGGCTCCCACACCTGGATCCGCGCCGCGGCCTCTTCGAGCCCGACGAGGTCGTTGAACCAGCTCGGCATCAGGTCGCCGTAGCGGCGCCACCAACCCGGCTCGTTCGACTCCTTGACCATGTCGAGGAACTGCTGCCGCTCGCCGGGGTCGGTCATCCCGTACATGGTCAGCAGGTCGGCGACGTCGCGTTCCTTGAACCCGACGCGGCCGAGCTCGAGACGGCTGATCTTCGATTCCGAGCCGCGGATGCTGTAGCCGGCCTCCTGGCGCGTGATGCCCGCGTCCTCGCGCATCCGGCGGAGCTGAGAGCCGAGGATCATCCGTCGCGCGGTGGGACCCAGGGACTGCTCACCGCCAGGCGGGGTGACCGCGTTCATCGACCGGGGACCTTTCGCGCGACGACACTCACAGGAGAACAAGCCGATTACTGAAAGTACACGTTTGGGCCTCGACACGACAGGGATGGCTCGGTTTACCGGTCGCGTACGTGGTTCTACTCTACGTAGAGCCCGAGACTTCCGACACAGTTTTGTGAGGTTCAAGATGCCCGACGCCCCGACCCGGACGGAACGAGTGCCCGTGGGTGTCGACCCGACCCGGGCCAGCATCGCCCGGGTGTACGACGCCTTCCTGCTCGGCAAGGACAACTACGAGATCGACCGGGAGGTGCTGCGCAAGGTCCAGCAGGCCGCCCCGGAGGCGCAGGACCTGGCGACCGAGAACCGCGGCTTCCTGATCCGCGCCTGCCGGTTCCTCGCCAGCCAGACGGGCATCACGCAGTTCCTGGACCTCGGATCCGGCCTGCCGACCGCGGAGAACACGCACCAGGTCGTGCAGCGGATCAACCCCGAGATCAAGGTCGTCTACGTCGACAACGACCCGGTCGTGCTCGCCCACGGGCGGGCGCTGCTCGAGGAGAACGAGAACACGCACTTCGTCTCGGACGACATCTTCGAGCCTGAGCGGATCATCGAGAACCCGGACATCCGCCGGCACATCGACTTCTCGCAGCCGATCGCGTTGCTGCAGCTCGGGACGCTGCACCACTACAACGGGCCGCACGACCAGCCCGCCAAGATCATGAAGAAGTACATCGACGCGCTGCCGTCGGGCTCCTACGTGGCGATCTCGCACTTCTCCGACCCGGAGGACGAGCTGTCCGAGACCGCCCGCAAGATGGAGGACTTCTTCATCCACAGCCCGATGGGCTCGGGCACCTTCCGCACGAAGGCCGAGATCGAGGAGCTGTTCCACGACCTCGAGATGGTCGAGCCCGGCGTCAAGCTGTGCGTCGACTGGTGGCCGGACGGCCCGCGGATCAAGGAGCTGAACGCGGCCCAGCGGACCATCTCGGGCGGTATCGGCCGTAAGGCTTAAGACTCAGCGCCCTGCAATGAAGGACTCCTTCATCGCAAAATTTGCGATGAAGGAGTCCTTCATTGCACGCCAGGGCGGGGTCTAGAGGCGGACCAAGGGCAGCCAGCGGGCCAGATCGGCCCTGCTCCCGGAGGCGGTGACCCGCCCCGATTCGACGGCGTCGGCCCAGCCGAGCAGCCCGGTCGCCAGTTCCAGCCAGGTACGCGGATCCGTTTCGACGACGTTCGGCGGGGTCCCGCGGGTATGGCGCAATCCTTCGACACACTGCACAGCCGCGAACGGCGGCACCCGCACTTCGACACTCTTCCCCGGGGCGTCCCCGGCCAGCGTCCGCAGGCTCAGCCGCACCGCGACGGCCAGCTCGGGACGGGCCGGTTCCGGACCGGATCCGCTCAACCAGGGGGAAATCGCCGCGATCGCGGCTCGTAACTCAGCGGGGTCGACCGTACGCGAAGAGGCCATGGGAGAACAGTAGAGTGAGCGCGAACAAACCTTCAGGCACCCGGAACGTGGGGATGGCGATGGCGCAGCGGGACGAGGCGGATCGGTTGGCGTCGAGCCCGGCGGGCAAGAAGAAGCCGAAGATCACCGAAGAGATGCGCGCCAACGCCAAGGCCAACCCGAACAGCTGGCTGTACGTCATCGACGAGGCCTTCGATCCCGACGGCCCGGTGCCGTCCTGGGCGGTCGTCGGCGCGTACCCGGTGAACGGCGGCGGCGAGATCGTCGAGGACTTCCACCCCAACGATCGCTACCGTCCCTCGCCCAAGGCGCTCGGCTTCCCGGAGCCGCGCAACGAGCTCGAGCAGCTCCTCCAGCTGGTGCGCACGAACCACCGCCCGGCCGCCGACCTGCCGCGCGTCATCCTCGATTCGACGCTGTTCGTCTACGCCCTTTCCCCGGTGCAGCGCACGGTGATCGGCTTCCACAACAACGACGGCAAGGTGCTCGTGCCCGCGTACACGGCCAAATCGCTGGTCCCGCGCGAATGGCCGCACGCCCGCGCGGTGCTGGGCCGGGACATGGTCCCGCTGCTCGCCGGGCACCCGGTGACGATCAACCCCCACGACCGGCTCACCGCGATCGTCCCCTCGGAGCACCTCGACAAAGCCCTTTCAGACGAGCGTCGTTAGGGCCCGATTAACCCACTCGGCCCAATTTTTTCGGCCCGAAAGCAACACTTTCGGGTGATGTTCGAGTCGCTGATTCCCTTTTCCCGAGGGATCGTGGCGACGTGATGAGTCGCAGAGTGTGTTCGAAAGGCTGGGGGGCCGTCCTCGCGGCGGGGGTTCTGCTGCTCGCGCAGACCCCCGCCGTCGCACGGGAAAGCGGGCCCAGGTACGACGGGGCCGAGGAGCATTACGCCGGTTCTCAGATCGCGCTGCACGAAGGCGTCAACGTGTCGGTGGGGCCGCTGTACGGCGGCGAGGCGCAGACGCTCGGCCACGACGTCAGCGGCCACCAGGGCGACGTCGACTGGCCCGCCGCCGCGAGGACCGGCGCGAAGTTCGTCTATGTGAAGGCCACCGAGGGCACCGGTTTCGTCAATCCCCGGTTTCCCCAGCAGTACAACGGTTCCTACGGCGTCGGCCTGATCCGCGGCGCCTACCACTTCGCGCGCCCCGACATCTCGGACGGCGCGGCGCAGGCGCACTACTTCGTCGACCACGGCGGCGGCTGGTCCGGTGACGGCAAGACCCTGCCGGGTGCGCTCGACGTCGAATACAACCCGTACGGCGAAACCTGTTACGGCAAGACGCCGGCGCAGATGGTCGCGTGGATGGCGTCGTTCGCCGAGACCTATCTGTGGCGGACCGGGCGGCATCCGGCGATCTACACGTCGACGAGCTGGTGGAAACGCTGCACCGGCAACAGCAACGCGTTCTGGCAGAACCCGCTGTGGATCGCGCGCTACAACACGGAGATCGGCGAGCTGCCCGCGAGCTGGAAGCACCAGACCATCTGGCAGTTCTCGAACAAGGGCAGTCTCCCCGGCGATCAGAACTGGTTCAACGGCACGATCGACCGCGTGCGCGCGTTGTCGCTCGGCTGAACACCCACCCGAGTGGGCGTTACAAGATCACATAACTCGCCCTACTTGGAAATGAAAATCACCCACGCGTAGTACCAATTTCACGGAAGTTAGTGACAAACCCGGCACCCGTCGTCAACAATCGTGCCCGGACGGCTACCACCTGCAAGGTCGCCGTCCTCAGCGAGGGTTATCCGTGAAGGGATTGTCGTGATGCGCACTTCCCGAAGAATCGCCATCGCCGTCGGCTCCGCGCTGCTCCTGCTCGGCAGCACGGTCCAGGCGTCGGCCGCCCCGTCCCCCGAGATCATGTCGATCGAACAGGATCTCCAGCGGAACGACCACACGATCGGATCGCAGATCCGGCGCGTGGAAGGCGACACCTCCACCCCCGAGTCGAAGGCCAAGGCCGCCCAGCCGCAGCCCGAGGTCGGCGTGCTCGCGACGGTCGCGGGAATGGACGTGGCCAGTTACCAGGGCAACGTCGACTGGAACTACTGGTGGAACCAGGGCAAGCGTTTCGTGTGGACCAAGGCCACCGAAGGCACCAGCTACAAGAACCCGTACTTCGCCCAGCAGTACAACGGTTCCTACAACAAGGGCTTCATCCGCGGCGCGTACCACTTCGCCCTGCCGAACGTCTCGAGCGGCGCGGCGCAGGCCGACTTCTTCATCAACAACGGCGGTGGCTGGTCGAAGGACGGCAAGACGCTGCCGGGCGCGCTGGACATGGAGTACAACCCGTACGGCGCGACCTGCTACGGCCTGAGCCAGTCCGCCATGGGCTCGTGGATCCGGGCGTTCCACGACCGGTACAAGGCGCGCACCGGCCGCTGGCCCGTCATCTACACCTCGACGAGCTGGTGGAGCACCTGCGTCGGCACGTCGCAGAACTTCGGTGGCACGGTCCCGCTGTGGATCGCGCGCTACGCGTCCACCGTGGGCACGCTGCCCTACGGCTGGGGCTTCTACACCGTGTGGCAGTACACCTCCAGCCCGCTCGACCAGAACACCTTCAACGGCGCTTACGACCGCTTGCAGGCACTGGCCAACGGCTGAGCTGCGCATTCCGTGAAGAACGGCTCCCGGCCTCGGCCGGGAGCCGTTTTCGCGCGCGGGGTATTTTCCCTGGGAAATCCCTGGCACGGGCGGATCCGGAACCAGCGCTGACCGCCGGTCGTCTGATCTGAAGCCTCAGGCCCCAGTACGGAAGGCGAGACCGATGACCTACCCACCCCAGCCAGGCCAGCCCTATGGCCAGGACCCGCAGGGACAGCAGCCGCAGCAGGGTGGCTGGGACCCGAACCAGCAGTACGGTCAGCCTCAGCAGTACGGCCAGCAGCAGGGCTGGGAGCAGACCCAGCAGTACCAGCAGCAGCCGCAGCAGGGCTGGGACCAGACGCAGCAGTACCAGCAGCCGCAGCAGGGCTGGGACCCGAATCAGCAGGGTTACCAGCAGGGCTTCGGTGGCCCGCCCGCGCCGCCGCAGAAGAGCAAGACCGGACTGATCATCGGGATCGTGATCGGCGTGGTCGTGCTGGTGGCGTTCGGTGTCACCGGGTTCGTCGCGCCGGGCTTCCTGCTGAGCAAGGACGAGCCGGTGGCCGCGCCGCCCTCGTCGTCCGAGCCCGCGCCGACCTCCGCGCCGCAGAGCAGCAGCCCGAAGTCGAGCACGACCAGGACCCCGCGGAGCACCGAAAGCGGCGGCACCAGCTCCGGCGATCCTGCGGGCGTCAAGGTCATCCAGGACTTCCTCGCCAAGATCTCGTCGGGCGACCGGCAAGGGGCGATCGCCCTGGCCTGTGAAAACCGTCGGCCGAGCATGGGCTCCGTGCTCGACGTCTTCCTTCCGCCCGGCTCCACGGCCGAGGTCAAGCGGACGCAGGGGACGACCAACCTCGTCATGGCCGAGATCACCGGCACGGTCGAAGGTGAGGACGCCAAGGGAACGATGTTCGCGCAGAGCCAGTCCGGCTCCTGGTGCGTCTCTTCGCTTCTGGTCTCCAAGGCCCGATGAAGCGGTTCCTCCGCTCCCCGTTGCTGTGGACGTTCGTCCTCTCGTTCGTCCTGTTGCTCGCGGTCGGCGGCTGGTTGCTGACGGATCCGGCGACCAGCCGCAGTGAGGCGTTGAAGACCGGCGGTGTCGCCGGCGCCGCCATCGTCGCGCTGTACGCGTTGTGGCTCAACGACCGGCGACGCCGGGTGGAGGAACGACGGCAGGAGGTCGAACGACAGCGGCAGGAGCTGGAGCTGCGGCGGGCCGACCAGGACCGGGACCGGATCTCGGACGAACGGTTCGCGAAGGCCGTCGAGCTCCTCGGGCACGATGCCGACCAGGTGCGGGTGGGTGCCCTGCACGCGCTGGCGGGGCTCGCCCGCGGTCGCGAGCTCTACCGGCAGACCGTGCTGGACATCCTCTGCTCGTATCTGCGGCGGCCGTTCGAGCATCCGCGCTATGAAGGAGAAGCGAAACGCCAAGGGAACAAGCTTCCCGCACCCGGTAAACCCGAGCAGGAACAGGAACTCCAGGTGCGGCAGACCGCCCAGCGCCTCATCGGGGACCTGCTCCCGGCCGCGGACGCCGAGGACGCCCCCGGTTACGACCTCGACCTGACCGGGGCGGTGCTGGAGTACTTCGACCTGTCCGAACGGAAGGTCGGCAAGCTGCTGCTCCGCTACGCCGGTCTGTACAGCAGCACCAACCTGTCCGGCTGCGTGTTCCTCGGGCCGGTCTACCTGACCGGCGCCGGGACGGAGACCGGCAAGCGGATCGGCTACTTCCGGTGCAACGAAGCCAAGTTCGAGCAGCGGGCGTGGTTCAGCGGGGTGCAGTTCAGCGAGGACGCCGAGTTTCGCGGGACGGTGTTCGCGGGCGAAACGTCCTTTAAGGACAGTGTCTTCGCGAAGGACGCCGTCTTCGCCGACGCCGCATTCGAAGGGGCACTGGATCTGCGTCGTGCGCGGTTCGAAGGGTTCGGGGACCTGAAGTTCCGCAAGGCACCGGGCTCCGTGTCGCTGTACAACACTTCGGTGGACCCGGCGAGGGATCACGAACTCCCGGCGGACTGGTCCGTCGAAACGCTGCCGGACGGCCGTGCCCGGCTCACGGTGAAGGACGTATGAGACGCCTGCTCAAGTCCCCGTTGTTGTGGACGTTGCTGTCGTCGGTCGTGGTGCTCGTGGGGGTCACCGCCTGGCTGCTCACGGATCGCGCGACCAGCCGCGGTGACGCGCTCAAGACCGGCGCGCTGGCGGGCGGGGCGATCGCCGCGCTCTACGGGCTGTGGCTCAACGACCGGCGAAGGCGGACCGAAGAGGACCGGCACGAGATCGAGCGCAGCCGGATCTCCGACGAGCGGTTCGCCAAATCGATCGAACTGCTGGGCAACGAGGCCGATCAGGTCCGGGTCGGCGCGATGCATTCGCTCGCGGGGCTGGCCAGGACCCGGCCGGAGTACCGGCAGACGGTGCTCGACGTGTTGTGCGCCTACCTGCGGCGGCCGTTCGAGCATCCCAAGTTCCCGAGCAAGACGAAGTGGAACAAGGAAACCGAGGCGGCCGCGGAACGCGAACGGCTGGTCCGGCGCGCGGCCGAGCGGCTGATCCGCGACATCCTTCCCCACGCCGGCACCACCGGGCCGACGCTGGGGCTCAACCTCAGCGACGCCCGGCTCGACAAACTCGAACTGCTCGGCAGGCGGGTCGGCTGGTTCGGGGCGGATCGGTGCGAGGTGGCGAGCTACGTGGATCTCACCGACGCCCAGATCTCCGGGAAGTTCTCGCTCAAGGACGTGACCATCCACGGGACGTTCGACCTCACGAGGACGCGGTTCGAACGCAAGGTGTCGCTGGACCATCTCGTCGTGGAGAAACCCGTCGACTTCGGCGTGGCCACCTTCGTGGAGCCGCCGTCGCTTGAGGGCGCGAAGTTCGCGGCCGGTTCGACGCTTCCCGGCTCGTGAGTACGTGAAGGCCCCCTTCCCTCGGCTGAGCCGAGGGAAGGGGGCCTTCACGCACGAGGCGACGTATCAGTCGAAGAGGGCCGGGAGCGTGCGCTCCCAAGTCTCCCGAAGCTCTTCCAGCGTGAACTCCGTGATGCCCTGGAGTTCGAGCGAGCCCGACTCCGGGTCCACCACGCCGGTCTTGCGCCACGGCAGGCCGCGCGCGGTCAGCATCTCGGTGAACCGCAGTTCCTCGGTGCGCGGCACGGCGACCAGCACCCGGCCCGCGGACTCGGAGAACAGCTGCACGAACGGGTCCTGCTCCGAGTCGAGGAAGACGCGGGCACCGCACTGTCCGATGAGGACGGTCTCGACGAGCGTCTGGATCAGGCCGCCGTCGGAGATGTCGTGCGCGGCGGAGATCATGCCGTCGCGGGAACCGGCGATGAGGACGTCGGCGAGCAGCTTCTCGCGCGCCAGGTCCACGCGCGGCGGGCGGCCGCCGAGGTGGCCGTGCAGTTCGCGTGCCCAGGCGGAACCGTCCAGCTCGTCGTGGGTCTCGCCCAGCAGCAGCAGGGTTTCCCCGGCCTCGGCGCCGATCCCGGTGGGGATGCGGCGGGTGACGTCGTCGATCACGCCGAGCACGCCGACCACCGGCGTCGGCAGGATGGCGACGTCACCGGTCTGGTTGAAGAAGCTGACGTTGCCGCCGGTGACCGGGATGCCGAGTTCGACGCAGCCGTCGGCCAGACCGTGCACGGCCTGCTCGAATTGCCACATCACCCCCGGGTCGGTCGGCGCGCCGAAGTTCAGGCAGTCCGACACCGCGACCGGCTTCGCACCGCTGGTGGCGACGTTGCGGTACGCCTCGGCCAAGGCGAGCTTCGCGCCCTCGTACGGGTCGAGGTAGACGAACTTGCTGTTGCAGTCCGTCGAAACGGCCACCCCGCGGCCGGTCGACTCGTCGATGCGGATGACACCCGAGTCCGATGGCTGCGCGGAAACGGTGTTGCCGCGCACGTAGCGGTCGTACTGGGAGGTCACCCATTCCTTCGACGCCTGGTTCGGCGACGAGATGAGCTTGAGGATGTCGGCGCGCAGTTCGTCCGAAGTGGACGGACGCGGCAGCTTGGCCGAGGTGTCGGCCTGCAGGGCGTCCTGCGTGGACGGCCGCTGGATCGGGCGGTCGTACACCGGGCCCTGGTGCGCCACGGTGTGCGCCGGGACGTCGACGACGATCTCGTCGTTCCAGGTGATGACCAGGTGCTCGCCGTCGGTGACCTCGCCGATGTCGGTGGCGATGACGTCCCACTTCTCGCAGACCTTCATGAACGCCTCGACGTTCTCCGGCGAGACGACCGCGCACATCCGCTCCTGCGACTCGCTGGAGAGCACCTCCGCCGGGGTCATCCCGGTGGCGCGCAACGGAACCCGGTCGAGGTAGATGTGCATACCGCCGTCACCGGCGGCCGCGAGCTCCGACGTCGCGCAGGAGAGCCCGGCGCCGCCGAGGTCCTGGATGCCGACGACGAGCTTCTGGGCGAACAGTTCGAGACAGCACTCGATGAGCACCTTCTCGGTGAAGGGGTCGCCGACCTGGACGCTCGGGAGCTTCTTGCGGCCGCCCGAGCTTTCGTCACCCGAGAAGGTGTCGCTGGCGAGGACGGACACGCCGCCGATGCCGTCGAGGCCAGTGCGCGCGCCGAACAGGATGATCTTGTTGCCCTTGCCCGAGGCGAAGGCCAGGTGCAGGTCCTCGACGCGCATCGCGCCGACGCACAGGGCGTTGACCAGCGGGTTCCCCGAGTAGCTCTGGTCGAACACCAGCTCGCCGCCGATGTTCGGCAGGCCGAGGCAGTTGCCGTAGCCGCCGACGCCGGCGACCACTCCGGGCAGCACGCGGCGGGTGTCGGGGGCGTCCGCCGGGCCGAAGCGCAGCGCGTCCGCCACCGCGAGCGGGCGCGCGCCCATCGCCATGATGTCGCGCACGATGCCGCCGACGCCGGTCGCGGCGCCCTGGTACGGCTCGACGTAGGACGGGTGGTTGTGGCTCTCGACCTTGAAGGTGACCGCCCAGCCCTCGCCGATGTCGACGACGCCCGCGTTCTCGCCGATACCGGCGAGCATCTTTTCCTTCATCTCGGGAGTGGCCGTCTCACCGAAGTAGCGCAGGTGCTTCTTCGAGGACTTGTACGAGCAGTGCTCGCTCCACATCACCGAGTACATCGCCAGTTCGGCGTCGGTCGGACGGCGGCCGAGGATCTCCCGGATCCGGGCGTACTCGTCGTCGGCGAGGCCGAGTTCGACGTACGGCTGGGTCTGCTCGGGGGTCGCCTCGGCGTGTTGAGTGGTGTCAACGGTGCTGGTCACGGTGTCCGCATCAGGGTTCGCCACGGCCGCCAGAATAAGGGAGAGGGTTGTTCACCTCTCGGTCGCCCACGGATAAATCGGTCGCGCCCGCGGTGGTGATCCGCTTACCGTCGATAATCGTGCTTTCCGCCACATATCCCCTTCCGCGACTGCGACTGCCCGCCAAGCCGACCGCCTGGCGGTACCTGCTCAGGATGATGCTCGCGCGCCCGGGACTGCTCGCCGTCTCGGCGATCAGCGGTGCGCTGTGGTCGTTGCCGATCGCCCTGCTGCCGGTCGCGATCGGCCGGGGTATCGACGCGATCGGCCGCGGCGACGGCGATTCCGTCTGGCTGTGGGGCCTCGCGGCCGCCGGGCTGGGGATCGCGCAGACGCTCGCGGGCACGGTGCAGCACTTCGCGTCTTACGGCTGCTGGATCCACGGCGCCGGGGTGACGCAGCGGCTCGCCACCGAACACGCGGCGAAGCTGGGCGCGAACCTGCGGGACACGACCACCACGGGTGACGTGGTCGCGATCACCACCAGCGACATCAACCCGATCGGTGACTCCTTCGAGGTGCTCGGGCGGGCCTTCGGTTCGCTGATCGCGTTCGTCGTGTGCGCGACGGCGCTGCTGACGACGTCGCCGCTGCTCGGCATGGTCGCGCTGATCGGTGTCCCGCTGGCGGTGGTGGGCATCGGGCCGCTGCTGAAGCCGCTCGAGAAGCGCCAGACGAAGCAGCGCGAGGAGAAGACCGAGGTCAACGCGCTGGCCGCGGATATCGTCTCCGGCCTGCGGATCCTTCGCGGGGTCGGCGGCGAGAAGCAGTTCCTCGACCGCTTCCGCCGCTCCAGCCAGAAGGTCCGCGCGGCCGGCGTCCAGGTCGGGCGCAGCGAGGCGTGGCTCGCGGCGGCGGAGGTCGCGCTGCCGGGTCTGGTCACGGTGGTCATCACCTGGCTGGGCGCGCAGCTGGCGATCAACGGCACCATCGGCGTCGGCGAGCTGATCACGTTCTACGGCGTCTCGGTGTTCCTGGTGATCCCGGTGACGACGGCGACCGAGTTCGCGGGCGTGCTGAGCGCCGCGCTGGTTTCGGCGCGGAAGGTGTGCAAACTGCTGTCCACCGAACGCACGCTCGCCGAGCCGGAGCGTCCGGTGCCGCTGCCGGAAGGCCCGCTGGATCTCTACGACGAGACGTCCGGGATCAAGGTCGAGGCCGGGAAGCTGACCGTCGTCGACGTCGGGGCCGACGCCGAAGCGGTGGCGTCGCGGATGGCGCGGTTCACCGATCCGGGTGAACCTGCCCTCGTCGGCGGGGTTCCGGTGGACCGGGTCGCGCTCGACGAGCTGCGGCGGCGGGTCGTGTTCGCGCACAACCAGGACATCTGGTTCTCCGGTGTGCTGCGCGAGCAGGTCAGCCCCGCCGAGCCTGGCGACGTCGAGATCACCGAAGCGCTGTACGCGGCGGACGCCGAGGACATCGTGGACGCGCTGCCCAACGGCGTCGACGAGGTGATCGGCGAACGCGGACGTGAGGTTTCCGGCGGTCAGCGGCAGCGGCTGAATCTGGCCCGCGCGCTGGCGACCGACGCCGACGTCCTGCTGCTCGACGAGCCGACCTCGGCCGTCGACGCGCATACCGAAGCCCGCATAACCGAACGCGTCGCGAAGCTGCGGCGCGGCAAGACCACCGTCGTGTTCAGTCAAAGTCCATTGTGGACACATGTGGCCGATGTGGTCGTGAGTACGAAAGTACCGGCATGAAGAAGCTGCCGCTGGCAGACAAGAAAGACGTTCGACGATGGATCAGGGAGACCGCGCGCGCCAACAAGCGCGAGTTCTCCGTGATGCTCGGCCTGTTCTGCGTCGCGACCGCGATCGGGCTGGCCGGGCCACAACTGCTGGGCGCGCTGGTGGACGAGGTCGTCGGCGGCACGACGACCGCCACGATCACCTGGCTGGCGATCGCGTTCGTGGTCGTGCTGGGCGCGCAAGCGTGGTTCAAGGGTTTGGCGCGGCTTCGCGCGCGGGTGTTCGGCGAGCGGATCCTGGCGAAGAACCGCGAGGAGTTCGTCGGGAACGCGCTGGACCTGCCGCTCGGGACGGTCGAGGCCGCGGGCACCGGTGACCTGCTCAGCCGGGCGACCACCGACGTCAGCCGTATCGACCACGCGGTGCGCTTCGGCGCGCCGGAGATCCTGATCGCCGCGGTCACGGTGGTGTTCACCGTGGTGGCGATGGTGATCACGTCCCCGTTCCTGGCGCTGGGCCTGCTGGTCGCGCTGCCGCTGCTGGTGCCGGTGAACATCTGGTACCAGCGGCGGATCCCGGACGTGATGCGGCGGATGCTGGACAAGTGGTCCGAGCTGCAGTCCACCACGCACGAGACCGCGGAGGGCGCGCGGACGGCCGAGGCGCTGAACCTGACCGGCCGCCGGATCCGGACCGGGCACGACGGTCTCGACGCGGCGATGCTGGGCGAGCGCAAGGTCCGGGCACTGCAGATGCGGTGGATCCCGTCGCTGGAGATCAGTTACGTGCTGCCGGTGCCGGTGATGCTCGGGCTGGGTCTGCTGGCCTACTCGAACGGCTGGGAAGGGCTCGGCACGATCACCGCGATGCTGCTGTATTCGCAGGTCATGACGGGTCCGCTGAACGAGGCGCTGTTCTGGCTGGCGGACATGCAGGTCGCGGGGGTCTCGCTGCGGCGGCTGCTGGGTGTCCGGCCTGCTGGGTCTTCAGGTGGGACTTCGGACGCTCCGCGCGGCCAGGACATCGAGGTCCGCGACGTGCGCTTCGGCTACAACGCGGACCGCGAGGTGCTGCACGGGATCGACCTGCGGGTGCCCGCCGGCGAGCGGCTGGCGATCGTCGGACCGTCGGGGGCCGGCAAGTCGACGCTGGGACGGCTGCTGGCCGGGATGTCGGCGCCGACCTCGGGCTCGGTGCGGATCGGCGGCGCCGAGGTGTCGACGCTGCCGGACGATGTCCTGCGCGGTGAGGTGCTGCTGCTGACGCAGGAGCAGCACGTGTTCGCGGGGACGCTGCGGGACAACCTCACGCTCCCGGCCGGGGACTGGACCGACGAACGGCTGCTGGCCGCGCTGGCCTCGGTCGGGGCTTCGGAGTGGGTCGCGAGCCTGCCGGACGGGCTGGACACGAAGGTCGGGGCCGGGGCGGTCGCCGTTCCGGCGGCGATCGCGCAGCAGCTGGCGCTGGCGCGGGTCGTGCTGGCCGACCCGCACACGCTGGTGCTGGACGAGGCGACGTCGCTGCTGGACACGGGTTCGGCGCGGGAGCTGGAGCGGTCGCTGAGCGCGGTGCTCGAAGGGCGCACGGTGATCGCGATCGCGCACCGGCTGCATACGGCGGCCGCGGCCGACCGGGTCGCGGTCATCGAGGGCGGCCGGGTGACCGAGCTGGGCTCGCACGCGGAGCTGCTGGCGGCCGGTGGGCCCTACGCCGCTCTGGTGGCCGCCGCCTCCTGACGCATTTCGTCCTCTAAATGCGAACGCATTTAGAGGACGAAATGCGAGGGGGTGTCAGGCGGAGACGAGGGCGTCGACCGCGCTGTAGAACATGCCGAGGCCGTCGTCGGAAGGCCCGGTGAGGGCGTCGATGGCGTGCTCCGGGTGCGGCATGAGCCCCACGACGCGGCCGTTCTCGCTGCAGATCCCGGCGATGTCGTTGCGCGAGCCGTTCGGGTTGCCGCCGACGTAGCGGAACACCACGCGGCCCTCACCCTCCAGCTCGTCGAGGGTGGCCTGCTCGGCGACGTAGCAGCCGTCGATGTTCTTCATCGGGATGAGGATCTCGGCACCCTTGTCGTACCGGGTGGTCCACGCGGTCTCGTTGTGCTCGACGCGCAGCCACTGGTCACGGCAGATGAAGTGCAGGCCCGCGTTGCGGATCATCGCGCCCGGCAGCAGCCCGGCCTCGCACAGGATCTGGAAGCCGTTGCAGATGCCCAGCACCGGCATGCCCTTGTGGGCGGCCTCGATCACCGACGACATCACCGGCGCGAACCGGGCGATGACGCCGGCGCGCAGGTAGTCGCCGTAGGAGAAGCCGCCGGGGACGACGACGGCGTCGACGCCCTTGAGGTCTTCGTCCGCGTGCCACAGCGGCACGGCCTCGGCGTCGGCGTAGCGGACCGCGCGGGCCGCGTCACCGTCGTCGAGCGTGCCGGGGAAGGTGATGACCCCGATGCGGGCGCTCACGCGTCCACCCGCTTGATGGTCCACTGCTCGATGACGGGGTTCGCGAGGAAACCTTCGGCGATCTTTTCGAGCGTCGCGTCGTCGACGGAGTCGTCGACCTCGATCTCGAAGTGCTTGCCCTGACGGATCCCGGTGATCCCGGTGAAGCCGAGACGACCGGCCGCGCCGAGCGCGGCTTGGCCCTGCGGGTCGAGGATTTCGGGCTTGGGCATGACGTCGACGACGACTCGGGCCACGGCAGGCTGCTCCTTATTCACGCAGGTCGTGGGTACCGCCCGAGCCTACTTCACTACGGTTGCCGCATGACCTACGGGCAACCGCAGTACGCGCCGAAGAAGTCGAAGACCGGGCTCTGGATCACGCTGGCGCTGGTCTTCGTCCTGATCGCGGGCGGTGTCGCGTTCACCGGCTTCGTGACGCCGGGGTTCTTCAAGACCAAGCCCGACATCACCTCGCGCGCGACGCCGGAGCAGCTGGGCCAGTCGTTCGTGAACGGTGTCGGCGAGGGCCGCGTCAGTCAGCTCTGGTGCCCGATCCGCTCGAAGCGGTCGTACACCTTCGAGCAGATGGCGGCCGTCTCCGAAGGCGCACAGCTGAGCACGCCCGCGCACCAGCGTGCGCCGCAGGAGTACTCGGCCGCGTTCACCCTCGGGGGTCAGACCATCGGGATCGCGATGATCCCCGGCGAGGGCGGCTGGTGCGTGCGCGACGCCAAGACCGGCGGCGAGCCCGAGCCGCTGCCGAGCCTCGACACGAAGCCCTCGCCCCGACCGGACGTCAAGACCGGGGAAGAGGCGGGGAACAAGTTCGTCGACGCGATCAACGCGCGCGACATCCCGGCGGCGTTGTCCGTGCTGTGCGAGAAGGTGGCGGACACGACGCGCGAAGGCGTGCAGCAGATCATCCACGGCGAAGCGAGGTACACCGTCGACAACGCCGACGTGCTGACCACCGCGAAGCAGACGATCCTGCACCTCACCGGCGAGGTCGACGGCGTCCGGAGCCCGGGACGCATCGAGACCGAGGACGACGCCGAGGGCGGCCCCTGCGTGACCTCTTTTTCACCCGACTCCGACTGAGCTCGCACCGATCCTTCGTCTGGGGGATGCTCGGAGCGCGGCGCTGGGCCAAGATGAGCCCATTGGCGGGGCGTCAACACCGGGCGAGCAGCAGGAGGCACCGTGGCCGATCAGGACTCCTTCGACTACGTGATCGTCGGCGCGGGCAGCGCGGGATGCGTACTGGCGAACCGGCTGAGCGAGGATCCGTCGGCACGGGTGCTCCTGCTCGAAGCGGGCGGCGAGGACGACGCCGACGAGATCCACATCCCCGCCGCGTTCCCCGGTCTGTTCAAGACCAAATGGGACTGGAACTACGAGACGGTCGAGCAGAAGCACACCGGCCAGTCGCTGTACTGGCCGCGCGGGAAGACGCTCGGCGGCTGCTCGTCGATCAACGCGATGATCTACATCCGCGGCAACCGCGCGGACTACGACGGCTGGCGTGACGGGCACGGCGCCGAGGGCTGGGGCTTCGACGACGTCCTGCCGTACTTCAAACGGGCGGAGGGGAACCAGCGGCTCGGCGGGCCACTGCACGGCACCGACGGTCCGCTGAACGTCGAGGACCGACGCTTCACCCACGAACTGTCCCTCGCCTGGGTCGATTCCGCGGTCGCCTGGGGCCTCAAGCGCACCGACGACTTCAACGGCGAATCGCAGGAAGGCGCGGGCGTCTACCAGGTGACCTGCAAGAAGGGCCGCCGCTGGTCGACAGCCGACGCGTACCTGCGGCCGGCGTTGTCGCGCCCGAACCTCACCGTGCGGACCAACGCGCAAGCCACCCGCGTCGTCTTCGAAGGCACCCGCGCCGTCGGAGTGTCCTATTTGGACCGAGGCGCCGAGACGACCGTGCGCGCGTCGACCGAGGTCCTGCTGAGCGGTGGCGCGGTGAACTCGCCGCAACTGCTGATGCTCTCCGGCGTCGGCCCGGCGGAACATCTGCGGGAGCACGGGATCGACGTCGTGGCCGCGCTGCCCGGCGTCGGCGACAACCTGCACGACCACCCGGCCTGCGGGATCATCTGGTCCACACGCGGCACCACCGACCTGGTGGACGCGGCGACGCCCGGCGGCCTGGTGCGCTACCAGCTCACCAAACGCGGCCCGCTGGCTTCGAACATCGGCGAGGCGGGCGCGTTCTTCCCCGCGGCGGACGGGGTTTCGCCGCCGGACATGCAGATCCACGTCGCGCCGACGTTGTTCTACGACAACGGGATGCGCGAGCCGACGGTGCCGGGCTTCACGTCGGCGGCGACCCTCGTGGACGTCGCGAGCCGGGGACGTCTGCGGTTGAAGTCGGGGAATCCCTTGTGGAAACCCGAAATCGATCCGGCGTACTACGCGGAGTCCGTGGACATGGAGAAGATGCTCGCCGGGATGCGCGCGCTGGTGGAGATCGGGAAGTCCGGTCCGCTGGCGCGGTATCTGGACAAGCCGTTCCTGCCGGAGCGGCACGACCTGACCGACGACGAGCTGGCCGACTACGTGCGTGAGAAGACGCAGACGCTGTACCACCCGGTGGGGACCTGCTCGATGGGGACGGGCGAGAACGCCGTCGTCGATCCGTCGCTGAAGGTGCGCGGGGTGGAGGGGTTGCGGGTGGTGGACGCTTCGGTGATGCCCGTGGTGCCGCGCGGGAACACGAACGCGCCGACGATCATGGTGGCGGAGAAGGCCGCGGACCTCATCCGGGGCAGGTAGCGCCAAATGTCATGAAAGGGCCGTTCCTGACGTTTTTCGCCAGGAACGGCCCTTTCATGACATCCGAGGGAGAAGCGTCAGCGTTTCCCGTGCAGCACCGTGATCAGCTTCGCGACCAGAGCGTCGGTCTTTTCCTTGCGGGAGAACGAGGTCAGCACGATCGGCGCGGTGAACCGCTGCCGCGCGACGGCCTTCGGGCGGGCGAACTCGCGCAGGCCTTCCGGGCCGTGGATCCGGCCGAAGCCCGAATCCCCGACGCCACCGAAGGGCAGCGAAGCGATACCGGCGAACGAAAGCGGCGCGTTGATCGACGTCATGCCGGTGCGCAGCCGTCCGGCCAGTTCGAGGCCGCGCGACTTCGAGAACACCGTCGAGCCGAGGCCGTACTTCGTGTCGTTGGCCTTCTCGACGGCCTCGTCCATGTCGCGGACCTTGGCGATGGTGACGGTCGGGCCGAAGGTCTCCTCCTGCACGGCCGCGGAGTCCTCGGGCACGTCGACGAGCACCGTGGGCTGCACGTAACGGTCGCCGACCGCGTCGACACCGCCGACCAGCGCCTTGCCGCCGCGTTCGATGGCGTCCGCGATGTGGCGCTTGATCACCGAAAGCTGCGAAGGCATCGTCACCGGGCCGTACTGCGCGGCCGCGTCCGAGCCGGCTCGCACGTCCTTCGACTTCTCGACGACCTTCGCGACGAACTCGTCGTGCACGCGCTCGTGGACGTACACACGCTCGACGCCGATGCAGGTCTGGCCCGAGTTGGAGAACGCGCCCCAGACGGTCGCGTCGGCGGCGGCCTCGAGGTCGGCGTCCGCGTCGACCAGGACCGCGTCCTTGCCGCCTGCCTCGATGATCACCGGGGTCAGTGTCTCGGCGGCCGCGGCCATGATCTTCTTGCCCGTACCGGTCGAACCGGTGAAGGCGATCTTGTCGACGCCGCCTGTGACGAGCGAGGCGCCCGTCTCGCCGAAGCCGGTGATCAGCTGCAGCACCGGCCACTCCGGAACGACCTCGTTGAACGCGTCGACCAGCCATTTCCCGACGCCCGGCGTGTACTCGCTCGGCTTGAAGACGACGGTGTTGCCGGCGGCGAGCGCGTAGGCGATGGAGCCGAGCGGGGTGAACACGGGGTAGTTCCACGGGCCGATCACGCCCACGACGCCGAGCGGCTGGTACTCCACCGTCGCCGCCTGGTTCGACATCATCAGCCCGGCCGCGCGGCGCTGCTTGCCGAGGATCTTGCGCGCGTGCTTGCCCGCCCACGCGATGTGCTCGATGGCGAGGACGCTCTCCAGCTGCGCGTCGGCGATCGGCTTCCCGGTCTCGTCGCGCACGACCTGGCACAGCTGCGGCAGCCTGCGGGTGATGACGCCCTTCCAGCGGCGCAGACGTTCGGCGCGGCCGTCGTAGCCGAGCCCGGCCCACCATTCGGCGGCGTCCCTCGCGCGAGCGATCGCGGCGCGGACGTCCTCCTTGCCGTGTACCGGGTAGGTGCCGACGACCTCGTCGGTCGCCGGGCTGAGGGAATCGAAGGTCTCCCCCACGCTGTGCGCGGTCGGCTTCGGCTGGACTGCGGTCATCGACTTCTCCCGTGTCTCGGCTCAAAGCCCAGGCTACGACGTTACTGACGGCGTGCCAATAGCTCGCCTGGGGCGTGCCACCAGCATCGCACAGGAGACGAGCGCCGCAAGGACACCGAGAAGGGGGCACAGCCAGACCGGCAGCACGCCGATCGCCAGCGAGCCCAGCCCGAAGCCGGACGCCTGCACGGTGAAGGCCAGCGAGAACCCCTCGGACCGGCGGCGTTCCGGCAGCAGCTTCTGCAGGTTGACCGACGAGACGGCCATCAGCGGGCCGGTGCAGAGCCCGATCAGCGCGACCCCGCCGAGCAACCCGGCCCAGCCGAAGCCCGCCGAAACGACGATCCCGCCGAGCACGAAACCGGCCAGGAACAGCCGCGGATCACCGACCTTCCCGCGCGCCGCGTACAGCGCGCTCCCGGTGATGCTCGCGGCGCACAGCACGACGATGACGATCGCCGTCGCCGAGTCAGGGGCGCCGAGACGCTGGACGAGTGGCAGCAGCCCGACCTCGATGGTCGACAACAGGAGCCCGACGGTGAACAGCCCCGCCAGCCAGGGCACACAGGCGGCGACCGGGATCGGCTGCCGTTCGACCGTCCTTTGTGGATCTCGCTGGACCGTCCGTCGTGGCACGAGCAGCGCCGCGAGCAAGGCGACGACGGCCATCGCGAGGACCGGGACGACCGGTCCGGACGTCGCCAGGAGCGCCACGAGCAGCGGCCCGCCGACGATGACGCCTTCGAGGATCATCGCGTCCACCGAAACCGCCCTCGGCAGTTCCTCTTCGGTCACCGTCCCGGCGAGCAGGGTCCGGAAACCGCCGTTCAGCCCGCCCGCGACCAGGCCCGGTGGAATCGCCAGCGCGAGCAACGCCCAGTCCGGGGCTCCGGCGGAAGCGACCGCGGCCAGCAGGAACAGCCCGGCGGCGACCAGGGGCAGCAGGACGACGAGACCGCGGGCGGGGCCGACGCGGTCGAGCAGCCGTCCGGTCGGCACGGCGCCGACCATCTCGGCGGCGACGAAAACGGCCATCATGACCCCGCCGAGCCGGTACGAACCGGTCGTCGCGGTGGTCAGCACGGTGAAGGCCAGCGGTGCCATCGTGGCGGGCAGCCGGTTCAGCTGCACCCCCGCCGACCAGCGCCAATAACCGGGATTACGCAACAACGTCATGCCGGGGAAGCTTGCCGAACACGGCCTGGCGAGAACCATTGATTAGGACATAGCCTAATCTTATGATCGAGCTGGTCCTGACCGCCGAGAGCGCCAACCGCGTCCGCTTCGGCATCTCCCCGCTCGACGAGACCATGGGCGCGATGCAGACCCTGCTCGGACGGCGAGGGCATCCGAGCCACCTGCCGTGGCTGCGCGAGGCGGCCGCGAAACTGCCGGACCTGCCCATCGACGGCTTCACCAAGGTGATGAGCGCGCGGCACTACATCACCGACTTCCTCAGCCCGCCGCCGAGCGGGCCGGAGACCACCGCGTCCGCCCAGCTCGCCGAGATCCGCCGCACGCCACCGGACCAGGTCGCCCACGAACTGTCCAAAGTAGACGCCGATCTGAGCGGTCTCCCCGAAGACCCGGCCGTGGCAAGGGATCTGCTGGCGAGCCAGATGGAGATCGCCTGGACCGAACTGGTCGAACCACACTGGCCCCGGATGCGCCGGTTCCTCGTCGCCGACATCGAAGAACGCTCGCGGCGGCTGGCCGCAGGCGGAATCGCGCTGGTACTGGAGGACATCCACCCGCGGGTGCGGCTCGTCGACGACGTCCTGGTGATCGAGATGAAGGAACGCGGCCGCGTCCACCTCGACCGCCGCGGGCTCCTGCTGATCCCCGGCGTCTTCGCGTGGCCTTCGGTCGGGGTGATCACGATGGAGCCGTGGCAGCCTTCGCTGCTGTATCCGGCGCGCGGCGTGGCCGAACTCTGGTCGGACCCCGAACGTCCGCCCGGCGCGCTCGCGGGAGTCCTCGGCCGGACGAAGGCCGCCCTGCTCACGACGCTCAACGAACCCGCGAGCACCACCGAACTGGCCCGGCGGCTGGGCTTCTCGGCGCCGACGGTCTCGCAGCATCTGACCGCGATGCACGCCGCGGGCCTGCTCGACACCCGGCGCCGCGGCCGCGAAGTCCGATACCGGCGCACCGAACTTGGCGACGCCCTGATCGGGGCATAGGCTGGAATCGACCTACCGCGAAGGAGAACACCGATGCGTATTGTCCACTTTGGACACGCTTGCACGCTTCTGGAGACCGAGGGCGCGCGGATCCTGATCGACCCCGGCACCTTCTCGACGGGTTTCGAAGGCGAACGCGAACTGGACGCCATCCTGATCACCCACCAGCATTTCGACCATCTCGACCTGGACAGGCTGCCCGCGCTGCTGGAGGCCAACCCCGGCGTGAAGCTGGTCGTCGACCCGGGTTCCGCCGAAGCGGTGGGGAAGATCGGCACCGAGTTCCAGATCGCGAACCCCGGCGACGCCTTCGAGATCGGGTCCAGCGGGATCCGCGTCGTCGGTGGTGAACACGCGGTGATCCACGAGGAGATCCCGGTGATCCCGAACGTCGGCTACCTCGTCGACGACGGCGCGTTCTATCACCCGGGCGACTCGTTCTTCGTGCCGGAACAGAAGATCGACGTCCTCGGCCTGCCCACCGGCGCCCCGTGGCTCAAGGCCGGCGAGGCGGTCGACTACCTGCGTGCGGTGTCGCCGCGCCTCGCCGTCCCGATCCACGAAGCGGTCCTCGCGCGGCCGCAGATGCACTACGGCCTGTTCGCGAATCTCGCTCCTGAAGGCACCGAGGTGAAGGTGCTCGACGTCGGGGAGCCGGTGAAGCTCTAGCGGTAAGCCGCGCCCCCGGTGACGTTGCCGTCCGGTCGCCGGGGGTCGGCCAGCCGTGTCGCGAAAGCCACTTTCAGGACATCTGACGTCCCGAAAGTGGCTTTCAGGACGCCAGGCTTCCATTGAAGGCAGGGCAACCGTGGCGTGATCGGACTGGCCGATGATCCAGCGCGCCCGGGTCGTGAGTGGTAAAGACGGTTAGAACCGTCATTGCCACTCACAACCCCTTGGCGTCCCTTGTGGACAGCACGCCGCGCGGCCCCCGGTGACGTTACGAATGCCGCTTTCGCGACACACGCTTCTAGCTCCGGTACGCGAGTTTCCGCACCAAGATCTCCGCCGGTCCCCGATACGCCCGCCGGTGCATCACGTACGCGACGACGACCGTCAGCAGCCACACGCCGAGCCCGCACGCGGCCGCGACGAACGTGCTGCCGCTCAGCCCCAGCATGAACGGCGGAGCCAGGATCAGCCACGCCACCGACTGGAACAGGTAGGCGCTCAGCGTGCGCTGGCCGAGCGCCGAGATCGCGGTGACCACGACGCCGCGGCGTTTCCCGCCGACCGCCATGCCGATCAGTCCGAACAGGCTGATGTAACCGATCGCGCCGAACAGACCCGCGCCCTCGTACATCAGCTTGACGAGCCCGGCGGCCTCCTCGTCGAAGCCGACGTAGTCACCGGCGAAGAGCCCCATCGGCAGCGCGCCCGCGATCGCGACCCCGAAACCCCCGAACAGACCGAAAAGGAGCAGTTTCCGATTCGGCTCCTCCAGCACACGCTTCTTCGCGGCCCAGGCGCCCACCCAGACGAACAGGATCGACGACAGCAGGACCGCGGTGGTCATCGGCCATTCGACGAGCCGTTCCCCCACGGCGTCGCCGTACGTCGGCGCCAGTGACGACGCGTCCTCGGTGGACGGAACCGGCGCGTTCCCGGAGTTCCCGGTGAGCACCAGGTACATCAGCACGGCGAGATAGCAGACGCCGAAACCCAGGTACAGCACCGGAATCCGGTAGAAACCCTTGCCGCGCCGCAAAAACAGCAGGGCGAACACCATGCCGACCACGCCGTACGCGCCGAGCACGTCGCCGGAGAAGAACAGCACCCCGTCGACGGCGCCGAAGACGAGCAGCCACGCGTGACGGCGGAGCAGGATGCCACGTGTGCGCGGCCACGGCTGCCCCAGCGCCTCCTGGCGATCGGCGAACTGCACCATCCCGTAGCCGAGCATCATGCCGAACAGCGGCAGCGCGCACGCGTGGACGAGCACGAACAGCACCACGAAGTACGGCCGTTCCAGCCCTTCCGACGTCTGATCCACGCCCGGCGTGTTGCCGAGGAAGATGCTCGCGGTATGCGCCAGCGCGACCAGCAGGAGCGCGAAACCCCTGGCCAGATCCGGTGCGAGCACACGCTCGCCCGTCGGTGTCGATGTCATGGTTCCCCCTTTAGTATCCAACGTACACTAATTAATGTCCGGCGGATACTAAAGGTGGAGGAGGGGTTTTGTCAGCTCGTTTCGACGAGAGCGGCGATGCCGTCGAGGACGACGTCGAGGCCGAAGTCGAAATCGGAGTTCTGTTCGGAGCCGCCGAGGCCCGAGCTCAGGAAGCCCACGGCGTCGGGGAAACGCTCAGGGTCGATCAGCTCGGCAAGGCCTTTGCCGTAGGCCTGCTCCGCCTGCGCCTGGGTCAGCCCGCTGTCCTTCCGGCCCTCGGCGAGCTGGAGTGCCTGCGCGCAGGCGAGGCGGACATAGCCGCCGATCAGGACCAGGATCCCGCCCTTGGTCCCCCAGTCGAGACCGGTTTCGCGCAGCGTGCGCAGGAACGCGTCCATCCAGGCGACCGCGTGCGGACCGGCGGGCGGGCCGGAAAGCGGCAGCTCGACCAGCCACGGGTGGCTCATCAGCACATCGCGGTTGGCCTCGGCCAATGTGGTCAGCTCGGCCCGCCAGTCCCCGGTGGGCTCCACCTTCGGCGGATCGCCGATGGCGAAGTCGGCCATCAGCTCCAGCAGCTCCGCCTTCGAACCGATGTGGCGGTACAACGACATCTTCGTGACGCCCAGATCCTTCGCCACGTTCGCCAGCGTCACGTTCGCCACGCCTTCGCGATCGGCGAGGTCCACCGCCGCCGCCACGACACCGTCGATGTCGAGCACGGACGGCCTGCCGCGCGTCGGGCGTTCCGACCGGCGCCAGAGCCGCATCAGCGTCGCCGGTGCGCCTGCCTCGTCGGTCATCCCGACAATTTAACCCGCGTTCGCGAGAGCGAGCCGTACGTGGTTCCGAAAGCGCGGTTCTCCAGCGAGACGTCGACGGCGTCGAGGAACGCCTGCCGCAGTCCCGGCCGGGCGAGGTCCGCGGCGTCGATGCCGAGCCGCACCAGCCCGCCGCGACGCGCGGCCCTGGCGGCGGCCAGCACCAGCGCGAAACACCGGACGGTCTCCGTGCGGTGCGACGGTCCGCCGAACTCCTGCACCCTGGCGCGCTGGACGTCGCCGGACACCAGGTCCCGCACCGAAGCCAGATCCGCGCACAACGTGAACCCGTGCTCGCGCAGGGCCTGCAGGGTGCCTTCCGACGCGATCCAGCGCGGCGGCGCGAAGCCGTCGACGGCCATGCCGTTGGCGTCGAGCGCCGCCTTCGCCGCGATCAGGCGCAGCCTCGCCTCGTGCGCGGGCAGAGCCGCGAACTCGGCTCGTTTGCCCAGGTAGACGGCACGATGAGTGGGCGGGATCTGGTGGTCGTACCCGTGCAGGAGGACGGAATCGCCGCGGGTGCGGCGCGTCCGGACCCACTCGGTCACGGGGCCCTCGCCGGTGCGAGCGGCGTAGAGCACGGACAACGGGACCCTGCGCCGGTCGAGTTCGGCCGCGAGATCGGCGCAGCGGTGCAACGTCCGGGTGGTCACGCCGGACAGGGAAACCAGCAAACGTGCGTCCACCCCACCAGTGAGCCAGCCTCGGCTTGCGCCGGACTGACGACGGAGTGAACGCCGCAGGTCAGGCGGGCCAATCCTGCAGCGACCGGCCGGTGATGCGTTCGTACGACTCGATGTACCTCGCGCGCGTGGCGGCGACGATGTCCTCAGGCAAGGGTGGCGACCCGGGTCTGTCCCGGCGGTGCCAGCCGGACGCCGGGCTGGTGAGCCAGTCCCGCAGCGGCTGCTTGTCGAACGACGGCTGCGGGCTGTCCGGCGCGTAGCCGCCCGCCGGCCAGTAGCGCGAGGAATCCGGGGTCAGGACCTCGTCGGCGAGCACGAGGTTCCCTTCCCGGTCGACGCCGAATTCGAGCTTCGTGTCCGCGAGGAGGATGCCGCGTTCGGCGGCGTACTCCGCGCCGCGGCGGTACACCGCCAGCGTCGCCTCGCGGACCTCCTCGGCCCGCTCGCGGCCGAGCTGCCCGACGACGTCGGAGAAGGCGATGTTCTCGTCGTGCGAGCCGCGGTCGGCCTTGGTCGCGGGGGTGAAGATCGGCTCGGGCAGGCGGGACGATTCGGTCAGACCGGGCGGAAGTTCGACACCGCAAACCGTGCCGCGCGCGCGATAATCGGCGAGACCGGTACCGGTGAGATACCCGCGGGCGACGGCTTCGAACGGCAGCATCGCCAGCCGCCGCACCAGCAGCGCGCGGCCGCGGACCTCGGCGGGGATGCGTTCGTCTTCGTAGGAGACCAGGTGGTTGGGGAGGACATCGGAGAGCAGGGAGAACCAGAACACGCTCATCGCGGTGAGCACCCGACCCTTGTCCGGGATGGGCGTGTCGAAGACGACGTCGTAGGCGGAGATCCGGTCGGAGGTGACGAGCAGCAGATGCTCGTCATCGACGGCGTAGAGCTCACGGACCTTGCCGGCGGCGATCTTCGGGTATTCGAGCGTCGTCACGGCTGCACCCTAGCGATCAAGGATGATGGCTGATCATGCCGATCCACTGCGTTTCGTTCACGACCGACTACGGGCTGAGCGACGGTTTCGTGGCCGCGTGCCACGGCGTGATCGCGCGGATCGCGCCGTCCGTACGGGTGATCGACGTGAGCCACGAAATCCCTCCGCAGCAGGTCAGGACCGGCGCCGAGGTGCTCGCCCAGACCGCGCCGTATCTGCCGGAGTCCGTCCATCTCGCCGTCGTGGACCCCGGCGTCGGCACCGCCCGGCGCGGCGTCGTGGTGGTCACCGAGCGCGGAATGCTCGTCGGCCCGGACAACGGACTTCTCATTCCCGCCGCCGAAACACTCACCGGGGTGATAGCGGCGTACGAACTCGCGGCGCCGGAATACCGTCTTCCGGTGACGTCGTCGACGTTCCACGGGCGTGACGTGTTCGCCCCCGCCGCGGCGCATCTCGCGCTCGGCGTCCCGCCCGAGGAGTTCGGGCCGCGCGTCGACGACCTCGTGCGGCTGCCCGACCCGTTCGTCGCGGTGTTCCCCGGCAAGCTGGTGGCCGAGGTGCTCACGGTCGACCACTTCGGCAACGTCCAGCTGGCCGCGAGCCCCGCCGACCTCGAACTGGCCGGGCTGGCGGGCACGGTCTCCGTCAGCAGCGAACACGTGCTGGTGAAAGCGCTGGTCGGCGACACCTTCGGCACGGTGCCGCCGGGCCGGAACGTGCTCTACACCGATTCCGCGGGACGGCTCGCGGTCGCCGTGAACGGCGGCTCCGCCTCGGCGGTGCTCGGGCTCGGACCCGCCCAGGAGTGCACGATCACCTCGTCGCCGACGGACACCTGACCGGGCCCGGTCACCGCCATCTTGATCCCGAACGAGACGCCGCCCTCGGGTTCGCGGCGGTAGTCGGCGAGCGACCGGATCGGCTCGGGACCGGCCTTCTTCCCCGTCTCCTGGTCGACCATCGGCACCGTGCAGCGGATGCAGACCTTGGCGTAGCCCAGTTCGAGGCCACCGGCGGTGAGCGAACGGACGTCGTCCTCGCGATGCGGCTCGGGCCAGCCCGCGACGACGATGTTGGGCCGGAAGCGGTCCATCGGCACGGCTTCGGCGCCGCGCGACGCGATGCGCTCGTTCAGACCGTCCAAAGAGGACTCGGAGGTCAGCAGGATCGCGTGCGCGTCGGCGAAGGCCGCGGTGCCGGGGATCTCGCCGTTGGTGACGCGTTCGTGCTCCGGCGCGAGCCCGACGAGCACCGACGGCAGGCCGAGGACGTCGGAGAACCACTCGGCGGCCTCCGCGCCCTGGTGGACGCCCTTGCCCTGCCAGGTGAACGTCGCGGCGGGCTGCCTCGGCCCGTCCGCGACCGTCTCGACCAGCAGCTCCTCGACGCCGGGAGCGGCGATACGCAGGCGGGCGCCGTCGTCGAGCACCTCGGCCCGGATCGAGGCCATCACCGGATGCTTGCGCTGGCTGCGGAACTCGCCCTCCGGGGAGACGACCATCCAGGCCCGGTCGAACCGCAGCCCCGCGGGGGTGACGTCGGCCGTTTCGACCGACGTCCCCGCGCAGCCTTTGACCGGGTAATGGACCAGCTTCGCCACTCTCGCCATAGCCGCAGGTTAACGACTAAGGCGTCGTGAGTGGTAAGGACGGTTAGGGCCAAGGCTGCCATAGGTGCCTACTGAATGTGGGCGACCGTTGGCCGCCGGTCCGTGAAGGCCTCCTTCCCTACTGAAGGTAGGCAAGGAGGCCTTCACGGACTACACGATCGCCACCCGCGACTCTGCGACACCACCAGACCCAGCAGTCACAGCAGATGCGCGTGAAGGGCCCCTTCACACCTTCCCCAAGTACGTGAAGGCCCCCTTCACTGCGTCTAGCGCAAGGAAGGGGGCCTTCATGTACTTGGGAAGCGCTCTACAGCACTTGCGACAGGAAGCGCTGCAGCCGCTCGCTCCGCGGAGCGTCGAAGATCGCCTCCGGAGCGCCCTGTTCGACGATCTTCCCGTCGTCCATGAACGCGACCTCGTCGGCGACGCCGCGCGCGAAACCCATCTCGTGGGTGACCACGAGCAGCGTCAGCCCGCGCTCGGCCAGTCCCGCCATCAGCGTGAGGACGCCCTTGACCAGCTCCGGGTCCAGCGCGCTGGTCGCCTCGTCGAACAGCATGACCTCGGGCTCCATGGCGAGCGCCCGCGCGATCGCGACCCGCTGCTGCTGCCCGCCCGAGAGCGCGCTCGGCCGGTACGGCGCCTTGTCGGCGAGGCCGACCTCGGCGAGGCGGGCGTGCGCGATCTCCGCCGCCTCCTCCTTGCCGAGTTTGCGCACACTGCGCAGCGGCAGGGTGATGTTGTCCAGCACGCTGCGGTGCCCGAACAGGTTGAAGTGCTGGAACACCATCCCGACGCGCTGCCGCAGCGCGTCCGGATCGGACGAGATGACGCTCTCGCCACCCAGCAGCAGATCGCCCGAGTCGGGCTCCTGGAGCCGGTTCACACAACGCAGCAGCGTCGACTTGCCGGAGCCCGACGGCCCGATGATGCAGGTCGTGCGGCCCTTCTCGACCTTGAGGTTCACGCCTTTCAGCACTTCGAGGGTGCCGAACGAGACGTGGATGTCGCGGAGTTCGACGCTGGAAGAACGGACGGCGGCGGTCATGACATCGGCACCTTTCCGGCGTTCAGGAGTTCCGTTTCGCCGCCCTCGTCGTCGACCCGGATCTTCTTGCCGGTGCGCAGCTTCTTGTCGATGTAGTTGACCAGATGCGTCAACGGCACGGTGATCACCAGGTAGACGGCACCGGCGGCGACCAGCGGCGACAGGTTCCCGGTGTTCGCCGCGAGGTCCTGCCCGATGCGGAACAGGTCGCGCTGCTCGGCGAGGAAGCCGAGGAAGTACACCAGGCTGGAGTCCTTGACCAGCGCGATGAACTGGTTCACCAGCGCGGGCAGCACGCGCCGCACACCCTGCGGGATGACGACGAGCGTCATCGCCTTGGTGTAGCTCATGCCCAGCGCACGACTGGCCTCCATCTGTCCTTTTTCGACACTCTGGATACCGGCGCGGAAGATCTCGCCGATGTACGCGGCCGCGATCAGGCTCAGCGCCAGAATGCCCAGCGGGTAAGGGTTCCGCGACAGCGACGGGATGAGGATCCCGCCGCCCTGCCCGATCACCAGGATGGTCAGGATCGCGGGCAGGCCGCGGAAGATGTCGGTGTACACCCGGGCGGGCCAGCGCAGCCACGCCTTGCTGGACAGGCCCATCGTGGCCAGCAGCATGCCGAGCACGGTGCCGATCAGTGCCGAGAACGCCGACAGGATCAGCGTGTTCAGCAGGCCGGTCCCGAGGAGGTCGGGGAAGACCTCCCAGATGTACTCCCAGTTCAGGAAGGTGTTGAGGAAATCGTCCACTTACTTCTGCCCGGCCTTGAACTCCGCGGGCACCGGCGCGTTCGGTTCGAACCGCTGGTGCACCCTTTCCCAGGTCCCGTCGGCGATGACCGCCTTGAGCCCGGCGTTGATCTTGCCCGCCAATTCGGTGTTGCCCTTCTTGACCGCGAAACCGTGCGGGATCGTCGTGGTGATCGCCTTGACCACCTTGAGTTTCGCGTCCGGGTTCTTCGCCGCGTAGTCCTCGGCGGTCGCCTGGTCGAAGATCGCGCCGTCGATCGCACCCGATTTCAGCGCGGCGAGCGCGGCGGCGTCCTGCGGGAACTTCACCGCCTGCGCGGTGGGCGCGTTGGCCGTCAGCCAGCTGTCCGACACCGTGCCCTGGACGACGCCGATCCGCTTGCCCGCCAAGGAGTTCTCGTCGGTGATCGCGACGCCCTCGCGGGTCTCGATGCCGAGCGACTGGTAGTTGTACGGCGCCGAGAAGTCGACGGTCTTGCGGCGTTCGTCGGTCTGCGAGATCCCCGAGCTGCCGATGTCGAACTTGCCGGTGGCGACCTGGCCGAGCAGCGCCGAGAACTCCGTGGAGACGAACTCGAGTTTCAGGTTCTGGTGCGCGGCGATGGCCTTCAGCAGCTCGTTGTCGAACCCGGTGAACACGCCGTTTTCCTGGTAGGCGTTGGGTTTCGAGTCGCTGAGGGTGCCGACGCGGAGGGTTTTCCCGCCGGCGTCCTCACCGCCGCCGCACGCCGCCAGCACCGCCAGAAGGGCAGCGCTGACGACGGCGGCGAGTGACTTCTTCATCGTGATCCTCACGCCTTGAACTGGGCCGGGACCGGGGCCGTCGGCAGGAACTTCTCGTGCAGCTTGACCCAGGTGCCGTCGGCGATGACCTGCTTGAGGCCCTCGTTGATCTTGGTGAGCAGCTCGCTGTTGCCCTTCTTCACCGCGAAGCCGTGGGGCACGTCGGTGGTGAAGGACTTGACGACCTTGAGCTTCGCGTCGGTGCTCTCCTTGACGTTCGTCTCGGCGATCGCCTGGTCGAGGATGTAGGCGTCGACGGCGCCGCTCTTGAGCGCGGCCAGCGCCGGGGCGTACCCCGGGAAGCGCACGGCCTGCGCGTCGGGCACCGTCGAGGTGAGCCACTTGTCGCCGACGGTCGCCTGGATGACCGCGACCCGCTTGCCGGACAGGCCCTTCTCGTCGGTGATCGGCGAGCCGTCCTTGGTCTGGATGCTCATGACCTCGAAGTTGTACGGGCTGGAGAAGTCGACGTTCTTCTTGCGCTCGTCGGTCTGCGCGATGGCCGAGCTGCCGATGTCGAACTGGTTGTTCGCGACCTGGCCGAGCAGCGAGGAGAAGTCGGTCGACGCGAACTCGAGCTTCAGGTTCTGCTTGGCGGCGATGGCCTTCAGCAGTTCGTTGTCGAAGCCGGTGTAGTTGCCGTTCTCGACGTAGATGTTCGGCGGCGCGTCGCTCAGCGTCCCGACGCGCAGGGTCTTCTCGGTGGCGGATTCGCCACCACCGCAGGCGGCGAGCACGGCGACGAGGCCCGCGGCCAGCGTGGCGAGGAACGTTTTCTTCATGATTTTCAGACCCCCGGGTTCTGCACGGGCAGGCCAGGGCCGCCCTGTTCGAGTTCCTTGGGCAGCGGCTCGGTTTTGAAGAACTGAGCGTGCAGGCGGGCGACGGTGCCGTCCGCCACGGCCTTCGCGAGGCCGTCGTTGATCTTCTTCAGCAGTTCCTTGTTGTCCTTGCGGACGGCGAACGCGGACGGCGTGTCCTTGGTCTCGACGGTGTAGCCGAACTCCAGCTGCAGGTCCGGGTTCTGGTCGATGTACTTCTGCCCGATGTCCTTCGGCACGACCCAGCCGTCGAGGCTGCCGCCCTTCAGCTGCGCGAAACCGGCGTTGTAGTCGGGGAAGCGGACGACGTTGGCGCCGGGCACCTTGCCGCTGGCGAAATCGTCCTGCACCGACGCCTGCACGACGCCGAGCCGCTTGCCATTGAAGGCGCCGACGTCCTTGAGACCCGCGCCCTTCTTGGTGATGATCGAGGTGAACCCGGTGCTGTAGCCGTTGCTGAACGCGACGGTCTTCTTGCGGGCCTCGGTGGTGGAGATCGTGGAGCTGCCGATGTCGAACTTGTTGGTGGCGACGGCCGCGAGCAGCCCGGCGAACTCGGTGCCGACGAACTCGACCTCGAAGCCCTCGCGCTTCGCGATGTCGCGCAGCAGTTCGTTGTCGTAGCCGGTGAAGGTGCCGTTCTCCAGGTAGATGGACGGCGGCGCGTCGGTCAGGGTGCCGACCCGCAGCTTCTGGGCGCTCGCACCCGCGTCACCGGAGCCGCAGGCGGCGAGGGCGAGGGTGGCCGCTCCGGCCGTGACGACGGCGACGATTTTCGACAGCGTGGATCTCATCGCTTCTTCCGTGGGTTCGGCGCGCAAGGCGCGATACAAGCACGCCAGGCCGCCTCATGGGCGGCCTGGCGCTCCGGGTTCAGCGATCGAGATTAGGCATTTCGCCCGATCGAGTAACTTCGTCTCACTCTGTGAACGCCCCGTGGTGGGGCTGCTCACAGGTCAGAGGATCGGGGCCGGCGAGTAGTTCGCCGCCTCCGGGAAACGCTCCAGGATGGCCTCGACGCGGGACGCGATCGCGGCCACCTGGCGGGGCGCGACACCGGTGAACGAGATGCGGTCGGCGAGGAGTTTGTCCAGCTCACTGCGGTCGAGCGGGATGCGCTCGTCGGCGGCGAGCCGGTCGAGGAGGTCGTTCTCGGCCAGCCCCTGCTCCCGCATCGCGAGCGCGACGCCGACGGCGTTCTCCTTGATCGCCTCGTGAGCGGTTTCACGCCCGACCCCCGCGCGGACCGAGGCCATGAGCACCTTGGTGGTCGCGAGGAACGGCAGATAGCGATCGAGCTCACGTCCGATGACCGCCGGGAAGGCGCCGAACTCGGCCAGCACCGTGAGGAAGGTCTCCAGCAGACCGTCGAGCGCGAAGAACGCGTCGGGCAGCGCGACCCGGCGGACGACGGAGTCGGACACGTCGCCTTCGTTCCACTGGTCGCCGGCGAGCTCACCGATCATCGACAGGTAGCCACGCAGCACCACGGCCAGCCCGTTGACCCGCTCGCAGGAACGCGTGTTCATCTTGTGCGGCATGGCCGACGAGCCGACCTGGCCGGGTTTGAAGCCCTCGGTGACCAGCTCGTGGCCCGCCATCAGCCGGATCGTCTTCGCCAGGCTCGACGGGGCGGCCGCCAGCTGGACGACGGTGGACAGCACGTCGAAGTCGAGCGAACGCGGGTACACCTGGCCGACGCTGGTGAACACGTTCTCGAAGCCGAGGTGGGCCGCGACCCGCGACTCCAGTTCGTCCAAAGTGGACTCGTCGCCGAGCAGGTCGAGCATGTCCTGCGCGGTGCCGACCGGGCCCTTGATCCCGCGCAGCGGGTAGCGGCCGATGAGGTTTTCGAGCCGGTCGAAGGCGACCAGCAGTTCGTCGGCGGCGGTGGCGAACCGCTTGCCCAGGGTCGTCGCCTGCGCGGCGACGTTGTGCGAACGACCGGCCATCACCGTGTCGGCGTGCTCGACCGCGATCGCGGTGAGCCGGGCCAGCACCGCGCCGACGCGGCCGCGCACCAGCTCCAGCGACCGCAGCACCTGCAACTGCTCGACGTTCTCGGTGAGGTCCCGCGAGGTCATGCCCTTGTGGACGTGCTCGTGCCCGGCGAGCGCGTTGAACTCCTCGATGCGGGCCTTCACGTCGTGCCGGGTGACGCGCTCACGTGCGGCGATCGAGTCGAGGTCGACCTGCTCCAGGACGCGTTCGTAGTCGGCGACGACACCGTCCGGCACCTCGACGCCGAGGTCGGCCTGCGCGCGGAGCACGGCGAGCCAGAGCTCGCGCTCCAGCACGACCTTGCGTTCCGGGGACCAGAGTTCGACCAGCTCAGGCGAGGCGTAGCGGCCGGCGAGCACGTTGGGGATGCGGGGCTTGTCCGTCACGCGGCCAGACTAACCCGCCCCGCGTTTCGTCCTCTGAATGCCGTGGTTCGCGACGCCAACTACCGCATTCAGAGGACGAAATGCGGGAGGTCAGGCGAGGGCCGCCTGGAGCATGCGCGCGGCGGCGGCCCGGGGCTCCGGGTCGACCTCGATGAGCGCGTTGACCACGGCACCGTCGACCAGGGCGACGAGCCGCTCCAGTTCGGTGGCGTCCACAGGAGTGCCGGAGCGCGCGAAGATCTCGTGGAGCAGCTCGTACAGCTGCGCGGACAGCGTCCGCATCAGGGGCCGAAGGTACGGACGGCGCCCCGTCCCGACGAGGCGTTCGTAGCGCAGAAGGACCGCTTCGGCGTCGGCCTCGCGATCCGGGCGGAGCGGACCAAGGAGCATGTCCAGCACCAGGTCGACGGTGGCCTCGACGCCGCGGTTGCGGGTCGCCAGCTCGTCGAGACGCTGCCGCCCGTCCTCCAGTTCCACCTTCGCGTGATGCTCCACCGCGGCGGTGACCAGCTCTTCCAGCGAATCGAAGTAGTACGTCGTCGAAGCGAGCGGAAGACCGGCCCGCTCGGCGACCGCACGATGCCGCACGGCGTCGAAACCGCCCTCGGCCAGGAGCGACGAGGCGGCCTCGATCAACTCGGCACGGCGTCGCTCACCCTTCGGTGTGGTCGCTGCGGCGGTCATGGCGGGCTATTTTGCCAGCTCGGTCAGTAGCGGGCGGCGAGTACGCCGACCAGCCTGTCGACGTCGGACTCGGGAAGGGCGGGCCTGCCCGAACCGTCGCCGAGGCTCACCACGACCACGAGGGACCCCTTGGGGGTGGTCCGCCGCGCCTCGGCGGCGCCGGTGGGCATCACCGGGACGGACGAGCCCGCCGGGTAGACCGCCGCGGAGACCGTGCCGCCCGGCACCTGGAACCCCGCGGACCTGGCTCCCGTCGTACAGATGTCGCCGGGCGTCGACTTGGCGACATCCACGGGGACCGGGAGCTCGCCAGCGAGGGCGGTGGCGAGCTCCCGGTCCACCTGGTCGCACCCGTAGGTGCCTTCGGCCACCAATGGGCCGGTCTTCTCTACTCCGCCGCCCCCCTGCTGAGGCGGCGGGTTCGAGAAGTTCGAGGACTCCCCGTTCTGAGGACGTGCGGACGCCGCCCCGGGTTGCCCCGCGGACGCCGCTTCCTGATCGGATTTGGCCGCGGTCCCCAGTTCGAAGTCGGTTCCGCCGAGCACGCCGAACATGCCCACTCCGGCCAGCACCAAAACCACCGCACTACAGGCCACCGCGATACCGTTTCGGCGTCGAGCGGTGGCGCGTTTCGAGGCGCGGACCACGTCGGCGGTGTCGAAGGTCGGCGACGGCGCGTCGCCGGGGGCGTCACGGAACAACGCCTTCAGGTCATTCTCGTCCATCCCGTGCCACCTCCTCCTTCTCCATGACCTGCCTGAGGTTCGCCAGCCCGCGCGCGGTCTGGCTCTTGACGTTCCCTTCGCTGCAGCCCAGCGCCTTCGCCGCGGCACCGACGTCCAGCCCCTCGAAGAACCTGAGCACCAGCACGGCACGCTGCTTCGGGGGCACTTCGCGCAACGCGGCCAGCAGGTCTTCCCTGGTGACGACCTGTTCGCCGAGGTCGAAGCCGTCCTGCGGCGGTTCGGGCAGCTCTTCGGTCTGCCACTCCCGCCGCCACGGCCGCCTCGACTCGTCGATGGCCGCCCTGACCAGCGTCTTCCGCACGTAGGCGTCGGTCGCCGCCCGTTCTCTGATCTTCTTCCACCTCCGGTGCAGCGCGACGAACGCCGTCTGCGCGAGATCGTCCGCACGATGCCAGTCACCGCAGAGCATGTACGCGGTCCTGCGCACGGAGTCCCGCTTCGCGGCGAAGTACTCCGCGAACTCTTGTTCGTCGCGCTGGTTCACGCGGTTTTTGTCTCCGCTCTTGCCTCGTCGGTGGGTAGGACGGAACCGGGGGCGTCCACGGTTGCATGAGCGGGCGCGGCGGACCAGCCGGGGAGGAGATTCATGGCGGGCCCGTCGATGTGATGTGATCGTACCGTGACCTCGCGCTCTCTCCCGCTGATCGATTTCCGCTCCGACACCGTCACCCGTCCCGACGACGTCATGCGCCAGGCCATGGCGAAGGCCGAGGTCGGCGACAACGTCCTCGACGGCGATCCGACCGTCGCCGCGCTGGAACAGCGCGCCGCGAAACTCCTCGGTATGCCCGCCGCGCTCTGGACCCCGTCCGGGACCATGGCGAACCTGATCGCGCTGAGCATCCATCTCCAGCGTGGCGACCGGTTCCTCGCGCCGCGCGGCTCGCACGTCATCACCGACGAACTCGGTTCCGCCGCGTGGCTCGCGGGCGGCATGCCGGAGCCGCTGGAGCACGACGCCGGGCCCGGGCGGCCGACGCCGGAGACGCTTTCGGCCGCGATCGGCGTCCCGCGCGGGCCGTACTACGCGCTGCGCACCCCGCTGTTGTGCCTGGAGAACACGCACAACACGGCGGGCGGCGCGGTCACCCCGCCCGACGAGCACGCGCAGCTGGTCGCGATCGCGAAGGAGGCCGGGCTGACCGTGCACCTCGACGGCGCCCGCATCTGGCACGCGTCGGTCGCGCTGGAGGTCCCGCCCGCGGCCCTCACGGTCGGCGTCGACACCGTGTCCGCCTGTTTCTCCAAGGGCCTCGGCGCCCCCGTCGGCTCGGTGGTGGCCGGCAGCGAGGAGTTCGTCGAGAAGGCACGGCGGATGCGCCAGATGCTCGGCGGCGGCGTCCGCCAGGCCGGCGTGCTGGCCGCGGCCTGCATGGTGGCGCTGGACCGCATCGGCGACCTCGCCGAGACCCACGAGAACGCGACCCGGCTCGCGGCCGGGTTCGCCGAGCTCGGCTGGGAGGTCAACGCTCCCGAGACCAACATCGTGCAGGTCACCGCACCGGATCTCGAAGGACGGCTGGCCTGGCTGGCCGGGCTCGGGATCCTGACGCTGCCGAGCTCGGGCCGGATCCGCTTCGTCGCGCACCGCGACCTTTCCGCGGCGGACATCGAAGAAACCCTTCAACGCGTCAAGACCGGGGGCTGAACATGAACTGGATCGTCTTCGACTACGGCGACGTCATCAGCGAGCACACCGACGCGCTGCCGACCCTGGCCAAGGCCTTCGACCTCGATGTCGCCGACTTCGAGCCGCACTACTGGGCCGAGCGGGTCCAGTACGACTCCGGCGGCTCGGACCTCGAGTACTGGCAGAACGTCGGCCGCGCGCTGAACGTCCCTGTCGACAAGGCGTTCGCCGACGAGCTGACCCGCATCGACGTCGAGGGCTGGACGCACCTCGAACCGGACGTCCTCGAACTGCTGGAAGGGCTGCACGAGGCCGGCGCGGCGCTCGCGCTGCTCTCGAACGCTTCGTCCACCTTCGGCCGCTGGGTGCGCGAGCAGGAGTGGGCGAAGCTGTTCCGCGTGAAGCTCTTCTCGGGTGATCTCGGCTGCATGAAGCCCGACGCGAAGATCTATCGGATCCTGCTCGCCGAACTCGGCGCCGAACCGGGCGACTGCCTGTTCTTCGACGATCGTCAGTCCAATGTGGACGGAGCACGGGCGGTGGGGATGAAGGCCGAACGGTGGGTCGGCGTGACAACAGCGAAATCCGGCTTCGGCTCTTCGGAGGAATAATTCACCCTCACCGCTCATCCGCTTACGCGCGGTGAACCGGATGACCTACGCTGAACGCGTCCAAACCGAGTTACCCCGGTAGGTGCCCATGTCAGCGGACCAGCGCCCGTTCGTGCCCGTCGATTTCGACCGGCCGAGCATCGCGAGGGTCTTCGACGCGCTGATGGGCGGCCAGGACAACTACGAGGCGGACAGGGTGGCGCTGCGCCAGATCCTGGAAATCTCGCCGGACGCGCAGACGATGGCCAAGGAGGTCCGGCACTGGCTGGTGCGGACCGTGCGCTACCTGACCGACCGGGAAGGCATCGACCAGTTCCTCGACCTCGGGTCCGGTTTCCCGAGCATGGACAACACGCATCAGGTCGCGCAGCGGTACAACCCCGAGGCCCAGGTCGTCTACGTCGACCGGGATCCGGTGGTGCAGGCGCACGGCCGCGCGCTGCTCGCGGCGAACGACTTCGCGCATATGGTGGCCGCGGACCTGACCGAACCGGCCGAGGTCGTCGAGGAACTCGCCCGCACCCACCGGCTGGACTTCGACCGGCCCGTCGGGCTGGTCCTGTGCGCGATCGTCCACCACCTCCAGGACCTCGACGAGGCGCGGAAGATCGTCCGCGCCTACGTCGACGCGCTGGCCCCTGGCTCGTTCGTCGCACTGCTGCACCAGCACAACCCCGCCGACGGCTCCGAAGCCGCCGACGTCGCGACGGCACTCGAGAAGCGCTTCAACGGCACGGGGCTGGACACGCTGTACCGCACGCGTGACGAGATCGAGTCGTTCTTCGAGGGACTCGATCTCATGGAGCCCGGGCTGACGTACCCGCACCTGTGGTGGCCGGACGGCCCGCGCTTCACCCCGCTTTCGCCCGTGAACTTCACGTCGCTCGGCGGGGTGGCGCGTAAGCCTTAGCGGCGGAGCTGCTTCGGGGTGCCCTTGCCCTTGATGGCGCCGTACGCGGCCGTGCCGAGGAAGACCGCGCCGCCGATGACGGCGATCCAAAAGACGGCCTTCACGAGGAAACCGAGCACGGATCCGAGCACCATGAAGGCCACCCAAGCCAGGATCAGCCCGCCGACGATCTTCCAGAACATGGCATCCTCCGATTGCCTCACCGTGCCCGAGCGGGCCCGGTGAGTCCAGGTTGTCAGGCGAAGCTCGCGAGCGCCTTCATTCCGGCTAACGTTCAGGGTGATTTCCGGGTTCCCCCTGAGCGGTGAGCCACTGGCCCAGCCTGCGGACCCCTTCGTCGATGTCCTCGCGAGAACCCGCGAAGGAGAACCGCACGAACCGGCCGCCGTCGACCGGGTCGAAGTCGATCCCGGGGGCGATCGCGACGCCCGTTTCGGCGAGGAGCCGTTGGCACCAACTGAGGCTGTCGTTCGTGTACGCGGAGACATCGGCGTAGGCGTAGAAGGCGCCTTCGGCCGGCGCGAGCTTGTCGATGCCGATGCCCTTGAGACCGGCGAAGAGCACGTCGCGGTTGGCCCGGTAGCGCTCGACGTGGCCGTCGGCCTCCGCGTACGCCTCCGGGGTGAACGCGGCGACCGCGGCGTGCTGGGAGACCGCGGGCGGGCAGATGGTAAAGTTGCCGGTCAGGACGTCGATCGCGCGATGCAGCCGCTGCGGCGCGAGCATCCAGCCGAGCCGCCAGCCGGTCATGGCGAAGTACTTGGAGAACGAGCCGAGGACGAGCGCTTCGGTGCCGTACTGCCAGGCACAATCGAGTCCGGCGCCGTAGGAGATCCCGTGGTAGATCTCGTCGCTGATCAGCTGCACACCGCGTGACGCGCACCAGCCGCTGATCGCCGCCAGTTCACCCGGCGGCAGGACGGTGCCGGTCGGATTGCTCGGGCTGGCCACGATGAGTCCCTTGATCGGTCCCAATTCGTCGAGCAGCGCGACGGTCGGCTGGAAGTTCGTGTCCGCCCCGGTGGCGAACTCGACGACCTCGCAACCGAGCACCTTCAGCAGGTTGCGGTAGGCCGGGTAGCCGGGACGCGCCATCGCGACGCGGTCGCCCGCCTCGAAGGCGCTGAGGAACGAAAGCAGGAAACCACCGGAGGAACCGGTCGTCATGATGACGTCCTGCGGGCTCACGTCGACCGGGTACGTGCGGTTGTAGTGCTCCGCGACGGCCTCGCGCAGCTCCGGGATGCCGAGCTGCTCGGTGTAGCCGAGGTTGTGGTCCTTCAGCGCGCGTTGCGCGGCTTCGAGCACCGGTCCCGGCGCCGGGGCGGACGGCTGCCCGGCGAGCAACGGGACCAGGTCGCCGTGGCTGCGCTGCCGGGCTTGTGCGGCCGAAAGGACGTCCATGACATGGAACGGCGGGACGTCGGAACGTGCGGCGGGACCGGGGATGAGCATGACGTGAGGCTAACCGGACTTCGCGAGGAGAACCGCGTAGCCGTCGAGGAGCCGTTGCAGGCCGAACTCGAAGAGCGTGTCGAGGTCGTAGTCGAACGGAGCGCGGGAGACGACACCGGCGAAGTTCGGGAAACGGCCGCCGGACACCAGATCCCAGAGGATCGGCTCGTGCTCCGCCAGCCAGGCGTCGGCCGTGACCGCCGTTCCGGATTCGGTGTCGGCTTCGGCCTCGAAGTTGAGGGCGATGCCGCGTACGTGGTTGAAGATCGTGATGTGCGCGTACATGATCGTCGACGGCGGGAGGCCGTGACCGTCGAGCGCGCGGGTCGCCCAATCGGCGTGCGTCAGCAGATTCGGCAGTGGCTGCGGGCGGGTGATCGAGAGCGCCTGCGCGAGCCAGGGATGCCGCCGGAACAGCGCCCATTGCGCCCTCGCCATCAGCTCCAGCTGGGCCCGCCAGCCGGATGGCGGCTCGGGCGGGAAGCGGATTTCGCCGAGCGCCATGTCCGCCATCTCGAGGATCAGCTCCTCCTTCGCGGTGACATGGCGATAAAGCGCCATCGTCGCGACGCCGAGCCCGGAGGCGACGCGGCGCATCGAGAGCGCGCGGATGCCCTCGGCGTCGGCGATCCGGATCGCGGCCTTCACCACTCGCTCGCGTGACAGCTCCGCCTCGGTCCTCGGCGCGGCCTTCCGGGTGCGGCTCGCGACGACCGTGCCCGCGCCGGGTTTGGCGACGACCAGGCCGTCCCGTTTGAGCGTGGCGAGGACCTTCGTCGCGGTCACCATCGCGACGCCCCATTCGGCGATGATCCGGCGGGTCGACGGGATCTTGTCGCCCTCGCGAAGCTCGCCGGACGTGATCCGGCGACGGATCTCGGCGGCGATCCGCAGGTAGGGCGGCTCGGTTCTTGCCATAGTGCACCTTACCGCGTTCCCGGTGCCGCACTAGCCGTATCGCACTAGTGCATTGAAGGTTTTCCAGGCATTCTCCTGGGTCCGGGTCCCAACGTACATACGTTGTACGCAGTGCTTCAAAACGCCGTACACAGGGAGTGGACATGCGGAAGGTCCTGATTTCGGGCGCGGGGATCGCCGGCACGACGCTGGCTTACTGGCTGCGCCGGCACGGTTTCGCGCCGACGGTCGTCGAACGGGCGCCCGCGCCCCGGGTCGGCGGGCACGCGGTCGACATCCGCGGCACGGCGCTCGGCGTCGTCGACCGGATGGGGGTGCTCGAACGCCTCCGGGAGCTGCGGACGGACATGCGCGGGATGTCGTTCGTGAACGGCGAGGGCAAGACCCTCGTGAACGTCACCGACCACACGCTGACCGGCGGGCTCACCGACAGCGAGGACGTCGAGATCCTGCGGGACGACCTCACCGACACGCTGGCTTCGGTCGCTCAGGAGGGTGTCGAGTACGTCTACGGGGACTGGATCACCGGCATCACGCAGCGCACCGACGGTGTCCGAGTCGCCTTCGCACGCGGAGAGGCCCGAGACTTCGATCTCGTCATCGGCGCGGACGGGCAGCACTCGGCCGTGCGGTCACTGGTTTTCGGTGCGGAGAAACAGTTTTCGCACTACATGGACACCTATCTCGCGGTGTTCACCGTGCCGAACTTCCTCGATCTGGACCGCTGGCAGACCTTCCACATGATGCCGGGGAAACTGGCCGGTCTGTACAGCGCGCGCAAGAACACGGAAGCGCGGGCGATGCTCGGCTTCCAGTCGCCGGAGCTCGACTTCGACCGGCACGACCTGGAGCAGCAACGAAAACTGATCGCCGACCGGTTCGCCGGCCAAGGCTGGGAAGTGCCGCGGCTGCTTCGCGAAATGGCGTCGAGTGAGCTGTACTTCGATTCCATGACCCAGATCCGGATGGACCGGTTCACCGACGGGCGGGTCGCGCTGGTCGGCGACGCGGGCTATGGCCCCTCGCCGCTTTCGGGGCAGGGCACCAGTTTGGCGATCGTCGGGGCCTACGTGCTCGCCGGGTCACTGGCCGCTTCTCTTGACCACCGCGCCGCTTTTGCTTCCTACGAAAGGGAAATGCGGCCGTTCGTGCTCAAGAACCAAGCACTGGCCGCGATGAACCAGAAGAACCAGACGCGGTTCCGGCAGTGGAAACAGATCCAGTCGATGCGGGTGCTGCCTCATCTGCCGTTCCGGGACCGGCTGATGAAGGCGGCCATGCGGCCGCTCACGGAAGCGGCGAACGCCTTGGCACTCAAGGACTACTGACGGCGGGCCTTGCGTGCGCCGACCGGCCTTCATACCTTCCCAAGTACGTGAAGGCCCCCTTCACTGCGTCTAGCGCAAGGAAGGGGGCCTTCACGTACTTCTGGCGGGCCCGAGACGCCGGCAAGCGAGCCGGTCGATCTCGTCAGTAGCCCTGGTATCCGCCGCCACCGGCCATGGACTTCAGGCCCGGGTGGCCATCGAAACCGCCGTACCGCGAGAACGTGTACCGCACGCCCGCGATGATGTTGTCGACCGGGTTGTAGATGTCGTCGTGCCCGGGCAGCTTGTGCGCGTTGAAGGTCGGGTCGATGCACTGCATCAACCCCTTCGACGGCGTGCCCTTCGCCGCGTTGGAGTCCCAGTTGTTGATGGCGTTGGGATTGCCGCCGGACTCCTTCTCGATGATCGTCCAGATCTTCTGGATATCCGCCTCGGTCACCGGGATCCCGTTGGCCTGCAGGATCTTGATGGCCTCTTGGATCCACTGCTGGACGTTGCCCGGCGGCGTCGTCGACGGCGGGCCGCCGCTCGGGCCGAGGCCGCCGCCCCCACCACCGCCACCGCCTCCTCCACCGCCACCACCACCGGCGTGGAGTCCGCCGGTGCGCTTGGGGACGGAGCCGTCCTTGCCGGGCATCGGGACGGTGGAATAGCCGCCCTGGATGTCCTTCTTCATCAGTTCTTGGGACTTCTGGATCATCTGGTTGGCCTGGTCGAGCAGGCCTTTGACCCGGCCGTCCGCGTCCTTGGCGATACCGTTGATGTCGGTCTTGGCCTTCTGGATGATCTCGTCGGCCGAAGGGCTCGGCGCCGGTTTGTGATCCTTCTCGGCCTGCGCCGCGGCCGTGATCGCCGCGTTCTTGTCCTTCTCCGCCTGCGCGTTCCTGGTGTTGACCGCCGCTTCGGCGTCTTCGTAGACGCCCTTCACCTGGGCCTTGATGTTGCCGAGATCGGTGTGGACGCGATCGAGGTCGTCGACGACCTTGCCCAGCTGCTCTTCGACGTTCTTGCCGGCCTTGGTGATCGACTTGACGTACTCGAAGAAGGCCTCCGCGGCGGGCCCGGCCCAGACGCCGCCGTTCAGCGCCTCGGTCGAGGTCGACAACGCCGCGCTGTGGTCACCCGCGTTGTCGGCGGCCGTCTTGAACTGCCTCGACGCGTTCTGAATGGCGGCGAGGTTGACCTTGCTGATCTGCTCGGCCTTCTGGGTCAGTCCGTCCCAGCCGTCCGGCGTGCCGGCGCCGACACCGTTCAAAGCCACTGCTCAAGCCCCCTTGGTCTTCGGCCCCCAGGCCTGGCGAGTCGTCACAGGTCCCCGTGCACCTTCAGGTTGTCCACGTGGACCGCTTCGGTCTCCTTGATCAGCCCCGCGGCCTTTCGCAGCACGAAGGCCGTGGCCTCCATCAGCTGACCGGCCGAATCGAATTCGTTGTGGACACCCTGTTTGAACTTGCCGACCGCGCCGTGCGCGTCGCCGTGCTCGTCCACTCCGCCGAAGGGGCTTTCCTTCTCGTCATCCATCCCGGTGACGCCTTTTTTGGTCTTCTCGAACTCGTCCTTGAGCTTCTCCACCTGACCGGCGGCGATCCCCATGGAATCCGGGTCGTACACAGGCACGGTTCGTCATCCCCTTCACGGAAAACTTGTGTCCGCCCGATCTGACGCGCGGCCGATCAAGACGGTTCCCGCGCATACTTTAAGACCTCGGCAGGGGGCCGTGTGCGTATCCACGCCAACTTCCACCCCGCCGATAATCGGGCGAATCAGAAATCGGCGACTTCCCGGATCCTCGTCGCCAGCAGCTGATTGTCCGCCGGGGTGATGGTCGCCCAATCCCGCCCGTCGCGGTTCCGCGCGACCTGGAACAGATAGCGGCCCGCGTCCGTGTCGTAGAAGGCGACCACGCCGCCCGCGCGCCGGGGGCGGCCGTCTCGGCCCGCGCGTTCGGCACCGAACTGGCCGCGTGCCTCCTGGCCCAGCAGCATGCCCGCCACCTCCTGCGCCTGCCAGAGGGGCACGTCCAGATCTTCCAGAGCCGTGACCAGCGCTTTCGCGTCACCGCGAGCCGCGGCGTCGGCTTGGACGAGGACGTCATGGGGGATGCTGATCGACTGGCCGACCCCGGGGCCGAGATCACCCGCGACCGAGACGGCGGCTTCGGCCAGCGAGCTTTCGCGGGCCGGGATCAACCACACCTGACCGGCGTCGATCACGCCGAGCAACGCCTGGTTGCCGACGCTGACCGCCTGTCCCTTGATCTCGCGGTCGGTCCACACCCAGACGTCGATCGCGAGCCGGGGATGCGCGAACAGGTTCAGCATGTCGACCAGTTCGCCCGACGCCTGATGTCCCCGCGCGAGCCCTCGCGCGCGCAGGGATTCCCAGGCCTCTTCGATCAGTGCCGCCCGCTCCGTATGGGTCGTTCCGGGGCTCGGCACGTCGAGTGCGACATGGCGGCGGGGCAGCCTTTCGGCTTCCCAGAGCATTTCGAACTCGAGTGCGGACAGCACCAGGCTGCCGTTGTCGTTCGGCACAGGTTCAGCGCGTTTCGGAGTTGCCGTGGTCACCGATCACGTCGGGCGACACCAGCCGCTCGTCCGTGAACAGATCCTTGTCGTCGACGCCATAACGCCTGATGTGTTCCGCGTCCTCTTCGACGTCCTGGGTGGCCGCGCGCTCCATGAACTTCGACTCGGGCTTCGGCTGCTTCGCGCCGATCTTCTCCGAGCGCCGCATGGCCTCCTCTTCGGGAAGCTCGCCGATCGGCAGCTGACGGGTCGGCTTCACGCCGCCTTCCTGACGGGGACGGCGGTCGCGTTCCTTGTCGCCGCTCAGCGCGCCACCGGCGACACCGGCGCCGAGCGCGGCGGCACCGGCGCCCAGATCGCCCGCGGGCGGACCGGTGATCTTGGGGACGGCGGGGAAGCCGCGACCGGATTCGTTGCCGGGGGCCAACGGCGCCTGCGGTCCGGAGCCGACCGAGCGGCCCTTGCCGAGCGCCTGGTCGCCACCGGCACCACCGCCGACGTTGCCGAAGACACCGGGGCCGGAGCTGGAACCGGCGCCTTTGCCGAGTGCGGCGTCGATACCGGGGCCGGTGCCGAAGGACTTGCCGACCGGCTGCGCCGACGTGGTGCTGTTCGGCGGCAGGCTGCCGGTGGACTGGCCAGGCGGGATGTTCGGGTTGGACGGCGCGCCCGGCGGGACGAACGGCGGCGAGGCGGGAGAGCCGGTGACCGGGTACGAAGGCCTGCCCTGTTCGGGCTGCGGGGACGGCCGGTTCGGCGTCACCCAGCCGGAGCCCGGGGCGGGAGCCGGCCGCGAAGTGCCGGCCGGCGTCGTCGAGCCCGCCGACGCGGGAGCGGTCGCGCCCGGGCCGGGCGCCGCCGAAGCGGTCTTCCGAGCCGTTCCACCGCCCATGGCGACGCCATAGGCCGGGGTCGGAGCGTCGTAGGACGGCGCCTTCGGGTGGCTGACCGGCTGCGCGACCGGCGGCACGTACTTCGACTCGACGGCGGCCGACGCGGGCCGCACGCTGCCGTCCGGGGTCAGATCCGTGGCCGTGCCGGCGAGGTCGAGCGGGGCGGACCCGCCGCCCGCGCCGGCGGTCGTCGTGGTCTGGGTCAGGTTCATCGCCTGCGGATCGGCCAGGGTGTCGGTCGTCAGCAGGTTCTCGCCGCTCGTCTTGGCGTAGTCGTTCAACGCCTCCTGCGCCTGCGCCCGTGCGTTGTTCGCGGCGCTGACGGTTTTGGCGTGGTCGGTCTCGAACCCGATGAGGCTCAGCAGGACGTCGCCGACGGTCAGGCCGCCGGCGCCCTTCCGGACCACGTCCGGATCCGGGAGCTTGTGCAGCGTCCGGTTGAAGGCCTCACCCTGGGCGAAGATCATCTCCGCGGAATGCGAGACCTTCGTGTTCGCGTCCTGGGAGAAACCCGCCTGCTCGGTGAACACCTGACCGGCGGCGCCGCCCGCTTCGCTCTGCCATTCCACGCCGAGCTTGCCCAGCTCGTCACGCAGCGTCTTGTCGGTGTCGGCGAGCGCGCCCGCGACGGCCTTCAGCGCGTCGACGGCGATGCCGATGCTGCCGGTGCCGTCGCCGCTGCGGAACTGCTCGATCTCGGTCGCGATCCCGGTGTCGGTGTAGCCGTCGAACCGAAGATCGCGGAGCCTGCCCGCGAGGTCGGAAACGTTCACGCCGCCCTCCCTAATTGCGTGCTTTCAAGGTCTGCAAAGCCAAATCGGCCGCCAGTGCGGATTTCTCGCACAGCTGCGGCATGGTGAACGCGCCGGCGGTGATGGTGACCGCCCGCACCGCCAGCGTCTGTCCTTTCGCGACACCGACGAGCGTTTCGCAATCACCCGGCGTGCCGGTGTCACGGTGGTTCCTGATGGCGGGGAACCCGTCGACCTGCACCGGTTCCGTCGTCATGCTGTTCTTGCGGCGCTTGCCGGTGAACCATTCTTCGACGTCCGCGGTGATCGTGCGGACGTAGTAGCTGTGGAAGGGTTGCTCGGCGTCCGCGTCGAAGACACAGGTCGGGCCGTCGATCGGTTCGGCGGCCGTGCGCGGTTTGCTATTGATCTTCAGCCGGTCGAGCTGCGGATCGGCGAGCAGGGCACACGGATCGACACCCTGGAGGGGCAGCTCGGCGGGCCTGGCGGGCAGCGCGGACGCCTTGGCACCCTGCGTGGCCGAAGCCAGCGCGGGTTCGTTGGGGAACGGCTGGCCGCCCGTGTCCGTGGTACATCCGGCCAAGGCGAGGGTGAGCACGCCGCCGGACACCAGCACACGGGGCCTACGCCCGGTGAACACCACGGTCCCCGAGTGCGGCCGCCTTGTCCGCATCACTGGTCTTGTACTCCTTGGCCGCCGTGCGGAGCTGGCTGACCAATCCCCGGAGACCGGCCACGTATGCCCGGACCTGCGCGGCGTACGACTGGTCGCCGTCGGCGACCAGCGAGTTCCACACGTCGGTCGCGTGCACGCTCACGGTGTCGTTGGCCGGAGTGTCGATCCGCAGCTGGTCGAGCCGCGTCATGAGCTTGTCCTGCAACGCGTCGACCTGCTCTTCGACGATCTTCGCCACTTCGAGCAGCTTCGACGGATCGACTCTGATGTCGGCCACCGACGGTGGCGTCGGGACCGCCGACGTGAGGTCCTGGACCTTGCCCGATGCTGCCATTCCCCACCCCTTGGACACTGCGCACGGTGACCGTTCGTCCTGCCTGAGGCTACCAACGCGGATGTATCGGCTGCCTAAGCTTTGCCGGAAATACCGGGTTAGACGCACCAGGGACCGGAACGGTTCCGTCCGGAATTCACGAGACCGGGGTGGCGATCTCTCCCTTGGCGGCGAGCAGGGCGATGTCGGTGCGGTGGTGGGAGCCGGCCAGGTGGACCTTCTCGACCGTCGCGTAGGCGTCCTTGCGGGCGGCCTTCAGGTTCTTGCCGGTGCCGACGACCGACAGCACGCGGCCGCCGGAGGAGACCACGGCGCCGTCGTCGCGGCGGCGGGTGCCGGCGTGGAGCACGCCTTCGAGCTCACCACCGGTGATGACGTCGCCGGTCCTCGGCTTGCCGGGGTAGCCGTCGGCGGCGAGCACGACGGTGACCGCCGCACCGGAATCCCACTCCAGCGGCGGCAGTTCGGCGAGCTTGCCGGTCGCCGTCGCGTGCAGGACCTTGCCGAGCGGGCTGCGGAGCAGCGCCAGGACGACCTGGGTCTCCGGGTCGCCGAAGCGGCAGTTGAACTCGATGACCTGCGGGCCTTCGGAAGTCAGCGCGAGACCGGCGTAAAGCAGGCCGGAGAAGGTGGCGCCACGGTTGTCGAGTTCGTCGACCACGGGCTGGACGATCCGGGCGACGACGTCGTCGACCAGGTCCTTCGGCGCCCACGGCAACGGCGCGTACGCCCCCATGCCGCCGGTGTTCGGGCCCGCGTCGCCGTCGCCGACGCGTTTGAAGTCCTGCGCGGGCAGCAGCGGGACGACCGTGCGGCCGTCGACGAAGCAGAAGAGAGAGGCCTCCGGACCGTCGAGGAACGACTCCAGGAGCACCGGGTGGCCGCCGTCGAGCAGCATCAGGGCGTGCTTGCGCGCGACGTCGACGTCCGTGGTGACCACGACGCCCTTGCCCGCGGCGAGACCGTCGTCCTTGACCACCCAGGTGGGGCCGAACCGGCCGAGCGCGGCGTCGAGGCGGGCCGGGTTGTCGACGACCTCGCAGTGCGCCGTCGGCACCTTCGCGGCCGCCATGACGTCCTTCGCGAAGGCCTTCGAGCCCTCGATCCTGGCCGCGGACGCGGACGGGCCGAAGCAGGCGATGCCCGCCTTCCGGACCGCGTCGGCGACACCCGCCACCAGCGGGACCTCGGGACCGACCACCACCAGGTCCGCCTGCCACTGCTTCGCGAGGGCGGAGACCGATTCGGGGTCGGCCGCGTCGACGCCGAGCTGCTCGGCCACCGAAGAGGTGCCGGCGTTGCCCGGGGCACAGGCCAGTGCGGTGACGGAAGGGTCTTCCGCGACCGCGAGGACGAGTGCATGCTCACGGGCGCCGGACCCGATTACCAGTACGCGCACGACGCACAGGGTAACCGGGCCGGTGAGCTACAGAGACGTCGCCGTCCTCGAGCGGGTGGTTCCATCCGGCGTTCACCCGGCGGTCAGGCCTCCGCCGGTCCGTCTTCGCCGTCCGGACGCCTCCTGCGTCAAGGGTGGCGCGGTACCCCGAGTTCAACCGAAAGAGGTCATCCACCATGCGAAAGCGCCTGGGCGTGCTCGCCCTGTCCGGACTCGCCGTACTCAGTGTCACCGGATTGGCCGGCGCCGCCGAGCCGGGTGCCCGAGATGTGTCGGCGTCGGCCAAGGGCCACGATGGGCCGGTGATCGTCGGACACCGCGGCGCCCCCGGCTACCGCCCGGAGCACACGCTCGCCTCGTATGAGCTCGCCTACCGCCAGGGCGTCGACTGGGTCGACGTCGACCTGGTGCCCACCAAGGACGGCCAGCTCGTCGCCCGGCACGAGAACGAGATCGGCGGGACCACCGACGTCGCGAAGCACCCCGAGTTCGCGGGCCGGAAGACGACGAAGGTCATCGACGGCACGTCGTTCACCGGCTGGTTCACCGAGGACTTCACGCTCGCCGAGCTGAAGACCCTGCGCGCGACCGAGCGGATCCCGCAGCTGCGGCCGAACAACAAGATCTACGACGGCCGCTACCAGATCGCCACCTACCAGGAAGTGCTCGACCTGACGCGCCGCCTGGGCCGCGAACTGCGCCGCGAGCTGGGGACGTACCCGGAGATCAAGCACTCGACCTACTTCTCGTCGATCAAGAACCCGACCGAACCGAAGCTGGTCGAGCTGCTCAAGCGCAACGGGCTCAACCACCCGAAGGCGCCGGTGATCATCCAGTCGTTCGAGGTGTCGAACCTGATCGAGCTTTCGCGCCAGGTGCGGGTGCCGTTGCTGCAGCTGACCTCGGCTTCCGGCGCTCCGGCCGACTTCGTCGCGAAGGGTGACCCGCGGACGTACGCCGACCTCGTGACGCCGGCGGGCCTGAAAGAGATCTCGAAGTACGCGGACTACCTGGGCCCGGAGAAGGCGCAGGTCATCCCGGTGGTGAACGGCGCGCTGGGGCAGCCGACCAAGCTCGTCGCCGACGCGCACAAGGCCGGACTGAAGGTCGGGCCGTACACGTTCCGCAACGAGAACAACTTCCTCCCGCAGAACCTGCGTTCGTCGGCGAACCCCGCCGAGTACGGCAACGCGTTCGCCGAGCAGGAGGCTTTCCTCAAGGCGGGTGTCGACGGGTACTTCGCCGACCACCCGGACACGGCGCTGGAGGCTGTGAAGGCGTTCCAGGGGCGCTGAGCTCTCTCGCGGTGGTGACGGGGGGCCGGTCGTTGAGGGGATTCCTGGCGCAAGGCAAGGCCTGCGGAACGGTCGCCGCCGACTGTGTGGATTTTGGGGCGTTGGGTGACCAGAAATCCACACAGTGCCCGCGTGACCGCCCGGCACGACGGTCAGACCGCCGGAGACGTGGGGGTGTGTGGAAACGGGGACGTTGAACGTCTCTATTTCCACACGCCCCTCACACGCGGTAACGCTTGCGCCCCCACTGGTTACATCCAGTGGCCCTACAGCTGTGCAAGTGTCATGAAAGGGTCGTTCAGGACGTTCTTCGTCCTGAACGACCCTTTCCTGACATCTGGGGACGGGTTTCTTGACGGGACCTTGACATGCGCAGGTCGGCGGGCCTAATTTCGGCGGATCTCAATGGTCTGTCCGCATACCTTTTAAGTGGGTGCCCGATGGATGTCTCTGACAAGCAGGCCGCAGAACCCGCCGACGAAGACAGTGCCCGGCTCCACCAACTCGGCTACGCGCAGGAACTCCGGCGCACGATGTCGACCTTCTCCAACTTCGCCGTCTCCTTCACGATCATCTCGATCCTCTCCGGCTGCCTGACCCTCTACGGATTCGGCATGAAGACCGGCGGGCCCGCCGCGATGATCTGGGGCTGGCCGCTGGTCGGCCTGTTCGTCATCCTGGTCGGGCTGGGCATGGCCGAGGTCTGCTCCAGCTATCCGACCGCGGGCGGCCTCTACTACTGGGCCGCGAAGCTCGCCCCGCGCAACGGCGCGGCGTGGTCGTGGTTCACCGGCTGGTTCAACCTCATCGGGCAGATCGCCGTCACCGCGGGGATCGACTTCGGCGCGGCGCTGTTCCTCAACGCCTTCCTCGACCTGCAGTTCGGCTTCGAGGCGACACCGGGCAACACGATTTTGCTGCTCGCGATCATCCTGGTGATCCACGGCCTGCTGAACACCTTCGGCGTCAAGATCGTGGCGCTGCTGAACAGCATCAGCGTGTGGTGGCATCTGGTAGGTGTGCTGGTCATCGTCGGGGTGCTGATCGTCGTGCCCGCCAAGCACCAGGACGCGTCCTTCGTCTTCGGCGAGTTCGTGAACAAGACCGGCTGGGCTTCCCCGGTCTACGTCTTCTTACTGGGGCTCCTCGTCGCGCAGTACACACTCACTGGTTACGACGCCTCGGCGCATATGACCGAGGAGACCAAGAACGCGGCGAAGGCCGGGCCGCGCGGCATCATCAACTCGATCCTCGTCTCCCTGGTCGCCGGATGGATCCTGCTGATCGGCCTCACCTTCGCCATCCAGGACTACGACGGCGCCGTGGAATCCGAGACCGGGGTGCCGCCCGCGCAGATCTTCATCGACGCGACCGGCGCGACGACCGGCAAGTTCCTCCTGCTGATCTGTATCGGGGCCCAGTTGTTCTGCGGGATGGCGTCGGTGACCGCGAACTCGCGGATGATCTACGCCTTCGCCCGCGACGGCGCGATCCCGGGTTCGAAGTTCTGGCACCGCATCAACAAGCGCACCCAGACACCGACCAACGCGGTGTGGCTGGCCGCGGGCGGCGCGCTCCTGCTCGCCCTGCCGTACCTGTGGAGCGCGACCGCCTACGCGGCGGTGACCTCGATCGCCGTCGTCGGTCTTTACGTGGCCTACGTGATCCCGGTGTTCCTGCGGGTGCGCAAGGGCGACGACTTCGAACCAGGACCGTGGAATCTCGGCCGCTGGGGCAAGCTCGTCGGGACCATCGCGACCGTCTGGGTCTGCTTCATCTTCGTGCTGTTCATGCTTCCGCAGGGATCACCGGTCACCATCGACAGTTTCAACTACACGCCCATCGCCTTCCTCGTCGTACTCGGTGGTGCGGCGGTGTGGTGGTTCGTCTCGGCACGCAAGTGGTTCACGGGCCCGAAGGTGCAGGGCTCCGAGGAGGAACTCGCCGCCGTGGAAAAGGAACTCAAGGAACTGGGGTAGCGGCGACGTTCTCCCGGGAGCGGCCCGCGCGGACTCCGGTCACCGCGGCCGCTCCCAACGCCCCGACTCCGGCGAAGGCGTAGAAACCCCACGGATACGCGATCCCGGCGCTCAGCAGCGCGCCGCCGAGGATCGGGCCGCAGATCGCGCCGACCCGGCCGACACCCGCCGCCCAGCCGATCCCGGTGGCGCGCATGACGTCCGGGTACGTCTTGCCGATGTACGCGTACACGAGCACCTGCGCGCTGAACACGAAACCGCCGGTGAGGAACACGGCCACGTACAGGCCGACGGCGGGCAGTTTCACGCTCAGCAAGGCGAGGAACACGGCCGCGCCGAGGAACCAGAAGATCACCGCCGGCCGGACCCCGACCTTGTCCGCCACCCGGCCGGCGACGAGCAGGCCGACGACCCCGCCGAGGTTCAGCGTGAGCAGCAACCCGAGTGCAGCACCCAGCGGGTACCCGGCCTGGCGCATGATCTCCGGCAGCCAGGTGTTGAGCCCGTAGACCAGCAGCAGCCCCATGAACGACGTCACCCAGAACGCGATGGTGGCGCGCAGGAGCCCGCCGCGGAACAGCCCGCCGACGACCTCGGTCGCCGACTTCTCCTGCGTTTCCCGCGCCCGCTCGAAGGTCTCGGACTCCGGCAGGTACTTGATCATCAGCGGGACCAGCACGAGCGCGGGCAGCGCGCCCGCGACGAACATCGCCCGCCAGCCGAGCGGCTGGATCAGCCAGATGCCGAGCAGGGCGGTGAGTACCGCGCCGACGTGATAGCCGGTCATCACCGTGGTGGTCGCGCTGCCGCCCTTCCCCTTGCGGGCGTGCTCGGTGACCAGCGCGATCGCCGTCGGCAGACAGCCACCGAGGCCCAGCCCCGCGAGGAAGCGCAGCAGGCCGAAGACGAACGCCGACGGCGAGATCGCGCAGAGCGCGGTGAACGCCGAGAACGCGGTGACCGCGATGATCAGCGCCTTCCGGCGGCCGATGACGTCGGTGATCGTGCCGATCGCCAGCGCGCCGATCGTCATGCCGATCAGGCCGACCGTCGAGATCACCGACGCCGTGCCCGGCGTCAGGCCCCAGACGTGGTCACGGAGCAGCGCGGGCAGCACCGTGCCCAGGACGACCAGGTCGAATCCGTCGAGCAGTACCGCCGTCCAGGCGAGTGGGACCACCCACGAACGGGCCGCGGCAGGGGACATGGGGACCTCCAGCTGTGTTCGCTATGCGCACGAGTATGCACAATCCGAACGCTGTGAGCAAGGCCACTGGACCCCTGGATGTCATGAAAGGGCCGTTCAGGACGATGAATGTCCTGAACGGCCCTTTCATGACACGAGCGTCAGCGCTTCACGAGCTCCCCGAGAACCTGCCAGGTGCGAAGCCGCTCTTCGCTGTTCCGGATACCGGTCTGCGCCGCGACGACCTCGGTCGCCCCGGCGTCGAAGTACCGCCGGATTTCGGCCGCGACGGTCTCCTCGTCCCCCGCGATCACCAGCTCTCCGGCGGAATCCACGCCCTGAGCGTCGAAGACCGCGCGGTAGGACGGGATGTCGCGGAAGAACGCGTACTGCCGGTCGACGGTGGCCCGCACGGCGTCGGGATCGTCGGTCACGACGACCGGGGCCATCGCGATGATCCGCGGCGCCGGACGACCGGCGGCGGCCTTGGTGATCTCGGGGACGATCAGCCCGGAAAGCGCCTTGGGCCCGGCGAGGAACGGGATCGTGCCGTCGGCGAGCTCGCCGGTGACGCGCAGCGCCTGCCGTCCCATCGCGGCGACGATCACCGGGAGGTCCGAAGACCCCGCGACGGACAGCGAAGCCGCGAAACCCTTGGCGTGCGCCCGGACCGTCTCGCCGTGGAAGTCGACTTCGCCGCCGCCGAGTACCTGACGGAGGATCGTCAGGTACTCGCGAAGGTGCTTGATCGGCGACGGGTACTCGATGCCGTACGCGGGTTCGAGCCAGTTTTTCGCGCCGGTTCCCAGGCCGAGCACGAAGCGGCCCCCGGTGGCGGCCTGCGCCGTCTGCGCGAGACCGGTGATCAGCAAGGGATGCCGCGGGTAGATCGGGACGACGCTCGTCCCGACGGTGATCCCCGGGACCGCGCGGCCCGCGAGGGCGGCGACGGTGATCGCGTCGTGCTCCATCTGCTGCGAGAACCAGACCGACGTCAGGCCCGCGTCGGCGGCCTGCCGGGTCTGGGTGACGAGTTCGTCGACGATGTTGACGGCGTCCGCGGTGTCCCCGGACGGGAGTGCCACTCCGATGGTCATATTCGTGGCCAACGACGGCGCCGTGAGGATATTTCGCCGTTCACCAGTTGGGATCATGCGCGCGGATCGCGGTGGTGGCCCACCCTGGGCGGCGTCCGACACCTCGATCCTGGAGAGACCCGATGTCGCTGACCGATGTCATCGAAGGAACCAAGACCGCCGTCGACGCCGACCCGCGCAATGCCGCCGTCTCGTTCAGCGTCGCCAACGCGCTGACCCCCGGGACCGCGACCCGGGTGGACGTGCGGGTGCGCGACCACTCGTTCGCCGTCGACGAGCCCGCCGCGCTCGGCGGCACCGACACCGCGGCGAACCCGGTCGAGTACGCGCTCGCCGCGCTGGGCTCGTGCCAGGTGATCACGTACCAGTTCTGGGCGGCGAAGCTCGGTGTGCCGCTCGAAGGCGTGCAGGTGACCGTGGACGGCGACATCGACCTTCACGGGTTCTTCGGGTTTTCGGAGACCCGGCCGGGCTTCGGGGACGTGCGCGTTTCGGTCGAGCTGAGCGGGCCCGCCGGGGCGGAGGTCTACGAGGACCTGAAGCGGCAGGTGGACGAGCACTGCCCGGTGCTGGACCTGTTCCGGAACCCGACGCCGGTGAAGACTTCGCTCGCTTAAGACGCAAGGAAAGGTCCTTTCATTGCAAATTTTGCAATGAAAGGACCTTTCCTAGCACGCGAAGGGGGTCAGACGAACTCGTGCCGCACGATGGTCTGCTCCCGCCCCGGACCGACGCCGATCGCCGAGATCCGCGCGCCCGAGAGCTCTTCGAGCCGCTCGACGTACGCCCGCGCGTTCGCCGGCAGCTCTTCGAAGGTGCGGCAGCCCGAGATGTCCTCGAACCAGCCCGGCAGCTCTTCGTAGATCGGCAGCGCGTGGTGCACGTCGGTCTGCGTCATCGGCATGTCGTACGTGCGGACCCCGTCGACCTCGTAGCCGACGCACACCGGCACCTTCTCCAGGCCGGACAGCACGTCCAGCTTGGTGAGGAAGTAGTCGGTGATGCCGTTGACCCGCACCGCGTAGCGCGCGATGACCGCGTCGAACCAGCCGGTGCGCCGTGAGCGGCCGGTGGTGACGCCGAACTCGCCGCCCTGCTTGCGCAGGTACTCGCCGGACTCGTCGTCCAGCTCGGTCGGGAACGGGCCGGAGCCGACACGCGTGGTGTAGGCCTTGAGGATGCCCAGCACGGTCTCGATCTTGCCGGGGCCGATACCCGAACCCGCGCTCGCGCCGCCGGAGGTCGGGTTCGACGACGTCACGAACGGGTAGGTGCCGTGGTCGACGTCGAGCAGGGTGCCCTGCGAGCCTTCGAGCAGCACGGTCTCGCCGCGTTCGAGGGCCTGGTTGAGCTGCAGGCGCGTGTCGGCGATGCGGTGCGCGAACTTCTCGCCGGCGGCCAGCACCTCGTCGGCGACCTGGTTCGCGTCCAGCGCCTTGCGGTTGTAGACCTTGACCAGCACCTGGTTCTTGAACTCCAGTGCCGACTCGACCTTCTGCCGGAAGATCTTCTCGTCGAGCAGGTCCTGCACGCGGACGCCGACGCGGGCGATCTTGTCCTGGTAGCAGGGGCCGATGCCGCGGCCGGTGGTGCCGATCTTGCGGCTGCCGAGGTAACGCTCGGTGACCTTATCGATCGCCACGTGGTACGGCATGATCAAGTGCGCGTCGGCGGAGATCAGCAGCTTGCTGGTGTCGACGTCGCGTTCTTCCAGCCCGGCGAGTTCGTCGAGCAGCACGCCCGGGTCGATGACGACGCCGTTGCCGATGACGTTGGTGACGCCCGGCGTGAGGATCCCTGACGGGATGAGGTGGAGGGCGAAGTTCTGCCCGTCGGGAAGGACTACGGTGTGGCCCGCGTTGTTACCGCCTTGGTAACGCACGATCCACTGGACGCGGTCGCCGAGCAGGTCGGTGGCCTTGCCCTTGCCCTCGTCCCCCCATTGGGCCCCGATCAGCACGATGGCCGGCATGTGACACTCCAGGTGTTCGGCGACTTGTGGTTTGGCGCTGGTAAATGCCGGTGCATGAGCGTAACGGAGGGCCTTCGGGTGCGCGGAATAGTGGTGGTCTGTCCGGCGGGCGAGCCCACACTCCCGGAGATCGACGACGTCGAAATGGTGCACGTCCCGAGCCGCCCCGGCAAGGCGGATATCGACCCCTTGCTGGGGGAACACGATCACCTCGTGGTCGCGGGCACCGATGCCGACCTGGCGGCGGTCGCACTGCGGCTGTTACGAAAAGAACAGCTCTCGGGCGTGTCGCTCGGCTTCGTGCCTTCCTCGCCGGACTCCGACGTCGCCCGCATCTGGAGCCTGCCGACGCAGCCGCTGCGCGCCCTCTCGCTCGCGTTGCGCGGCGAGGTCGACCCGGTGCCGCTGATCCGCGACGACACCGGCGGTGTGCTGGTCGGACGCGGGGTGATCGGGATGATCCGCGGGGTGGCCTACTGCGACGAGCACACCGTCCTTCGCGGGCCCGCGCGCTCGATCGAGGTCGAGCCGGACACGAGCGGCCCTGGGCTGATGGTCCGGGTGACCAAGGGGACGCTGTTCAAGCGGCCTTCGACGCAGTACGCGCGGGCGTTCCAGCTCGGTTGCATCCCGACGCGGCCGAGCAGCGACGGCGTCGCCCATCCGCGGGCCATGAGCCGGTGGACCTGGTACCGGCACACCGAGGATCTCCGCCTGGTCCGCGGGCTGGACTAGGCCGTTCGGCTCAGAACCTTCAGCTGGACTTTCCGAAGATTTTTCGGAGACGGACACCCTGTCCTACCTGCTCGTGACACCCTCCGTTCACGAATAGCCAGCAGAGTGTCATCCGATGGTGTTGCGTGGGTCATATCCGTGCCGCATGGTGACCAGGTCCCCAAACCTGACACGGAGGCAGCAATATGCCAACTGCGCTTGCTGTTCGTCGCTCCTTCACCGTTCTCGCCGTCTCGGCGATCGTCTCCGCGGGCGTGGTGGGTGTCGCCGAAGCGACACCCCCGGGCATCCCGTCGGCGGACACCGCCAAATCCCAGCTCGCCTCGCTGACCGTCAAGCCGGACGGTTCGTCGACCGGGTACAGCCGCGACAAGTTCCCGCACTGGTCCGACCAGGGCAACAGCTGCAACACGCGTGAGGTCGTGCTGAAGCGGGACGGCACGAACGTTCAGCAGGACAGCAGTTGCGCCGCCGTCTCCGGCAGCTGGTTCAGCCCGTACGACGGCGCCACCTGGCGCGCGGCGTCCGATGTGGACATCGACCACGTCGTCCCGCTGGCCGCCGCGTGGCGCACCGGGGCGTCTTCGTGGACCACCGCGCAGCGGCAGGCGTTCGCGAACGACCTCAGCGCGCCGCAGCTGATCGCCGTCACGGACAACGTCAACCAGGAGAAGGGCGACAAGTCGCCGGACGCCTGGAAGCCGCCGACCGTCGGTTACTGGTGCACCTACGCGAAGATGTGGACCACCGTGAAGTACAAGTACAAGCTGAGCATCAAGTCGGCGGAGAAGACCGCGCTGACGGACATGCTCAACCGCTGCTGAACCGGTTTTCCCGTGAAGGCCCCCTTCCCTCGGCTCAGCCGAGGGAAGGGGGCCTTCACGCGCATCGCGCGCTGTCAAGCGGGATCATGGGACGTTTCGCGGGCTGGGAGCCGGGTTCAGCATGTGGGCGGGGCTCAAGGCCGTGATTAGCGTGATTCGGGTAGGCGCAAGAGAAAGCGCCCCCGTTCCCCGCTGGAGGCCACCCGGTGTCCCGTACCGCCGCCACTTCCTTGCTCGCCCTCACCGCGATCGTCGTCACTGCTTGCTCCTCCGCGGGTGGTGCGACGGGCGCCGACGCCGGGCCGCCCAAACCCGGTGGCACGCTGCGCCTCGGGATCTCGTCGAGCCCGGATTGCATCGACCCGCAACAGGTCGGCACCAACGCTTCGCTCAACGTCGGCCGTCAGCTGGTCGATTCGCTGACCGACCAGGACCCGGCCACCGGCGAGATCAAGCCGTGGCTGGCCGAAAAATGGGAGAGCAACGCGGATTCGACCGCGTTCACCTTCCATCTGCGCGACGGCGCGACCTTCTCCGACGGCAGCCCGGTCGACGCGACCGCGGTCAAGACGAGCTTCGACGCGATCAAGGCGCTCGGCCCGAAATCGCAGCTCGGCTCCGGCTATCTGGCCGTGTACAAGGGGACGACGGTCGTCGACCCGAAGACCGTGAAGATCGAGTTCTCCGTTCCCAGCGCACAGTTCCTGCAGGCCAGCTCGACGATGTCGCTCGGTGTCCTCGCGCCCGCCGCGTACCGGAAGACCGCCGACCAGCGTTGCCAGGGTGACGGCCTGATCGGCTCCGGGCCGTTCGTTTTCGAGAGCCTGAAGCAGAATCAGGAGATCGTCCTCGCGAAACGCAAGGGCTACAACTGGGGCTCGTCGCTGTTCAAGCACCAGGGCGAGGCATACCTCGACAAGATCGCCTACAAGATCGTTCCGGAACCCGGTGTACGCACCGGAAGCCTCGCATCCGGCCAGCTCGACGCCATCACCGACGTCCAGCCGGTCGACGAACCGCAGTTCACCGCCAACGGTTTCACCGAGCCCACGCGCCCGAACCCCGGCATCGTGTTCAACCTGCACGCCAACGTCACCAAGGGCGTGCTCACCGACGAAAAGGTCCGCCAGGCGGTGGTCAAGGGCATCAACCGGCCCGAGGTCACGAACACCGTGCTGACCCCGAACTACAAACCCGCCACCAGCGTCCTCGGCTCGGCGACACCGTTCTACACCGACCTTTCCCCGCTGCTCGCCTACGATCCGGCCGGCGCCACGGCGCTGCTGGAGAGCTCGGGCTGGCTCCCCGGCCCCGACGGGATCCGCACCAAGAACGGGCAGCGGCTGACCGCGAAGGTCGTCTTCTCCCTGGTGTTCAACCAGAACAAGAGCGTGCTCGAACTCGTGCAGCAGCAGTTGCGCAAGATCGGCTTCGACCTTCAGATCGAGCAGCGCACGACGGCCGAGAGCGTGCAGATCACGCAGAGCGGGAACTACGAGTACCTCTGGTACAACACCACCCGCGCCGATCCGGACATCCTGCGCAACCTGTTCTCCACCAAGGCCAACAACCGCAGCAAACTGCCCGCGGGCAATCCGGTCGACGCGCCGCTCGACGCGCAGTCGTCCACTGTGGACCCGGCGAAACGGAAGCCCGCAGCCGAGGAGGCGCAGCGTGCGATCATCGAGCACGGCTACTCGGCGCCGGTGTTCGAGCTGACCCAGGTGCTGGCGCACGGGCCGAACGCGCACGGCGTCGGTTTCGAGGCGTCGTCCCGGCTTCAGCTGTTCGACGCCTGGGTGTCCGGCTCGTGACGCGGTATCTGCTGCGGCGGATCCTGCAGGCGGTCTTCGTGCTGTGGGCCGCGTTCACCGTGTCCTTCGTGATCCTCTACCTCCTGCCGGGCGACGCGGTCAGCGCGAAGCTCGGCGGGGGCGAGGCCGGTCTTTCGGTGACGCCGGAACAACTCGCCGCGGCGAAGGCGGAGTACGGACTCGACGACCCCTTGCCGCTGCAGTACGGAAAGCGGCTGCTCGCGGCACTCCAGGGAGACTTCGGACGCTCGATCGCCACGGGGGACGACGCCACGAACATGGTCGTCTCCGCCCTGCCGCCGACGCTGGCGGTGACCGGCTTCGCCCTGGTGCTCGCGATCCTGTTCGGCGGCGGGATCGCGTTCGCCGGCACCCTTACGCGACACCGCTGGCTGGGCAACCTCCTGCTCGCGTTGCCGCCGCTGGGGATCTCGCTGCCGCCGTTCTGGGTCGGGCTGCTGCTGATCCAGTTCTTCTCCTTCCAGCTCAGGCTGTTGCCCGCGCTGGGTTCGAACGGCTTCGAGTCGCTGATCCTGCCCGCGATCACCCTCGCCATCCCCACCGGCGCGATCATCGGGCAGGTGCTGGCAAAAAGCCTCCGCACGCAGCTCGCCGAGCCGTACGCCGAGATCGCGCTGGCGAAAGGGGCGAGCCGGTCGAGAGTCCACTTCGGACATCTCCTGCGCAACGCGGCGGTGCCCACGCTCACCATCGCCGGCGTGGTCGCGGGAAACCTGATCGCGGGTTCGGTGATCACCGAGACCGTGTTCTCCCGCGACGGCCTCGGCCGCGTGACGTCGTCGGCGGTCACCGCGCAGGACATCCCGGTGGTGCAGGCGGTGATCGTGCTCGCGGCGCTGGTGTTCGTGGTGATCAACCTGCTCGTCGATCTCGTCTATCCCCTGCTCGACCCGCGGATCCGACACCGGGAGACGGCCGATGCCTGACGTTCTCGTGCGCACCGGGCGCAAGCCGGGCCTGATCCTCGCGATCGCCGTGCTGGCCTTCGCCCTGCTGTCGGCGGTCGCACCCGGCCTCTTCACCGGACAGGACCCGCTCGCCGGCGTCCCCGCCGAGAAGATGCAGGGGCCGTCGCTCGGCCATCTCTTCGGTACCGACGAAACCGGGCGCGACATCTTCGCCCGTGTCGTCCACGGCGCCGCGCTTTCGTTGCAGGCGACCGTGATCGCCGTCGTGGTCGCGCTGGTCGCCGGTTCCGCGCTCGGCCTGGTCGCCGGGTTCCGTGGCGGCGCCCTCGATTCGGCGATCATGCGCTGCGTCGACGTCCTGCTGGCGATCCCGTCGATTCTCCTGTCGCTGGCGCTGGTCACCGCGCTCGGCTTCGGGACGACCAATATCGCGATCGCGGTCGGGGTCGCGAACCTCGCGCAGTTCGCCCGGCTGATGCGGGCCGAAGTGCTGCGGGTCCGCAATGGCGTGTTCGTCGAGGCGGCCAGGGCGGGCGGTGTGCGCTGGACCGGCGTGCTCGGGCGGCACGTGCTGCCCAACGCGCTCGGCCCGGTGCTCGCGCTCGCGACGCTCACCTTCGGCACTGCGGTGCTGGAGGTGTCGGCGCTGAGCTTCCTCGGCTACGGCGCCACCCCGCCGACCCCGGAATGGGGCTCGCTGGTGGCTGGCGGCCGCGGCTTCCTCGCCACCGCCTGGTGGATGACGACCTTCCCCGGACTCACCGTCGCGGCCGTCGTGCTGTCCGCGAACCGGCTGTCCAGAGCGATCGAAGGAGACGTGCGGTGAGCGAACTGCTGACCATCCGCGATCTCGCGGTTTCCTACAAATCCGTGACCGCCGTGGACGGCGTCTCGCTTTCCGTCCACAAGGGACAGATCGTCGCGGTGGTCGGCGAGTCCGGCTCCGGCAAGAGCACGACGGCGCACGCGGCGATCGGCCTGCTGCCCCGCGGCGGACGGATCGACCGCGGCGAGATCACCTTCGACGGCCGTGACCTCACGAAACTCTCCGACCGTGCTTGGCGTTCGGTGCGGGGCCGCGAGATCGCGCTGGTCCCGCAGGATCCGACCGTGTCGCTCAATCCCGTGCACCGGATCGGTGATCAGGTCGCGGAAGTGCTGCTGATCCACGGTCTCGCCGACAAACGCGGCGCCAGTACGGAGGCGGTGAAGCTGCTGCGCAAGGCCGGGATCGCCGATCCGGAAACGCGGGCGCGGCAGTATCCGCACGAGCTGTCCGGCGGGCTTCGGCAGCGCGCGCTGATCGCGGCCGCACTCGCCGGACGGCCGAAATTGATCATCGCCGACGAGCCGACCAGCGCGCTCGACGTCACCGTGCAACGGCAGATCCTCGACCACCTCGAAGAACTCGCCGCCGAAGCGGGCACCGCCGTCCTGCTGATCACCCACGACCTCGGTGTCGCGTCGGATCGCGCGTCACGGATCGTCGTGCTGTCACAGGGAAGTGTCGTCGAGGAAGGCACGACCGGCGAGATCCTCGCCGCGCCCTCGGAGAAGTACACGCGGGATCTGCTGGCCGCCGCGCCCAGTCTGTCCGACACCCCGTTGAGGGAGCCGAAACCGCCGTCGTCCGATGCCCTGGTGTCGGTCCGTGGCCTCGGCAAGACCTTCGGAACCGTCCGGGCGGTCGACGGCGTTTCGTTCGACATCGCCCGCGGCCGGACGCTCGCCTTGGTCGGCGAATCCGGTTCCGGCAAGTCGACCACCGCGCGGATGATCCTGCGGCTGGAGACGCCGACCGACGGGGTCGTCGAGTTCGACGGCCAGGACATCACGGCGCTGCGCGGTGAGGAGCTGCGGCGGCTGCGGCGCCGGTTCCAGCTGGTGTATCAGAACCCGTACGCGTCGCTGAATCCGAAGTTCAGCATCGAGGACGTCATCACCGAGCCGCTGCGGGCGTTCGGCGTCGGCACGAAGGCGGAACGCCGGGCGCGGGCGGCCGAGCTGGTCGACCAAGTCGCCCTGCCGACTTCGGTGTTGAAGCGCAAGCCCGCCGAATTGTCCGGCGGGCAGCGGCAACGAGCGGCCATCGCGCGGGCGCTCGCCCTGCGCCCGGAGCTGATCGTCGCTGACGAACCCGTGTCCGCGCTGGACGTCTCGGTGCAGGCGCAGATCCTGCGGCTGCTCGCCGACCTGCAGGACGAACTCGGCCTGACGTACCTGTTCATCTCGCACGACCTCGCCGTGGTCCGGCAGATCGCGGACACCGTCGGCGTGCTGCGCGGCGGCGAACTCGTGGAACTCGGCCCGGCGAGGGACGTCCTCGAACGGCCGAGCGCGGACTACACCCGGGAGCTGCTCGCCGCCATCCCCGGCCGCAAACCCTTGGAGACACGATGAAGTTCGGGCTCTTCTCCCTGGTCGCCAACCATCCCGACCCGGTGACCGGCGCGACGCCGACCCAGCACGAACGCCTGCGCCGGGTCGTCGACGAGGCGATCTTCGCGGAGGAACTGGGCTTCGACGCGTACGGCGTCGGCGAGCGGCACGGGGAACCGTTCCTTTCCTCGGCTCCGCCGGTGATCCTCGCGGCGGTCGCGGAACGCACGGAACGGCTCCGGTTGCTGACCACCTTGACCGTGATCAGCGTGCTCGACCCGGTGCGCGTCGCCGAGGACTACGCGACGCTCGACCAGCTTTCCGGCGGCCGGCTGGAACTCATGATCGGGAAGGGCAACGATCCGCGGCACTTCCCGCTGTTCGGCCTCGAAGAAGACCGGCAATGGGAGTACCAGGCGGAGAAGTTCGCCCTGTTGCGCCGTCTGTTCCTGGAGGAGGGCGTGACGTGGGAGGGCGAGTTCCGCACGCCGCTGACCGACGTCACGACGCAACCGCGCCCGTTCCACGCCCGGCCGCGGATCTGGCACGGGAGCGCGTCGAGCACCGAATCGACCGAGCTGGCGGCGAAGTTCGGCGATCCGCTGTTCACCGCGAACGGTTTCCACCCCAAGAAGAAGTACGCGGACCTGATCGACCACTACCGGCGGCGCTGGGCGGAGTACGGCCACGATCCGGCGGACGCGCTCGTCGGTTCCGGCGCGGGCGGGCTGTACGTGGCCAAGACCTCGCAGGAGGCGCTGGACGGGTACCGGCCGTACTTCGAGGCGCTGATGAAGACGCCCGCGTATCAGCACAACAAGTCGGAGTTCGCCACGCTGGAGGACAAGATCGCCGGCGGTTCCGCGCTCGTCGGGAGCCCGGAACAGGTGATCGACAAGATCGGCGACTACCACGCGTCGTTCGGGCACGAGGTGCAGGCGGTGTCGGTCGACGGCTTGGAGGCCGGGGAGGCGCGGGACGTCCTGGAGCTCTTCGCCGCCGACGTGGTCCCGATCGTGCGGAAAGAACTGCCCTCGCGCGTCTGGGAAAGCTAGTAGCTTCTAGGAGGTGCGCATCCTCTTCACGTGCCGCCCCGCCTACGGCCACCTGTACCCGTTGATGCCCTTGGCGATCGCCGCCCGCGACGCCGGACACGAAGTGGTCTTCGGGACCGGAGCGGCCTTCCTGGACAAGGTCCGTTCGCTCGGCTTCGACGCGCACGAGGTCGGGATCTCGATCCAGGACGCCGTCGACCAGGCCGAAGGGGACGCGCTCGAGGCCATCTTCACCGCCTTCGCCGACATCCTGCCGCAGGCGACGATCGCCGACCTGAGCCCGCTGCTCCCCACGCTCCGGCCGGATCTGGTCGTCTACGAGATGAGCGACGTCGGCGCGGCGGCGGCCGCCCGCCGGGCCGGGATCCCGGTGGTGTCCCACGTGATCGGGCGGTCGATGCCCGCCGAGCTGATGGCCGCCGCCGCGCACCGGTTCGCGCCGCTGTGGGACGGCAACCCGCCTGCCGACCTCATGCTGGGCGACGCCGGGATCGACGTGTGGCCGGATGTCGTCCGCGACCCGGTGGCGAGCTCGCTGCCGACGGTCTTCCGGCTCCGGCCGGTGCCGTGGAACGAACCGGGCACGGTGCCGTCGTGGCTCGACGGACGCGACCGGCCCCTCGTCTACCTGACGCTGGGCACCGTGGCCTTCGGCGCCACCGGCGTACTGCGCGCGGCGATCGACGGCCTCGCGCGGCTGCCGGTGGACGTACTGGTCGCCCGCGGTCCCGGTGACCCCGGCGAGTTCGGCGACCTGCCGCCGAACGTCCACGTGACCGGCTTCGTGCCGCAGTCCGAAGTCCTTCCGCGCGCGGATCTGGTGGTGCACCACGGCGGAACCGGGACCGTGCTCGGCGCGCTTTCGGCCGGACTGCCGCAACTGGTGCTGCCGCAGGGCGCGGACCAGTTCGTCAACGCCGAAATGCTGGAGACGGCCAATGCCGGACGGGCGCTGACCGGCGACGAGGTGACCGCGGACGCCGTCGAGGACAGGGCCAAGACCCTCCTCGACGACGCCCGCGTGCGCGAGGTGGCGGCCAGGGCCCGTCACGAGATCGCCGCCATGCCCGCGCCGTCGGAGGTCGTCCGGCGGCTGGAGGAGTTCGCCGCTCGTTAAGTGACCGACCGCAAGATCTCTCGCGCGACGACGTCGTTCTGCCGGAACGGGAGCGCGTTGGTCCTCGGCCGGGTGAACGCCCCGGCCGACCGCGCCGACGTATGCGGCCCGAGCGCGAACCGGCGCGGATGCGGACGGCCCTCGCCGTCGAGCATCCGGCCGTCGGAGACGCGGGTGTGGATACGGCCGGCGAGCAGCCTGTCGCCGGTGACCGGGTCGAGGACGGCTTCCTCGCCGAGCGCGCCGCTGTCGCGCAACTGTCGCAAAAGGACATCGGACGCCCTGGAGACGCTCGGCTCGGGGAGCCGTGCCTCGACCAGGGTCCGAGCCTCGGTCTCGCCGGGGAAGCTCGCACCTGAAGCGACGAAGGCCCTGCGCTCCTCGTCGGCCGACACCCGCATTTCGGCACCCAAGAAGGAAACGAGACCTGCTTCCTGGAGCGCCAGCAGTTCTTCGAGCCTTCGCGGCGGCGGGCCGCTGGCGAAGTAGGAGAAGAAGCCGAGGAACCAGCCGTCCAAATCGGACAGTTGCGACGCCGCGTCGAGCCGTCCGGTCTGCACCAGCGCCGGAAGCTGCCCCATCACGGAAAGCAGCGCCATGAACGCACCCAGATCCGCGCTGTACTCGGGGTCCGCCCGGCGGCTCAAGTCCGCTTCGACGTACTCGCGCAATTCCTTGCCGTACTCCTCGGCGGTGCCGAACTCGGCTCCCGCCATCGGCCGGTCGAGCCTGCCGAGGTCGAGCCGGTCGTCCGGCGCCGGAACCGCCCGCGCCACCAGCGCGTCGAGCTCGCCGGGCGCGGCGTCCGCGAAAGCGTCGGCGAAGACCGCGAAATCCATCCGCACCCGCTCGGGGTGGGCGGTGAACAGTTCGCTGTAGTAGGCCCACGCGATCTCCTTCGAGATCAGTGGCCAGACGTCGCGGCGGAAGTCGATCGGTCCGGGCACGTCGCAGAGCTTCCCGATCGCGTAGGCATCGAAGAATTTGGGCAACTGCAAGGGCTTTCCGCGCAGCCGGTAGCCGATCTTCGAGTGGTACGGCACGCCACGGCGTGAACCGATGTGCAATACCGGCTCGGCGCCGCTGGGGTGGTATTTCAGCCCGCCGCACGCCTGCTCTTCGAACCGGCCGCCGCGGCCTTCGGTCAGCAGCAGCATCAGATCGACGAACGCGAGGCCGAATCCGCGCACCAGCACGGTTTCCCCTGGCCGGATCGCCGAATAGTCGACGTCGGCGGTGTAGCCTGCCGGGTAGTAGGCGAGGTCGTGCCGGGCGGCGAAATCGGCGAGTGCGGTTTCGCGTTCGTCCGGTTCGGCGTCGAGATGCCCGACGGTGAACAGGACCGCGTCCACGGCGAGGGGCTCCGCCCGGTCCTCCAGCCAGAGCGACTGCGGATCGCCGTCTTCCAGCCGCACCGCAAGCGTCCGGTGCTCGACGACTTCGATCTCGGGCGGAAGCCCTGCGCGGACCTCGCGATGAAACCAGGCGAGGTACGCGCTCTGCAGCCGTCGCGTCGGGAAGTGATCGCTTTGCAGCGCCTCGAGTTCGGCGCGCAGGCTTTCGTCGACTTCCGCGTCGAGCGCGCCCTCGCGAACCAGCCGCGCCCACTCGATCAGCGAGGGCCCCGGGCGGATCGGCCCGTCGATCTCCACGGTGTCGTCGGTGAACACGGTGACGTCCTCGGGCATGGAGTTCATCCGCAGCAACGGTGACTGCTCATGACGCCAGACCCGCCCGGCCCCGGCGGGAAAGGGATCGACGAGATGCACCACCAGCCGCCGCCCGCCGAGGAGCTCGGCGGCGTTGGCACCGAGCCGTTCGAGCACGCCCACCCCACGTGGACCGGCGCCGACCACCGCGAGCACGTAGGGAAGGTCTGCGGTACTCACGAAGCCGAAGCTACGCCGGGATTCCGGGGCGTGTGCGGGTTCTCAAGGAGCGGAACCCGTTGCCACGGCGAGGAACCGGCGCGTACTCGTCGAACAGGGGGACACGGACGAGAGGGACGGACGATGCCGGTCGAATTCCTGGGTATCGGAGGCACCAACGACGGTTCGGAGACACATCCGCGATCGGGTGGCGTCTTCGACAAGGACTACACCCTGCGGCTCGCGCGGGCACACGAGGAATTCGGCTGGGACCGGGTGCTGTTCGCGTACGGCTCCAGCGGGCCGGACCCCGCGCAGGCGGCCGCGTACGTCGCGGCGAAGCTCGACAAGCTCCAGATCCTGCTGGCACACCGGCCGAACGTCTCGTACCCGACCTTCGCGGCGAAGACGTTCGCCACGCTGGACCAGCTCTCGGACGGGAAGCTCACGGTCCACTTCATCACCGGCGGCAGCGACCACGAGCAGCAGCGCGAAGGCGACTACCTGACGAAGGACGAGCGCTACTCACGCACGCGCGAGTACATCCAGATCGTGAAGCGGGCTTGGACGTCCGAAGAGCCCTTCGACCACGAGGGCGAGCACTACCGCTTCGCCGACTTCGTTCTCGACGTCCGGCCTGTGCAGCAGCCACGCCCTGGCGTCTCGTTCGGTGGTTCGTCTCCGGCGGCGTACGCGGCGGGCGGGGCCGAAGCGGACATCTTCTGCCTCTGGGGCGAGCCCCTCGCGCAAACGGCCGAGCAGATCGAGTCCGTCAAGGCCGCGGCGAGGGCCGCCGGGCGGACCGACGTCCCGCGCATCCAGGTCGCCTTCCGCCCGATCATCGCGCCGACCGAGGAACTCGCCTGGGAGAAGGCGCACCGCACGGTCGACGCGATCAAGGCCCGGACGAGCGGCGGTCAGCAGCTGACCCGGCGGCATTCGCTCACGAATCCGGAGAACACCGGCTCGCAGCGGCTCCTCGCGGTCGCCGCCGAGGGCGAACGGTTCGACCGGGCGCTGTGGACCCCGACGGCGGCCGCGACCGGCGGTGCGGGCAACTCCAACGCCCTGGTCGGCACGCCCGAAACCGTCGCGCAGGCCCTGCTCGACTACTACGACCTCGGCGTCGACATCCTCTCCGCCCGCGGCTACGACATGCTCGGCGACACGATCGACTTCGGCCGTCACGTCATCCCGATCGTGCGCGAAGAGGTCGCCAAACGCGACGCGGCGAAGGCGGCTTCGGCGCGCGAGGTACTCGCCGTCGACGGCTGAACCGTTCACTACACCGAATGGCGGGCAGCGTCATCCATTCGGCCCACGACGCCGACTGCCGTCGATTGTCCCGGTCGTCGCGGAGCGGAGTCGAAACACGTTCGCCCGTAGGCGCCTCGGGGACCACTCGCGGACCGCCGTCGCGACGCGGCATCCCCGCCCCGGGTGACGCCGTCCTGTCCGCTTTTTACCGGCGAAAAGCCCGAATCAACCCAAAAGCGCTGGCCTGGGCGTTGATACCGGTCACCGGGACATCTTCGCGGGCGAAAGTTCATCCACGAAAAAGATCTCCAACTCCAGAAACCCGGCGAAAGAACCTAGCCAATCACCAACAGTCAGGAGACACTTACGTGAACGAATGACGCTTCGTGACGAGCTCGTGACCGCGTTACTCTCGGTCACGAGTTTCTCGCGTAATAAGGACCCTATTGGGGGCAGCATGGCTTCGGCCGGACGGGTCACTTACCGAGAGGTGTTCGGTGTAGCCGAGTTCCGTTCGCTCTGGTTCGCCGAACTGTTTTCGATCTTCGGTGATCAACTCGCCAGGGTCGCCCTGTCCGTCCTCGTCTTCACCGAAACCCGCTCCGCGACCCTGACCGGTCTCACCTACGCGCTGACCTACGCCCCTTCGCTGCTCGGCGGCATCTTCCTCACCGGCTTCGCGGACCGGTTCCCCCGGCGGACCGTCATGGTGGTCGTCGACCTCTTACGGGCCCTGCTGATCGCGCTGGTCGCGGTGCCGGTGCTGCCGTTCTGGGTCCTGTGCGTCCTCGTCGGCGGCGTCTCGCTGCTGAACCCGCCGTTCAAGGCGGCCCAGCTGGCCCTGCTGCCGCAGATCCTCGAAGGCGACCGGTTCGTCGTCGGCATGGCGATCCGCAGCATGACCGTCCAATCGGCGCAGCTGGCCGGATTCGCCGGCGGCGGGCTCCTGCTGACCGCGCTCGAACCCCATATCGCCCTCGCGCTGGACGCGGTCACCTTCGTGATCTCGGCGCTGTTCGTCCGGTTCGGACTGAAATCGCGGCCGGCCGCGGCGTCCGGGGAGAAGCGCAAATCGTTCTTCGCGTCGATCGGTTCGGGCGGCAAGATCGTCTTCGCCAGCGCCGGGTTGCGCTCGTTGCTGCTGTTCACCTGGCTGATGGGCCTGCTGCCGGTGTACGAGGGCATCGCGGCGCCCTACGTCGCCTCGTCGGGCGGCGGCCCCGAGGTCATCGGCCTGTTGCTGGCCGCCGATCCGATCGGCAGCGTGATCGGGGCGTTCATCTACTCACGGTGGGTGCCGGCACACGTCAGACCGAAACTGATCGGGCCGCTTTCGGCGTTGACCGCGCTCCCGCTGCTGCTGTGCTTCCTGCAGCCGGGACCGCTGGCGTCGATCGTGTTGTTCGTGCTCTGCGGCGGCTTCGGCACGGTGGCGCTGATGCAGGCGACCGCGTCGCTGACGCTGGCCGTGCCGGACGAGAGCCGGGCGCAGGTGATGGGGCTGTCGAACACCGGATTGACCACGACGATGGGGGTGAGTCCCCTGATCGGCGGCATCCTGGCGGACCAGGTCGGCCCTCAGTCGACCGTCGGCGTCTTCGGCCTTGCGGGATTGATACTGACCGTCCCGCTCGCGTTGAGCTGGTTCCGGACCCTCAGCCGCGACCCGGAACGGTGGCAGGAAAAAGACGCCGCACGCGCAGAACATTGAGCTGTTCCACGCGCCGGCCCGATCGCGCGGACGTCTGGCGCGCGCCCCAGTTCACTGATCCCTACCGGCCATCGCTGGCACCTTTCCCTCGACCTCTCAGAGAAAAGTACACACCTAGGGAGCTTGTCGACAGCCCGCAAGTCGGTAGAAGCTGTCCGTAAGTAGGGGGTTTCGGAGAATGACGCAAGAGTCAGGGGGAAAGATGATCACATCGGAGGAACGCGCTGGACATCGTTCGGCTCTCACGGTAGCGACGTGGGAGCTGTGGAAGAGGCCCAAGCACTGGATCGCCTACACCGGGCTGTCCGTCGCGACGATGCTGGCACTGACGGGGGTCTTCGCCGCATCCATCGCCATCACGTCTTCGCAGGTCCTGCTGTGTTCCCTGCTCGCGGGGCTCGCCATCGCGCACACCGAGGCGACCCGCCGGATCGAGCGCCAGCGGCGCAGCATGAGCGTCACCCCGCATATCAACATGACCTCGGTCTGGGTCCTGCCGGGCGCGATCCTGCTTCCGCCGCAGTTGACCGCGCTTCTCGTAACCGTGATCTATCTTCACCTCGGATACCGCAGCTGGGCGGGCCTTCGCACGGTCAACCCCCATCGAACTGTGGCGAACGCCACATCGATGACGCTGACCGCGTTCGCCGCCTGGGCGGCCGTGCAGATCGTCGGCGCCGACACGGCGTCGGTGACGTCGATCTGCGCCGCGAGCCTCGCCTTCTTCCTGATGAACGCCGTCTTCACCGGCACCGGCCTGTACTTCGCGGCGCCCAAGAAGGCGAGCGTCCAGACGCTCCTCGGCTCTTGGGACGACAACATCCTGGAAGCCTCGACGGTCTGCATCGGCGCGCTCGTGCTCGCCGTCCTGCCGCATCAGCCGGTGCTCGTGCTGCTCGTCTTCCTGCCGCTGTACCTGCTGCAGCGGTCGGTGCTGATCAAGCAGCTGGAGGAGCTCGCCACCACCGACCAGAAGACCCAGCTGCTCAACGCCACGACCTGGCAGCAGGGCGCCGTCCGCGAGGTCTCCCGCGCGGAGCGCGAGAACGGCCAGTTCGGCGCGCTCATGATCGACCTCGACCACTTCAAGAGCATCAACGACACGTACGGCCACCTGGCGGGCGACGACGTGCTCAAGGGGGTCGCGGCGCTGGTCAAGGCCGAAACGCGGACGCAGGACCTCGCCGGCCGCTTCGGCGGTGAGGAGTTCGTCGTACTCCTGACCTCGTCTTCGAAGCAGGAGTCCGTCGCGGTCGCCGAGCGGATCCGGCAGCGGATCAGCGAAATGGTCATCAAGACCCAGGACAACGAGGGCAACGACGTGGTCATCGAGCAGCGGACGGCGTCGGTCGGCGTCGCGACGTTCCCGCTCGACGGCCGGACGATCGACGAGGTCATGGCCTCGGCCGACGCCTCCGTCTACGCGGCCAAACGCAACGGCCGCAACCGCGTCGTCTCGTCACCGGATCTGGCGTCGGTCACCGAAGAAGCCATGGAGGCCGTCGCGGCTTAGCGCAGTCTTTCCATCACGTCGGCGGCCGCGGTCCGGAGCCGGACGACGCCGCCGACGGTGAATTCGGTGAGCAGGTCGATGAGCGCGTCCGCGGCGGGCGGCTCACCGTCCCAGCTCGCCTGGACAAGTGCCTCGGTCATCGCGAAGAACAGCGTGACCAGCGCCTTGTCCGCGCGGCCGGAGTCGACGCCGTGGCGTGCCCAGCGCTGACGGCTCGCCTCGGTGTAGACGGTCGCGAGCCGTTCACGAAGCCGGGTGAGGGCCGGATCGCCCATGCGCTCCGCTTCGCGCAGTACGGGGAAGGCGTCGGGATTCGCCGCGACGAAGGCGAACATGTTGGCGTAGTTGGCGCGGGCCCATGACCGGAGCTCGGGCTGCGAGAGGTCGAGGGCGGGCGCGCCGATCGCCTCGAAGGCGCGTTCCTCGATGTCCGCCACGACCTGGGCGAACAACGTCGTGCGATCACCGAACTGCTCGTAGACGGCCTGACGGGACACCCCCGCGCGCCGGGCGATCTGCTCGATCGTCGCGGCCTGCGCGCCGTGCACCGCGAAGACGCCGGCGGCCGAACCCAGCACCCGCGCGCGTTGCTCGCCGATCGGGAGTTTGCGGGGTCTCCCTCGCGGCGCCGGACTTGACATTGTGCGCCACCTCACTGACTCTCTTTTTCGACACGTCTGTCGAAAATGTTTGTGCTCAACGAGGAGCAAGCATGCGTCCAGGATCCCGGCGCGGTGTGTCCGCCGCCGTCTCAGCGGCCACCATCGCGGCCCTGCTGACCTTCGGGGCACAGCAGGCCGGCGCCGCCCCGTCCTTCTACGATCCCCCGTCGCCACTGCCCGCGGGTGCTCCCGGCGACATCATCCGGCACGAGCCGTCCACCTTCTACGTCGATCCCGTGAAACTCATCAAGGCCGACGCGGACGTCCAGCGCATCATGTACCGCAGCACCGACACCCACGGCCGGGCCAACGCCGTGACCGGCACCGTCCTCACCCCGAAGAAGGCGTGGACCGGCGCGGGCGAACGGCCGGTCATCGGCTACGCGGCCGGGACGCAGGGCGTCGGCGACCAGTGCGCGCCGTCGAAAGCCCTCTCGGCGGGCATGGAGTACGAAGGCCCCTTCATCGCCGGGCTGCTGCTTCGCGGCTACGGCGTCGTCGTCACCGACTACGAGGGCCTCGGCACTCCCGGCGTCCACACGTACGTCAACCGCGTCGCCGAGGGCAACGCCGTCCTCGACTCGATCCGCGCGGCGCAGCGCCTGCCCGAAGCGAACCTGCCGGACAACGGCCCGGTCGCGACCGCGGGCTACTCGCAGGGCGGCGGGGCGTCGGCGTCGGCCGCCGAACTGCAGCCGTCGTACGCGCCCGAACTCAAGCTGAAGGGCTCGTACGCGGGCGCCGTCCCGGCCGACCTGGCCGAAGTCGGCAAGAACATCGACGGGCACTACGCGTTCGGGTTCCTCGGCTTCACGATGGTCAGCATGGACGCGGCGTATCCGGAGCTGAACATCCCGTCCCTGCTGAACGCGAAGGGCGCCGAAGCGTTCGAGAAGGTCAAGCAGGAGTGCACTGTGGACGCGATCTTCGCGCACGCGTTCACGCAGTCGAAGGACCTGACGAAGGACGGTCGGCCGCTGACCGCTTACCTCGGCGAAGAGCCGTACAAGACGCGAGTCGGCGAGCAGCTCATCGGTGCGCGTAAGCCGGGCGCGCCGACTCTGGTCGTCCACAGTGCTCTCGACGACATCGTCCCCTACGCGCAGGGGCGGACCATGGCGCGCTCGTGGTGCGCGAAGGGTGCGAAGGTGCAGTTCTCGACTTCGCTGGTTCCGACGCACGTCGGCGGGGCGATCCGGGCGTTCCCGGAGGCCTTCGCTTGGCTTGAGGGACGCTTCGCGGGGCTGCCGGCCTTCGGGAACTGCGGCCTCTTCTAGCGCTGCCGAGTGTCACTTGAGGCCGCACTCGGGTGTTCCGGCTTCGATCACGTGAGCGCGGCCGATCGGTCCAGGTGGTCGTGAGTGGCGATTCGGGTTAGAACCCGAATCGCCACTCACGACGTCACTTGAGGCCGGTGGCTTCCGCGGCGGCGGGGTCCGAGTCGCTCAGGAACGTCTTGCAGCGGTCGTACTCCTCGGTCTCGCCGATCTTGCCGGCGGCCTTGCCGAGGACGGCGAGGGAACGCAGAAAACCCTGGTTCGGACGGTGCGACCACGGCACCGGCCCGTGTCCCTTCCAGCCCGCGCGGCGAAGCTGGTCGAGACCGCGGTGGTAACCGGTGCGGGCGTACGCGTAAGCGGCGACGGTCTCGCCCGCGTCGAGCGCCTTCTCGGCGAGGGCGGCCCACGCCTCGCTGTAGTCGGGGTGCTCGGCGGCGACGGCGGCCGGATCGGTCCCGGCGTCCAGCGCCGCCTGCGCGGCGGAGTGCTCGGGGAGATGCGTCGGCTGGGGGCCGAGGAGGTTCGTCATACGGGCCATTGTGCCGACCGCGTGTGACTAGAAGAACAGGCTCCCGAGAATGCCCCCACCGGCCAGCACCAGAGCGGCGACGAGGACCGCCGCGACGAGTCGTTTCGGCATCATGGCGGCACACCTTGCCCTGTTTCGCACGCCGGTCGCAAATCCACCACCCCTACGGGTGAACCCCGATTTTCGACCCCAAATGCCCATCCCGTGATCTGGAGCAGGGAAGATGGCCCGCATGACAAAGGCGACAGAAGTGACCGGGGACCTTTCGCCGGGTGTCATCCCCCGCAGCCCGATCGCGAAGACGAGGCTGTTCTTCAAGCTCCATTGGCACCGCGGCGCGCCGGGACAGGCGACGCCGGACTGGGTGCTGAACTTCTGCTACTCGATGTGGCTGGCCGCGTTCGCCTTCAAACTGGTGGGCTCGTCCTGGGATATGTCGTGGCATTTCATGTGGCTGCGTGACGACCTCGCCCCGCCGCACCTGATCAACACCGTCGGCACGGTGATCATCATGGTGCTGGTGGCGATCCACAGCTACACCGGCATGGGCGCCGACCGGCGTTCGCTGCGGCTGATGCAGATCGGGCTCGTGGTGTTCCTCATCGCGGCGCCGCTGGACGTCATCAACCACCGCGTCAACGGTCTCGACCTGACCGCGTGGAGCCCGTCGCACATGATGCTCTACATCGGAACGGGCATCATGCAGGCCGGCGTGATCATGGGCTGGCTCAAATACGCCAAACCCGGCCGCCTGCGCACCGGTGTCCTGATCGGACTGTGGGCCTTCTTCCTCGAGAACACGTTCTTCCCGAACGGTCAGCAGGAGTACGGCATCCTCGGCCTGCGCGCCTGGGAACGCGGCACGCCCGAGGCCGAGCCCGAGCTGCTGAACTTCGCCGCCAACCAGATCGGGCATCCGGTCGACCGGGTCGCCGTCGAATACTTCACGATGCCGATTGACGACTGGGTGTACCCGCTGTGGGGCATCGGCGTGATGGCGCTGATCTTCGCGCTGGCGCGGCACACGACCGGGTTCCGCTGGGCGGGTACGACGGTCGCCGCCGCGTACCTCGCGTACCGGCTGGTGATGTGGCCGCTGCTGCTCGGGATGGGCTTCCCGGTCTCGGTCGTGCCGTTCTATCTGCTGGCCGTCGGGCTCGCCGTCGACCTGGCGTTCCGCATCGGGCGGGGGCATCCGATGCTGACGGCGGGCGCGGGCGCGCTGCTGGTGACCGCTTTCGGTTACGGGATGTTGTGGGTGCAGTCGCAGTTCCGGCCGTGGATCCTCGGTGACGCGCACACGGAGTCCGCGCCGCCGGTGGCCTACTGGACGGCCGCGGTCTGTCTGGTCGGGGTCGGCGTGCTGTGGGCCGCCGCCGGGCCGGGGACGCGGGCGATGAACTCGGTGCTGGAGAAGCGTCGCGCACGCGCCGCCTGAGGCTCACACGGCCGGATCGTGCCCGGCCCGCCACAAGGAATCGAGCGGGAGCGCCATCAGCCGATCACCGAAGCTGATGGCGCCCTGGCTCCCCGTGTGCAAGACGATTCCTTGCGTGAACTGATCACCGAGAAGGTCTCTCAACTGGGCGAGGCCGCGGAAATCCGCCGCGGTCACGGTGTCTCGCGCCTTCGCTTCGATGCCGACAACCTGCCCGTCGTCCCGTTCCATGACCACGTCGACCTCCGCGCCACCGCTCACTCGCCAGTGGTGCAGCCGAACCTCGGCTTCGCTCCACGTCGCTTGCTTGGCCAGTTCATTGACGATGAAGGTCTCGACAAGGGGGCCACGGGTCGGCGCCACGGGCTTCGCCAGGGATTCCGGTGACACGCCCAGCAAAGAAGCGGCGAGTCCCGTGTCGGTGAGGTGCAACTTGGCGTGTTTCACCGCCCGGGACGTCAGATTTCGCGACCACGCCGGGAGCCGGTGGACCAGGAACACCGCTTCGAGCAACTCGACGTACTTGTTCACCGTGGTGCGGTGAAGGCCTGTCCTGGTCGACGTGTTCACGCTGTTGTGCTCTTGCGCTGTGATGGAGGCCAGGTAAGCCAGCAAGGCCGTCATCGCGCTGGGTTCATTGACCCTGGACATCTCCCGGATGTCGCGCTCCGCGATGGCCTGCACATAGGCACGGAACCAGGCTTTACGCGCACGCGCGCCGCCGAGAAGCGCGGGTTCGGGAAAACCTCCGCGACAGATCCGCTCGAAGTAGTCCGCGCGATCGACGCTCGCGGGACCGAGGCCGAGCAAACGGCCGGGTTCGTCGAAAGCGACATCGATGAACCGCTCGAACCGCCCCTCGAACTCCCCCTGCGAAAACGGCCACACATCGACGACGACGCCCCTGCCCGCCAGGGACTCCGAAAGGCTGGGAGTCGCCAGGAACCTGGTGGACCCGGCCAGGACGTAGCGTCCTGGCCCGTTATCCGCGTCGACCTCCGCCTTGATCGCTCTGATCAGCGGGTCCCCTGCCCGTTGCACCTCATCGATGAGCCTGGGCTCCGGGCCGGTACCGGCGAATCCGACTGGGTCCTCGATGGCCGCTTGCAGAAGTTGCTCGTCGTCGAGGTTGAACGAGGTACCACCGTGCCGCCGGTGCAGATGCCTGAGCATGGTCGTCTTACCGGCCTGACGCGGGCCGTTGAGGATCACGATGCGAAAGCTCGCCAAGTACTCCTCTGCGACGGCGCAACTGGCCCGTACCAGGTCCGATTCGGCCATAGCTCCTCGAATGCCGGAGGTCGTGTACATCTCACAGTACCCTCGACCGACATTTCACGACCAGGTGAACCGACATTCCACAGCACAAGTGACCGACATTTTGCTGATCTTGAAACCGCTGGTCTCAGCCACGCTCCGAGTACGTGAAGGCCCCCTTCCTTGCGTCTAGCGCAAGGGAGGGGGCCTTCACGTACTTCCGCATTCAGAGGACGAAATGCGGGAAGGTCAGAGCTTCTTGCCGGCCGAGCCCAGCGACTGAGCGGCCTCGACGACGCGCGCGGCCATGCCGGCCTCGGCGGCCTTCAGGTAGCTACGCGGGTCGTAGACCTTCTTGTTGCCGACCTCGCCGTCGATCTTCAGGACGCCGTCGTAGTTCTTGAAGAAGTGGTCCGCGATGGGCCGGGTGAAGGCGTACTGCGTGTCGGTGTCGACGTTCATCTTCACGACGCCGTAGGACACCGCCTCGCGGATCTCCTCCGGCAGCGAACCGGAACCGCCGTGGAAGACCAGCTCGAACGGCTTCGAGCCCGCCGCGAGGCCGAGCTTCTTCGCCGCCGCCTCCTGGCCGCCCTTGAGCACGTCCGGGCGCAGCTTCACGTTGCCGGGCTTGTAGACGCCGTGCACGTTGCCGAAGGTCGCGGCCAGCAGGTAGCGGCCGTTCTCGCCGGAGCCGAGCGCGTCGATCGTCTTCAGGAAGTCGCCCTCGGCGGTGTACAGCTTCTCGTTGATCTCGGCCTCGACGCCGTCTTCCTCGCCGCCGACGACGCCGATCTCGACCTCGAGGATGATGTTCGCGGCCGCGGCCTTGGCGAGCAGCTCCTGCGCGATCTCGAGGTTCTCGTCGAGGTCGATCGCGGAACCGTCCCACATGTGGCTCTGGAACAGCGGGTTCTGGCCGTTCTTGACCCGCTCCGCGGAGATCTCGATCAGCGGGCGGACGAAGCCGTCGAGCTTGTCCTTCGGGCAGTGGTCGGTGTGCAGCGCGACGTTCACGTCGTACTTGGCGGCGACGACCTGGGCGAACTCGGCGAGCGCGACCGAACCGGTCACCATGTCCTTGACCTTCTGGCCGGACGCGAACTCCGCGCCGCCGGTGGAGAACTGGATGATCCCGTCGCTCTCCGCCTCGGCGAACCCGCGGATCGCGGCGTTCAGGGTCTCCGACGAGGTCACGTTGATGGCCGGGTAGGCGAATTCGTTCGCCTTCGCCCGGTCGAGCATCTCCGCGTAGACCTCGGGGGTGGCGATGGGCATCGTTTACTCCTCCTCGAAGCAGGCTGGTGCACCTCTCGGCCGCATCGTACGAGGTCGGCCGGGAGGTGCCTACAGCCGTCGCGTCAGAGGAGGACCGCGGCGAGCGCCCGGTAGACCGGCAGGGGGTCGGAGTTCAGTACCTGGATGTTGACGTGGTCCGCCCCGGCCTCGATATGCGCGGTGACGCCGCGGGCGACCGTCTCGGCGTCGCCGTGGACGGCCAGCGCGTCGATCAGCTTGTCGCTGCCCTCGCCCGCCAGGTCCTCGTCGGTGAAACCGAGTTTCCGCAGGGAGTTCGTGTAGTTGACGAGACCGAGGTAGAACTTGACGCTCGGCCGTCCGATCTCGCGGGCCTTCGCCGGATCGGCCTCGAGGACGATCTTCTGCTCCGGCGCGAGCAGCGGTCCTTCGCCGAGGATCTCGCGTGCCTGACGGGTGTGCTCGGGCGTCATCAGGTACGGGTGGGCTCCCGCTGTGCGGTCTCCTGCGAGTTTGATCACCTTCGGGCCGAGAGCGGCGAGAACGCGGCCTTCGACCGGCACCCCGGCGGCGTCGAGAGCGTCGAGGTACTCGACCAGCGCCGTGTACGGCTTCTTGAACTCGGCGGTGTGCTCGCGGTGCCCGGCGCCGATACCGAGCAGGAAGCGGCCCGGGTGCTTCGCCTCGATGCGCTTGTACGACTCGGCGACCGTGGCCGCGTCGTCCTTCCAGATGTTGACGATGCCGGTGGCCACCTTGATCGTCTTCGTGGCGTCGAGCAGCTCCTCCGCCTTCACGAGGTCGCCGTCCGGTGAGCCGCCCAGCCAGATCGCGCCGTAGCCGAGTTCTTCCAGCTCACGGGCGATCTCCGGGGTGAAGACGGATTCGTGCTGCCAGATGCCGATCCTGCCGAGTTCGATTCCCATGTTCCGAGCCAACACCACGGGCGGGCGATGTCTTCCCTTATGTTCGAACCATGGCGAAACTCGGGAACACCGACCTCGACGTCCGTGGGATCAACCTCGGCGGCAACGTCTTCGGCTGGACCGCGGACGAGGAGCAGTCCTTCGCCGTCCTCGACGCCTACACGGCGGCGGGCGGCAACTTCATCGACACCGCCGACCTGTACTCCCAAGGCGGTTCCGAGACGATCATCGGCGACTGGCTGGCCAAACGCGGGCGCCGTGACGACGTCGTCATCGCGACCAAGACCGGTATGTGGGAGCAGCGCAAGGGGCTGTCGGCGGCGAACATCGCGGCGGCGGCCGAAGACTCGCTGCGACGGCTTCGCACCGATCACATCGACCTCTACTACGCGCACATCGACGATCCGGACACCCCGGTCGAGGAGACGGTGCGGGCCTTCGACGCACTCGTGCGCGCGGGCAAGGTGCGCTACGTCGCGGCGTCGAACTACTCCGCCGAACGACTGAGCGAAGCACTGTCCATTTCGGACCGCGAGGGCTGGCGAAGTACGTCGCGCTGCAGCCGCACTACAACCTCGTCGAGCGGGACTACGAGCAGGACCTGGCGCCGACGGTCGAGCGCGAAGGCCTGACCGTACTGCCGTATTTCTCGCTGGCCAAGGGTTTCCTCGCCGGGAAGTACCGCTCGAAGGACGACCTCGGGGACAGCCCGCGCGCCGCTCGCGCTTCGTCCTATTTGGACGAACGGGGCGAGCGGGTGCTCGCGGCGCTCGACGAGGTCGCGGCCTCCCGCGGCGTCCCGGTCGCGGCCGTTTCGCTCGCGTGGCTGTTCGCGCAGCCGACCGTCACCGCGCCCATCGCGAGCGCCCGCTCGGTCGAGCAGCTGAACGACCTCCTGCCCGCCGCCGACCTCGCGCTGACCACCGAGGAGGTCGACGCCCTCACCGTCGCCTCGCGCTGACCCCCTCCCGCATTTCGTCCTCTGAACGCGGTAGTCGGCACCACGAACTACCGCATCCAGAGGACGAAATGCGGACTTACTTGCGGGTAGCTTACTCCGGGTAGGTTGAGGTACCGTCCGAAAGCCTTAGGGCTCGGACGAGGAGGCAACGTGGCCAAGAACAGCGTGAACGGCAAGGTCGTCCTGATCACCGGCGCCGCGAGGGGCATCGGCGCGGGACTCGCCGAGCGCCTGGCCGCGCAGGGCGCGAAGGTCGCCCTGGTCGGCATCGAAGCCAAGGAACAGCAGGCGGTCGCCGACAAGATCGGCCCCAGCGCGCACGCGTGGGAAGCCGACGTCACCAGCTGGGACGACCTCGAACGCGCCACCGCGGGCGTCGTCCAGCACTTCGGCGGGATCGACATCGTCATCGCGAACGCCGGCATCGCGACCTCCGGTTTCGTCCGGTCGGTGGATCCCGCCGCCTTCGAGAAGGTCATCGAGGTCGACCTCCTGGGCGTTTGGCGCACCTTCCGCGTCACCCTTCCGCATGTCATCGACCGCAAGGGCTACCTGCTGGCGATCTCCTCGCTGGCCGCGATCACCCACGCGCCCGGCATGGCGAACTACGCCGCCGCGAAGGCGGGCGTCGAGGCGTTCTGCAACAGCTTCCGCGCCGAAGTCGCCCACCTCGGCGTGAAGGTCGGCGTCGCGCACCCCACCTGGATCCGCACCGACCTCGTCGAGAGCGCCGACCAGCACCCGGTCTTCGGCAAGCTCCGCGCCGGCATGCCCGGCCTGCTCGGCAAGACCTACCCGCTGTCCGTCGCGCTCGACCACCTGCAGGCCGGGGTCAACAAACGCGCCCGCACCGTGCACGTTCCCCGCTGGGTCGGCGGCCTGAAGCTGATCCGCGCGTTCCTGCCGCCGATCATCGAGATCGGCGCGAAGGGCCGGATCAAGAAGGCCGACGCCGCCGCGCTCATGGACATCAAAGAGCGCGGGGCGTACGAATCTTCAGTGACCGGCCAGGCAGGCCGGGCCGCCACACGAAAGGGCTGACGTATGTCCCGTCGCGACCAGATCCGCATGTCACCCGACGAACTCGCCGCCTATCTCGACGAGCAGAAGGTCATCAACGTCGCGACGATCGGCCCCAACGGCCGCCCGCATCTGGCGCCGCTCTGGTACTACCCGCACGAGTCCGGTGTCGCGACCTGGACCTACGGCACGTCCCAGAAGGCGAAGAACCTGGAGCGAGACCCCCGCGCCACCGTGCTCATCGAGGACGGCGACAGCTACGAGAAGCTGCGCGGGGTCTCCCTCGAAGCCGACGTCGAGGTCATCACCGACACGGCCGTGGTCACCCGGATGGGTATCAGCCTCATGCAGCGGTACGCGGGCGCGAAGCCCGGGGACCCGGTGCCCGACGAGCTGTCCGGCTTCATCGGCAAGCAGGCCCCGAAGCGGATCGGGCTGATTTTCCGGCCCACCAAGATCGTCAGCTGGGACCACACGAAACTCGGCGGCACGTACTGACGGGTAGGTAGTACTAGCAAGTAACTGTTACTTCAGGTAACGTCATCTGCGCAAGAAAGCCTCGACGTGGAGGGCGCAGATGACCGAGCGATTCAAGGTCGTGATCGTGGGCACCGGATTCTCCGGGCTCGGCCAGGCCATCCAGCTCGAAAAGGCCGGGATCTCCGACTACGTGATCCTGGAGAAGGCGGACGAAGTCGGCGGTACGTGGCGCGACAACTCGTACCCCGGCTGCGCCTGCGACGTGCAGTCCCACATGTACTCGTTCTCCTACGAGCAGAACCCGGACTGGTCGCGGTCGTTCTCGCCCGCCCCCGAGATCTTCCAGTACCTGAAGGACGTCACCGACAAGTACCGGCTGCGGCGCAAGATCCGCTTCGGGGTCGAGCTCACCGGCGCCACCTGGGACGACACCGCGCGCCGCTGGCACGTGCACACCAAGTCGGGTGAGTTCGAGGCCCAGTTCCTGGTCTCCGGTGTCGGCGGCCTGCACATCCCGCAGGTGCCCCAGCTCCCCGGGATCGAGAAGTTCAAGGGCCAGACCTGGCATTCGGCGCAGTGGAACCACGAGTACGACCTGCGCGGCAAGAAGGTCGCCGTGGTCGGCACCGGCGCGAGCGCGATCCAGTTCGTCCCGAAGATCGCCCCCGAGGTCGACGAGCTGACGCTGTTCCAGCGCACGCCGCCGTGGATCATGCCGAAACCCGACCACGCCATGCCGGGCTGGGCCAAGACCGCGTTCCGCCGGATCCCCGGCGTGCAACGGCTTTACCGCAACGCGCTGTACTGGTTCCTCGAAGTCCGCGCCGTCGGCTTCAACGGTCACCCCGCGATCATGAAGGCCGGCGAGGTGATCGCGAAGCGCCACATCGGCAAGGCCATCAAGGATCCGAAGCTGCGCAAGAAGGTCACCCCGGACTACACCATGGGCTGTAAGCGGGTGCTGATCTCCAACGACTACTACCCGGCGATCAATCGGTCCAATGTGGACGTCAACACCGAAGGCGTGCGAGAGGTCAAGGCGCACAGCATCGTCGATGGGAACGGCGTCGAGCACGAGGTCGACGCGATCATCTACGGCACCGGTTTCAAGGTCACGGATGCCTTGGAATACCTGGACATCACCGGGATCGACGGCCGCGACCTCGCCAAGGAATGGGCGACCGAGGGGATGCGCACGCACAAGGGCATCAACGTCGCCGGTTTCCCCAACCTGTTCTTCCTCCTCGGCCCGAACACCGCGCTGGGCCACAACTCCGTGGTCTTCATGATCGAGTCGCAGGCGCGGTACGTCGTCGACGCGATCAAACTCGCCGACTCGCGGGGCGCCGCCGCGCTCGACGTCCGCCCCGGCGTGCAGGAGAAGTTCCAGCGCGAGATCCAGGACAAACTCGTCAAGGGCGTGTGGACCCAGGGCGGCTGCAAGAGCTGGTACCTCGACGCGAAGGGCGTCAACCGCACGATCTGGCCGGGCTTCACCTGGCGCTATTGGCTCGACACCCGCAAGGTCGACGCCAGCGACTACGAACTCAGCGGGAGGTCGTCGTGACCGACCACGAGCAGATCGTCCTGCACGCCCGCGACGTCGAGTTCGACTGGGCGTCGCTGCCGATGCACTGGATCCCCGGCGAACCGCAGGCGACGCACACGATCAACGTGCTGCACCTGGCGCTGCCGGAGGGCGAACGCTGGTTCGTCGAGGTGTTCAAGCAGGCCGTCCCGCTGATCCGCGACGAGCGGCTCAAGGAGGACGTCCTCGGCTTCATCGGCCAGGAGGCCATGCACGCCGAGGCGCACGACGGCGCGGCGGAACACCTCGAAGCGGCGGGCGTCCACGTGCGCCCGTACATCGCGCAGATGGAGTGGATGTTCCGCCGTCTGCTCGGCGACCGTGAGCTTTCCGCCAAACGGCGCGAAGAGTGGCTGATCGAACGGCTCGCCGTCATCGCCGCGATCGAGCACTACACCGCGTTCCTCGGCCAGTGGATCCTCGACGCCGAAGCGCTCGACAAGGCGGGCGCCGATCCGACGATGCTGGATCTCCTGCGCTGGCACGGCGCCGAAGAGGTCGAGCACCGCTCGGTCGCCTTCGATCTGTTCATGCACCTCGACGGCCGCTACGCGCGCCGCGTGCGCAGCATGCTCGTGGTGACGCCGGTGCTCGCGTGGGTCTTCTTGCGGGGCACCAGGTTCCTCATGAAGAACGACCCGACCCGGCCGGGCAAGGCGAGTTTCCGGACCTATCTGCGCGTGGCGAAGCACGGGCTTCTGCCTTCGGGCAAGCAGCTGCGGCGTGAGATCCGGCCGTACTTCCGGAAGTCCTACCACCCCACCGAAACCGGCAACACCGATCAGGCCGTCGCGTACCTCGCGAGCTCTCCGGCCGCGCTGGCCGCCGACGAACCCCGGTGATGACACCGCCGAGGCCGCTGCGGCTCGACGGCAGCGGGCGCACCGACCGCGCGATGGCGTCGCTGACCGGTGTCGTCGCGCTGTACCGCAGGCTCAGCGGGGTGAGCGGCCGTCGCCGTCCGCCTGTGGTCGCCGTCGACCGTGACCTCCCGCTGGTCGTCGACGACCTCCGCGCCCAGGCGGACGGCGTCGCCGTCCTGCGGCTGGTGCACGAACGCGGCGAGCCGCTGCCCCGGTGGCGGCCCGGCGCGCATGTCGATCTCTCTCCGCGGCCGGGTCTGGTCCGGCAGTACTCCCTGTGCGGTGACCCGGACGACCGCTCGGCCTACCGCGTCGGAGTCCGGTTGCTCGGCGAGGGATCGACGGCGATGCACGCGCTGAAGAAGGGCGCGCGGATCACCGGGCGCGGCCCGCGCAACGCCTTTCCGTTCGTCGAGAGCCCGGCGTACCTGTTCATCGCGGGCGGTATCGGGATCACGCCGATCCTGCCGATGGTGCGGCAGGCGGCCGCTTCGGGAGCGGATTGGCGACTGGTCTACACCGGTCGCGACGAGGCTTCGATGCCGTTCTTGGAAGAATTGTCCGAATTCGAGGACCGGGTGTGGATCCGGCCGGACACGGACTACGGGATCCCCGCGTCGGGCGCGGAATTGCTCGAAGGGGCACCGAAGAGTGCCCCGATCTACTGCTGCGGCCCGGTTCCGATGATCGTGAGCGTCCGGACGGACGCGGCGCTGCGCGACTCGGGACCCGTGTTCTTCGAACGGTTCTCGACGCCGCCGATCGTCGGCGGCAAGCCGTTCCGCGTCGAACTCGCGCGCAGCGGCGTGACACTGGACGTGCCCGCCGACCGGTCGACCCTCGACGTCCTGCGCGAGACCGTGCCCGGCATCGCTTATTCGTGCCGGCAGGGGTTTTGCGGGACGTGCGAGCTGCCGACGGTGACCGGCGACCGCGTCCGGGTCTGCGTCGAACGCGAGCCGGTCACCCTCGATCTCTGACCCGTCAGTCTTCCTTCGGGATCCAGGCGCCGATCACCGGCTTGAACTCGCGCACGGTCCGCTTCGCCACGACCCCTTCGAGGTGGTACGGGTCCTGGTCGATGATCTCCAGCAACGCCGCCTCGTCGGCCGCCTGGTACATCGAGATGCCTCCGGAGCCGTCGCCCAGCGGGCCGCCGAGCGCGACGACGCCCTGGTCCGCGAGGTCGGTGAGGAACTTCCGGTGCCGGGGACGCACGTCCGCCAGCTTCTCCTGCACGTACGTGATCTCCACCAGGAACCAGGCCATCGACATCTCCAAGGTCGTTCCGACAGACGCCTCCCAGCTTCTCAGGATCCGATCAGGCAGGACCGTCACCCCACCCGATACGCTGATCGAGCGCCATGCACAGGTTGTGCTTCAAAGGGGTAAATGAACAGGTAGGGGTACATGCTCGAGGGCAATGCGGAACGCAGTGTCGAGGCGACCCTCGGCCACTTGCGCACCATGGACGGACCGGTCACGCCACCGCCGCCTGCGGCACCGCTGACCCTTGAGGATCTCTATCGCCAGCACCGGATGCGGCTCGTCCGGCTGGCCATCCTGCTCGTGGACGAACCGGCGACCGCCGAAGACGTCGTCCAGGAGGCCTTCACCGGGCTGCACCGCAACTGGGGGCGCCTGCGCGACGCCGCCGCGGCCGTCGGCTACCTGCGCACCGCCGTGGTCAACGGCTCACGCAGCGTGCTGCGCCGCCGCAAGACCGCGCGCGAGTACGTCGCGCCGCACGCCGTCAACGCGCGTTCGGCCGAAAGCCTCGCCATGCTGTCGAGTGAACATCAGGCCGTTGTGAGCGCTTTGTCCAAACTGCCCCCTCGCCAGCGCGAGGTTTTGGTCCTCCGTTACTACGGTGGGCTGAGTGAGGCCGAAATCTCGGAGGCCGCCGGGATTTCGAAAGGTACCGTTAAGTCAACCGCCAGCCGGGCGCTCGAAGCACTGCAGAAAGCGATGCAGTCACCGAACTGATGCCCGGCCTTCATCTCGACCGCTGGGTTGTGCCGCCATGCTTGGTCCAGACCAATATATGCTGGGGGGCGTGAGAGGCGCCGGAGATTTCGTGATCGTGGGCGGCCGGGTCGTCGCCCCGGACCGTGTACTCGACGACGGCTGGCTGGCTATCGCCGGCGGCCAGATCGTCCAAGTCGGTTCCGGGACACCCCCGGACATCGACCGCGTGGATGTGGACGGGTGCCTGGTCGTCCCGGGCTTCGTCGACACGCACTGCCACGGCGGTGGGGGCGGATCGTTCTCCAGTGCGAACCCCGAGGAGCTGTTCCGCGCGGTCCGCGCGCACCGGCGGCACGGGACCACGACGATGCTCGGCAGTCTGGTCTCGGACCCCATCCCGGTACTCAGGGACCAGATCGCGGCCCTGCGTGAGCTGGTCCAAGAGGGTGAACTTGCCGGAATTCACCTTGAAGGACCCTTCATCTCGAAGGCGCGGTGCGGGGCGCACGACCCGGCGACGCTGATCGAGCCGGACACGGCGACGGTCAACGCCTTGCTCGCCGCCGGCCGCGGCGACATCCGGATGGTCACCCTCGCCCCCGAACTGCACGGCGGGATCAAGGCCGTCCGGCAACTGGCCGAATCGGGCGTCATCGCCGCCATCGGGCACACCGACGGCGTCGAGGACCAGATCATCCCCGCGATCGACGCGGGCGCCTCCGTCGCGACACACCTCTTCAACGCCATGCGGCCGCTCCACCACCGCGAGCCGGGCCCGATCGGCGCCCTCCTCGACGACGAACGCATCACCGTCGAGCTGATCTGCGACCTCGTCCACGTGCACCCGACCGTCCTGCGGCTGGCCGCGCACCACGCGGGCAAGGGCCGGACGGTGCTCATCACCGACGCCATGTCGGCCACCGACGCCGCCGACGGCAGCTACATCCTCGGCCGCCTCGAGGTCGACGTCCGCGACGGCGTCGCCACCCTGGCCGGGAACGGTTCGCTGGCGGGCAGCACGCTGACCATGGACGCGGCCTTCCGCAACCTCGTGCGCGGCGCGGGCATCGACCTGCTCGACGCCGTCCGCGCGACCTCCGGGCGCCCCGCCGAGCTGCTCGGCATCGCCGACCGGACCGGCTCGCTGCGGGCCGGGCTCGCGGCCGACCTCGTCGTGCTCGACCGCGACCTGCGGCCGGTCAAGGTGCTTCGTCAGGGCGAGTGGGTCGAAGACGACGCTGCGGCTACATTGAGCAGCGCCATCGAAGGCGGTGTGTCGGTCAGCGACGGGTAGCGGCGAAAGGAGTCCGGATGAGCGAGCCCAAGGACCCGGAGAAGCTCCTAGCCGACGCCCTGCGCGCTCAGGCCGTCTTCGCCCCTTCGGCGGAGCGGATCTCCGAGACGACCACCGACAAACCGGTCGAAACGGACACCGAGAGTAATCTCGGTTCCGCCGGCGAACACGAACTGCCGCTGCAGTACGGCCTGTTGTCCGGCGCCGGCGCGGACTCGCTCGAACGGGAGCGCGTCGCGCTGGAAGACGCGGAAACGGCCAGGTTGGCGGAGCGTCCGACGCCGCCTCCGGCACCTTCGCCGGGCAGCCCGCCGCTGCCCGCGTACTGGGTGTTGCTGCTGGCCGTGCTGCTGGGGCTCGCCGCCGGTTCGGTGATCGGTCTGCTCACGCTGATCTGAGCGCGGTCTCCCGCCGGGTCAAGGCACTCTGCGTCACCCTGTACCGTTTTGGTGTGATCCTGGCGCAGAACAACGTGACGACGATGGGCCTCCTGCCGGAGTGGCTGGACCCGCAGCACCTGCTGAGCGGGCTGACCGTTCCGGTCATCACCGTGCTCTGCCTGATCATCTTCATCGAGAGCAGCATCTTCCCGGTGCTGCCCGGTGACTCGCTCCTGTTCACCGCGGGCCTGTTCATCGCGAACGGTTCGATCGAGGCGCCGCTGTGGCTGGTGTGCGTCCTGGTCACCGTCGCCGCGCTGCTCGGCAACGCCGTCGGATACGGCCTCGGCTGGAAGGTCGGCCCCTGGCTGTTCCGCAAGCCGGATTCGAAGTTCTTCAACCAGAAGTACGTGGACCAGACCCACGCCTTCCTGGAGAAGCACGGGCCGAAGGCGGTCGTGCTGGCGCGGTTCGTGCCGTTCGTGCGGACGTTCATCACCTGGATCGCCGGCATCGGCAAGATGGACCCGAAGAAGTACTTCACCTACACCGTCATCGGCGGCATCCTGTGGGCCGCCGGGATCACCGCGCTCGGCCACCTGCTCGGCGGCGTCGCGTTCATCCGCGACAACGTCGACGCGATCTTCATCCTGATCGTGCTGGTTTCGGTGGTGCCGATCGTGATCGAGTACCTGAAGGCACGTCGCGAGAAGAAGCACGGGAACACCGCGACCGGCATCGTCGCCGACACCGCCGAGGACGTCACGCAGCAGATCCCGCGCATCCGCGACTGACCCGCTTCTCCCAGCTCTTGTGCCATGAAAGGTCCTTTCCTTGCGAATTTTGCAAGGAAAGGACCTTTCATGGCGTTCAGAGGGAGAACATCGAGCCCGGGTTGAAGAGGTTCCCCGGGTCCAGCGCCCGCTTGATCTGCCGGTGCACGCCGATCCCGACCTCGCCGATCTCCTTGGCCAGCCACTCGCGTTTGATCCGGCCGATGCCGTGCTCGCCGGTGACCGTCCCGCCCAGTGAAAGGGCCACGTCGAGGATCGCGTCGAAGGCGACCCGCGCGCGGGCGAACTCCTCCTCGGAATCGGGCGCGTAGACGATCGTCGGGTGCATGTTCCCGTCACCGGCGTGGCCGACGACGGCGATCCGCAGCCCGACCTCTTCGCTGATCCGCTCGCAGCCGGCGATCAGTTCGGCGATCCGCGTACGCGGCACGCAGACGTCGTCGGTCAGCCAGACGCCGTACATCTCCAGCGCGGTGAGCACGACCCGCCGCGCCTGCAGCAGCATCTTGCCCTCTTCGAGATCCTCGGTGGCGTAGGCCAGATCCGCGCCGCAGTCGACGCAGATCTGTTCCAGCACCGCGAGTTCCTTCCGCGCGACCTCGCCGCCGGAGTCGGATTGCGCGAGCAGCAAGGCCTTGCAGTCCGAACTCGTGCCGAGGTCGGTCTTGAGGTACGCCTCGGCGGCCTTGATGGACGTCGCGTCCATGATCTCCATCAGCGACGGCACCAGACCTTCGCGCACGACCCGCGCGACGGCCTCGCCCGCGGCCTCCGTGCTGTTGAAGGCGGCGACGAGCGTGGAAGGCAGCTGTGGCAACGGTTTCAGCGCGACGGTCGCCTGCGTGATCACGCCGAGCGTGCCCTCACTGCCGACGAAGAGCCGCGCGAGGTCGTACCCCGCGACGCCCTTCACCGTGCGGCGCCCGGTCTTCAGCACGGAGCCGTCGGCGAGCACGACTTCCAGTCCCAGCACGGAATCCGTGGTGACGCCGTACTTCACGCAGCAGAGTCCACCGGCGTTGGTGGACAGGTTCCCGCCGATGGTGCACCAGTCGTAGCTGGACGGGTCCGGCGGATAGAACAGGCCGTGCTTCTCCACCGCGTTGCGGAAATCGAGGTTCACCACGCCGGGCTGCACGACGGCGAGCCGGTTGCCTTCGTCGATTTCGACGATCTGGTCGAGCTTCGTCAGCACCAGCACGACACAGCCGTCGATCGCGTTCGCGGCGCCGGACAGGCCACTGCCGGCGCCGCGGGGCACGATCGGCACCTCGAACTCCGCGCAGGCCTTGACCACGGCCTGCACACCTTCCACGTCGGACGGCAGGACCACCGCGAGCGGCTTGCCGCTGGCCGCCAGCGGCATCATGTCGCGCGAGTAGGCGTCCGTGACATCGGTGTCGGTGAGCACCGCGGCGTCGCCGAGCTGCTCGCGGAGGCGGGTGACCAGGGCATGGTTGTTCATGCCCTCATGGTAAGCCGGATCAGCTCCGCACTGCGGAATTTTTTTTCCGATCTAGCAGAACGAAGGCCTGAACACCTGTATAGACGAGCACGGCCACGCCTGCCCATGCGGTGACGTGCATCCCCTGGGTGAAGGCCTCGCGGGCCGATTCCAGGAGCGCCTGCCCCGCGGCGGGGTCGAGCTGCTGCGCGGTCGCCACCGCGCCGCCCAGCGTGTCCCGGGCGGACTCGGCCGTCCCCTCCGGCAGACCGGACCGGTAGACCGCGGTCGCGACACTGCCGAGGATGGCCGTACCGAGCGCGCCACCGAGCTCGAACCCGGTTTCGGAGATCGCCGACGCGGCGCCCGCCCGTTCGGCCGGAGCGGCCGAGATGACCAGGTCGTTCGTCAACGTCTCCGACAGGGCCACACCGCCCCCGAGCAGCGTGAACGCCACGACGACGTACGCGAGCCCACCCCCTGACGACACCTGGGTCAACGCCAGGAAGCCGACCGCCGCGACCAAGAGACCGCCACTGACCAGCAAGGACACCCGGATCCGCTTCGCGAGCCAGGCCGCGAGGAGCGCACCCGCGATACCGGCGACCGTCGCCGGCAGCATCCACAGCGCGGCGACGACCGGGCTCAGCCCGAGCACCAGCTGCAGATACTGCGGCACCAGGAACAGCAGGCCGACCATGGCGAACACGCCGAGCATGTTCGTCACGACGGAGCCGCTGAAGGCCCGGTTCGAGAACAGCTTCAGGTCGAGCATCGGTTCGTCGAGGCTGTTCTGCCTGCGGACGAACACGACACCGAGGCCGAGCCCGATCAGGACGCTGACGGCGGCCTTCACGGTGAAGCCGTGTTCGGCGACCAGCTTGATGCCGTAGACCACCGGCAGCATCGCGGCCAGCGACAGCAGCGCCGACAGCGGGTCGAAGCGGCCCGGCTTCGGGTCACGCGCCTCCGGCAGCACGAACGGTCCGACGATCAGCAGCACCAGCATCACCGGGACGTTGATGAGGAACACCGAACCCCACCAGAAGTGCTCCAGCAGCCAGCCGCCGAGCACCGGCCCGAGCGCCATCCCGCCGGAGAACCCGGCGCTCCACACCGCGATGGCGATCCGCCGCTGTTTGGCGTCGACGAAGATGCTGCGGATCAGCGACAGCGTCGACGGCATCAGCGTCGCACCACCGACGCCGAGCAGCGCCCTGGCGATGATCAGCATGAACGCGCTGGTCGAGAAGGCCGCGAGCACCGACGCGGCCCCGAACGCCGCGGCACCCATGAGCAGCAGCTTGCGGCGGCCGATGCGGTCGCCGAGCGTGCCCATCAGGACCAGCAGGCCCGCCAGCATGAACGAGTAGATGTCGACGATCCACAACTGCTCCGCACCGGTGGGCGCCAGATCCTCGGACAGGAACGGCAGCGCGAACCCGAGCACCGTCATGTCCACGCTGATCAGCAGCACCGGAAGCACCAGTACCGCCAACGCCCACCACTGCTTGCGCCCCGCCATGGCGCACTCTCCTTTAGCTAAACCGTCTGGACGGTACAGTTACCGCCTCGTTCGAAGGTAAACCGTCCAGACGGTATAGTCAACTGATATGGCGAAGCCCACCGCGAAGGAACGCATCCTCGACTCGTACGAGGAGATCCTCATCGAGCAAGGCCCCGGCGGGGTCACCCTCGACGCCGTCGCCGCGCACGCCGGGGTGTCGAAGGGCGGCCTGCTCTATCACTTCGGTTCCAAGGAGGCCCTGGTCGAGGGCCTGATGGAACGTCTCGCCACGCTGTCGGAAGCGGATCTCGAAGAGGCGCGGAAGGCGCCTGAAGGCGTCGTCTCCTGGTATCTGCGGACCGCGATCACCGACGTCACGCAGCAGAAGGCACTGCATCGCACGACCATGGCGACGATCCGGATCATGCTCAACGAGCCCCGGGTCTCCGAGGTCGTGCAGGTCTACAACCAGAAGGTCCACGACCTGATCAGCGAGCACGTCGACGACCTGCTGACCGCCGAACTGGTCATCCTGGTGGGCGACGGCCTCTATCTGCGGGCCGCGCTCGGCCGGGACGACGCGAGCCCGCTCCTCGACCGGCTCGACGAGATCAAGGCCCGCATCGCCCGCTGACGCATTTCGTCCTCTGGATGCGGTCCTTGCGCGTGCAACTACCGCGTCCAGAGGACTAAATGCGGGGCACCTACATCTGGAGCCCGTAGACGCGCTCGATCGGGATGGTCAGCAGCACCCGCTGGTCGGCGACCATGGCGTCGCGGAACTCGTCCCAGTCCGGATGCTCGCCCCGCGCCCGCCGGTAGTGATCCACGAGCGCGTCGACGGTCGCGTCGTCACGCGAAGCGGCGGTCGGCGTGAGCACCGCCGGCCCCTCGACGACGACGTAGCCGTCACCGCTCTCGGTCGAAACGTGGAACGTCGCCCGCGGATCGCGCTGAAGGTTCTTGGTCTTGGCCCGCGGCGCGGTGATCGAGATCAGGATCGCGCCGGCGTCCGCGTCGTAGAGGTAGTTGACGGTCGACAGCTGGGGCCGCCCATCACGCTTGATGGTGGCGAGGGTGCCGAAGTTTCGGGCGGCGAGGATCGCGTAGAGCGCGGAGTCGGTCATGACTCCATCAAAGCAAAAGTGCAGCTCAGGGCGAATCGGACAAACATGCACGAATAAATGTGCTTGCATGCGGCAACTAAAGTGTCATCCGACACACAACATCGTTTTCTCCTTGCGAACCTCCTTTGAGAGGAACATCCTTGCTCTAGACAACTAGTTGCAGTGACCAAGCAACCGGCGAGAGAGACCACCATGACACCCACGACACCCGGCACCAGGTCGAAGTCCGACCTCGATCTGGCCGACACCCTCGGGCATGAGCTCGTGCGGCTCGTGCGCCTGGTCAACCGGGCCAAGTCCCAGGTGTCCAAGCAGGGACCGGACGGCATCGAGCGGGCCGCGTACGCGATCCTCTTCTGCCTCATCCACGTCGGCCCCCAGCGGACCAGCAAACTCGCCGAGTTCCTGCACTCCGAGATCTCGACCATCAGCAGGCAGTCGAGTTCCCTCGTCCAGCACGGACTGGTCGAACGCCTGGCCGACCCCGAAGACGGCCGCGCCTGCCTGCTCGCACCGACCGCCGAAGGGCTCCGGGTGTTCGAGGAGAACCGCAAGCAGCGGAACCAGTGGCTCGCCGAGGTGCTCGGCGACTGGTCCGACGACGACCGGAAGACCCTCAACTCGCTGTTCCACCGGCTGAACGACGACCTCGAAAAAACATCTCCACAGTTCGCCGACCCCGCGTCGGCGTCGAAGGCCAAGGGGGCCTGAAGCAATGAGTTCCACCGTAGAAAGTCCACCCTCCGTCTCGGAAGACGGACCCCGGCTCAGTCACCGTCAGATCGTCACGATCCTGATCGGCCTGATGTCGGGCATGTTCCTGGCCGCGCTCGACCAGACGATCGTGGGTACCTCGATCGTCCGGATCGCCAATGACCTCAACGGTTTCGATCTGCAGGCCTGGATCACCACGGCCTACCTGATCACCTCGACGATCGTCACGCCGATCTACGGCAAGCTGTCCGACATCTACGGGCGCAAGCCGTTCTACATCGCGGCGATCTCGATCTTCCTGGTCGGCTCGATCGCTTCGGCGTTCGCGACGTCGATGTACGAACTGGCCGCGTTCCGCGCGATCCAGGGCCTCGGCGCCGGCGGTCTGATGTCGCTGGCGATGACGATCATGGGCGACATCGTGCCGCCGCGGGAACGCGCCCGCTACCAGGGTTACTTCCTCGCCGTGTTCGGTATCTCCACCGTGCTCGGCCCGGTGCTCGGCGGCTTCTTCGCCGACTTCGACAAGCTCGGCAGCGTCTTCGGCTACGACATCGCCGGCTGGCGCTGGGTGTTCCTGATCAACGTGCCGATCGCGATCGTCGCGCTGTTCGTGGTGGCCCGCGTGCTCAACGTGCCGCACCAGCGCCACGATCACAAGATCGACTGGTGGGGCGGGCTCGCGCTCGTCGTCGCCGTGGTGCCGTTCCTGATCGTCGCCGAGCAGGGCAACAAATGGGGCTGGGGCTCGCAGAACGCGATCATCTGCTACATCATCGGCGGTATCGGCGTGATCGCCTTCGTCTTCATCGAGAAGCTGATGAAGGACGCGGCGCTGATCCCGTTGCGGCTGTTCAAGAACTCGACCTTCACGGTCGCGATCGTCGGCGGCATCATCGTCGGTGTCGCGATGTTCGGCGCGATCATGATGATCCCGCAGTACATGCAGGTGGTCCAGGAGTTCTCGCCGACCGAATCGGGTCTGCTGATGATCCCGCTGATGGCGGGCATCATGAGCGGTTCGATCATCTCGGGCCAGATCACCAGCAAGACCGGGCGCTACAAGGTGTTCCCGGTGGTCGGCACGCTGCTGATCGCGGGCGGCGCGTTCTTCTTCGCGCAGGTCGAGTACAACAGCGCGCTGTGGCACCCGCTGGTCGCGGCCGCGATCATCGGTCTCGGCCTCGGTGCCTGCATGCAGACGCTGATCATCGCGGTGCAGAACGCGGGCCCGCGCAGCGACATGGGCGTCTCGACCGCGTCGGCGACGTTCTTCCGGCAGATCGGTGGTACCGCGGGTGTCGCGGTGTTCCTGACGATCCTGTTCAACGTCCTGCCGGGCAACATCACCAAGGCGTTCGGCGGCAACCCGCCGAGCGGCCCCGGCGCGGCGGCGCTGGGCGACATCCAGTCGAACACGAGCGGTATCGCGAGCCTGCCCGAGGCCATCAAGACCCCGGTGCTGATCGGCTTCACCGAGTCGATCACCACGGTGTTCTACGTGGCGGGTGCGGTCGCGCTGCTGGCGACGCTGGTGCTGATGTTCATGAAGGAGATCCCGCTGCTCGGCGGTTCGGCTCCTTCGGCGGCCTCGGCGCTCGAAGGCGGCGAAGCACTCCTCGAAGAGGAAGACGTGCCTGCCGAAACGGCTTCCGAGAAGACCGTGGTGACCGCGCCCGTCGAGCCCGGCAAGCACGCGCTGGCCAACGGGAACGGCGCCTATCGGGCCGGATCCGCGCAGATCAGCGGGCACGTCCGCCGGGACGACGCCACGAACGTCGCGGGGGCGGCGCTGACCCTGATCGACCACAACGGCAATCAGGTGGCCAGGACGCACACCAACGAGAACGGCGTCTACTCGTTCGCCGGCATCGTGGGCGGGCGGTACACGATCGTCGCCAGCGGCCGCTGGTTCCGGCCGGTCGCGGCGACGCTGACCGCCACCGGCTCCGGGATGCTGCGCCACGACGTCGAACTGGTCAGCACGATCCTGCTGAGCGGGGTCGCGCGTACCGACGGCGACCGGGTGGTGCCGGACGCGCGGATCACCGTGCTCGACGCCTCGGGCGGCGTGGCCGCCGTGGCGAGGACCGACGCGGAGGGCAACTACACGGTCAGCGACCTGCCCGCCGGGACCTACACGGTGATCGCCAGCGGCTACCCGCCGGCGACCAGCCGGGTGGAGCTGCTGGGCGGTGACCAGGCCGAACACGACGTCCGGCTGAGCTACGACCAGGCGCTGGACGAGCTCGTCGAGCACTAGCCCGGCTTGCAATGAAGGGGCCTTTCATCGCAAATTTTGCGATGAAAGGCCCCTTCATTGCATCGGGGGTGCGGTAGGCGGTGAGTCGGGTTGGTCGTGAGTGGCGTTTCGGGTTAGAACCCGAAACGCCACTCACGACCACCGTGCGGAGCGGGTCACAGGGCTCAGGACACCCCGATTCCACCGTTCGGTGAAGTGCGGTTCGCCGAGTACACGTAGGCTCGCGTCGTGAGTGAGGTGTACACCGAGGCCGCGGGCATCGGGGTGAGCTGGCTCGACACCGCCGGGCCGGTGCTCGTCTGGGTGATCGTGCTGAGCTTCATCTTCGTGGAGTGCGCGCTGATCATCGGGCTGTTCCTGCCCGGCGACTCCCTGCTGTTCGCGGCCGGAGTCGTCCTCGCGCAGCACGGCTCCGACCTGAACGCGTGGCTGCTCTCGGCCGCCGCGCTGCTCGTCGCGATCCTCGGCAACCAGGTGGGTTATTACATCGGCCGGGGCACGGGCACGAAACTGATCGCCCGCCGCGGCGGCAAGGTGCTGAACCGGCACAACCTCGACCGCGCCAGGGCGTTCCTGGATCGCAAGGGTTTCTTCGCCATCGTCGCCGCGCGCTGGATCCCGTGGATCCGCACGCTGGCGCCGCTCATCGCGGGGACCGCGCGGATGGATCCGCGGCGTTTCGCCCTCGCGACCGCGCTCGGCGGGCTGCTCTGGGTGCCGACCTTGGTCCTGCTCGGCTACTACGGCGCCGGCCTGCTCGACCAGCTGCCGTGGGTCAAGACGGCGGCCTTGTGGATCAGCATCGCGTTCTTCGTGGTGGGTACGGCCTACGGCTTCATCCGCTACCGCCAGGAGATGCGGCGTCCCGCCGAAGAGCCGGAACAGAGCACCACCTAAACCTCGGGGTCAGCCCAGATCTCCAGCTGGATCCCATCGGGGTCGCGGAACACGATGACCGACGAGCCTTCCAAGGTCCGCGATCCCTTCGACGGCGAATAGACGACGCCGTATTCCGAGAGCCGCGCTTCCCATTCGGCCAGTTCCGACCGCGACGAGACCTTGAACGCCACGTGGTCCAGACCTGTCCGCCGTTCGTCGAACCGCGGCCGTTCGGTGTCCTGGTGCTCGACGAGCACCACGGCGAAACCTTCGCTCGGCGACCTGAGCACGACCTTCCGCAGTCCCGTCTCCGGGTCTTCGCGCCGCGTGAACTCCTCGAGTTCGAGCACACGGGCGTACCAGGGCACGCTCCGGTCCACATCGGTCACGGTGAGTGCCAGGTGGTGCACAGACATGAGCTTGGACATCGGGGATGACCGTCCTGATCAAGAAGCTTGGGGGCGCCACCAGGGTGACACAGGCGCCTCGGGCCACGAGGTGATCCGCCGACTTCCCACATGAATCGTGATATCCGCCGGGAAAGCGTGTTGAAAAGTGGCTGAACCGCACGCGGACCCGATATCGCCCCGTGACCGGTCCGTGGCCCCGGGTGTCAACGTCCTCCGCCGACGGTCAGCACCGTCCCGGTGGTGTACGACGCCGCCGGGGAAAGCAGCCACAGCACGGCTTCCGCGACTTCGCCGGGTTCACCCGCCCGTCCCATCGGGATGGTGGGGGCGATGCGGTCCATGCGGTCGGGCATTCCCGCCGCGGCGTGCAATCCGGTGTGGATCATGCCCGGCGCGACGGCGTTGACCCGGATGGACTCTTTCGCGACTTCTTGCGCGACGCCGTAGGTCATCGTTTCCACCGCCGCCTTGGTGCCCGCGTAATGGACCCATTCCCCGGGTGAACCGGTTTTCGCGGCGGTGGAAGACAGCGTGACGATCGAGCCGCCCGCACCGCCGTACCGGGTGGACATCCGGCGGATGCCCTCGCGGACGCACAGGAAGACTCCCGTGACGTTGACGTCGACCACGCGGCGGACGACGTCGACCTCGTACTCGTCGAAGCGGCCCGGGGTGTTGCCGGTGATGGCCGCGTTCGCGACCACCCCGGCGAGTGGGCCGAGCGCGACGGCGGCGTCGAACAGGGCCACCACGTCGTCTTCGGACGCGACGTCACCGCGCTGGGTGATCGCCTGGACGCCGTGCTTCCGGACGCGCGAAGCGACGTCTTCGGCCGCTTCGGCGTCGCCTGCGTAGTTGACGACGACGTCGTATCCGCGCGCGGCGGCCAGTTCGCAGACCGCCGCGCCGATGCCCTTGCTTCCGCCGGTGACGACGAGAACCCCAGTCATGACCGGATCATATGGCGAAGTTGACCAGCGGCAGGTTCTCGAGGACCAGGTCGGCCCGGCCACTGGTGGACGCGATCAGATCGGCGTTGCGCTGGTCGGAACCGAGCGCGCGGCGACGCGCTTCGACCAGCGAACGGCCGTAGCGGCGGTGCCGCGAGACGAGCCGCTCGATGCGCTCGGGTTCGTCCGGCGCGAGGAACCACGACTCGGCGAGGATCGGCTTCACGCCACTCCACGGGTCGTCCTGCATGAGCAGGTAGTTGCCCTCGGTGATGACCAGCGGGACGTCCGGCGTGACCGCGACGGCACCGGCGATCGGCTCCTCGATCTCCCGGCGGAACTCGGGCGCGTACACGGTCTCGCGGCCTTCGGCGAGCCTGCGCAGCAGGTGCACGTACCCGGCGGCGTCGAAGGTGTCCGGCGCGCCCTTGCGCTCCACCCGCCCGAGCCGCTGCAGTTCGACCTGCGCCAGGTGGAACCCGTCCATCCCGACCACGGCCGCCCGCGTGCCCAGCGCCTTCGCCAGGCCCCAGGCCAGCGTCGTCTTGCCGGACGCGGGGGCGCCGACGATGCCGAGCACACTGCGCTGTCCCGGCTTCGCCAGCGTCTGAGCCCTGCTCAACAGGTCCTCGAACACCGGAGGCATGGCACTCATGGCTGTCCTTCTCCCATCTTCGCGACCGCGGCCGTCCACGACCTCGGTCCTTCATGCCGCACCCGTTCGGCGGCCACCTCGTTGGCGAACCCGATCCAGCCCGGGACATCCCCTGTGCCCCTGGCGACCGCGTACGCGAAAGCTCCGTGCCAGACGTCGCCCGCGCCCAGCGTGTCACGCGCCTGGACGACGGGAACGGGAACCGCACCGGATCCGTCCGTCGTCGACCAGCGGACCGGTTCGGGCCCGGCAGTCGTGACGACCACCGGCACGCCATGCTCTCGGGGATCGTCCCCGCGGTACAGCGACGAGCACGCGGCGACGTCGACCAGCGGGAGGAGTTCGGGGAAGACCGGCTTCCAGCTCCCGGCGTCGAGCACCACCGGCACCTTCCGGTCCTTAGCCCAGCGCGCGACCGCCAGCGCGACCTCCGGATGGTGCCCGTCCAGGAGCACACACCCCGGCATTTCGTCCTCTGAATGCGGTAGTTGCGCGTGCAAGGACCGCATCGAGAGGACGAAACGCGAGGAAGCGTGGGCGTTGCGCGAGACGACGGTGCGTTCCCCGTCGGAGTCGCGGACGACGATGGCGCTGATCGCGGGCGGATCGGGTCGTTCGGGATTGAGGTCGACGAGGTCGACGCCGTGCGCCTCGAGGTCGGCGCGGGCGAGTGCCGCCAGCGGATGCGCACCGGCGACCGTCAGCAACGTCGCCCCGGCGCCGAGCGCGGCCACGGTCACCGCCGCGTTCGTCGCCGGCCCCCCGGCGGCGACGTCCATCGACAGCGAACGCACCTTCTCGCCCGGCGCCGGGATCTCGGCGACGCGCTGGATCTGGTCGACGGTGCACAGGCCCGCCAGCAGCACCTTCACTACAGGCCCGTGTGGACGGCTGAAGCGACCTCTTCGACCTCGCCGTTTTCACCGATCTTCAGCGCACCCGTGAGCAGGCCGACGACCTGGTTCATAGTGTGCGTCTTCGGTGAGACCACCGCGACCCGCTTTCCGAGGCGGTGCACGTGGATGCGGTCGGCGATGTCGAACACGTGCGGCATGTTGTGGCTGATCAGCACCACCGGCAGGCCGCGTTCGCGGATGCGGTTGATCAGGTCGAGCACCTTGCCCGATTCGGCGACGCCGAGCGCGGCGGTGGGCTCGTCCATGATCACCGCCTTGGTGCCGAAGGCCGCCGCCCGCGCGACCGCGACACCTTGGCGCTGCCCGCCGGACAACGTCTCCACCGGCTGCGTGATGGATTTGATGTTGATGCCGAGCTCGTCCAGGATCCGCTGCGCGTCGGCCCGCATCGCGGCGCTATCCAGTTTGCGAAACACTCTCCCGAACAGGTCCGTGCGCCGCTTTTCCCGGCCGAGGAACATGTTCGACGCGATGTCGAGCGCGGGGGCGACGGCGAGATCCTGATACACCGTCTCGATTCCGTAGTGCCGAGCGTCCAAAGGGGACTTGAAGTGGACAGTCTGACCGTCCACTTTGATCTCTCCGGCGTCCGGGATCACCGCGCCCGAAAGGGCTTTGATGAGACTCGACTTCCCGGCGCCGTTGTCGCCGACGACGGCGAGCACCTCACCCGGGAACAGCTCGAAGTCGGCGCCGTCGATCGCGGTGACCCGGCCATAGCGTTTGACCAGTCCCTGAGCGGACAACGTGGGCGTCGTCATGACTGCTGCCTCCTCGCGAACCGGTCGACGCACACCGCGCCGATGAGCAGGGCGCCGGTGGCGACGTCCTGGTAGAGCGCGTCCACCCCGAGCTGGGTCAGCCCGGACCGCAGGACCGCGACGACCAGCGCGCCCATCATCGTGCCGAGTACCGAACCCCGGCCGCCGAACAGGCTCGCGCCGCCGAGCACCACCGCGGTGATCGAGTCGAGGTTGCCGAGCTGGAAGGCGTTCGGGTCGGCGTTCGGCACGCGGCCGAGCGCCTGCCAGGCCGCGATCCCGACGATCACCCCGGCGACGATGTACACCGAAAGGATCGTCCGGTTGACCTTGATCCCGGACAGCCGCGCGGATTCCGGCGCGTTGCCGACCGCGTAGACGTGCTTGCCCCACGGCGTCCGCGTGAGCGCGTACCAAAGTCCCAGGTACATCAGCAAGGCGAGCGTCATGCCGTAGGTGATCGGGATGCCGCCGAAGAGGTACCGGCGGGTGCCGAGCCATTTGAGCAGTTCGTCGGCGACCGGGACGGCCTGCCCGCTCGCGAACAATTTCGCGGCCGCGGTGAGCACGGTCAGCAGGCCGAGCGTGACGATGAACGGCGGCAGTTTGATCCGGGTGACCAGCGAGCCGGTGACCATCCCGATCACCACGGTCGCCACGATTCCCAGCAGCAGCGCCCAGATCCCGGAGACGCCGCCGACCACGAGCTTCGCCATGATCAGCGTCGCGAGCACCATCGCGGCCGCGTTGGCCAGGTCGATCCCCGCGGTCAGGATGATCAGCGTCTGCCCGAGCGCGAGCGTGCCGACCACCAGGGACTGTTGCACCACAAGGGAAAGGTTGTCGAGGTCGAGGAAGGTGTCCGTCGACAGCGAGAACACCACGATCGCGACGAGCAGGGCCAGCGCGGGCCCGACCGCGGGCGCGCGCAGGAAGAACTCACCGATGGACGGGCGTTCGTTGCCTTTGAGGGTTGCGGTAGTCACTTCGTCCCCCAGCAGTTCTCGAGGCCCCACTTGGTGTCCTGGCTTTCCACGCCGGGGATCGGCTTGTCCGTGATCACCGCGGATCCGGTGTTGACGAACCCGCTCGGCTTCTTCCCGGTCTTGGCGTATTCGACGGCGGCGAGGACGCCCTGCTCGGCCATCTTCTTGGGGAACTGCATGACCGTCGCGGCGTACTGGCCGTCGCGCACGTTCTTGACGCCTTCGCAGCCGCCGTCGATCGAGCCCATCACGATCCGGTCCACCAGACCGCGGGCCTGGAGCGCGGCGTACGTACCGCGGCCCATCGGCTCGTTCATCGTGTAGACGGCGTTGATGTCGGTGGTGCGCTGCAGCAGGTTCTCGACGCCTTGCTGCGCGAGGCTCTGGTCGCCGTTCGCGGGCGTCTTGCCCTTGATCTCCGGCGACGCGTCGGTGAGCCCGATGCCCTTGAGGAATCCGGTGTGCCGCTGGGTGTCCACTGTGGACCCGGCGGTGCCGTCCACCATGAACAGCTTCGGCGGCTTGCCGTTCAGCGCGGCCTTGACGTACGCGCCCTGCTGTCGTCCGGCTTCGAAGTTGTCCGTGGCGAAGGTGGCGTCGACGGCGGTGTCCGGCTCGGTCGCCGTGTCGAGCGCGATGACCAGCACCCCGGCCTTGCGGGCGCGGTCGATGGCGTCGAGGACGCCGGTCGAGGAACTCGGCGTGATCAGGATGGTGTTCGCACCCTGCTGCATGAGGTTCTCGATGGCCCGGACCTGACCGTCGTTGTCGCCGTCGAACTGGCCGGCGAGCGCGCTGAACTCCGCGCCGTTGGCCTCGGCGGCGGCCTTGGCGGCCGCTCTCAGCTCCACGAAGTAGGGATTGGTGTCGGTCTTGGTGACCAGGCCGACCTTGGCCTTGCCACCGCCGCCTGCGTTCGAGCCGCCACCCCAGTGGCGTTCGACGGTGCACCCGGCCGTGGTCACCGTCAAGGCGGCGGCCAGGGCGAGTGCGGCGAGACTGCGCTGTCTCATGGGGGATGCCCTCCGATTCAAGGCTGTCCGTGATGGACCGGAAGGTAGACAGGGTTATGCTCAGTCGCAAGCGTTTGCGCAAACGCTTGCCAGCTGACTTCACGAGGATTGGTAATGCCGCCGTCTCGCTCGTCCCGTCCCACCCAACGCGACATCGCCGAGCTGGCGGGAGTCTCGATCACCACCGTTTCCCACGTGGTCAACGGGACGAGGGCGGTGGCCGAGGACACCAAGCTGGCGGTGCTGCGCGCGATCGAGCAGACGGGCTACACCGGCGACGCCATCGCCCGCTCGCTGGTGACCGGCGGGACGCGGTCGATCGGCGTCGCGATCTCCCTGATCGCGAACCCGTACTTCGCCGTGCTGATCCAGGCGATCGAACGCGAGGCCGCGCTGGCCGGGTACACGGTCTTGCTCGCGGACACTCACGACACCGTCGACACCGAGCGTGAGACCGTGCGGACGCTGCGTTCGCGCCGGGTCGACGGCCTGCTGATCACGCCGTCGCCGGGCGACGGTTCGGTGATCGGCGAGCTCGTCTCGCTCGACGTCCCGACCGTGCTCATCGACCGGCTCTCCACGCGTACCGACGTCGACCAGGTCGGTGCGGAGAACATCCAATCGACGTCGGCGCTGACGGCGCATCTGGCGTCGCTCGGGCATCAGCGGATCGGCATGATCAGCGGCACGGCCGGGCTGAGCACCAGCGAGGAGCGGATCCTCGGGTATCGGCTGGGGCTCGGGCGCTCGGGTTTGACCTGGTCGGAGGACCTGGTCGCGTGCGGGCAGTCTTCGCAGGCCGGTGGCGCGCTCGCGCTGAGCACGCTGCTCGCGCTCCCGGAGCCGCCGACCGCGCTCGTGGTCGCCAACGACACCATGATGGTCGGCGTGCTGCACGAGCTGCGGCGCCGCGGCCTGCGCGCGGGCGTCGACCTGCCGGTGGTGGTCTACGACGACGTCGAGTGGGCCGATCTGGTCGACCCGCCGCTGACCACGATGGCCCAGCCGATCGAGGAGATAGGCACACAGGCGGTGCGCCTGTTGCTCGCCCGCATCAACGATCCCGCACGCAAGGCCCAGACGATGCGGATTCCGCCTACGCTCCGCCATCGTGCGTCCTGCGGATGCGCTCTCGTTCACTCACATTGATGATTGTTGGGAGACTTTCCGGTCTCGCCGCCGAGTGACGCTCCGTCAGCCGTTACCGTCATTCAAGCTCGGATGAAGGCGTGGAGCGATGACCGCATTGTCCCCGGCGTTACCCCTGTGGGAGGACACCCCTGTCACCCACCGGTTCGGGGTGGCCATGGCGATGCACGCGAACCCGTATTCGGGTGAACTCGTCCGCGCCATCCGCCGCGCCGCACGCCGTCACGGCTGCGAGATCACCCTCGCCGACACCGGCGACAGCGTCGCCGAAGAAGCCGCGGTCATCCGCGCGCTGCGAGCGGACCGCGTCGACGGTGTCCTGCTCGTCCCGGCGGCCGGCGACGAAGCGGTGATCAACGGGCTGGTCCGGATGGGTGTGCCGACCGTGCTCGTCGACCGGATGGCCGGACGCAACGACGTCGACCAGGTCGGTTCCGAGAACATCCAGGCCGTGTGCGCGCTCGTGCGGCATCTGGCGGCGCTGCGGCACCGCAAGATCGGCTTCATCTCCGGCGAAGAGGACGTGACCACCTACGAGGAGCGGGCGCTGGGCTACCGGCTCGGTCTCGGCCGCTCCGGCCTCCGGTGGACGTCGCAGCTGGTCGCGTGCGGGCGGTCGACGCCCGGCGGGGCGGCCGCCGCGACCGCGAAACTGCTCGACAGCTGGCCGTCGCCGACCGCGCTCGTGGTGGCGAGCGAGGCGATGATGATCGGCGTCCAGTACGAGGCGCACCGGCTCGGCATCCGGATCGGGCGCGACCTCGCGATCGTCGGCTACGGCGACATGGAGTGGGCCGGGCAGGTGACCCCCGCGGTCACCACGATGGCGCAGCCGATCGAGGAGATCGGGCGCAAGGCCGTCGAACTCCTGCTGGCCCGGATCACCGACCCGGAGCGACGGCCCGAATCCGTCCGGCTCGCGCCGCGGTTCATCCACCGGCAGTCGTGCGGCTGCTGAATCACAAGTCGCTGGTGAGAAGCCCGCCGCCGGGTGATGATGGCGGCATGACCGACCTGTGGACCGTGCACACCGCCGACCTCGAAGCAGGCGTGCTGACGTCGGCACGCGCTCTGCTGGACGACGCTTTCGACGGCGATTTCAGTGATCACGACTGGGAAAACGCCCTCGGCGGCATGCACACGCTCGTCTGGGAGTCCGGCGAACTGATCGGGCACGCGTCGTTGGTCCAGCGGCGGCTCGTGCACGACGGACGGGTCCTCCGCACGGGTTATATCGAGGCGGTCGCCGTCCGGTCGGATCACCGGCGGCGCGGGCACGGCGCCGCGATGATGGACGCGCTCGAGCGGGTCCTGAGGAAGGCGTACGACCTCGGGGCGCTTTCGGCGTCCGACGAGGCGCTGGAGTTCTACGCGTCGCGGGGCTGGCTGCTGTGGCGCGGGACTTCGTCGGCCATGACGCCTACGGGTATCGAGGCGACGAAGGAGGAGGACGGGTCGATCCACGTACTGCCGGTGGGGGTCACGCTGGATCTGGACGGGGAGATCACCTGCGACTGGCGGGCGGGCGACGTCTGGTGACGCGTTTAGTCCTCTAAATGCGGTGTTCCAGGGTGGCCGCGGCTTCGAGCAGCATCCACGCGCTCACCTGGACGGACAAGTCGCGTTCGGGGGCGTCGGCGGCGAGGGGCAGCGAAGGCGCCGGAGTCGCCCAGTCGGCGCTGAAGAGCGGCCCGTGCGGCGTCTCGGTGGCACCCGACCAGCACGCGTCAGCCGACCGGATGACCAGGTCACGCGCCACGCCGCTCGGCAGCAGCGGCGCCGCGAGCGCCAGATATCGGGCCAGGATCCCGCCGAACAGGCCGCCGTCGCCGCCTTCCTGCCCTCGGATCACGCCGTTCGGCGCGACGTGTTCCGCGACCGCGTGGATCGTGTGCTCCACTCTGTCCATTTCGGACAGTTCGAGGCAGGCGCCGAGGTAAACACCTTGGCAGTACGTGAAAACATGCTTCACCAGTTCGCCGCTGCCGACGCGTAGACCGTCCCACACCAGCCCGGATTCCGGGTCGACGAGCCGTTCGGTCATCCAGTCGGTCAAGCCGCGAGCGTGCTGCGTCGAGCCTTCGCGAGCGTGGAAGATCGCCGCCGGGCCGTTCGCGGGCGCGTTCTTGAAGTCGTCGCCGACGCGCCACCAGATCCCGCCGCCCGCGTCGTCGGTCCAGCCTTCGCGCAGCCGCGAACTGATCGCCTCCAGCCCGCCGCGGACGTCCAGCCCGAGGTGCCCCACCCGTTGCAGCGCGAGGCCGAGCCAGGCGATGTCGTCGTAGTAGTCGTTGATCCACTTGCCGAAGTTGCGCAGCCGCACGGACACCACGAACCGGTCGATCAGTTTCAGCCGATCCGGCGACGGCTCCCGCAGCTGGGCGTCGACGAGCGTCTCCAGCAGATGCGCCTGCCACCAGTAGTTCCAGTGCCAGTGGACGCGCTGCCCCGTCGAGGGCGGCCAGCCGCTGCGGCCCAGCACGGTCCCCGGCAGCCCCCACACGCGGCGCAGATGCCGGTCGCGGATCGCGCGCTCGGCGGTCGCGGCCCGGTCGGCGAGAGCAGTCATCGGGCCATCATCCCTTGCCCGCCGACATACCGCTCAGTATGTTGGGATGATTCCCGGACCCGCGAGGTGCTTCATGACCACGGCGCACGTGACCTGCCCGCTTTGCGAAGCCACCTGCGGTCTGGAGGTGACGATCGACGAGAAGAGCCTGGTGAACCGGGTTCGAGGCGACAGCGAGGACGTCTTTTCGAAGGGCTACATCTGCCCGAAAGGTGCTTCGCTCGGGGCGCTGCACCACGACCCGGACAGGCTCACCGCGCCCTTGGTCAAACGGGACGGCGAGTTCGTCGAGGTCACCTGGGACGAGGCGTTCGCCGAGATCGACCGGCGGCTCCGGCCGATCATCGACGAGCACGGCCGGAACGCCGTCGCGGTCTACGCCGGCAACCCGACGGTGCACAACGCGGCACTGGTGCTCTACGGCCGCGTGTTCTTCAAAGCCTTGGGCACCAGGAACTTCTACACCGCGACCACGGTCGACCAGATGCCGAAGCACTTTTCCTCCGGCTACCTGTTCGGCGACCCGCAGACCATCCCCGTCGCCGATCTCGACCGCACCGGGCACCTGCTGATCCTGGGCGCGAACCCGTTGGTGTCCAACGGAAGCCTGATGACCGCCCCGGACACGCGGGGAAAGCTGCGCGGGATCCAGGAGCGCGGCGGCAAGATCGTCGTCCTCGACCCGCGCCGCACTCGGACCGCACAGCTCGCCGACGAGCACCACGCGATCCGGCCCGGCACCGACGCGTTGTTCCTGTTCGCGCTGGTCCACGTCCTGTTCGCGGAGAACCGGGTCACGCCGGGAGAGCACGTCGACGGTGTCGACGAGGTGCGCGTGCTCGCGGAGCCGTTCACGCCGGAAGCGGTCGCGCCCGCGACTGGGATCGACGCCGCCGAGATCCGCCGTATCGCGCTCGAACTCGCGGACGCCGAACGCGCCGCGGTGTACGGCCGGATGGGCACCACGACCCAGGCGTACGGCACCATCGCGAGCTGGCTGGTCGACGTCCTCAACACGCTGACCGGCAACCTCGATCGCGAAGGCGGCGTGATGTTCCCGCTGCCCGCCCTGTGGCGGCCGCGCCGGTCCTCGCCGTTCACCAGCGGCCGCTGGACGAGCCGGGTGCGCGGGTATCCCGAGGTCCTCGGCGAACTGCCGGTGGCCACGCTCGCGGACGAGATCGAGACGCCGGGCGAAGGCCAGGTGCGGGCGCTGGTGACCATCAGCGGCAACCCGGCGCTGAGCACGCCGAACTCCGCGCGGCTCTCGGAAGCGTTGCGGCAGCTGGACTTCATGGTCTCGCTCGACGTGTATCTCAACGAGACCACACGGCACGCCGACGTCATCCTGCCCGGGCCGTCACCGATGGAGCGGCCGCATTACGACGTCGCGCTGTACGCGCTCGCCGTCCGCAATGTCGCGAACTGGACGCCGCAGACGCTCGAGACGGACATGCCGCAGGAGTGGGTGACCCTGTTGCGGCTGGCCGGGATCGCCGCCGGCCAGGGCCCGGACGTCGACGTCGCCGCCTTCGACACGATGGTCGCGGGCGAAACGGCGCGGCGCACCGGCGTCGATCTCTCGCTGGCCGAAGGTCGTACGGGACCGGCACGGATGATCGATCTGATGCTGCGCGGCGGACCGTACGGACTGAGCCTGGCCGACCTCGAAGCCGCCCCGCACGGCATCGACCTCGGCGCGCTGAAGCCGCGGCTGCCCGAAGCGCTCGCCACCGCGAGTGGGAAGGTCGAATTGGCCCCGGAGGCGATCACGAAGGACGTGCCGCGGCTGCGCGCGGAGCTGGACAAGGCGCCCGACGGCGGGTTGCTGCTGATCGGGCGGCGGCATCTGAGCTCGAACAACTCGTGGATGCACAACCTGACGCCGCTGGTGCGCGGCGGGAACCGGTGCACCGTGCAGGTGCATCCGGACGACGCTTCCCGGCTCGGGCTGACCGACGGCGGGCTCGCGTCGGTGACTTCACGGGCGGGCAAGCTCGAAGCGCCGGTGGAGGTCACGGCCGACGTCCGGCCCGGCGTGGTGAGCATGCCGCACGGCTGGGGGCACGACCTCGACGGAACGCGGACGAAGGTCGCCGCCGCGCACGCCGGGGTCAACTCGAACCTGGTCGCCGACGAGACCCTGCTCGACGTGCCGTCCGGGAACGCCGTCCTGAACGGGATCCCGGTGGAGGTGACCCCCGTCTAGCCCGCGTTTCGTCCTCTGAATGCGGTCCTTGCGCGTGCAACTACCGCATTCAGAGGACGAAATGCGGGGGTCACCAGGCTTGGGTGAGATCGGCGTGCTGCCGGACCCAGGCGTGCATGACGATCCCGGCGGCCACGCCGGCGTTGATCGAGCGGGTCGTGCCGAACTGCGCGATCGAAACGACCAATGACGCCGTCTTCTGCGCCTCGGCCGACAGCCCGGGCCCTTCCTGGCCGAACAGCAGGACACACTCGCGCGGCAGTTCGGCGGTCTCGACGGGCTGCGAACCGGGCGTGTTGTCGACCGCGACCACGGCGAGGCCTTCCGTCGCGGCGAAGGTCAGCAGGCCGTTGACGTCCTCGTGGTGGAGAAGGTGCTGATAGCGGTCGGTCACCATGGCGCCGCGCCGGTTCCAGCGCCGCCGCCCGACGATGTGCACCGCCGCCGCGGCGAACGCGTTCGCCGTCCGGACCACGGTGCCGATGTTGTGGTCGTGCTGGAAGTTCTCGATCGCCACGTGGAACGGATGCCGGCGGCCGTCCACATCGGACACGATGGCCTCGCGCCGCCAGTAGCGGTACGGGTCGACGACGTTGCGGCGATCACCGTTGGCCAGGAGTTCCGGGTCGTAACGCTCGTCCGCGGGCCACTCGCCCTCCCACGGACCGACGCCGACCTCTTCCCGCGCCACCCATTCGGTGGGCCCGGCCTCGTTCTCAGTCACCCGGTGATTGTCACCCAGTGGTCGCCATCGGAAGTCCTTCGGGGGTATTCGGCGGATCCAGGTTTCCGCTGGGTGCGCGGCCGCGAGGTCCTCGTACCGGGTTGTACTCGGGCCTCGCGGCCGTGCGCCCAGCGGGAAGCTGGGCCGTCGAGACCCTCGGAGGACTTCCGATGGTGACCACTCAGCCCATGCTGACGCGGTGCGCCGGTGCGTCCCCGTCGTGGTGGCGGTGACGCCAGCGCTGGTACGCGCCGACGTAGGACACGATCACCGTCGCCATCGCGATCACGACGACCACCGGCAGCGACGAACGCGGGAACACGGTGTCGTAGAGGTAGTAGGCGTTGAAGCCGCCGGGCAGGTCGCCGAGGCCCTGCTGGTGCCGGAAGTAGTTCTCGGCCGCGGTCAGCGGGCAGGGCCAGGGAAAGACGTTGACGAGGACACCCCATGCGGCGAAGAACACATGCACGAAGATCACCTTCGGCCACCGCCACGCCAGGAAACCGCCGAATCCTATGAACAACAGCGCGAAAATATGCACCGCGACTGTCACGTTCGCCAGGAAACCCGCCACCTCAAGCCCCCTTTCACACCCCTACCAGCGACGTTACCCCTCTCGTATTGAGAAACGCTCACGAAAAAACGGGGCATCCTCCGTTCGCACAGAGGATGCCCCGTTCGGGAGACTTTACTCAGGACAGACCGAGATCGTCCTTGTTCAGGATGTAACGGTATTCGAGGCCTTCCTTCTCGATGGCCTCGCGCGCTCCGGTGTCCCGGTCGACGACCGTCGCGACGCCGACCACGTTCGCTCCGGCCTCGCGCAGCGCCTCGACGGCGGTGAGGACGCTGCCGCCGGTGGTCGAGGTGTCCTCGACGGCCAGCACGCGCTGCCCCAGCACCTCGACGCCTTCGATCCGGCGCTGCATGCCGTGTTCCTTGACGGCCTTGCGCACGACGAACGCGTCGAGCACGACGCCGTCGGTCGCCGCGGAGTGCAGCATCGCCAGCGCCACCGGGTCCGCGCCGAGGGTCAGGCCGCCGGCGGCGACGTAGTCCCAGTCGTGCGTGAGCTGCCGGAGCAGCTTCCCGATGAGCGGCGCGGCCGCGTGATGCAGCGTCGCCCGCCGGAGGTCGATGTAGTAGTCGGCTTCCTTGCCAGAGGACAAGGTCACCTTGCCGTGCACGACGGCGAGTTCGCCGACCAGTCTCGCCAGTTCGAGTTTCGCCGCTTGATCAACACCGGGGTACGCCACGGCCGAGAGTCTTACACACGGCCCGCCGGGTCCTTCGACGGTAGCTCTAGTCACTGCCGGCCGTCGCCGCGTCGACGGCCGGGCCGCGGGTGGCCGCCCAGGCCGGGACCAGGGTCGCCGCCAATGCGAGCGCCGCGGCGAGCCCGATGATGGTCAGGTAGATCAGCGGCGAGCCCATCGGCAGCAGCGAATCGGCCGCGACCAGGCAGAACGGGACGATCGCGCCCGCCGAGACGACGGTGCCGAGCACGATCCCGACCAGTGCGACGAGCCCGCCTTCGAAGCCGGCCATCCGCAGCACCTGCGCCCTCGTCGAGCCGATGAGCCGCTGGAGACCGAACTCACGGCGCCGCCGCACGGTCGCCATCACGAGCGTGTTGGCGACCGAAATCACCGTGTAGGCGATGATCATCCCGACCAGCAGGTAGTTCACCCACGCGCCGACGGCCTGGTCCTTGTCGTGCGCCGCGACGAGCGCCGCCCGGTCACCGACGGACACCGGCAGTCCGGCCGTCGCCTCGCGGAGCCGCTCGGTGAGCGCCGCCGGATCGACGTCCGGGGCGGCGCGGACCAGCATCTGCGGCGCGAGTCCCGCGGTGGTGTGCGGGGCCAGGAGGTCGGCCGGGAGCAGCAGGCTTTCGAAGCCGGGACGCTGGCTGGTGACCGCCACGACCTTGACGTCGACGGGCGCGCCGTCGCCGAGCCGAAGGCTGAGCGTGTCGCCGAGGCCGCGGCCGAAGTCCTTCGCGAAGACCTCGGGGAGCGCGACGGTCCGGCCGGTCAGTGCCGTCAGGTCGCCCTGCGTCACCTTGGTGTCGGTCGTGGCGGCCGCGCCGGAAGCGGTGAGGCCGATCGCCGGACGCCCCTCGTCGGAGGAGTCGTACGGCTTCTCGAGGAACACGCTGCTGGTGACGTACTCGGACGCACCGGCGACGCCGGGCACGGCCTGGATCCGCTGGACGAGATCCGGGGACAGCCCGCCCGCGACGGAACCGATCACGGCGTCCGCCCGGACGTCTTCGGTGAAGGCCTGGTTCGCCAGCTCCTGCTGGGTGGTCTGCAGGTAGATGTTCGCGGTCGCGATGCCGACGGCGAGCATGATCGGGGTGACCGCGCCCGCCGCCCGGACGATCCCGGCGCGGGTGTTGAGCACGGCGAGCCGGGCGTCGATGCCGCCGAGCAGGCGCATCGGCCACTGCAGGATCGCCGTCATCACCTTGGCGACGCCGGGCGTGATCATCGCGACGCCGATCGCCCACAGGATCACCGCGGGGCCGGCGGTGCTGGCCGCGATCGGTCCGGTCATCACCGCGACGGTCACGATGGCCAGCGCGGTGCCGCCGCCGAAGCAGAGGGCGGCGACGATGAACCGCGTCGGGGTCAGCCAGCGGCGGGTGACCGCGGCCTCGGCGAGCGCCTCGGTCGGCCGGATCTTCCCGGCCCGGCGGCCCGCGACGAAGGCGGCGATGAACACCGCGAGCATCGCGGCACCCGCACCGACGACGGCGGGCAGCCAGCCTTGGTAGAACCGCAGGACCGAGGGCACCACGCCGTTTTCGACCAGCTGGCCGAACAGCCATTCGCCCAGGACCGGGCCGAGGACCGCGGCGAGCGCGGTGGCGAGCAGGCCGACGGCCAGCGCTTCGCCGAGGACCATGCGCCGCAGCTGACGCGGGGTCGTGCCGATCGCCCGCATCAACGCGAGTTCCCGCGAACGCTGCTGGGTGGACAGGCTCAGCGTGCTGGCGACGACGAACATCGCGACCATCACCGAAAGCCCACCGGACACCGCGGCGATGACGATCAGGTTGGTCCCGCTCGTCTCGGCCTCGGGGAACTCCGCGACACCGCGGTCGATACCGGTCAGGACGTTCGCCCCGGACGCGGCCTCGGCGACCTTCGCCCGCACCGTTTCGACGTCGGCGCCGGGATCGGTGAAGACGCCGATGACGTCGGCCTTGCCGGGGTGCCCGGAGAGCCGTGCGGCGTCGGCGGCGGAGAAGGACACGGCGGCCTGCGTGATCGAACGCGGCGCACCGGCCACTCCGGCGACGCGGAACGACTCGGCCTTGCCGCGCGCGGCGATCTGCACGACGTCACCGGGCTTCGCGCCCGACGAGGACTCGACGACGACCTCGCCCGCGACCGGCGCGGCACCCGCGACCAGCGCGTACGGGGTCAGGACGGCGGAGTCCCAAGCGTGGCCGAGCGCGGGCTTCCCGCCCGCCGCGAGCGGGAAGCTCACTTCGCCGACGACGTCCGAGACGCCGGGGACGGACCGCAGCCGGGAGACCAGGCCGTCGTCGAGGCGGACGCGTTCGGGCAGCCGCGCGTCCTCGAACTTGCGTTTGTCGTCGGGTTCGAGGGAGGCCGGGTCCTCCTTGGGCAGCTCGAAGGTCTGGCCGCCGGTGACGAGGATCGGGGCGGCCGCGAGCCGCTGCGGTTCCGCGTTGCCGCGGATCCCCGTCTCCATCAGGCCACCGCAGGAGGCGACGATCAGCGCGCCGAAGAAGACGGCGATGAAGGTGCCGATGAAGCCGCCCTTGCGCAGGCGCAAGGTCCGGAAGGCGAGTCGCAGCATCACGCACCCGCCCTGGCCGGGCTGCCCCAGGCACCCAGGTGGGTCATGCGTTCGGCGACGACGTCCGCGGTCGGCGCGTGCAGTTCGTCCGCGATCCGGCCGTCGGCCAGGAAGATGACGCGGTCCGCGTACGAAGCCGCCATCGGGTCGTGGGTCACCATGATCACCGTCTGACCGATGGTGCGGACCGAAGCACGCAGCAGTTCGAGGACCTCGGCGGCGGTGCGGGTGTCGAGCGCCCCGGTCGGCTCGTCGGCGAAGACCACCGCGGGCCGGGTGACCAGTGCCCGCGCGATCGCCACGCGCTGTGCCTGCCCGCCGGACAGTTCACCGGGAAGGTGCTTGCGGCGGCCGGAAAGCCCGACGCGGGCCAGCATCTCCTCGACGACGCGACGATCCGGCTTGGCACCGGCGAGCTGCTGCGGGAGCGTGACGTTCTGCTCGACGGTCAGCGCCGGAAGCAGGTTGAAGGCCTGGAAGATGAAGCCCACCCGGTCGCGTCGCAGCTTCGTCAGCTTCGTCTCGCTCATCCCGGCCAGCTCCTGCCCGTCGAGCACGACGGATCCCGACGTCGGCCGGTCCAGCCCGGCCGCGCAGTGCAGGAAGGTGCTCTTGCCCGAGCCGGAAGGGCCCATCACGGCGGTGAAGCCACCACGCGGGAACGCGAGCGTCACCCCGTCCAGCGCGACGACGCCCTTGCCGTATTCCTTGCGGACGCCGTCGAGCCGGACCGCGTCTCCGTTCCACCCAGGGTTCATGCTGAAAACCCTAGGAATCCCAGGTCGGAAGCACCCTGGGGCGAGCGTGCGTCTCCTTGGTAGGGCGGGCCCTACCTGACCGCCCCGGTCTTGGCGTCCACGTCGAGGTCGTGCTCGATCCCCTTGCCGTCACGCAAGCCGACCTGCCAGACGAGGGCACCGTCGGTGGCGCGGTCGATCTCCATCTCGTCGAGCTCACCCGGCTGCCGTTGCTGCGCGGTCTGCAGTGCCTTGACCGCGTCGACGTCCGCCTGTGCGATTTTCGCCAGATCGTCGCTCGGCTTCGCCGTTTGCCGATCGCCGAGGACCTGCCCGCCGTCCCGGCTCACGCGGATCTCGTGTTCCTGCCCGCCGGACGCGACCTTGATCGCCCAGCCGTCGTTCGCGGGCTCCACGTCGAACACCCGCCCGCCGGGCACGGCGGCCGCCGCGGCTTGGATCGCCTTCACCGGCTGGGCTTCCGGTCCCGGAGCCGCAGGCCCCGGCGGTGGCTCGGTGGAACAAGCGGCCAGCGTCAGCGCGACCGCGATGACGAGAAGTGATGACTTCATGATCCGCGCGTACCCGCCCGCCGCGAGCTCGAACCGTCGCCGGACCGGATGGCACTGTGGGGTGATGGTCTCGAACGGACAGGGCTGGCTCCAGATCGGCGAGCTGACGACGGCGTTCGCGCTTTCGGCAGCGATCGGGCTGGAGCGGCAGATCAGGGGCAAGAGCGCCGGGCTGCGGACCCAGACGATCGTGGGCACGGCGTCCGCGCTGATCCTTTTGGTCAGTAAGTACGGTTTCGGCGACATCCTCGCGACCGGGCAGGTGGTACTCGACCCGTCGCGGATCGCGGCGCAGATCGTCTCCGGTGTCGGCTTCCTCGGCGCCGGGCTGATCATCACCAGGCAGGGCGCGATCCGGGGACTCACGACGGCCGCGGCGGTCTGGGAGACCGCGGCCATCGGAATGGCGGCGGGTGCTGGCTTGCTGCTGCTGGCGGTCGTCGTGACGGCCATGCATTTCGTGGTGGTACTCGGTTTCACCTGGCTGACCGAGCATCTTCCTGGCGGCACGGGTACGACCAGGCTGCGCGTGAGTTACGCGGACGGGCAGGGCGTCCTGCGCGATCTGCTCGCGCTCTGCACGAGCCGCCGATGGTCGATCACGTCCTTGCGGATCACCGACGACCGCGACGGCGAGGTGACGGTCTCACTCGACCTCACCGGCCCGGATCACGCCGCGGCCCCGACCGTGCTCGCCGCGACCGAAGGCGTGCGGTCCATCGAGACCACCGATGACGACTAGGTGCGGCCTTTGCCGCCAAAGCCTCCGCCGAGTTTGCGCAGCACCGCCCTCGGCAACAATCCGCCGACCGCGACGAGCGCCTTGTACTGCAGGCTCGGCACCGAAATCACCTTTCCGCGGCGCAGATCCGCGAGCGCCTCGTCGACGACCTGGTCGACACCGAGCCAGAACGCCTTCGGTCCTGGCTTGTCCAGCCCCGCCCGCTCGTGGAACTCCGTGGTGGTGAACCCGGGGCACAGCGCCATCATGCGGATGTTCTTCGGCAGCGAGGCGGCGATGCCCTCGGTGAACGAGGTGACCCAGTTCTTGCTGGCGGTGTAGGTCGAGCCGCGCCCGCTGAAGAAACCGGCGACCGAGCTGACGTTGATGATCGCGCCCTCGCCGCGGCCGATCATGCCCGGCAGCGCGGCGCGGGTCAGCCGCAGGACGGCCGTGACGTTGACGTCGAGCTGACGCTGCAGCGCGTCCGGCGGGATGGTCCAGAAATCGCCGTTGAGGCCGAAGCCCGCGTTGTTCACCAGCAGGTCCACCGGCTCGTCTTCCAGGCGGGCCTCGACCAGCGCCCGTCCGTCCACTTCGGACAGATCGGCGGGTAGGACGACGACGTCGACGCCGTGCGCCTCGATCAGTTCCGCCGCGAAGCCCTCCAGCCGGTCGACGTCGCGGGCGACGAGCACGAGGTCGTACCCCTCGGCGGCGAGCCGGCGCGCGAACTGTGCACCGATGCCGGCGGTGGCACCGGTGATCAGGGCGGTCTGTGTCATGCCGCCGAACCTACTCCTCGGTCGGATTCCGGGAAGACGCTCGGCTGAGGCGAGCGTGGGGGTCACCCACCGTGGGGATTTGACGTGCAATGGCCGGAGTCGGGAAGTATCGTCCGCCCCCATGGGGAAGCACAGCAGGCGAAAGCCGAGCTACCTGCCCAAAGTCGCGGTCGGCGCGGCGCCGCTGGCGTTGTTGCTCGCCGGCCCGGCCACCGCGATCGCCGCCCAGACCGACCCGTCGATCCCGCTGCCCCTCGACCACCAGCGCGAAGGCAGCCTCGACCGCGGGGCCGGCTTCACCACCGAAGGCGACACATCCGTCTTCCGCGGTTTCTTGACCAACACCGAACGGAACGTCTTCGGCAAGGACCTGGGCGACGCGAAGGCCGTCGCGGACGTCCGCCGCTCGGTGAGCGAGACCGTCGAGACCCGCGAGAGTGTCACGGCCCGCCCGGACAAGGTCGGCGCGCTCGGCGCGGCGAAGACCGCCGAGACCCTCAAACAAGGCCAGCGCGAAGCCGTGAAGGTCGACCGCTACGGCAGCGTCGTCGCCGGGAACGAGACCGAACTCGAGCGGACCGGCGCCCGGCTGACCGAGGTCGCGCTCGACCCGCGCACCGGCGTCCCCAGCTTTGTTTCCCAGGACGGCCGCGGTCTCCGCGCCTCCGAAGGGACCTACCACGCCGTCCGTCCGCTGCCCGGGGTCGGCGTGATCAACGAGACCGACCAGCGCGTCGGCGGCACTCTCGACCGCGCCGTCCGCCTCGACGGCGGATTCTCCGGCGACCTCGGCGGTGTCCTGGAGGCCGGGCGATCGTCCGGGCACGCGGTCGACGTCGGCGAGCTCGCGGCCGTCGGGACGACGTCGGCACAGCACGGCAACGGCCGGTTCAAGGGTGTACTCCCGCTCGACGTCGGCTCGGGCGCCGCCTTCGGCCAGGAACACGCGTTCGGCGGCACCGTCGGCCCGGCGACCGGGCTGGTGACCACCGGACAGGACGTGGATCTGGCGCAGCACGGCGGCGGATTCACCGGAGGCGGTTCGCACACCATCAGCGGCGACCTCGGCATCGGCGAGATCGCCGCCGTGCACGGCACCACGACGTCGTCCGTGCGCGGGGTCCTGCCCACCACCGATCCGGCGGAGGCGGGGCATGGGACGCAGTCCGGGACGCTCGACCTGACGTTGCTCGGTCAGCCGGCGCACACCGGCTACGTCGCCGGGGCGCTCCCGCTGGAACTCAAGCCGGCTTAGGCCTGCGGCTCGATGTCGTCGGCGGCCTCGGCCTGCCAGTGACGGCCCGGGGTCGACGCGTTGTCGTACTCCTCGTCGAACGGGTCGACGATGTCGGCGATCTCGCCGAGGTCGCGCAGCAGCCGCTCGAGCCGCGACGGCCCGGCGTTCGGGGCGACACTCGCGAGCACCCACTCGTTCTCCAGCCACGCCACGCCGACGTCGCCGCCGAGCGAATCCGCCGCGTCGACGAGTTCCTGCGTGATCACCTTGCGGGCACCCTCGGAATCGTCCGCGAAGGCGTAGCGCTGACCGATCGGGCCGAGCATCTCGGGCATGTCCTGGCGCTGGAACGGCACGCTGGACAGCCACATCTCCAGCGGCGTCTCGTGCACGCGGTTGCAGCGCACGGCGACCACGACCGCCGGGATCTGGCCCTCGGTCTCGATGTCGAAGATGAAGACGGGGCGCCGTCCATCGGAGGTGAAGGTGGACCCGGCCACGACGTTGACCGCCAGCTGCGCGCCGAAGTAGCCGATCGCGCCGTTGGACCACTGCCGCGGCAACCGCTCGTCCTCTTCGACGAACTGCCAGCCGCGCAGCTCGGCCCAGCGCATGCGCTCGCGATTGCGCGAGCCCTCCTTCGCCCGGTCGGCCGCGAGCAGCGCCAGCCCCGCCACCAAGGCGACGGCGGCGATGACGAACCAGATCCACGCCGGAATACCCACGACGGTCAGGGTATCCCCCTGCCCTCACCGGATGTGATCGCCGGGCGCCGTGTCGCGCGCCCCTTTCGGTGCGGCACCCGGGAAAGACCACGAAAGACGCAAGGAAAGGTCGACAAATCTCCCTGTCGCCAACACTCGTGAGCGGCAGGCGATCGCGCGTGATCAGACGGACGACTCACGTGATTGGACGGCCGACACGCGTGATCAGCGGCGTGACTCACGTGACCGAAGGCGGAACTCACGTGATCAGAGGCGGAACACCCGAGTGCGGCCTCCAATCACGCGAGTCACGTCCCTGATCACGCGAATCACGCCTCCGCTCACGCCGCGCCTGTGTGCTTAGTCCGTGAAGGCCTCCTTGAGGGACTCTGGGTCCCTCAAGGAGGCCTTCACGGACTTCGGACAAGGAGGTACAGAAGGCGAGGCCTCAGTCCACCCGCGTGACCGTCAGGGCGTCCGACGCCTCCTGGGCCGGGATGTCCACCCGGACCGTGTCGCCGTCCCGGATCTCACCGGCCAGCAGCTGTTTCGCCAGCTTGTCGCCGATCGCCGACTGCACGAGCCGCCGCAGCGGCCGCGCGCCGTAGATCGGGTCGAAGCCGTTCAGCGCGAGCCACTCGCGTGCCCCGTCGGTGACCTCCAGCGTCAGGCGGCGCCGCGAAAGCCGGGTGGCGAGCCGCTCGATCTGGATGTCCACAATGGACGTCAGCTCGTCGGTGCCCAGCGCGTGGAAGACCACGATGTCGTCCAACCGGTTCAGGAACTCCGGTTTGAACTGCCGCTGCACCACCGACATCACCGCGTCGTTGCGCTGACGCTCGTCGAGCGCCGGGTCGGCGATGGCCTGCGAGCCGAGGTTCGACGTCAGCACCAGGATCGTGTTGCGGAAGTCGACCGTGCGGCCCTGGCCGTCGGTGAGCCGTCCGTCGTCGAGCACCTGCAGGAGCACGTCGAACACGTCCGGGTGCGCCTTCTCGACCTCGTCCAGCAGCACCACCGAATACGGCCGCCTGCGCACCGACTCGGTCAGCTGCCCGCCCTGGTCGTAGCCGACGTAGCCCGGGGGCGCACCGACCAGGCGCGCCACCGAGTGCTTCTCGGCGTACTCGCTCATGTCGATCCGCAGCATCGCGCGTTCGTCGTCGAACAGGAACTCCGCCAGCGCCTTCGCCAGCTCGGTCTTGCCGACGCCGGTCGGGCCGAGGAACAGGAACGAACCGGTCGGCCGGTCGGGGTCGGCGACGCCGGCCCGGGTGCGGCGCACCGCGTCCGAGACGACCTGCACGGCCTCCTTCTGCCCGACGACCCGCTTGCCGAGCTCCTCCTCCATCCGGAGCAGCTTGCCCGTCTCGCCTTCCAGCAGCCGTCCGGCCGGGATGCCGGTCCACGCGCTGACCACGTCGGCGACGTCGTCCGCGCTGACCTCCTCCTTGAGCATGACGTTCTGCTGGCTGACCTCGTTCGCCTCGGTCGCGGCCTGGAACTCCTTCTCCAGCGCGGGGATCCGGCCGTAGCGGAGTTCGGCGGCCTTGCCGAGGTCGCCGTCGCGTTCGGCGCGTTCGGACTCGCCGCGCAGCTGCTCCAGCTGCTCCTTGAGTTCGCGGACGCGTTCGATCGAGCCCTTCTCGTTCTGCCAGCGCGCGGTCAGCGCGGTCAGCGTTTCCCGCTTTTCGGCCAGTTCCGAGCGCAGCGCGGCGAGGCGCTCCTTGGACGCGGCATCGTCCTCTTTGGACAACGCCATCTCCTCGATCTCCATCCGCCGCACGGCGCGCTCGACCTCGTCGATCTCGACGGGCCGCGAGTCGATCTCCATGCGGAGCTTCGAAGCGGCCTCGTCGACCAGGTCGATCGCCTTGTCCGGCAGGAACCGGGCGGTGATGTAGCGGTCGGACAGGGTCGCGGCGGCGACCAGCGCGGCGTCGGTGATGCGCACACCGTGGTGCACCTCGTACCGCTCCTTGAGCCCGCGCAGGATGGCGATGGTGTCCTCGGGGGACGGTTCGCCGACCAGCACCTGCTGGAAACGCCGCTCCAGCGCGGCGTCCTTCTCGATGTGCTCGCGGTACTCGTCGAGCGTGGTCGCGCCGACCATGCGCAGCTCGCCGCGGGCGAGCATCGGCTTGATCATGTTGCCCGCGTCCATCGCGCCCTCGCCGGTCGCGCCGGCGCCGACGATGGTGTGCAGCTCGTCGATGAAGGTGACGACCTCGCCCGCGGAATCGGTGATCTCCTTGAGCACGGCCTTCAGCCGCTCTTCGAACTCGCCGCGGAACTTGGCGCCCGCGACCATCGAGCCGAGGTCCAGCGCCACCACGCGCTTGCCGCGCAGCGACTCCGGCACGTCACCGGCGACGATGCGCTGGGCGAGCCCTTCGACGATGGCCGTCTTGCCGACGCCGGGTTCGCCGATCAGCACCGGGTTGTTCTTGGTGCGGCGCGAGAGCACCTGTACGACGCGGCGGATCTCGGTGTCGCGGCCGATCACCGGGTCCAGCTCGCCGGCGCGGGCGCGCTCGGTCAGGTCGACGCCGTACTTCTCCAGCGCCTTGAACGTGCTTTCGGGATCCGCGCTGGTGATCCGCGCGGAGCCGCGCACCTTGGCGAACGCCTCGCGCAGCGCGTCCGGGGTGGCGCCGTGCCGTTTGAGCAGCTCGGCCACCGGCCCGCCTTCGGTGGCGAGGCCGACGAGGAGGTGCTCCGTCGAGACGTATTCGTCGCCGAGTTCGGTCGCGAGCTTCTGCGCGTGCGTCAGCGCCTTGACGGCGTTCGTGTCGAACTGCGGGCTCGACACGGTGGCGCCGGTCGCCGACGGCAACGCCGCGATCAGCGGCTCCAGCTCCTTGTGCACCTGCGCCGGATCGGCCCCGACCGCGGTCAGCAGCGGTGCGGTGAGCCCCTCACCCTGCGCCAGCAGGGCGCCGAGCAGGTGTGCGGCCGCCACGTGCGGGTTCCCCGCCATCGTGGCCGCCTGGGCCGCCGACGAGATCGCCTGCTGGGTCTTCGTGGTCGGGTTGAAAGCGTCCATCCCTCACCTCGTACTAGGTCTTGCAAAGCTCTGTCGACAGGTACAACGTCAGGAAAGTTGAGTCTGTTCCACTCAACTCCGAAAAGTTTCAGCCCCCGGTCGGGGAGACGGCCTCCGCGGGCAGCCGCGGACCCACCCGGCCGAGGCCGACGACGGCCGCGCAGGCGCACGCGGCCACGAGCACCCACGGGATCCAGACTGCCACGGAGAACAGCGCGACGACGGCCGGAGCGATCACCGCGGCGAGCGTGAATGCGTATTGGAAGGCCGCCAGATACCGGCCCCGCGCCTCCGGTGGCGCCGCCGCTTCGGCCAGCGCCCCGGAGCGCGGACCGAACGCGAGATCGCCCGCGGCCAGCACGAGGGTCGCGCCGAGCAGGTAAACCGGCTGGAACACCTTCGGCACGAACACCACCATCAGACAGGCGAGGCACCACACCGCGAACAACGCCGAACCGGCGCGCATCGCGGCGATCCGGGTCAGCTTCCTGGTCAGCCGCAGCCCGAGGACTCCACCCAGACTGGTGACGACGGTGAGCAGCGCGATGATCGCGCCGGGAAGCCATCGAGGCCCATGCAAGGCGTTGAAGACGTACACGGGCATCCCGATGAGGAAGAAGTCCATCGTGAGCGCGAAGAGGCCGCTGAACACGATGAGCGCCAGGTACGGACGGTTCCGCCAGACCCGCGCGGATCCCGGGCGCCGCGGCAGATGCCGAGGGGCGGGCGTGACGAGCGTCGAGAGGATGGCCGCGGCGATGACGAAGGTCGCGACGTCCAGCATCACGGCGACGTAGAGGCCTTCGCGTCCGATCCACACCAGCAGCCCGGCCGCCGCGAGCCCGCCAAGCCCGAAGCCCGCGGAGCGGACCATCGCGGCTTCGGCGAACGGCCGGTCCTTCGGTCCTTCACCCGCGACGTCGGCGATGAGCGAGAACTGCGAGCTGTAGAACAGCTGCTGTCCGGCCGCGAGCATGACGGACGCGCCGACGACCCCGGCGAACCCGCGGGCCAGCAGGAAGGCGCCCACCCCGGCGGCCTGCAGGACGTGGGCGCAGATCATCACCGTCCGCGGGCCGATCAGGTCGACGAGCCGTCCGGCGAACGCGGGGACGAGCAAGCCGGCCAGTGCACCGAGAGTGACGGCGCTCCCCGCCTGAGCGAGGGGCAGACCGACCACACGGATGACGAAGACCAGCCCGAGCGGGAGGAAAAGTCCCGAGCCGAAGTTGTCGATTCCCAAGGCGACCAGCAATGCGACCCGGTTACGCACTGATACGACGCTACCGGCGTCACAGCGCTACGAAAGGTCCGTTCAGTCAAGACCGGCGGGTAGTAACGACCTGGGTCAAACGTCGCAGGTCCGCACGGACAGGGCGGCGCGGACGTCGGCGTTCATCTCCGCCAGGCGCGTGGTCAGTTCGAGGACCTTTTCGTCGTCCCAGCCGCCCAGCGCGCGCTCCATGAACTCCAGATATCCGGCCCGCCTGCGCCCCAGCTCCGCGCGCCCGCGCTCGGAGATGCTGATGATCGACGCGCGGCCGTCTTCGGGCGCCGGACGGCGGTCGACCATGCCCGCCGCGGACAGCTGGGAAATTTGACGACTTACGACCGAAAGGTCCACGAAGCGTCGTTTGGCCAATTCGGAGGGCCGTGCCTCGCCGTGCTTCGCCAGATCCGACAGCAGCATCGCGGCCGCCGGATGCAGCCCGGGGTCGTCCTGCCACGCCTGCATTATCCAGGCGTGCTGCAGCTGCGAGGCGGCCTTCAACTCACGCATCAGCTCGACCCTGGCGTCGTCCGCGGAGCTCATCGGTCCCTCCTGGCTACTTGTACAGTACAACTTTATTCGGCGACACTTGCGTAAGACAACTATTTACCTCGTGAGATCGCCCACTGCGGACCGGCTTCGAGTACACCCGTCCGGAGCAACGATGCGGGCAAAAGGTCTCTCGGCGGCTAGTCTCGCGAACGAGCCGGAACTCAGCCGACCGGCCGACAGCCACTGACCGGAGAGGTGAATGATCCGTGAATTCTTCTCCAGTGGACCCTCGTACGTGAAACCGGGGAACTGTCTTCCGGTATGCGCTTCCCGATCAGCGACTCCCAGCCCGTGACGGCCGACGCGGTCAGCCCGGTCCCGCGGTCTTCGGCGCCGCGCGAAGCACCGCCCGCCGTCACCGCGATGGTGCGGCTCATCCGGGACACCTGGGCGAAGTCGGAACCCTTCATCCCGGAGATCTCGCAGTTCTTCTACGGGATGCTGTTCACCCTCGCGCCTGCCACCCGCGACTTCTTCCCGATCAACATGGAGGTCCAGCGCGGCAGGCTGGTCCGCGCGCTGGTCCACATCGTGCAGATGGTCGACCGGCCGGACGACCTCGTCCCGTTCCTGACCCAGCTCGGCCGCGACCACCGCAAGTTCGGCGTCATCCCGCGGCACTACGAGGCCGTGGGCACCGCGCTGCTCGCCTCGCTCAAGAACCACCTCGGTCCGGACTGGACACCCGAGGTCGAACGGGCCTGGGCGGAGGCGTTCACCATCGTCGCCCGCGCGATGCAGGAGGCCGCCGCGGCCGACGTCAACCCGGCGTCGTGGTCGGCGACCGTCCTCGAACACCGGCGGCTCACCTGGGATCTCGCCCTGGTCCGCGTCCAGCCCGAATTCCCGGTGCCGTATCAGCCCGGCCAGTACATGAGCGTCGAAGTACCGCAGCGGCCGAGGCTCTGGCGCTACCTCTCGCCGGCGAACGCGCCGCGCGAGGACGGCGGCATCGAGTTCCACGTGCGCGCGGTCGACGGTGGCTGGGTGTCCCGTGCCATCGTGAGCCACACGCAGCCCGGCGACGTCTGGCGGCTCGGACCGCCGCTCGGCAGGCTTTCGGTCGACCGGACCGACGGCCGCGGCGTCCTGATGATCGCGGGCGGCACCGGTATCGCGCCGCTGCGCGCCATCTTGGACGATCTGGCGCAGTGGGGCGAGAACCCGAAGGTGCAGTTGTTCTACGGCGGACCGTCGCGTGAGGACCTCTACGACCTCGACGAGTTGCGCGCCCTGGCGGCCACGAACCCGTGGCTCACCGTGACCCCGGTGGTCGAACACGGCGAAGAAGCCCCCGGCTGCGTGCAGGGCACGCTCGCGGAAGCCGTTACACAGCAAGGATCCTGGCCGGGACACCGGATCCTCGTGGCCGGCTCGCCCGCGATGATCCGGGCGACGGTGTCCCGGATGCTGGTCGCGGGCAGCGCGCTCGACCAGATCGCGTACGACCCCTTCACCATCGACTAGGAAATTCGATTCCACAATGGTGTTCGGCCGCGTTACGTGATCTCGTGAACACGGAGAAAAACCCACCCGATCGGCCGATCACGCATTCCTTTACTTAGTGCCAGACGGGGTTGACGGCGCGTATATCGTTTGCTCCGTTCGAGCGGGAAACAAACATTCGTGGATCCTTTCGCGACTTTCGGGCATACAGTCGAGAACCCTCGGGGGAACACGCGCACGATGACATCGGGTCTGGAGAATATGCCCGATCCAACTGGAGAAAATCGTTCACCCATGACTGCCGAAACAGTGAAGTACGAGCATCCGCCCAGTTCGTCCAGATCTTCACCGATTCCCGTCCCGCCCTTGATCGAGACGCCGACGGCGGACAAGTCCGTCCAGCTGGCCAAGCTCATCAGGGAGAGTTTCGCCGCCGTCGAAACGAAGTCCGAGGAGCTGTCCCAATACTTCTACGGGGCGCTCTTCTCCGTTTCACCCGACGCCAGGGCGCTCTTCCCGATCAACATGGCCACGCAGCGAAATCGTTTGCTGCGCGCTCTCGTCTACGTCGTGCAGATGGTGGACCGGCCCGACGAACTGGCCACGTTCCTCGGCCAGCTCGGCCGGGACCACCGGAAGTTCGACGTCCTCGGCCGCCATTACGACGCCGTCGGCGTCGCGCTGATCGCCGCGTTGAAAAGGTTCTTGAAGGACGACTGGACTCCCGAGGTGGAGGACGCCTGGGTCACCGCGTACGGCGTCATTTCGAAGACCATGCGCGAGGCCGCGGGCAAGGAGGTCGGGCCGGCGTGGTGGAAGGCGACAGTCATCGAACACCGCGTCGTGTCCCGTGACGTCGCCATCGTCAAGGTGCGCACCGATCAGCCGCTGCCGTACCGGGCCGGCGGCTATGTGAGCGTCGAGGTCCCGCAACGGCCGCGGATGTGGCGGTACTTCTCGCCGGCCACCGCGCCGCACGACGACGGGACGATGGAGTTCCACGTGCACGCCGTGCGCGGCGGCTGGGTCTCGCGCGCGATCGTCCACCACACCCGGTTCGGCGACGTCTGGCGCCTCGGCCCGTCGCTCGGCGCGCTTTCGGTGAGTCACACGGAAAGCCGTCCGCTGCTGATGATCGGCGGCGGTACCGGCGTCGCGCCGCTGCTCGCCCTGCTCGACGACATGTCGCGCTGGAAGAACAACCCGCCGGTGCACCTGTTCTTCGGCGGGCGCCGTCCGGAAGACCTCTACGCCCTCGACGAACTCCGCGGGCTCACCGTCACCTGCCCTTGGCTGACGGTGACACCGGTGACCGAGGAAGGCGCCGTCACCGGCGGTGACCGCGGCACGCTGGCCACGGCGGTCACGCAGCGCGGGGCCTGGAAGGAGCGTGACGTGTACGTCGCCGGGTCGCCGTCGATGATCCGGGCGACCATCGCGAAGCTGCTCGCCGCGGGCACGGACCTGGGCCGGATCAAGTACGACCCCTTCACCCTGGACTGAGGTGATACTTCGTTCGTATTAGGCCGATCGGCTGTTCCACCTGGGCCCGACGCAGCAGTAGGTCAGTGAATCATTGACCACGGTCACCGGCGGATTTATGGTCTAGACCACATTGCTCCCCCTCACGGGAACACCGTCGTTCCATCCCCAGGAGCCGGCATGACCGTCAAACGCAAGCTCGTGGCAGCCGCCGCCGGTGCGATCCTCGCCCCGATCGCCATCGTGGCCATCCCGCAGGTGGCCAGCGCCCACGGCTATGTGCTGTCCCCGCCCAGCCGCCAGGCGAACTGCGCCCAAGGCAAGGTTTCCGGCTGCGGCGCCATCGTCTACGAACCGCAGAGCGTCGAAGGCCCCAAGGGGCTCCGCAGCTGCAACGGCGGCCTTCCCGGATTCGCCGAACTCAACGACGAGTCGAAGCCGTGGCCCGCCGCGTCGGTCGGCAACAGCGTGACCTTCAACTGGAAGTTCACCGCCTACCACCGGACCACGAACTACGAGTACTACATCGGCGGCACCAAGATCGCCGACATCAGCGGGAACAACTCCGCGCCGAAGGACCCGACGTCGCACACGGTGAGCCTGGCCGGCTTCAGCGGCCGCCAGAAGGTGCTCGCCATCTGGAACATCGCGGACACGCCGATGGCCTTCTACAGCTGCATCGACCTGCAGATCGGCGGTGGCACCCCGCCCACCAGCACCAGCAACCCGCCGACCACCAGCAACCCGCCCACGACGTCGAACCCGCCGACCAGCACCAGCAACCCGCCCACCGGCGGCACCTGGGCGGCCGGAACGTCCTACGCGGTCGGCAACACGGTGACCTACGGCGGCGCGACCTACCGCTGCCAGCTGGCGCATACCGCGATCCAAGGCTGGGAACCGCCGAACACCCCCGCCTTGTGGACCCGGCAGTAAGGGGGACGTGCCAGTGAAGCTGGCCCTCGTTCTCGTCGCCGGTCTCGTGGCCCTCGCGGGCTGCGGGGCCGGCGATGGCTCACCAACCAACGCCGGCGCCCCGATCTCCCCGGTTCCCCAGTCGGCCGGGGCGGCCGCGGAGTACAACGACGCCGACGTGATGTTCCTGCAGATGATGATCGCCCACAACAACCAGGGCGTGGAGATCGTCAAGCTGGTCAAGGCCAAGCAGGGGCAGAAGCAGGAGCTCAAGGATCTCGCGGCCGCGATCGAGGCGACGCAGCAGACCGAGAGCACCGACATGCGGAACTGGCTGAAGGCCTGGGGCAAACCCGAGACGGGTTCCATGGACCCGAAGGCGCACCATCATCACGGTGGCGACGGGCTCACCGACAAGGGCCTGCTCGACGCACTGTCCAAAAAGGATGGTCCGGAGTTCACCCTCGACTTCGCCGACATCTTCGTGGCGCACCAGCACAACGGGGTCGCGCTGGCGAGGACCGAGCTGAAGGACGGGAAGAACCCCGAGTCGAAGGCGCTGGCCCAGCGGATCCAGGACTCGCGCACCGGCGAGGTCCAGCAGATCCGGACCCTGGTCCCCGGCCAATGACGCATTTAGTCCTCTGAATGCGTGAAGTACGTGAAGGCCCCCTTCACTGCGTCTAGCGCGGTGAAGGGGGCCTTCACGTACTCACGAGGGCTGGGGACCCGCGGCATTTAGAGGACTAATTGCGTTTTTTGGGCTTCCAGACCACGAGGGCCGTCTGCTGCCGCAGGGGAACGAGATCCTTGCGGTAGGAGGCGTGCACGGCCGCGGCCGTCTGTTCGGCGGTGAGGTACGCCGCCGTGAGCTCCTCGGTCAGTTCGGCGATACGCGAGCGGAGCGCGTCGACCTGGTTCTCCAGCTCGATGATCCGCTTGATGCCCGCGAGATTGACACCGTCCTCTTGGGACAGTCGCTGCACTTCGCGCAGCAACGCGATGTCCCGCATCGAGTAACGCCGTCCACCGCCGGAGGTCCGGCCCGGCGACACGAGACCCTGGCGGTCGTAGGACCGCAGGGTCTGCGCGTGCAGGCCGGAAAGCTGTGCCGCCACCGAAATGACGAACACCGGGGTGTCCTCGTCCGCACCGTGCGGCAGCCCGCCGAACATCTTGCTCACCTGCCTTCGAGAAGTTCGGTGATCTCCGGTCGCGGGTCGTGGTCGGCCATGGCTTCCGCGTACGCCTCCAGCGCTTCACGGGCCTTGTCGTCCAATTTGGCCGGGATGGCCGCCTGCAGGGTGACCAGCAGATCGCCCTGCGAGCCGTCACGCTTCGCGATTCCCTTGCCGCGCACACGAAGCACGCGACCGCTCGCCGTACCCTGCGGCACCTTCAGCGAGACCTTGCCCTCGAGCGTCGGCACGGTGATCGTGCCGCCGAGGGCCAGCTCCGTGAAGGACACCGGCACGGTGATCGTCAGGTCGAGGTCCTTGCGCCCGAACAACGTGTGCGGAGCGACGTGCACGCGGACGTACAGGTCGCCCGGCTGCGCGCCGCCGCGGCCCGGTTCGCCCTGGCCCGCCAGCCGGATCCGCTGGTCGTCGGCGACGCCCGGCGGGATCCGCACGGTCAGCGTGCGAGTGCGGGTGCTGATGCCCTCGCCCGCGCATTCCGGGCACGGGTCGTCGATGATCTGACCGCGGCCGCGGCAGTCGCGGCACGGCTCGGAGAACGCGAACGCGCCCTGGCTGCGGCTGACCAGCCCGCTGCCCTGACAGGTCGCGCACGTCCTCGGGGAGGTCCCCGGTTTCGCGCCGTTGCCACCGCAGGTGGAACAGGTCGCCGGGCTCGACAGCCGCAGCGGCAGGGTCGCGCCCTTGACCGCCTCGGTGAAGTCGATCCGGACGTCGGTCTCGACGTCCGATCCGCGTTGCGGCCGGTTCGCCGTGGCACCGGCCGCGGCGCCGCGGCGGCCGAACAGCCCGCCGAGGATGTCGCCGAGACCGCCGAAGCCGCCCTGCTGCTGACCCGCCTGGCCGAAGATGTCGCCGACGTCGAAACCGCCGCCGCCGGCACCGCCACCCGGGAAGCCGAAGCCACCGGGACCGCCGGAGCCGAAGAGGCGGCGAGCCTCGTCGTACTCCTTGCGCTTGGCCGTGTCGGACAGCACGCCGTACGCCTCGGAGACCGCCTTGAACTTCTTCTCCGCCTCCGCGTTGCCCGCGTTGGCGTCGGGGTGGTTCTCCTTGGCCAGCTTGCGATAGGCCTTCTTGATCTCGTCCGCGGTGGCGTCGGAGGAGACGCCCAGTTCACGGTAGAAGTCCTTACCGATCCATTCCCGTGCACTCACCGAACGTCTCCTCCTTTCACGCCGTATCGCCGATCAGCGGTTGTTCTCATCGAAAAGTTCGCCCTCGAGCGGCAGCTCGCCGCCCACCGGCGGGTCCACCGGGGCGCCACCCGGCTCGTGGTCGGTGACCCCGACCATCGCCGGACGCAGCACGCGCTCGCCGAAGCGGTAACCGCGGCGCATGACCATGGTGACCGTCGGCCCGGTGACGTCCGGGGACGTGCTGTGCTGCACGGCCTCGTGCACGCTCGGGTCGAAGGGCTCGCCTTCGGTGCCGAACGCTTCGAGGCCCGACCGCTGCAGGCTGCCGACCAGCTTCTCGCCGACCGCCTTGAAGGCACCGGTCAGATCGCCGTGCTGCTCCGCGCGCTCGAGATCGTCGAGCAGCGGAAGCAGGTCTCCGACGACCGACGCCTTCGCGCCGACGACGACCTGCTCGCGGTCGCGGTCCACGCGCTTGCGGTAGTTCGCGTACTCGGCCTGGAGACGCTGAAGGTCGGCGGTGCGTTCCGCCAGCTCCTTCTCCAGTCCCGTGGCCACCGACACCGAGTCGTCCACAATGGACTCCCCGAGGCCGGGGCCCGCGTGGGTCGCGGGCTCCGGCTCGGTCGATGCGGTGTCTTCACTCGGAGCGGCGTGCTTCGGGCCGTCCTGGGGTTCGGCGGCCGGGGCAGCCGGGCGGACCTCACCGGTCAGCGGGTCGATCCGCCTACGGTCCCGCACGACCACCGGTTCCTCCGGGCCCCGGCCCTCGGTTTCGTCGTAGCGTCCCGTCACTTCTTGTCCTTCTCGTCCTCTTCGACGATCTCGGCGTCGACGACGTCGTCCGCCTTGGCCTGCGAACCGGTACCCGCGCCCGCCGCACCGGCGGCGCCTTCACCGGCGGCACCCTCGGCACCCGGGGTGGCGTTGGCGTAGAGCGCGGTGCCCAACTCCTGCGAAGCGGTGTTCAGCTTCTCGATGGACTCGCGGATCTTCGCCGAGTCGGTGCCCTTGAGCGCCTCGTTGGCCTCGTCGATCGCGGACTTCACCTTGCCCTTGAGCTCGTCGGGCAGCTTGTCCTCGTTGTCCTTGACGAACTTCTCGGTCTGGTAGACCAGCGTCTCCGCCTGGTTGCGGGTCTCCGCCTCCTCGCGGCGCTGCTTGTCCTCCTCGGCGTGCGCCTCGGCGTCCTTGACCATGCGCTCGATGTCGTCCTTCGGCAGCGCGGAGCCACCGGTGATCGTCATCGACTGCTCCTTGTTCGTGCCGAGGTCCTTCGCGAGGACGTGCACGATGCCGTTGGCGTCGATGTCGAAGGTGACCTCGATCTGCGGCACGCCACGCGGGGCGGGCGGGAGACCGGTCAGCTCGAACATGCCGAGCTTCTTGTTGTGCGCCGCGATCTCGCGCTCACCCTGGAACACCTGGATCTGCACCGACGGCTGGTTGTCGTCCGCGGTGGAGAAGATCTCCGAACGCTTGGTCGGGATCGTGGTGTTGCGCTCGATGAGCTTGGTGAACACGCCGCCCTTGGTCTCGATGCCCAGCGAAAGCGGGGTCACGTCGAGCAGCAGGACGTCCTTGACCTCACCCTTGAGCACACCGGCCTGCAGCGCCGCGCCGACCGCGACGACCTCGTCCGGGTTCACGCCCTTGTTCGGCTCGCGGCCGCCGGTCAGCTCCTTGACCAGCTCGGACACGGCGGGCATGCGGGTGGAACCACCCACGAGCACGACGTGGTCGATGTCGCCGACGGCGACACCCGCGTCACGGATGACGTTGTTGAACGGCTTGCGGGTGCGCTCGAGCAGGTCCGAGGTGATCTTCTGGAACTCGGCGCGGGAGAGCTGCTCGTCGAGGAACAGCGGGTTCTTGTCCGCGTCCACCGTGATGTACGGCAGGTTGATGCTGGCCGAGTTGGAGCTGGACAGCTCGATCTTCGCCTTCTCGGCGGCCTCACGGATGCGCTGGAGCGCCATCTTGTCCTTGGTGAGGTCGATGCCGTTGGACGACTTGAACTTGTCGACCAGCCAGGTGACGATCCGCTCGTCCCAGTCGTCACCACCGAGGTGGTTGTCACCGGAGGTCGCGCGGACCTCGACGACACCCTCGCCGATCTCCAGCAGCGAGACGTCGAACGTACCGCCACCGAGGTCGAAGACCAGGATGGTCTGTTCCTTCTCGCCCTTGTCGAGGCCGTACGCCAGCGCCGCCGCGGTGGGCTCGTTGACGATGCGGAGCACGTTCAGGCCGGCGATCTGCCCGGCCTCCTTCGTGGCCTGCCGCTGCGCGTCCTCGAAGTACGCGGGGACGGTGATGACCGCGTCGGTGATGGTCTCGCCCAGGTACGCCTCGGCGTCGCGCTTGAGCTTCATCAGCACGCGGGCGCTGATCTCCTGCGAGGTGTATGCCTTGCCGTCGATCTCGGTCTTCCAGTCGGTACCGATGTGCCGCTTGACCGACCGGATGGTCCGGTCGACGTTCGTCACGGCCTGGTTCTTCGCCGGCTGGCCGGTCAGCACTTCGCCGTTCTTGGCGAAGGCGACGATGGACGGGGTGGTGCGTGAACCTTCCGAGTTGGCGATGACCGTCGGCTCGCCGCCCTCAAGGACAGCGACGACCGAGTTGGTCGTGCCGAGGTCGATGCCGACCGCTCGCGCCATGGTGTGATCCTCCTGCTAGTTCGTGACCTGCACGTTCTCGCCCACCTTGAGTGGGCTCAACGCAAGTTGTATCGGGATGGTGGGGCTTCCGTCAAGCCGGACTTGAGTCACCCTCACTCAACCTTGTATCCGGCTCAACGTGCGGCACGGTCGTCTTGTTCCCGGACTACCGGCAGACCGTGCCCGGAGCGGGTGTGACACCGCTCACCAGGTACTTCACCTCTTCGGAGCGCACGCAGGCCGAGTTCAGCAGCCCCGTGTGCCCGTACCCGGCGTCGACGAGCAACGTCGAGTTCTCGATGTTCCTCGCGAGCCCCTTCGCCCAAACGAGCGGCGTCGCCGGATCGTGTTCACCGCCGACCACGAGGATCGGCGCGGCGCCGCTCACCTTCTGCGGCCGCGGCAGGTACGCCGAGGGCACCGGCCAGGCCGCGCACCCGCTCGCCATGTCCCAGAACTCCGAGTACCGCCAGCCGTGCGGCGAGAGCGTCTTCACCAGTCCCTGCATCGCCCTCATGTCGGCGTAGGAGGTGAACGGCGAGCCGAAGTCGTGGCAGCCGATCGCGCGGTACGCGCCGTAGGACGGGTCGAGCTGCGAATACGGCAGCAGTCCGTCCGCGTCGCCCGCCGTCGCGGCGTCGATCGCCTTCGCCAAGCCCGGCCAGAACGCGGGAAGGATCAGGTTGCCGTAGACCCCGGACGCCATCTCCTCGGCGGTCACGTTCCGTCCGAGCTGTTTCGACGGCACGCCGCCGGGCGTCCGCATCAAGGCGTCGTAGGTGGCGAGGACATCCTTGCCGCGAAGCACGCAGTCGGCCGACGTCGTGCACCACTGCGCGAAGTCCTTGAGTGCGCCTTCGGTCGCGACGGCTTCTTCGAGGACCGCCTGCCTGGTCGGCCGCGAGTGGTCGACGGCGCCGTCGAGCACCATCGTCCGGATGCGGTTCGGATACTTCTCCGCGTACACGGCGCCGAGTTCGGAACCGTAGGAGACGCCGAGCCAGTTCACCTTCGGCTCGCCGAGAGCGCCACGGATCGCTTCGATGTCGTCCGCGGCGTGCCATGTGTCCACAGAGGACAGTGCTCGCCCGGTCCTCTTCAGACATTCCTCACCCGAGGCGCGGTTGTGCGCCAGGAGCTTGTCGTAATCGGCGCGGCTCCGCGGGAACCGGCTGACCGCCGGATCGTGCAGATCCGGCCCGCAGGTGATCGCGGGCGTGCTTTCGCCGACGCCGCGCGGGTCGAACCCGATGACGTCGAACCGCTGCCGCACTTCGGCCATTTCCGGCTTGTCCAGCGCGAAACCGCGGCCGCCGTACTTGAGCACGGTGACCCCGGAACCACCCGGCCCGCCCGGATTCGTCAGCAGCGAACCGATACGGCGCCCGGGATCGGTCGCGGGCAGTTTCGCCAGCGCGATCGAAAAACCGCCGCTCACCCGGAGGTTCGCGCATTCCAGCGTCGGCGCGTACTCGGTCGCGCACGGCCTCCAGTCGATCCCGGACGCGGCGGACGCCGGCAGCGCGGTCAGCGGAAGCAGGGTCAGCGCGGCGACGGCGGCGAGCGCTTTCATGCGGGCTTCACCGTGATCGAACCGGTGCCGGACTGGAGGTCCAGTACGTTCGCCGAAGCCTGGTCCTGCCGCACGCCACCGGTCTCGACCTTGCCGGTCTCCGCCTTCGCACGGACCTGGTACGCGCCGTCGGGAACGGTGACGACGACCTTGCCGACCTCCGCGTTCGCGGTGACCGCGCCCGGCTTCGCCAGGCCGATTTCGATGTCGCCGGTGCCGGTGCGCAGGTTGACCGGCCCGGACGTGCCCATCACCTTGAAGTCGCCGACGTCGCCCTTCAGGTCGACCGAGGCGGCGCGGGCGAGGGTGATCTTGCCGGTGCCGATGGACCCGGAGACCGCCAGCTCGCGCGGCACCACGACGTCGTAGTCCACGCCGCACTGCTGACAGCCGCCGAGGACCAGCGTGCCGTTCTCGACGCTGTACGTCTTCCCGGGATTCTTGCCGTTATAAGTCACTTCGCGGCGCAACGAGACGGGCGCACCGTCCTCGACCCGCAGCGTGACCGTGCCGACCGGCACGTCCACCCGGATCGCGGTGATCTGCTCGGTGACGGGCGCGCCGTCACTCAGTTTCTGCTGGAATTCCCCTGTGCAGCCGACGATCCCGAAGGCGGTCAGCGCGCCGAGAGCGAGCGCGCCGAGGACGCGCTTCTCCTTGTTCCCCATGAGAAAGTATTCCCCCGATAAGTCTGTCAGGCCGCTTTGACCGTGACGCTTCCGCTGTCGGTGTTGAGATCGAGCTTGTGCTGTGCCGAACCGGACTGGTTCACCTCGATGTCGCGGTGGCCGCTGCCGGTGCCGCCGGTGACGTTGTACTCACCCGACGGGACGGTGACCTCGACCGAACCGCTGTCGGTCCGCGCGGTCACGTCGGCACTCTTGAGGAGTTCGAGTTCGATACGGCCGCTGTCGGTCCGTGCTTCGACGTCGCCGCCGAGCCGTTCTCCCTTGATGGCACCGGAAGCCGCCTGCACCGTGACCGCCTGCCCGATATTCGCCAGGTCGACGCGACCGGCTTCGGACCGGACCTTCACGGTGCCCGGCACGTCGCGCACCTCGACCCGACCGGAGTCGACCGTGACGTCCACAGTGGACGCTCCGGCGATGTCGAGCGCCCCCGAGTCCAGCTTGCCCGAGACCGGGATACCCGCCGGGACCACCACGTCGTAGGCGACCTCGCAGGACGAGCCGCAATCGGCGAGGACCAGGGTGTCGCCCTCCACGCGGAAGGCGTCGCCCGGCTTGCCGCCGCGGTACTCGAACTGCTGGTGGATCCGCACCGGCCCCTCGCCGGCGTGCACCTTGACGCGGCCCTCCTCGTTGTCGATGCGCACACTGCGGATCGGCTGGGCCACCTCCGCGGTGGCCTCCGCGTCGGACGGCCACCACCAGCCGAGGCCGGTGAGGACACCGACACCGATCAAGGCGATGCCGCCGATTGCGAGGAGTGGGCGCGCCATGGTCTTGAGTCCCTCCAGAGCAGGTTTTCGTGTAACCCGACGCTAAGGGCACCACGACGGCTTGGACATAGGGGTAACCCCCGGATTCGTCCCTGAACCCGCACCCGGGCCCTCGGGGTCATAACCTGGCTCCGTCATCTGTTCAACGACCAGGAGGACGCATGCCGCAGGCACCCGATCCGTACAGCTTCCTGCCCGATCTGCCTGCCTTCACCCTGAGCAGCACCGACATCGAAGAAGGCGGCTTCCTGCCGACACCCCAGCTTTCCGGGATCTTCGGCGCGGGCGGCGAGGACCGTTCCCCGCAGTTGTCGTGGGAGGGGTTCCCCGCTGAGACCAAGAGCTTCGCCGTGACTTGCTACGACCCTGACGCCCCGACGGCGAGCGGATTCTGGCACTGGGCGGTGTTCAACATCCCGGCGTCGGTGACCGCGCTCGCCGCGAACGCGGGCGACGAAACGGGCTCCGGTCTGCCGGAGGGCGCCGTCACCCTGAAGGGGGACGGCGGCGTGAAGCAGTTCCTCGGTGCGGCTCCGCCGCCCGGACACGGGCCGCACCGGTACATCTTCACGGTGCACGCCGTCGACGTCGAAAAGCTGGAAGTCGGCGAAGACGCGACGCCGGCGTTCCTCGGCTTCAACCTCTTCGGCCACGCGATCGCCCGGGCGTCGCTGACGGCCCTGCACGAGAACAAGGGCTGATCGGTACAGCGGGTCGTGAGTGGCGATTCGGGTTCTAACCCGAATCGCCACTCACGACCGCCCTAGACCTGCCCGTTCGCCCGGCCCCGCTCCATGTACTGCCCTTCGGGCGGGTCGCCGAAGCCGAACTGCCGGTACAACCCGTGCGCGTCGGCGGTGTGCAGCATCCACCGGAACTCCGCGCCCGGCCCGTTGTCGATCATCTCCCGGACCAGTTCCTTGCCGAGCCCAGCGCCACGCGCGTCGTCGACGACGAAGACGTCCGCGAGATAAGCACTGCCGATGGTGTCCGAGAACGCCCTCGCGAAGCCGACCAGACGACCGGTCGACGTCTCGTACGCCCCCACGACGCGCCAAGCGTTCCTGAAGACCTTCTCGACCAGTTCGCGGTCTCGCCACTTGCCCCAGTAGACGCCGGTGGACAGGTGCTTCCACACCACGTCGAGGTCCACCCGTGCCGGGTCGTCATCCAGTTCGTACGCGCCGACGATCCTCATGATCCGAACGCTACCCAGCAGGTCAACGAGGTTTCAGCAGGTAGTCCACCACCGGCCGCAGTTCCTCCGCGGACGGCGGCTCGTCGTCGATGAGGCCTTGGATCAGCAGACCGTCGATCCCGGCGAGGAACACCCGGAACGCGACCTCGTCGTCGTGCCGGACCATCGAGGTGAGCACGTCCAGCCAGCGCCGGGCGGCCGGCCGCAGCTCGGGTTTGCGCGCGGCCAGCAGGTACAGCTCGTACTCCGCCATCGTCCGCCCGCGGCGCGGGCCCAACGCCTCCGCGAGCAGCCCGGCGACCTCTTCCGCGCCGCGGCTGCCGCGCGAGCGGGCGCGGTCGATCATCCAGTAGACCTCGGTCGCCATATCCCGGGCGCACGAGATGAGGGTGGCGATCAGCAGGTCGTCGAGGCTCGAGAAGTGATAGGTCGTCGAAGCCGTCGGCACGCCGGCCTCGGCGGCGACCGTCCGATGGGTGACGCCGGCGACGCCGTCCCGTTCGATCACCCGCAACGCGGCCGCGATGATCTCTTCGCGCCGCTTCTCGCCCCTGGCCTTGCGGCCGTCGACCTGGATCTTCACTTAGTGCGCGCTCCCTGCCTCGATCAACACGACGCCGCCGACCACCAGTACCAGACCGGCGATCACGGAGAGGTTGACCGGCTCCTTGAAGAACACCATCCCGACGGCCGCCACCAGCGCGACCCCGGCCGCGGCCCAGATCGCGTACGCGACGCTCACCGGCACGCCCGCCTTCAGTACATACGCGAGCGCGACGAACGCGACGGCGTATCCGACGACCACGACGATCGACGGCCCCACCTTGCTGAAGCCCTCGGAAAGTTTCAACGACACGGTCGCGGATACCTCAGCGGCGATGGCCAAAGCCAGAAGGAGATACGCACCCATGTCACAAAAACTACCTGGACGATCGTCTTAAAACAAAGAGAGGCGTACACCACATCGGTGGGACTTGGGCGCGGTCAGTGGGTTACCCATCAGTAAGAAGCATTAGTCTGCCCCCACCACCACACGCTTCACTCGGACGAAAGGCACCCGAAGATGGGCGCTGTACAGCTGACGCTCGGCGGGATCGCGGTCCTGCTCGGCGTCGTCGCCTGGGGAATGTTCTTCGCGACCATCGCCCGCTTCGTGCGGGTGATCCGCCTCGGTCAGCCGGACTCGACCCGCAACGGCCCGTTCATCCCGCGCATGAAGACCTTGATCAAGGAATTCGCCGCGCACACCCGGATGAACAAGGTCAAGAGCGTCGGCCCGGCGCACTGGCTGGTCATGTGGGGCTTCCTGATCGGGTCGCTCGCGCTGTTCGAGGCGTACGGCGAGGTCTTCGTCCCGACGTGGGGCTGGCCCATCCTCGACGACTGGTCGCTGTTCCAGCTGCTCATGGAGCTGCTCGGGGTCGGCACCATCGTCGGCATCCTGGTGCTGATCTGGATCCGGCAGAAGAACCACCCGCGCCGCGCGGACCGGCAGTCCCGCTTCCAGGGCTCCAACTTCAAGTGGGCGTACTTCATCGAGGCCGTCGTGCTCATCGAGGGCATCGGCATCATCGGCGTCCGTGCCGCGAAGTCCGCGCTGAACGTCCACGAGACCCCGATCTGGGCCGCGTTCGTCTCGCACCCGATCGGTGAACTGCTGCCCGCCAGCCCGGACCTGGTCTCGGTGTTCGCCTTCGTCAAGCTGATGAGCGCGACGATCTGGCTGTTCGTCATCGCGCGCACGATGACCATGGGTATCGCCTGGCACCGCTTCAGCGCCTTCTTCAACATCTACTTCAAGCGCGAGGCCGACGGCGGCGTCGCACTGGGCGCGCTCAAGCCGATGATGAGCAACGGCAAGGTGCTCGACCTCGAAGAAGCGGACCCGGACGAGGACACCTTCGGCGTCGGCAAGATCGAGGACTTCAGCTGGAAGGGCTGGCTGGACTTCTCCACCTGCACCGAATGCGGCCGCTGCCAGTCGCAGTGCCCCGCGTGGAACACCGGCAAGCCGCTCTCGCCGAAGCTGCTCATCACGCAGCTTCGCGACCACGCCTACGCGAAGGCGCCGTACCTGCTCGCGGGCGGCAAGCGCGACATGGCCGGCGACGAGATCGGTCTGTCCGGCGACAACATGTACGCGGGTATCGACGTCCTCGCGATCGCCGAGTCCCAGAAGGCCCTCATCGGCGACGACGGCGGCGTCATCGACCCCGAGGTGCTGTGGTCCTGCACCTCATGCGGCGCTTGCGTCGAGCAGTGCCCGGTGGACATCGAGCACGTCGACCACATCGTCGACATGCGCCGCTACCAGGTGATGATCGAGTCCGCGTTCCCCAGCGAGCTCAACGGGATGTTCAAGAACCTGGAGAACAAGGGCAACCCGTGGGGCCAGAACGCCAAGGACCGGCTCGCCTGGACCGAGGACCTGGACTTCGAGGTGCCGGTGTTCGACGGCGACCTCGGCGACACCGAGTACCTCTTCTGGGTCGGTTGTGCCGGCGCGTTCGAGGACCGCGCGAAGAAGACCACGCGGGCCGTCGCGGAGCTGCTGCACATCGCGGGCGTCAAGTACACCGTGCTCGGTTCGGAGGAATCCTGCACCGGTGACCCGGCCCGCCGCGCGGGCAACGAGTTCCTGTTCCAGATGCTGGCGCAGCAGAACGTCGAGATCCTGAACTCGGTGTTCGAGGGCCGCGAACGCAAGGCGCGCAAGGTGGTCGTCACCTGTGCCCACTGCTTCAACACCCTCGCGAACGAGTACCCGGAGCTGGGCGGGCAGTTCGACGTCGTGCACCACACGCAGCTGCTCAACCGCCTGGTGCGGGAGAAGCACCTGACCCCGGTGGCCCCGGTCGCCGAGGACGTCACCTACCACGACCCGTGCTACCTGGGCCGCCACAACAAGGTCTACGACGCTCCCCGTGAGCTCGTCGGCGCTTCGGGCGCCCAGCTGCGCGAGATGCCGCGGCACGGCGACCGCTCGATGTGCTGTGGCGCCGGTGGCGCGCGGATGTGGATGGAAGAGAAGATCGGCAAGCGGATCAACGTCGAGCGCGTCGACGAAGCGCTCGGCACCGCCCCCTCGAAGATCGCGACCGGTTGCCCGTTCTGCCGCGTGATGCTCACCGACGGCGTCACCGCGCGCCAGAGCGACGGGCAGGCGAGCGAGAAGGTCGAGGTCGTCGACGTCGCCCAGCTGCTGCTGACCGCCGTCAAGCGGAAGCCGGAGCCGCAACTGGTCCCGGCGGGCGCACCCTCCTTGGACGCGGTCTCGGACGCCGAACTCGACGGAAAGGCCGACACGCCGACCGACGAAACGGCCACCGGAACTCCGCTGCCCGAGGAAGACAAGTAGAACGTCACACCCGGAGGGGACATTCTCTCGCACATAATGCGAGAGAATGTTCCCTCTTGTTTTATCCCCGGTGCGGTTATTTCGTTCCATTACCCGTTCGGCGGTACACCGTGGCGATAGGCTGCAGCGGATCCGGAAAAAAGGGGCGAGGAATCAATGGGCAACCGTCACGAACTCCGCTCGGTCAGAGAGCACCGGCTCGCCACACCGGGATCGCCGACCGTTCGCCCGACCGCCCGTATCCCGTCGTCCGCGGCACTCGCCAGAGTGGCCCAGGAAGCGACCATCCCCAGCATCCCGGCCGCGCGGCGGCCGCCGCGACAGGAACGGAAACGCACGCGCGTCCGCCCGTACGTCCGCACGGGCGGACGCACGCAGTCCAAGCGGAACTTCGCGATCGAAGCGATGATTTCCGTCCGGAACGACGCACCGTGGACCGCCCCGGGATTCAGCGTCGAATTCCATTCCGTGAGATCACTCTGCCGTCGTCCGACTTCGGTCGCCGAAGTGGCCGCGTCCTTATGTGTTCCACTCGGCGTTGCAAAGGTCCTTTTGGGTGACATGGCCGAACTCGGTTTGGTCACCGTTCACGAAACGCAGGCTGAATTCGACGGTCATCCGGCACTCGCCTTGATGGAACGCGTCCTGCAGGGATTGCGTCGCCTGTGAGATCGGCGCACCCGCACTACGCTACGCGAGGTGAGTGAAGAATCCGGTGACGAAAGCACGCTGACCGTGGTGCTGGCGGGTGGGGTCAACCTCGCCATCGCCGTGCTGAAACTGATCGCCGGGATCATCACCGGCTCCGGCGCGATGCTGTCGGAGGCCGCGCATTCGGTGGCTGACACGATCACCGAGGTGCTCCTGCTGACCGCGCTGAAACGGTCGGATCGCCCCGCCGACCGTGTCCATCCCTTCGGCTACGGCAAGGAGCGGTACTTCTGGTCGCTGCTCGCCGCGGTGTCGATCTTCTCCTCCGGCGCGATGTTCGCGCTCTACGAAGGCTTCTCGACGGTCTTCGGCGAGGCGACCGAGCAGACCGATCCGATCGTCGGCTACATCGTCCTCGCGATCGCGTTCGCCCTCGAATCAGTCTCCTGGTTCCAGGCCGTGCGGCAGGTGCGCCGCGACGCCGCCGACTCCGGCCAGAAGGTCTCGGTCTACCTGAGGATGATCGACGACCCGGCGCCGAAGACCGTCCTGTTCGAAGACTCGGCCGCGCTGATCGGCCTGCTGCTCGCGTTCGCCGGGATCGGGCTGCACCAGCTCACCGGCTCGCACGTCTGGGACGGCGCGGCGTCGATCGCGATCGGGATCCTGCTGGCGCTGGTCGCCTACGTGCTCGGGCGGACCAACCGCGGCCTGCTGATCGGCAGGCAGGCGGATCCCCGGCTGGTGCGCGGGGTGCGGGAGCACCTGAGGAACGCGCCGGAGATCGAGGCCGTCGTCGACCTGCAGACCATGCTCATGGGCACCGATCAGGTACTCGTCTGCGCCCGCGTCGACTTCGACGATGCACTCGGCGCGGCGGACGTCGAACGCGCCTGCGTCCGGATGGCGACCGAGCTGACCGGGACCTTCGGCGACGTCACCGAGGTGTTCATCGAACCGGTCCCGCGCACGGACGCCGAACTGCGCGCGGCCGTGCTGGCCCGCTACGGCGACATCGCCGAACGGTGGGACAAGGGTCAGTAGCCGAAGTTCTGCGTCCAGTACATGCCCTTGGTGTTGACGCCGACGCCGATCTTCTTCAGCTTGCAGTTGAGGATGTTCGCGCGGTGGCCCTCGGAGTTCATCCAGGCGTCCATCACCTTGGCGGCGCTCGACTGGCCCTTGGCGATGTTCTCGGCGCCCGGCTTGTCGTAGCCGGCGGCCCGGATGCGCTGGTCGAACGTGACGCCTTCCGGCGTGGTGTGCGAGAAGTAGTTCCGCGCGGACATGTCGTCGCTGTGGCCCTGCGCGGCGGCGGCGAGATGCGACTCGTTGCTCACCGGCGAGCAGCCCGCGTCGGCGCGCTCGGCGTTGACGAGGTCGATGACCTGCCCGGCGAGCGAGCTGTCCTGCGAACGGGGCGGCTCCGGAGCCTTGCTCGAAGCGGGCTTGAGAGCCTCGGAAGACTTCGCGGGCGGCTCGGCCGCGGCGGAGGACGAGCTGGGCGGGGCGGTGGACGACGTGGGAGCCGCCGAGGACGACGTCGGAGCGGCCGAGCCAGGCGCGGAACCCTCAGGCGCCGGAGAGGACGTCTGACCGAAGTAGGCAGGCGGCTTCGCGAGGGCGTCGCCCGGTCTGCCCTTCGTGTCGGGGACGCTGAGTGAGAGATTGCTCAGCGCGGTGCCCTGGAACCGATCGGTCACCATCAGGTAGCTCGCACTGGCGATCACCCCACCCAGCAGGACGCTCAGCGTGACAAGCAGTAACCGGCTTCGTGTTCTATTGGGGGACACGGGGCCGAAAACTATCACGAACTGGTTACGGCAATACCCCCGAAAGTAGTAATACCGGTCAGCGGCTGAGGCGGCCCGTGGAGTCGTGCGTGATCGCCGCCGCGTCGGCGAGGAACCGGATCACGGTCTTCAGCTCGTCGTCCGTGTAGTTCTCGCAGGCCTCGCGGACCGACTTCACCAGGTGATCCCACAGCGGCGCGGCGGAGGCCATCCTCGCCGCGTCGATCTCGATCAGGACCTTTCGCCGATCCTCGGGATGCGGCTTCCGGGTGACGATCCCCTTGCCTTCGAGCCTGTCGATGAGCGCGGTGATCGACGCCGGCGCGAGCCCCGACAGCTGCGAAAGGGCTTTCGGCGTCTGCGGTCCGAAGCGGGCGAGGTAATCGGTCACCTTGCTTTCGACGGCCGAAAGTCCGCTCAGCTCGGCGATGGCCGTGTGGAACATGACCGTCTCCGTCGACAGCGCGCGCGACCCGTTGAGGATCCGCTCGACCAGTTCCGCTCGCTCGCTTGACACATCGACCAGCCTAGCGGAGTCTTTAGTTCGATAGAACGAATTAGTTCCTAAGAGATTCGATGGGGTGAACGATATGGCGAAGGTACTGATCGCCGGCGGGGGTATCGCGGGCACGATCACGGCGATCGCACTGCACGAGACGGGCCACGAGCCGGTGATCCACGAGGCGTACGACCGGACCGCCGAAGGGGTCGGCGCGTTCCTGACCCTGGCGGTGAACGGCCTCGACGCACTGGCGCCGCTGGGACTGAAAAGCCTGGTCAAGAGCCTGGGATTCGATACGCCACGGATAAAGATGCATCTCGGCGACGGACGTGAACTGGCGGATTTCGCCCTCGGCGGGGCGCTCGAGGACGGCACCGTGAGCCAGACCGTGCTGCGCTCCGAGCTGTACATCGGCCTACGCGACGAAGCCGTCAGACGCGGCATCGAGATCCACTACGGCAAACGTTTGGCCGACGCGCGCGAGACCGGCGACGGCGTCCTCGCGACCTTCGAAGACGGCTCATCGGCCGAAGGCGACCTGCTGATCGGCGCGGACGGGCTCCGCTCGCGGGTGCGGACGATCATCGACCCGAAGGCGCCGTCACCGCGCTACGTGCCGCTGCTGAACACGGGCGGGCTGGCCGAAGGCCTGCGGCTGGACGACGAACCCGGCGTCATGCACATGACGTTCGGCAAGCGGCTGTTCTTCGCCCACGTCGTCCACCCTGCCGGGGGTGTCTGGTGGTTCGCGAACGTCCCCCGGAAGCGTGAGCCGTCGCCGTCCGACCTCACCGTGACGGCCACCTGGCGCGAGGACCTGATCCGAGGGCTGGCGGTGGACCGCACCCCGGCCGTCGAGATCGTGCGCGCGACGCGCGAGATCTACCGGCCGTGGGCGACGTACGACTTCCCGAGCGTGCCGACCTGGCGGACGGCCCGGATGGTCATCATCGGCGACGCCGCGCACGCGACCTCACCCGCGGCCGGGCAGGGCGCCGCGATGGCCATCGAGGACGCCGTCACGCTGGCGCGATGCCTGCGTGACGTGCCCTCGATCCCGAAGGCGCTCGCCGTCTACGAAGGCCTGCGGCGCGAGCGCGTCGAGGCCGTCGTCGAGCGCGGCAAGCGCAACGGCGACGACAAGGCGGTCGGGCCCGTCGGGCGGGTGATCCGGGACCTCTTCCTCGCGCGGGCGTTCAAGAACCCGCCGGCGGAGGATCCGAACGCCTTCATGTGGCGGCATCGGATCGATTGGGAAGCCCCAGTCGCTTCTTAGCGCCAGGTGTCGACGCGGTGGAAGTTCTTGTACGCGCGGCTCGGGGTCGGGCCCCGCTGCCCCTGGTATCGCGAACCGGCCTCGTTCGAGCCGTACGGGAACTCCGCCGCGCTGGACAGGCGGAAGATGCAGAGCTGGCCGATCTTCATACCCGGCCAGAGCGTGATCGGCAGGTTGGCGACGTTCGACAGCTCAAGGGTGATGTGGCCGGAGAAGCCGGGGTCGATGAAGCCCGCGGTGGAGTGCGTCAGCAGGCCGAGGCGGCCGAGGGAGGACTTGCCCTCCAGGCGGCCGGCGAGGTCGTCGGCGAGCGTGACGGTCTCGTAGGTGGAGCCGAGGACGAACTCGCCGGGGTGGAGGACGAAGGGGTCTTCGCCCTCCTTCTCGACCAGCGAAGTCAGCTCGTCCTGCTGCAGCTGCGGGTCGATATGCGTGTACTTGCTGTTGTCGAACACGCGGAAGAAGCGGTCGAGTCGCACGTCGATGCTCGACGGCTGGACCATCGTCGGGTCGAACGGGTCGACGCCGAGACGGCCTGCGTCGAGCTCTTTACGGAGGTCACGGTCGCTGAGGAGCACGCGATCAGCGTAGTCAAGCGGCCTTCATGTGCCTGCCGTAGGTCGGGTCGAGCCCGAACACCTTGGTCACCTGCCGTAGATAGTGGCGACGGCCGGCCGCCCCGATCAGCTCCTGGAGCGCCGTCGCGCCGGGCACCACCCGCCGCACCGTCTCGGCGGCGAAGTTGACCCCGGCCGCCGCGACCACGGCCGCCTGGGCGATCGGATCGTCGGGCAGTTCGAGGAAGTCGGCGTTGGTCTTGCCGAGCAGGAGCCTGCTGATCGCGCCGTGCCCCGCGACCGACACGTGTGCGAGGACCTTGCCGAGCGCGCCGCGGCCGTCACCGATCCCGGCGTGGGCCTTCATGAGGGCCGCGGCGAGCCGTTTGGAATCGTCGTCGGGAATGAACTCGGTGGTCGCGAGCAGCCACAGCAGCCGCCAGGCGTCGTCCTCGCCGGCGGGCAGGAGTTCCTCGTCGACGCCCATCAGCCAGCCGACATAGCGCCAAAGATGCAGGATGTCGGCGCGCTCGCGGGCGCTGTAGCGGAGCCCGAGCAGTTGCGTGCCGAAGACGTAGACGAGGGAGAAGAGCAGGAGCGTGCCCGCGGTCTGGACCTGGTTGACCGGCCTGTCCCAGGCCGCGTAATCCCAATCCTTGCGGCGGTTCATGGCCGCGCGGACGTGGGCGTGCACGATCCGCACCCGCAACGCGGACTCGTACCCGCGCCCGCCGGGCACCAGCGCGCCCGGTGTCGTCACGTGGATCCACCACGTCGCCGTCTCGACGAGACGTCGTGCCGCCTTGTACTCGATCTCGCCGGTGCCGACGAGCGACTTCGTGGCGCGCGAAGCGAGATAGCCGCCCATCAACGAGACGTCGCCGAGCGGGAAGAGCCCGAGCAACCCGGCACGCGTGATCGCCCGCGCTCCGCGGTCAAGGCGGTCCCGGTCGACCCAGTACGGCGTCGCCTCGACGTTGCGAAAGAAGGCTTCGAGCTCTTCCGGCGGACTCTCGACACTGTCGATGCCTTGACGCAGCGCCTGTTCGAACTGGGGCTGCGCGCCCTTTCGCAGCAGCGGCACCAGCACGTCGGCCGCCGGGTCCTCGCACTGCGCGAACTGCCGCAACCGGGCGACCTGGCGCTCGTCGCCCCTGATGTCGCCCTCGATGAACAACCTCGACGCGACCCGGAACCCGCCTTGACGGAACAGTTCGGGGTCAGGCAGCCGCTCGCCCATCCGGATCACCTCCGAGGTAGACAACAAGTGTTGTCACTTTCGGCGGCGACGTCAAGATGGGCGGGGTCTTGGCAAGGAGAGATCCGGGCCATGTATGCTGGCCGAGCACTGCGGATGTAGTTCAATGGTAGAACATCAGCTTCCCAAGCTGAATACGCGGGTTCGATTCCCGTCATCCGCTCTCATGCGAAAGCCCCAGGTCAGTGGATGTCCACTGTGGACCTGGGGCTTTCGCTTTGGAGTCCTATGACCTTGCCGGACGACCTCCGCCACGACGTCCAGACGCTCTGGGACTACCACGACATGCGGCACGAACTCCGGCCCGCCGACGTCGGGATCGGACTCGGCAGCCACGACCTCGGCGTCGCCACCTGTGCCGCGGAACTGTTCCATGCCGGGATGTTCCCGCTCGTCGTCTTCACCGGGGCCAACGCGCCGACCACCGTCGAACGCTTCCCGCGCGGCGAGGCGGTGCACTACCGCGAACACGCGCTTGACTTGGGCGTGCCGGATGACGCGATCTTGGTCGAGACCGAGGCGCGGAACACCGGGGACAACATCACGCTCACTCGCGCACTGTTGGAGTCACGCGGCATCGAGGTCGGGTCGGTCGTTCTCATCTCTCGGCCGTATCAACAGCGGCGGGCTTACGCGACCTGTAGGAAGCTATGGCCCGGGGTGGACGTCATCTGCGCTTCCCGGCCGTTGCCGCTGGATGACTACGTCGCGAGCATTGGCGATGTGAACCGGGTGATCAACATGCTTGTCGGTGATACGCAACGGATCACCGTCTACGCGGAACGCGGTTTCGCGATTGCCCAGGAAGTTCCTGCAACAGTCAAAGAATCTTACACCCAATTGATAAGGCAGGGATTCACAAAGAGACTGCTTTGACTCTCGAGCGGGAATCATTTATTCCTAACAAGTCAACCAAGAGTTGCGGCAGATTCTCTCCAAATTTTGTTAAGTTGACGAACCGCGTCATACGCACCAATGAGATCTTCCCTTGAAACAGGTTTAGCATGAGCAATACTATTACGAACCGCTCCAACCGTACCAATTTCCTCTTTGAATAAATCAAGAAATCTGCGACGAGCTGGCGTGAAACCATCTTGACTAATTCGGTAGTATGACCCCAGCTGTAAACTCTCCGAAAGCTGCTCCCAGTTGTTCAGTATGCCCAGCTTTAACACATCGTCAGTTATCATGTCAAGCGACACGCCGCCAGCATCGGTAGATCCATTCGACTCTGCAGATGAAACGCGATCGCGAGACTCAACGGAATCTGTTTCACGATCAGGCGTCCACTCATCGTGTTGCCCACCATTAACCGGATCATCGCTGGTCGAATCACCGTGTCGCTCGTCAATATCGTGAACCTTCTTGTCTATCAAGCCAGGCAGTTCCGAAGCGCGCTGATCATTATAAAAGTGACTATGACTGACCACACTTGTTTGCTGGGACGAAACTTGCGAGACGGCAGAAGCAAATCTAACCTCTAGAGCCTCCTGGCGCGCCTTGATCACTTCAGCCTCAGCCTTTGCGGACTTTACCTCTCTTTTTATGCTTATCAGGTTAAATATGTTCAACTCAGACAAATCCGGCAATAGCAGAAAGCCAACCAAAACAATAAATGGGACTAGATCTTGAGTCGCCCACGGATTGCATAAAGTCACAACTGACGAGTTGGCAGCCGCAGTATCGCGGCAGATTTCAAATGCAGACCACCGGTAGCTTAACATCGCCAATAGCACGAGAAGTACCACCAGCAAGAATGCGGCACCACGCCTCAACTTCGTCACCCAAGCCAGGCCAGCGGGACCCGATTCGCCTGACTCCGCTTTCGCGTCCACCACTTTAACGGGGTCCGGCGAGACAGCGTCCTTACCGGCCTTATCCGACGAGTCATCTTGGGTCATGCAGTTGAGTCGCCGACTGAGGCATACAAGTTACACACCTGCCGGACTTGGCTCTATGGGGTCAAGGCGCCGCCAGCGGCGGCGCGCACGTCACCGCCCGTACGGCGGGCTCCGTCCCATGGCGGACGCCGGGCGAGCCCGCCGACGAGGCAGCACCGCACAGCGCGCCGCCGCTACCGGAGACCCATGGAACATGACGTCAGATCATCCGACCCACCTGACCGCGTGGCAGTGGTCACCGGGTGTCCCTCGCTGCTCAGCGCCTAACACCGTGTCGCCCGCATCAAGGCGGGAAAGCGTGCCTTGACACGACCGGCCCGGCGCTAGAGATGGCAGGGGCGAGGGAAGCGGAGCAAACAGGCACAAAGACGCAGGTGGAGACAGGGGAACGTTGGGCCATTCAGGGGGTCAGCCACGGTCAATCGTGGCCACCCGAGCAAGCATCGTCCGCAGGTCAGGGCCTTCCAGTATGAGCACCCTTGGTTCCCAAGCTGAATACGCGGGTTCGATTCCCGTCATCCGCTCTCACGCGAAGCCCCAGGCCAGTGGATATCCACTTAGGACCTGGGGCTTTCGATTTGGGCCCCTATGATGGCCGCGACCCTGCCGGACGACGTCTGCGCCCCACGTGCGATTTTGGTCGTTCTCATCTCTCGGCCGTACCAACAGCGGCGGGCTTACGCGACCTGCAGGAAGCTATGGCCTGGGGTGGACCTCATCTGCGCTTCCCGGCCGTTGCCGCTGGATGACTACGTCGCGAGCATTGGCGATGTGAACCGGGTGATCAACATGCTTGTCGGTGATACGCAACGGATCACCGTCTACGCCGAGCGTGGTTTCGCCGTGATTGTGTGGATTTCGGGACATCTGACGTCCCAAAATCCACACAGTCACGCGTCACCGGCCCTGTCACGACCTGAGCCGAAGCCGGGGACCCGTCCCGCGCCCCGCGATTACCTTCTGCACCGTGCGGAAAATGCCGAGCGACAGTACGGCCGCGGCCTTGCTGACCGTGCTGGCCGGGTCGCTGATCCTTCCCCTCCTCCTGGTCGGCGGAATCTTCCTCATCGTCGGCTTGAACACCGGCAGCACCCCGGGGCCGTACACCGTCGTTTTCGCCAAGGCGGGTGACGAATGCGGGGCGACGGGCCAGTATCTCGACTCGTCCACTGGGGAACCGCTCAGGTGCATGGGTCCGGGAGTGCTGCGGGACGCCGCGCTCGAGTTCCCCGGTTTCTCCCGCGAGCAGAACGACGACATTCGCCGCTGGCTGGCCACGTTGGCGGAAGACGGCGAGCTGAGCGTCTTCGACCATCGTTCGGTCCAGGACAGGATCGACGGGATCGCGGCCGGGTTGCCGCCGGAAGTCCGTGTCGAGCGGGAATCCGGCTCGACGCGGATCTGGATCGGCTCGGGTTTGACGGTCGCCGGCCTGCTCTTGCTCTCCGGCTTCGCCTGGCGGTGGCGCCGGAACCGCCGGACCGGTTATTGACTTCCCAGCGTCGTTACCGTGCCAGGTATGGAAATCCGGGAGTTCACCCAAGACGACTGGGCACAGGTCTGGCCGATCGTGCGCGAAGTCGTGCGGGCGGCGGACACGTACACCTACGACCCGAACCTCACCGAGGACGACGCCCGCGGCACCTGGGTCGAGACGCCGCCTGGCCGGACGGTGGTCGCGGTCGAGGGTGGCCGCGTGCTCGGTACCGCCAAGATGGGGCCGAACCGCGGCGGGCCCGGGTCCCATGTGGCGACGGCCAGTTTCATGGTGGACAAGGACGTTCGCGGCAAGGGCATCGGTGGCGCGCTGTGCGCGGATGCCCTGGATTGGGCCAGGGAACGGGGTTTCGCGGGGATGCAGTTCAACGCGGTCGCCGAGTCGAACGCGGCCGGGATCCGGATCTACGAACGGCTCGGGTTCGAGATCGTCGGGACGGTGCCGGGCGCGTTCGAGCACCCGACGCTGGGGCGCATCGGGTTGCACGTCATGTACTGCGACTTCGGCCGAGGCTGAGCGTCAGCCTTCGACGAGTTCCCAAGGGGCGTCGGCGCTCGGCCGGTCGTACACCTGGCCGGGCGCGGCGCTCAGCACCAGCGCGACGTCGGGATACAGCGTGACGGCGTGTTCCATTTCGAGGGCTTCGACCTCGAAATCCTCGCTCTCCGGGACCTGGAAGCCGACGAGCAGCCAACTTCCGTCCGCCTCGCGGACGACCTGGCGGACGGCGCGCGCCGGGGCGGCGGGGTCGGTGGAGATCTCGGCGAGTTCGGTGCTCACCTGGACTTCTTCCAGCGGCGAGCCGGGATGCGTCCACGCGGCGAGGCGGGCGGCGCGCACCAGGAGGTCTTCCTCGTCGTCGTCCGAGTCGGCGACCGAACTGAGCAGCCATGTGCGCCGCTCCGGGTCCCAGTCGGCGGCCATGCCGGTGGGGAGGCCGGCCAGCGCGGCGATCTCCGGGATGAGCTCCACCGCGTCCCGCAGGGGCAGCGCGCCGAACGCGTCCTTGTTCTCCTCCATGTTCTCGGAGAACTCGTTGCCGTCGCTGATGAACCAGTCGCCGTCGTCGTCCAGGACGACGAACGCGAGGTTCGACGGATCCTCCACCAGCGACCGGGAGATGATCACCGGCGACTCGGGATCCTGACTCATCGGCCAGTTCTCGCTCGACATGCTGGGCTCCCAACGGGGTTGTCCGGCTGTGGGGCACCATCCCACCACGACCGGCGGAAGCTCATTCGCTGAGGTCGTACTCGTCGACGTCGAGCGCGGCCGCCGCTTCGGTGAGGAACGCGATCACGGCGGGCGAGAGGTGCCAGCCGAATTCCTCGCCGCCGTCACGGTGATGGAAGTAGCGCACCACCTGCAGCACCGCGCTCACGCCTTCGTCCACCAGCCGCCGGATTTCCGGGCGGACCGGGGCGAGCCTGCCGATCACGCTCTCGATCTGGTCGTCGACCGGTTCCGAACCGCGATGCGTCACCTTCCAGGCGTGCATCCGCGGCAACCGGTGTTCGGCGGACCGCGAACCCAGTACCAGCACCTCGTCGGGCTCCATGCCGAGCCGCGCGGTGATCTCCCCGGCGGACACGGTTTCGCTCTTCAAGGCGAAGTAGCAGTACTGGTGGACCTTCATACGCCCGGCACCCTAGCTTTCGGGCAGGCTGACCAGATGAAACGTGATCAATCGCTTATCGAACGGCTCGCCCGGGAGCGCAACGCCTGGTTGTGCACGCTCCGCAGGAACGGATCGCCGCACGTCACGCCGGTGTGGTTCGTGTATCTCGACGACGTCTTCTGGATCGGGAGCGGCGAGCGGAACGTCAAGGTGCGCAACATCGACGGCGATCCGCGGGTCAGCCTCGCACTTGAAGACGGCGACGCTCCGGCTGTCGCCGAAGGCGTGGCGCGCGTCCATCGAGGGGCTCTGCGCGAAGACGTCCTCGCGGCCCTGGCGGCGAAGTACGACGGCTGGGCGGCCGGAGTGGAGATCGCCCCGTTCGGCGCCAGAGTGCTGCTGGAAGTCCCCGTTAAGCGGTGGCTGCTCAAGGGTGTCGCCCAATAGTCTGGAAAGTCCGATACCGATCTTGGGATGGACGATGCTGACCGGTGAACTGATCCGCTTGCGCCCGCTGGAACCCGAGGACTCGGACACGCTGTGGCGCTGGCACAACGACCCGGAGGTCACGCGCTGGCTGCCCGCGGACCATCCGGAATCCCTCGCCCAGATCCGCGAACGCTTCACCCACCGGAAACCCAACAGCTTCAGCCAGGTGGATTTCGCGATCGAGAGCCTCGCCGTCGGCACCTTGATCGGCACCTGCACCCTGCGCGACGCCACCCCGGAGCAGGGCCGCGCGGAACTCGACATCTACCTCGGCGAGAAGGACCACTGGGGCGGCGGCTACGGCACCGACGCCATGCGCACGCTCTGCCGCTACGGCTTCGACATGATGCGGCTGCACATGATCGCGCTGTGGGTCGTGGTCGACAACGAGGCCGCGATCCACATCTACAAGAAGCTCGGGTTCCAGGTGGACGGCAGGCATCGGCAGTCGTTCCGCGGCCAGAACGGCCAGTGGCACGACGAGTACCTGATGAGCCTGCTCGAAGGGGAACTCCGCTAGTCGTTCAGTCCTTTCGTGAGCCTGGCGGGTGCCTTCATCCGCCAGGCCTCCTCGATGAGTTCACTCAACTGCGTCTTCTCGACCTTCTCGAGGTCGACGAGGATCGCGCCGTAGCCGTCGTAATGCGGCGTGGTGAAGTACGCGGGGTCGCCGGAAGCCAGCAGGGCCTCCTTCTCCGCGTGCTCGCACAGCAGCATCAGACCGCCCTCGGCCTCGGTGCGCAGCCGGGCGAAGTTCTTGCCCGCGACCTTGAGCGACGGCGTGCGGTACGACGTGGACTCCTCGACCTCCGGCAACCTGCCCGCCAGAGCCACGACTTCTTCCCAGGTCGTCATGGCGGACATTGTGCCCTGGGTCACTGACAAAACCACCCCGTTGACGTCATGAAAGGGCCGTTCAGGACGAAAAACGTCAGGAACGGCCCTTTCATGACACTCGCGGGAGCTACGGCAGGACGGTGATCCGGTCCGCGGGCGGCGGAGCGATGCCAGGGTGCGCCCCGAAGTACGCGATCAGCGCGTCCAGATCCACCGGACCACCCGACAGGTTGGTCCCCTTCGTGAACTCGGTGAAGCCGTCCCCGCCTGCGGCGAGGAAGTTGTTCACCGAAACGCGGTACGACGCCGCCGGGTCGATCGGCGCGCCGTCGAGCGTCAGGTTCGAAACGCGCGAACCCTGTGCCGCCGACGCCGAGTACGAGTACTTCAGCGACTTCGAGATCTGCAGCGTGCGCACGACGCCGTTGGCCTGCCACTGCTGTTCGAGCACGTTCTTCAGGTTCGCGCCGGTGAGCGTGATCGTCTGCATGATGTTCGCGAACGGCTGCACGGCGAACGCCTCGCCGTAGGTCACGACACCGTCGCCTTCGCCGGCGGGCGACGACGCGTAGGTGAAGTCCGTGCGGATACCGCCCGGGTTGGTCATCGCGATCTGCGCGCCGTTCGACTTCGTGGCTTCGAGCTGGGCGTCGGCGATGACGTCGCCCAGCGGCGACTCACCGGACGCCGCGCCCTTGGCGACCAGGTCCGCGGTGATGGTGCCGACGGCCTTGTTCGCGATCGGCGCGGCCTTGGTCTTCGCCTCGTCGATCAGCCTCACCACGTCGGCGTCCGGGGTGACGTCGCGGGTGACGATCTGGTTGTGCGCCTTGGTCTCGCCGCGGACGACGTCACGGGTCCGGCGGTCGATCTTCAGGTCGACGACCGACAGCAGACGGCCGAACGACGCGCCCTGGATCACCGGACGCGGTGCGCCGTCGGGATCGTTGATCACGCAGTTGTACTGCTGGTGGCTGTGCCCGGTGAAGATGGCGTCCACTTTGGACGTCACCTTCTGCGCGATCGCGGTCGCCGCACCCGGCTTGACCTTGCACTCGTCCGGACCGGCGGTCTCGGAGTTGTCGCCCTGGTGCAGCAGCACGACCTGCGCCTTGACCCCGAAGAAGTCGAGCAGCTTGGCCGTGCGGTCGATGGCCTGGACCTCTTCGCCGAACTTGAGGCCCTTGATCGCCTCCGGGGTGACGACCTGCGGCAGATCCTTCAGCGTGGCGCCGATGACGCCGATCGGGACGCCGCCGGAGACCTCGATGCTGAACGGCAGCAACGCCGGGACGCCGTTCTCGTAGTACACATTGGACCCGAGGAAGGGGAAGTTCGCGCCCTTGAAGGATTCGCGGAACTGGCAGCCGTCGGTGGGGTGGCAGCCGCCGTGCTGCATCCGGCGGAGTTCCTTGAGGCCCTCGTCGAATTCGTGGTTGCCCACCACGGAAGCCTCGACGCCGAGCCGGTTCAGCAGCTCGACGGTCGGCTCGTCGTGGAACAGCGCCGAGATCACCGGCGACGCGCCGATGCTGTCACCGGCCGACAGGACGACCGAGTTGCGCGCTTCGCCGCGAAGCTTCTTCAGGTGCGTCGCGAGGTAGGCGGCGCCGCCAGCGTTGACGGTACTGCCGTCGGGCAGCGTGACGCGGCCGCTCGAACCGGACGGCGGTTCGAGGTTGCCGTGCAGGTCGTTGAACGTGATCAGCCGGACGTCGGTGGTCGCCGACGCGGCGGACGCGGGCGCGGCGACGGCGGCCAGCGCGGTCAGCGCGGCACCGGCGACGACGGCCAGCCGGGTGGAGAGCTTCATTGTTGGGCGCACGGCGGAGGAGTCTGCCTTGCGGGTTTGACCTTCACCAGAGGAAAAAGGAGGACGATAGGCAACCGTCACATGGCGCGCGCACTGCCGTCGAGCAGTACCCGCGAGCTATTAACTGCTACCGGCGGTAACCGGTAAATAAAGGCGTTCGCGCCGCCGGGTGACGTCGTTCGGCATCGGCTCCAGTTCACCCGTCGCGATGAACCCGAGCTTCAGGTACAGCCGCCGCGCCCGGTCGTTGTCCTCCGCGACGTGCAGCCACACCTCGCGCGCGCCGTCGTCCTCGGCCGCCGACCGCACCTCGCCCATCAACCGGGTGCCCAGCCCCCGGCCCCGGGCTTCGGGCGCGACCCACATCGAGTAGAGGATCCAGCCGTCGTCCCGCGCCCGTCCGGCGACGAGACCGACCGGACGCTCGTCGTCGAAGGCGGCGAACCAGACGTCGCCCACCAGCTTCGCGAGCCACTCCTCGTCGGATTGCGCGCTTTCGGCCGCGGCGATCGAGCCGTAGTTCTCGGGAGTGTCCGTCAGGGCACGCAGGCGGACCTCGCGGAAGACGTCGAGGTCCGAAGGGACGAGCCGTCGAACGAGCAACATCCGGGCAGAATCCCACGTCGAGCGGCGGATCGGGGAACGAATATCGCCGATCGGCCAAGATCGGGGTCGGCCACTCGGCCGATCCGGCCCCGTCCGCCGCGGCCCTTCGACCGAAGTGGCGGACCCCTCGTGATCCATAACGTCGTGGTCATGACGAACGCACAGGTCACCGCCCTGCAGTACGGCTTGATCGGCTTCTTCGCGCTCTGGGCGACGGTGCTGATCCCGCAGCTGATCGTCCTGCACGCGCGGCACGGCCGAGTGCGGCTTCGCCCCGTCCTGGTCATGGCCGCCGTACTGCTCTACGCGACCATGACGGTGGCGGTGACCTTCCTGCCGCTGCCCGGCCCCGGTGTCAAACGGCTGAGCCAGACCGTGCAGCTGAACCCCTTCCAGTGGGTCGCCGACATCCACACCGAACTGCTGAAGCACGGGCTGCCGATGGCCGACTGGTTCACCACGCAGACCTTCCAGCAGGCCACCATGAACGTGCTGCTGTTCGTCCCGCTCGGTTTCTTCGCCAGGACGCTCTGGAAGCGCGGCCTCGTCGGCACGACGCTGATCGGCTTCGCCGCTTCGCTGCTGATCGAGGTCACGCAGCTGACCGCGAACTTCGGCACCGCGCCCTACGTCTACCGGATCTTCGACGTCGACGACCTGCTCAACAACACCGGTGGCGCGATGCTCGGCTGGATCGCCGGGGCCCTGCTGCTCAGCCTCGTGCGGAAGCCCGTTCCCTCAACGGTCGAGCTTCAGCTTCCGCGCCGCGAGCGGGTCGACCTCGCCCAGGTCCGCTAGCCTCGCCTGCCGTCGCTGGGCCGCGCGCCGCGCGGCCCGCCGGTCTTCCGCGATCACCAGCACGGTGGCCACGACGAAGATCAACGCGACCAGGCCGAGGATGAGCGAGAGCTGCAAAACGCCTCCTCGGAACGACCTTGTGTGCGAGATCACAAACAGTACGCACATCGTGCTGAGTTGACCACCCCTTGAGACGAAAGTGGGTGTCGCAGGTCACTCAGGGCTCGCCGAGAACCAGGTCCGGTCTTCGATGTGCCAGCGTTCGAACGTCAGGTCTGCGCTGGTCAGGGCGGCTTTCAGGGTCTGCAGGTCCAGCCGTCGGCAGGTGAACGCCTGGCTCCACCACCGGATGCCCGCCGTGTACCGCACGACGGCCGAGAGCAGGTCGCCGTCACGGACGACCTGACCGAGCCGGACGTCGACCTCGCCGAGCGTGCCGCCCTGACCGTCGCGGACCGAGTCGAACCACTCCGGCGGATGCCATTCGACGAGCACCCGCCCGCCGGGCGCGACATGCGCGCGGGCGGTGGCCAGGAAGGCCGCCCGATCGGCTTCCGAGGCGGTGTTGACCAGGTGGCTGCCGAGCAACACCAGGTCGAAGACCCGGCCGAGCCGCAGGTCTTCGATCTTCGAGCACACCGTCTCGGCACGGACGTCGGCGAGCATCTCCGGCGAATCGTCCACCGCGACCACCGGATGCCCGAGCTCCAGCAACGCGTGCGTGACCCGCCCGGCGCCGCTGCCGAGCTCCAGGATCGAGGCCCCGGGCGGGACCGCCGCGTGCACGATCCCCGGCTCGTCGCCGGGCGGCAACAGCCGGTACACCTCCACCGAACAGCCGTCCGCCGTGAACGCCCCCTGCTCCATACCCGCCAGCGTGCCGGAAACTGGCCCGGTGAGGACCAAACCGACCAAGGACGAGCTGGCCGCCGCCTACGGCAAGACCATCGACGACATCATCGCGCCCGATCTGGACGTGTTGTTCTGCGGGATCAACCCCGGCCTCTACTCGGGCGCCCTCGGCCTGCATTTCGCCCGGCCGGGGAACCGGTTCTGGCCCGCGCTGCACCGCGGTGGCTTCACCCCGCGCCTGCTCGACCCCAGTGAGCAGGAGGAACTGCTCGGCCTCGGTCTCGGCATCACGAACGTCGTCGCGCGGACGACGGCGCGGGCCGACGAGCTGACGCCGGACGAGTTCCGGGAAGGCGGCCGCCTGCTCACGGCGAGGGTCGCCGAATTCCGGCCACGCTGGCTCGCGGTGGTCGGGATCACGGCCTACCGGACGGCGTTCGGCATGCCGAAGGCGAAGATCGGCGCGCAAGACACCGAGATCGGCGGAGCGCGGGTCTGGGTACTGCCGAATCCGAGCGGGCTGAACGCGCACTGGACGCCCGCGGCGCTCGGGGACGAGTTCGGGCGCCTTCGGGCCGAAGTCCACTCTGAGTAGTGAACGGGTCAGGATCTCCCGCCGGCGCGCTCATTCGAGCAAGAGATCCACAACCAGCTGATACGCAGAGTTTGCTGCGACGAGGCGATACATCTATGAGGGGGATATCGCGTCACGTGCTCCGACCTACCGACTCGTAATAGTTACGAGGTGTCATCTCTGTCCGGTCCCGCAGGGGGGACCGGTTGACGAGGGTGACCACGCCGGGGGGCAGTGGTCACCGAATGGACTTCCGAGTCCTCTCGTCCGGAGATGGCGGGCACGAAAACGGAGGGGTCCGTGATGCGAAGCATCGAGCCGAACCGAACGCAGGCCGGCAGGCCTGGCGGACTGTCGCCAGGCGGCCGCGGACTCGGCGTGGCCGCCGTCGATCCGATCCCGATCTTCTGCGAGGGATTGAGCTCGCTGGTCCACCGCACGCCGGGACTGACGTGGCTCGGCCACGCGGCGAGCCATCATGCCGCGCTCCAGCTGTGCGAACAGCTCAAACCGGACGTCATCGTGCTGGATTCGGCGCTCGACCCGAACTGCCATCTGTCCCGGCTGCTCAGCGGCGGCGACCCGGCGCTGGTCATCATCACGATGATCAGGGACACCAACCGCACCCAGCAGTACCTCGCCGCGGCGATCGCGGCGGGCGTGCACGCGATCGTGCCGAGGGCGACCGACGGACGGCACCTGGCCGAGGCGATCCGGCGCGCGCACAGCGACCGCCGCTACATCGATCCGACGCTGGCCGCGCTGACGGCGCGGCCGAAGCGCCAGCCCGTGCTCCCGAAACCGGGCGACGCCCCCAAGCCGGCGACCGCGCGCGGCCTGATGCCGCTGTCCCGCCGCGAATACCAGGTCCTGCAACTGGTGGCCGAGGGGCTGGAGAACTCCGGGATCGCGAAGATCCTGTTCCTGTCCGTCGAAACCGTGCGGACGCACGTCAAGAGCATCTTGCGCAAGCTTTCGGCCCGCGATCGCACGCACGCCGTGACGATCGCGTTCCGCTCCGGCATCCTGGTGGCGAACCCCGACGACGCGCACACCCCGGTCGAGCCGGCCGCCGCGGCTTCGATCGCGCCGTCACCCCGATGAACCAGCACCCAGGCCCCCCGAATTGCTGATTTACACATCACAACAGTGGCCATTCACTTGCCGCCGGTTACCCGCAGGTAATATCCTGATGTTACCGGCGAGTAGGGACGTGTGCCCGGCCGGGGAGCCGAACACATTGGAGTGACGAAATGGGCCACTACAAGAGCAACGTCCGAGACCTGGAGTTCAACCTCTTCGAGGTCCTCGGCGTGCAGGACCGCCTCGGCAAGGGCGTCCTCGCGGAATCCGACGAGGAGACCGCCCGCGGCGTGCTGACCGAGCTGAACAAGCTCGCTTCCGGTCCCCTCGCCGACTCGTACGCCGACGCGGACCGCAACCCGCCGGTGTACGACCCGAAGACCTTCTCGGTGAAGATCCCCGAGTCGTTCAAGAAGAGCTACCAGGCGCTGATGGACGGCGAATGGTGGCGGCTGGGCCTGCCGAACGAGCTGGGCGGCTTCGGCCTGCCCCCGACCGTGCAGTGGGCCGCGGCCGAGCTCATCCTCGGTGCCAACGCGCCGCTGTTCATGTACATGGCGGGCCCGAACTTCGCCGGCATCGTCGACAAGAACGGCACCGACGAGCAGAAGCGCTGGGCGCAGATCATGATCGACCGCGGCTGGGGCGCCACCATGGTCCTCACCGAGCCCGACGCCGGTTCCGACGTCGGCGCCGGCCGCGCCAAGGCCGTCAAGCAGGAGGACGGCTCCTGGCACATCGACGGTGTGAAGCGGTTCATCACCTCGGCCGAGAACGACATGGTCGAGAACATCATGCACCTGGTGCTGGCCCGTCCCGAGGGCCCCGGCATCGAGACCAAGCCCGGTACCAAGGGCCTTTCGCTCTTCCTCGTGCCGAAGTTCCACTTCGACGGCGAGACCGGTGAGCTGGGCGAGCGCAACGGCGCCTTCGTCACCAACGTCGAGCACAAGATGGGCATCAAGGCCTCCACCACCTGCGAGCTGACCTTCGGCCAGCACGGCACCCCCGCCAAGGGCTGGCTGCTCGGCGAGGTGCACGACGGCATCGCGCAGATGTTCCAGGTCATCGAGTACGCCCGCATGATGGTCGGCACGAAGGCCATCGCGACGCTGTCGACCGGCTACCTCAACGCGCTCGAGTACGCCAAGGAGCGCGTCCAGGGCGCGGACCTGCCGAACATGCTGAACAAGGCGGCGCCGCGCGTCACCATCACCCACCACCCGGACGTCCGCCGCTCGCTGATGCTGCAGAAGGCGTACGCCGAGGGCCTGCGCGCGGTGTACCTCTACACCGCGACCTTCCAGGACCAGGTGTGGACCGGCGAGGGCGACGAGGCTTCGCAGAAGGTCGCGCACGGCGTCAACGACCTGCTGCTGCCGATCGTCAAGGGCGTCGGGTCCGAGCGTGCGACCGAGCAGCTCGTGCAGTCGCTGCAGACCCTCGGCGGGTCGGGCTTCCTGCAGGACTACCCGATCGAGCAGTACATCCGTGACGCGAAGATCGACTCGCTGTACGAAGGCACCACGGCCATCCAGTCGCTGGACTTCTTCTTCCGCAAGATCGTCCGCGACAAGGGCGCTTCGCTGGCCTACGTCGCCGGGGAGATCACGAAGACCATCGAGTCGGAGATCGGCAACGGGCGGCTCAAGAACGAGCGCGGTCTGCTCAAGCAGGCGCTCGAGGACACCCAGGGCATGCTCGGCTCGCTGATCGGCTACCTGACCTCGTCGCAGGAAGACCCGCAGAACATCAACAAGGTCGGCCAGCACACGGTCCGCCTGCTGATGTCGGTCGGCGACCTGCTCATCGGCTGGCAGCTCATCAAGCACGCCGAGGTCGCCATCGGCAAGCTCGACGCGGGCGCGTCGGCGAAGGACGTCCCGTTCTACGAGGGCAAGCTCGCCGTGGCGTCGTTCTTCGCGAAGAACGTGCTGCCGGAGCTGACGTCGCGTCGCGCGATCGTCGAGGCCGCGGACAACAGCCTCATGGAGATCCCCGAAGCCGCGTTCTAAACGGTTTCGTGACGAAGAGCCCTTTCCGGTCCGGAGGGGGCTCTTCGTGGTTTCGAGGGGGATTTCCGGGGGAATTTCCGTGCTGAGTCCGCCCGTTGGCGGAGACCTCGGCAAAGGAGTCTCAATGACAGTCACCGGCATCATCACGGCGATCGTGGTCGGCCTGATCCTCGGGGTGCTCGGCAGGTTCTTCGCCCCCGGCAAGCAGTCCATCCCGATCTGGCTGACCATCGTCGTCGGTATCGTCGCCGCCTTCGTCGGCACGGCGATCGCCCGCGGGCTCGGCTACGCGGACACGAAGGGTTTCGACTGGCTCGAACTCATCACCCAGATCGTCATCGCCGGGATCGGGGTCACACTGGCCGCCAACCTCTACGGACGCCGCGGTGTCACCCGGTAAGGGGTCTTGAGGCGCGACGAGCCGGTTTCGGTGTCACCGTGGGTTCACTCGATTCTCCAGCGAAGGAGGGACCATGTTGGGTGGCCTTTGGGGCATCATCACCACGATCGTGGTCGGGCTGATCCTCGGCGTCATCGGCCGGATGATCGCGCCCGGCGATCAGAAGATCCCGATGTGGCTGACGATCGTCGTCGGCATCGTCGCCGCGTTCATCGGCAACTGGCTGGCCGGCGTGTTCGGCGTCCGCGACACCGCGGGCATCGACTGGATCCGGCACGCCTTCCAGGTCGGCGCGGCCATCGTCGGCGTCATCGCCGCGGCCGCGATCTACGCCAAGATCAAGGGCGGGCATCGCGCCGCGACCTGACCCAGGACTACGGTCGGCCCCTGTGACCACTCGACTCGAACTCGGTGGCCAGGGGCTGACCTCCCTGTCCGGCATCTCCCTTCCGGCGACGCTGGAGTACCTGGATCTGTACGACAACCGGCTCACGTCCGTTCCCGACGAGCTGTGGTCGCTTTCCGGACTCCGCGTGCTGAATCTGGCCACCAACCGGCTGACCTCCGTCTCGTCCGCCATCGGCGCCTTGCGGAATCTGCACACGCTGGATCTGGGGCACAACGAACTTTCCGTCCTGCCGGACGAACTCGGCGAGCTTTCCGGACTGACCGAATACCTCTACGTGAGCGACAACCGGTTGACCGAGTTCCCCGCCGCGCTGTGTTCGCTCGGACGGCTGAAATACCTGGGGTGCACGGACAATCGCATCCCCACCCTTCCGGAGGATCTTTCCGGCCTGACGTCGTTGCGCGAATTCCGCTTGTACGGCAACGGATTGACCGGGATCCCGGAATCGATGGGGACGCTTTCCGCGTTACGCGAACTGCACCTGCGGAAGAACCTGTTGACCTCCTTGCCGTCCTCCATCGGGGATCTGAGCGAGCTGCGTCAGCTCGACCTGCGGGAGAACCGGCTCACCTCGCTGCCTGATTCCATCACGCGGCTGTCCAAATTGGACAAACTGGATCTGCGGTGGAACAAGGAGCTGCGCGAACCTCCGTGGCTCGCGGACTTCGAGGAGCGGGGCTGCATGGTGCTGCGGTGAAGCTCAGGCCCGTTGGCGGAGCTGATGACGCACTCCGAAAGTGGCCGAACACGTGAACCCGCCCTGGCCGAAGGCCCCGCTATCGCGGTGGCAGGGCGCCTGATCCGCCATCGTGACGGGGAAGACCAGGCGGCGCCCTGCCGACGTCGATCGCGGAGGCGGGTTCACCTATAGGCACTCAGGCGCAGATGATCGCGGTCCTCGGCGAGTAGGTCGCGTTGCGGGTCTCCCGGCGGACCTCCGTACCGGTGACGACGTCGACGAGCACCCGGGTGTCCGAGGTGCTGAACCCGGCCGCGCCGGGATCCGGGACGCAGCCGGGCCCCGAGCCCATCTGCACCGGCTGGGGGACGTACGAGTGCCGCTCGCCGGCCACGCTCTGCACCGAAAACCGTTTCGTACCCCAGATCCGCACCGTCACCGAGCCGTTCGCGGGGATCACCTGGAGCGCGATCCCGGTCGGGGCGTCGTTGACGATCTGCAGCTCGACCGGCGAGCCGTCGGTGTTGATCGCCTTGGCGTCGCGCGCGACGGGATACCGGTCCAGGTAGTTGTCGTGCTCCAGATGGCCGCCGTCGGCGAGGCCCGCCAGGTACGCGGCGTTGTAGAGCGTCGTCGCGAGCTGCGAGACGCCGCCGCCGACCACGACCGGCCCGGTGCCGTCCTCGTTCACCGGGGCGGGCACGTAGCCCGCGTCCGCCGTCCTCGCCCCGGACCGCGCGCCGAGGCTGAACCGCTCGTTCGGCTTCACGATGGCGCCGGAGACCCTGGCGGCCAGCGTCTGCACGTTCGTCATCGCCGGCCCGCTCAAACCCGACGTGGTGAACTCACCGATGACCTCGTTGATGCCGAGGACGTTCGCCGCCTCGGTGCTGACGGCCGGGCTGCTGGCGTCGTAGACCGCTTTCAGCTCCCGCTCTTCGCTCTTGGCGAGCGTCGAGGTTAGCGAGGAAAAGGTGAGGTCCCAGTTGACCTTTCTCGCGTCCTTCGACGGCTGGACCGCCGGCCTGTCGCCGACGAAGACGATCTGCGCGTCCGCCCCGTCGGTCTCGGTCTCCTTGAGCTGTGGCTGCGCCACCGCCCGCAGTTTGCCCTGGTCGATACGGACTTCGAGGTTGCCGTCGTCGCGTGCGGCGAACTGGAAGGACCCCGCGATCACGTTCGGTTTCAGCGTCGCGTCCTTGCCCTCGCCGCGGATGACCAGCGGCTTCGCGACGGCCGGGACGACGATCTTGACGAGCGCCGCGTGCACACCGGGCGAAGTCGCCTTCACGGGCGCGACGTTCACCTTGAACTCGACACCGTTGTCGCTCAACCAGCCCTCGGTGACCGCGGTGACGGCCTCCTTGAGGTCGGCGAGGGTCTGCCCGTTCCGCGGTTCGACCGCGGCCGGGACGACGCCGCCGTCGGTCCCCGCGACCGGCTGGAAGGTGATGTTCCCTTCGACCGGCGGACGGTTCAGCTTCGTGGCGGCGAGGTCCGAGACGGCCTTTTCGAGCTTCGGCGCGTCGGTCCAGGTGACGACGCCGACCTCGCGGCTGGTGAAGAACGACATCAGCCGCGTGTACGGGCTCAGCGGCTGATGGCCGGCGCGGCCCAGCGTCTGCGGCCAGTCCAGACCGAGCCCGGACGAGGTCGGGTACAGCACCGTGCGGACGTCGCCCGCCCGCACCCGGACCGGCTCGATCAACCTCGGCTCCAGCTCCCGGCGCAGCTTCGACTCGGCCTCCTTGTGCGTGAGACCGCCGACGTCGATCCCCGCGACCGTGACGCCGCGCGGGACGTCCCCGGCGCTGACGATCAGGTCGACCGCGTACAGGAGCACGAACAGGCCCATGAGCACGCCGGTGACCATGAGGGCCTTGCCGAGGCCCTTGCGGAACTTCGACGCGGGCGTCGGCGGCGGATGCACCACCCTGTCGCCCTCGAAGAGCTCGTCTACCAGGCCCTCGTCGGTTTCCGGGGCCGAGAGGAGATCTTCGGTGAACAGGTCGGCGCCCGGCTCGTCATGGTCTTCGCGCACCGCCCCTCACCACCCCTCCCGTGGCTCGAGTTACAGGTACAACCCCGTGCCGTGTTCGGTCCGTTCGGTCGCCACGGCGTGGATGTCGCGTTCCCGCATCACCAGGTGCCCCTCGCCCTGGATCTCGACCTCGTGCTGGTCGTCCGGGTTGAACAGCACGCGGTCGCCGGTCTTGACGTTCCGCACACTGTTGCCCACGCCCAGTACATCACCCCACGCGAGCCGCCGCGCCACCTGCGCGGTGGCGGGGATGACGATGCCGCCCGAACTTCGGCGCTCCCCGTCCTCGGGGGACAGCTTCACGAGCACCCTGTCCTGCAGCATCTGAATCTCGAGTTTCGGCCGATCTGACACAGGTACGACTCTACTTACCCGGGTCGCCCGCCATGACCAGGCTCAGCACGCTTTCTCCGCCGGTTTCGAACCGCACCGGCACACCCCAGTCCTGGCGGGTGATGCGGCAGGCGGGATGCTCGCCGCCGTCGTCACAGCTCGCCGCCTGCGCGACGACCTGCAGCACCCCTCCGGTGACGCCCTCGGCGAAGCGGAGCTTGCGGAACAGGTCCGTGCCCACCCCGGCGCCGTCGGCGAGCAGTTCCGGCGGCGACGCGCTGATCTCCAGCCGCGTCGAGGGGCCGAACCGGTCGTCGAGCTTCTCGCCGGGCGGCGGGGTGAAGACGACGGAGAACTCCAGTTCACCCGGCGCGAGCACGGTCGGCGGACGGCGGACCGCGTGCGCGTCCCCGGCCACGGCCTGCTCCCCGAGCGGCACCGGCCCGATCCGGCCGCCCGCCGACTCGACGACCAGCAGTTCGCCGTCGTGCATCAGCAGTCCGGACGGCTCGGCGAGTCCGGTCGCGAGCGTGGTCACCTGGCGGGTGAGCGGGTCGTAGCGGCGGATGGCACCGTTGTAGGTGTCGGCGATCGCGACGGTGTCGCCGGGCAGCACGGCGAGGCCGAGCGGATGCTGCAGCAGCGCCTTGTCGGCGGGTCCGTCGACGTGGCCGAAGGAGAACAGGTCGACGCCGACCGCGGTGTGCACGGTGAACGTCTCGCCCTCGGGCTGGATCCAGCGCAACGCCGACGTCTCCGCGTCCGCGAGCCACAGCTTCTGCCCGTCGGGCATCAGGCCGGACGTCTGCGCGAAGAACGCTTCGTGGACGTCGCCGTCACGCAGGCCCTCGACGGTCGTGCCCGCGAAGCGGCGGATGGTGCCCGAGACCGGCTCGAACACGCTCAGCGTGTGGTTGCCCGCCATGGCGACCACGACGCCGCCCGCGGGGCCCCACCAGGCGACGTCCCAGGGGCTCGTGAGGTCGATGTCGAGCGCCTTGCCGGTGTCGACGCCGTCGCGCCACTGGCGGCCGGTGCCGGCGACCGTGGAGACCTCGCCGGTGATCAGGTCGATCCCGCGCAGCCGGTGACCGGCCGTGTCGGCGACGACGGCGTGATAACCCGCGCGCTCGGCGACCTCGTACGGCAAGAGGGTGATCCCGGACGGCTCGGTGAAGCTCGCCAGGTCGAACGGGCCGTCCTGCGCGCCGCGCTCACCGCTGCCGAAGCGGCGGATGATCGTCTCGCCGTCGGAGGCGAACTCGACGATGGAGTGGTTGCCCGTGTCGGCGACCAGGATGCGGCCTTCGGCGGTGGTGACGGCCTTGCTCGGGAACCGCAGCTCGGTGCGCTGCTCCTCGGCCGGGACGTACGGGCTGCCACCGCGGCGGAGCGTGCCCTTGGCCTCGTGGGTCGCGACGAGGTCGGCGATCACCCGGCGCAGCGCCTCGGCGTGCCCCTCGCCGGCGGCGACGTGGACGACGTAACCCTCGGGGTCGACGACGACCAGCGTCGGCCACGCCTTGACCGCGTATTGCGACCAGGTGGTCATCTTCGGGTCGTTGAGAACCGGGTGGTGCACCTCGTAACGGCGCACGGCGGCCTCGATCGCGGCCGCCTCGCCCTCGTGCAGGAACTTGGGCGAATGCACGCCGATGGTCACCAGGACGTCGGCGAACTCGGCCTCCAGCGGGCGCAGCTCGTCCAGCACGTGCAGGCAGTTGATGCAGCCGCTGGTCCAGAAGTCCAGCAGGACGACGCGGCCGCGCAGCCCGGCGAGCGTGATCCGCTCGCCGCCGGTGTTGAGCCACCCGTCACCGGCGAGCTCGGGGGCGCGCACACGGGACTGCGTTCGTGGGGAAGTCACGACATGAGTGAACTACACGCGTGGCCGTGCTGTTCCGAGGTCCAGGCGTTGAGAGGGCGAGCTCACCCCTCGGGAGGAGGCCCATGTGGGTGATGAGGGAGTGGTGTTAAAAGGGAAGGCGCCTTCGCGTTGCGCAATTTAGGCTCGAACACATGTCCACTGTTGAGCACGCCTTCACCATCGAGGAGGCACACGACCTCCAGGCGAGCTTGGCCGAACCCGTGCGTCCCGGGTTGAGCGAGGCCGAGCTCGACGACGTCGAAGCCCGCTTCGGCTTCCGGTTCGCCGCCGACCACCGGACGTTTTTGTCCGCCGGGGTGCCGATCGGCGACCGCTGGCCGGACTGGCGCTGCGGCAACCCCGACCAGCTGCGAAAACGCCTGGATTGGCCGGTCGACGGGGTGCTTTACGACGTCGAACACAACGGCTTCTGGCTGCCGGACTGGGGCATGCGCCCGATCGACCTCGCCGACGCGCTTTCACGGGCGCGATCACACCTGGCGCTCGCGCCGCAGCTGGTACCCGTCTGCGGGCACCGGTATCTGCCCGGGATCGCCAGGAGCACGGGATATCCGGTGCTGTCGGTGTATCAGACCGACATCGTCTATTACGGCTACGACCTGCGGGGATACCTGCAGCACGACTTTTGCGGCCAGCCGCTGGGCCCGCCGCCGGAGGGCGGGCCGCGGCACGTCGAGTTCTGGTCGCGGTTCGTCGAATGAACGGCCCGTTCATGACTTGAGTTTGCGGAGTGGGGCCGCTACATGTGGCGGCGTTGAGCGGCGTGTGTCACCACATGTGCCCCAAGTGGTAGCAAAGGTCCCTTGCTCTTTTCGGTGATCCGGGACCGGCCGTGGTATGGGTCAGGACTCGGCCGCGGCCTTCAGCCGGGCCAGCGTCGCGGCGATGTTCGCCCGGTTGGCGTCGTCCCGCTTCCAGACCCCGGTGAACAGCGACGTCGGCCCGCGCAGCCAGCCCGGCCGCCGATCCCATGTGCTCTCGACGGCCACGCAACCGTCGCCCGACGCCTCGATGTCGTACTGCCAGCGCGCGACGGGAAGCCCGGCGACGGTGGTCACCTCGAACGCGAACCGCTTGCCCTCGTCGGCATCCGTGATCGTCGAGAGCGTGCTCCAGCGACGGAGACCGCGGCGGTTCCGGCCGCGGAACTTGGCGCCGACAGCCGCCCCCGCGGCTCCCACCCAGCGGTGTCCCTCGTACTCCTCGGCCATGCCCGCGAGCGCACCCGGGTCACTGACCAGGGAATACACCTTCTCGGGCGGGGCGGCGATCGCGATCTTTCCGGTGGCGCTGGGCTCAGTCATGACATACCTCCGTACTGAGGGTATGTGAAATACCCTCAGTTGTCCCGGCGGAGCATGCGACTGATCCCGGCCGCGACCGTCGTCGCCAGCACCCAGCCCGACGCGGTGAACCCGGCCGCGACCCAGTTGTCCATGCCGTGCATGTACCAGCGCGACTTGTTGCCGAAGTCGACGATCGGGACCAGCAGGTCGATCGTGTACAGCACCGGATTCCACTGCAGTCCGGTGTCGTCCTGGTTGACCAGGCAGCGCGGCCCGCTCACCGTGAGATTGGGTTTGGTGACGCAGTCGTCGACGCCGAACCCGAACCACAGGCTGCCCAGCACCAACAACGTCAACAGCCAGCCGAGCGCACGCACCGGACGGAAGCCGTAGCCGACCATCGACCGCTGCAACCAGCTCCACACGTGCACGCCGGGCCCGAAGAACTTGAAGCCCTTCGCGAGCGCCTCGTACCGGAACTGCTGTTTCTTCAACAGCACCGTGGAGGCGTGCTCTTCATTACCGGACGCGCGCAGCGTCGCCGCCAGCTGGTCGTAGGGGCCCGGGCGGTAACCGTCCATCGCCTTGCGCAGCAACACGATCCGATGGTCGATCGCCCGGTCGTCGTCGAGTGCGATGTCCTCTTGCAGTGCGTCGTAACGGAAATCCTCCAGCTCGATCCCCGTCGCCGACGCCCAGAACGCCTCGTTGTCGCCCAGCGTCCCGCAATGCGCCCGGCGCAGCACGATCCGGCCGTCCGGCGGAACGGCGGGCGTGAGCAGGAATTCGTCGGCCGACACGTCACTGCCGTCGAGCGCGATCCCGTGCTGCGGCAGGGAACCGAGCCGCGCACCACGGAAGTCGACGCGTCGTGCGATCTGCGCGCCGTCGAGGTTGACCCCGCCCTGCGCGACGAACGGACGTTCCTTGTTCTCGGTGAGGATCAGATCCCGGCCGATCCGCGCGGTGCGGACGTCCAGCGAGTAGCTGGTCCGCGTGCGCGCGCCGGGCTCGGTCAGGCTCGTGCCGAAGAGGTTCACGCTGCCGCCGATCTCGGCGCCCTGCAAGCGCAACGTGCCCTGGACGGTCGCGTCCGTGAGCTGGAAGTTGCCCGCGATCTTCGCGCGCCGCGCGGAAAAGACGTCGCGGCGCGGGTGCAGGAACATCGAGTTCCACGCCAGCACGTTGCCACCGACGGTGATGTCGGCCATGCGCAACTGACCGGACGGCACCCGCAGGCTCGTCGCCTCGAGATCGCCGCCGATGGTGGTCCCGTCGAGATGGATCGCGCGGTCGTAGTAGGGAATGCTCTGCCCGCGGACGACCTGGACCTCGGCGCCCGCCAACCGCAGCGAACCGCCGATGCGGGCGTTGACCATCCGCAGCGTCCCGGTGGCCTGCATGCCGTCGCTCAGCTCGAGGTTCCCGTTGACCGTCGAGCGATCCGCGACCAACGCGGGCCGCGGATCGATGTACGGATCGTTCGATTTCCACGCGTCGACGACGATCGGCCCGGACTGGTTCACCGAGAGCTTGGCCTCGCGCAGGATGATGTCACTGTCCACAGTGGCGCTCGGCAGGTACATGATCCCACTGGCGGAGAAGCGTTTCCGCTGCGCGGCGGGCCCGTAGTTGTCCACCTCGCACAGCAGACTGCCGCCGATGTGGATGCCGTTGCCGTTGAGCGCGAAGCCGTCCCGGTTGTTCAGCGTCGCGCCGGAGAAGTTGACGTTACCGCCGGCCCGCATACCCGGGATGCGGACTTCTCCGTTGGCCACCAGCCGATACGCCAGCAGCGCGCCGACGATGTTGACCCGGTCGGCCTGGATCGCCTTGCCGCGAGGATGCGTGATCACCGTGCGGGTCAGCACGACCGAACCCTCGATGACCGCGTCGGTGAGATTGACCGCCGCGTTCGGCATCCCGCGCTCGCGATCGTCGCCGCGCTGGACCGTGGTCTCCTCGATCTCGTGCTCGGCGTCGACGTGCACGACACTGCGGATGAGGCGGACGTCGTTGCGGGTGCGGAGGTTGCGTGCCTTGAGCCCCGGCAGCCAGCACTTGCGGAACACGAGCCCGAGCAGATGCGCCTCGCGGACGTCCGGCGGATGCTCGAACCGGCACCGCTCGAAGCGGAACAGATACTTGATGTCGGCGGCGCGCAGATCGAGCGTCCCGGTGATGTACGCGTCCTCGACCTGCACGATCGGCGCGTTGGTCGCCTGGCGGCGCCACCGGAGCAGCCCCGTCGTCCCCGGCTTCATCAGCTCGGACGCCGGGACCTCGTACCGCTTGTCGGGGTTCGGGTCGAACGGGTCGAGCGGCGGCAAGGACGTGTCGCCGTTCTGGTCACCTTCCCCCGGATCGCGCGGCCCGTTGTTGCGCCGAAAACCCGGCATCGTTTCGCTTCCCTCCCCCGTCGTTCCTCGGCCCCCAGCGAAGCCGATCACGCACGGGGTTCGCAAGTGGCCCGGGACAGTGGACCGGAACCTGCCACGGGGTCGCGACGGCAGAACGGCCGACTCGGGTGCTGGAACAGGCCGTTTGGGTCCGCGGTGGTGATCTTGGGCGGATTCGCCGCCGGGGCGTTGTGTCGCTGCTACGGTCACTCACCGGAGTCGGTGGTGGACTACAAGTTGGTCGCGGCCGTTGGGAGAAGCCATGACACGACCGGGAAGCGCAGGTGATTACGCCGAGGCCGACTTCGGGACCTCGAAGCAGATCCGCACCGCCCATCGAAGTCAAGAACAGATCGTCCTCGACGCCCTCCTGCGGATCGGGAAGACCGCCTGATGCGATCCACCGCCATGTCCTGACCTCGGCGACACTGGCATCGATCGCGTCGCTCGGAGGCTGCGGCGACAAGAATGCCGACACCCCGCCCTCGATCAAACCTCCATCCACCGGAGCTCCTGCCGTGACAGATCCGATCACGAACACCTCGGCGGTCGAAGCAGACCCGTGCGCTGCTATTTCCGCCGCGGAGATCGAAGCCATCGCTGGGAAGGTCAAGCGGACACGTGCCGAGGACACGACCTCGGGCGCGGCTTGCACCTGGGTCTTCGGCAACAAAGACGGACTAGGCGCCCTCTGCACGCAGCACGCTTCGGGAAACCTCACGACCTTCAAGCCAGTGGATCCGATAGAGGGATACCCCGCTGTCGTATATGCCAACGAGGGCGAAGGCAAGGGAAACCGCACTCTCGCCGTCGGTGTTCGGGACGACCTCGTCTACAACTTGACCCCGCGGCTTTCCAGCGAGCACCCGTCCTATTCGGACCCCGGCGGCCTGGCGGTCAAGGTGGCCGCGGCGGCGATCAAGAACCTCAAGAAGTCCTGATCAGGCAAACCGGCTTTCCACGGCAAAACACACTGGTTCGTCCCACCTTTCGATGGTGATCTTCCGCGAAGGGGCTGATCAACGCTTTACCTGCTGCTATCGTCACCGGTTGGAGTCGGCAGGGAACTACGGGTAGGTCGCGCCCCATCGCGGCCCGTGCGGGGAGGCACGACATGACAGGACCGGGAAGTGGCCCTCAGGGGGTCTACAACCAGCTCAACACGACACCGCAGCAGGCCCCGCCGCCGGGCTCGGGGTTGATTCAGGGCGCCGCCGCGGCACCGCCACCGCCTGGTCCGCCGCCGAACTACACCGAACTGGGTAGCGGCCAGGCGAAGGCCGACTTCGCGGCCGCCTCGGCGAACGGGGGCTGGGAGTTCGATCCGGTGGCGATGGACCACGTGATCAAGTCGCTCGAGGACTGCATCGACACCGACTTCCGCCTGGCACAGAACGAAGCCACCTGGCTGACGCAGATCAAACCGCCCGGCGATGAGGTCGGCAGCCAGGGCTACACGACAGCCGCCAACGCATCTGGCGCTGCCTACCAAGCATTTCTCAAGGGTGCTCAGGACTACACCACGTCCTATGTCAGAACTCTTAAGCAGATCCGGACCGCCTATAAAGCACAGGACCAGGCGGCGATCGACGCGCTCCGCCAGATTGGAAAAGTCGACTGATGCGACCCACAGCTGCCTTCATCACCCTCGCGACGTTGGCCTCGGTTGCCTTGCTCGGTGGCTGCAGCGATCAGAAGTCCGGCACACCCACACCGACGAGCGCACCCTCCTCCACCGGACTGCCCTCTAACGGAGCTCCGGCCGTGGCCGATCCGATCACCAACACCGCGGGTGTGGAGACAGACCCGTGCAGTGCGATCCCCAACCCGGTGATCGAATCCATCGGCGGCAAGGTCAAGCGGACCGATCTTGAGAAGTTGAGCATGGGCAACTCCTGCGCTTGGATCTTCCAAGAAGCGCCGAACACCGTCAGCGCGGGGCTCGTCACCGGGAACAAGGACGGCCTGAGCGCCTTGTACGCACAGAACGCGACTGGTGGCCTCACCACCTTCAAGCCGGTCGATCCGGTCAACGGGTACCCAGCGGTCATCTACGCCAACGGTGGCGAAGGCAGGGGAACCTGCACTCTCGCCGTCGGTGTCCGAAACGACCTCGTCTACACCGTTATCCCGCGCCTGAGTGATGACCACCCTTCCTTTTCAGACCCATGCGGGATGGCGACCAAGGTCGCTGAGGCAGCGCTCAAGAATCTCAAAGGGGCGTAGGCCATGACCTACAGTGGCTGGGAGATCTTCACCAAGCTCAATACCTACCCCGAAACCACGGCGACCCTGGACAGGGCACAGCAGGCATCTCATAGCTTGATGGACACCCACGGGCGCATCAGCACGGCCATGGAGAAGAGCCAAACCGCCCTGAGTGCCTTCTGGAAGGGCAAGGCCGCCGACTCCGGAACAGCAGGCCTCGCCCCGCTCATCGCGACGTCCAAGATCGCCGGCGAGAACATGGACCGCGCCCGCCAGTCGATGTTCGACCAGAACGCCTCCTTCCATTACACGCGCGGCAATGTCCGCCCGGTCGAGAAGGAGCGCGCGGGGGACAGCGGGCCCGAGGACATCCTGTCCATCGGCGCGAGTGACGACGAGATCGCGGCGGCGAAGTTCGACGCCGACACCAAGCACAACGTCGAGATCTACGAGCCGTACTACCAGAGCACCCAGCCGCGGCAGCAGTCGCTCGCGCCGGTCTATCCGGCCGCGCATGATCCGAACGTGTCGGCGGGGCCGATCACGCCGGATCCGATCGATCCTGGGCAGACCAAGGTCAGCGGGTTCAGCGGCGGGCCGGGCGACTCCGGGCGGCACAGTGCTCCCGGTGGGTACACCGGTGGGCCGAGTTCGTACAGCGCGCCTCCGGGGGCCGAGGGGTATCAGGCGCCGAGGCCGCCGCAGGTTCCGCCGGCGCCGAGGGTGCCGCAGATGCCGCGGCCACTCCCGTCTCCGCGGCCGAACGACCAGACCGACCTTTCCCGGGCGAACGACCTGATCCAAGCGAAGCCGATCGACTATCGCCAACCCGGCTTCGGGCCCGGCGGGCCGGGCACCGGTGGACCTGGCGGCGGCAACGGCTTCGGGCCGGGATCGGGCGGATTCACTGGCGGTTTCGGGCCCGGCGGCGGGTTCGGGCCGGGTGGGTCCACGGGTGGGCCCGGGAGCATGGGGCCCGGTCGCGGCGTCGGCGCCGCGATGCCCGGTGAAAGCGCGATGCGCGGTACGCCGGCGGGCGGTGCCGCGGCGGCGGGTCGTCCCGGCGCGCCGGGTATGGGCGGTGGCGGCATGGGTGGCGGCGCCGGCAAGGGCAAGGGCGGCGAGGACGAGGAGCACCAGCGCAAGATCACGCTGCAGGAAGAGGACGGCGACTCCCTCTTCGGTGGTTACGACGGTGACAAGCCGGTTCCGCCGGTGATCGGCGCGTAACGTGCTGCAGAAACCCGTCGAACTGACGCTTCAGACCTACGAAACCCTGCTGGACCAACACAACCTCGGCGACATCCATCCGACGCTCGTCCGCGGCGCGCAGTGGTACCTGCCCGAGGAACGACGTGAGCTCGCCGCCACCGCGCAGTCCGAATTGGACAGACAAGGACTGCTCAGACGCGGCAAGATCGACGACGAATTCCTCGACACACTGCGTTTCCTGCAGCGGCCGGCCGTGGAGTACTACTCGTGGGTGAAGTCCGAGGGACGTGAACGGACGGTTCGCGCCGCGGGAAGTGGCCGGGAAGCGGTCAGCGTCGTCCTCGTCGACAAGGTCGTCTACCTGACACCGACGCGGCCGGACACGCTGGCGCAGGATTTCACCGGCCTGCTTCCCGAGGCAGCCGCCGCACGCACGCCGTCCTTGAACTGCTCGGAGGCCGATCTCCAGGTCCTGATGAAGGGCGAAATGCTCACCGGCTCCGGCCCGAGCATCCGCGACGCCAAGAAGATCCTCCAGTGGATCCGGTCGCCGCACACCTTCTTCGGCAGGCTTTACGTCGCCATCCGTGACGGCGGCGGCAACCGGAAACGCGTCGAAAGGCCGCCGGGCTGGATGGACACCGAACACGGCCGCGTCGTGTTCGGCCCGGACGCCAAGGGCTGGGTGAGCCTCATGGGCGCCGGGCCGCACGAAATCATCGCGAAGGTCGTCCAGCTGGAGTCGCAGCTTCGCGGACGCTAGCCCTGGTGGTTCGGGTTCAGGACCCGCGAGAGGAACGTCTTCGTGCGCTCCTCCTGCGGGTCCCCGATCACCTGGTCCGGCGCGCCCTGCTCGACGACGACGCCGCCGTCCATGAACAGCACGATGTCGGCCACTTCACGCGCGAACTGCATTTCGTGCGTGACGACGAGCATCGTCATACCCTCTTGCGCGAGTTGCCGCATGACCGCGAGGACGTCGCCGACCAGTTCCGGGTCCAGCGCCGACGTCGGCTCGTCGAACAGCATGACGTCGGGATCCATCGAGAGCGCCCTGGCGATCGCGACACGCTGCTGCTGCCCGCCGGAAAGCTGTGTCGGCAGCGAAGACTCCTTCTCCGCCAACCCGACCTTCGCGAGGTTTTCCCGCGCGACGCGCTCCGCCTCTTCCTTGCCGCGCTTCAACACCTTGCGCTGAGCGACGGTGAGGTTTTCGAGCACGCTCAGGTGCGAGAAAAGATTGAACGACTGGAAGACCATGCCGATCTTCGTGCGGGCGCCGTCGATGTCGACGTCCGGGTCGGTGATCTCGCTGCCGTTGACCACGATCTTGCCCTGCTGCGGTTCCTCGAGGAGGTTGACGCAGCGCAGCAGCGTCGATTTGCCGGAACCCGACGGGCCGATGATGCAGACGACCTGGCCGCGCTGGACCTCCAGGTCGATGCCCTTGAGCACCTCGAGCTCGCCGAACGCCTTGTGCAGTCCCGAAACTTCGACGATCGTCTGGGTGCTCATACCGTTCCTCCGCCGGGCACTCCGGCTCCGTATTTCTTCTCTAGCCGCTGCTGCAGGATCGACAGCGGAATGGTGATGACGAGGTAGCACAGACCGGCGACGACGATCGGGGTCAGGCCCTTGGCCTCCAGCAGCGCCTGACGGCTGAACTGCGCGAGTTCCTGTTGCGCCGGGGTGGTGCCGAGCAGGAACGCCAGCGAAGAGTCCTTCGTCAGCATGATCAGCTCGTTGGCCAGCGGCGGCAGGATGATCCGGAACGCCTGCGGGATCACGATGGTGATCATCGTGCGGGCGGGCGACATGCCGAGCGAACGCGCGGCCTCGATCTGGCCGCGCGGCACCGCCTGGATACCGGCGCGAATGGTCTCCGCCATGTAGGCCGAGGACACGATGCCCAGCGCCAGCATGATCGCGACGTTGCGCGGCAGCTGGGTGTTGAACGCCGTGGGCACACCGATGCCGACGGCGAGGAAGATCAGCAACGCGGGCAGACCGCGGAAGAACTCGATGTACCCGCGCGCGAACCAGCGGTACGGGCCGACCGAGGAAAGTCTCATGAGGGCGAGCACGAGGCCCAGCCCGAGGCCGAGCGCGAAGCCCAGCGCGGTGAAGATGACGGTGTTCTTCAGCGCGACCGTGATCACGTCCGGGAACTGCTTGGCGGCGACTTCGAGGTCGAAGAACGCCTTGCCGATCTTGCTCCAGTCGGCCAGCAGCGCGAGCACGATGACGATCACCAGCAGCAGGACGTATTGCCCGGTCCGGAACGCCGAACGTCGCTGGCGGCGGCTCAAAGCCATTTCTCTCCTCAAACAGGTGGCGACAAACCTGTGGCCGGTGCGCGGGGCACCGGCCACAGGGGACGGATTATCAACCGGCGGTCGGGCTGCCCGGCTGCCAGGTCGGCGCCTTGCCGAACCACTTCTGGTAGATCTGCGCGTAGGAGCCGTCCGCCACGGACGCCTTGAGCACCTCGTTGACCTGGCCGAGGAGGGCGCTGTTGCCCTTCTTCACGCCGATGCCGTAGAACTCGTTCGTCTTGAACTCGGTGACCACCGTCGTGTCCGGGTTCGTCTTCGCGAAGTCGTAGAGCACGCCGTTGTCGTTGACGCCCGCGTCGACCGTGCCGTTCTTGACGGCCTGCTCCAGCAGCGCGAGGTCGTCGAAGGTGACGATCTCGGCGCCCTTCGCCTTCTCCTTGGCGTAGTCGGCGCCGGTGGTGGCCGACTGGACACCGATCTTCTTGCCCGTCACGTTGGAGAGGTCCTTGATCGGCGAACCGGTCTTGACCAGCAGCGCCTGGGTCGCCTCGAAGTACGGGTCGGAGAAGTCGAACTTCTCCTTGCGCTTGTCGGTGATCGTCATACCGGCCGCGGCGAGGTCGCACTGTCCGCTGTTCATCGCTTCGCCGGACTCGATGTTCTCGAAGGCGATGTCGACGATGCTCTGCTCGACACCCAGCTTCTTGCCGACCAGGTCGACCAGGTCGACGTCGAAGCCGACGATCTTGTCGCCCTGCTTGACCTGGAAGGGCTGGTAGGGCAGGTGCGTGCAGGTGGTGACCTTGCCGGACGCGACGAGCTGGACGCCGCCGGCCGCGGTTCCGCCTTCCTCGCCGCACGCGGACAGCGCACCCGCGGCCAGGGCGAGCGCCGGGATCAGGGCGAGCGCTTTGAATCGAGCCACGTCGTCACTCCTCGTAGTTCCCATGTGTCGAGAGCACGCATATTGCCACTCATCCGGCGGCAATCACAGCACTACGACGTTACAGCGCCGTTTCGGCCGTCACGGGCGTTGCATGAGGTATCGCGCCGACATGGCAGGGTGAGCGAGTATGGCGACCATGAACAACAACTCGGCGCCCCGTCTCCCACCTGCGGGCCGCCGCCCGCGGACGACGACGTCGGCCCGGCGCGCGGCGAAACCCGGGGCGCAGTTCGATGGCTATCTTTCGCCGTCGCGGCCGCACGCGGGCGCGTACGACGAGATGTTCACCGCCGACGGCACGGTCCGCCAGCCGTACCGCGCGCTGTACGAATCGATCTCCGCGCTGACGTCGGCGGACCTTTCGTCCCGGTCGGCGGCGATCGACCGGGCGATGGTGGATCAGGGCATCACGTTCTCGCTGTCGGGCCAGGAACGCCCGTTCCCGCTCGACCTGGTCCCGCGCGTGATCACCACCGCCGAATGGAGCAAACTCGAACGCGGTGTGGCGCAACGGGTCCGCGCGCTCGAAGCCTTTCTCGCCGACGTGTACGGCGACCGGCAGATCCTGCGTGACGGCGTTCTCCCTCGACGGCTGATCACCTCGTGCGAGCATTTCCAGCGCGAGGCGTTCGGGATCAACCCGCCCAACGGCGTCCGTATCCATGTGTCCGGTGTGGACCTGGTGCGCGACGAGGAGGGCACCTTCCGGGTGCTGGAGGACAACCTCCGCAACCCGTCCGGCGTGTCGTACGTGATGGAGAACCGCCGCACGATGGCGCGCGTGTTCCCGGACCTGTTCGCCCAGCACCGGGTGCGCCCGGTCGGCGATTACGCCTCGCATCTGCTGCGCGCGCTGCGGGCGGCGGCCGCGGCGAACGTCGCCGACCCGATGGTCGTCGTGCTCACGCCCGGCGTGCACAACTCCGCGTATTTCGAGCATTCGCTGCTGGCCCGGCTCATGGGGGTCGAGCTGGTCGAGGGCCGCGACATGTTCTGCCGGGACAACGTCGTCTACCTGCGCACCACCGAGGGCGAACGGCAGGTCGACGTCATCTATCGGCGGATCGACGACGAGTTCCTCGATCCGGTGCACTACCGGCCGGATTCCGTGCTCGGTGTGGCCGGGATCCTCAACGCGGCGCGCGCGGGCAACGTCGTGATCGCGAACGCGGTCGGCAACGGCGTCGGCGACGACAAGCTCGTCTACACCTACGTGCCCGAGATGGTGAAGTACTACCTCAACGAGAAGCCGCTGCTGCCCAACGTCGACACCTTCCGGTGCTGGCTGCCGGACGAGTTCGACCACGTCATGCGGCATATGGACGAGCTGGTGATCAAACCGGTCGAAGGTTCGGGCGGGTACGGCATCGTGTTCGGCCCGGAGGCGACCCAGGCCGAGCTGACCGCGCTCAAACGTAAAGTCCGGGCGAACAAGCGTGGCTGGATCGCCCAGCCGGTGGTCCAGCTGTCCACCGTTCCGTCCAAAGTGGACGACCGGCTGGCGCCGCGGCACGTCGATCTCCGGCCGTTCGCGGTCAACGACGGCAAGGAGATCTTCGTCCTGCCGGGCGGGCTGACCAGGGTCGCGCTCCCGGAGGGCAGCCTGGTCGTCAACTCGTCGCAGGGCGGCGGCTCCAAGGACACCTGGGTGCTCGCGCCGCGGTCCTCGACGGCGGAACGGGAACTGGACCGGCCCGCGCTCGGCGCACTGTCCCAAGTGGACGGTCTGGTCGCCGAACAGGGCCCGGAGCTGACCACCACCCAGCAACAGCAGCAGCAACAGGCATAAGGGAGGTTGATGTGCTCGCCCGCAACGCGGAATCGCTGTACTGGATCGGCCGGTACGTCGAACGCGCCGATGACACCTCCCGGATCCTCAACGTCTCCGTGCATCAGCTGCTCGAAGACGCGAGCGTCGACCCGGACCACGCGAGCCGCCAGCTGCTCGCCGTCCTCGGCATCTCGCCGGAGGGCATGGACACCCTCGACGTGTGGAAGCTGACCGAGCTGGTCGCCTACGCCAAGGACAATCCGGCGTCGATCGTCGGCTCGATCAACTCGGCCCGCGAGAACACGCGCGGCGCCCGCGAGGTCGTCTCGACCGAGCTGTGGGAATGCCTGAACGCGACGTGGAACGCGGTGCCGGACAGGCAGCGGTACGCGCGCCGCGCCGGACCGCACGCGTTCCTCTCCTTCGTGGAGGAGCGCGCGGCGATGTTCGCCGGGCTCGCCGATTCGACGATGAGCCGCGACGACGGCTGGCTGTTCATGGTGCTCGGGCGCTCGGTCGAACGCGCGGACATGGTGGTGCGGCTGCTGCTTTCGCGGGTGCAGGACAGCGCGTCGTCACCCGGCTGGATCACCGTGCTCCGTTCGGCGGGCGCGCAGGACACCTACCTGCGGACCTATCGCGGCGCGCTCGACGCCGCCCGGGTCGTGCAGTTCCTGTTGCGGGACACGCTCTTCCCGCGTTCGGTGTTCCACGCGTTGCGCCAGGCCGAGGAATGCCTGGAGCGGCTGGATCCCGGCGTCAACTCGCGTGCCAACGAGAAGTCCGAGGCGCTGCGGCAGCTCGGCCGCGCGCGCAGCGAACTGGAGTTCCTGCGGCCGTCGGATCTGCTGGAGGACCTGCCGAAACGGCTCGGCGCCCTGCAGACCTCGATCAAGGACATCGGCGACGCGGTTTCGGTGCAGTACTTCCATTCGTCGCCTTGGGTGGCCTGGAGCGGTGCGGAGGTTTCGCTGTGACCTGGCAGCTTCGGGTGGCCCACCGGACCGGGTACCGGTACGCGACCCCGGCCACGCAGTCGTACAACGAGGCACGGCTGACCCCGCGCTCCGACCGGCGGCAGACCACGGTCGTGAACCGGGTCGAGACGACGCCGGCGACCCGTGCTTACCGGTACACGGACTACTGGGGCACCGTCGTGACCTCGTTCGACCTTCACGCGCCGCACACCGAGTTCACCGTGCTCGCGACGTCGGTGGTCGAGACCGCCGACGAAGGCGAGCCGGTCCGTTCGGCGACATGGAAGGACCTCCGCAGCGACACCGTTGTCGACCACCGCACCGAGTACCTGACGCCGACGCCGTACACGCCACGCGATCCGGAGCTGACGAAGGTCGCGCGTGAACTGCGGAAGGGGCTCGACCCGGCGGAGGCCGTGCTCGCGGTCTGCGAATGGGTCAACCAGCAGCTGAAGTACCAGCCGGGGACGACCGGTGTGCACAGCACGGCGACCGACGCGTGGCGTGCGCGCGAAGGGGTTTGCCAGGACTTCGCGCATGTCACGCTGGTGATGCTGCGCGCGATCGGCGTCCCGGCGCGCTACGTCTCCGGGTATCTGCACACGAAACCGGAGGCGAAACTCGGCGAGACGGTCGAAGGCGAAAGCCACGCCTGGGTCGACGTCTGGACCGGCGGCTGGTGGGCCTACGACCCGACGAACGCGATCCCGGTCGGGCCGCGGCACGTCTGGGTCGCGTACGGCCGCGACTACGCCGACGTGCCACCGCTCAAGGGCATCTTCACCGGTGGCGGTCAGTCCACTTTGGACGTCTCGGTGCAGCTGACCCGGCTGACCTAAGCCCGTCGCCTGAGCAGCAGCCAGAGCAGATAGGCGCCGCCGAGGGCTGCCGCCACGACGCCCGCGGGCAGCAGCGAGGACTCCAGCAGCCGCTGGCCGAGGTAGTCCGCCGCGACGACCAGCGCCGCGCCGACGAAGGCCGAAGCCGCCAGGTTGGGCCCCGGCAGACGCGTCATCCGGCGCGCGAGCTGGGGCGCGGCGAGCGCGATGAACGGCAGCGGCCCGGTCGCGGCGGTGGCGGCGGCGACCAGCGCGACCGCGACCAGCACCAGGGTCAGCCGCACGCGATGGACGTCGACGCCGATACCGGTGGCGGTGTCGTCGCCCATCTCCAGCATGCGCAGCGCGCGGCCGTTGGCGAACACGACCGGGGCGAGCACCGCCACCGCGATCGCCAGCGGCACGAAGAAGCTCCAGTCGCGGCCGGCGAGGTCGCCGACCAGCCAGCCGACGGCCTGCGCGGCGGCTTCGAGGTTCGCCTTCACCAGCAGGTACGAGTTCACGCCGACCAGCACCGCGCTGACCGCGATCCCGAGCAGCACCAGCCGCGAACTCAGCAGACCGTGCGGTGCGCACAAGGCCATCACGACCAGCGCGGTCAGCAGCCCGCCGACCAGCGCGCCAACGGAGACGAGCCCCGGACCGGAGCCGAAGAGCAGCAGGGTCACGATGCCGCCGGTCGCCGAGCCGGTGGTGAAGCCGATGATGTCCGGGCTGCCGAGCGGGTTGCGCGTGATCGTCTGGAAGACCGCGCCTGCCAGCGCCAGCGCGGCCCCGACGAGGATCGCGACCAGCACGCGCGGAAGCCGTCCCATGACGACCAGGTACTGCGCCTTCGTGCCCGAACCCGCGAGGGTGGCGAGCACTTCGCCGGGGCTCATCTCGTAGTCGCCGGTGCCGACGGAAAGCACGACGAGCGTCAGTGTCACCAGGGCCAGCGCGGCGACGACGATCACCGATCGTCCGTCCACACCGGACTCACGGCGGACGAGCGCGGTCATCGGCGCACCGCCTTCAACCGCCGGGCCACGATCACGAACGCGATCCCGCCGACGACGTCGGTCATCACGCCGACCTGGATCTCCCCCGGCGAGCCGAGCAGGCGGCCGAGGACGTCGCAGCCGAGCAGCAGCACCGGCCCGAGCAACGCCGAAATCAGGAGCACCCAGCGTTCGTCCTGGCCGATCAGCGTCCGGACGACGTGCGGGATCATCAGGCCGACGAAGGCGATCGGCCCGCAGGCCGCGGTCGCCGACGCCGAAAGCAGGCCGACGGCGACCATCCCGGCGACGCGGACGAGCGCCGGATTCGCGCCGAGACCGCGTGCCGTGTCCTCGCCGAGCGCCAGCGCGTTCAGCGCGCGGGCCAGCACGATCGCGATCACCACGCCCGCGACGAAGAACGGCAGCAAGACCGACAGCTGATCCAGGTTCCGGTTCACCAGCGAGCCGACCAGCCAGAACCGCATGGCCTGGAGGTTGTGCGTGTTGACCATCTGCATGCCCTGGTTGATCCCGACGAACACCGCCTGGACGGCGACGCCGGCCAGCACCAGCCGGAGCGGGCTCGTGGCGCCGCGTGTCCCGCCGATCACCGAGACCAGCGCGGTTCCCGCGAGCGCCCCGGCGAAGGCGAACCAGACGTACTCGCCGGGCGAAGTCACCGAGAACAGCGTCGAGCCGAGCACGATCGCGACGGCGGCGCCGTGGTTGATGCCGAGCAGACCGGGTTCCGCGACCGGGTTGCGGGTGATCGCCTGCATGAGCGAGCCCGCCAGCGCGAGCGCCATCCCGACCAGGACACCGAGCACCGTGCGGGGCAGGCGATCGTCGCGGACGACGACGTCGTTGTAGCTCCCGTCGTAGGCGAAGAGGGCATGCAGGACTTCGCCGAGCGAGAGACGGTTCGAGCCGAAGCCGATCGACAGCAGGATGACCGCGGCAAGCGCTACCAGCGACCCCGTCAGGACCAGCGCTCTCAAGGAAACGCTGGTTCTCCCGGTTGTGCCGCGCTCCGTGACCTGGACCATGGCGTTCACGATAAGGGAAGGCTAGCCTAACGCCGAACTTCGGTCCCTCGCTGAAAGAAGATCTCCATGCACCTCTCCCGACGCGGCTTTCTCGCCGGCACCGCGGCGCTCGGCGCCACCGGCCTCCTGACCGCCTGCGGCTACCAGGACGAGACGCCCGCGCAAGGAGGGGGCGCGACCTGGTCGTTCACCGACGACCGCGGCCGGAAACTCGAAGGCGAGCGGCCGACGCGGATCGTCGCGCAGGTCACCGCGGCGGCGGCGCTGTGGGACCTCGGCGTGAAGTCGGTCGGGATCTTCGGCCCGTCGAAGTTCGCCGACGGCAAACCGGACCCGCAGGCGGGCGGCGTCGACCTGAACGCGGTGACCTCGCTCGGGAACGTGTGGAACGAGTTCAACTTCGACAAGTTCGTCTCGTTGAATCCGCAGCTGCTGATCAGCGTGATGTACCTCAAGGACCAGATGTGGTACGTCCCGGACACGCAGACGGAGAAGGTCGACAAGGCCGCGCCCAGCGTCGGCGTCCGGCTGCAGGACATCTCGATGCCCGAAGGGATCGCGAAGTTCATCGCGCTCGCGAAGGCGCTCGGCGCCGACACGGAGACTCCGGCGATCAAGGCCGCGAAGGAGGAGTACGAGAAGGCTGACGCCGCGCTCGCCGAGGCGGCGAAGAAGGCCGCTGGACTGAAGATCCTTCTCGTGTCCGCGCAGAAGGACGCCGTCTACGTCTCGAACGCGCCGAAGTTCGCGACCTCGAAGCACTATCAGAGCAAGGGACTCGACTTCGTCACGCCGGAAGCGCCGGACGAGAGCCAGGGCGGCTACTACCAGCAGATCAGCTGGGAGAACATCGGCAAGTACCCGGCCGACGTGATCATGTACGACAACCGCGGCGGTTCGCTCTCGCTCGGCCCGGACGGGCTCGGCGGCGTGCCGACCTGGGCTCAGCTGCCCGCCGTGAAGGCCGGGAAGCTGATCCCGTGGAACAACGAGACGCCGTTCTCCTACCAGCGTTTCACGCCGCAGCTGACGGAACTGACCGCGGCGCTGAACAAGTTCGCCTAGCCCAGGAACTCCCGTAACGCCGCCGCGAGGTCGGCCGGATTCTCCTCGGCCATGTGGTGCCCGGATTCGATCGCGAAGCCGCGGACGTCGTCGGCCCATTCGCGCCACACCGCGATCGGGTCGCCGTACAGCTCGGCCATGTCGTCGCGGCTGGACCACAGCATGAGGACGGGACAGCCGAGCTTCCGCCCGGCCGCCTTGTCGGCGTCGTCGGCTTCGCGGTCGGGCCCGAGCCCGGCGCGGTAGTCCTCCAGCATCGCGTGGACCGTCTCGGGATCGTGGATCGCGCGCAGGAAGTCGGCGTGGTTCTCCGCGCCCATCGCTTCGGGATCGCCGCCGTACCAAGCGTCCGGGTCGGCGTTGATCACCCGCTCGGCGGGTTTCGCGAGCTGGCCGAAGAAGAACCAGTGCCACCATTTCCGCGCGAAGTCCGCGTCGGCCCGTGCGAGCGCCTCACCGATCGGGACGCCGTCGAGGACGACCAGTTTGGTGACCGCTTCGGGATGATCCATGGCCAGCCGATGCGCCACGTAGCTGCCGCGATCGTGCCCGGCGACGGCGAACCGTTCGTGGCCGAGATGCCGCATGAGGGCGACGATGTGCCTGGCCATGGCACGTTTCGAGTGCGCCGAGTGGTCTTCGGCGGTCTCGGGTTTCGAGGACTGGCCGTAGCCGGGGAGATCCGGGCAGACGACGGTGAACGCGTCCGCGAGCCGCGGCGCGACGTCGTACCAGGTGGTGTGGGTGCGGGGATGCCCGTGCAGGAGGACGAGCGGCGGCCCCGATCCGCCGTGGCGGACCCTGAGGGTCACTTCGCCCGTGTCGACGTTTTCGAGCTCGAAGCCTTCGAACATGATCCTCCCGCGCGTGCAATGAAAGGTCCTTTCCTTGCAAATTCTGCTAGGAAAGGACCTTTCATTGCAGCGTGAGCCGGGAGATCAGCTCCGCGCGTGCGCGTCCAGGATGTGCGCGACCGCCTCGGTGACCCGCTGCGCGAAGTCGATGTTCAGCCACTCGTCCGGCACGTGGATGTTCGAGTCCGGCCCGCAGGCGCCGGTGACCACGAACTGCGCGTCCGGGTACTTCTCGCCGAGCAGCCCCATGAACGGGATCGATCCGCCCATACCGAAGCTCTTGTGCGGCTCGCCGAAGACCTCACCGCTGACGTGGTGCAGCACCTCGTCGAGCCACGGCGCGGTGTCCGGCGCGTTCCAGCCGTTCTCCGCCTGGAAGTCACCGAGCTCCACCGAAGCGTCGTACGGCACGTCGGTGGTGAGCACGCGGCGGACCGCCTCCATCGCGGCCTGCGCGTCGGCGGTCGGCGGCAGGCGGAAGCTCAGGGTGAGCGTGGTGCTGTCGCGCAGCACGTTGCCCGCGTCGGCCGGGAGCGGGAAGCCCTCCGCGCCGATCACCGAAAGCGTCGGCCGCCACGAGTTGTTGAGCAGCAGCTCCAGGTCGTCGTCGGACACCGTCCGACCGACCACCGGGAAGAGCGTCTTCGCCGCACCGGGCGCGATCTCGACGACACCGCGAGCATCCTCGACGCGGTTCTCCGGGATGTCGACGCTCAGCTCGGCGAGCTTGATCTCACCGGTCTCGGCGTTCTCGATGCGGTCGAGCAGGACACGCAGGACGCGGAACGAGCTCGCCACGATGCCGCTGGCCATGCCGGAGTGCTGCGCGGACTCGAGCACCTTCACGGTGACGTTGACGTGCAGCATGCCGCGCAGGCTGGTGGTCAGCCACAGGCGCTTGTAGTCGGTGCCGCCGGCGTCGAGGCAGACGACCAGCGATACCGCGCCGAGCTTCTCCTTCAGGTGCTCGACGTAGGCGGGCAGATCCGGGCTGCCGGATTCCTCACCGGTCTCCAGCAGCACGACGGCGCGGGAGTGCTCGCCACCGGCGGCGCGCACGGCTTCGATCGCCGTGGTCGCCGCGTAGCCGGAGTAGCCATCGTCGACCGCGCCGCGGCCGTACAGCCGCCCGTCGCGGATCACCGGCGTCCACGGGTCGAGCCCCTCGGACCAGCCGCCCACCGGGGGCTGTTTGTCGAGGTGCCCGTACATGAGCACGGTGCCCTTGTCGGCGGCTTCGGACGTCGCCGGGATGTCGACGACCAGCAGCGGGCTGCGGCCTTCGAGCTCCACGACCTCGAGCGTCGCGCCGGGGATCTCCCGCGCGGCGATCCAGGAGCGGACGTGCTCGACGGCGGCGGCGAGATGGCCGGTCTTCGCCCACTCGGCGTCGAACGCCGGCGACAGGGCCGGGATCGCCACCAGGCCGGACAGGCTGGGAAGGACGTCGTTCGTCCAGTTCGAAACCACGGTTTCGCGTACGGATTTCTGCTCCACGTCCGCCATCCTGCCACGGGTGCCGGAGAGTGGGATGGATCACAACGGCGGGCACGGATCGTCATCGCCCGCGCCGGACAGGACACCCGTCCGGGTCCGTCGTCCGCTGGTCGGCCCGCGGGTGAATTCCCTACTTTCGGCGGCCCCACACTCGGGCGTCCTAGCATTTTCCCTGATCAGGCACCCTTTCTCAGCAACAAATCAGCATCCGCCACTGACCAAAACGGCATCCGGCATGCCAGGATGTCCGCACGAACCGTCAACGCCGACGGTGACCCAGCGCTTCAGATCCGACGCGCTGGTCCCCGCCGGCGCAGTCACTGTGGCCGCCACAAGTGGCCGCCAGAGGCGCCGACATCAAGGAGAGCAGCGCATGCCGTCCGAACACTGGACGCACCCGGAACCTGGAGACGGTCCCGCCGCCGTAGCGGCGCAACCTTCCCCCGAACAGGTGATCGCCGGTTTGCGAGCAACGAGCGAAGGTGGCGCTGAGCTGACTCAGCTGCTCACCCCCGAAGGCGAACGGGTCTCCTCGCCGCAATTCGACCGCTACGTCGACGACATCGACGCCGAAGCCCTCAAGGGCCTGTACCGCGACATGGTGCTGGTCCGCCGCGCGGACCGCGAGGCCAACGCGATGCAGCGCCAAGGCCAGCTCGGCATCTGGGTGCCGCTGCTCGGGCAGGAGGCCGCGCAGATCGGCTCCGGCCGCGCGCTGCGGAAGGGGGACATGGCGTTCCCCAGCTACCGCGAGCACGGTGTCGCGTACACCCGCGGCGTCGACCTCAAAGAGGTGCTCGGCATCTTCCGCTGCACCGACCACAGTGGCTGGGACTACCAGGCCCACGGCTTCCACCCGTACACCATCGTGATCGGCAACCAGGTGCTCAACGCCGCCGGTTACGCGATGGGCCAGAAGTTCGAAGGCAAGGTCGGCGACGACGACAGCGAAGCGACCATCTGTTACTTCGGTGACGGAGCGACTTCGCAGGGCGACGTGCACGAAGGCTTCGTCTGGGCCGCCGTCTACGACGCGCCGCTCGTGTTCTTCTGCCAGAACAACCAGTGGGCGATCTCCGAGCCCACCGAGCGCCAGTCGCGCCTGCCGCTGTACCAGCGCGCCCGCGGCTACGGCTTCCCCGGCATCCGCGTGGACGGCAACGACGTCCTCGCCTGCCTCGCGGTCTCCCGCTGGGCGCTGGAGGAGTGCCGTCACGGCAACGGCCCGGTGCTGATCGAGGCGTTCACCTACCGGATGGACGCGCACACCACCACCGACGACCCCACCCGCTACCGGCTCTCCGACGAGCTGGAGGAGTGGAAGCTGAAGGACCCGATCGAGCGCGTCCGGGCGTACCTCGCCCGCGGTGGCGGCGCCGACCAGGCGTTCTTCGACCAGGTGCAGGCCGATTCGGACGCGTTCGCGGCCGAGCTGCGCGACTACTGCTTCAACATGCCCGAACCGCCACCGGACCGGATCTTCTCCAACGTGTACGCGGAGTCCACTCCGCTGCTGGACGCGCAGCGTGAAGAGTTCCTGTCCTACATGGACGGTTTCGTCGGGGCGGGGGAGCACTGAAATGGCCGACCTCCAGAAACTCACCATCGGCAAGGCCCTCAACCTCGGCCTCCGGCGCGCCATGGAAGAGGACTCGAAGGTCCTGATCATGGGTGAAGACGTCGGCAAACTCGGCGGCGTCTTCCGCATCACCGACGGCCTGCAGAAGGACTTCGGCGAGCAGCGCGTGCTGGACACGCCGCTGGCCGAGTCGGGCATTATCGGCACCGCGGTCGGCCTCGCCGTCCGCGGTTTCCGCCCGGTGTGCGAAATCCAGTTCGAAGGCTTCATCTTCCCTGGCTTCGACCAGATCTCCAGCCAGGTCGCGAAGCTGCACTACCGGACGCAGGGCAAGATCAAGATGCCCATCGTGATCCGGGTGCCTTTCGGTGGCGGCATCGGCGCGGTCGAGCACCACTCGGAGTCGCCGGAGTCGCTGTTCGCGCACATCCCCGGCCTGAAGGTCGTTTCGGTTTCGAACGCCGTCGACGCCTACTGGGGCATCCAGCAGGCGATCAAGTCCGACGACCCGATCCTGTTCTTCGAGCCGAAGAAGCTGTACCACTCGGGCGCGATGAAGTCCGAGGTCGACACCGACACCACGCCGGACCCGCTGTTCAAGTCCCGCGTCGTCCGCGAAGGAACGACGGCCACCGTCGTCGCGTACGGCCCGTCGGTGAAGGTCGCGCTCGACGCGGCGACCGCCGCCGAGGACGAGGGCAAGTCCCTGGAGGTCATCGACCTGCGGACGCTGTCCCCGCTCGACCTGGAGCCGGTGTTCGAGTCGGTGCGCAAGACCGGGCGGCTCATCGCGCTGAGCGAGGCGCCGTCGGAATCGTCGTTGACTTCGGAGATCGCCGCGCGCGTGCAGCAGGAATGCTTCTACTCGCTGGAAGCCCCCGTGCTGCGGGTGACCGGATTCGACACGCCGTACCCGCCGGCCAAACTCGAGGAGCACTACCTCCCCGACCTGGACCGGGTGCTGCACACCGTCGACCGTTCGCTCGCCTGGTAAGGGGGAAATCGCTGAAATGCCCGAGTACAAACAATTCCCCCTGGCCGACACGGCGGAGGGGCTGACCGAGGCCGACATCATCGCCTGGCAGGTCAAGCCGGGTGACACCGTGACGGTGAACCAGATCGTCGTCGAGGTCGAGACCGCGAAGGCCGCCGTCGAACTGCCCATCCCCTGGGCGGGCGTGATCACCGAACTGCTCGTCGAACCGGGCCAGACGGTGGAGGTCGGCGCGCCGATCCTCACCATCGACGTCGACCCCGGCGGCAAGGCGGCCCCGGCACCCACCGCTCCCGCGGCGGAAGAGCCGGCGGAAGAGGAGATGAAGCCGCTGGTCGGCTACGGCTCCAAGGCCGTCGTCACGCAGCGCCGGGCACGGAAGGGCGCGGCTCCCGCTGCTCCTGCTCCGGTGGCCGCGGCTCCTGCTCCCGTCGCACCTGCCGCGCCTGCGGTCGCTTCGAAGCCGAAGGGCGGGTACGTGCCGCTGGCGAAGCCGCCGGTGCGCAAGCTCGCCAAGGACCTCGGCGTCGATCTGCACGCCCTCACCGGCACCGCCGACGGCGGCGTCATCACGCGTGACGACGTGCAGGCGGCCGCCAACGGTTCGGCCGCACCAGCGGCTTCGTCGTCCACTGTGTCCGATTCGGACAGTGGCTACGACCCGGCGACGCGGGAACGCCGTGTCCCGATCAAGGGCGTCCGCAAGGCCACCGCCGCCGCGATGGTGCAGAGCGCCTACACCGCTCCGCACGTCACGGAGTTCCTGACCATCGACGTCACGCCGATGATGGAATTCCGGGAGAAGCTGAAGAAGTCGCGCGAGTTCGCCGGGGTCAAGGTCACCCCGCTGACCTTCGCGGCGAAGGCCGTCTGCCTGGCGGCCAAGCGCACTCCGGACGTCAACGCGGTGTGGGACGAGGCGGCGCAGGAGATCGTCTACAAGGACTACGTGCACCTCGGGATCGCCGCGGCCACCCCGCGCGGACTCGTCGTGCCCAAGGTCCGTGACGCGGATTCGATGTCGCTGAAGGAACTCGCGATCGCGCTCACCGAGCTGACCGACGTCGCCCGCGAGGGCAAGACCACCCCGGCGGCGATGCTCGGCGGCACGATCACCATCACCAACGTCGGCGTCTTCGGCGTCGACACCGGTACGCCGATCATCAACCCCGGCGAGTCCGCGATCCTGTGCCTCGGCGCGATCAAGGACACCCCGTGGGTGGTCGACGGCGAGATCAAGGTGCGCAAGGTGCTCCAGCTTTCACTGAGCTTCGACCACCGCGTGGTCGACGGGCAGCAGGGCTCGGAGTTCCTGGCCGACGTCGGCGCTCTGCTGGCCGACCCGGCGGTCGCGATCACCTACTGACGTTTCGCGCGTGAAGGCCCCCTTCCCTCGGCTGAGTCGAGGGAAGGGGGCCTTCACGCGCATCTACTTCTTCGGCCCTGGCGGGTAGCGCCACCAGGGCATAGGGCTGGCCGAGGCCGGAACCGACTCCTTCACCAACGCGTTCCGCAAGCCCGCGAGCTTGGCTTGGATCGGCACGATCACGGGGACGTCGGAGCCGAAGTCGAACAGCTCTGGCTCCGGTTCGTGCGAGAAGAACATCCCGTGCGGCAACAGTGTCCCGCCCCATTCCCGGTTTTCCGCGCCGTCCGGCCTGCTCACCTCGACCGAGATCCAGAACGTGATCTTCGCGCCGTCCTTCTTGATCGGTGCCGGTTCGGCCCGCCAGCGGGTGAAGAGGTCCGCGAAGGGCCATTCGCTGGGATTGGCGCTCGCTTCGAGCGGGGTGCCGTGACGCGAATCCGTCGTGACGGCGAAGGTCAGGTCCTGGTCCGGGATCCGGGGATCGATCAGCGGCCCGCCCAGTTCCTCCGTCCAGTTCAAGCCGGCGAATTGCCGTCCGCCGGTGAGGACGGGGAACATCCCCTTCGCGCTGACCGCACCCCATCGCCAATGGGTGTGGAAACAGTGGAAAGCCCCCGGCGAGGACGGCAGGCTGCCGTCCTCGGCCGAAGGGAAGTGGTGGTAATTGTCCCAGGTTTGGAGATCGGGGCCGGTGTCGCGCTTCGTCCGCTCCCGGAGCCCCGGCCCGATCAGGTCGTGATGCAACGGTTTCTCCGCGCCCGCGAACACATCCTGCAGCAGTGGTGGCCTTCCGCCGTGGATGTTCTCGTCGGCGATCGAGAGACTGACATGCTCTTCATCGCGGAACACCCCGCCGAGGTCGTGTCCGTCTCCCTTCCGGTGCAGCGCCAGGTCGAACCGGAGGTCCGCGCGGAAGTACGACGGTCCGGGGAGATTCTCCTTGCCCGGTTTCAGCCGGAACTCCAGCAAGGGGAAGAACCTGGCCGCGCGGAGAACCGAGCCGGGTTCGTGCGCGGGATGTTTCGAGTACGCCCCGAACAGATAGCGCTGGCTGACGGTCAGGACATCGTTGCGGACACCGGGAATCGCGATCTCCGCCTCGTAGTCCACCCCGAGCCCGCCGACCACCGGATAGAGTGCGAAGTCACCGATCGACTGCCCGCCGCGGACGAGTTCGTAGGGCGCGCTTTTCGCGTGCATGTCCTTCCCGAGGACGAAGGCCCGCTTTTTGGCCTTGAGCAGCGGATCCGGTCCGCCCGAACGGATCCGCGGCGGTGGCGCGGCGACCCAGACCCTCGGGAATCGGATGTCGGAGGCCAACGGATAGTCCCGATGCCAGACGGAGTCGAGGATCAGCCCGCCGTCGTCCAGCCGATCGCGGAACTCCCAGCCACCGAAGAATCGCTCAGCCATTCGTGCCCACCACTCTCAGCATCGCTTTCTCCGTGACGTCGTTGACCACGTCCCGGACCCGGGCGACGACGTCCCAGACACCGACCCCCACCCTGGCCGAAGCCCCTCGGGACAGGGAGACGAACTCGGCCGGCGCCAGCGGTGACCACGCCTGCCAGCTGTATTCGAACCGCCCGGAGCCGCCGACCGTGAGCGCTTCGAGGGCGACTCCGCCCGGAAACCGCGTGGGCACCAGGCGCACCGCCATCGAGTGCCCGCTCGCCGGAGAGATCACGGCGAGCTCCTCGCCCCAGCGAATCCAAAAAGGACAGATGGCGTCCCGTTCCTCGTCCTCGTCGCCGCTGAGATAGATGAGCCCCGCCTCCTTCCCGTGTTCGTGAAAGGTCTCCGGATCCGGTGAAGGCAGCCTGGCGACGGTCGTGTCCGCTACGAGCAGACGACAGGTGGATCCGAAGGAGCGGACCACCCCGGCGGCGTCCACCCAGATCTCCACCATCTCCCCGAACACCGGCACCGGCGGCTCGGCCGGAGACGGCCGGAGCGTGCGAGCGAAGCGGCAGACCGTGGTGCCGCCGCGATCGCCACCGCCTTCGGAGCCCGCCCAGGTGTCGAGCAGACGAAGGTCGCCGGGCACGATTCCGGCCAGGCGCCCGTCCTCCGCCGCGAGCCGGCGTCGCGCATCGGCGAGGAACGCCGCCGCGGCCTCACGGGCCTCGATCGGTGACGGCGGTCGAGGCCCGCCCGTCCGGCGGGCGCCGCCGAACCAGAGCGCCCCGCTGGCCGGATGCACCTGAAGCCGGCGCTCCCGCACGTCCGGGAACAGCGCGCGCTGGATCAGTTCGGCCTTGCCGCCGATTTCGGCGGGGTCTCCCGGGCGATAGATCCGGATCGACTCCTTGACCTTCGGCGGCCCGTGCGGCGGTTCGGGCCGCGACGGCGGGACGATCGGCTCGATGAACGGTGCTCCCGGCGGCGGGTCGTGATGGAACACCCGCACCCCTATCGCTGCTGCCCGGTCTTGGGGTCGTACTCGACCTCCACGGCGACGACCTGGTCGGTCGGCAGGACTTCGACCCATTCATCGAAGATCTGGTAGGGCAACGCCGGGCGGAACCCGCCGTCGAGCGGGTCGAAACCGGTTTCGAACACGCGCTCCGTGGCCAGAGTGTTGTCCATGTTCGTATTGGCGGCCTCGAGTTCCTTGGCCAGTTCGTCGAGTACCCATCCGATGGTCTGGCCACGCCAGGTCTCCGGGTCACCCGTCTGCCATTCGTACTGTTTGCCGAGAGCGGCCTCGCCCTCGACATCGGCGCGTTTCAGCCAGTCGATGGCCTTGGTCTCGTGGCCCGGCCGGATCGGGAGCACCACCTTGACCCAGGCGGCGTTGAGGAATTCGTTACGCCGTTCGTCCCCGTCGGACTGGATCAACCAGCCGAGCGAACTTCCGGTGGGCGCCGGGTTCGATTTCTCGGTGATCAGGTAGTTGACGCGGTATTCCGGGTCCTTGACGGGATCGCCCGGCCCGCGGTTCTCCGAGCTGGTGTGGGAATACCAGCTCACCACCGTCTCGCCGTCGATCGGATCCGGCGACTTGTTGTCCCAGTTGTGCGGCGGCACCGGATAGCGGCCCTTGGTGTCCGGCCCCGCCGGGTCGGTGACGTTCATCGGCCGCCAGTAGTCGGGTGCGACGAAGTAGAGCATCCGGTCGACGTCGAACATCTGCCGGATCAGCTCGGCGGCCAGATGTCCGTCCGGGACCTGTTTGTTGAGCTGCTTGACCAGATCCGCGAACACGACCTGGCGTTCCTCCTTGCGGAGTTCCTCCGACGACCGGGCACGGACCTTGCTGACCAGGTCGACCCGGTCACTGACGGCCTGCGCGTACGTGCGGCGCTGGATCACCGCGACCGCGGCCTCGTACTCCTTGAGCGCACGGTCATAGGATCCCTGGTCCGGGTGAGACTCGGGCGGTACCCAAGTCAGCGAGAACGTCAGCGTCATCGAATCGGTGCCCGCCCAGCTGGCTTCGCTCGCCGTCAAGGAGAACTTCCCGCTCTTCGCGTTCTCGGGCCGTACTTCGATGTGGTGCGGGATGAGTTTGGCCGGCCCGCCGTTGCCGTTCTTCGCTTCCAGGACCACGATCCGGTCGCTCAGCTTGTACCCGGGAGCGGGCGGGACGGCCACGAAATCGTTGACCGCGTGGACGTGCTCGTTGTCCTCGTCCTCGTTGTTCATCCACAGCAGGCTTCCGTCCAGCAGATACGTCGCGCCGTTGTGCGGCGGGTTGCTGTTCTCCCGGTGATACCAGCGAAACGGGAAGACGCCGGTGAAGGTGACCGTCTTCTCTTCGAGTGCTGCGAGTGGCTCGGGTTTGCGCAGCGACGAAAGGTCCGGAGCCGGCACCACGTGGACGAGTTCACCGAGCCCCAGTTTCCGGCCGGGCGCCACCGACGGCTTCGGATCCGTTCCTGGCGGCGTGATCCCGCCTGGCCCGAGGAACACCTGCCAGCTCAGCTGCGTGCCGAGATGTTGCATCTGGACACCGACCTTGCGCATTTTGCGTCGCAGCTCGTAGTTGACGAGCTTGTTCGTGGTGTTCTGCACGACGTACCGACGACTGGAGGTGTCCGTGGTCTCCGTGACGGTCTTGAAGGTCGTCTTGAAGTTACGGACGATCTCGCTGCTGACCTTCGAACTCTGCGTCCGGCTGTGCTTGTGGGTCTGTTCCGACGATTTGCCGGTCGACGTGGTCGTGCTGAACGTCGTGCTGACGTCGCCGTGATAGATCCCCGCGAACTTGGCCCCGGCGCTGGCACTCGCGCCGAGTGTGGTGTCGTTCGCGTTGTCCTCCTTGACCGCGTCCGCGACGTCGGTCTGTTCGGTCAGGCTCTCCTCGACCCGGCGCGTCGTCTGCTCGGACTGCTCGGCCGTCCGTTCGGTCAGCGTGCGGCGTGAGCTCGTTTCGACGACCTCGACGGTGCCGCCGGGGCTCAGCCAAAGATGCCCGGCGGGAACACCGAGGAAGGTGTCGAACTCGAAGAAGTACTCGCGGAACAGGTTGACGAGGCCGACCGGCGAAAGGATCCCTTCGACGGGTGCTTCGTCCGCCAGCGCCGCGACGGCCGCACCAGGCACCCGCTCCCCGGCGAAGCGTTCCGAACTCTGCGCACCCATCCAGCCCACGAGCGGCTGGTAGACACCGAAGACCTCGCTCGCGTACGGGTAGGTACCGGCGAAGTCGGCGACGGGCCGCCCGGTGAAGACCTGTCCTGCCGGCGAAGGCAGCGACTGAACGTTCGCGACCGTGCCTCCCACGGTCTTCGCGAACGGCACCACACTCCACGGCCGCCCCGCCCCGGACGCGGCGACGAGGAAGAGCTCACGTTCGGTCTGTGCGGCAGGTGCGACGAAGGAGATCGTCTGGGTCCCGTTCGGCGAGCTGATCACCTTGCCCGCGTACTGGCGGCTGATTGTCGTGTCCTTCTCGAGGAACGCTCCGTTCAGCGCGGTGACATCCGGATACCGGCGAGGATCCTGGACATCGACCTCGGCAGCCAGCGCCAGCGCGAACCGCTGGTTCACGCCGATGAAGTCGCCGGGCGAGCCCTGCAGGGTGTAGGTCCAGACGTGATAGTGCGCGTTCGGGCCGCTGGTGGACAGCGGCACCTTTCCGGTGAACGTCACGGTCAATGGCACGGTGTTCCGCCCCTCGTCGATCTTCGCTGAATCGATGTCCATGCTTCAGCGGGCGGATCTTTCGAGCAGTGGACGGAGGGTTCGCCCAAAGGGCTTGATCGACCGCCCGTTGGTGCGGCGAGCCGGGTCGCGCCTTATTCGCTTGACGGAGTGAGCGCTCACTCCGCACACTGGACGCATGACAGAAACCACCGCCCGGCGGAGAGCGCCGGGGATGAGCGCCGACGAGCGGCGCCGGATGATCGTCCAGTCCGTGCTGCCCTTACTGGTGGAGCACGGGGCCGGTGTCACGTCGAGCCAGATCGCGCGCGCCGCGGGCATCGGCGAAGGCACCGTCTTCCGCGTGTTCAAGGACAAGGACGAACTGTTCGCCACCTGCTTCGCCGAAGCGCTGAAGCCCGACCAGGTACTCGACGCGATCGCGGTCATCGACCTCGAACAGCCCCTCGACGACAGGCTCATCGAGGCGGCCGACGCGCTCAGCGCGCACCTCCAGCGGATGGGCGCGCTCATGGCGGTCATGCACGGTTCCGGCAAGCGTCCGGAGCATCGCCATGACGATCGCCGAGACCGGCGCAAGGAGTCGATGAGCGTGATGCGCGACGCCATGGCCGAACTGTTCGAGCCGGAGAAGGACCGGCTCCGCCTGCCACCGTCGCAGTCCGCGGCGCTCTTCCTGTCGCTGCTGTTCAGCGGCCGGATCCGGTTCAGCGAGACCGGTGACGAGCCCACCACGATGGAGCTCGTCGACGTGTTCCTCAACGGCGCCTTGGCGGCCGCGTGATCGGCCCGCCCGGTGGGGGAGGCGGCCTGGAGCTGTTCATGGCCCGCGGCGGCAGGCGCCGTCGTCCGCCGTCGACGGTGCCCGACAGTGGGCTGACCGGCCCGGTCGACATCCCGGAGCCCGAACCCGAAGCCGTCCCGAAAGACCTCAAGTCCCGGCTCAACCGCATGTGGGTCAACGTCGCGGGGACGGTTCGCGGCCTGCCGAAGGTCGCGAAGCTGACCTGGCAGGCAAGCCCGGTGCTGACCATCGTGATCACCCTGGTGACACTGCTTTCCGGTCTCCTCCCGACGGCGACCGCGTACATCGCGAAGCTGCTGATCGACTCGGTGGTCGCGGCGATCCAGGGACACGGAACGAAGAGCGCGATCGTCGGTGTCGCCCTCTTCCAATTCGGCATCCTCGTGCTCACCGCGGTTTCGCAGGCGCTGACCACCTATGGCCAGTCGCTGCTGCAGGAACGGATGACGCTGACCATCCGCCACCAGGTGATGGACCACGCGAGCAAACTGCATCTTTCGTACTTCGAGGGTTCCGCGTCCTACGACATGCTGCGCCAAGCCGCGCAGGAGGCGCCGACCCGGCCGCTGTCGATGATGAACTCCGCCTTGGGCCTGGTCCGGACCGTGATCACCTTCGGTAGCATGATCGCGCTGCTCGTCTCGATCAGCCCGCTGCTGGCGCTCGTCGCCCTCTTGGCGCCGATCCCCGCGTTCATCTCGCAGTCGAAGTACGGCGCCCGCGCCTTCTGGCTGACGTTGATGATGTCGCCGCTGAAACGGCGGATGGATTATCTGTCCTCTTTGGTCACCACCGACACGTATGCCAAGGAGACCAAGCTCTTCGGTCTCGGCCCGTACTTCGTCGACCGGTTCCAGCGGCTCGGGCAGGTCTTCTACGACCGTCAGCGGACACTGACCCGCAAGCGCAGCGTCAGCTCGACATCGTGGGGTCTGCTCAGCACCGCCGCCGGTTCCGCGATCGCGTTGTACATCGCGTTGGAGGCCGTCGGCGGCAGGCTCACCCTCGGCGACCTCGCGCTGTACACGGCGGCCGCGGCGTCGGTGCAGACATCCGTCCAGGGTCTGTTCACCGCGTTTTCCGGGATGTACGAGAACAATCTCTATCTCGACACGCTGTATCGCTTCCTCGGGACGAAACCGGAGATCGTCGCGCCACCCGAGCCGCGACCGCTTCCGTCCACTGTGGAGGGACACATCCAGTTCGAGGAAGTGTCCTTCACCTATCCAGGAGCAGCCGATCCCGCACTCGACGGCGTGAGCTTCGAGATCCGGCCGGGTGAAACGGTCGCCGTCGTCGGCCGCAACGGGGCCGGGAAGTCGACACTGTTCAAACTGTTGTGCCGGCTGTACGACCCGACGGGTGGGCGGATCCTGCTCGACGGCGTCGACATCCGCGAATACGACCCGGTGGCACTGCGGCGACAGATCAGCGCGATGTTCCAGGATTACGTGACCTACCAGGGCACCGCCGCCGAGAACATCGGACTCGGCGACCTGACGCACCTCGTCGACCGCGAACGGATCGAGACGTCGGCGAAACGCGCCGGCGCCGACGAGCGGATCGAGCGCCTGCCCAGCGGGTACGACAGCCCGCTCGGGCGCTGGTTCGACCAGGGCGTCAGCCTGTCCGGCGGCGAATGGCAGAAGATCGCGCTGGCCAGGGCGTTCCTGCGGGAAGCGCCGATCCTGATCCTCGACGAACCGACGTCCGCGCTGGACGCCCAAGCCGAGCACGACCTGTTCTCGCGGCTGCGGGAGCTTTCGGAGGGGCGCACGACGCTGTACATCTCGCACCGGTTCTCCACCGTGCGGCAGGCGGAGCGGATCCTGTTGCTGGAGCAAGGAAAGGTCGCCGAATACGGGACACACGACGAGCTGATGGCGGCGGAGGGGGGCTACGCCGAACTGTTCACCCTGCAGGCGGCCGCATACCTCGACGAGGCTTGAGCGTGCGACGGATCATGGTCGTCGGCTGCAGCGGCGCCGGGAAGTCGACGTTTTCGCGACGACTCGGCGCCGCGCTCGGCTTGCCGGTCATCCACCTCGACCGGCTCTACTGGCGGCCGGGGTGGACACCGGCGCCGGACGCCGAGTTCCACGCCGCGCAACAGGAGGTCATCGCGTCCGACGCCTGGGTGATCGACGGGAACTACGGAGCGTCGATGCATCTCCGCCTGCCGAGGGCGGACACGATCGTGTTCCTCGACTACCCGCGCCGCATCTGCCTCCGGCGGGTGCTGGTGCGGAGCCTGCGCGAATACGGCCGGGACAACCAGGCGCCCGGCTGCCCCGAAAGACTGGATCCGGAGTTCTATTCCTACGTCTGGCGCTGGCCGAAGCACCACCGGGAACGGACGGTGCGACGACTGGCGGAGCAAGGCGCGCACGCACGGCGGATCGTGCTGACCACACCACGTGAGGCGGAGGAGTTCCTTCGCCGGATCGGCTGACCGGGGGTCGGGAGCAAAACGGGCAAGCCGTACGTTGTCCAGGTATGGCTGTCGCGTTCCTGCTCTATGTCGTCGCCGAGATCGCCGCCGTGTGGGCGGTGGGCTCGGCCATTGGCGTGCTCGGCACGATCGCGCTGCTCTTCGCCGGCGCGTTCGTCGGATCCTGGCTCGCGCGCCGCGAAGGCGGCCGCGCCTTCCGGGCGTTCGCCGAATCCGCGCGGCTCGGCCGTCCCGCCGACGCGGAGAAGGAACTCACCGACGGGATGCTGATCGGGCTCGGCGGTCTGCTGATCCTGCTGCCCGGTTTCGTCAGCGACGTCATCGGCCTGCTGTTCATCCTGCCGCCGACGCGGAGTGTCGCGCGCAAGGTGTGGCAGAAGCGGATGCAGCGCCGGGCGGTCAAGTTCGCGAACCGCGCCCGCGGGCCGGTGATGGTCGTGGACAGTGAGGTCGTCGTGGACACGCCGCCCGCGGAGGCCGCCAAGAAGCAGCCGCCGGTGATCGAGGGCCGCATCGTCGAGGGCTGAAGGACGCTTTCAGCCCACGCTCGGCTTCGGGATGTCGAAGTACCCGCTGAACCGCACGGCCGGCGCGTACTCGCCCTTCACCTTCACCTTGCCCGTCACGAACATCGCCGCCACCGCCGCGTTGCCGGTCGCCATCCGGATGAAGTCGTCGACGGAAAGGGTGATGGTGGTGTCCGGAGTGCGCGCGAGATCCGTGCTCGAAACGCAGACGCCGTCTTCGATGACCGTTTGAAAACGATCGAAACCGTCTTCTCCGTCACCATCGGTGAAACGCCATGCGACGACGAAGTCGACATGCCGCGCGCGTTCGGGAACGAAATGGTCCGACATTCTGCGGAAAATCTCGTCGAGGAACGCCGAACGCAGTTCCGGGTGGTCGGCGATCGCCTTGAGCTGCTCCCTCGACGCCCGTTGCACGACGTCGACGAGCACCTCGGTCTCCAACGAGCTCAGCTCGATGCCCGCACCGGTTTCGCCCAGCATGTGCAGGGTTTCCAGCACCTGGGTGAACTGCTCTGGGCTCAGTTTGGCGAGTTCGAGCCTCTCCGCGAACGCGTTGACGACGTGCTCGCCACCGGTGCGCGTCTTGTGCGTCCTCAACGGACGGGAAAGGCGTACCTTGTCCCGCCAGCGCCGGTTCGGGGAATTTCGGGGCACGGCACGGAAGTGTATCTGCTCGGCCGGGTTCAGGACGGTTTCGGAAGGTCGAAGAAACCGATGAGACCGGCCGCGAACGCCAGGTCACCTTTTACTTTGATCTTTCCGGTGACGAATAGCACAGCGGGCGTCGCCTGATGGGTGATGAGCCGGAAGAAGTCGACGGGCGCGATCGTGATCGTCACCCTCGGCTTCTCCTTCATGCCGCGGCTGACCGTGCACTCACCGTGCGAAATCACCGTCTCATAGCGGTCGTAACCGCCGTCGCCGGTGCCACCGGACAGCCGCCAGTGGACGACGGCGTGCAGTGTCTTCGCGCGGTCCTGCCGGATGTGCGCGCCCATGCGGTCGAAGATCTCGCGCAGCACGCGCTCCCGGAGCGGCCGTTCGGCGACGACGCTCTCGAGTTGCGTGCGCGAGGCACGGGCGACGAGGTTCGCGAACCGGGCCGGGTCCACCTTGCGGAGGTCGAACGCGGGCGCGGACTCGGCGAGCCGCCCCAGCGCGGTGAGCAGCCGCCGGACGTCGTCCTTGCCGAGGTCCTTCGGGTCGATGGCGCCCGCGACCTCGTTGACGTCGAGAGAGTGCGCTTCGGCCGAGTCCGGCTCGATCCGTTCCAGCGCGTCGACCAGCGCGCGGCCGGTCAGCCCCACGATCTCGGTCATCTTCCCTCCAGTTCCACCTACCAAGGCGTAAGGCTACCCGCCAGTAGGTAGGCGGGCAAGCGTGCCGAAATCACCCATGCCGGTGGCAGCCCGGTAGCGTCTTACGCGAGCTAATGGGAGGTCATGAGTTGTCCGAGGAAGTGCCGCGTCCCGCCGAACGCGCCAAAAGGCTGCCGAGAGCGGTGCGGGAACGCCAGATCCTGGACGCAGCGGTCTCGGTGTTCTCGCGCTACGGCTATCACTCCGCGTCGATGGACGAGATCTCCGAGGTCGCCGGCGTGTCCAAGCCGATGATCTACACCTACCTCGGCTCCAAGGAAGACCTCTTCGGCGCGTGCATCCGCCGCGAAGCCACCCGCCTGCTGGAGGCGGTGCAGGACGGGATCAAACCCGATCTGCCTCCCGACATGCAGCTTTGGCACGGTCTGCGCGCGTTCTACCGCTTCGTCGCCGACTATCGCGAGTCCTGGACGGTGCTGCACCGCCAGGCCATGACCGTCGGCGGCGCCTTCGCCGCGGAGATCACCGACATGCGCACCCGCGCGATCGAGCTGGTCGCCGCGCTGGTCGTCTCCGCGGGCACCCGCAAGGGCCTCGGCGAGCAGGCCGAGTTCTCCGGCGCCGGGCTGTCCGCCGCGCTGGTCGGGGCGGCCGAGTCGCTGGCCGACTGGGCGCTCGACCACCCCGATGTCTCCGACGGCGTACTCGCCTCGTGGCTGATGAACCTGGTCTGGCTCGGGTTCAACGACCTGGTCGAGGGCGAGATCTGGAAGCCGTCAGAGAGCGACGACTGAGCCCTCCAGGTGCGGCTTCGGTTTGCGCGCGTTCCACAGCTCGAACGCCCAGCCATCGCCTTCGCTCCAGGTGGTGAAAGCGGCCTTGGCGGGCAGCAGGACCGGCTGCTTGAACTTGACGTCGACGGCGAAGGCCTCCGGAAGCCTGCCTTCGAACGCCGCGAGCGCGTGCGCCTTCGTCCACATGCCGTGCGCGATCGCGGACGGGAACCCGAACGCCTTCGCGGTGATCGGGTGCAGGTGGATCGGGTTGCGGTCGCCGGAGACCTCGGCGTAGCGGCGGCCGATGTCGCCGGGCACGTGCCAGATCGCGGTGGGCGAGGGCTGTGAGAGCTGGCCGCGCGAAGTCTTCTCGCCGCTGCCACCGCCGCGGCGCAGGTACGTGCTGACGTCCGTCCACACTGGACTGTCGTTGACGAGCAGCTCGCTGATCACGTCGAACTGCTTGCCCTTCTCGTGCGGGCGCAGATCCTCGGCGCGCACGCGCAGGGTGAACGACTCGTCGAGCCGCAGCTGCCGGTGCTGGGTGATCCGGTTGGCGACGTGCACCATGCCCAGCAACGGGAAGGGAAAGTCGTCCTCGGTCATCAGCGCCATCTGCAGCGGGAACGCGAGGATGTGCGGATACGTCGCCGGGAGCACGTCGTCCAGCCGGAATCCGCACACCTGGTTGTACGCGGCGAGATGGGCCGGGTCGACGACGACACCCTCGCGGACGAACTCGGTCGACGGCAGCGCGTTCCCGCCGCTTTTGCGCAGCGAACCGAGCAACGCCTTGGGATACAACGAAGACAGGCTCGGCGACTCGTGGAGTTCCTTGACCGCCATGTTCACGCCCCCAGCAGTGCCTGGCCGCAGACGCGGACCACGTTGCCGTTGACCGCGGCCGAAGCCGGGTTCGCGTACCAGGCGATCGTCTCGGCGACGTCGACCGGCAGCCCGCCCTGGCCGAGGCTGGACAGCCGCCGCCCGGCCTCGCGGATGAACAGCGGGACGGCGGCGGTCATCTTGGTCTCGATGAAGCCGGGCGCGACGGCGTTGATCGTGCCGCCGTACTCGGCGAGCTTCGGCGCGCCGACGTTCACCATGCCGATGACGCCCGCCTTGCTGGTGGCGTAGTTGGTCTGGCCGACGTTGCCCGCGATGCCGGCGATCGAGGAGACGCCGATGATACGGCCGTTCTCGCGCAGCACCTTGTCCGTGAGCAGCTTCTCGTTCACCGCGAGCTGCGACGCGAGGTTGACGGAGATGACCGAGTCCCAGCCGCCTTCGGTCATGTTGCCCAGCGTCTTGTCGCGGGTGATGCCCGCGTTGTGCACGACGATGTCGACGCCGCCGTGGCGGGTGACGAGGTACTCGGCGAGCTTCTCGGGAGCGTCGGCGGCGGTGATGTCGAGCTGCAGCGCCGAGCCGCCGACCTTGTTGGCCACCTTCGACAGGTCCGCGCCCTGCGCGGGGATGTCGAGCGCGACGACGTGGGCGCCGTCGCGTCCCAGCACCTCGGCGATGGCGGCGCCGATACCGCGGGAAGCGCCGGTGACCAGGGCGACCTTGCCGTCCAGCGGCTTCGCCCAGTCGGCGGGCGCGGAGGCGGTCTTGGTCTCGGTTCCGACGCGGATGACCTGGGCGTCGACGAAGGCGGACTTCGACGAGAGCAGGAAGCGGAGCGTGGACTCAGTAGCCTCTTCGGCTCCTTCGGCGACGTACACGAGCTGAGCGGTCGCGCCGCGCTTCAGTTCCTTACCGACGGAACGGACGAAGCCTTCGAGCGCGCGCTGGGCGATCCGCTCGTTGCCTTCGGCCAGCTCCGGCGGCGTCCCGAGGACGACGACGCGGCCCGACGGCCCGACGCTCCGGATCACCGGGTGGAAGAAGTTGTAGACCTCGCGAAGCTGCTTCGGGTCCTTCACGCCTGTCGCGTCGAAGACGAGCGCGGCGTGCCTGTCCGTCGCGGCGGCGATGACCTCGATCCCCGCGCGGTGCAGCTGCGCCTCGATCACCTTTTCGAGGCGACCGCCCGGCGCGGCACCCAGAAGTGCGGGACCCTCGAGAGCGGGCTGGCCGGGCTTGTACCGGCGGAGCGTCGCGGGGTTCGGCAGGCCGAGCTTCGGCACCACGAATTTCCCCACGGGGGATTTCGTGAACTGCTGGTACCTGTCAGCCATTACGTGCCTCCCGTGCAGTTTGCGTCACGTCGCATTCTAACCTACTCGCTAGTAGGTTACAGTGTGAGAGAGCCTACGGAGGAGTGGAAAAAATGGCCACGAAAAGGACGGCACCCGTGCGCAAGGTCGCGATCATCGGCGGCAACCGGATCCCCTTCGCCCGCTCGAACGGTCCGTACGCGAAAGCGTCGAACCAGGACATGTTCACGGCCGCCCTCGACGGCCTGGTCAGCCGCTTCTCCCTGCAGGACGAGGTGATCGGCGAGGTCGCCGCCGGCGCGGTGCTCAAGCACGCCCGCGACTTCAACCTCGCCCGCGAAAGCGTCCTCGGCAGCAGGCTGAACCCCGCCACCCCGGCCTCCGACGTGCAGATGGCGTGCGGCACCGGCCTGCAGGCCATCATCAACGTCGCCAACAAGATCGCCCTCGGCCAGATCGACTCGGCCATCGCGGGCGGCGTCGACACCACGTCCGACGCGCCGCTGGCGGTCAACGACGACCTGCGCCAGATCCTCGTGCAGCTGAACGCCGCGAAGACGCTCCCCGAACGGCTGAAGCTGGCCGCGAAGCTGCGCCCCGGCCACATCGTCCCCGAGATCCCGCGCAACTCCGAGCCGCGCACCGGCCTGTCCATGGGCGAGCACGCCGCGCTGACCGCGAAGGTCTGGGAGATCACGCGCGAGGCGCAGGACGAGCTCGCCGCCACCAGCCACCAGCGTCTCGGCGCCGCGTACGACAAGGGCTTCTTCGACGACCTGGTCACGCCGTACCTCAAGCTGGCCCGCGACCAGAACCTGCGGCCGGATTCCAGCGTCGAGAAGCTCGCGAAGCTGAAGCCCGCCTTCGGTGGTCCTGACGGCACGATGACCGCGGGCAACTCGACGCCGCTGTCCGACGGTGCGTCGACCGTCCTGCTCGCGACCGAGCAGTGGGCGAAGGCGCGGAAGCTGCCGGTGCTGGCGTACCTGACGTTCTCGCAGACCGCGGCCGTCGACTACGTCCACGGCGACGAGGGCCTCCTCATGGCGCCCGCGTACGCCGTCCCGCAGATGCTCACGCGTGCCGGACTCACTCTGCAGGACTTCGACTTCTACGAGATCCACGAGGCCTTCGCCTCGCAGGTGCTCGCCACCCTCAAGGCGTGGGAGGACCCGCAGTTCGCGAAGTCGAAGCTGGGTCTCGACGAACCGCTCGGCTCCATCGATCGGGCGAAGCTGAACGTGAACGGCTCGTCGCTCGCGGCCGGGCACCCGTTCGCCGCGACCGGCGGCCGCATCGTCGCCACCCTCGCGAAACTGTTGAGCGAGAAGGGATCCGGCCGCGGACTCATCTCGATCTGCGCCGCGGGCGGCCAGGGCGTCACCGCGATCCTCGAAAAGTAGCGTTCGCCCGCAGCGGATCGGGAAAAACCCGGGTGTCTTTGTCGGTGCCCGGGTCTAGCGTGTGCGCATGTTCGCAGTTCAGGCGAAAGCGCTGGTCAAGACCTACGGTTCCACCCGCGCGCTCGACGGGGTCGATCTGTCGATCCCGACGGGCAAGGTGCTGGGGCTGCTGGGGCCGAACGGCGCCGGCAAGACGACGACGGTCCGCATCCTGACCACCCTGCTCCGCCCGGATTCGGGCGAGGCGGAGGTGGCCGGGCACGACGTGCTGGCCCAGCCCGACGCCGTCCGGCGGTCGATCGGGCTGTCCGGGCAGTACGCCGCCGTGGACGAGAACCTCACCGGCTTCGAGAACCTGTACATGGTCGGCAGGCTGTACGGGAGCAAGAAGGCGGCGGCGAAGTCCAGGGCGCGCGAGCTGCTCGCCCGGTTCCGGTTGGAGGACGCGGCGGATCGGCCCGCCAAGACGTACTCCGGTGGCATGCGGCGGCGGCTCGACCTCGCGGGCGCGCTGGTCGCCGAGCCGACCGTGGTGATCCTCGACGAACCGACCACCGGGCTCGATCCGCGCGGCCGGATCGACACCTGGGAGGTCATCAAGGAGCTCGTCGCCGACGGCACCACCGTGCTGCTGACCACGCAGTACCTGGAGGAGGCCGATCAGCTCGCCGACTCGATCGTCGTGATCGACAAGGGGAAGGTCATCGCGCGCGGCACCGCCGACGAGCTGAAGCAGGAGATCGGCGGTGAACGGCTGGAGCTCGTCGTGGCGGACACGAGCGACCTCGCCATGACCGCACAGGTGCTCACCGAGGTCGGGTCGGGCACGCCGTCGGTCGACGAGCACACCCGCAAGGTCGACGTCCTGGTCGAGGGCGGGCCGAAGGCACTGATCGAGGCACTGCGGCGGCTCGACGGCCACGGCGTCGCCGTCCAGGACGTCGCGCTGCACCGGCCGACGCTCGACGACGTCTTCCTTTCGCTGACAGGGCACGCCACGGACGAGGGGGAAAAGAAGTGAGCGCGGTCGCGAAGGCCTTTTCCGACGGTGGTGTGATCACCTGGCGGAACCTGAAGAACGTCCAGCGCAACCCGGACTGGCTGATGGCGGCGACGCTGCAGCCGATCATGTTCGTGCTGCTGTTCGCGTACGTCTTCGGGGACGCGATCGGCGGCGAGGCGGGCGGGCTCGCGTACCGGGAGTTCCTGATCGCCGGCATCTTCGCGCAGACGGTCGCGTTCAACTCGGCGTTCACCGTGATCGGGTTCGCGAACGACCTGCAGAAGGGCATCATCGACAGGTTCCGTTCGCTGCCGATCTCGCGGCTGGCGGTGATCTTCGGCCGGACGACGTCCGACCTGGTGATCAGCGTGGTCGCGCTGGTCGTCATGTCGCTGTGCGGGCTGCTGGTCGGCTGGCGGATCCGCGGCAGCTTCCTCGACGCCGTGCTCGGCTACCTGGTGATGCTGATGTTCGCCTGGGCGCTGTCCTGGGTCGGCGCCTGGATCGGGCTGGTCGCGCGCAGTGTCGAGGTGGCGCAGAGCGCCGGGCTGATGTGGATGTTCCCGTTGAGCTTCATCTCGACGGCGTTCGTCCCGGCGGACAAGTTGCCGGGCGTGCTGAAGGCCATCGCCGACTGGAACCCGTTCACCGCCGTGATCAACTCGGCCCGTGACCTGTTCGGGAACCGCTTCGGCGCGCCCCCGACGGGCTGGCCCGCCGAGCACGCGTCGCTGTACGCGATCCTGTGCTGCATCGCCATCATCGCGATCTTCGCGCCGCTGGCGACGGCCCAGTACAAGAAGGTCGCGAGCCGGTAGAAAAACTTCTGTGCACAAATGTCGAACCGCCGTCGAGCCGCTCGACGCGTCGGTGAAGGCGGGGTAGAAACAGCCCCGCCAAGACACTGAGGAGCGACGATGCGGTTTCTGATGATGCACCGGCTGGACGAGAGCGCCCCGGAGGCCTGGAACCCCAGCAAGGAGTTCATCGAGAAGATGGGCGCCTTCATCGAGGACTCGTTCGAGAAGGGCATCCTCATCACGGCGGAGGGCGTGCACCCCTCCGAGCGGGGCGCGAAGGTCCGCAAGGTGCGCGGCGGCAAGATCACCGCGACCGACGGCCCGTTCACCGAGGCCAAGGAGGTCATTGGCGGGTTCGCGCTGATCAACGCGAAGGACCTGGCGGAGGCCGTCTCGTTCGCCGAGTCCTACGCCGCGCTGTTCGACGAGATCGAGGTCGAGGTCCGCACCGTCGTCGAGGCAGAGGACATCGAGGCCTTCACCTCATGACCCCACGCATTTAGTCCTCTGGATGCGCTTTTCCGCATCCAGAGGACTAAACGCGGGTCGTCACTTCGTGATGGCCTTCTCGGCCTTCTTCGCCAGCTTCTCGGCGCGCTTCTCCGTTTTGGCCGCGGCACGCTTGGCGCGCCAGCCGAGCGACGGCTTGCCCGCGGTGTCGGCGGCGGCCAGCAGCAGACCACCGGCGAGACCGGCGTTCTTGATGAACTGGATCTGCTGCTGCTGACGCTCGGCCGGTTCCTTGATCTCCCAGAACCGGTGCGCGGCCAACGTGGTCGGGACGAGGCTGCCGAGCAGCAGCATCGAGGCCAGGCGCGGCGCCTTGCCCGCGGCGAGCGCGACCCCGGCGCCGACCTTCACCGCGGCGTCGATCCGGACGAGGGTGGCGGGGTCGCGCGGCACCGATTCCGGCACCACGCCCTCCAGTTTGTCGAAGGACTCGGTGAGGAACGGCTCCACGGCTTTGGCGTGCCCCTGGGTGTCCTTCAGCGCACCGATCCCGCCGGAGATGAAGATCGCGGCGAGGAGCGGACGTGCGACGCGACGGAGAATCACGGTCGTAAACCTTTCTGGATCCGGACCCGGGAAACAAACCTATCCCCAGTCTTCCCGCCCGCCACCGCGCCGAACCGCGCTAACGGTGTATCCCGGAATATTTCTCTGACGCTAGACAGCGCTAGATCTCGCTAGCGAGCCCGATACGCCTTCGGCAGCTTGAAGCCGCGGTCGGCCGCGACCTGCCGCAGCCGGTCCGGATAGTCGGTGATGATGCCGTCGACGCCGTCGTCGATGAGCTTGTGCATGGTGGCCAGGTCGTCGATCGTCCAGGGCACGACCTTGATCCCCGCCCGGTGCGCCTCGGTGACCAGCGCCTTCGTGGTGAACGGCCGGTAGTCGGGGTCGCCGACCTTGCCGCCCTGTGGGTTGCCGTGCACCGGCGAAAGCGCGCTCGCGCCGAACGACTTCACCGCGCGGACGGGGCTGCCGCCGAAGTCGTCGATGTCGAGACCACCGAGCCAAGGCGACTTGCCCGGCTGCCCGACCTGCAGGAACTCGGGCTGGGTCAGCGCGACCGTCGGGATCCACGGCGCCACTTCGCGAAGCCGCATCAACGCGCCCCAGTCGAAGCTCTGGACGGTGACGTTCCGCGCGAACCCGCCACGCAGGATCTCCCGCACCACCCGCTGGACGAACTGCTCACGCGGCGCCGTCTCGTGCGGCGCGGCGGCCTCGACCTTGGTCTCGATGTTGAACTCGATCCCCCAGGCGTGGTGGTCCCTGGCGAGCTGGAAGAGCTCGGCGAGTGTCGGCATCTTGGCGCCGGGGGACAGCGTCTGACCGGGGTGGGCGGGCTGCCGGATCGAGCCGCAATCGAGCGTGCGGACCTGCGCGAACGTCAGATCCTTCACGTACTTGCCGACGTACGGATACGCCGGGTCGCCAGGCGTCGCGGGCGCGGTGTCGCGGCACTTCGCGGGTGTCGTCTTGCGGTCGTGGGTGATGACCTCGCGACCGTCCTTGGTGATCTGGATGTCGAGTTCGAGCGTGGTCACCCCCAGCTCCATCGCCTTGCCGAAGGACGCGAGCGTGCTCTCGACCGTAAGGCCGAGCCCGCCGCGGTGAGCCTGGATGTCGAAGGCGCGACGCGGTTGCGCGTCGGCGACCCCGGCCGTCGTCAAGGTCAGCGCAGCGGCCATGACCAGCGCGAATGTCTTCATCCGTGAACCATGCCACGGTCGGGTGAACTTCGATTGACTTTGACGCAACGTCAACCTCTACCTTCGTGGACATGCCGAACGAGACGGAGTGGTCGATCCAGGACATCGCCCGCTCGGCCGGGACCACGAGCCGCACGCTGCGCCACTACGGCGACATCGGACTGCTCGAACCGAGCCGGGTGGGGAGCAACGGATACCGCTACTACGACCAGGACGCGCTGGTGCGGCTGCAGCGGATCCTGCTGCTTCGCGAACTCGGGCTGAGCCTGCCCGCGATCGGCGAAGTCCTCGAAGGGGAGCAGGACACGACGGCGGCGCTACGCACGCATCTGAAGTGGCTGGAGCAGGAGCGACAGCGGCTCGGACGGCAGATCGAATCGGTCAAAACGACCTTGAGGAAGACGGAGAGAGGTGAACAACTGATGGCAACGGAAGTGTTCGACGGCTTCGACCACACGAAGTACGAGAAGGAGGTCACCGAACGCTGGGGCGCCGACGCCTACAAGCAGGGTGACCGGTGGTGGAAGTCGCTGAGCGCCGAGGACAAGAAGGCGCACCAGCAGGAACAGAAGGACATCGCGGCCGCGTTCGGCGAGGCCCGCGCGCAGGGCCTGCCCGCCGACGGCGACGAGGCACAGGCGATCACGCGGCGGCTGTACGAATGGCTGCGGCCGGCGGTGCGAGCCGTGTCGAAGGGCTACTTCGCCGGTCTCGGGCAGCTGTACGTCGACGACCCGCGCTACGGGCAGTACGACGAGAAGTACGGCGCGGGCACCGCGGAATACATCCGTGACGCGATGACGATCTACGCGGAACGCAACCTGAGTGAGTAGGAACGAGGGACGGGGCTGCAGACCCGTCCACTCGGAGTAACCCGCCACGACACGCCTATCCCTCTATGGCGGAATATCGGGTCGACGCTAGAAACCCCGATAGCGTGTGAGAGTGGATCCCATCCGCAACCCCTTCGCCCCGGGTGCCGGTCAACGGCCACCCGAGCTGGCAGGTCGCGTCCGCGAGCTCCAGGCCTTCGAGGTCGTGCTCGAACGGGTCGCGCGGGGGAGACCGGAACGCAGCCTGATGCTGACCGGCCTGCGCGGCGTGGGGAAGACCGTATTGCTGGGCGAGCTGCGCTCGCGGGCCATCAAGCACGGCTGGGGCGCGGGCAAGATCGAGGCCCGCCCGGACACCGAACTGAGGCGGCCGCTCTCGGCCGCGCTGCACCGCGCGATCCGCGATCTCGCCGTGCGCCATCGCGCGCCGGACCGGGTCGAGCAGGTGCTCGGCGTGCTCAAGGCGTTCGCGCTGCGCGCCAACAAACCGGACGCGAAGCTGCGCGACCGCTGGCAACCGGGCATCGACGTGCCCGCCGCGCAGGGCCGCGCCGATTCCGGCGACATCGAGATCGACCTGGTCGAACTGTTCACCGAGGTCGCGGAGCTGGCGGCCGACGTCGGCACCGGGGTCGCACTGCTGATCGACGAGATCCAGGACCTGCTGCCGGAGGACGTTTCCGCGCTCTGCGCCGCCTGCCACGAACTTTCGCAGTCCGGGGCGCCGTTGGTCGTGGTCGGCGCGGGACTGCCGCATGTACCTGCCGTCCTGTCGGCGTCGAAGTCGTACTCGGAGCGCCTCTTCCGCTACGCGCGCATCGACAGGCTGGAGCGCGAAGACGCCGACCTCGCGGTGATGGCGCCGATCGAACGCGAGGACGCGGGCATCGAGCCGGAGGCGCTGGACGCCCTGTTCGACGCGTCCGGCGGCTATCCGTACTTCATCCAGGCCTACGGCAAGGCCGCCTGGGACGCCGCGCCCGCGGACCCCATCACCGTGAAGGACGTCCAGGTCGCCGCCCCGGAGGCCGAGTCCGAGCTCGCGGTCGGCTTCTTCGGCTCCCGCTACGAACGCGCGACACCCGCGGAACGCGAGTACCTGCTCGCGATGGCGGAGCTGACGCAGGGGCGGGACGAGTCCGCCGGGACCGCCGATGTGGCCGTCTACCTGGGGCGGAAGCCTTCGTCGCTGTCACCGGCGCGGGACAGCCTGATGAAGAAGGGGCTGGTGTACTCCGCCGAACGCGGGCACATCGCCTTCACCGTCCCGCACTTCGGCCACTACCTGCTCGGCCGGGACTAAGCCTCTCTCAAGCTTTATAGCCTCAGCTCTAGAAAACGGTAGAGACCCCTATCGTCGCTTCGTCGCGCCTTCCGGCGTTATCAAGAAGTGACCGGCGCCACCAAATCTCTCCGGTTTTACGCTCATGTTGCCGATGATTCATCGGCAGGTGTGCCAAGTCACCGGATAATCGTTGGCATCCTTGTGAAAAAGGGTGCATACTAGGAGCACAGCCACGAAGACGCAAGACCTACTCCCAAGGGGATGACAAAAACCGATGAACAACATCGCCGCCAAGCTCCGTGCCCGTCGCGCCGAGGCTCGCACTCGCCGGGCGCTGAACCGGGCGATCGACACCGCGGCCACCGCGACCGTTCGTCAGGAGCTCATCGCTATCTCCCAGGCGCGTCACACGCACATGCGCTGACCCGACAACAACCGTTGTAGGTGTCGCCCGTTCGAGTGACCTACGACACATAGTGCGTGAGGTGTAACGCCGCGGAACGCGGCGTCGATACCCACTACGACCCCGTGATGCTGGCGGACCCCCGACCTGGCAGCATCACGGGGTTTCCATATGTCCGGACCCCGAAAGATTCTTGCCTTCACCGCTTCGCGGAGTAACACTTGACCTCGTCAACGAATCTGTTGAGGTGGTCAAATGAATCGTTCCGCAGACCGGGTGGCGACCGTCCGGGCCTTCAACCGCCTGTACACCGGCGTGATCGGCGTCCTTGACGAAGGACCGGCCGACGCGGAGTACTCCCTGAGCGAAGCCAGGGTCATCTTCGAACTCGCGCAGCAGGACCAAACCCAGGTCACCGACCTGCGCAAACGTCTCGACCTCGACGCCGGGTACGCGAGCAGGCTGCTCGCGAGGCTCGAGGGGCGCGGCCTGCTCACCCGTGAACGCAGCGACGAGGACGCCCGCCGTCAGATCGTCCGGCTGACCGAGAACGGCCGCAAGGCCTTCGCCGTCCTCGACGAACGGTCGGTGGGCCGGATCGGCTCGCTGCTCGGCCGGTTCGGCGACGACGAACAGCAACGGCTGCTCGGCGCCATGGACACGATCACCTCGCTGGTCGGCGAGCGCGCCGCGGATCCCACGCTGGTCCTGCGCCCGCCCCGGCCGGGTGACTTCGGCTGGGTGGTCCACCGTCACGGCGCCCTCTACTCCCGCGAGTACGGCTGGGACGAACGCTTCGAAGCTCTCGTCGCCCGTGTCGTCGCGGAGTACGTCGACAGGCGCGGCGATCCACGTCAAGCGGGCTGGATCGCCGAACTCGACGGGGAGCGCGTCGGCAGCATCTTCTGCATGCCCGCCGAAGACGGCGTCACCGCGAAGCTGCGCATGTTGCTCCTCGAACCGGCCGCACGAGGACGGGGTGTCGGGAAACGCCTGGTCAGCGAGTGCGTCGAGTTCGCGAGGGCGTCCGGCTACCCGGCGATGGAGCTCTGGACGGTCTCACTGCTGGAGGCGGCGAGGGCGATCTACCAGAAGGCCGGCTTCCAGCTGGTGAGCGAAGAGACGATCACGGGCTTCGGTTACGAGCTGACCGGGCAGACCTGGCGGCTGGAGCTGTGACGTGTTCGTCGTCTACTGCCCCGTCTGCGATCGGCGGTCCGTGGTCGGGGTCGACTCGATCGATTTCGTCGACGACCTGACGCCGGGCATGATCTCCGTTTCCGGCCGCTGCCCGGACGGCCACTACGCCGTCCTGCTGACCGGGAAATCCTTCGCGCCCGACGAGCCCTGTGTGCGCGAAGTCCAGCACGTGTTGAAACGCCGTCGCCGCCGGACCAGGCTTGGTGCCTGGTTCGCGCGGCAACGTGAACTGCACGACCGGCTCTTCCGCTATTGATGTCGATTCCCCGGGGGCTCGTTCGTCTAGGGGCCATCGATTCCAAGGAGGACACCATGCCCCAGTACGTCGGTTTCCTGCGGTCCCAGTCGGATTCGCATGATCACCTCGGCCCCGACGAAGCACAACGCGTGCTCGAGAGCTACATCGCCTGGGCCGACGAACGCACGAAGGAGGGCCGTTTCGTCGTCGGCGGCGGGCTGTCGCGAGGCGGCCGGGTGCTGCGCGGCACGGGCGGCGAGGTCGGCGCGACCGACGGACCGCACACCGAAGCCACCGAGATCGTCGGCGGCTACCAGGTGATCGAGGCCGTGGATCTCGACCAGGCGGAGAAGATCTTCGCGACGCATCCGCATCTGAGGTTCGGGCCGATCGAGGTGCGCAAGGTCGGCGAACGCGGTTGTGAGGACTGACGCCGTCATGAGCCGCCCGGCCGGCGTGGTGGAGCATCTGTTCCGGCACAGCGCCGGGCGGATCGTCGCCACGCTGGCCAGGGCGCTCGGCCCCGAACGCCTGGACCTGGCCGAGGAGGCCGTCGCCGACGCGCTGGAGCAGGCGCTGCGGACCTGGCCGCAGACCGGCGTGCCGGACAATCCGCGCGGTTGGCTGTTCCGGGCGGCGAGGAACCGGGCGATGGACGTCGTCCGGCGCGAACAGACCTTGCGCGCGCTGCTGCCGCGGCTCGTGGAGCTGAACGGCCACGAAGCCGACCGGCGTACGGACGACGAGCTCGTGTTGATGCTGCTGTGCTGTCATCCCGCGCTGCCGACGGTCTCGCAGGTGGCGCTGACGTTGAAGACCGTCGGTGGGCTCGGGGTGAACGAGATCGCGGCGGCCCTGCTGACGAAACCGGCGACCGTGGCGCAGCGGCTCGTGCGGGCGAAGAAATGGCTGCGGGAATCGGGGAAGCCGCTCACCCTGCCGGGGCCGGACGCTCTGGAGTCCAGAGTGGACAGTGTGCTGGCCGTGCTCTACCTGCTGTTCAACGAGGGCTACGACGCGACGACCGGCGAGGTCGCGGTGCGCGGCGAACTGTGCGGCGAGGCGATCCGGCTGGGGCGGCTGCTGCTGGCCGAGCCGAAGACGGATCTGCCGAGGGTGCGGGCGCTGGTCGCGCTGATGCTGTTGCAGGGGAGCAGGCTGCCCGCGCGGGTGGACCGCGACGGTGACCTGCTGCTGCTCGACGAGCAGGACCGGGATCGCTGGGATCACGCGATGATCGCCGAGGGGACACGGCTGTTCGAGCGAGCGTGCACCGGGCCGGAGATGTCGGCGTATCACGTCGAAGCGGCGATCGCGCTGTGCCACAGCACGGCTTCGCCGCCGGATTGGCGCCGGATCGTCGGCCTGTACGACGACCTGCTGGCGCTGCGGCCGTCGCCGGTGGCGCGGCTGAATCGCGCGATCGCGCTTTCGATGGTGGACGGCGCGGCGGCCGGGATCGCCGAACTCGAAGCCGTCGAGGCCGATCTGCCGGACTACACGCTGCTGCCCGCCGTCCTCGGCGCGCTGTGGCTGCGCGCCGGCGACCCCGGGCGAGCCGCGGACCACTACCGGCGGGCGCTCGCGCTGCCCTGCTCGGAGCCGCGACGTCGCTTCCTCAACCGACGACTGGCGTCCTGCTCACCCGATTGACCAGGCTTTTTTCGCTTCCCCGCGCGTACCCCACCCCCCACCGCTCCCAGGGGGGCGCGCCCCGCACCAGCGTATCGGGAGGGGGTGACGCGGGGTGGGTTCCGGTGGGGGTGGGGGCCGAGTTGTCCACAACGGCGGGTGGGTGTGGACAACTCGGGGTGGGTGTCTCAAAGGGGGCCTTGGGGACATTGAGCGTCTCAAAGGGACCCTTCAGGACGCGGAGATCCGGCAGGTGTCCAGCGCGAAAGACACCTCCGGTTCACGCGGGCACGGTTACCTGGGGGAGTGAACTGGACGGCGTACGTCGACGGCTACTGCGAACGCCTCGCTCCCGGCCTTTGGGGCGAGCCGCTCAACAGTCTCAGCAATCTCGCGTTCCTGATCGCGGCGATCGCGGTCTGGCGGCAGCCGAAGGGTCGCGTCTTCGCCGTCCTCATCGGACTGGTGTTCCTCGGCAGCACGGCCTTCCACCTGCTCGCCACCCGCTGGTCCGCGGCCGCCGACACCGGCTTCATCCTGGTGTTCGTCCTGTACTACGCCGCCGTGTTCCCGCATCTGTTCTTCGGCGTCCGCCGTGGGCTCTCGTGGCTCGGCATCCCCGTGTTCCTCGCCTTCACCGCCGTCGTCGCGTCACTGGGCGGCGGGCTGTACCTCTCGGCGCTGCTCGGGCTCGTGATCTTCGCGATCATCCTCAGGGGTGAACATCGCCGCAGGTTCGCCCTCGCCGCGGCCGTATTCGGGGTGTCCCTGTCTTTCCGCACGGCCGACCACACGGTCTGCGGCAGCTTTCCCGCCGGGACGCACTTCCTCTGGCACCTGCTGAACGGCCTCACCCTCTACCTGGCGGCGACCGCGGCCACGAAAAGGGCCGCGTCCCGGCAGGACGCGGCCCCTTCGATCAGCGGTGACTAGTGGACGCCGATTTCGCGGAGATCCTTGTCGTGTTCATCGGCGTGGTAGTCCTCGGCCTCGGTGTCGTCCGTGCCGTTGAAGACCTTCAGCTGCCGCGCGATCACCGTGAAGATCACGGCGACCAGCAGGTTCGCGATCAGCGCCACGAACCCGACGTAGATCTGCAGCTGCGAGCCGCTGAGCGGGTGCCAGCCGAAGATCGACAGGTCCCCGAGCTTCAGCGCCGAGCCACCGAAGTGCGCCTTGCCGGTCGCCGGGTTCGGGATGTTGTAGAGCATGATCAGGCCCCACCCGATGCCGACCACCCAGCCGGCGATCAGGCCCCAGCGGTGGAACCACCGCGTGTAGAGCGAAATCGCCACCGCGGGCAGCGTCTGCAGGATCAGCACCCCGCCGATGAGCTGCAGGTCGATCGAGAACTGCGGGTCGATGAACAGGATGAACGCCACCGCGCCGAACTTCACGATCAGCGAAGCGAGCTTGGCCTGCTTCGCCTCCTGGCCCGGCGTCGCGTTCTTCTTGATGTACTCCTTGTAGATGTTGCGGGTCCACAGGTTGGCCGCCGCGATCGACATGATCGCCGCGGGCACCAGCGCGCCGATGCCGATCGCGGCGAACGCGATCCCGGCGAACCACGACGAGAACTGCGTGTCGAACAGCACCGGGACGACGGTGTTCGTGTCGGGTTTGCCGGTGGCGTTGTTCGTGATCGGCTTGACCGAGGCACTGATCGCGACGTAGCCGAGCAGCGCCAGCAGGCCCAGGACCAGCGAGTACGCCGGCAGAGCGACCATGTTCCGCTTGATCACGCTGCGGCCGCGCGAGGCGAGCACGCTGGTGAGCGAGTGCGGGTACAGGAACAGCGCGAGCGCCGAACCGAGCGCCAGCGTGGCGTACTGCAACTGGTTGTTGGTATTGAGCAGGATGCCGTCCGCCGGAGAGGGCGTCTTGTCGAATTTCGCGTCGGCCGCGTCGAAGATCGCCGACCAGCCGCCGAGTTTCGAGGGCAGGTAGATGATCGCCACGAGGATCACGAGGTAGATCAGGATGTCCTTGACGAACGCGATCAGCGCGGGCGCGCGAAGGCCCGACTGGTAGGTGTAGACCGCCAGGATGATGAAGGCGACCAGCAGCGGCAGGTGACCGACGATGCCGGAGCCGTTGATGCCCATGGTCCGCAGGACCGCCTCGAGCCCGACGAGCTGCAGCGCGATGTACGGCATCGTGGCGATGATGCCGGTGATGGCGATCAGCAGCGCCAGCGTCGGCGAACCGAACCGGCCGCGGACGAAGTCGGCGGGGGTGACGTAGCCGCGGACGCGCGAGACCGACCACATGCGCAGCGCCGGCATCAACACGATCGGGTAGACGATGATCGTGTACGGCAGCGCGAACAGGCCCATCGCGCCGGCGCTGAACATCAGCGCGGGAACGGCCACGAACGTGTAAGCCGTGTAGAGGTCACCGCCGAGCAGGAACCAGGTGATCCACGAGCCGAACTTGCGGCCGCCGAGACCCCACTCGTCCAGGTGATCGAGGGTGTTGCCTGCCTTCCAGCGAGACGCGACGAAGCCGAGGACGGTGACGACCGCGAAGAGGATCGTGAAGATGATCAGCTCGGGCCATTGGATGTTGGTCACTTGACGTCCCCCTCGTCGAGCTCGTCCACGGACAGCCGGTCGGGACGCTCACTGGTCGGCTTGTCCTTCGTCATCACGTAGACGATCCATGTGCAGAGGACACCGACCGCCACGAACACGAATTGGAACCAGTAGAAGAACGGCATCCCGAACAGCCGGGGACCGTCCGAATTGAACAAGGACGTGATCAGCACCAGCAACGGGATGATCAACAGGAGGTTCCAGGGGCTGAACTGAAAGCCCCTCACCTTCCCGTCTGCCTTACCTGACGCCATCGGACCTCACCTAACGTTCCCGTACCCCCGGATCGACCCGATGACCCTAGAACCTCTCACCCGCCCGGGTCACGCGTGCCGGATATCGATTTGATCAGCGACGCCTCATACGACGAAGGGCGGTTGCCGTCGGAGTCCCCGGCGGATATCAATAGCCGCAAGTCGCGAACAGGAACTTCGCACGCAACATCAAAGGGGCATCGGATGAAGAAACTCCGCTATGCGGTGGTGATCCCGGCTGTCGCCGGCACCATGCTGGCCGGGTTCACGCCTGCGTTCGCAGGTCCGGAGGCTGCCGGGCAGCAGCCGCTGAACTCCACCAACATTCCGGCGAAGTACGCGGACCAGAAGCTGGACTGGCACAAGTGCACCGCCAGTGAGCTGCCGTCCGCGCCGCCTCCGGGGGCCGAGAACATCGAGTGTGCGACCTACCGCTCGCCGCGTAACTGGTACAAGCCGAACGAGGCCATCGACCTGACGATCGCCGTCAGCCGCCTCGCCGCCACCAGCGGCAACGCGACGGCCAGTGTCATCACGAACCCGGGTGGTCCCGGCGCTCCCGGCCGTAACTTCCCGGCCCGTCTCCGTAACCAGACGAAGCTGCGCGCGAACCAGGAGATCATCGGTCTCGACCCGCGCGGCACCGGCAAGAGCACCAACATCACCTGCGGCAACGCGATCGGCACCGGCTCCGACCTGGACCCGCGCGACCGCAGCCGGGCGAACCTCAACCTGATCCTGGACGCCACCAAGTACGCGGCGGACTCCTGCCAGGTGAAGTCCGGCGAGCTGGGCCCGCTCATCAACACCGCCCAGACCATCCGCGACATCGACCTGCTGCGTGTCCTCCTGGGCCGCGACAAGATCAACTGGGTCGGCTACTCGGCGGGCACCTGGATGGGCGCGCACTACGCGCAGCAGTTCCCCACCCGGACCGGCCGCTTCCTGCTCGACTCCTCGACCGAGTTCACCACCACCTGGCAGAACTCGTTCGACGGGCAGCCGCTCGGCTTCGAGCGCCGCTGGCGTCAGGACTTCCTGCCGTGGATGGGCAAGTACGACAAGGTCTACGGCTTCGGCAAGAACGGTGAGGCCGCTCGCCAGACCTACGAGAAGGTCCGCTTCGCGCTGACCCAGAACCCGGTCGAGGTGGACGGCGTCCCGGTTTCGGCCAACGCCCTCGACTCGACCATCGCTTCGTACCTCTACTCGAAGCGCAACTTCCCGGCGCTGGCCGACTACCTGGTCAACCTGAAGACGCTGACCGAGGGCACCTCGTCGCAGCAGCAGAAGGCCTCGGCCGCGCAGAAGGTCAAGGCCGAGACCGTCGACGGGGACGGCGTCATCGGCCCGCAGCCGCTGTTCGTCCCGAGCGACGGCGACTCCTACAACGCCAGCTTCTGGTCCATCCCCTGCAACGAGGGCAAGTGGACCGGCACCCGGCAGAGCGTCATCCGCCAGTCGCAGAAGCTGATCGACCGTGATCTGCCGCTGCTCGGCGCCGGCTGGCTGATCCAGCCGTGCATCTTCTGGAAGAACAAGCCGGTCGACCTGCCGAAGCTCGACGGCCGCGGCGTCCCGCCGGTGCTGATCGTCCAGTCGGTGCACGACCCCGCGACCCCGATCGAGGGCGCGACCCGTGCGCACCGCGCGTTCGCCAACTCGCGGATGATCACCGTGACCGGTGAGGGTGACCACGGTATCTACGCCGGCGGCAACGTGGGTGTGGACAAGGTCGTGGAGGACTACCTCGTCGACGGCAAGGTGCCGAACGACCAGAGCCTCCCCGGACTCCCACTTCCGGTGCCCGCGGGCGCCTGAAGCCACTAGGGATTGTGGCCCCGTCGAGTTTCGGCTCGGCGGGGCCCTTTTCTTGGGGTTGTCCACGACCTGTGCACAGAGTTGTCCACAGGCTGGGGGTAACTCAGTGGGCCGGTCGTAAGTGGCGTGGCGCTTTCGCGGGATCAGTTGGACGACACGCGTGTTTGGATGGACGACACGCGTGATCCAGCGGACGGTTCGTGGCGTCTCGTCCATCCAGTCACGCGTGTCGTCCGCCCAAACACGTGACATCGCCGGTGCCGCACCTCGTGAGTGGTAAGGACGGTGCGACCCGGATCGCCACTCACGACCAATCCGACCGGTATTAGTATTGGGCTCATGGTGCGAGTGCCGTTGACGGACGAGGAACGCGAACGCGGCGAGCGGCTGGGGCTGGCGCTCCGGGACGCGCGCGCGGCGTCGTCGCGGAGCATGGTCGAGGTCGCGGCCGAGGCCGGGATCTCGGTGGAGACGCTCCGGAAGATCGAGACCGGGCGGATCCCGACGCCCGCCTTCTTCACCGTGATGGCGATCGCGGACGCCGTCGCGCTGCCGCTGGACGCACTGCGTTCGGCCGCCGAGGGCGACGCCGAAGATGTCGCCGAAGCGAGCTGACGAGGGCTTCAGCACCGCTTCGTGAGCGGTGGGCGTACTCGAGAAGCGGGCGAAGGACGCTTTCGCCGCATCGCATGCGGTCAAGGCCCCTTCGTCCCACTATCCACAGGCCCCCGCCGTTGTGGACAACTCCCGCCCTCGATCACCTTCCACCCCATTCCCGTCACCCACCGCCGATACGCTGGTGCAGGGCGCGCCCCCCGGGGATGGGTGGGGGGTGGGGTGCGCGGGGGACGCCGAGATCAGGGGCGCAGGGCGGCCAGGGCGTGTGCCCGGTCGTTCAGGTAGAGGAAGCCGTCGATCGGCAGGTCGAAGCTGTTCAGCAGGCTTTCCAGGGTGGCGTACTCGTCCACGCCGAGGTGCAGGTTCTCCTTCAGCGCGTGCGCGACGAGGACGTCCGCCAGTTCTTCCCACTCGCCCGACCAGTGCAGCGTGCGGTAGAAGGCCAGGAGGTCCGGCGCGATCCGGTCGCCGATCTGGTCGAGCAGGCTGTCGCCGAAGAAGCTGATCCGTCCGGCGGCGAGGTCGGCGACGGTCGGGTTCGCCGGGTCGGCGGCGGTGTCGGGATTGCGGACCACGCCGGGGCCCGCCACCGGATAACCCGTCTTGACGTGGCCGTTGTCTTCGACCAGCACGATCAGGTGCACGCCGTACCGTTCGCCGGCGCAGCGCCAACGGCCGTTGTGGAGTCTGAGGCGGGGTTCGCTCGGATCGTTCGCGACGTCCTTGATCACCGCGATGATCTGCTCGTCGGTCCAGCCCGCGGGGAACTCGCTGGTCGCCCGCCGCCCCTTCCCCGGTGCGTGCCCGCCGCCCACTCGTGCTCCTTTCGTCGCATCGAGGGTAACCCGCGTTCGGAGTATCCGAATGATCCGAACGCGGGAACGGGTGACCTCAGGCGATCACGCTGAGCAAGACGGCGCCGACGACGAGGACGTCCACGCCGCGCAAGGCCTGCAGCCCGGCCGCCCCGCCGCTGACGTCGTAGTTCATCGGTGGCCGGGTCGCCGTCCGCAGCGCGGCGAACACCGCGAGCGGGATCGCGAGCCACACCGGCCAGGCGGGGATCACGCCGAGGAGCAGTGTCACCAGGCCGAGCAGGATCCCCCAAGCGACACCCAGCAGGGTGATCACCAGCCCGTTGACCAGCCGCAACTCCCAGTCGGACGCGCCGAGCCACCGCCTGCGGCCGGGGTTGCGCCACAGTTCGCCGAGCCCGCCGACGAACGGCACGAGCGCCGCGTACGCGCCGAGCGCGAACAGCGCCGCCGCGGGGATCGCCGGAAAGGCCAGGTGCGTGACGCCGGCCAGGCACGCGATCACCACGCTCGACGCCGCGTAGCGCGCCCGGCCGAGCACCCCCGCCCACGCGAGCCGCAGCGTCGTCGGACGCCGCAGCGACAGCCACGGCACCGGTTTCGACTCCGGGATCAGCAGCATGGGGTCCATGAAGACCGCGGCCATCGCCCGCAGCAGCCGCGCGTTCCAGCCGTCGACGAGTTCCTGGCGGCCGACCCCGGACATCGGCTCCCCACCGAAGGCCACCGCGACCGCCACCACGAACAGCGCGCCGGCCAGCACCTCGACGGCGACCGGGCCGAGACCCGCGGCCGCGAACGCCAGACCGGCGAGCGCGAGCACGACCGGCGCGAGCGTTTCCCCTCGGATCGCCGTCCGCCGCGCGGTGACGGCGGCCAGGATCGCGCCGGAGGCGGTCAACGCCGACATCGCGATCCACACGTCCTTCGACCCGCCACCGATCGCGGTGACCAGCGCCCCGGTGTAGCCGACCACCAGGACCAGGCCGGACCACAGCGTCCACATCCGCTTCACGACGACGCGGCGCCTGTCGACGCGGGCGAAGTCCATCCACGTCAGCGCCGCCGGTTCGGCCCAGACGAAACCGCGGCGCAGCAGGCCGCGCCAGAACATCGCGCAGAGCACTACCAGTAGCCCGAAGACCGCCGGAAAGTCCACAACGGACTGTCCAAAGAGGAAATCGCGGAGCTTCGGCAGGTTCTGGAAGGCGGTGAACAGCGCGCCGAAACCGAACAATGCCAGGAAGGTCTGGTAGTCGCCGTTGAGCAGCCCACCGAAACGCTGCCGCCCTGGGACGTGCGCGGACGCTTTCGTGGTCACCACAACTCGAGGGTGGAGTCGGCCGCTTCGAGCAGCGGAGGGTGATGCGTGGCCACGACGACGGCCGCCCCGGCGTCGGTCGAACGCTTGATCAACGACGTCAGCCATTCCTTCCCCGCGACGTCGAGTGCCCGCTCGGGCTCGTCGAGCAGCAGGACGTCGTGCGGCCGCGCCGTCGCACCGAGGAGCAACAGCCGACGGCGTTGCCCGGCCGAGAACTTGCCCGCGGTGACCTTCGCCCGCTCGGCGAGCCCCGCGTCCGCGAGGAGCGCGCCGTAGTCGCCGAGATCGGCGCCGAACGAACCCTCCAGCAGTTCGAGATGCTGGAGCGGGGTCAGCTCGGCGAAGAAATCGGAGTCGTCGAACAGAACGGAAACCTTGCGACGGAAGGAAACATCGCGTTCGTCGGGTTTTCCGCCCGCGACGACGACGCGGCCGCGCTGCGGAGTTTGCGTGCCGTACAAACACCGCAGCAGGGTCGATTTCCCGACTCCGTTGGGGCCGACGATGACCGCGCATTCGCCCGCCTCGACCTCGAAGTCGAGGCCGTCGAACAACCAGTGCTCCCCGGCCTGGACGCCGAGCCCGCGTACGTCGATCATTCGCCGCGCAAGGATTCGATCACCGGAGCGAGCGCGTCCATGTTGTGTTCCAGCACGGTGAAGTAGGTGAAGCCGAAGCGTTCGCGATGTGCCAGGATCTGTTCGGCGATCTGTTCGTGGGTGCCGACCAAAGCCGTCGGCAGTTCCGCGAGTTGTTCGACGGTGAGCTTGCCGTCGAGTAACTCTCGCAGGCTCTCCAACCCTTTTCGCCGGTCTTCGACCACGGCGACGAAATGCGAGAGGATGTTGAATTCGACCGCGCGGCCGTTCAGTTTCCCGCGGACGAAGTTCACCCGCTCTTCGATTCCGGCGGCGTCGTCGACGGCGAGCGCGCCGCCGTCGGGAACGGCCGCCGTGCCGGTGAAGCCGATGATGTCGGCGTGTTCGGCGGCGAGGGTGAGGAGCCTGTCACCGCGGCCGGCGATCATCAGCGGCGGGCCCGGTTTCTGCACCGTCGGCGGTTTGTGGTTTTCGTCGGCATAGAGCCGTTTCAGCGCTTTTATGGTGTTTTCGAGATGGTCCACGCGTTTGCCCGCACGCGGGAACTCCATGCCCGCCGCTTCGAATTCGGCCTTCACGTAACCGGCCCCCAGACCGAGCTCCAGCCTGCCTTCGGTGAACTGATCCGTGCCGGTGACGTCGCGGGCCAGCAGCACCGGGTTGTAGAAGGCGGTGTTGATGACGAAAGTGTTGAGCCGAGGGCGGTTCGTCACCTCGGCGGCGAGCACGAGGGCCGGGAACGGCGGTGCCATGCCGAGGTGGTCGGCCGCGCCGATCACGTCGAATCCGAGGTCTTCGGCCTTGCGGCACTTTTCGACCCACGCGGCACGGCTTTCCGGGACGACCATGTTGACGCCGAATTTGACCATGCGGCCACGGTACCGAGCGGGAAAGAAGAAGGCCTCATCCTCGGGAATGACTCCGAGGATGAGGCCTGCTCCGGCGTTCGGGCGATCAGCCGAGGCGCTGCTTCAGCGCGTCCAGCTCGTCACGCAGCGACGACGGGACCTTGTCGCCGATCTTGTCGAACCACTCCTCGATGAGCGGCAGTTCCTGGCGCCACTCGTCGGCGGAGACGTCCAGCGCGGCCTGGATGTCGGCCAGCGGCTCCTTGAGGCCCTCGGTGTCGAGGTCCTCGGCGTTCGGCACGAAGCCGACCGGGGTCTCGTTCGCGTTGCCCTTGCCCTCGACGCGGTCGATGACCCACTTCAGGATCCGCGAGTTCTCGCCGAAGCCCGGCCACAGGAAGCGGCCGTCGTCGCCACGGCGGAACCAGTTGACGTAGAAGATCTTCGGCAGCTTGTCCGCGTCGGCGTTCTTGCCGAGGTCCAGCCAGTGCTTGAAGTAGTCACCGGCGTGGTAGCCGAGGAACGGCAGCATGGCCATCGGGTCGCGGCGCACGTTGCCGACCGCGCCGGCGGCGGCCGCGGTGGTCTCCGACGACATGGTGGCACCCATGAACACGCCGTGCTGCCAGTCGCGGGCCTCGTTCACCAGCGGGACCGTGGTCTTGCGGCGGCCGCCGAACAGGATCGCCGAGATCGGCACGCCCTTCGGGTCGTCCCACTCCGGCGCGAGGATCGGGCACTGCGACATCGGGGTGCAGTAGCGCGAGTTCGGGTGCGCGGCCTTCTCTTCCGACTCCGGCGTCCAGTCCTGCTTCTTCCAGGAGGTGGCGTGCTCGGGCTTGTCGCCCATGCCCTCCCACCAGACGTCGCCGTCGTCGGTGAGCGCGACGTTCGTGTAGACCGTGTTGCCCTTTTCGATGGTGCGCATCGCGTTGGGGTTGGTGTGCCAGTCGGTGCCCGGCGCGACGCCGAAGAAGCCGAACTCGGGGTTCACCGCGTACAGACGGCCGTCCTCGCCGAACCGCATCCACGCGATGTCGTCACCGAGGGTCTCGGCGCGCCAGCCGGGGATGGTCGGCTGCAGCATGGCGAGGTTGGTCTTGCCGCAGGCGCTCGGGAACGCCGCCGCGACGTAGTGGACCTTGTCCTCGGGCGAGATCAGCTTGAGGATCAGCATGTGCTCGGCCAGCCAGCCCTCGTCGCGGGCGATGACCGAGCCGATGCGCAGCGAGTAGCACTTCTTGCCCAGCAGCGAGTTGCCGCCGTAGCCGGAGCCGTAGCTCCAGATCTCGCGGGTCTCGGGGAAGTGCGAGATGTACTTGGTGGTGTTGCACGGCCAGGAGACGTCCTCCTGACCCGGCTCCAGCGGCGCGCCGACGGAGTGCAGGGCCGGGACGAACTCGCGCTCGGTGCCGTCCTCGGTGACGAACTTGTCCAGCGCGGCCTTGCCGGCGCGGGTCATCACGCGCATGGAGGCGACGACGTAGGCGAAGTCGGTGATCTCGATGCCGAGCTTGGGGTCCTCGGCTCCGAGGGGGCCCATGCAGAAGGGGATGACGTACATCGTGCGACCGCGCATGCATCCGCGGTACAGCTCGGTCATCGTGGCCTTCATCTCGGCCGGGTCCATCCAGTTGTTGGTGGGACCGGCGTCCTCTTCCTTCTCGGAACAGATGAAGGTGCGCTCTTCGACGCGGGCGACGTCATTCGGGTCGGAAGCGGCCCAGTACGAGTTGGGCTTCGCGTCGAGCTGCACGAACGTGCCGGCGGAGACCAGCTCGGCGTTGATCCGGGCGGCCTCTTCGTCGGACCCGTCGACCCACACCACACGGTCCGGAGTGGTCAGTTCGGCGACCTCTCGGACCCAGGACAGCACGCCACTGTGCGTCGTCGGCGCATTTTCCAGTCCGGGGATGGCGACTGCGGTCATCTCTTCTCCTGACTTCCGACGGCAGAAGCCCACACCGGGAACGACGCTGTTCCGATGCGGGCTTCGATGCCGGCGACCGAATGGCTTCGCACACCGGCGGGAAGACCGGCGTGCAGGTTTTGGGATTCCCCGAGAGTAGCCGGATGACCGGCAGGTAACCGAGAGCTGACCTGTCGGTTCTCTCACAAGAACGATAAGGGAATCGATTCAGTATCACCGGAATGGGCCATACGCAGAAATTCTTCCGGTGATCGATGGCACAGTCGCCGGCCGAATCGGACATGAGAAAACCCGGCACGAGGTCTCGTGCCGGGTTGTTCTGTGACCAGGATTACATTAATCGGCCCGCCGAAATGGACTAAACCATTCTTGTATTGGTCCAGGCCATTTCAGGATTTAGTTGGGGCTGATCCACTGGCCGGTGGCGGAATCGATCTTCGCCACTCCTTCGAGTGTTTCGGTGCCCTCGCCACCCCACGCCGCGTCGCCCGCCGGGTCGCCTTCGGCCGCCGGAGCGCTCGTGAAGACCGAGTCGATGTCGTTGTTGACCAGGCCGCTGCCGACCTCGGACCACTGACCCGGGCCGGTGTGCTCGTAGGTCTTGGAGTTGCCGGAGGCGTCGGTCTCCACCGCGATGTCGGCGCTGCCGTCGCCGTCCTTGTCGGTGAAGGCGATCGTGCGGCCGTCCTCGGTGTGGACGATGGCGGTGTCCGGGGTTCCGTCGTTGTTGGTGTCGACGGTCGGCGGGCCGACCTCGACGTCGCCGCTGGGCATGTCGGCGTGCATGGTGCCGCTGGTGCCCGCGTCGGAACCGTCGTCGCCACCGCTGCCGCCCGCTTCGACCCAGGAACCGGACGCCTCGTCGTAGACGGCTTCCTGGACGACCTTGCCGTTCTCGTCGAGCACCGCGTACTGGTCGGCCTCGCCGTCGCCGTCGCTGTCGACGAACGCCTGGCCCGTGCCGTCCTCGTGCTGGATGACGGCGGCGTCGTTCACGCCGTCCTTGTCGAGGTCGTAGTTGAGCTCGGCCTGGTACTCCTCGCCGTCAACGTGGACGGTGACCGCTTCGGTGGAGCCCGACTCGGTGTCCGTGCCGCCGCTCTCGTCGACCCACATGGGATAACCCCCTCGTTGACCTGCTGGTGTGTCGAAGCTTAAGACTCACCGTAAGCCGGTTCGGTTCCGGTCCACAACAGGACCACCCGCGCGGGCAGGCCGGCCCAGCGCGTTTGGTCCTCTGGATGCGGTACTTGCGCGTGCAAGTACCGCATCCAGAGGACTAAACGCGGGTGATCAGGCGTCGCGCAGTGACCGAATGCGTCCGAGCAGTGCCTCAGCGCGGTCCCGGCCGTCCGAGACGTCCTTCAGGCGCTTCGCGACGACCGAGATCTTCTTCGCCCGTTCCTGCGCGCCCATCTTGATCGTCTTGTCGACTTCCTTCAGCTCCGCCTCGATCGCGTCGATGCGGCGGCCGAGGGCTTCGTCGAGCGCCATCGAAAGCTGCTGTTCGGCTTCGATCAGCTGCTCCGCGACGAGCTGGTCCAACGTGGACCGCGCGTCGGCGATCGCTTCGACCAGCCACTGCTTCATATGCTGCTTGTCCGACGCGTGTTTGCGGGTCCGCGCCATCCACCAGCCGGCACCGAGCCCGATGATGATCGTGGCCGGCAGGATCACCGGGTTCAGGATCGCGACACCCGCCAGCGGCAGCGCGGCGACCTTCCCGGCGCCGAGACCACCGGAAACCCCCATGAAGATGAGGAGTTTGTCCTCGGCCGTCGGCGGTTTCTTGTCCGGCGGGCGCAGCACGACCGGCGGGCCGCCCGCCCTGGCGAACTGGCCGCGGATGATGTCGAGCTCTTCGGGTGAGAACAACTCGGCGAGCGCGACGTTGGTGACCTGGTTGAGCCGCTGGGAGAGCAGCATCGAGATCCGCTGCGACGTCGTCTGCAGCGCGATGTCGACCTGCTGGGGCAGCGCCGCGAGATCGTCCCGTTTCGCGCCGTCGATCCGCTGGCGGAAGTGGGTCGACGCGTCGCGCATCTGCCTGCTGGTCTCGTGCCCGACCTCGACACGCGTCCGCTGGATCTCCGCGCGCAGTTTCAGCTGCCAGCCGCGGGTCGAAGACCGGCGTTCGGTGGTCAGGTCGTCGCGGCGCTGGCGCAGCTGCTCCGCTTCGGCCTCGCCGGCGGACAGGGCGCGGCTTTCCGCCTGGAGTTTCGCCTTGAGTTCGCCGAGCGCGCTCGACAGCGCGCGCAGGGTGTTGGCCTCGCCCAGCATCGCCGAACGGCCGACCAGCATCTCCTGCAACGCGCCCTGCAGTGCGGCGATGCCCGCCTTCTCGCGCAGCATCATGGCCATCTGCTCGTTCGGGGCCTTGGCCGCCGTCTCGAACATACGCGCGGACACCGGGTGGAACACCGCGTCGGCGAACCGCGGGGCGTGCTCGGCGAGCAGCCGCCGGTCGGCTTCGAGCACCTCGCGCCAGCCACGGAACTGGTCGGTCTTGGTCAGCGCGAACAGCACCGTCTCGACGCGCTCGCCCATGTCCTGCAGGAATTGCAGTTCCTGCGCGGTGAACGGCGAGGAGGAGTCGACGACGAACAGCAGCGCGGTGGCGCCCGCGGCGGCTTCCTTCGCGAGTTCGCCGTGCATCGAATCGAGCCCGCCTACACCCGGGGTATCCACAATGGACACTCGTTCGAGCAGCGGGACCGGGCCGGAGACCTCGACGTACCGCGGCGGGATCTGCCCTTCCGGCAGTTCGTGCGCGGCCGAGACCCAGTGGATCAGGTCGTTCAGGTTGATCGGCACCGGCGCCAGCTGGCCCGGATAGCAGGCCTGCGCGGACCACTGCTCTGCGTGCTCGAAGACGAGATAGGTCGCCGTGGCGACGTCGGCGTCCACAGGGGACAGTCCCGGCATGGACAGGAGCGCGTTCACGAGCGAGCTCTTGCCGCGGTTGGTCTCGCCGACCACCACGACGGACGGCTTCTTCGGCCGCGTCTTCCGGATGTCCTCGACCCATTTCGCGGCCTGGGGATCGGCTTCGCGGACGACGGTGAGCAGCTGCTCGCGGGTGCTCTTCACGACCGCGGGCAGGTTGGCCGCCGCGCTCGGAGCGGTCACTGTGCCTTCTTCGCGTAGACGATGACGATCGGCGCGCGCAGCACCCGGTCGTGATCGGCGAACCCGACGACCTCGGTCTCCGCGACGAGCCCTTCGAGCGCGGGATCCTCGGTCGCGACCGCGCCGCCCGCCTCGTGCACGGCGGGGTCGAACCGCTCGCCGTCCGGACGCAGGGCACGGACGCCGATCGCGGCGAGACCGTGTTCGAGCCGCTCGACGACACCGCCGCTGCGGGCGCGATCGAGGGCGTACAGGCACATCTGGATCAGTGCCTGCCTGTCGGCGAGAGCCTGTTCGAGGTCGGCCGGACCCGTGGTCGTGGACTCCACATCGGGTTTCGACGCGGCTTCGACCTCCGTGGTTCCCTCGGACGGCGAAGTCCCGCCATCCGCTTCGGCGATGAGCGCCGCCGAGATCTGGCCGGTCGGCACATCGTCCGGATTTTCCTCGTCGACCGCCTTCTTGCGCAGCCAGGCACCCACCGATTCGACCCCCGTAACTGATGTCCCGGGCCTACCGATCAGCCCGGGGAGATTTCACCAGTGTCGGCCACTCGCCCGGCCGCCGGGGGCGGAATCGCCAGAACGGGACGCAGGAATCTGGCGATCAGCTCCTTCATCACCGCGAGTTCCGCCGCCGGATCGAGGTCCGGCTCCAGAATCACGCGGGAAAGCGGCGCGTCGACCAGCGCGACGAGCCAGCTGGCCACCGTCCGTGGGGGCAGCCCGGGGTCGATCCGGCCCGCGTCCACCGCCCGTGTCACGAGGAGGGTGAGCCCGTCGCGCAGGGCGCGGTCGTTGCCCTGGACGAGCTCGGCCAGGTCGGCGTCGCGGGAGCACTGCGCGGCGACCTCGAGGACAAGTTTGGCCGCGACCGGGTGCAGCAGCTGCTCGGACACGTGCGCGATGACGTGGAGGATCGCCTCCCACGGGTCCTGGATCTCCCCGGCGGCCGCGAGCAGGGCCGCGGTCTCGTCGGCGTCCTGCTCGAAGATGCCGACGAACACCGCGCGTTTGTTCGGGAAGTAGTGGAAGAGGCTGCCGGTGCTGATCCCCGCCGCGCGGCAGATCTCCGCCGTCGTGGTCTTCTCGAAACCCTTCTCCGAGAAACGCCACGCGGCCGCGTCGAGGATGGCGCGGCGTTTGGCCTCGTGTTTGGCGGGGTCGACCGTCCTCATTTCACCGCCGGGGGCTCGTCGAGCCACGGATAGCCGTGGTCGAGGAATGCCTTGGCGACGGCTTTGCGGTCGACGTCGCCCTTCTGCCGCGTCAGCTCCCGTCCGTCGGCGGCGAGGAGGACGAGCTCCTTGCCGTCGAGGAAGACGGCCTCCAGCTCGGCTTCGTACGCGCGGCTGCGGCCCTTGGTGGTGAGCGTGATACGGGCCGGCGTCACCTTGACGATCAGCCGCTCGTGCGCCCAGACCGCGGCGAACAGCAGGCCGAGGACCAGCCCCGCGCCGATTCCGACGACCGTGCCCCAGGGCTGGGGGATGTTCGAGACGAGCTGGAACGGGCCCTTGAACGGGATCCAGCTCAGGGACGCCACCCAGCCCGAGATCGACTGGAGGAACCAGCCGATGGCCGCCCCCGCCAGCGGGCAGCCGATCCAGGAGGCCGTGCGCAGCCACTGGGGCTCGTCGACGATCGTTTCCATGTGCTCATTATTAGACCGAGCGCTCGGTTTATCAATCCGCGCATTTAGTCGACTACTTGCCTGGATGCCTTCCGGCGCCTGACCGCGGTCGGGGCAAGTAGTCGACTAAATGCGCGGATTGCGGGAGGATCAGTCGCGGATCTGCTGCCAGATGAGGAAGTAGGCCCGGTGCACGACGTGGGCGACGCGGCTTTGGGCGGGCGTCGCGCCGAAGGACGCGAAGGAGCGCCACCAGCCGGCGCGTTCGAGGGCGTGGGCGGCGAGTTCGGCGCGGGGAGCGCCCGGCTTGCCGAGCTGGGCGCCGATGTCGGCGTTGCTGCCGACCCGCAGGACCTCCTCGGACAGGTCCTCGGGCATGTCGACCGCGCCGGACGCGACCAGGGTGAGCGCTTCGAGCAGCCGCAGCTGATGCGCCTCGGGCTTGGCGAGCAGGACCTCGATCGCGTCGTGGACGCGCTGCCGCTCGGCCGGATCGCCGGACGCGTGGGCCAGCGCGGTGACCGAAGCGAGCGCGGCGGCGGCCTTGATGCCGTCGGCCCGCGCGGCGAAGACGATGCTCAGCCGCTGGCGGACGGCTTCGAGCCCGGAGGCGTCGAGCAGCTTCCGGCGCAGCGAGCCCGCGGTGATCTCGGGTTCCTTGCGGATCGCCTCGACGGCGTACCGGACGCCGAACAGGTCCAGTTTCTCCAGCAGCCGCAGCCGGGTGCCCGCCGCGACGTCGCATTCCCAGCTGGTGAAGATGTCCGCCGAGATCAGCATGGTCTCGAGGATGTCGTCGTCCATCTCGGCCAGCTGGCGCAGCGCCTCGGCGTCGGGGGAGGTGAACCCGCCGGACTCGGCCGACTCCGCGATCAGCCCGATCACCGGCAGCACGTCCGCGACACGGGGCTTCAGCGTCGCGGCCTGCTTCTCCGACAGCAGCGTCGCGGCCTTCCACACGTCGCCGCCCGAGCCGTCGACCGACTCCGGCGCGATGGTGTCCGCCTTGTTGAGCACCGCGATCGCGTTGACCGGGCCCGCCTCGCGGCTCGCGGTCGCCGCGGTGAACGCGGCCAGCGCCTGCTGGTCGTCGGCGCGCACGCCCTGCGTGACCACGTAGAGCACGGCCTCGGCACCCGCGACGGCGTTGCGCGAGGTGTCGTCCAGCTCGTCGGAGCCTTCTTCTTCCTCTTCGTCATCGTCGGGCTTGCGGTGCTTCGCCGCGCCCAGCAGCTCCTCGGTCCGCGACACCGAAGCGGCGTCGAGCGAGCCGAGGCCCGGGGTGTCGATGACGGTCATGCCCTGCAGGACCGCGTTGGTGAGGTACGCCTCGATATGCGACACCTGGTCGATGTCGATGCCCAGCTCGGCCGGGATCATCCCGTCGGCGGAGAAGGGCAGCACCTGTTTGCGGCCGTCGTTGAAGACGATCTCGACGCGGTCGACCGTGCCGTACTGGAACCGGGTGACCAGCCGCGTGCACTCGCCGACGTCGGTCGGCGCGACCCGGCGGCCGATCAGGGCGTTGACCAGGGTGGACTTCCCCGATTTGATCCGGCCCGCGACGGCGACCTGCAACGGGCCGCCCAGTCTGCGCAGCACTTCGGCGAACCCCGCCGCGGTCCGCGCGGACACCTGGGGCTGGAGGCGATGGCAGAGATTCGCCACCGACATCGACAACGGACCGGCGAGACGGCCCTGCTCCGTCGCTGAGGTCACGGCGCCCACCCCTCCCAGTCGTCGAGCACGCCGAGGAGAATCGTGCCATGCCGCTCATCCTCGGGTCGCACCGAAGGTGGTACCGGCGACCGACGCGCGGACGGCATCGCCCGACATAGTGTTACCAGGTGCGACGGTTAAGCCTCTGGATGCGTGCCCACCCCATGGCCGGGGACAGCTTCATCGCCGTCGCCCTGCTGCTCACGGACCTGCTGTTCTTCGTGGCGGCGGCCGAGACGCCCGAAGTCCCGATGCCGCCCTGGTACGTGGTCCTGCCGCTGGACGTCGCGATGGTCGCGCCGCTGGTCTTCCGGCGGAAGGCGACGCTGTGGTCGGCGTATCTCCTGCTGCTGATCGGCATCCCGCACAGCGCGCTGGAGCTGGGCGCGGCCAGCGCGTTCGCGATGATGATCAGCATCTACTCGGTGCTGGTCTACGTCGGGCGCAAACAGGGGCTGCTGTACCTGCTGGCGACCGTGGTCGTCACGGGGCTCCAGCTGTGGATCGACACGCCGGAAGACGTGTGGATCCTGGCGATCATCGCCCTTTTCTCCACCGCGCTGTGCTGGACGCTCGGTGAGTTCGCCGGCGCGAGGCGCGCCTATCACGAGGAGGTGGAAGCCAGGTTGCATCTGCTTGAGACGGAACGGGACCAGGCGACCAGGATCGCCGTCGGCGAGGAGCGCGGACGTATCGCCCGTGAGCTGCACGACGTCGTCGCGCACGCGGTGAGCGTGATGGTCGTGCAGGCCGACGGCGCGTCCTACGCGGTCGACGGGAATCCCGAGATGGCGAAACGAGCCCTGCAGACGATTTCGGAGACCGGCCGCGGCGCGCTCGCCGAACTGCGGCGGCTGCTGGACGTGCTCCGCAGCGACGGCGACGACGAGCCGCGCGTCCCGCAGCCGGACGCCACCGCGCTGACCGACCTGGCGGACCGGATCCGCCAGGCGGGGGTGCCGGTGACGCTGGCGATCGGGCCGGAAGCGCTGGCCGGGCTGCCCGCCGGTGTCTCCCTCGGCGTGTACCGGATCGTGCAGGAATCGCTGACGAACACGCTGAAACACGCCGGTCAGGGCGCACAGGCCGAGGTGGTGGTGCGCCGCGAGGCCGACGTGATCGACGTCAAGGTCACCGACGACGGCGCCGGCCGCGCGAAACAGCTGGTGCCCACGGCGACGAAGGTGGCGGCGCACACCGCGCCGCCGCGGAAGCTCACCGTCCCCGGTGGGAACGGATTGATCGGAATGAGGGAACGGGCGAACGTCTTCGGCGGCACGCTGGAGGTCGGCCCCGCTCCCGGTGGAGGGTGGCAGGTGCACGCGAGGCTCCCGGTTAGGTTGGCGACGTGATACGGGTGGTGGTCGTCGACGACCAGGAATTGATGCGCGTCGGGTTCCGGATGGTCCTGGGCGCGCAGGCCGACATCGATGTCGTCGGAGAGGCGGGGGACGGCGCGCAGGCCATCCGGCTCGCCGAGGAACTGCGGCCCGACGTCGTGCTGATGGACGTCCGGATGCCGGTGCTGGACGGGGTCGAAGCGACGAAGCGGATCGTCGAGGCCGGGACGGCGCGCGTGCTCGTGATGACGACGTTCGATCTGGACGAGTACGTGTACTCGGCGTTGCAGGGCGGGGCCAGCGGGTTCCTGCTGAAGGACACGCAGCCGGATCACCTGGTGTCGGCGCTGCGAGCGGTCGCTTCGGGTGATGCCGTGGTCTCGCCTTCGGTGACCCGGCGATTGCTCGACCGGTTCGTCGGCGGCGGCGGGAAGCCGATGCGCGACGCGGCCGAGCTCGATGTCCTCACCGAACGGGAGCGGGAGGTGCTCGTGCTGATCGCGAAGGGCCTCTCGAACCTGGAGATCGCCGAGACACTGTTCCTGTCCGAAGCGACGGTGAAGACGCACGTCGGGCGGATTTTGTCGAAGCTGGATCTGCGCGACCGGGTGCAGGCCGTGGTGCTCGCCTACGAGACGGGGTTGGCGCGTCCCGGGGTCACCTGAGCCTCACTGGAAAGCGGATCTCGCGTGATTCCAGGCGGAACTCGCGTGCTTGGAGCCGGATCAAGCGTGATTCTCGCCGGAACTCGGAAAAGTGGTCATTCGGTGAGCACTTTGCGGTGGATCCTTCTTCTCAGAGCCACTACTTGAGGAGAACGAAATGCTGCGAGGTCTCACCACCACCACGTTCTACGCCGACGACCTGACCGCCGCGATCGAGTGGTACTCCGGCCTCTTCGGGATCGAGCCGTACTTCGTCCGCAACGGTCCCGACGGCACGCCGGCGTACGCCGAGTTCCGGATCGGTGACTACCAGCACGAGTTCGGCCTGGTCCGCGGGGACTTCCGGCCGCCGTCGGCTCAGCCGGGCCCCGGCGGGGCCATCGCGAACTGGGCCGTCGACAACGTCGAGGACGCCTTCGCGAAGCTGCTGGAGAAGGGCGCGAAGGAGTACGAGCCGATCATCGAGCGCGGGCCGGGCTTCGTGACCGCCGCCGTCGTCGACCCGTTCGGCAACGTCCTCGGCGTCATGTTCAACCAGCACTACCTGGACGTGCTGGCCGGGAAGAAGTAGCTCCCCGGCCGGCACGATCCCTCAGCGGTACAGCGCGTGATCCGCCGTCGCGGCGTCCTTGCCCTGCTCCCTGACTTCGGCCATCCACTTGCCGAAGTCAGGGCGTGAGCCGTCGACGTCGGTCAGGCCGTACTCGTTCATCAACGTCCACGACGCGAGCGTCTTGCCCGCGAACCGCGAGACCTCCGGGTCGGTCGCCAGCTTCGCGACACCGCGTCCGAGCAGCGCCGGCGTCTCCGAGATCGCGAAATCGACCGGCGCGGCCTTGCCGACCGCGTCACGCCACGTCTCCTCGGTGACCTTGAAGTAGTCGAGCATGGCTTCCGAACGCAGGAAGCCCGGTGTGACGGTCATGCCGACGCAGCCGTACTTCTTCAGTTCGGCGCCGAGTGCCCTGCCGATCGCGCGGATCCCGCATTTCGCGAGGAAGTACGGGATTCCCGCGCCGACGTACTCGTCGTGGTCGCCGTCGGTGACCTCGATGACGAGGCCGCCTTCCCGCCGCACGACCAGCGGGAGCAGCCGGTGCAGCGCGATCAGATGCGTGTCGATCGCGTTGTGCACCAGCGTGAGCGCGTCGTCGAGGCTGGAGTCCCAGTACGCCCCCTCGAAATCCGCGAACTGGTCGCCGCCCCAGACGTCGTCGACCAGGACGTCGATCCTTCCGTCCACTTCGGACTCGATCCGCGCCTTCAGTGCGTCCACATCGGACACGACGGTGAAGTCGGTCCGGACGGGGATCCCCCGGCCACCCGCCGCGTCGACGAGCTCAGCGGTGTCTTCGATCGTCTCCGACCGCTTCATCGGCGACTGCTGCTCCCGCGTCGTGCGGCCGGTGACGAACACCGTCCAGCCGAGCCTGCCCAGTTCCACCGCGATCGCCCGGCCGCATCCCCGCGTCGCCCCCGTGACCACGGCCACTTTCCGGTCCATTCAGGACACTCCCTTCCACGCGGTCAGTACCGCGTCCACGTCTTGCCCCAACCGTTCGGTGATCCGTCCCTTCGGCCGGATCGACCAGTCCAGCGCGGCCCCGTTCGCCACCCCCAGCAGCACTCGCGCGGCGCGGACGACCCCCGGCGCGCCCGGCAGGTCACGCGTCGCGGCGCGCACCAGCCTGCGCAATTCCGCTTCCACGGCGGTGAAATGGTCACCGAGCAGGGCGCGCAGCTCCGGATCGCCGATGTCCACCCCCAGCTGCCCGAGATGGTTCGCCGCGGTCTCCGCGTCGCCGAGGCCCTCGTAGACCACGACGACCGCCGCCCGCAGTGCTTCCACGGGATCGGCCAGCTCGCCGCATTCCCGCATCAGTCCCACGACGGATCGCGTGTTCGCCCGGCTCAACGCCAGCAGGAGACCGTTCTTCGAACCGAACCGCTGGGCGACGGTGCCGACCGCCACCCCGGCCTCCGCCGCCACCTGGGCCAGCGTGAAACCCGGGCCGACCTTGCCGATCACGGTTCCCGCCGCGGTCAGCAGTCGTTCGTCGGTGATGCTGCGGGGCCTCGCCATGCGATTATTGAACCACGGTTCATTAACCCTGGCGAATCAGGGTCACTCTCAGGGGTATCACCGATCGCGTACGCCGCCGGAAGACGGCAAGCTACGTCTCAGGTCGGGTATCAGGTTGGCACCTCAGGATGACGCGCTCGGCCACCCACATGGACGACGATTGTTCTCGCAGTCGCCGAGGGGAGCAGACATGATCGAGGCAGCGGGCCTCACCAAGCGGTACGGCAAGACACTGGCGGTGAACGACCTGTCCTTCTCCGTCGCGGCGGGTGAGGTCACCGGGTTCCTCGGCCCCAACGGGGCGGGCAAGTCCACGACCATGCGGATGATCCTCGGTCTGGACAACCCGACCTCGGGCCAGGTGCGCATCGGGGGCAAGCTCTACCGCGATCTGAAAGACCCGCTGCGGACCGTCGGCGCGCTGCTGGACGCCAAATGGGTGCACCCCAACCGGTCGGCGCGGGCGCATCTGCGGTGGATGGCGAAGTCCAACAAGATCGCGGAGAGCCGGGTCGACGAGGTGCTCGAGATCGTCGGGCTCACCAGCGTCGCCGGCAAGCGCGCCGGTGGATTTTCCCTCGGGATGTCGCAGCGGTTGGGGATCGCGGCGGCACTGCTGGGCGACCCGGAGGTCCTGCTTTTCGACGAGCCCGTCAACGGCCTCGACCCCGAAGGCATCCTCTGGATCCGGAAGTTCATGCACCGGCTGGCCGACGAAGGCCGCACGGTATTCGTTTCCTCGCACCTCCTTTCGGAGATGGCGCTGACCGCGAGCCACCTGGTCGTGATCGGCAAGGGGCGGCTGATCTCCCAGTCCTCCACCGAGGACTTCGTGGCGCGGGCCGCCGAGAACACGGTCAAGGTCCGGTCGCCGCAACTGCCCGCGCTGCGCGCCGCGCTGACGCAGGCGAGCGCTCAGGTCACCGACGCCGACCGAGCGCTCGTGGTGTCCGGTTTGGACAGTGACAAGATCGGCGAGATCGCCGCGGCCAACCAGATCGTGCTGCACGAGCTCAGCCCGCAGACCGGCTCCCTGGAGCAGGCCTTCATGCAGATCACCGGCGATTCGGTCGAGTACCACACCGGTCTCAGGGACGGCACTGCCGAAGCCGCGTTCTCCGCCGCCCAGTAGCCAGCCACTCTTCGAGGAAAGAAAAGCCATGACTCTGCTCGCCGTGGAACGCATCAAGCTGTTCACCACCCGCTCACCCTGGTGGTGCGCGCTGGCCGCACTCGCGGTCGTGATTGGCTTCGCCGCCATCATCTCCAGTGCCGCGCCCGCCGGGGAACTCACCGACGTCAGCCTGACCCAGTTCGGTTACGGGTTCGGCATGGCCGTGATCATGGTGCTCGCCGCGCTTTCGGTGACCACCGAATACCGCTTCGGCACCATCCGGACGACCTTCCAGGCCGTGCCGAACCGCACTTCGGCGCTGCTGGCCAAGACCGGCGTGGTCGCGACCCTGTCGCTCGTGGTCGGCGAGGTCGCCGCGTTCGGCGCCTGGGGCCTCGCTTCGATCATGCGGCCGGAAGACCTCATGCTGAACACCACCGCGGAGTGGGTCTCCGTCGCCGGGGTGGGCGTGGTGTTCGCCCTCGCCTCGGTGATCGCGATCGCCGTCGGCATCCTGATCCGGCACAGCGCCGGCGCCATCTCGCTCGTGCTGATCTACGCCCTCGCGGTGGAGAACCTGATCCAGCTCATCCCGAAGATCGGCAAGGACATCTACGACTGGATGCCGTTCCACGTCGCCGACCGGTTCCTCACCGGGGGCCCCGCCGCGGCGGACGCGCCGTTGAACCAGGCAGGCTCGCTGGCCTACTTCGCCGGTTTCGCGCTGGTGTTGCTGGTCATCTCGCTGGTCGTCGCGAACAAGCGCGACGCGTAAGGACTTCCACAGGGGAGAAAGCCGGACGTCTCACTCGGGGGAGCGAGACGTCCGGACGGGGAGAAAAAGGGGAACAAGGACCGGGCCGCCTATCGGGGGCAGCCCGGTCCTTTCCCGCGTAATGTCGGAATCCACCGGAGGGAGGGCTGATGATCGAGGCCATCGGACTCACGAAAAGCTACGGCGACAAGCTCGCCGTCGACGACCTTTCCTTCACCGCCGAAGCAGGACGGGTGACCGGGTTCCTCGGCCCCAACGGGGCGGGGAAGTCCACCACCATGCGGATGATGCTCGGGCTCGACAGCCCGACGTCGGGCACGGTGACGATCGACGGCCACGTCTACCGCGAGCTGCGTGATCCACTTCGGACGGTCGGGGGCATGATCGACGCCACCTGGCGGCATCCCGGCCGCACCGCCCGCGAGCACCTCCGCTGGATCGCCGCGACCAACGGCCTCCCGGACAAGCGGGTCGACGAGGTGCTCCGGCTCGTCGGCCTGGAGCCGGTCGCCCGCAAACGCGCCGGGCAGTTCTCGCTCGGGATGGCGCAGCGGCTCGGGATCGCCACGGCGCTGCTGGGCGACCCCCGGGTGCTGCTGTTCGACGAGCCGGTGAACGGGCTCGACCCCGAGGGCATCGTGTGGATCAGGAAGCTGATGCACGCGCTCGCCGCCGAGGGACGCACCGTGTTCGTGTCCAGCCACCTGCTGCCGGAGATGGCGCAGACCGCGCAGGACCTCGTCGTGATCGGGCGCGGGAAGCTGATCTACCAGGGCACGATGGAGGACTTCGTCGGCCGCGCGAAGGGCCTCGGCGTGCGGGTCCGCAGCCCGCATCTGCCCGAGCTGCGGAGGGCGCTGACCGAGAAGGGCGCCGAATTCCGTGAGGAGGACGGCGCGCTCGTCGTGTCCGAAATGGACAGCGACCACATCGGCGAGCTCGCGTTCGCCGCGGGCGCGACCCTCCACGAGCTGAAGCCGCTCACCGGCTCGCTCGAACAGGCGTACATGCAACTCACCGCCGAGGCCGTCGAGTACGGCACCGGCCAGGTCCCGGAGGTCGTCCGATGACCGCGGCGAACATGCTCCGCGCGGAGCGGATCAAACTGCTGAGCACCCGCATGCCCTGGTGGTGCGCGGGGATCGCGGTCGTGATCGCGCTCGCCTACACCGCGTTGTTCTTCGGTTTCGTCCCGCTCGAAGGCCAGACCGGCGTCAACTCGACGCAGGTCGCCAGCGCGCTCGGCCGCACCGTGGTGCTGGTCCTCGCGATCCTCGCGGCGGCGACGGAGTTCAACTGGGGCACGATGAAGCTCACCTTCCAGGCGGTGCCTTCGCGGTTGCCCGCCTTGCTGGCGAAGGGCGCCGTCGTCGGGGTGTTCTCGGGGCTGATCGGCCTGCTGGTGGGCTTCGGCTCGTGGGCGATCGCGTACTTGATCAAACCGGCCGCCGACCTGGGGCTTGCTTCGGGCGCCGACTGGCGCGCGGTGGCGGGACAGGGCCTGACCTTCTTCCTGACCGGCCTGCTCGGCGTCGGCCTCGGGCTGCTGTTCCGCAGTCCCGCGTTCGCGCTCGGGTTCGCACTGGCCTGGACGCAGCTGCTCGAGGGGCTCGTCATGCTGATCCCGAAAGTGGGCGACGACATCTACCAGTGGATGCCGTTCTTCGCGGCGAATCAGTTTTCGGGGCCGGATCTGACGGTTTCGATGCTGAAACTCGAACCGCCGTTGGGACCGTGGGGCTATTTGGCTTATTTCGGCGGCATCTGCGTGATTGTTTATGCGGCCGGGCTGATGATCACCCATCGAAGGGATGCGTGAGCTTTTACCGCGGCCAAAGGAGTTAAGTCCACGTTAAGAGCCTGTGGCTTCTCTCACAGGAAGCGGACATACTGTTCCTGACCGGGCGATGCTCGGGATGAGCCTATTTCTCGGCTCTCGGCCCCGGAGGTGATCCTTGACGGTGGATTCCGGTCAGGGAGTGGAACGTATGATCCCGCAAGCCCGCACGGAAAGTATGCAGCCCCGGCTCGAGCCCATGCTCGACCTCGAATGGTCACAGGCGATCGAACTGCCCCGCACGGTGGCGTCCGCGACCCGGCCGTCGGATATCCGCCGCGCCTGGGTGCATCGCGCTCCCGAAGATCTCGTCGTCGCGTTGTATCGCGCGTCGAGCGGAATGCACGGCGAAATTCCCGCGCCTTGGTGGCTCCGCGCCATCGTGGACGGACGGCTCGAATCGCGGGAGCTCGGTTTCCGCATCGAAGATCGCATCGCCGGCCTGCTCGGCAGGCGGCCCGGCTGGGAATTCGTGCCGTGGGCCGCGGACGGTGAATCCGGCTACTGGGAGTTCATGCCTTCCGAACGCGGCGCGTCCGGGCATTCGATCCCGACCACGGTGCTGAACACCAGCCGCCACGACGGCTGGATCGACGTTCTTCCCGCGCATTCCAGCCCGACGCCCGCCCCGATCGCGGTCGGCGGTTTCGCCGGGCTGCGCTCGCGGCTGGGGGAGTTCGAAGCAGTCAGGTAACCGCCGCGTTTAATGGGCTGGTGGAAAACGAGGACCAGCCACGGATGCGCAGCGTGGTCAGCTATGTCAAACGCGGCGGCCGGATGACCGTCGGGCAGCAGCGAGCCTGGAACGAACTCTGGCCGTCGCTCGGCCGCACCGTCGGCGAACTGCCCGAAGGACCGGTGGACTTCGACGACTGGTTCGGCAGGCGGGCCCCGGTGATGGTGGAGATCGGTTCGGGCATGGGCGAGACCACGTCCCAGCTCGCCGCCGCCGCGCCGGAGCTGAACTACGTCGCGGTCGAGGTGTACGACCCGGGGCTCGGCCAGCTGATGTTGCGCGCCGAGAAGCTCGGGGTGGAGAACCTGCGGCTGATGCACGGTGACGCCGTCGTGCTGCTGACCTCGCATGTGGAGCCGGGCACGCTGTCCGGCGTCCGGCTGTTCTTCCCGGACCCGTGGCCGAAGAAGCGGCATCACAAACGGCGGATCGTGCAGCCCGAGTTCGTCGCGCTGGTGGCCTCGCGGCTCGCGCCGGGCGGGACCTTCCACATGGCGACCGACTGGGAGAACTACGCCGAGCAGATGATGGAGGTCTGCTCGGCCGAGCCGCTCCTGCGCAACCGCCACGCCGGCGAGCCCGGCGGCTGGGCGCCGCGGCCGGAGTGGCGGCCGATCACGAAGTTCGAGAACCGCGCCGACGTCGAGGGCCGGATCTCGCACGACCTGATCTTCGAGCGGGTTTAGAGCGCACAGAAAGGGCCGGTCAGGACGTCCCCACGTACCCTGACCGGCCCTTTCTTCACACCCCCGTGCCTTGGAACGCCCCCTGCGCGTCCCCGGTGCCCGTTCGTCCCTCCCCCGACAGAGAGACGACCGGGCACCCGGCCTCGTGGATGTGATCACCCGACTCCACCCACGAGACCTGCCCGCCCAGGCGCCATGACGCCATTCGGGCGAATCTTTTTTCTATTCGTCGGCCAAGGGCTCCGACTGCACCCGCTTGAGCGCCGGGGTCGAGACGGATGCCCCGAGCAACGCCACCCCGATTCCCAGCACCACGGGCGCCAGCAGCCACGGGCTCAGCACGACCGACTCCTTCTCGACCAGGCTGTAGAGCCCCATCCCGACGCCGATCCCGACCACCCCCGCGCCGATGGTGGCCACCATCGCGGGCAGGGCCGCTTCCATCCGCAACGCCCTCGCCAGCACCCGGACCGGTGTCCCGGCCGCGATGAGCGCCCCGAAGGTGCGGCGGCGGTCCATCACCGAACCCGCGGTCGCCACGGCCGCGCTGCAGCCGGCGAGCACACCGGCGGCGATCAGGCCGATGACGGTGACCCGGCGCAGGTCGCCGAGCTCCTGCTGCTGGCCGATCAGGTGCAGGCCGCGGCTGCCGACCTCCTGGCCGGGGGCCGCGCCGACCAGTGCGGTCCGCACGACCTCGGCGTTGTCCGGGGTCGTCGGCACGATCACGTCGAAGCGTTCCGGCGTGACCCCCGCGGGCACCAGGGCCGGGTCGATGACGATCGTGCTGGACGTGTCCTCGTCACCCTGCGGGAAGAGGTGCACGGGAGCCTTCGGATCCAGCTGCGGACCGGCCTTGTCGTACTCCGACAGCACGCGGTACTCCGCCGGGTTGATGGCGTACCTGCTGTAGATCGCCGGACCCGGCCGGCACGAGCCGCCGATGTTCACCCGCAGGAGTTTCGAGGCGTCCTCGCAGGTCATCACGAAGGCCCGGTTCAGATTCTGCGAGCGGGTGCCCGGTTCGCCGGTGGACAGGTAGACCTGCCCGACCGCGACGGCCTTCTCGGTGATCCCGTAGCGGGCGAGGGACGCGTTGGTCTGGTCCGCGACCTGCCGCGCCTGGGTCGCGTCGGATTGGGCGTAGAGGACGTTGTCCTTGAAGGTCCGGCCACCACCCGCCATCGACTCGAACGAGGGCAGCAGGGTGAGCGCCATCGAGCCGGTGAAGACGGCGAGCACGACACCCGCTGTGGCGCGGTAAGCGCTCTTCGGGTCGTCGCGGAGCCTGCGTCCGGCCAGCAGCGACGCCGGTTTGCGCCAGATCCGGACGAACGTGCCGCCGACCGCCGAGGTGACCCACGGTCCGATGATCGCGGCCGAGCCGACCAGCAGGAACAGTCCGAGCATCACCATCGGCAGGCTGGCGTTGTCCTGGGTGATCGCGAAGAGGAAGAAGGCACCGGCCACGGGGACCGCCAGCAGCCGCCACCAGTGCAGCGGCTTGCGAGCGTGCGCCGAGGCCGCGAACAGCGGCGTCTTCAGCACGCGGCGGATGCCGAGGACCCCGGCGAGGACGACCAGCAGCGGGATCGCGATGGCGACCGCGATGGTCGAGCCGACCGACAGGCTGAAGTCCGACGCGAGCCAGGTCCCGCCAGCCCACGGGACGAACGTTGAGAGCCCCTGCAGCGCGGGCGCCACGAGGATGCCGAGCAACGCGCCGACGGTCGCGGACAACGCCGTTTCGGCGGCGACGATCTTCGTCACCTGGCCGGGAGTCGCCCCGGCGAGCCGGAGCGCGGCCATCCGCAGCTCACGCCGGGCGGCGGTGAGCCTGGCCGAAGACGCGACGAGCACCAGGCTCGGCACGAGCAGGACGATGACGCCGACCCAGGCGAGCAGTTCGAGCATCGGGTCGGGTTTCGCCTGCTTGTTGGGGAAGCCGTCCGCGGCGAGCGCCGTCTGCGGCATCGACTCCGGGGTGTGGCCGACGACGGCGACCAGCTGCTCCGGATACATCAGCGATTCAGGACCGAGGGCGTCGACGAGTTTGCCGAACCGGTCCCCGAGCTGCGCCTGCGGCGCGGACTGGATCAGTTTCCCGAGTTCGGGGGAAACGATCGACTCGCCGGGGGCGGGCAACCTCGGGATGCCCGGCGGCAGGCTGAGCATCGGCGCGGTACCGGTCAGGGCGATGTCGACGCGGATGATCTCGCGGTCGCCCGAGTAGTCCTTGTTCGACGCCATCAGCAGCGGCGCCGGACGCTGGCTCTCCCCGGATTGGGAGTAGTAGCTGCCGATGTCCTGCCAGATCGCCCGCTGCGAACGGGCCTGCGTGGCACCGGGAAGAGAGGCGAGCAGGAGCACCAGACTGGTCGCGACGGCGACCCCGACCGCGGTGAGGATGGCCGACGTGCGGGTCCGGCGGTCGACCCGGAGCACCCGCATGGCCAGCTGGAAGCTGTTCATTACGCGGCCAGCCTCGTCGCGATCAGGCCGTCCCGGATGGAGACGGTGCGCGGCATGGCTTCGGCGAGCTCGCGGTCGTGGGTCACCACGATCACCGCGGCGCCGCTGTCGGCGGCCGCGGCGAGCAGCGCGTCCATCGTGGCGCGGCCGGTGCGGGTGTCGAGCGCGCCGGTCGGCTCGTCGGCGAAGATCACCTTCGGCCGGTGCGTCAGCGCGCGGGCGATCGCGACGCGCTGCGCCTCACCGCCGGAAAGCTCGCCGGGGCGGCGCTTCTCCTTGCCCGCGAGGCCGAGCTTCGCCAGCCATTCGCGGCCGGCTTCGATGGATTCCTTGCGCCCCTTGCCACCCAGCAGCGACGGCAGCGCGACGTTCTCCTCGGCGCTCAGTTCGGCGACGAGCATCCCGGACTGGAACACGAAGCCGAACTCGGTGCGCCGCAGTTCGCTGCGCTTGCGCTCGTTGAGCTGGTCGACGCGCTGGCCCGCCAGGAAGATCTGCCCGGAGTCGGCGCGGAGGATCCCGGCGAGCACGTGCAGCAGGGAGGTCTTGCCCGAGCCGGAAGGCCCGACGATGGCGACCGCGTCACCCGCCTGGATGTCGATGTCGATCCCGGCCAGCGCGTGCTGTGTGCCGTACCGCTTCACCAGCCCGCGGCCCGAAAGCACCGGCTGCCCTGTCCACTGTGGATCAACCACCGTGATTCTCCCTAGTCAGTCACTGTGTGTTCTGCTTCGGTGAAGAGCTTCGCGGTGAACCACCTGTGTCCACTTCGGGCAGACGGCCAGTGCTGATCACCCGCGCATCGGCCGATCGGCCGACCCGGCTCGGGCCGGTCGGCCAAGGTGCGGACGGCGGCCGATCCTCTACCGTCACGGTGTGACAGCAGGTCCGGCCCAGAACAAGTTCACCGCGCGGGTGAGTGCGCTCGCGCGACGGATCGGCATGCCCGCCGTCGTCCTGCTGGCCGCGCTCGCGTTCGACCTGGTCTTCGTGACCGACGCGGCTTTCGACGACACGGGCCCCCGCGGCATCGATCTCCTGCTGTTCCCCGGCATTTTCGCGATGGTGTTCTGCGCGCTCTGGGCGCAGAAGCGGGCCGCCGTAGCCGCCGTCGCGGCCTCGGTGGTGCTGGTCGCGTACACGCTGGTCGTCCGGTATTTCAACATCCCGACCTACTCGAGCGTGCTCGCGCATCTGTCCATCACCGAGGTGGTGGCGGGGGTCGAGATCCTGTTCTACGCCGCACGCCGGACGCGACCGGGCGTCGCCTTCGCGGTGATCTCGGGTCTGGTGCTGGCCACGTTGACCGCGGTGTCCGGCCGGTATTTCTCCGGCAGCGATTCGAACGGCACCATGGCGCAGGCGATGCTGTTCGGCGGCATCCTGCTGGGTGGCACGCTGATCTTCGCGATCCCCGGCCGCGACCGCACGGCGCATCCGAAACGCTACGAGAAGCTGCAGAAGCTCAACAAGCTGGTGATGGGCCAATGGCCGCTCATCGGCCTGCTGGGTGTCGCGCTGATCCTGGAGTTCGGCTTCACCTACGAGAGCGGGGCGCACGGCTTCCCGATCCTGGTCTGCTCGATCGTCGCGGCGATCATCGCGGTCGCCGCGCCGCGCCGGCCCGCCGACGCGATGGTGGCGCTCACCGCGGTCATGCTGCTTTCGGCTCTGGTGACGCCGTTCCTGCGGCTCCGCTACGACTACGCCACGCCCGGCGGGGTGCCGGGGACGCAGATCGTCGCGGGGATGGGGCTGGTCGTCACCCTGGTCCGGGCGGTCGGGCTCAGCAAGGCCGTGTCCCGGATCGTAGGGCTTTCGGCCGTGGTCGCCGTGGCCGCGATCCTCAACACCAAACGGCCGGGCCCCAGGCTGATGACCGACCCGGACGAGATCGCCGGCCTCGCCGTCGCGGCGGTGCTGCTGCTCGGTATCTCGGTGGCGGTCGGCCTGGCGCTGCGTTCGCGGGATTCGGAGCGCACGCAGGTCATCCAGTCGGCGATCAGTGACGCGCAGACGTCGGAACGGATGGCGCTGGCGCGGGAACTGCACGACGTCGTCGCCCACCACGTCACCGGGATCGTCGTGCAGGCGCAGGCGGCGAAGATGATGGGCGAGAAGAACCCGCAGGTCGCGGTCGAGGCGATGGGCCGGATCGAGGACGCCGGGGTGGAGGCGCTGGCGGCGATGCGGCGGCTCGTGCGGAGTATGCGCGGGGACGCCCCGGCCGGGAGCAGCGAGTTCAGCGAACAGGCCACCACCGATCTCGCCGCCGACCTGCGGACGCTGATCGAACGGTCGAACCACGGCGTGAAGACGTCGATGAAGCTCGAACTGCCGTCGAACGTGCCGCACGAGGTCGGGCGGTCGGCGTTGCGGCTGGTGCAGGAGTCGCTGACGAACGTCGGCAAGCACGCGTCGGGGGCGAAGGAGGCGATGGTCATCGCCGAGGTGACCGGGAACGAACTGCACCTCCAGGTGACCGATGACGGACGCGAACCCCAGCGGCGTCCGGCGGGCGGGTCGGGCGGCTACGGTCTGATCGGCATGCGCGAACGGGTCGCCCTGCTGCACGGCCGGCTCTCCGCCGGGCGGGCGCCGGGCGGCGGATGGCGCGTCGAAGCGTGGCTACCACTTGAAGGAGAAGAGTGATCCGGGTATTGATCGCCGACGACCAGGACATGGTGCGGATCGGCTTCCGGATGATCCTGGACGCGCAGGACGACATCGAGGTGGTCGCCGACGTGGCGGACGGCGTCTCGGCGGTCGCGAAGGCGCGGGAACTGCGGCCGGACGTCTGCCTGCTGGACATCCGCATGCCCGGGATCGACGGGCTCGAGGTCACCAAGCAGCTGGCGGGCCCGGACGTCGCCGATCCGCTGAAGGTGGTGGTGGTGACGACGTTCGACCTCGACGAATACGTGCACACCGCGCTGCGGAACGGTGCGAGCGGTTTCCTGCTGAAGGACGCCGGGCCTGCGTTGCTGATCGAAGCCGTGCGCGCGGCCGCGCGCGGGGACGCGCTGGTGTCGCCGCAGATCACCGTCCGGCTGCTGAAGCATTTCGACGGCGGGACGGTGAAACGCGACGTCAGTCCGCCTTCGGAGCCGCTGACGGCGCGGGAGCTGGACGTCGTGAAGGCGGCCGCGAAGGGGCTGACGAATACCGAGATCGGGGCCGAGCTGTTCCTGTCGCTGTCGACGGTGAAGACGCATCTGGCGTCGGTGCAGGGGAAGGTCGGTGCGCGGAACCGGGTGGAGATCGCGGCGTGGGCGTGGCGGAGCGGAGTTGTGGACTGACCGTAAGCTCGGCGGCATGCAACGCCGTTTCCACGCTCCTGTCGTTCTCCCCGCCGACCCCGCCTGCTCGTTGCTGCGTGACGCCGTGGTCGACGTGGACGAGGCAGGGCGTATCACCCATGTCGGTCCCGCTTCCGAGGCGCCCGAAACGTCCGCTCCCGTGACCCGGTTGAGCGGCATCCTCCTGCCCGGTCTGGTCAACGCGCATGCGCACAGCCCGATGACGCTGCTGCGCGGGATGGGCGGCGACCTGCCGCTGCTGCCGTGGCTGACCGAGATCATCTGGCCGACCGAAGCGAAGCTGAAGCCGGCCGACATCCGCACCGGCATGCTGCTCGGCTCGGTCGAGATGCTGCGGCACGGTGTCACGACGAGCGCGGAGATGTACTTCGAGGGCGAGCAGCTCGCCGACGCGGTGCTCACCACCGGTGGCCGCGTGGTGCTGGGTCCGCCGATCATGGAACTGCCCGGGATGGATTGGCGCGCGATGTTGAAGAGCATCGAGCGCTGGATCGACACCGACGGCCTGCGGTTCGGGCCTGGTGAGCGGATCGAGGTCGGTTATGGGCCGCACTCGGCGTACATGCTGAACGAGGAGGCGCTGCGGGCGACCGCGGAATCGGCGGCCGAGCGGGGCGCGCTGGTGCAGATCCACGTGGCCGAGGCGGCGCTCGAAGACGTCAAGCAGCGTGAAGCGCACGGCTCGGTGCCCGCGCTGCTGGAGAAGGTCGGGATGTTGCGGGGCCGGACGCTGGCCGCGCACGCGATCCACCTGTCCGACGAGGACATCGCGCTGTTCGCCGCCCGCGGCGTCGGCATGGCGCACTGCCCGGGCTCGAACGCGAAGCTCGCTTCGGGCATCGCGCGCGTGACGGAGCTTCGCAAGGCGGGCGTCGCGATCGGGCTCGGCACGGACGGCCCGGCGTCGAACGACGACATCGACCTGTGGGAGGAGCTGCAGCTCTCCGCGATGTTCGCGCGGCTCGCGACCGGCGACTCGACCGTGCTGACCGCGGCCGACGCGTTCCTGCTCGGCACCCGCGGCGGCGCGGACGCGCTGGGCCGGACCGACATCGGCGCGCTGGAAACCGGCCGGTGGGCGGACATGGTGCACGTCGACCTCGACGACCCGGCCTTCGCGGCCGGTATCGACGTGCCGGACGTGCAGCTGCTCTCGAACCTGGTGTGGGCCGCGGGCTCACGCCGCGTGCGCGACGTGTGGGTCGCGGGCGAGCAGGTCGTCGGCGACGGCGAATCCCTGCGCGTGGACCGCGCCCAGGTGCAAGCCGAAGTCGCCGACACCTCCGCACGCCTTCGCTCTTGACTCACCTACCCAGCCCCCCACCCGTCCCAGGGGGCGGCCCCGAAGCCAGTCTATCGCGCGTGGGGGCTGGGGCCCGGGGAAAAGTGCTGTTCAGGGGCTGGTTGTCCACAACGGGGTGAGGCTGTGGACAACTGGATCAGGCTCGAGCGCCCGATGTGGCATTGGGGACGTTGAGTGGCTCCGATGCCACATTGGGGGCATACGAGCGGCCGGCAGAGGGCGAAGCCGCGTCAGACCAGGCCTCGCGGCCGGAGGGTCACCTCGGTCGGGTGCGCGTCGCCGGTCGCGGAGACCGCGGCGAGGACGGCGGCCGCGACGGATTCGGGGCGCAGGAAGCGTTCCGGCTCGTACGCGCGGCCTTCGTCGGCGATGATCGCCTGCTGCATTTCGGTGTCCGTGCGGCCGGGGTAGATCGACGTCACCCGAAGCGTGGACTCCTCCTCCCGCAGCGAGTCGGCGAAGGCACGCACGGCGAATTTGCTCGCGGCGTACGGGCCCCAGCCGGGGCGGGCGTTCTGCCCGGCACCCGAGTTGATCACAACGACGTGCCCCTTCGAAGCACGCAGCGCATGCAGTAGCCGCCTGGTCAGCGTGACGACGGCGAGCACGTTGACCTCGAAGTTCGCCCGCCAGTCGGCGTCGGTCGCGGTCTCGACCGTGCCGAGCCGAGCCACACCCGCCGAGTGCACCAGCACGTCCAGCGCGCCGAATTCGGCCGTCGCGGTTTCCAGCGCCTCGTCGTCGGTCAGGTCGATCGGCCACGGCCGGGCGTCGGGCAGCGTCTCCGCGAGTTCGCCGAGCGCGTCGGCGTCGCGACCGCCGAGCAGCAACCGGTGGGTCGGAGCGAGCGCGCGGGCGGTCGCGGCACCGATGCCGCGGGTGGCGCCGGTGACGAGAGCCAAGGGGAGATCAGCCATACCCGCCACGCTAGTACGGCGGTCTCACGTGCTCGAAAGCGGAACTCGCGTGATTGAACGGCGAACTCGCGTGATTGGAGGGCGAACTCGCGTGATCAGGGGGCGCACACGACGGGAGGGGTCGCGACCCGAGGGAACCGCACGGAGCCGCGCGTGAAGGAACCGGCGAGGTTGTCCGCGAAGCGGGCGGCGGTGAGCGGGTCGCGCACCGAAGCGTCGATCGCGCGAAGGGCCGGGCAGTCGAGCGCGGCGCGGGCGGCGGCGACGTCCTCGGCGCGGGCCGGGCCGCCTTCGGCGATCGGGAGGCGGGCGGAGTTCGCCAGTTCCCAGACCGGCGGCAGCCATTTCTGGTGACCGGGGCGGCCGTTGGGGAGCGACGTCGAATGCGCGGCGAACGGGTTGGCGAGGCCGTAGCCGTCGCGCAGCCGCACGTCGAGCGGGATCAGCAGGCCGAGGGCACCCATGCTGTCCGCCGCGACGGTGACGTACGGCCGGTCCGTCGGGTACGCGTACCAGCGCCTGGTCGCGTAGTCCTGCACCAGTACCGCAGGGCCGACCACGCCGTGAACGGCCTCCAGCGCCGACGGCATCAACGGGTGGTCGGCGTAGTCGTCGGCCAGGACCGGGTGTTCGTGCCCGGTCGACCGTGACCAGAACGAGCGCTCGTCCGTGACGCCGACAGCGCGCGGAGAAGCCGAGGACGCCGGGCGAAGCGATGCGGCGGCTACGAACGCCCAGACCCCGACGACGAGCAAGAGCGCCACGGTCAGCCGCGTCACCGGCAAGGCCAGCACGGGCAACAACAGGCAGAACAGCGCCGGGAGCAGCATGCGCCCGTGCATGAAATCCCCGCCGACGCGGATCACGTAGCCCGCGAGCAGCACCGCGCCGACGAGCGGGACCGCGGAGAGCACTACGAACGTCTTGTCCACAGTGGACGAAACCGTGGCGGCCGCGACGGCGAGCACCAGCACCGGGAGCCACAGCCAGTACGGCTGGACGAGATCCACCAGATAGGCCCAGCCACGGGCCCAGTTCGCCTCCGACGCTTCCTTGACCAGGGCGGTGTTCGGCGTCAGCAGACCGTAGTAGCCCATGCGGAACACCTGATACGCCAACGGGAGCGCGCCCGCCACGGCCAGCAGGCCCAGCGCACGACGCCGTCCCGGACGCATCAGCACGAGCAGCGCCACCAAGGCGACGACGCTGAACAGCGCGAGATCCGGCCGCACCAACGGCCCGAGACCGGCGACCAGCGCGACCGGCCAGGTGCGCAGATCGTCCACTGTGGACGCACGGCGGACGAGCAGCCACCAGGTGCCGCCCAGCCACAACGTGATCAGGCCGGTCTCCAGCCCGGACGTCGCGAAGTCACGGAACGGCGGCAGCGCGCAGACCACCAGCGCCCCGGCGGGCGCGAGGCCGTGGAACGCCAGCGGCTGGTAGAGCCGCCGGGCGCCGTCCAGGCCGAAGAACAACCCGGCGACGGAAAAGACCAGTCCGGTGACCACGGAGATCCACTCCAGCGGCACGCCCGGAATCAGCCCGAGCACGCTCAGCACCGCCGTCCACAAAGGACTGGTGTTCGTCTCGACACGTTCGCCGATGTTGAACACCGGCCCGTTGCCCGCGAGGATCTGGCGGACCGTGCGCAGCACGATCAGCCCGTCGTCGCTCATCCAGCGACGGCGCCAGGCCAGGTCGGCGTAGACCATCAGCACCAGGCCGAACCCGAACCATGTCCACGTCGACGGCCGGCGGAACCAGGCGCGCGAAGGCCAGTCGGGCGTGTTCTCGCCCGTGGTCGTGTTCGTCTGCGTCATGACCCCGCCCGGCTCGGTTGCGTGCGCAGGAGATCAGGTCCGCGGCCCGCGCGTCAAACCGCCCGGGCGGACAGACAGGCCTGTGGCCATTTCCTCCCTTCCATGATCAGCCGCGCGACGACCTCGAAGCCTGCCTGGCCCAGCAGGTCGGCGATCCGGCCGGGATCCAGCAGGTAGGCGTCGTAGCTGACCGGGTGGCCATACGCCGTCTCCGGGCTCAGCCGCTCGTCACCGACGTGGAATCCGACCAGCAGACGGCCTCCGGGCGCGAGCGTGCGTCGGAACTCGGCGAAGACCTCGGGGAGGACCTCCGGCGGCAGATGGAAGATCGACCACCAGGCGACGAGACCGCCCAACGAGCCGTCGCGGAACTCCAGGGCCGTCATCGAGCCGACGGAAAACCGCTGGTCAGGGAACTGCCGACGGGCCACTTCGATCATTTTCGGCGACAAGTCGACACCCGTGACGTCGAGGCCGAGCGACGCCAGATGGGCGGTGACGTGCCCGGGACCGCAGCCGACGTCGGCGACCGGGCCGCGTACCTGTTCGGCGAACGCGGCCAGCATCGCGCGGCTGATCGGCTCCTGGTCGAAGCGCGGGCCGATCAGCGCGGCGTAGTCCTCGGCGACGGTGTCGTAGGACTCGCGGATGGCATCGAGATGAGTGGTCACGGTGGGCGACGCTAGCGGCACCCACCGACAATTCACGGTTCGAGCAGCCCGGCGTCCCTGGTCAGATCCTCCGGCGCCCCCACCGCAGCCACCGGCGTGCACCCGGTCGCGGGATCCGCCGCCGAATCCGTGCCGTCGTGGTGCGCGGCGCCGGATCGGGTCAGCTGACGCGAGCCGACGTCGAAGCACACTTGGTACGAGCCCGGAGTGAGCCGTTCGAAGGCGTACCGACCGTCCGGCCCGGTGACGGCCGAGCCGACCTCCTTGCCCGACGCGTCCTTCAACGTCACCTTCACGTCCGGGACGCCGAGTTCGTCGCGACTCTGGAGGCCGTCCTTGTCCTTGTCCAGCCACACGAAGTCGCCCAGCCTGCTCGTCGGCGCGTTCAGCCCCGCCGCGAGCGTCAGGTCGACGCGGTTACGCGGGCCGACGGTGGTGGTCGCGGTGCAGCCGGTCGCCGGGTCGGCGTCCGAATCCTTCGTGTCGTCGCCCGCGTCCTTGGCCGTATACGTGAACGGAAGCCCGGCGATGTCGAAGCAGACCTGGTAGATGCCGTCCTTCAGCTTGGTGAAGCGGTACTTGCCGCCGGCGTCCGTGGTGATCGTCCCGAGCGCCTTGCCCGACGCGTCCTTCAACGTCACCTTCACGCCCTGGACGCCCGGCTCCCCGGCGTCCTGCAGGCCGTTTCGGTCGACGTCGTCCCAGACGAACTCGCCGATCTCGTCGATCGCGGGCGGCGGGGTGACCTTGATGGTGGTGGTCGCCTTCTTCTTCGGCAGAGTGCCGCTGGAGACGGTCACGGTGCTGACGTGGCCGTTGTCCGCTTCGGTGACGTTCTTGTGGTCGCAGGTGACGGTCGCGGACTTGCCGCTTTCGAGGCTCGCGATCGGCGCCGGTTTCACGTCGCAGTACGGGTCTTCGACCTTGACGTCGGTCAGCGTCGTGGTGCCGTCGTTGGTGACCGTGAACCGGTAGTTCGCGGTGGTGCCCGCCTCGATGGTGGCCGTGGCGCCCCAGGCTCCGCTCGCCGGATCCCGCACCTCCGCCTTCGCCGAGAACGAGCCGACCTGCAGGTGGACGCAGTCCCACATGACCCAGTTGCGGTCGGTGGCGGCGAAGAACTTCACGGAGCCGGCCGACGGCGGGGCGGTGGACGGCGGGAAGTCCTGCCGCGCCAGCGCGCCGTCGGTTTCGACGGCGTGCGTGACCTTGAGCTTGTTCTCCAGGACGACCTTGCCGGAACCGTCGTAGAACCGCAGTCCTGTTTCCTGGACGGCGTCCGTGCGCTGGACGTTCGTACCGGTCCAGTCGGTCAGCGTGTAGACGGCGCCGGGCACGAACTTCAGCGCCGCGTAGGCGGTGCTGACCATCTTGTCCGGGGTCGCGATCAGGGCGTATCTGCCGCCATCGGGCTGGTAGCCACTCGCCGTCGACAATCGGGGCTGCTTGCTCCTCGGCGTGCCCGGCGGCACCGGGGCGGCCGGGCTGAACGTGTACCCGGCGGGCGGGCTGCCCTGCTCGACGCTCGGGTTCGGCGCGGCGCCGCCGGTGCAGCCGGACGGGACGGCCGTCGCCTGCGCGTACGAAGGGACGAAGCCGGAGACGAGCGCGCCTGCCGCGATGAACACCAGTGCCCTTTTCACAGGGCTGAAGCTAATGAGCGCGGCGGGCTTCCGTCATCACCGAACGGTGTCGTCCGGCGCCCCGATCAGGGAGAACAAGTCTCGCCGAGAGTGATCGGGGCGCCGGAGGCCACTACTTGACGCCGATACGGCCGACTTGGCCCCAGCGGCCCTTCTTCCACACCGACACGATCGCCGGCCGCGGCTGCGAAGTGCCGCCGTCCGGCCAGTGCGACGTCGGGTTCGCGGAGCTGGCCGCGTCCTCACCCGGGTGCTGCACGGCGACGAGCACCAGGTGGTCGGTCACCACCGGGCCGCAGCATTCCGCGCCGATCGGGACCGACAGGAACTGCTTGACGTGCCCGCGTTCCGGACCGTCGACCGGCACCGAGAACAGCCCGTCGTGGGAGCCGAGCGCGTTGCCGTCGGTGGAGATCCACAGGTTGCCGTGCCGGTCGAACGCGACGTTGTCCGGGCAGGAGATCGGGCTGACCTGCTCCTTCGGGAAACCGCCGAAGTAGGTGTCCGCCGTCTTCGGGTCACCGCAGACCAGCAGGAGCCGCCAGGAGAACTTCGTCGACGCGGCGTCGCCCCGGTCCTCTTCCCATTCGAGGACGTGGCCGTTGCGGTTGTTCGGCCGCGGGTTCGCCTCGTCGACGTTCGCCTTGCCGGCGGGGCCACGCTGGCTGTTGTTGGTCAGCGCGGCGTAGATCCGGCCGTTGACCGGGTTCGGCTCGATGTCCTCGGGCCGGTCCATCTTGGTCGGCTGGACCTTGTCGGCCGCCTGCCGGGTGAAGACGTAGACCTCTTCGGCGGTGAAACCGTCCACAAAGGACTGGTTCCCGGCGGCCAGCGGGATCCACTCGCCGACGCCGTCGAATTCGCCGTCCGACGGCAGTTTGCCGGTGCCGTCGATCTCGGCGGCCGGGCTGTCGCCGGTGAAGCGGGCGACGTACAGGGTGCCGTCGTCGAGCAGCGCCGAGTTGTGGCGGCGCGCGTGCGCGCTCTTGCCCGGCTTGTACTTGCCCTTGGAGACGAACTTGTAGATGTACTCGAAGCGCTCGTCGTCACCGGAGTAGACGGCGACGCGGCCGTCCTTGGTGATCTTGACGTTCGCGGCCTCGTGCTTGAACCGGCCGAGCGCGGTGTGCTTGATCGGCGTCGAGTTCGGGTCGTTCGGGTCGATCTCGACGACCCAGCCGAAGCGGTTGGCCTCGTTGGGCTCCTGCGCGAGGTCCCAGCGCTTGTCGAACCGTTCCCACTTACGGGTGCTGGCGGCGCCGGAGAAGCCATACCGCTTCAGACGCGCGGCAGCGACCGGGTCGGTGACGCTCGCCGCGTTGGCGAAGTACTGGTTGACGTTCTCCTCACCGGAAAGCACGGTGCCCCAAGGGGTGACGCCGCCGGCGCAGTTGTTCTGCGTGCCGAAGACCGTGCGGCCGGTCGGGTCCGCGGAGGTCTTGAGGAACTTCGAGCCCGCCGCCGGGCCGCGCACCTCGAAGGGGGTGTTCAGCGTGATGCGGCGGTTGAACGGGCTCGGCACGGTGCGCAGCGCGCCGCCGATCGGGTCGCGGAAGGCCTGGACGACCGAAAGACCGTGCGCGGCCCACGCGATCTTGACCTGCTCCTCGGTCGGGTTCGCCGGGTCGTACTGGTCGGCCGGGAACATGTGGACCTCGGTGGTGTACTCGTGGTTCACCACCAGCAGGTTGCGGATGCCCAGCGGATCCTGCGGGATCAGGCCGACGAAGTCGTTGTTGTAGCCGAACTGCTTCGCCTGCGCGGCCGCGGTCTGCTTGCGGAAGTCGAACTTCGGGGCGCCGAATTCGACCGCGTCACCCCAGCGGATGACGACGCGCTGGTCGTACCCCTCGGGGATGGTGATGGCGTCGAGCGTGTTCGGCGGCACCGCTTCGAAGTCGGTGCCGGGCACCGGACGCCCGGGGCGGCCCGGCTTGCCGTGGCCGGCGGCGGAGACGTCAGCCGGGGTTTCGGCGGCGGCCGTACCGGACAGCGCGGCGAAACCACCGGCGGTCGCGGCCAGCACGGCGCTCGCCTTCAGCGCGCCACGGCGGGAAAGCATGTTCTTGACGACGTCGCCGAAGTACTCGTTGTCCGACGTGTTCGGCTCGGGGTGGGCGCACGCGTTGCCGCAGCGGTACTCGCAGGTGACCGCGGAGCGGCCACCGGGGTGGGAGGTGATCAACGGCAGGAGCCGCTGAGGCTCGAAGGACACAGGGCCTCCATGGTCGCGGTGGGTACACGTAGTCCAGTCGGGGGAACGTCGTGACGGTAAGCGACCAAAACGATCCGGCCCTGGCCAGAAGATGAACAGCGCGCGAACGAGCGATGGCGCGCTGCCGGACCCGGCAGCGCGCCATCGACCAAAAGTACTGCTAGATCGTTGCTTTTCGACTAGGAGCCGATGTCGGACAGCCCGTGCCTGCCCGGTTTCCAGACCGCCACCACCGAGGGACGGGGCTGGTTTTCGCCGCCGTCCGGCCAATGGGAGGCCGGTTTGTCGGCGTTCGCGCCGTCGACTTCACCCGGATGCTGGACACAGACCGTGACAATCTTCCGCTCGACGATCGGACCGCAGGTCTCCGCGCCGCGGGGCACGGTGAGGAACAGCTTCAGCTCGCCGCGGTTGCGGCCCTCCAGCGGCACCGAGTAGAGGCCGTCGTTGATGCCGAGGGCGCCCGCCGAGTCGGTGGAGATCCAGAGGTTGCCGTGCCGGTCGAAGGCCACGTTGTCCGGGCTGGAGATCGGCGAGACCTGATCCTTGGGGAAGCCGGCGAAGTAGGTGTCCGGCGAGGCCGGGTCGCCGCACACGAGGAAGAGCCGCCAGCTGAACGTGAGCGCGAGCGCGTCCCCGCGCCGTTCTTCGAGCTCCAGCACCTGGCCGTGCTTGTTGTTCAGCCGCGGGTTGGGCTCGGTGGCGCCCTCCTTGCCGGGGTTGCCGCGCTCGACGTTGTTGCTGAGCGCGCAATAGATCCGGCCGGTGTACGGATGGGCCTGGATGTCCTCGGGACGGTCCATCTTCGTGGCGCCCACCCGGTCGGCCGCCTCGCGGGTGAAGACATACACCTCTTCGGCGGTCATTCCGTCCACAAAGGACTTGTTCCCGGACGCCAGCGGGATCCACTCGCCACCGCCGTCGAATTCGCCGTCACTGGGCAGCTTCCCGGTGCCGTCGATCTCGGAGACCGGGCTGTCGCCGGTGAACCGGCCGACGTAGAGCGTGCCGTCGTCGAGCAGGGTCATGTTGTGGCGGCGGGCATGCGCGCTGTCGCCCGGCTTCATGCGCCCCTTGGAGATGAACTTGTAGATGTACTCGAAACGCTCGTCGTCGCCGGAATAGGCGACCACACGGCCGTCCTTGGCGACGCGGATGTTCGCCGTCTCGTGCTTGAACCGCCCCAGATGCGTGTGCTTGACCGGGGTGCTGTCGGGATCGTTCGGATCCAGTTCGATCACCCAGCCGAAGCGGTGGGCCTCGTTCGGCTCCCTGGCGATGTCCCAGCGCGCGTCGAACCGCTCCCACTTGCGGGTGGTCGCGGTGCCCTTGATGCCGTACCGCGCGTAGCGCTTGCGCTTGACGGGGTCGGTCACCGTTTCGGCGTTCCCGAAGTACTGGTTGATGTTCTCCTCGCCGGAGAGGATCGTGCCCCACGGCGTGACGCCGCCCGCGCAGTTGTTCATCGTGCCCAGCACCACCGTGCCGGTGGGATCGGCGGCGGTCTTGAGCAGATCGCTGCCCGCGGCGGGGCCGGTCACCTTGAACGGCGTGTGCAACGTGATCCGCCGGTTGTAGCGGGACATCTTCGGCCGCAGGTGCCCGGTGTCGCGTCCGCGCGACACCTGGACGACGGTCAGCCCGTGGGCCGCCCACGCGATCTTGACCTGTTCCTCGGTCGGGTTGTCCTTGTCGTAACCGCGGAACATGAACTCTTCCGAGGTGTACTCGTGGTTCGTGACCAGGAGCGAAGTGAGGCCCGAGTGGTCGAGCGGCAACAGCGCGGCGAAGTCGCAGTTGTAGCCGAACTGCTTCGCCTGCGCCTCGGCGGTCTGGTGGTCGAAGTCGAATTCCGGTGCGCCGGGCAGCACCGCGTCACCCCAGCGGATCACGATGCCCTGCTCGTAGCCCTCGGGGACCACGACGGCGTCGAGCGTGTTCGGCTGAACGCGTTTGTAGTCGGTGCCGGGTGGCGGTTTCGGCCGCCCCTCGGGAGCGGCGGACGCCGGCGCCGCGAGCGCGAGCGGCGTCCCGGCGGCCAGTGCGACGACGGCCGTCGCCTTCAGCGCGCCACGGCGGCTCACCGCGCCGAGCACGTCGGCGAAGGTGGGGTTGTCCGACGTGTTCGGCGCGTCGTGGAAGCACGCGTCGCCACAGCGATAGGTACAAGTCACTGACGCCCGGCTTGGTGAGTGGCCGGCCAGTAACGGAAGGAACTTCACGCGGACCTCCGCATCTGCAGTTCGGGAGGTCGACGCTAAGGCACCGGACCAACGGGAGGAAACCCCTCGTTGGTCCGGTGTTCACCTTTTGTTCCGATTTACATCTCTTCGCCGACGAGGACCGCTTCGGCCGGGATCGTGTGCGGGTCGGCGGTCTTCTCGCGGATCGTCAGCAGGGCTCCGGCGAGCACGCACAGGACCGCGGCGATCACGAACGGCGCCTGCTTCGCGCCGAACCATTCGGCCAGGTGACCGACGACGGTCGCGGCGACCGCGCCGCCGAGCCAGCGGCAGAAGTTGTACCCGGCGCTCGCGACCGGACGCGGGGCGCCGCTGATCGACATGGCCGTGCCGGTGAAGAGCGTGTTGAGCAGGCCGGACACCAGACCGGACAGGATGATGCCGACGACCAGCACCGGCTTGCTCGGGATCGCCATGATCAGCAGCAACACGGCGTACCCGAAGACGGCGACCACGGTCGCGTGCCGTTCACCGAGCTTCGCGGCGAGTTTCGGCGCCAGCACCACCCCCGCGACGGCGACCGAAAGGCCCCAGCCGCAGAAGATCAGGCCGACGGCGACGGCACTCCACTCCAGCACGAACGGCGACCAGGCCAGCACCACGAAGAACGCGGCCGTGTAGAGCGCGGAACCGATCGACGTGCGCAGCAGCCCGCCGTGCTTGAGCGCGCGGAACGGGTCGAGCAGGCGGATCTTCGGCCGCTTCTCCTTCGCGTCACCGGTCAGGAAGATCGAGCAGAGCACGAGACCGCACAGCATCAGCAGCGAAGTGCCGAGGAACGGGCCGCGCCAGGAGATGCTGCCGAGCAGGGCGCCCAGCAGCGGGCCGACCGCGAGGCCGACCCCGAGCGCGGCTTCGTACAGCAGGATCGCGCCCGCCTGGCCGCCGGTCGCGGCGCCGACGATCACCGAAAGCGCGGTCGCGATGAAGAAGGCGTTGCCCAGCCCCCAGATCGCGCGCAGCCCGATGAGCTGCTCGATCGACCCGGACGCGGCGCACAGCGCGGTGGCGACGACGACCAGGGTCAGCCCGACGACCACGGTCCGCTTGGCCCCGAACCGGGCGGTCATCGCGCCGGTCACCAGCATGGCGACCGCCTGGACGCCGAGGTAGCTGGAGAACAGCAGGGTCACTTCGGACGGCGTCGCCTTCAGGCCTTCCGCGATCGACAGCAGGATCGGGTCGACCAGCCCGATGCCCATGAACGCGATGACCGCGGCGAACGCGGTGATCCATACCTGTTTGGGCTGTCCTTTGACGGCGTCCAACAGGCTCGAGTGGGGCTCAGCGCTCATCGCGGATCAGTTCCTCCTTCTTGTCTTCGTGCAGCAACTTGGTAAGGGCGGGGAGCGCGGCTTCGATCGCGGAGCGGTCGGTCTCGTCGAGTTCGAGGAGCCGCTCCCGGAGGAACTCCTCCCTCGCGACGATCAACTGACGGTGGAAGCGCTGCCCGACCTCGGTGACCTCGACGAGCACGGCCCGGCCGTCGGCGGGATCGCGGCGGCGGCTGACCAGGCCCAGCCGTTCGAGACGGCGGACGACGTCGGTCATCGTCGGCATCCGGACCCGCTCCAGGTCGGCGAGCGTGCTCATCCGGCGCGGGCCGCCGTTGAGCAGCTCCGACAGCACCGAACCCTGCGTGAGGGTGAGCTGCACCTGCGGCGTCTCCCGGCGGACGAGGTAGTACAGCCGGAACACCAGCGGGCGGAGCCGGTGGGCGAGATCGGCGACTTTCGTGGTCACTTAGCCATGCTAACTAAAATTACTGAGCATGGCTAAGTAATCTGCCGCACAGGTTTCAACGGCCTAGGGTTGAGGGCGTGGAAGCGGTGATCTTCGATCTCGACGGTGTCCTGGTGGATTCGGAAAAGATGTGGGACGAGGTCCGCCGGGCGGTCGTCCACGAGTTCCACGGCACCTGGCGGGAGGAATCGACCAGGGCCATGCAGGGGATGAGCACCCCGGAATGGGCCGCCTACCTGGCGCACGACCTCGGCGTCCACCTCCGGCCCTCGGACGTCGCGCAGCTGGTGATCGAGCGGATGGCGCGGCGGTACGCGGAGAAGCCGCCGATCATCCCGGGCGCGCCGGGCGTCGTCCGCGAGGTCGCGAAGCACTGGCCGGTGGCGATCGCGAGCTCTTCGCCGCCGCTGCTGATCAAGGCGTTCCTGGACATCACGCGGCTGCCGGTGCCGACGGCGGTCTCGTCGGAGCAGGTCGGCGCGGGGAAGCCGGCGCCCGATGTGTATCTGAAGGCGGCCGAGCTGCTGGGCGCGGAGCCGAAGAACTGCGCGGCCGTGGAGGACACCACCAACGGGCTGCGCGCGGCGCTGGCGGCGGGGATGACGGTGTACGCGGTGCCGAATCCGCATTTCCCGCCGGATCCGGCGGTGCTGGAGCAGACGACGGTGGTGCCGGTGATCACGGACCTGCCGTCGGCGCTTCAGGAGGGCTGAAGGGGTCTAAGCGGCCCCTCGAATGCTAGGAACGGTCCTTTCCTCGCAAAATTTGCAAGGAAAGGACCGTTCCTAGCGCGCTACGGGAGAGGTCACGCCTCGCCGGCGATGAACTTCTCCACCTCGTCGCGGGCGGTCGCGTCGTCGTACTGCTCCGGCGGCGACTTCATGAAGTACGAGGAAGCCGAGAGGATCGGGCCGCCGATGCCGCGGTCCTTTGCGATCTTCGCGGCGCGCACGGCGTCGATGATGATGCCCGCCGAGTTCGGCGAGTCCCACACCTCGAGCTTGTACTCCAGGTTCAGCGGCACGTCGCCGAAGGCGCGGCCTTCGAGCCGGACGTAGGCCCACTTGCGGTCGTCGAGCCACTGCACGTAGTCGGACGGACCGATGTGGACGTTGCCCTTGCCGAGCTCGCGGTCGACCTGCGAGGTGACCGACTGGGTCTTCGAGATCTTCTTCGACTCGAGCCGCTCCAGCTCCTTCATGTTCAGGAAGTCCATGTTCCCGCCCACGTTGAGCTGCATCGTCCGGTCGAGCTGGACGCCGCGGTCTTCGAACAGCTTCGCCAGCACGCGGTGCGTGATGGTGGCGCCGACCTGGGACTTGATGTCGTCACCGACGATCGGGACGCCGGCCGCGCGGAACTTCTCCGCCCACTCCGGGTCGGAGGCGATGAACACCGGCAGCGCGTTGACGAACGCCACACCGGCGTCGATGCACGCCTGCGCGTAGAACTTGTCGGCCTCTTCGGAACCCACCGGCAGGTAGGAGACGAGCACGTCGACCTCGGCCTCGCGCAACGCGGCGACGACGTCGACCGGAGTCTCGTCGGACTCCTCGATGGTCTCGCGGTAGAAGCGGCCGAGACCGTCGTAGGTGTGACCGCGCTGCACGGTGACGCCCAGCGGCGGCACGTCGGCGATCTTGATGGTGTTGTTCTCGCTGGCGAAGATCGCCTCGGACAGGTCACGGTTGACCTTCTTGGCGTCCACGTCGAACGCGGCGACGAACTCGATGTCGCGGACGTGGTACTCGCCGAACACGACGTGCATCAACCCGGGCACGCGGGTGCCGGCATCCGCGTCGCGGTAGTACTGAACGCCCTGGACCAGTGAGGCCGCACAGTTGCCGACGCCCACGATGGCCACCCGAACGCGGCGGTTCTCGCCCATGCCGGTTTCTCCTTCATTAGTCCAACAGTTGTAGGTAATGCGCAGCGAGGACCGCCGGAGCGCCTCAGGTCTCCGGTCCGCGCTGCTCGGCCTGTTCGTGCGCGATCAGCTCGTTGAGCCAGCGCACCTCCCGTTCACTGGACTCCAGCCCGAGCCGGTGCAGCTCACGGGTGTAGCGGTCGATCTTCTCCTCGGCCCGCGCCATTGCCGTCCGAAGTCCTTCTCGGCGTTCCTCGACCCGACGACGACGGCCTTCCAGGATTCGCATCCTGACGTCGGCCGGTGTCCTCGAAAAGAACGCCAGGTGGACGCCGAAGCCTTCGTCGTCCCACGTCTGCGGCCCGGCGTCGCCGAGCAGTTCGGCGAACCGTTCCTTGCCCTCGGCGGTGAGCTTGTACACCCGCTTGCCCCGGCGTGCCCACGCCCGGTCTTCCACCTCTTCGAGCTCCTCGACGAGGTAACCGGCGCGAAGCAACCGGCGCAAGGTCGGGTACAGCGAGCCGTACGAGAACGTCCGGAACATCCCGAGCGTCTCATGCAAACGTTTGCGCAGCACGTAACCGTGCATGGGGGTCTCGTGCAGCAGCCCCAAGATCGCGAGCTCGAGCACACCGCACCCCCTTCCGGGAACAAACCGCGACCGGTCGCGTTGGCCACCGTGACCGGCTCGGTCAACCTACCGGCCCACTATATCGCGCCGATACATCGAAGTGGCGTAGCTAACCCGATCGAGCGCGGGCGGATCCGGGCGAAATTCACCGGAGAGTTATCGAATCGTCGGCGTGTCCGACCGTGCGCGGACCGTCTCCCCGAGAACGGGACGTGGACCACACAGCAAGAGCCCGTACTCTGTTGGCGTGCGAAACCAGCGGCAGGTCGTGGACTACGCCTTACAGCGGCGCGCGCTGCTCAAGGGCGTCCACTCCGGACGGGTCGGCACATACGACGTCTGCGACGCGGGGCCGTACCTGCTGCGGGCCGCGAAATTCCACGGCCGACCAGGCGAGCAGGACTGCCCGGTCTGCCACCGGGAGCAACTGACCCTGGTGTCCTGGGTGTACGGCGACGAGCTCAAGCACGCCGCCGGATCGGCCAAGACACCGGAGGAACTGACGCGGATGGACGGGCTCTTCGCGGAGTTCACCGTCTACGAGGTCGAGGTCTGCCAGAGCTGTCACTGGAACCACTTGGTGCGGTCCTACGTCCTCGGAACAGGAGAACCGGGAACCACCCGGCCACGGACCCGGTCGCAGAGGACAGCGGGTCAGTGACAGGTATCGAAAACGCAGTTGACCACAGAGCGGCGTCCCCCGAAGCGCCGGTCTGGGAGGCCCATTCGTGAACGACGACCGCAAGCGCTCCTGGCCTGGCCAGGAGCCTGATGCACCTCGCCGTGCCCAATGGCCGGGCGAAGCCGACGAACCAGGCTGGCCGAGCGAAGAACCGCCGCGCCGCCCCCAGCGCCGGACACCCCCGAACGGCACCCCCCGCTCGGCCCCGCCACGGTCCGCGAACGAGCCGCAGTGGCCGGGCGGCGACGCCGGCGGCCCGGAGTGGCCCTCCGACAACGAGCCGCGCCGTCCCGCGGCCCCGCGTCGTTCCAACGGCATGCCCCCGCGCAGGCAGGGACCCCCGCCGCCGGGAGCGCGAGGCCCCGCCGGTGACCAGCGGTCCCGCCAGGGTGCCGCCGGGCATCGCCCGCCGCCGCCCCCGCCCGGCAACCGCCGTCCTCCGGCCCCGGCCGACCAGGCGACCGCGATGGTCCGGCCGGTCGAGCCGGAACCGTACGAGCGCGAGCCCGAGCTCATCACGCATCACGCGCACAACGGCACCGAAGACCCGTACGGCTACGACCCGTACGACGATCGCTATGACGATCGTCACGAAAGCAGCGCGCTCGGCGCCGAAGGCGAAGACGCCTACGACGACGAGCCCGCCGAAGACGGAGAAGACGACAAGAAGAAGGTCCTCACGCCGAAGCAGCGCAAGAAGCGCCGCTGGCGGATCATCCGCCGGGTCCTCTACGCGATGTTCGGTCTCTTCGTCGTGGTGCCCGCGATCGCGTTCGTCATCACCTACTTCCTGGTGGACGTCCCGTCGCAGGAAAGCGTCGCGAGCCTGCAGAGCCAGCCGATCACGCTGATGTACTCGGACGGCAGCCCGATGGGCAAGATCGCGCCAGCCAGCGGCGGAAGCCGGTACCTGCTGCAGCCGGGCGACGTCCCGGAGGTGGTCAAGAAGGCCGTGTACGCGGCCGAGGACTCGTCGTTCGAGACCAACTCCGGTTTCGACGTCGGCGGCATCCTGCGCGCGGTCTACAACAACGTCACCGGCGGCCAGGGCGGCGGTTCGACGATCTCCCAGCAGTACATCAAGAAGGCCACGGCCAACGAGGCGCCGACGCTCACGCGTAAATGGACCGAGCTGGCGAAATCCTTCAAGATGAACAACCAGATGTCCAAAGAGGAGATCATCACCGCCTACCTCAACACCATCTACTTCGGTCGCGGCGCGAACGGCATCGAAGCGGCCGCGCAGGCTTACTTCAAGAAGCCTGCCAAGGAGCTCGGCGCGTCCGAGGCGGCCCTGCTCGCCGGCCTGATCCAGGGCCCGAGCAAGTCCGAGAACGAGGCTTACGCCACCAGGCGGTGGACCTTCGTGATGGACCAGATGGTGGCGAACGGCTGGCTGCCCGCCGGCGAACGCGCGAGCGCGACCTTCCCGAAGCCCATCCCGAAGGCGCAGGCGAAGGCCGACGACGCCGGGACGCTGAGCCTGCACATCCGCAACCGCGTGATCGACGAGCTCGAAGCGCGCGGCTACGACCAGGACCGGCTGCACCAGGGCGGCTACAAGATCACCACGACGATCGACCCCAAGGCGCAGAAGATGGCCGAGGAGTCCGTCGCCGAGGGGATGAAGGGCCAGACGGACGAGAACATCCTGAACGCGCTGGTCGCGATCGACCCCAAGACCGGCGGCGTGGTCGCGTACTGGGGCGGCCCGGACTGGACGAAGAACGCGCAAGGCCAGGACGTCCAGGCCATCGACTGGGCGAACGTGCCGCACAACCCCGGTTCGGCCTTCAAGGCCTTCGACCTGACCGCGTTCCTCAAGATGGGCAAGGGTCTCGGCGAGACCTTCGACGGCTCCAACAACCGGAAGTTCGACGGCCGCACGATCCGGAACGCGGGCGAGAGCTCCAACTGCGGGCCGCAGTGCACGGTCGCCGAGGCGATGAAGGTCTCAGCGAACACCGTGTTCTACGACATGGTCCGCAACGAGACGAAGATCGACCCGGTGGCGAAGGCGGCCAAGGAAGCCGGCGTGATGGTGGAGGCCGACGGCGGCAAGGCGAAGCTGAGCCCCGACATCAACATCGCGCTCGGCGGTGGTGGCACGGTCACCACCGCGGAGGACATGGCGGCCGGCTTCGCCACCTTCGCCGGTGAAGGCGTCCGGCAGAAGCAGCACTTCGTCGCGAAGCTGACCAACTCCCAGGACGAGGTCGAGTTCGACGAGACCGCTCCCAAGGGCGCTCCCGCCTTCAGCGACGACGCCGCCAAGAGCAAGCAGATCGCCGGCAACGTCACCGACGCGCTCGAAGAGGTCATCCCGTACTCGAAGCTCAAGTGCCCGAAGGGGCACGAATGCGCGGGCAAGACCGGGACGCAGCAGTACGACTTCAAGGACAGCGACCCGGCGAGCTATCGCGATCGCAACGCGCAGACCTGGATGGTCGGCTACACGCCGAGCATCTCGACCGCGGTGTGGGTCGGCGGCGACGGCAACAAGCCGCTGCACGACAAGAACAACAAACCGGTCTACGGGCGGACCATCGCCGGCCCGATCTGGGAAGACTTCATGTCCCGGTACATGACCGGCAAGCCGTCGGAGAAGTTCGAGAGCGTCAAGCCGATCGGCAAGGACGCGCGTTACGTGCCGACGACGACGGCGCAGAAGCCGCCGGAGACGCCGACGCCGACCGAGACGCCGACGACCACCCCGACGCCGACGACTCCCACCGAGCCGACGGAGACGGAGCCGACGAAACCGACCAAGCCCACGAAGCCGAGCTGGACGAGGCCGGGGCCGGGGACTTCGGATCCGTTGTTCCCGAACGGCGAAGATCCGTGACGATCGGGCTGAGCACGTGAAGGAAGGTGTGCCGGGCGAGTGCCCGGCACACCTTTTTTCGTGGCATCGGTGAACCTGAACCGATCCGATACGTCTTCAGTAGAAGGAGACCTGCGACCGCAGGACCGCGCTCACCCACGGAAGGTTCGGAGGACGTCCCAGTGAACGACGATCCCCACGGCGGATGGCCAGGTCAGGACCCTGACCCCGCCCGTCGTCCGCAACGCCCGGCCGGACCGCCCCGTCGTCCCGCCGGTCCGCCCCCGGGATACGGGCAGCGGCCGGGTCCCGGTCCGCAGGGGCAGGCGCCGTGGCAGCGCCAGGGTCCGTCCCAGCTGCAGCCGCCCCCGCGTCGTCCGCAGCGGCCGCCGGTCGCGCCGCAGCACGAGCCGGACCTCATCACGCATCACGAGCACAACGGCACCGCCGACCGCGGCTACGACGAGCCGTACGAGGACGAGCAGTACGGGCCGGAGACCGACGAGAACGGGAAGCCGGTCCTCACCCCGGCCCAGCGCAAGAAGCGCCGGTGGAGACGCATCAGGCGGGTGCTGCTCGCGCTGTTCTGCCTCTTCGTCGTCATCCCGGCGATCGCGTTCGTGATCACCTACTTCGCCGTCGACGTGCCGTCGCCGCAGTCCGTCGCGGCGACGCAGGGCCAGGCGGTGACGTACTACTACGCCGACAACACCGAGATGGGCAAGGACGTCCCCAAGGGCGGCAACCGGCACATCCTGACGCCGGAGCAGATCCCGGACATCGTGAAGAAGGCCGTCATCGCCACCGAGGACGCGTCCTTCGAGACCAACTCCGGTTTCGACATCGGCGGCATCCTGCGCGCGGTCTACAACCAGGTGACCGCGGGCAAGGGCGGTGGTTCGACCATCTCCCAGCAGTACATCAAGGTCGCCAGCGGGGACGACGAATCGTCGCTCGCGCGCAAATGGACCGAACTCGCCAAGTCCTTCAAGATGAACCAGACGTACGAGAAGAAGGACATCATCACGGCGTACCTGAACATCATCTACTTCGGGCGCGGCGCGTACGGCATCGAGTCGGCCGCGCAGTCGTTCTTCGGCAAGCCCGCGGGCGAACTCAACGCCTCCGAGGCGGCACTGCTCGCGGGTCTCATCCAGCAGCCGGGCCGCTCGGAGAACCCGAAGGTCGCGAACGAACGCTGGACCGTCGCGCTGAACCGGATGGTGCAGAACGGTTTCCTCTCCGCCGCCGACCGCGCGAACCTGCAGTTCCCGACGCCGATCCCGCAGGAGGACAAGCAGCAGGCCGGGGTGGTCAACCCGTTCATCCGCGACAAGGTCAAGGAAGAGCTCGCCGCGAACGGCATCACCGACGACGTCTACTACCGGGGCGGCTACAAGGTCTACACGACCATCGACCCGAAGGCGCAGGCCGCGGCCGAGCAGGCGGTCGCCGACGGGATGAAGGGCCAGACCGACGAGAACCTGCTCAACGCGCTCGTCGCGATCGACCCCAAGACCGGCGGCGTGAAGGCGTACTACGGTGGCCCGTCCATCGTGAAGGGGCCCAACGGCAAGGACCAGAAGGGCCGCGACTGGGCGAACACACCGCAGAACCCCGGGTCGTCGATGAAGCCGTTCGACCTCACCGCGTACATGCAGCTCGGCAAGGGTGGCATCAACTCGACGTTCGACGGCTCCAACAACCGGCAGTTCGGGAAGCAGACGATCCGGAACGCCGGTCCCGGTAGCACCTGTTCGCAGCAGTGCACGGTGTCCGAGGCGATGCAGCGGTCGGCCAACACGGTGTTCTACGACATGGTCGTGAACGTGACCAAACCCGGGCCGGTGGCGCAGGCCGCCAAGGACGCCGGGGTGAAACCCGTCCCGGACGGCAACTCCGAACTGTTCGCCGACAACAACATCGCGCTCGGTGGTGGCAAGACGGTCATCACCCCGGAGGACATGGCCGCCGCGTACGCCACCTTCGCGGGCGACGGCCAGCGCCGCGACAAGCACTTCATCGTCAAGGTGACCAACTCGCAGGACGAGGCCGCGTATTCGGCTCCGGAAGAGGCGAAGCCGGCGTTCGCCGACGACTCCGACAAGAGCAAGCAGATCGCCGGCAACGTCACCGAGTCGCTCAAGGGTGTCATCCCGTTCTCGAAGCTCAAGTGCCCCAACAACCACGAGTGCGCCGGCAAGACCGGGACCCAGCAGCACACCTACCGGCCGGGCGAGCCCGCGTCGGCGAAGGACGCCAACTCGCAGACCTGGATGGTCGGCTACACGCCGTCGATCTCGGCCGCGGTGTGGGTCGGTGGCGACGGCGACAAGGCGCTGAAGGGCAAGAACGGCAAGTCGATCTTCGGTTCGACGATCGCCGGGCCGATCTGGCAGAAGTTCCTTTCCCTGTACCTGAACGGGAAACCGGGGGAGCGCTTCGACAAGGTCAAGATCATCGGCGGGGACGACAGCAACACCGTCCCGTCGACGCAGACCCCGCCGGACGACGACGAGGGTTCGACCGAGACCGGCACGCCGTCGACGGGTCCGTCGACCGGCTCTTCGTCTTCGCGGAACGAAGAGGATCCGCCTTCGAGCTCGAAGAACCCGCCTTCGTCCAGTGAGAACAACGAAGAGGGCGGCAACGGAGGTCCGCCGGGCCGGGGCGGCAGAGGCGATACCGAATAGCTAGAGGGTGACGACGCGCCGTTCGGCACCCGCGAGGTGGGCGGCTTCGATGACCCGGAGCGTCTCCACGGCGGAGGCGGGATCGACCGGGAAGCCGCCCTTGCCGAGCAGCGCGTCGCGCACCTGCGCGTAGAAGTCCTCGTAGCGGCCGACCTCGGTGGGCACGGTCTCGACGTCGTCGTTCACGCCGAGCACGCCGGCGTCCGACTCCGGTTCGACGCCCCAGCCGGGGTCGCCGGGCCGCAGCCCGTCCTTGATCTGCGGCTCCTGGACGTCGAGGCCGTACTTGGTGAAGGTCGCCTTGTCACCGAGCACGCGGAATCGCGGGTTCCGGGTGCCCGCGAGCGCGGACGCCCACAGGTGCGATCGCACGCCGTTGGTGTGCCGAAGCGCGACGAAGGCGTCATCGTCGACCGACACCCCGGCGCGGCGCCTGTCGACCTCCGCGTAGACCTCGGAGACCGGGCCGAACAGCTGCAGCGCCTGGTCGACGATATGCGCGCCGAGGTCGTAGAGGAGCCCGCCCGCCTCGGCGGGGTCGCCGAACTCGCGCCAGTTGTCCCGCGGCTTCGGCACCCAGCGGTCGTAGCGTGACTCGAAGCGGAAGACGTCGCCGAGACGGCCCTCGTCGAGGACCTTCCGGACGGTGAGGAAGTCCGAGTCGAACCGGCGGTTCTGGAACACCGTCAGCCCGACACCCTTGGCCTTCGCTGCTTCGACGACCTTCGCCGCTTCGGCCGCTGTCGGCGCGAAGGGCTTGTCGACGACGACAGGCAGACCCGCCTCGATCGCCCGAAGCGCCAGCGGAACGTGCGTGCGGTTCGGCGTGCTGACGACGACCAAATCCAGCTCGCCGGCCTTCGCGAACAGCGCGTCCGCGTCCGGCAGTACGTCGGCGGCCGGGTGGTCGGCGCGTGCCTGCGCGACCCGATCCGGGTTCGAGGTGACGATGGCGGCCGGGGTCAGCCCCGGTGTCGCGTCGACCAGCGGCGCGTGGAAGACGCGTCCACCGGTGCCGTATCCGAAGATCCCCACTCGCAAGTCAGCCATGACCCCATTAAACAACAGTGTTGCGTAATCAGCCAGTCATGGCAGGATGCGCGCTATGCCGGAGACCGGGGTCAATCTGCGCGGCCTGCGCCAGCACAATCGGACGCTGCTGCTCACGCACATCCTGCGCGCGGGCGGTCTGAGCCGTGTCGAACTCGCCGAGCGCACCCGGCTCACCCAGCAGGCCGTCTCGAAGATCGTCCCCGAACTGCTCGAAGCCGGCCTGCTGGACGAAGAACGCCAGCCCGCGTCGGGTGTCGGCAAGCCACGCACCCTGCTGCGCGTCCGCGCGAACGCCCGGCACGCGCTCGGCGCCCAGCTCGACCGGGACTCCTTCCGGGTGGTCATGACCGACCTGACCGGGAAGATCATCGCGTCGCGCGGCGGGCCGCTGCCCCCGGGATTCACCCCTGACCAGGCCGTTTCCGCCCTCGGCGAAGCAACCGAAGCGCTACTCGACGGCGTCGAGGGTGTCCTCGGCCTCGGCGTCGGCAGCGTGGGCCCGCTCGATCACCACGAAGGAGTGGTCCGGGACGCCACGAACATGCCCGGGTGGCACCACGTGCCCCTGCGCGACCTGCTCGCGAAACGCACCGGACTGCCCGTGCGGCTCGACAAGAACACCAACGCCGCCGCCTTCGCGCAGCACTGGCCGGAGGGCGACCAGGCCGCGACCGCCGTCGTGCTCGTCGGCACCGGGATCGGCGTCGGCCTGCTGATCGACGGCAGGCTGTACCGCGGGCCGCGGACCAACGCCGGCGAGTTCGGGCATACGACGCTCGCCTTCGACGGACCGCGCTGCGCGTGCGGCCGCCGTGGCTGCGTGGAGGTGCTGCACAACGCGGCGGCGACCACGGAAGAGGCGGCGGGCCTGCTGGCGATCGGGCTCGCCGACCTCGTCCAGGTGCTCGATCTCGAACGTGTCGTGCTGACCGGACGGTCGGTCCGCGCGGCACCCGAGGTGTACCGCGACACCGTCGCGGCGCGGCTGCGGGAACTCCTGCCTTTGCCGCACTGGCAACGGATCCAGGTCGATCTCGACGAGATGGGCGACGACGTCGTGGCGTTCGGCGCGGCGGCGGAGGTGCTGGCCGGGTTCTACGAGAGCGGCGACATCACCGGGTGGTCACCCGGATAGGCGCTAACATCCGCCACGTGTCCGACCAGACGACCCAGCCCGAGGCTCCGCTCTCCCTCACCCCCGGCGAGCGGGTCATCCCGAGCTGGAACGAACCGCTCGTGGCCGCGGCCACCCGCCCGATCGGCGGCCCGCTCGGCGAGCACGCGGCCGTGGGGCGGCACTGGTTCTGGTCGCCGCAGCGGGTCGGGCTGCTGCTGGCCTGCCTCGCGTTGGTGCTCTCGTGGTTCGGCAAGGCGTCGTGCATCCAGCAGTACACCGACGACTCCGGCACCCATCAGCTCGACTGGCGGGCGGGCCGCCCGTTCGTCGCGATGTGCTACTCGGACATCATCCCGCTCTACAGTTCCGAGCGGCTGAACAACTCCGACACCTTCCCGTACGTGACTTCGTGGACCGAAAACGCGGGAACGGCGAAGGAGACCACGCGGTACATGGAGTACCCGGTGGCGACCGGGCTGTTCCAGTGGATCAACGCGAAGCTCACCGAAGCCTGGCTCTCGGTCGCGGAAGCGGGCTGGCTGCCCAGTGCGCTCCCGGTGGCCGTGTACTTCAACATCTCGGCACTGTGGCTCGCGCTGGCCTGGCTGGTCACGGTGTGGGCGACCGGCCGATCGCTGAAACGCCGCCCGTGGGACGCCGCACTGGTCGCGATCTCGCCGCTGGTGCTGGTGCACGTCTTCACCAACTTCGACGCCATCGCGACCGCGTTCACCGCGACCGCGCTGCTCGCGTGGGCGCGGCGACGGCCCGAGGTCGCGGGCTTCCTGCTCGGGCTCGGCGCGGCGGCGAAACTGTATCCGCTGCTCCTGCTCATCCCGTTGTTCTTCCTGTGCTTGCGCGCGGGCAAGGTCAAACAGTGGGCGCTCGCCGCCGGGCTCGCCGTGGCGACGTTCGTCGTGGTCAACGTCCCGTTCGCGCTCGCCGCGCCGACCGGCTGGTGGGAGTTCTTCCGGCTCAACACGGCACGTCCGATGGACCCGGACTCGCTCTACAACGTGATCTCCCACCTTTCCGGCTGGGCCGGATTCGACGGGAAGCTCGCCACGGGAGAGACACCGGTCGTGCTCAACGCCGTCGTCGCGGTGCTGTTCCTCGCCGCCTGCGCCGGCATCGGCTACGTCACGCTGAAGGCGCCGCGCCGTCCGCGGTTCGGCCAGCTCGCGTTCCTCGTGGTGGCCGCGTTCCTGCTGACCAACAAGGTGTGGAGCCCGCAGTACTCGCTGTGGCTGGTTCCGCTGGCGGTACTCGCGATCCCGCGCTGGCGGCTGCTGCTCGGCTGGATGATCCTCGACGCGCTGGTCTGGGCGCCGCGGATGATGTACTACCTCGGCGTCGACAACAAAGGCCTGCCCCAGGACTGGTTCCTGGGCGCCGTCGTGGTCCGCGACCTGGCGGTGGTCGGCCTTTGCGCGCTGGTGATCCGCGACATCCACCAGCCACGCAAAGACCCGGTCCGCGCCGCCGGGGACGACGATCCGATCGGCGGATTCCTCGACGGCGCCCCCGACCTACGCGCGGTCAAGCCCGCTTCAACACCTCAGGCCCAGGACGTTCGAGCCTGATGTGCTTGCCGAAGTCCTCGGCCCCGAAGTCTTCGATCCGCACGACGACGGCTTCGGGCGAGGTTTCGACCAGCCTGCAGGTGAACCAGTCTTCGCCGTGCCTGACCGACCAGCGCTCGGCGAGGATGGCCAGGCCCTCCGCCTCCAGCAACGCGACGGAGTCGTCGAAGGCGGCGGGCCCGCCGAGCGGGTAGCCGAAAACGGTCAGTGCCTGCCAACGGGTTTCCGGCGCGGGGACGACGTAGCCGACGTGCTCGCCGTCCTCCGCCCGGTACACGGTCCGATTCTTCATGCGGCCAAGACTCGACCCTCCCGTGGCGAGAGGGTCAAGCCGATTCAGCGCACGAGGTAGCCGCCCGTGCTCGTTTCGAAGAACGGGATCGGGGCCGTGCAGCGGAGAACGTCCTGATCGAAGCCGCCGACGGCCCAGCTCCAACCGATCCGGTCGTGCCCGCCCGGCACGTCCCGCACCGAGAAACCGACCCGGCGCCCGACCAGGTTCACCGGGAGCGCGGGGATGTCGGCGCGTTCGATCACGCCGGTCAGGATCGCGAGGTCGCCGTCACGCGAGACGCAGTCGACCTTGCCTTCGAAATCGGCGAAGGGCTTCCCGTCCTTGGTCAGATGATTCACGTGGAACCGCCCGGAAGACTTCCCGGGATCGCCGAAGGCCGCGAAGTCGAACCGGACCGGATCGCCTTCGTAGCCCGGAAACGTCAGCGGGCCGCCCGCCGACCCGAGGACGACCGAGCCGGACGGCGGGGCCTGGGCCGCCGTCGCCTGGGTCGCCCCCAGCGTTCCCGCGGCGACGGCGAGCACTGCGACGGCGGCGATCTTGGCCTTGAGCTTCATGGCTTTCCCTCCAGTACCGGGTGTTTCCCGGCTGGAATCGAGCCTTCCTTGATCGGCTTGCCCGGCCCTCCCGCTGGAGAGGGAACGCTCTCCCGCGCGGGTAGCCCTCGGTCCGGCTTGATCACATGCCAGGTCCTCGCCACGCACCCCACAGGGCACAAGCAGGCACAGCGGTCACAGTGCCTTCACACCATGCCGAGTACTTCAGCTGCCCAATCCGTCGCGAGTACCGCACTCACGTGATCGAAGCCGGAACTCGCGTGATCAGAGGCGGAACACCCCGAGTGCGGCTTCCAGTCACGCGAGTCACGTGCCTGAGCACGCGAATCACGCCTTCGCGCACGCCGCGCCCTGTGTTCCAGGTCCGCCGCGACGTCAGGCGGACGCGACGCGCTCCCGGACGAAGGCGATGTCCGCGGCCTGCCCGTCGGCCGGGGTCTCGACGACCACGGGCGCGCCCGCTTCGGCCGCGACGGCGGCCAGTACCTCGGGATCGATCGTGCCGTCACCGCCGACGACGTTGGCGTGCCGGTCCCGCGTGGAACCGAATTCGTCACGCGAGTTGTTGAGGTGCACCAGGTCGATCCGGCCGGTGATGGCCTTGACCTTCTTGACCGCCTCGGTCAGATCCCAGCCCGCCGCGTACGCGTGGCAGGTGTCGAAACAGAAACCGGCGCCGAATTCGCCGACCTTGTCCCAGAGCCGGGCGATCGTGTCGAGGTCGCGGGTCATCGCGTTGTCGCCGCCCGCGGTGTTCTCGATCAGGATCGGCACAGCGAAGCCGCCCTTTTCCTGTTCCCGCTCGAAAAGCTTGCGCCAGTTGACGAGGCCTTCTTCGACGTCTTCCGCCGAACCGACGTGGCCGCCGTGCACGACGAGCCCTTTCGCACCGATTTCGGCGGCGCCGTTCGCGTGCTGGGTGACGTTCTTCCGCGACGGGATGCGGATGCGGTTGTTCATCGACGCCACATTGATCAGGTACGGCGAGTGGATGAACACCTCGACCGGCGATTCCTTGATCGCTTCGCCGTGCGGGTGGGGTTTGGGAGCCTTCCAGCCCTGCGGGTCGGAAAGGAAGAACTGGAGGACCTCGGCCTCGCGTTCGGCGACCGCGGAGAGGGGATCGTCGTCGCGGACATGGGCACCGATTTTCATGGTGAAGGAATCTACGCGGAGCGAAGCTCCTCCGTTGAGGGCGGTGGTGGGGAGGAAGGCGGAGTTACCCTCGCGGGTTTTTCGCCGTCGCGGACCGGATGGTCACGCTCGTGGGGTAGCGTGAGCGCGTTCCGTTAAAACCGCGTGGGTCTTTTAGGGGCGGAGGACGAACTCGATGGGGAAGACTGCCGGGCGGATCACGGCTTGGGGATTCGCGCTTTCGGTCACGGCCGGACTCGCGTTCCCGATGACCGCGACGGCCGCCGAGGAACCGAGCCCGACCCTTTCCGGTGATTGCGGATCGACGCTGCAGAACGGGAAGTCGGCCGACGGTCTCGTGCTCGACGCGGGTGCCCCGCTCGGTTCGTCCGAGGCGCTGACGGTCGGTCTCGATTCGAAGGCCAAGACCGCCGAGGGCCGGAAGCCGCTGCTCTCGCTGCCGGTCGGCGATCTCGTCAAGACGACCGGTCTCACCGACAACGCGGCAGGCGACCTCGTCGCGCAGGGTGTCTGCAAACCGGCTCAGGGCGCGGTGAACGCGGTCGGGAACCTGACCCAGGGCGTCGTCGAGGAGATCCCGGGAGTCCCGGAGATCCCGCCCGGCCCGAAGCCGCCGAACCCGGAGCCTCCCAAGCCGGAGCCCCCGAAGCCGGGGCCGGGTCAGCCCGGCGGTCCGGGCAGCGAACTCCCGGTCGAGACCGCCCCGGGTTCCTCCACCGGCATCGGCGGCGACTCGATCGCCGGCCTGATCAGCAACGCCGCGCTGCTCCCCGGCAGCTTCGTCCAGGCGCCGGTGATCACCGAGATCATCCCCGGCGAGGTGCCGCCACCCACCGTCGACGAAAAGGACACCGGCAACGCGCAGGCCGTCCAGGCGCCGGTCGCCCCGGACAAGCTGCCGCTGCTGCTCGCGGTGCTGGCGCTGGCCGTCGTCGCCGCGGCTCTCGTCCGCGCTTGGCTGCGGGGTAAGCCCGCCTGACCTTCACCGTCAGTGACGCCCGCTTCCACTCGAATGCCTGACCTCTTCGAGTGAGCGGGCGTTACTTGTCTCCGTTAGCGTCGTTATCCGGGTAGGTGACCCCGACGACGGAGGAGTCGAAGGCATGCGCGAACGGACACGGAGGGCGACCGCCCTGGGTGCGTCGGCCTTCATTCTCGCGGGCTCGGCCGCCCTCGCCATGCCAGGCCAGGCCGCCGCCGCGGAGACCAAGACCGCCACCTGCGGCGGCTCGGTGACCGCGAAGACCGGCGACACGATCCTCGGCAAGACCCCGTTGCTCGGCATCCCGCTCAACCTCGGCCAGGCCGGACCGGTCTCCGGAGTGCTCACGGGCACGATCAACGCGCTGCTCGGCACGGTCTGCAAGGTGACGGTGACCGTGGTGAACACCGTCGTCGCGCCGGTCCCGGTCGTCGGCGCGCCCGCCGCGGAGGCGCTGAACGGCGCCGTCAGCGGCACCCACGAAGCCCTGACCGGTGGTGGCGCCAAGCCGGCTCCCGGAACCCAGCCTCAGCCTGGGAAACCCGCTCCCGGAACACCCGGCAGCGGCGGACCCCAGACCGGCGGACCGGGCGCTCCCGCACAGGGCGGCGCTCCGGCGGGCGGCATCCCGGCGGCGAACAGCCCGCTCCTGCCCGGCACCTTCACCCCGAATTTCGGCGGCCTGCCCTGGGGTATCAGCACGGGCTACGCCCCGATGCGCGACTACAGCTCCATCCCGATGGCGACGGCCGGTCTCTTCAGCCCGTCGCCCGGCCTCAGGTACGGCGGCCAGATCCCTGGTTACGCGCCGCAGTACGGCATCGCGACCGAAAACCAGGCCGGCAACCCGGACGTCCAGAATGCGGGACAGGCGGAAGCGCTACCGAGTGTGAGTGACGGATTCACTCAGGACGGGAAACTGCCGCTGCTGATCGCCGTTTTGGCACTCTCCGGAGTCAGCGCGGGCCTCGTGCGCACCTGGGTCCTCCGCCGAATGGCCGCTACAAGTTAGTCCTACCGCCTAGTATCTTTCTGGTCGCTCCCTCGTTATCCCCGTTGCAGTGATTCCTCATGCACTGCTTCACGCCCCCACCGACCCGGAGGATCGCGCCCGTGCGGAAGACCACCATCTGGCAGACCACCCGCAAGGCGCTCACCGTCACCGCACTCGCGACCGTGGTCACCGGTGGCGCGCTCCTGACGGCGGGTACCGCCTCGGCGGCGGGCACCACGCTGGCGAACGCGTGCAGCGGCACCGTGAACGGCGGGATGGGCGACACCGTCGCGATCACCGGCACCTCGGTCAAGGAACTGGTGCGGGCGGGCGCGCGGGAAGCGGGCACGCTGGCGCTGTACGACGTCGCCGCGAACGACATCGCGAAGGTCAACACCATCAGCGTCGGCGCGGTCCCGAACGCCGCGGGCGGTTCGGTCGACGGCAAGGCGATCGGCACGGCCGTGCGCCAGGCGGTCAAGAACACCAAGTCCTGGGGCCTCGGGCTCAACCCCGAGAAGACCCTCGACTCCATCGAGCACAAGGTCGCCGGCAGCTGCGGCCTGACCACGGTCGCCACGAACTACGTCGCGCCCACCCTGCCGACGCCGGGCACCACCGCCCCGCAGCAGGGCGGCAACGGCGGCGGCACCAACGGCCTCCCGGCCTCGCCGAGCCTGCTGCCCGGCGGCAGCAACGGCACCGGCTACGCCCCGCCGCGCGACTACGGCAACCTGCCGGTCGCGCAGCCGGGTGTCGCGGTGGCGCCGGGCGTGCGCTACCCGGCCAACAGCCCGCTCCCGGGCGAGGGTGCCCCGCAGTACGGCACCGACGGCCAGGCCGGTCCGGGTCCGGACGTCCGCAACGCGGGCAACGCCGAGGCGCTCGCGACCGACGGCATGCCCGGCGGCGACGTCCAGCTGCCGATGCTGCTCGCGGTGCTCGTGCTCGCCGGCGTGACCGCCGCGCTGGTCCGCACCTGGGTCCTGCGCCGCGTCTCCTGACCGCCAGGTACGCTTACCTGGACAAACCCTCCTGCCACGGACAGTCCGTGGCCGCGAGCCCATAGGAGGTGAGTGGTTGTGTCACGCCATTACGAGGTAATGGTCATCCTGGACCCCACGCTCGACGAGCGTACGGTGGCCCCGACCCTGGACAACTTCCTCAACGTGATCCGCACTTCGGGCGGAAGCGTCGAGAAGGTCGACGTCTGGGGCCGTCGCCGGCTGTCCTACGAGATCAAGAAGCACGCCGAGGGCATCTACGCGCTCCTCGACCTGAACTCGACTTCGGAAGCGGTCAAGGAGCTGGACCGTCAGCTCTCGCTGCAGGAGACCGTGCTCCGCACCAAGGTCATGCGCCGCGAGATCAAGCGCGCCGCGACCGCCGCCGCCAAGGCCTGAGCCGAAGGACTTTCCCGATGGCTGGAGACACCGTCATCACGGTGATCGGCAACCTCACGTCCGACCCGGAGCTTCGCTTCACCCCTTCCGGTGCGGCGGTCGCGAACTTCACCGTCGCGTCCACCCCGCGCACGCTGGACCGTCAGTCCGGTGAGTGGAAGGACGGCGAGGCCCTGTTCCTGCGCTGCAACATCTGGCGTCAGGCGGCCGAGAACGTCGCCGAGTCGCTGACGCGTGGCGCGCGAGTCGTCGTGCAGGGGCGCCTCAAGCAGCGGTCTTTCGAGACCAAGGAAGGCGAGAAGCGCACGGTCGTCGAGCTCGAGGTCGATGAGATCGGCCCGTCGCTGCGCTACGCCACCGCCAAGGTGAACAAGGTCAGCCGTGGCACCGGTGGCGGTGGCGGCGGCTTCGGTGGTGGCGGCGGCCAGAGCGCCCCGCCCGCCGACGACCCGTGGGGCTCCGCCCCGCCCGCCGGTGGCGGCGGTGGCGGCGGTTTCTCCGACGAGCCGCCCTTCTGATCAGGCGATCCACCGCGGGCGCGAGCTCCGCGAGACGCCTCGAGACAACCACTACGTAGAAATTCAGGAGTAATACCGTGGCCAAGCCACCCATCCGCAAGCCCAAGAAGAAGGTCTGCGTGTTCTGCAAGGCCGAGAAGAAGGGCCGCCCGGAGAACATCGACTACAAGGACACCAACCTGCTTCGGAAGTACATCTCCGACCGCGGGAAGATCCGTGCCCGTCGAGTGACCGGCAACTGCAGCCAGCACCAGCGTGACATCGCCATCGCGGTCAAGAACTCCCGCGAAATGGCGCTGCTGCCCTACACCTCGACCGCGCGCTAAGGAGGCACGTCAATGGCGAAGATCATTCTCACCACCGACGTCGCCAACCTCGGTGGGCCCGGCGACATCGTCGAGGTCAAGGACGGCTACGCACGCAACTACCTGCTCCCCCGCGGCTACGCCATCGTGGCCACCAAGGGCGCGGAGAAGAACGTGCGCACGATCAAGCGGGCGCAGGAGAGCCGTCGCATCCGCGACCTCGACCACGCCAAGGAGATCAAGGCGACCCTGGAGGGCCTCGGCGCCATCCAGCTGAGCGGCAAGGCGGCCGAGGGCTCGAAGAAGCTCTTCGGTTCGATCACCACCGCCGAGATCGTGGACGCGATCAAGGCCGCGGGTGGCCCGCTGCTCGACAAGCGCGTCATCGAGCTGAAGGACCACATCAAGACCGTGGGCAAGCACTCGGTCGGCGCCCGTCTGCACCCCGACGTCCGCGTCGACGTGCGGCTCGAGGTCAAGGCCAAGTAACACCGCTTCGACAAAGGGCGGGACGTCTCCATTCCGGAGGTGTCCCGCCCTTTGTTTTACGGGGAACCGCACCCCACCAGGCCACGTCTTAAGCTTGACTGGGGATCAAGGCATTATCGAGACTCGACGTCGAGGCACGGGGAGATCTGGACGCAATGGCTTACGACAGCAACGCCGAGCAGAACCGGCAGGAGAAGGTCACGGTGTCCGCGCCGGCCAACCCGGACAAGCCGGCGTCTGGCGGAGGTGGCGGCGGGTTCACCTTCGACAAGGACAAGATCGACGGCATCATCAAGAAGTGGACGGATCTGCAGGCCGAGCTCAAGCGGGACTACGCCGACGCGAACCTGATGGCGAACGTCAAGGCGCCCGGCAAGGAGTTCGCGAGCGGCGCCTGGGAGAAGCTGGCCAACCCCTCGGGCAAGGCGTTCCTGGAGCAGAACCAGAAGATGCAGGAATACGTCAAGAACTACATCGACCAGCTGACCGCCGCGAAGCAGAAGATCGCCACGAACGAGGCCGAAACGCAGGCTTCGCTCAACAAGCACAAGGCCGTGTGATGCGACGTTCCCTCGTTCTCCTCCTGGCCGCGGGCGCGCTCGTCGCCGGCTGTTCGGGCACCAAGACCGGCACCGCCTCTTCGGAGCCGTCCTACACGACCGGTGCCGGTGCCTCCAGCGCGTCGAGCGGCTCGTCCGGCTCCGCGCCCAAGGTGTCGAACCCGTTGAAGACCTCGTCGATCGAGAGCGACGCCTGTGCCGCGCTTTCCGCGGCGAAGCGCACCGAGCTCGGTCTCGGCGAAGGCGAGCGGCGGACCACCAGCGTCGGGCCCGGCTGCTCGATCTTCGCCGCCGACGACCCGCTGAACCAGATCGAGATCAGCCCGGTGCTCGCGAACAAGAACGGCCTGAGCGACGTCTACGACACGAAGGCCAACAACGAGTACTTCGAGCCGACCGAGGTCGCCGGCTACCCGGCGGTGTACGCCGCGTCGCTCGACCACCGCAAGAACGGCAAATGCGGTCTGTTCGTCGGCGTGACCGACCAGCTGTCCGTGAACATCCTGGTGCAGTACGACAACGGGCCCGGCGCGAGTGATCCGTGCCCGGTCGCGCTCAAAGTGGGGGAAGCGATGATCGAGACGTTGAAGGAGGGCTGACGCGTGTTCCTGCTGCCGATCATCGCCGGGTATTCGGCCTACAACCTGGCGACCACGAAATCCGGCGACTTCGAAGCGTCCGGCGGCGATCGCAAGATCGACTGCTACAACATCTGGGAGAAGATCGTCACCGGTCCGGGTACCGGGTCGATCCAGGAGGGCCAGGCCGCCGCGACCCGGCTCAAGGCCGGCTACCAGGACAGGCTGACCACCATCGACAACCTGTCGAAGGAGATGGACGCCGCCTGGACCGGTAAGAGCGCCGAAGCCGCGCAGCAGTCGGGTGCGCACCCGCTGCGGACGTGGATGGAGGACTCCGGCAAGAAGCTGGTGGACTCCGACAAGTACCTCGGTGAGCAGAACACCGCCTTCACCACGGTGAAGGCGAAGGTGCAGCAGGTCCCGAAGGACCCGCCGAAGAACAACCTGCTCAACTCCATCACCCCGTGGACCACCGACACCGACCGCGCGATCCGGGACTACAACCAAAAGGGTCAAGCGAACGTCGACGCGTTCAACGAGTACTTCAAGGCCAGTTCCGAGAACGGCAAGAAGCTGCCCACCTACAACAAGATGGAGGGGCAGAACACCAACGTCGACGTCAACGGCGGCGGCAAGGACAAGAACGGCAACGACAAGGACGGCAGCGGCCAGGGCGACCGGAACGGGAACAACGGCATGCCGGGCATCTCGACGCCGCCCGGTTCGATGCCGCCCGGCGGGATGCCGAGTTTCCCCAGCCCGAACATCCCCGGTTCGAACATGCCGGGTATCGGCACGCCGGGATCGAACCTTCCGGGCAGCAATCTGCCCGGGTCGAACCTTCCGGGTTCGAACCTGCCCGGCGGGCAGTACAACCCGAACATCCCCGGCAGCAACTACAAGCCGCCGTCCTGGGACGACGGGACGAACGCGTCCGGCTACACCCCGCCGAAGATCCCCGGCGCCGGTGGCTTCGGCCCGGGTGGTGGCGGCGGAGGCGCCGGTGGCGGCTTCGGCGGCACCGACATCCCCGGTGCGGGTGGCTTCGGCCCGGACGGTGGCTTCGGTCCTGGTGGCGGCTTCGGCCCCGGTGGCGGAAGTGGCGCGGCCCTGCCCGGCAACGCGGGCGCGATGGGTGGCGCCGGCATGGGTGGCGGCGCCGGTGGCGCGGGTTCCGGAGCGGGCCGCGGCGCGGGCGGAATGATGGGCGGCATGGGCGGTATGGGAGCCGGTGGCGCCAGGGGGAAGGGCGGCGAAGACGAGGAGCGCAGCTCCAAGTTCCTCGTCGGCGACGACCCCAACGAGATCTTCGGAACCGACGAGCTCACCGCACCGCCGGTGATCGGCGAGTAGTCGTCACGAGCGGGCCGGGCGCGTGCCAAGATTGGGGCCGCGCCCGGCTTGTCTTGTTCCCGGGCTGGACGAACAGAACGACTAGGGGGCAGTTCCGGTGCTGGACAAACAGGTCACGATCACGACCGGCACCCTCATCACGCTGATCCGCCGCCGAGGCGGCGAACCGCACACGATTCTGTCGGAAACCCCCACCTGGTACGACGAGGACGCGCAGCGGGCCGAGGACGAGCGGACCAACGAGGAACTGGCGAGCCAGGGCCTCTTCGGCGCGCGAGGACTGCACCCCGGTTTCAAGGCGACGCTCGAAGCGATCGCCAGGCCGTCGCTGGAGTACTACGGCTGGGTCGACGGCGGGTTCGAGGGCAAGGCACTGAGCTTCAGCGTGCTCGCGGGGAGCGCCGGCGGCGAGGGGTTCGTGCTAGCCCGGCACAGCGAGCACGACGGCGTCGCGCTGGCCTCCGTGCGGCCCGAAGAGCTGCTCACCGAGTTCCTCGACCAGATCCCCAAGCTCGCGCCGGGACGCGGCCGTCCGATCGCCGTGCCGAAGAGTCAGGTCGAGGCTCCGCGCTCCTCGTCGACGGCGCAGGACGAGGGCTTCGAGGTGCTTCGCAGCGGACGGCAGAGCGCCGGGAGCCAGGAGGCCGACGAGCTTCGCCGCATCCTCGCGTTACGCCGTTTGGGGAGTGGAAGCCTCTACGTCGCGGCCCGCGGCCGGAGCGGCGCGCGGCAGCGGATCGAACGCCCGGTGAACTACATCGATACGACCGAGGGCCGCTGGCTGACCGAAGAGGTACCGGGGAGTGGCGAGCCGAGGATCGCCTTCACACCCGCCGACCAGCAGGTTCTCGCAGAACGACTACGGAGCGCACAGGGCAGGTTGTTCGCGTCCTGAATTCCGGCCCGTTCAGCCCGGCGGGTCGCCCCTCTACCCTCCGTAGCATTCATCCACAGGGCACCCCTGTGCGCCCTCGTGCGACACGCCGAACGACGACTTTTGCCCGACACGCCGTCGCGAGGTGAATAAAGTTCTCCACAGTCTCTCCACAGGGCCTGACCAGCACTTTTGTCAGACCGTCCCAGCGTTGCCCACAAGTTGTACACAGGGTTTCGGTCACCTGTGAAGGGATGCCCGCAGTCATCCCCAGGTTGTCCACAGGGCGGTCCCCAGGCGAAATTGCGCTCGTCCTTTCGGGGGGCCTAGCGTGCCCGCCGGGCCGGTACACACCGTGGTGGTCGTCCGGCCGAAGAGGGGAAGACAGGGGAGAGTCCGGAGCCGCGGGAGGGGCGGACGGGCGCGAGCGGACCGACCGGGGAAATTCTGGCATAATCGAACGCGTGTTCGATGTCTTGAGGAGGTGGCAGCAGCGGTGGCGCTGACCGACGACCGCAATCCGATGTACGCGGAGTCCGACCCGGGTCCCAGCGACCCCGGTCCGCGTGGCGGCGAATACGACCGCCAGCCTCCGCAGGACATCGCGGCCGAGCAATCCGTGCTCGGCGGCATGCTGCTGTCGAAGGACGCCGTCGCCGACGTCATCGAAGCCCTCGGCCCCGACGACTTCTACCGTCCCGCGCATCAAGCGATCTACGACGTCATCCTCGACCTCTACGGCCGAGGCGAACCCGCCGACCCGATCACCGTCTCCGCCGAGCTGGAACGCCGCGGCGAGCTGGGCCGGGTCGGCGGCGCCCCGTATCTGCACACCCTGATCGCGACCGTGCCGACGGCGGCGAACGCCGGGTACTACGCCGAGATCGTCTCCGAGAAGGCGGTGCTGCGGCGCCTGGTCGAGGCGGGCACGCGGATCGTGCAGTACGGCTACGGCGCGGCCGCGGCCGACGGCGCGAACATCGACGAGGTCGTCGACCGCGCGCAGGCCGCGATCTACGACGTCACCGAGCGGCGCACCAGCGAGGACTACGTCGCGCTGGAAGAGCTGCTCCAGCCGACCATGGACGAGATCGACGCGATCGCGTCACGCGGCGGGCAGTCGCAGGGCATCCCGACCGGGTTCGCCGACTTCGACGATCTGACCAACGGCCTGCACCCCGGCCAGATGATCATCGTCGCGGCGCGGCCCGGTGTCGGGAAGGCGCTCGCCCTGGACACCCCGCTGGCCACTCCCGACGGCTGGACGACCATGGGCGAGGTCCAGCCCGGCGACAGGCTGATCGGCGCGAACGGCCGCCCCACGACCGTGGTCGCGGCGACCGAGGTCATGGAGGGCCGCCCTTGCTACGAGGTCGAGTTCTCGGACGGCACGGTGCTCCTCGCGGACGCCGAACACCAGTGGCTGACCGACACGAGGTCGTCCCGCCGCTCGGCGGCCGGCCCGGCGGTGCGCACGACGGAAGAGCTGGCGGCCACGCTGCGCTGCCGAACGGCGGACGGACGTGCCAACCACTCCATCGCGACCACGGCTCCACTGCAACTGCCTGAACGCGAACTCCCTCTTCACCCCTACGCGCTCGGCGCCTGGCTCGGCGACGGCCACTCGGCGAGCGCCCGCTTCACCACGGCGGACCCGGAGATCATCTGCTACCTGGAAGGGGAAGCGGGACTCCTGGTGGAACGCCACGCCGAGCTGTCGTACACCCTGCGGTTGGTTCCGCCGGACCCGGTGGAATACCGCCGTTGCGAGGTATGCGGCGAACCGTTCCTGCCCCAGACCTCCCAGGTGCGGACATGCGGCCGTTCCTGCGGCGGCAAGGTGCGTTTTCAGAGCCCCCCGGTGCCCGCGCCGACCTGCCCCGACTGCGGACGCCCGTCGTCGGGGATGCGACTTTGCCAGGCCTGCCGCAACGAACACGGCAGTGTGCAGGCGATTCTCCGCACGTTGGGTGTGCTGGGGAACAAGCACATCCCGGTGGAATATCTGCGGGCATCCGTCGAGCAACGCCGTGCGCTGCTGGCCGGACTGCTCGACACCGACGGCACCGTCACCCATTCCGGCGCGGTTCAGTTCGCCGTGACGAGCAAGGTGCTCGCCGAGCAGACCCGGGAACTGATCGTCAGCCTCGGGTACCGCTGCGCGTTCACGACCAAGAGGGTCAAGGGGCGCAGCGAGGAGACCTCGACGGCGTACATCCTCGGCTTCACCACTCAGGACCGGGTGTTCTGGTTGCAGCGGAAGCATCTGGAGCAGAAGGAGCGGCTAACCAACGTCCGCGTCCGGCCCCACCTCCGCTACGTCGTGGACGTCCGCCCCGTGGCGTCCGTCCCGGTGCGGTGTGTGGAGGTCGACGCTCCGGACCACCTGTACCTGGCCGGGCGATCGATGGTCCCGACCCACAACTCGACGCTCGGCCTGGACTTCGCGCGTTCGGCGTCCATCAAACACGGTCTGACCAGCGTCATCTTCTCGCTGGAAATGAGCAGGACCGAGATCGTCATGCGCATGCTCTCGGCCGAGGCTCGGATCCGCCTGGCGGATATGCGCGGTGGCAAGATGTCCGACGACGACTGGACGCGGCTCGCGCGCCGGATGAGCGAGGTCTCCGAGGCGCCGCTGTTCGTCGACGACTCGCCGAACATGACGATGATGGAGATCCGCGCGAAGGCCCGGCGGCTCAAGCAGCGCAACGACCTCAAACTCGTCGTCCTCGACTATCTCCAGCTGATGACCTCGGGTAAGCGCGTCGAATCGCGGCAGCAGGAGGTCTCGGAGTTCTCGCGGCAGATGAAGCTGCTGGCGAAGGAGATCGAGGTCCCGGTGATCGCGATCAGCCAGCTGAACCGTGGTCCCGAGCAGCGGACCGACAAACGCCCGATGCTGTCCGACCTCCGTGAGTCCGGCTCGCTGGAGCAGGACGCCGACCTCGTCATCCTGGTCAACCGCCCCGACGCCTGGGAGCGGGACGACCCGCGGGCGGGCGAGGCGGACCTGATCATCGCGAAGCACCGTGCCGGGCCGACGGCGACGATCACCGTGGCGCACCAGCTGCACTACAGCCGCTTCGTCGACCTTTCACACGACTAAAGCAAGAACTCGAAGACGTCCTTGGTGAAGCGCCGGTCACTCATCACGGTGTGGTGCCGTCGGCCCGGGTAGACCTTGAGATCGCCGCGGCGGGTCTTGTCGGCCACCCGTTCGGCGAGTTCGAGCGGGTAGAGGGCGTCCCGCGACCCGGCGATCACCAAGGTGGGCGCGGTGATCTCGCCGAGCCGGTCTTCGATGTCGAAGGCGTCTTCGGCCCGCAGCATGGCCACCATGCCGTTCGGGTCCGCCGGGCGGCCGGAGGTCAGCGCCAGCAGGCCTGCCAGCAGAGCCCGCCCCGGCCGGGTTTCCGCGACCGTGGGCGCCAGCGCCATGGCCGCGGCCCGGTGCCGTCCGGCGGCCAGGAGATCCGCGTACTCGCGCTGGACGCGGCGGCCGGTCGAGCCGAGGCGGGTGCCCGCGGCCCCGACCACCAGGTTCCGCACCAGGCCGGGGTGGTCGGCGGCGAACTGCAGCGCCAGGCAGCCGGCCGTGGACACACCGAGCACGTCGACCGGGCCGTCGAACCGTTCCCGCAGCTCTTCGGCGTGGTGGGCGGCGAGGTCCGCCATGGTGACGCCGGGTTCGAGCCCCGGCCGCCGGCCGACCGTCAGCACGGTGAACCGCGCGGCCAGCGGTTTGAGGGAACGCACCTCGGCCCAGCGGGCGACGCCGGTGGGGTTGGCCGAATCGGGCAGCACCGTCCGGAAGACGACGAGCGGACTTCCCGTGCCGAACTCGAAATACGGGGCCCCACCGGCCAGTACACCTTCGCGCATGGTCACTCCTTGATCAGTCCCGCCGCGACGATGTCGATGAGCCGGTCGAGTACGGCGGGGTAGCGCTGCTCGCCGATGTCCTGCCGGTGCATGGGCAGCAGCAACACGGCCTGGAGCACCCCGGTCAGCTCGTCGTCGTCGGCGTCGACGAGCTGCCCCTTGGCTCGGGCCGCCGCCAGGAATCCGGGCAGCGGCAGCACCTGCTCGGCTCTGGCCATCTCCTCGGGCCCCATCCGCCGGGCCACCGCCCGCATCTCCTCGGGATGCGTGATCAGCCGGTGGTAGAGCGGGTTCTCCGCCAAGATCCGTACCGTGGCGCGCAGGAAACCGGCAAGGGCGGCGCGGGCGTTTTCGGTCTCGTTCACCACCGTCGCCAGCTGTTCGTGCAGCTCAGGGGCCTGCCGCAGCATGAGCTCCAGGTACAGCGCCTCCTTCGAGTCGAAGAAGGCGTAGAAGCTGCTTTTGGCGATCCCCGCGGGGGCAACGAGGTCGTCCAGCGAGGTTTTGCGCAGGCCCTGCTCGGCGAACAGGGCACGTCCGGCGGCCAGGAGCCGCTCGGTGATCCTCGCGCGGTCCTCGGCGCTGAACGGGCTCGGCATCTCGGCTCCCGGCTGGCTATGAACGAAATGATTTTTCGTTCATAGCCACCTTAGCCTCACCCCGGCTGGAAGAACGCGAGCATTTTCCGGGAAGCGTCCGGAGCCGCGAGAAGTTCGTGGACTCGCTCGGACATCCGGGCGGCGGCAGCGGCGCGTTCGAACATCTCGTGGTCGTACTCCTTGACGGCGGCGGGGAAGTCGTCCGGCCGCGCGGCCAGCGCGAGCCCGAGCAGGGCGCCGTCGAGCAGGGCCATGTTGGCGCCTTCGCCCACCGGCGGCATCAGGTGCGCGGCGTCGCCGACCAGGGTGACGTCCGGCGCCGACGGCCAGGTCAGGCCGACGGGGAGGCTGCTGATCGACCGCGGCACGACCACGTCGTCGCAGGCCGCGATCAGCGCGGTGAACCGCGCGTCCCAGCCGTCGAGCCGTCCGATCAGCCACGTCCGCGCGGCGGCCGGATCGTCGAGCGGCATCCCGTTGGTGGCGAACCAGTCCTCGGCGGTGCCGTAGAAGCTGAGGCCGACGCGAACGGTGCCGTCGCCGTTGCGTTGCGCCGCGAGGGATTTCCCGTCGCCGAGCACCCAGTACGTGCCGCGCCCGACCATCGCCGCGAGATCGGGATGGGTGCGGTCGATGTCGGGGATGCGGAGTTCGACCAGGTTGTGACCGAGATGCGCCGGCCGGGCGTCGGTGAGCAAGGCGCGGACGCGGGAGTTGGCGCCGTCGGCGCCGACCAGGAGGTCGTACGTCGCGCTGTGCCCATTCGCGAAGCGCACGACGCCGTCTTCGGCGGATTCGAACGCGTGCCCCCAGCGCACCGTGTGCCCGGGGAGCGAGTCCAGCAGCAGGTCGCGCAGATCGGCCCGGTCGACCTCGGGTCGCGCGAAAGGCGCGTCGTCCGGCGTGTCCTCCTGCAGCAGCAGGGTGCCGTCCGGTTCCAGGAGCCGCATGTCCTGGCCCTCGCCGCGGGCGATCGTGGTGAACCGGTCGATCAGGCCGGCTTCGCGCAGCGCCCGCTGCCCGGTGTCGGCGTGGATGTCGAGCATGCCGCCCTGACCGCGGGCGTGGCGTGACGTCTCTCGTTCGTACACGACGGCCTCGATGCCGTGGACGTGCAGGACCCGGGCGAGAGCCAGGCCACCGGGGCCCGCTCCGACGATGGCGATGGTCATGATTCGCACCTCTCGATACAGTGTATTGGTCGATACACTGTATCGAGCGATGCGTTGTATTGTCACCGCCATGGTGGTGTGGGAGCGGCCCGAGCCGCCGGATCGGCCCGCGCTGGCCCCGCTGAGCCGGGAGCTGATCGTGCGGGCGGCGATCCGGCTCGCCGACGCGGACGGCCTGGACGCGGTGTCCCTGCGCAAGATCGCGACCGCGCTGGACGTCGGCCCGATGCGGCTGTACGGCTACATCGAGAACAAGGAAGAGCTGCTCGATCTGATGGTCGACGCCGCCCACGCCGAGATCCGGCCCACCGGCGACGGCTGGCGGGAGGTGCTGCGGTCGCTCGCCGACGCCATGCGCCGCGCCGTCCACCGGCACGAATGGCTCGCCGACCTCCTGGGCGGCAGGCCCCAGCTGGGGCCGCACGCGCTGGCCACCGCCGAGGCCGTGATGGCGGCGCTGGGTGACGTCGGGGTGGATTCCGCGATGCCGGTGGTCTCGGCGGTCAACGCGTACACGATCGGCGCGATCCGCCGGGAGATCGCCGAACGCCGTGCCGAAAGTGCCACCGGGATGGACGAGCAGCGGTGGCAGGCCACGCTGGGGCCCTATCTGACGCGGGCGTTCGCCAGCGGTGATCTCCCCGCGCTGGCCACGGTCGTCCGCGACGCCGTCCACCTGGACGCCGACGAGACCTTCCGGATGGGCCTCGATTTCCTCCTCGACGGCATCGAAGCCCGCCTCTCAGGCTGACGCCCCATGTCAGCGCCGTGACCGTCCCGTGTCAGCGCGGCCCGCGAATGTGGTCGCCATGACCAAGACACTGAAGACCTTCCGCCGCATCGGTCTCACCGCGCTGGCCGCCGCACTGCTGGCGGGCGTGGCCGCCCCCGCCGCCTCCGCCGGGCAGGATCGCCCGGAACTGCAGCGGGCGACTCAGGAATTCGTCGACGCGGGCTTCGCCGGGATGCAGCTGCGCGTCCGTGACGAGCGGGGCGAATGGTCCGGCAGCGCCGGGGTGCGGGAACTGGGCGGCACCGCAAAGCCGCCGACGAACGGCCACTTCCGCCTCGGCAGCACGACGAAGAACTTCACCGCGACCCTGGTGCTGCAGTTCGTGGCCGAGGGCCGGATCGGCCTCGACACCCCGGTCGCCGGGCTCCTTCCCCAGCTCGGGCTGGACCCGCGGATCACCGTGCGGATGCTGCTGCAGCACACCAGCGGGCTGTTCAACCACACCGGCCAGTACAACCCGGACGGCACGGTCACGCCGGGGATCCCGTGGGCGGGCCAGGAATGGGTGGACAAGCGGTTCCACACCTACCAGCCGGAGGAACTGGTGCGGCTGGCCGTGTCCAAGCCCGCGGTCTTCGCGCCGGGGGCGGGCTGGAGCTACTCCAACACCAACTACGTGGTGGCCAGGCTGCTGGTCGAGAAGCTCAGCGGCCGTCCCTTCGCCGACGAGCTGGACCGGCGGATCCTGCGGCCGCTCAAGCTGCGTGACACCTTGTCGCCGGGGGCGTGGGCCGGGATGCCCAAGCCGTACGCCCACGCCTACTACCGCTACGAAAACGCCGGCCAGTGGAAGACGATCGACGTCACCCACCAGAACCCGACCTGGATCTCCAGCGCCGGCGACATGATCTCGACGACCAAGGACCTTCAGACCTACTACTCCGCGCTGCAGAGCGGAAAGCTCCTGCCTGCCTGGCTGCTGGCCGAGATGCGCGTGACGCATCCGGGCAGCGAAAGCCTCTACGGCTTCTACGGTCTCGGGCAGTTCTCGCAGGACTTGGGCCCGGGCTGTGTCGGCGTCGTCCTCAACCACAACGGTGGCCTCAACGGCTACGGATCGCTGATGTACAGCACGCCGGACGGCAGCAAGACGCTGACCGCGTCGGTCACCGGCGGGGACGACGCGAACGCGGCGCAGGCGTTCCCGGCGGCGCTGAACAAGCTCGTCCGGACGGTGTTCTGCGGTAAGTGACCGGTCAGCGCGCCCGCTCGGCCAGCCGGGCGGCCAGCGCGCCGACCAGATCTCGGAGCTCGGCCGGCCGTTCGATCACGAACGGCCGGTCGAGCGCGGCGAGCAGCGGCGGGATCCAGTCCAGCCGCTGCGCACGGATGCGGACACGCACGCGGTCGCCGTCGGGTTCGAGAGTGGCCACCGACGGCGGGAAAACGGCGCGGATCTCCTCCGGCGTCACCTCGATCCACACGGAGACGTCGTGCCGGTACGGCGTCTCGGCCAGCGCGGTCAGCACCCGCTCGGCCGGATCGAAGCCGGCCGGCGTCTCGAAGGTCCCGGCCCGCGTCTCGGCGGACCGAATCCGGTCGACGCGGAAGGTGCGCACCTCGCCGCTGGCCGAGTCGAAGCCCGTCAGGTACCACCGCCCGGAGTGCGCCACGACGCCGTAGGGATGGACGACGCGTTCACTCGCCCCGCCGTGACCGGCGAGATACGCGAGCGCGACCGGACGCCGGTCCCGCGCCGCTTCCGCGACGGTGAGCAGGACTTCGGCCTCGGCCGACAGGGCTTTCCGGGCGGGAGCGGTGAAGTCGGCGGTCTCCAGCAGCGCGTCCAACCGGCGGCCAAGCGCTTCGGGAAGCACCCGCCGGACCTTCGCGACCGCGCTCTCGACGGCCGCGACCGACGTGGTGATCAGCCCCGCCCGCCGTCCCGCGACCAGGCCGAGCAGGACGGCCAGTGCCTCCTCGTCGGTGAGCATCAGCGGCGGCATCCGGTACCCGGGGGCCAGCCGGTAACCGCCGTACCGGCCGCGCACCGAGCGCACCGGGATGTCCAGGTCGACGAGGTGTTCGGCGTAGCGGCGGACCGTGCGTTCGTCCACGTCGAGCCGGTCGGCGAGCTCGGCGACGGTGCGCGTCCCACCGCTCTGGAGGATCTCCAGCAGTGCGAGCACTCGGGCGATGGGCCTGGTCACAAGCCCGAGAATACCGGGCGGATCCTGCCCGGTATTGCTCCTAGCGTGGCCGGTGTCCCGCTTTCCGGCACCCGAAAGGATCCATCGTGCAGTTCGTTTCCGTCCGTGTGATCACCCACGACGTCGCCCGTCTCGCCGGTTTCTACGAGAAGGCGACCGGCCTCGACGCGCGATGGCGCTCCGAGCAGTTCGCCGAACTCGTCGGCCCGTCGTGCACCTTGGCGATCGGCAGCGCCGAGACGATGCAGCTGTTCGGCGCGGGCGCCGCCGTGCCCGAATCGAACCGGACCGCGATCCTCGAATTCCGCGTCGAGGACGTCGACCGCGAGTACGAGCGGCTGGCGGAGCTGGCCGAGATCGTGCAGGAGCCGACCACGATGCCGTGGGGGAACCGGTCGCTGCTGTTCCGCGACCCCGACGGCAACCTGGTCAACTACTTCACGCCGAGCGCCCCGTAGTTCCGGACGAACGCCGTCAGCAGCCGCGCGAATTCGCGACGGTCGCCGTCCGGCCAGTCCGCCATCGCCTCGGCGAACACCGAGCGGCGGAATTCGTGCATCCGCGTCACTTCGGCGCGACCGGTTTCGGTGAGCACGAGGACGGCGCGGCGGCCGTCGCGCTGATCGGCTTCGCGCCGGAGGAAACCACCCTCGACCGCGCGGGCGACCAGGCGGCTCGCCCGCGGCTGGTCGATGGTCAACGCCGCCGCGAGGCTGGTGACGGTGCCCGGTTCGCCGCTCTCCTCGGCCGCTTCGACGGCGTCCAGCAGCCCCTGTATCGCCTGGTCCGGCATCGTTTCGGCGCGGTCGCGGGCGAGTTTCGACAGCGATCGCCTCGCTTGGCTTCGCCGGATGGCGATCATCGCGCGTTCCACGTCGGCCACGGCGTCCGTCATTGCCCGTCCTCACCAAATGCATGTATTTTTACATGTAGTTGTCGTCTACTTGAGGAGTATCCATGAAACCCATCGGATTCTGGTTCGCCCATCTTCACCAGGCTCTCGAGGCTTCACTGGACCACCTCCTCGCCGCCGAATCGCTGACCCGCCGCCACTGGCAGGTCCTGAACACGGGAGCGTCACCCGAAGAGGCACTGAAGCCGTTCGGAGATCTCCGGGAAACCATTGCCGACCTGCGCCTTCGCGGCTGGATGGACGAGGACGGCCTGACCGAAGCAGGCCGGGCGGCCCACCTCCGGCTGAAGACCAAGATCGGCGAGTTCCGCTCACGCGTGACCGAGGGCATCAGCGACGACGAATACCGGGCGACGGTCGGCGTACTGGAACGCATGGCCGCGAACCTCGCCCGGGAATAAGGCGGAGGCGGCCGGCGTCGTCTATCCTGGTAGTTGAAAGTTCAAACACCTGGAGCTGACATGACGCCGGTGCTCTACCTCAGCCACGGCGCGCCGCCGCTCGCCGACGACGCCACCTGGACCCGCCAGCTCGCCGGCTGGTCGGCGGACCTCGAGAAGCCGAAGGCCATCCTCGTCGTCTCGGCGCACTGGGAAGAGGCGCCGCTGACCCTCGGCGCCACCACCACGGTGCCGCTCGTCTACGACTTCTGGGGCTTCCCGGACCGCTACTACCAGGTGGAATACGCCGCGCCCGGTGCTCCCGCGCTGGCGGACAAGGTGCGCAAGCTCCTGCGTTCGTCCCAGACGCCGGTCCACGACGCGCCCGACCGCGGTCTCGACCACGGCGCGTACGTCCCGCTCGTGGAGATGTACCCGGACGCCGACATCCCGGTGCTGCAGGTGTCGATGCCGTCGCTGGACCCGCGTGAGCTGTTCGACCTCGGCCGCAAGCTCGCGCCGCTGCGCGACGAAGGCGTGCTGATCATCGGCAGCGGTTTCTTCACGCACAACCTGAGCGCGATGCGCGAGACCGACGGCACCGACGGGACGCCGCCGTCGTGGTCGAGCGAATTCGACCACTGGGGTGCGGAAACCCTGCGCGAGGGCGACCTCGACGCGTTGCTGGACTTCCAGCACAAGGCCCCTGCCGCGGCCATCGCGCACCCCAGGATCGAACACTTCGCCCCGCTGTTCGTGTCGCTCGGCGCGAGCTCGTCGGAGGGCAAGGGCGAGACCGTCATCGACGGCTACTGGCACGGCCTCGCCAAGCGATCCCTCCAGTTCGGCTAGCGGGAGCGAAGGACGCCGGCGCCCGCCACCAAGCCGAGCGCCAGCAGCGTGACCACCGCGAAGGAGATCGTCAGCGACGTCAGGTCGGCGATCCCGCCGATCAACGACGGCGCCACGAGACCCGACGAATAGGTGATGGTCGCGACGCCCGCGATCGACTGGCTCGGCGTCGGCCCGCTGCGCCCGGCCGCCGCGAAGGCGAGCGGTACGACGACGGAGACGCCGAGCCCGATCAAGGCGAAACCGGCCATCGCCATCACCGGATGGACGGCGAAGACGACCAGCAGCCCACCGGCGGTCGCGAAGACTCCACCCGCGCGGACGGTTTTGACCGAGCCGAAACGCCGCACCAGCGCGTCGCCCGAGAGCCGCGCGACCGCCATCGTGCAGGTGAACGCGGTGGTCGACGCGGCCGCGATGCCCGGCGACGTGCCGAGGACGTCACGCAGGTAGACGGCGGACCAGTCGAGGCTCGCCCCCTCGGCGAAGACGGCGCAGAACGCGACGGCACCGATGATCACGGCCGACTTCGGCGGCAACGCGAACCTCGGCGGCGGGTGCTCGTCGGGCGCGCTCCGCACGTCGAAAACGCCCTGGCAGAGCAGCGCGCCGGCGACGGTGAGCACCGCCGACGCGATCACGAAGTGGATCCGGGCGTCCAATCCGGCGTGCGCGGCGAGCGTGCCCGCGGCCGAGCCGACGAGCGCGCCCGTGGTCCACATGCCGTGCAGCCCCGACATGACCGACTTGCCCATCTTCTCCTCGACGTCGACGCCGAGGGCGTTCATCAGCACGTCCGAGGTGCCGGCCGCGGTGCCCATGACGAACAGCGCGAGGCACAGGGTGAAGAGGTTTCCCGCCAGGGACGGGAGGATCAGCGCCAGCGTCCAATACGCGAGCAGCAGCCGGAGGCCCAGCCTGCCGCCGAGCCGGTGCCCGATCCGCGCGGCGAGCGGCATGGTGAGCGAGGCACCGATCGCGGGGAAGGCGAGCGCGAGGCCGAGCTGGCCCGCGCTGATCCCCGCGTGTTCCTGGATCCACGGGATCCGGGTGGCGAAACTGCCGGTCACCGCGCCGTGCACGGCGAAGACGGCGGCGATGGCGACCCGCGCCTGCCGCACCCGCCGCGTCGGCCCGCCGACGGTTTCCACTGTGTTGGTCACTGGGCCCCCAAGGTCCATGAGACGACTCGACGGGCGTCAGCGTAAACTATCAGGAAGGGAACCTGATAATTAATTCTGGGAGGATCTGCCGGTGAGTGTCATCCGGACGCCGTCCGCCTCCCCGAGCACGGCGCGCGCCATCAACGACCGCCTCGCCCTCGACCTGCTCCACCGCGAGGGTTCGCTGACGGCCGCCCAGCTCAAGACGTTGACCGGGCTTTCCCGGCCGACGGTGGCGGACCTCGTCGAGCGTCTGCAGGACGCGGGCCTGATCGAGATCGTCGGCGAGGCGGGCGCGGACCGCCGCGGACCGAACGCGAAGCTGTACGGCATCGTCGCCGAACGCGCGTACCTCGCGGGGCTCGACGTCCGCACCCACGGCATCGCCGTTTCGGTCGCGGACCTGCTGGGCCGGACCCGCGCGGAGGCGTCACTGCCGTTCGATCTGGACGTCGACACGGACGAAGCCGTGGAGCGGGCGATCGCCCTGCTCAAGACCACGACCGCCGAGGCGGGCGCGACCGCGCTGCACACGATCGCCGTCGGCGCCCCCGGCCTGGTCGACCCGGCGACCGGCGGGCTGCGGCACGCCGGGGGATTGCCCGCGTGGCACGGGAAACTCGTCGACGAACTCCGGCGGCGGCTGGGTGTCCCGGTACTGCTGGAGAACGAGGTCAACCTCGCGGCCGCCGCCGAACAGCGGCTCGGCGCCGCCCGCGACCGGGACACGTTCGTCCTGCTGTGGCTGGGATTTGGGGTCGGCGCGGCCGTCGTCCTCGACGGTTCGCTGCGGCGGGGCGCGTCGGGCGGCGCGGGGGAGATCGGGTTCCTGCCGATGCTGGGGCCAGGACGGCTCCCGACCGCGACCGACTGCGACGGCGGCTTCCACACGCTGGCGGGCAGCGCCGCGCTGTGCGAGCTGGCCCGCGAGCACGGCATCCCGGCGTCATCGGCCGACGACGCCGCCGCGGCCGAAGCGGCCATCGGATACGCGATCGACTCGAACGCCGAGGACTTCCTCGAGATCGTCGCGGAGCGGATCGCGATCGGCGCCGCCGCGGTCACCGCGGTACTCGACCCGGGCTGTCTCGTCCTCGGCGGGGAGATCGGACGGGCGGGCGGCGACGCGCTGGCGGCGCGGGTGAGCCGACGGCTTGCGGAGATCTCACCGCTGCGGACCGAGGTGCGACCGGGGACCGTCGGCGGCGGCGCGGTGCTGGAGGGCGCGGTGCTGACCGCGATGGGCGCCGCGCAGGACGCGCTCTTCACCCCGCGGGGCTGAAACGGCGATCTCGCGTGATCAGACGGACGACACGCGTGATTGGCGGGCGAACACGCGTGATCAGGGGCGGAACACACAAAAGGAAGCGGGCCCGGGAGTGTCTCCCGGGCCCGCTTCGGTTCATTCAGTGGCGCTAGCCGACTGGCAGGTTCACATGGTGTGGAACTTCTTGCCGGTCAGGGTGCCGATGAAACGCTGGAACATGCTCAGCGGCGACGAGTCGACGCCCGCCAGAGCCGGGACCTGCGCGGTCGGCATCGCCGGGGTGCTGTTCACCGCGGGCAGGGTGCCCGTGGTGGGCAGCTGCACCGGCAGCGCGCCGGCGGTGGGCAGCGCACCCGCGGTCGGCAGGGCGCCGGCCGTCGGGAGCTGCACCGGCAGGTTGCCGGCGGTGGGCAGCCCGTTGCTCAGCGCCGGGAGGGTCGGCAGCTGCGCGACCTTGGGGGCGTCCGCACGAGCGGCGTCACCGGGCAGACCCGGGGTCTTCGGCAGGGCCGGGACACCGGGCAGGGCCGGGGTGCCGGGCAGCTCGGGCAGGTCCGACTTCGGCAGCTGCGCCGGGATGGCACCCAGCTGCTTCAGCGCGGTCAGGCCGGCCACCTGCACCGGGAGGGTCGCCACCTGGGGACCGTCGGCGCGGGCGCCACCGATCTCCGGGGTGGTCGGCAGGGCGCCGGCACCGTTCAGCGACGGCACCGAACCGAACGGCAGCGCGGGCAGCGCGTCGATCGGCATCTCCGAACCGACCGAGTCGGTGAAGGCGCGGGTGTACTCCTCGTCGTTGATCACGGTGTTGTCGGTCGAGTTCTCGTCCGCGATCGCCAGGACCGGGATTTCGAGCTCGTTCAGCGGGATCACGAAGACCAGCGGGTGGTGGAAGTTGAAGCCCGAGAGGGCCTCTCCGCTGCCGTCGGTGATGCTGTCGCCACCGGCCTGGCCGGTGATCATGCTCTCCGCTTCGGTCTCGGACACGCCACCGGCGGCCGCGATCGCGTCACCGAACACCTCGGGGTCGGCCGCGGCCGGGATGTCGAGGATGTTGCCCGAGAGGGATCCGTCGAGACCCGAGGTCTCCACGTCCCCACCCGAAAGGGCGTCGACGGTGTTGGAGCCTTCGGCGTCGGCCAGGCCGGCCGCCGCGACCGCGTCGTGGGTGACCGGCACGATCGGCAGCGCCTGCGCGCCGATGATGTTGCCCGAAACCGCGCCCTCGTCACCGTTGGTGGTGGCGTCGCCGCCCGCCTCCGACAGGACGTCGCTGACGCTGTCGCCCTCGGCGATGCCGGCGCCGGCGATGCCGTGCCCGGTCACCGGGACCGCGCCACCGATCGGCGTCTGGACGATGTTGCCCGCCAGCGCGCCTTCTTCACCGTTCGCGGTGGCGTCGCCGCCCGCGTTCGAGTCGGTGAGGTTCGTGCCCTTGCCCGACGCGATCCCGCCGAGCACCGCGGCGAAGTTGTGCGCCTGGACCGGCAGGGAGACCGGGCCGTAGACCAGGTTGCCCGAGCCCGCGCCACCGTCACCGGTCGCGTGGACGTCGTGTCCGGCGTTGGACGTGGTGTCGCCGTCGGCGCCACCGTGGCCCTGGCCGATGAACGCGCCACCGATCCCGAACGCCTGCACCGGCAGCGAAACCGGCACGGTGCCCAGGTTGGAGCTGAGGAAGCCGTTGTCGTCGGCGGTGTTCCCGCCGCCGCCACCGGAGACGACCTTGGTCTCGTCGGCGGTGCCGGTGCCCTGGCCGATGAACGAGCCGCCGACACCGAAGACCTCGGCCGGAACCGCGGCCGGGACCTGGACGATGTTGCCCGAGCCGGACGAGTCGTTGCCCGTGGTGCCGTCGTAGCCGCCGGCGGTCACGGTCTTGGTCTCGGTCGCCTCGGCGACGGCCTGGCCGATGTGCGAGCCACCGACGCCGTAGACCTCGGGGGCCAGCGCGGCCTGGGTGTTGACGATGTTGCCCGCGAGGGTCGAGTCGTCACCCGTGGTGTGGCTGCCGTTGCCGGCGTTCGCGTCGACGGTGTTCTCGCACGAGGTCGAGGACACGTTGCCGATGTAGGTGCCCGCGATGCAGGTCACCTCGACGGGCGCGGCCACGGCCGGGTCGACGATGTTGCCGCCGCCCGCGGAGCCTTCGCCCTCGCTGCTGACGAACCCACCGGCGTCGACGACGCTCGAGTGGCTGGTGCCGCCGTCCTTGCCGGTGTTGGCGAGGCCGATCCAGCTGGCGGCCACGCCGCCGACGTTCGCGACGTCCGCGGTCTGCGGCACGATCGCGTTACCCGCGACGGCCGAGTCCTCGCCGGAGGTCTGCACGTAGCTGGGGACGTTGCTCCAGCCGGGGGTGGTGTCACCGGCGGTGGCGTCCGCCGAGGAGCTGCTGTTCGAGTTCGCGAGCGAACCGTGCGCGGCGGCGGCGTTGTCGTTGACCTTCACCGGGAGGGCGATCGGCACCGCGCCGACGTTGCCGCCGAGGGCGGAGTCGTCACCGTCGGTCTCGACCCAGCCGCCGGAGGTGGCTTCGGTCTCGGCCTCGTAGCCGGAGCTGTTGGCGTTGCCGATGATCCAGGAGGCGGCGTTGCCGGTGACCTGGACCGGGGTGGCGAACTGACCGGCCAGCACGTTGCCGGACAGGGCGGAGCCCTCGCCGTCGGTGGTGATGTTGCCGGTCTCGCTGGTGCTCTGGCTGGCGGAGCCGCCGACCACGCGGCCGGTGCCGCCGGCGAGCCCGCCGCCGTTGCCGGCGATCTGCACGGGCAGCGCCCAGTCGAGGGACACGACGTTCCCGGCGAGGCTGGAGTCCTCACCCGTGGTCTCGATGTCCTGGTTGTGCGCCCAGGTCTGGTCGTGCGAGCCACCCTCGACCTCGGCGTCGCCGATCACGCCGATGGCGTTGTCGACGATCTGGATCGGGACGACGACGTCACCGACGACCTTGTTGCCCTTGAGGATGTCGTCGGTGGTGGTGAACCCACCGCCGGTCACCCCGCCGCTGACCTGACGGGCCGAGTCCTTGGCCGCCAGCGGGGCCGGGACCGCGTTCTTGCCGGAAAGGCTGGGGAGCCCTCCACCGATGCCGTCGGTGCTGCCGCCGGGCGACGAAGCCGAGTCCAGCGCGTCCGAGACGGGCTTGGTGACGGCCTTCGTGCTGATCTCGCCCTTGTAGCCGGGGAGGTCGGCCTGGCCCAGCGGCGTGCCGACGGCGTTGTTGTCGATCTCGACCGGAACGGTGACGTTCGCGTCGAGCGGGGAGGCCGGGGTGTCGGGGTTGACCTGTTCGTCAGCCGAAGCGATGCCGGTACCCAGCATCAACAGCCCACCCGTGACCAACGCGGTCTGGAGTCCGCGCTTTGCCCAGGATTGCATGGGGTTGTTCTCCTTCATTTCGGGTTCCCTTTCGGGTCTGAGGAGGTGCCTTCGAAGCGGCACCAGAGGGGGTGGAACTGGCTGCGGGCGCACAAAAGCGCACCGCCGTTTCGCGGGGGATCAGGAGCGGACGCGAAGCCAAGCCCGGAATCGGGAGGCGTGAGGCGCGTCGGCTACCCCGCGGAGGGAGGTGTTCAGTCGGGAGTGACGCCGGGCTGCGAGCCCGGGGTGAGCGGCATGTACCGCGTGCCTGCCAGCGCGTAGCCGGTCAGGGAACGCTCGACGGCGGCGGCGACCCAGGCGGGAACGCCGTGGGTCAGGCCGTCGAGGTGACCACCGGGGGCGGAGCCGCCGGGGACAGTCGGGAAGGAAGGCGCGGCGGGAAGCGGCGCCGGGGTGATCGGACGCGGGAAGTCACCACGGTGACCGTCACGCGCCGGAGCGTCCTCGACCTGATCGAAGGCATCGTGCGACTGCGCGAAGGCCGGCATCGGGAGGACGGTCTCGGAGGAAGCGGGGAACTGCGTCGTCGCCAGCTGCGCGAAGTCGGTGACCTGCTCACCGGCGCCGATGGTGTCCAGCGGGGAGCCGGGGTCCACCGGGGATTCGCCGACCGGGAGTTCCGGGACGAGGCCGCCGTGTTTGTTCGGGTCCAGCAGATCCCAGACGCCGGGCGTCGGGGGGAAGGTCTCGTCCAGCACCTGGCGGGTGTCCTGCGGCTTGCGCACGATGTGCTCGACGGCGCCGAGGGTCCGCTTGACCGGGGTGACCACCGAGGTGTCCGCGAAGTCGGTGACCGCGTCGCTGACGCGGGTGGAGACCTCGTGCTGATCGGCACGGAGGTCGCCGCAGTGGCGCTTCGCGGGAGCGGATCCGTTCTCGCCCGGCATCGACCACGTGGTGGCGTCCTGGTGGCCTTCGCCGCACATCGCGCCGGCGACATCGCCGGCGAACTTCGAGGCGCCACCGGAAACATCGGTCAGCCCCGCCGCGGTGGCGTCGGTGACCGGGGTGACGCTGGTTTCGGGCGCGGAGACCACCGGGGCGATGTCCGCGGAAGCGGAAGCGCCGGAAACGGCCCACGCCGCGGCGGAACCGGCGACGGCACCACCGAGCACGAACAGCGCACGCGAAGCGAGACGGCCGAAGCGCACAGCGCCACGCCTCTCGTTCTTCGCCGCGTTCGTCACTCGGTCTCCTGTCGCTTCGGTTCGTCGTTGCGGGACCGAGGTAAGCAAAGTGCGGAAGGCTTGCGCGAGTTTGAAAGGCCTTGATGGCACGATCGTGTGAAGAACACTCGGTGTAACCCGAAATCACGATCGGTGATCAAGGCTGGCGGAGCCCGGTTACTCCGGAGTCGATCAACGGGCGATGTGTCAAGCGTCGCATCGGGCGAATTCGCCGCTCGCGCGTTGCCCGGAATGTTCAAGAAACGTCGCCTCGGACCGATACGGTGTCCGCGTGAGCGAGCCCCAGCGCAAACAGCCGGAATTCGACCCGGCGAACCCGTTCCTTTCGGAATCCACCGAGGACGTCACCAACCTCGTGCCCCGCGGCCTGCGGATCGGCGCGGCGTTGTCGTGGCGGTTCATCGTGGTGATCGCCGCGCTCTACGTCATCGTGTTCCTCATCGGCTACCTGTCGGTGGTCGTGATCCCGTTGTCGATCGCGCTGCTGCTCGCCGCGCTGCTCGCGCCGGCGGTCTCCAAGCTGACGGCGCTGAGATTCCCGCGCGGGCTGGCGGCCGGGATAGTGCTGATCGCGGGCCTCGCGGTGCTCGGCGGTCTGCTGACGTTCGTCGTCGCGCAGTTCTCCTCCGGCCTGCCGGAGCTGCAGAAGCAGCTGACGGAGAGCCTCAACCAGATCAAGGTCTGGCTCATCGACGGGCCGCTGCACCTGCGCCAGGAGCAGATCCAGGAGTTCATCAACCAGGCGATCAGCTTCCTGCAGAACAACCAGGCCTCGATCACCACCACCGCGCTCACCACCGCGGGCACGGTCGGCGAGATCGTCACCGGGTTCATCCTGACGCTGTTCATCCTCATCTTCTTCCTCTCCGGCGGCGACCAGATCTGGACGTTCCTCGTGCGCGGCGTGCCGGGCCGCGTGCGGAACCGGGTCGACGTCGCGGGGCGGCGGGGCTTCGCGTCGCTGGTCAGCTACGTGCGCGCGACGGCGGCGGTGGCCGTGGTGGACGCGGTCGGTATCGGCATCGGCCTGGCGATCGTCGGCGTCCCGCTGGTGATCCCGCTGGCGACGCTGGTGTTCCTCGGCGCCTTCATCCCGATCATCGGCGCGGTGATCGCCGGCGCGGTCGCGGTGCTGATCGCGCTCGTGACGAAGGGTGTCGTCGGCGCGCTGATCGTGCTGGCCATCGTCATCGGCGTCATGCAGCTGGAGAGCCACGTGCTGCAGCCGATCCTGCTCGGCCGCGCGGTGAAGCTGCACCCGCTCGCCGTGGTGCTCGCGATCACCGCCGGTCTCGTCGCCGCCGGGATCGCCGGCGCGCTGCTGTCGGTGCCGCTGCTCGCGGTGCTCAACGCCGGTATCCGGTCGCTGCTGCACGAACACGATCCCGATCCGGCCGAGATCGACGTCCTGCGGGATCAGGCGGCGCAGCCGAACGATCCCGGGGAAGAGTCCGAAGCCAAGTCATGACCGAGCCCCCGCTCTGGCGCGCCGTTTCGGCGCTCGGCACGCGGGACCCGGCCACTCCGCTGTGGCGCGGGGTGATCGTGCTTCGCGTGACGACGCTGCTCTTCGCACTCGGCTCGTTCATCGTCCATTACGACGGCTACGGGAATAAGTGGCTCGCGTGGACGTCCTTCGGCGTGATGACGCTGTGGACGGTGCTGAGCAGCGTGTTCTACGCGCGGCCGTCGAGCCGCTGGCCGTGGCTCGTCGGCGTCGATCTCGCGCTGACCGTCGTCCTCATGTTCACCTCGGCGTGGATCCTGACCACCGCGCAGTTCGACGCCAACACCCCGCTCATCACCACGGTGTGGGCGGCGGTCCCGCCCGCGGCCGCCGGGACGCGGTTCGGCGCGCTCGGCGGGGTGCTCGCCGGGCTGGTGGTCTCGGTGGTCACCGGCCTGGTGCGCTGGCGGTTCGACGTCGACGTCGCGAGGGACGGGTTCCTGCTGACCGCGAGCGGGTTCGTCATCGGGCTCGCGGCGACCATGGCCCGCCGGTCGGCCGACGCGCTGACCAGGGCGTTGCGCATGGAGGCCGCGACGGCCGAACGGGAGCGGCTCGCCCGCTCGATCCACGACAGCGTCCTCCAAGTGCTCGCGCGGGTGCGCAAACGCGGCGCCGAATTCGGCGGGGAGGCCGCCGAGCTGGCGAAACTGGCCGGTGAGCAGGAGATCGCGCTGCGCGCGCTGGTCACCACCGAGCCGACGCATCCGAGCGAGAACGGGACCACCGACCTCCGGGCCGCGCTGCAGCTGCTCGCGACGCCGTCCGTGCAGGTCTCGACGCCCGCGGGCGAGGTCCAGCTGCCCGAACACGTCACCGCGGAGCTGGTGGCCGTGGCGCGCGAGGCGCTGTCGAACGTCGAGAAGCACGCGGGCGAAGACGCGCATGCCTGGGTGCTGCTGGAGGACCTCGGAACGGAGGTCGTGGTCAGCGTCCGCGACGACGGCCCGGGAATCGCGCCCGGTGTCCTGGAACGCGCGGCGGCCGAGGGACATCTAGGTATCGCGGAGTCCATCAAGGGACGGGTGCGGGATCTGGGCGGGAGCGTCGCCCTGGACACCGCGCCCGGCCAGGGCACGGAATGGGAAGTCAAGGTTCCAGTGGCGGCGAGGGGGAAGCGATGACCGAAGCGCCTCAGGTCTCGGTGATGGTGGTCGACGACCATCCGATGTGGCGGGACGGCGTCGCGCGCGACCTGGCCGAGCACGGATTCGACGTGAAGGCCACCGCGCCGGACGCGCCCGCCGCGGTGCGGATCGCGCGGACGGTCCGGCCGGACGTCGTGCTGATGGACCTCAACCTCGGCGAGACGTCGGGGGTCGACGCCACCCGCGAGATCACCGCGGAACTGCCGTCGACGAAGGTGCTCGTGCTGTCGGCGAGCGGCGAGCACAGCGACGTCCTCGAGGCGGTCAAGGCCGGGGCGTCGGGCTACCTGGTGAAATCGGCCTCGGCGAGCGAACTGGTGGACGCGGTCAAGCGGACCGCGGCGGGCGACCCGGTGTTCACCGCCGGGCTCGCCGGACTCGTCCTCGGCGAGTACCGCCGCATGGCGGACGCGCCGGACGACGGGCCCGCGCCGCCGCGGCTGACCGAACGCGAGACCGACGTCCTTCGCCTGGTCGCGAAGGGGATGACGGCGCGGCAGATCGCGGAGAAACTCGTGCTCTCGCATCGGACGGTGGAGAACCACGTCCAGTCGACGTTGCGCAAACTCCAGCTGCACAACCGCGTCGAACTGGCCCGGTACGCCATCGAGCACGGGTTGGACGAGGAGTAGTTCACCCCTGGCCGATCGTCACCACCGAGCGATTCCGTTCGGCGGGCAACGCGGTCTTGACGACCGTCCACTGTGGCCGGTCGAGCCGCCAGCTCGCGACGACGTCCGTGGCGAGCACCAGGCTGTCGTCCTCGGTCCATTCGACCGCGACCCGTTTGAGCTCGGTCGCGATCGGGTTCGAGGGCGCGTGTGTCCAGGTCAGCGTGTCGAGGGCGAGCACCCAGACGTCGGCGGTCTGCGTGGCCGTCCCGGCCCAGGCCGGGTCGCCGAACAGCACGGCGACCTTGTAACCGTCGCGGCTCGGCACCGCGGCGCCCGGCGTGCCGTTGGCCACCGGGCGTTTGACCGGCGTGCGCTCGTTGTTCCGCAGGTCGAGCACGGAGAACTCGGTCAGCTCGGCCAGCAGCATCCGGTCCTTGGTGAGCGCGAGCACGCGGGGGAACTGGCGCACGGCGCGGCCGGTGGCGGGGTCGATCAGCACGTCCTCGGCGGTGGCCGTCCCGGTGTTCACCGTGATCAGCAGGCCCTGCGGCACCTCCTGGCGCACCGCCATCGTGCAGCTCGCCGGGCGGCCGCGACCGCGCTCGACACCGAGCAGGGAGACGTATTGGAGGCGGCACAGGTCGTTGCCGTCGTCGCGGATCAGCCAGACACCGCTCTCGTCGGCGGCCGGGGCGACGCTGCGGGCCCTGCCGAGCTTCCACGGCTGGTTCTTGGGGTCGCCGTAGACGAGCACCTCGGACGGTTCCAGGCAGGAAGGCCCGCAGCGCCCGGCCGACAGCACGACCGGGAACTTGCCGACGCGGATGACGTCGTTGACCCGGTCACCGCCCGGAGCACCGGGCAGCGGCGTGGTGGCGCCGGTGGCGGGATCGAGCATCGAGGGCGGTGAGGTCGCCATGACGAGCCGGAAACCGCTGTGGTCCACTGGGATGCCTTCGAGTTTCGACGGCGGCGGCGATGTCGGCTCCGGTTTGAGCGTCGGCAGCTTCGCCTCACCACCGAAAGAGCAACCGGTCAGCAGCAGGACGGCCGCCAGCAGGGCGGCACAGGGGAGAAATGCGGGTCTGTTCAGGGTATTTCCCCGATCTCGCGCGTGAGAATCGGTTCTACCATTCCTGGCATGGGCGAGGAAGAGCAGCCGGCGACCGAAACCAAGCCGTTGACCGGACGGGACATCCGGGTCTCCGACGCGGAACGCGAGCACGTCGTCGAGGTCCTGCAGAAGGCGATCGGCCTCGGGATGCTGAACCTCGACGAGTTCACCGAGCGGACCGACCGCGCCCTCGCCTCGAAGACCCGCGGTGAGCTGAACGCGGTGCTCACGGATCTGCCCGGCCTGGTGCATCCCGAAGCCGGAATGGTGCCCCGGCAGCAGCAGAACCCGTGGGCACCGCCCCGGCAGCACGCCTACGCTCAGGCGTCCGGGCAGGTCATGGAGCTCAACGGCAAGTACTCGGCATTGCAGCGCAACGGGAACTGGCTCGTCCCCGAGTCGATGGTGATCCGGAACAAGTACGGCGCCACGAAACTGGACTTCTCCCAGGCGGAGATCCGGTACCCGGTGGTGCACATCGAACTGCAGGCCAAATGGGGGCCGGTGGAGATCACCATCCCCGAAGACGGTGCCGTCGACACGAACTCGATCACCGACATCAAGTTCGGCAACCTCGACGACCGGACCCGCTCGAACGGCCGCCCCGGCACGCCCCGGTTCGTCATCACCGGGCGCGTGCACGGGGGGTCGCTGATCATCAAGTACCCGCGGCGGGGCTTCTTCGGTTAGGCGCCGACCGGGCGCACGTGGCGCAGGTGGCGGACCACGAAGTACGCGACCGCGGCCAGCACCAGGGCGGCCAGCCCGGACACCGCGTGCATCCCGCTGGCGAACGCGTCGTGCGCCGGGACGGCGTCGGCGAGCCGGGACCGGGTGACCGCGTTGCCCAGCGTCCCGACGATCGCGATACCCAGCGCGTAGCCGAATTCGTTGCCGGTCTGCGAAAGCGAGGCCGCCGAACCGGCCTTCTCCGGCGGCACGGAGCCGACGACCAGATCCGTGCCCAGGGTGATCAGCGGGCCGCCGCACAGGCAGGTGATGGCGAAGGCGATCGCAGGGATCACCGGGCCGGTCCCGGGTTCGACCTGCGTCAGCAGCAGGAACCCCGCGATCGCACCGGCCAGCCCGGTGGCGATCAAGGTCGCGGGGCGGATACGACGGGCGAGGATCGGGGCGGCCAGGAAGCCGGCGGTCGAGGCGAGCATGCCCGGCAGCAGCGCCAGCGCGGCGCCGACCGGGGAAAGCTCCAGCACGATCTGGAAGAACTGCGCGACGAAGAGCATGGTCGTCCCGCCCAGCATGGAGAACGCGCACATCCCGCCCAGCGCCGTCGTGAACGCCCGGCCGCGGAACAACGTCAGGTCGATCAGCGGGTCCTGGAGGGTCCGCTGGCGCCGCACGAACACCACGCCGAAGCCGAGGCCGATCAGGAGCGAGGCCACCGGGACCACGTGCACACCCTCGCGAGCGAGTTCCTTGATGCCGTAGACCGCGGGCAGGATCGTGACCAGTGACAGCGCGACGCTCGCGAGGTCGAGGCGGCCGGCGTTCTCGTTGCGGTACTCGGGCAGGAGCTTCGGGCCGACGACGAGCAGCAGGACCATCGCGGGGACGCCGAGCAGGAACACCGAACCCCACCAGAAGTGCTCCAGCAGCACGCCGCCGACCATCGGCCCGACGATCGCGCCGACGGTGAAGCAGCCCGCCCAGATGCCGATCGCGAGCGAACGCTGACGGCTGTCGGAGAAGAGGTTGCTGATCAGGGCGAGCGTCGACGGTGCCAGCGTCGCACCGGCGATCCCGAGGATCGCGCGGGCGGCGATGAGCATCAGCGCGCTGGTCGAGAACGCGGCCAGCACGGAGGCCAGCCCGAACGCCGTGGCGCCGATGAGCAGCAGTTTCCGGCGGCCGATGCGGTCGCCGAGGGTGCCCATGGTGACCATGAAGCCGGCGATCATGAAGCCGTAGACGTCCATGATCCACAGCTGCTGGGTGCTGTCGGCGCCGAGGCTCTGGCTGAGCTTCGGCAGCGCGAGGATCAGCACGAACACGTCGAGGGAGACCAGGAAGGTGGGCAGGGCCAGTACGGCCAGCCCGACCCATTCCCGGCGTCCAGCCCGCGTCGGGGTCATGGTGGTCGTCATGGTCCGGTCCTTTCGTCGCTTCGGTGTCTTTCACCTAGGCGTCGAAGCGGTGGACCGGATTTCGACATCCCCCCGGATCCGATTTTGGGAGCGGGGGACCTTTGCTACCGCTTGGCGGCGGCCTGCCTCGCGGCGACCGGGTCCGACGTGGCCAAAGCTGCGTCGGCCAGTGCCTCGCATTCGGCCAGCGTCGTGGCCGCCAGGCTCGCCCCGACCGCGCGCACGGCGGGCGCGTTCATCGAGAGGCTGGTCAGGCCGAGTCCGGCCAGCACCAGTGCGAGCCTCGGATCGGCGGCGGCCTCACCGCAGACGCCGGCGGGCTTGCCGGTGTCCTTCGCGGCCTGGCCGATGACCTTGAGCAGGCGCAGCAGACCCGGCTGCCACGGGTCGTTGAGCTTGGCGACGGCGCCGAGCTGGCGATCCGCGGCGAAGGTGTACTGCGCGAGGTCGTTGGTGCCGACGGAGACGAAGTCGACCGCGTCGAGGATCTCGCGGGCGGTCAGCGCGGCGGCCGGGATCTCGATCATCACGCCCGCGCGGGCGATTCCGGCGGCGCGGACGCGCTCGGCGAACCAGGCGGCCTCGGCGGCGGTGGCGACCATCGGGGCCATCACCGAAACCTCGGCGCCGGAGTCCTGCGCGGCACCCGCGATGGCCTCGAGCTGGCGGTCGAGGATCTCGGGACGGTCGAAAGCGACGCGAAGGCCGCGTACGCCGAGCGCCGGGTTGGGCTCGTCCTCGGGCTCCAGGAACGCGAGGGGTTTGTCCGCGCCCGCGTCGAGGGTGCGGACGATGACCGGCTTGCCGCGGAACGGCGTGAGCACGGCGGTGTAGGCCTTGCGCTGCTCTTCGACGCTCGGCTCGGAAGAGGCGTCGAGGTAGCAGAACTCGGTGCGGAAGAGGCCGACGCCTTCCGCGCCCGCCTCGGCGGCGGCCTGGGCGTCGGTGGCGGAACCGACGTTGCCGAGCACCTTCACCCGGTGGCCGTCGGAGGTCGCGCCGGTGCCGTCCCACTCGATCGCGCCGGTCTTGGCGGCCGTGACGACCTCGGCGTTCGGGTCCGCGACCTCGACGACGCCGGTGTCACCGTCCACCGCAAGCGCTTGCGCGTCGAGCGCGAGCAGGCCGCGGACCGCGACGACGGCGGGAATGCCGAGCGCGCGGGCGAGGATCGCGGTGTGGCTGGTGGGGCCGCCCTCTTCGGTGACGAGCGCGAGCACCTTGTCCGGGTCGAGTCCGGCGGTGTCGGCGGGCGCGAGGTCGCGGGCGACGAGCACACTCGGCGAAGCGAGGTCGGGAACGCCAGGAGGCGCGATGCCGAGCAGTTCGGCGATGAGCCTGTCGCGCACGTCGAGGACGTCGCGAGCCCGCTCGGCCATGTAGCCGCCCGCGGCCGCGAGCGCGTCGGCGAATTTCCCCGCCGCCTGGTGCACCGCGCGCGGCGCGGGCAGGTTCTGCTCCTTGACGAGTTGCTCGGCCGAGGAGACGAGCGCAGGGTCGGCCGCCATCGCCGCGGTGGTGATGAGGATCGTCGCGGCCTCGCCGGTCGCCGTCTCGGCGAGCTTCTCAAGCCTGCCCGCCACGATCTGCGCGGCCGGGGCGATCCGGGCGGCCTCGGCGGCGGGATCGGCCGGTGCCGGCGTGCTCGCGGGTTCACCCAGCGGTTCGGCGACCCGGACGACAGGACCGCTCGCGCGGCCGGGACTGACGGCGACCCCGGACAGTGACTCAGACGGCATGGTCTAGACCATATCTCATAGGCGGCGTGAGCTGGCTCATAGCCATCAGCAGAACACAGAAGAGGACATCATTCCAGTTCGGACGCCGTCGGATACGAAGGCTGCGCGCCTTGGCGGGTCACCGTGATCGCCGCCACCTTCACCGCCTCGCGCGCCGCATCGACCAGCTCCGCGCCCTTCGCGAGCGACGTGGCGAGCGCCCCCGCGAAAGCGTCACCGGCGCCCGTCGTGTCGACGGCCTCGACCTTCGGCGACGGCACCTCCGTCACACCGTCCGGCGTCACCACCGCAGCCCCCTTCGCGCCGAGCGTCACGACCGCGGCCTTCGGACCGAGGTCGAGCAGCTTGGGGAAATCCGCCTCGCCACCGAGCAGGAACGCGGCTTCGTGCTCGTTGACCAGAAGGACGTCTAGCCCCTGCAGCGTCTTCGCGGAAAGCTCGGCGGCAGGCGACAGATTCAGCAGCGTCTTCACGCGACGTTCGACGGCTTTCGCGACCGCATGCTCGACGGTTTCGAGCGGGATCTCCAGCGACAGCACCACGATCTCGGCGCCGTCGAGGTCGACGTCCTCGGGCCGCAAGGCGGAATTGGCGCCGGGCGAGACGAGAATCGAGTTCTCACCGTCGGGCGTGACCGTGATGTACGCGATCCCCGTCGGGCGCTCACTCGTGCGCAGCGATCCGGTGTCCACCCCGGACTCGGCGAGCGACCGCTTGAGCAACTCGCCGTACGGGTCGTCGCCGACCGCGCCGAGCAACGCGACGTCCGCCCCGAGCCGGGCCGCGGCGACCGCGGTGTTGGCGCCCTTGCCACCCGGCGACAAGATCGTGTCGCCACCGAGTACGGTTTCGCCACCACCGGGTCGCCGATCGACCGGGACGACGAGATCGGCATTGGCGGACCCGATGACCAGCACCTGAGAAGTCATGGAAGAGACGATGCCATGACCAGCAGTTGTCCGGGCATGACCCTTCTCCAGACGAAGATGTGAAGAACTTTGTAACTTTCTCGGCGCGTAGTGCGACAATCAGGCGAGCAGCGGAACGCCGTCACTCTTTCGGGGGATAACCTTCCCCCGGGCGTCACTTCGGCGATCACGCCCGCTCTTGAGATGCGTTGCCGCGTCCAAGCGGTGACGTTGCCCCGATCCCGGCTTCCGCCGGGAAGAGGGCATCGGGTCGCCGGCGTCGATCACGTAGCCCCCCGAGTGATCGGCGCCGGCGGCGCCCCGGTTGACGGGCGCCTCAGCCCGCTACGGCTGTTTCCCGGAACTCCACGCGGTCTGATGTCCGCATACTGCTTTCGAACTCACGCCTCGCGTTCACGCTGAACGGGCGCCCCAGCCGATACCAACCACCGGCGAGACTTTCGGACTCGTCGTCGTACGGATCACTTTTGGTCAATTCAGCCAGCTTCGGATGGCGGATCGCGAACATGTCCGATCCCGGCAGGAAGTCCAAGTAGGTGGAGCCATGGTCGACTCCCCACCGCACCGCGTCGATCTCGTGCCACCACACTCCGACGAAGGTGCCGTAGGTCCGGAAGTAGAAGCCGCGAGGTCCGAGTTCCAGGACGACTTTTCTCTTCTTCTCGTGCGTCGCTCCTTCGAAGGCTTCGACCCCCATCGTCACCACAAAGAGCGCGAAGAGCACTACAAGCGCGCAGACGCGCACTGAGCCTTCAGCAGCGGCAGCGATCACCACGGCCGTGACCTCGATCATCAGAGCGGCGAACCGGAAGACCCCCAGCTTGCGCTTGTCCCACCCGTTGACGTGGATCTTCACCACATCGTCCACGACGTCAAGAGCTTCCTCGCGGGCCGTGACCACCACTGGTTCGTCGGGCACAGTCCGCACGGCGGTGTTGTCGTCCTCGATCGCGACATCGACATGTTTCACGAGAAAGGGCATCAGCAGCTTCAGCTCACGATGCCTGAGGTCGACATCGGCCACTTGGAGGTCTCCGTCGGGTTCACGGGCCAATCCAGCGGACAGTGCGTCGAAACCCGATCCCGGGCGAATGATCAGAATGAAGTCGTCAGATCCGGAACGGTGTGGGGAGTACTCGCGAAACTTGAGACTCAGAATGACTTTCGCGATGTTCTCCCACCTGGCGCTCCAGGCCACGACACCACCCTTGATGCGCCTGATTCCCGCACGGTCGAAAATCAGTTCGTCAGCGGGAGGGGGCGTCCGGTAGTTACGGAACTCGATGGTTCCGCAGTAGATGAACACGGCGCAGAGGACCCCGGCCACGATGCGCACTGCCAACTGGAAGTCGCCGACCACGGCGATCACCATGACCACGGCCAGGGTGCCGAACAGGATGACCAACACCAGATGACCGATGACACCGGGCGTTCGTGAGATCACCAACCGTTCGTCGGACACGTCATGGCTCCTGTCGCGTCGACGAAGGTTCTGAAGCTTCTTCACCGAGATAACGCGGGTCGTCGATTCCCGGCGAGTCGAAGGCGACTTCCGTGTTTCTCTTGAGGACCGGCCAGATCTCTTCGACGTCCTCCGACGTCAGTTCGGTCTCCGCGATCAGGATGTCGCCGTTGTCCTCACGCTTGAATCCCAGCGGTCGAGCCAAGCGCTCGCGCGGGTAGTACGCGTCGACACTTTTCGACGGGCTGAGAACCACATGAAACGCGTCAGTGCCCGCGGCCCGGCGCAGGACGATCTTCTCGATGTCGCTCCAGCGCACGGACCAACTCCACGTACGGGACGTCATGGTCGTCTTCCTCGGTCTCGGGAATGTCGAAGGTGATCGCGGCCTTCTCGGCGACGGGCTTTTCAGGCTTGATCACACCGAAAGTGAGAGCCTGGACGACGCTCACGAAGCCAATCTTCGTGACGACGAGCAACGCGATGATGAACGCTACGAACAGCACTACCCTGACGAACCCGTCGACCTGCGTGTAGCCCGGATCCTCCGGGTCTCGTTGGATCTGGACCAGGGTGTCGGCACCGACCAGTACGACAGCCAGCGCGAACCAGCCGATCAGACCCCTCAATGCCGTTTTCAACGCACTCGCCGATGGCCAGGGACACGGCGAGCGAGGCGGACAGCCCCTAGGCGAACGATCTCGAACCGCCTCACGAACGGTTCTCCAGCGGCTCTGCCGTCGCCGGTCGTGGCTGGACAAGGTCAACGAGGCGTTTCGCGGCAGCTGCGCCCACCCGCTCCACGAGCACATACTCGTCGCCCTCGCTCGGCACCACATGAACGCTGTAGTACCAGCGGCCGTTGCCCGGCGGAGCCGGCTTCACCACGATGTTGTCGATGTCCGCGTAGAGAACTTTGACTTCAGGGCTATCCCTTTCCTTCCAGCTCAAGGAATCTGTTCGGAACACGAAGACCCCACGGCGTCCTCGGTACAAGGATGCGGCGAGGTAGACAAGCACGACCGCGGTGATGACGAACCGATCCATCGCCACCTGACCGGATGCGGCGGTCGCCAATGACCAGGTCAGCAGAATCGACCCCAGCAACATCACCGTCAGCCGGGTGAGCGAGGGCCGGCTCGCCGAGACCTGCTTCTCCGTCGAGACGCCTGACGAGGCGTTCTTCAGCCTGACGACCGTGCTCTTGGCCGGCCTGATCAAACCGAGCCCGCCCCTGGCAACTTCCCTCGTGGGCCAACGCGTCAAACCCGGCTTGAAGTTCTCGACCACTGCCGAGAAGCGCTCGGCTTCTTGAAGCCGAAGAAAGGGCGTGAGGAGATATCCGTGATCGGAACGAGTGCAGAAGGCTGCTGCCAGGTCTTCATCCCTCTTTTCACCCACGATCGCGAGGTGGACCTCGACCAGGTCGCCTGGGCGTTCCATGAAAACGAAACGCTTGATCCTCGACCAGTGGATTCGGCGTGGCGAACCATCGCGCGCGGTCTGTACGAACCCTCTCGACGTCAACTGCGCGGGAACCAGCGATGCTCCCGACGTGACCCGAAGCCTGCGCCTTGCCGAGGGAATCGCCGCGAGCAAGCCGACACCTGGTAGCAGGAAAGGAAGCGCGACCAGATATGTCGCCACATCTTCGGGCCTCAGCCGGACTGTCGCCACGATCATGGTTCCCGCCACCACCAGAAACCCGGCCCCTGTCGCGGCGAAAAAGATGAACGCCGCGACGGCCCCGGTCCGATCTCCTCCATCGGGCACCGGCAGTTTCAGCTCGACCGGCAGGTCCAGCGATTCCGGTTCGGCCGGTGCTCGTGTCCTTCCGGTATCGCGCCGCAGGGTCGGCACCAGCCACCTTAGGACGGTCTCGGGACCGACGGCGTAACCGATGAATCCCAGGCCTCCAACGGCGACCAGCCCGATCACCGCGAGGAATTCGTAGGGGTGCGGGACATTTCGCTGCCAGTCTTTGGCGGCGTAGTCCACGAACACCGGCTGTCCGCGGTCGGCCGGTGTCAGCTCGTCGGGACCGAACTCGACCTCGACCGGTGCTCGATCCGGGCCTGTCCGCACCTCGGCGACACATTTCCAGTAATAGCCCGCTCCTCGAGCCGAAAGCGGGCCGAATTCGGCGCACTCGCCGACGGTCGCGGTCCCGTCGGCCCCGTTGAGGTCAGAGCCGGAAACGGTGACCGGCACACCGGCGATCCGGAGAAACGTGACCACACCGATGACGAACAAGGCCAGCAGGACCCACGCCGCGACACAGGTGACAACGGTTTTCGCGGCCGCTTTCATGACTTCCTCCGAACGACCGAACTCTGGACTCGAGAACTAGATCGATCCTGATATCCGTTGCCCGCCAGGCTGGTCGAAAACCGGCTGCACTGTCGAACCGGCAGACTGGGCACCAACTGCACCATCCTTGCCGTCCTTCTTGTCGTCACCACCTGAAACCAGTTTGTCGCCGATTTCGCCGGCCTTCTTACCCGCCTCTTTCAACACTTCCTTCGTGACGGCGTCGGGAACCTTCTTGACGGCGTCCGACACCTCCTTGCCGAAATCGTCGGCGATGTCCTTCGCGCCGACCTTGCCGTACGCGGCCAGATTGGCGATGTCGTCGCCCAAGGTCTTGGCCAGACCAGAGACATCGTTCCCGAAGTTCTTGGCGACGTCCTTGACGTTCACCCCCTGGAGAAGCCTCTTCGCCTCTCCGAACATCGCACCCAGCTTCTTGATGAGCCCTGACGCGTTTCCGAAGGCCTTGGTCAATTGCTTGACCTTGTCCATGATCTTGGTCGCCCACCTGATCGCCATGGGAACTCCCTCGGCGGCCAGCCCGGCCGGCATCGCGGGGCCCGGGTAGCGACAGACGATCCAGATCAGCTTCCAGACACACTCGGAGATCAGGTCACGGACCAAGCTGCGAACCACAGCGAGAATCGACTTGCACATCGCGATCATGACCGAGATGCCCTGCGCTCCGGTGGCGACCGATTCGTAGAGGTCCGCGCGATCGTTCGCGAACGCCCGGTAGGCGTCCGCGGCGGTCCCGGTCCAGGTAGCCGAGTCCCTGGCGACGTCCTGTCGCAGTTCATCGGCGACCTTCGACAACTCGTCGCCGATGTTCCCCCAGGTACCGCCCAGGTTCTCCAGCGCGACTTGGTCACCTGTCAGCCAGTCCAGTGGCTCCCGCAGAAAGCTGACATGCTCGATGACCCATCCGATACCCGCTTTGGCCAGAGCACCGAGCGGATCGGACATATCGGAGGCGAAGGAGACGCCACCGATCACCAGATTGGCCAGTCCCTCACCCCAATCCCCAGAAGAGAACTTGATCAGGGCGTCGCCGAAGTCTTGTATCAGACCGGCGCCCTCGAGCGGGCTTTCCTTCTTCGCACCGTCCGTGGCGACCAGTGGATTCGGTGCCTTCGGGGCGGGGTTCGTGGCAACAGGATTCTCAGTCATGGCCGGCCTTATACCTTGAAGAGTTTCTTGTACTCGTCCTCGGTGATTTCCTTCCGCTGCTGCCACACCCTGACCCGATCGGCGTGGTCGTCAGCGCTCGTCGCGGCCGTTCTGACGGCTTCTTCCGCGACGGATTGCGCCATGGAGAACGAGATGGCGAGCGACATACCGATGATCCCGAACGCCTCGGGGTGCATCGTCTGCTCGGCGGCGTTCAAGGCCGTGTTGATCCGCCCGGTGAGCGCATCGAGCTTCCCTCGATGTGTTTCGAGCGCGGATGGATCTACATCGAATCCTGGTCCACTGGAGCCGGTCATCGTTCTTTCCCTCCCTCAAGAACCCGCTCAGCGCAGGAAGTCGCCGCCGGTGAAGTAGTCGTCCTCGTGGTCCGTCTGCTGCCTGCGCGCGGCACGCGGCGGCGCGGGCGGGGTCGCCGGGGGTGCGGGCGGCTTCGGGGCGGGAGGGGGTGGAGGCGCGTCGAGTTCGTCTTCGGCGACGAAGCGGTCGTCCTCGTCGGGTTCCTGGTGGCCGCCCTCGACGTAGCCCGTCGGTTCGGGTTCCGGGTACTCGTTATGCAGCTGGTTGACCAGCTCGTTCATCGTTTCGGTGCCCGCGATGGACGGCACGCCGGTCTGCATCGCGCCCGCGAGTTTGCTCTGCGCGCTCTGGACGACTCGGAGGATCTCCTGCGCGAGCGCCGGGTTGTCCCGCACGGACGGGCCGATTTCCAGGCCCACCAGGTTCCCCGCGTGGTTCACCCTGACCGAGATCTGGCCGTCTTTGCTGCGTTCGGACACCGAGACACTTTCGATCTCGGTGCGCATCTGATTCGCCTTCCGCTGGGCGTCGGCCAGCTTGGCCTCGAAATCAGCGAAGAGCTGCTCAGGGTTCGACACGCGAACCTCCCCTGTTCACGTCGTAGCCGTTCGGCGACCGAGTGTGGCATACCCGTCTGACATCGGGGAACGTTTGCCGGACATCCGCACCCCGGTCGTGTGGATCACCACAGCGACCTCCGGTTTTCCCTACCGGATCCGACGGCTTACCTCATGTTCCCGCAGGTCAGCGACCCCTAGCGTGCCAGGTATGACGATTTCGGACTGGAAACGCGCGGTCTACGCGCTTCTCGTACTTCCGGGGTATCTCGGTGGCGCGAAGGTCCAGCGTGGACTGTCGCGGCGCTGGCTCGGGCACGAGAGCGGGTCACGGCCGCGGTTCGTGGCGGCGTTCGGTCCGAGCGCGGCCTCGTTCCTGCTCGCGTTGCTGCTGTTCTACCTCGTCGGGCGCATCGCGACCTACGGGCTCTTCTGGACCGGCAGCGATCCCGAGGGCACGTGGGGCGGGCCGACGCTGGCGGGGGCGTGGATCGTGCACTTCCTCATCGCGGCCGGGATGGCCATTCCGATCTTCCTGACCCTCCGCCCGCTCACACGGCTCCAGTCCCGGCTTCTGGGTTCTTCCCCGGTAAGGGGGCACTGACCACCTAGAATGCCCGGATGACGAACACCGGCCGCAGGGGTCGCGAGCGGGCCGCGACCGATCAGGACATCCGCCGGACGGCGCGGGCGCTCCTGGTCGAGCAGGGGCCGGAGGCCGTGACCCTGCGGGCGATCGCGCGCGAGCTCGGCATCACGGCGCCGGCGTTGTACCGCTACTACGGTTCCCGCGACGATCTGGTCGAGCATCTGCGCGCGGACGTCGTCGCGGATCTGGCGGCCGGGCTCGCCGAGGACATCGCGCAGCTGCCGGACGAGGGCGCGCTGCAGCTTTTCGCCATCTGCAAGGGATTCCGGCGCTGGGCGCTCACGCACACCAAGGAGTTCACGCTGGTTTTCGCGTCGCCGGCCGGCGACGACACGTTGAGCAGGCTGGACGAGCCGTTCGGGCGGATCTTCCTCGCGGCGGCGGGGCGCGTGCTCGCGATGCACGATCTGGTGACGCCGTCGAACGATGTGGTCCCGGCCGAGCTGCGCGACGATCTCACGTCGTTCCAAGAGGAACTGCTTGCCGTGCTGAAGGAGTCCGGGGCGACGTTCCCGCTCGAAAAGCTCGACCTCGGCGTGACGTACCTGATGATCCAGTTCTGGGCCCGGCTCTACGGGCACGTCACGCTCGAGGTCTTCGGCAACTACCCGATCCCGTTCTCGAAACCGGACGTCCTCTTCGACGCGATGCTGGCCGATCTCGCGCGCGAGATCGGCCTGTCCACCGAGTAGCTAGGCCGCGTGCCCGCCGTCGACCGAGACGGTCGCGGCGGTCACGTACTTGCTTTCCGGCCGTGCCAGGAACGACACGGTGGCGGCGACCTCCGACGGCGAACCGTAGCGGTCGAACACCGTCAGGCTCCGCTGGTCGGCGGCGTACGGGCCGTCGGCCGGGTTCATGTCGGTGTCGGTCGGGCCGGGGTGGACGATGTTCACGGTGATGCCGCGCGGCCCCAGTTCCCTGGCCAGGCCCTTGGTCAGGCCCAGCAGCGCGGTCTTGCTCACCGCGTACAGCGACATCCCGGGGCCGGGCACGCGGTCCGAGACGCAGCTGCCGATGGTGATCACGCGTCCGCCGTCGCCGAGGTGCCGGGCCGCGGCCTGGGTGGCCACGTAGACGCCGCGGACGTTCACCGCGAGCACGCGATCGATGTCCTCCAGGCTCGTCTGGTCGAGCGGGCCGACGAAGCCGACGCCGCCGTTGTTGACCAACACGTCGAGCCTGCCGAATTCGGCGACCGCCGTGTCGACCGCGGAGACCACGGCCGCGGCGTCGGCGCTGTCGGCCTGGATCGCCAGCGCGCGGCGGCCGAGCGCCTTGATCCGGTCCACGACACCGGCCGCGAGCTCGGCGTTGTTCTGGTAGGTGAGTGCGACGTCAGCGCCGTCCTCGGCGAGCCGGATCGCCGTGGCGGCACCGATCCCGCGGCTGCCGCCGGTCACCAAAGCCACCTTGCCGTCGAGGGTCATGCGGTGTTCTCCGTTCGATTTCGTTGTCCTTGAACAACTCCATCGAATCGCCGCACGACCCTCGACGCTGGCGTCTTTCGGCCACGGTGCTACAGGACGATGTTGACCAAGCGCCCCGGCACGACGATCACCTTGCGCGGGGTGCCGTCGCCGACCAGCGCGGCGACCTTCTCGTCGGCCAGCGCGGCCGCCTGCACGGCGTCCTTGCCCGCGTCGGCGGGCACGGTGACGCGGGAACGCACCTTGCCGTTGACCTGGATCGGGTACTCCACGGAATCCTCGACCAGGTACTTCTCGTCGACGACCGGGAACGGCCCGTGCACCAGGGAATCCGCGTGGCCCAGGCGCTTCCACAGCTCCTCGGCCAGGTGCGGGGCCAGCGGCGCCAGCATCAGCACCAGCGGCTCCACCAGCTCGCGCGGAGTCGCCTCGGCGCCGCCGTAGACCTTGGTGACGTGGTTGTTCAGCTCGATCAGCTTCGCGCCGGCCGTGTTGAACCGCAGTTCCGCGTAGTCTTCGCGGACCCCGGCGATCACCTTGTGCAGCTGCTTGCGATCGGCGTCCGTGGCGTCCACTGTGGACACACGCAGTTCTCCGGTCTCTTCGTTGACGACCAGGCGCCACAGACGCTGCAGGAACCGCTGCGCCCCGACGACGTCCTTGGTCGCCCACGGCCGCGACACGTCCAGCGGGCCCATCGACATCTCGTAGAAACGGAAGGTGTCGGCGCCGTAGGTCGCGCACATCTCGTCCGGGGTGACGACGTTGCGCTGCGTCTTCCCCATCTTCCCGTATTCCTGCTTGACCTCTTCGTCCTGGTAGAAGAACTTCCCGTCCTTCTCCACGACGTCTTCGGCCGGCACGTAGAACCCGCGGGAATCGGTGTACGCGTACGCCTGCACGTAACCCTGGTTGAACAGCTTCCGGTACGGCTCCTTGGACGACACGTGGCCCAGGTCGAACAGCACCTTGTGCCAGAACCGCGAGTACAGCAGGTGCAGCACCGCGTGCTCGACGCCGCCGACGTACAGGTCGGTGCCGCCCGGGTCTTCGACGCCGTGCTCGGCGGGGCGCGGGCCGACCCAGTACGCCTCGTTCTCCGGCGCGACCAAGGCTTCGGAGTTCGTCGGGTCCAGGTACCGCAGCTGGTACCAGCAGGAGCCCGCCCAGTTCGGCATCGTGTTGATGTCACGACGGTAGGTCTTCTTGCCGTCGCCCAGATCCAGTTCGACCTCGACCCACTCGGTGGCGCGCGCCAGCGGCGAGGACGGCGTGCTGTCCTTGTCCTCCGGGTCGAAGGTCACCGGCGAGTAGTCGGCGACCTCGGGCAGTTCGATCGGCAGCATGCTGTCCGGCAGCGCGTGGACCTGGCCGTCCTCGTCGTAGACGACCGGGAACGGCTCGCCCCAGTAGCGCTGGCGCGAGAACAGCCAGTCGCGCAGCTTGTACTGGACGGTGCCGCGGCCGTGGCCGTGCTCCTCCAGCCAGCCGATCATCGTCTTCTTGGCCTCGTCGACGCCCATGCCGTCCAGGAAGCCCGAGTTGATCGCAGGCCCGTCGCCGGTGAACGCCTTGCCGTCGAAGCCTTCCGTCGGCTGGACCGTGCGGATGATCTCCAGGCCGAACTTCTCGGCGAACTCCCAGTCACGGGTGTCCTGGCCGGGGACGGCCATGATCGCGCCGGTGCCGTAGCCCATCAGGACGTAGTCGGCGACGAAGACCGGGATCTCCTTGCCGTCAGCCGGATTCACCGCGTAGGAGCCGGTGAAGACGCCGGTCTTCTCCTTGCTCTCCTGACGGTCCAATTCGGACTTCCGGGAAGCGGCCTCGCGATACGCGGCGATCGCCTCGGCGGGGGTCGCGGCGCCGCCGGTCCACCGGGCGTCGACGCCTTCGGGCCACGTCGCCGCGGTCAGCTTCTCGACCAGCGGGTTCTCCGGCGCGACGACGACGTAGGTCGCCCCGAACAGCGTGTCCGGACGGGTGGTGAAGACCTCGATCTCCTGATCGCCCGCCGCGAACTTGACCTGTGCGCCGTGCGAGCGGCCGATCCAGTTGCGCTGCATGGACTTGACCTTCTCCGGCCAGTCCAGCAGGTCCAGGTCGTCGACCAGGCGGTCGGCGTAGGCGGTGATCCGCATCATCCACTGCCGCAGATTGCGGCGGAACACCGGGAAGTTGCCGCGTTCGCTGCGGCCGTCGGAGGTGACCTCTTCGTTCGACAGCACCGTGCCCAGGCCGGGGCACCAGTTCACCGGCGCCTCGGAGATGTAGACCAGGCGGTGCGTGTCGATGATCTCCAGCTGCTCGGCGCGGGTCAGCTCGCACCAGTTGCGGCCGTCGGGCGTCCGGCGCTTGTCCTGCGCGTACTCGGTCTCCAGCTCGACGATGGGCCGGGCCTTGCCCGCCTTCTCGTCGTACCAGGAGTTGAAGATCTGCAGGAAGATCCACTGGGTCCAGCGGTAGTACTCCGGATCGGTGGTGCGGATCCGGCGCCGGTCGTCGTGGCCCAGTCCCAGGGCGCGCAGCTGACGCAGGTACGTCGTGATGTTCTCGTCCGTGGTCTTGGCCGGGTGCTGCCCGGTGCGCACGGCGTACTGCTCGGCGGGCAGGCCGAAGGCGTCGAAGCCCATCGTGTGCAGCACGTTGCGGCCGATCATGCGGTGATACCGCGCGAAGACGTCGGTCGCGATGAAGCCCAGCGGGTGCCCGACGTGCAGGCCGGCGCCCGACGGGTACGGGAACATGTCCTGGACGAACAGCTTGTCCGACGGGACCTCACCGTTCTCGTCCGCGAGCGGGCCCACCGGGTTCGGTGCGTGGTAGGTGCCGTGGTCGGACCAGTAGTCCTGCCAACGCTGCTCGATCTGGCCCGCCAGCTCCGCGGTGTAGCGGTGCTGAGGGGCCGCGTCGGCGCCTTCGCTCGCCTGGTTCATCGCCGAAATCCTCCGTGCTCATCCACGTCAAGCCACTCCAGAAACAACTCGACCCCTCAGCCCGGAGGGCATGAGGGGTCGCCGCGCTGGTCCCGGCCGTTCGACCGAGTTCAGCGCGGCAGGCCAAGGAGCAGCCGAGCCGTGTTCATGAGGCCAGTTTAACGCCCAGGTCAAAGGCGTTCCGAGGGGACCGCCAGAGCGATGAACTGGGTCACCTGGGTCGCGGAGAAGTTGTTGTCACTGACCAGGACCAGGCTGCGCTCCCCGTTCGGGAGACGCGGGCCCCAGGTCATGCCCTCGACGTTGTCCACCGTGGACAGTTCGAAGTCCGCCAGGTCCGCCAGCAGGCGTTTCTTGACCGGCTTGACCTTCTTCGCGTCGGCGAGGGAGGGCGTATTGAGGACGTTCGTGGCGCCCTTGGTGTCGATTTCGTAGATGCGGATCTTGTTGCCGACGCCGGTTACGAACGACCGCTCCATCACCAGGTAGCGCGTCGGGTCGGCCTGGTCGACGGCCAGCAGCGACGAGATGCCGGTGGTCGCGAACGCGCCGGGCGGGTTCGGCGACGCGAAGACCTTCTCCTGCGGGTACGCGTACTGCGCGAGGACCGGCCCGAACCGCGACTGGACGGTGATCCGCGAAAGGGCGCCCGACGTGGTGTTCGCCTCCGGGCCGTCCTGGAGCAGCGGGCCCTCGACCGAACTGGCGACCAGAGACCCGAAGCCCGCGAAGGTGAGGCCTTCGAGGGCGAGGTTCTGCCGCGGTCCTGCCGTCTCGGCCATCTTCTCGTTGGCGGGAATCGGCAGGTCACGGGTGTAGGAGCCGTCGCGCTCCGCCTCGCGGATCGACGGGTCGATCCGGGCCGCGGCCGACCGCTCGCCCTCCTGCGACCAGACGTACCGGCCCGTCCAGGGGTCGACGCGCAGCTCTTCGGGGTCGATGGTCTGCATGTTCGGCGGCTGCGCGGGGTCGTTCTTCGCGAGCGGCGGGTACGGCGTGCCGTCGGGACGCAGGAGCGGCTTGGTGCCGGTGAAGGTCACCGGGCCGAGGCCCTTGGCGTCGAGGGAGAACTTCGCCGTGTAGAAGCGCGCGGGGTTGATGGCGGAACGGTCGTCGCAGATCAGCGCGTACTCGCCGGTGCGGGGGTCGTAGTCGATGCTGGACAGGCCGCCGACGACGGTGCCCTCGTAGGGCAGGGCGTTCGGGACGATCTGTTCCCCGATCAGGCGAAGCGGACGGTGACCCGCTTCGGCGGCCGGTGCGGCCATCAGGGTGAGGGGAACGGCCCCGATCAGGGCTGCGGAAAGAGCTCGGCGTGACATGGCCTGTAGCACAGTCGATCAGGGTATCCGGCAGGTTGCCGGGACGTCACGCTTATCCTCGTGGAGTGTTCGTCATAGCGCTGGTCCCGATCGTGCTGGGTGTCCTCGTCGGCTGGGGTGGGTTCCTCGGCCTGCGCGAGAAGCTGCCGCGTGACCGCGGCGCCGGCGTGCGCACCGCCGCCACGATGCGCAGCGAAGAGGCCTTCCGCCTCGGCAACAAGGTCGCCGGGGTCCCGACGCTGACCGGCGGCGTGATCGCCGTCCTCGCGGGGATCGCCGCGCTGGTCATGCCGACGACGTTCGGGCTGCTGCTCGCCTCGTTCGTGGGTGTGGTCGGGATGGTCGCGCTGGTCGCGGCCGGGGGAGTGCTCGGCAACCGCGCCGCCGCGACGGTGCCGGAGCCCGAACCGGAGCGGCCCGCCGGCTGCAGTGGCTGCGCGTGCGGCACCTGCGGCGTCTTCAAGAAGGCCGACACCGCCACCGCCTAATTGCGCTGCAGGTCTCCCGGGTGGGTGGCCAGCAACGCCAGCGGGATGCCCTGACGCCGCAGCACCTGGCCCCACAGATCGTGGTGCGGCGAGGCGAGGACGTCGCTGGGCAACGCCGGGACGATCACCCAGTCGTCGCGTTCGATCTCGTTCGCCAGCTGGCCGGAATCCCAGCCCGCGTACCCGGCGAACACCCGCACACCGCGGACCTTCGGCACCAGGATCTCGGGATCGGTGTCGAGGTCGACCAGCGCGACCGGACCGCGGACGGCGATCACACCGGGCACGCTCGACGCCGTCTCCCCGGTCCGCAACGCGGCCAGGCACAACGCGGTCTTCTTCTCGACCGGGCCGCCGACGAACACCGACTGCGGCTCGGCGACGTGCCCGCCCCAGTTGGGGAGCACGTCGTACACCGGCACGTCACTCGGCCGGTTGAGCACGACGCCGAGCGTTCCCTCGTCCCGGTGATCGATGACGAACACGACGGTTCGCCGGAAGTTGGGATCGAACATCGTGGGGGCGGCGACCAGGAGCGTTCCCGGTTCGACCTCGGCGTCCGCTGGCACGTCCGCCATGATCCCACTTCGAGCGGGGACAAATCGTCCGGCTCTGGGAACAACAGCATCACGAGCACCGTTGGACACAACGGTCGGTGCGCTTTCCGTGTCCCCCGGGCTCACTGAAGAACCGCCTTTGTGGAATACCGTCCGGCTGGAGCCACACTGCGCATAGCCGCCGAGAGGCGACCTCAAAGCGCATCGGCCACCTTCAATAGGCTGGTGCCGTGACGACCACCGCCACGGCGCCCACCAGGGCGTTCGTCCGCGACCGTGACTTCCTCCGACTGCTGTTCACGCGGTTTTCCGCGCACTGGGGCAACGGCATGTACCAGGCCGGGCTGGCCGGCGCCGTCCTCTTCAACCCCGAACGCGCCGCCGACGCGCTCGGCATGGCGGGCGGATTCGCGGCGTTGCTGCTGCCGTACTCGATCGTCGGCCCGTTCGCGGGCGCCCTGCTCGACCGTTGGGACCGCCGGAAGGTCCTGATCTTCGCGAGCCTGCTGCGGTCGGCCACCATCCTCGCGACGGCCGTCGCCGTGGGCACGGGCGTGGCCGGGATCGGGCTCTTCTCCCTCGCGCTGGCGTCCGAAGGCATTTCGCGGTTCATCGGTTCGGGTCTGTCCGCGTCGCTTCCCCATGTCGTCGAAGAAAAGTCCGTGGTCGCCGCGAACGCCTTCGCGGCCACCTGGGGTTCGGTGCTCGCCGTCGTCGGAGGCGGCTGCGCGATCGGCCTGCGGGCGCTGACCGGTGCGGACGACGCCGGTTCCGCCTGGGTCACCGCCGTCGCCGCGCTGGGCGGGATCGGCGCCGCCGTCCTCGCCGCCGGATTCGCCCGCGGGCTGCTCGGGCCGTCGACGGTCGACGAGCCGTCGAACCCGGCCCTCGCCGTCGCCCGCGGCCTGGCCGACGGCGCGAAGGCGGCCTGGCGCACGCCCAGCGTCACGGCCGGGTTCGTCGCGCTGTTCGCCCATCGCGCGTCGTACGGGATCTCGCTGCTGGTGACCGTGCTGCTGATGCGCAACCATTTCGCCGCCGGGATGACCGGGCTGGGCGAGATGGCGGCGTTCGCCGGTGCCGGGATCCTCGTCGCCGGGCTGCTGACCGCCTGGCTGATCAAGCGGATCGGCAGGGTCCGCGTCGTGGTGGGGGCGCTGGTGCTGGCGGCGGTCGCGCAGTCCGCGCTCGGCCTGCCGATGGCGATCCCCACCGCGTTGCTCGCGGCGTTCCTGGTGACCGGCGCCGGGCAGGTGCTGAAACTCTGCGTCGATTCCTCGGTGCAACTCGACGTCGCCGACGAAGCCAGGGGACGGGTTTTCGCGCTCTACGACACGCTCTTCAACATCACCCAGGTCGTCGCGGTCTCACTGGCCGCGACGGTGATCCCGGCCGACGGACGCTCGCCGGGGCTGCTCGTCACGGCGACCGTCCTCTACCTGGCGGGAGCCGCCGGTCATCTCCTCGCCGGGCGAAAACACCAGATCCGGTGATATGACGCGGGCGTTGGCATTAGGGTGACGCTTACCGACACCGGGTGGCGTATGCCCGGGATCCAGCACTAGCGGGGGCTCAAGTGACGACGGCCGGCGACGACAGCGCACGCCTCGAAGCGCGCAATGCCGCCATGAAGGACCAGGTCGACACGCTGCTCGAACAGTTCGAGCGCCAGACGGCCCAGCTCCGGGACGCGCAGGAAGCCGCTTCGCAGACCTCGGCGACGGTGGTCTCGCAGGACGGCCTCGTCCGCGCCACCATCGACGCGACCGGCACCCTCGCCAAACTCGAGATCCAGCCGAACGCCTTCGAGCGCACCAACCCCGCGCAGCTGGCCAACACCGTGCTGACCCTGGTCCGCCAGGGATCGCTGCAGGTCAAGCAGCAGGTCGCCGAGCTGATGGCCCCGATCACCGAAGGGCTGCCGGACCTCTCGGACCTCATCGAAGGCGCGCCGTCGCTCCAGGGGCTGATGCCGGCGATCCCCGACTTCCTCGCGGCCGAAGAGGAAGAGGAGCCGGCGAAGTCCGACGAAGACTTCGACGCCCCGCTGATGATCAAGGACGACACGCCGCCGCCTCCTCCGCCACCGGCCGCCCCACCCGCGCCGCCGACGCCGAAACCGGTTCCGAAACGGGTGCGTCAGCAGGACGACGATGAGGAAGAGCCGCCTTCGAGCTGGCTGACCAGGGGAGTCTGATGCCGAACGGTGGGGGCGGAGCCGGATTCACCGCGGATCCGGATGCGGTGAAGTCGGCCGCGGCCAAATTGGGAATCGCCGCGGACCAGCTGGACGAGGCGGGCAAGGAACTGCTGGCCGCGATGAACTCGCTCGGCCAGTGCTGGGGCAATGACGACGCGGGCAAGGAGTTCGCGAAGGACTACGAACCGGGCGCGCAGGGCTCGTCCGAGGGGTTCGCGAACATCGTCGAGGCGCTGCGGGGTATGCAGCACAACGTCGAACGGTCGATGACCGCGTTCACGAACGCCGAGGAAGAGATCAAGTCGACGCTGGACAAGAAGGTCTAGCGCCGTGGGTATGGAGATGCCCGACGCGGTCAAGTGGCTCTTGCCGATCGTCGTCGGAGAAAGCTGGCCCGAAGGCGACGAGGACAAGCTCCGCGAACTGCGCGACGCCTGGCACAACGCCTCGAAGGCGATCCAGCCGATCGCCGACACCGCGACCAAGGGCGCCACCGAGGTCCTCGGCGGCTGGAGCGGTCAGGGCGCGGAGAAGTTCGCCGAAGCCTGGAAGAAGTTCGTCGAAGGCGACGAGGCGTACTTCAAGTCGCTCGCCGATTCTTCGAAGGCGCTCGGCGACTCGTGCAACGCGACCGCGCTGGACGTCGAGTACACGAAGTACATGATCATCATCTCGCTGGTGATCCTCGCCGCCCAGATCGTCGCGATGATCGCGGCCGCGGCGGTGACGTTCGGCGGTTCGACGGCCGGGATCGCACCGGCGCAGATCGCCACCCGCATGACCGTCCAGATGATCTTCCGCCAGCTGATGCAGAAGCTCGCGCAGGAAGGCTTCAAGAAGGTCGCGAAGGAACTCCTGGAGAAACTTCTCAAGGAGGGCCTGAAGAAGATCGGTAAAGAGGTCCTGCAGAACACGGCGATGAACCTCGCCATGGACGCGGGGATCCAGGGCCTGCAGATGGCCAAGGGCGACCGCGACAGCTGGGATTTCAGCAAGACCAAGGATTCCGCGATCAGCGGCGCCGTCGACGGCGTGGTCGGCGCGGGCAGCAGCAGTATCGGCAAGGGCGCCACCAAGGGACTTTCCGACAGCGTCGGCGGCCAGATCGTCGACAGCGCGGCGCGGGGTGCCGTGCGCGGAGCGGCCGAAGGCGTCGCCAGCACGGTCGGGCAGGCCGCCGTCACCGGTGACCTGGACAAGCTTTCGGCCAAGGACGTGCTGATGGGCGCGTCCGGCGGAGCGGTCGGCGGCGGTGTCGACGGGGCCAAGAGCCAGATCGGCGACATCAAGGCCGCGAACACGCCCGGCCCCGCGGCGGGTGACGGGCCTTCGACGCCGGATGTGGATTCGGGGGATTCCGGGACGCCTTCGCGTACGCCGGGTTCTTCGGATTCCGGTTCTTCTTCGCGATCGGACTCTTCTTCGTCGGACTCCGCTTCTTCGCGGTCGGACTCGGATTCTTCTCCGGATTCCTCGTCGCGGTCGGACTCTTCGTCGGACCCGGCGCCACGGTCCACTTCGGACAGTGATCCTTCACCGCGGAGTTCGTCCGCCGATCCGCAGCCCCAGCGAGCGGCCGACGGCGACCGGGTCAGCCAGTCCTCGACGCAGGCTCCGGAACGTCCGGCGGACACCGGCGACGGTCAGCGGGCGGCACAGACCCACCAGAACGCACCGGTCGCGGACAACGGATCCGGTCAACAGCAACAACAGCAGCAGGCCGCGGCGGGGAACCAGCAGCAGGCACCCGCCGCCCAGTCGCAGGCTCCGGCACAGGCTCCGGCGGCGAGCCCTGCCCAGACGCCGGCTTCGAGCCCGGCACCGAGCTCGTCGTCGCAAGGACCCGCGTCCAGTCCGGCACAAGGACCGGCGTCCAGTCCGGCACCGAGTCCGTCGCACAGTCCGTCACACAGCCCTTCGCCGAGCCCGTCGCAGTCCAGCGCGATGCCGCCCGCCGCTTCCTCGGGCGCGCCGTCGAGTTCCGGCGGCTACGGGATGGCGTCCGGCTCGTCCGCTCCGTCGGGTGGCTACGGCATGGCGCCCGGCGGCAACCCGCCGGGCAACGGGCCCGCGCCCGGTGGTTTCCCGCCCGGCGGACACGATCCCTCCCGGCCTCCCCGGCCGAACGACGGCGTCCAGGCCGCGGGTCTCGCCGGGAACGGCGGACCGCAGCAGCTGCGGTTCGACCAGCCGCCCGCGCCGATGCCCTTCCAGGGCCAGCAGCCGATGCAGCCGCCGCCTCCGGGTGGGTTCGCGCCGCCTCCGCCGCCGCCTCCGGGTGGTGGCGGCGGACCGATGCCGCACCGAGGACAGCAGGGCCCGATGGGTCCGCGGCCGACCGGGCCGCAGCCGCCACCCCCTGGTCAGGGTGGACATCCGCAGGATCGTGGGCCGCGTCAGCGTCCTCAGCAACCGCCACAGCCGCCACCACCGCCCGGCCCGCCGCGGCCGCCACAGGGTTACCAGGGCAGGCCCGGTCCGGGGCCGAACGGCGGGGTTCCGCCGCGCCCGCAGACGCCTCCGCCCGGTCCGCCTCCGGGCAACCGCGGTCCCGGGGGCTACCCGCCGCCTCCGCCGCGACCCCAGCACCCGGGCAACGGTCCGTTCCCCGGCAACCGCGGCCCGATGCCGCCGCCTCCGCCCGGGCACCACCCCGGTCAGCCGGGACGTCCCGGACAGCAGCCCGGACGGCCGATGCCGCCCGGCGCCGAGCCGCCGCGTTTCGGTGGTCCGCAACGTCCGCCGCAGGTCCCGGCCCCGCGCCCCGGCCACGACGGGAACGCAGGTCCCCAGCAGCCGCAGCGTCCGCCGCAGCAGCAGCCGCCGGTGCGGCCGGTGGAGCACGCGCCGCAGCAGGTGCCTCAGGACCACGGCGCCAACGCGCCCAAGGACACCGAGCTCCCGAAGGACACCCAGGCGCCGAAGGACGTCGAGGCCCCCAAGGACACGGAAGTCCCCAAGGACACCGAGACGCCGAAGGACGTCGAGAGCCCCAAGGACGCCGACACGCCCAAGGACGCCGACGCACCCAACGACGTCGACGCGCCGAAGGACACCGAAGCGCCCACGCCCGACGACAGGGCCACTGTCGACGAGCCGTACCTGACCGACCCGGATTTCCACACGGACGATCCCGCCGCCTACCGCGCGCTCGCCGAGACGCAGATCGACAAACGCGGTTTCGACAAGGACACCGGGGAAGCGCGGAGCGAGCAGGTCCGCCGCGAAGGTCTCGCCAAACGCGACGCCCACGAAGATCCGCGCGTCAAGCAGATGTCGGATCAGGGCGCGTACGCGGTGCACAGCTACACGCGCACCGACATGGCCGAGCGGATCACGCACGCCCAGCGCCACGGCGGTCCGGAGCTGGACGCGCTCCGGCCGCATATCGAGGCGATCACCTCCGGCCTCAACGAGATGCCCGCCTACGAGGGTCTCGTCTCGCGGCGGGTGAACTTCAACGGCAACGAGAGCGCGATCCGGGCCTTCCTCGAAGCGCACGCCAAGGGCCAGGTCATGGTCGACCCGCAGATGCTGAGCACGTCGCGGGTCACGCCGGACCATCCGCGCAGCACCTTCCCGGGCGAAGTCGAGATGCGCATCCAGTCGAAGACCGGCCGCCACATCGAAGACCTCGCGTCCAAAAAGGACGAACGCGAAGTGCTGATGAAGTCGGCGACGCAGCTGCGCGTCACCGACGTCAAGATGGGCCCGGGGCATCCCGAACACCCCGACTACAAAAAGCGGCTGGACGACGGTTCGCCGAACGACCTGCCGAAATGGATCGTCGAATGCGAAGAGGTCGTCCCCGGTGACGACGGCCATCTGAGCCCGGACGAGGTCCACCAGAAGGTCGCCGAGCGGCGCGACTACAACAACGCCGTGCAGGAGCGGCTGGCGCAGGAAGCCGCCGACCAGGAAGCCCAGCTGCGCCGCGAGCACCCGGAGCTCTTCCAGGGCCAGGGTCTCGCCGGGCTCGAAACCAAGCTGGCCGACGGCAAGGGTGGCTGGACCGACGTCACCGACGCCCCGGTCCGGGAGCTCCCCAAGCCGCCGAGGGAGCACGCTCCCGACGGTGGCTGGTCCGAGCTGGCGAAGCCGCTCGAAGAGGGCGGGACGCCGGTCATCCACGCCGGTTCGACCGAGACGCCGCACCAGCAGCTCCGGCTGGTCATGGACGAGCTTCCGGCGATCGGCGAGGCCAACACCCGCAACTACTACGCGCCCGAATCCTGGAAGGACGGCTACCAGACGAACTCGGCCGAGGCGCTGGTCGCGTTCGAGAACCGGATGGAAGGTGGCGACGCCGTCGCCGGACCGTCGACGGGTGGCTCGCCGCTGCAGCACGTCAGCGACCGGCTCGGCGGGCAGTGGTCGGATCGCAACGGTTTCGCCGACGTCGCCCGTGAGCTGGGCGAACGTCCGGTCGGCGCGCGGACCGCGGTGGCGTTCGAGCATCACGCCCCCGCCGATCCGAACGCGCCGGAAGGCTCGCCGCGGTCCAAGGACCGGATCGAAACGCGCATCGTCGCCGCGGTGAACACGCCGCACGGCGTGGTCTTCGCCGATCCGATGACCGGGCGGCTCGCGACGCTGCCCGACGATCCGACGTCGATCAAGGCGATGCCGATGGGCGGCGGCGACGCCCCGCACGTCCACTCGCCGGAAGCACCGGAAACCACCCACACCGACAAGAGCGGCGAAGCCGAAACCCCGGTCCAGGAGCAGGCGCCCAAGACCGAGGTCGACATCGCCGAGCGGCTCAAGGGTCCGGAAGAGACGCCGGCGCGACTCGACGAGAGTTACCTCGGCGACGAGAACTTCCGTGGCACGCCTGAGGATCACAAGAGCCTCCGTGACCGCTACGACTCCACCGACCTCGCCGAGCAGGCCCGCGAAAAGGCGCTGAGGCGTCTCGAAGCGAGCCCGCTGAAGGATCGCGTCTCGCCCGAAGCGGCCGAAGCGATCTACTCGTACTCGCGCGAACACGCCTACGCGATCAACGAAGCGAACCGTCGTGGCGAGTCGCACCCCGACTTCGAAAACGCCCAGCGCAGCACCCGGGCGATCGTCGGCGCGCTCAACGAGCTGCCGGACTTCCACGGCGAGGCCATCCGCGGCATCGACACCAAGGGCGACATGCAGGCCGCCGCGATCATGGCGGCGCACTACGAGCCGGGGCAGACCGTCCCCGAGCCCACGATGACCAGCTCCACGATCAAGACGTCGCCGGACACGAAGTCGAAATTCGGCCAGGACGTCGAGATCCACATCGTCTCGAAGACGGGCAAGGACGTCTCGTCGCTCGCCGAGAACCCCGGCGAGCACGAGGCCATCAACAAGCCGGCCACGCAGCTTTACGTGCACAGCAAGGAGTTCAAGACTCCGCCGCTGGTCGACCGGCCGAAGTGGGTCATCCACGCCGAAGAGGTCACTCCCGGCGACCCGCGTTACCTCGACCCCGAGACCGCCAAGCAGAAGATGGACGAGCGGCGGGCCCGGCACGCCGCGGAGGCACCGGAACTCGCCCGCCTCGCCCAGGCGCAGTCGATGGCGCGCCTCGGTGGCTTCGACGAGCCGCAGACTCCGCATCTCACCGCGGAAAACCCGGCGGAGCACGGGGTCGCGGACGCCGACAAGGGACCCGAGTACGGCGAGCAGCCCGCTCAGGACCACTCCGCCACCGACGACACGGCCGAACTGCCGGTCCCGGAGCGCGACTACTCGTCGATGGCGGTCGCGACCAACCCGCCGAGCGAGCCGGCGATCCACGCCGGTTCGGCGAGCCCCGAGCAGCAGGCCGCGTACATCGCCGACCGGCATCCGCGGCTCGACGAGGTCAACCCGCATTTCAACGATCCCGACGCGCTGGCGAACGGCTACCGCTCCAACTGCACCCGCACGCCGGGCGCGTACATGGACCGGCTGAACGGCATCGATTCGACCGCCGATCCGCTGCTCGTGCACGAGATGGACAGCCGCGGCACGCTGGAACACGTCGAAGAGCGGTTCGGCGGACAGTTCTCCGACCGCGCCGACTACGACGCCGTCATCCGCGAGATGCGGGGCATGCCGACCGATCACCACGCGGTCGTCGCGGTGAAGTACCTCGACGAGAACGGCGTCGAACGCGGGCACGTCGCGATGGTCGCGAACACGCGTGACGGCGTCGCGTTCCTCGACCCGCAGTCGGGCGCGCTGATGAACCTGCCGCATCCGCCGCTGGGCATGAAGCTGATGCACGTCGGTGTCCCGGAGGGCCCGGCCGCGCAGCACACCGACGGCCACACCACGCACACGGAGACCTCGTCGACGCGGCCCGTCGACCCGCGGATCGCGTTCGCTCGGCCGGATCAGCCGGCGGTGGACCCGCGGATCGCGTTCGCCAGGGAAGACACGCCCGACGTGCAGCCGTCGCGGATCGGGCCGGACGGCCGTCCGATCGTCACGCCGCCGCGCGACGCGGGCTACGGCATGGCGTCCGACGAGCCGTCGCACGGAGGCCGGGCCGACGTCGAGCGGTTCCTGAACGATCCCGAGGTCGCGGCCGCGGTCGACGGACTCGACCCGGACAAGAAGCGGGCCGTCCACGAGGACGAAAACGGCGTCAAGCACGACGTCGGCCCGATGCGGGACTTCATCCGCGAGCACCTGCCCGCGCATCCGGAACTCGTCCGGCTGATGGAGCATCCCGACAACGCGTACCTGCGGGCTTCGCTGCTGAACAACCCGATGACGATCGGCAGCCTGCTGCTGCACCCGGAAGCCATCCCGATCCTCGAAGACGCGCTGCGTGACGTCGAGGAACGCGGCCACCAGATGATCGACGACGTCCACCAGGACGGTCCTGGCGACACCCCGCTGACGCAGGAGCAGCGGGACCTCGCGAACGCGGCGGCGGATATCGCCGCCGACGTGGAACCGGGCGATCAGTACCACGCCGGCTTCGATCGCGCGGACAAGGGCGACACCGCGAAGATCCAGGAGTTCCTGGATGCCGAACGGGCGGCGTGGCCGCAGAACCAGGGTGATCTCAACCGGATCGCCGAGCGGATCGCGGCCGACAACAACGGCGAATCCTCGGGGCGTCCCGGCCCGAAGGACGACGACCGCGCGAAGGCGAAGATCGAGGGCTACGACGGCGACGCGTCGAAACTCACCGACCTGGTGGGCGTGAAGATCCAGTTCGACACGCTGGCCGACGTCTACAACGCGCTCAACGCGGTGATGGCCGATCCGGATCTCCGGATCGTCAGCTTCGACGACCGGTTCGCGAATCCGCAGGACAGCGGGTACCGCGATCTGCAGATGAACGTCCGGCTGCCGAACGGGCACGTCGCCGAACTTCGGCTGCACCTGAGGCATATCGACACCGTCTCGGCCTACGAACACGCCCTGTACGAGGTCCGCCGCGACTTCCCGACGTACAACCGGACACTGGACGCGGACAACAAGAAGCGGTTGTCCCCGGAGCAGGCCCTGCTGGAAGCGGCGCTGATGGACCGGGTCCGGGAGAAGTTCATGGCCGGTCTCCGCAAGGGCCTGCCGCCGGAGGAGAGCACGTGATCCAGACACCGTCCTTCTACACGTACTTCGGGAAGACGTACCGCGTCGAGTCGACTCCCGACGGGGGCCTGACGGGTTACCTCCTCAACCTGAGCTCCGGCGAGTTCGACGAAAAGCCGGAGCACGTGCGCGAGGTCCTGCGGGCGATGGCGAGTTCGGACATCAGCAAGGTGCCCGAGGAGAAGTTCGTCCAGGAGACCGAACGAGCCCGCGCGTACGAGCTCAAGGGCGACGGTCCGATCTTCGCGCTGTACGAGACCATCGACGGTCTCTACCAGCAGGCCAAGAGCGAGAACCGGCGCGTGGAGCCGCAGGAATCGGCGTTGATCAAGTCGCTGCGCAAACGCACCTTCAAGATGTGGGAGGACGAGCTGGCCCGCCGCGCCGCCGGTGAGCCGCCGTCGTTCCGCGCGGAGCCCCGTTTCCCGAACCGGGCGCGATGATTCACGTGGAACAACTCACTCCGGAACACCAGCGCGGACTGCTGGTCCAGATCGGCAGGCTCATCCTGGCGGGGATCACCGACCCCGCCCACGCCGCGGTCGCCGATTTCCGGCAGATCGGGGAGCACACCGAACTCGAGGGCCACAACGTCGCGCCCGCGCCCGAGCTGAACGAGCTCTTCGACAAGCTCCGCACGGGGATGTACACGACCGGCCGGGGGACCTGGCTGCAGTCGCGGTTCACGCTGAAGCCCGACGGCACCTTCGACTTCGACTTCACCCTCGACGACGAGCCGTCGTGGACCGAAGCACCGCCGTCTTCGGCGTACCCGGACGAGCTGGCCGCGTTCCCGCGCGAGGACGAGCACGTGCCGGACTGGTGGCGGCTGCGCGCGCAGCTTCCGTTGCGCGTCGAGTTCCGGCACGCCCGGATCGTCGACGCGTACACCGAGGGCGAGCCGCCGGTGGTGGACAGACCGGAGCTCGACGAGTCCGAAGCGCCGCTCGTCGCGCAGTACCTCGAACGCGAACCGGCGATCCTGTCCGGCAGCGGCCTCGGCAAGGACATCTTCGATCCGGAGGCCGACGGCGACGTCCCGGAGAGCTACCACACCGACGGCACCTGGATCTGGCACGCGTCCGTGCCGCACTACCTGCGGAAATACGGGATCCCGCCGGAGCCGGAGCTGGTCGCGCACATCCGCGGCCAGCGGTTCCAGCCGCCGTATGTCGAGCATCTGGTGCGGCGGACCGCGGAAGCGGATCTGCTCGGGAAGCCGAGGCCGAGACCGGGCCGCTCCGACGTCAAGAAGACCGAGGGCGACATCGCCGCGGAGCTGGAGACGTCGCCGAATCCGGAGCTGACCGACGAAGAACTCCTGGTCGTGCTGGTCAGCAGGCTCGGCGAGCACGCCGTCTGGCCCGAGGCCTACCGCATCGGCGACCGCGCGGACGGCGCCTGGTGCCTCAACTTCACCGAGAAGGGTTGGGAGGTCGCGGCCTACTCGGACGGCGCCGCGGTCTCGCCGAAGTATTTCGACAAGCTCGAAGACGCGTCGCATCAGCTTCTCGGCGCGGTTCTGCTGCATCCGGCGCGGATGACCGCCGGACACGAGACGCCGCTGGAGACGGCGAAGGAACTCGCCGACTGGCCGGTGCACGCGGCGCCGGGTGAGCCTCCCCTCACCTTGCTCCGCAACAAGCGCGTCAGCCGGATGGTCGCCGGTACGGTCGTACTGCGGTTCGGCGAGGAAACCGGCAATCTGGTTCACCACGGAGGGGTACGGTTCGCCACGACGTCCCTGCCGCTGGAACGGGAGCGCGTCGGTGGGACCTACCGGCTGCGACGCCCGCTCCACGTGATCATCGGTGTCACCGTCCCTTGGGCGAACATGCCTGGTGGGGCGGTGGCCTACGTGCTCCCGAGGACCATCGCCGAGCACGTGTCCGACGGCAGCCTGGAGAGGATCGAGTAGGTGGAATCGGCGGAAGCGGTAGCCAAGGTCGAAGAGTGGCTGCGCGCGGTCCACGGTCCGGACGTGTCCGAACCGGGCGGCGCCGGCCTGCGCGTGAACCACGAGAAGGTCCTGCGCATCCCTGAGGGCTGGTCGGTCCCCTACAACACGATCGCCTTCCTCGACGAGGGTCACGCCGAGAAGGAGATCTTCCCGCCGCCGTCGGTGATCGTCCGCGAACCCGACGGCGAGCTGCGCCAGGCGCATCCGCAGCCCGGCGGGCTCAGCGTCCCGGTCGCGTTCCCCGGACAGGAGGCCTGGCGCGAGGTCGTCGACCCGGAGTACGCGAAGTCCGGTCTCGGTGACCTCGGTGTCCCGCCGGCGGTCGTCGCGGGCTGGGTCAAGGTCAACGCGGACGGCGTGCAGACCGGGGAGGAACGGGAGAACCCCGAGTACAAGGCCGGGCCGGTCCGCCGCGGTTACCCGAAGCCGGAGAACAAGCTCGAAACGCTGCTGTCGTTCGCCAGCGTCGGCTGGCTGACCAGGGAACAGCTGCTCATCGGGCTGCTGCGCTGCGAGGTCTACGTCCCGCTCGATCTGGCCTCTGGCAAGACGGAGCGGTTCTACTTCAACGAGGAACGCGCCGAGCTGCGCGTCTTCAGCTCGACCAGGAATCTCCCGTCCCGCGAACACGGGTACTGGAAGGTCGACATCGCCACCCTGGCCGGGTACGAGAGCCCGCCGAACCTCGTGATCAACGGCGGTCCCGCGACGTTCGAGGACGTCAGCGGCGCCGAGCTCGCCGAGACCGCGCAGCGATTCCCCCGCCGGGGCCCGGGTGTCGACGTCAACGAACGCTGCCCGGAAGCGGAACCGGAACTGGAGACCCTCGCCGCCGAAACCGCCGCGAAGATGGGCCTGTCCGAGCCGGTGAAGCCGCCATTGGCCGCGGCCGAGCGGGCACGCCGTCGCGGCTTCGAGCTGAGCGCCGAGGAATGTCAGAAGACCGTCCTCGGCCAGTCTTGGCTGGCCCGGCTGAAGCAGCCGGAGCCGCCCCGCGCCCGGCCGAACGACCTTCGGGCGAACGGCTTGGCGCCGGGCTACGACAACGAAGGCCAGATCCAGCCGCGTCTGGACACCTTCGGCAAGTACTTCGACCGAGACCGTTCCAGCTCGCGTTATGGCTGGCAGCGCGTCACGGGCGCGTACGTGGGCTTCGCGCTGGGCGAGGCACTCGGGGCGGCTGTCGACCGGATGCGGCTCGACGAAATCCACAACACGTACGGCCCCGAGGGCGTCTCGGATCTGACGGTCGCCTTCGACCTGCCCGGTCGCGTCGGGCCGCTCACCCAGCGGCTGCTGTTCTACACCGAGGCCGTGATCCGCAGCCCGCATCGCGAGCAGCCGGAGAACCGCGACGCCGAAAAGGCGCTCGGCACGGTCGCCCGCAACTCGCTGATGCGCTGGCTGCACACGCAGGGCGCGCCGCTGGACAACGCCGACGGCTGGCTCGTGAAGGTGCCGGAGCTCCGCGTCCGCCGCACCCCCGACGACGCCGAACTGAACGCGTACCACGCGCTGGCGACCGTCTCGCCGACGGCGATGCCGATGAGCGGGCCGGACGCGCTGGTCGCGGCACTGCCGGCGGCGATGACCGCGGCCGGGCCGGGGAGCGCGATGAGCGGCGGCGTCCGGCAGGCGGTGCGCGACCTCGTCGCGGTCACGCATCCCGGCGAGGTCGACGTCGAAGCGGCGACCTACCTGACCTGGCTGTTCGAACCGGCGCTGACCTCGGAGGCGTTCAGCTACCCGATCTGGAACACCTCGCGTGAGATCTTCAACGACCAGAACCCACACCAGCGGGGACCGGTCTGGGCGGATCTCAAGGCGATGGTCGCGGAATCGGTGCCGTTCTTCGGCAAACACGGCCTGCCCGACCTGCGGGTCCCGGAGCTGATCGGCGACGGCAAGGGCACGCTTTCCGTGCTGGGCCGCGCGTTCGCGGCGCTGTCCGGGTTCGAGAACTATCCGGAGCAGGCGTTGTTGCGGGCGGTCAACCACTCGGGCCGCAGCGCGATCACCGGCGCCATCGCGGGCGCCCTGCTCGGCGCCCGCACCGGTATCCCGGGGCTGCCGCAGAAGTGGGTCGAGCAGCTGGAACTGCGTTACCTGCTGGAGAACATCGCCACGGACGCGTTCTGGCACTTCGACCGCCACTCGGCGCTGCACGAGGTCGACGGCTGGTCCCAGCGGTATCCGCGCTGGTGAACGAAATGGGGACGATGAACGAAGAGGAAGCCGTCAGCCGCGTCGAGGAATGGCTGACGGACCGAGGCGGGGAGGGGACCGGCGCGCTGCGGGTCCGCCGCGAGTACGTCGTGCGCGCGACCGACGGCTGGAACGTCACCTACAACACCGTCGGCTGGCTCGACGGCACCGACCCCGGCGCGGGCCTGTTCCCCAGCCCGGTCGCGTTCGTCCCGGACGACGGCGGCGAGATCCGCCTCGACCTGGAGCTGATGGCCGTTTCGGCGGCGGGCGACGATCCGGACGCGTTCACCCGGTGGGCGGAAGTCGTCGATCCCGAGTTCGATCCGGCCGCGGTCCCCGGCCTGCCCGTGCCGAAGGCGGCGATCCTGCGCTGGGAGCAGCACACGCTTCTCGGCGAGCCGACCGGCGCGGTCCGCGCGAACCCGGAGCACCGCCCCGGACCTCGATTCTCCGGCCGCCCGGCGCCCGAAAGCCCGGTCGAGACGCTTCTCGGCTATCTCCGCGTCGAGTGGATCACGCCGGAGGAGTTCGTCCACTGGATGCTCGACCTCGACGTGCTGGCCCCGGCGAAGGACGGCCACCTGCAGGTCCGCGACTTCGGTGACGCGGGCGTGCGCTTCGTCGTGTACACCTCCGAGGCCCAGGTCCCGTCCGAGTACACGGTGTGGCAGCGGATCCAGCCCCGCGTGCTCCTGCGCCGGGGCAAGGACACCCCGGGCCTCGGCCTGCTGGTCAACCCCGGGCGTCCGGAGACGTTCAACGTCTACCCGGAGACGCTGCGGCAGGTCGCCGACCTCGAACTCCCGGCCGGGACCGAACGCCCCGAATCCGTCGGGCGTCCCGCCTACTTCAGCGGGGAGTACAACACTCCGGCCGTCGCGAACCTACGGAGCCTCGTCGACCAGGCGCGGGACAACGGCTACCCGCTGAGCGGCGAAGAGCTCACCCTCTTCACGCAGGCCTCGACGCTGTCGTTCGAGCGCTCGCGGGCGAAATACGACGGCCGTCCGCTGCCCGAACTGCCCGAAGACCTGTTCGCGAACGGGCTGGTCACGCATTACTACGACAACGGTGAGCCGCGTCCGAGCGCCTGGACGTTCGGGAAGTTCTACGACCCGACGCTCCCCGTCGGCAGCTTCGCGTACCCGCGGCTTCTCGGCGCGTACGTCGGCTTCGCGCTCGGAGACGCACTCGGCTCGGGCGCCGATCCCGCCGACGGCTTGCCGCTCGGCGGCCTGACCCGGCAGCTGCTGTTCCACACCGAATCGGTGATCCGCGGCCTGGACCCGACGCCGGACAAACCCGAGATCCCGGCCTCGCTGCCCGCGGGCGGACGGCCGGACGGCTGGGTCGCCAAGGCCACCGCGTCCGCCGGACCGGCACCCGCCGAGTTCTCGGCCATGCTGGCGACAGCGCTGGCCGCGACGGTGACCGGTGGCGTGCAGGGGCCCGCCGACAGCACCTTCTACGCGATGAAGGTGGTCCGCGAACTGGTCGGTTCCGCGGCCGGCCACGAGGTCGTCCACGGCGCCGAACTGCTGGTGAACGTGTTCCGCGCCCAGCTCGCGGCCCAGAACGGCGAACCGGCGGTCGCGAATTTCCTCGAAGGCTTCGACGAGTACAGCGGCGAGGTCGGCGAGCTGGTCAAGACCGTGCTCGACCTCCGGAACGACATCGACGGCGATGACGTCGAGCAGTTCGACAGCATCGGCGACGGCCGGACGCCGCTTTCGGTGCTCGGCCGGGCCCTGTTCGCCGCCGCCAAGCGCGGATACGACGCCGAAGCGGCGCTGGCGCTGGCCGCTCGCGGCGGTTCGGTGACGGCCGCGTTGACCGGAGCGATGGTGGGCGCCCGGCTCACCGTGCCCGGACTGCCGGAGGCCTGGCTCGCCGCGTACGCCGGCCTCGGCGTCATCGACAATCTGGCGGGCGACGCCTATTACTACTTCAACCGCTTCGGCCTGCCCCGCGAGCCCGAAGAGCGACGGCGCTGGGACGCGAACCGGTATCCACGAGGAGATCAGTAGAGCAATGCGCGAGTGGCTTCAACATCCGGCGACCAGGTCGCGGCTGCGCGGCAGCCTGTTCGCCGGGGCGATCGGCGACGCGCTCGGCGCGAAGACCGAGTTCGACTCGATCGACCGCATCCGCGAGATCGCCGGCCCCGCCGGGATCACCGACCTCATCCCCGCGTACGGCGGCGTCGGTCGGATCACCGACGACACCCAGATGACGCTCTTCACCCTCGAAGGCCTGATCAGAGCCCACCACGGGACAGTGCCGGTCGAGCAGTCGCTCCAACTGGCCTACCAGCGCTGGCTGCACACCCAGGGCGTCTCGTGGGAGCGGGCCCGCGGCCCGCAGGACACGAGCACGGAACCGGACGGCTGGCTGATCACCAACCGCGAGCTGTTCAGCCGTCGCGCGCCCGGGCTCACCTGCTTCAGCGAGCTGGAGGCGTACGGCAAGACGGGCGTGCGCGCCGGCATGGACAAGCCGGTGAACAACTCGAAGGGCTGCGGCGGGATCATGCGCGCGGCACCGGTCGCGTTGTGGTCCGACGACCTCGCCGAGGTGTTCCGGCTCGGCGCCGAGAGCGCGGCGCTGACGCACGGTCACCCGAGCGGGTATCTCTCGTCGGGTGCCTTCGCGGTGATCGTGCGCGAGCTGCTGCTCGGGAAACCGCTGCTCGACGCCGTCGCGACCGCACGTATCGAGCTGGAGAAGTACCAGGGGCACGAGGAGCAGAGCGTCGCTCTCGACCAGGCACTCGCCCTCGCGAAGGAAGGTGCCCCGACGCCGGAGAAGCTCGAAACCCTCGGCCAGGGGAACATCGGCGAAACCGCGCTTTCGATGTCCGTCTACGTCGCGCTGACCACCACGGACGCGAACGCCGCGTTGCTCGCGTCGGTGAACCACAGCGGTGACAGCGACTCGACGGGGTCGATCTGCGGAAACCTCGTCGGCGCGATGTACGGCGAGGAAGCACTCAACACGGACTGGCTCGCGAAGCTGGAGCTGGCCGAGGTCATCGGCGGGCTGGCGGACGACGCGCTCGCGGAGTTCGGCGGGAGCGCACCGGGTGACGACCGGTGGTACGCCCGCTATCCGGCCCACTAGATTTACCTCCGGTTTGGGGTACTTGGGGAGGGGACACATAGTGCGTTACCGGGTTCAAGCGGCGGAGCGGCCGGATGGCCTGTACGCCGTCTGGGGGGACACCGTCTTCGCGGCCCAGCGGTCGACCGAAGACGGCACGCTGCTGCTCATCGCGCCGCCGGGGGAAGCGGCGCCCGAGGGCTTCGACCGCGACTGGAACGGCCGTCCGGCCAGGGTCGTGCTGAACGGCGAGGTGGGCGCGACGTTCAGCCTGCAGTCGTACGGCCGGTTCGACGACGAGCACTTCCAGATCGCGCCGAGCACCGGCGGCGGCGATCTGACGTTGCGCTGGGCGGGCGAGGACGCGGCCCGCGCGGCCGAACTGGGCCTGACGGACTTCTCGACCACGGCCGCGCCGACGCGGCTGACGGCCTTGTGGCAGACCAGGCACGACTTCGTCGAGACGCCGGAGGCCCGGCTTCAGCCGGGTACGGGCGATCAGGGCGCGCTGCTGCGTGCCATCGGCCGGACGCTGCTGCGGGTGCTGCCGCCGGGCTGGCAGCGGGTCGGTGCCCAGTTCCGGCAGGTCGGCGACTACTCCGAACTCGAGGTCCGCTCGGTCGGCGACGAGGGCAACGGCCCGGTGTCGGTGTCGATCGCGGCCCCGCCGGAGCTCGGCTCGCTGTTCGCGCGGCTGCGCGCGGCGATGCACCAGCCCGAGACCGGCACCTGGTTCCAGGGCACGTTCACGCTCGACTCGGAGTCGCACTTCGACTTCGACTTCGACGCCGACCAGGAGCCGACGTGGCGGCTCGCGCCGAACGAGGGCGGGAAGCCGTCTCCGCGCGCGTACGCGACCGAGCTCGCGATCTTCCCGCGCGACCAGAAACACGTCCCGGCCTGGCTTTCGGCCAAGGCCGGTCTGCCGCTCGACATCGTGTTCCGGCACGCGCAGGTCGTCGACGCGCACAACGAGGGCGAACGACCGGTCGTCAACCGGCCGCCGGTGCCGCCGGACATGATGCGCGGTGTCCTGGACTACCTCTTCCGCTCGCCGGTGGCGCTGACCCGGCCGGGTCCGCAGCCCGACATCTTCACCCCGAACGGCCCGCCGGACGTGCCGAACGCCTTCCACACCGACGGCGTGTGGATCTGGCCCGCGGCCGTCCCGCACTACCTGCGCAAGTACGGGGTGCCGCCGGAGCCCGAGCTGATCGAGCACATCCGGGCCGCCGGTTTCCGGCCGCCGCTGGTCGGCGAGCTGGTGCGGGCGACCGCCGAGGCGGAGATCGTCGGCAAACCACGGCCGCCACAGACCGCCGCGGACCTGCCGGACGAAAGTGCCCGCACCCGCGTCGAACGCGACGGCGAACCGGCCCGCGACATCCGGGCCGTCGAGGTGCTGGACGTCCTCTACCAGCGGCTGGCCGAGCACGGCGTGGCGCCGACGGCCTACCGGATCGGCGCGAACGCGGTACCGGAGCCGGGGCTCTGGACCTTGCGCCGCACCGAAAGCGGCTGGGAGGTGTCGCGGCCGCCGACCGACGAGCCGGTGGCGTTCGCCAAACTCGAAGAGGCGGCACGGTTCTTCCTCGGCACCCTGCTGCTGTATCCGGCACGGGCCGCGGTGGGCGCGAGCGAGGAGGCCGACAACCCGGCCGACTGGCCGATCCTGCCGCTGCGGGGCGAGCCGCCGCTGAACTTCTTCCGGCGCAAGCGGATCGTCGTCCTCCCGGCGGGCACCACGGTGCAGCGGTTCGGGAACGAGACCGGGAACCTCGTGCACGCCGAATCGGCGCGGTTCATCGAGACGTCACTGGCCGCGGACCGCGAACGGGAGCGCCGTCTCTACCGCGTCCTGCGGCCGCTGCGCGTGGTCACCGGCATCACCGCGCCGTGGAACGGGACGCCGGGCGGGGCCGTGGCCTACGTGCTGCCCCGGCCGATCGCCCAGCATCTCGAAACCGGCGCGCTTTCCCGCGTCTGACCACCCGCATTTCGTCCTCTGAATGCGATCAATCGCATTCAGAGGACGAAATGCAGGGCGCTAGAAGGCCTTCGCGACCAGTTCGTAGGAGCGGGCCCGCGCGGCCGCGTCGTACACCGGTGCCGTCAGCATCAGCTCGTCGGCACCGGTGGCCGCGGCGAGATCCTTCAGCGACCGCACCACCTTCTCCGGTCCGCCGTGCGCCTGCGCGGCGGTGAACTGCGCGATCAGCTCCTTCGACTCCGGCGTGAACTCGTGTGCGGCGGCCTGCTCCCTGGTCGGGAAGGCGAGGTCGCCGCCCTCGCCGTTGAGCAGGTACGACTTGATCACCGCGCACGGCCCGGCGACGTAGGCCGCTTCGGCGTCTGTGTCCGCACAGATGGTCTCGACGCAGAGGATCACGTACGGCTCTTCACGCCACTGGGACGGCTTGAAGTTCTCCCGATACGCCTGCAGGACCTCGGCCGTGTTCTGCGGCCGGATGTGGTGCGCGACCGCGATCGGCAGGCCGAGCTCGGCGGCGAGACGGGCGCCGGCCGCACTCGAGCACAACAGCCACGGCTCCGGCGTCGGCACCTCGCCGGGCAGCACCCGGATCCCGCTCTCCCCGGCCAGATGACGCAGCAGCTCGGCGACGTCGGCGCGGTAGTCGTCGTCCGTCGCCGGATCCGCGCCCCGCCGCAACGCGCGGACGATCTTCTCGTCGAACGTGCCGGGACCGCGCCCGACGCCTAGGTCGATCCGGCCGGGATGTAGCGCAGAAAGCGTCGCGAACTGCTCGGCGACCGCCAGCGGGGCGTGGTTCGGCGCCATCACCCCGCCGGAGCCGATCCGGATCGACGACGTCACCGCCGCCAGATGCGCGGCCAGCACCGGCGGCGAAGCCGTGGCGATGGCGGGCGAGCCGTGGTGCTCCGCGATCCAGACGCGGTGATACCCCAGTTCCTCCAGTTTCGTGGTGACGGTGGCTGTCGAAGCGAGTACTTCGGTGGCCGCGCGGCCGTCCTCGACGATGGCGAGTTCGAGCGCGGAAAGCAGGATCCCCATACCCCCAACGTAGCCAAACTCAGGACGCGGTGATCAGCACCGCGGGCGACCACCAGTAGTCCGCGAGCGGCTCGATCCGGATGCCGGTGAAGCCCGCTTCCTTCAGCTGCGAAGCCCAATCTGTGGCGGGCTGCTCCCAGTTCGTCCGGCCCGTCCCGGGTTCGACGAGGCCGAGCAGGACCGGCAGCAGGAACCCCTGCGCCACCAGCGACGCCTCCTTGCCGTACTCCGCGATGCCGCGTTCGTAGCGCGTGACCAGGGAAAGCAGGTACTCGGCGGAGTCTTCGTCGTACTCGGGCACGTCGAATTCGGCCAGCACCAGACAGGACGTGCGAGGCCGGAGCGCCCGCAGGACCTCGGTGCGTTCCTCGGTCGGGATCGACTGGAGCGCGAAGGTGGACTGCGTCAGCTGCCACTGCTGGTCGTCGTCGCGGCCGAGGAATTCCTGCGCGGTGGCCTCCCAGGTGTGCAGACCGCGGGTGCCGTCGAGGTGCTTGCGCGTCTCCGCCAGCAGCGCGCTCGACGGCTCGACGAGATCGATCCGGCCCGGCTGCCGGTCCGCCTGTTCCAGGGCCGGGACGACGGCGAGCCCGTCTCCGCAACCGAGGTCGAGCAGGGAACCGACGGTGCCGTAGCGCCGGGCGAGCATCGCGCTGAGCTGCCGGTAGAGCTTGACGTTCCCGCCGCCGCGGATGAACGCCGTGAACGCGGCGGGCCGGTCGTAGACGGCACCACCACCGCCCTCGGTCAGATATCGGTGCAGTTCGATGCCGAGCGTGGATCCGGCCCGCTCGGCGAGGTCCGCGGCCTTGGCCCGGTCACCGTCGCGGTACGCGGTGAGCGCTTCGGCCAGGACGTCCGTTTTCTTCATGTTCCCCTGTTTACCGTCAGAAAGGCACCCAAAGGGTGACTCTGGTGCCATTGCCCGGAGCCGACTCCACCCGCGCGGTCCCGCCGACCTCGTTCAGGCGGGCGGTGATGGACTCGCTGATGCCGAAACCGGCGGGCCGGGTGTCGAGGCTGAACCCGGCGCCGTGATCGCGCGTGATCACCGCGACGCCGCCTTCCTGCTCCTCGACCCGGACCACGACCTTGTCCGTCCCGGCGTGTTTGAGGGTGTTGCGCAGCGACTCGCGGACGGCGTCGCGGATGGCGATCTGCCGCACCTCGGAAAGCGTGTCGTCGTCGAGTTCGGCGATCACGAGCTGGGCGCGCAGCCCGTCCCGCGCCATCTCCGCCGCCAGCGACGCGAGCTTCTCGCCCAGCGGCCGCGAACCGGCCTCCGACCGGTCCGAAGCCTCGTTCTCGATCGTCCGCCGCAGCTCCATCGACTGCGCCCGCGCCAGCCGCTGCACCTCGGCGAGCCGCGTGGCCGGGTCGCCCTTGTTGGCCAGCGCGATCGCTTCGAGGGTCTGCAGCACGGAGTCGTGCAGCATCCGGTGCTGGCGGGCGCGTTCGGCGATCCGGCCGTTGCGGATGCCGTACGCGAGGGCGAGCCGGGTGCCGAGACCGATCAGCACGAGGGCGCCGCTCGCGGTGAAGAGGACACCCAGGATCGCCGGGAAGGTGGCCATGGCGTCGCCGGGCGCGGCGTGACCGGTGCCGAACACCGACGCCAGCATCCGCACCGGGAAACTCACGACGGCGAGCGCCGCCGCGGCGGGCATGCCCAGCGCCAGCGCCAGCAGCGCGACCTCGCCGAGCAGGTGTTTGCCGGGCACCGCCATCGCCTCGGTGAAGACCGAAGCCGGTACCAGCGCTCCGACGGCCAGCGGCGCGAGCAGGGTGAACACGAGGTCGATCGCGAGCAGCCGGGCGTCGTGCTGAGGGCGGAACGGCGCCGAGCGCAGCATCCACCGGATCCCGTACAGCGAAAGCCCGACCGAGCCGAGCGACACCAGCCCGACCGGGCCGATCCCGATCATGCCGTGGGTGGAGACGTAGACGCCGAACGCGCCGGGCACCGCGAAGAGCCGGTAGACCAGCGGGACGAGGGCGACGTAGCGGGCGGCTCTGAGCAGCAGGTTGTCGCGATGAGCCGTGTCGATGGGGCCGGACATCTGCTGGATCCGCCGCAGCGCGCGCATCGGTGTCGGGTCGCCGACCTCGTCCGACAGCTCGCTCGTCGCCGTCGCCAGCGCGGGCGCGCCACGGCGCAGCAAAGTCACCAGAAAACTGGGCGGCCGCTTCGCCATGGATTTTCCCCCTGCCCGGAGCACCGGCAGGAGTATCTCCGGTTACGCCGTGTGGATCCAGAGACCAACGGGGTTTATCTCAGCCTATGCCGTTCTCGGCGGCCCACTTCTTCAGTTCGGCCACCGCCTCGTCGTGCTCCAGCGGACCGCGGTCGAGCCGCAGTTCCTTCAGGTGCTTCCACGCCTTGCCGACGTCCGGCCCCGGCTTGAGGCCGAGGATCCGCATGATCTCCTCGCCGTTGAGGTCCGGCCGGACCCGGTCGAGGTCCTCCTGCGCCTGGATCGCTTCGATCCGCCGCTCGAGGTCGTCGTAGGTCGCCTGCAGCGCGGCCGCCTTCTTGCGGTTGCGCGTGGTGCAGTCGGCGCGCACGAGCTTGTGCAGCCGGGGCAGCAGGTCGCCGGCGTCGGTGACGTAGCGCCGCACCGCCGAATCCGTCCATTCGCCCTTGCCATAGCCGTGGAACCGCAGGTGCAGGAACACGAGCTGGCTGACGTCCTGGACGATCTCCTTCGAGAACTTCAGCGCCCGCAAACGTTTGCGCGCCATCTTGGCGCCGACGACCTCGTGGTGGTGGAAGCTCACGCCGCCGCCGGGCTGGAACTCGCGCGTCGCGGGCTTGCCGACGTCGTGCAGGAGCGCCGCGAGCCGCAGGATCAGATCGGGCTCGGAGGTCGGTTCGTGCGATTTCTCCAGGTCGATCGCCTGGGCCAGCACGGTCAGCGAGTGCTGGTAGACGTCCTTGTGCTGGTGGTGCTCGTCGATCGCCAGCCGCATCCCCGGCACCTCGGGGAGCACGCGATCGGCGAGGCGGGTGTCCACCAGCAGCTCGATACCGGGCCGGGGGTCGTCCGCGAGCAGCAGTTTCGACAGCTCGGTCTGGACGCGCTCGGCGGTGATCCGGTCGATCTCCTCGGCCATCGACGACATCGCGTCCACCACGCGCGGCGCCGCGGTGAACCCGAGCTGCGCGGAGAACCGCGCGGCCCGCAGCATGCGCAGCGGATCGTCGGCGAAGGACTCCTGCGGGGTCGCGGGTGTGTCGAGCACCTTGTCCTGCAGCGCCTGGAGGCCGCCGTGCGGATCGACGAAGGTCTTGTTCGCGAGGTCGATCGCCATCGCGTTGACCGTGAAGTCGCGGCGGAGCAGGTCGCCCTCGATGCTGTCGCCGAAGGTGACCTCGGGATTGCGGCCGACGCGGTCGTAGCTGTCGGCGCGGAAGGTGGTGATCTCCAGGGTCATGCCCTGTTTCGTCACGCCGACGGTGCCGAACGCGATGCCGACGTCCCAGACCGCGTCGCCCCAGGCGCTGACGATCTTGAGCACCTGGTCCGGCCGGGCGTCGGTGGTGAAGTCGAGGTCGCTCGACAGCCTGCGGAGCATCATGTCGCGGACGCTGCCGCCGACCAGGTACAGGCTGTGTCCCGCCTTCGCGAAGAGCTTCGCGAGCTCGTCCGCCAGCGGGGAGATGCGCATCAGCTCGGTCACAGCGTTCTGCATCGCAGTGCTCTTCCCCGCAATCGCCTGCCCGGCGACCACCTTGTTCACGACAATCCCACCACGATTTGGATGTACTTACTTTTGCCCCGGCCCAACACGGGCACGGTGAGCCAGCGTACCCGTACCGCCGTTTGCTCTAGCATCGCAGCATGTCTGGATCAGCCGGCCGCTCCGGCGCTTCGAAGCCGGGCCGCCGGCGGAGGCGCAGGCGGGGGCGGCGGCTGACCACGGTCGACGAAACCTCGGCCGGCGGACTCGTCGTCGACGCCGAACGGGCGAACGCCGCGCTGATCGGGCGGCTCGACCGGCACGGCAGACTGCTGTGGTCGCTGCCGAAGGGCCACATCGAGGACGGTGAGACGGTGGAGCAGACGGCGGTGCGCGAGGTGAAGGAAGAGACCGGCATCTCGGCGCGCGTCCTGCAGCCCCTCGGCACCATCGACTACTGGTTCGTGGCCGAGCGACGGCGTGTGCACAAGACGGTGCACCATTTCATCCTGGAATCCACCGGCGGCGAACTTTCGGACGAGGATGTCGAGGTGACCGAGGTCGCCTGGGTACCGCTCGCCGACCTGGAGACCAAACTCGCCTACTCCGACGAGCGCAAGCTGGTCCGGAAGGCCAAAGAACTCTTCGCGCAGCAACAGCACACCGCCGAGGGAGCACCTGAGTGAAGCGGCTTGCCGCCACTGTCCTGTCGATCCTGTTCCTGGCCCTGGCCGCCTCGCCCCTCGCGGTCGCGCAGGCACAGGAACAGCCCCGGCTGCGCGTGGACCTCGACCAGCTGAACCCCCGCGTGATCAGCACGAACTCGGCTTCGCTCACGGTCACCGGCCGCGTCACCAACATCGGCGACCGGCGGATCAGCAAACTGGGCGTCCGGCTGCAGCTGGGCACCAGGCTGCAGAGCGAGCAGCAGATCGGCGACGTCCTCGCCGGTGACAAGTTCAAGGACCTCGGGGCGACCGAGTTCGTCGACCTCGAACCGGACGAACTGGAGCCGGGGCAGAGCGCCGCGCTGAACCTGTCCGTCCCGCTCGGCCAGTCGTCGAAGCTGCAGTTCCCGAGGCCCGGCGTGTATCCGCTGCTGGTCAACGTCAACGGCACCCCGGATTTCGGCGGCCCCGAACGGCTGGCGGCGGTCACCCTGCTGATGCCGGTGCTCGGCGTCCCCGGCAAGGCCCCCGCGTCGCGGCCCACGTCGGCGCCGTCGACGAGCCTGCTGTGGCCGATCGCGAACAGCACCGTGCACGTCGTCTCGTCCCCGCTCGGCGGACCGCTGACCCTGGCGGACGAACGGCTCGCCATCGAACTGGCCGCCGGTGGGCGGCTCGACTCGCTGGTCGAAGCGGCGCGGGCGGCCGAGGCGGACACGAAGGTCTCGTCGTCGTTGTGCCTGGCCATCGACCCCGACCTGGTCGCGACCGTCGACGGGATGACCCGCGGCTACCAGGTCGCGGGCGGCGCTCCCGGCAAGGGCGTCGAGACCGCTAAGAACTGGCTCGGCAGGCTGAAGGCGCTGGTCGCGGGCCGGTGCGTGGTCACCCTCCCGTTCGCCGACGCCGACCTCACCGCGCTGACGAAGGTCCGCGCGGGTGACGCCACCGACACCGCCCTCATGGCGAGCGCGCTGGGCGGCGCCGGGACGATCAAGAACCTGCTCGGCATCCAGCCGCAGGACGGCGTGCTCTGGCCCGGCGGCTCCCTCGATTCGCAGACCGTCGACGCGATCGGCAAAGCCGGCGTCAAGACCGTGCTGACCGATTCGGGCAGGCTCCAGTCCGGATCGCCGCTTTCGGGCGGGGTGTCGATCGAGGGAACGGACCTGCGCGCGCAGCCGATCGACGCGCTGATCTCGTCGGCGCTGAACGGCTCGGGCTCCACGCAGAACGGGCTCGGTGCCATCGCCTTCCGGGCGGGGCTCGGCGGGCAGTCCGAGGGACCGGCGCGTTCGCGGCTGCTGATCGCGCCGCCGCGGCACTGGGCCGCGAGCGGCACGGAACTCACCACGTTCCTGGAGCGGATGGGCGACTTCTACACCGCCGGCCTGATCAAGCCGGCGCCGCTGCCCGAGCTGCTCGGTGACAGCCCGTCCGGGACGGCGTCGATCAACTACGACCCGCAGGATCTGACGGCCGCGACCAGCGGTGAAGTCACCGCGAAGATGTCCCAGATCGACAACGAGACGCTGGGCCTGTCGTCGGCGATGACGATGGATGCCACCAAACGAGTGAATCCGGCCGACGTGATCGCCCCGGTCCGGTTCGCCCTCATCCGGGCCGCGTCGACCTCGTGGCGCGGCGCGGACGCCGCGATCGTCACCGCCAACGCCCGCGGCGACCTCGAAGCGATCCGCGGCCAGGTCACCGTGGAACGGCCGAAGCAGACGATCGCGCTGGCCTCCGGCGCGTCGCCCCTGCCCGCGTACATCACCAACGGCCTTCCGGTCGGCATCAACGTCCGCACGGTGCTCAAGAACAACGTGGGCCTGCGTCCCACCGAAGCCGTCCCGGAGCGGACCGTCCCGGCGAACGGCGCGATCAACCAGCTGCTGCCGGTCGAGGCGCTGCGAGCGGGCCGGTTCAGCGTCGACGTGGCCCTGACCACGCCCGACGGGACCCCGCTCGGTTCCGACGCGCGGTTCGAGCTGACCTCCACGGAGTACGGCGCGATCACCATCATCATCACCATCACCGCGGCGGGTGCGCTGCTGCTCCTGTCGTCCCGGCGGATCTACCGGAGGATCAAGGACTCGCGGGCCGATCGGACGAACGAAACCGCCCAACGTGTGACCGAGGACGCACAGGTTTAAGTGTTTCCGGCCGTTCCCGATTACCCTGGGTCGAACGATGCCGCCGGGCATCACGTAGTCGAGCACCGAGGATTGGGCGCACGTTGGAAAGAGAGCCGGGTGTACCGCCCGAGCGTGCAGGCCGTCCCCGGCGCGAAGGTACTCCGCCACCGCCCCGCCGCACCGACGGACCGGCACGCCGTCCGGAGCGTCGCCAGCCGCCTCCGCAGCAGCCCCCGCCCGATCGCGGTGAGCGACCGCGGCGGGCCGTGCCGCCACCTCCCCAGCAGCCGCCGCCGGACGCCCGCCGCCAGCGGGTGGCGGGCCGCCCCGACGACGAGACGCGACGGCTGAGGCCGCCACCCCAGGGCGCGCCGCCACGGAAAACGCCCCCCGGGCAGGGGACGCCGCCTCCGCCGACCCGTCGGCAGCCGGTGCCGCCTCCGCAGGGGCCGCCGCTTCCGCAGCCGTCGCAGAACCAGGCGGCGCGCCGCCCGGCACCTCCCCAAGCACCGCAAGCGCTCAATCAGACACCGCCCCCGCCGCATCGCGGGCGCCGCCAGCCGCCACCGGTCCGCCCGTGGCAGGTCGACCGGCGCGACGAAGCCGACGCGACGCGGTTCATCCCGCGCACCCCCGGTGTCCCGATGGGTTCGCGCTGGCCGGTCGCCGACCCCGACGTCCTCCGCCCGTACGACCAGCTCGCCACGCAGGTCATGCCGGCGATCAAGGACGCGCCGCTGGTCAAACCGCGGCCGGGGGACACCGGCGAACAGGATGTCGCCGCCCCGGCGAAGGCGCCGTCGCTCGCGAAGTCCAGCGGCCGGATGGCGATCGCCTCGCTCATCAGCCGCATCACCGGCTTCGCGTGGAAGCTGCTGCTGGTGGCGGCCATCGGCGCCCAGGTGGAGAACGACTCGTTCAACGTCGCCAACACCATGCCGAACATCATCTTCGAACTGCTGATGGGCGGCGTGCTGTCGAGTCTCGTGGTCCCGCTGCTCGTGCGGTCGCAGGACGACAAGGACGGCGGCGAGGCCTATACCCAGCGGCTGGTCACGGTGGCGGGCACGCTGCTCGTCGTCGGGACGACGATCGCCGTGGTCGCGGCGCCGCTGATCACCAAGCTCTACGTCGACGACAAGGGCCAGGCGAATCCCGAGCTGGTCACCGCGTTCGCGTATCTGCTGCTGCCGCAGATCTTCTTCTACGGCGTGTTCGCGCTGCTCTCGGCGGTGCTGAACGCGAAGAACATCTTCGGCCCGACGGCGTGGGCGCCGGTGATCAACAACCTCGTCGTCATCTTCACGATCCTCGTCGTGTGGATCATGCCGGGGAACATCTCCACCGATCCGGTGTCGATCACCGATCCGAAGCTGCTGACCCTGGGCATCGGCGTGACCTCGGGCATCGTGGCGCAGTCGGTGCTGCTGATCCCGCCGCTGCTGCGGTCCGGGTTCAAGTTCAAATGGCGCTGGGGCATCGACAAGCGCATGAAGGAGTTCGGCGGGCTCGCACTCTGGACCGTCGGCTACGTCGCGGTCAGCCAGGTCGGCTACACGATCACCACCCGCGTGCTGACCAGCGGTTCGCAGGGCGGTGTGACCGCGTACAGCAACGCGTGGCTGCTCTTCCAGCTGCCGTACGGCGTCATCGGTGTCTCGCTGCTGACCGCGATCATGCCGCGGATGAGCCGCGCGGCCGCCGACGGCGACCACAAGAAGCTGATCGGCGACCTCTCCTACGCGTCGCGGATCTCGACGGTGATGCTCGTGCCGATCTCCGCGGTGATGACCGTGGTGGGTGGTTCGGTCGGTATCGCCCTGTTCACCCTGGGCAAGGGCACCGTCGAGGACGCGTCGCGGATGGGTGAGGCGCTGGCCATCTCGGCGTTCGCGCTGCTGCCGTACGCGCTGGTCATGCTGCAGATGCGGGTGTTCTACGCGATGAAGGACGCTCGTACGCCGGTGCTGATCATGATCGTGATGACCGTGGTCAAGGTGCCGCTGCTGTACCTGTGCCCGGCGCTGCTTTCGCCCGACAACATCGTGCTCGGCGTGATGATGGTCAACGGCCTCACGTTCGTCGTCGGCGCGATCCTCGGTCAGGTCTGGCTGTGGGTGACGCTCGGAAACCTCCGGAGCAAGCGAGTGCTCGGGGTGATCCTCTTCACGGTCGTCGCGAGTGTGCTCGGGGTCGGCGCGGCCTGGCTCGCCGGGCAGATCGTGCCTGACTCGTTCGGGCCTACTTTCCATGCCTGGGTGAAACTTCTCCTGCAGACGGTGGTCGGCATCGCGGTGTCGTTCGGCGTGCTCATCGCCTTGAAGGTCGAGGAATTGAAGCCCGCCACGGCGAGGATCACCCGGTTGATCAAGCGCGGATAACGATTCACGTACGGATGGCGCGCGTTCACGGGTCGTATTCTGGGTACCCTCGGGGCGGGAGCTACGCGGGAGAGTGCGGTGGATACGAGACGGAGCGAACAGGCAGGGGAGGCGAGCCAGGTGGGCATCCGGGCCCAAGGCGGGTCGCTGGCCCCTGGCCGAGTCGTCGGTGACGGCCGGTATCGCCTGCTCGCACAGTTCGGGGTGGACGAACGGGCGGCAGCGCATCTTTGGCGTGCCCGCGACGGGCAGCTGAAGCGGGATGTCGCGCTGACGCTGCTGGTCGGCGACCCCGCGGACGCGGAAGCCGCCCGGCTCGCGCGCCGGACACTGGAGCGTGCCGCGCACGCCTCGAAGTTCGGCCACGGCGGGGTCGCGCGTGTCCTCGACGTGCTCAGCCTCGGCAGCGGCGTCACCTCGAGCGAAGGTCTGCTCGGTGTCGTCGTGGCGGAATGGACCAAGGGCAGCGACCTGGTCGACCTCGTGGCGCAGCGTCCGGTGGCGCCCGCCGCGGCGGCCCGGATGGTGCAGGCGCTGGCGGAAGCCGTCGACCACGCCCATCAGAACGGTCTCGTCCTCGGCCTCGACCACCCGCAGCGTCTGCGGCTCACCCCGGACGGCGCGCTGAAGCTCGCCTTCCCGGGCCCGCTGCCCGAAGCGACCCTTCGTGACGACGTCAAGGCGCTCGGCGCCGTGCTGTACCTGCTGCTGACCGGTCGTTGGGCACTTCCCGGCGGTCCGGCCGCGATCCCGGCGGCGCCGCACGCGCCGACCGGCAGGATCATCCCGCCACGTTCGCTGGTCGCAGGCGTCCCGGTCGAGCTGTCCTCGCTCGCCGTCCGCACCATCGAGGACGGCGGCCACGGCGGCATCCGTACCAGCGCGGCCATCCTGCGCGTGCTGGACCAGGTCGCCGAAGCCGAAGAACGCACCCAGCTGATCAAGGCCGTCGGCGAGGAAGAGGCCGTCGCCGAATCGGACGGCACGGTCTGGACGACGAAGAAACCGGTCAAGGACGTCGCGCGGCGCAAGAAGCTGGCGTTCGGCGTGACCGTGCTGGTGGTCGCGACCGTGGTCATCCTCGCCTGGGGCGGGATGATGCTGATCAACCTGTTCCAGGGCGAGTCGAAGTCCAGCGGCCCGAAGATCAACGTCGCCGCGTCGTCCTCCCAGGTCGTGCCGCCTTCGGGCGAGCAACAGCCGCCGCCCGAGCAGAAGCCGCCGGCCCCCGCGGTGGGTGCGGCGGTGAAGCCGTCGGCCGTGGCCGTCTACAACCCGGGCAGCAAGGGCGACAGCCCCGGCAAGGCCAGGAACGCCACCGACGGCGACGCGGTCACCTCGTGGAAGACCGACCAGTACGACGAGCAGTTCCCGGTGCTCAAGGACGGCGTCGGGCTGGTCGTGACCTTCAAGGACCCGATCAACCTCAGCCAGGTCAAGATCGACGCGGCGAGTGCCGGTTCGAAGGTCGAGATCCGCTCCGCCGACAAGAAGAACCCGAAGCTCGACGAGACGAAGGTCGTCGGCAGCGGAGACCTCGCGGCCGGCGAATCGACCATCGCGTTGCAGCAGCCGCAGCAGGGTCAGTACTTCATCATCTGGATCACTCAGCTGGGTGAAGATGACAAGGGAAAGTTCGTCACCGAACTCAAAGAGCTGACGTTCCTGCCTGCGGGGTGACGTCAGACACCGGGTCAGTAGGCTCTCCCGGGTGACAGCTGCAGCTCCCACGGACGCGGATCTCATAGCGGCGCATGCCGCTGGGGACCCGCACGCGTTCAGTGAACTGGTCCAGCGACATCGAGACCGCATGTGGGCGGTGGCCCTGCGCACCTTGCGGGATCCCGAAGAAGCCGCGGACGCCCTGCAGGACGCCTTCATCTCCGCGTTCCGAGCAGCGGGCAACTTCAGAGCGGAATCGCAGGTCACGACGTGGTTGCACCGCATCGTCGTGAACGCGTGCCTCGACCGCATCCGGCGGGGCAAGGCCAGACCGACCGTCCCGCTGCCCGAGACCGGGCAGTTCAACGAACCCGCCTCGCCGCGCGACTCGATGTCCGAGCGCGAGACGAGCCTGGTCGTCAAGGAAGCCCTCGACCAGCTCCCCGAAGAGCAACGTGCCCCGATCGTGTTGGTCGACGTCGAGGGATACTCCGTCGCCGAGACGGCGAAGATGCTCGGCATCGCCGAAGGCACGGTCAAGAGCCGGTGTGCCCGAGGTCGCGGAAAGCTCGCGAAGGTTCTCGGACATCTACGGAACCCCGATGCTATTGCGAACGTCCCAACTCACGAAAGCAAACGAGAGCGCGCTACCCCGCAACGGGGTGCCAGGCGTCCTCAGGGCACGCCGGGTGACGGGGAGGGACGATGACAGACGAGAGCAGGGGGATCGGTGGGACCGTCGGTCCGCCGTGGTCTGTCGATGTGCTCGCCGACCTGCACGCAGGTGTGCTGGACGAGCGTGAGGCGGCCGAACTGTGGCCGTTGGTGAACGCCGACCCCGAAGCACTGGCGATCATCGAAGCACTGGAAGCGACCACGGCCGACCTCGCGGAACTCGCGAACGAGCCGGTCGCGCCGATGCCGGCGGAATACGCGGCACGGATCGACGCCGCGCTGGCCGCCGAAATGCGGGCGACGCCTGCGTTTCAAGGCGCATCTGAAGGGCGGCAGGAACAGGTCGCCCCGGTGGTGGACCTCGCGGCCGCACGGCGGCGGCGGAACAAGCGGATCGGCTGGGGCGCCGGGATAGCGACCGTGGCCGCGGCGGCCATCGCGGCCGTGGCGATCGTCGTCCCGACCACCCGGGAGCCGGATTCGGGCGGTATCGCCCAGCCCGCGCCCTCGGCTCCTTCCGGACCTTCGCTCGGCGGAGACGGCGGCGGGGCCGAAGCCCTCGTCGGCAAGGCGATCGGCGTCCGCGACTTCGGCTCGCTGAAGACCGAAGAGCGCCTCGACGCCTGTGTCGCCGCGGCCGGAATGGACGCGGACGTGCGCCCGGAGGGCATCCGGCCGGTGAACGTCGCGGGCAAGGACGGCGTGATGGTGATCTACACCACAGGGAAACTCGCCCAATTCCGCATCGTCGCCTTCGGTGCCGACTGCGGTCCGGGCAACCCTTCGGTCCTCTTCGACAAAATCATCGGACCGAAGTAACCGACCGAAACCTCACTGGTCCCTCGCTCCCCACCAGCCCCATTTCCGGGGGAGCGAGGGACCTTTGCTACCACGCTAGGTTTTCTAGCGGCGCTAGAGGTCGGATCTCCGCCGTGGCGCAAGGCAGGAGAAAGTAGCGCCGGTCACCCCGGGAACACCGGCCCTTACGATCGTGTTGAGCCTGGTGAACAGGTCACTACGAGCGGAGGTCACGGGTGGCTGCCGAGGAGATCAGGAACCTGATCATTGTGGGATCGGGTCCTGCGGGATACACCGCCGCTGTCTACGCGGCACGAGCGCAGCTCGAACCGCTGGTGTTCGAGGGCACTCAGTTCGGCGGTGCGCTGATGACGACGACGGAGGTCGAGAACTTCCCCGGCTTCCGCGAAGGCATCCAGGGTCCCGACCTCATGGAAGAGATGCGCGAGCAGGCGAAGCGTTTCGGCGCCGACCTGCGCCAGGAGGACGTCGAGTCCGTCGAGCTGACCGGTGACGTCAAGTACGTCGTCGCGAACGGCAAGCGCTACGCCGCCCGCGCGGTCGTGCTCTCGATGGGTGCCGCCGCCCGCTATCTGAACGTGCCCGGCGAGCAGGAGCTGCTCGGCCGCGGTGTTTCGGCCTGCGCCACCTGCGACGGCTTCTTCTTCCGCGACCACGACATCGTGGTCGCGGGCGGCGGCGACTCCGCGATGGAGGAGGCGACCTTCCTGACGAAGTTCGCCAAGTCCGTCACGATCGTCCACCGCCGCGAGGAGTTCCGCGCCTCCAAGATCATGCTGGAGCGTGCCCGCGAGAACGAGAAGATCAAGTGGGCGCTCAACAAGCAGATCACCGCGGTCGAGGGTGAAGGCAAGGTCGAGGGCCTGACGCTCAAGGACACGGTGACCGGCGAGGAGTCCAAGCTCGACGTGACCGGTTTCTTCGTGGCGATCGGGCACGACCCCCGCAGCGAACTGGTGCGCGGTCAGGTGGACCTCGACGAGGACGGCTACGTGCTCACCCAGGGCCGGACCTCGTACACGAACCTTCCCGGTGTCTTCGCGGCCGGCGACCTGGTCGACCGCACGTACCGGCAGGCGATCACCGCCGCGGGCTCGGGCTGCGCCGCCGCCATCGATGCAGAACGATGGCTGGCGGAGCACGCCGGTGTCGAGACCGCCCAGGAGACGCCTGAGCTGGTCGGCGGCGGCTACGGCGCCTCCACCAACTGACTTTCCCCAGCCCGTTCACCACCCAGAAGGAGACACCATGGCCAACACCGTGACGGTGACCGACAAGACGTTCGTCGACGACGTGCTGACGAGCGAGAAGCCCGTCCTGGTCGACTTCTGGGCGACCTGGTGCGGCCCGTGCAAGATGGTCGCCCCGGTGCTCGAGGAGATCGCGGCGGAGAACGGCGAGAAGCTGACCATCGCGAAGCTCGACATCGATGCCAACCCGAACACTGCGCGTGACTACCAGGTGATGTCGATCCCGACGCTGATCCTGTTCCAGGGCGGCAAGCCGGTGAAGCAGATCGTCGGCGCCAAGCCGAAGGCCGCGCTGCTGTCGGACCTCGCCGACGTCCTCTGATCTCGCGTTTCACCTGCCGAAACCCGGGGCCCGCCCAGGCTCCGGGTTTCGTCGTTCTCCGGAATGGGTAAAACTCCCTGTCACGGGAACGCCTGGACGAGTTCCACGAACGGCGACTTGACGCACCGGCCGGGCCTCCGCGCTCACCGAGAGTTCACAGGGCACAATAGAGCACCGGGGTTCGCCCCGCAGGGTTTTCATAGTCGTGCATCGAGCTCGATCGGTGCCCCAAAGGGAAGAGCGAGGAGTGCATGCGGGTACTCCGCCGCGGTGACGCCGGACCGGACGTCGCCGAGATCAGGTCCACGCTGGCGGCGATGGAGCTGCTCCCGCCGGTGACCGAATCCGGGGAGTACGAGGTCTTCGACACGGCGATGGAACACGCCGTTCGAGCGTTCCAGCAGCGCCGTGGGCTCATCACCGACGGTCTGGTGGGCCCGGCGACCTATCAGGCGCTTCGCGGCGCGGGCTTCCATCTGGGCAGCCGCCCGCTGACCTACATGTTCTCCGCCCCCATGCAGGGTGACGACGTCTTCGCGCTCCAGGAGCGGCTGACCGAGCTCGGTTTCGACGCAGGCCGCCCGGACGGGCATTTCGGCCCGCAGACCGAACGCGCGCTCAAAACCTTCCAGCGCGACATGCGCCTGGTCGCCGACGGTATGTGCGGCCCGGCCACCATCCGTGAGCTGCACCGGCTCTCGTCGCCGCGTGCCCGCGGCGGCCGCCCCGTTTTCCTTCGTGAGCAGGAGCAGGTGCGGCAGGCGGGCCCGCGGCTGCGCGGCAAGCGCATCGTGATCGACCCGGGCCACGGCGGCGAGGACCTCGGTGTCGTCGCGGGCGGCCTGCGTGAGGCGGACATCGCCTGGGACCTGGCGCGGCGGCTCGAAGGCCGGATGCAGGCCACCGGTATGGAGGCGCTGATCTCGCGCGGCCCGAACCAGAGCCCGACCGAGGGCGATCGGGCGAAGTTCGCGAACGAGGCGGGCGCGGACCTGTTCCTTTCGCTGCACAACGACAAGAACCCCTCGCCCAAGGCGCAAGGTGTCGCGAGCTTCCACTTCGGCACCGGCAACGGCACCACGTCGACCGTCGGCGAGCTGCTGGCGGGTTTCATCCAGCGTGAGCTGGCCGCCCGCACCGGCATGCTCGACTGCCGCACGCACTACAAGACCTGGGAGATCTTCACCCGCACCCGCTGCCCGGCGGTGCGGATCGAGATCGGCTACCTGACCAACCCGGAAGACAGCCGCAAACTGGCGGACCCGGCTTTCCGCGACGTCGTCGCCGAAGGCATCCTGGTCGCCGTGAAGCGGCTGTACCTGCTCGGCGAGGGGGACCAGCCGACCGGCACGTTCACCTTCGCGGACGTCCTGGCCCACGAACTCGCCAAAGCGGAGTAGCCAGTCCTCCACACCCGCACGCGGGCGCACATCCCTCTGCCGACGCCCTCGGCACAACCGGTTGTGTGCCCCCTCGGCCGACCACGCCACCCCTAGATCCACCCGGCGCGCAGCCCCCGCCCTTCCCGGGGGGCGTCCCCAGGTCCAGCCTACCCATCCACAGATTTTCCACCGCTCCTAGCAGCGATCTGTGGATAACTCGGCGGGTTACCCACAGCTGTCCCCAGGCCGGGGGATGGCTGCTGCGCGCGCTCGAAAACTCTGCTAAATGGCGCCGGCGGAGAAGATCAGGCGCGGCCCAGGCTCGGCTCGGCCGTCGTGATGGAGACCTGGCCGAGCAGCCGCTCGAGGGCCGCCTCCACGTCTTCCTTCCACGAAATCGCCGACCGCAGTTCCAGTCGCAGCCGCGGCCACCGCGGATGCGGCCGCACGGTCTTGAACCCGACGCTCTGCAGGAACGCGGCGGGCAGCACACAGCTGTGCCCGCCGTCCGGATCGGTCTCGTCGGGCTTGGCGTCGCCGAACGCTTCGATCGCGCGGACACCGCGTTTGGTCAGATCCTTCGCGACGGCCTGCACCAGCATCCGGCCGAGTCCGCCACCTCGGAATTCGGGAAGCACCTGGAAGGCGGTCAGCAGAACCGCGTCCGGGCCGGGAGGCGAGGTCGGGAAGGCCAGCGAACGCGGCACGGCGTTCGGCGGCGCGTAGAGCACGAAACCGACGGGCAGGGTGTCGCTGTAGACGATCCGGCCGCAGGAACCCCACTCCAGCAGCACGCTGGAGACCCAGGCTTCCTTTTCGACCTCGGTCGCGCCGTATTCCTCGGCCTGCGCCTTCATATGCGGCGCCAGCTCCCAGTACACGCAGCGGCGGCAGCTCTTGGGCAGGTGCTCGAGGTTGTCCAGGGTTACGCCCACGACGCGACGCGACACAGACAAACCTCCCTGAATGACGACACCCGACGCAGCCTTGTCCCGAGCAGGGCTCACCGAAGGGGTCCGAACCGAGGATAGGCCGATGTGATGAACACCGGAAGGCCAGGGCCCCTAGAGGGAGGGTGGTTACACTCGATGGAACTACCAGTCGGTAGCGACTATGTCCACTTCGAAGCCGGGTGAAGCGCCTGATGACCGAGAATCGCCCTGTCCGGCCGGAGCCCGGCCGCCACAACCTCGACCCTCATCTCGACCGCTACGCCGCGCGTACGGCCGGGATGACTGCTTCCGAGATCAGGGCGTTGTTCGCGGTGGCCAGCCGCCCCGAAGTGGTATCGCTCGCCGGCGGGATGCCGAACCTCGCCGCACTTCCGCTGGACACGCTGTCCGCGCAGGTCGGCGAGCTCATCGCCGAAGACGGCCTGGTCGCGCTCCAGTACGGCTCCGCGCACGGCGTCCCCGCCCTGCGTGAGCAGATCTGCGAAATCATGGCCCTCGAAGGCATCAAGGCCCACCCGGACGACGTCGTCGTGACGGTCGGCTCCCAGATGGGGCTCGACATGGTCACCCGGCTGTTCTGCGATCCGGGCGACGTCATCATCGCCGAGGGCCCGTCGTACGTCGGCGCGCTCGGCTCCTTCGCCGCGTACCAGGCGGACGTCGTCCACGTCGCGATGGACGACCACGGCCTGGTCCCCGAGGGGCTGCGTGCCGCGCTCGCGGAAACGCGGAAGGCCGGCCGCCGGGTCAAGTTCCTCTACACGATCCCGAACTTCCACAACCCCGGCGGCGTGACACTGGCCGTCGAGCGGCGCGCGGAGATCGTGGAGATCTGCCGCGAGAACGACATCCTCATCGTCGAGGACAACCCGTACGGTCTGCTCGGCTTCAGCGGTCAGACGTACCCGGCGCTCCGCTCGATCGACCCCGACAACGTCGTGTACCTGGGCTCTTTCTCGAAGACCTTCGCCTCGGGCCTGCGGGTCGGCTGGGTGCTCGCACCGCACGCCGTCCGGGAGAAGCTCGTGCTCGCGGCCGAGTCCGCGACACTTTGCCCGCCTACGCTTAACCAGTTGATCGTGTCGCGATACCTCTCGACTCACGACTGGATGGGTCAGATCAAGACCTTCCGCGAAAACTACCGAGAGCGCCGGGACGCGATCCTGTCCGCGCTCGAACAGCACATGCCCGCCGGCTGCAGCTGGACCAAACCCGACGGCGGTTTCTACGTCTGGATGACCGTCCCCGAAGGCGTGGACACGAAGGCGATGCTGCCGAGAGCCGTCACGGCCCGGGTCGCGTACGCCTCCGGAACCGGTTTCTACGCCGACGGATTCGGCAGCAGACAGCTTCGTCTTTCCTACTGCTACCCGACGCCCGAACGGATCCGCGAAGGCGTCCGGCGGCTTGCCGCGGTACTCGAATCCGAAATGGACCTGGCGCGTACCTTCGGTAACGCGAGCCCACGCTCGATCTCGGGGCCGCAGAACCCCTCTCCGGACACGGTCTGATCGACCGGACACGTCCCCAAGCACAAAGGAGTCTCGGTGGTCGACCGCACCGTTGCCGTACTCGCAGGCGGCCTTTCCCACGAACGCGACGTCTCTCTCCGCTCCGGGCGCCGGCTCTCGGTCGCGTTGCGGGCGGAAGGCCTCGTCGTCGAAGAGTGGGACACCGACGCGGGTCTGCTCGAACGCCTTCGTACCCAGCGGCCCGACGCGGCCATCGTCGCCCTTCACGGTGGTGAAGGGGAGAACGGCGCGGTGCAGACGATCCTGGAGATGCTCGACGTGCCTTACGTGGGCACCAGTTCGCGGGGCTGCCGTCGCGCGTGGGACAAGCCGACGGCCAAGGCGCTCGTCGCCGACGCGGGCTTCACCACGCCGGACTGGGTGGTGCTGCCGCACAGCACCTTCCGCGAGCTCGGCGCGCAAGCCGTGCTGGACTCGATGGTCGACACACTGGGCCTGCCCATGATCCTGAAGCCCGACCAAGGCGGATCGGCACTGGGCGCCCAGGTGGTCAAGGACGCCGCGGAAATGCCCGGCGCGATGGTCGGCTGCTTCGCCTACGGTGACACCGTCCTCGCCGAGAAGTTCGTTTCCGGCGTCGAGGTGGCCGTCACGGTCATCGAAGGCGAAGAGGGACCCGAAGCCCTGCCCGCGGTCGAGATCGTGCCTGAGAGCGGCGTGTACGACTACACCGCCCGCTACACCGCCGGGCTGACCGATTTCTTCACCCCGGCCCGGATTCCTGATGACGCCGCCAAGGCGGTCGGTGAGCTGGCCGTCGCCGTGCACCGGCAACTCGGCCTTCGCGACATCTCTCGCACCGACGCGGTGATCACCGAAGACGGCACGGTCCACTTCCTCGCGGTGAACCCCTCGCCGGGCCTCACCGAGACGTCGATCGTGCCGGTGGCGATCGAGGCGGCCGGTTCCACCCTCGGCTCGGTCTTCGCCGACCTCGTCGGACGGGCGATTGCCCGTAAGAGCTGAATCGGATTCGACGAAGGGGACTTGCCCGCGGCGGGCGAGTCCCCTTTCTTATTGCCGGACCACGACGACGATCTGGTGCTCGTCCTCGTAGACGACCTGTCCCGGGTTCGCCGACCAGACGGTTTCACAGGGAACGTCGTGCGTGTCCAGGATCGACAGGTAGCCATCGACTCGGTCGATGAAGACACGAGCGGTCGCCTTGAACCACGCCGCGGCACCGGGATTGACTTCCGCGTCGTAGACGCTCGGGTCGGCGTGCGCGGGATTGGTGAAGTTCGCGTCGTACCAGTCGTTGTTCATCCGGCGGAAGGCTTCCTGCTCGCCGGTGAGGCGCCCGGCGCGGGCGAGCCTGTTGACGAGACCGAAGACCCCGGTGAAGTTTCCCCGTTCATCGCGGGTCGGGCTCTGAAAGCGAACGAAGGGGAGTCCCGTCATCGGCCAGGCCACCCGCGCACCCAGGACAACAGCTCTTCGTCGCGCAGGGATCCGATCACGACATCCGCAGGGAAGTCCTGGTGCTTCAACGTGGGCACCCCGATGACGGGCACGCCGGCCGCTCGCGCCGACCGAAGGCCGGTCATGGAGTCCTCGAACGCCAGAGCGTCGGCGGGCTCGACGTTCAAGAGGGCACAAGCGGTCAAGTACATCTCTGGATCCGGCTTCGGCGCGGTCACCTCGTCGGCGGCCAGTTTCACGGGAAACATTGCCGCCAGGCCGCCGCGAGCGAGTGCGGCGTCCAACAGGGCTCGGGGCGAGTTGCTCGCGACGGCGACCGGGACGGCGGCGGCCGTCAGTTCGACCAACTCGCGCGCGCCGGGCATCGCCTCCGCCTTCGCGGTGACGACCTCGGTCACCAACCTCAGCAACTCGTCCGCGATCTCGGCGCCGGCATCCGGTTCACCGAACGCCTCCGCCATCGCGTCGGCGGCGGCCGGTAGCGACTTGCCGATCACCAACGCCTTCTCGTCCGCGCCGAAGGGGAGCCCGCGCCGCGCGAATAGTTCGGTCTCGGCGACGGACCAACACGGCTCGGTGTCCATGAGCAATCCGTCACAGTCGAAGACGACCGCGCGCGGATTTCGACCGCCGAAGAGCCCCTTCACACTTGCCCCCAGTTCAAGCACTCAGCGTCACCGAATCATCAGCACTCAGCTATCGTCACCGTGACAAAACGACCCGGGGTGATCCCTAATCGGTTTCCGGTGTCTGATTTGCCTGATTTTGATCCATGAGCGCCACGATGCGTTCAAGGTCGTCAACCGAGCCGAATTCGAGGGTGATCCGCCCTTTGCGGCGCCCCAAGTCGACCTTCACGCGGGTGTCGAACCGGTCCGAAAGCCGGTTCGCCAGTTCCTGGAGACCGGGCGCCTGGATCGGCTTGCGGGGAGCGGGCTTCGGCTTGGCCGGCTTTTCACTCTTCTTGAGCGTGACGGCTTCCTCGGTCGCGCGGACCGACATGCCCTCCGCGACGATCCGCGCGGCCAGCTCTTCCTGACTGTCGGCGTCCTCAAGAGAGAGCAGCGCCCGCGCGTGGCCCGCCGAAAGCACTCCGGCAGCGACCCGGCGCTGGACCGCGAGGGGGAGTTTGAGCAAGCGGATCGTGTTCGTGATGACCGGCCGGCTGCGCCCGATCCGGCTCGCCAGCTCCTCGTGCGTGACCGCGAATTCGTCGAGCAGCTGCTGATACGCGGCCGCCTCTTCGAGCGGGTTGAGCTGAACGCGGTGGATGTTCTCCAGCAGCGCGTCGCGCAGCATCGCCTCGTCGGCGGTCTGCCGGACGATCGCGGGGATCGCCTCCAGCTCCGCCAGCTGGGAGGCGCGCAGCCGCCGCTCGCCCATGACGAGTTCGTACTCGTCGTTGCCGAGCTCCCGGACCACGATGGGCTGCATGAGCCCGAACTCGCGGATCGAGTGCTCCAGCTCGTTGAGCGCGTCCTCGTCGAAGACCTGCCGAGGCTGCTTCGGGTTCGGCTTGATCTGGCTGACCGGCACCTCGCGGTAGACCGCGCCGGCGACCGATCCGCCGTGCGAACCGGCCGCGCCGTTGGCCGCGAACCAGCCCTTGTCGTCCGGCCCCGCGGGCTTGCTCGCGGGAGCGGAGGGGACCGGGGAGCCGTTCTCGGCGGGAGCCGCCGAACCCGCCGGAGGGCCGGTGGGGATCAGGGCGGCGAGCCCGCGCCCGAGCCCTCCTCTGCGCTCGCTCATGCCGTACCGCTCCTTTCCTTCATCTCCACACCGCGCTGGGCGATCTCCTTCGCCGCGTCGACGTAGCTCATCGCGCCCCGCGAACCCGGGTCGTACGCGAGGACGGTCTGCCCGTATCCGGGCGCCTCCGAGACCTTCACACTGCGCGGGATCACCGTCTTGAGAACAGTGTCCCCGAAGTGGTTCCGGACCTCGTTCGTCACCTGATCGGCCAGCTTCGTGCGGCCGTCGTACATGGTGAGCAGGATCGTGGAGACGCTGAGTTCGCGGTTCAGGTGCGCCTGGACGAGCTCGATGTTGCTCAGCAGCTGCCCGAGACCTTCGAGCGCGTAGTACTCGCACTGGATCGGGATCAGCACCTCCTGCGCGGCGACCATCGCGTTGACGGTCAGCAGACCGAGCGATGGCGGGCAGTCGATGAAGACGTAGTCGACGCCGATCTCGTCGAGGATCTCGGACGAGAGCGCCTCCTTGAGCCGCATCTCGCGGGACGCCATGGAGACGAGTTCGATCTCGGCACCGGCGAGGTCGATGGTCGCGGGCACGCAGTAGAGGTTCGGCGACTGCTCGCTCTGCGCCGCCGCCTCGGCCAGCGACACCTCACCGATCAGCACCTCGTAGATCGACGGCGTGCCGGAGCGGTGGTCGATGTCGAGCGCGGTGCTCGCGTTGCCCTGAGGGTCCAGGTCGATGACGAGCGTCTTGAGCCCGTGGACGGCGAGGGCGGCGGCGAGGTTCACCGTGCTCGTCGTCTTGCCGACGCCGCCCTTCTGGTTGGCGACCGTCAGCACTCGCCGACGGTTCGGCCGGGGGAGCGCACCCTCCTTGGGATGCAGCACGCTGGCGGCGCGGACGGCTTCTTCGGCGATGGGCGTCCAGCCGAGTTCCTGGCCGGCGCTCGCAGGGTCGGACGGCGGGGGAGTCACCGGTCTCGAGCCTCCTCTGTAGTGGACGTGAGAGTCGTTCTGCGTTGTTTCACGTGGAACCGGTCTAGCTGCGCCTGCCGCGCGGTCGAGACGGTTTCGGGGGCAGACGGTGGATCACGACGACCGTGCTCGGAACCTCGAGCACCTTGGTGCCGCACTCGAAGACTTCCGGTTCGCCGCCGCCGGCCTTCCGAACGGCGGCGCGATCGCGTTCGATTTCCTCTCCGGCGCTCGCTCCTTTGAGGGCGACCAGAGCACCTTGGGAACGCACGAGCGGGAGGCACCAGTTCGCGAGCCGGGCCAAAGGAGCGACCGCCCGGGCGGTGACGACATCCGCGCCACCGAGCTCCTCACGTACCTGCCGCTCTTCCGCGCGCCCGCGGACAACGGTGATGGGGAGTTCCAGCTTCTCGGCAACCTCGGCCAGCCAGTCGACCCGGCGAGCCATCGGTTCGAGCAGAACGATATCGAGGTCCGGTCGGCTGATCGCGAGCGGTACACCCGGAAGTCCCGCACCCGAGCCGACGTCGACCACGCGGGCGCCTTCGGGAATCCGCTCGCCGATCACGGCGGAATTGAGGACGTGCCGCTCCCACAGTCGGTCGACCTCACGAGGCCCGATGAGCCCGCGCTCGACACCATGCCGCTCCAGGAGTTCGACGTAGCCGGCGGCTTGCTCGACGCGGTCTCCGAATACTTCCGACGCCGCACTCCGTACCGATGCGGCGACCCCGTCCAAGCCCACTCTCGCTCCTCAACCCTCGACGCCGTTTCACGTGAAACGCGCTCCACTGATTGTCCATGACGCCGAGCGCAAAGCGGGGAGACAGTCCGAAGTTGTGGACAACTCCACTCGCCTCAGCGCGTTTCACGTGAAACGCCACGCGTGTAATTCACCCCGGAAACGAAGAAGCGGCCCGCCGGATGACCGGCGGGCCGCTTCGTTCGAGTAACCGTCAGGCGGGGAAGATGACGACCCGGCGCTTCGGGTCCTCTCCTTCACTCTCGCTCTTGACGCCGTCCACGGCGGCGACCGCGTCGTGCACGACCTTCCGCTCGAACGGGCTCATCGGCTGCAGCCGCACGCGCTCGCCGGAGGAGACAACCGTCTCGGCGGTCGAGCGACCGAGCTCGCGGAGCTCCTCGCGACGGTCCGCGCGCCAGCCCGCGATGTCCAGCATCAGCCGGCTCCGCGAACCGGTCTCCTGCTGCACCGCCAGCCGCGTCAGTTCCTGCAGCGCCTCCAGCACGGTGCCGCGGGGACCGACGAGCTTCTCCAGGTCCTCGCCGCCGTCGATGCTGACGATCGCGCGGCCCGCTTCGACATCGAGGTCGATGTCGCCGTCGTAGTCCAAAAGGTCGAGCAGCCGCTCGAGGTAGTCGCCGGCGATGTCGCCCTCCTTCACGAGGACGTCGTCGTCGACACCTCCCTTGCGAGCGGTCTCTTCAGCGGCGCCCTCAACCTCGGCCGCGCTGTTCTCCTCGGCGTCGATCGTGTCGATCGTCTCCGCCATTACTGGTCTCCTCTCCGGCCCGGATCGGCGTCAGCGACGCTTCCGGTCCGATTTCTTAGTCGAGTCCGAGATGAGACCGGGCACGTCCGCACCGTTCTCCTTCGAGCCGTTCGTCGACGACTCGGCTGTTGCGTCGTTGGCGTCCTTCTTCTTCGCGGAGGAACCGGTCTGGGCGAAGCCGTGCGGCGAGCCCGCCTTCTTGACCTGACCACCGGAGGACGGCTTGTTCTTCTTCTGCTGGACCGGCTTCTGGCCGGGGCGGGGCGCGGTCGGCTTCTGGCCCGGCTTCGGACCGAGGTTCGCGCGCTTCTCCTTCTCGGCTTCCTTGCGGGCCTCTTCTTCCTTGTCGATCCGCGTGTAGACGAGACGCTGCTGCATCAGGGTCCAGCCGTTGTTGGCGAGCCAGTAGAAGAGGAGGCCGACCGGGAACAGCGCACCGAAGATGAGGACACCGAGCGGGAAGATGTACATCGTCAGCTTGTTCATCATCGCGGTCTGCGGGGTGGCCGACTCGGGGTTCTGGCGCTGGACCGAGTGACGCGCGGTGAGGTGCGTGGCGATGCTGGCGACGATCATCAGCGGGATCGCGACCGGGGCGACGTACCAGTGGAAGCCCGCCGGAGCGTTGCCGCCGCTGACCATGTCGACACCGGTGTAGATCGCGTCGCCGAGGTTGACGCCGAACAGCTTCGCGTGAACGTAGGACTCGACACCGGCCTGGTCGAAGAAGTAGTTCTCGGTCTTCGGGCCGCCGTACGGGTTGATGGTGAACATCCGCAGGACGTGGTTCAGACCGATGAAGACCGGGATCTGAAGCAGCATCGGCAGGCAGCTGCCCAGCGGGTTGACGCCGTGCTCCTTCTGGAGCTTCTGCATCTCCATCGCCTGGCGCTGCCGGTCGTTCGCGTACTTCTTCTGGATCTTCTTCATTTCCGGCGCGAAGTCCTGCATCTTCTTCATCGACCGGACCTGGTTCACGAACGGCTTGAACATGATGCCGCGGACCGTGAACGTCAAGAAGATGATCGCGAGGATCCAGGAGACCGCGTTCGCCTCACCGAACACGAGCCCGAAGACCTTGTGCCAACACCACAAGATGAAGGACACGGGGTAGTAGATGAAGTCGAGCACTGAGCTACTCCTCGATCGGTGTTTCAGGTCGGCGGTGGCGCCACGAGAACGTCTCGGGTACCGGATCGCGGCCGGGCATGGTCCACGGGCCACAGCGCAGCAGCCGCCGGACCGCGAGATAAGTGCCGCGGCCGGCGCCGTGCCGGGTCAGTGCCTCGACGGCGTACGCGCTACAGCTCGGGTAGAACCTGCACGCCGGAGGAAGGAAAGGGGAGATCGCCTTGCGGTACAGCTTGATGGGCAGGAGCAGCACCCATGCCACCGGGCCCGGGCGGGCGTCTTCGGTGGTCTCGTTCTCGGTGGCTCGCATGCCGTTACACCGCTGATCCGTGGTCGGGTGGACGCGTCTGGCGGGACAGCCCGAGACGCCGCAACGACGCGTCGAGATCCGAGCCGAGTTCCGCGCTGGAAGCGTCCGCGGCCGGAGGTAGTGCCCGTATCACCAACGAGCTGCCCGGCGGCAGTGTTCCGATCCTGGCGGAAACGAGATGCCTCAACCGGCGGGTGACCCGGTGGCGGACCACCGAATTGCCCACGGCCTTGCTCACCACAAAACCCGCCCGCGCCGCTTCGGCGGCATCGGGCGGGTCCGTGGTCAACGCATGGACGACGAGGCGGCGCCTGCCTGCCTTGGCCCCACGCCGCATCACGGCACGGAAATCCTCACTGCGCCGCAACCTCGCGGCGGCCGGCAGCACGACGTCCCTCGACGACGGCCGGATCAGGCGGACAGCGCGCCGCGGCCCTTGCGACGGCGAGCCGCCAGGATGGCCCGGCCGGCGCGGGTCCGCATGCGCAGCCGGAATCCGTGGACCCGGGCGCGGCGGCGGTTGTTCGGCTGGAAGGTGCGCTTACCCTTGCTCACGACTAACTTCTCCTGTTTCTCGGCCGCCGGGAACGGTTCGACCCGTTCCTGGCGTGTCGTGCTGACGCACGGCAGTCTCTGGTGTCTCCTACCAACGTGTGGCCTCGTCACGTCGAGCGACGACAACGTGGGCACGCGAAACGCCCCCGCTGTATACGGGAGACCTTACGAGGGTACGCACCCACCGCCCGGGCCCGGCAGGCACCCCCTCGACCACGGACCGCGACCGTACGTGGAGAGTGATCACCGACGACGCGAGGGCATCGAATGGCAACACGCCGTACACCGTGAAATGCTTGCGCGCGAGGACGCCTTGTGGCAACGAGCGGGGCTTGTTAGCGTGCCCCTCCCGGGTTTTCGCCGAGGTGGAACGGTGCAGGCGCCCGGGTGTCCTTGGGGATGTGGAGGCATCCCGTCGGCATACGACGATCCCGCAGGTGGCGTCACCGCGGGCCGCCGTACATTAGTGCACAGCTGTGGACAACTATGTGGATATTTGCTGTGCGCGCGAGCCGACCGGGCCATGATGACGCTCGACCCGGCGTTCGGGCCGCTGAGTGATCTCGCCGCAGCGCACCGACGAGGGGAGGGGAGTCAGGCAGGTGTCCGATCACCAGCACAATCTTGGCGTCATCTGGGAACAGGTCGTGCGCGAGCTGTCGGATGGCACCCTCTCCCCGCAGCAGCGCGCCTGGATGCGGGTGACCCGGCCGATCGGCCTCCTCGACGGCACCGCGCTCCTCGCCGCCCCCAGTGACTTCGCCAAGGAAGCGATCGAACGCGCCCTGCGCGGAGCGATCACCGAAGCCCTTTCGCGCCGGCTCGGCCGCGCGGTCTCGCTGGCGGTGAAGGTCGACAGCACCGAACCCCACACTTCGATGCCCCCGCCCTCGCCGGGGCCTCGCTACGAACCGACGTCACCCAGCCGGGTGGAAAACGGGTCCGGCCCGGTGCCGGGTCCTCCTCCGCTGCCCGAGGGTGACGGCATGCTGTCCCCGACCAGGCCCCGGCCGGAGCCTCCGAAGCCGAGGCCGCCGAGGCAGCAGCCGGTGGACAACAGCCTCAACGATGGCGATGACAGCGATGAAGAAGTCGACGAAGAGGGCGAGGCCCTCGCCGCCGTGACCGAGATCTGGCCGACGTTCTCCGGTCAGCCGATCGCGGGCCAGCCCTACACCGCGCCGGCGCAGCCGCAGACGTCGAAGACGAAGCTCAACGAGAAGTACACGTTCGACACCTTCGTCATCGGCGCGTCGAACCGCTTCGCGCACGCGGCCGCGGTCGCCGTCGCCGAAGCACCGGCGCGCGCGTACAACCCGTTGTTCATCTGGGGAGAGTCCGGACTCGGGAAGACCCACCTGCTGCACGCCGTCGGGCACTACGCCCAGCGGCTGTTCCCCGGCATGCGCGTGCGGTACGTGTCGACCGAAGAGTTCACCAACGACTTCATCAACTCGCTGCGAGACGACCGCAAGGTCGCGTTCCAGCGCCGCTACCGCGACATCGACATCCTGCTCGTCGACGACATCCAGTTCCTGGAAGGCAAAGAAGGTACGCAGGAAGAGTTCTTCCACACCTTCAACACCCTCCACAACGCGAACAAGCAGATCGTCGTCTCCTCCGACCGCCCGCCGAAGCGCCTCGAAACGCTGGAAGACCGGCTGCGCACGCGGTTCGAGTGGGGTCTCATCACCGACATCCAGCCGCCGGAACTCGAAACGCGTATCGCGATCCTTCGCAAGAAGGCGGCTCAAGACCGGCTCGCGGTTCCCGGCGAGGTCCTGGAGTTCATCGCTTCGCGCGTCGAGGCGAACATCCGGGAACTCGAAGGCGCGCTCATCCGCGTCACCGCCTTCGCGTCGCTGAACCAGCAGCCGGTCGACGTGGCCCTCGCCGAAATCGTGCTCCGGGACCTCATCCCGGATTCGCACGCGCCGGAGATCACCGCGCCGACCATCATGGGTGTCACGTCCGAGTTCTTCGACGTGACGCTCGACGACCTGTGCGGCCCCGGCAAGACGAAGGCGCTCGCCACCGCACGCCAGATCGCGATGTACCTCTGCCGCGAGCTGACCGACATGTCGCTCCCGAAGATCGGGCAGACCTTCGGCGGCCGCGACCACACCACGGTCATGCACGCGGACAAGAAGATCCGCAAGGAGATGGCCGAACGACGGCGCATCTACGACCAGGTCCAGGAGCTGACCTCCAGGATCAAGCAGCGCGCCCGGCAGTAATCCTTTAGTACACAACGCTTTCAGGGGCTCTCACCGTCCAGGTGGGAGCCCCTTCTTCGTGTCCACATAGGCCCGAAAACGCGTGTAGAGCCGCGAAGCACGGGTACCTGAGGAGAAGCGGCGAAGGGCGCGAAGGAGGCGAAGCGCGCTTGAGTCGCCTTCGCGTTTTTCCTTGTGTACAAAGGAATCCACATGCTGTGGGCAGCTTGTGCACAACTCCGGCGGTCGACGGACCAGCGGCGACGGGATTTCCGTCCACATCGCACTCACAGGCAATCCACAGCATTTCCACACCAAGATCCACACGCTGTCCCCAGGTTGCCCACATCTTGTGCACAAGGGTGATGCGGGCTGCATCAATCACTCTCCCGAGCGATTCCGGTCACGAACGGCGCCCACAACCCTGGGTACAAACCGCCCCACAACTGGGGATAACCGTGGGGACAACTGTGGATGACTGTGGACAGATCGAGCGCCGCCCGAATCCATCCACGGACGCCCCCAGCTGTCCACCGTCCGTACACACCCTGAGTCCACAGGCTCGGAGGCGCTCGGACCTGCGCGAACGGGCCTTGTCCACACAATCCACAACACCTATTACTACTGCTGTCTTTTCTTCTTCTCTAGAAGAGAACAAAACAAAAACAGGCGAAGGACGAAGTTGGGGACAGCCGGGGAGCCGTGTCGTCTTGTCGACAAAAGCAAGGGGAGGCCGAGGTGACGTGGACCCCGGGGACGGCCTAACGTGGGTCCCTGCACCTGGTCTGCGTGTCGACGTGCGTTCGCGTCCTCACGCGGACCGAACACACCTGCGAGGCACCTGGCCATCGCGCTCTCCGGCCGAGGTGACCCGTTGAGCTTTCGAGCCGTCAGGGGCTCGGCTGTCGAAAGGAAGCGCGCATGAAGATCCGCGTCGAGCGTGACGGGCTGGCCGACGCCGTCGCGTGGGTGGCGAGAAGCCTCCCGTCGCGGCCTCCGGTCCCGGTTCTGGGCGGTGTCCTGCTCGATGCTGGATCCGACGGGACGAGTGACGCCCTCACCGTCTCCGGATTCGACTACGAGGTCTCCGCCACGGTCGGCGTCCCGGCCACCATCGCCGACGGCGGCCGTCTGCTGGTCTCCGGCCGTCTGCTGGCCGACATCACCAAGTCGCTGCCCGCGCAGCCGGTCGAGATCTCCGTCGACGGCGCCCGCGCGACCATCACCTGCGGCTCCGCGCGCTTCTCCCTGCCGACCATGCCGGTCGAGGACTACCCGCAGCTCCCGTCCCAGCCCGCCTTCGCCGGCGAACTCACCGGTGACGCGTTCGGCCAGGCCGTCACCCAGGTCGTCGTCGCCGCGGGCAAGGACGACACCCTCCCGATGCTGACCGGTATGCGCCTGGAGATCTCCGGCTCCTCGCTGACCCTGGTCGCCACCGACCGCTTCCGGCTCGCGATGCGCGAGTTCACCTGGGAGCCCGCCGAGGGGCTGTCCGACGCCGCCGTGCTCGTCCCGGCGCGCACGCTCGCCGAGGCCGCGAAGACGCTCGGCGCCAGCGGTGCCAAGATCCGGCTCGCGCTCGCCAGCGGCGAAGGCCTGCTCGGTCTCTCCGGTTCCGGTCGCTACACCACGACGCGCCTCCTCGACGCGGAGTTCCCGCCGTACCGGCAGCTGCTGCCCGCGCAGCACACGTCGCGCGCGGTCATCGAGGTCTCCGCGCTCGCCGAGTCCATCAAGCGTGTTTCGCTCGTCGCCGAGCGTGGCACCCAGGTGCGGCTGGAGTTCAACGACGGTTCACTGCGGCTCTCCGCCGGTGGCGACGACGAGGGTTCGGCCGAAGAAGAGCTTCAGGTCGACTACGAGGGTGAGCCGGTGACCATCGCGTTCAACCCGGGTTACCTCGTCGACGGGCTCGGCGCGCTGAACGCGAACCGGGCGGAACTGACGTTCACCACGCCGAACCGGCCGGCGCTGATCAAGCCCGCCGACGAGGAGGGCAACGTCGTCCCCGGCTACCTGTACCTCCTGATGCCGGTTCGCCTCCCGGGCTGACCGGCCTCCACTTCCTGTTTCGCACCAAAGGGGATCTTCATGGCTCAGCTGGGACTCATCGGCCTCGGCAAAATGGGGTTCAACATGCGTGAGCGGCTGCGCGCGGCCGGTCACGAGGTGGTCGGCTACGACCGCAACCCCGACGTCACCGACTCCACCTCACTCGAGGACATGGTGTCCAAACTGGACGGTCCCCGGATCGTCTGGATCATGGTGCCCGCCGGCGAGCCGACGCGGCAGACCGTCGCGGAGCTCGGCAACCTGCTGTCCGAGGGCGACCTCGTGATCGACGGCGGCAACTCGAAGTACACCGACGACCGGATCAACGCGGACCTGCTCGCCGCGAAGAAGGTCGGTTACCTCGACTGCGGGGTTTCCGGTGGCGTGTGGGGCAAGGACAACGGCTACGGCCTGATGGTCGGTGGCGCGGCCTCGGACGTCGAGAAGGCCATGCCGATCTTCGACGCGCTTCGTCCCGAGGGCCCGCGTGACGAGGGCTTCTCGCACGCCGGCGCCGTCGGCTCGGGTCACTACGCGAAGATGATCCACAACGGCATCGAGTACGGCATGATGCAGGCCTTCGCCGAAGGCTTCGAGCTGCTCGAAGCCGCGAAGGTCGTCGAGAACGTGCCCGCGGTGATCAAGGGCTGGCAGCGGGGGACCGTCGTCCGCTCGTGGCTGCTCGACCTGCTGGTCCGCGCGCTCGACGAGGACCCGGAGCTGGACGACCTCGAGGGCTACGTCGAGGATTCCGGCGAAGGCCGGTGGACGCTGGAAGAGGCGATCAACAACGCGGTCCCGGCGCCGGTCATCTCGGCCGCGCTGTTCGCGCGGTTCGCCTCGCGCCAGGAGGACTCCGCCGCGATGCGGGCCGTCGCCGCGCTGCGCAACCAGTTCGGCGGGCACTCGGTCAAGAAGGCCGGCGACTAGGCAAGCGGGTTGTACTTAAGACATCTGCAGGTCACCGACTTCCGGTCCTGGCCACAAGCCGATCTCGCGCTCGAACCCGGCCCGACCGTCCTCGTCGGACAGAACGGCCGCGGCAAGACGAACCTCCTCGAGGCGATCGGCTACATCGCGACCCTGGGCTCGCACCGCGTCGCGACCGACGCGCCGTTGGTGCGGCACGGGTGCGAACGCGCGCTGATCAGGGTCGCGGTGGTCAACGAGGACCGCGAGCTGACGGTCGAGCTGGAGATCACGCCCGGCAAGGCGAACCGCGCGCGGGTCAACCGCGGCGCGGTCGGCAAACCGCGTGACGTACTCGGGATCCTGCGCACGGTGCTGTTCTCCCCGGAGGACCTGGCACTCGTGCGCGGGGATCCCGGGGAGCGCCGTCGTTTCATGGACGAGCTCCTCGTGCTGCGCGCTCCCCGGTACGCCGGGGTCCGCGCCGATTACGAGAAGGTGCTGAAGCAGCGGAACGCTTTGCTGAAGACGGCCGGCAAGCGGCGTACGGGGCGTGAAGACCCGTACGCGTTGTCGACACTCGACGTCTGGGACGACCACTTGTCGGTGGCGGGGGCCGCGTTGCTGGCGGCCCGGCTCAACCTGATCGCCGACCTCGCGCCGTACGCGGCCTCCGCGTACATGGGGGTCGCGCCCGATTCGAGACCGGCGAAGATCGCGTACAAGTCGAGCCTGGGCGAAGCGATGCCAGAGGGCTATGGCACTCCGGACGGCCCTCGCGCCGACCAAGCGGTCCTCAAGGAAGTGCTGGTCGAAGCGCTGAAACGGTCGCGGAACCTGGAGCTCGAACGCGGGGTGAGCATGGTCGGCCCGCACCGGGACGAGCTCGATCTCATCCTCGGCGAAGCACCGGCGAAGGGCTACGCGAGCCACGGGGAGTCCTGGTCGTTCGCCCTCGCGTTGCGTCTGGGAAGCTACGAGCTCCTGCGTGGCGAGGCCGGGGAACCGGTGCTTCTGCTGGATGATGTGTTCGCCGAGCTGGACCGGCGTCGCCGGGCCCGGCTGGCGGAGGTGGCGGCAGGCGCCGAGCAGGTGCTGGTGACCGCCGCCGTGGACGAGGACGTGCCCGCCGAACTGGCCGGACATCGCTTCTTCGTGGCGGATGGTGAGATCAACCGAGGGTGATCCCGCGAAGTGGACACCCCGGGTGATCGGCGCCACAGCAGTTGCCCACCGATCTGGGGACAAACCTGTGGACAGTGTGGATAACACCGTGAACGCGTTATCGCCCCGCGTGACCAAGGGGCCTGATAAGCGGCTTGACACCCCTCACCCGGGTGGTAACCCGAGTGAGGGAGCCTTGTTCGATACGCGGAGTGATCGCCCCTCGGTATCGAACGGCTCAACCGATACTGAAAGCAAAGAACCGACTACTGGTCGTGATCTCGCTCGGGCGGCTTTGGATGCCGCGAAGGCCAAAGCGAAGGCCCGCGGAGTTGAACCGGGCGTGCGCCGCAGCCGTATCACCGGTGGGGGAGCCGCTTCGGTCGGTCAGAACCCGCGACGTCGTCGCTGGTCAGGGCCGGGCGCCGACGCTCGCGACCCGCAGCCGCTCGGCAGGCTCGCCTCCCGGATCGCCGTCGACCGCGGCTGGAACACGCGGCTGGCGAACGGTCAGGTCTTCGGCCACTGGGCCCGCCTGGTGGGTGAAGAGGTCGCCGAACACGCTCAGCCTGTGGCCTTGAAGGACGGCGAGCTGACCGTCCGCGCGAGTTCGACAGCGTGGGCGACGCAGCTTCGCCTGCTTCAGGGGCAGCTGCTGGCGAAGATCGCCAAAGGCGTCGGGAACGGCGTCGTGAAGAAGATGCGGATCCAAGGGCCGACGGCGCCCAGCTGGCGGAAAGGGCCGCGGCACGTCCCGGGACGTGGTCCGCGTGACACGTACGGCTGACCCGAGTTGCGCTTCGCCGCGACAGTGCCCATTAAAGCGCCGAGAACGCCTTCAGAGTGCTTCGCGAACGTCAAGACTCTTCTTCGAACGAATTAGCGCGCCTGTGAGCAAATCAGGGGTGTCCTTGCCGCATGTCTGCGGACGCGGCCAAGTACACTGGAGATGAGCGAGCGTCCGCTCGGGCGAGACGAGGAGAATCAACGCCTGTGACCGAGAACAAGAGCGAGTACAACGCGTCGTCGATCACGGTGCTCGAAGGCCTCGAAGCCGTCCGCAAGCGTCCCGGTATGTACATCGGTTCCACCGGTGAACGCGGCCTCCACCACCTCGTCCAGGAGGTGGTCGACAACTCCGTCGACGAGGCGATGGCCGGCTACGCGACCAAGGTCGAGGTTACCTTGCTGGCCGACGGCGGGGTGCGCGTCGTCGACGACGGCCGCGGCATCCCGGTCGACATCCACCCCAAGGAGCAGAAGCCGACCCTGGAGGTCGTGCTCACCGTGCTCCACGCGGGCGGCAAGTTCGACAGCGATTCCTACGCCGTCTCCGGTGGTCTGCACGGCGTCGGCGTCTCCGTGGTGAACGCGCTCTCGACCAAGCTGATCGCGGAGGTCAAACGCGGCGGGCACAGCTGGCGCCAGGTGTACACCGACCAGATCCCCGGCGAGCTGGAAGACCTCGGCCCGGCCGAGGACACCGGCACCACCATCACCTTCTGGGCCGACGGCGACATCTTCGAGACCACGACGTACAACTTCGAGACGATCTCCCGGCGTCTCCAGGAGATGGCCTTCCTCAACAAGGGCCTGACCCTTTCGCTGCGCGACGAGCGCGTCGCCGACGAAGAGACCGAGACGGACGCCTCCGGCCAGGCGGCACGGGTCAAGGAGAAGACCTACTGCTACCCGGGCGGTCTCGAAGACTTCGTCAAGCACATCAACGGCAGCAAGGACCCGATCCACGCTTCCGTGATCTCCTTCGAGGCCAAGGGAACCGGCCTCGAGGTCGAGGTCGCGATGCAGTGGAACAACGGCTTCACGCCGTCGGTGTACACCTTCGCCAACACGATCAACACGCACGAGGGCGGCACGCACGAAGAGGGCTTCCGCGCCGCGCTCACCCGCGTCGTCAACGCGTACGCGCGCGAGAAGAAGCTGCTCAAGGAGAAGGACGCCAACCTCTCCGGTGACGACGTGCGCGAGGGGCTCGCCGCGATCGTCTCGATCAAGCTCTCCGAGCCGCAGTTCGAGGGCCAGACCAAGACCAAGCTGGGCAACAGCGAGGCCAAGACGTTCGTGCAGCAGACGTCGAACGAATGGCTGGCCGACTGGTTCGAGCGCAACCCCACCGAGGCGAAGACGATCATCAACAAGTCGATCTCCTCGGCGCAGGCGCGGATGGCCGCCCGCAAGGCGCGGGATCTGGTCCGCCGCAAGGGCGCGCTGGAGATCGGCGGGCTGCCCGGCAAGCTCAAGGACTGCCGCTCGACCAACCCGTCGGAATGCGAGCTCTACATCGTCGAGGGTGACTCGGCCGGCGGTTCGGCCAAGGAAGGCCGCGACTCGATGTACCAGGCGATCCTGCCGATCCGGGGCAAGATCATCAACGTCGAGAAGGCCCGTATCGACCGCGTCCTCAAGAACACCGAGGTCCAGTCGCTGATCACCGCGCTCGGCACCGGTATCCACGAAGAGTTCGACATCGAGAAGCTGCGCTATCACAAGATCGTGCTGATGGCCGACGCCGACGTCGACGGCCAGCACATCACCACGCTGCTGCTCACCTTCCTGTTCCGGTTCATGCCCCCGCTGATCGAGCACGGGCACGTGTTCCTCTCGCGCCCGCCGCTGTACAAGATCAAGTGGCCGCGGCAGGACCCGGAATACGCCTACTCCGACAGGGAACGCGACGCCGTCATCCAGGCGGGTGTCGAGGCCGGCCGGAAGCTGCCGAAGGACGACGCGATCCAGCGCTACAAGGGTCTCGGCGAGATGAACGCCGAAGAGCTGTGGGAGACCACGATGGACCCGGCGAACCGGCTGCTCGGCCAGGTCACCCTGGACGACGCCGCGCAGGCCGACGACCTGTTCTCCGTCCTGATGGGCGAGGACGTCGAAGCGCGCCGTTCCTTCATCACGCGTAACGCCAAGGACGTGCGTTTCCTGGACGTCTAGACGTCCCCGCTCTTTTGTCCCCTTAGGACTGCTCCCACGAGAAGGACCTCATGACGGAAACCTTGCCGCCCGCTCCGGACCACGACCGGATCGAACCGGTCGACATCCAGCAGGAGATGCAGCGCTCCTACATCGACTACGCGATGAGCGTCATCGTGTCGCGGGCGCTGCCGGACGTGCGGGACGGCCTCAAGCCGGTGCACCGCCGCGTGCTGTACTCGATGTTCGACTCCGGCTTCCGCCCCGACCGCGGGTACAACAAGTGCTCCCGCGTCGTCGGCGACGTGATGGGCAACTACCACCCGCACGGTGACTCCGCGATCTACGACGCGCTGGTGCGGCTCGCCCAGCCGTGGTCGCTGCGGTATCCGCTGATCGACGGCCAGGGCAACTTCGGTTCGTCGGGCAACGACCCCGCCGCCGCCATGCGGTACACCGAGTCCCGGCTGGCGCCTCTCGCGATGCACATGCTGCAGGACATCGAAGAAGAGACCGTCGACTTCTCCGACAACTACGACGGCCGCACCCAGGAACCCGACGTCCTGCCGTCGCGGTTCCCGAACCTGCTGGTCAACGGTGGTTCCGGGATCGCGGTCGGGATGGCGACGAACATCCCGCCGCACAACCTGCGCGAGGTCGCCGACGGCGTCAAATGGGCGCTCGAGAACTTCGAGGCCAGCGACGACGAGCTGCTCGCCGCGCTGCTGGTCCGGATCAAGGGACCGGACTTCCCGACCAAGGCGATGATCCTCGGCAACTCCGGGATCGAGGACGCCTACCGCACCGGCCGCGGTTCCGTGCGCATGCGCGCGGTCGTCGAGGTCGAGGAAGACGCCAAGGGCCGCACGATCCTGGTCGTGTCCGAACTGCCGTACCAGGTCAACCCGGACAACCTGGTGGAGAACATCGCGAACCTGGTCCGCGACGGCAAGCTCACCGGTATCTCCGACATCGCCGACGAGTCCAACAGCCGCAGCGGGATGCGGATCGTCGTCACGATCAAACGTGACGCGGTCGCCAAGGTCGTGCTGAACAACCTGTACAAGCACACCCAGCTGCAGCAGAACTTCGGTGTCAACATGCTGGCCCTGGTCGACGGCGTGCCCCGCACGCTGCGCCTCGACCAGATGATCCGGCACTACGTGAAGCACCAGATCGACGTCATCGTCCGCCGGACCCGGTTCCGGTTGCGCAAGGCCGAGGAACGCGCCCACATCCTGCGCGGTCTGGTCAAGGCGCTGGACATGCTCGACGAGGTCATCGCCCTCATCCGGCGCTCGCCCTCGGCCGAAGAGGCCCGGCCCGCGCTGATGAGCCTGCTCGACGTCGACGAGATCCAGGCGACCGCGATCCTCGACATGCAGCTCCGCCGCCTCGCGGCACTGGAGCGGCAGCGGATCATCGACACCCTGGCCGAGATCGAACTCGAGATCGCCGACCTCAAGGACATCCTCGAGAAGCCCGAGCGGCAGCGCGCGATCATCGCCGAGGAGCTCCAGGAGATCGTCGACAAGTACGGCGACGACCGGCGCACCAAGATCATCCCGTTCGACGGCGAGGTTTCGGTCGAAGACCTCATCGCCGTCGAGGACGTGGTCGTCACGATCACCCGCACGGGTTACGCCAAGCGAACGAAAACAGATCTGTACCGTTCGCAGAAACGCGGCGGCAAGGGCGTCCAGGGCGCGACCCTCAAACAGGACGACATCGTCCAGCACTTCTTCGTCTGCTCGACGCACGACTGGATCCTGTTCTTCACGAACAAGGGCCGCGTGTACCGGGCGAAGGCGTACGACCTGCCCGAGGCCAACCGCAACGCGCGCGGCCAGCACGTCGCGAACCTGCTCGCGTTCCAGCCCGACGAGCAGATCGCCCAGGTCATCGAGATCCCGAACTACGAGGTCGCCCCGTACCTCGTGCTCGCGACCCGCCGCGGCCTGGTGAAGAAGACCAAGCTCACCGACTTCGACTCCAACCGCGCCGGCGGCCTCATCGCCGTCAACCTGCGCGAAGGCGACGAGCTGGTCGGTGCGGTCCTCGCGGCCGCCGAGGACGACCTGCTCCTCGTGTCCGCGGAAGGCCAGTCGATCCGCTTCCACGCCACCGACGAAGCCCTGCGCCCGATGGGCCGCGCGACGTCCGGTGTGCTCGGCATGCGGTTCAACGACGGCGACGAACTGCTCGGCATCAACGTCGTCCAGCCCGACAAGTTCCTCCTCGTCGCCACCGGCGGCGGCTACGCCAAGCGCACCCCGACCGAGGACTACCCGGTCCAAGGCCGCGGCGGCAAGGGTGTGCTCACCATTCAGTACGACCAGAAACGTGGCAGGCTGGTGGGCGCGGTCATCGTCGACGCCGAAGACGAGCTCTACGCGATCACCTCCAGCGGCGGGGTGATCCGGACTTCGGCCGGACAGGTGCGCAAGGCGGGCAGGCAGACGAAGGGAGTGCGGCTGATGAATCTCGACGAAGGAACCACTCTTCTCGCGGTCGCACGCAACGCGGACGAGCCCTCAGACGTCGCCACTGCAGGTAGTACTGAAGGAGAAGAAACCCCGGCGTCGGAGCAGGAATAGACGACGCCCCACGTACTGGGTAAGGACTGACACCTCGTGACACCATCCGAGAAGCCCGAAGCAGGCGGCGCGCAGGCGGGTTCGTCGAGCCCGCCTTGGCAGCGCGACAGCGGCGCCGGGGAACCCGAAGGCTCCAGCGAGCAGACGGTCTCGGTGTCTTCGGTCGCCACCGAAGACGTGGCCCACTCGGACCCGAAGCGGGACGCGACAACCGTGACCGACTATCACGGGGTAAGCGGCACAGCCGCGAAGAGGCTCTTCGGCGACAGCGGAGAGGGCGAGCCCGCCCCCTCCGCCATCCCGTCGGCCTCCCGCACCCGTGCCGCCCCCACCGCGCTCCGCCGCCCCGGCCGCGGACCGCGTCGCGCCAGCCTGCAGATCAAACGCTTCGACCCCTGGTCGGTGCTGAAACTGTCCCTCGTCCTCGGCGTCGCGCTGTTCTTCGTATGGCTCGTCGCCGTCGGCGTCCTCTATACCGTCCTCGACGGCATGGGCGTCTGGGACAAACTCAACGGGACCTACTCCTCGCTCGTCGGCGGAGAAGGGGCCGACGCGCCGGCCGACCCGTTGATCAGCGCCGGTCGCGTCTTCGGGATCGCGGCCATCCTCGGCGCCATCAACATCGTGCTGATCTCGGCGCTGGCCACCGTCAGCGCCTTCATCTACAACGTCTCCGCCGACCTCGCCGGAGGCCTGGAAGTGACCCTTTCCGAACGAGAGTGACCCGGTTGCAGGGCGCCGAAAGGCGTCCTGTAATCTTCTCCTCGTTCGGGCCCATAGCTCAGGCGGTTAGAGCGCTTCGCTGATAACGAAGAGGTCCCAGGTTCAAGTCCTGGTGGGCCCACCCGGTTGGCCCGGTCGTGTTTGTGGAAATCACAAACCGCGACCGGGTGTTTTTCATTTCTGGGGGTCGAACCCCCAGACCCCCGCCAGGGAGGGCTTCGCCCCCCTGGACCCCCCGGTTCGGCTCGGGCCCTGGCGGGCCCATTGCCGTGGGGGACGGTTCCACGTGGAACGTGGTGCAGTAGCATCGGTGGGGAAGCGGAGCAACTCGGCGGAAAGAGGGGGCTTCTGATGAAGAAGCTGTTGGCACTCGCGGTCATCGCGGGCGGCGTGCTGTTCGTGATCAAGCGCAACAAGGCCGCCAAGGCCGAGGCCGACCTCTGGCGTGAGGCCACCGCTCCCACCGAGCGTCCGCTGGGATCCGCCTCCACCAACGGAAGCGCTCCGGCCAAGGCCGCGGACGCGTCCCGCAACAACTGATTTCGGCGCAGGCGGTTATCATGATCGCCTGCGACCCGGGGCTGTAGCTCAATTGGTAGAGCACTGCCTTTGCAAGGCAGGGGTCAGGGGTTCGATTCCCCTCAGCTCCACACCTGAAAACGAGAAGGCCACCCGTACCCCGGGTGGCCTTCTCGTTTCCACCAGAACGCGCGCATGGGTGTTCTCTACCGCCGGGTCCGAGTGGTGACGTTCGTCACCGTACGCGGATGACAAAGTCGCACGCCCAGCCAAGTCAACGCTGCTTACATGGGGGTGGAATCCGGACAGCGAGGTGAACATGGTCAGTTTCGAAACCGACCTCGACGATCTCAGGTTGTCGAGCAAGGAACTGCAGAATGCCGCGGACATCGTCAGCGCCGCACACACCGGTGTGCGGGGCCAGGACGTGCCGGCTCCCGACCCGGTCACGGGAGCTCTGGTCCCCGGCTTTTTCGCGCCGGACACCGCGTTCGGGAAAACGCTGGGCATGCGCGGGGTTTCGGCGGCGTACGAGGAACACCGCCAGGCCGTCGAGAAGATGCTCGCGAAGCTGCTCCGCAGCACGGAGGACGCCTCACAGGCGCTGGCGAGGGTCGCCGAACTTTACGAAGCCGTGGACGAGGACAACAAGCAGCGAGTGAACCGCGCGGCGTACGGGAACCAGGGGTAAGCGGCGTGGACGGGTACTTCAACGCACTGGACGCGGAAACCACTTCCGGCTTCGGTGACAACAGCAAACTCCTCGAGGGAATCTCCGACGATCTCACCGCGGGTGCCGAAAAAGCCTTCATGGCATTGGACCTCCTCTACCCGCCGTTCTTGGGTAGCGACGTCGACTTGAGCGGCGGTCTGAAGGAAGAGGTCCGCGACTTCTTCCTCGAGTTCTCCGACGCGCAGCTCGTCGGCGAGAACAGTCTGCAGCCCATGATCGAGGCCTACGAAGGTCTCTGGAACGCTTTCCAGGACACGAAAGCGCCGCTCGACCGGTCCTTGGTCCTGCTTCTCAAGTGGCGCGGTGAAGGCGCCGAGACGGCCAAGAGCTACATCCAGGGTCTCGTGAACACCTATTCCCGCGTGGGTACCAAACTCACCGTGCTGGAAGCCGACATCGTGGCCGCGCGGGACGCCATCGCGACCGCACGGGCCGACCTGAGCACGCTCGCCGCCTCCTTCCTGACCGCCGCGGAAAAGTACCGGGACGACAAGGAACGGCAGAACGAATCCGCCTTGGTGAAGGCGTTGGCCGCGACCTTCGCCGCCGCTGTCACCGCTCTGCTCGTGGCGGCCGCGCCACCGGCGGGACTCACCGCGGCGACGTTCTTCACCACGGCGAACGGTGTGCAGGTCGCCGGTGCGGCTGCCGGTGCCGGGCTCTCGACCCTGGTCTCCGAGAACGCCGCGATCGTCGGGGACAGCCCCGAAATGATCTACAACAGCTTCCACGACGGTGTGGTCAACATCCGTGAAGCCATGTTCCGCGCGTCGGAATCCCTGATCTCGAAGATCAACGTCGAGATCAACAACCTGCCGATCATCCCCGAACCGCCGGACGTCAGCCCTGGCGAGACCTTCGATCCCGGCAACTTCGAAACCGAAAACACCGACAAGGGAACGGAAAAGCGGGTTCGGGACAAGAACGTCGACATCTCGAACGACGGCAAGTTCCAGGAACCGCCGATGGAACTTTCCCCGCTGCCGACCGACTGACGGAGGATCGTGGCTGACAAACCGGCGGCCAAGAAACCGCCAGCCGACCGGCAAGCGATGCTCGAGGCGTTGGCCGCCCTCTCGGTCGACGCGTCCTCACCGGACGGTGCCGTTTCCGTTTCGGTCAACACCGACGGCGTGATGACGCGGCTCAGAGTGGGCGAAGCCGCGTCGCGGATGTCGCCCGCCGAGATCGCGGACACCGTCATGCGGACCTATCAGGAAGCGCAGCAAGGATCCGCGAAACGCAGCGCGGAACTGATGGCGCCGATCGGCAACGCCGGGTACATCACGGACAGGCTGCGCTGGCGGCTCGGGTTCACCCCTTCGTTCCAACAGGAGGGGGAAGCCGTCGCGCCGTCGGTCCCGGTCTCGCGCCGCCCGCCCGCGAGCACCGAGAACGTGGTGCTCAAGGACCGGTCGGAGGAACCGGCGGGGCCCGATCAGGACGAGCAGCCCGAACCGGTGGAATCCGACGACCAGTACTACGAGCAAGGCCTGCGGTACCGGCCTTCGTGGTGAGCTCCACCGGCGACGTCAAAGGCGCAGCAGCCGCTCGTCGAGTTTCGCCAGCTGGTCGCGGCCGAACTCGCCGTTCTCCAAATCGCGCCACAGCACCGGCGGCAGATCCTGTGCCACCTCGGGCGAGCGTGAAGCGGCGGCCAGCGCGATCGTCGCGACGGTGTCGACGTCGCCGGTGAGCGCGACGGCGGAGTGCAGCATCCGGGCGAGTCCTCCGCCGCCGGTCAACACGGTCAGCGCCGCGCGCACGCTCATCCACCCTTGCGGCCCGACCTTGCCCGACCACGGCCGCGCCCAGCCGCCGTGCCCGACATCCTCGGGGAGGATCCCTTCGATCCACCTCGCGATTTCGGAAAGCGGCCCCACCCGATGGTGGCAGTAGTGCACGGCCAGCGCGGCCGCCTGCGCCGCGGCGATCCCGGCCGGGGTGTCGTGCGTGATCCTGGCCTGCAGTTTCGCGTGATAGAGCACGTCGTCGACGGTCGGCAGGACCCCGATCGGCCCGGCGCGCATGGCGGCACCGCTCTTGTCGCTCTGCGGCCGGAGCCGTCGCAGCAGCTCTTCGCCGTCGCGGACCTCGCTGAGCAGCTGATGGAAACGCGGCGCGTAGCCGTCGTGCGGATCGCGGTGATACGCCCGCACGAACTGCTCGGCGAGCAGCAGGGGCGTCCATCGCAGCCCCGAGACGAGCACCTCGGCGATCGCGATCGTCATCTGCGTGTCGTCGGTGTAGCGACCGGCCGGGGCGCCGGGCTGCCCGTGATGCGGCACGTAACCGGTCAGGTTGTTGTGCTCCGCGACGAAGCTCGGGTACGCGTGCTCGAAGGAGCCCCCGTACGCGTCGCCGATTGCCAGCTCGACCAGCATCCGTCCATCGTGCCAGGCTGCGGGGTGTCACCGGATGCCCATACCGTGGACTCATGGCGACCGACAAGCTGCGCGCGTGGTGGGCACATCGGCAGGGTCTCGACGGATCGCTGCTCGGGTCATCGGCGGCCGAGGTGCTGGAACGGACCGGCTGGATGCGCTCGGTCGGCGGTTCGGCGCCCTATCTCGGGCTGTTCGCCAGAGCCCGCCTGGATCGCGAGACGGTGGACGCGGACGTCGCCCGGCTGGCCATCCACGAGCTGCCTTCGGCGCGCGGCTGCACGTACGTCCTGCCGTCGGCGGATTTCGAACTCGGCCTGACCGTCGGGGCCGGGGCACCGGCGGGTGAACTCGTGGCCGCGGAGAAATATCTCGGCGTCACTCAGGCCGAGATCGAGCAGCTGTGCGTCACCGTCGCCGATCTGCTCGAAGCGTCGGACGAACCGCTCGGCCCGGCCGCGATCAAGGACGCCGCCGGGTCCGCCGTGCGTGGTCTGGGGGAGGCGGGCCGCAAACGCGGCACCACCACGACGTTGCCGCTCGCGCTCGGCCTGCTCCAGGCGCGCGGCGAAATCCGCCGCGTTCCGGTCAACGGCCGGCTGGATCAGCAGCGCTACGGCTATGTCCGGTGGACGCCGTCCCCGCGTGGTGGACTGTCCGATATGGACACCGCGCGGACCGAACTCGCCCGACGGTACTTCTCGTGGGCGGCCCCGGCGACGCTCAAGCATTTCCGCTGGTTCTCCGGTTTCACCGCGTCGAGCGCGAAGAAGATCGTGGAACAGCTGGAACTCGTACCGCTCGACGGCACCGATCTGGTGATGCCCAAGGAACTCGCGGACGAGTTCGCCGCGTTCACCGTGCCGGCGGAGCCGTCGTACGCGTTGCTCGCGGGGATCGACGGCATCCACCTTCTGCACCGCGAGATGTCGCGGCTGCTCGCCGACGCCGACGTCGAACGCCCGGTGCCCGGCGGACGGCCGGGGGAGACGCTGGGCGGACAGGCGGATCCGCCGAGTCACGTGATCGTCGACAGGGGCCGCATCGCCGGCTTGTGGGAGTTCGACACCGAAGCCGGGAAGATCGTCTACAAGTTCTTCGGCGAGGAGGACGCCGCGTTGCGCGAGACGATCGCGAGGACCGAGGAATTCGTCCGTGACCGACTCGGCGACGCCCGGAGCTTCAGCTTGGATTCGCCGAAGAGCCGGGCGTCGCGAGTGGCCGATCTCAGGCCTTCGCCTCGTTGACGATGATGTCGACGGCCTTGTCGTTGCGGGCGGTCTGCTCCGGGATCACCGAAGCGGGCGGGTAGAAGCCGTCGATCCCGCCGTCCTTCGGGTACATCTCGAAGGTGTAGCTGAGGATCTTGTGCTTGCCCCACGCCCAGTCGTTGATGTCGCCGTCGGTGACGTACAGATCGCTGGACTGCTCGGGCGTGTAGCCGTTGGTGCCCGCCATCTGCTTGCCGACGTCGGCGAAGCGCTTCGCTTCCTCCTCGTTCATGCCCGTGTCGGTCTCGGCTTTCGTGTAGCCGTAAGGCCAGAGCACCAGTTCCGAGAAGGTGTGGAAGTCGATGTGCGTCTTGATCTGCTGCGCGCCACCGACCACGCGGGAGTCGATGAACGCCGCGACCGCCTTGGTCTCGGACTCGGAGAACGCCGACGGACCGTGGTAGTCCTCGGCGGACGGGCTGTTGCTCGACCCGCCGCAGCAGTTCCACTTGTAGTCCCAGTTGCGGTTCGGGTCGGTGCCGACCGCGCTGCTGCCCGGCACGGGTTTCCGCGTCTTGCGCCAGCCCTGGTACTCGCCGCCGGTGATGTCGTACTCGGAACCGTCCGGGTTGACGTTCGGGATCACGTAGATCTCGTGCTCGTCGACCATCTTCTTGATGGCCGGGTCGCTCGCGTACCCGCTGGTGAACCGCTGCACGATCCGCAGGCACATCTCGGTGGTGAGGTGCTCGCGCGCGTGCTGGTTGCAGGTGAACAGGACCTCGGGCTCGTTCTCGTCCGTGCCCGCGTTGTCGCTGATCTTCAGCAGGTTCAGCTCACGGCCTTCGTAGGACTTGCCGACACTCGACAGCGTCGCGATGTCGCTGTGGTCCTTCGCGGCCTTCTGCAGCTCCGCGGTCGTTTCGGCGTAGGTGTGGTACGCCTCGTCGCCCGGCGGGAAGTCGCCCGCGACGGCCGCGGTGCCCGCCCGGCCACTGCGTTGTTTCAGCATGCTGTCGAAGTCGCCGAGCGACTTCAGGCCGAAGCCGTTCGCGCGCAGGGCCGCGGCCTGTCCCGGCGTGGCGACGACGGTCAGCGCGCCGCCGCGCGAGCCCGCGACGTCGACGCCGGTGCGGGCGACCTCGGTGCGTTTGTCGGGGGTGGACGCGCCCTCCACCGAGTACAGCCCTCTCGCCGGGTCGCCGGTCTGGGCGCTCGCGACGGGCGTCGTGACGGCCAGCAGGGCGAGCCCTGTGGCGGCCAAGGCGCCCCCGATGCGACGGCGTGTGGACATTTCGCCTCCGAACGATCTGGGGACAAGGTGGGGTTCACCGTCGCCGAAGTGAATCGTCCACGACAACCCGACGATCGTCGTTCCCAGTTACCGTTTACGGCCAGAGACGTTCTTTGTGCCAGGTCCCGTCCGCACGCCGGTAGCGGAGCCGCCGATGCCGCCGGTCGTGGCTCGCCTGCCAGAACTCCACTTCGGACGGCGTCACCAGATAGCGGGTCCAGGTTTCCGGTGCCACGCCGGGATTCTCCTCGACCCACCGCTCCGCTTCCGCGGCCGCGCGGTCGAGATCGGCCGGATCGTCGAGCACCTGGGACTGCCTGCCGATGAACGCCTCCACCCGGGACGCCGGCGGCCGGGCGGTGAAATCCGCCGCGGACACCTCGGGATCGGCGACGGCGACCGGGCCGCGCAGGCGGACCTGCCTGCCTCGTCCCGGCCAGAAGAAAGTCAGCGCGGCGAACGGATTCTTCGCCAGCTGAGCACCTTTCGGGCTTTCGGAGCTCGTCGCGACCGCCCAGGTGTCGCCGTCGACGTCCTTGAGGATCACGACGCGTGCGTCCGGCACTCCATCGGCGTCCACTGTGGACAGAGTGACGGCGTGCGGCGCCAAGACGTGTTCCCCCGCCTCGTTGAGCCATTCAAGGAAAAGCTCGCGAGGGTTCGCGGGGGTGGCCTCGGTGTCGAACTCCGGGAGTTCTTCGGGGAACGAAGGCCAGCCGCGCAACGTGCGATCCATCAGTACCCCGGCGGGCGCTGCGGCGGGTAGCCGGGCGCGGGCGGCGGATAGTGCGGCGGATGCTGACCCGGCGGCGGACCCTGCGCGGGCGGCGGCCCGACCGGGTACTGCGGCGGTGGCGGCTGCTGCGGCTGCCAGCCGGGCGGCGGCTGCTGTCCTGGGGGAGGCATGGGCGGTCCTGGCGGCATCGGCGGCTGCTGGCCCTGCGACTGCGCCCACTGCACCTGCTGATAGACCTCGGCGGGCTGCGGGAAACAGAAGGTCAGCTTCGCGTTGACCGAACCCTGTACCGCCGCGCCCCACAGCTTCCCGCCGACGAACGCGTACATCTGCGCCGCCGAAACGTCGACGGCCACCATGCGCGTCTCGCCGCCGAACTGGTTGCCGGATTTCGCCGACGCGGCCTGCGCGGCGTCCGGGTACACGCGGTCGCCGATCAACCCGGCGATGACCACCGAAGCGGCCGTCCAGCCGACCGTGCCCATCACGTTCGCGCGCGCGTGCTGCGTCGCCAGCCCGGTGAAGTCGTACAACGCGGGCGCCGTCACCTCCGGGATCGCCGCGGCGACCACGCAGTAGTTCATCGTCGACATCATCACGGACTCGGTGAACAGGCCGACGACGGCGGCGCTCGGGCCGATCTGGACCGTGTTCAGCCTGCCCCCGCTGCGCTGGATGCGCTCTGCCACCGCACCCAGGTACTGCTCCTTGCTGAGCACTGACGCCTCCCGAAGACTCCTCGCGCACGGCCATCGTCGCACGAACGGCGATCTGCTTCACTGGACGCCACTATGCGACGTCTTCTGATCTTGCCGCTCGTCGTGCCGCTGCTGGCGGCCTGCGGGCCGACGGAACAGCCGCCGCCCGCGGCGAGTTCGCCCGCGCCCTCGAACACCCCGGCGCCCAGCATCCCGCCCGCCCCGGAACCCACCGGCAAGGGCCCGTGCCCGTACCTCGACAACGAGTTCGTCTCGGACGCCAACGGGCAGAAGGTCTCCAAGGTCAAGACCTCGGCCGACCAGCCGCACCCGACGTGTTTCTTCTACGCGCTCAGCGGGAAACTGCAGCTCACCGTGCGCGTGTACGTCGGGGAACCCGCCGTGGCGAAGGCGCTGGTGGATCAGGCGGCGCCCATCGACACCTCCAATCCCGCCGACGAACCGGCGGGCTGGAAGGGCGGCTACCAACCCTCGGGCGAAGGCGCCGTTTACGCCGTCGCGAAAGGCGGGAACGCGGTAGTCGTGACCACCAACCAGAAGCAGAGCATCAAGGCACGTACGGTGGCGAAGGAGGCTATCGGCGAGCTGAAGCTCTAGGTAGTGGTATCCACACGTCAGAGTGAAGTTGATCTTGTACTACCCTGTGCCGCACGCGCGAGGTTTCGCGGGACCAGCGCGGGCGCCAGATCCGGCGGAGGCCGCCTTGCGGTGTGGCTCGGCGGCACAAAAGATCATTTCTCCCCATAAGACAAAAGGACAGGTTTCGTGGCTGACACCCTCAAGGAAATCTTGCTCGACTCCAGCCGTCGCCCGGCGGTCGTGAGCGACTTCGAAGGCCTCGTCGACGCCGAGGTCTCGGACAAGGGCGGCGTTTCGGGTGCCGTCGTGAAGACCGGCTTCGCCGCCGTCAAGAAGATCAAGCCGGGCATCATCCCCGCCGCCGTCGACACCCTGCTCGACGACTTCACCGGTGCGCTCGAGCCGTTCTACGGTGACTACAAGGCCAAGGGCGGCAACGACTTCGGTGCCTACCTGGTCGGCCGCAGCGACGAGGCCTCGGACGCGCTCCTGTCGGTCACCGACGCGCGCGCCGAGAAGAGCAGCCGCGACAGCATCAAGAAGGTGTACTCGAAGCTGCGCCCGAACGGCAAGAAGAACGTCGAGGAGGCCCTTCCCCGCCTCGGCCAGCTGATCGACAAGCACGCTGCGTCTGCCTGATCGCGCTTGACGTAAACGCGCCAAGGGGCGTCGTTCGCTTTCAACGTTTCCGTTGAGAGCGGAGGGCGCCCCTTCGTCATGTTCACGGTGTCGCGCCGAGTACCCGCAGCAGACTCGTGTGCAGCGCGTCCGCGGCCTCGTCGGCGGACATCCGGCCGGAGTCGACCTCCTCGCCGAAGGCGTGGCCGAGTTTCACCGTGACCGCCACCAGCCAGCCCGTCGGCAGCCGATCGTCGAACTCGCCCGTCTCCTTGCCCCGCCGGATGACGCGTTCGAGCCGCTCGGCGACCGGTGAGTGACGCCGCTGGTCGTCGTCCGGGCTCGCGGGCAGGGAAGTGATCTTCCGGAGCAAGGCCGGGTACCGCCCGGACGTGCGCCGGCCGGCTTCGATCAGCCGCACCAGCGCCTCGGTGGCCGGGCCGTCGTCGAGGTCCGCGGCGTCCATCGCGGCGACGGCCTCCTCGGTGATGCGGTCGAGTACCGCGGCCAGCAGTTCCCCTCGTGAAGGGAAATGGGCGTAGACCGTCTGACGGGTCACGCCCGCGGTGGTGGCGATGGCTTCGACGCCGGCGTCGGGATCGGCGCCGAGGGTCCGGAGTGCCGCGTCCAGGATCGAAGCCCTGCTGCGCTGTGCGTCGGAGCGCTGGTTCCGTGCCGAGGGTCGAGGCATCTCTTACACCTTGTCAGATTTGATCGGTCGTGGATATCTTACAGCCTGTAAGAGATGTTTCGCGAGGCTGGGAGCGACCATGGCGCCTTTCCACGGCACGGACCCGAAGAAGTTCATCGCGGATTTCCACCTGTCCTTCCACGACGACCTGGTGAACAGCGACGAGGACGCGGGAGTGATCGTCGACCGCTATCACACGCCGGACATCGTGCAGATCGCCGACGGCCACCGGATGGACCGGGACAACCTCATCGCGCACGCCCGCCCGGTCCGCAAGAACCGGCCCACCGCGCGATGGGAGGTGCACGAAGCGGTGGCGGGCGGGGACCGGATCGCCGCCCGGAGCACCTTGTACGTGACGAACCGCAAGAGGGACCTCACGATCGAGGTGTACTTCTTCGGCGAGTTCACCCCCGACGGCCGGATGCGCCGGGGACACACGCTCACCCGCACCGTCCCCGTCACCAAGACGTGAAAGGGCCGCCCGGGACCGGAGAAGCGGTCCTGGGCGGCCCTTCGCGACAAGCAGAAAAGGGTGAGGCGTCAGTTCTTCTTGTCGGCGGAGCCCGCGTTCGAAGCCTGGTGCCCGTTCTTCGGAGCCGCGGGCTTGGCCGGAGCCGGACCGGACGCGGCGGGCTTCGCCGGAGCGGCGGGCTTCGCCGGCTGTGCCGGTTTCGGAGCGGCCGCGGCCGGAGCGGCGGGCTTGGCGGGAGGAGCGGGCGGAGCCTTCGGCGGCGCGGGCGCGACCGGCGGCTCCTGCTTGGAACGCAGGGCGTACGCGGCACCGGCGCCGACGACGGCGATACCGATCACCCACGGCCAGCGACGACGCTTGCGCGTCCCCTTGGCGGCGGACTTCGCCTCGACGAGCGCGGCCTTGAAGTCCTTCTTCGCCGCCTTGAAGTCCTTCTTGCCCCGGCGCTTGGACTCACCGGCGGACTTCGCGGCCTGGATGGCGGCCTTGCGTGCCTTGCGGCCCGGCTTCCGCATCTCGGAAAGCCTGGCCAGCGCCTCTTTACGAGCCGCCTTCGAGCTCCGCTTGAGCTCCTTGCGGGTCAGTTCCGTCTTCTTCGCGAGCTTCTTGCGCGCGCGACGGCTGGTCTTAGCGATCTCACCGGCGCTCTCGGAGAGCTTCTGCTCGGCTACCTCGACGGCGTGGGCGGTGGCTTCCTTACCCGCCTCGACAGCACGTTTGCGCAGGCCGAGCGCGCCGGCCTTCGCCGACTCGCTCACCGAATCTGCGGCCCGGGTCATGGCCTTCACCTCATCAATCGTTTTGATTCTGCTTCGTTGCTTGTAACCTATCGTGCCCCTTTTCCCCAGATCTTGCCGCAGATGGCACGATGAAGCTCGTGACTGAAAGCAAGGGATCCCTCATTGGTGGCGCGCTGAAGGCCACTCTGCACACCAACCAGGGTGACATCAACCTGAACCTGTTCCCCGACCACGCGCCGAAGACGGTCGCGAACTTCGTCGGGCTCGCCGAGGGCAGCAAGGAGTACACCCAGCCCAACGCGCAGGGAACGAACTCGGGCCCGTTCTACGACGGGTCGATCTTCCACCGCGTCATCGACGGCTTCATGCTGCAGGGCGGCGACCCGACCGGCACCGGCCGCGGCGGCCCCGGCTACAAGTTCGGCGACGAGTTCCACCCGGAGCTCCAGTTCTCCAAGCCGTACCTGCTGGCCATGGCCAACGCCGGACCCGGCACCAACGGCTCGCAGTTCTTCATCACCGTCGCGCCGACGACGCACCTGAACTTCAAGCACACCATCTTCGGTGAGGTCGCGGACCAGGCTTCCCGCGACGTCGTCGACGCGATCGGCCGCACGGCGACCGGTCCGGCCGACCGTCCGCTGCAGGACATCGTCATCGAGAAGGTCAGCATCAGCCGCTGATCGCAGAGCCGGTTACCGGGGATTTCGGTAGGTTGGTGGCATCGTGAGCCAACCACCGAATCCCCAGTACCAGCAGGCCGCCATGCCCGGCTGCTGGTGGCACCCGAACCGGCCGACCGGGCTGAGCTGTGCACGCTGCGAGCGTCCGGCCTGCCCGGATTGCCTGCGCGAAGCCGCCGTGGGCTTCCAGTGCACGGACTGCGTCCAGGCCGGTCGGCAACAGGATCGCGCTCAGCAGAAGCAGTACCGCGACGCCGGCTACGGCTCGCGCACCCTCGCGGGCGCCCAGCCCGCCCGGACGGCTGTCGTGACGCCGGTCCTCCTGGCGCTGAACGTCATCGTCTTCCTCATCACGGTCGTCCAGTCCGGCAGCCTCGCGAACAACAACTTCTCCGAGCTGTTCCAGTACGGCCAGCTGTGGAATCCCGCGACGTTGGCAGGCGACGAATGGTGGCGGATCCTCACTTCGGGCTTCCTCCAGTACGGCCTGCTGCACATCGCGAGCAACGCGTTCTCTCTGTGGTTCGTGGGGCGCCCGCTGGAGACCGCGCTCGGCCGCGTCCCGTTCACGGTGCTCTACTTCGTCTCCCTGCTCGGCGGCTCGGCCGCGAACCTGGTCTTCAGCGACCTGGACGCCGTCCCCGTGGTCGGCGCGTCCGGCGCCATCTTCGGGCTCATCGGCGCGTACACGGTCATCGTCATCAAGCTGCGGCTCAACCCGACGTGGCTGCTGGTGATCCTGGGTCTGAACGTCTTCATCACCTTCCAGGTGCCCGGCATTTCGATCCTCGGGCACGCCGGCGGGTTCGTCGCGGGCCTCCTGGCCACCTTCGCGCTGCTGTACGCGCCGGACAAGAACCGGCTGAAATGGCAGCTCGGCGGAATCGCGATCGTCGTGGTGGCGATGATCGGGCTCGTCGTCTGGAAGGACGCGCAGACGATTTCGGCGACGTGTGAGCTCACCACCAGCCGGGGTGTGCCCTCCTACGCCTGCTACCCGGAGTAGCCGTACTTCCCCCAAGTGGGTCATCCGAAAACCCGATCGAGAAGCAGCCGGGCTGGGTACCTTCGAGTTGATCATGTGCATCGTCAACTTGGGGGTTGAGATGAAGATCCGGAAAGCAGCAGCTCTCGCCGCCGTCGCCGTGCTGGCTTCGGTATCGGCACCCGCGGTCGCACAGGCCGGGCAAGCCGCCGAGACCTGCCAGACCTACACCAAACGCTATTTCCTCGGCTCGGGCAGCACCATCACACTCCGTGTCGCCTACGTCGATTCGGCGTTGAAAATCTGCTTCGGCGATCCCGGCGTGACGTCCTCGGCGGCCACGCAGACGGTCGGTACGACGGGGCCGGGCGCGGCCACCGGCTGGGAGATCACGGCGGGTCCGGCGGTGGTGGAAGACCAGCGGCCCCGGCACGTCAAAGCGAAGTTCAGCGGGTCTTTGCGGAACTGCGTCGTCAAGATCAACCCGATCTGCTCGCCGGCCTCGCCGTACGAGATCTTCGGGGAATACGCGCCGCCCGCGGTCGGCCCGGCCGTCCCGGGCTGGTCACACGGCCCGAACGGCGACGTCCACTACTACGACAACGCCTGACCCTTGAGGGCGGTGAGGACGTCCAGCACGTCGCGGGGGTCCTCACCGAGGTCGATCCGGCCGAACACCAGCAGGTGATCGCCGGATTCGACCTCCAGGGTCAGGCTGTCCCGGCCGAGCCGTCGCGTGGTGCGAAGCCGGAGCCGGGCTTCGGTCCAGGAGTAGCGGTGCGCACCGCCCACGGTCCTGGCCAGGAGTCCACCGGGGCCTGCCGCCAGCCGGGGACGGAGCAGGGTGCCGTGCAGCGCGAGCGCCCCGACGGACAACATCGCGACCCCGGTCAGGACGGTGCCGCCGACGTCGCCGCCGATGGCCAGCCACAGCACGCCTGCCAGCAGCAACAGGGTGAGCACCCAGGCCACTACCACAACGTTCCGCTGCGGCGCCCACGAGGTGGGGTAGTTATCCACAGGGGTTATCCACACTGGGGATGAGTCACACCGGTGTAATTCGGCGTCAAGCCGCCATCCGGGGTAATGCTCACCGCCACCGCATCGTCATGAGCAAACCGGCGATCATCAGCACGAAACCGATGGCGAAGTTCGTGTTGCCCAGATCCGCCATGAAGGGGATCTTGTCGCCCGCGATGTAGTTGACGACCAGCCACAACAGGCCGACCAGCATGAGGCCGAACATCACGATCTTGTAGAACAGGTTCGACGGGCCCGCGGCCTTGACCTTCACCGGCGTGCGGCGATCGGTCGGCGGGGTGTACGCCGTCTTCTTGCGGACCTTGGACTTCGGCATCGTGTTCCTCGCGTACTGTTCGGCTTCCCTGGTGGCGATGACCCGCTTTCGGGTGCGCAACCAGCGCCACGTGCACACGTTAACGTAAACGAGCGCCGCTGGGCACCGTCCGGGACCGGTCGATTTCCCGCACTGTGACAATGGTGTCACAGACGGTTCGGCAGCGGTTTGGTTCGAGACTGAGGAGCTTTGCGTGGCTGAGCGGGAAGAGCCGGGCGGGGACCGTCGGCGGTACTCCGAACGACCACCCGGCGGAGGCCGTCCGGCCCCCCAGCGTAGGCCGGAGGACGCAATCCCGCCGCGTCGTGCGCCCGGAGAGGCGCCTCGAAGGAGGCCTCAGGACGGCAGGGCATACGAAGGTCCTCCGCCGCGCCGCCGGAGCGAGGCGCCACCGCCGCGCCGTCGTCCCATGCCGCCGCCGGGGTCGACCGAGGAGACCGTCATCTTCGAACCGGTCGGCGGGGGCACCGCGACCGAGGAACGTCCGCCGCCGCGCGAGCTGGGCAAGGGCGGCGTCGCCATCCGGACCGTCGGCGAACTCCTCATCACCGCCGGCCTGGTGGTGCTGCTGTTCATGGTCTACGAGGTCTACGTGACCGACCTGTTCTCCGCGGGCAAACAGTCCGAGGCCAGTTCCGAGCTGGACGGCGAGTGGGGCAAGGATCGGCAGCTGCATCCGGAACTGGTCGACGGGAAGGCGTTCGCCAGGATCCACATCCCGGTGTTCGGCGCCGACTTCAACTTCACCATCCAGGAAGGCACCACCGAGGCCGCGCTCGAAGTCGGCCCCGGCCACTACAAGGGCACCGCGCTGCCGGGCGAACCGGGCAACTTCGCCGTCGCCGGGCACCGCGTCGGCAAGGGCGCGCCGTTCAACGACCTGGACAACCTCAGCTCCTGCGACCAGATCGTCATCGAGACGCAGACCGACTTCTACATCTACAAGGTGCTGCCGTACAAGGACGAGGTCGAAGGCTGGGCGGAGGGCAAGGGCGCGCAGCCGAAGTGCAAGAACGTCGGAACCCTGCGCAACCCGAACGCCGCCGACGGCGGGCCCTACGGCGAGACCAACGGCCGCCGTATCGTGTTCCCGACCAAGGGCGACACGGTGAACCCGGTGCCGTACAAGGATCCGGAGATCCTGCCGAAGGCCGATCAGGTCTCGCTGCTCACGCTGACGACGTGTCACCCGCAGTTCTCGGCGAAGGAACGGCTCATCATCCACGCGGTGCTGGCCCAGCAGGTGCCGAAGAACCAGGTCGGCTCCTACGCCGAACTCCTGCCCAAGATCTCGGAGGCGCGCTGATGTACGGCTGGATCTGGCGCAGGCTGCCGGGCCCCTTCGCGGTGAAACTGGCGACGGCGGTCGTGCTGGCGCTCGGGATCGTGGCGCTGCTGATGTTCGTCGTCTTCCCGTGGCTGGAACCGCGCCTGTGGTTCAACGAGGTTTCGGTTCAGTAAGCGTGCGATTCGGAGTCTTTCTCGTCTCCGGCCGGTTTCCCGGCCAGGAGGACGCCGAGGTGCTGCGCCGGTCGGTCGACGCCGCCATCGCCGCGGAGCGGGCCGGATTCGACGACGTGTGGTTCGCCGAGCACCACTTCATGCCGTACGGCGTCTGCCCGTCCGCGATCACCCTCGCCGCGCACGTGCTCGGCCGCACCGAGCGGATCGCCGTCGGCACCGCGGTGAGCGTGCTGTCCGTCGCGCATCCGGTGGCGCTCGCCGAACAGTGGTCGCTGCTCGACGCCGTTTCCGGCGGACGGCTGCGGATCGGCGTCGGCCGCGGCGGGCCGTGGCAGGACCTCGAGGTGTTCGGCACCGGTGCTTCGCGCTACGAAACGGGATTCGAGGAGAGCCTCGACCTGATGCTCGCGGCGATGACGTCGAAGACGGTCTCGGCCGACGGCGAGCACTTCAAGTTCCGCGAGGTGCCGATGGTGCCGCGGCCGGAACGCGACCCACGGTTGGTCGTGGCCTGCGGGGACGCCGGCTCGCGGGCGGTGCGGCTCGCCGCCGATCGTGGGCTGCCGATGTTGCTCGGGCTGCACACCGACGACGACGGCAAAATCGAAACCCTTGCCGCGTACGGGGATTCCGCCGCCGAGCACGTGTCGACGGTGATGTGCCAGGTCGGGGACGACGCGCTGGACGTCGTGCGGTCCGCGTTGCCGGGTTCCCTGAAAGAGGGCTTCGCCGGGCACGTGTACCTCGACGGCAAACGGGGCCTGGACAAGGATCCGGTGGCCTATACCGACCGGCTGTGCGAGATGCACCCGATCGGCGGCGTGGAGTACTGCGTCGACAGGCTGGGGACGAGCATCCGGCGTACCGGGGTCTCCCACGTGATCATGATGGTGGAAGCGTCCGGTACGCCGGAGGGAACACTCGAGAACATCGCGCGGATCGGGGAAGAAGTGCTACCCGCGCTGCGTCGCGGCTAGCAGTCGCGCAGTTCCGGGCTCTGGTTCAGCAGCTGGCCGCGGACGGAGACGAACGCGCGGTAGCGGTCACTGTCCACTTGGGACTTCTTGAACACGGCGACGCGGTGGCAGTTCTGGAACGCCAGCTTCACGCCGAAGTGTCGTTCCAGACCGCCGCGGATGGCGTCCGAGGCCAGCGCCCGCAGCAGCTGACCGCGTTCGGCCTCGCTCGGCGGCGGCGTCTCGTTGTCGGCGAACCCGTCGGCCGCGCCCTCGGCCTCCGCGATGACACCGGTGATCACGTTCCAGGCGTAGGGCAGGGACTCCCGGACACAGGCGACGAATTCGGCGTCGGAGACCTCCCCGCGCTCGGCCTTCTCCAGCAGCGCGGGCGATACATCCAGAGACATCGAACCTCCGAGAGAGACACGGTGAACGTGGGCCATCTACCTGACTACCCACCCGCGGCCCGAGCCACAAGAGAAAACGATCATCATCACCACTTTGGCGGAAGCCGTCGTCACTCCCAGCGAAAGAGCTTCGCCGCCAAGACACAACTGCCCACCGCGAAAGCCGCCAGTACGGCGAGTTGCAGCGGTTGCGCGCCGGCGCCGGTCCACGCGTCTTCGAGGGCTTTGACGCCCGGCGGGATGTACGCGCCGATGTCGCGGATGGCCTCCGGGAGCAGGGGACGCGGCAGGTAGACGCCGCCGAGGAACATGATCGGGAGGTAGGCGATCAACGCGATCCCGCTCGCGGCGCGGCTGGTCTTGGCGACCGAGGCGGCGATCAGGCCGAGCCCGAAGATCGCGGTCGTGCCGAGGACGAACGTCAGCAGGAAGCCGAGCGGGTGACGCGGGGTGGGGACGTCGAAGACGACGCCCGCCGTCAGGAGGAGGATGCCGACCCCGCCGATGGTCACGGTGACGTTGATGATCAGCTGCGCCACCAGTAACTGTGCCGGGTGCACCGGCGTGGTGGCGAAGCGGCGGAGGATGCCCTGTTCGCGGTAAGTCGCGATGATCCCGGGGATCGCTTGCAGGCCCATCATGGCGATGGTGAGCACCACCATCGACGGCACCCAGGCGTCGAGGAAGCGCATGCCCGTCGCTGTTCCGCTGTCCGCGCGAATGGCGGGAATGGCACCGAGGATGGCCGTGATGGCCGTCGGCAGGACGAGTCCGCCGATGACGAAACCAGGCGTGCGGAGGGCGAGTTTCGTTTCGGTGAGGGTGATCTTGGCGAGTGTGTTCATTGGTCGTCTCCTTGCTCAGTCGCGGCCGGTCAGGGTCACGAAGGCTTCGTCCAAAGTGGATTTACCGGCGCGGTCACGGAGTTCGGCCGGGGTGCCGGTGGCGACCACGCGTCCGGCGTCGAAGATCGCGAGGCGATCGCAAAGGCGTTCGGCCTCGTCCATGAAATGCGTGACGAGCAGGACGGTGACGCCGGTGTCGCGTACGGCCTCGACGAGCTTCCAGGTGTCGCGGCGGGCGTGCGGGTCCAGTCCGGTGGTCAGTTCGTCGAGGACGGCGACCTCGGGGCGGCCGACCAGCGCGAGCGCGATCGAGACGCGCTGCTTCTGGCCGCCGGAAAGCTTGCCGAAGTACTTGTCCCGCTGCCCGGTGAGACCGAGCTTCGCGAGCAGGTCGCCGGTGTCGGCGGGGTTCGCGTAGAAGGAGGCGTAGAGGTCGAGCGCCTCGTGGACCTTGATCTTGTCGGGCAGGCGGCTTTCCTGGAGCTGCGAGCCGAGGCGCTGCCGCAGGGCGGCGTGGTCCTTGCCCGGGTCGAGACCGAGGACCGACATGGAGCCCGAGTCCGGCGTACGCAGTCCCTGGAGGCATTCGACCGTGGTGGTCTTGCCGGCGCCGTTGGTCCCCAGGATCCCGAAGATCTCGCCTTGTTCCACGTGGAACGAAACGTCGTCGACCGCGACGTGCTCCCCGTACGTCTTGCGGAGGTTGGTGACTTCGATGATTGGCATGCGAAAAACGTTATGGCGCAACGGACTTGGCCAGAATGGCGCTGAACCCACAGCTGGGGTGGGGCTGGACCCACCCTGATCGGGGGCCTGCGGTCACTGTGCCGGGCCGGGGCGGTGGGGAAGACTTCGTCGCATGATCCGCACCTATCTCACCTCCGTGCGCCGGGGCTTCGTGCTCGCGGCCTTGGCGCTGGTGAGCTGGCTGGACCTGCTGCTCGAACTGGTGGGTTTCTGCCTGCTCTGTGTCGGCCTGGTCTTCGCCTACACGCTCGCGCTCGAAGGGACGCGTCCGCGTGCCGCGCTCACCCGGCGTCTGGCCGGACGCTGGTGCGGGGTCGAGGTCGAGCCGCCCTATCGGCCGGCGCCGCCCGAACCGGAACGTGAGCGCGACGGCTGGTACCGCGACGGGAACAGCCTGTTCAAGCGGTCGTGGTTCATCAAGTGGACCAAAAGGTTCGAGTGGATCTCCGACGATCCGGCGACCGGACGCGATCTCGGCTGGCAGCTGTGGAATCCGCTGGCCGGTCTGATACTCGTGCCCGCGGTCCTGGTGGCCGGGCCGCGCGCGCTTCGCCTGTACGGGAAGTGGACGCGCTGGTGGCTCGGGCCTCGTCCGGCCCGCACCGGCGACGGCTGGCTCAAGACGAGGCTGAAGGCGCTCGGTTTCCAGCTGGGGCTGTTCGCGCTTTCCGTCGCGCAGCTCGGAATGGCGATCCCGACGCTGCTCACCCTGATCTGGCCGGCGCCGCTGTTCCCGGCGATGGTCGTCGCCGGTCGTTCGGTGACCGACACCCTGCGCCGCGAGGCCAAGAACTGGACCGGCGTGCGGATCGACCGGCCGTATCTGCCGGAGCCGCCGTTTCCCGTGCCGCGGGCGGACGGGATGTACCGGTACGGACGGCAGCTGTACGACACGCCGTGGTGGCCGGCGCGCCTCGCGCGGTTGCGCTGGGCGATATCCGACCGCGCCACCTGGCGTGACCTGGCGGCCGCGGCGGTCAACTCCGTGGTCCTGCTGCTGATGGTGGTGCCGACGGCGGCGCTGGTGTTCGGCGGTCTCTGGGGTGTGGTGGCGCTGTGGATCTGGCGGCCGTTCGGGCAAGCGCTCGCGCTGACGCCGGTGGCCCTGGCAGCCTCCGCCGCCGGGCTGGTCCTGACACCCTGGCTCGCCCGTCTGGGAGCGCGCTTCGCGAAGGTGCTTCTCGGTCCGACAGAAGCTTCGCGGCTGGGGCAGCGTGTCGAGCGGTTGAAGCAGACACGGACCGACGCGTCGGTCGCGCAGGCCGCCGAGCTGCGGCGTATCGAGCGGGATCTGCACGACGGCGTCCAGTCGCGGCTGGTCGCGATGGGCATGAAGCTGGGCGCGGTCGAAGCGCTGATCGACAGCGACCCGGCCGCCGCGAAACGGCTGGCCGCCGAACTGCGGCAGACGTCGTCCGAGACGCTGACCGAGTTGCGGCTGCTGGTGCGCGGGATTCACCCGCCGGTGTTGTCCGAGCGCGGGCTCGGTGACGCGGTACGCGCGATGGCGCTCGACAGTCCGCTGCGGGCTTCGGTGAACGGCACCCTGCCCCGGTTGGAGCAGCCCGCGGAGGCGTGCGCGTACTTCGCGGTCAGCGAGTTGCTGGGCAACGCCGCGAAACACGGTGAGGCGCGGCGAGTGTCGATCGAACTGGGTTACGACGACGGTTTGTTGCGGATCGAAGTGACCGACGACGGTAAGGGCGGCGCGAACGCGGCCCGGGGAAGCGGGATTCGCGGGATCGAACGCAGACTGGGCGCCTTCGACGGTACTTTTGCTCTGACCAGCCCGCTCGGCGGGCCGACGAAGGCGATCATGGAGATCCCGTGCCAGCTCGACCCCGATGCGTCGTCGCCGAGGACCAATACCTCCTCCGAGACGGCTTGACGCATTTGCTGACCGCGCACGGTTTCGACGTCGTCGAGGCGGTGGGCACCGGTCCGGAACTGGAGCGGGCGCTGCGCACGCACCGGCCCGACGTTTCGGTCGTCGACGTCCGGATGCCGCCGACGCTCACCGACGAAGGACTCCAGGTTTCGCTGGCCGTCCGGCGCGACATCCCGGGGCTGCCGATTCTCGTTCTGTCGCAACATGTCGAGCAGCTCTACGCGCGGGAACTCCTGGCCGACGGGGCAGGCGCGATCGGCTATCTGTTGAAGGACAGGGTCTTCAACGCGGACCAGTTCATCGACGCGGTGCGGCGGGTGGCGGACGGCGGCACCGCGATGGATCCCGAAGTGATCGCGAAACTGGTGGCGGGCAACGCATCCGACCCCCTCGCGGCGCTGACCCCGCGCGAACGCGAGGTACTCGGCTTGATGGCCGAAGGCTGTTCCAACGCCGCCATCGCTTCGCGGCTGCACTTCAGCGAAGGCGCGGTGGGGAAGCACACCGCGAACATCTTCGCGAAACTCGGCATCGTCGCCTCGGACGACACGAACCGCCGGGTCCTGGCGGTCCTGGCTTACCTGGGAACGCCGTGAAGGCCTCCTTCCCTACCTTGAGCGTAGGGAAGGAGGCCTTCACGGACAGGGTTCAGCCTCGCGAGATGCGGGTCATTTCGTCGCGCTCCACGACCTTGACGCGCTCCCGGCCGTGCGGGGCGCCGAGCGACTTCTCGTGGGCGTCGAGCTTGCCCCAGCCTTCCCAGGTGGTGAAGGGAACGCCGCGTTCGGTCAGGAAGCCGAGGATCGCGTCGGGGTCCTCGACGGCCGGGGCCGTGAGGTTGTCGGCGTCGGCCAGCAGGCTCGCGATGGTTTCGGCCGCGTCGCCCTTGGTGTGGCCGATGAGGCCGACCGGCCCGCGCTTGATCCAGCCGGTCACGTAGACGCCCGGCACCTGCTCCTCGTCGATGTCCAGCACGCGGCCCGCCTGGTTCGGCACGGTCCCGGTGGTGTGGTCGAACGGGATCTCCGGCAGATGCGACGACAGGTAGCCCACCGCGCGGTAGACGGCCTGGACGTCCCAGTCGTGGAACTCGCCGGTGCCGCGCACGTTGCCGTCACCGGTCAGTTCGGTGCGCTCGGTCCGCAGACCGGTCACCTTGCCGTCTTCGCCGACGATCTCGCACGGCGAGTGCAGGAAGTGCAGGTGCAGTCGCTTCGGCCGGTCGCCCTGGTCGCGGATCGCCCACTCCTGCAGCGTCTTCACGACCATGTCGATCTGCTTCGACGCCCGCAGCGCGGCGATGCTGCCCTCGTCGAACTCGATGTCCTCGGGGTACACGATGACCTCGACGTTCGGCGAGTGGTCCAGCTCGCGCAGCTCCAGCGGCGTGAACTTCGCCTGAGCCGGGCCGCGGCGGCCGAACACGTGCACGTCGGTGACCGGGCTGGCCTTCAGCCCCTGGTAGACGTTGTCCGGGATGTCGGTGCTGAGCAGCTCGTCGGCGGTCTTCGCGAGGATCCGCGCCACGTCGAGCGCCACGTTGCCGACGCCGAGGACCGCGACCGAGGTCGCGTTCAGCGGCCAGGTGCGCGGCACGTCCGGGTGACCGTCGTACCACGAGACGAAGTCGGCGGCGCCGTAGCTGCCGTCGAGGTCGATCCCGGGGATGTCGAGCGCGCGGTCGGCCATGGCGCCGGTCGAGAAGATCACCGCGTCGTAGAACTGACGCAGGTCGTCGAGTTTGAGGTCGGTCCCGTAGTCGACGTTGCCCAGCAGCCGGATGTTCGGCTTGTCGAGCACCTTGTGCAGGGCGGTGACGATGCCCTTGATCCGGGGGTGGTCGGGCGCGACGCCGTACCGGATCAGCCCGAACGGCGCCGGCATGCGCTCGAACAGGTCGATCGTCACGTCGGCGTCGGACTTGTCGAGGATGTCGGCGGCGTAGATGCCGGCCGGACCGGCACCCACGATGGCTACACGAAGAGAACGGCTCACTCCTACCACGGTAAGTTAGGCAGCCCTAACAATCATTGTGATCTGGCGTACGGTCCACCTGGTGGGAGCCGCTAAGCTGGTTTCATGCGCGTGCTCGTCGTCGACAACTACGACAGTTTTGTCTACAACCTGGTCCAGTATCTGGCCCAGCTCGGCGCCGACTGCACCGTCTGGCGGAACGACGTGGTGGAGCTCGACAAGCTCGGCGAGTTCGACGCGGTCCTCGTCTCTCCCGGCCCCGGAACCCCGGAACGCGCTGGTCAGAGCATGGACGTCATCCGCAAATGCGCCGAGGAACGCATCCCGATGCTCGGCGTCTGCCTCGGCCACCAGGCCCTCGGCGTGGTCTTCGGCGCCACCGTCGACCGCGCTCCGGAACTGCTGCACGGCAAGACCAGTCAAGTCCACCATTCGGGCGACGGAGTGCTCGCCGGGCTCCCCTCGGAATTCACCGCCACGCGGTACCACTCGCTGACCGTTTTGCCGGAAACCATCGACGAGACCGTGTTCGAAATCACAGGCCGCACCGAGTCCGGTGTCGTGATGGGCATGCGGCACCGCGAGCTGCCGCTCGAAGGCGTCCAGTTCCACCCCGAGTCCGTGCTCACCCAGGGCGGTCACCGGATGCTGGCGAACTGGATGGCTTCCGCCGGGCACCCGGTCCCCGACGCAACGGTCGACGAACTCGAACAGGCGACTCGCGCGCTGCAGAAGGCCGCTGCTGCGTGACCTCGCTGATCCGGCTCGAGGGAGTCGGTAAGCGCTACGGCCGCGGTGAACCCGTGCTCGCCGACGTCGACCTCGACGTTCCGGCGGGTCGCGTGCTCGGTGTCCTCGGCTCGAACGGCTCGGGGAAGTCGACGCTGCTCAGGATTCTCGCGGCCCTTGCCCGGGAGACGTCGGGAACCGTCGTGGGCGATCCGCGCGTCGGCTACCTGCCGGACCGCTTCCCGGCGGGACAGCGGATGAGTGCCCGGGCGTACCTGCGGCATATGGCCCGCATCGACGGCCATGTCGACTTGTCGATGATCGATCCCTTGCTGGACAGGTTGGCGCTGGTCGGCGGCCCCGACGCGCCCTTGCGGACGCTGTCGAAGGGCAACGCCCAGAAGGTCGGTCTCGCTCAGGCGGTCCTCGCCGAGCCGGAGCTGCTGATCCTCGACGAGCCCTGGTCCGGTCTCGACGTCGAAGCCCACACCGTGCTCGGCGAACTCGTCGCCGAGACCAAGGAACGGGGTGCGAGCGTGGTTTTCACCGACCACCGCGCCTCCGTCGTGCACGCCCATGCCGACGACGTCTACCGGATCGACGACGGCCTCCTGACCCGTGTCGAAGCGGCGCCGAAAACCGAGCGCGCGACAAGGATCGTCCTGCACGGCCCCAGCGTTGACTGGTCTTCGGAACCCGGAGTGAGTCACGTCGTGGCCGAGGACGGGAAGGTCGTCCTGACGGTCGAAGCCGGGCACGCCGACGCGGTCCTGCTGCGCGCGCTCAACCGCGGCTTTTCGGTCCGGGAGGTGGCGCCGTGCTCGCCATGACCCGCTACTACCTCGCGCTGCTCGGCCACTCCCAGCGCTATCTGCCCGCGATCCTCGCCTACATCGCGGTCAACACCGTGCTCTACACGGATCCGAAGTCGCCGCTGCTGCCGCAGTACGGGATCAGCGCTGGTTCGCTCCTCGTGGTCTCGTGCTGGCTGACCATCGCGATGCTCGACGTCGAAGATCCGGTCCAGCGGCTGGTGACCTTCAGCCACGCACGACGCTGGCGATCGGTCCTCGGCGGCGCCACGCTGGCCGTCTTCGGCTGCGCGGTGGTGCTGATCCTCGTGACGGTGCTGTGGTCAGGGCTCCGGACCGGCGGTTTCACGATCGGCACCTTCGCGCTGGGCGCCTCGGCGCACGCGTTGTGCGCGCTGTTCGGGATCGCGATCGGCCTGCCCTGTTCACGGCTGCTGGTCCCGCGTGTCGGCTGGTCCGTCCTGGCCGCGATCTTCGCCCTCGCGGCGGTGCTCCTGGTGAAGTGGCTGCCGCTGGCCAATCCGCTGCTGCGCGCCTTGACCTCGCAACAACCCCTGACCGGCCCGTTCGTCGTGGCCGCCGTGGCGGCGGTCGCCGCCTTGCTGCTGAGCGCGACGGCCGTCGGGTATCTGCTCCGGCGCAACGCCTGATGCCGCGGCTCATCGTGCTCAACGGCCCGCCCGCCTGCGGGAAGTCGACCCTCGCCCGGCTGTACGCCGACGACCATCCGCTGACGTTGAACCTCGACATCGACCGGCTCCGCGGTCTGCTCGGCGCCTGGCGCGAGAACGCCGCGAAGGCCGGAACGCTCGCCCGCGACCTCGCCGTGAGCGCCGCGCGCACCCATCTGCTCGCGGGCCACGACGTGATCGTCCCGCAGTTCCTCGGCCGCGCCGAACTCCTCGAACGCCTCGAAACCCTCGCCGGCGAGACGGCTGCGGAGTTCCACGAGATCGTCCTGCTCGACACCAAGGACAACGTGCTCCGGCGGTTCGCCGAGCGCACGCGCGCGGCGGCGGAGCCCGAACACGTCGAGGCGCACGAGATGCTGGGCGGACCCGAACGGCTGGTGGAGATGTACGACCGGCTCGTGGCGCTCGTCGCCACGCGCCCGAAGGCGGTCGTGGTGCGGACCAGCGCCGGGCGGATTCAGCAGGCATACCAAGGACTGCTCGAAAACTTGGCGCCCTGAACCCTGCCCGCCACTATCCCGTTTCAGGAAGCTCGCCTAACAGGCTCCTTCGGCGGGTTCGAGCGGCCGGCAGGTGCTGGCTGTACCCCAGTGGGCCACAAAGGAGGTCGTGAGTGGCAAGGGCGGTTCTAACGCTCTTTTTCACTCACGACCCCTGGTGAAACCGGGTCACCTCGAGAAGCTGACATGAAAAGGGCCCCGCACGAAACCGTGCGGGGCCCTTTTCAGCTCTGTCAGCCCGGAGGGAAGAGCCGCGAACTCGACGTCGTCGACGTCTCGTCGCCTTCCACGATGAACAGCGTGATCGGCGCGTTCTTCGCGACCTTCGCACCGGCCTGCGGGTTGGTCTTGCTGACCTTGCCCGCCTGGTCCCGGTCACCGTTCTTGTCGGCCTGCGTGTCCAGGGTTCCGTTCCAGCCCAGCTGCTGCAGCTGCCGCGTCGCCTGCTCCTCGGTCATGCCCTTCAGGTTCGGCATGTCGAAGGTTTCCTGGTTGCCGTTCGACACCGACAGCTTGACCACACTGCCGACGGCCAGCTTGCCGCCGTTCGGGGTCTGGTCGATCACGGTGCCCTTGGGCTGGTCGGAGTCCACGTTGGTGACCTGCGGGGTGAACCCGGCCGCCTTCAACCCGGCTTCGGCCTCGGCCTGGGTCTTGCCCTTGTAGTTCGGGACCGTCTTCAGTTCCTTGGACTTGCCGACCGTGATGTCGACCTTCGAACCCTGATCGACCTCGGCCTGCGCGCTCGGGTTCTGCGACATGACCTTGCCGGCCTGGTTCGTGTCCTCGGTCTCGTCCTCGGTGGTCGCGCCGAGCTTCAGACCGGCTTCGGTCAGCGCGGCCGTGGCTTCGGCGACGGTCTTGCCCTTGAGGTCCGGGGTCTTGACCTTGCCCGGCTTCGCGCCGACGGTCAGCGTGATCTTGTCCGAGGTCGGTATCACCTGGCCCTGGTTCGGGCTGATCGCGATGACCTTGTCGATGTCGTTCTCGTCGCAGGCGGGCAGCCCGTTGACGGCCTCCCCGGTGCAGGGCACCTTCTTGGTCGGCTCGAACGAGTTGAACCCCGCGCCCCGGAGCGTGTCCTTCGCCGAAACCTCGGACTGGCCCACGACCGTCGGGATGGCCTTGCTCTCCGCGCCGGTGCTGGTGAACGCGCCCATCAGCCACATGATCAGCAGCACGATGGCGGCCAGCGAGACCACGAGACCGGCGATGAGCCAGGCCCGGCGCTTCTTCTTCGCGGCCGGGTCCTCGTCGTCTTCCTCGTACTGGTCGTAGCGCGGTGGCACCCGGCGGTCGGAGTCCATGACCTGGGTGCGCTCGTCCTCCGACATCACCATCGGCGCGGCCGGTCGCTGACCGGACAGCGTGCGGACGAGGTCCGAACGCATCTCCGCGGACGACTGGTACCGGTTCGCCGGACCCTTCGCGAGCGCCTTGAGCACGACGGCGTCGAGCTCGGGCGCCACGGCCGGGTTCACCGACGACGGCGGGTTCGGGTCTTCCCGGACGTGCTGGTACGCCACCGCCACGGGCGAGTCGCCGGTGAAGGGCGGCTCGCCGGTGATGAGTTCGTACAGCACGCATCCGGCGGCGTAGACGTCGGAACGCGCGTCGACGGACTCACCGCGCGCCTGCTCCGGCGAGAGGTACTGCGCCGTGCCGATCACCGCGGCGGTCTGCGTCATCGCGGACTGCCCGTCGTGCATGGCGCGCGCGATCCCGAAGTCCATCACCTTGACGGCGCCGTTCTTCGTGATCATCACGTTCGCCGGTTTGACGTCGCGGTGCACGATGCCGTGCCGGTGCGAGAAGTCCAGTGCCGCGCAGACGTCGGCCATGACCTCCATGGCCCGCTTCTGCGACATCGGGCCTTCGGTCTTCACGATGTCGCGCAGAGTCCGTCCTTCGACGTACTCCATCACGATGTAGGGCAGCGGGCCGAACTCGGTGTTCGTCTCGCCGGTGTCGTAGACGGCGACGATCGCCGGGTGGTTCAGTGCCGCCGCGTTCTGTGCCTCGCGACGGAAACGTTCTTGGAACTGGGGATCCCGCGCCAGGTCGGCACGCAGGATCTTGATCGCCACCTCCCGGCCCAGGCGCACGTCGTGGCCGTGGTGGACCTCGGACATGCCTCCGTAGCCGAGCGTCTCGCCCAGCTCGTAGCGGTTGCTGAGCAGTCTTGGTGTGCTCATCTCTGCGTGCCGTTCCATTCCGTCCAAGGTTTGCTGCTCATCATTCCTGGATTCGCCTGTCCGGCCGGCTCCTCGGTGCCGCCCTCCGTCGGAACCGCGGGGTACGCGGATGTCGGCGGAGGACCTTCGGACTTCTTACCCGGAGCCGGCGCGTGTTCACTCGTTTCCACGCCGCCCGACTGCGGTCCGTTGCCCGAACCGACCAGTCTCACGATGAGGAAGGCTCCTGCCACCAGTACTGCGATCAGGATCACCGCGAGCAGCAGCCACCAGCCCCATTGTGGCCGTCTGCCGGGCAGACGGCGGACCGCCATCGGCGGCGGGCCGGTGACCGGGTGCATCGCCGGATGCGACGCCGGTCCCACCGCCGCCATCGGGTTCGGCGGGGAGTGCGGGCCGGGCGGTACCTGCTGCGGCAGCACGGGCTGGCCGGCCGGGTAGGCCACGTTCACCAGTCCGGACGGCGTCGGCAGGGGCAGCCCGGCGCGGACCGCGGCGACGGCGGCCGCGAACTCGCCGCCGCTGTTGTACCGCTGTCTCGGATCCTTGATCAGGGTCGCTTCGATCACCGCGCGGGCGCCCGGCGGCACGTCCGGCGGCAGTGGTGGCGGGATGTCGCGGATGTGCATCATCGCGACCGTCACCGCGTTCTCCGAAAGGAACGGCCGGTGCCCGGTGAGGCATTCGTAGCCGCACACGGCCAGCGAGTAGACGTCGCTCGCCGGTTCGGCGTTGTGCCCGAGCGCCTGCTCGGGAGCGATGTAGTGGGCGGTGCCCATCACCATGCCGGACCTGGTCACCGGGGCGGCGTCGGCGGCCTTCGCGACACCGAAGTCGGTGATCTTCACCTGCCCGGCCGGGGTCACCATGATGTTGCCCGGTTTGACGTCGCGGTGCACGAGACCGGTTTCGTGCGCGGCCTGCAACGCGTTACCGGCCTGCTCCAGGATGTCCAGGGTGCGCTCGGCGTTCAGCCGTCCTTCGCGGGTGATGATCGCGGCCAGCGGATCGCCTTCGACCAGCTCCATCACCAGATACGCGATCGACAGCTCGTCCGCGACCGTCTCGCCGTAGTCGTGCACCGCGGCGATGCCGGGATGGTTCAGCGACGCGGTCATCCGCGCCTCGGTCCGGAACCGGTGCAGGAACTCGGCGTCGCCGGACAGCTCCGCCTTGAGGATCTTGACCGCGACCGTCCGGTCCAGCCGCGTGTCACTGGCCTGCCAGACCTCGCCCATCCCGCCGACGGCGATCCGGTTCGTCAGCTTGTACCGGTCGGCCAGCAGCTGACCCGAGGACAGCATCCGCTATCCACCCCCGAGCATGGCGTTGACGGCGGCGCGGCCGATCTCCGCGGCCACGGTGCCACCGGTCGCTTCGAGCCCGCGGTTGCCCCCGGACTCGACGATCACCGAGACGGCGATCTTCGGGTCCATCGCCGGCGCGAACCCGGTGTACCAGGCGTGCGGCGGGGTGTTCTTCGGGTCGTTGCCGTGCTCGGCGGTGCCGGTCTTGGAGGCGATCTGGATGTCGCCTCGTTTGCCGGCGCCCTTCGTGTTCTCCTCCGACGCCAGCATCATGTCGCGCAGGATCGCGGCGTTCGCGCTGGACATCGCGGCGTCACCGGTCAGCTCGGTCGGCTTGTAGTCCTCGATGGTCGACAGGTTCGGTGCCAGCAGCGCCTGCACCAGCTGCGGTTTCATCGCCATCCCGTTGTTGGCGATGGTCGCCGAAAGCAGGGCGTCCTGGATCGGGGTCAGCCGCACGTCGCGCTGCCCGATGGCGCTCTGGAACAGTGCCGCCTTCGACTCGAGGGGCCCGAGGGAGGAGGCGGCGACCCGCATCGGCACGGCCAGGTCCTCGCCGACACCGAAGTTCTTCGCCGTCGCGTTCAGCTTGTCCTTGCCCAGTTCGCCGGCGAGCTCGGCGAACGGCACGTTGCAGGAATACCGCAGCGCTTCCTTCAGCGTGCTGCCCTTGCAGGCCGCGCCGCCGTAGTTCTCCAGCGTCGTCTGCGTGCCGGGGAGCTTGACGTTGGGCGCGGTGTTGACCGGCATGTCCGCCGTCTTGCCGTTCTCCAGCGCCGCCGCGGTCACCAGCAGCTTGGCCGTCGAACCCGGCGGGTAGGTCTCCGAGATCGCGCGGTTCAGCATCGGCTTCTTCGGGTCGTCGCGCCACTGGCCCCAGGCCGCGATCTGCTCCTTGCCGACATGCGAGGCGAGTTTGTTCGGGTCGTACGACGGCGTCGAGACCATCGCCAGGATGCGCCCGGTCTTCGGCTCGATCGCGACCACCGAGCCGGTGTAACCCTTCTGCGTCATCAGGTCGTACGCGGCCTTCTGCACGGCCGGGTTGATCGTCAGCCGCACGTTCCCGCCACGCGGGTCGCGGCCGGTGACCATGTCCGACAGACGCCGCACGAACAGCCGCGGGTCCGAACCGTTGAGCACGTCGTCCTCGGACCGCTCCAGGCCGCCCGAACCGTAGTTGATCGAGTAGTAGCCGGTGACCGGCGCGTACATCGGGCCGTCGGCGTAGGACCGGATGAACTTGTACTTGTCGTTCGAGGGTTCGACCTTCGCGAGCGCCGTGCCGTCCGGCGTCACGATCAGGCCGCGCTGGCGGGAGAACTCGTCGTAGAGCACCCGCAGGTTGCGCGAGTCCGTGCGGTAGTCGTCGGCCTTGACCACCTGGATGTAGGTGGCGTTGGCCAGCAGGAGCACCACCATGACGAGCATGGCGACGCCCACCTTGCGGAGCGGGGTGTTCACGAAGCGCTCCCCTCACCGTTCACGGGCGGCCGCTGGACCATCACCGTGTGCGCTTCGGCGAGCGGCGCCTGCGGCTGCTGCGGCTTCGGCCGCACCGCGGGTTTGCGGGCGGCGTCGGAGATTCGGAGCAGGAGGGCCACCAGGATGTAGTTCGCGAGCAGTGAAGAACCACCGCGGGAGAGGAACGGGGCGGTGATCCCGGTGTTCGGGATCAGGTTCGTGACGCCACCGACGACCACGAAGATCTGCATGACCAGGGCGAACGACAGGCCGCCGCCGAGGAGTTTGCCGAAGGTGTCGCGGACCGCGAGGGCGCTGCGCATCCCGCGCATCGCCAGGATCAGGTACAGCATCAGCATCGCGGCGAGGCCGATGAAGCCCAGTTCCTCGCCGATCGCGGTGGTGATGAAGTCCGTCTTGGCCTCGGGGACCATGTCCGGCCGTCCGGCGCCGAGGCCGGTGCCGCCGACCCCGCCGGTGCCGAGCCCGAACAGTCCCTGCGCGACCTGGTAGCCGCCGCCCGCGTCGTCGTAGGTGGCGAGCGGGTCGATCCAGTTGCGGACGCGCTGCTGGACGTGCGTGAACAGGTTGTAGGCGATGATCGCGCCGGCGGCGAAGAAACCGACGCCCAGCACGACCCAGATGACCCGTTCGGTCGCGACGTACAGCATCACCAGCGTGACGCCGAAGAACAGCAGCGACGTCCCGAGGTCCTTCTCGAACACCAGCACGCCGAGGCAGGCGGCCGCCGCGATCAGGATCGGGCCGAGGTCACGGGCGCGCGGCAGTTCGACGCCGACGATCTTCTTGCCCGCGACCATGAACAGGTCCCGTTTCGTCACCAGGAACGAAGCGAAGAAGATCATCAGAAGGATCTTCGCGAACTCGCCGGGCTGGATCGAGAAGAACGGCAGCTTGATCCAGACCTTCGCGCCGTTGACCTCGGAAAGGCTCGACGGCAGCACCGCGGGCAGCGCGAGCGCCACGATGCCGACCAGACCGCAGGTGTAGCCGTAGCGGGTCAGGGTGCGGTGATCGCTGATCACGACCAGCACCACCACGAACAGCACCAGCGAGATCGCCGTGAACAGCACCTGCTTGGTGACGTCCGGCGTGTACTCCTTGCCCTGCTGCACCGCGCGTTCCGCGAGCGCCAGGTCGATCCGGTGGATCATCACCAGGCCGAGCCCGTTCAGGAGCGCGACGCACGGCAGGATCACCGGGTCCGCGTACGGCGCCCAGCGGCGGACCGCCAGATGCGCCGCCGTCAGCACCCCGAGGTACGACAACCCCAGCCAGATGATCGAGCTGGTGAGCTCCTGCTCCTGGTTCGCCTCCACCAGCACGAGCGCGACGGTGACGATGAACGTCGCGAACGCCAGGAGGACGAGTTCGGTCCCGCGCCGTTTGGGCAGCTCGCGCGGAGGGTTCGTGGCGAACTGGGCCGAAGCCGGATCGGCGATCGGCGTGCTCATCAGTTACCGCCCCCTGGTGCTGCCGTGGCCGGCGTCGAGCAGTCCCTCCCCGCTGGCTGGTTCGCCGAACTCGGCGAGGCGGGGGTAGAAGGGGCTGCCGCCGACGACGACACCGGAGGCGGCGACGAAGCGGAAGGCGGCGTGGAAGTCGAGCTGGTGTTCGGCTTGCAGTCGGCCAGCTGCTTGTGCGGCCGCAGGAAGTCGTCGATGTACTTGCGGGCGTCGTCGAGGTTGTCCTTCTTGACGCCGTTCTTCACCGCGATCCGCGCGTCCTCCTGCAACGCGGGCACCAGCAGCTTGTCGGTGCACAGCCCGCCCGGCGGGCACGAGCCCTGCTCGTAGGCGTGCAGGTCGATGCCGAGGATGCTGCCGGGGACGCCGCGGTAGATCACGACCTCCTCGCCGGGACCCTCGCCGACGTAGTACTGGCTCAGCACGAAATACCGCGTGGCGATCGCCGCCGCGGCCAGCACGATCAGGACGACCACCGCTCCCGCCAGCCAGCGAAATCGCCTCCGGCGCTTGACCTTGGGGTCCTCCTGCTGGGGCTGGACCTCCGGCCGCGGCTGCGGCGCGGGCTGGGTCAGCGCACGGGCGCGGGCGGCGGGGGAGTCCCCCTGGTGGAACTCGTCGCTGCCGTCCCCGGCGGCGCCGCCCACGATGGGCGCGTCCTCACCGAAGTCGACGTCGACGACGTCGGCGATGATCACCGTGACGTTGTCGGTGCCGCCGCCCTTGAGCGCCAGCTCGATCATCCGGTCCGCACAGGCCTGCGGATCCGGGATCTGGATCGCCTCGGACAGCGTTTCGTCGCTGACCATGCCGGACAGACCGTCCGAGCAGATCAGGTACCGGTCGCCGGCGCGGGCCTCGCGCACGGTCAGGCTCGGCTCGACCTCGTGGCCGGTGAGCGCCTTCAGCAGCAGCGACCGCTGCGGGTGCACCGCGGCCTCTTCCGGCGTGATCCGGCCCTGTTCGAGAAGTTCGTTGACGAAGCTGTCGTCCCGCGTGATCTGCGAGAACTGACCGCCGCGCATCAGATACGCCCGCGAGTCGCCGACGTGCACGACACCCATCCGCGAACCGGCGAACAGCACGGCGGTCAGGGTCGTGCCCATCCCGTCGAGGTCCGGGTCCTGCTGGACGAGCTCGGCGATGGCGGCGTTGCCGTTCTGGACGGCCTCTCTCAGCTGAGCGAGGAGATCGTCGCTGGGATCGTCGTCGTCGAGGGGCGCGAGGGAGGCGATGACGACCTTGCTGGCCACCTCACCCGCTGCGTGCCCACCCATGCCGTCGGCGAGGGCGAGCAGGCGGGGACCTGCGTACACGGAGTCCTGGTTGCTGGAACGCACCAGGCCCCGGTCGCTGCGAGCCGCGTAGCGGAGGACGAGAGTCATGGGCGAAGCTCGATCACCGTTTTGCCGATCCGGATGGGGACTCCGAGCGGGACCCGGAGGGGTGCCGTGACCTTAGCCCGGTCGAGGTACGTCCCGTTCGTCGAACCCAGATCTTCCACGTACCAATCCTCCCCGCGCAGGGCGATCCGGGCGTGCCGGGTCGACGCGTAGTCGTCGTCCAGCACCAGAGTCGAGTCGTCGGCGCGGCCGATCAGGATCGGCCTGCCGTCCAAGGCGATCCTGGTTCCCGCCAGCGCACCATGGGTCACGAGCAGCTGCTGCGGAGACTTCCCGCCGCGCGGCTTCTTGTTTTCCTTCTTCTTGCGGCCGAACGTCGGGACGGCCACTCGCAGCCCGGAGGCCGCGTACAGATCCGAACGGACGACACGCAACGCGGCGAACACGAAGAGCCAGAGCAGCACGAGAAAGCCCACCCTGGTGAGTTGAACGACCAGCTCTGGCACTTGTTGTGTCCGCTCCCGTTTCTCCTGTACGCCGCGGAGAGCCCGTGCCGTCCGGGATGGTCGGCTCCGAACGGCCTTGCTCTCCGCGTACGACCCGCGGTGCCGATCCACCACAGGTCCCGCACCGCAATTCTGCGATACCCCCTCCGGACGCCGCCGGTCAGCCCTGCGTACGGAACACGAGAGACGAGTGGCCCACGCGGATCACGTCGCCGTCGGCCAGCTGCCACGTCTGCACCGGGGTGCCGTTGACGGTGGTGCCGTTCGTCGAACCGATGTCCGCGAGCGTCGCGCTCTGGCCGTCCCAGGTGATCTCCAGATGACGGCGCGAGACCCCGGTGTCCGGGAGCCGGAAGTCGGCGTCCTGGCCGCGGCCCACGACGTTCCCGCCCTGCTTGAGCGAGTACGAACGGTTCGAGCCGTCGTCAAGCTGGAGGCTCGCGGTGAGCTGACGGCCCGCCGCCGGCTGGCCGCCGTAGCCGCCACCCTGCGCGTACGGGTCCGCGGCGGGCTGGCCGTACTGCTGCTGGCCACCGCCGTACTGGTCGTAGCCGCCACCCTGCTGCTGGCCGCCGTACTGGTCGTACCCCGGCTGCTGTGCGCCGCCGCCGTAACCCTGGTCGTAGCCGCCCTGTTGCTGGCCGCCGTACTGGTCGTAGCCGGGCTGCTGTGCGCCGCCGCCATAGCCCTGGTCGTAGCCGCCTTGCTGCTGGCCGCCGTACTGGTCGTAGCCGGGCTGTTGCGCGCCGCCGCCATAGCCCTGGTCGTAGCCGCCTTGCTGCTGGCCGCCGTACTGGTCGTAGCCGGGCTGCTGTGCGCCGCCGCCGTAACCCTGGTCGTAGCCGCCCTGCTGCTGGCCGCCATAACCCTGGTCGTACCCGGGCTGCTGCTGGCCAGCCTGCTGTCCGTAGCCGTACTGGCCCTGCTGGCCGTACGGGTCACCCTGGTCGTATTGGCCGTAGCCGGGGGGCTGGCTCATTGCTGGGTCTCCTGCGTTGCTGGGTCGTGCCGACCGTGACGAACCTTCGGCGCCGTGGGGCTTGACGTCGGGATCGACGGACGAACGGGTCTTGAACTGTCCAGTATGCAGCGCCTCGTTGCGCTCGAGCGAAACTACGACGTCACCATAGGTGTCCCATCCGTGCTCGGCGAGGTGTTCCTTGACCGCCTCCGCCAGCACCGAGGTGACCCGACGCTCGTCTCCGGCCATACGTTCGTGATCAGCCTGCCCCAACGACACGATGTAGTGATTGGGAGCGAGCTGTCGACCACCGGCCAGCTCACGAACGTTCTCCTCGCTCTCGCGCTCGAGCGCCACCGCCACTTCCTGCGTGACGACGTTGCCACCGAACATGCGTGCGAAGGTATTGCCCACGAGGTTCTCGAGCCGTCTGTCAAAGCGTTCGACGCGGCCCACCGGGCAACCCTCCTCACAAGTGTGCTTCCCCGTCGATCCTATCCGGGTACGGCCAGTCGGACACGGCCCCCGGTGAAACCCGTGAAATCCGCCTGCTACGCTTTGCGAGCTGTCAGAGAACGAAGCACTCGGGCGAGTGGCGGAATGGCAGACGCGCACGGTTCAGGTCCGTGTGTCCGAAAGGACGTGAGGGTTCAACTCCCTCCTCGCCCACTTGTGGTCAGAGGCCCGGCGCTAGCGCGCCGGGCCTCTTTTCGTGTGGTCGTCGCTCGTCAGTACCCGGGGGGCCGAGCCCCCCGGACCCCCCCACGGTGCGGTCGGCGCCGGTTGGCGGGGTGGTGGCGTTTAGGGGTGCTCTAGCAGGGCTTTTAGGGTGTGTAGGTCGGTGGTGTTGGCGTGGCGCATTTTGGTGGTTAGGAGGGGCGCGGCGAGTTTTGTGAAGCCGGTGGGGGTGCCTCGGTTTCGGAGGGTCATGCGGGTTCCGGCGCCCTCGGTGGTCCACGTGTAGGTGGTTTCCATGGGGAACGGGCCTTGGGCGGTGCGCATGGTCAGGCGTTCGCCGGCCACGAAGTCGGTGACCTCGTAGGTGTAGGCGAGGCGGCGGCCCAGGAACTCGGCCACGAAGGCGATCTTCGAGCCCACGGCGAGCGGTGGTGGCGTTTCCCACTCCACCGACTTGATGTTCGCGTACCAGCTCGGCGCCTTCGACGGATCGGCCGCGTAGGCCGCGACTTCGTCACGAGGCGCGTCGATGACGATCTCGGTGCGCACGTCGACGCTCATCACAGCACCGTAGACCGGAAAAAGGCCCGGCGGAGAATCTCCGCCGGGCCGGGTGAAGCAGGTCAGTTCACGCCGATGAGGTCGACGACGAAGATCAAGGTCTCGTTCGGCTTGATGACGCCGCCGGCGCCACGTTCGCCGTAGGCCAGATGTGGCGGGATGACCAGCTTGCGGCGGCCGCCGACCTTCATCCCGGCCACGCCCTGGTCCCAGCCGGGGATGACCTGACCGGCGCCGAGGCCGAAGCGCAGCGGTTCGCCGCGGTCCCACGAGGCGTCGAACTGGTCGCCGGTCGAGTGCGAGACGCCGACGTAGTGCACCGAGACGGTGTCGCCGGCCTTCGCCTCCTGGCCATCGCCGACGGTGATGTCGGACTTCTCCAGGTCGGACGGCGCGGGGCCCTCCGGGCGGTCGATCTGGGGCTTCTGCAAAGACATGCCCACAAGCTACCTCTGCTGGTCCTGGCTCCGCAGGGCGAGTATTCCGCCGAACGGTGGCAAGAACGCGAATAGTCTTCACAAATTTGGATACCCGTGGGTAGTGTGCGCCTCGTCACTCTCCGACGACGGAGGTCTTTCATGCGACGAGGCATACGGGTCTTGACGACGCTGGCGGGGCTGACGCTGGTGGCGGGCACCGTTCCGGCACTGCAGGCGAACGCCGCGGAGGCGCCACAGAACTCGGTGGTGGCGGCCGCGCTCGACGACTACTGCGGCGGCCAGTGCGGTGACATCCTCCCGCCCGGCACCAAGGGGAACGCCACGCTCGCCGAGATCCTGGCGCACAAGGCGTTCGGCACCCGGCCCGCGCATTCGGCCGATCAGCTCGGCAAATACGCCTCGCTCGCCGACGGCTACAAGACACTGACCACGGACAAGATCAACCAGTTCTTCAACGACGCGTCCTTCGGCGTTCCGTCCGGTCAGGTCGAGAGCACGATCAAACCGCGTTCGGACGTGACGATCACCCGCGACAAAGGGATCGGCGTGCCCCGGATCGTCGGCACGACACGGCCGGGCACGATGTACGGCGCCGGATACGCCGCCGCGCAGGACCGGCTGTGGCTGATGGACATCATGCGCCGCGTCGGCCGCGGCCAGCTGACCTCGTACGCCGGTGGCGCGCAGGGCAACCGCGAACTCGAGCAGAGCTTCTTCGCCTCGGCGCCGTACACCGAGCAGGAACTCCAGAAGCAGATCGACAACGCCGCGGCCAGCGGCCCGCGTGGCGCGCAGGGCAAGGCCGACGCCGAGGCGTACGTGCAGGGTGTCAACAAGTACATCTCCGACGCGCACAGCGGCCGCTACTTCCCCGGCGAGTACGTGCTCACCGGGCACGTCGACGCGATCACGAACGCCGGGACCATCGAGCCGTTCAAGCTCACCGACCTCGTCGTCCTCGCCGCCGTCGTCGGGGCGCAGTTCGGTGCCGGCGGTGGCGGCGAGGTGCAGAACGCCATCGCGAAGATGGCGATGCAGGAGAAGTACGGCCTCGAACAAGGCGACAAGGTCTGGAAGAGCCTGCGGTCCGAGGACGATCCCGAGACCGTCAAGACACTCCACAATGGACAGACCTTCGACTACGGCAAGGCGCCGTCGAACCCGCAGGGCGCGGCGATGCCGGACAAGGGTTCGGTCACCGGGCAGCAGCTGGTCTTCGATCCGACCGGTTCCGCCGGGACGGCGACGCCCGCCAAGGTGGACGTTCCGGCGCCCGAGGACCAGAAGGCCGTCCGCGGCATCTTCGACGACGGCGTCCTGCCGGGGAACCTGCTGTCGGAAAAGCACGGCATGTCCAACGCGCTGGTGGTGTCCGGCGCCAAGACCGCGAGCGGTCACCCGGTCGCCGTCTTCGGCCCGCAGGCCGGTTACTTCGCCCCGCAATTGCTCATGCTGCAAGAACTCCAGGGTCCTGGCATCAGCGCGCGCGGTGCCTCGTTCGCGGGTATCAGCATGTACGTGCTGCTCGGCCGCGGCAAGGACTACTCGTGGAGCGCGACCTCGGCGTCGCAGGACATCACCGACACTTACGCCGTCGAACTGTGCGAGCAGAACGGTTCCGCGCCGACGAAGAACTCCAACTTCTACCGGTTCCGCGGCCAGTGCCTGCCGTTCGAGATCGTCGAACGCAAGAACGCGTGGAAGCCCACGGTCGCCGACGGGACGGCCGAAGGTTCGTACACGCTGCGCAGCTTCCGCACCAAGTACGGGCCGGTGACGAGCCGCGCGCTGGTCGGCGGCAAACCGGTGGCGTACGCGTCGCTGCGGTCGACGTTCCAGCACGAGATCGACACGATCATCGGTTTCCAGAAGTTCAACGACCCGGACGCGATCAAATCCGCGCAGGACTTCCAGGCCGCGGCGGCCGACGTCAACCAGACCTACAACTGGTTCTACGCCGACTCGCGTGACGTCGCGTACTTCAACTCCGGCTCGAACCCCGTCCGCAATCCGAACGTCGACCCGGCCATGCCGGTGAAGGCGGACGCCGGATTCGACTGGCAGGGCTGGAACCCCGACGGCAACCTCGCGAACTACACGCCGTCTTCGCAGCATCCGCAGTCGATCAACCAGGACTACTACATCAGCTGGAACAACGCGCAGGCCAACGGTTACGCGGCCAGCGGCGCGGACAAGAGTGCCGTGCACCGCGGCGATCTGATCGACGCGCGGGTCAAGAAGATGGTCTCCAGCGGCACCAAGGTGACGCGGGTGAACCTCACGCAGGCCATGGAGGAGGCGGCGCTGGCCGATCTCCGCGCGGAGAAGGTGCTGCCGGAACTGTTCAAGGTGATCGACAAGGCACCGGTGACCGGCCCGGCCGCCGACGCGGTGGCGAAACTCAAGACCTGGCTCGCCGCGGGCGGTCTGCGCTCGGAGACCTCGCCGGGCAGCAAGGCCTACGCCAACGCCGACGCGATCCGCATCATGGACGCCTGGTGGCCGTTGCTGGTCAACGCCCAGTTCAAACCCGGTATGGGTGACGCCGCCTACGGCGCCATGGTCGGCGTGCTGAAGATCAACGAATCGCCTTCCGGCTGGCAGAACGAGGTTCCCGGCAAGCACGTCGGCCAGGGGCACGCCGGTTCGTCGTACCAGTCCGGCTGGTGGGGCTACGTGCACAAGGACATCCGCTCGGTACTCGGGGAGAACGTGGCCGGTCCGCTCGCCGTGAAGTACTGCGGTGGCGGCGATGTCGACGCGTGCCGTCAGGTGCTGCTCGACTCGCTGACGCAGGCGGCCGCGCAACCCGCGAACACCGTCTATCCCGGTGACGGCGACTGCGCGGCGGGCGACCAGTGGTGCGCCGACACGATCATCCATCGCGCGCTCGGCGGTATCACGCAGGACAAGATGAGCACGCAGAACCGGCCGACCTTCCAGCAGGTCGTGGAGTTCCCGGCGAAACGCGGCGACAACATCGCCAACCTCGCCACCGGCCGGTCGGTGAGCGCGAGCAGCCACGAGACCGGCTGGTACAACTCGCCGCCGTCCAACGCGATCGACGTCAACCTGTCGACGCGCTGGGCCAGCGACTGGAGCGACAACCAGTCGATCACCGTGGATCTCGGTTCGGTGCAGAGTGTGTCCCGCGTGGTCCTGCAGTGGGAATCCGCGTACGGGAAGGCATACAAGGTGCAGGTCTCGTCCGACGGCACGAACTGGCGGGACGCGGCGTCCATAGTGGACGGAAACGGCGGAACGGACAACATCGCCTTCGAGGCGGTGGACGGGCGCTATGTCCGGATGGCCGGTGTCCAGCGCGGGACGAAGTACGGCTACTCCCTCTACGAGTTCGAGGTGTACGCCCACTGACGAGGGCACGGTTTACGGTGGCGGGGTGGACACGAACGACTGGTCACCCCGCACCCTCGCCGTCGCCGCCGGACGCCCGGAAGGGCCCGGCGAGCCGCTGAACGTGCCGATCGTCGCGGCGAGCACCTTCGACGCCGGCGCCGACCGCGCGTATTCGCGCCAGGACGGCACCCCGACCTGGGAGGCCCTCGAAGCCGCGATCGGCGCGCTCGAAGGCGGGCACGCCACGGCGTTCGCGTCGGGGATCGCGACGCTCAGCGCGGTGGTCGACACCCTGCCGGTCGGGGCGAAGGTCTGTGTCCCGACGTTCTCCTACGCGGGGTCGCGCGGGCTGCTCGCGCACGCGCACGGCACCGGCCGTCTGGTGGTGACCGAGATCGAGCCGGAGGACACGGCCGCCTGGGTCGCCGCCGCGGACGCGGACCTGCTCTGGCTCGAATCGCCGACCAATCCGACGCTCGACGTCATCGATATCGAGACGATCGCCGCCGCCGCGAACGGCCTGGTCGCCGTGGACAACACGTTCGCCACCCCGCTCGGTCAGCGGCCGCTGGAGCTCGGCGCCGACATCGTCGTGCACAGCGCGACGAAACTCATCGGCGGCCACAGCGACCTTCTGCTCGGCCTCACCATCGCGGCCGACGAAGGCATCGCGAACGGCCTTCGCGACGCGCGCACCAGGCTGGGGGCGACGCCGGGTGCGCTCGAAGCGTGGCTGGCCCTGCGCGGGCTGCGCACCCTGCCGGTGCGGCTGGCCGAGCAGACCCGCACGGCGAAGCTGCTGGCGGCGCGGCTGCTCGACCACCCCGCGATCACCCGGGTGCGTTATCCCGGCTCCGGCACGATGATCGCGTTCGAACTCCCGGACGCCGAGACCGCGGACAAGGTCATCGGGTCGTTGCGGCTGATCCGCGCCGCCACCAGCCTCGGCGGGGTGGAGAGCCTGGTCGAGCGGCGGGCCTGGATGGCGGGCGACGCGCACGTGCCCGCCGGGCTCGTCCGGTTCAGCGTCGGGCTCGAAGATCCGGAAGATTTGTGGACCGACCTGGCCTCCGCGCTCGGCTAGCTTGGGCACGTGGACGAGACGAAACCGCCTCGGCGGCTCGGGCAATGGCTGTGGGGCTTGTTCTGGCTCCTGGTGCTGGGCTTCCTCGCGATCGTCGCGGCGGGCCTGCTGGCCGAACTCGCGGCGGCGCCCTGTCCGAGTGACGGGGTTTGGGCCTGCGACGCGGAGAACCGGACCCTCGCCACCTTCATCCCCGGGATCGGGTTCGGCCTCGGCCTCCTGATCGCGGGGGTGGGCGGCGGCCGGGCCGTCCGGAAGCGGACTTCGCCGAAGCCCTGGCTGTTCGTCGGAGGCTTCTTGGGAGTGCTGTCGTTCGCCGTGGCGCTGTTCCTGGTGTTCTGAGGATCGGCGAAAAATACTTCCGAGTGGCAACCATTCGGGCCGTCCGGGTGTTAACATTCCCACGTCGCCGGGAGTTTTCCCTTTGTTGAGCGACTTTACGGCCCCTTGTATCGGCCGAGGCCACTCCCGCGTTACCCGTTTTCACGGTGGCTTTTGTCACCGTCTATTCGCTACGTCTGGCCGCGGTTTTCGGGCAGGATCGCGCTATCACCCGAACGTGGGAATCTTCCCCGGGTGATCGCAGGGTGGGGGTCACCGTGCGTTGCGATGCTTTTCCACTGGGAGATCACTTTGAAGAAGACGTTGGGCCGCCTCGCGGGCGCGGTGCTGGCCGGCGCCGTCATCTCGCTGGCCGTGACGCCGGTCGCGATGGCGCAGACCGAAACGACGACCACGCCTCCCGCGCCGACGAGCGAGACGCCCACCACGGCGCCCTCGCCCTCGTGGTCCGGCGGCCAGGTCAGCAACCCGCCCTCGTGGTCGGGCGGCAAGGTCACGACGGCCCCGCCGTCCTCCTCCGAGACCGGCACGCCGACCTCGACGAGCGGCACGCCCACCTCCGGCAAGCCGTCGACCTCCACCTCGGAGAAGCCGACCACCACCACCCCGCCGAAGCCCGAGCTGAACGTCGGCGCCGGCTACGTCGAGGGCAACGAGGGCGCGCTGGCGATCCTGTGCGGTTCGGAGCCCGCGGACGTCACCGCGCCGGACTTCACCATCGTCGACTCGTTCCAGGACGGCGGCGACGCCTACCTGTGGATCTACATCGTCGAGGCCAAGCCCGGTTTCAAGGGCACCTCGAGCACCTTCACCTGGACCTGCGACGGCAAGCCGGGCAAGGGTGACATCGAGATCGAGACGGTCGGCGGCGGTTCGACCGCGCCGGGCACCAAGCCGGAGCAGCCGAAGAAGCAGGTCAAGCTGAAGCCGAAGGGTGGCATCGAGACCGGTTTCGGCGCCACCGCGGCCTGATCCGATGAAGCTCCTGACGCAGGGCGGCCGCATGGTCGCGGCCGCCCTTGTGCTTTCCCTCGCGCTGACGGGCTGCGGCACCGACGAACCCGCCGCGCCCGCCGCGGCGGCGCCGTCGGAATCGGCCCCGCCGGTGGTCAAGCCGTACAACGGGACCCGTCCGACGAACGTGAAGATCCCCAAGATCGGCGCGGAATCGAGTCTGGTCACCGTCGCGGTCGGCAAGGACGGCAAGATGTCCGTCCCGTCGGCGAAGAATCCGATGCAGGCCGCGTGGTACCGGCTTTCGCCGGTGCCCGGTGACGTCGGCCCGTCGATCCTGCTCGGCCACGTCGACGGCAACAAGCAGCCGGGCATCTTCTACAAGCTCAAGGACGTCAACCCGGGCGACGAGGTGCTCGTCGAGCGCAGCGACGGCAAGAACCTGAAGTTCGTGGTCGAGAAGAAGGACCAGGTGCCCAAGGACCAGTTCCCCGAGGAAGCGGTCTACGGCAACACGGACAAGCCGCAGCTGCGGCTGATCACCTGTGGCGGTGTCTTCGACAAGGAAGAGCACAGCTACAAGGACAACATCATCGTGTACGCGAACCTGGTCGCCTGACGAGCGCCATGAAAGGTCCTTTCCTTGCGAAATTTGCGAGGAAAGGACCTTTCCTTGCATCCGGGGACGCGCTCAGCCCACCCCGGCAGCAGGGAACGGGAACCCGACCGGAGCCGTCGCCTCGGTGTCGACCCACTTCCGCATCCCCGCGTCACAGGCCGCGTAGCCCCAGTTGATCAATCGCTCCTGCAGCACTTCCGGCAGTTTCGTCAGGCGCGTCGGGGTTTCCGCCAGCACGTGGGTGCGCTCGGCGGGCGCCGCGAGCGAGTCTTCGAGCTGGAAGTTGGCGAGATCGACGTAAGACCCCCAGTAGGCGCCGGCGAAGTCCTTCTCCACATAGGACTTCAGCAACGCGCCGCGCCGCAGTTCGCGCACCTGGTTGTCGATCACGTCGAGGACGCGCAGCAGTTGCCGTCCCCAGTCGCGTTTGACGTTGCGCGTGACCTTCATCCGCTTGCCCGCGTCGCTCACCAGCACCGTCGCGTGCCCTTCCACCGGGTCGAGGCCGAGGTTGTCGTAGACGCCGGCGTCGCTCAGCACGATCTTGCGTTTCCGCTCGGCGGAATGCGGATCCTGGATCACCACGGGCGAGAGCATCGGCGGGAACGCCGAAGACGCGGCCACCGCGGTCGCGAGCGGGATGTTCCCGTGCGGGCCGTTCTGCCGGAAGAACCACCACAGCGCGCCGTCCTGGAGGTTCGTCGCGGTGAAGACGAACTGCGGCCCCGTCGGGTCGATGTCCTTCAGGCAGCAGTCGCCGAACAGGTGTTTCGCGTACACCCGCGCGAGTTCCTCACCGGCACTCCGCCAGGGCACGGCCATGGCGAGCAGGGTGACCGGGATGTCGAGCCGTTTGCGGGCCAGGTTCCGGATCGGCGCCACGACCTTGTCGGAGAAGTTGTCCGCGACACCGTTCTCGAACTTCAGCTCCGCCCAAGCGTGCGCGAGCACGCCGGCCGCGATCGAGCCGCCCGAAACGCTGGAGAACGTCGAGATCTTCGACAGCCAGCCGAGTTCGTTGAGCCGCCACAGGGCCCCGGTGTGGAACAACATCGCGCGGTAGCCGCCGCCGGACAGCGCGAGACCGACGCCTTGCCGGGTGGCCGAAGCTTTGTTGGTATCCCCCACCTGAGTGAGTGTAAGGGTGGTCAGGCGAGTAGTGGCTGCAAGAGACGCCGTTGCTCTTCGGGGACGTACTCGGCGTAGTTGTCGTAGAGCGCCTGCTTCGCCAGTCGCGAAGCGCGCTCGCCGTCGGAATCCCGGATCGCGCCGAGCACCTCTTCGTGATGCGTCAGCCAGTTGCGCATCAACGCCGAACGGTCGTCGGCGTGCTCCAGTTTGTCCTCGATGAGTTCCAGTACGACGCCGCGGACGACCTCGCCGCTGATCACCAGCAGCGGATTCCCCGTCGCGCGGGCGATGGCCTCGTGGAACGCGACGTCCGCGTGCGAGAACTCAGCGAATCCCTTCGAGACACCCGCGCGCATCGCCTCCAGCGCGGCGTCGAGCTCGGCGAGGTGGTCCTCCGTCCTGAGCTGCGCGGCGAGCAGATGTGCGGAACCGTCGAGCACCATGCGGAACTGCAGGAGTTCGGACAACCCGAGATGGTCGGCCCGCGCGAGCCGGTGCATCGACCGGTGCAACGCGGCGGGGGAGGCGGCCAGAACCTCGGGACCGCGCGGATCGCCTGGCCGCGAGCGGATCATTTCCGCTGCTTGCAGTACACGCAGTGCCTCGCGCACGGTCGAGCGGCCGACGTCGAACTGGACCATCAGCTCGCGTTCGCTCGGCAACCGGTCGCCCGGTTTGATCCGGCCGCTGAACACGGCTTCCTCGATCTGTTCGACGACACGCTGGTACGCGCGGACAGGGGCGACCGGCTCGAATTCCATCTTGACCCTGCCGTCTCGTCTGGTTTACTGGTCAGACCAGTCTACCGGTCAGGGGGCAGGATGAAAGCCCGGATTCACGCGGCAGTGGTGGCGTTGCTGCTGGTGGCGTCCGGCTGCTCCGCCGGCTCGAGTGCCACCGTGGCCAAGGACCCTGGCACCCTCGCCATCGGCTACACCGCCGAACCCGCGAACTTCGACTTCACCCGCACGGACGGCGCCGCCATCCCGCAGGCGTTGCTCTACAACGTCTACGAGGGCCTGGTGAAGCTCGACGCGAACGCGAAGATCGTGCCACTGCTGGCCGAATCGTGGACGATTTCGGAAGACCGCAAGACCTACGACTTCAAGCTGCGGAAGAACGCGAAGTTCAGCAACGGGGCCCCGTTCACCGCCGAGGACGTCAAGTTCTCGCTGATGCGCGTGAAGACCGACTGGACCGTGTCGATCAAGTCCACAATGGACGTCGTCGATCGGGTCGACGTGGTGGCGCCGGACCACGCGCGGGTCGTGCTCACGAAACCCAGCAACGGCTGGCTGTTCAGCCTCACCAGCCGCCTCGGCGCGATGTTCAGCCCGACCGGGGTCGCGGATCTGGCGAACAAACCGGTCGGCACCGGGCCGTACACGGTGTCCTCGCGACGTCGTGGCGATTCCATCGTCCTCAAGCAGAATCCCGCGTACTGGGGCACGAAACCGGCCTACTCCACGGTGGTCCTCAAGTACATCAAGGATCCGACGGCGCTCAACAACGCCTTGCTCAGCAACGGGATCGACGTCATCTCCGCGATCACCGTGCCGGATTCTATCCCGCAGTTCCAGAGCGACGACCGGTTCACCGTCGTCGAAGGCACGACCAACAGCGAGGTCACGCTCGCGTTCAACAACGCGCGCCCGCCGCTGAACGACGTCCGGGTGAGGAAAGCGCTGTCGTACGCGATCGACCGGAAAGCGTTACTGGACACGGCGTGGGCTGGTCGCGGCACGCTCATCGGCAGTATGGTCCCGCCGACGGACCCCTGGTACGAAGACCTCTCGAACGCGTATCCGTTCGATCCCGCGAAGGCGAAAGCGCTGCTCGCGGAAGCAGGACAGCCGAATCCCTCACTGCGGCTGAGGATTCCGAACCTGCCGTACGCGGTATCGGCCGCGCAGGTGGTGTCCTCGCAGTTGGCGGACGTTGGGGTCACGGTGACGATCGAGCCGCTGGACTTCCCGGCGGTGTGGCTCAAGCAGGTCTTCACCGACCACGACTACGACCTGTCGATCATCCAGCACGTCGAGGCGCGCGACATCGTCACCTTCGGCAGGCCCAAGTACTACTGGGGTTACGACGGCAAGCCCGTCCAGCAGAACCTGGCGAAGGCCGACGCCGGAACGCCCCAGGAGCAGATCGACGCGATGCGGCAGGTCGCGCGGAGGCTGTCCGAAGACGCCGCCGCGGACTGGCTCTTCCTGTTCCCCAACGTGATCGTGGCGAAGAACAAGGTGACCGGGTTCGTCCGCAACCAGGTCAGCGAGTCCTTCGATCTCACGGGATTGGCGCCGCGATGACGGTCAAGATCGTGCGCCGCGTGGCGATCCTGGTGGCCAGTGTGCTGGTCGCGTCCATCGTGGTGTTCCTGTTCATGGCCGTGTTGCCGGGCGATCCGGCGCAGGTCGCGCTCGGCGTCAACGCGACCCCGGAACTGATCGCGAAAACGCGCGCCGAATTCGGCATCGACAGGCCGCTCGTGACGCAGTACTTCGACTGGATCGGCGGTGTCCTGCAAGGCGACTTCGGCCGCTCGTACGTCACGCGCGAGGAAATCGGGCCCGCGCTGACCGACCGGCTCGGCGTCACGTTGTGGCTGGTCGGGGCCGGGATGCTGGTGGCGTTGCTGATCGCCGTCCCGGCCGGGACGTTCGCCGCGGTGCGGCACCGGAAGGCCGACGGCACCGCGCTTTCCGGGCTGTCGCAGATCGGCGTCGCGATCCCCGCGTTCCTCGCCGGCATCATCCTGGTGCAGATCTTCGCGGTGCAGTTGCGCTGGCTGCCCTCCGGCGGCTGGACACCGCCGGTGCAGGATCCGGGCGAGTTCCTCCGCGGTCTCGTCCTGCCCGCGTTGTCCTTGGGGCTGGTGCAAGGCGCGGTGCTCACGCGCTACGTCCGGTCGGCCGTACTCGACACGCTCGGCCAGGACTACTTGCGCACGGCGCGATCCAAGGGGCTGCGACCGTTCCAAGCCTTGTTCCGCCACGGTCTGCGCAACGCCGCCGTGCCGGTGGTGACGGTGCTGGGGCTGCAACTGTCGACGCTGCTGATCGGCGCCGTCGTCGTCGAGCGCGTGTTCGTCCTGCCGGGCCTGGGCAGCATGCTGCTCGACTCGGTGGCGTCGCGGGATCTGTTGTCCGTGCAGGGGATCGTGCTGGTCCTGGTGGTCGGCGTATTGCTGGTGAACTTCGTGGTCGACGTCCTGTACACGGTGCTCGACCCGAGATTGCGGGGTTCCTGATGCGTAGCCGCAGTCTCGTCATCGGCGGCGTCCTGGTCGCGTTGATCGTCGTCGCCGCGCTGCTCTCGTTCGTGTGGACGCCGTTCGACCCGGTGAAGGTCGACGCGGCCAACCGGCTGCACGATTTCAGCGGCTCGAACCCGCTCGGCACCGACAGCTTCGGCCGCGACGTGCTCAGCCAGATCATGGTCGGCGCGCGGACGACGTTGTACGTCGGCGTGGTCGCGGTCGGGATCGCCGCGGTGATCGGGACGCCGCTCGGGATCCTCGCCGGGATGTCGTCGCGGTGGCTCGGCGAATTCGTCATGCGGGTCAACGATCTCTTGCTCGCGTTCCCCGCGTTGCTGCTGGCGATCATGTTCGGCGCGGTGTTCGGGGCGGACACGCTGACCGCGATGGTGGCGATCGGTATCGCGACCATCCCGTCGTTCGCGCGGATCGCGCGTTCGGGGACGCTGCAGGTGATGAGCAGCGAGTTCGTGCTGGCCGCCCGGTCGGCGGGCCGGTCGCGGCTGAACATCGCGGCGCGGCATGTGCTGCCGAACATCTCCGGGCTGCTGATCGTGCAGGCGTCGGTGTCGTTCGCGATCGCCGTGCTCGCGGAAGCGGCGTTGTCGTTCCTCGGCTTCGGCACGCGGCCGCCGACCCCGTCGTGGGGCCGCATGCTGCAGGAATCCCAGGTGTTCCTGACCCTGCATCCGCGGCTCGCGCTCGTGCCCGGTGTCGCGATCGCCATCGCCGTCCTCGGGTTCAACCTGCTCGGCGACGGCCTGCGCGATCGTCTCGATCCCCGATTGGCGGCGCGGCTATGACACTGCGGGTAGACGGTCTCGGCATCGGCGGCCTGGTCCGCGACGTCTCGTTCGGCATCGCGCGCGGTGAGCGTGTCGGGTTGATCGGCGAGTCCGGTTCCGGGAAATCGTTGACGGCGTTGTCGATCATGGGGCTGCTGCCCGAAGAGCTCGCCGCCTCCGGATCGGTGAAACTCGACGGCCGCGAGCTGCTCGGCGCGCCGGAGAAGGAGCTGTCGCGGTTGCGCGGCAACGAACTCTCGATGGTGTTCCAGGAGCCGATGACCGCGCTGAACCCGGCGATGCGGGTCGGTGCGCAGGTGGCCGAGCCGATGCGGATCCATCGCAAGAGCGGGAAGGATCCCGAGTCCTTGCTGGCGTCCGTCGGATTGCCCGGGGTCGCTCGCGCGTATCCGCATCAGCTGTCCGGCGGGCAGCGGCAACGTGTCGTCCTCGCGATCGCGCTGGCCAACGACCCGAAGCTGCTGATCTGCGACGAGCCGACGACCGCGCTGGACGTCACGGTGCAGGCGCAGATCCTGGAACTGATCCTCGACGGCGTGCGGGAGCGGGAGAGCGCGCTGCTGTTCATCACGCACGACCTCGCCGTCGTGGCGTCGGTGTGCGAGCGGGTGCTGGTGATGCTGGACGGCGAGATCGTCGAAGCCGGTACCACCCGCGACGTCCTCACCGCGCCACAGCATGAGTACACGAAGAAGCTGTTGGCCGCTTCGGATCTGGAGGCGAGCCGATGATGATCTCGGTGAGAGATTTGGAACGCCGCTACACCAGGCGTGATGTCCACGCCTTGCGCGGTGTGTCGTTCGACGTCGAGGCCGGTCAACGCTTTGGGATTGTCGGCGAATCCGGTTCGGGAAAGTCCACTTTGGTCAGATTGCTGGCCGCGCTCGACAAGCCGACGGCGGGCAGCGTCTCGTTCCAGGGCAAACGCGTCGACACGTTGCCGGAGCGCAAACTCGGTTTCCTGCGGTCGGAGCTGCAGATCGTCTTCCAGGATCCGATGGGTTCGCTCGATCCGCGGATGCGGGTGCGCGACATCATCTCCGAACCGCTGGGCCGACGGGATTCCGCGCGGGTTTCGGAGCTGCTGAAGGCCGTCGGGCTGCCCGAGGACGCCGCCGGCCGCTATCCGCACCAGTTCTCCGGCGGGCAACGGCAGCGCATCTCGATCGCGCGGGCGCTCGCGCCGAATCCGAGCGTCCTCATCGCGGACGAACCGGTCAGCGCGCTCGACGTCTCGGTGCGGAAGCAGATCCTCGACCTGCTCGCGTCGCTGGTCGAGCTGTATTCGCTGACGCTGATCTTCGTCTCGCACGATCTCGGCGTGGTGCGGCACGTCTGTGACCGGGTCGCGGTGATGCGGCGCGGGGAGATCGTCGAGATCGGCGACGTCGACCAGGTCTACGACGCGCCGGAACACGAGTACACCAGGGAACTGCTGGCGGCCGCGCCGAATCTGCGGGCCGAACTGGCGCGGTTGAGGGGAGGGGACGATGCCTGAATATCCGGAAGGCTTGCCGATCGGTGACAGCTGGGTGTCCACTGTGGACACATTGCCGGTGAACTTCCCGTTCGACGGGAGCGAGATCGGCCGGGCGCCGGTCGGGACGCCGGAGCTGGCCACGCGGGCGATCGACGAGGCGGTCGCGGTGTTCAAGCAGGTCGCGGCCCTGCCGTCGCGGACCCGGCGGTCGCTGCTAAACGCCGTCGCCGCCGCTTTGGAAGCCCGCCGCTCCGACTTCGAGCAGCTTCTGGTGCTGGAGACCGGAAAGCCGCTGGTCGATTGCCGTGTCGAGGTCGCCCGCACGATCGTCACCTGGCAGGCCGCCGCCGAGGAGGTCTCGCGGCTGCACGGTGAGACCGTCCCGCTCGACCTGCTGCCGTCCGGCGACGGACTGGTCGGGTTCTGGAAACGCAAGCCGATCGGCGTGGTGGTCGGCATCGCCGGCTTCAACTATCCGCTGCTCCTGGCGTCGCACAAGATCGCGCCCGCCATCGCGGCCGGTTGCCCGGTGGTGGTGAAACCCGCGCCGCAGACGCCGCTGGCGACGTTGTGGCTCGTGCATCTGGTGCGCTCGCTGACCGACCTGCCCGCGATGGTCCAGCTGGTCACCGGCGACGCGGCCGTCGGCTCGGCGCTGGTCACGGACCGGCGGGTCGGCGCGGTGTCGTTCACCGGATCCGCGCTGGTCGGGCACCGGATCGCTCGCGACGCCGCACCCACGAAGACGTTGCTGGAGCTGGGCTCCAACGCGGCACTGGTGGTCGCGGAGGACGCGGATCTCGACGCCGCCGCGGACGCCGTGCTGCGCGGCGGTTTCTACGCGTCCGGGCAGGCCTGCATTTCGGTGCAGCGGGTGCTGGTCGTCGACGCTGTCGCCGAGGAGTTCACCGAACGGGTGCTGGCGCGGCTCGGCGAGGTCGTCACCGGTGACCCCCGCGACGAGAAGACGCGGGTTTCGGCGCTGATCGACCCGGGCTCGACGCGGCGCGTACAGGAGTGGGTCGACAAAGCGACTTCGGCCGGTGCGCGGCTGGTCGGAGGCGGTGTCGACGGCACGGTGATCCGGCCGACCGTGCTGCTCGACGTGCCCGACGGCGTCGAATGCTGGGACGAGGAGATCTTCGGCCCCGTGGTCTGTGTCCGCACTGTGTCCTCTGTGGACGAAGCGTTCGATGCGGTCAACGCGTCGCGCTACGGGCTGCACGCCTCGGTGTTCAGCACGTCGTTGAAGACGGCGTTCCGCGCGCTCGACGAGCTCGAAGTCGGCGGCGTGGTGGTCAACGAGGTGCCCGGGTTCCGGTCCGACACCATGCCGTACGGCGGTGTGAAGGACTCCGGGATCGGGCGGGAAGGGCCGCGGTTCGCGGTCGAAGAACTGACCGTGACGAGAATGGCGGTGCTGCGCCCGTGACGTATGAAAACCTGTTCCGGCTCGACGGGAAGCGGGCCGTCGTCCTCGGCGGTGGCAGCGGGATCGGCCGCGAATCCGCGAAGGCACTGGCAGCGCACGGCGCCGAGGTGATCGTCGCGGATCGCGATGTCGCCGCCGCCAAGGAAACCGGCGTGGGCGAGGCGTACGAGATCGACCTGCTCTCGGAAGGCGCGGCGGCGCGGGCGGCGGAGGAACTCGGCGAGATCGACGTCGTCGTGCTGACCGCCGCGACCAACGTGCGCAAACGGCTGCTGGAGTACACGCGCGAGGAATTCGACCGGGTGCTCGCGCTGAACCTCGGCGCGACCTTCGAGGTCGTCCGCGCGTTCGGCGCCGGGATGGTCGAGCGCGGGCGGGGGAGCATCATCGGGTTCTCGTCGATCCGCGGCACCACCGTCGAGCCCGGCCAAGGCCCGTACGCGGCGACGAAAGCCGGGCTGGTGCAGCTGTTCCGCACGGCCGCGGCGGAGTTCGGTCCGGCGGGGGTGCGGGTGAACGCGATCGCGCCCGGTGTCGTCGAAACCCCGCTGACCGCGCAGATCAAGGCGAATCCGGCCTGGTACGACGCGTACGCGACCAAGGGCGCGCTCGGCCGATGGGCGCGTCCCGACGAACTCGCGGGCGCCGTCGTGTACCTGGCGTCGGACGCGTCGTCGTTCGTCACCGGCTCCGTGCTGGCGGTGGACGGCGGCTGGACCGCGGTTGACGGCCGCTTCGAACCGCCCGCGACGTAAGGAGCCCTGCCGTGCCGGAGTTGCCCGATCTGACCGCCGTCGAACTGGTCGCCCAATACCGCGCTGGGACGCTGTCGCCGGTCGAGGTCACCGAAGCGGTCCTCGCACGCGTCGAGGCGCGCGAGCCCGAACTGCACGCGCTTTACGCGTACGACCCGAGCGGAGCACGCGAAGACGCGAAGGCGTCCGAAAGCCGTTGGCACGCGGGGGAGCCACTCGGCCCGATCGACGGTGTTCCGTTGACGCTCAAGGAGAACATCGCGACGCGCGGCACCCCGGTCCCGCTCGGCACGGCCGCCACGTCGCTGACGCCCGCGCCCGAAGACGCCCCGGCGGGCGCTCGCGTGCGCGAGTCCGGTGGGGTTCTGCTGGGCAAGACGACCATGCCGGACTACGGGATGCTGACGTCAGGGCTGTCGAGTTTCCACACCGCGTCGCGGAATCCGTGGGACACCACGCGCACGCCCGGCGGTTCCAGCGCCGGTGCGGGTTCGGCGGCCGCCGCGGGCTACGGCCCACTGCACGTCGGCACCGACATCGGCGGCTCGATCCGGCTGCCCGCCGGCTGGTGCGGTCTGGTCGGGCTGAAGCCGAGCTTCGGCCGCGTACCGGTGGATCCGCCGTTCCTCGGCCGCGTCGCCGGGCCGATGACGCGGACCGTGGCCGACACCGCGCTGCTGATGAGCGTTCTGTCCGGTGTGGACGGTCGCGATCACCTTTCGCTGCCTGCGTCCTCTGTGGACTGGGAGGCGCTGTCTTGCGAGGTCAAGGGCCTGCGGATCGGGCTGCACCTCGACCCCGGCGTCGGGCTCCCCGTTCTGCCCGAGACGATCGCCGCCGTCACCGAAGCCGCCCGTGTCTTCGAGGCCGCCGGTGCCGTCGTCGAGCCGGTTTCGCCGTTCCTGCGCCGGGAAATGCTCGACGGGCTCGACACCTTCTGGCGCGTCCGTGCCTGGTCGGACATGTCGGCCCTGCCCGAAGACCGCCGCGCGAAGGTGTTGCCGTACATCGCCGACTGGGCCGCCGGCGGCGCCGACGTCAGCGGTGTCGACGCCTACCGCGGCTTCGCGCAGATCGACGCCATCGCCGTCGCGACCCTGCGTGCGACCGAGCGTTTCGACGTCGTCCTGTCCCCGACCTGCCCGGTCTCGGCCCCGCCCGCCGACTGGCCCTCGCCGACCAACGACCCGCGCCGCCCGTTCGAGCACATCGCGTTCACCGTGCCGTACAACATGTCCGGCCAGCCCGCGGTCTCGATCAACTGCGGCTACACGAGCGACGACCAGCCCATCGGCCTGCAAATCAGCGGGCGCCGCTTCGCCGACCTCGACGTCCTTCGCGCCGCTGCCGCCTACGAAACCCTTCGCCCCACTCCGCGCCCCTGGCCCTGACCCCACCCCATGCATTTAGTCCTCTGAATGCGGTCGTTCGCTTCGCCAACTACCGCATTCAGAGGACTAAATGCGTCAAGCGCCGATCGCCTCGGCCAGCGCCAGGATCCGCCGCGCGTTCTCCACGTGCAGGTTCTCGATCATCCGCCCGTCCACGGTCACGACGCCCTGCCCGGCCGCCTGCGCCTCCTCGAACGCCGCGATGATCTTGCGCGACCGCGTGATCTCCTCCTCGGACGGCGCGAAGATCCGGTTGCACGGTTCCAGCTGCGCCGGGTGGATCAGCGTCTTGCCGTCGAAACCGAACTGACGTCCCTGCACGCATTCCGCCTCGAAGCCTTCGAGGTCCTTCACGTCGTTGTAGACGCCGTCGAGGATCGCCTTGCCGGTCGCGCGCGCGGCCAGCAGCGCGAGGGAAAGCCCGCCCAGCAGCGGCGCGCGGCCGGGGACGAACTCGGCGTGCAGTTCCTTAGCCAGGTCGTTCGTGCCCATGACCAGCACGGTCAGCCGCTCGGACGCGGCGGCGATCTCCTCGGCGTGCAGCATCGCGACCGGCGTTTCGACCATCGCCCAGATCTTCGTGTGGTCCGGCGCGCCGCCGAGTTCCAGCGCGCGCTCGATGTTGTGCACTTCGGCGGCGGAGTTCACCTTCGGCACCACGACCGCGGCCGGGCCCGCCTGCGCGGCGGCGCGGAGGTCGGCGTCGTGCCATTCGGTGTCGAGTCCGTTGACGCGGATGGTCACCTCGCGCGAGCCGTATTCCTTGGACGAAGCGGCGGCGCAAACGCGTTCACGTGCGGCTTCCTTTGCGTCGGGCGCGACGGCGTCTTCGAGATCGAGGATGAGCCCGTCCGCGTCCAGCGTCTTGGCCTTTTCCAGCGCTCTTTCGTTCGCGCCGGGCATGTAGAGGACGGAACGCCGGGGGTTCATGCGGAAGCCTCCTTCGTGGCCGCGTCGTACGCGGCGGCGAGTTCAGGATCGTCGGCGGCGAGCGCGTCCGCGAGTTCGGCGACCACCCGGCACTGCTTCACCGAGGCGTCGTCCTGCATCTTGCCGTCGATCATCACCGCACCGGTGCCATCACCCATCTCGGCGATGACACGCCGCGCCCAGGCGACGTCCTCGGGCGAAGGCGAGAACACCTTCTTGGCGATGTCGATCTGCACCGGGTGCAGGCTCCAGGCGCCCACACAGCCGAGCAGGAACGCGTTGCGGAACTGGTCCTCACAGGCCACGACGTCGCGGATGTCGCCGAACGGCCCGTAGTACGGCAGGATCCCGTTCGCCGCGCAGGCGTCGACCATCCGCGCGACGGTGTAGTGCCACAGATCCTGCTGATACGTCGTGCGTCCCTCGTTCAGGTCCTCGCCGGTCGGGTCCGTGCGCACGAGGTAACCGGGGTGCCCGCCACCCACCCGGGTGGTCTTCATCCGGCGGCTCGCGGCGAGGTCGGCCGGGCCGAGCGAGATGCCCTGCATCCGGGGGCTCGCGCCGGCGATCTCCTCGACGTTCGCGACGCCGCTGGCGGTCTCCAGGATCGCGTGCACCAGGAGCGGCTTCGTCAGCCCGGCCCGCGCTTCGAGCTGCGCCAGCAGCCGGTCGACGTAGTGGATGTCCTGCGCGCCTTCGACCTTCGGCACCATGATCACGTCGAGTTTGTCGCCGATCTCGGTGACCAGGGTGATCAGGTCGTCGAGCACCCACGGCGAGTCCAGGCTGTTGACGCGCGTCCACAGCTGCGTCTTGCCGAAGTCGGTCGACTTCGCGATGGAGACGAGCCCGTTCCGCGCGGCCTCCTTGCGGTCGGCGCGCACGGCGTCTTCGAGGTTGCCGAGCAGGACGTCGACCTTCTTGGCGATGTCCGGGACCTTGGCGGCCATCTTCTCGTTGCTGGGATCGAAGAAATGGATCATCCGCGAAGGAGGCACGGGGATCTGGCGGAGCGGTTCCGGCGCCCCCACCGCGAGCGGGGCGAAGAAATCCTTCGGCGAACGCATCGTTCCTCCATCGCTACGGGCCAAGTGACCGACGGGTAACCCTAAACCCGGAAGGCGGGGAACCGCTGCGGCGCAGCTCACCTCCAAGGGGACACGATCGGGAATCGCGGAGGAATCTGTGGACGACTGGGCCTTGCCGGGTTTCACCGAGCTGGGGTCGCTGGGCGAAGGTGGATTCGGACGGGTCGTGCTGGCCCGCCACGACGAATCCGCGCAGGTCGTGGCCATCAAATACCTCTATGCGAGGTTCGCCGCCGACCCGCAGCGCCTCGCCGAATTCCGCCATGAGGCGCAGATCCTGAGCCGCGTTTCGGGGCCGCACATCGCCCGTCTGCACCAGTTCGTGGAGACCCCGCAAGGGGCCGCGATCATCATGGAAGCCGTTCACGGAATCTCCCTGAAAGAGATCCTCGGCCGCCAGGAGAAGCTCGAACCCGAAGCCGCGCTGGCCATCCTCAAAGGCTCGCTGCTCGGTCTCGCCGGCGCGCACGCCGCGGGCACCGTCCACCGCGACTACAAACCGGCCAACGTCCTGGTCACCCGCGAGGGACAGAGCAAACTCGTCGACTTCGGTATCGCCGTGCTCGCCGGGCAGACCGGGGTCGCCGCGGGCACCCCCGCGTACATGGCGCCCGAGCAGTGGGCGGGCGGTGTCGCCACCCCGGCGACCGATGTCTACGCCGCGACCTGCGTGTTCTTCCAGTGCGTCGTCGGCCACCGGCCGTACGAGGCGGAGCAGACCGAAGTGCTGCGCACGCTGCACGAATACGCCCCGATCCCGTTCGGCGAAGTACCCGAACCGGTCCGCGACCTCATCGCGCGCGGCATGGCGAAGGACGTCGCCCACCGGCCGTCGGGCGCGGCCGAATTCGTCGCTGAGCTGGAGGCGTCCGCCAGGAAGGCGTACGGCGACGATTGGGAGCGCAACGGCTGGCACTGGCTCGCCAAGGGCGCCGGTGTCCTGGTCGCCCTGTCCCCGTTGGCCCTGCTCGGCGCGGGAACCGCGGCCGCGCCGGTCCTCGCGGGTGGCGGGGTCGCGGCCACCGCCGGCGGCGGGATCGCGCTCGGCCTCAAGATCACCGCCGCGGTCGCCGCCGCCACCGCGGTCGCCGTCGGGACGGTCGTGGTGGTCAACACGAACAGCGACGACGAAGCGCCGCCACGGACGACGACCGTCGCCGCGATGAAGGTCGACCTCCTCACCCGCACCGAGAAGCTCGACGGCTTCGACTTCAACGGGAAGTACGTCCGTATCAGCGGGCTGAAGGACAAGGCGGTCGAGGAACGGGTCAACAAGGCGCTGATGGCGCCGATCGACGGCTGGCTCACGAGCGTCTGGCCGCCGGGCAGCCCGCCGGAAAAGGAACCCGACGGCGACATCCCGCATATGTCCACCACCGCCGAGGTCCTGCGCCAGGACGACAAGCTGATCTCGGTCGTCTACGAACGCTCGGTCGAGACGGTCCAGCTCGGGAACCACGGCGCCTACGCCGTCCGGACCCTCGTGATCGACCTGTCCGACGGCGACGTGATCCCGACCGCGGACCTGTTCGCCGACGTCGACGGCAACGCCGAACGGATGCGGATGGTGGAGGACCGGATGTACGCCTCGGCCAAACCGGGCGAGTGTCTCGCCACGCCGCCGTCGGCGCCTGAGCACCTTCCCGCGGGCGCGATGTCCGACCGGTACACCCAGGACGGGGCGATCGTGCAGGCGGCGCCCGCGGCGAACGGGATGGAGTTCCGCGTCGCCGCCTTCGCGCTCGGGTACCCGATGGTCTGCAATCCGACGACCGTCACCGTGCCCTACGAACGGCTGCGTGACCTGCTGAGTCCCGCGGTCGCGTACCTGGTCGGCGGCAAGCAGGGCGAAAAGACCAAAGAGGACAACGTCGGCGCCTTCACCATCACCACGCCGGAAAACTGGCGACTGCTCTCCGGCGAACCCATCGAGCGCTACCTGGTGACCGCCGACCAGTGCACCCAGCCGTTCCATTGCGCGGGCGTGGTCTTCAGCGACAACTCGCGGGTCGATCCGGCCACGCCGGCGTATGAACCAGGCAAGCCCTACAACCGATCCACCGGCCCGCGTCCATGTCACTCGCTCGGGGCACCAGGGGAGACGCAGGGGTCACCTGTCCTCCAGACGAAGGAGCTTCGTTCGATCGGGACGAAGAAGGCGGCCTACGAAGAGTGGCGACTCACGTGTTCCGGCGGCGGTAGCGTCACTCAGCGGGTCTGGTTCCTGCCGAAAACGCAGCTCGTGATCGTGGACGAGTGGAACACTCCAGGCCTCGACAAGATCCTGGAAGAGGCGCGATGGAACTGAGCGACGAGTGGAGACTGCCCGGCTTCACGGAGCTGGAGCAGCTGGGCACCGGCACCTTCGGCCGCGTGGTGCTCGCGCGCCAGGACAACACGGGCCACGTCGTCGCGATCAAGTACCTCTTCTCCCGCTTCGCCGCCGAGCCCGCCTATCTCGACGCGTTCCGCCAGGAAGCCCTGGCGCTGCACCGGGTGACGAGCCCGCACGTCGTGAAGCTGTACGAGTTCTTCGAGACGCCGCAGGGCGCGGCGATCGTCATGGAGGCGATCAACGGCGTCTCCCTGCGTTCCGTCCTGCAGGCCGAAGGCGCTCTCGAACCCGAAGCCGCCCTCGCGGTCCTGAAGGGATCGCTGCTCGGGCTGGCCGCGGCGCACTCCGCGAACGTCGTCCACCGGGACTACAAACCGGCCAACGTCCTCGTCGCCGACACCGGCGAGAGCAAACTGGTCGACTTCGGCACGGCCGTCCTGGCGGGTGAACGCGGCCCGTCCGTCGGCACGCCCGCGTACATGGCGCCCGAGCAGTGGTCCGGCGGGCAGGCCACTCCCGCGACCGACGTCTACGCCGCGACCTGCGTGTTCTTCCACTGCGTCGCCGGGCATCGGCCGTACGAGGCCGAGCAGACCGAAGTGCTGCGCACGCTGCACGAACACGCGCCCATCCCGTTCGGCGAAGTCCCCCAGCCAGTGCACGAGATCGTCGCGCTGGGGATGGCGAAGGACCCGTCGAAACGGCCGGTCGACGCGCTCGTGTTCGTCAGCGAACTGGAACGCGTCGCCCGCGCGGGATACGGCGACGAATGGGAACGCAAGGGCTGGTCGAGGCTGGCGAAGGCGGCGGGCGTGCTCGCCGCCGCGACGCCGTTGGTCCTGCTCAGCGCCGGTACGGCGGCCGCGCCCGGCGTCGCCGCCGCCGGAACGGGTGCGGCGGCCGCGTCGACCGGCGGGATCGCGGTCGGGCTGAAGATCACCGCCGGCGTCATCGCGGCGACGGCCGCCGTGGTCGGCTCGGTGGTCGTCTTCTCCGACGCGAGCACCCCGCCCCCGTCACCGCCGACCACTCAGCAGGCCGTCGCACTCAAGGTCGCCATGAAGACCGAGTCCGGGACAGTGCCCGGCACGACCCTCGCCTACACCGGCGAACGGCCGGAGGTGACCGGGTCGCCCGATCAAGCCTGGCTCAAACGGGTCAACGACGCGCTGACCGCGCCGATCGACGCCTGGAACCGCAAAACCGGCCCCGGTGCCGCCAAGCTGGAGCCGGAACGCGGCCCGTACACACTGACCACGAAGGCCGACATCCGCACGGAGAACGAGCGGTACCTCTCGGTGCGCTACACCCACGACCTCGTGAACAAACCGCATCCGACCTGGGGTTACGGCCGCGCGACGGTGACGATCGACCTCAAGGAGGGCAAGGCGCTCACGCCCGCCGAGCTGTTCGCGCCCGGGAAGTTCACCGACGACGGCCTCCGGGAACTGACCGAACGCCTCTGGCCCGACAAGGAGCAATGCGGCGCCCCGACCACCGTTTTCCCGTACCGGCCGCTCCGGGCGGCGGACCTCACCGAAGACCCGAAGGTGTGGCTCGCGTTCGCGCCGACGGCCCTCGAGATCACCGTCAACCTGACCGATCTCGGCTTCTCCACCGCCTGCAGCGTCAAGGACCTCACGCTGCCGTACGACAAGGTGCGCGATTTGCTGAACCCTGCCCTTGTCGACGGCGTGACCAGCGGAAAGGTGGTCAAAGGCACGTCGTCCGCCCCGCCCGCGCAGGGCGTCACCGACGTCTCGGCCGGCGCGCTCACCCTGCACCTGCCGCAGGACTGGTCGGTGGTCTCGCAGGGGCTGGAGAAGGTGCTCGTCGCTCCGGGCTGTCCGGATCCCAAGAAGTACTTCAACTGCAAGTACGTCCTCCTCACGGACAACACCCAGCGCTCCGCCGAGCAGCCGCCGTACCTGCCGGGCGAGTTCTACCGGCGCAGCGCGGGCGGACGGGCCTGCAACGCCGCCGGGCGGAAGGACCTCCGCCAAGAGGGTGACGCCGCGCGGACGACTTCCGCCACCGCACCGGTCGGCGGGGCGACGGCGACCTACGAGGAGTGGACGATCCAGTGTGTTCCTCGTGGACAGACGGGCGGAAGCGGCGAGACGCAAGTGACGCAGCGGATCTGGTTCCTTGCGGACAGGCAAATCGTGGTGATGGACGAGTGGCGGACGCCGGGCATCGAAGAACTCCTTCGTACCGCGACGATCTCCTGACCTGACCTGCGAAAGTCCAAAGTGGAATGAGTATTCGCTGGGCCGAATGGCCTAACGTCCCGTTTCGTTCCCCGTGACCGTTCGGAGACACCGGGTAACACCACTTACCTCCCTCTCACTCGGTTGGCGGCACGGTCGGACTGAAGTCGAATGACCGCCTACCGACCGGTCACCGATGACAAAGTGCCGCCGATCGCAGCCACTCCCGTTGTCCGGCGCCGCCGCCTCCCCGCCCTGTTAGACAGGTCATGTGCCGCTTCCACCGAGGTGGCACGGGGATGACGAGCCCTAGGGAAACCAGGTTCGAAGGAGGCGGAACGTGGCGGCTACACCGAACATGGAGAGCTCGACGGTCGCCGGTGGCGCGAAGCGCAGCCGGTCACTGCCGAGCCGGGTGGTGCCGCCGATCGAACTGCCCGCGAGCGTCGGGGAGCTTTCGCGCAAGGCGGCCGCCCTGCTCGGTTGGAACGGCATCGTCTTGCCGGAGACCACCGTGCTCGGCCGCAAGATCTGCGTGGTCGCCCGGCTCCGTACCGACGTGCACGCGGAGCGCATCGCGATGGGCATGGGTCCCGTCGTCGATCGCGCCACCGTCGACACCTGGACATGGCCAGAGCTGGCCGCGACCGCACCCGCGCCGGCCGCCGAGATCATCGGCGTCCTCGCGGTCGCCCGGCACTGGCGCACCGCGATGGCCTCCGCGGTTCCGTTCGCACGTTACGGCGAGGCCGCGATGGTTCTCCCATCGCCTGCCGTACTGACGGAAGACTACGTCGGCAACTGCCTGCCGCGTGCCCGTGCCTACGGGCTCGGCATCGTCACCGCCGACCCCAACGCGGTGGCCGACCTCGACCTCGAGGGTCACGGCGAGCGCATGATCCTCGACGAGGACCCGGTCTCGCGCCTGGTCAACGAGATCGTCTACGAGCAGCTGCTCCGCGAAACCGAGCTTCCTGCCGAAGTGGACTGAACGCGCTACCGTCGGGTCCATGCGAGTCGTCATTGCGGGTGGACACGGACAGATCGCGCTGAAGCTGGAGAAGCTGCTCTCCGCACGCGGTGATCAGGCGGTGGGGATCGTGCGCAATCCCGATCACGTCGCCGATCTCGAAGCCGCCGGTGCCGAAGCGGTCGTCCTCGATCTGGAAAAGTCCGATGTGGACGCCGTCGCCAAGGTGCTCGACGGCGCCGACGCCGCCATCTTCGCGGCGGGCGCGGGGCCGGGCAGCGGGACCGCCCGTAAGGACACTGTGGACAGAGCGGCCGCCGAACTCTTCGCGGCCGCCTCCGAGCGGGCGGGCGTCCGGCGGCATGTCCAGGTCGGCTCCATGGGCGCGGACAAATGGGAGACCGCGGACGTCCCGGACGATTTCCGGATCTACCTCAAGGCCAAGAAAGCGGCCGAAGACGATCTGCGCGCCCGCGATCTCGACTGGACGATCCTGCGGCCGGGGCAGCTCACCAACGACGAAGGCACCGGCAAGATCTTGATCGCCGAGTCCACCGGACGCGGGCCCATTCCCCGGCAGGACGTCGCCGCGATCCTCGTCGCGCTGCTCGACAACCCGTCCACGGCGGGACGCGTCCTCGAAGCGATCTCGGGTGATACTGCTATCTCTCAGGCCTTTTCCGCACTGTGAAACTCTAGTGTGTGGACGTAATCCGTCTTTTGACTGAACGGAGAAGGTCCTTGCGCGAGGACATCGCGGTCTTCAGTGGCAGCGCCCATCCCGAGCTCGCCGAAGAGATCTGCGCCCATCTCGGTGTTCCCCTGCATCCGGTGAAGGTGCAGCGGTTCGCCAACGACTGTCTCGAAGTCCAGCTCGAAGCGAACTGCCGCGAGCGCGACGTCTTCCTGATCCAGCCGTTGGTGCGGCCGGTGCAGGAACATCTCGTCGAACTGCTGCTGATGCTGGACGCCGCGCGGGGCGCTTCGGCGAAGCGGATCACCGTCGTCATGCCGCACTATTCGTACGCCCGGTCGGACAAGAAGGACGCGCCGCGGATCTCGATCGGTGGCCGTCTCGTCGCCGACCTGATGGCGACCGCCGGCGCCGATCGCGTCCTCGCGATGACACTGCACTCGCCCCAGGTGCACGGATTCTTCAGCGTTCCGGTCGATCACCTGCACGCGTTGCAGGAACTGGCGAAGCACTTCCGCCAGTACGACCTGTCCGCGACCACCGTGGTCTCGCCGGATCTCGGCAACGCCAAGGAGGCCGCGCATTTCGCCCGGCTGCTCGGCGTCCAGGTCGCGGCGGGCGCGAAGCAGCGCTTCGCCGACGACAGGGTCGAGATCAGCTCGGTGATCGGCGAGATCACCGGCCGCGACGTGATCGTCCTCGACGACGAGATCGCCAAGGGCAGCACGGTGATCGAACTGCTCAACAAGCTCCGGGAACTGAAGCCGCGTTCGATCCGCGTCGCCTGCACGCACGGTCTCTTCTCCAGCGGCGCGCTCGAGCGGATCGGCAGCCAGCCCGACGTGCTGGAGGTCGTCTGCACGAACACGGTGCCCATCCCGCCGGAGGAGCAGAGCCCGAAACTGCGGGTCCTGTCGATCGCGCCCGCGCTGGCGGAGGCGATGCGCCGGATCCACAACGGGGAATCGGTCAGCGCGCTGTTCGAAACCGCTTAGGCCGTGTTCTGTAGGTTATTGAGCTGGCTTCGCGTGCTGTGGTTGATCGAGGTGGCCTGAAGGATCGCGTGTGAGTGGCGATCAAGCTGTTGCTCCCGCTATGGCGGAGGGCGGCGTGAGCATCGGCTGGTTGTCGACGCGATTTCTTGCAAGATGCGATCGGCGATCCTTGGCGTGACCTGCCTGAACGCTACGGATCGGGGAACCGCATCAAACGGCTGCGGCTGTGGACCAAGGACGGCACCTGGGACGAGATCTTTGACCACAGCGTCGTCAAAGACGACGTCATGGGTGACGTCGAGTGGGGCGTGCGGTTGAACCCAGGGTGAGCCGTTCGCAGTAGCATCCGCTGGCCATGCCTCGAACTATCGCCGCCTCCTCCGTACTTGACGAAGTATACGACCTGGCCATCTCAAGCTGATAGTAATTTAGCTCGAGGTGCCTACTGTGAATCTCGGGGGTGCCCTGAGCTTGACATGTCGTCGCTCGAGGGATTAACTAATGAAGCCCCGCGCCGACCGGTGCGGGGCTTCACGAAAGCGGCGGCGCCGCTCCTATCGCCTTAACAACGACAGGCTACGCGCGTCGACACTGCCTCTGAAAGGTCACAGTCAGTGATCTACACTAAAATTGCGGCAATGGCCGCAGGTGAGAATGGGCCGAAGACCACGACGGCCACGGTGCGCGGCCTCCAAGCCCTCACCGTCCCGATCGGCGAACTGATCGCCAAGAAGCCTTCGTCGTACTACCGACACGCAGTGGAGGAGATCTCCGCGGTCCGCGACCTTGTTCAGCGCGACATGAGTGGCGCCAAGGGAACCAACGCGAAGACTAAGCTGCCGGAGTACATCGCACGTCGGCTCGAGGACGATGGCACCTGGACCGGTCCGGTCTGGAACTTCACCATCTGGCTCCCGAAACAGCTCGAGCGCGAAGGCGAGTACCAGAAGAACTCCGTGCAGGAGTTCGGTATCGACCCCACCAACCGTGGATTCTGCCTTGATGGCGAGTCCCGTGGCTACTCTCTCGAGCTGATGATCGAGAAGGAGAACGACCCTAAGCGGCGCGAGATGCTCCTGGATATCCCGATCTTCCTCAACATCTACGATGGAATCGATCCACTTGTCGCAGCTCAGCACTTTCGCGACATCAACGGCCTCGGCGTCGGCATCAATGCCTCCCTACTGCTCGGTCATGACTACGCGGATCCGTGGATGATGGTCACTCGCAAGGTGTTCGCTGACCTCGGAATCAGGCTCGAGGAGGAGTCCCGCCAAGTCAAGGTCAACAGCAACAAGGTGATGACCGTCGTCGCCGCCCGCGGCATGGTTGCCGGCGTCGCCCGCGGCATCAGCGCGGTGACCTACGGCGGTGGCTCTATCCCCGAGGAGGTCGACGGCAGGAAGGTCGACTTCGACCAGCTCCACAAGGCGGCGGCCACGTGGCTCACTCATGTGTTTAGCACCCTCGGTGTCGACAACTTCACCGACAAAGGCAAGGTGCTTCGCGCAGCGCCGGTCATCGCAGCCCTCGGCGCCCTCGGCAGGCCCTTCTATGACGGCAACCTGGACGACCAGCTCGCCGCAAAATCTGCCCTCGCCGCCATCCCCGACTGGTCGGTCAGCGAACGGTGGAATGGCATCGCGGGCAAGTTCAGTGCGGCCGGTTCGTTCAGCGTCGCCTCTGGGAAGGAAGCCGGGCACTCCACCTTCCGGGCACTGCGTGATGACAAGGACCCGGGCTACTACCGAATCCGTGGCCTGAATCAGCCGTTCAACCCGCAGGTCTGAAGTGTGGACGCGGATGGCCCCCGGGATACCGGGGGCTGTTCCCGCCTGACGCACCACGGCTGAGCAAGCTACTCAACGCTGATGCTGGCAACGGAATCGGCTGCGCATTGTTTCCGGCTTGCCCGGTGAGCAGGAACCGTACCGGCAGCTCTCGTCCGGCGACCTAGGTCCTGAATCGCTTAGGGAGTGCCGAGGACCCGGTCGAGATACGTGTTCGTGAAGATCCCGGCCGGGTCCACCTCCTTGCGGACCCGCAGGAAATCGTCGAAACGCGGGTAGCGCGAGCGCAGTGTCGCGGCGTCGAGGTCGTGCATCTTGCCCCAGTGCGGGCGCCCGCCGACCTCGCCGACGATCGACGCGAACCCGGCGAAGTACTCCCGGTAGGGCATACCGACGAACTGGTGGATCGCGATGTAGGCCGAGTCGCGGCCGTTCGCGGTCGAGAGCCAGATGTCGTCCGCCGCGGCGACGCGCACCTCGACCGGGAACGCGACCGGGTTCTCCAGCTTCGGGACGAACGCGCGGAGTTCGGCGAAGACGTCGTGCAGCGCGTCGCGGGGGATCGCGAACTCCGACTCGACGAACCGCACGCCGCGATGGGTCACGAAGACGCGATGCGACGTGTCGCTGTACTCGCGGGCGGAAAGGATGTTCGAGGCGAACCGGCCGAGGGGCTGCACGAGTTTCGGCACCGCGCGGCCGAGGCGGCACAGGCCGCCGAACGCGACGTTCTCGGTGACCTCGTAGTCGACGAACTCCTTCAGCCTGCTCAACGGCCGGTGCTCGCTACCCGCCGGAAGCCGGTTGTTGCGCTTGACCAGGGCGTTCTTGCCGTAGGGGAACCAGTAGAACTCGAAGTGGTCGTTCTCGTCGGCGAACTGGTCGAAGCCTTCGAGGACCTGTTCGAGCGGTTCCGGCCGCTCCTGGGCGGAGAGCAGGAACGACGGCTCACACTGCAGGGTGACCGTGCTGATGACGCCGAGCGCGCCCAGCCCGACCCGCGCCGCGGCGAAGAGGTCGGGGCGTTCGTCCGCCGAACAGGTGACCACGGTGCGGTCGGCGAGCACGAGTTCGAGCGCGGCGATCTGGGTGGCGATGCCGCCGAGCTTGGCGCCGGTGCCGTGGGTGCCGGTGGAAATCGCGCCGGCGACGGTCTGCGCGTCGATGTCGCCGAGGTTGGTCATCGCCAGGCCCAGCGCGTCGAGTTCGGCGTTGAGCTGCTTGAGCGTGGTGCCCGAACGGACCGTGACCAGGCCTTTCGCGACGTCGGCGGAGGCGATCCCGGTCCAGCCGGTCAGGTCCATGGCGTCCGAATTCGCGGCGGCGATCGCGGTGAACGAGTGGCCGCTGCCGAGTGGGCGGAGGCGTCGTCCGTCCGCGGCGGACCGGCCGATCGCTTCGGCGATCGCGTCCGTGTCACGCGGCCGATGCACGCGCAGCGGCGACGCCGTCGCGGTGCCGGCCCAGTTGCTCCACCGTGTCATGCGCCCACCTATTCCGAGAGGCTGTGAGTGCCGAAACAGTAAGTGAATAGTATTCGCGTTTCAAGCCCTTCTGTCGTACCTTAGTTCGGGTGACCAGTGCGACGGTGTACGACTTGGCGACGAAGGACCTGGATCCTCCGTTCGCGATTGTCGACTTGGATGCGTTCGACGCGAACGGCGCCGACCTGCTGCGGCGGGCGGCCGGGAAGCCGATCCGCGTGGTCAGCAAATCCGTGCGCTGCCGGTATCTGCTCGAACGGGTCCTCGCGCGGCCCGGCTTCGAAGGTCTCATGTGCTACTCGCTCGCCGAAGCCGTCTGGCATGTCGAGCAGGGGACGTCCGACGACATCGTGGTGGCGTACCCGACCGCCGACCACGGCGCGCTGCGGCGGCTGGCGGCGAACGACCGGGCGCGGGCGGCGATCTCGATCATGGTCGACTCGCCCGAACATCTCGACCTGGTCGATGCCGCGCTCGGGCAGGGGCATCCCGAAATCCGGGTCTGCCTGGAACTCGACGCTTCGTGGCGGCCGCTGCCCGGAGTGCACATCGGCACCCGGCGCTCGCCGGTGTTCAGCCCGCGGCAGGCCGCGGATCTGGCGCGGACCATCTTGTCCCGCAAGGGTTTCCGACTCGTGGGGATGATGGCGTACGAAGGGCAGATCGCCGGGCTCGGCGACGCGGCGGGCAGTGGGGCCAAGAACTCCGTCATCGGCTGGATGCAGCGAAAGTCCATTGTGGAAATCGCGAAGCGCCGTGCGGCCGCGGTTCGCGCCGTCCGGGCGCTGGCGGATCTGGAGTTCGTCAACGGCGGCGGCAGCGGCAGCGTTGAATCGACCGGCGCCGAAGCGGCCGTCACCGAAATCGCGGCGGGCTCCGGCCTGATCGGGCCGACGCTTTTCGACGGCTACGCGCATTTCTCGCCGCGCCCGGCCGCGATGTTCGCGCTGCCCGTCGTCCGGCGCCCCGCCCCGAAGGTCGCGACGCTCTTTTCCGGCGGCTACATCGCTTCGGGCCCTGCGGAGGCTTCGCGCCTCCCGAAGCCCTACTTGCCCGAAGGTCTCTCGCTGCTCGGCTTCGAAGGCGCCGGCGAAGTCCAAACCCCCGTCTCCGGCGAAGCGGCCCGCCACCTGCGGCTCGGCGACCGCGTCTGGCTGCGCCACGCGAAGGCCGGAGAACTCGCCGAACGCTTCACGCACTACCACGTCGTCGTCGGCGACCGCGTCGACCGGACCGTCCCCACCTACCGAGGCGAATCCCAAAACTTCGGCTGATCCCGCACCCCCACCCCCCACCCATCCCTGGGGGGCGCGCCCCGCACCAGCGTATCGGGAGGGGGCGACGGGGGACGGGGTTCGGTGGGGTGAGGGGCGAGGTTGTCCACAACTGTGGGTGGGTGTGGACAACTTATGTGGACAACAGGGTAACGCCAGGTCAGCGAGTGTGAAGGCGGGACTGCTGGGAATCGTGTGACTGGTGGGGCGACGGGTTCGGGCGTCGGTGGACACGAATGGAGCAAGGGCCTCCTTTGAGACACTCAACGTCTCAAAGGGGGCCTTCAGGACGTCCGGGCAGAGCTGCGGGAGTCCACCGTGGACGAAGCGTCGAGAACCCCGAGCGGAGAACCTCAGGCCTCCCCGAACTTGCTCGCCAAGTAGCCCTTCACCACCGACTTCGCCTCCGCCACGATCCGCTCGTCCCCTCGCGGGTCCCGGCGGAAAGCCAGCTTCAGCAGCGCGTCGGCGGTCTCGTTCGCGATCGTCAGCGCGAATCGGATGTCGTCCGGCGGCGACTGGATCCGCGCGGAGAGCACATCGGTGAGCGCGTCGACGATGACCGCGTTGTTGTCACGCGTCTCGTCGAGGAGCTGCCGGTCCACGACGTCACCGAAGTGCACCTTCGAGAAGCCGGGTACCTCGCGGTGCATCGCCAAGTAGATGTCGAGGATCGAGTCCACGACGTCCCACCAGTGCTCGGGCGCCAGCTCGTTCAGCGTTTCCGACACCGAGGCGACGAACCGCTCGAGGTTCCGTTGCGTCAGCGCCTGCACCACGGCCCGCTTGTCGGGGAAGAACTGGTACAGCGAACCGACGGCCACCCCGGCGCGCTTCGCGATCAGCGTGGTCGTCAACGCGTCGTAGCCGAGTTCGTCGATCAGCTGGGCGCTGGCGTCGAGCATCTGCTCCACCCGCTTGGCGCTGCGCTGCTGAACGGGCTGCCGCCGGAGCGGAGTCGTCTCCGCTTGCGGTTTCGCGGCCTGGATGTCGGACACTCGGGCTCCTCCTTCGCTGATCTGCGACTTTATCGTGCCGACAGGGTTCCCCCCGGTCGAGTGAAGGCATAGTATCTGAGAACTTTTCATGTTCGGCCGAGTCTGAAGAGGAAAGGTGTGCCGCCGGTGGAGAATCCGACCTTCCCGTCCGAATTCCTGTGGGGTGTATCGACCTCCGCCTTCCAGATCGAGGGGGCGACCGGTGAAGGCGGCCGGGGACAGTCCATTTGGGACACGTTCACCGAAACGGAGGGAAAGATCGCGCGGGCTGAGCACGCCAAGGTAGCGGCCGATCACTTCCACCGCTACTCCGAGGACATCGCGCTGATGGCCGAACTCGGCGTCGGCGCCTACCGCATGTCCTTCGCCTGGCCCCGGATCCAGCCCGACGGCGACGGCAAACCCAACGCCGAAGGCCTTGCGTTCTATGACAAATTGCTCGACGAGGTCTGCGCCGCCGGTATCGCGCCGACCGGGACGCTCTTCCATTGGGACCTCCCGCAGGCCCTGGAAGACAAGGGCGGCTGGCTCGCTCGCGACACCGCCGAACGATTCGGGGAGTACGCCGCCATCGTGGGCGAGCGGTTCTCCGATCGGGTGAAAATGTGGATCCCGCTCAACGAGCCCATGGTCATGTCGATCTTCGGCTACGCGATCGGCGAGTACGCGCCCGGCAAGACACTCCTGCTCGACGCCCTGCCCACCGCGCACTACCAGAATCTCGCGCACGGTCTCGCGGTCCAAGCGCTGCGCGCGGCCGGTGCCCGGAGCGTCGGCACGGCCAACAATCATTCGCCGATCTGGCCTGCCACCGATTCGCCGGAGGACAAGGCCGCGGGCGAATGGATCGACGCCCTCATCAATCGCACTTACGCGGATCCGGTGCTGCTCGGCCGATATCCCGAACAAGTCGTCGCGCATCTCCCGGCGGGTTTCGCCGACGATCTGCCGACCATCGCGCAGCCCCTCGACTTCTACGGGGTGAATTACTACGAGCCGCAGGGCGTCGCCGCGCCCGGCGAAGGCAATCCGCTGCCCTTCGAGCTTCGCGCGATCGAGGGATATCCCATGACCACCAACGATTCGCCGATCGTCCCGCACGGGCTGCGCGATCTGCTCGTCGGCTTCCACGAGCGCTACCGCGAGCACCTCCCGCCCGTCTACATCACCGAAAACGGCTGCAGCTTCGACGACGTCGTCGCCGAAGACGGCCACGTCCACGACCAGGAACGCATCGACTTCCTCGACAGTCACCTGGTCGCGGTGCGCGAAGCGATGGACGCCGGTGTCGACGTCCGCGGGTATTTCGTCTGGTCGCTGATGGACAACTTCGAATGGTCGAAGGGCTACCAGCCGCGGTTCGGGCTGGTGCACATCGATTACGAGACACAGAAGCGCACGCCGAAGGACTCCTTCGGCTGGTACCGGGAACTGATCCGCCATGAGTGAGGTCCGGGAGCTGCCCGAGGCGCTCGCCGAGCCGGTCGCCAGGGTCCGCGCGGGGTGGATGAGCCTGCTGTTCTTCGCGAACATCGCGCTCTGGCTGGGGGTTTACGCACCCATCCAGGTTCTCCTGCCCAAACAGGCCGAACTGCTGGACGCCACCAGCAAGGAGGCCGTGTTCAGCCTGGTCACCGGCATCGGCGCGGTGGTCGCGCTGATCGCCAACCCGGCCGTCGGCCTGCTGTCCGACCGGACCTGTTCCGCTCGCGGCCGTCGTCATCCGTGGACGGCGGCCGGCGCCGCGGTCGCCGCCGCCGGACTGCTCATTCTCGCGTTCGCGCCGAACGTCGCGGTCATGGTGCTCGGCTGGTGTCTGGTCCAGGCGGGACTGAACGGGATGCTCGCGATGCTGGTGTCAGCCATCGCCGATCGCGTTCCCGTACCCCAGCGCGCCCAGGTCGGCGGCCTCGTCGGCATCGCCCAGATGCTCGGGACCGTGCTCGGCGCGGTGGTGGTCGTGGTGATGCTCGACCTCGCCGGGCTCCCGCTGGGCTACGCGGTGTGCGCGGCCATCGTGCTGGCGGGCGCGGCGGCGTTCGTCCTGCGCACGCCGGACGCGCGGCTGCCGGTCGCGTTCCGGCCGTCCGCCAGGACACGGGACGTACTCGCGAATCTGTGGATCTCCCCGCGCAGGCATCCGGACTTCGCCTGGGCGTGGGGCTGCCACTTCATGATCAACCTCGGCAACGCCTTCGGGACGCTGTACCTGTTGTTCTTCCTCAAGGACGCGGTGCACTACGAAGATCCGGACACCGGACTGCTGATCATGATGGGCCTCTACGGCGCGGCGCTCGTCGTCGGCGCGCTCATCGCCGGGCACTTCTCCGACAAGACGGGACGCCGGAAGCCCTACGTCCTCGCCGCTTCGGCGGTGATGGCCGTCGCCGCCCTGCTGCTGGTGGTCTGGCAGAACTGGACGGCCGCGCTCGCGGCGTCACCGTTGCTGGGAGTCGGTTTCGGCGCGTACATGGCCGTCGCGCTGGCGATGCTCACCCAGGTGCTGCCCACCGCGCAGGACCGGGCGAAGGATCTCGGCGTCATCAACATCGCGAACTCGCTGCCGCAGGTGGTGGCGCCGATGCTGACCGCGCCGATTTTGGCCTACCTGGGCGGATATCCGAGCCTTTTCGCGGCTTCGGCGCTGTCCACCGTCATCGCCGCGGTACTGGTCACGCGGGTGAAGGGCGTCAGCTGAAGGTTGGAGACCGCGGACCGGTGCCGGTCGGGGGAGGGGAGTGCAACGGCACCGGCCCGCGGGGTTCGGGGGATGGCAGCGCGCTCCGGGGCAGGTATCGCGCTGCGTTTGTGATCATCAACCTAGCGACCGATTACTGCCTTCGCTAGGTGTTCTGCCGATAATTTTCGATTAATCGCGGTGGGGACCGGAGTGATTACCGAGAGCGGTTCGTCGCGTTCGGGGGTACGCGCGAACCGCCGCCGGCGAAGGCGAGATCGTGGCGTGGTTGCCGAGGGGGCTGCTCGGACCGCCGGTCACTCGCCTGGCTTTCCTAGGCGTGTACGCCGCCGATGGCGGCACGACGCGGGTTGACCAGAGCGTGCCTGCCGGTGGTTTCGGCCGGGCTCACCCCGCGGCTCTGGCCAGGGACGCGGCGGCGGCTTTCGCGCCGGTGATCCTGGGTGGCCGCGATCTGCTGGGGGGCGAGGCCGCCGGCGACCAGGTGCTCGTGCGCGACCTGCCATACCGAGCAGGGGGCCTTGCACTTGTGCCAGCGGGTCGAGCAGGTGGGGCAGTCCCCGCGCTCGTCGGGCTCGTGCGCCTGGAGCATCGCGCGCCAGCCTTCGGCGAGCCGGGGGAGCTCCGAGCGGGCGACCGAGACGAGCGACTGCGCGTCGGCCCGGTTCGCGAGATCGGAGAGCATGTCGAGGCGTTCCCAAACCGCGTTGCGGAGGACTTGCCCTAGGACCTGATCCACGGAGAACTCACCGTTACCTTTCCGCCATTTTGGCGGCTTCGTTGAGCGCTGCCCTGAGCTGTCCGAGCTGGCCGGACGTCAGGCGCGCGGTCTCTCCTGGCGGCGAGACGAGAACCACCTGGTTGTCTTCGACGAACACGGTGACGGCGCGTTCACGGCTGATGAGATCGCCGCACTGCACCCGCCAGACCAGCTGTCCGCCTTCGTAACGGCGCACACTCGCGGTACGGGGGTCGACCGGGGCGGAAGGGGAGACCGGACGGTTGGCGCCGGGGGCGACGGCGACCGTCTGCTGACCGGCGGGGCCGGCCGCACGCAGGTGGCGCGTGGCCATACCGGGCCGTCCCGCGGTGATGGAGCCTGTTGCGATCGAGTCCACGAACTCCACTGGCTCTTCTCCGCTCTCTCGTTCCACGTCGTCTTCGTATCCGCGTGTCCGCACCTGTAGGGGGTTCGGAGACTTGGTAGCTCTCCGTGATCGCGGCCGGTGGCCGGTCGGTCACGGAGATCTGACAACTACAGTGATGTGAAACCGAGTGCGATAGAAGGTCGAACCGCCGTCATAGCGGTGACCGGACGAGGTTTCACGGTAAGCGGTCAAACGACTTCTGCCGGGCCGATCACGACGGGCGATCCGGTGTTTCGCACGGTTGAATAGGTGTGCCTACGCTGTTTCTCGACCCCAACGGAACTGTGAGGGGGCGCAATGGACGCCAGTATCGGTGGCGGCGCTGTCGCCGGCTCGGACGCTGCAAGCGGTTCGGGTCGCCAGAGTCACCCCGTGCCACCGGATGCCTGGGAGCAGCCGGAGATGCGAGCCGCACTGGCCACACGGGAGATCTCGTCCGTGTACCGGCTGTTGCGCAAGCACGGTGTTTCGCAGCGTCAGATCGCCGCGATGACCGGCCAGTCGCAGTCCGAGGTGTCCGAGATCCTCAAAGGTCGCCAGGTGATGGCGTACGACGTGCTCACCCGCATCGCTGACGGCCTTGGTGTCCCCAGGGGATACATGGGTCTCGCCTATGACGAGGCGACAGCGATAAAGGTCGTCGGCGCTGCCGACGGCCAGCAGGCGGAGGAGGACGAGTCCGTGAAGCGACGGAGGTTCCTCGCACACGCCGCCCAGGTCACGATGGGTGCGGCGGTGTTCGGCCCGGAATCGGGTACGTGGTCGGCGGGACCGGCGAAGACGCCCGCTCCCGGACGGATCGGCATGACCGACGTCCGCCAGGTGGAAGCCGCGACCAGAGCCCTCCGTTCCCTCGACTACCAGTACGGCGGCGGTTTCTGCCGCGACGCCGTGGTCGCCCAGCTGTCCTGGGGACAGCAGATGCTCGAGTCCACCGGCACCGAGCCGGTCAAGAACCGCCTGTACGTTGCCCTCGCCGACCTGCACAGCCTGGCGGGCTGGACCTCCTTCGACACCGGCCTCATGGATTCCGCGCGCGGACATTTCGCGAACGCGCTGGACCTGGCCAAACAGGGCGACAACCACCCGCTGGTCGCGAACGTCCTCTACCGGATGGGCCGCGTCTACCTGCACCAGGACGCCCCGAACGACGCGCTGAAACTGTTCCAGCTCGGCCAGATCGCCGCCCAGGAATCGGGCTCCGAACTGGCGGTCGCCGTGCTCTGCGCCAACGAGGCCTGGGCCTACGCGATGATGGGCAACGAGGAGCAGGCCGTGAAGCTGCTCGGCCGGAGCAAGGACGAGTTCGCCCGCGCCAACCTCGCCGAGGCCGAATCCTGGGTCAAATTCTTCACCGAGACCGACGTCTACGCCATGATCGGCACCGTGCACACCGTGCTCGCGGCGAAGAACGCCGAGCACACCAAGTACGCGATCCCGGCGCTGACCAAGGCCGTCGAGTCCTACACCGACGACATGGCCCGCAGCAAGACGTTCATGCTCAGCGCCCTGGCCACGAACCACCTGCTCGAAGGCGATCTCGACCATGGCGCCAAGGTGGGCTCGAAGGCCGTCGACTGTGCCGAGGGCATCAAGTCCGAGCGGGTGAAGGACCGGATGCGGCCACTGCAGGTCGAGGCGGAGCGCCGCCGGAACAACGCGGACGCCCGTGACCTCGCCGACCGCCTCAACTCCTTCTACGCCGCCTGAGCCGACCGGTCCGGGCGGCCGGTTCACGCCCGCCATCCTGCGCGACGCCCTCGGGCGGACGTGCGATCTGCTGGGCGTGGACCCCGAAGGCGCCCGCCTGCTGAGGTTCACCAACAACGCCGTCTACGAGCTGGCGAGCGCGCCGTTCGTCGTCAGGATCGTCGGCTCCACCCTGCTGCGGCATCGCGTCGGCACGGTCGTGCGGGTCGCGCGGCATTTCGAACGGCACGCGGTGCCTGCCATCCGGCTCGTTCCCGGGCTCGACCAGCCGCTGCCGGTCGGCGAACATCTCGTGACGGTCTGGTGGAAGGTGCCCGAGACCGGCCGGAAGGCGAAGTCGGCCGACCTCGCCGCGCTGCTGCGCCAGGTCCACGCGCTCCCGCCGCCCGAAGGGCTCGCCGAATGGGCGCCGTTCGCCGCGGTCCGCGCCCGGGTTTCGGACGCGGAGGAGCTGGACGAGGGCGACCGGCGGTTCCTGCTCGAACGCTGCGCCGAGGTCGAAGCCGCGCTCGCGGACCTGGACTTCCCCCTGCCCAGGGGCCTCGTCCACGGGGACGCGCACACCGGGAACGTGATCCCCGGGCCGGACGGGCCGGTGCTGTGTGATTTCGATTCGTCCTGTGTCGGGCCGCCGGAATGGGATCTGACGCCGCTCGCCGTCGGCCATGAACGGTTCGGTGATCCACCGGCCCGCTATCGCGTGTTCGCGCAGCGGTACGGATTCGACGTGACGACGTGGTCCGGCTTCTCCGTACTGCGCGCGATCCGTGAACTGAAGCTCACGACGAGTGTTCTCCCCATTCTCCGCAGTCATCCCAGCGTGCGGGATGAGCTGCGAAAACGATTGAACGATCTTCGGAACGGACGCACCGGCGCACGCTGGAACCGCTATCGGTGACTCACCCGGGAAAGGCATCTGCACGTGCATTCGCCGACGGCGAATGACCGTTCGTCGCTTGTCCGAATTCGTCGATCAAACGGTGACGAATTCGCCCGGGCTAATCACTTCTCCCGGCCTAATGCTCCCCCGAATGTGCAAGTTGCAGCTACGCTGAGTCATTCACATCGACGCGTTCACTCGGTCGCTGAGTACCGATCGGTGCCGTGGGGTCACAGCTGTTCGAGCCGCGTGCGCAGAGCGTCAGCCTCCGGGCGGCCGAGGCCGACCAGGATGGGCAACGCCCGGTCGTAGTGCCGCCTCGCCTCGTCGGTGTTCCCTTCCGCCTCGGCGACCTCGCCGAACGCGGCCAGGGCCCTGGCCACCTCGAACCTCGACCCGCTGGCCTCCATCGTGGCCAGCGACGCTTCGAGTTCGGTCCGGGCGGCCGGGAGATCCCCGGTCGCGGTGAGTGCGCGGCCGAGATCGGTCCGGGCGCGGGCCACGTTGTACGGGTCGGCGGCCAGCACTTCGCGAGCGCGGGTGAGGTGCTCGATCGCCGGTTCCGGCCGTCCGGCCTTGAGCTGGGTCGAACCGAGGTTGATCAGCGCGAGGCCGACGTCGTGCGGGCGGTTCTGGCTCTCGCTCAGGCGATGGTCTTCGGTGAACCACCGCACCGCGTCGTCGAGCCTGCCCTGTGCCAGCGCGACCAGGCCGAGGCCTTCCACCGACCGGATCTCGACGACCTCGTTGCCGGCCTTCCGCGCCGCTTCGCGTCCGGCCTCGTAGTGCGAGACGGCTTCGTCGTACCGGCCGGTGCCGCGGCAGGCGGCGCCCGCGCGGTTGTGCATCAACGCCTCCGCCGACGCGTTGCCCCACGCCCGCGCGCAGCGCACACCGGCCTGGCTCACCTCGAGGAAATCCGGATAGTGCTTGCGCAGCAGGAAGAGCGGCCACATCGCGGCGGCGAGCTGCCAGCCCAGTTCGGGCAGCTGCCAGGTTTCGGCGGTCTTGACGGCGGCGATGAGGTTCTCGCGTTCCAGTTCGAGCCAGGCGAGTTCCTCGTCGGAGGACGCGAACGACATCGGCGACGGTGGCCGGTACTCGTAGCGATACGGGATCGGGTCCTGGTCGGGGACCGTCATGGCGGTGGTCTTCGACGCGGTGAAGAGGTACCACTCGAGCATGCGGCGCACCGCGATGTCGCGGTCGTACTCGTTGCCCGCCGTCTTCTCCTTGGCGTGCAGGCGCGCGAGATCGTGGAAGGTGTACCGGTCGTCGCCGCGGTCGATCAGCAGTCCGACGTCGACGAGCTGGTCCAGCAGGTCTTCGGCGACCTCCTCGCGGACGGCGATCGACGCGGCGGCCACACCGACGCCGAAATCGGGGCCGGGGTGGAGCCCGAGCGCCGCGTACAGCGCGGCCGCGTCCGAGGGGAGCTCGTCGTAGGAGAGGTTGAAGCTGGCTTCCACCGATTGCGCCTCTTTCGTCGACAGCGTGGCCAGTCGACGATATTCCTTCCCCAGTTCGGTGGCGATCTTCTCCAGCGACATCTTCGGCCGTCCGGCCAGCTTGGCGCTGACCGTGGTGAGGGCGATCGGCAGCCCCCCGCACAGCTCGGCGATGTCCCGTGCCCGCGCGGCTTCGGCGCCGACCCGCTCCGCGCCGACCGCGCGGCCCAGCAGTTCGGCGCTGTGCGCGGAACCGAACGGCGCCAGCTCGACCAGCCGCGCGCGATGCTCGGTCTGGAGCCTGCCCAGACGGCGTCGCGAAGTCACGATCACGAGGCTTCCCCCGCCGGCGGGCAGCAGCGGAAGCACCTGTTCGGTCGATCCGGCGTTGTCGAGCAGTACGAGCAACGGTCGTTCGGCGGTCGTCGTGCGGTACAGCGCGATGAGCTCTTCGACGTCCGAGGGCAGCCCCTCCGGCGGAACGTCCAGCGCGCGAAGGAACCGGCCGAGCGCTTCGCTCGCCGAAAGCGGACCGTTGGTGCTGAACCCGCCGAGGTCCGCCCAGAGGTGCCCGTCGGGGAAGCGGTCTCCGAGCTGTCGGCCCCACGCGGTGGCCAGCGCGGTCTTGCCGATCCCGCCCTGGCCGCTGATCAGCTGCACGGCCGGCCCGTCGGTGTCGTGCTGGGCCAGCAGCTTCTCCAGCAACGCGAGTTCGGCGGTGCGGTTGGTGAAATGCGCGGGTGCGGGCGGAAGCTGGCGCGGGCCCGAACTCACCTGCCGGGTGAGCCTGACCGCCGATCGCTGCCGCGGTACCTGTGGCGTGCTGACTTCACTTTCACCCGGCAACGGGCCGCCCATCAACCATCCCCTCTTCGGGTTAACCCCAGCGAACGCGTAGAGCATTCCGGTGGAGCCCCGGGGAGGACAGCGAAACCGGCCAAATGCGGCCGGATGGAGCAAGGTGTGTAACAGCTTCCGAAAAGTCGCGCGGACGATGTCGAGAACAGACCGGCGGCCGCGTCCCCGGGGCGATCGCGGCCGGAGTGGCCGCGCCTGCCGGGAGGACAAGTCATGCGCAAGCTCATCGTTCAGCAGTGGGTCACGGTCGACGGCATCGTCGCGGAGGAGGACGGCGGCCTGAGCTTCGTCTCGGGAGAGCCCTTCTCCGAGAAGACCGAGCCGGCGTTCAAGGCGAGCGTGATGGGGCTCGTCGATGCGGTCGACACGATGATCCTGGGCGCGAACACCTACGCCATGGCCAAGGACTACTGGCCTTACGCCGAAGAGCAGGGTGAATACGGCGAGAAGGTCAACGGTCTCACCAAGTTCGTCGCCTCGTCCGAACTGGAGGACGCCCCTTGGGGAGGCTTTCCCGCCGCGACCGTGACGCGCGACGCGGCCGCCACCGTCCGCGAACTCAAGGCACAGAGCGGCAAGGACCTGTGGCTGTGGGGGAGCCTGACGCTCATGCGGTCGCTGCTGGACGCCGGTCTCGTCGACGAGTTCCGGCTGATGGTCAGCCCGGTGTCGCGCGGCAAGGGGACGCGCCTGTTCGAGGACCGGCGGGACCTGAAGCCGATCGAGGCCACTGCGTTCGAGAACGGCGTGGTGATCCTGCGGTACGCGGTGAAGGCCTAGGTCGTCGGGACGACCGGGGCTCGCGTGAGGACGACGGCGAAGCCGAACGCGAGCCCCATCACCGTCAGTTCCAGCGTCGCCCACGCGGCCAGCGCGGTGCGGTTGTGCCGCACGATCTGCGGCATCAGCTTCCAGCGTGTGTACGCGCCGAGGCTCGCGATCGCCCCGGTGCACAACAGCTTCAACAGCACCAGCTGCCCGTACGGCGTGGTGAAGACGCCTTCCCAGAACCCGAGCGACGGGTTGAGCGAGATCTCGATCAGCCCGTTGAACAGCCCGGTCGCCGCGCCGAGGATCAGGCACAGCGTGGCCAGTTTGGAGAACCGTGGCAGCGCGTGCGCCAGCAGCGTCCGGTTCCCGACGAGCAGCACCGCCATCGCGCCGAGCCCGCCGGTCCAGGCGACGGCGCTCATCACGTGCAGTTCCATCGAGATCATCGTGTAGTCGTGGTAGTTCCAGTTCGACGCGTGCCCGGTGACCGGCAGCGGCAGCAGCGCGAACAGTCCCAGCCCGACGCGGACCTCGGCGGGCACCTTCTCGCCGTGTTTCAGCGCGAGGATCCCCAGTCCCGCGTGCAGCAGGGCCAGGACCGCGACGATCAGCAGCGCCTTCCCGGCGCCGACGTCGGCGATGTAGCTCCCGACGTCCGACATCGACAGCGTGCTGGAACCCGGCCGGTATTCGGCGGTCTGCAGGATCAGCGCGACGAGCGCGGTGGTCGCCCAGACCAGCGCGGCCGCGACGCTCGCGGGCCGCGCGATCCGCATGATCGGCTCGGAGAGCTTCGGCCGGTCGTAGCCGACCAGTACCGAAAGCAGCGCCAGCCCGATCGTCGCGACCGCCGAGATGTCCAGCAGAACCCGCACGATCGGGATCGAAACCGAGACCACCTCGCTGACCTGCGCGACCCCGGGCACCGGGGCGGTCGCCGTCAGCGCGACACCGATCAGGGCGCCGACGATCCCCGCCGTCACCACACAGAACAGGACGGCGACGCGGGCTCGCGAGGTGGTCTCGGCCTGGGTCATGAGCCGCTCTTCTCCTTGTCACCGGCGCCGGTGCGCAGTGCGACGGTCAGTCCGACGGCGAGCAGCACGACGGCGCCCGCGATCCACACCCAGATCGGCACGCCGGACGAGCCTTCGCCGCCGGTCGCCGGGGCGGTCTCGGCCTGGCCCGCGTTGCTCCGCGCGGCGTCGGCGCTCGCCGGGGTCCCGGTGCCCGCGGCGGTGAGGGTGAACGGCACCTCACCGGTCACGGAATGCCCGTCCGCGGACAGGATCCGGTAGCCGATCTTGTACTCGCCCGCCGGGCCGAGCGGCCGCAGCGGCACGGTCACGACGCTGTCGCGGACCTCGACCTGGCCTTCGGCCCACTGGCCGCCGCCCGGTCCGACGACCGCGATCTGGTTGACGTTCGCGTTCTGGACGTACTGGTCGAACGTGAGGGTGATCTTCGCGGGACCGGCGGCGAGCGACGCGCCCTTCGCCGGGTCGGAGGAGATCAGGACGTTGTGCGCCAGCGCCGGGGTGGCGGTGGCGAGCCACGCCACCCCGGTGATCGCCAGCGCGACGATCGCTTTACGCATTCACTTTCCTTCGGTGTCGCTCTTGCCGGAGACGGCGGTGGCGCGGCGGGCGCGCAGGGTGGCACCGGCGCCGACGCCGAGGCCGAGCGCGCCGACGACCAGGCCGGCGCCGCCGAGCCAGCGGGCGGTGTTGTCGGACGACGAAGAAGCCGCGTGCGACTCCTCGGACGCCTTCGCGTCGGTGCCGTGGCCGCCTCCGTGTCCGTCAGCGGTCTTCTCGGCGAGCTTCACCGTCGGCGCGGGGTGCTCTGGCTCCTCACCCGAGGCCGGGGTCGGCTGGTTCCACTCGACGACCTTGCCGTTCTCGTAGGTCTGGGTGGCCGGGAACTCGATCGCGTCGACGTTGGTCGGGAACTGGCCCGCGCTGATCTGGAACTCCTGGAACTCGGTCGATCCGGCGGCGATCTTGGTGCCGGGTTCGGCGGTCCAGGAGACCTTGGAGACGGCTTCGGTGATCTGCGTGCCGGACGCGGTGGTCACCGGGGCGGGCAGCTTGGACTTGACGACCTCGGCCTTCCAGCCGGGAACCGGCTTGGCCCGCACCGAGCTGAGCGCGTACTCGGGTTTGACGGTGATCTCGACCTTGACCGTGCCGGCGTCCTTCTCCTCGTTGGGAACGCGGAAGAAGATCGCGCCGTAGCCGCCCTTCGACGGCTGGGGGCCGTAGACGTTGGCGGTGACGTGGGCCGAGGCGACCCCGGCGGACAGCAGGCCGGCGATACCGACGGTGGCGGCCAGGAAACCGGCGCGCTTGAAGACGTGCTTGGACACGAAAACTCCTGAACGTGACTGGGACGGCGGGCTCGGAGGCCTCGCCGGATTGACGGGGGATGTCGTGGGTTCAGGAGAACAGCGGCGGGCCACGCCTGCCGTGGACGCGGCGGAGGTCCACCCGGACGAGGTGACCGGGGCCCGCCGGACGGGCGAGCACCGGCGACGCCATCGCGGCGGGGACCGGGAGCGCGTTGAGGATGAAGGGGACCAGCGCGCGCAGGCAGGAGAGGATGCCGAGCAGCAGTCCGTCGGCCTTGGCCAGCAGCACCGCGGTGATCAGCGTGGCGACGACGTGCGCGGCGGTCATCGCGAGCCCGCCCGAAACCGGGGCCGGTTCGTCGTGCACCACCTCGTGCGTGCTCAGCGAACTGAGCACGAGGTGCATCACGACCTGACCGGCGCCGAGATCGACGATGGTGGCCAGCGGTCCGCGGGCTTTCGAAGCGAGGAAGGCCGCGTTCCAGCCGATCAGCACGGTGAGCAACACCGTCATCGCCGTATCGGGGAGGTCGCCGTCCCCGATCATGTGAGCGGTCACGGCCAGCGCCGCGGAACTCACTCCGAGCAAGGCACCACGCACCACGCGTAACGCGCTTCGGTGATGGCCGCCTTTACTCACGGGTGAAGAGTATTCGACGTACGTCCGGGTGGTCGATCTCCTCCCGGCTGTTGAGCAGGGGGAAAGACACCGCCTGCGTTTGCCCGATCAGGCCGGATCGGGCAGGTTGGCGGGATAAAAGGCGGTAAACAGGGGTTTGACCGCGCGGGTTTTGGGTAGTCAGGCTCCCGATACAGCTACTCCGAATGGGTGAGGAGGCTCACCCGAGGCGGCGGGAGAACCAGCACGCGATGAATCTCTTCGAGTACATCTCGGATCGGTGGGACAGACTCGCCCTCCAAGGGCTCCTCCATGTCAGCGCGGTCGTGCAGTGCACGATCCTGGCCGCCGTCCTCGGCGTGGTGATCGGCGTCGCCGTCTACCGCAGCCCGATCGGTTCGGCCGTGGCCACGGCGCTGGCGAGCACGATCCTCACCGTCCCCTCCTTCGCCCTCCTGGGGCTCCTCATCCCGGTGTTCGGCCTCGGCGCGAACACCACGGTCATCGCGCTCGTGCTCTACGCGCTGCTGCCGATCGTGCGGAACACGATCGTCGGGCTGAGCGGCGTCGATCCGGCGGTCAGCGACGCGGCACGCGGTATCGGCATGAGCCGGTTCGGCGTGCTGACCAGGGTGGAGCTGCGGCTCGCCTGGCCCGCGATCCTCGCCGGGATGCGGGTCGCGACGCAGATGCTCATGGGTATCGCGGTCATCGCGGCCTACGCGAAGGGCCCCGGCCTCGGCTCGGAGGTCTTCTCCGGCCTCACCAACGCGGGGAGCACGAACTCCCTCAACCAGGCACTGACCGGGACGCTCGGCGTGGTCGTCCTCGCACTGGTCCTCGACGCCGTTTACGTCCTGATCAACCGTTTGACCGTCTCTAGGGGTGTCCGTGGCTGAGTCCGAAACCGTATCCGGCGTCGAGATCGAGCTGGAGAACGTCACGAAGCGCTACCCCGGCACCCGTGAGCCCGCGGTCGACGACTTCTCGATGGTGGTGCCCGCGGGCAAGATCGTGGTCTTCGTCGGCCCGTCCGGCTGTGGCAAGACCACGACCATGCGCATGATCAACCGGCTGATCGAGCCGACGTCGGGCCGGATCACCATCGGCGGCGACGACGCGCTGAAGCTCGACGTCGACACCCTGCGCCGCCGCATCGGCTACGCGATCCAGCAGGCCGGGCTCTTCCCGCATTTCACCGTCGCGCAGAACATCGCCGTGGTGCCCGGGCTGCTCGGCTGGGACAAGAAGAAGGTCGACGACCGGGTCGAGGAGATGATGGACCTGGTCGGGCTGGACCCGGCCGATTTCCGCGACCGGTTCCCGCGTCAGCTGTCCGGTGGGCAGCAGCAGCGGGTCGGCGTCGCGCGGGCGCTCGCGGCGGATCCGCCGGTGCTGCTGATGGACGAGCCGTTCGGCGCGGTCGACCCGATCACCCGCGGCAACCTGCAGGACGAACTGCTGCGGCTGCAGACCGAGCTGAAGAAGACGATCGTCTTCGTCACCCACGACTTCGACGAGGCCGTGAAGCTCGGCGACAAGATCGCGGTGCTGGGCAACCAGTCCCGGATCCTGCAGTACGACACCCCGGATGCGATCCTCGCGAACCCGGCCGACGACACGGTCGCCGGTTTCGTCGGCGCCGGTGCCTCGCTGAAGCAGCTGACGCTGCTGCGGGTCCGCGACGTCGAGCTGAAGCAGGACGCGTTGACGGCGACGGTGAGCGAGTCGCCGTCCGAGGTGCGCGACAAGCTGACGCAGCAGCGCAAGCATTTCGTGCTGGTGCTCGACCAGCGGCGTCGTCCGATGCGGTGGGTGCACGTCCGCGAGCTGACCAAGGCGACGTCGCTGTCCACCGCGGGCAAACCGCTGCGTGACTACGTCAGCCTCCAGTCGACGCTGCAGGACGCGCTCGAAGCCATGCTCGCCGAGGGCGGCAGCGTACCGGTGACCGGCGCCCGCGGCGAATACGCCGGGACGATCGAGCTCGACACCGTCATCGCGACGATCCAGCAGCTGCGCGAGGAGCACTCCGACGACAACCCGGCGGAAGGTGTGACCGCATGACGGCCGTCGATACCGGGTTCTCCACCGAGTCCTCGTCGAGAAGCGCCGAGCGGGTCCGGCTGTTCGCCCAGCCCGCGGCGGTGCTGCTGATCGTCGCCGGGGTGCTGATCTGGGTGTTCAGCAGTGATCTCACCGCGACGGAGAAGGAGACCCTCAACGCCGCCGGGCTGTTCGCCGCGTTGCGCGACCATCTGGCGATGACCGTCGTGGTCACCGCGATCGTGGTCGCCGTCGCGGTACCGCTCGGCGTGCTCGTGACGCGGCCGTGGGCGAAATGGGCGGCGCCGGTCTTCCTGGCGGTCGCGAACATCGGCCAGGCCGCGCCCGCGCTGGGTGTGCTGGTGCTGTGGTTCATCGTCACCGGCGCCACCGGCGGGCTGTGGGTCGCCGCGCTGCCGCTGGCGTTCTACTCGCTGCTTCCGGTGCTGCGGAACACGATGGTCGGCCTGCAGCAGGTCGATCCGTCGCTGATCGACGCCGGCCGCGGGATCGGCATGTCGGCCTCCGGGGTGCTGTGGCGGGTCGAATTCCCGCTGGCGATCCCACTGATCCTGGCCGGTCTGCGGACCTCGCTGGTGCTGGCCGTCGGCACGGCGACCTTCGGCATGTTCGTCAACGCCGGCGGGTTCGGCCTGCTGATCGACACCGGCTACAAGCTCAACCTGACGAAGGTGCTGATCACCGGCTCGGTGCTCGCCGTCGCGCTGGCGCTGCTGGTGGACTGGCTCGGCGCGGTGGCGGAACAGTTCTTCGGACCGAAGGGACTGCGCTGACAATGCGACTCAAAGCGATCCTGGGCGCGGTCCTGTTGTGCGGCACGCTTTCCGCGTGCGGGCTCGAGGTCAATACCGCGCTGCCGTACAAGATCGAACCCGGTTCCATCCAGCCCGTCGAGTCGCTCAAGGGCGTCAAGGTGACGGTGGGCTCGAAGGATTTCACCGAGAACATCATCCTGGGCTACATGGCCGAGATGGCGCTTTCCGCCGCGGGCGCGGACGTCGTCGACCTGACCGACATCAAGGGCTCGAACTCGTCGCGGCAGGCGCTGCTCGCCGGCCAGACCGACGTCACCTGGGAGTACACCGGCACCGGCTGGATCAACTACCAGGGCAACGAACTCCCCGTCCCCGGCGGGGAACAGGCCCAGTACGAAGCCACGAAGGCGGCCGACGAAGCGAAGTTCGGCGTCACCTGGCTGAATTACTCGCCGCTCAACGACCAGTACGCCTTCGCGGTCACCGAGGCCTACGGCGCGGCGAACAACCTGAAGACGACGTCGGATCTGGCGGAGTTCCTGAAGCGGAAACCGGACCAGAACGTGTTCTGCCTGGAGACCGAGTTCACCAGCCGCCAGGACGGTTTCCCGGCCGCGGTGCGGGCGTACGGGTTCCAGAATCCGGTGATCAAGAACTTCGGCATCGGGACGATCTACTCGGCCGTGGCGAGCGGGACCTGCCCGATCGGCGAGATCTTCACGACCGACGGCCGGATCGCCGGGCTGAACCTTCGCGTCCTCGAAGACGACAAGAAGGCGTTCCCGCAGTACAACGCCGTGCCGACGTTGCGGACGGAATTCCTGAACCAGCACCCGGAACTGCGCGGACCGCTGGAAACCGTGGCCGCCGCCCTCGACAACAAGCAGATGATCGAGCTGTGCAAGCAGGTCGACGTCGACGGTCGTGACCAGGGCGAGGTCGCCTACGAATGGATGAAGAAGAAGGGGTTCATCAAGTAGCCGAACGCTATGAACGGGCCGTTCCTTGCAAAATTTGCAAGGAACGGCCCGTTCATAGCGTTCGAGAGCGGCTTCAGATCCCCAGCCGGTGCAGCAGCTTCCCCTCCAGCTGGTCCAGCTCCCCGGCCACGGCCCGGTGCGCCGCCTTCCGCCGCGCGGCGGGCATCCGCTCCGAAGCGCGAACGGTCGCCGAAAGCTGCTCCAGCGTCCCCTGGGTGTCCTTCGCGAAGGCCGCGTCGGCGTCTGTCGCCTTCGCGGACCTCTTCAGCTCCGCGAGCCCCTGCGTCAGCCCCGCGATCCGCGCGTGCAGCGCGGCACCGCGTCCGCTGAACTCGCCGAGCTGGTCGACGGCGACGCCGAGCTTCTTCGCTTGATAACGGTCGTATAGCTCTCGTGCGGCGCCCGCCGCTCGAACGGCGTACGGCGCGATCACCGGCAGTACGGCCGGTCCGACCACTTTGGCCACCGCGACGGCGTTCTTCGCCTTCTTCGGGGTAAACCTGCCTTCGCCCTCGATGGCTTTGGCCTTGCGCGCCATGGCACCTCCCACGCTGTGTCACTGACGAACTTACTGGTCCCCGATGTGGCGGGCATGTCGGCTTGCCGGTGGCCTTCTAGAGTGTTGTCCGTGAGTAACGAGGTGCTACTGGATGCGGGAGCGGTGAGCCGCTGCCGGCGTCGCGTGCACCTGGAACACGATCCGGCGATGCGCGAGGTTCCGCTCGCCCCGCCCGACCCCGCCGCACAGCAGCGGATCGCCGACGCCTCAGCGCATCGCGACGCGATCGTGCAGCGGCTCATGGACGCGACCGGACCCGATGCGACCTGGGTCAAGATCCCCCGCGACCTCCCGGCCGCCGAGCGCGTGCAGCTCACCGAAGAGGCCTTCGCCGCCGAAGCGCGCTACATCTGGGGCGCGCTGCTCCCGGTGGATCGCGCCGGTCATCGGCGTGGCGGCTCCGAACTCTTGGTCAACACCGGCGACGGCTACGTGCCGGTGCTGGTCGTGCGGCACCGCATCACCGACCGCGGCGCGGGCGCGCCGACCACCGTGATGACCGACCTCGATCCGGCGAACCGGCTGCCCGACGCGGCGCGAAAGGTCCGCTCGCAGCCGCGCGACCAGATGCGGCTCGCTCACCTCTATCGGATGCTCGAAGCGCTCGGAAAGCACGAAGGACACCGCGCCGTCGGCGGCGTCATCGGGCTCGACGCGGACGTCGTCGTCTGGCACGACTTGTCCGCGGCCACCTGGCCTGGCGGTCGGAGCGCGCTGACGGAGTACCAGAGCCGCTTCGCCGACAGGCTCGCCATCGCGACCGCCGCCGCCGAAGGGGACGAGCCGCTCGCCGAGCCTTCCCGCGTGCTCGAATGCCGGCGCTGCCCCTGGTGGCCGACGTGCGAGGTCGTGCTCACCGAAACCCGCGACGTCAGCCTGGTCGTCCGCGGCGAGGACGCGATGGAACTGCGCCGCGCCGGGGTGTCCACAGTGGACAAGCTGGCCGCGCTCGATCCGGCCGACGAGCCCCCGCCGATGAACTGGACCGGCGGCACCTTCGCCGACTCGATCATCCTGGCGCGCGCCTGGCTCGCCGATCTCACGATGGTGCGCAAGGTCGACCGCGTCGAGGTCCCGCGCGGCGACGTCGAGGTCGACGTCGACATGGAGAGCTTCGGTGATTCCGGCGCGTACCTGTGGGGTTCGCTGCTGACCGGCGCCGACATCGGGATGGAGCAGGGCTATCGGGCGTTCGCGACCTGGGAGCCGCTGCCGACCGCCGACGAGGCCCGGTCGTTCGCGGAGTTCTGGGCCTGGTTCACCGAAGTCCGCGAGCGCACGCTCGCCGCGGGCCTGACCTTCCGCGCCTACTGCTACAACGCGCTCGCCGAGAACCGCTGGCTCTTCGGCTCCGCGAGCCGGTTCGGCGACTACCCCGGTGTCCCCAAGAAGGCCGAGATCGCGTCCTTTGTGGACTCCGAGGAGTGGATCGACCTCTTCCGCAGCGTCACCGACCAGTTCCTGTGTTCGCACGGCAAAGGGCTCAAGGTCATCGCCCCGGTCGCCGGGTTCGCGTGGCGCGATCCGGAAGCGGGCGGCGAGGCGTCGATGCGGTGGTACCGCGACGCCGTCGGCATGGACGGCGGTGTCCCCGACGACGTCCAGCGGGAGCGCCTGCTGCGCTACAACGAGGACGACGTCCTGGCCACGCACGCGCTGCGGAACTGGATGACCGACCACGCGCAGACGTCCGTGCCGTACATGAACGACCTCTGACCCCGGCTCTCGCCGAGCTTGCGATCACTCGCGGCCCTGTGGATACTCGTTGACGAGTACTCGTCCACGAGGAGGCGCGGTGAAGCGGCGCAAGGTCGGGAATCTGCTCGCGCTGGCGATCCTGTCCACGCTGAACGAGCGCCCGATGCATCCGTACGAAATGGCCTCGGTCCTGAAGAGCCGCGGCAAGGACCGCGACATGGGGATCAAATGGGGTTCCTTCTACACGGTCGTCGGCAACCTGCGGAAACACGGTCTCATCGAGGCCGCGGAGAGCGGTCGCGACGGCGCACGACCCGAGCGCACGGTGTACCGGATCACCGACGCCGGCCGTGACGAAATGCTCGACTGGCTGCGTGAGCTCCTGGGCGAGCTCGCACCGGAGGAGCCGAAGTTCGTCGCCGGGCTGTCGGTCATGGGGTGGCTCGGGCCGGACGAGGTGGTCGCCCTGTTCCGCACCCGGCTGGCGGCGCTGGAGGAGGACATCGCCTCGACGCGAGCGGAGCTGGCGCGGCTCCTCGAAGAGATCCCGCGGCTGGTGCTGCTCGAAACCGAGTACCACCTGGCGATCCGGGTCGCCGAGGCCGAATGGGTCCGCTCGATCCTCGGGGAACTGACTTCCGGCTCGATGCCGGGGCTCGCGCAGTGGCGGGCCATGCTGGCGGAAAGGGGGAGTACCCGCAGTTGAAAGAGCCCCGGCGAGGTGTTGCAGCACCCCGCCGGGGCGACGATCCCGCAACCGGAACCCGGCCACGAGACGGCACTTCGAGGATAACCGGGCTCCGGGCGAACAACCTGGAGAGACATGTCGAACATCAAGGACAGGAAACGGTTCAAGATCTTGCCGGAGATGGGCGGCGCGCTGGCGCGGAACTACGCCCGGCAGCGCGGCACCGGACCGCAGATCGAACAATGGCGGCAGCAGGCGCGCGAACTCACCGCGGACCTGCCGGAAGGCGCGAAGATCCTCGAGGTCGCCTTCGGCCCCGGCTACTTCGCCGTCGAACTCGCGCGGCTCGGGTTCTCCGTCACCGGCCTCGACGTCGCGCCGACGTTCGTCGAGATCGCGAGCGAATACGCGCGAACTGAAGGAGTCGAGGTCTCGTTTCGCGAGGGCGATGTCGCGGCGATGCCGTTCGACGACGAGTCGTTCGACTTCGTCGTGTGCCAGGCGGCGTTCAAGAACTTCGTGTGGCCGGTGAAGGCGCTCGACGAGATGTACCGCGTGCTGTGCCCGGGCGGGACGGCCGTGGTGCAGGACATGAACCGGGACTCGACCGATGGCGACATCGTGCGCGAGGTGGAGAGCATGAAGCTCGGGAAGCTGGCGGCTCTCGGTGTGCGGCAGGCGCTCACCGGGCTGCGGCGGCGGGCGTACACGCCGGTCGACTTCGGCGGGCTGGTCGCCGAAACCGCGTTCCGGACGGGTGAGATCACTACGTCGGGCATCAGCCTGGACGTCCGCCTCACCCGCCCCTGAAATGTCATGAAAGGGCCGTTCCTGACGTTTTCCGTCAGGAACGGCCCTTTCCTGACATCCGTCAGCGAGGAGCCATGCGCAGCGAGCCGTCCATCCGGATGACCTCGCCGTTCAGGTAGTCGTGGTCGATCAGCGACAGCGCGAGCTGCGCGTACTCGTCCGGCCGCGCGAGCCGCTTCGGGAACGGCACGCCCTCGGCCAGCGAAGCGCGGAACTCCTCGCTCACCGTCGCCAGCATCGGGGTGTCGACGATGCCCGGCGCGATGGTCAGCACGCGGATCCCGTGCGACGCGAGGTCGCGCGCGGCGGGCAGGGTCATCCCGACGATGCCGCCCTTGGACGACGAGTACGCGACCTGCCCGATCTGGCCGTCGAAGGCGGCGACCGACGCGGTGTTGATGATGACGCCGCGCGCGTTGTCGGCCAGCGGCTCGGTCTTGGCGATGGCCTCGGAGGCCAGCGTCAGCACGTTGAAGGAGCCGATCAGGTTGATCTGGACGACCTTCGCGTACAGGGCGAGGTCGTGCGGGCCCTTCTTCGAAAGGATCCGCGCGGACGGCCCGATCCCGGCGCAGTTCACCACCGTTCGCAGCGGCACCCCGGACTCGGCCGCGGTCGCGACGGCGGCGCGTACCTGCTCCGGGTCGGTCACGTCCGCCTCGACGTAGGTGATGCCCTCGATCTGCTCGGCGTTGGCGATGGCGCCGGCGAGGTCCAGCGCGAAGACCCGCGCGCCCTTCGCGGCGAGCGCCTTCGCGGTCGCGCCGCCGAGCCCGGACGCGCCACCCGTGACGAGCGCCGCGGTATCGGTGATCTGCATGTTCTCCCTTTCGTCGGCAACCGTTCATAGGTTAACGCTCGTTCGCATCGGGCCCAGGTGGGATGGCTCACTCCGGTGCGAAGCATGTCGTGAGGAGTATTCGGGCCTGAAGCATTCCGTTCGCTCGGAGGTCAACTCCGGCTGTCACCTTCAGCAGCATGAGCGCTGCTCGGATCGTGGTGGTGGGGACCGGTTACGTCGGATTGACCACGGGGGCCTGCCTGGCCGGCCTGGGGCATCGAGTCACTTGCGTCGATGTCGACCAGGCGAAGGTCGCAAGGCTTTCCGCCGGACGGGTGGACATCCTGGAGCCGGGATTGTCCGAGCTGGTGTCGAGGGGGCTGACCAGCGGGAGACTCGAGTTCGTGGTCGGCGCACGCGACGCCGTTCGCGACGCCGAGGCCGTTTTCCTTTGCGTGCCAACGCCGATGGGTGCGGGTGGCTCGGCGGACCTGCGGGCGGTCGAAGCCGTGACCGCCGAGATCGGCGACGTCATCCCGCCGGGCTGCGCGCTGATCACCAAATCGACCGTTCCGGTGGGGACGTCGAAGCGCATCCAGGCGATGCTCGGCCGCACGGACGTGCCGGTGGTGTCGAATCCCGAGTTCCTGCGTGAGGGCACCGCGGTCGAGGATTTCCTCGGCCCCGACCGGATCGTCGTCGGCTCGGACGACGTCGCGGCCGCCCGCTGGGTCGGCGATCTCTACGCCGACCTCGCCGCCCCGGTCGTCGTCGCCGACGCGGCCAGCGCGGAACTGGTGAAGTACGCGGCGAACTGCTTCCTCGCGATGAAACTGTCCTATGTGAACTCGATCGCCGAACTGTGCGAACGCCTCGGCGCGGACATCGACCTGGTCACCGAGGGCATGGGCTACGACCGGCGCATCGGCCGCTCGTTCCTCAAACCCGGACCGGGCTGGGGCGGCTCGTGCCTGCCGAAGGACACCAGTGCGCTGGTGAAGGTCGCCGAGTCGGTGCAGTACGACTTCACGCTGCTCACCTCGGCGATCGAGGAGAACATCGCGCAGCGGGACCGCATCGTCGCGAAGATCGCCGGCGCCGTCGGCGGCACGCTCGCCGGTTCGCGGATCGGCGTCCTCGGGCTGGCGTTCAAAGCCGGGACGAACGACCTGCGCGACTCGCCCGCCCTCGCGGTCGCGTCCGTGCTGGGCGCGCTCGGCGCGGAACTGACCGCCTACGACCCCGCCGTCGGCGGGCATATCGACGGCATGACCGTGGTCGACGACCCGTACCAGGTCGCGAAGGCCGCCGACGCCGTCGTCGTGCTGACGGAATGGGACGAGTTCAAACGGCTCGACTGGACCTACATGGCCGAGCAGATGGACGGCGATTCGGTCGTCGACACGCGCAATCTCCTCGACCCGCACCAGATCCTGGACGCGGGCCTGTCGTGGCAGGGGGTCGGGCGGCCGCGGGCGGCGCTGCGGCGGAAGGTCGCCGTTTCATGACACCAGCGAAACGAGCTTGAGCAGCCCGTCCACGACCTCCTCGGCCGTCGGGCCGTTCTCCGGATCGAGCATGTGCTGCAGCATCACGCCCGAATTCAGGGCCGTGGCGACCGCGCCGATGCGGCGTTCGTCCGCCTCGGTGAGGGTGTCCTCGTCGATCCCGAGGATGCCCGCCGCCATCCCCCGGCGGCCCTCGCGCTGCGCGGCGGCGAGCTGTTTCCGCAGCTCAGGGTGATGCTCGGACTGGACGAACGCTTCGATCGAGGCGATCCACAGCTGGCGGTTGCGCCCGTACGAGTCGATCATCGCGCGCCACGAAGCCGCGTACTGCTCGGACGGTGACGCGTTGGGGTCGACGGCACCCCGCATCTCGGCCTGGATCTCCTTGCCCCAGTCGTCCATCGCCTGAGAGAACGCCGTGAGCAGCAGGGCTTCGCGCGATCCGAAGTGGTAGCCGATCGCCGCGTGGCTGACTCCCGCCGCCGTCGCGATGTCCCGCACCGTCGTGCGTGACCAGCCCTTTTCCTTCAAACACTCGATGGCGCCCGCCATCAGGTCCTCGCGATTACCCATGCCCGCGATCCTAGACCACGCGGTTTATCCATTTGGTTTGACCAAGTGGCTTGACCAAGCGTGCAAATCTGCCGTACGGTCACTCCCATCACCACGAACCCAGGGAGCAAGCCATGACGACCACCGTTCTGATCTCCGGCGCCGGCATCGCGGGTCCGGCCCTCGCCTTCTGGCTGCGGGAGCGCGGTTTCGCGCCGACCGTCGTCGAGCGGGCGCCCGCTCTGCGTGAAGGCGGCAGCGCGGTCGACTTCCGCGGCGAGCAGATGACGCTGCTCAAGCGCATGGGGATCCTCGAAGACATCCGCGCGAAAGAAACCGCGATGGGCGCGCAGGTCATCGTCGACACGCGGGGCAAGAAGGTCGCCCAGATGCCGTCGGTCTTCTTCAGCGGCGAAGTCGAGATCGAGCGCGGAGATCTGACGCGCATCCTCTACGACCACACGAAAGACGACGTCGAGTACATCTTCGGCGACTGGATCACCGGGCTCGACGAGGTCTCGGACGGTGTCGATGTCGGCTTCGCCCACGGCGAGTCACGCAGATTCGACCTGGTCGTCGGCGCGGACGGGCTGCACTCGGGCGTGCGGCGGCTGACATTCGGCGACGAAGAGCTGTTCCGTACCGACCTCGGCTTCCACACCGCGGGCTTCAGCGCGCCCAATCACCTCGACCTCGACCACCTCGGCCAGATCTGCAGCGTCCCCGGCCGGACGGTCATGGTCGCCAGCGGCCGCGATCGCTCGGCGCTCAATGTCAGCTTCGTTTTCGCGTCGGAGTCACTGGAGGTGGATCGACGCGACGTCGAGGCGCAGAAGAAGGCCCTCGCCGAGCGCTATGCCGACTTCGGCTGGGAAATCCCGACGCTGCTGGAGAGCCTCCAGAGCGCGGACACGCTCTACTTCGATTCGCTCAGCCAGATCCACCTCGACAAGTGGTCGCGGGGCCGGGTCGTGCTGCTCGGCGACGCGGCCTGGTGCGCGGGGCCGGGTGGTTCGGGCACCGGGCTGGCGATGATGGGCGCGTACATCCTGGCGGGGGAACTCGCTGCGGCGCACGGCGACCACGAGGTCGCTTTCGCGCGGTACGAAGAGAAATTGCGCGGTCCGGTGAAGATCTCGCAGAAGCAGGCGGCCGGCATCGGCACGTTCCTCGCGCCGAAGACGCGGTTCATGGTCGGCTACCGGAACTTCCTGTACCGGGTGCTGGGTTCGCGGCCGATGACGAAGGTGTTCACGTGGATCACGTCGCGGGCGGCGAACGCGGCGACGCTGGAAAACTATGACGCTCCGGTGGCCGCGCGGGGATAGTTTCGACGGGTGATGGAGGCGAAGGAGTTCCGGAAGGTCTGTTACGAGGCCGCCCGGCGTACACGTGGCCAGGTTGTCCGGTTCGTGCCGGGCGAGGTGGCACGGAACTTCGAAACCGGCGAGATCGCTTATGGCCATCGGACCGTCGCGGTGTTGTGGACACAGGACTGGGACGAGGGCGGACGGCGGGAGATCGTGGGCATCGCGGACGCATCCATCGGCTACGGATCGATCACCTTTGTCGACGAGCCGGGACTGCTGGCTGTTTTGAGAGAGCTTCTTCCCGAACACCGCCTGTACTCCCGGGCCGAGCTCGAAGCGCCGATCGACATCACGGAACCGCGCTGGAAGAACCACTACGACGTCCAGTGCTGGCGGCCCGATTTCATCGGCGAGGTGCTCTTCAACTGCTGGGACTGAAAAAGTAGTTAGCAAAGCGTAGTATCACCGTCGTGTTCACGACCAGGCCGGAACTGGCCGGCACCCACGGCATGGTGGCATCGACGCACTGGCTGGCTTCGGCCACCGGGATGGCGGTGCTGGAAGACGGTGGCAACGCCTTCGACGCGGCGGTAGCGGCCGGATTCGTCCTGCAGATCGCCGAGCCGCATCTGTGCGGCCCGGCGGGGCAGGTCCCCGGCATCTTCGTCACCGCGACGGACCGGACTCCGAGAGTCCTCGCGGGTCAGGGCGTCTCGCCCGCGGCCGCGACGCCCGGATACTTCGCGGACCTCGGGCTCGATCTGATCCCCGGCAGCGGCTTGCTCCCCGCGACGGTCCCGGGCGCGTGGGACGGCTGGCTGCTGCTCCTGCGGGATCACGGCACGAAGTCGTTGCGCGACGTCCTCGGCTACGCGATTTCTTATGCACGCAACGGGATTCCGCTGGTCAGCCGGGTCGGCGACACGATCCGCGCGGTCCAGGAACTCTTCACCGAGCATTGGCCGACGTCCGCGGCGCTCTGGATGCGGGATGGCAAGCCGGTCGAAGGCCTGCACCGCAATCCGGCGCTCGCGGACACCTGGGAGCGGCTGCTCGCCGAGGCCGAGTCGGCCGGCGGCCGCGAGGCGCAGATCGACGCTGGGCGCCGCGCGTGGTCGCAGGGTTTCGTCGCCGAAGCCATCGAGGCATTCAGCCGCAAGGCTTTCCGCGACGATTCCGGCCGCGATCACGCCGGTCTCCTCACCGGCGAGGACATCGCGGGCTGGGAAGCGACGTACGAGGACGCGCTGCAGGTCGACTTCGGCGACTGGGGCCTGGTGAAGATGGGCGCCTGGACGCAAGGTCCGGCGTTGCTGCAGCAGGCTCGGCTGCTGGACGGCCTGCGCGATGAGCTGTCCTATGTGGACGGAATCCCGACCGAACGCACGGTGCACTTGGCCGTCGAGGCGGCGAAGCTGGCTTTCGCGGACCGTGAGGCATGGTACGGAGATTCCCCCGACGTGCCGATCGATCTGCTGATCTCCCGCGAGTACGCGGACGCCCGCCGGGCCTTGATCACCGACGAGGCGTCCGCCGAACTGCGGCCCGGCGGACCCTCGCCGCGGCTGCCCGCGATCCTCGAAAGGCTGCGCGGACTGGAATCCGGTTCCGGTGCGACGGGGGAGCCGACGGTCGGCCCGCTGGGTGAGACCCGCGGCGACACTGTGCACATCGACGTCGTCGACGCGGCCGGGAACATGATCTCGGTGACGCCGTCGGGTGGCTGGCTGCAGTCGAGCCCGACGATCCCGGAACTCGGTTTCTGTCTCGACTCGCGTGGGCAGATGTTCTGGCTGGAACAGGGTTTGCCGAATTCGCTGGCGCCACGCAAGCGGCCGCGGATCACGCTTTCGCCGTCGATGGGCCTGCGGGACGGCGAGCCGGTGCTCGCGTTCGGCACACCGGGCGGCGACCAGCAGGACCAATGGCAGCTGTGTTTCTGGCTGGCGCACACGCTCGGCGGGCTGAACCTGCAGGAGTCGATCGACTCGCCGGCGTGGCACACCACCGCGTTCCCGAGTTCGTTCTATCCGCGTTCGTGGACGCCGCGCGAACTGGTGGTCGAGTCACGCCTCGGTAAGTCCACAATGGACGCACTTGCCGAGCGCGGGCACGCCGTCGTCGATGCCGGACCTTGGGCGCTCGGGCGGCTTTCGGCCGTGTCCCGGTCCGGCGGCGTGCTCCGCGCCGCCGCCAACGCGCGCGGTATGCAGGGCTACGCGGCGGGCCGCTGACTCTCTTGCCGTGAAGGCCTCCTTCCCTACTTTCAGGGTAGGGAAGGAGGCCTTCACGGCAAGCGGTTGTCCACAATGGCTCCCACCTGTGGACAACCCGCCTCACGCCCGCCTCCCGGCCCCCATCGGCGATAGACTGGCTTCGGGGTCGCCCCCCCTGGGAGTGGTGGGGGGTGGGGAGGTGACTTAAGAGCGCGGCTGTTCCCAGAGCCAGAATTCGATGCCCTGGTTGTCCACGCACTCGGCGCTCAGGCCGTAGGGCTGCTGTTCGGTTTCGCCCGCCTGGCCGCCCTGGGCCCGGACGCGGTCGAGGGCGGCGGCGAGGTCGTCGACGGCGTACATGACCTTCCAGCCCACCTGCCGCCCCGGGCCGCCCCAAAGCCCGCCCTGCAGGCCGGAACCTTCGACACTCCAACCGCCTTCGACCCGTCCGGGTGAGAACTGCCAGCCCAGAACGGCGCCGTAGAACGCCTTCGCGCGTTCGTCGTCCGGGACCTGGAAGGTGAAGTAGCCCGCTTCGCCATGCCGGATCGGCGTAGCGCCGGAAGCGGGTCGAGGCGCCGCTTGCGCGACGAGCCACCGCTGGCCGTACGGGTCCTTGATCTCCCCGCTCAGCCCGTGGCCCTCGTCCGCGACGGGACGCCGCAGCTCTCCGCCCAGCTCCACGGCCCGCGCGGCCGAAGCATGCGCGTCCGCGACCTCGACCCGGATCAGCGGGCCACCGGCCGGCGCCACGACGATGCCCAGTTCGGGAAACTCCTCCGCGAACATCAGCACGCTGTCCCCGATCGCCAGTTCGGCGTGCCCGACGCGACCGTCCTCCATCACGATCGGGTCGGACCGCCGTCGCGCCCCGAACACCTCGACGTAGAAGTCGAGCGCGGCGCGGGCGTCCGTCACCACGAGGTACGGCGTCAAAGAGCGGACTTCGGCATCGGTGGTGGTGAGTGTTTCGGTCATCTCGGCTCCGTTCAGGACGGCGCGACGAAGGTTGTCACGCAGTTCGGCGGCGAAGAGCGGGTCAGGCTCGACAGGCTGCGAGGGCGCGCGAAGCGCGTCGAATGGATCAGACATCGCGACCCTCCTTCTCCTGGTAAGCCCGCCGGAACGCGGCACGGGCCCGCACGAGCAACGCCTCCGTGGCGTGCACCGTGCGCTCGAGATGCTCGGCGACCTTCGGGACCGGGAGGCCGTCGACGTAGCGAAGCGTCAACGCGGCTTGGTGATGCGCCCCGAGCGACGCGAGCACCTCGCGTGCCAGCAGCGCGTCCAGCCGTTCGTCCCACGGATCGGTGTACTCCTCTTCGTGGACGAGCCGCAGCCCGCGTTCCTCGCGTTCCTTGCGCCGCCAGTGATCGGCGAGTTTGTGCCGGGCGACGCCGATCAGCCACCCGGTGCTCACCGGCGGCGCGAGCTCCTTGCGACAGGCCCTCACCGCGCCGAGGAACGTCTCCGACGTCAGCTCCTCGGCGAGGGTGCGATCACCGCACCGGGACAGCAGGTACCCGTAGACCTCCGGCAACGCCGTCTCGTACAGCGAAAGCAGCGCGAAGGCCGGGTCCCGATGCACCCGTGGTTCCGTCACATCCCCATCGTCGCTCGGGGAGCCACAACTCCGACGGGTGAAACCGAACTTTCTCAGGCACGCGGGTCCGGCAGCCGCCGCGCGACCGTGATCACGCCGACCGTCAGCAGTGCCTGGATGCCGATGACCAGCGCGAACGCGCCCTTCATCCCGAGCGGCCCGGCACCGGCGGACGCGAACAACGTCCCCAGCGTCGCGACGCCCAGCGCCATCGCGGCCTGCTGCGACGTCGTCAGCATCCCGCTGCCGACCCCGGCGATCTCCGGCGGCACCTTCGACAACACGATCCGGAACACCGTCGTCATCGCCAGTCCCTGGCCGAGGCCGCACAGCAGCATCCCCGGCGCGAAATCGAGCACGCCCAGATTCGGCCATTCCAGCAGCACGGTCCCGATCAGCACCAGCAGCCCGAGCAGCTGCACCGAGAGACCGGCGGCCACGACCCGCTGCCCGAACCGCGTCACCAGGCGGCTGCTGACCAGGCACATCGCGAAGAACGCGAGCGAAAGCGGTGCCGTCACCAGGCCGGAACCGAACGGCCCCAGGTGCAGGCCGTCCTGCAACGTCACCGCGAACACGAACATGAACGCGCTGAACCCGATGAAGAACGGCACCCCGACCAGCAGACCTTGGCGCACACTCGGCATCCGCATCACCGACGGCGGCAGCAGCGGGACACCGCCCCGGCGTTCCATCCGCCGCTCGACGTGGACGAACCCGGCCGCGGCGAACGGGAACACCACGAGCAACGCGATCGTCCACAGTGGCCAGCCCTGCACCGGTCCTTCCGCCAGCGGGAGCAGCAGCGACACCAGCGCGATCGCCAGGAAGAAGGTGCCGGGACGGTCGATGCCGATCGGGTTCCGCGAACGGCTCTCCGGGATCAGCCGCCGCGCGACCACCAGACCGACGACGCCGACGGGGACGTTGACCAGGAAGATCGGCCGCCAGCCGGTACCCCAGAGATCGGCGGCGACCAGCGCCCCGCCGAGGAACTGGCCCAGCACCATCGAAAGTCCGGCCGTCGCGCCGTAGAGACCGAGGGCCTTGGAGCGGCGTTCGCCGGTGGTCGCCGCCTGGATGATCGACAGCACCTGAGGCAGCATCAGCGCGGCGGCCGCCCCCTGCGCGGCCCGTGCCAGCACCAGCGTCAACGCCGTCGGCGCGATCCCGCAGAGCAGGGAGGTGAAAGTGAACGCGGTCAGCCCGATCAGGAACAGCTTGCGGCGGCCGAAGGCGTCGCCGAGCCGTCCGCCGACGACGAGCAGGACGGCGTAGGCGATCCCGTAGGCCGCGACCACCAGTTCCAAGGTGGCCGAAGACGTGCGGAGGTCCGAACCGATCGCGGGCAGGGCGATGTTGACGATGAAGAAGTCGATGAGCGGAAGTGCCGCCCCCAGCAGCACGGTGACCAGGCCCGCCGAAGTCAGGGCCGGGCCGGCGGTGACGCGCGCGGGCGTCGCCGGAACTTGCGTCGAAGTCATGAGTACCACGATCAGCCGATCGTGACCCTGGTACCAGGAGTGTGTTTATCCTGGTACCACCACTACCTGGTAACCGGCTTCGAGCTTTGCGAACCTGATGAGGTGACCATGACCGTCGATTCGCGAGTGGCCGAGGTGCGGCGGCACGAGCTGGCCGCGTTCCTGCGCAGCCGCCGCGAGCGCATCACCCCGGATCAGGTCGGCCTGCCGATCAGCGGCAGGCGCCGCACGCCGGGACTGCGGCGCGAGGAGGTCGCGCAGCTGGCCGGGGTCGGGGTCACCTGGTACACGTGGCTCGAACAGGGCCGCGACATCAACGCGTCCGAGCAGGTGCTGGACGCGATCTCCCGCACCCTGCGACTGGATCCGTACGAGCACACGCATCTGTTCACCCTCGCCGGCGCGCCCGAACCGCCGCTGGAGAAGGACTGCAAGCTCCTCAGCCAGAACATCCACCGGATGATGAACAAACTGGAGCCGTTCCCGGTCTGCGTGCGCAACGCGCGGTGCGACATCCTCGCCTACAACAGCGCCTACGACTGGCTGATGGGCGGCCTCGACGACATCCCGTTCGAGGAGCGCAACACGCTCATCCAGTGCCTGACCAATCCCGAGTGGCGCCGCAGGCTCCCGGACTGGGAGCTCAACCTGCCCCGCGTGGTCGCCGGTTTCCGCGCCGCGATGGCCGAGCACCTCGCCGAACCGGCCTGGAAGAACCTGGTCAAACGCCTGCGGCAGGAGTCCGAGCTGTTCGAGCGGATGTGGAAGGAACACGACGTCTCCACCGAACGGATCGTGCTCAAGCGATACCTGCATCCCGACGTCGGCCTGCTGCGGTTCGAGTTCTCGTACCTGTACCTCGGGCGGCGTTCCGAGATCTCCCTGGCGACGCTGACCCCGGCGGACGAAGAGACCGCGGCGAAACTGCCCAGCTCCTTCTGAAGGGGGAGGCGGACCAGGCTCGCGAGGGAGCCTTTCCGCGATGTGAACGCCGACGCTGAGTGCATGACCGTAGCGATGGCTCCACCCAAGATCTCCAGCGCTCGCCTGATCGTCTGTTACGCGGCGATCCTCGGCACGCTCCCGTACCTGACGTTGAAGGCGTCCTGGGTCACCGGAGGCAGCCTCGGCCTCCGAGATCCGTCCTTTGTGGACTCGGACATGATGTTGCTGGCGAATCTGGCGACCGGCGGGATGGACGTCGTCGCGGTGGTGCTGGCGCTGGCGTTCACCTACTCCTGGGGACGGCGGATCCCCGCGCCGCTCGTCCTGTTCCCGATCTGGATCGGCACCGGGCTGCTCGCGCCGATCGTGCTGGACATCCCGGTGATCGTCGCCGACCTGTCGACCGCTCAACTGGCCGAAATGCCGCTGGAGAACTGGGTCTGGGCCGTCGTCTACGGCGGTTTCGCCTGGCAGGGGATCCTGCTGCTGACCGCGTTCGTGCTCTACGCCCGCGATCGCTGGTGGTTCGTCGTCACCGGCACCGTGAAGCCGGGGACCATCGGCGCGGCGGGCGTGCTCGGCATCGTCGCCGCACTCGTCTGCGCGGCCTTCCACACGATCTGGGCGTTCGGCTCCGGCGGCATCGCCGCTCGTGGCCAGGACATCGTGATCGCCGTGCTCATCCTCCTCGCCGTTCTCGCGCTGGCGAACGTTTCGCGAGGGCGGTTCTGGCCGCGGCTGGTGCTGGTGTGGACCGGCGCCGGGGCGATGGCGGGCACCGGGGCGTGGGGCCTGTTCGCCGCGTTCACCATGGGATCCGCGGATCACGCGGCGGTGCTGGCCGTGCAGGTGGCCGGCGGGGTGCTGATGATGGTCTCGGTCCTGCGGCGGCTACCCGCCGTCGAGCAGACGACGTGATTCCTTGCTGAAGGCGGGCACCGTTCTCTCGAATCTTTCGAGGAACTCGCTCAAGGTCTCCGGCGGCCGTTCGAGGGCGTTGACCTGTTCGCGCAGGCAGCGAAGTGTGGCCGCCGGATACAGATCGAGTTGATCGAGCAGGAAGTCATCCGGATGCACGGCCTCGAGCTGGTGAGGTTCGAGAGCCGAGGCCGGGAAGTCCTTGAGATTCGCCGTCACGATCACGGCGGCGTTCGCGCGAACCGCGGCCGCGAGGACGTGCCTGTCCTTCGGATGGTTGGTCATGGTCGGAATCAGCGGCTCGTAGCCGGTGACCTCGGAATCCGGGAAGGCCGAGCGCATACCGGTCAACCGTCGCTTCGCTTGTTGCGGCTCCAGGCCGAAATGCCCGACGAGATTCCGCTCGACCTCGTCGAGCACCTCGCCCGACCACAGAGCGCGATAAGTACCGGCCTCCGCCAGCCGCAGCAACAGATCCGTCAACCGGATCGGAATGAGCACGCAAGCATCGAGGAAGGCGGGAAACGGCACGGCTAGCGAGTCTGGACGAACCCGTCGACGATGTCATCGCTGCCGTCCCGGCTCGCCGAAGCTGTCAGCTCATCGAGTATTCCTTGCCGTTCCGCACGGGAACGCGCCCGGTAGTCGAGCAAGTCGCTGAGAAGAACCCGCCGGTGACGTCCCGGTTTCTCGAACGGGATCTCACCGGATTCCAGAAGCTTGACCAGCGTCGGCCGGGAGACGTTGAGCATGTCGGCCGCCTGCTGGGTGGTCAGGACGGCGTTCAACGGCGCGATGTTGATGGCGAAGCCCTGGGACATCGCCTTCACGACGTCCCGAAGCACGTCGTAGACCTGCTCGGGAAGTGCCACCTCGCTGCCGTCCGGGCCCACCAATTTCGCCTGATGTGCCGGCGAGGCCGCGATCATGAACTCGTCGAGCCGCCGGAGCTCCCGGCGGGCGTCCGGTTCGGTGGCGGATGGCGGGAGAACGGTGTGCTGTTCGATCGTCGATGTCATGTCGCCTCCCTCGGGTACCACCAAGGTAATCGAAAAAAACGAAAGACGCATCCCTGGTCGGCGGCTACCGCACGCGGCGTAGCCGGGAAGCCGCTTTTCAACGGACGCGGCACGCCCCCGCCCCGGGTAGCTTTCGTCCTGTGCTGCTGAAGGAACGGTATCCGTGGAGTCCCTGGGTGGGCCGCGTGCTGCGCGTGGTGCTGCCGCTGGGGTTCGTCCTCGGCGCCACGAGCGGCGCCTCGCGCTGGCAGCCGGGCGCACCACAGCTGACCTCGACCGGGGTGTTGTGGCTGGTCGCCATCGCGGTGCCGCTGCTGATCGTGCACCGCTTCCCGATGACGATCTTCCTGCTCACGTCCGCGCTGACGCTCGGCTACTACGCGTCCGGCAACCCGGGCGGTCCGGCGATCGTGCTGCCGACCATCGCGCTCTTCCTGCTCACCAAGATCCGCGGGCCGGTCGTCGCCGGGTCCACCGGCGGAGCGCTGCTGGCGGTGGCGGGCATCGCGCTGTTCGTCCGGCACGGGTTCGCTGGCTTCGACCTGCGGACCGGCCTGGGCCTGGTCTGGGTGATCGCGGTCGTCGGGGTCGGGACGGCGGTGCGCAACGGGATGGCCGCCGCGCGGGCCCGCCGCGAGCAGGCCGACGAGCATCGGCACCGGATGGCCGAGCAGGAGCGGCTCACCATCGCCCGCGAGGTGCACGACGTCGTCGCGCACAGCCTCGCGATGATCAACGTCCAGGCCGGAGTCGCCGCGCACGTCGCCGACAGGCGTCCTGAGCAGGCGAAAGAGGCGCTGCTGAACATCAAGGAAGCGAGTGCGTCAGCGCTGAAGGACCTTCGCGCGACGTTGGCAGTGCTGCGGTCCGGGGAGGACAAGGCGCCTGCGCCGAGCCTCGCCCAGGCCGAGGAGCTGTTCGAGCACGCCCGCGCCGCCGGGCTGGAGGTCCGCGTCGACGGCGAGCCGGGGGAGCTGCCCGCCCCGGTCGACGGTGCCGCGTACCGGATCCTGCAGGAATCGCTGACGAACGTGGTCCGCCACGCGAACCAGGCGCGGGGTGTCGACGTCAGGTTCGAGCGGAAAACCGGTGCGCTGACGCTGCTCGTCCGCGACGATGGCCGTGGCGCCGTCGAACCCGCGCCCGGGCACGGGCTGCGCGGGATGTCCGAACGGGCGGCCGCGCTGGGTGGCGCGCTCACGACGTCGGTGGTGAACGGCGGCTTCCAGGTCCGCGTGGACCTGCCCATCGAGGGGGAAGAATGACGATCCGGGTGGTTCTCGCCGACGACCAGGTGCTGGTCCGCGCCGGTTTCCGGGTGCTGCTGGAGACCGAAGACGGTTTCGAGGTCTGTGCCGAGGCGGGTGACGGCGAGCAGGCGGTCGCGGCCGCCGTCGCGCACCGGCCGGACATCGTCGTGATGGACGTCCGCATGCCCGGCGTCGACGGGCTCGAAGCGACCCGGCGGATCACCGCGAATCCCGAGCTGACCGGGGTGAAGGTCCTGGTCCTGACCACTTTCGACGTCGACGAGTACGTCTACGAGGCGTTGCGCGCCGGTGCGAGCGGCTTCCTGCTGAAGGACACCGATCCGGTGGAGCTGCTGCGGGCGCTGAAGGTGGTGGCCGCGGGCGAGGCGCTGCTGGCGCCGACCGTGACCCGGCGGCTGATCGCGGAGTTCGTCGACCGCCCGGAGAACCGCCGCATCGACGTGAGCGCCGTCCGCGAGATCACCGACCGCGAACGCGAGGTCCTCGGCCTGGTCGCCGGTGGCATGTCGAACGACGAGATCGCGGCGCACCTGGTGATCTCGACGGCCACTGCGCGCACGCACGTCAGCCGCATCATGACCAAGATCGGGGCCCGTGACCGGGCGCAGCTGGTGGTGCTCGCCTACGAATCGGGGCTGGTCAGCCCTCGCCGGGGTTGAGATTCCCCCAAAATGCTGAGATTGCCGAAAAACCTCCGCCGTGACGGGGAGTCGTCAAGCGCGGCCTGACGTCGACAGTCCGTTAATTCGCCACCTGGCCGACTCGAGGCACACCCTGACTTAGGTCGTGCATCTGCACGTGCACAGATGTCACCGGTGCCTCTTTTTCGTCTTTACCAGGAGTCCGGCTGGATTCCGATCGCCGGTTCGAAATCAGACGGATGTACGGCTAACGCTGATTTCCTGACGAATCCAGCGGGATCGCGTGAGATTCCGCTCTCGTGAGCGTGTACGGTGCGTGATTTTTCCGCCAGTAGATCACCGGGATAACGGTTACTTTCCGTCGCGAAATCGCTCCCTGGACGGGTTCTGCTCGCTCCGTGTTGCTTTGTCGCAATGGCGCTGAGCATTAGTCTCCGGCTGAACGGCAGAGGGGATTTCACCTACCCGACGTGATTCTCACCCGGCCGGGCAAGAAATCGATTCACCTTTTTCTCTCACTGGGAGTCACCATTGACGGCAAAGACACCTGACCCGCTTCTGGTGGTCACCGCGGGCGTCGTCGTACTCGCCTACATCGTTTTCGCCGCGATCCTCACCAGGTCGCTGCTGACCAAGAAGGTCGCCCAGCCGGCGAAGGTCATCGGGTCGGTCGCGGCACTCGTGGCCGGGCTCCCGGCGATCCTCTACGCGTTCGCGGCGGTGGTCGGCTGATGGGCGGGGACTTCCTGGCCGCGGTCACCGAACGGCAGCGCCGTCGGCTGCTCGACCTCGGCAAACACGTCGATCACGCGGCGGGCACCACGCTGCTCCACCAGGGCGACCCGGCGCCCCCGGTGCTGATCCCGCGGTCCGGCTACGTGAAGGCGCTGCGCGCGGCCCAGGGCGGCTCGCCGCCGATGATCGTGGACCTGCTCGGCGCCGGTGACGTGCTCGGCGTCGAGGACTGCCTGGCCGGAAGGCCCAGCCACCTCTCGTACATCGCCACGAAACCGGTTCGGGTGCTGGAGATCCCACGGAACGCGTTCCACGGCCTGCTCGACGACGATCCCGGGATGATGGCCCTGATCACCGCGGATCTGGCCGTCCGGCTGCGCCTGCGGAACGTCGCGCTGGGGTTCGCGACGGCCAAGGTCCGGAGCAGGCTGACCGCGTTCCTCACCAGGATGCAGGCGCTCTACGGCGTACCCGGTGAGGACGGCGTCGTGCTCGACGTGGGGCTGAACCACACGGACATCGCCTCGGCGATCGGCGCTTCACCCGCGTCGGTCAACGCCGAAATGGCGAAACTGAAGAACGAGGGATATTTGAGCACCGGCTACAAGACGATCCACCTGAAGAGACGGCTGCGTGAGGACGGCCCGCCGTTCGTTCCGGTCCCGTCCGCGCGGCGGCGGATCCCTCAGTTGCGGATACCGCGGATCGCGATGGGGTGAACGAGGGGTGCGCGAGATCGGGTCAACTGCGCCTCAGTTGAAGCGCGAGCCGTATGACGAACACGACGGCCAGCGCGGCGACCAGGGCGATTTCCCAGGCCATGGCTGCTCCTTATCGGCCGGCATCCGAACTCGTCAGATGCTCTGCCCATAAGGCGCATGACCGGGGGAGGACGTTCACCGACACGGCCCAACTCACACTTTCGGACCAATGCCACGCCCACTTCCCGTGCAATGAAAGGTCCTTTCCTCGCAAAATTTGCGAGGAAAGGACCTTTCATTGCACGCGAGGGCAGCTACAGAGCGCTTCCCACGGCCGCCCACACCCGATGCGGGTCGAGGTCCATCGGCCGCGAGTCCGGATCCGGGCGCAGCCGCCGCAGCAGGACCTGCTGCACCAGCGTCGTCGGCCGGGCCGAGGCGGCCACCCGCCGCCAGAACAGGTGATCCTCGAGGCCTTCGAACAGCACCTCGGTGTTCCACCCGCCGAACTCGTCGACCAGCGACCGCCGCACCAGATAGCCGCTGCCCAGATACGGCAGCGTCCGCAAGCGCCGTTCCTCGGGCGGCAGGGCGCCGACCAGACCGTCCACCGGATCCGCGACCGGGCAGTGCACGACGTCGGCGCCTTCGGAAACGGCCAGCAGCCGCTCCAGCAGGAACTCCGAAGCCCGCATCCCGCCGTCGAGCACCAGCAGCCACGACGCCGTCGAACGCTCCAGCAGCGAGTTCCGGGTGAGCCCCCGGCCGAGGGGGGTGTCGTGCAGCAGGACGTCGTACGGGCGCGGCCGCGGCCACGGGTGCACGCCGTCCTCGCCGACCAGCACCCTGCGCGGGGTCACGCTGCCCGTGAGCAGGTCGTTCGCGAGATCGTCGGGGTCGACCTCGCCGGTCCGCCGCACGATCAGCACGTCGACGTCGGCGGTGCCCGCCGTCGAAGCCGCCGCGGGCTCCCAGGTTCGCGTCGCGACCCGCCGGGCCCCCGCCGCGCGCTGCGCGATCCGAGCCGACAGCGCCGTCCCGCGTGCCGAGGCCGGGCCGGCGGCGGATCGGTCGCCCGCGAACCGCGCGTCGAACGACGGGGTGTCGATCGCCAGCGCGTCCTCCGGGTTCCGCAGGCTCGTCGCCAGCGCCCGCGCCGGGGCGATGTCCGCGGCGGGCGCCGAACCCAGCGAGGACGCGAGCTCGATCAGCCGCCGCGCGGACGCCGTCATGTCCAGCGACTTCACGAAGCCGTAGGCGGCCGAACGCAGATGCCGCTCCCGTTCCGGCTCGTCGGCGAGCGCGGCGACGACCGAGCCCAGCGCCTCCGGCCGCGCGAGGACCAGGTGCTCGCCGGGAACCAGCGGTTCGACGTCGACGGACGTCTCGCTGACCACCACGCAGCCGTTGGTCATCGCTTCGAGCGTGCGCACCCACTCCAGCGTCTGCTTGCGCTCGCGGTGCAGGTTCAGCAGGAACCGCGACCGCGCGAGGTGCTCGAATTTCGCCTTGCCCGGCAGGAAGTCGACGCGGGCGGCGGTCATCGGCTCGTGCGGCGGGGTCAGCAGTCGCGTCCGCAGACCGGCGAGGTCCCGCGCGTACGAGCCGAGCAGCACCGAACGACGCCGTTCGGCCGTGCCGAGATAAGTGACGTCGAGGTCGCGCGGACTGTCGAGGTCTCCGCCCCACAGATCCCACAGCGGGCTGTAGCCGAGCTGGAAATGCTCGACGGCGATCCCGCGCCGCCGCAGTTCGGCGGTCGAATCGGTGTTGATGTCGACGGCGCCGCCCAGGATGGACAGCAGTTCCGCGTTGCGTTCGAAGGTCGCCGTGCCGGGGTGCTCCACGCAGAACCCGATGGTGCGACGGCACTGCGCGGCGGTCGGGAAGTCGGCGTCCGGGACGGTCACGAAGTACTCGTGGGGGACCACGACGTACACCGTGTCGCCGTCGGCCTCGGGATAGGTGCCGACCGCGGTCCTGGCCTTGCCGCCCGCCGTGCGCACGGCGTCGGCGACCACCTCCAGGAGCTCCTCCATGAAGGCGGAACCGCCCTCGGCGGAGACGAAGCAGAGTTCGGTCACGGCCGGTCCATCTTCTTCCGCACGACGCGCAGCGGAGCGGTGACCCGCCAGCTGACGGTGCGGCGCGTGGCGTCGAGTTCCCTGGCCATCTCGGCGGCGAGCCGCTCGGCGTTGAGCAGGCGCTGCCGGTCGGCCGACGGTTCGCCACCGGGCAGGACGTCCGCGTCGACGACGCCCGCCGACACCACGAGTTCGGCGTCGAGCAGCGCGAGCCGCAGCTTGTCCCGCTCCTCGCGGCAGGTCTTCAGCTCCGCGCGCAGCGAGTCACGCTGCTGGTGGGCGAGCAGGACCTCGGCCTCCAGTGCCTGAAGACGCGCCTTGGCGACGTCCAGTTCTTCCTGCTGCGAGGCGAGCTTCTGGTTCACGGCGGCGGACTCGCCTTCGTCCGGTGCGGAGGCGGTGGCCTCGCGCAGTTCGTGCTCGGTTTCGGCCAGCTTCGCCTTCAGCCGGTCCTGCTCGGCGGTGAAGACCTGCCGCTCGGCACGGAGCCGGGTCAGCTCGGCCTGGACACGGCCGGGAATGTCGGTGTCAGACATGAACGCCCCCACTCAGTTCGGTCAGGATTTCGGAGTACTCGCGCGCGTAGCCCGCCGGGTCGAGCCACGGCAGCAGCTTCTCGTGCGCGGCCTTGGCCATCTCGCGGCGGCGCGTGGCCGACGTGCCGAGCGCGCGCAGCAACGCCGCGGTCAGCGCGTCGACGTCGTTGGTCTCGAACAGCCAGCCCGTCTCGCCGTCGACGATCATCTCCCGCGCGCCGAACACGTCGGTCGCCGCGACCGGGACGCCACAGCAGACGGCTTCGAGGATCGAGCGCGGCAGCGACTCGATGTCCGAGCTGTTCACGAAGATGTCGGCGGCCTGGAGCCAGCGCAGCGGATCCGGCTGGATCGGCACCAGGCTGACGGATTTCTCCAGGCCCGCGCGTTTGACCGACTCCTCCATCGCCAGCCCGTACGGCGACGGGTGCAGGCCGACGATGGACAGCTTCGCCTCGGGGTGGATCTTGTGGATCCGCTCCATCGCCGAGATCAGCGGCGCCTGTCCCTTGCGGGATTCCGCGATGCCGATGTTCACCAGCACGATGTCGTCCGGCGAGTAGCCGAGCATGTTGCGCGCCTGCTGCCGCGTCTCCGACCGCGTCCTGCCGCCGAACTTGTGCATCGGCGTGCCGTAGCGGACCGTCCGGCAGCGTTCCGGCTTGCTGTACGGCAGGAACATCTCGCGCGTGGCGTCCGCGACGAACAGCAGCTTGTCGACCTCGGCGAGGGTGCTTTCCCAGCGCTGCCAGACCGCGGCGGGTGGTTTCACCGGGCCCCAGTTCTGGTAGGCGAACGCGGGCAGCGAGAAGCTCTCGTGGATCACCCACGCCGTCGGCATCCCGGCGCGCTTCGCAGCGTCGGCGCCGACGAAGCCGCCGAGAGTGTTGACGAGCGCGACGCCCGCTCCGGAGCACTTCGCGAAGCGCGCCAGCTCGGCGACATGCCCTTCGTACGCGGGCACCGTCTGGTTCCGGTAGTGCGTCGTGACGTGTACGGGGATGCCGAGTTCGTGGCAGTCCGCGCGCAGCGGGCCGTCGGTCTCGCTGACCAGGCTGACCTGCCAGCCGTGGTCGGTCACCATCCGGCTCAGCAGTTCCTGCAGCCACAGCTGCCCGCCGCCGACGCCGAGGCTGTGCGTGAACACCAGCACGTGTTTCGGATCGGTCGGGATGTTCACCCGCGCCATCGCGCGCGCGGTGTCGCCCGCCAGCTCGTCGGCGAGTTCGGCGTCGTCCAGGTCCGCGACTGGGTTGCGAAGCGTGAAGGTGCGCTTCGCCGACACGACCTCGCCGACGCCTTCGGTGCGGTACCGGACGCGAAGCGACAGCGTCCGCTCTTCGCCGTACGGAAGGTCGACAGGGACCCAGGCCTCGAAGCCACTCACAGCGGCGTCGTCGAAGCCGGGGAACTCCTTGGGCACGTCCTTGCGCGGCAGCCGGGTACGCGCGCTGACCGTGCCGCCGCCCTCGACCATGACCTCGATCAAGCTCGGCGCGCGGCCCTGAAGCAGCGCCCAACCCGTCACGTAGACGACGTGTCCTTCGGTGACCTTGCCCTGCTTCGGCGCTTCGAGTTCACCCAGCCACAGCGGTTCTTCACCCGGCAGCGTTCCCACGTGGACGGTCGCCTGGTTCAGCACGCGCTCGTCCGGACCGGTGACGACGACGTCCTGGACGCCCGCGGGCACGAAGGTCGCCGGGACCGCACGCCAGCCGAAGGTGCCTTCGGGCGCGCCAGGGCACGGCTCGGGGAACAGGTTCGCCTCGACGTCCGCGATGGTCACGGACATCTCGCCGATCCGGCTGATCCCGGTGGTCCAGCCCCGGAGTTCGAACAGGTGCCCGACCGGCCGGTCCGGCGTCAGAATGCCGGCGGTATGCAGGCTCGTCATCGCTTCGCTACCTCGTCTTCGTTCGCCGCCACACCGGCGCCGACCTTGGGTGAACGGTACTCGTGGACGGTTCGCGCCAGGCGCTTTCGCCAAATCCCGGCGATCGCCGCGCGTATCTCGTCCGTGCCGTGCGCGGTGCCGCACGAGCCGATCGTGGAGAAGGCCACCTCACGCTCCAGCGCACCGTCCACAAAGGAGGGATGAAGGCCGATCAGCACGCCGAGCCAGCCCGCCAGGTCGCGCATCGAGCCGTCAGCCGCCGCCGCGGACCAGCCCGCGTCGGTCAGCTTGTCGGCCAGCACCAGCACCCCGCGCTCGATCACCTCGGACACTCCGGCACCCGCGTGCCGCCATTCGAGGTCGATCGGGCGCAGCGTCGCACCGTCGACGAGAACGTTGTGCGGCACCAGATCCCACAGCGCCTCGACCCCGCGAGCGGCCTCCGCGCAAACGAGATCCCGCCAGCCGGTGAGCAGTTCCGCGACCCGCTCCGGCTCGTCGAGCAGGACTTCGACCATCGTCGGGGCGTCGTACACCTTGTCCGTGCACGGTCCGACCGAAATCCCGGCCACCGGTGGCGACGGCACCAGCGGCACGCGGCGGACTTCGGCGCCCTCCCCGGTGCGCACGACGTCGGCGCGCGTACACGCGAACGCGGCGCGCTCGGCGGTGTTGAAATAGGTCGCGAGCCGGAACGCGGGCCAGAGCGCGGCGGCGCCGGGACCGCAGAGCAGGGCGAGGCCGTTCGCGGGGCCATCGGTGATCGCCGCGGACAGCCGGGGCAGTTCGGTGTCGATCCGCTCGCTCCGGACCGCGCGGGCGACCTCGTGCCCGGGGGAGCAGAGCAACTCACGCTGGACTTCGAGGCCCGCCGCCGCGAGCGTCCCGGCGACACCGCGGGAAGACGTCAGCACCACGACGGCGCCCATCGGCGACAACCGCTCGCGAACCGACTCCAGCAGACCCCTCGTCGCGTACGGCTGCTGGACGACGACGAGGTCGTAACCATCGGAAGGCGGCCGGTCGTGCACCGAAACCGTGCCGAGGTCACGGGTGCGGAACCGCACCGCGGCCGCGCGGACCGGTTCGGCCTCGACGGCGTGCACCGTCGCCGAGACCTCGCCCAGATACCTGGTCAGCCCACCGAAACCGGCGCCGACCTCCAGGACCTTCGCCGCCTTCGGCAGCACGAGCGCCCGGAGGACGTTCGCGGCGCCGTGGTCGAGCGGGACGCGCTCGGCGGCGTCCCAGCCGGCGAAGTGCAGCTCGTCGGACAGGGAACCGGTGTCCTCGGCCAGGGAGAGCAGGGTGGTGAGCAGCCGTGCCGTCTCCGAGGTCATCTTTCAGCTGGTGACGGAGTAGTTTTCCAGCGTCTTCTTCACCGCACGCTGGTACGTGCCGCTCAACGCCTTCTCGCCCTCTTCCCCGCCGAGCGGGTTCTGCAGGATGTCGACGCGGACGATGTTGTTGCCGCTGATCCACGTGCCGCGGTAGGTGCCCTTGTCGCCGTCGATCTTCTTCTGGAAGTTCAGCTTCGGCGGCATACCCGGCAGCGGCTCGGTGATCTGCACGAACCCGTTGCTCGTCTGGTACTGGCGCAGCTGCTTGACCAGGTCACCGGCGGCACCGGGGCTGGTCAGCGGGATGACCGTGACCGAGATCTTCGCCGGCTGCGGGCCGGTCTCGTCCGGCTGCTTCTGCGAGCCGCGGTACGCGACCTGCTTCACGCCGGCGGCGATGACCAGATCCGCCTCGCCCTTCTCCAGCCCGGCGATCTCGGCGAGCTGGGCCGCGGGGATCGCGCCGCTCTTCGAGTCCTCTTCACCGGACTGCTCCGGGATCTTTTCGAACAGCAGCTCTTCGGGCGTCTTCGGCTTGGTCGACGACGGCGGGGGAGCCTGTGGCTGGGACGACTGCGGCGCGGCCGTCGGATCCGGCGGGGTGTCACCGCCGCCCTTGAACGCGAAGTACCCGCCGACCCCCAGACCGGCGAGGACCAGGACGGCGACGATCGCGATGATCGCGATCTTGCCGCCCTTGCCCTTGGGCTTGTCCTCGAACAGTTCGGGGCCCTGCTTGACCCATTCCGTGCTGCCGACCGGCGAGATCGGCGGGAAGTCCGAGCCACCCCACGGCGGGCTGGCGTCGTTGTCGGTCCAGCCCTGCTGCTGCGGCTGTTGCTGCTGATAGCCCTGGTGCTGCTGTGGGAACCCGCCCGCGGGCGAGCCCTGGCCCTGCTGGGGGAAGCCACCGGCCGGGGACGCCTGGCCCTGCTGCGGGAAACCACCCGGCGGCGACGCCACCGGCGGCACGACCTGGGTGCGGTTCGGATCGGCCTGCTGTTGCTGCCAGTTCGGGACGACCTGGGTGCGCTCGGCCTCGCCGCTCTGCTGCGGCTGGTTCACCGGCGCGATGATCTGCGTCGAGTCGGCGCTGGGCTGGCCGGGCTGCTGCGGCGCCTGCGGCTGCTGCGGAGCGGGCGGCTGCTGGAACGGCTGCTGCGGCTGCTGTCCGGGCTGCTGGACCTGCTGCTGCGCGGGGTCGCCGTACGCGACCGCCGAGGACAGCACCTGGTCACGGCGGAGCCGGTAATCGTCCGCGGAGAGCCGTCCAGATGCGAGCTCTTCGTCCAGATTGCGCAGCTCTTCCTGCCAGGACACCACCGGCCCCCTTATCCGAATTTCCGGCGGGAGGACTGCTCCCGGCCGTCGCGATACCACCACTGCGGTGACCTCGCACATTCTGCACTGCCCGGAGTCGATGCGCCCTCGCGGGTCGAATCGTGATCTCCCCGCGACCTGCGCTTCTCAGCTCGACGGCAGAACGGTGTCCAACGAGGTCAGCGTCTGCTCCAGCCGGGCGTCGAGCGCCTGGGGGTCGCCGCCGAGCGGCTGCGAGACCCAAGTCGTGACGGCCATCGTCCCGGAGACGTAACCGATCCCGCTGAGCTGGCCGTTCTTGTTCGCGCCGACGAGGGCGAGCCGATCGCCGACGCGCTGCTCGCGCAATCCGGCGTTGATCGAGTTCTCCCGGAAGTACTTCACGATCGCGGCCGCGTCTTTGGCATCGTTCGCCGGGATCACCAGGACGAGGTAGCTGTTCGTACCCTCGTTCGAACCCTTGTAGGTGACCGACGCGACATTCTTCGACGCGAGGAAATCACCCGCGGCCTTCGAGTAGAAGTTGAGCTCGACGCCCTTCGCGACCGACATCGTCGAGTTGTCCTTCGACGGCGTCCCCGGCAGCGCGGGCAGCCGGTCTTCCAGCGGCGTCTGGGCACTGTCGGGCCGGCCCGACGGCGTGAGGTCGCCCGGCGGCTGGGCCACGCTCGGCTGCTCGGCGACGTTCGAGGGCTGTGACGAACCCAGCCACAGCGTCCCGCCGATGATCAACGCCAGCACGACCAGCACTCCGGCGCCGATGAACAGCCAGGTCGGCTTGCGTTTCCCGACGACCGCGTAGTCCTCCGTGGGCGCGTAGTGGCTAGGGCCGGGCTCAGGTGCCAGAGGCGGAAGCGGCCGGCTCGGCGCGGAAACCGACGGCCTGCTCTTGACCGGCGGCGGCTCGGCGCGCAGGTAGACCGTCGGATTGATGTCGGCGGGCGAGGGCGCGGTGGTCTTGTGGTCCGCGATCCGCGGGATGGCGGACTTCTTCTCGGGTTCCACGACGGGCGGCGGCGGTGTGTAGACCGGCTGGGTCTGTTGGTACGGCTGGGGTTGGACCGTGACCGTGGGCGGCTCGACCGGACGCGCTGCGGGATTGGTGCTGTGCCACGTCCCGCCGGGGCGCCGCAGCGGCGAGGGCACCGGCGACGGCATCGTCCCGCCGGAGGCCTCCGCCAAGAGCTCGTCGCGCTTCCTGCGGTGCTCGGCGTGCCCGATACGACCCGAGGCCAGCTCGACGTCCAGCTGTCGAAGCTCGTCTTGCCAGCTCATTTAGCCCCCTGCCGCCGGGTGTGGGCAGCCAGTGTTGCATGCACCCTTATGGGTGGTTGATGTGGTCTTTCCTCATTCTTGCGTCCACTCACGACCTGGTCCAGCACTGATCTCCGAGTGCGCTCGCGGCCGGAGGTTCGTGACTGGCTGGAGAGTTTGTCCACGGCGCACTTCGCGACAGTGGCCTTCTATGTGGATCTGCTCGCGGAGCAGGGCCCGTTGCTCGACGAGCCGTACACGCGACAGCTCGACGGCAAGTTGCGGGAGTTGCGGTTTCATCTGGCACACGGCCGGCTCTCCACGGTGTGACCCTCTTTCGGCTGGTCAGCTGCCGCTGGCTGCTCCCGGCGGTACCGTGGCGGACGTGGGAAGCATCCGGTGACGGAGATCGACGCGTGTCGTGGCGCGTTGCGCGAGCTGGCCATCGGCAGGCTCGCCGGACGTGACGTCCGCACCTCCCACCTGGTCGAGGCCGGTCTGGACGCGATCGTCGCCGGACTCGACACCCCGTCCCTCCCCTTGCTCGCCGGGCTCGAATCCACTGCCGAAGCCGCCGTCGACAAAGCGTTCGACCAGGTCGTCGACGAACTCGGCCTCGAACTGCCCGCCGACCCGACGGCCGCCCGCTGGCTGCTTATCCGCGGCTGGCTCACCGCGATGGTCCAAGGGCGTCTCTCGCCCGCGGTCGGCGGCGCCCTGGTCAGCGAGGTCGGCGCGCTGCTCGGGTCGCCCCAGGCGTTGCGCGGGATCACGCGCTGGTCGGCGATGCTCGAGCACTGGATCCCGACCGACCTCACCCCGAGGGACGTCTGCGAGGTACCGATCCTCGAGGAATCGGCGGAGCTGCTCGAAGGACCTTGGCCTCCTTCGCCGCGTCACCCGTAAAGCCCCGTTTTCTGTCGTACATGTGTTCTAAAATGGTCGTTGTACAGCAGGAACAGCGGCGAAAGGCAGACACGGATGGCCTACATCACCCTGCCCACGTTCGTGGGGTACAGCACGAGCTCGGGTCCCTCGCGTTCCTCGTTCGTCCGGCGTTGGCGCCGTCAGTACGAGGACCCGGCCCGGGGCGGGTTCAACTTCTACCTCCGCGCCGCGAACGCGATCCGTGCCGGGCGGATCTCCGGGCGGGATCGCGAGGTACTGCGAGCACTCGTCGAGAACGCGGACGAGCGCACGCGGCCGCACTACACCGAGATCGCCAACGGCTGGCTGCGCTACGTCGGGCGGCGTGACCTGCGGCTGGCCGAGGTCGGCCGGTCACGATGGCGGCTCGGCTCGCTCGAAGTGGGTATCAATCCGCATCTCGGCCTGCGCAAGGGCGACGGCCCCGTCTACGTGACCTGGCTCTATTTCAAGGAGGAGCCGTTGAGCCGGGACGCGGCGCAGATGGTGCTGTGGCTGCTCGAACAGACCATGGACGAGCTGCGGCCGGGCGGGCGTCCGCTGGTCGTCGACGTTCGGCGATCGAAGGAGTTCGCCTTGTCGCCGCGCGATCGCGACAAGGTGCGGCCGTGGGTGCGGAGTGAGGCCTCGGCCTTCATGAGTCTCTGGGAGGCGGCCGCATGATCGATCGACGGCGAGCCCGCGTTCCGTGGGCTCGCCGTTCACACACCGTCATTCTCACGGTTCCGGCGGCGGCGCAAGACACCTGATCAGGTGACAGTTTCACGGAGAATGCCCACGAGCTGGACAACTTGAGCCTTGAACACGAAGCTTTCCCAGTCTTAATCGGCCGAACCACCGAGGGTCGCTCGTGAACAACGCTTGGGAAGCCATCTCCAGGGTCGCAGATGAGCCCGCCTGGTACTGGGTCTACGACAAGCTCGCGTTCTGGCCGAGCACCTACGCGCACGCCTGGCCGGGTTTCCGCGAACCCGCCCCGTCCGTCGCGTGGGATCTCGCGCCCGGCGGCCTCGACCGCGCGTCGGCCGAATTCCGGGTCGGCCCGTATGCCGTCGAGCAGAACGATGTCGCCCGTGTCGCCCTCTCGGCGCTGAAGGACTGCGTCGCCGAGGACGAGTGGGTCTGGGTGCTGCACTGGCAGCACCAGTCGTACCGCTTCTACCCGCATCGGCACGCCGCACTCGACCCGTGGCCGGTCCCGGTGTTTCCGCGCACGGACTATCACATGTTCCTGGCGAACGACTTCCGCTTCGGCACACTCGGGCACCCCTGGGAACGGACCCTGTGCGTCTACGGCGAGAAGCTGGTGCCCGCCTTCGAAAAGCACGGCGAACAGGTTTTCAAGAACGCGCTGCGGCGCAACGGGGCACCGGCCGCGATGGCGGGCTGACCACCATCGGGCGGGCGGACCTGCCTAAACTCAGGCGGGTGTTCGAATACCACGGGTGGGTGACCATCCAAGCGAGCCCTTCCGGTGACGACGACGCCGCGCTGCTCGAGCGCATCGTCGAGCGGGTGCACCGCGCCGTCCGCGACTTCGACGACGGCGACCTGCTCGACCTCCGCTGGGCGGCCGGGGTGCCGGTGCTGCACCTGGGTGGCATGGACAAACACGGCACGGCGATCGCGCCCGAGCTGGTGGACCTCTTCACGCGCGTCGGCGACCTCGCGCCCGGCTCCTACGGTCTCCTGCACGTCTGGGACGACCAGGATCCCGAGCACGACAACGAATTCAAGGTGTACCGGATGGCCCGCGGCCTGGTCACCGAACGCGGCGACGAGCACCTGTCCCCGGTCGCGCCGACCGTGATGGACGGCTACGAGATCTGACCCGTGTCTCGGGGCCGCCCGCTCCGACGCAGTTCGCCAAGCAGGGCAGGAAAACGGAAGCAGTGACAATGAAATTGACCGCTGCGGAGGTCGGGTTCTTCGAGGACTACGAGGATGAAGAAGCCCTTGAAGTGGGCGTTGCCGGGGTGGACGAGTCCGGTACGCCGAGATCGTTCTCGTTTCAGCGATCCACGTATGAACCGGATGAGCAGGAAATCCGGTCCGGGATGGATTCCTACAACGTCTCAACTGAGCGAGGCTTGACCATATACGGCTGCCTGCGCAGTGTGCGACTCTCCGAAATGGTGCTCACGCTGGAATTCTCCGCTGAGGATGCGGAGATTCTTGAGATCTCGACGACCGTCGAAGTGAACCTGAGCGAAGCGCAGGCGGATGAGGAGAACCTGACTCGGAAGCTCCGTGAGGTTCTGGACTGGGGCTCTCTCGAGAAGCGGCCGGATTTGGTCGGCCTGGATCCGCTCGCCGGTACGTAGGTCGGTCTTGCAGCCGCCTCGTCTTCCGAATCGCAACCCTGCTTGAGTAGCCGTACTCAAGACACCGAAGTGCCATCGGCGCGACCGTGGTACGCATGACGAAAACCTCCGCAGCGCCGCCCACCACCGTCGCGTTCTTCGTCCAGGCCGCCCTCTCGTTCGGCTTGGCGTTGCTCGCGGTCGTCATCGGCATCTGGTACCTGCCGGTCGACGGCTGGGTCCGCGGCTTTCTCGCCCTCGGCATGCTCTTCCTGACCACTTCGGCGTTCACCCTCGCCAAGTGCATCCGTGACCGGCAGGACGAGAACACCGTCGTCAGCAGAGTCGACCAGGCCCGCGTCGACAAGCTCCTGTCCGAGCACGACCCCTTCAAAACGCCCGCGCTCTAGCCTGCCCAGAGGCCCGACTAGATTCTCGACCATGGTCTTGACCAGGGGGATTCGCCGCGTCCAGGTGAACACATGGCTCCTGCTCGGCGTGGCGGTCGCCTGGTTGCTCGTCAACTTCCGATGGATCGTCCTGTATCGCGACGGCCAGGTGTTCGACATCGACGAGGCCGGCTACTTCGGCATGGCGTTGAACAATCACGGCGCGGCGCTCCGGGAGGGTGCCGTCGGCTGGATCGAAGCCGTCGAGTCCCCGGGTATCCAAGCGCCACTGCTGCCCGCGCTGACTTCGCTGCACTTCTTCGCCACCGGGACCGGGACGGTGGCCGCCTTCCTCGTCCCGCTGGTGGCCGGGGCGGCCTTGATCCTGCTCACGCACGCCGTGGCGAACAGGGTGGCCGGCCGCCCGTTCGCCTGGATCGCCACGGCGCTGATCGCCACCGCGCCCGGCGTGCTCTTCGAGGCCCGCGCCTACCATTTCGCGCTGCCCGCGGCGGTCATGACCATGGCCGCCATCTACTGCCTGATCCGTTCCGAAGGGCTGTCGAAACTCCGGTTCGTCCTGCTGTTCGGGGTTTTCGTCGGGCTGATGCCGTTGTCGAGGACGATGGCGATCGCGTTCGTACCGGCATTGGTGCTGGCCGCGTTGGTCCAGGCGGTGGTACCGCGGGACCGGGGGAAGCGGCTGAAGCACTTCGCCCTCGCGGCGCTCGTGGCCGCCGGCGTCGCGGCGATCTGGCTGGTGCCCAACGGTGCCCGGGTCTTCGCGTACCTGACCGGCTTCGGCTACGGGAAGCAGTCGGTGGAGTTCGGCCAGGAAGCGGGAGTGTTCAACCCCGCGGCCTGGGTCGCGCGGCTGAAGCTGTTGATCTCCGACCACGGGCTCCCGCACGCGCTGGTGCTGTGTGCCGGGCTCGTCGCCGCGGTCGTCGTGGCGATCGTCAAGTTCCGGTCCGGTCCGGCGAAGGACGTCCTCCGCTCGATGGTGGTATCGGCGTTGTTTCCGTCGGCGCTGCTCGTCGCGGAAGGCGGGCTGGCGGTGCTGACGTCCAAGAACACGGGCACCTCCTTCTTTCTCCCATTGATCCCGTCCATGGTGATCCTGGCGCTCTGGGGGTTGTACCGGGCACACCGTTCGCTTCGGCGGGCCTTGCCGGTCGTGGTCGCGGTGGCCGGGCTCCTGGCGCTGGTGCCGATGGTGGATCTGCGCCTGCCGACCGCTCGGCCGTGGGAGGTGGACCTGCCGGTGCTGGGCACGTCCAAGATCACCGACGGGCGCGGCGTTCCTCAGGTCTACGCCGACCCGGATGGTCAGCTCGCCGAGCCGTTGAGCGCGGAGACGGCGCGGGAGTGGCGGGCCGCGTCGGAATGGGCCGTCGGCCAGGTGGAGGAGCAGCACGCGCTGGGCGGGGCGACCGCGTTCGGGTTCCGTGACCGGCTCTTCAACACCAACACCGTTCAGCTGGAGATGCTGCGGAAGTTCGGCTATGGCGTGGCGCTGCCGCAGGTCGACCCCACCGCGAACGGGAACACCGGGCCGGACCATCTGCGCTGGCTGACGTCGTATGCGGGCAGCCTCGGCGGGGACGCGAGCAAGACGTGTCTGCTGTTCACCGCGACGGGAACGGTGAACGAGTACGAACCGAAGGTGGATCCGCCGTCCATGGTTTCGACCGCGAAAGCCGCGGGCTTCACGCCGGTCACGACACGGCCCCTACCGAACGGTCGGCTGGTGACCTTGTGGAAGCGCCCGCAGCCCACTTGCGTGCCCTCCTGAGGCACGAAGGGCGCACCCACATATGCACAAATCCGAATTACTACAGTCGTGTGACTCCGCTCACTGAACCTGTAGCACTTAGTAACCGAAAGAGCGAGAAAGAGATCGACGCGCCCAAGAACCGACTCGCCAACGCGAGCTACCAGGAACGTGGGGGTCCGGGGGCTCGAGCCCCCGGGAATTATGGTGAGCAAGCCATGGTCCAGGCGTTCCCTGGACACACTGCGCCCACTTGCGAGCGGATGACGGGATTCGAACCCGCGACCCTCACCTTGGCAAGGTGATGCGCTACCAGCTGCGCTACATCCGCATGTCTTGCTCTGCTCCGGCACTCGTTTGAAGCAGTGGAACAACCATACACCGACCGTCTGTAGCGGTTTTGACCCACCCCTATAGGTGCTTCGGCGTCACACCTGGCGTACAAGGGGTGACGACGGCTGCATACCTCCGTATGGTGTCCCCATTCGACCGAATGGTGAGTCCTTCGGGGAGGAGGTGCCTGGCCGGATGACCGAGCAGGGCACGGTGCCGCTTCAGGCGGCCTCGGAATCCGACGAGCAGGCATTGCTCCAGCGTCTCCGTGATGGGGAGGACGCTGCCTTCGGGGAGCTTTTCGAACTTCACGCCGCCGCCGTGCGGCGGCTGGCCCGCAGTCTGGCCGCCGATCGGTCGGAGGCGGAGGACATCACCGCCGAGACCTTCTTCCGGGTGCTTCAGGCGTTGCGCCGGGGCGCCGGGCCGCGTGACTACGTCCGGGCCTATCTGCTGACGGTGGCTCGCCGCGTCTCGTGGGAGTGGCACGGCGCGCGTCGTGACGTGCCGGTGAGCGACGACGAGCTGACCTTCCGGGCCGGGGCGGGGGCGGACACGCATGCCCGGACGGCCGAGCATTCGCTGATCACGACCGCTTTCACGAGTTTGCCGGAGCGCTGGCGTTCGGTCTTGTGGCAGACGGAGGTCGAAGGCGAGCAGCCGTCGATGGTCGCGCCGCATTTCGGGCTGAGCGCGAACGCGACGGCGGCGCTGGCCCGCCGGGCGCGGCAGGGGCTGCGAGCGGCGTATCTGCAGGCGCATCTGTCGGTGAACCGCGGGCCCGATTCGTGCCGCGCGGTGGTGGAGAAGCTAGGCGGGTTCACCGCGGGCAGCGTGACCGGGGCCGAGGCCCGCCGGATCAAGACCCACCTGATCGCCTGCCAGTCGTGCCGGGCCACCCACGACGAGCTGCGTGACGTCTGTTCGTCGCTGCGGGCGCACGCCGGTGTGGTGGCGCTGCTGGTGCCGGCGGCCGCCGGGGCCCACGCGAGCGGGGCGTTGTCCGGGCTCGCCGCGTCGGTCAAGGGACTTCTGCTCGGCTCGAAGGTGAAGGTCGGCCTGGCGGTGGCGTCGACGGCCGCCGCCGGTGCGGTCGGGATCGTCGCGGGTCCGGCCGTGTTCGGCACCGACGTCACCCACACCGTGGGCCTGTCCGGGGGCGGGCTGCCGGAGCTGGCGCTGCTGCCGGCGCAGGTCGCGCCACCCGGCCACGCCCAGCCGGTGGAGATCCCGCCGCAGCGGATCGCGCAGGACCAGCTGCAGGGCAAGGGTGCCCGGCCCGCCGTGACCGGACGAGGACCCGGAGCCGGCGCCGAGCTCGGGGTGTCCGACATGCCGAGCCTGCCGGGTGCGGGCACGCCGCGGAAGGAGCTGAGCGGCGGCGACGTCGTGCAGCCGCCGGACGAGCAGAATCCGACGCAGGAGGAGACCTCACCGCGCAACGAGGTCCCGGATCCGGGCACGGGCTCCAACCAGACCACTTCGAAGCGGGACGACATCCCGCCGGAGGAATCGTTCAGGCCCACCGAGGAGTCGCTGAGCCCGACTACGACGACTTCGCGGGACTCGACCGAGCAGTCGACCACGCCCGATTCGACGACTTACCCGGAAGGGTCCTCTTCGACGGAGACCGGGACCCCCGAAAGCACGACCGGGACCCCGTCCGGCGACACGTCGGAGGACGAGCCGAGCCCGGTCAAGCCGACTTCCCACTATCCGGAACCGGGTGTCGACTACCCGACGTGCCCATAACGCCCGAGCGGGCATATCGCCCTCGAACTCTCGCGAATCCGGCTCCCGTCACGGTACGGTGGAGCTCGCTCACGACGAGCGAGCGGCCGCGCGGGAGGCGACTGAATGAACCGGCTGGTGCACGGCGAGGACGGCCGTGACTGGGTGGTCCGAGCCCAGATGGAATGGCGTGCTCCCGCGACAGCGGACGATTTCGAGCACGATGTGGCGGGCAGCTACGGCCCGGGTATCGCGATGATCGCCGTGACGGCGCTGCTCGCGATCGTGCTCATCATGTGGACTCCCGCCGACGTCATGATCCCGTCGTGGGTACCGCTGGCGCTCCTGCTGATCGCGCTGTTCTTCCCGCTGCGGTGGATTCTGCGCCGTCCGTGGACCGTGGTCGCCGAGACCGAGGGCGATCTGGCGGGCGACCGGCCGTCGGAGCGCTGGGTGGGCACCATCCGCGGCATGTTCACCGTGCGCGGCGAGGTCTCGAAGATCACCAAGACCATCCAGAAGCACTCGCTGCCGGATTTCGACGGCCCGTTGCACCCGGTGGAGTAGTCGCGGCGGCCTGAACGCGCGAGACTGGGGCCATGCCCGAGTTACCCGAGGTCGAAGCGCTCGCCCACCACCTGCGTGAACACGCGGTGGGCAAGACGGTCTTCCGCGTCGACGTGTCGTCCCTCAGCGTGCTGAAGACGGCGACGCCGCCGTGGACCGAGCTGCACGGCCGTGAGGTCACCGGGGCGGGCCGGTTCGGCAAACATCTGGATCTCGTCGCCGGGGATCTCCATCTGGTCGTCCACCTGGCGAGGGCGGGCTGGCTGCGCTGGTCCGACGCGTTGTCGCCGACGCCGCTCAAACCCGGCAAGGGGCCGATCTCGCTGCGCGTCCATCTCGACGCGGCCGCCGGACCGGGCTTCGATCTCACGGAGGCCGGCACGAAGAAGGGCCTGGCGGTCTGGATCGTGCGCGATCCGGAGAAGGAGGTCGCGAGTATCGCGAGGCTCGGGCCGGACGCGCTTTCGCTGGACCGCACGCAGCTCGAGAAGTTGTTCACCGGGCGCACCGAACGGCTGAAGACGGCGCTGACCGATCAGTCGCTGATCGCCGGGATCGGCAACGCCTACTCCGACGAGATCATGCACATGGCGAAGCTTTCCCCTTACGCCACAACCGGAAAGCTGTCCGAGGCGGCGCTCGACGGGCTTTCGGAGGCGATCCGCGAGGTGCTGACCAGTGCCGTGACGCGTTCGGTCGGCCAGTCCGCGGCCCGGCTCAAGGGCGAGAAGCGGTCCGGGCTGCGGGTGCACGCGCGCACCGGGCTGCCGTGTCCGGTCTGCGGCGACACGATCCGCGAGATCTCGTTCGCGGACAAGTCGTTCCAGTACTGCCCGACCTGCCAGACCGGCGGGAAACCCCTCGCGGACCGGCGGATGTCGCGCCTGCTGAAGTGACCCGGCCACCCTCGCGTTTCGTCCTCTGAATGCGGTACTTGCGCGTGCAAATACCGCATTCAGAGGACGAAACGCGGTCAGCAGAGGGCGGCCTTCACCGCGGGCGCCGGAATCTTCGGCACTCGCTGCCCGCCGTGCACGTCCGCGGCGAGGTCGTACACGTTCAGCGCGAGGACCAGCTGTTTCGAGCCGTCCGCGTTGCTCATCGAGACGCTGAAGAATCCCGGCCCGGCACCGGTGTTGCCCCAGAACGTCTTCATGCCATCGGCACATTTCACGTCGAGCGTCTCGATCCCCGCCCCGTAGGCGCCGCCCCGGTCGTTCGGCACCAGCCGCTTGAGCTCGGTCTGTTGCGCGGGCGCCAAAAGCCGCCCCGACAGCAACGCGCGATGGAATCTCGCGAGGTCGTCGACGGTCGACACCATCGCGCCCGCGGTCCAGTCGTACGACGGGCTGAACACGGTCATGTCCTGCCCCTTCATGTCGTACCCGTGCAGATGAGGACCCCGCAGGAACGGCGACCACAGCGGGAAATACGTCCGGCCGAGGTCGAGCGGATCGAGGATCCGCCGCTGGATCTCCGCGCGGACGTCGTCATGGGTGATCTTCTCGATCACCTTGCCCAGCAACAGATATCCGGTGTTCGAGTAGCCCACGCCGCTGCCCGGCGGGAACGACGGCCGGTCGGCGAGCGAGCGCCGGATGACCTCCGACGGCGTGATGACGTGCGCCCGGTTCCCCTGGACGAGGTACGGGTCGAAGAAGTGCGGATCCAGCGGGTCGTGCACGCCGGACGTGTGGTTCAGCAGCATGCGCAGCGTGATCTTTTCCGGTTCGTAGCCCGGTCCGCGGACGATACCGGGCAGCCGCCGCTCGATCGGATCGTCGAGCGACAGCTTCCCTTCGCCCGCCAGTTGCAGGACCACGGTGGCGACGAACGCCTTGGTGTTGCTGGCGATCCGGAACCGGTGATGCGGCTCCGCGGCTTCCCGCGTGGCCTGGTTCGCGTATCCGGCGCCGAAGCGCGAGACCGCCTCACCGTTCCGGACCTGGGCGACCGCTCCCGGAAATCCCCCTTCGCCGACCAGATCGCCGACGGCCGCGCGCACCGGGTCGGTCGCCGCGGCCGCCGTCCCGCTCCCCAGCAGGACCCCCACCAGCACCCCCGCCGCGAGCTTCCCCGATCCGCGCATTGTGTTCCTCCCCCGGAAGCGATTGCCTGCGCACAGTCTTTCCCGTGCGACGGGGAGTGACCATGGGGACAACGCCCGGGTCTTGGGTAGGGTCGGCCCCACCCTCAGTTGTCACAACTCAACGGAAAGTGGGGAGCAGGCCTTGCACCCGGTTGGTCGAGCGCAGAGCATGGACGCCGTGTCCGGGCTCGAAATCGCGCAGATCATCCCTTGGGGTGTGGCGCTGTTGCTCGCCATCCTCGTCGTCGTCCTGCTGATCAAGCTGAGGCGTCCCGCGAGCATCGTGGAGAACGCGGTGCTGCAGGCCGTCCACCGGATGTCGAAGGCGACACCGGATCTCCGCGAAGGCCTCGACGAGCAGGTCGCCGACAAGATCACCAGCCAGCTGCTGGAGATGCTCGACTGCGTCGCCGTCGGCATCACCGACAGCGAGGGCACCCTGCTGTCCTGGGACGGCGAGGCCAACGACCACTACGTCGACCTCGTCGACGCCATCGGCAACGCGATCCGCAAACACCGCCGCGAGGTCGTCGCGCACGACAAGATGCCGTGCAACCACCGCGGCACCTGCCGGATGCGGACGGCGGTGATCGTGCCGCTGATCGTCGAGGGCGAGACGGAGGCCGCGCTGATCGTCGTCGGGCGCACGCGCGGGCGGCTGGTGCAGATGGCCGACGCGGTCGCGCAGTTCGTCTGCACCCAGTTCGAGCTGGCGCGCCTGGACGAATCGAAGAACCAGCTGCAGCAGGCGGAGATCAAGGCGTTGCGCGCGCAGATCTCGCCGCATTTCGTCTACAACGCGCTCAACACCATCTCGTCGCTGATCCGGACGGACCCGGAGGAAGCGCGAGAGCTGCTTCAGGACTTCGCGGACTTCACGCGCTACTCGTTCCGGACGTCGGGAATGTTCACCTCGCTCGCCGAGGAACTGCGCAATATCGACCGGTACCTGACCATCGAGAACGCCCGGTTCGGCGGACGGCTCGAAGTGCGGATGAAGATCGCGCCCGAGGTGCTCTCGGTGGTCGTGCCGTTCCTGATCATCCAGCCGCTGGTGGAGAACGCCGTCAAACACGGCCTCGCGTCGAAGCCGTCCGGCGGCTGCGTCACGGTGATCGCCGAGGACTACGGCGCCGAAGCGCTGATCAGCGTCGAAGACGACGGCATCGGCATGGAGCCCGCCAAACTCGCGGACCTCCGCAGCCAGCACCGCACGGGCGCGCACGTCGGCCTCGGCAACATCAACCAGCGGATGCAGCAGGTGTTCGGCCGCGACTACGCGCTCATGGTCGAGACGGCACCCGGCGCCGGCATGAAGGTGACCTTGCGGGTGCCGAAGTTCATGCCCGGCGTGCGCCCGAACCTGCCGGACTTCTCCGCCGACAGCGCCACCGTCCCGCCGCAGGGCGGCCCGAACGAGGCCAGCGGGGTGAGCGGTTCGCGCAGCGGCGTGCTGCCGTCGTGAACGCCGGTAACCTGGCGGTATGAGCGTTGCGGACAAGCTGACCTCCCGTCTCCCGATGATCGGCGAACGGGGTGAGCGCAAGGACGTCGTCGCCGTGGTCAAGCTGCACGGGGTGATCACACCGACCCCGTCACCCCTGGCCAGGGGCTCGATCAACCTCGCCGCCGTCGAATCGGCGCTGACCCGCGCGTTCGCCCACGAGCGGCTGAAGGCCGTCGCGCTGCAGATCAACTCCCCGGGCGGGGCGCCGACGCAGTCCGGTCTGGTCGCCGAGCGGATCCGCCAGCTCGCCGACGAGAAGAAGGTGCCCGTCCTGGCCTTCGCCGAGGACGTCGCCGCGTCCGGTGGCTACTGGCTGGCCTGCGCGGCCGACGAGATCTACGCGCACCGGACGTCGATGGTCGGCTCCATCGGCGTGATCAGCGGCGGGTTCGGGTTCACCGGTCTGCTGGAGCGGTTCGGCATCGAGCGGCGGCTGCACACCGCGGGGGAGAACAAGTCCCGGCTCGACCCGTTCAGCCCGGAGAAGCCCGAAGACGTCGAGTGGCTGAAGAAGATGCACGGCCAGCTCCACGAACTGTTCGTCGACTGGGTCACCGAGCGCCGGGGCGACCGGCTTTCCGGCTCCGACGACCTCTTCAACGGCGACGTCTGGCTGGGTGCCCGAGCGGTCGAACTCGGCCTGATCGACGGCGTCGGCAGTCTCCGCCAGGTGATCACCGAGCGGTACCCGGACGCCGAGATCTCGGTCGCCGAACCGAAGAAACCGCTGCTGGCGCGGCTCGGCATCGGTGCGCCCGCCGCGGCGAGCGCGTTGCTGGACGCCGTCCAGTCCAAGGCCGCCTGGAGCCGCTTCGGCCTCTGACCCGCGTGCCATGAAAGGTCCTTTCCTTGCGAAATTTGCGAGGAAAGGACCTTTCCTTGCATCCGGGGGCGGCGGGGATTCACCCGAACGGTGGTAGGCGTAAGTGGTTCAGACCAGGTCTCATATCGGACATACCGCTTTGTTGTGAACGGCAACAAACCTCGACAGCGTTGACGAGGAGGTCCGATGTCCGTTAATCGTTCCCGTTGGAAGATCGCGCTGGCAGGCGCCGCGTTGCTCTTGGTGCCCCTGGCCCTGCCCGCGACCGCCGCCGTCCCGCCGCCCCCGGCCGGCTGGACCACCGTGTTCACCGACGACTTCACCGGCGCCGCGGGTTCGCTCCCGTCGAGCGCGAACTGGATCGTCGACACCGGCCACGCGTACCCCGGCGGCCCGGCGAACTGGGGCACCGGCGAGATCCAGAACTACACGGCGAACCCCGCCAACCTGGCCCAGGACGGTTCCGGGAACCTGCGGATCACGCCGTTGCGCGACGGTGCGGGCAACTGGACCTCGGCGCGGATCGAAACGCAGCGCACGAACTTCAAACCACCCGCGGGTGGCGCGCTGCGGATCGAAGGCCGCATCCAGATGCCGAACGTCACCGGCGCCGCGGCACTCGGCTACTGGCCCGCGTTCTGGGCGCTGGGCTCGCCGTATCGCGGCAACTACTGGAATTGGCCCGCCGTCGGCGAGTTCGACATCATGGAGAACGTCAACGGGATCAACACGGTCTGGGGCGTGCTGCACTGCGGCGTCAACCCCGGCGGCCCCTGCAACGAGACCACCGGGCTGGTCGGCAGCCGTACCTGTCCCGGCGCGAGCTGTCAGAGCGCGTTCCACACCTACACCTTCGAATGGGACACGAGCGTCAGCCCCAACGTGTTCCGCTGGCTGGTGGACGGGCAGCAGTTCCATTCGGTCGGCCAGAACCAGGTCGATGCCACTACCTGGGCCAGCATGACCGACCACGCGGGCTACTTCGTGCTGCTGAACGTCGCGATCGGCGGTGCGTTCCCGAACAACAACTCCGGCACCACGACACCGGGACCGGGAATCGTGCCGGGACATCCGATGCTCGTCGACTACGTCACCGTCCTGACCCGCGGCGGCACGTGAGCGTCAACTGGTTCACCTTCACTCCGTGAAGGGATGGACGTGGCACGGCGAGGCGGTTCGTGTCACCGGAAAAGATGACGGCACCGGCCACCCCGGGCGCGGGGGTGCCGGTGCCGTCCTTTCGTTCGACTTTCGTGAAGCGGGCTGGACAAGAAACCCGGCAATGGGCAGGATGCGTCTCACTGTGAGTGCTCACGATGACACCCGGAAGCTCATCGTCCTGGCGGTGGACGATGAGCCCAAAGGGCTAGACGAACTCGTCCACTGTCTCCGGAACAGCCCGCACGTCGCCCTGGTCTACCCGGCGATCGACGCTTCGGAGGCGCTGCGCCTGCTGTCCGCGGACGATCCGAGACTGGCCGATCGCAAGGCCCGCGGCCTGCCGATCGTGGACGCGGTGTTCGCCGACATCGACATGCCCGGTCTGTCCGGGATGGAGATGTCGCGGGTGTTCGCCGCGCTGCGCCCGTCGCCCGCGCTGGTCTTCGTGACGGGACACGCGGAAGAGGCGGTCAACGCCTTCGACCTCGGCGCGCTCGACTACGTGCTCAAGCCGTACCAACAGGATCGTCTCGACCGCGCGATCACCCGCGTGATCGACAAACTCGCCGCCAACGCCGCGCCGAAGTTCGGCCCGGAAGGCGGTCTCGGGCAGGTCAAGAACGACGACGAGGTCATCCCCGTCGAACTGGCGGGCACCACCAAGCTCATCCCGCGGTCTTCGGTCCGCTGGGTCGAGGCGCAGGGCGACTACGCCCGGCTGTTCACCAACGACGGCAGCCACCTGGTCCGCATCCCGCTCGCCCAGCTCGAAGAACGCTGGGAGAAGGCGGGTTTCGTCCGCATCCACCGGTCGTTCCTGGTCTCGCTGCCGCTGATCACCGAACTGCGTATGGGCCAGGGTGGCTACCAGGTCGTGATCGGTAACGAGGAGAAGGTGCTGCCGGTGAGCCGCCGCCACACGCGCGCCCTCAAGGACAGGCTGGTCGGCGCCAACCGGTCGTCGTGACCGACGACTACTACCGCCGCGTCAACGGCGTCCGCGAGCCGGACCCGACGCTGGGCAAGCGCAGGAAACCGGCGCAACCCGAGGGCGCCGCCGTCGAGCCCGTGCCGGGTGCGCCGTCCGGTCCGAAGCACGAACAGGCCAAACCCGAACATCACGCGAAACCCAAGCGGCAGCGGGTGATCCTCGCCGATCCGCGGCAGGCCACCAGCACCCTGCGGGCCAGGGTCGAGCTCGAAGAACAGACCAGCTGGGGAAAGCTCCTGGTCAAGGATCTGGTGAAGATCCAGCTGCGGACGGCCTCCTGGCTGGCGCTGCTGGTGATGGTCACGCTGTGTTCGCTTCCGGTGCTCTTCTATCTGATCCCGTCCTTCGGACGAGTGGTCGTCGTGGGCATTCCGTTGCCCTGGTTGATCCTCGGCGTGGCCCCTTTCCCGTTCCTGTTCGGGATCGGCCTCTGGTACAACCGGCTCGCCGAACGTCATGAACGCGACTTCGTCGACATGATCGAGAACTGATTGCGGAGCTGCACATGCGAGGATCCACACCGTGCAGCTGAATCCGTGGGCCATGGCCGGCATCGTGCTGGTGGCGGTCCTGACCTTCTATCTGGGACACCGCTCCTCGCGGTCGGCCGTCAGCACGCACGATTTCCTCGTCGCCCGCCGCACCGTGCGCTCCCGGCGCAACGCCGCCGCGATCTCCGGTGAGTACCTGTCCGCCGCGTCGTTCATGGGCGTCGCCGGCATCGTGCTGAAGGACGGCGCCGACGCGCTGTGGTTCCCGATCGGTTTCACCGCCGGCTATCTCGCGCTGATGCTGTTCGTCGCCGCGCCGCTGCGGCGGTCCGGCGCGTACACGCTGCCGGACTTCGTCGAGATGCGGCTGGGCTCGACGATGCTGCGCCGCGTCTCGACGGCTTTCGTCGTGTTCATCGGGATCCTTTACATGGTCCCGCAGTTGCAGGGCGCCGGCCTGACACTCTCGACGATCTTGCCGGTGCCGGTGTGGGCCGGAGCGCTCCTGGTCACCTTCGTGGTCGGGTTCAACGTGATCGCGGGCGGGATGCGCGCGATCACCGTCGTCCAGGCCTTCCAGTACTGGCTGAAATTGTTCGCCATCGCGGTGCCCACGTTCATCCTGTGCATCGTGTTCCTCGGCGCCGGACCGCCGGGCAGCGCGCGCCCGCTCGGGCAGCCCGCACCGCCGACCTTCCCCGAGAACACCACGGTTTCGGTGCAGGCCGACGTCACGCTGAAGGTCACCTCGGTGACCGTGCTCGAGGCCTACGGCCAGGTGGAAGGCGCGCGCGCCAACGGTTTCGCGGTGTGGGCGCCGGAGGTCGCGCACAAGGTCGCCAAGGGCACGACGCTGAAGTTCACCGCGGGCACCCCGGTGCCGGTGGTCAGCGACGCGCCCACGTCCAACGGCGACTGGCTGCGGCCCGGTTCCGGCAGTCTCACCGATCTGCTGCAGGTCTATTCGCTGATCCTCGCGACGTTCCTCGGCACCATGGGCCTGCCGCATGTCCTGGTCCGCTTCTACACCAACCCCGACGGCAAGGCCGCGCGCCGCACGACGGTGCACGTCCTGCTGCTGCTCGGCCTGTTCTACCTGTTCCCGACGCTGCTGGGCGCGCTGTCGCGGATGTACGTCCCGGAACTGCTGGTGACCGGGAAGACCGACGCCGCCGTCCTGCTGCTGCCGTCCGCGGTCCTGCCGGGACTCTGGGGGCAGATCCTGGGCGCGGTGACCGCGGCCGGCGCGTTCGCGGCGTTCCTGTCGAGCTCGTCCGGGCTGCTGGTGAGTGTCGCCGGGGTCGTGTCCACCGACGTCCTGCCCGGCCGCGTCCGTGATTTCCGGGTGGCGACGGCGATCGTGGCGCTGATCCCGTTCGGGCTGGCGGTGCTGCTGCCGTCGGAGGATCTGTCCCTTTCGGTCGGGATGTCGTTCGCGCTGGCCGCGTCGACGTTCAGTCCGCTGCTGCTGCTCGGGGTCTGGTGGCGCAAGCTCAGCTGGCCCGGCGCGCTGGCCGGGATGCTCGTCGGCGGCGGACTCGTGCTGACCGCGCTGGTGGTCAACATCGTCAGCAAGTACACCGGCGGCTGGGCGCCGTGGTTCTCGAACCAGCCCGCGCTGATCACCGTCCCGGCCGCCTTCCTGACCACCTACGTGGTGAGCCGCGCGACCGGATACGGGCGGCCGGACGACGTCCACGGCGTGATGCTGCGGCTGCACGCACCCGATCCGCTCGGCTTCATGCGGGATCGTGCGGTCGCCCGGTTCGGGCAGGCCGAAGAGAAGACCCGGACCACCGGAAAAGGCCGTCACCGGAAGTAAATCACTCTTTCGAGTCGCGACCCTCTACGCAGAGTCGTACCGTTCACTCAAATGGATTGATCCTCTGGAGCCCTATGAGGGGCATGATCTTTCGTGACAACGAAGTCATGGAATGGTCGCGGCAGGTGGGAGGTCCGACATGAGCGAGACCGATCAAGACCTGGGTTCCCAACCGGAATCCGACTGGGAAAAGGTCCAGGCGAGTCCGGAATTCACCGAGCTGCGACGACGGCTGCGGGTATTCGTTTTCCCGGTGTCGGCCCTGTTCCTCCTCTGGTATCTGCTGTACGTGCTCCTCGCCGACTACGCGACCGGGTTCATGAGCACCAAACTCTTCGGCAACATCACCGTCGGCCTGGTCTTCGGCCTGCTGCAGTTCGTGTCCACCTTCGTGATCACCGGCCTTTACGTCCGGTACGCGAACCGCAAGCTCGATCCGCTCGCGGACAAGCTCCGGCACGAGATCGAAGGGACCGAACGGTGAATACGCTGGCAGCGGGCGTACAGGGCAGCAGTCCGGCGCTCAACATCACCATTTTCGCGATCTTCGTGGCGATCACACTGGTGATCGTTTTCCGGGCGAGCCGGAATACGAAGACCGCGTCCGACTACTACGCCGCCGGGCGCGCGTTCACCGGTCCGCAGAACGGGATCGCGATCTCGGGCGACTATCTTTCCGCGGCGTCGTTCCTGGGTATCGCCGGTGCGATCGCGATCAACGGTTACGACGGTTTCCTCTACTCGATCGGATTCCTCGTCGCGTGGCTGGTGGCGTTGCTGCTGGTCGCGGAACTGCTGCGCAACACCGGCAAGTTCACCATGGGCGACGTGCTGGCGTTCCGGATGAAGCAGCGTCCGGTCCGCGCGGCGGCCGCGATCTCCACGCTCGCCGTGTCGTTCTTCTACCTGCTCGCGCAGATGGCGGGGGCGGGCGGTCTGGTGAACCTGCTGCTCGGTATCGAGGGGAACCTCGGCCAGGACCTGGTGATCGCCGTCGTCGGCGTGATCATGATCCTGTACGTGCTGATCGGCGGGATGAAGGGCACCACCTGGGTCCAGATCATCAAGGCCGTCCTGCTCATCGCGGGCGCGTTCGCGATGACGTTGTGGGTGCTCGGGAAGTACGGCTTCAACCTCTCCAGCCTGTTCCAGGCCGCCGTCGACAAGGGTGGCCGGACCGGGGAAGCGCTGCTCGGCCCGGGCAAGCAGTACGGCAAGACCGGCACGACGAAACTCGACTTCCTGTCCTTGGGTATCGCGCTGGTGCTCGGCACCGCGGGGCTGCCGCACGTGCTCATGCGCTTCTACACGGTGCCGACCGCGAAGGACGCGCGCCGTTCGGTGGTGTGGGCGATCGCGCTGATCGGCATCTTCTACCTGTTCACGCTGGTGCTCGGCTACGGCGCGGGCGCGCTCGTCGGGCCCGACGTGATCGCGAAGGCGCCGGGCACGACCAACTCGGCGGCACCGTTGCTCGCTCTCGAACTCGGCGGCCCCGTCCTGCTCGGCTTCATCGCGGCGGTGGCGTTCGCGACGATCCTCGCCGTGGTCGCGGGGCTGACGATCACCGCGTCGGCGTCGTTCGCGCACGACGTCTACGCCAACGTGATCAAGAAGGGGAAGACCGACCCGGACAGCGAGGTCCGCGTCGCGCGGATCACCGCGCTGGTGATCGGGGCGGTCGCGATCGTCGGCGGGATCCTCGCGAAGAACCAGAACGTGGCGTTCCTCGTGGCGCTCGCGTTCGCGGTGGCGGCGTCGGCGAACCTGCCGACCATCCTGTACTCGCTGTTCTGGAAGCGGTTCAACACCCAAGGCGCGTTGTGGAGCATCTACGGTGGTCTCGCGGTCTGTGTGCTGCTGATCGTGTTCTCGCCGGCGGTGTCGGGTAAACCCGTCGATCCGAAGACCGGGAAGAGCGCCTCGATGATCCAGGGCGTCGACTTCCACTGGTTCCCGCTGGACAACCCTGGCATTGTCTCGATCCCGGTCGCGTTCTTCCTCGGCTGGCTCGGCACCGTGCTGTCCAAGGACCACAACCAGAAGAAGTACGCCGAGATGGAGGTCCGCTCGCTCACCGGCGCCGGGGCGGAAAAAGCCGTCAAGCATTGAGTTGTTCTTCACGCGCGCGCAACGGGACGGGATGCGAGGATGGCAGGGTGGTGAGCCCTGCTGACATCCCGACCGTCGCCGTCCGTGATCTGCCGAAGGACGGCGTCGCGCTGCTCGACGTCCGCGAGGACGACGAGTGGGCCGCCGGGCACGCTCCCGGCGCCAAGCACATCCCGATGGGTGAACTGCCCGCGCGCGTCGGCGAACTCGACGACCTGCCCGACGACCAGCCGGTCTACGTGATCTGCCGCAGCGGCGGCCGGTCCGCGCGCGCCGCCGCGTGGCTCAACGCGAGCGGCTGGGACGCGGTGAACGTCGCCGGCGGGATGGGCTCCTGGAAGCAGGAGGGGCGCCCGATGGTCGGCGACCATCCCGGCGTCGAGCCCGAAGTGCTGTAACCGTGCAGCCAGGCCACTACCCACCGAGGGCGCCCCTGTCGCCGATGCCGCCGGTGCGCCCCGCGCCGATGCGGCAGCCGGTGCGCCATCGCGTCCGCTGGGTCGCTTCGCCGCCGCCCGGCGCGCTGCCGCAGCGTCGCAAGCCCGTGGCCGAGCGCTACTCCGGTCCGCCGTCGTATCCGGTCCCACCGAGGTGGGGCTTCCCGAATCTGGCCTGGCGCCGCCCGACCGCCGTCCCCGGGACGGCGTCCGGCGAGGTCACCGCGGGGGAGCGGCTGCGGGTGATCACGCGCAGCCTGTTGCCGGTGCTGTGGACGTTCGCCGCCCTCGCCGTCATCGCGTCGGCCGCGGAGATCTGGCGCTACGTCCTGCTGGTGCAGAGCCGCGACTCCGCGCTGTCGACGTCGGTCGTCTCGGTCTCCGACACCTTCGTGATCACGGCCGGTCTGCTCACGACGATCCTTTCGCTGCTGCCGGCCGGGCTCACCGTGTGGTGGCTGCTCGTCGCCAGGCACGCGGCCGCGGACGTCTCCGGCGAGGCGCCGCCCAGGCGGCAACGGCATGTGCTGGCCTTCGTGCTGGTGCCGGTGGTGAACCTGATCATGGTGCTGCCGGTCGTCGCCGAACTCGAACACGCCGTCCTGCGGCGGACGCGGGAAACGCGGCCGAAGCCGTCGCGGCTCGTGCTGATCTGGTGGGGCGTCTGGGCACTCAACTGGGTGCTGCTCGCGCTGGTCATCGTCTGGCGGTTCCGTGACGGCGTCCAGGCGCTGGCCGACGGCGTCGTGCTGGTCGCGCTGACCGACCTGACCGCGGCCGGGCTGGCGGTGGTGACCGCGCTGCTCGTGAAGCGCATGTCCGGGCTGCTCGCTCCTGTCGAGGAGAAGCGCCTTCGGCTGCTTCGTGTGCTGAAGGTGGATGGGGTTCCGGACCCGGGGCGGCGCGAACGTCCCGCTTCCTCCGTGCGCTGACGCAACTTTTTCACTAAACGTTGAATGCGGATTCACGCACTCCGCTGACGAGGGATCAGTCTGTAACATGGCGGTATGAGCGAGCAGCAGAAGTGCGACCTGCCTGCCGGGGAGACCGGCCGGGTGCGGTCTGCTGCGAGCGATCTGTACAAGTCGTCCGCCGCCAGGACAAAGAAGGTGAAACAGCCTGTGACAGGGCGAGTTTCACCAGGTGTGAAAACGGGGCTCGCCGGGCATGGGATCCGTCGGCCTGAGCCGACCCCGGACGAGCCGTCGAAGCCGTATTCCTTACCGTCCTTCCTGGGCATGTTCGATCTTCCCCCCGACGCGTCCGAGACGGTGAAGGCCGTGGTGCGCGACCGGGACGTCGCCTGAGTTCGCGGCGGGAACAAGCGAAGATCGATGGCGCGTCCGATCGTGGTGGACGCTGGTCCGCTCATAGCCATGGCCAGCCGGAAAGACGATCACCACCAGGCGGTGGTGGGGTGGCTCGCGACCGCGGCGACCCGTGATCTGCTGGTGCCGTCGCTCGTACTGACCGAGGTGTGCCACTACATCGAAAAGTACCTCGGTGGCGAAGCCGAGGCGGCGTTCATCGAAGGACTCATACGCTCGCCTCAGTTCGCGATCTATCACCCCATGGACGACGATTTCCGGCGGATGGCCGTCCTGATGCGCCAGTACTCGGATTGGCCGCTCGGCCTGGCGGACGCGGCCGTCGTGGCCACGGCCGAACGGCTGAAGACGGTCGAGGTGGCCACTGTGGATCGCCGGCACTTCGAGCACATCAAGCCGGTGCATGTTTCGCACTTCACGCTCTATCCCTGACCTGGGGAAAGAGAGCAAGGGACCTTTGCTACCACTCGCCGACGCCGGGTGAGATCCCCGCGCTGGTGGTCTCGGTGTGGGTGAAGGGCGCTTTCACCGCATGCGACGCGGCTAAAGCGCCCTTCACCTCACGGCCCGCCCCAGACGCGAACTTCCGGTGCAGGACCGTCAAGCCGTGGTCACCCGAAGCGAGCGCAGGCCGCGGATCACGAACTCCGGCCGCCGTTCCGGCTCTTCCGCGAGCTCCAGTCCCGGCAGCTTCGAGGCCAGGGAGGACAGCGCGGCCGCGATCTCCACCCGCGCGAGCGGGGCGCCGACGCAGTAGTGGATGCCCATGCCGAAGCCGAGGTGCGCGTTCGGCGTGCGGCCGATGTCGAGCGTGTCCGGCCGGTCGAAGACCTTCGGGTCCCGCGCGGCGGCGCCGAGGAGCGCGCCGATCTTCTCGCCCTCGGCGATCCGGAATCCGGCGATCTCGACGTCGGTGGTCGCCGTCCGCTCGAAAAGCTGCAGCGGCGCGTCGAAGCGGATCAGCTCCTCGACGCACGGGTCCAGGAGCTCCGGGGAGGCCAGCAGTCGCTCCCACTGGTCACGGTGGGTCAGCAGCGCGTTGACGCCGTTCCCGATGACGTTCACCGTCGCCTCGTGCCCGGCCATCAGGAGCAGGACCGCGGTCGCGACCAGTTCGTCTTCGGTGAGCTCACTGCGCAGAAGGTCGCTGATGATGTCTTCGCCAGGGGAGTTCGCGCGCTGCTTCGCGACGTCACGCAGGTAGTCGACGAACTCCGCGGCCGCGGCTTCGGCGGCGTCGCGCTTGTCCTCGGCGAGCCCGTACTCGTACATCTTCACGATGTGGTTCGACCAGGTGACCATGCTCGGCCCCTTGTCGACCGGGACGCCGAGCAGTTCCGCGATGACGGCGACCGGCAGCGGCTGCGCGAGGTGCGCCAGCAGATCGGCCGAGCCGGTTTCGGCGATCTCGGCGGCGAGGCCGTCGACCATGCCGTCCGCGAGTTCGGCGACCATCGGCCGCAGCCGCTGGACGTGCCCGCGCCCGAACGCGCCCGCGATCACCCGCCGCAGCCGCGTGTGGGCGGGCGGCTCGTTCTCCAGCAGCGAGTTGCGGTGCAGGAGGTTGAACGACGCGAACCGCTCCACCGGCAGCGCGTCCTGCCAGATCCGGCCGAGCCCGCGATGCCGGAGGACGGCGGCCGACGCCGCGTGCGACACCGCCACGGCGATGCCGAGACCGTCGTGCCGGTGGACTTCGCCGCGCTCGCGGAGCTCGGCGAAGGACGGGTACGGATTCGCGAGGAAGGCCGGGTCGGCGAGGTCGAACACCCGCCGACTGTAACCCGGCCGGGCGCCGCGCCGGGGTGGCCGCCCCGGCGCGGCAGGGAGCTACAGATGCAGCCAAAGTCCCAGGTGCAGGTGCAGCCCGTGATGGTGATGCCCGTGGTGATGGCCGACGCACAGCAGCAGGCAATGTCGCGCCTGGTCGGCTCTGTCGGACTGCGGCGCGGCCGAAGCCGTGCCCACCGCGGGCCCGGCCAGCATCAGACCGAGTGCCACGGGAAACGCGGCCAACGCGGCCCGGCGCTTCGAGGTGCTCATCTGTGATCCCTTCTCCGCACTACGGCACCGGATGGCGCCGTGATCGAGTATTCGGTGCGGTACGGGCAAAACGGCAGGCTGATCACCCGCGATTAGATCGTCCGGATGATGACAACCGTTTTCAGTCACGTTTGCGTGGTACCCGGATGGCCGCTGAAACCCGTCGATCAGGTCGATCCGGTGGCCCGCCGGGTGTCGTCCGCGACGTCTTCGTCACCAACCCCGGGGGCCTTACGAGGCGCGCGCCTTCCCGCGATAGCGTTCCGAACCGAGCTTTGAGGAGGCTGACGTGGGCAAGGGTTCGCGCAAGAAGGGTCCCAAGACGACCTCGGACCGCAAGCCGAAGGTGCGCGACGTCTTCGTCGGCCAGCCCTTCGAGGGGCTCGCGGCGGAGACCGAACTGATCGCGCTGCGCGAGTTCGTCCCGTCGGCGACGGCGGCGCTCACGCTGGGCTCCGGCGAGAAGGTCACCCTCGGCACGGTGCTGCCGATGGCGGCGGCCGCGTTCGTCCGGTCCGACGGCGAGCGCTACATCGGGATGCAGGTGCAGACCCGGTCCTCGGACATCAGCCGCGACCTCGGCCGCGCGCTCCAGTGGGTGCTGGAGGCCAAGGAGGGTGACGTGCTGTCCGTGCCGGACACCACGACGCCGCCCACCGCCGACGAGAAGGCCCGCCTGCAGGACCTGCTCGACACGGACGTCGAACTCGACGTCACGCTCTACAACGACTTCGCCTGGTGGCTGCCCGAGGACGCCGACGCGAGCGGAGACGTCGCGCTGTCCCTCGAGCGCGCGAACGCGGCGATCATGCCGACCGAACGTCTCGGCGCGGGCGCGTACTGGGTGCTCGCCGGGGAGAAGGCGCATCTGCGCTGGGTTCGCCCCGAGCCGGAGAACCTGCTGTTGCAAGCGCTTGCGCGGCTGTCCGCGGCCGGTGAGCTCGGCCTCGGCGAGGGCTCCCGCTACGCCGGTTCGTTCCGCGCGCACGGGTTGCTCGTCCCGGTGTGGGACCTCGACCCCGAGGCCCACGCCCGCGAGTGGGCCGACGCGAAGGACCAACTCGGCACCCGGCTCGAGGCGGCCCTGAAGTCGCTCGACACCGAGCCGCTCAACGCCGCCGAGCGCCGCTCGCGCGACGGCCTCATCGGCCGCCAGCTCACCATCCGCTGATCCCCTTCCCACGCATTTCGTCCTCTGGATGCGGAGCCCCGCATCCAGAGGACGAAATGCGCGAGGATGGGCGCGTGATCCTCCATATCTGCACCAAGGACGAGTGGGCTTCGGTGCTCGAAGGCGGCGTCTACACCGCCGCGTCGCTCGAATCCGACGGCTTCATCCACTGCTCAGACCCGGGGACGGCGCATATCCCGGCCAACGCCGTGTTCCCCGGCCGCACCGATCTGGTGCTGCTGGAGATCGACCCGGCGCTCGTCGGCGCGCCCGTCGTCTGGGAGGACGGGGACCCGCCGCATCCGGCCGGTATCCAGTTCCCCCACGTGTACGGGCCGATACCCCGTAACGCCGTGGTGGCCGTTCACGAATTCCCTGTTCAGGGGGACGGTTCGTTCAGAATTCCCGAGTCCGTGTCGAAACGTTGAGGCGGGCAACTCCTCGGCGAGACGAGCGTCTCCCGAACTGGTTCGCGGCTGAAGACAACCTGTGGGGGCGGTCATGCGTTTCGGGAGAGGTGGGCCGGGCAGACCTGGCCAGGTGACCCCGGGAGGAGGCGATACGGTGACCGCTGCCGCGACGGTCATACCGGGGACCGACGTCTGGGGGGCCGGCGAGAGCCGGAACAGCGCCGTGTCGGGTGAGCTCACCGACTTCGGCGACTTCGTGCGGGCCAGCCTTCCGGGGCTGCTGAGGTACGGGCACGCCCTCACCGGGAACCCGCACGACGCCGCCGACCTGGTCCAGACCGTGCTGGAGAAGATCGGCTCCCGCTGGTCGTACGTCCAGCACAAGACCGGCGACCCGATGGCCTACATCCGCCGTTCGATGGCCAACGCGCATATCAGCCGCTGGCGCCGGACCAAACGCGAGAGCCTCGTCGCCGACCTCCCGGACGTCGAGCCGTACAGCCCGGCAGATCCGTTCGAGCACGAGCCGCTGTGGCAGGCGCTACGCGCGTTGCCGCCGAGGCAACGCGCGGTGATGGTCCTGCGTTACTACGAAGGGCTGTCCGAGGCGGAGATCGCGGATTCGCTCGGGGTCAGCCAGGGCACCGTTAAAAGCCAGGCGAGCAAGGCGATCGCGTCGCTGCGGACGAAGCTCGCGTTGTTCGAGCCCAAGGGCGAAGGGAGGGAAGCGGGATGAACATGTCCGAAGAGGACGTGCAGCAGAGGTTGCGCGACCTGTTCGCCGACGAGCGGTTGGCCGTGGGGTCCACGCTGAATCCCGAGGCGATCGTCGCGGGCGCACGCCGTCGCCGTCGCCGCCGTCAGCTGATGCAGACGACGAGCGGGATGGCCGCCGCGGTGGTCCTGCTGGGCGGTGGGCTCACCGTCTTCACGATCCACGACAAGGACAACGGCGCGGCCTTCCCCGGCGGCGACCAGCTCACCATGGGCGCGGCGTCGTCGAGCCTGGCGCAGCCGGGGCCCGGAAGCTCGGCGCCGCCGGCCTCCGCGCCGGTGGAGCAGCCGAACCCGACCACCGTGCCACCGCACTCGACCGCCTCGGACGGGCCGGTCAAACCGCCGAAGAGCACCGCCGCCACCAAGCCGCCCACACAGCGCAAGGTGACCACTGGCGCGCTGCTGACCTCCGCCGGTTTCGGCAAGCTCCGGCTCGGGATGAGCGAGTCCGAGGCGGAGGCCACCGCCGGTCCGCTTCGGGCGAAAGAGGTCCGGGGCACCTGCACGTACGGCTACGCGGAAGGGGCCGCCGTGCCGGCGCCGACGTCGGTGTCGCTGACCGAGGGCGACGGGATCACCGTCATCAACCCGGCGGGCACGGTGCACACCCCGGAGGGGATCGGCGTCGGCTCGAGCGAGGCGGACATCCTCGCCGCCTATCCCGGCAGCACCAAGGACGGCAGTGCCTACGTCGCGCCGGTCAGCGCGGTGAGCGCGTACCGGATCTCCGTGTCCGACGACGGATCGGCCGTCGGCATTCTGCTGACCAGCATCAACCAGGACTGTCAGTTCAGCTGACGCACGAAGAAAACCCGGGCTTCTCCAAGGGGGAGAGCCCGGGTTTTCTCCGTGGTGGGAGCGTTGGTCAGAGCGCGCCGCCGGCGACCGGGGGCATCCCCGCGTCGGCGCCGCCGTCACCGACGGACTCGCGGTGCAGGTGGTTCTCCACCTCGAACAGGTTGCCGTCGGCGCGTTTGACGATGTTGAGCAGCGTGGACATCTGGGAGATCTCCTCGACCTGCTCCTTGAGGAACCACTGCGTGAACTGCTCGCCGATGTAGTCCTCTTCGGCGCGCGCGGCCTTGGCCAGCTGCTGGATGTCGGTCGCGACGTCCTTCTCCTGCTGCAGCGCGAGCTCGATGAGCTCACGGACGTCGGAGAAGTCGTTGCGCACGTCGCCGGTGCCGGGGATCTCCACGTGGTGGTCGGTGTCCAGCATGTACTGGACCAGCGCCATCGCGTGGTTCCGCTCCTCGACGGACTGCTTGTAGAAGTGCTTCGCGAGCTGCGGCAGGTCCTCGGCGTCGAACCAGACCGCCAGCGCGATGTACTGCTGGGAGGCGTTGAACTCGTTGTGGATCTGCGCCTGCAGCAGTTCGTAGAACTTCGAGCGCGGTTGCTTCTTGATGAGGGCCATGTGTTCGACGATACGTCAGGCCCCTATTCGATTTCCACTTTTCTCTGGTGATGTCCCCCCTATTAGGTTACCATTACCGACAATAGGTCCGCCTCAATTAAGTAAGCCTTCCCTAATCAATGGAAATCAATTAGGGAAGGCTTACTTAATTTCTGTTTCAGATGCTTTCGCGCCGGATCGGGCACGACATGCAGCGCGGGCCGCCGCGGCCGGAGCCCAGCTCGGACCCGGTGATGGCCAGGACCTCGATCCCGGCTTCCTCCAGGCGCGCGTTGGTTTCCACATTACGTTCGTATCCGATGACCACGCCGGGAGCGAGGGCGAGGGTGTTGTTCCCGTCGTCCCATTGCTCGCGTTCGGCGGTGACCGGATCGAGGCCGGTGTCGATGACGCGGAGCCGTTCGATTTCCATTGCTTCGGCGGCCGCGGTGAGGAATGGGGCGGGGCCTTCCACCTTCACCGAACCGTCGTCGGTCGGCCGCATGGTGAATGCGGTCAGTGAATCACGGGAAAGCGGATACATGACGACCGCGTCGGCCGCGACCATCGTGCAGACGGTGTCCAGATGCATGGTCGCGCGGGTCTGCTGGATCGGGACGGCGAGCACGGTGTGCGCGATCCCGTCGGCGAACACCGACCGGGCCAGCGATTCGGCGCCCGCCGCGGTCGTCCGCTCGCCGACGCCGATGGCGAGGACGCCCGGCGAGAGCAGCATGACGTCGCCGCCTTCGATCGGCGCCGAATGCGCGCCGTACGCGCGGGCGGCGTGGCGGAACCAGGGGTGGTAGGCGTAGATGAGGTCCAGCACCGCGGTTTCGCGGACGCGCGCGGGCATGGTGAGCGAGGAGACCGCGACGCGGTCGCCGATCCACGCCGACGAGTCACGGGTGAACAGCAGGTTCGGCAGCGGATCGACGGCGAAGTCGTTCGGGTGGTTCATCAGCCGGACCAGGGAGGCGCCCTCGGCGGCGGGCAGTTCCTCGAAGGTCATCCCGGCCATCAGGACCTCGGCCAGGGTCGCCGGTGCCGCGCTCGAAAGGTGGGAGCGGAGCGAATCGGCCAGGTCGGGCCCGAGTCGGCGCTCGTCGACGGCCGCGTGCACGCCCGCCGCGTGGGCGCGGGTGTCCGAGAGCGCCGTGCGCAGCGCGTCGGCCAGCAGCAGCACCTCGACGCCACGGCCGCGCAGCACCTCGGCGAACGCGTCGTGCTCCTCCTGCGCGCGGTCCACCCAGGGGATGGAATCGAACAGGAGCTGGTCGTTGTTGCGAGGCGTGAGCCTTTTGAGCTCGTTGCCGGGCCTGTGCAGCAGTACCGCGCGCAGGGGGCCGACTTCGCTGTCAACTCGGGGTGGAGTCGTCTCGTCAATCACGGTTTCACCCTAGCTAGGGAAGCCAGGAAACTCGCCCTTTGAGCAGCGCGTATCCGACGAAGGAAACGAAATCCAGCGCGGTGTGCGCGGCGATCAGCGGCCACAGCCGGTTCGTCTTCTGCCACAGCCTGCCGAACACCAGGCCCATCACGACGTTGCCGACGAAACCGCCGAAACCCTGATACAGGTGATATGACCCGCGAAGCACCGAAGACGCGACCAGTGAGGTGTTCTCGCGCCAGCCGAGCTGCCGCAGCCGGGTCAGCAGGTACGCGACGACGAGCACCTCTTCGGCGAACGCGTTCCCGAAGGCCGACAACGTCAGCGTGATCGGACGCCACCACGTCTCGCCCAAAGTGGACGGTTGCACCGACAGGCTGAATCCGAGGTTGTAGGAGAGGAAGTACAGCCCGAGTCCCGGAATCCCGATCACCGCGGCGAGCAGGAGCCCGTGGACGACGTCGCGGCCGGGACGCCGCCTGTCGAGCCCGATCTCCGCCAGCTTCATCCCGCCGCGCCACAACAGGTACAGCCCGAGCGCGCCCCAGCCGATCAGCTGGCCGGCGCTCAGGAGCTGTTTGAGCAGGTCGACCAGGCTCAGGGTCGCCTGGGGGACGTTCAGCTGCGCCTGTTGCTGCGCGAGCGGAACCGGCTGCAGCAGCGAGTCCACAAGGGACAGCAGGCTGCGGAGCCCGGACAGGCCGAGGGTGATGCCGAAGACGACGACCAGTTCGATGACGATCGCGCGGCGGCGCGCCGGATCTTCCACGAATTCCGGCAGCGCCGGGCGTTCGGGACGCAGCCAGCTCATCGGCCGCACGTTACCGTCGGGTCATGGCAAGGAGTATCGCGACCAACGAAACCGTCGACCGGGCCGCGCTCGTCGACTTCCTGTCCACCCGTCACCGCGCCATCCTCATGACCACCAAGGCGGACGGCGGCCCCCAGCTTTCGCCGGTGACCTGCGGAGTCGACGCGGAAGGCCGCTTGGTCATCTCGACGTATCCGAAGCGCGCGAAGGTCGTCAACATCCGTCGCGAGCCGAAGGTGTCCGCCTGTGTCCTTTCCGACGAGTGGAACGACCAGTGGGTCCAGCTGAACGGCACCGCCGAGGTGCTCGACCTCCCCGACTCGGTCGAGCCGCTGGTCGACTACTTCCGCGCGATCTCCGGTGAGCATCCCGACTGGGACGAATACCGCGAAGCGATGGTGAAGCAGGGCAAGAGCATCATCCGCGTCACCATCGACTCGTGGGGCCCGATCGCCAAGGGCGGCTTCCCGGCGGAACTCGCCTAACCCTGGGGAAAGTAAGGACAACCGACCAGTCGGCGGATCTCGCCGCTCAACTGCTGCGGCCCTTCGACCGGCCGCGAGAACGCCAGCCGGACGTCGTGGTCGCCGGAATCGGCCTCGACGCGCAGCCGCAGCCCGTAGCGGTCCAGCCCGAGCGGCCGGATCCAGCCGCCGCGCAGCTCGGCGGGCACGTGCTTGGCGAGCTGCTGGACGACGTCGGCGTGGTCGGTCTCCAGATGCCGCAGCCACGCGGCCTCGTAGTCGTGGAAGGGATCCGGCGGCGCGGCGCTGAACATGTGCGGCCGGAGCGAATGCGTGCCCTCGGCGTCCGCGAGCACCAGCGACGCCGGGGTCAGCCGCAGCAGGGTCAGGCCGTGCCCGACGTCCAGCAGCCGCTCGTCCGGCCGGGTTTCGGCGATGGAGACCGCGCGGGCCCGCGCCGACACCGCGGAAAGCGGCCGGAGCCAGCCCGTGATCCACAGCAGCCCGCGAACGGGTTCGCGCAGGTCGACCGGTGCCTGATCGGTCAGTTCGACCATCACCGCGAGCTCGCCGCGCTGTGCCTCGTGCGCGCGTTTCACCAGGTGGTGCTCGTCCGGCAGCAGGATGCTGACGCTGCCGCTCGTGTGCACGTGGTGCAGCTCGGGGATTACCCGGCCGCACTGTCCCGGCAGGTCACGCTGCTCGGCGGTCGGCATCAGCGTCGCCGGCCCGTTGCGGGTGGCGATCGTCTTCGCGCGTTCCGCGGGGTTCGGCGCCGGCGGGCGGCGGATGGACGTCGGTGTGGTCACGGCTCACCTCCTGGTTAGGTGAGCCTAACCTGATCTGGCTGCCGAGTGGAAGTAGCCTGGATCACGTCTCACCGCACACGTATACGTTGACCTGGTGGAAGACCACAGAATCCGGGTGCTCGAACCACCCGAAGGGATTCCGGCGAAGAACATGCCGGTCCTGACACCCCTTCTCGACCGTCTCACCCTGACCGCCGGAACGACGTCCTTCGCGTCCGGGTTGCTCGTGGTGCTCGGCGTCTTCCTGGCGGTGTCAGGACGGTTCGGAATCGCCGCGCCCGCCTTCCTGCTCTGCTTCATGACACCGGTTTCGCTCTACTTCGGCTACCTCGTCCTTGTCGGATCGTCGCCGATGCGGAAGCTCACCGGCAAACCGTTCCGCCTGGTGAGCGGGCTGGACGGAGTCGTCGTCGCCGGTTCCCGGGTGAGTGTCCCGCTCGACGGCCGGTGGCTCGTGTTCCGGCTGCCCGCCCCGCTGCGAGCGCAATTGGCGGCGCAACGGCGGCTGTGGGTGCTCGGCCCGTTCTTCGTGCTGCCCGGTGTCATCGGCCCCCGGCGCGGCGCGTTCCGGGACGCGCCGGTGCGGGGTTCGGTGCCGTTGGCGGCCGAGCCGGTCACGCCGGGACGGCTGGTCACCCTGCAAGGACGGCTGCTGGGTTCGTACTACCTACTGGGCGCCGGGATCACGCTGGTGGCGGCCGCCTTCTCGCTCTGGGTCGCCTTCGACTATCCCGACCGCGACAGCCTCCTCGTGCCGAACACGCGGGTGCTGGCCGCCCTCTGTGTCCTCGCGACGATCGGGCTCGGTATCGCGGCCCTCGTGGTCGCCCGGCCGTCACCCGAGCCGCGGTGGACCGAACTCGCCGTCGTGTCCGGGCCGGCGTCGGTCAACCTCTTCGGCATGGTCATGGTGAAAGGCCGGACGGTGCTGCCCGACGGCCGCGAGGTCACCGTCACCGCGGGCGGTTCGGATCCGTCGCTGGCCGCCAACATCGCCGCCACCGGACGGCTGTGGGTGCTCGGCGTGCCGTCGGCGGGGAAGACGGCGAAGGCCGGTGTGCCGGGGTGTGCGGTTTTCGGGCCGGTCAGATTCGGGCGGTAACGGTTGGCCGGGTTTGCCGGACGGCCTGCGCATAAGGGATACCTGCGACGGCAGATGTCTGATCTGGGCGCTTTACGCGGTTTGTGCGGGGGGTCGTGAGTGGTGAAGAGCGTTAGAACGATCATCGCCACTCACGACCCCCGGGCAATACTGCTCAAAGTGTCCAAATCGGGCACCTGAATCGCGAAAGGTGTCCCTTGTGGACAGTCAAGACGTGGCAGTTCCCGTGATGGCCTCTCGACCTTGAAGCCGGCCGCGTCCGCTTCAACTGAGCGAGCGCCGCGTCGCCTCCTCGGTCTCCACGACACCCCGCCGGATCCCCTCCAGCTGCTCGCTCAACTCGCCGATCGTCGTGGTGTCGAGCAGCGCATCGCCGGTGGCGGCCGAGAGCTCGGCCGCCCTGGCGACCAGACCGTCGAGGCCGAGTGCGCCGGATCGCAGCTGTGCCACCAGTTTTCGCTGCGCGCTCGACAGTCGCGTGTGGACGTCTTCCTGTGCCTGCACCGATTCGAGCGACTGGGTCAGGTCACCGCGGATGTCGTCGTCGGCGGTCTTCAATTCCTTGCGCAGCCGGGCTTTCTCGGCCGATACCGCGCCGAGGTCCACCCGTGCCAACGCCTTCCCGGTGGCGGACGTGCGAGCGGCCAGCCGCCGGAGGGTGTCGACGGTTTCCCGCACCACCGGCTCCATGGCGGCCACCCGATCCGCGAGCGGACCGGTGTCGAGCGAAGCGGAGATCGAGCGGAAGCCGTCGGCCGCCGCTTCCGCGCGCCGCACCCAGCCCGCCTCGGGGGAACCAGGCTCGACGTCGGGTAGCGGCCGTTCTTCGGGCTCCGGCAACGGTTTCGGGCGCGTGGCGGCGGCGACCCCGGCGCGGGCGGCGAGTACGGTCACGCCGACGCCGAGCGCGGCGAGCGTCGGCAGCTGCACCGCCCAGGCGGCCCCCGCCGACGTCGCCGCGAGGAGCAGTCCCCACGGTTCGGCTAGCTCACGGACGAAGCGCATATCCGAGGATCTCAGAAATTCGAGATCACGGCGGTGAAGACCTGGTCGATCGAGTCCGGTTTGGACGAGTCGTACCCGACGCCCTGGGTGGTCTCGGCGATCTCCTTGAGCACGTTCAGATCCGCGTCCGAGCCGTAGGCGATGGTGAACAACCGCACCGCCTCGCCGCCGCCTTCGGTCCGCAACCGCCCGACCAGGTTCGGCAGATCGATCCCGCCCGGATCCTCGTTCCGGCCGTCGGTGAGCACGACGACCGCGTTGATCGCGTCCGGATCCAGCCGCTGCTTCATGAACTCGTAGGCCGCCAGCGACGAGTCGTAGAGCCCCGTCCCGTTCTGCGGGGTCAGCCCGTTCAGCCGCGACGCCAGCTCCTGCCTGCCCGGTTCACCGCCGATCGGCGACACCGGCCGGAGTTCGGCGTAGTCCTTGTCGCCGTCCAGCTTCGTCGAGAACATCCACAGCCCGACCTTGTCGGCGTCACTGAACTGCGGCAACGACGCCACGGCGGCCTGTTTCGCGAGATCCATCTTGTTCTTCCCGGTGCCGCTGACGCCGTCGCCCATCGAACCGGAGACGTCGACCACCAGCAGCACGTTCGCCTTCTTCCGCAGGTCCTTCCACGACTTCAGCACCTCGGTCAGCACCGGCGGGCTCGGCGGGCGGATCAGGTTGAGCTTCGAGTCCGGCTCGGCGCCGTTCTCCTTCGTGGTCTGCGAGCCGGGTTTGCCGTCGAACGTGCGGAAGCCGATGTCGCTGAACTTCCGCTGCGCCTCGGCGCCGCGCAGATGCGCGAGGAAGTCCGCCGCGACCTGCTTGTGGACGTCGTCGGCCCAGTTCAGCACGGTGAACGGGTGGTCGGAGTTGAGCGTGCCGTCGCTCGGGTAGATCCCGACCAGGGGCACCTTCGGCGGCGCGTGCTGACCGCGTTTCGCCGGATCGTTCGTGGGATTGCCCTGGTTGTACCCGACGAGCGAGTTCTCCTCGACCGTCACCGCCGAGATGTACGACATCGCGGCGCCGCGGTCGTCGGCCTTCTGCAGGTTCGTCAGGAACGTCAGCGTGTTGTCACCGTAATGGACGATGGCCTGCTCGACGTTCTGCACGAACGTCCGCGCCTCGGGTTTCGCGAGCGCGTTCGCGGTGAGGTCCGAAGACGTGCCCGTCGCCGCGTAATAGGCGCCGATGGTGGCGTTCAGACCGGACGTCGAGATGTTCGGATTCGTCTTGCCCAGCCGGAACTTCCCCCATTCCGGATGGCCGTATTTCGCCCAGCCCTGCGGATCCGTGGCGAGCGCGGCGAGATCCTTCCAGCCGATGCCCTTGCCGGGCCAGCCGAGCGCTTCGGCCATCGGCTTCGGCATCGCGACGACCAGCGGCGCGTTCGCGACCGATTCCGGGTCGCCTTCGGGGACCAGCGCGGGGTGATCGGAACCGGTGAGGTTCTGGCGCAACAGGTTCACCCAGCCGGACGCGGCGGGCGTCCAGACGTCCGGCCGCGGGCCGTCCACCGCCTCATTCCAGCCGCGGGACAGCGCCTGCATCGCGGTGCCGGACGACTTCGACTGCACGAGCACGTCGACGCAGCGTCCGGTCACCGTGCGGCCGCTGTAGCCCTGGGCGATCTCGGCGACCACGCCCGCCTTTTCCGGCGAAGACGACACCTGCAGTTTGACCGCGTCGCCCGTCGTGCACTTCGCTGCCACGGCCTCCTCGCCGGAGTCGCTCGTGAGCGCGCGCAAGCCGATGATCAGGCCGATGGCGACCACCGCCGCGGCCACGAACGCCAGGACCTTGCGGCCGCCGCGGGACTGCTGAGGATTCACGACCATGGAGAACCTCCGCCGGTGGGGACACCGATTATCCGGAGGTTTCGCCTTGTCCGGCTTGGCGTTGCCGAACCGTTGCGGCCGTGGCGGTACTTATCCCGCCACCCCCGCGGCATTTAGTCCTCTAAATGCGTGGGCACCTACTCGCGCCTGTTGTTGATCTACGCATTTAGAGGACTAAATGCATGCCGTCAAGCGCCGGGGCCGCGGCCGGACCAGGTCCACGCGTAGCCGTGATCCTCCGACGCGTCGGCCGCCTCGCCGAGATCCAGCGGCGCGAAGGTGTCCACCATGACCGCGGTCTCGTCGAAGAACTGCGCCCCGATCGACGCCTCGGCCGCACCGGGCTGCGGCCCGTGCGTGAAGCCGGACGGGTGCAGCGAAAGCGAGCCGACCTCGATCCCGGAGCCCTTGCGCGCCTCGTAATTCCCACGGACGTAGAACATCAGCTCGTCCGAGTCGACGTTCGCGTGGTTGTACGGCACCGGGATCGACTCGGGGTGGTAGTCGACCTTGCGCGGGCAGAACGAGCAGACCACGAAGTTCGGGCCCTCGAACGTCTGGTGCACGGGCGGCGGCTGGTGCACGCGGCCGGTGATGGGCTCGAAGTCGTCGATGTTGAACACCCACGGGTACAGGCAGCCGTCCCAGCCGACGACGTCGAACGGGTGGGTCGCGTAGGTGTAGCGCGTCAGCCCGGCGCGGTGGCGCACGAGGACCTCGACGTCGGTGCCGTCGACGACCAGCGGCTCGGACGGCCCGCGGATGTCGCGCTCGCAGTACGGCGAGTGCTCCAGGAACTGGCCCTTCGCCGACAGGTACCGCTTCGGCGGGCCGATGTGGCCGCGCGCCTCGATGGTCAGCAGCTTGACCCCGTCGTCACCGTGCGGGAGCACACGATAGGTGCACGACGTCGGGATGACGAGGTAGTCGCCGTCGCCGACCTCCAACGAGCCGTAGATCGTCTCGACGGTCGCGCCGCCGCCCTGGACGTAGAACAGCTCGTCGCCCGCCGCGTTGCGGTACAACGGCGAAGGCTTGGTCGCGTGGACGAAGCCGATGGTGACGTCGGCGTTGCCGAACAGCCGCCGCCGGTCGGTGACCGCGTCGGCGTCGCCGAACTTGAGGTCGTGGGTTTTGAAGGCGCGGGGCTTGAGCGGATGGTTCGGGGTGATCGGGCCGCGTTCGTCCTCGATCGCGACGGCGTCGACGATCGCCGTCGGCAGGCCGCGGTGATAGAGCAGCGCCGAGTCCGCCGAGAAGCCCTCGACACCCATCAGTTCCTCGGCGTACAGGCCCCCGTCGGGCTTGCGGAACGCCGTGTGACGCTTGTGCGGGATCTCGCCTACCTGCCGGTAGTAAGGCATCGGAATCTCCCCGGAACGTGTCCGTTGTGCGAACGATTTTGTCCTGATGTCGTACGCTACTAGCGTGTCAGTCGTGTCAAGCGCTGTGGAACTCACGCCACCCGGCCCCCGAGGAATCCCTCCCCTGTTCGCGCGGCTCGTCGACGACTCGGCGTTGTTCCCGCCCGGTGAGGCGTCCATGCCCGAAGCGCTGCGTGCGCACTTCGCGTCGAGGGCCGGTGAGCACTCCGGCGTCCTCGGTGTGTTCCTGTGCCAGGCGTCGAGGCTGCCCGAGCTCATCACCGAACTCATCAAGATCAAACCCAAGGAACCGCTGCCGCTGTCGCTGATCATCGACACCGGCCTCGGCGGGGTCCCGAAGGCGATCTCGATCGTCGAATCGCGCAGCGAGATCCTCAGCCTGCGCATGGTGGAGATGCCGGCGCCGTCGGACGTCGACGAGGTCTGGCTGGAGCGCGTCTCCGAGTTCGTGCCCGAGGACGTCATCCGCGTGGTCGAGCCGCGGCGCGGCGTCGGCTGGCTGGACGGCGTGCGGAAGGTGATCGAGCACGGCAGCTGGCCGAAGATCCGCTGCGGCGGCAAGGCGGGCGAGAACTTCCCCAGCGTCGACGAGGTCGCGGACTTCCTCGCCGTGGTCAGCGGCTCGACCGGGGCGTCGTTCAAGGCGACGAACAGCCTGCACCGCGCCGTCCGGCACACCGAGGAGTCGAGCGGCTTCACCCACCACGGGTTCCTGAACCTGATCGTGGCGTCCGCGCGCTGCCTCTCCGGCGGCGACGTGCGCGCCGCCCTCGAATCGACCGACGGCGCCGCACTGGCCGCCGAGGCCAAGGGGATGTCGGACGAGGCGGCGAAGGCGGTTCGAGGGCTCTTCGCGTCCTACGCGGCGGCCTCGTTCGACGAGCCGGTCGCCGATCTCGGGGAACTCGGGTTGTTGTGACCCGCGAAGGGTCACTCACCCTCGACCGGGGCCTCGCGCTGCTGCAAGCGGTCGCGGACGCCGGTGGCGAGGCGGCGACGATCTCCGAACTCGCCGTCGCCATCGGCGCGAGCCGGGCCGCCGTCTACCGGCTGCTCGTCCCGCTGTCCGAACGCGGACTGGTGTGGCGTGACGGCAACAAGGTGCGGCTGGGTGTCGGCCTGCTCCGGCTCGCCGGGCAGGTCCTCCCGCAGCTGCGCGAGGCCGCGCGGCCGGTGCTGCGCGAGCTGGCGGAGAAGGTCGGCGCGACGGCGCATCTGTCGGTCGCGCAGGGGGACCAGGCGCAGGCCGTCGCGGTCGTCGAACCGTCGTGGACGAGCTTCCACGTCGCCTACCGCGTCGGCACCCGGCATCCGCTGTCCGCCGGCGCGGCGGGCAAGGCGATGACGCTGCGTCCTGGCGGCGGCGAAGGCTGGGTCACCTCGTCGGGTGAGCTGGAGGCGGGTGCCTCCGGGGTCGCCGCGCCAGTACGCGGAGTGCCGGGATTGAAGGCCAGCGTCGGCGTCGTGTCCCTCGAGCCGCTCGATGCCTCCGTCGTGGGGCCCGCGGTCGTGGCGGCCGCCGTCCGGCTCGCCGAGGTGCTGAAGCAGCCCGAGTAGGGCGTCAGCGGTGGCTGAGCAGCGGGCGCACCATCGTCGCCAGCAGCGTGAGGTCGACCGCGAACAGCAGCCGCTCGAACAGGCCGAGCGTGACCTCCTGATGCGACGGGCCGGTGAGCATCGTCCAGACGAAGCCGCCGAGCACGATCACCACCGCGGCGAAGCTGGCCACCGAAAGCCGCCGGATCGTCGTGCGGCGCGGCTCCCACGGGCAGCGCGCTCGGCCCGGGCGGGTCAGCACCCAGGCGGCGGCCGGCAGCGCGAGGAAGGCCGCCAGCGCGGCGTAGTTGTGGATCTGGCCTGCCAGGGACCGGGCCTGGCCCTCGGGGTCGACGGGCACGAGGGCGAGGACGAACAGCCCGGCGCACCAGACACCGAGCAGGACCAGAACGGACTCGTAGCCCTTGCGGTGCGCCTTCGCGATGCCGCCGAGCAGCGCGAGCGAACCGAACCCCAGCGCCAGGCACATCGCGCCGAACAACGGGGCCGCCGTCGAACCGGGCGAGAGGTAGCCGTAGACGTACTCCGACAGCGTCTGCCAGATCGGGCTGACCTGGCTGGAGAGCCTCAGGTGCAGGTCGATCGAGATGGCGACGGCGACGGCCATGCCGAAGACCGCGAGCCTGCCGTGCACAGGGGAGACTGCGAGTGTCTTCGGCGAGGTCACGACCGGTTTCTCCAGGCACGTCGGGGCGGGTGTTCACCTTTTCGTTCCCGAAAGGTTACCCGGCGAACCTGTGAAAACCCCGTGCGCCTCAGAAGGCGAGCTGGGCCAGCGCGAACAGCGAGAAACCGGCGAAGACGAAGCCCGCGACGCGCTGGATGAGCTTGGGGCGGATCCGGCTACGGACCTTCGCGCCGATGAAGACGGCCAGACCGGCGACGGCGATCAGCGCGCAGAAGGAGCCGAGGCCGACCGCGAACGGGTTGCCGAAGCGGGCCGTGAGGCTGGCCGTCGCGAGCTGGGACGCGTCGCCCCACTCGGCGGCGAAGAGCACGCCGAACGACGTCAGCGCGGAGCGGAGGAAGGTCGCGGGGCCGGGACCGGAACGCGAGGCGTCCTCTCCGCCGTCCTTGGCGGGACTGAACCCTTCGCGAAGGAGCATGTACGCGCCGACACCGAACATCGCGGCGACGATCGCGGTCACCAGCGCCTCCGGCAGCAAAGTGAGGACACTGCCGAACGTGGCCGCGATCGCGGATTGCACGGCGAATGCGGCGGTGACGCCGACGAATACCGGCCACGCGCGAAAACGAGTGGTGAGAACCAAAGTGGCGACGAGGGTCTTGTCCGGTAGCTCCACGGCCAGTACCAGGCCGAATGCGCTGATCAGCGCCAGCATCGAGCTAGACATGATGGTTCTTCACCCCTTTCACTGCAACGATAAAGGGGCGATTCAGAAAAAGGCAAGCTGATGGCTTTTCCGAATCGGTCGGCATGTGCGGGCGAATTGTATTCCTCGGCCGGGCGGAATTGAGTTTTCGGCAAACCGAATTCTTTTTTCAGGCTTCGCTGGTAGCGTCGCCGGGCATGGACGAGAGAGCGCGGATCGAAGACGTGTGCAGGCGCCTGCAGGACCACTACGTGTTCCCCGATGTCGCCGAGAAGCTGACGGTGTTGCTACGGGCGAGGCTGAGTGACGGCGCGTACGCGGGGCTCGACGATCAGGCGTTCGCCGCCGCGGTCACCGGAGACCTGCAGTCGGTCAACGGGGACAAACATCTGCGGCTGCGGTACCACGTCGACCCGCTGCCCGAGGTCGACGGTGAGTCGTACGATCCCGAGGAATTCCGGCGTGAGGCGGAGCTGAACTGCCACGGCATCGCGTCGGTGCGGCGGCTCGCCGGGAACGTCGGCTACCTGGAGACCAAGCTGTTCTACGGGCCGGACATCGCGGGCGAGGCCCTCGCCGCGGCGATGACGCTGCTCGCCACCACCGACGCGCTGCTCATCGACGTCCGGGAGAACCGGGGCGGCGACCCGTCCGCGGTCGCGCTGCTGATCAGCTACCTGGTCGGCGAGCCCGTCCATTTCAACAGCATCTATCTGCGCGACGGCGACGTGACCAACCAGTTCTGGACGCAGCCGTACGTGCCGGGGCGCAAGTTCGGCCCGGACAAGCCGGTGTGGGTGCTCACCGGGCCGACGACGTTCTCCGGTGCCGAGGATCTGAGCTACTCGCTGCAGCAACTGGGGCGGGCGAAGACGGTGGGCGCGGTCACCGGCGGCGGGGCGAATCCGCGGAAGCAGTACAAAGTGGACACCCATCTGGATGTCACCGTCCCGGGTGGACGGGCCGTGAACCCGGTCACGGGAACCAACTGGGAAGGCGTCGGCGTCCAGCCCGACATCGCCGTCGATGTCGAGGACGCTTTCGACACGGCGTACGCGTTGGCGCTGGCCCACGTGCTGACGCTGGGGGACACGGGCCTGCGGCGGCAGGTCGCCGATGAGGCGCGTCTCACGCTCGCGAGCCTCGGCTGACCAGGGCGCGGGACCTACGTCCCGGCGAGATCGGGACCACTTGAACTGGCGGGCTCATCGGGCGTTGAGCAGGCTTGAGGCGTGGAGGTTCTCGATCTCGCTCGGTGGCAGTTCGGCATAACCACCGTTTATCACTTCCTGATGGTCCCGCTGACCATCGGGCTTTCGGTCCTGGTCGCCGGGATGCAGACGGCGTGGGTCCGCACGGGTGACGTGCGCTATCTGAAGATGACCAAGTTCTGGGGGAAGCTCCTGCTGGTCAACTTCGCGATGGGTGTGGTCACCGGCATCGTGCAGGAGTTCCAGTTCGGGATGAACTGGAGCGCGTACTCGCGGTTCGTCGGCGACGTGTTCGGCGCGCCGCTGGCGATGGAAGGGCTCGTCGCGTTCTTCGTCGAGTCGACCTTCCTGGGGCTGTGGATCTTCGGCTGGGACAAGCTGCCGAAGAAGGTCCACCTGGCGTGCGCGTGGGCGTATTCGCTGGCGACCGTGGCGTCCGCGTACTTCATCCTGGCGGCGAACTCGTGGATGCAGCACCCGGTCGGGGTCGAGTTCGTCGACGGGAAGCCGACGATGAACTCGATCTGGGCGGTGCTGACGAACAACACCGCGCTGGCCGCGATCCCGCACACGCTCGCGGGCGCGTTCTCGGTGGCGGCGGCGTTCCTGGTCGGTGTGGCCGGCTGGCGGCTGTGGCGCAAGCGTTCGGAGGACGACGAGCACCGCGCGGTGTGGCGTTCGTCGTTGCGTCTCGGCGGCTGGACCGGTGTGGTGGCGTTCGCGGTGCTGGCGATCACCGGCGACGTGCAGGGCAAGCTGATGTTCGAGCAGCAGCCGATGAAGATGGCCTCGGCGGAAGCGTTGTGCCATACGGAGAAACCGGCGAGCTTCTCGATCATCGCGATCGGCGACGTGCGGAACGCGAACTGCGAGGACGTCAAGACCTTCACCGTGCCCGCGTTGCTCTCGTTCCTGGCGCACAACGACTTCTCGACCGAGGTCAAGGGCGTGGAGAACCTGATCACCGAGTACCAGGCGAAGTACGGCACGAACTACCCGGACGACCCGCAGCTCGGCTCGCTCGCGGGCAAGCCGATCGACTACGTGCCCAGCCTTCCGGTGACCTACTGGGGCTTCCGCGCGATGATCGGCTTCGGCGCGATCTCGGCCGGGATCGGGGTGCTCGCGCTGTGGCTGACCCGGCGTGGCCGGATCCCCGGGCAACGCTGGTTCCCGTGGCTCGTGCTCGGCGGGATCGCGACGCCGTTCATCGGCAACAGCGCCGGGTGGATCTTCACCGAGATGGGCCGTCAGCCGTTCGTGGTGGTGCCGAATCCGACCGGTGTCGACGGGGTGTGGATGTTCACCGCGCAGGCGGTCTCGAAGTTGTCCACAGGCGAGGTGTGGACTTCGCTGATCGCTCTGACGACCGTCTACGCGGTGCTCGGCGTCGTCGAGGTCTACCTGATGCGCAAGTACGTCCGCGGCGGCGTCGACGCCGTCATGCCACCCAAGAAACCGGCCTCGACCAGCAAGAACAGCGACTCGGAAGGCGGTGACGGCGATGACGACGCGCTGGCCTTCGCCTACTGATCGCCTCTTGACCTCACGTACCCAGCCCCCCGCCCTTCCCGGGGGACGGCCCCGCACCCAGCGTATCGGGGGTATCGCTCAGGCGGGTTACCCACAGCCGATCTGTGGACAACTTGCGCGGTTGTGGATAACTCAGGGCGATCGGGGGATGGGGAGCGTCGTGAAAGCCACTTTCGCGACATCCAGCGTCCCGAAAGTGGCTTTCGCGACATGCCGCACGGCGTCGACAAGGCACGCGACCGGGCCGGGCGGGCAAAGCGTCCTTCAGCCCCCGGAAGCCAGGAAAGTGAGCACCCGATGACCCTCGAAACGATCTGGTTCTGCGTCATCGCCCTGTTCTGGCTCGGCTACCTCTTCCTCGAAGGTTTCGACTTCGGCGTCGGCATGCTCATGCCGGTCCTCGCGAAGGACAACACCGAGCGCCGCGTCATGGTCAACACGATCGGCCCGGTCTGGGACGGCAACGAGGTCTGGCTGATCGTCGCCGGCGGCGCGATGTTCGCCGCGTTCCCCGGCTGGTACGCGTCGCTGTTCTCGGCCGCGTACCTCCCGCTCCTGATGGTCCTGCTCGCCCTCATCGGCCGCGGCGTCGCGTTCGAGTACCGCGGCAAGGTCGATTCCGACCGCTGGCGCCGCAATTGGGACCGCGTCATCGGCATCGGCTCGTGGGTCCCGCCGTTCGGCGTCGGCCTGCTGCTCGCCACCACCGTCCTCGGCCTCCCGCTCGACGCCGACGGCAACCGGGTCGGCGGCCCGTTCGCCGCCCTCAGCCTCGAAACGCTGCTCGGCGCGATCGCGGTCGTCGGGTTCTCGCTGGTCCACGGCGCCGCGTTCCTCGCCCTCAAAACCGAAGGCGACCTCCGGCACCGCGCGCGGAACCTCGCCACCCGCCTGCTTCCGGTCGCCCTCCTGCCGTTGCTCGCGTTCCTCATCGTCGTGCAGCTGCGCTCGGGTGACCTGTGGACGCTGTTCCTCATCGGCGTCGCGGTCGTCGCCGCGGTGCTCGCGTGGTTCAAGATCCGCATGGGCCGCGAAGGCCAGGCGTTCGCCGCGCTCGGCGGGGTCATCGGGGCCTCGGCGGTCGCGATCTTCGTCGCGCTGTACCCGAACGTCCTGCCGTCCACTTTGGACGCCGCCAATACGCTGACGATCGCGGGTGAGGCATCGAGCCCGTACACCCTGACCGTGATGACCTGGGTCGCCCTGTTCGGCGCCCCGGCCGTCCTGATCTACCAGGGCTGGACGTACTGGGTGTTCCGCAAGCGCATCGGCACCCGGCACATCCCACCGGTGCACGCACCATGACCGAACTTCCCGGCCGCGACACCCTTTCCGCCACGGAGTCCACAATGGACCCAGCGCGACCGGGGAAGGGTCCGCTCGGCGCGCTGGCTCCGCTTTCGAGTGCGGCGCGCCGGGCGTTGATCCTCAGTGGAGTCCTCTCCTTCGTCAACGCGCTTCTGCTGGTGGGACAGGCGTTCCTGCTGGCCGACGTCCTCTCCGCGGTCGTCCGCGGAACACCGGGGGACCGCACCGTCCAGCTGGCCGTGCTGCTCGCGCTCGTCGCAGGGCGCGCGTTGACCGGCTGGGCGGTGCGGATCGTTTCCGTTCGCGCGGCCGCCCGCGCGAAGGAGGAGTTGCGCGCCAAAGCCCTCGACCACGCCTTGAAACTCGGTCCGGAATGGATCGCTCGCCGCGGTCACGGCGAGCTGACGTCGTTGACCACCAAGGGACTCGACGCGCTCGACGCCTACTTCACCCAGTACCTCCCTGCCCTGGTGACCGCCGCGATCGTGCCGCTCGCCGCCGGCGTCGCGATCCTGTTCGCCGACTGGCCGTCGGCCCTGCTCGTCGTGATCACCGTGCCGCTGGTGCCGCTGTTCGCCATCCTGATCGGCAAGCACACCGCCGAACGGGTCGCCGAAGCCGCCGACGCCGAACAACGGCTGTCCGGGCATCTGCTGGAACTCGTCCGCGCCCTGCCGATCCTCAGCGCGTTCCGCCGCGCCGGGGCGCAGGCCGAGACGGTCCGGAAGATCTCCGAACGCCATCGCCGCACCACGCTCAAGACGTTGAAGGTCGCGTTCGCGTCGGCGTTCGCGCTCGAACTGATCGCGACGCTCTCGGTCGCGCTGGTCGCGGTCGTCATCGGGGTCCGGCTCGTCTCCGGCGAACTGTCGCTGGCCATCGGGCTCGGCGTGCTGATCCTGGTTCCGGAGTGTTACCAGCCACTGCGCGCGGTCGGCGCGGCCTTCCACGCCAGCGAGGACGGCGTCGAGGCCGTGCGCCGGGTCGCGGACGTCCTCGCGGAACCCCTGCCGCCCAACGGTTCCGAGACACCGGCCAAGGGTGAGATCCACGTCGGCGGCCTGCGTGTCGCCAGGCGCGGCGGATTCGCTCCCGACGGTGAGACGTTCGGCGTCCGGCCCGGCGAGATCACCTGGCTCCGCGCGCCCAGTGGCGGAGGCAAGTCGACGACGCTCGCCACGCTGCTCGGTTTCGTGCAGGCACACGACGGAACGATCACCGTCGGTGGCACCGACCTCGCCGACGCCGATCTGACGAGATGGCGTGAAAGCGTCGCCTGGGTGCCGCAGTCGCCGGTGTTCGGCGGAGGCACGGTTCTCGACGAGGTCGGGGCGGAGGACATCCTCGGCGAACTCGGGCTCACGGGGCTCGCCGACCGGCCGGTTTCGAAGCTGTCGCAGGGACAACGCCAGCGGGTCGCGGTGGCGCGGGCCCTGGTGCGGATCCGGTCGGGCGCATGGCTGCTGCTGCTCGACGAACCCACCGCGCACCTCGACGAGGTCAACGCCGCGCGTGTCATGGCCGCCGTTCGCCAGGCCGTCGACGGCGGTGCCGCCGCGATCATCGCCGCCCACGAACGCGGCTCCGGTGTCGACATGTCGACCACGATGGGCGGCGAAATCGGAACCACCGAGGAAACCCGGCAAGTCCGGCCGTTGCCTTGGCGTGCACTGCTGCACCCCAGGTTCTTCGGTGGCGCGTTGCTCGGCGCCGCCGCGCTGCTCGCCGGGGTCGCGCTGACCGCGCTTTCGGGCTGGCTGATCGCCAAGGCGTCGCAACAGCCGCCGATCCTGACGCTGACGGTGATGATCGTCGGCGTGCGGACGTTCGGCCTCGGCCGCGCCGGGCTGCGTTACCTCGAACGGCTGGTCACACACGACGCCGCGTTCCGGATCGCCGGAAGCCTGCGCGTCCGGTTGTGGGAGTCGCTGGTGCGGATCGGACCGGCTCGGGCGCTTCGGGCGGGTGAAGAGCAGCGTCGGCTGGTCGGCGACACCGATACCGTGCGTGACCTGCTCCCGCGCGTGATCACCCCGCTGATCGTGGTCGCGCTGGTGGCCGTCGGCGCGGTCGCGGTCCAAGCCGCTGTGCTGCCCGAAGCCGGGCTCGCGCTGGCGGCGGCCGTGCTGGTGAGCGCGTTCGCGCCGCTGCTCGCGCTCCGGGCGGAACGCCGCGCGACCAGTGCGCTGGCCGCCGGACGGCGTTCGGTGTCGGCGCAGGTGCTGAGCCTGTTCGAGGCCGCCGCCGAACTGATCGCGTACGGAGTCGACAAAGAGCGTCGTCGACGGATCGCCACGACCGACGCCGCCCTGACCGCCGAAGCGCGCCGACAGGCCTTCGGCGCGGGCGCGGCCGACGCTCTGATCATCCTGGCGACAGGGGCCGCCACCGTCGTGAGCACCGGGTTCGCCGTGAGCGCCGTCGCCGCCGGCGCGCTGAACCCGGTGCTCGCGCCCGTGGTCGCCCTGGTGCCGCTCGCGCTGGCGGAGGTCCTCTCCCTTCTTCCGCCGGCCGCGCAGCACTGGGACACCCTGCGCCAGGCCCGTCTGCGCCTCGCCGAGTGTCAGGAAAGGGCCGTTCAGGACGAAAAACGTCAGGAACGCCCCTTTCCTGACACCGGCGGGGTGCGGATCCGGAACGCCGACCTCGGCTGGCCCGGCACCGAGCACCCGGTCCTCACCGGCGTCGACCTCGACATCGCGCCCGGCACGCACGTCGCCGTCGTCGGCCCGAGCGGCGCCGGGAAGTCGACGCTCGTCGCGGCCCTGCTCGGTTTCCTCCAGCCGAGCAAGGGCGACGTCGCCGCTCCCGAGAGCGTCGCCTGGGCACCCCAGGAACCGATGCTCGTCTCGACCACGGTCGCCGAGAACCTGCGCCTCGCCAAACCGACGGCGTCCGAGGCCGACCTGCGAAAAGCGTTGTACGAAGCCGCTCTCGAAGACGTCGAGCTCACCACGATGCTGGACAGCGCCGGCGCCGGCCTTTCGGGCGGGCAGGCACAGCGGGTCGCGCTGGCGCGGGCCGTACTCGGCGCCGAGCAGGCCGACCTCGTCCTGCTCGACGAGCCCACCGCCCATCTCGACGAGCCGACCGCGCGCACCGTCCGCGAACGGCTCGGCGAGGCGCTCGCTGGGAAAACCGTCGTCCACGTCACGCACCACGCCGCCGAAGCCGAAGAAGCGGACGTGATCCTGGAGGTCCGAGAGGGCCGAGTCACAGCGCGCGCACTGGCCGGGGCCGACTAATGTCGATAGCGCTCATGGATCCCACGCTTGCCGCGCGCGCACTGTCCGCCGCCACCGAGATCACCGGCACCGCCCTGTCCGGTGACGACCCGGGTGACGTGCTGGAGACCGTGGTCGCCCGCGCCGTCGAACTGGCCGAGGCCGACCTCGGTCTCGTCATGGTGCGCGCGGACGACGGCCAGGTGGTCGCCGAGGCCGCGCACGGGGCCACCACCCAAGGCCTGCGAGGGCTGGCCTTTTCCGCCGATTCCGCGGCGGGCCAGGTCGCGCGCGGTGGGGAGCCGGTGGTCAGCGAGGACTTCACCGTCGATCCCCGCACGGCGCCGTTCGTGCCGCCGGAGCTGCAGGGCTTCGGGCCGTTCGCCGCTTCGGCGTTCGGCGCGGGCGGACGTGTTCTCGGAGCGCTCACCGTGTACCGCCGTCACGGCGGGGAACCGTTCTCCGCCAGCACGGTCGAGGTGCTCACCGCGTTCGCCGCGCAGGCCGGCGTGGTGCTCGCGCTCGCGGAGGGCGCCAACGCCCGGCACCGCGTGACGCTCTACCAGGAGCGCGAACGCATCGCGCGCGAACTGCACGACGTCATCGTGCAGCGCCTCTACGGCGCCGGGATGCAGCTCGACCGCGTCCGCAAGAACATGCGGAAACGCTTCGCGCAGGCCGACGGCGCGCGGCTGTCCGAGGCGATCGACCAGCTCGACCAGACCATCGAAGAGATCCGCGGCACCGTGCGCGCCCTGCGCAGCCCGGAACCCGCGAACGAGACCGTCACCGCGACCGACCTCGCCGAGTCCGCGCGGGGCGAAGTGCGCATCGCGGGCGAGCTGCTCGGCTATCCGCCGACCCTCGAACTGTCGGGAGAGCTCGCCGACATCCCCGCCGAACAGGCGGACCACATCCGCGCCGCCCTGCGCGAGGCACTGTCCAATGTGGTCAGACACTCCGGGGCGAGCGAGACCCGCGTGACGCTCAGCCGCGACGCGGAAGGCGTCAAACTCCGCGTGCGGGACAACGGATCCGGTGTCCCGCAGGGGGTCGCCAAACGCGGTCTGCGTCATCTCGCCGAACGCGCGACGACGTCGGGCGGGCGCTTTTCGATCAATTCCTCCCCGAGTCTGGGGACTTTGGTCGCTTTTGACGTTCCGCTCGACTGAACCGGGTGAAATTAACGGTTCGCGTTTCCGATTAATCCGTAACAGCTGGGGTCTGAACGCGACTCTATGTGCATCGAACGCGCCCCGAGCGCGGATTCCCAGCGAAAGGACTCCCCATGTCCTCGGTTCGTCGCGCCCTCGGCACGGCCGCCATCCTTGCCGGATTCTCCTTGTTCGGCCCCGCTTCCGTCGCTTTCGCGCTGGCAGAGGCGCCCGCGATCGCCGATCTGGACTGCGGTGACTTCAAGTATCAGGAAGACGCGCAGGCCGTGCTCGACAAAGATCGCTCCGATCCGCATCGCCTGGACGAAGACGGTGACGGAATCGCTTGCGAAAAGCTTCCCAAAAGAGGAACTCCGCCGACCGTGACGAGTACGCCGGCCCTTCCGTCGATCACCACGGAAACGCGGGCGCCGCGATCCACCGACAAGGATTGCGCCGACTTCCCTTCGCAAGCCGACGCGCAGGCCGAGCTCAAGAAGAACCCGCGAGACCCGCACAAACTCGACGCCGATCACGACGGGTACGCCTGCGAATCCCGGTTCGGCGAACCCGCGAAATCCGGCCAGGTGAAGGTCAAACCCGTCGGTGGCGTGGCGACCGGTGGCGGCGAGGCCGTCGAGAGCAACGGCGGGTTCCTGGAGGTCGCCGCGGTCGCGCTGACCGGCACCGCCTTGCTGACCGTGTCGGTCGCGGGCGCGTCCCTCGTCCTTCGGCGGCGTGCGGAGCGATGATCCGGCCTTCCTGGCGACGGTGGCCGTTTCCGCTGGTCGTCGGCACGCTCATCGGGGTGGTGCTCGCGGCCGCGCTGACCGCGTGCGCCGTCCCTCCGCCGGGCAAGGTCGCCTCGCCGGCGCCGCCTTCCTCGGTGTCTTCCGTCGCGGAGGCGCCTCCGCTGGTGCCCGCGAAACCGGCGAGGCTCGAGATCCCGGCGATCGGCGTCCGCACCGGCGAGATCGTCGACCTCGGCCTGGCCGGTGACGGCACCCTGCAGGTGCCGCACGACGCGATCACCACCGGCTGGTTCACCGGTGGCCCGGCGCCGGGCGAGATCGGGCCCGCCGTCCTCGCCGGGCACGTCGACTACAAGAAGGTCCCCGGCGTTTTCGTCCGGCTCAAGGAACTGAAGGCAGGCGACGAGGCACTCGTGCATCGCGAGGACGGGAGCACCGCGGTGTTCACCGTGTACGCCGTCGAGCGGCATCCGAAGGCGTCCTTCCCGACGGAGAAGGTCTACGGCGACACCATCGGGCCTGAACTGCGGCTGATCACCTGCGGCGGGGATTTCGACTCCTCGACCGGCAACTATCTCGACAACGTCGTCGCCTTCGCGAAACTGACGCGCGTTTAGATTCTCCGGATGCGCACCGTCCACGTCGTCACGCATCCGGAGGCCACCCACCACGTCGATCGCCTGGTGGGCGGGTGGTACGACGCCGAACTCACGCCCGAGGGTGAACGCGCGGCCGTCGCCATCGCCGAGTCGCTGCGCGCGAAGGTGCCGGACGAGGTGGAGCTCTACGCCTCGGATCTGCGCCGCACCGCGCGCACCGCGGAACTGATCGGCGAACGGCTCGGCGTGACCCCGGTCCTGGACCGGCGGCTGCGCGAGAAGTCGTACGGGGAAGCCGGCGGCAAACCGCAGGCGTGGCTGGACAGCCGGTTCGTCCCGCCGCCCGCCGTCGGCGAGCGGCTGGGACACGACGAAGGAATCCCCGGCGCCGAAACGAAAGGCGCGATGGCGGCGAGGGTCTACGCGGCCATGAAGTCGATCCTGGAAAGCGCCTGCGAGCACCAGATCGTCGTCACGCACGGTGGCGCGCTCACCTTCGTGATCGCCGCGTGGATCCGGATGCCGCTCGAATCGGCCGGCTACGTCGACTTCCGCGGTTCACCCGGCAGCGTCACCGTGCTGCGTGAGGACGACTACTTCCACAACCGGCAGGTCGTCACCCTCGCCGGGAAATGACAGGATCTCCCCGGACAGTCGAAGACCATGTGGGGAGATGACATGCCGAGGTTCCTGCGAGCCGTGGCCCTTGCCGCCGCCGTGGCGGTCGTACCGGTGGCCGTGCCCGGCGCGGCGACCGCCTCGACCGCGTCACCTTGTCCGCAGCTGCGGTTGGCCGACCACTGGTACGGCGACAACGCCACGAAGATCCAGCAGGTCATCTGCGGTAAGAAGCACGGCGAGCGGCCGGTCGCCGTCTTCGATTGGGACAACACGGTCATCAAGAACGACATCTCCGACCAGACCGTCTTCTGGATGATCCGGCACGACAAGGTCCTCCAGCCGCGTGACCAGGACTGGCGCACGACCAGCCGCTACATGACCGACGCCGGCGCGAACGCGCTGAGCAAGGCGTGCGGTACCGCCACCCCGGCCGGGAAACCGCTTCCCACCAGCAAGAACATCGCCTGCGCCGATGAGCTCCTGTCAGTGCGGAAGAGTGCGAAGACGACCACCGGCGAAGAGGTCTTCGCGGGCAACAACCGGCGGTACATGGAGGCGGCCTACGCCTGGGTCGCGCAGATCAACGCCGGATACCGTCCGGACGAGGTCCGCGCGATCGCCCGGCAGGCCAGGGCCGCGGCGCTGCTGGCGCCGGTCGGGGCGACCCAGAAGGTCGGTTCGAGCACCCAGGTCGCGTGGATCCGGTACTACCCGGAGATCAAGGACCTGATCGCGACGCTGAACAAAGCGGGCTTCTCGACCTGGGTCGTTTCCGCCTCACCCAAGGAATTCGCGGACGTCTGGGGTTCCGCCGTCGGCATCCCGCCGAGCCGCACGCTCGGGATCTACTCGCAGACCACGAACGGCCGGATCAACGGACACCTCGAAGGCTGCGGCGGGCACGCCGACGGCGCCGACGAGATCATGACCTACATCGACGGCAAGCGGTGCTACATCAACGAACGCATCCTCGGCATCCGCGGCGCGAAGGCGATGGAACCGGCTCCGGCGGACAAGCGGCAGGTGCTCGCCGGCGGCGACGCGACCACCGACGTCACGATGCTGCGCGACGCCACCGGAGTCCGCGTCACGCTCAACCGCAACAAGGACGAGCTGATGTGCCGCGCCTACGACAACGCGGACGGGAAATGGGCGGTGAACCCGATGTTCATCGAGCCCTTCCCGGCGCTGAGCCGCACTTATCCGTGCTCGACGACGGCGTATGAAAACGCCGACGGCACACACGGTCCGGTGCTGCGCGACGACGGCACGGTCATCCCGGATCAGCGGGACACCGTGCATCCCTGAGCGGGTTCACGGTGAGTGACGTGCATGATCCGCGCTGCTAGCGTGTCGGATACAGCTGTGAGGGGGTTTACAGGTGACCGATCCGTTTCAGGCGGAGCTCGTCAAACAGACAGTCGCGCTGGTGTTCACCGGTGGGGGCAAGGTCGCCGAATACCTCTGGAAAAAGCTTTCGGGGCGGCGGGACGAGAAACGCCTGCGTTCCGATCCGGCCGCCCTGGAGGCCGCCGTGCGCCGCCTGGCCGCAGAAGATCCCGCCGTGGCGGGGGAATTGCGCGAGCTGGTCGGAAGCATGCTCGCGATGAGTCACGACCGGCCGCGCATCGTTCCTCGGTCGCCGAACCTGTTCGACCGCGTCGGCGCTCAGGCTCAGCTGGGTGGCACAGGTGTCGTGGTGCTCTCGGGTCCGTCCGGAGTCGGCAAGACGACGCTCGCCGAGCACTACGGGATGCGCTCCGGCGGCGCGTATCCCGATGGCGCGCTGCTCGTCGACCTCGGAGATCACCGCGACGGCCCGGGCGCGCCGTTGAGGATCAGCCAGGTGCGGGAGGCCGTACTCCAGGCGTTGGGAGTGGAGCCGAAACTCATCACGTCGGGTGCCGGGGAACTGAAGACCCAGTACAACGATGTGCTCGGCCCGTTGCGCCTGCTGTTGGTCTTCGACTCGGTCGAAAGCGTCCACGATCTTCAGGCGTTGGTGCCTCCGGCGCCGATGAGCCTGGTGCTGGCGCTGACGGAAGGCACGTCCGACGAGCTCGTGACGCAGTATCCCCGGCACGTACCCCTCAGCAGGCTCGAAGAGGGAGCGGACCGGATGCTCTTCGAAGCGATCGCGGGGACCGATCTGCTCGCCGCCGATCCGGAGAGCGCGCTCGACGTCCTCGTCGAATGTGACCGTTTTCCGGCGACGGTGGTCGCCGCCGCGATCGCGGCGAGGCAGCGGGCGGCGCTGGCGGCCCGGCCGCTCAAGCTCCTCGCGGAGGAACTGCGCGGCGGGCGCGCCCTCGGGCCCGTGAGTGCCGCCTTCGACCGGGTGCTCGCCGGGCTCCCGCGGCGTGAACAGGATCTTTGCCGGGCACTGAGCGAGATCCCCGGACCGAGCTTCACCTATGAGGCGGCAGCGGCCGTCGCCGGTTGCGAACCGTTCGAGGTCCTCGACGGGCTGGTGCATCTCCAGTCCGTCTTCTTCGTGACCGAGGAGCCCGGCAAGCGGCTTCGGCTGACCAAACAGGCGAGGCAGGCGCTCACTCGCGCGGGTCACGAGCCGGATGGCGAGGGATTCCCGCGGCTCGTGCGCTTCCACCGCACCCGGGCGGTGCAGGCGGATCACTGGAAGATGGGTGACCGGCGGCTGAGGCTGTACGACCAGACGCTGCCGGAGGACACCCGCCCCTTGGACCTCGCCCCTGGACAGGACGCGATCGACCTGCTGGTCGCCGAAATCCCGACGTATCGCGCGCTGGCGAAACCGGCCCACGACGCCGGGCTGCATCGCGAGTTGACGCAGCTCTGCGGCGCCCTGGAAATCGTCGGATTGCACCGGGGACACCTGCGTGAGCTCGCGGAGATCAACAAATGGGGGATGGCGAGCGCGGAAGCCCTCGGCGACGTTCCGCTCCAGTTGAGGACCATCGCGCAGCAGGCACGGCTGTACTCGTTGCTCCAGGAGTTTCCGCGGGCGGAGGCGGAGTTCGGCAAGCTGGGAGAGCTGCTGCGACGGCTCGAGTCACCCGAGACCGAAACGAATCGGCAGCTGCGGGCGTCGCTTTGGGAGTTCCGCGGGCTCTTCCACCGAGAACGAGGCCAGTACAACGAAGCGTCGGCGTGCTTCTTCGAGGCGCTGAAGATCAGCCGGACTTTGGGCGGACTTCCGTTCCGAGGACAAGGACTGCACGCGAGGATGCTCGCCAACGTCCAGGTGCTGCTCGGCGATCTCGCCGGAGCGTTCCAGCTGGTGGAAGAAGCCGAGGCGAACACGGACCCGGAGAACAAACGTGACCTCGCCCAGGTGTGGCTCGTGCGGGCGAAGGCACTGAGCCGATCGGGGACGGCGGACGCCGCGCGGCGGGCGCTCGACCTGGTGCCGGAAGTGTGGCGCATGATGGTTCCCACGGGGAGCGATCAGTACGAACTGGAGATCGCCGAGGCACTCGGGGACGCCGCTTGGTCCTGCGGAGACTTCAAGACGGCACGCGAGTACTGGTCCGGTGTCTGGCAGCGATTGCAAGCGGTCAAGCATCCGCGCGCCGACGCGGTGCACGCCAAGATCTACACCGAGGCGCCACTCAATCGGTGAGCAGCGAGACGACGACGTTCCGGGTGTGGTGGCCCTCGCGCACGCGGAACGATCCGGTCGCCGGGAGATTTCGTTCTCGACGCCAGTAATAGGCGGAAATCGCGGCCAGCGGCTCACCTCGCGTGGTGAGTTCGACGACCGGTTCCCCGGTGCTCCACAGCAGGCACCGGTCCACGCCGATCCCGGCGACGAGCGTGGCATCGGGACGGCGACGGGTGATTTCCCTTGCCCAGCCGTCGAATTCGGCGTCTTCGCCGGTGAATTCGCAGTAGACCACGGCGGCACCTTCGAGTTCGTCCAAAGTGGACAATTCCTCGTGGGCGACGACATGGCGATCGAGGGAGCCGGATCGCCCGGCCTGTTCGGCGGGAAACCGGGAGACCGTCAGATGATCCGTGTGCCGCCGGACCTCGACCGAGAACGTCGCGGGCTCCGTGACGTCAGGTGCCGGATCGGGAACGGGAAGGAAGACCGCCCGGGTGTCCGGCTCCGTGAGCCGCATCAGTTCGTAGAGGACGGGACGGAGAAGCTCCGCGCATTTGCCGGAGAACTCGACCGCCTGCGCCGCGACCTCGGTGAGCGGTCCCGCGGCGCACGCTTGGTCGACCTGTTCGCGCAGATCGCGTTCCTGGTCGAGCCGCGGGGCTTTGGCCAGCAGCTCCGCGAGCGGGGAGTCCGGCACCACGGTGGCGGGTTCCCGGCTGCCGATCAGCACCGGGATCTTCGCGGCGGCCGCATACAGCGCGATGGAGCCGCCGTCCGAGATCAGGCAATCCGCGGACACGACGGTCGCCTGCCAGCCACGTTGGGGCGGGATCACGGCGAGCCCTGCTCGCAGCGCCCGCGACAGCCACGCGCGGATCTGCCAGGGACTGTGCGCGGCCCAAGCGCCCGGATGCGCGATGAGGCTGAACTTGTACTCGTCGACCGGAAGCTCGGTGAGCAGCCGTGCCGGCAGGCCCGGATCGGTGCCCAGCAGGGAATCGGGCCCCCAGGTGGAGGCCAGCACGACATGCCTGCGGTCACGGACGTCGAGCAGGCGCCGGTAGCGGGCCGCGCGGTTGAGACTGGCGAGCATCCGGTCGTGACAGGGGTCCCCGACCACGACGGCGTGCGGTTCGGCCTGGGGACAATTCCGCCGGATGTACCGCAGCTGGTTACTGTGCGAAAGGCCGATCCGGCTGGGGACGACGTGACCGTCCCGGACCAACCGGGCCGGGTTCAGCCCGGAAATGACCGGCTGGTGCGGGTAGTGCTTCTGGTGTCCGATGCCGTGCGGCACGAGCAGGACGGGCGCGTCCAGCCGGTGGAGTTCATCGTTCTCGCTGGCCGCGATCGCCAGGTCGAACCGGGTTTCGACGGCCTGCTCCCAGGAGATGACCTTCGCGTCCAATGAGGCGAGGAACTCGCCGACCCCGGAGGACAGGATCGCCGGCTCGCGCTCGTTGTGGGTGAACACGATCTGGACCCGCGGATCGTCCTTCAGCAGCGACACGACGTCGAGCAGCCGGGTCAGGGTGGTGACGGTGCGGACGACGACCAGGACGCGATGGGAGAACCGCACGGTGAGCCACTGGTCGAATTCGGGATCGACCGGGACCTTCGCCCAAAACGACGGGGGGGGGGTACTTTTTTCGCGCACTACCTGTCCCGGCGCGCGATCCACGCCGCGGCCTGCGTGCGGCGCTGCATGCCCAGCTTCGCGAGGACGGACGTCACGTAGTTCTTCACCGTCTTCTCGGCGAGGAACAGGCGCTCGGCGATCTCGCGGTTGGACATGCCCTGCCCGATCAGGTCCAGCACCTCGCGCTCGCGTTCGGTGAGGGAGCCGAGTTCGTCCTCGGGCGGATGCCGCAGCTTGTCGAGCACCCGCGCCGTCGACAGCGGATCGAGCAGCGACCGGCCGGCCGCGACCTCGCGGACCGCGTTGACGACGTCCTGGCCGCGGACCTGTTTCAGCAGGTACCCGGCCGCGCCCGCCATGATCGCGCCGACCATGGCCTCCTCGTCGTCGAACGCGGTCAGCATCAGGCACTGCGGCGGGTTCGGCTTCGAGCGCAGCTCGCGGCAGAGCGCGATGCCGTCGCCGTCGCCGAGCCGCACGTCGACCACGGCGACGTCCGGCTCGACGTGCATCGCCACGGCGAGGGCCTCGTCGACGCCGCTCGCTTCGGCGACGACCTCGATGTCGGGCTCGTCGGTGAGGAGGTCACGCAGACCGCGCCGCACCACCTCGTGGTCGTCGATGAGCAGCACCTGGATCGGCATACCCCCACGTTACTTCGGGGCCGCCCAGTAAATCGCCTTGGCCACCTGCGAGTACAAGCCCTTCGGGTGATCACGGAACAGCGGTTCGGTGCCGAACAGCACCGCCCGCCCGCCGAGCCCGGTGGTCCCGGACACGACGGCGGCCTGGCCCGCCGCCTGCAGCGGCCCGCCGGTCCCGTCGTCCCGTGTCCGCCAATGCCCCGCGACCAGGGGATTCCCGCTCGCGTAGCGCTGCTCGACGGTGACCGAGGAGCCGAGATCGGTGAACCAGAACGGCCCGTAGACGAACGAGTCCGGCAGGGCGCCGGCACCCACCGGGCCGGTCCCGTTGACGACCGAGACGACGCCGTTCCCGTCCTCCCAACCCGCCACCGGACGTGCTTCGAGAAGTCCCACGTCCGTGTTGAACCGCGCGCCCGTGGCACCGCGGGTGACCACGCCGCCGCGGGCGAGGAAGGCACGCAAACCGTCCTTCGCGGCCGGAGTGAGGTCGGTGTAGCGAAGCCCGGAGGAGACGAACAGCAGGTCCACCCGTGACCAGTCGAAGCCCGCGTTGAGCACCGCCGCCGACACCGGTCGCACGTCGAAGCCCATGTCCCGCAGTGCTTTCAGCTCGTCCGCCCCGACGGCCGCCGCGATCGTCTTGCGGCTCAACGGGGTCGCCGTCCCGCGTGCCTCGGTGAACCGGACGCCGTAGCGGTCCGCCACTTCCGCGGCGGCCGGGCGGGCCGACGCGGGGACGACGATCGTGCCGTCGTCCGTACGGCCGAGGGCGAGGCCTCGGTTCAGCAGGTCGTTGACCGCGCTGACGTCCTTGGCGTCGACCAGCTTCAGCGCGAGATCCCGGCCGGGCGCGGCGTCGACGCCCCCGGTCGGCGAGGCCGCGACGACGTCGTGCGCACGGACGTCGAGCTTGCCCTGCTTCACGATGTCGACCGACGCGCCCCAGAGCAGGCGATGGCTCCAGCCGGAGATGTCGTACATGACCGGCACCTTCGCCGAGATGTCGCTGCCCTGCTCCAGCATCACGTTCGCCAGCCCGCGTTTCGGCTGGTGCATGTCGACCAGGTACGAACCGGCCGGGTAGCGGCGTCCCGCCAGCGAGAACGGCCGATCGGCCTGCCGCACCCGGACGTCGTTGGCCACCAGATGGTCGACCAGCCGGGAAGCGGCGACGGGCGAACGCTGGCCGTCCCCGGCGGGGATGACGTACGCGCGCGGGAATTCGGTGCGGTAGCGGTCTTCGGGTCCAAAGCCGGGCACGTATCCGTCGGGGATCTCGCGCTGCGCTTCACCGGCCGTGCCGCGGCGGAACATCTCGATCTGGTTCGCGATGAGCTCGCCGCGGTTGCGGTCGACGTAGTCCAGCGTGCTGCCGATGGTGGCCTCGACGACCTCGGTGTTGATCACCGCGCGCCGCTGGAGCTCCGTCACCGGCTGGTTTTCGTAGTCCGCGTTGTTCACCCGCATCGGGATTTCGATCGTGAAGGACACCGCGCCGTGGTACATCGCGTACTGGGCGGTGTAGATCGGCGCCCAGCCGTCCCAGCTGCCGGGGTCGTAGTCGCGGAACGGGATCTCGGGCTTCGCCGTCTCGGGGCGCCCGAGCGCCTTGACCGCCTGCTCCATGCCGAGCCCGTTGGCGTAGCCGTGCTTGATGTAGAGGTCGAAGTCGTAGTTCTGGCCGTGCGGCGGCGTGGTCGGCTCGATGAGCGTGTTCGCGACGTAGCCGTGTTCGTCCAGCATCATCAGCGGCTGCTTGCCGATCGCGATCCCGCGCATGGCCCGCACTTCGGGCTGCGACGCGGTGACGAAGTCGCGGTTGGGGTCGAAGCCCTGCGACGTCTGCCGCGTGCCGGCGACGCGGCCGTCCGGGTTGGCCGTGACGTTGAAATAGAAGCGGTTCCGCTTCAGCAGTTCGACGGTCTTGGGATCGTTCGACGTCGCCAGCTTCTCGATGACGCGGAGCGCGCCGTCGGTGCCTTCCCATTCGTTGCCGTGGATGTTGTTGTTGATCCACACCGGCGCCTTGTAACCGTGGCGCAGGAACGGGTCGCGCGCGGCCCGCGCCGGATCGTTCTCGATCAGCGACCGCCAAGCGTCCTGCCGTCGCGTCTCGGACCGGCTCTCCGGCGCGGTCAGCGTCACCAGGTAGAGGTCGCGGCCGAGCCCGGACTGCCCGGCGATCTCGACCGAGATCCGGTCACTGCGCGCCTGCAACGCGTTCAGTTTCGGCGCGATCGCGTGATACGGCGCGAGCCCGAGTTTGATCGACTTGTCGGCCGTGTTCTCCGGATACACGCGCAGCTTCGTCTTGCGCGGATACCCCGAATGGTCACCCGCGACGTTCTCGCCCGCCGCGGCCCGCGCGACGCTCATCGGCTGGTCGGTCGCGGCGACCTCGTTGCGTTCCGGTCCGTTGCCGGGATCGCGATGCGGCGACGTCGGCGGTGGTGCCGCGTACGCCGGCGCGGCGACCGCGCTCAGTGACAGCATCAGGGCCAGGAACACGGTGCGAGCCGAACGCGACAAGGGCCACCTCCAGGGACGTCGGCACAGTGTTTCCGGTCGGCCGAACGGCCCACAAGACCCGAAAGGCGGCTAATCGGGCGCCGGGAACCGGTGCTCGTTCCGATCGATCTTGGCGTTGGCCGCCTCGATCAGGTCCACCCCGAGGCTGTTCGCCAGCTGGAGGAGGTACAGCGTGACGTCGGCGATCTCGTCGACGACGTTGTGCGCCAGCTCGGGGTCGGAGCGCCACTTCGCCGATTCCTCCGGGGTGAGCCATTGGAACAGCGAAGTCAGCTCGCCGACTTCGCCGGACAGCGCCATGACCAGGTTCTTCGGGGTGTGGAACGGTTCCCAGGCCCGTGCCGCGGCGAAGTCGCGGAGGCGCTGGTTGAGGTCGTCGAGAGTCACGTGCCGTGCCTACCAGATCGTCACGGTGCGCTAACGGCCGTATGGCGGACGAGCGTTGACGTGCAATTTGCAACTTGCCTAACGTCGCTGGGCGTCGGGGAACCGATCCGGAAGGAAAGTCTTGACGTACCAGCGAAGCCTTCGCGCTCGCATGCTCTCCATCGCGTTCGTGCCGAGCGCGGCCTTGGTCCTCGTCGCGTTGTTCATCGGCGGATTCCTCGTCCAGCAGGCCATCCAGGACCGTGACGACGCCGAGGGCGGGGCGGTCGTCATGGCCGAGGCGAGCCGGGGGATCGCGGCGTTGCAGCGTGAGCGGGCGGTCGCGCTGCGGGCGCCGGGCAGTCGTTCCGCCACGTACACCGCGTACGCCGATCGCATCGACACTTCGCTTTCCTCGTTGCGCGAGATCGCGCGGGCCGCCCCGGACGCCGAAGTCGGCTATCAGCAGACGATCGCCGTCGAGCTGCTCACCGCCGTCGAAGGCATGGACCGCAGCGATTCCCTCGCGGTCGCCGGGATCGACGACGAGGGGCGGCGCGACTACGCCGCGGCCGTGGGCGCCTACCGGTCCAGGCTCGACGCCGTCGCCGGAAAGCTGACGGAAAGTAGCCGCCGGACCTACCGCGATCTCGTCGCGAGCGTGGATTGGAGCCGGTTCGGCGCGGTCGAAACCGCGTTGAGCGCGGCCACGCCGCCACCCGTCGGCCAGGACGCCTGGCGCGCGGCGGCCGGCGTCGTCGGCCGGACCCTCGGCGATCTCGCCGCGCGCCAGATCGAGTACTCGGCGCAGCTCGCGATCGACGGCGGACGCCGGGTGCTGAGCGGCGCCCTCGCCGCCGCCGCGGCGATTTCGCTGCTCGCGGTGGTGGTGATGGCGATCGTCATGCGGCTCGCCGACCGGCTCCCGATCCCGATCATCCGCTGCCCTTCCCGGCTCGACGCGGCGCCGCTGACCTGGTCACACCTGGTGAGTGATTACGCCGAAAAGAGCACGCTGTTGGCCCACACGAGTCGGCGAAGCGGTCGGGCAGACTTGTCCGGGTGAGTTCCCCGACGGATCTGCGCCCCTACCTGCGTACTTTGGACGCGGAAACGCTGGCGGACCTGCTGCACGCCCAGGCCGAGCGTGACCCTGAGTTACGGCGGGCTCTGGAGAACCGTTTCGCCACCCAGGGGAGTGACGTCGCCGAGGCGCACCGTCTTCTCGACACCGCCGTGCTGGCGAACAACGTCGAGTACGCCGCGAAGGTCGGCTCCGTCCTCGACACGCTTCAGCGGCTTCTCGACGCCGGCAGCCGGGCCGATCTCGCACCGCTCGCCCGCCGGACCGTGGACGACATCAGCGAGATGCTGGAGCAGATCGACGACACCTCGGGCGAGGTCGCGGACCGGCTGGACCGGGCCGTCGAGCTGTACGCGCGGGCCTGCGCGGCCCGTCCGCCGGACCCCGAGAGTCTGGCCTCCTGGATCCTCGAAGTCGAGTTCGACGGGCCCGGCTGGCCCGCCATCGAACTGGCCGACTTCGCTTCCGCCTTGGGGGAAAAGGGAATCGCGCGGATCCAGTCCACTGTGGACCAGGTGCTGGCGGAGCAGCCGTCCGGTGCGAAACGCGAGACGGCCGAGCGGTTGCGCGAGGAACTGGCGGAGGCGTCCGGCGACGTCGACGCGCTCGTCGCGATCCTCGCCGCCAAACCGCCGCGGGTGGACGTCAGCCTCAAGATCGTGCGCGTCCTGCGCGCGGCGGGGCGGCACAGCGAGGCCATCGCGCACGCGGCGCGGGCGCTCACGCACGACAAGAAGGAAGAGCCGCCACCGCCGGAAGCGGAGCCGGTCCCCTTGTCACGCAAGGAATTCGACGAGAATCCCACGGCCGTCACCTACCTCGCCCTCCGCGAGGAGTCGCTGGAAGCGGGGCGCTGGGTCACGCAGCGGAAGACCGCGCTGGCCCGTCTGCGCGAACTCGCCGCCGGAAGCACCCAGGCCGCCGACGAACTCGTCCGCGCGTTGCTCGGCGAGGATCGCGCCGACGAGGCCTGGCGGGCGGCAGTGCGGTTCGAAGCCTCTTTGCCGGTGCGCGTCGAACTCGCGGACGCGCGTTCCGTCGCCCATCCGGCCGAAACCATTCCCGTGTATCGGGACCATGTCGAAGAATTGATCACGCGGAAAGATCCGAACTCCTACCGCGAGGCGGCCCGGCAACTGCGCAAACTGCGCACGGTGCACAAAAAGGCCGGTATGGCTGAAGAATTCAGCTCGTATCTCGGCACATTGGTGGAAATACACAAACGCAAGACCCGGCTGATCGCCGAGGTCAAAGCGGCGAGAATCGCCATTCCCAAAACCGTAACCGCGCCCGTCGGCGGTCGTTATTCGGAGTGAACCGAGGAAACCCGGCGAAGAAGGTCGAAGTCGCGGTGGTCCTGTAACCGGTTTCCGCCCGCGTCCTCCCCGCGGACGGGACCCGTGTTCCGCGCCCGGGACCACCGCGACGAGCCCGATCGGGTCCGCGTGAAAACATGTCGCCATGAGTCCGGTCAGCCGTGCCCGCAAGAAGGCAGCCCAGCCCTCCACTCCGAGTGTGACGGGCCTCTTCAAGGACGTCCTCCGGGACTTCTCGACCCTTGGCGCCGAACCCGAGGTGCTCGACGTCGAGCTGCTGACCTCCGAGGTGCTCGGCCAGTGGTGGGAGATCGAGGTCGAAGAGGACGAGACGCCGCTGGGCCTGGAGCTCATCGCGTTCGCCGAGCGGAAGATCACCCCCGCCGCGGCCGCGCTGCTCGCCGGATTGCGGGTCTTCGCCGAGACCGAGGAAGAGCGCGAGGCGGCCGCGGCGGCGCTGAACACCGTGCTGGGCCGCGGGATCCCGGAGCCGGAGTGGGTAGGAGACCTCGCCGCGGTGACCGTGGGGGACTGCTGGCGCACCGGCGACGTCTTCGGTGACGAGTCCTCTCTGCTCTGCGTCTTCACCCGCGGCGGTGTCGAGCACGGCCTGCTCGCGCTGGTCGACTTCACCGAGGGCGGCCGGATCCGCGATGTCGTCGTGGTCGACAAGCCGCAGGACGTGCTGGCCGAGATGCGCCAGCAGGCCGCCGACGATCCGGAGCTGGTGACGCTGGAGCGGGTCCTGCCCGAGCGCGCCCACCAGCTGCTCGCGGACGGCCTCGCCGCGACGGACGTCGTCGAAGAACCCGACGTCAGCGAGGATTACGCGCGGTTCCACGCGCTCGCGCTGGCCTGGATCCGGGCGATGCCCGCGCCGGAACCGTCGCCCGAGATCTCCGAATGGCCCGAGCAGGTCCGCGAAGAGGTCGTCGCCGACTTCATCGGCTCCGGGCTCGTGGAGGACACGGACGCGACGCGGTTCTACGCGCGCCTGCTGGTCGACTACGGCTGCGAGACCGAGCCGGGCAGCCCGCTGCGGGTCGGTCCCGAGAAGCTCGCCCGGTTCCTCGAGTCGCTGCTGGACGGCGAGTTCGAGATCGACGAGGCCTACGAAGACGCGCTGGAGCCCGCCCTGCTCGGCTGGGTCACCTGGGCCGCCGACCGCGCCGGGCTCCCCGAGGCCGCGCGGGTGGCGCTGCTGGAGAGCGCGACCGAGTTCCTGGAGGAGTTCGCGCAGGACGAGGATTCGGCGCTGGACGTCTACTTCGACGGTTCGGAAGGGATCGAGGACCCGGCGGAACTCGCGGACGCCCTGGCGCGCCGCATGTTCGCCGTCCCGACGGTCTACGCGGAGATCGGCGACGAAGAGCTGGAACTGGAGCCCGCCGACCCCGAACAGCGCCGCCTGCTGGTGATCGGCGAGCACCCCGAGTACCACGAGGCGCTGGCCGAGGAGACCTTCGACGGCGAGCCGAGGATGCGGCTCGCGCTCAAGACCACGATCGTCGACCAGCTCTGGGACGACGAGCCCGCCGAGGTCTGGCAGGCCGTGCGGCGGCTGAGCGAGACCGGGCAGGAGCGTGAGGAGATCTTCGATCGCCTCATCGACGCGCTGTCCGCTCAGCTCGCCGAAGCGGGCGAACACGAGATGGACTACGACGTCGACGACTACCGGAAGGCGCTCGGCGAGCTCTGAGCGCCGGAGGCTCAGCTCAGCGGAGCCGCGGGGGAGCCCTTGGTCTCGGTGACTTGGGGCTTCTTCCGGCGGCGGTCCCCCCGGGCGTCGTCGAAGTCGACGACGAAGGCGCCGGCCGCCATGGCCACCAGGAGTGCGAGTCCGAGAATCGAGCCGACCCAGGTCAGGATGATCGAGAACATCGTGAGCCTCCTCCCTGCTCAAGGTCTGTTCGAGACCTCTTGTTCCCCTGACACAAGGGTCGCCGTGGGGGGCTGTAGCCGGTATCGGCCAACCGGTTACACGTACTGAGCGTGGATCGGCCGATCGGCCGAGGAAAGCCGCTCGGCGACAGCGGTGCGCGACGGGAACGCACCGTTGCCTCGCAGGTGGTGCGAAGGTTGCTGCTTGTGAGGGAACGGCGGGGAGCCGGAAACCCGCGAGCGTCCGGTTACGCGGTGTGCTCGCTCAGAGCTTGCGCAGCCGGACCCGGTTGATCGTGTGGTCGGCGTCCTTGCGGAGCACGAGGGTCGCCCGGGGCCGGGTCGGCTTGATGTTCTCCATCAGGTTCGGCTCGTTGATCGTGTGCCACAGGTGGCGCGCCTCGGCACGGGCCTCGTCGTCCGGGAGGCCGGCGAAGTGGTGGAAGTGCGACGCGGGATCCGCGAAGGCCGTGTGCCGCAGCTTGAGGAAGCGCTCGATGTACCAGCGTTCGATGTCGGTCGTCGGCGCGTCCACGTAGATCGAGAAGTCGAACAGATCGGACACGGTCAGCCGGGGGCCGGGCTGGAGGACGTTCAGCCCTTCGAGGATCAGGATGTCGGGCTGCTGAACGACCTGTTCCTCGTCGGGAAGGATGTCGTAGGCGAGGTGCGAGTACACCGGCGCGCTGACCCGTTCGGCACCGGACTTCACCTCGGTGACGAACCGCAGCAGCGCCCGCCGGTCGTAGCTTTCCGGGAAACCCTTGCGGTGCATGATCCCGCGCCGGACGAGTTCCGTACGCGGGTAGAGAAACCCGTCGGTGGTGACCAGGTCGACCCTGGGGTGATCCGGCCAGCGGGCGAGCAGTGTGCGCAGGATGCGCGCGGTGGTCGACTTGCCGACGGCGACGCTTCCGGCGATGCCGATGATGTACGGCACCTTGGTGCCCCGGCTGTCTTCACCGAGGAACGTGGTGGTGGCTTCGTACAACCGCTGCCGGGCGGCGACCTGGAGATTGATCAGCCGGGAGAGCGGGAGGTAGACCTCGGCGACCTCGGCCAGGTCGACCTGTTCACCGAGACCGCGCAGCCGCAGCAGTTCCGCGGCGGTCAGCGGCAGGGGAGTCGACCTGCGCAACTCTCGCCACTGCTCACGGTGCAGCTCGACGTAGGGACTGAGCTCACGGACCCGCGGCATCGCACACTCCTCGCCCGTCGCCTGCGCTGGCGCCGTACAAAACCGTGTTGACGAGTTCTCGGCGGGTGAACGTGCCTCGAACCGGATGAAGCCGCTTTAACGGTAGGGCTTACGGCTCGTGAACGCGCTGCGATGTGATGTAGCCCGCTTCGGGGCGTTACCGTCCGTTACGGGGACGGCCGGGCGTGAAGACCTCGTCCCAGGCCGCGGCGACCTGCCGGGCGCAGGACGCGGGGGCGACCCCGCCGACGCCGGTACCGAGCCCCGGCATCGCGATCGTGTGCACGAGATCACGGACGCGGCCCTGGTCGAGGCTGGCGTCGCGCCACTGCTGGAACACCGCGCGGGCGGCGAGGTACGGGTGCACGGTGTCGCGCGGGAGGCGTTCGCCGGGTTCCCGCATGGTCGGCGCGCTGATCAGCCAGGCGGGCTCCGCCTCGCCGGTCGGCACGATCACCGCTTCGCCGATCGGCAGCTCGCCGCCGTGGTAGGCGAGGACGGCGCTGCGGACGTTCTGCTCGACGCCGGGGTACGCGCGGGCGTAGACGGCGTCGATGCCGCCCCGCATCCAGCCGTAGGAGTTCGCGGGGCTGACGACGGCCTGCGCGACGACGTCGAGCACGGATCCGCGGTGCACGAAGACCCGGCCGTCCACGGTGTCCGCGACGGTCGTCCAGGCTTGGGCGAGCAGGTCATCGACGGCGCACAGCACCAGCTCCGGAGTGGGATGGTCCGGCACGGGAGCGAAAGAGGAGCCGACATCCTCGTGGCCGGTGTGCGTGCCCGGTTCGGCGGTCACGCCCTAAGCATGGCAAAAAAAGCCACCTGGCGTAACCGGCGCGCGTACCGGCTGTCCGAGTGAAAGTCGCCACCCGCGCCGTGCGTAATCTGGCGGGGTGTCACGGATCGCCTACTTCGGCCCCCAGGGAACCTTCACCGAACAGGCCGCGCGACGGCTCGCCTCCGGTGAGGAGCTGATCCCCGCGGAGACCATCCCGGCGGCACTCGCCGCGGTGCGCTCGGGCGCGGCCGACGCGGCCTGTGTCCCGATCGAGAACTCGGTGGAGGGCGCGGTCACCGCCACCCTCGACAGCCTGAGCGAGGCCGAGCCGCTGGTCGCGGTGGCGGAGGTGCTGCTGCCCGTCCACTTCAGCGTGCTGACCAGGCCGGGCACGACCGAGATCCGCACCGTGGCGAGCCATCCGCACGCGCTCGCGCAGGTCCGGCACTGGGTCGAGGCGAATCTGCCCGGCGCTCATCCGGTCGCGACGTCCTCCACGGCGGCGGCCGCGGTCGCGGTGGCCGAGGGCGAGTTCGACGCGGCCGTCACCGCGCCGGTCGCGGTCGAGCACTATCCGCTGGAGGTGCGGGCCACCGAGGTCGCCGACGTCCGCGACGCCAAGACCCGGTTCCTGCTGGTCCGCGCCCCCGGTGAACTGCCGGAGCCGACCGGGGCCGACCGCACGTCGATCGTCGCCGCCGCCACGAACCGGACCGGTGCCCTGGCGGAACTGCTCACCGAACTGGCGGTCCGCGGGATCAACCTGACCAAATTGGACGCCCGGCCGACCAGGAACAACTTCGGCGAGTACCGCTTCTTCATCGACTTCGAGGGACACGTGTCCGAGCCCCGGATCGGCGACGCGCTGGCCGCGTTGCGCCGCCGGTGCCGCAACGTGCGGTTCCTCGGCTCCCACCCGCGCGCGGACAACGGCAGGACCGAGGTCGAGCCGGGCGCCGCGAACGAGGACTTCACCGAGGCGATCGACTGGGTCGCCGCGGTTCGGAAGGGAGCACAGGCGTGAAACTTCTCCTCGTCCGCCACGGCCAGACCGACGGCAACGTCCGCGGCGCGCTCGACACCGCGCTGCCCGGGCCGCCGCTCACCGAGCTGGGCCGCGAGCAGGCGCGGGACCTCGCGACGCGGCTGGACGGCGAGCCGATCGTCGCGGTCTACGCCTCGCAGGCGGTCCGCGCCCAGCAGACCGCCGCGCCGCTGGCCGCCAAGCTCGGCCTCGACGTCCAGGTCCTCGACGGCGTGCACGAGGTCGCCGCGGGCGATCTTGAAGGCAAGACGGACAAGGACTCGATCACCACCTACATGAGCGTCGTGCGCCGGTGGACGCTCGGCGAACTCGACCCGCCGATCCCCGGCGGCGAGACCGGCGCGCAGGTCCGCGCCCGGCTGCTCGACGCGGTCGCCCGGCTGCGCGCCAAGCACGAGCAGGCCGACCCCGACGGCACGGTGGTGCTGGTGAGCCACGGTGGCGCGATCCGGCTCGGCGGCGAATGGCTCGCCGGGAACGTGACCGCCGAGATCGCCAACCAGGGCCTCATCCCGAACACCGGCGTCGTCGAGCTCGTCGGGACCGCCGACGGCTGGACGTGCCTCACCTGGGCGGAAACCCCCGTCGAACCCTGACGCGATAACGGACACCTTGCGCGGACTGCGTGCCCGATTGATGTCGTTATGTCCGACCAGACTGGAGGCCGCAATCGGGTGTTCCGCCGCTGATCACGCGAGTTCCGCCTTCGATCACGTGAGTGCGGTCTCATGGCCGCCGGTCACGTGGGGAGGCGTCCTTCACCGCGTTTGCCTCCATCTCCGCCGGGGAACACAGCACACAAGATCGATTAACACCTTGTGGGGAATTAACCGGTGGGGCGCAACCTCGTCGGCGGACGACACGTCTACTGGACGGTGGGTCACCTGGATACAGGGAGGCGAATGACCATGGTTCGTTCGAAGTTGATCTCCATCGGCGGTCTCGTCGCGGGTACCGCCGGGCTGCTGTTGGCCAGCGCGTGCGGTTCGGGGACCGAACCCGTCGCGCAGAACACGTCCGCGTCACCGTCGAGTTCGGCGCCGGACACCTCGGTGGCGCCCAGCGCGACTTCTTCGGCTTCGACGCCGACGCCGCAACCCGCCCAGCCGCCCGCGCAGGCGTCGAAGAACGACGGGCTCTGCAAGGCCGGCGACGTCAAACTGTCCATCAAGGACAGCGACGCCGCCGCGGGCACGGTGTACCGGAAGCTCGTCATCACCAACGCGAGCGGGCACCCCTGCACGATCCAGGGCTTCCCCGGTATCTCCTACGTGACGGGCGCCGACGGTCACCAGGTCGGTGAGGCCGCGTACCGCGACGGCGCCAAGGGCGACCCGGTGCAGCTGGCCAACGGCGAGAGCGCGATCGCGGACGTCGGTTTCGCGAACGTCCGCAACTACCCCGAGGAAGTCTGCAAGCCGGTCGAGACCAGGGGCCTGCGGGTGTACCTGCCGCAGGAGACGGCGTCGAACTTCCTGGCGGTGCAGGGACTCGGCTGCACCGGGAAGATCTCGGGCAACCAGCTGACCGTGAAGACCGTCCACAAGGGCTAGAGCTGGGTGCAGAGCTGTTCGGCCTGCACGAGGTGCCGCTGTCCCGAGATCTGGTTGAAGTGCAGGCTGAACACCATCCTGCTGACGCCGTCGATGTGCTCGGCCAGCGGCCGGTAGGTGTCGTTGGCGGCGGCCGCCGCGGCGGAGAGTTCACGCGCGGCCGTCATCCGGTGCAGGACCTCGGGCGCCAGGACCGCCACGGTCTGGTCGCCGGGGGCGGAGTCGGTGGTGTCGGGGATCGTGCCGACCCTGGCCAGCGCCGAGCACGCCGCCTGCGCGTCCTCGAGTGCCCCCGCGTTGACGCCCGAAAGCGCCCAGAGCATGCCGATCACGCCGCCACCGATCACGAAACCGGCGACCGCGGTGAGCACTTGCGGGCGTCTGGAAGGTTCTGTCGTCCCCACGCCGGCCTCCGGCACCAGTGTCTGCTGCATCGCGGACCTCTCCCCGTCACCCGTGGCGGTGATGGGCTATTTCAGCACCAAAGACCTTGGTTTTCACCGGTCTTGGTGGAGAACCCGCTCCTCCGTGGCCGATTCGTCATCGAAGGCTCCGGGCCGTAACGAGACGAACGCGAAACCGGCTACGCCGAACAGCAGAAGCCCGGACGTGAGGAACGTCCGGGCTGCGGATCCGAGGGCGTGGGTGAGGACGCCGCCGAGCAGGGCGCCGACCGGGATCGCTCCCCAGACGACGGTGCGCCACACGCCCAGCACCCGGCCGAGCAGGTCGCCGGGGACGAGGGTGTGCCGTGCCGTCCCGAGCACGATGTTCACCGCGACGACGGCCGCCGCGAACAGGCCGAACAGCGCCGCCCCGGCCACCGGCGAACTCGTCAGGCCCATGCCGGTGAACGCCGCGCCGCAGCAGGCCGTGCCCCAGAGGAGCACCGCGCGACGGCTGGACACCTTCACCAGCCGCGGGGCGACGGCCGCGCCGAGCAGACCACCGATGCCGCCGACGAACGCGAAGAGCCCGAAGGCCGCTTCGCTGAGATGCAGGTACTCGATCGCGTACAGCACCAGCTGTGCCTGCGCGAGTTCGCTGACCAGGCTGATCGCCCCGGCGAGGACGACCAGGCGCAGCACCAGCCTGCTCCGCTTCAGCCAGCGGAAACCCTCCGCCAGTTCGGTGCGGAGGTCGGTGGTGGCGCGCTCGGCGGAGCGCGGCCGGTAGCTCCCGGCGAGGCCGAGCAAAACGACCGCCGCGATCGCGAAGCCCACCGAGTTGAGCAAGAACGGGAAGGTCGCGAAGAGCGCGAAGGTGGCGCTGCCGACCGGTCCGCCGAGGAAGGTCTGGCCGACGATCTCGCAGGCTTGGAGCTTGCTGTTCGCGCCGTCGAGCGAACCCTCGCCGACGACCGCCGGGATGAGCACGTTCGCGGCGCTGTCGGCGACGACCTCCGCGAAGCCGATGAGCAGGGCGGCGGCGTAGACCATCCAGATCGTCACCCCGCCCGCGGCGACCAGCGCGGCCGTCCCGCCGACGACCACCGCGCGGGCGCCGTTCGCGAGGATCATCGCCCGCCGCCGGTCGACGCGGTCCAGCAGCGCGCCCGCCGGGAGGGCGAACAGCAGCCACGGCAGGAACTGGGTCGCCGAAAGGCCGGCGATGAGCAGCGGGTCCCGGGTCAGGGTGACCGCGAGCAGCGGGAACGCGACCTTGCCGATCCCGTCGCCGAGGTTCGACGCCGCGCTGGACGCGAGCAGCCAGCGCAACCGCCGGTCGCTCCTCCTTCGCACCGTCGACTCGGCCATGCACCGCCTCCCCAGGCATTCGCCGGCGAAGACCGGCGACAACGTGTCGAAAAGTTTAGCGGGGCTGTCGCCCAAAGTGGCGGGGTTGTTACACGCAGTTAAGAATCCGGAGAACCCTTGGTGCTCCACGCACAAAAATCACCCACCATGCCACCGGTGGCGCGGAATCCGTCGCGAGGAGAGCAAGGGACCTTTGCTATCACGCGCGCGGCGGTTCACCCCCAGCCGAGTTCGTGCAACCGCTCGTCGTCGATGCCGAAATGGTGCCCGACCTCGTGCACCACCGTGATCAGCACCTCCTCGACGACGTCTTCCTCGGTGTCGCACATCTGCAGCAGCGGGCGCCGGTAGATCGAGATCCGGTCGGGCAGCACCCCTCCGTACTCGTGGGTCCGCTCGGTCAGCGCGACCCCGTGATAGAGCCCGAGGATCGTGGGCGACTCCTCGTTGAACTCCTCCACGAGCACCACGACGTTGTCCATGGCGTCCGCGAATTCGGGCGGGAGCTCGTCCAGCGCCTCCGAAACCAGCTCTTCGAAACGCTGTTGGGTCATCTCGACGGGCATGCGATCACCCTCCGGTCTTCGGGGGCGAGGAGGACGACGGCGGCGGGGCCTCGCCGTTGCCGACCTTGACGCTCCCGGTGACCGGCGCCAGCCCCTTGTTGTCCGGAAGGACCGCGGCGACCTTGCAGTTCACCAGCGTGGACCCGGCGTCCCAGCTCTCCTGCTCGCGGACGTCCCAGCTGAGGATGAGCTTCTTCGCCGCCAGATCCGCGTTGCCGGTGTACTCCTGCGAAGCCGTCGAGCATTCGGTGTCGAGCCAGGTGTTCTGCTGCTCCTGCGAGGGGTAGCCGTCCTTGAACTTCGTCTTGAGGTCGAGCGTCGCGATGATCTCGTACGAATGCGTCTGCGCGCAGTCGATCGGGTCGCCGAAGCTGTTGTTGAGCAGCGCGAGACAGGTGCCCGGCTCCCACACCGCCGACTGGTCCTGCTCCTTGGCGGGCCCCTTGGTCGGCTGCAGCTTGCCGCCCTGGCCCGCCCATTGCAGACCGCACCGCAGCTGCCGGTCGCCGTCGGCCCACTGCGCGGGCGTCGGCCGGAGCAGGTTCATGCTCAGCTTGCCGTAGGGATCGAGGTTGCGGCCGAGGTACGGCTTGACGTCGATCGTGCAACGCGAGCGGGAGATCTCCTGCCACTGCTCCAGGTTCGGGCTCGGCACCCCCGGCGGGTACTGCGCGCCGATGTCGACGATGCTGGTGACCTCGAACAGATGGGACTCCGCGCACGGCACGCGCCGCGCGTCGGTGGCGTCCTGGTTGTTCCAGGTCAGGCAGGTGCCAGGGGGAGATTGGAACGCCTCGGCCGCGGCGGGCGACAGTTTGGGGGCGCCGCCGCCCGCACCGCCCTCCGGGCCCACGTTCCACGAAAACGCCACACTCAGCGAAAGCGCGATGATCGCGCCCGCGAACACACCGGCCATGACGAGCCGGGTGCGCAGGGTGCTCAGCGCGTTTCGCGGATCACGGAACCGCTCGGCCTGTTGAGACATCCACTCCATGATGCCCGCGCCGCACGTAAGGTGCGCGTACCGGGTGGTTAGTGTTGGACACGAGTTCGGGCCGGCGGGCGATTACGGAGCTTCGATGACGCAGGATGACAACCAGGGGCCACAGGTGCCACCGTCCGAGGGACGCTTTCCCCCCGAGGGCGCATCGGCACAGCAGCCGCCCAGGCGCGGCACCATGCGCTTCCAGGACAGCAGCACGCAGGCGCGGCAGCCGTCGCTGGCCGAGCAGCGGGCACGCCAGCAGGCGCTGGCGGAACAGCAGCGCCAGGAGGCGCTCGCGGCGGAGGCCGCTCACGCCGCCGAGAAGAAGTCTTCGACCAAGAAGAAGCTCCTGATCGGCACGGGCGTGACCGTCGGCCTGGTCGGGCTGGTCGCGACGTTCTATTCGGTCGCGAAGCCGCGGGAGGTCACGGCCGTCTGCGCGGCCAAGGACACCGAGATCATCAGCGACGACCAGAACTGCGACGAGCGGTACGTGACGTCGCACGGCGGCTACCACTCCGGTGGCTTCTTCTTCATCCCGATCGGCGGCGGGCGGTACGACAGCTACCGCTACAACTACGGCGGCACCGGGACCATCGGCCAGCGTGTGTCGGGTGGTTCGTACACCGCACCGTCGAACGCGAACGTCCGGACGAAGTCGGGCTCGACCGTCCAGCGCGGCGGGTTCGGCATCAGCGGCAAGAGCGGCTCCGGCGGCAGCGGCAAGAGCGGGGGCTCGTAGGTGTACCGGGATTCCAAGCCGCCCCGGCGGGACTGGCAGAACATCGTCGAAGAGCAGGGGCTGGTCTTCGGCACGCCCGCGCGCGACGGCTCCGGCAAGTCCCGGCCGTACTGGGACGAGTCGGTCCACTACGTCTTCGACATGGACGAGATCCTGTCGGTCGAGGCGGACGTCGAACTGCTGCACTCGATGTGCCTCGAAGCGGTCGACAACGTGATCACCACCGAGCAGTACCACCGCTTCGGCATCCCGGAGTGGGTCTGGCCGCATATCGCGGAGTCGTGGAAGCGGCAGGATCCGCACGTCTACGGCCGGTTCGACCTGCGCTACGACGGCAAGAGCCCGGCGAAGCTGCTCGAGTACAACGCCGACACCCCGACCTCGCTGCTCGAAGCCGCGGTGCTGCAGTGGCATTGGAAGACCGCGGTCTTCCCCGAGGACGACCAGTGGAACTCCATCCACGAGAAGCTCGTCGAGCGCTGGGGCGAACTCGCCGACAAGCTGCCCTCGAACGAACTGCACTTCACCTGGTCTTCGGCCGACCCGTCCGGTGAGGACCACGTCACGACGGCGTACCTGCAGGAGACCGCGGCCGAGGCCGGGCTCGACACCGTCGGCCTGTCGATCGAGGAGATCGGCTGGGACCCGGTGCTCAAGCGGTTCGTCGACCTCGAAGAGGCGCAGATGGCGACCGTGGTGAAGCTCTACCCGTGGGAATGGGTGGTCGACGAGGAGTTCGGCCGCTTCGCCGTGGAGACCATGCCGCGCACGCTGTGGGTCGAGCCGCTGTGGAAGATGATCCTCTCCAACAAGACGCTGCTCGCGATCCTGTGGGAGAACTACCCGGGGCATCCGAACCTGCTGCCCGCCTTCGCCGACGACCCCGGTCTGCTGACCGAGTACGTCCGCAAGCCGAAACTCGGCCGCGAGGGCGCGAACGTGCAGATCGTCGCCACCGGCTACGAGACGCAGACCGACGGGGTCTACGGCGCGGAAGGGTACGTCTACCAGGCGTTCGACCCGCTCCCGGAGTTCCAGGGTTACCGGCCCGCGCTCGGCGCGTGGATCGTCGGGGACCAGGCCGCCGGTCTCGGTATCCGCGAGACCGCGGGACTCGTCACGGACGACGGTGCGGCGTTCGTCCCGCACCGCATCGTCGAGTCGTGATAGAAGCAACCGCACAAACCTGACATTTCCTGACTTCTGGAGAACCCCTGTGACCACCACCCTTGCGCTGTCCGACACGTTCGGCTCCGACCTCGTGCGAGGGATCGGCGCGATCCTGCTGTACGGCGTCGTCGGCCTGCTGATGATGTTCGCCGGGTTCTGGGCGATCGACTGGACCACGCCCGGCAAGCTGTCCCAGCTGGTCACCCGCGGTCTGCCGAACGCGGTCATCGTCACCGCGTCGGGCCTGCTGTCGATGGCGTTCATCATCGTCGTGGCGATCGCGAACTCCGCCAGCGACCTGACCGAGGGCCTCATCACCTCGCTGGTCTACGGCCTGCTCGGGATCATCGTGCAGGTGGCCGCCGTCCGGCTGCTGGAGTGGGCGACCCGGATCGACATCCGCTCGACCATCGAAAGCGAGAAGTTCGCCCCGGCCAGCGTCGTGGTGGCCTCCGCGCACCTGGCCCTCGGCCTCATCGTGGCCGTTGCCATTTCGTGATTTCCTGACGTACTGAAAACGGCATAGGCGCACGATTCCCACTAACGTGGGAGTCGTGCGCCTTTTAAGGACACCGGACGACCGGTTCTCGGACCTGCCCGATTTCGACTTCGAACCGCGCTACGCGGAGCTCGTCGACCTTCACGGCGGCGTGATCAGAGTGGGATACGTGGAGGCCGGACCCGAGGACGGACCGCCCGTTCTCCTGCTTCACGGCGAGCCGACCTGGTCCTACCTCTATCGCAAGGTCATCCCGGTGCTCGCCGACGCCGGGCTGCGCGCCATCGCGCCCGACCTGGTCGGCTTCGGCCGCTCCGACAAACCCGGCGACATGGTCGACCACACCTACCAGCGGCACGTCGAGTGGATGCGCGCGTTCGCCTTCGACGTGCTCGACCTGACCGACGTCACCCTGGTCGGCCAGGACTGGGGCGGCCTGATCGGCCTGCGGCTGGTCGCCGAAAACCCCGACCGGTTCGCCAGGGTCGTCGCGGCCAACACCGGCCTCCCCACCGGCGACACCGACATGCCCGAGCTCTGGCACAAGTTCCGCGACGCCATGGAGAACGCCCAGGTCATCGACATCGGGCGATTCGTCCAGTCGGGTTGTCAGACCAAGCTGTCCGACGAGGTCCGCGCCGCCTACGACGCGCCCTTCCCGAACGAGATGTACAAAGCCGCGCCGCGCGCGATGCCGTCCCTGGTGCCGATCACCCCGGACGATCCGGCGTCGGCCGCCAACCGGGCCGCGCTGAAGGTGCTGTCCGAACTGGACAAGCCGTTCCTGGTCTCGTTCTCCGACGGGGACCCGATCACCGCGCCGTGGGGCCTCGAACTGCGGGGTTCGATGCGCGGCGCCCGCGAACTGGAGCATCCGACGATCACCGGCGCCGGTCACTTCCTGCAGGAGGACGCCGGCGGGCGGCTGGGCGAGGTCATCGCCCGTTTCGCCCGCTCCTGAACGCTAGGAAAGGACCGTTCCTTGCAAAATTTGCAAGGAACGGTCCTTTCCTAGCGTTCGTCAGGACACCGCGGCCAGCGCGTCCACGATGATCCCGAGGCCCTCCGCGGCCTCTTCGGCGGTCAGCGTCATCGGCGGCGCGATCCGCAGCACGTTGCCGTGCAGCCCGCCCTTGCCGATCAGCAGCCCGCGCGCCTTGGTCTCCTCCATCATCCGCGCCGCGGCGCCCGGGTTCGGCGTCATGCCGCCCGGCTCGACCAGCTCGACACCGATCATCAGGCCCTTGCCGCGCACGTCCCCGATCAGCGGGTTCCCCACCGCGCGCAGGCCGTCGAGCAGTTCGTTGCCGCGGGCCAGCGCGTTGGCCTGCAGATCGTGGTCGGCGATGTGGTCGAGCACTGCGGCCGCGCCCGCCATCGCGACCGGGTTGCCGCCGAAGGTCGAGATCGAGTTCGCGGTCAGGCAGTCGACGAGGTCGCCGCGCGCCACGAGGCCGCCGATGGCGAGGCCGTTGCCGAGCCCCTTCGCGAAGGTCATCGCGTCCGGGACGACGTCGTGCGCCTGGATCCCCCAGTAGTGTTCCCCGGTCCGTCCCCAGCCGGTCTGGACCTCGTCGGAGATGAACAGGATCCCGTACTGGTCGAGGACCTCCTTCATCGCCTTGAACAGGCCGTCCGGCGGTGAGCTGAAGCCGCCGACGCCCTGGATCGGCTCGGCGATCATGCAGGCGACGTCGCCCGAAGTGCCCGTCTCCAGGACGTCCACGAGGTCCGCGACGCACGCGTCGATGTACTCGGTGTCCGAAAGCTCGCGGAACGGGCTGCGGTACCGGTAGCCGCCGTGCACGTAGCTCACCTTCACCGGGCTGAGCGACGACGCCGACCAGCCGCGGTTGCCCGTGATGCCGACCGTCGCGAACGACCGCCCGTGGTACGAGTTCCGCATCGCCAGCACCTGGTTGCTGCGCCGGTACTGGGTGGCGAGCATGAGCGCGGTGTCGTTGGCCTCGGTCCCGGAGTTGGTGAAGAACACCTTCGCGTCGGGGATGCCGGAGAGCTTCGCGATGCGCTCGGCCAGCTCGACCTGCGAGCGGATCAGGTACAGCGTCGACGTGTGCAGGATCCCGGTGTCGAGCTGCTTGCGCACGGCGTCGCTGATCGCCGAGACGTCGTAGCCCATCGAGTTCGTCAGGATGCCCGCGAAGAAGTCCAGGTAGGTGCGCCCGGTCGAGTCGATGACCCGGCGGTCCTGCGCGTGCACGATCTCGATCGGCTCGTCGTAGTAGAGCGCCAGCCACGACGGCAGCACCGCCTTGTGCCGCGCCAGCAGGTCCGCATCGGTCATCGGGTTTCTCCGTCCGCAGCAGGGAGATCCCAGTATGGGGAGCGGCCGAAACGGGCGGCAACGATCAGACTGTCGGGTCATCCGCGCGGACCCGCACATTTTGTGCGGCCGCCACGGACTACCCTCTGCATTCGTGATTGACCCCAGGACTCTGCGCGATGAACCGGACGTCGTGCGCGCTTCGCAGCGCGCTCGTGGCGAGGACGAAGGAGTGGTCGACAAGCTGCTCTCCCTCGACTCCCGCCGCCGGTCCTCCATCGCCGCCGCCGACAAGCTGCGCGCCGAGCAGAAGTCGCTGGGCAAGCTCATCCCGAAGGCGCAGGGCGACGAGCGGGCCGAGCTCCTCGCCAAGGCGAAGGAGCTCGCCGCCCAGGTCAAGACGGCCGAGGTCGAGCAGACCGAGGCGTCGGAGGAGTTCGAGCAGCTGCACCGCCTGGTGCCGAACCTCGTCCACCCCGACGCTCCCGAAGGCGGCGAGGACGACTACGTCGTGCTCAAACACGTCGGCGAGCCGAAGAAGTTCGACTTCGAGCCGAAGGACCACCTCGAACTCTGCGAGGGCCTCGGCGCGCTCGACATGGAGCGCGGCGCGAAGGTGTCGGGCTCGCGGTTCTACTTCCTCACCGGCGTCGGCGCCCAGCTCCAGCTCGGCCTGCTGAACATGGCGATCGCGCAGGCGACCGCGAACGGCTTCACCCCGATGATCACGCCGACCCTCGTGCGGCCGGAGATCATGGCGGGCACCGGGTTCCTCGGCGCGCACTCGTCGGAGGTCTACCGGCTGCGCGACGACGACCTGTACCTCGTCGGCACCTCCGAGGTCCCGCTCGCCGGCTACCACGCCGACGAGATCCTCGACCTCGGCAAGGGCGCGAAGCGGTACGCGGGCTGGTCTTCCTGCTACCGCCGCGAGGCCGGTTCGTACGGCAAGGACACCCGCGGCATCATCCGCGTGCACCAGTTCGACAAGGTCGAGATGTTCGTCTACACGCGTCCCGAGGACGCCGAGGCCGAGCACGCGCGCCTGCTGGACTGGGAAGAGCAGATGCTCGCCAAGATCGAGGTCCCGTACCGGGTGATCGACACCGCCACCGGCGACCTCGGCACCTCCGCGTACCGGAAGTTCGACTGCGAGGCGTGGGTGCCGTCGCAGGAGACCTACCGCGAGCTGACCTCGACGTCGAACTGCACGACGTTCCAGGCCCGCCGCCTCGGCATCCGCTACCGCGACGACGACGGCCGCCCGCAGACCGTCGCCACGCTGAACGGCACGCTCGCCACCACCAGGTGGATCGTCGCGATCCTGGAGAACCACCAGCTCGAAGACGGTTCGGTCCGGGTGCCGGAGGCGCTTCGTCCCTTCCTCGGCGGAACCGAGGTGCTCACGCCGACATCGAAGTAGGGTCCGCACCGAGGAGGGACCCCCGATGAACCGCCGTCGCAAGCCGATCACCGCGTTGTTCGCGGTGGTCCTCCTGCTCGGCGGATGTTCCGAGACGATCTCGGGTACGGCGTCGCCGGTGCCCGGCCAGGGGCCGGTGCTCACCAAGGCGGCGCCGTGCTCGTTGCTCACCCCCGAACACGCCGACGCGCTGGCGCTCAAGCTGCCGGGCGTCGAAACGAAGGGCAACCAGGCACAGAAGCTCCCGCCGATGTGCCTGCTGTCCGAACGCGACGATTCGCCGCGCGGGGTGTCCCTTTCGATCACGCAGAGCGTCGACATCCCGCTGAACGACTTCTACGCCGGTGCCCAGCCGGGGGAGAAGTACGGCATCGGCGGCTTCACCTGGACGCGGTACGCGTCCCCGCTCGGCCCGACGGCCTGCTCCCTGAGCACCGAACTCGGGCCGTCCTCGTTCGTCGAGCTCGGCAGCGAGACCCAGACGGGCGCGCCCGAGTCGACGGCCTGCGATCTCGCGCTCGCCGCGGCCCCCGCGATCGCCTCGAGGCTGCCCGGTGGCGTGCCGGACCCGAAGATCGTCGCGCCGCCGGGACAGAAGAAACCCGAGCCTTCCGGCCCGTTGCTGCAGGCCGACCCGTGCACGCTGCTGAAGCCCGACGAAGCCGCGAAGCTGGCCATCGCCCCGGGCACCCCGGTCGATCCGGCCAATCTGGCGAATCCCGAGGACAAGGGCTGCGAGTGGAAGGACTCCGACGGCGACAAGGGGCAGCGTCCGCTGAACGTGACGTTCTTCCCGTCGACGGCCGTCGCCGACGTCGCCGGACTCCAAGGCACCCCTGAAGAGACCGACCTCGCGGGTCGCAAGTGGACGGTCCGGTCCGACGCCGCCACGAAGTACTGCACGGCCGCGCTGCCGATCACCGCGACGTCCACCGTGAAGGTGTCCAGCGGCCACTGGGACGACGAGACGAAAGCCTGTGACCTGCTGCGGGCCGCGCTGCCGACGGTGAGCGCCGCGCTGCCCGCCGGTTCGTGAACGGCGGCCGCGCACAAGTAGTGTGCGAGCCGATGAGGAGGGGACGCATGCGGTTTCGGAACTCGCTCGCGATCGGGCTGGCGGTGCTGACGCTCGGCGGCTGCACGTCGACGATCGCCGGTACGGCCTCGCCGGTGCCCGGGCAGGGACCCGTGATCACGAAGGCCGAGCCGTGCAAACTGCTCTCGGAGGAACACGCGAACGCGCTGGGAGTCACCTATCCCGGAGCGGAGCGCCCCGCCAAACCCGAACAGAAGGTGCCCGCGGTCTGCCGGTTCCGCGAGCTGGAGGGCGTGCGCAAGGCGTCGAGCCTCGAGGTCGCGTTGAGCAAGGACCTGTCCGTGAACGAGTACATGAACGGCGCCCAGCCCGGCGAGAAGTTCGGCATCGGCGGCTTCACCTGGACGCGGTACGCCACCATCCTCGGGCCGACCTACTGCTCGCTGAGCACGGAGCTCACGCCGGACTCGTTCGTGGAGATCTCCAGCGAGAGCCCCGACCGCACCGAGGGCAACGCGTGCGACCTCGCCAAGGCGGCGGCCCCGGCCGTGGCGTCGAAGCTGCCGGGCGGGGAGCAGAACCCGCAGATCACCGCCCCGCCGGGGCAGAAGCCCGCCGAGCCGGGCGGCCCGCTCGTGAGCACCGACCCGTGCGCCATGCTCAAGCCCGAGCAGACCGCCCAGCTGCGGCTCGCCCCCACCGGCGAACCGATGAAGTCCACCTCGGATCCGAACCAGGTCGGCTGTGAATGGGCCGATACCGACGGCGAAAAGGGCGAAAAGGCGCTCGACCTCTGGTTCTACCCGGCGACGGCGATGGACGAGACTCCGACGCTGATCTCGCAGGGCGAACCGCAGGACTTCGAGTCGGGCGGTCGCAAGTGGAAGATCTACACCGAGTCGGGCAGCAAACTGTGCGCGGCGGGTATCGCGATCACCGCGACGTCGACGGTGGCGATCATCGCGGGCAACCTCGACGACCCCGCGAAGGCGTGCGAAGTGATCAAGGCCGCGGTTCCGCTGCTGAACACGAACCTGCCGCCGTCGTCCTAGGACACGGCCTAGCCGGTCACCTCGTCGGCGATGTGCTTCGCGATCTCCAGCGCGCTGGTCGCCGCCGGTGAGGGCGCGTTGAGGACGTGCACCTGGTTCCGCGCGGTCTCGATCAGGAAGTCGTCGACGAGGGCGCCGTCCGGGCGCAGCGCCTGTGCCCGGACCCCGGAGCCGTGCCGCACGATGTCGTCCTCGGTGACGGCGGGCACGAGCCGCGCGAGGCTTTCGGCGAAGCGGCGGCGGGAGAACGACCGGCGGACCTCGTCGAGCCCGGTCGGGTACGCGTACTTGCGCGCGAGCCGCCAGACGCCGGGGAAACGGGCGACCTCTGCGAGGTCCTTCGCCGAGACGTCGCGCCAGGTGTAGCCCTCGCGCCGCAGCGCGAGCACGGCGTTGGGGCCGGCGTGCACGCTGCCGTCGAGCATGCGGGTCAGATGCACGCCGAGGAACGGCAGCGACGCGTCGGGGACCGGGTAGATCAGGCCCCGCACCAGGTGACGGCGTTCGGGCTTCAGTTCGTAGTACTCGCCGCGGAACGGCACGATCCGCGCGCTCGGGGTGAGCCCGGCGAGCCGGGCGACCCGGTCCGCGTGCAGGCCCGCGCAGTTGACGAGGGCGTCCGCGTGGATCACGTCGTCGCCGGTCGCCACCTCGACACCGCCGGTGCGGCCGGGCCGGATCCCCAGCGCGGGCGTGCCGAGCCGCAGATCGGCGTCGGATTCGTCGAGCAGCCGCACCAGCGCGGCGCAGACGGCGGGGAAATCGATGATGCCGGTGGACTCCACGCGCAACGCGGCGACGCACGAGACCTCGGGCTCGTACTCGCGGGCCTCGCTCGGGGTGATCAGCTTGGCCGGGACCCCGTTGGCCTCCGCGCGTTCGGCGAGCACCTTGAGCGCCGGAAGCTCGGCTTCGGACGTGGCGACGACGAGTTTGCCGCACACCTCGACCGGCACCCCGTACTGCCGCGCGAAGTCCACAATGGACCGATTGCCCGCGGTGGACATCCTGGCCTTGAAGGAACCCGGCTTGTAGTAGAGCCCCGCGTGCACGACGTTCGAGTTGTGCCCGGTCTGGTGGGCCGCCCAGTGCTCCTCCTTCTCGAGCACCGTGACGTCCAGACCCCGTTTGGTCAGTTCCCAGGCTGTGGCGAGACCGACGATCCCGCCCCCGATGACTACGACTGTGCGCACGATCGACCAGGTTACCCGGAGCGCTACCTGACAGCTGTCAGGTTAGGTGGTAGCGTACCTGACCGATGTCAGGTAAGCGGTTGAGCAGGGAAGAACGCCGGGAGCGCATCCTGGCCGCGGCGGCGCGGGTGTTCGCCGCGTCCGGGTACGACGCGGCAGGGATGCGCGAGGTCGCGACGGCCGCGGGGATCAGCACGCCCGTGCTCTACGACCATTTCCCGTCCAAGGCGGCGCTGTACGCCGGTCTGCTGGAGTCCGAAGTGGACAGTCTGCTGGCCGGCTGGGCGGAGCTGCCGCCGTCGGACACCGCCGAGGGACTGCTGCGCGCCAGGGTGGCGGCGATCTTCGCCTGGATGGAGACGAACGAACGCGGCTGGCGGATGATCTTCGCCGAGACGCCGTCCGACGAGAGCGTCGCCGAGGTGCACCGGCGCGGCCAGGCCAGGTCGACCGCACAGCTGACCGAGGTGTTCGCCCAGATCCCCGGCCTGGCGCTGACCGCGGACCTGCCGCGCGACCGCGCGAACGAAGCGCTCGCCGAAGCGGCGAAGAGCGCGCTGAACGCCATCGCCACCTGGTGGTGGGACAACCGCGACATCCCGCGGGAGCAAGTCGTCGCGCTCACGACGGATCTGTTGTGGCGCGGGCTGGGGAACCTGATCCAGGAGGACCGATGAGCATCGAAACCACCGAGCGGTACCGCCGCGCCCTCGAGACCCGGGACGTGGACCTGGCGCTGAGCGCCTTCGCGCCGGACGTCGTGGTGCACTCACCGCTGACGAGCCGGGTCCGGTTCACCGGGCACGCGGAACTCAGGCCGCTGCTGGAAGTCGCGTACACGCATCTGCGCGACGTCCGGTTCCACACCGACACCGGGGACGGCGAGACGCGGGTCGTCGTCTACACCGCGCGCATCGGCGGCGAGGAGGTCGAAGAGGCGGCGGTGCTGAAAATCGGCGAAGCCGGGCTGATCACCGAAGTGACGCTGTTCGTGCGGCCGCTGCCCGGGCTCGTCGCGCTGATGGACGCCTTCGGCCCGGACATCGCGCGCCGCAACGGCCGCACCTTCGCGGCCCGGCTGCTCGCGGTGGCCGCGAAACCCCTGCTGGCCATGGTGCGGTCGGGTGACCGGCGCGCCGTCCCGCTGGCCGGCCCCCGCTGACGGATGTCATGAACGGCCCTTTCCTGACGAAAAACGTCAGGAAAGGGCCGTTCATGACACTTCACGCGGCCACGGCGACCGGAGCAGACTCCTCTTCGGGGTCTTCGAGGACCTTCGGCACCCCGCGCAACGTGAACAGGACGCTCACCGCCAGCACCGCCATCAACCCCGCCGAGCACAGCATCGTCACCTGCAACCCGTCGACGAACGCCAGTTTCGCGTTGGCCAGGACCAAAGCTCCCTGTTCCGGCGGCAGCTGGGCCGCGAACTGGACGGCGCCGCCGAGGGTGTCCGAGATCGCCTCCGGCGGCACGCCCGGCGGGATCACGAGTTCACTCCGGTACAGCGCGCCGAGCGCACTGCCGAGTACGGCGATCCCCAGCGCCCCACCGAGTTCGGTCGCCGTTTCGGAGATCGCCGACGCCGCGCCCGCCCTCGCCTTCGGCACGACGCCGAGCACCGTGTCCGTCGCGACGGTGAGGATCAGCGCCAGCCCCACCCCGAAGACGATCATCGCCGCCAGCAGATCCGGGTAGACGATCGTCACGCCGATGCCCGAGTACAACGCGAACCCGACCGCCGACAGCGCGCAGCCCAGCCCGATGGTGATCGCCCGACCGAAGAGTTTGATCCCCAAGGGCGCGAGCACCCCGCCGACGATCGCGCCGCCCATCCCGGGCAGCCCGGCGAGCCCGGACTTCAGCGGCGACCAGCCCGCCACCAGCTGCAGGTACTGCGCGAACATCAGCGAGACCGCGAGCTGCGCGAACATCGCCAGGATCGTGGTGCCGACGGTCGCCGAGAACGCCCGCCGCGCGAACAACTTCAGATCCATCAGCGGTTCGGCCAGCCGCGGCTGCCGCAGGACGAACGCCAGCAGGCAGCCCAGCCCGAGCACCGCGGCGATCGCGACGTCCCAGTGGCCCCAGCCCTTGTACGCGACTTCCTTGATCGTGTAGACGATCCCGACCATGCCGGCGATCGACAGCAGCACGCTGACGACGTCGATCCGGCCCGGGGCGGGGTTCTTCGATTCGGGCAGGATCAGCGCGCCCGCGATCACCATGACCACCACCACGGGCACGTTGACCAGGAACACCGAACCCCACCAGAAATGGTCGAGCAGGAACCCGCCGACGAGCGGCCCCATCCCGAACCCGAGGATCGTCAGCCCGCTCGAAACCCCGATCACGGCCGCGCGTTCCTTGCCGGTGAACACGTTCCGCACGATCGACAGGGTCGACGGCATCAGCGTCGCGGCGGCGACCCCGAGCAGCGCGCGGGCGGCGATCAGGAGTTCCGCCGTCGGCGCGTACGCCGTGATCACCGAAGCGACCCCGAACAGCGACGCCCCGATCAGCAGCAGCTTCTTCCGGCCGACGCGGTCGCCGATGTTCCCCATCGTGATCAGCAGCCCGGCGAGCGCGAAACCGTACGCGTCGGCGATCCACAGCAGTTCCGTCGTCGACGGGTGCATCTGCTCCGAAAGCGACGGCAGCACCAGATGCAGCACGGTCAGATCGATCGCGATCAGCAGCTGCGCCAGCACGCAGACCGCGACGGTGCCGATCTTGCGGCCCTTTCCGATGGTCACCGCGACACTCCGAAGGTGAGTTCCGGCGAGTGCCGCGCGGTGCCGTTCTCGCCGTCACCCAGGTAGAACCGCGTGCTGAGGGTGCGGGCCGCCGGGTCGAGGACGCTGCGCCACAACGTCCGCCACGGCGCGCCGGGCTCGACCGCGAACGACACCGCGTCGAGCGCGGCGCGCGGCCCGGAGCCGGCTTCCTTGGTGACGGTGCGCAGCCGCTCGTAGGTGCGCATGGTCTCCGGCGTGTCCTCCGGCAGCGAGTCGACGTCCGGGTGCAGGTGCAGCAGGTGGTTCGTGACGCACAGCGGTCCGTCGGCCACCTCGACGAAGTACTCGACATCGTGCGCTCCGCGTTCGTACACGAAGCCGCGGCCGGATGTGTCGGCGACGATGTAGTGACAGGGCGCGCCGTGCGCGTACTGCTTGGCGAGCATCAGCGCTTCTTTGGCCTCGTCGACGGTTTCGCAGGTGTCCAGGAGGTACCGGCACACCTGCAGCACCGAGAGACCCGCCTGTGGACCGTGTTCCAGCGGAGTGGCCGTCTCGACGTCGGCCATCAGCAGCGCGACGACCAGCCCGGCCTCGTTGACCCCTTCGGTCGCACCGTCCATTGTGGACATCGTGAGCGCGGTCGAGGCGATGCCGTCGTCGGGGATCGTCGTCAGGACATAGGGCCGGGACGCCATCGGCACGGTCCCGTCGTCCACGGGTTCCTCCCCGGCCAGCACCGCACCCAGCTGGGTCCAGCTCATGGTGAAGAAGTCGTAGTTCCGGCCGAGCGCGCTCCCCGTCCACAGCGCCGAGCACCCCGACCCGGCGGGCAACGCGCTCGCGTCGTCGAAGGAGACCGCCGCGTCGGCCGGGAGCCCGTAGGCCTCGGCGAACCCGGCAAGGCGTCCGGCGTACTCGGGCCAGTTCCGCGCGAACCAGGTGCGCCGCGCCCTGGCCGTGATCGGGTCGATCGCCGACGGCGACCAGTCCGAGCGCGCCTTCACCTCGGCGCCGAGCGCCCGGCCGATCTCGGACTGGGAGCCGCGCACCGTCAGATGTCGCACGGCGAGGAAGTCTTCGGGAGATCCAGCTGCGTAAGTCATGTCCGGAGGGTCTCCGCGACCGCTGACCGTCCACGCACCGAACGCTGTCAGTGTGTCATCGGAATGTCATGTGCCCCGCGCGAAAGTGATCTCACCAAGGCAACGACAAGCGAGGGAAACCATGCTCAGCAACAAGGTGTACATCATCGGCGGGGCCGTCGTCAGCGTCCTCTTCGTCGCGCTCGCGATGGCCGAGTTCTCCACCGGCTACCCGGAGGACGGCCTTCAGGACCTGCTCTACGCCGTCCTGAGCGCCGGTGCCGGAGCCCTGCTGTACGTCCTCGACCGCCGTCAGCGTGAGCGTCGCGCGGCCGCCGAAACGCAGCGTGACGCCCGATGAGGAACATCGACGGCGGCTTCCTCGCCGCACCCGACCAAGCCGCGCTCCAACGCCGCGAACAGGACGTGCGCAAGGGAAAGCTCGCGCTGATGTCGACCGTCGTGGGCGGCTTCGTCGCACTGATCGCCGGGTACAACGTCTTCGCGGACTTCTCGCCGGTTTCGCTGGTGGTGACGATGCTCGGGCTGGCCGCCGCGGTCGGGGGCGGCGTGCTCACCAAACACCTGACGCGCAACGTGCGGTTCCGGGTGCACAAGCCGAACGCGGGCCTGGTCGGCGCCGCGAAGCTGACCGGGCTCCTGGTGGCCTTCCTCGGGATCGCCGCCCTGCTCGGTTCGATCGAAGCGCCCGGTGCGCTGCGCGTCGTCCTGATCGCCGGCGGCGTCGGCACCATCGCCTACGTGAAGTCGCTGCACGACCAGCAGTGGGTGCTCTTCGAACTGGACGCGGTGGGCGTCCGGATCGAGCGGACCGTCGTGCCATGGCGTGACGTCGCCCGGCTCACCATCGACCCGGTCGGACCCGGGATGACCCGGCTCGGCGCCGTCCCGAACAACGCGGCACCGCTGTACGTCGCGGTCCAGGACAGCGAACTCGACCAGCGTCACCTCGCCGATGCCGTCGGCCGCTTCGCGCCGCAGGGGATCCAGCTGGCAGGCGGTCAGAGTTTCCCGGTCAATTGAGCGGCGCCGCGCACGCCGAGTCCCCGGCGGTAGGCCCGGTCGAAATCGTCGCCGAGCCGCTCCCGCACGGTCGTCCTGAGCAGGGCGGCGTCCAGATCGACGGCGAACGAGGTGCCCCGGATGGTCACCGCCGCCCCGATCAGGACCGCCGCCCGCTCCGCGTCGCCGCGCAGCAGCGCGACCCCGGCGAGGCCTTCGACGGCGCAGGCCATGGTGGTGCTGTCGTGCCAGCGGTCCGCCGACACCAGAGCCAGCCGGTGCAGCTCCTCGGCCCCGTCGACGTCGCCCTCGGCGGCCAGCACCCAGCCGAGGGAGATCTTCGCGCCGGCACGCACTCCTTCGGCCGCGAACGAACCACCGGAACACTCCGCGAGCGCGCGTTCGCTCAACGCGCGGGCCGCCGCCAGATCGCCCTCGTGCCGGGCGAGGAACGACAGCCCGACATATCCGGCCGCCCGGCTTTCGGGCATCCCGGCCCGGCGCGCGATCTCGATGGCGAGTTCGAAATCCGCCCGCGCGCCCGCCGCGTCGCCGTGAAGCAGTTTGCTGCCGCCGCGACGGCACAGCAGGTCCGCGTTGTCGTCGGAGGCGCCGAGTTCCCGCATCAGCCGCAGGGCCTCGTTCATCGTTTCGAGGGCTTCGGCCTGCCGGTTCGTCCAGATCAGGACCTGTGACAGATGGTCGAGGGCCATGGAAAGGCCCCAGCGTTCCCCGATCGAGCGGAACGCCTGTGCCCCCTCGCGCAGGAATTCCTCCGCCGTTTCGAGATCGCCCTGCATCAGCGCGCGGAGGCCGTAGCCGGTCGGCGAGAGGGCGAGACTCCAGTCGTCGCTGTTCGCCAGCAGCACCCGGCTGCGTTCGAGCAGCGCGTCGTCGTCACCGGGCGGGCCGGTCACGACACCCATCAACAGCAGCAGCGCCGGGTTCCGGGGTGCCTTGACGAGGCTCAACATGAGGCCTTCCACCAGCGGCAGGTGCCGGTCGAGCGCCTCATGGCCCCGCAATCCCGCGGCGGCGGTGAGCACGCAGAGCTGGTGCTCCTCTTCGAGGCCGTCCGGCGCCCGCTCGCCGAGGCGTTTGACCACTTCCAAGCAGAGCGTCGAGCCCTCGAACCGGCGACCGCGCATCCACCAGTACGTCACCAGCGAAGCCGAAAGCCGGAGCGCGATCCGTACGTCGGATTCGGCGGCCCAGCGCAACGCGGCGAGGAGATCGTCGTAGGCGGCGTCGAGGCGGTCGAGCCAGCGCAGCTGGTCACCGGTGCGCAGCATCGGATCCGCTTCCTCGGCGAGGGCGAGGAAATGCTCGGCGTGCGCGCGCCGCATCCGGTCGGCTTCGCCCGCTTCGGTGAGTTTGCCCGCGAAGAAGGCCCGGATCGTTTCGAGCATCCGGTACCGGTCGCCGCCGCGTTCGACGAGTGATCTGTCCACAAGGGACGGAAGCAGCTCCGCGGTGTCCGGCACGCCGCAGACCGCTTCGGCGTCGGCCAGCGTCGTCCCGCCCGCGAAAACGGTCAGCCGTCTGCCCAGCAGACGCTCGTCCTCGTCGAGCAGATCCCAGCTCCACTCGACGACACCGCGCAGGGTGCGATGCCTGGTCTCGGCGGTGCGGCTGCCCCGTGACAGCAAGCCGAACCGGTCGTCCAGCCGGGCCGCGATCTCGCCGATCGGCAGCGTCCGCACGCGCGCGGCGGCGAGTTCGATGGCCAGCGGCAACCCGTCGAGCGCGGCGCAGACCCGTTGGACGTCGCCCGCGGTGGTGTCGTCGACGGCGAATCCTGGGTCACCCGCCCGCGCGCGGTCGGCGAACAGCCGGACAGCGGCGAACTCCAGCGACCGGGCGGGCGGCGTGCCCGGCGGCGGTACGGCGAGCCGCGGCACGGGGGAGACGATCTCGCCGGTGATGCCCAGCGGTTCGCGGCTGGTGGCGAGTACCCGCACGGCCGCGGCGGCGCCGAGCAGCCGGGCGACCAGTTTCGCGGCGGCCTCGACCAGATGCTCGCAGTTGTCGAGCACCAGCAGGACCGCCCGATCGGCCAGCGCGTCGATCAGCCGGTCCACCGGCGCGTTCTCCACCGGCGCGGTGACCGCCCCGAGCGGGACCGTCCGCAGGCCCAGGGCGGTCAGCACGGCCTGGGCGACGTCCGCGTCCTCGGTGTACGGCGCGAGTTCGACGAAGACCGCCGGAAGGTCCATCGCGGCCGCGGTCTCGATGGCCAGCCGGGTCTTGCCCGTCCCGCCGGGGCCGGTCAGCGTCACCAGGCGCGAGCGGTCCAGCTGGTCGAGCACGTGCCGGAGGTCGCCTTCGCGGCCGATGAAGCTGGTGAGCTGCGCGGGAAGCGGTGCGGTCGTGGTCTTGACCGGTGGCGTCTCACCCCTCAGCACGGCCAGATGCGCGGCGGCGAGGTCGGGTCCGGGGTCGGCGCCGAGCTCGTCGGCCAGGACCCGGCGGGCGTCCTCGAACGCGGTGAGCGCGTCGGCCTGACGGCCCGCGGCGTGCAGGGCGCGGATCAGCAGCGCGCGTGGCCGTTCCCGCAACGGCTGCTCGTCGATGACTTCGCGAAGCTCGGCGAGGACGTCTTCATGTCTCCCGAGCCTGAGTTCGGCCTCGACGCGGTCTTCGATCGCCGACGTCTTCAGCTCGTTCAGCCTCGTGACCTGCGGATCGCGGAACGGCGCGTCGGTGATGTCCGCGAACGCGGGACCGCGCCAGAGATCGAGAGAGTCACGAAGCAGCTCAGCCGCCTTCGCGGCGTCTCCCGCCGCCAGAGCGCGCCGTCCTTCGGTGGCGAGCCGCTCGAACCGGTGGACGTCGACGTCGTCGCGGTCGACGACGAGGCGGTAACCCGCCGGGCTGAACTCGACGGGCGCGAGCTCCTTCAGCGCGCCACGCAGCCGCGAGACCTGCGATTGCAGCGCGTTCGCCACTCCATCGGGTGGCTGCTCGCCGTAGAGGCCGTCGATGAGCCGTTCCGCGGGGACGACGCGGCCCGCCTCCAACGCGAGCAACGCGAACAGCGTCCGGACCCTCGGGCCGCCGACCGGGACGGTGGTGCCGTCCTCGCGGCGCACCTCCGTCGCCCCCAGAACGCCGAATCGCATGAGCTAAAGACTAGGACGTCGTCTACCTGGGCGGATCCAGCCCGCCCGAGATCGGCCGAATGGCGTCTATACACTTCGCCGGGTCCCCACGCAATGGGAGAGGGCGGCGGGAGAGGGTAGAGGAAAATGTCTGAGCACGAACCCGTCGTACTGGGTCAGCCGACCGTCGGCGACGAAGAGCTCGCCGCGGTGGCGGAGGTGTTCCGGTCCGGCTGGCTGGCCGGTGCCGGTCCCGCCTGCCGCCGTTTCGAGGAACGCTTCGCGAAGACCGTCGGCACCGCGCACGCCCTGACCACCAGCAACTGTGGCTCGGCACTCTTCCTCGGGCTGCGTGTGCTCGGCGTGAAGCCGGGCGACGAGGTCATCGTCGGCGACTACACGTTCCCCGCCACCGGCCACGCCGTGCTCCAGGCGGGCGCGACCCCGGTGTTCGCGGACATCCGCCCGGACGTGTGGAGCGCCGACCCGGCGTCGATCGAAGCGCTGATCACCCCGCGCACGGTCGGCATCCTCGCCGTCGACGTGGCCGGGCAGCCCGGTGACTTCGACGAGTACCGCGCCATCGCCGACAAGCACGGCCTGTGGCTCTTCGAGGACGCCGCCTGCGCTGCGGGCGCGACGTACAAGACCCGCCCGGCCGGCAGCCTCGCCGACCTCGCCGCGTTCTCCTTCCACGGCCGCAAGGGCATCACCGCGGGCGAAGGCGGCGCGCTCGTCTCGGATCGCGAAGACCTCATCGCGCACGCGCGCAAGCTGCACACCTACGGCATCGAGCCCGCCATCACCCGCGAGGGTTCCGGCGCGCTGCCGATCCCGGAGTTCCACGAGCTGGGTTACAACTTCCGGCTCTCGGACGTGCAGGCCGCGATCATGAACGTCCAGCTCGACCGCCTCCCGGACCTGCTCTCGGCCCGCCGTTCGGTGGCCAAGCGCTATCACGAGGCCTTCGAGAACCTGCCCGGTCTCGACGTCCCGGTGGAACTGCCGGACCGTGAACACCCGTGGCAGGCCTACATCCTCACCGTGGCCCCGGAGATCGACCGCGACGCGCTCGCGCTGCGGATCCGCGAGCAGGGCGTGCAGTGCAACTTCGGCACCTACGCCTCGCACCTCCAGCCCATCTACGGCAAGAAGCAGACCTTGCCGGTATCGGCGGACCTCTTCGCCCGTCATCTCGCCATCCCGATGCACGCCAACCTCACCGATGCCCAGGTCGACCGGGTCATCGGGACCGTCAGCGCCGCACTGCCGAGCTAGGAGAGAAATGCCCGACAAAAAGGTCCTCTTCACCGGGGGCGGCGGTTTCATCGCCGCGCACGTCATCCCGATGCTGATCGAAGGCGGCTACACCGTCCGCGTCTTCGACAACATGACGCGCGGCGACCGCGCCCGGATCAACGAGTTCGTCGCCACCGGCAAGGTCGAACTGGTCGAGAAGGACGTGCGCTACGGCGGCGCCGTGCGTGAGGCCATGCGCGGCTGCACCCACGTCATCCACTTCGCCACCGTGTCGATCAACAAGTCGGTCGCGGACCCGCACGAGTCCATCGACATCAACATGGTCGGCAACCACAACGTCTTCGCCGCCGCGGCGGACGAGGGTGTCGAGCGGGTCGTGTTCGCCTCGACCGCGTCCGTCTACGGCGACCCGAAGCGGCTGCCGATGCACGAGGACGACGAGCTCAAGCCGCTCACGCCGTACTGCATCTCGAAGCGCGCGGGCGAGGACATGCTCGGTTTCTACGAGCGCACCAAGGGCCTGTCCTGGAACGCGCTGCGGTTCTTCAACGTGTACGGCCCCGGCCAGAAGATCGAGGCCTACTACACGTCGGTGATCAACCACTTCATCCAGCGCCTGCGCGCCGGCCAGCCGCCGATCATCGACGGCCGCGGCGACCAGTCGATGGACTTCGTGCACGTCACCGACCTGGCCCGTGCCGTCGTCGCCGCGCTCGAATCGGAGAAGGCCAACCTGCCGATCAACATCGGCACCGGTATCGACACCTCCATCGCGACGCTGGCGAAGATCCTCATCGACGCCGTCGGCGTGAACGTCGAGCCGCTGTTCAACGAGCGCGACGTGCTGGTCTCGCGGCGTGCCGCCGACATCACCCGTGCCCGCGAGATCCTCGGCTGGGAGCCGAAGATCTCGGTGGAAGAAGGCATGTACGAACTGGTGAAGGCTTCGGAGGGATGACCGCCGGGCCAGGGGAGAGCCGCCCCATGCGTATCGCCGTGGTGAACAACTTCTTCCCGCCGAGGGTGGGCGGAAGCGCGCACATGGCGGCTTCCCTGGCCGAGCAGTACGCGGCGCGCGGGCACGAGGTGCTCGCGATCACCGCCGCGTACGCCGACGCCCCGGCCGACGAGACGAAGGACGGCTACCGTGTCGTCCGCCTGCCCGCGGTGAAGATGCCGCAGCTGGGCCTGTCGATCGACTTCGACATGAGCTTCGCCTCGCTGCGGCCGGGGAACTGGCGACGGCTGCGGAAGCTGCTGGACGAGTTCAAACCGGACGCGATCCACCTGCACGGGCAGTTCTTCGACCTGTCGTGGCTGGCCGGGCGGTACGCGCGGCGGCACAAGCTGCCGATGCTGCTGACCATCCACACGCTGCTGATCAGCGACAACAAGCTGTACGGCGGCGTCTTCCGGTTCCTGGACACCGTGCTGGTGAACCCGATCCTGCGCTACCTCAAGCCGCGGTACGTCATCCTCGACAAGCTCGGCGTCGACTACTGCGTCGAGCGCTACGGCACGAGCGACGCGAACTCGGACTACTTCCCGATCGCCGTCGACACCGGGAACTTCGAGAAGCCGCTGACGAAGGATGTGCGGGCCGAGCACGGGCTGGGTGACGGTCCGGTGATCGTCTCGCTCGGACACGTGATCCCGCTGCGCAACCGGCTCCCGCTGGTCGAGGCGCTTCCGTCCATTTTGGACAAGCACCCCGGCGTGAAGGTGGTCGTCGTCGGCCGCGTGTACCACGACGTCTTCCTCAAGCGGGCGGAAGAACTCGGGGTCGCGGACGCCATCATCGTCACCGGCGCCGTGCCGAAGGCCGATGTGCCCTCGTATTTCGCGGCGGCCGACATCGTCACGCACGACCTCAACGGGGGCTGCGGCACCGCGTCGCTGGAGGCGATGCTCTCGGGCACCGCGACCATCGCTTCGGTCACCGAGGACAACTACCCGGGCATCGAACTGCGCAACGGCGAGAACATCCTGCTGGTGCGCCCGGACGACAGCGAGGCGGTGGCGAACACCGTCATCGAACTGCTCGACGACCCGGAGAAGCGGGCTTTGGTGGCACAGCGGGAAAGCGCGATGGTGCGGGCCAACTTCGGCCTCGACGTCGTCGCCGAAGAACACCTGCGTACCTTCGAGAAACTGGTGACCGAGGCCGATGTTCTTCGATGACGAGCGCAGCAACCGGCTGCGCCCGCAGATCCTGACCGAACTCGTTTCGCAGTACATGAACGACGCCGAGCGCGCTCGTTTCTACGGGCTGCCGGAGTCGACCCGGGTCCGCGAACGCGTGAAGATCATCAGCCCGGAGAACCTGAAGATCGGCGAACACTGCTGGATCGGCGAAGGCGCGGCGCTCGACGCGAGCGGCGGGCTGGAGATCGGCGAGCACACCAGCATCGGCCTCAACACGCTGATCTTCACGCATTCCAGCTGGCTCGCGAACATGACGCTGCAGAACCACTCCGGCAGCGACCTCATCGAACGCAAACCCGTGAAAATCGGCAAAGGCTGCTTCATCGGCGGCCTCGTGGTGATCATGGCCGGGGTCACGATCGGCGATTTCGCCACCGTGCAGCCGAATTCCGTGGTCGCCAAGGACGTCCCTCCGCGCAGCCTGGTGGCGGGCAACCCGGCGCGCGTCTTCCAGAAGTACGACGACGAGTACATCCAGTCCGAAGTGGAGCGTGTGCGCGCCGAAAACGCGCGGCGGCGGGCGCTGGCCGAGGAACGCGGGGACACCCCTGGGTCTTGGGGTGCCCCGGCGGGCGATTTCACGGAGTAGTCAGAGCCGGTCGGCCATCAGCTTCGCCAGCGACGAGTAGACGTCGGTCCTGGTCTCGTTCATGTACAGCGTCGCGACCCGTGTTTCGCCATGGCTACGCTTTCCCACGGTCACCAGGATGTTGAGGTCCGGCCCGTCGGTGGGGATCCCGCACCACAAGGCCTGCTCGCCGATCCCGGGAAGCTGGGTGACCGGTTGCTCGCATTCCTTCGCGAGCTTGTCGATCGTGGTGCGAGGCGGCTGATTTCCGGGGATCGCCGCGACGAAGAGTTCGGCCGATCTCGCGTACTTTCCCTTGGGGTCGTCGAAGGAGCACCGGTAAGCCTTGCCGGCGCCGACCCGTTCGGCTTCGCCTTCGTCGGCGACCAGATCGTCTGATTTCCCGATCACTTGAAGGAACTCGATCGGGCTCAGCACGGGGCAGGCCGCGGTGATCTTGGCGAGGGGCACCGGTGGTGGCGTGGTGCTGGGTGCCGTGCTGACGGCCGGTTTGCTCGAGGATGACGGTGGTGCCGTCGAGGTCGGCGTCGGCTCGGTCGCGGCGCCACTGGAGCAGGCCGCGACGGCGAACAACAGGCAGGTGGTGGTGAGGATTCCCCTCGATCTGTGCACGCGGTGAACGTATCCGAGCCGATGGGCGATCAGCCACGCGTTTTCCGGCTCAGAGCCGTTCCGCGAGCAGCTTCGCGATCGCTTCGTAAACGTCCGCGCGGTTCTTCGGGAGATCGACGAGGGCGAGCCGGACCTGTCCGTTGCTGCGCTTGCCGACGACCACGATCGCCCTCGTGAAATCCTTGTCCTGCTCGCAATGGGCTGTCTTGTCCCCCACACCGCCGACGGTCGTGATCGGCTCGCGGCAGAACGCCTTCATCGTGTTGTCCACCGCCGTGACACTTTCCGCGCCGATCTCCGGCGCCACGGTGATGTGCAGCCGCGGCGCGCCGTCGGGCGACTGATGGATGTCCTCGTAGAGGCAGCTGTACCGCTTCTCGGTGCCTTCCACGTCCGCCGGCTGTTCCTGCGCTCGGATCTCGGCCGACGTGCCGATGATCTGCGCGAGTTCACCGACGGCGATGAACGGGCAAGCGTCGGTGACCGTGGCGGGTGACACGGGGATCGGCGTCGTGGGCGTGGCGGCCTTGAATGTCGTGGGTGTGGCGGCCTTGAACGAGGAAGACGGAGTCGTTTTCGAGCGGATCGGGATTTCGATCTCGATGGAACAGGCCGTGGCGAGGAAGAGCAGGCCGACGGTCAGGAACCCCCAGGTTCTTCTCATGCTTGAAATCTAGCTGAGCAGCGAAAATGGTGGGATCACGATCGGATTTCCCGGCGCAGGAGTTGCTGCCGGGCAACTCCTCACCGTAATGGTGTGTCACTTTCCGTGGTGCTACGTTCTCGGGGAAACCGTGGGAAGATGGTCTGGTGATCACCGGCGAAGGAGGAGTTCGATGAGTGTCGTGCACTGGCCTCACCGCCTCCTGACGCTCGACGACTGGGCCGCGTTGCCGGAAGACCCGGAACACCGCGCAGAAGTCGTCGAAGGAGTGCTGGTCGTGACCCCTCGGCCGATGTCGTTCCATCAGCTCGCGGTCACTCGCCTGGGCTACCTGCTCAACGAACAGCTGCCTGAAGCGCTTATGGCTCTTTCGGAAGCCGAGTTCATCGTCTCGGAACTCCCGTTGACGATTCGAGTCCCGGACGTTCTCGTCGCGGCGACTGAGCTCGTGGAAGGAAACCCGGCACGGTACGCGGCTCAAGACGTGCGGCTCGTCATCGAGGTGCTGTCCGAGGGAACCGTCCGCACCGACCGGGTCACCAAGTTCTCCGAATACGCCGAAGTCGGCATCGAGCACTACTGGATCGTCGACCTCGAAGACCCGGCGAGCATGACCACGTACCGCCTGATCGACGGCGAGTACGAGAACTTCGGCGAGCACACCGGCAAGGTGAGCCTCGACTTCGACGGCACTCCGCTCACGCTCGACCTCGACGCGCTGACCACCCGCCACGCGCAGCGCCCCTGAATGTCATGAACGGCCCTTTCCTGACGAAAAACGTCAGGAAAGGGCCGTTCATGACATTCGGCCAAGCCGCAGGGCCGATCCCGAGCCGGAACCAACGCCCTTCCCGGCCCGACTACTAGGCTCGGCGGGGGAGTTCCCCGGTGAGAAGGGTGTCTGATGAGGTTCAAGCGGTTCGGTGCGTCGTTGCTGGTCACCGGGTTGGCCCTGCTGGGCACCGCGTCCCCGGCGCTGGCCCATTCGGAGCTGAAAAGCAGTGATCCGGCGAGGGGCGCTTCGCTGGCGACGCCCCCGACGCAGATCAAGCTGACCTTCTCGGGCCCGGTCACCCTCGCCGACGAGAACCCGATCCAGATCACCGGCCCCGAGAACGCGTCGTGGACGGTCGGCCGCGCGGAGGTCGCCGGAACGGTCGTCACGGCGCCGGTCCAGGCCGTCGGCCCCGCGGGCGAGTACACGCTCCGCTACAAGGTCACCTTCGAGGACACGCACGCCACGAGCGGCTCCGTGAAGTTCAACCTCAGCGCGCCGGCACCGAGCCCGACGAGCCAGGCCCCGACGAGCAGCCCGGCTCCGGCCAGTAGCGCGGCCCCGGCACCGCAGGCCGGCGAGACCACTCCAGAAGACCTCGTGCCGTCCTGGGTGTGGATCGTCCTCGCGGTGGCCGTGGTCGTGGCGGGGATCGTCGTCGCGCTCCGGTTCACTCGCCGGAAGGACTAAGCAACCTTTCAGGTGGTCAACCGTCGAACGAAGATGAGGACCAGGGTGGCTCGCGGCGATGACGAGTTCGTCGAGTTCGTGCGGAACTCGGCGACGCGTCTTCAGCATGCGGCCTTCCTGCTCACCAGCGACCGTCATCAGGCCGAGGACGCCACCCAGACGGCGCTCGCCAAGACGTACGCGGCCTGGTCGCGGGTACGCCGCAAGGACGCTTACGCGTACGCGAGGCAGGTGCTCGTCAACCACGTCATCGACGGCTGGCGGCGCCCGATCCGCGAGAACGCCACGGAGGACATCCCCGAGCAGCCGAGCGGCATGGACGTCGCCGGTGCCGTCGTCCAGCGGAAATGGCTGCTTGACGCGTTGCGTACGCTCACAGACCGGGAGAGAGCCGTCGTGGTGCTCAGGCACTTCTTCGACTTGAAGGAATCCGACGTGGCGGGCGAATTGGGTGTCTCGGTCGGCACCGTGAAGAGCACCAATTCCCGCGCCCTGACCAAGCTGCGGATCACCGCGGAGGACGGAACGGAACTGATCGGGGGGCTGGGACGATGACCGACCTCGAGACGCTGCGTTCGGCTTTGCGGGAACCGCCCGCCGAAGGGTTCGTCGAGCCCGATCTCGGCGCGATCATGACCAAGGGCAGGCGTATCCGCCGTCGCCGCCGTCTCGCGACCGGCGCGGGCGGGGTCGCCGCCGCCGTGGTGACGGTGCTGGTCATCGTCGGCGCGGTCGCGCTGAGGGAGCCCGCCCAGCAGCCGCTTCCGCCCGCCGCGAGCGCGCCCGTCGCGTCCGTCCCCGCTCCGGTACCGGTACCGGCACCGGCGAGCACTTCGATCACGGCGGCCCCGTCGGACGCTCCGTTCGGGGACGTGATCCCGCTCGGGTACAGGGGCGAAGATGGCCGTGAGCTGGTGATCTACGCGTCCGAGATCGACGAGCCGTCGATGCCGGACGTCCGGTTCGGTCTGCAGGTCGCGTACCGGACCGGCGCGGGCGAGTACGAGGCGCTCCTGGCCGCCAACGAATTCAAGGGTTCAGACCGGTCGTTCGGCTTCCACGCCGTGGACGGCGGCGACGTGATCCGGGGCACGTTCGTGCCGGTGTTCGGCTACTTCTCCGGTCCGGCGGTGCGGGTCACCAGCACCGTGCGCGGGAAACCGGTCGAGGCCAAGGTGATCCCGTGGAGTGAGGATCCGTCGGTCGTCATCTTCTGGTTCAGCCCCGGCCAGGTGGAGTCGCCGTACGTGCTGACCCCGCTCGTCGCGTACGACGCGAAGGGCCAGCGCCTCACCAAATAACGCAATCAGTCCTCTGGATGCGGTACTTGCACACGCAACTACCGCATTCAGAGGACTGAATGCGTGAAAGGGTCAGGCCGCGGCCTGCGTCAGCACCTGGTCGACGACGGCGTGCGACGGCAGGATCAGGTCCCGCTCGACGTCCACGTCGACCTTGCCTTCGAGCAGGTCGACGAACCGGTCCAGCTGCGTCGCGAGCGGCTCGCGCGCGGTGACCAGTTCCGGGATCTCGATGACGGTCTGCTGCCGGTAGCCGAGGCCGTCCTCGGTGACCGAGTCGTGCGAGACGTGCCGGTAGATGGTGACGTCGCGGCGCAGCAGGTCGATCTCGATCATGCGGTCCAGTTCGGAAACCCACAGCGAGCGGACCTTGCGCTGGCCGAGGCGGGACGCCGAAACCGTGGCGAGCCCGGACTCGAACGACAGCACCGTCTCGATGGTGTCCTCGGCGCCTTCGACGGAGCTCGGGTGGAAGTAGCCGGCACCGGAGGCGACCCGCTGCGGGGTCGCGCCGCCGAAGAACTGGATCGCCAGGTCGACGTCGTGCACCAGGAGGTCCCACGCGACACCGGTCTTGATCCGCGGCGCGTACGGGCCGTGGCGGCGGGCCATCAGGTGGATCGGCTCGTTGACCAGCGCCCGCGCGGTCATCACGGCCGGGTTGTAGCGCTCCAGGAGCCCGCACATCAGCGGGATGTCCTTCTTCGCCGAGAGCCCGACGATCTCCTGGGAGAATTCGAGGCTGTTGCACACCGGCTTCTCGACCAGCATCGGCTTGCCCTGGCCCAGGATCTCCTGCGCCAGCTCGTAATGCGCCTCGGTGGCCGAAGCGAGCACGACCGCGTCCACATCGGACAGTGAGCCGATTTCGGGCGTCCACTGGGTTTCGTAGCGATCGGCGACCTTGCGGCCCGCCTCTTCGCGCGGGTCGATCACGCGGACGAGGTCCACGCGCTCGTTCGCGGCGAGGACACGGGCGTGCAGCGAGCCCATGTTCCCGGTGCCGATGAGGGCGATCTTGTGGGTGGTCATGCGCCGAGTACCTCGCGAACCGTTTCGATGATGGTGTCCAGGTCGGACTCGGAAAGGTGCGGGTGCACCGGCAGGGAAAGCGCCTGCGCGGCGACGGAAGCGGCCACCGGGAAGTCCTCGACCTTCGCGTCGGGGATCAGCGGGTTGTTCCGGTAGCAGTCGTAGTCGAAGACGATCTTCGGGTAGTAGATCCCGTTGCCGATGCCCCGCTCGGTGAGCGCGGCGGCGAGCTCGTCACGCGAGAGGAAGGCGTGCGGGCCGACCAGCACGGTGTACTGGTGCCACACGTGTTCGCGGCCCGGCAGGACCTGCGGGATGTCGAGACCCGGGGTGCCGGCGAGGCCTTCGGAAAGGCGCTTCGCGTTGGCCTGGCGGGCGGCGGTGAGCTGGTCCAGCTTCTCCAGCTGCGGGATGCCGACGGCGGCGTGCAGGTCGGTCATCCGGTAGTTGTGCCCGGCGACCTCGTACTGGTACCGGGCGCGCATGCCCTGGTTGCGCAGCACCCGCAGGCTGTCGGCCAGCTCGTCGTCGTCCGTGGTGATCACGCCGCCCTCGGCGGTGGTCACGTTCTTGGTGGCGTACAAGGAGAAGCAGCCGATCCCGAAGGAACCCGACGGCTTGCCCTGGAACGACGCGCCGACGGCCTGCGCGGAGTCTTCGATGATCTTGAGACCGTGCTCGGCGGCCAGCGGCGCGAGCTTGCCCATGTCGGCCGTCTGCCCGTAGAGGTGCACGGGCATGAGGACCTTGGTGCGGTCGGTGATCGCGGCCGCGACGGCGTCCGGGTCGATCGCGAAGTCGTCGCGCCGGATGTCGGCGAAGCGGACGGTCGCGCCGGCTTCCAGGATCGCGTTCAGCGTCGCCACGAAGGTGAACGGCGAGGTGACGACCTCGTCGCCCGGCTTCAGGTCGAGCGCCTGGATGGCGGCGACCAGCGCGGTGGTGCCGTTGTTGACGGCGATCGCGTGCTTCGTGCCGGAAACGCTCGCGAACGCGTCCTCGAAGCGCTTGACCATCGGTCCCTGTGCGATGGCGCCGGATCGCAGCACCTCGACGACGAGGTCCTCCGCGTCACGGACGTCGACCACGGTAATGGGGATCATCTGCAAGTCTCTCTCGACTGGGCGTTCTGGTGCGTCCGGTACAGTGAGCCGCCGGTTCTGCGCCCGGCCGCCCCCTCTGGCGCGGGCCACACGTTACCGGGACCGCCGAAGCGCCCATTACCCCAGGCTGCCTCCAGCCACAACGAACGGATCTTCACGTGGTGAACCGCATCCACCCGACAGCAGTCATCGGCGAGGGTGTCGAGCTCGGCGACGACAACGTCATCGGACCGTTCACGGTCATCGTGGGCCCCACCCGGATCGGGGACGGCAACTGGATCGGCCCGCACGTGACCATCGGGACCCCCGGCGAGGACCGCGGCCGCGAACACCCCGCCGCCTGGGAAAGCGCGCCGAACGGTGATCCCGATCACGACGGCCACGGTGTCGTCATCGGCAGCCGGAACCGGATCCGCGAGTACGTCAGCGTCCACCAGGGCACCTGGCGCACCACCACCATCGGCGACGGCGGCTACTTCCTCCGCGGCTCGCACATCGCCCACGACTGCCTCGTCGAGGACGCCGTCACGGTCGCCTCGAACGTCATCACCGGCGGCCACTGCCACATCTGGTCCGGGGCGAACCTGGGCATGGGCGCGATCCTGCACCAGCGGGTCGTCATCGGCCCCGGCGCGATGGTCGGGATGAGCTCCGCGGTCCGCAAGGAGGTGGGCGCGTTCACCATCGCCGTGGGCAACCCCGCGCGGGTGACCGGCGTCAACACGGTGGGCCTGTCCCGCCGCGGCCTGGACGAGGCCGCCATCGAGGCGCTGGGACCGTGGCTGAAGGGTAAGGCCGGTCTCCCTGAGGACGGGCTGGCCGACCGGCTGCCCGGCGACCTCTCTACCTTGGTGAAGGCGTGGGACGCCCGTCCACGCGACGAGCATTAGGAGTACGGACATGGCGGAAGTCGCCGGCAAGCTGCGTGAGGTCTTCGTCGAGGCGCTGGACCTCGACGGCGAGGTCGACGTCGAGAACCTGAAGTACCGCGACATCGAGGCCTGGGACTCGGTCGGTCACATGGCGCTGGTCGCGGCCATCGAGGACGAGTTCGATGTGGAATTCGACACCGACCAGGTGATCGACATGTCCAGCTTCAAGGTTGCCGTCGACATGGTGACCGACCTCCAGAACAAGTGATGCTGGACGGCAAGGTCGCCCTGGTCACCGGGGGTACCCGGGGTATCGGGCTGGCCACCGCGCGGGCGCTCGCCGAGGCGGGCGCCACCGTCGTGCTGACCGGCCGCGACGAGGCGAAGGCCAAGGAAGCGGCGGCCGCGGCGGGGGCCGCGAGCGGGCTCGCCCTGGACGTCACCGACGCCAAGGCCGTGTCGACGCTGGTCCGCGGGGTGGCCAAGGAACACGGCAAGCTCGACATCGTGGTCGCCAACGCCGGGATCATGGAGGACGCGCTCCTCGGCATGATCCGCGAGGAACTGGTCGACACCACGCTGAGCACGAACGTCGCCGGCACACTGCACACCGTCCAGGCCGCGGCCAGGGCGATGATGCGCAAGAAGACCGGCGCCATCGTGGTGCTCGCTTCGATCGTCGGCGAGCACGGAAGCGCCGGTCAGACGGTGTACGCGGCCTCGAAGGCGGCGGTGGCGAACATCGCGCGTTCGGCCGCGAAGGAACTCGGCCGGTCCGGGATCCGGGTCAACGCGGTGGCGCCCGGCGTCATCGACACCGACCTGACCTCCGGCCTGACCGAGGACGCCAAGGCCGAGAACATCGGCAAGACCCCGCTCGGGCGCCTCGGGACGCCCGAAGACGTGGCGAACGCGATCCGGTTTCTCGTCAGTGATGACGCTTCGTTCATCACCGGGCAGGTGCTGGGCATCGATGGAGGATTAGTTCTCTGATGACCCTTCTGGGTGTGGGTGCGCGACTGATCGACGTCACGAGCGGCAGGACGCTCGAGGGCGAGGAACTCGACACCGAGGTCACCCGCGTGGGTGCCGCGTTGTCGCTGCTGCCGCCGGGCGCGCTGTTCGCGCGCATGTCGGTGGACCTCTCCAGCGTCCTGAACTACCTCGGCGCGTTCGAGGCGGGCCGCGCGATCGCGCTGATCGACCCGGCGCTGGACGCCGACGTCCTGGCGGGGCTCATCGAGCGCTTCCGCCCGGCCGCCGTGCTGTCCGCGCCGGACGCGCCCGCCCCCGAGGGGTACAGCGTCTCCGACGGCCACTGGGTCCGGGAGTCCGCCGAAGGGGTCGAGCCGCATCCGCATCTCGCGGTCCTGCTGCCGACCAGCGGTTCCACCGGGAATCCGAAGCTGGTCCGGCTCTCCCGTGGCGCGGTGTACGCCAACGCCGACGCGATCGCCGAGGTGCTCGGTATCGACCGCCACGAGATCGCGCCGACCAGCCTCCCGCTGCACTACAGCTACGGCCTGTCCGTGCTGAACTCGCATCTCGTCCGCGGCGCGACCGTGGTCATCGAGCCCTCCGGCGTGCTCGGACGCGGGTTCTGGGACGCGGTCAACGAACACAAGGTCACCTCGCTCGCCGGGGTGCCATACCACTACGAGATGTTGCGGCGCCTCAAGTTCGACCCGGCGAAGTACCCGACGTTGCGCACGCTGACCCAGGCGGGCGGCAAGCTGCGCGACGATCTCGTCGCCCAGTTCAACGACAAGATCCGCGAGGTCGGCGGGCGGATGTTCGTGATGTACGGGCAGACCGAGGCCGCCCCGCGGATGACCACCGTCCCGGCGGAACGGCTCGCGGAGAAGCTCGGTTCGGCCGGGCCCGCGCTGCCCGGCGGCTCGTTCGCGATCCGGCGCGAGGACGGTTCCGAGACCACGCATCCGAAGATCGTCGGCGAGGTCGTCTACCGCGGGCCCAACGTGATGATGGGCTACGCCGAGGACGAGGCCGGGCTGGCCGCGGGTGACGAATACGGTGGCGTGCTGGCCACCGGCGACCTCGGGTACCTCGACGAGGACGGGTTCCTCTACATCACCGGACGCCTCAAGCGGATCGGCAAGGTCTTCGGCAACCGGGTCAGCCTGGATGATCTCGAGCACGCCGTGCGTTCGGCTTCGGTGGGGATCGACGTCGTGGCCGCCGTCCCGGCCGGGGACAAGGTCGTCCTGTTCGCCGAGTTGCCCGAGGGCGACGGAGCCAAGGCCATCTGCAAGGACGCCGCGAAGGCGCTGTCCGAGCGGCTGCACCTGCACACCAGCGGGTTCGACGTCCGCCCCATCGACACCGTGCCGTTGCTCGCCAGCGGCAAGATCGACTACCGGTCGCTGGAGGCCCAGGTATGAGTGTGTTCACGCTTTCGCAGGCCGAGCGCGAGAAGCATCTGCTTCCGCAGCTCGCCGAACTGACCGCGCACCACCGCGAGAACTCCGAGGGCTACGAGCGCATCCTGTCGTCGCTCGGCATCGCGCGGGACGCTTCGTTCAGCTCCATCGCGGATCTGCCGTGGCTGCCGGTGCGGATGTTCAAGACGCACGACCTGCGCAGCATCCCCGAGTCCGAGATCTTCAAGACGCTGACCTCCTCGGGCACCACCGGCGCGGGCGCCTCCCGGATCTACCTGGACAAGGACGCCGCCGGCGCGCAGACCAAGCAGCTCGGCGCCACCCTTCAGGAAGTCCTCGGCGGCGAGCGCCTGCCGATGCTGATGGTCGACACGATCGGCATCATCAAGAACCGCCGCTCGTTCTCCGCGCGCGGTGCGGGCGTGCTGGGCATGGCGAACTTCGGCCGCAAGCACACCTACGTGCTCGACGAGAACGACCAGCCGGACGTCGAGGCGGTCAAGACGTTCCTGGCGACCTACGGCGACAAGCCGTTCCTGATCTTCGGCTTCACCTTCATGGTGTGGCAGTACCTCTACGAGGTCGCCCGCGAGCACGAGCTGGATCTCTCCAACGGGATCCTGATCCACTCCGGCGGCTGGAAGAAGCTGATCGACCGCGCGGTGGACAACACCGAGTTCCGCCGCCGCTTCAAAGAGGACACCGGGCTCACCCGAATCCACAACTACTACGGGATGATCGAGCAGATCGGCACCGTGTTCCTCGAAGGACCGTCCGGGAACTCGTTGTACTGCCCCGATTTCGCCGACGTGGTGATCCGGAACCCGGAGACCTGGGAAGAGCAGCCGGTCGGCGAGCCCGGGGTGATCGAGGTCGTCAGCACGCTGCCGCGTTCGTACCCCGGCCACGTCCTGCTCACCGAAGACCTCGGTGTCTACAACGGGATCGACGACGGCGACTGGCCGGGCAAGCACTTCTCGGTCATGGGCAGGCTGCCCAAGGCCGAGGCCCGCGGTTGCTCGGACACCTTCCAGGGAGCGGCGGCATGAGCACGGTCAACCAGCGTTTCCCGCTCGGCGACGCGATCGAGGTCTCCTCGCTGGTCGAGGAGCTGCGGGCCGAACCCGTCGGCGGACGGCTCCGCGTCGGCGACCCGCGTGTCGTCGAGTTCCTGACGAAGTTCGCGCGCAAGCTGCTCGCACCCGCGACGGCCCGTCGTTTCCCGGAGCTGGCTTCGCTGGGTTTCTTCCTGCGCAAGGGAGAGATCGCCAAGGCACTGTCCACTTTGGAGACTTCCGGCGACGCGCTGCGCTTCCCGCGCGGGCTGGTCTTCCACGTGCCGCCCGCCAACGTCGACACAATCTTCGTGTACTCGTGGGCGCTTTCGGCACTGGCGGGCAACCACAACGTCGTCCGTGTCTCCTCGCGTTCGGCCGGTGCCGCCGAAACGGTGCTGGAAGCACTGAACGCCGCACTGTCCGAAGTGGACGCCGACACCGCCGCCGCGATCACCGCGACGCAGCGCATGGTCACCTACGACCGCAGCGACGCGATCAGCGGCGCGCTGTCGGTCGCCGCGGATCTGCGGGTGATCTGGGGCGGCGACGCCTCGGTCGCCGCGCTGCGCAAGTACCCGCTCGCGCCGCACGCCCGCGACCTGACCTTCCCGGACCGGTCGTCGTTCGCGGTCGCGTCGGTGCGCGGCTGGCAGAACGCCTCCGAGGCCGAGCGCCGCGGTGCCGCCGAGGGTTTCTACAACGACTCGTACTGGTTCGACCAGGCCGCCTGCTCGTCACCGCGCGCGGTGTTCTGGGTCGGCGAAGAAGACGGCGCCCGCGAAGCAGGGCAGGAGTTCCGGAAGCTGCTCGCCGAGGTACTGGCGACGAAACAGCACGTCACCGAGCCCGCCATGGCCGTGCAGAAGCGGGTTTCGGCGTACGGCGCGGCCGTCGACGGGCTCGTCAGCGGCATCGAGTTCCAGGGCAACGGCATCGCGACCCTGGAGCTGGCCGACCCCGCCGTCCTGCCACGCGAATGGCTCGGCGCGGGCACTTTCGCCAACGCGCGGGTCGACACGCTTTCCGACCTCGTCCCGATCGTGCTCCGCAAAGATCAAACCGTCGGTCAATTCGGCTTCACCAAAGAAGAATTGACGGAATTCGTGACGGAATTGGCCGGCCGTGGCGTCGACCGGGTCGTTCCCTTCGGCTCGGCCCTGACGTTCTCCGCGATTTGGGACGGCTACGATCTGCTGACCGAGTTCAGCCGCTTGGTGACCGTACAGGCCTGACCTGCGGTGACGAGGTAGCAGCAGAGGAGGTTCAGTGACGACGGTCGAAACGCCCGAAGAGGACACTTCGGTTTCCGTAAAGCAACCGAAATCCACCAAGGCGAAGATCCTCGACGTCGTCCGCTGGGTCGCCATCCTGCTGGTCGTCGGTTTCGCGGCGAAGACACTTGTCACCAATTGGGGTGAATTCTGGCGGACCTTGTCCGAGGTCGCGTGGGAATCCTCCACGTTGAGCCTGCTCGCGCTCATCGCCGCGATCATGGTGTCGACCTACGGCTGGCAGGTCATGGTCGACGACCTCGGCAAGCCGATCGGCTACGCCCGCGGCGCGCAGATCTGCCTGGTCGGCTCGCTCGGCAAGTACGTGCCGGGTTCGGTGTGGGCGTATCTGCTGCAGATGGAGCTGGGCCGCAAGGCCGGGCTCGCCAGGGCCCGGATCTTCACCGGCTCGCTGATCCAGCTCGGCGTCGGCGTGGTGTCCGCGCTGGTCGTCTCGCTGCTCGCGGCCCCCGCGGTGTTCAGCAACAGCCCGCGGGCGATGTGGCTGTTCGTGCTCATCCCCGTCGGGCTGGCGATGCTGCACCCGCGCGTGCTCACCTGGGGCACGTCGCTGGTGCTGCGGATCCTGCGCCGCCCGCCGCTGGACCACCGGCTGAGCTGGTCGGTCGTCGGGAAGGTCTTCGGCTCGTCGACGGCCGCGTGGGCGCTGCAGGGTGTCCACCTGTGGCTGCTGGCGAACTCCGTCGGCACGCCGGGCTTCAGCGGTTTCGTGCTGTGCGTCGGCGCGATGGCGGTCGCGATGACCGTCGGGACCTTCGCGTTCATCCTGCCCAGCGGGGTCGGCGTCCGCGAGGTCGCGCAGGTCGCCGTGTTGACCGCGTCGGGCCTCACCGTCGTCCAGGCGACGGCCTTCGCCATCGCCTCGCGGGTGATGTTCACCGTCGCGGACCTGATCACCGCCGGCGGTGCCGCCCTCTCGGCCCGCCTCGTCACCTCCCGCGTTTAGTCCTCTGAATGCGGTCGGTGTAGCTGGTCGCCACTCACGAGACGTGCCCATCGCTTCGGCGGTTGTGCGTGTCTTAGGGGACGGCGCGTGTGACCAGGTGGACGACACGTGTGACTGGATGGACGACACGCCTGTCGCCGGGGCCTGGCCCCGAGTCGTCCGCCTGATCACGCGTGTCGGCCATCCAGTCACGCGAGATCGCCACCCGCGCAGCGGCAGAGGCAACTGAGACAGGGTCGGTACTAACCCGAATCTCCACTCACGACCCTTATCCGGCCGGGGTTGAAGGCTCCCTTCGTCGCATCAGACGCGGTGAAGGGAGCCTTCAGCCCATGCACGGCGACTGCCCACGCGACTACCGCATTCAGAGGACGAAATGCGTCAGGGGTTCAGCCGGTAGATCACCGCGTCGGGGTTCCGGTACACCTCGGTCACGAAGTTCAGCCCGTCCAGATCGCGCAGGCCCGCCTGGCGCAGGGCACCGGTCGGGTAGCCGTACTGCCCGAGGATCACCCAACGCACGTTCAGCCGCGCCACCGCCGCCCGCACCTGGGCGTTCGACGGGTACTCGCGGAAGTGCCACTCCAGCAGCCGCGCGTCCGACGGCGACAGCGTCTCGTCGAAATGCCCGGAAGTCGTGCGGACGCCGGAGAGCGCGTAGGTCCACACCGTCCCGTCCAGGCGGTCGTTCAGCGCGCGCTCGCCGGGCTTCGCGAACTCGGCGAGCTTCTCCATCGCGACGACCTCGTCCGGGCTCACCGGCAGTTTGTGCTGGTCGATACCTGGGGTGTTCGCGTAGCCGGGCGCGACCTTCGCCGCGTTGGACGGCGCGTAGAAACCGTTGCTGAGGAAGGCGAACGCGCCGAATACCACCACCGCGACGGCGAACGCGGGCACCTTGCGGTGCGCGATGTTGTCCCGCAGCCACGCCTGCGTCTCGGCGAGGCCGTGCGCCGCGATGATCGACAGCGGGATCGCCGCCATCGACATGAACCGGTACGGGTCGTTCCACCACGGCCGGGACAGCGCCAGCACGAGCGGCTGCTCGGACGACGTCACCGCGATGTAGGCGAGCCCGGTGATCAGCGCCGTGACCCCGATCCAGCGCAGCGCGCCCGCGCGCGAGAAGAAGATGAAGCCCAGCAACAACGCCACGGAAAGCCAGATCTGCGGATACGGCTCGTGATGCTGGAAGCCGAGCAGCGCGCCGAGCGCGGTCGTCGCCCGCCATTCGACCGGCCAGCTGCGGTAGGGCACTTCGCCGCTCGCGAGCCCGATCGCGCCGAACAGCTGCAGCCACGCCACGAGGATCGCGACTACCCCGACGATCGCCAGCGCGCGCAGGTCACGCCCGATCCGCCGCCACCGTTCCCCGGGCGCGATCCACCGCTGCAGCAGGAGCGGGCCGGCGAACAGGATCGCGCCGAACAACGCCGACGAGTGCACGCACAGCAGTCCGACGGCGCTCACCAGCAGCACGAATCCGGTGTCGGGGGCGGGACGGTCGAGGTACCGCTTCACCGCGACGGCGGCCAGCGGCGTCAGCGCGAGGCCGAGCAGGAACGGGAGCAAAGGTCCCCTGCTCATCGATTCGTACAGGCCCATCACCGGCGCGATCGAGACGAGGGCGACGGCACCCGCGAACACCGCGCGTCCCCGGAACACGCGCACCATCGTGACCAGCGACAACGCCAGGAGCGCGGGCAGCAGCGCGGTGTTCACGTCCAGGGCCAGCGGGATGGTCGCCGGGCTCAGCAGGTACACCACGGACGCGAGCAGGTGGTACGCGTTGGGGTAGAACACCGGCGCCGCGTCGCCGTACCAGTTCACCTCGCCGGTGCCGAACAGGCTGCCGTCCCCGGTTTCGGCGATCTGCCGGACGCCGTTCGCGTGATACACCGCGTCGAACCCCTGCGGGATGGCGTCCAGCCTGCCCATTCCGCGGATCACCGCGTACATCCCGACGGCGGCCGCGAGCAGCAGGCACGCCCCGACGGCGAGGTGCCCGGAGCGTCCCCACAGTGGTTCTTCCGGCGCGGGCGGCCACCGGCGCAGCGTGAGCCGCCGCAGGCCGAACGCGACCCCGGCGAACAGCACCGTCGCGACCGCGTACGTCACGGGAGTGAACGGCAGCCCGAGCGCGGCCGCCCACGGTCCCGCGAGCCCGCCGATGGCGTAACTCAGCAACGGCGTCATCCCCGCGAGCACCCAGCCGCGCAGACCGGCGGCGAGACCGGTGAGCAGACCGGGAAGGCCGATGACGAGCAGCGCGACGACCATCGTGAGGACGTCGGCCGACAGGGAGGTGTGGGTGGGCACGGGCTACCTCGGCTGGGGAATCCGCACAGAACCCCCGAGGTGCGGAACGGAATGGGAAGCCAGATTAACCACCGGGGACCGATACCCGAAGGAGGCACATCCCGACGGGGAAAACCGCGTGCCTCCGTTTACTCGGCGCACACGTCGATCGCCCATTCGTGTCAATTGGCTGCGCCGAAAGAAACACCTTGGCGCGGTGATCGATACTTGACCGTAGTCTTTTCGCATACGGAGCGCTCGGCCCGGGAGGGTGGGATCAGGTGGTGGTCGCGCTTGTCGTCGCCTGGTCCGCGGTCGCGATCTTCGTGCTGGTGGCCTGGCCCAAGATCGGCGCGGACAAGGGCCGGCGCGCCGGCGCGCTGATGCTGATCCTCGGCTTTTCGCTGGTGCACCAGCTAGTGTTTTCGACCATCGCGGAAGACGCGTACATCACCTTCCGATACGCCCAGAACATCGCCGACGGCAATGGGCCGGTGTTCAACACCGGCGAGCGGATCGAGGGGTACACGAATTTCCTCTGGATGATCGTGATCGCGTTGCCGAAAGCCGCTTTCGGGGCCGATATCGAGACCTCCGCCGTCGTACTCGGCATTCTCGCCACGCTCGGCGCCGTCCTGCTCGCGTACGTGACGGTGAACCGGGTGGTCGCGCGGGCCGCGGGTGAGCCGCGGCCCGCCTACGGGGTGGCCGCCGCGGTGCTCGTCGCCGGTGCCGGAGGCCTCGCCGCGTACGGCGGCTCCGGTACCGAGACGCCCTTGTTCGTGCTGCTCGTGTTCGGCGTCTTCGCCGCGCTCGCGGCCCGGCGGCCGGTGGTCGCGGGGGTGCTCGTGGCCTTCGCGATGATGACGCGTCCGGCGGGGATCCTGCTCGCGGTGCTGGTGGGCTGCTGGCTGGTCGTCGCCGCGCTGCGCGGCCGGTACACCTGGTGGTCGCCGGTGGGCTGGCTGCTCGGCGGGCTCGTCTTCGCCGCGCCCTGGACGGCCTGGCGGGTGACCTATTACGACCATGTCCTGCCGACCTCGGTCGTCATCCCCTTCGACCTCGACCTCCAGTCCCGGATCGACCGCGGGTGGCAGTACCTGTCGGGTTTCTCCGTGGTCCACCAAGGATTCCTGCTGCTCGGCCTGATCTCGGTGGTGGCGCTGTCGCTGCGCCGCACCGGCCGGACCCCGCACGAGGCCGAAGCCCGGTCGCTGATCTGGCTGATGCTCGCCACCGCCGTCGCGCTCACCGGGTTCGTGGTCTTCTTCGGCGGCGACGCCGCGCCGGCCTGGCGGTTGCTGGCGCCGATCCCGCCGCTGCTGTCGGTGGCGGCGGTGTCGGTCTACGGCGTGCTGACGGTGGCCGCGAAGCCGAGCCCCCGGCCTCGGCCGCCGATTCAACGGCTGATGCCCGCCGCCGCGGTGGCACTATCCGGGCTCGCGGTGCTGGTGTCGGTGTTCAGTCCGGAGATGCTGGGCCGGGTGCGCGCCTGGCACGACCACGGCGCGCAGATGGAGGAGATCGGCCGCTGGCTAGACGCCTACCTGCCGCCCGGTTCGGTCGTGAGCACGTCGGCGCCCGGCGTGCTGTCGTATCACGCCGGGACGCAACTGCAGATCGTCGGCGTCCGCGGCCAGACGGAGGAAGCGGGCGAGGCCGTCGTCTCGCGGCGCCATCCGACGATCGCCGTCATCACCGACAGCGGCTATTCGGCGAAGCAATCCTGCGTGATCGACCCGGCGTACGCGGCGAGGTACCGCGTCGCGACCTTCGCGCGTGAAGGAAGCTCGTCGTGGATCACCGTGTTCCTGCGGGCGGACGTCGAGCGGGTGGTCAGGGCGGCCCTCGACCGCTCACCCGATTTCCGCCACGTACCGTGCCCTGCGTGAGTGTCGTTTCCCCCAGCAGACCGGCAGCGCTCGAAGCATCGTCGCGCCTGTTCGGCGTCGGCGTTTTCGCCGCCGCGCTCACCGTGCTGCTGGCTCGTTTCCTCGTGCCGAGGCCGGTCGGGATGGCCGACAACGGTGACGGTTTCCGCGTGCTGTGCGGCGCGGGCATCCCGTGGAAGGGCAAGCCGGAGGGCTTCGTCCACCTCGCCTACACCGTCCCGGCAGGCGAATGCGACGCCACCTACCTCCTGACCCAGAGCTGGTTCGCGCGGATCGCGCGGTCGATCGGCGGCGTGCTCGGCCTCGAATCGACGCTCAGCCTGGTGGTGCTCGGCGTGCTCACCAGCGTCCTCGCCGCCGCGGCGGTCGCGCTCATCGTCGTCGGGCTGCCGTACTCGCGCCGCGTCCGCGGCTTCGCGGCCGTCGGGCTGCTGCTCGTCGTCGCGGACTCGGCGTTCTTCGGCTACTTCGCGTCCGTGCTCGGCGAAGGCGCCGCGTTCCTCGGTCTCCTGCTCGCCGTCGGCGGTCTCCTGGTGTCCGCGAGGCCGGACTGGTGGCGCTACGCGGGCTTGGCCGTGCTGCTCTTCGGTGGCGTGATCGCGGTCAACGCCAAGGTCCAGACGCTGATGATCCTGCCGTTGCTCGCGCTCGCCGCGCTGCTCGTCCGCCCGGCGGGCGTCCGCGGCCTGAAGCGCTGGCTCCCCGTCGTGTTCGTCATCGGCGCGCTCGCCGGGGGAACGGCCTACGCCCAGCAGACCGTCGAGCCCGCGAAGCTGCCCGACGGCTCTCTCGCCGCGCGGCCGGGCGACGATTCGCGCGAGATCAACATGTTCAACACGATCTTCTTGACCATTGTGGACGGTCGGCACGACACCGAAGCCGACCTCGCCGCGTTGGGATTGCCCGCCTCGTTCGGCCAGTACGCGGGCAACGGCTGGTGGCATCCGAAGCCCGCGACACTGGATCCCGAGTACCCGAAGTACCGCGAGCAGATCAGCAGGCGCAACGTCGTCGAGTACTTCGCGACGCATCCCTTCCGCACCGTCGAGATCCTGGACCGCGCGGCGGGCGATCTGCTCACCGCGCGGCCGCCCTACCTCGGCAGCTTCGACCAGTCGGCCGGCTTCGCCCCGGAATCGCAGGAATATCGCGTCCCGATCGTCTCGACCGCGACGAAACTGCTGGCGCCACTGGGTTTCTTCGCCCTGCTGCCGATATGGGCCCTGATCGCCTGGCGTGGCTGGAAGACCCGGCGCACCGCGGTGGGTGTCGTGCTGGGCTTCCTGCTCGCCGTGGCCGCCGGGCAGTTCGTGCTGGCGGCGCTGGGCGACGGGCTGGAGAACGTCAAACACCAGGTGATCGCGCTGTACTGCACGCTGCTCGGCGTCGTCCTGGCGGTGGTGACCTTCGCGCGTCAGGAGCGCTCGGAGTGATGTGACCTACGCGACCGTAGGTTGGTTACCCTACGGTAGCGTAACCTGAACGAATGGCTGAGCTCGTTTACCCGCCCGTCATCATGGCGGCGAAGTTGATGTTCCGGGTGCTGGACAACCGCATCCGGGTGGAGGGGACCGAGCACATCCCGTCGAAGGGCGGGGCGGTCATCGCCTGCAACCACGTGAGCTATCTCGACTTCATCTTCTGCGGGCTCGGCGCGCAGCCGGCGAAACGCCTGGTCAGGTTCATGGCGAAGAAGGAGATCTTCAGCAACCGCATCGCCGGACCGCTCATGCGCGGCATGCACCACATCTCCGTCGACCGCGGCGCGGGTCTCGCCTCGTACCGGGAAGCCGTCGAGCGCCTGAAGGCAGGGGAGGTCGTCGGCGTGTTCCCCGAAGCGACGATCAGCCGGTCGTTCACCGTGAAGGACATCAAATCCGGTGCCGTCCGGATGGCCGCCGAGGCGGGTGTCCCGGTCGTGCCGATGGCGCTGTGGGGCACGCAGCGGCTGTGGACCAAGGGGCGCCCGAAGGACCTCACCAAACGCCACGTGCCGATCTCGATCCTCGTCGGCGAGCCGATGCACCCGAAGGCCGACGAAGACGCGGAAGTCCTTTCGAAGGACCTTCGCGTGCGGATGTCGGCGCTCGTGGACCGCGTCCAGGCCGACTATCCGGAGAAGCCCTCTTCCGACGACGAGCGCTGGTGGCTGCCCGCGCACCTCGGCGGCACCGCGCCGACGCCGGAAGAGGCCGCGAAGCTCGACCGCGAAGGCCGCTAGCCAGGTCGTCTCAGAACCAGCGTTCGAGCACCTGCGCGACGCCGTCCTCGGAGTTCGGCCCAGTCACCTCGTCGGCGACGTCGAACACGTAGCGATGCCCGTTGGCCATCGCGACACCGTGACCGGCCCAGCCGAGCATCTCGACGTCGTTGGGCATGTCCCCGAACGCGATCACGCGCTCGGCGGGCACGTCCAGCCGCTCGCAGACCTCGGCCAGCCCGGTCGCCTTCGTGATGCCGTGCGCGGCGACCTCGATCAGCCCGGTGTCGGTCGAGTAGGTGATGTCGACGGAGCCGTCGAGCACCTCACGCGCCGCCCGCGCCATCTCGTCGGAGCTCATCCCACGTCTGCTGATCAGCAGCTTGATCGCCGGATGCCCGATCACCTCGGCCCGCGGCGCCTCCGCGCCCTCGTGGTTGCCCCACGGATTGTGGTAGTCGGGCTCGATCACGAAGCTGCGTACGCGCGGGTCCTGCGCGGACTCGCCGACCCGTTCCGCGGCGAACCGGCAGCCGGGAAGGGCGTGATCAAGAGCACTCACGGTGTCGTGCAGCAGTGCCGGTTCGAGCTGGCCGTGGACCGCCACGATCCGGTCCGTCCCGATCTCGTAGAGCACCGCACCGTTCGCGCAGACCGCGTAACCGGTGAGGCCCAGCGGGTTCGCGATCGGGGCGATCCAGCGCGGCGGACGGCCGCTGGCCAGCACGAAGGGGACTCCGTCCTCGGTCACCCGCCGGACGATGTCGATCGTGCGTTCGGACAGGACCTCCAGCGGGGCGAGCAGGGTGCCGTCGACGTCGGAGGCGATCAAGAGGGGCTTTTCCACCGGCACATTGTCCCCGAAGATCCGCCCATCGGGCGAAGTGTCGGTCTGGACCAGTACCTTCCCGGTGTGCGCGTAGGCATCGTGATCCTTCCGGAAGATCGTTGGTGGGCGGCCGAGCCGAAATGGCGGGCCGCCGAGGAGTACGGCTTCGACCACGCTTGGACGTACGACCACCTCGGCTGGCGGACCCTCGTCGACGGCCCGTGGTTCAGTGCGATGCCGACGTTGACGGCGGCCGCGATGGTGACGTCGCGGATCAGACTGGGCACCTTCGTGGCTTCGCCGGTCGCCCGGCATCCCGTGCCGTTCACCCGCGAGCTGACCACCCTCGACGACATCTCCGACGGCCGCTTCATCCTCGGCGTCGGCGCGGGCGTCCCGAACACCAACTACGACGCCACCGTGCTCGACGGTCCCGAACTGTCGGTCAAGCAGCGCACGGACCGTTTCGCCGAGTTCGTCGAAGCGCTCGACGGGCTCTTGATGACCGACGGCTTCGACTTCGAGGGCGAGTACTACCGGGCCAAGGGCGCGCGGAACCTGCCGGGCTGCGTGCAGCGGCCGCGGCTGCCGTTCCTCGTGGCCGCGAACGGCCCCCGCACGATGACGCTCGCCGCGCGGTTCGGCGCGGGCTGGGCCACCACCGGCGTCAAGGCGGATACCCAGGACGAGTGGTGGAAGGGGGTCGCGGAGCTCGTGAAGACCTTCGACGAGCGACTCGACGCCGTGGGCCGGGACAAGGCGAGCGTGCAGCGGTTCCTGAGCCTCGACGCGGCGCCGGTCTTCTCCCTCGAGAGCGTGGGCGCGTTCACCGACGCGGCCGGACGGGCCGGTGAGCTCGGGTTCACCGACATCGTCACGCATTGGCCGAGGTCCGGCGATTACTACGTCGGCCGCGAGTCGACGCTCGAAGAGGTCGTGAGCGACGTACTCCCGGTACTCCAGGGAAGAAGCTCTTAGGCCGATCGGGTGACGTTGGCGAGCCGGGTAAACCGGTTCCGCCCAGTAGTCGTCTGAAGAACAAGTACAGCGAGTGGGTGTGGCCGACGACGGCTGCCCCTCATGGGTCACCCCGGGGGTGAATGGGGGACGAAAGGCTCGCGTGGTCGCGGCAGGGGCAGTCCGCGACCACGCGAGCCTTTTATCTGTGGATCGCCCGATGCAATGAACGGTCCTTTCCTTGCAAATTTCGCAAGGAAAGGACCGTTCCTAGCACGCGTGGGCCGCGCGAAGCAGCCGTCAGCGAGTCAGCGTGTAGATCGAAGCGCCCGCGTTGGAGAAGTCCTTCCGCAGGAAACCCAGCCCGTCCAGATCCCGCAGCCCCGGCGCCGGCGGTTCGCCGATCTTGATCGGGGTGCTCCCGATCAGCACGTGCTTGATGTTCAGCCGCCGCACCGCGGCCCGCACCTCGGGGTCGGTGTCGTAGTCGCGGAAGTGCAGCGCCAGGTACTTCGCGTCCGGCGGCGGCACGCCCGGGTCGTAGTGCCCGGCGACCGGGTGGATCCCGGTGATCGCGTACAGCCACGCAGTCCCGTCGAAGCGCTCGTTGAGCACCTTCTCGTCCGGTCCGATGTTCATCTTGGTCAGCTCGTTCATCGCGGCCAGTTCGTCGGCGCTGACCGGCGGCGTGACCTCGCCCTCGGGCCCGTTGTAGTACAGGAACGACACCGCGTGCGCGTTCGACTCGGTGTAGAAACCCTTGGTCAGCACGGCCGACGCGGCCACGACGAACACGGCGGTCGCCAGCCCCAGCCTGGCGGGCAGCGCGGGACGGCTCTTCACCCAGGACCGGCCGCTCGCCCACTTCGCGAACCAGCGCTGCAGCTCCGCCATCCCGTGCCCGGCGAGCAGGCACAGCGGGATCGCGGCGAGCGCCATCAGCCGGTACCGGTCGTTCCACCACGGCCGCGACAGCGAGATCACCCACGGTTCGGCGCCGAACGAGGCGACCAATACGAACAGCGCCGAGAAGCCGATCGCCGAAAGCCCCACCCAGCGCATCCGCCCGAGCCGGAACAGGCTCAGCACGCCGATCACCAGCAGCACCGTCAGCCACACCTGCGGCGCGCTCAGCACCTGCCGGAAGGTCACCAGCAGCCCCAGCGACTTCAGCACCGGCAGGTCCGAGCCCCACGCGTAATAAGGGTATGAACCCGAAGTGAATTTCAGGGCGCCGAGGATGTGCGGTGCCGCGAGCAGCCCGCTGCCCGCCATCACCGGCACCATCTTGACGACGTCGCCGCCGATGACCCGCCAGCCGCCGCGCCCCTCGGGAACGCCGTCGAGCGGCTTGTGCCGCAGCGCGCGGTACCAGCGCTGCACCACCAGCGGGAAGGCGAACAGCAGCGCGCCGAACAGGGCCGACGAATGCGCCGCCAGCAGGCCGACCGCGGTCAGTGCGAGCACGTAACCGGTGTCGAGGCCGGGCCGCGCGAGGAAGCGGGCCAGCGCGACCACGGCCAGCGGCGTCAGCACGATCCCCAGCGCGAACGGCAACAGCCCGCTGGACACCGACTCGTACGCGCCGGTGGTGGCCGCGGCGGCCACCAGCGCCGTGCAGCCCGCGAACACCGCGCGCCCGCCGAGCTGGCGGATCAGGGCGACCATCGACAGCGCGAAGATCCCGGCGACCGGCATGGTGATGGCGTTCAGCGTGACCGGGATGGTCGTGCCCGAGATCGAGTACACGAGCGAGCCGACCAGGTGATACGCGTTCGGGTAGAACGAGCCGTCCGGGTACCAGTTGATGGTGCCCATCCCGGTCAGCGAGCCGTCGCCGGTCTCGGCGATGTAGCGGATGCCGTTCGCGTGGAACACGGTGTCCCAGCGCTGGAACACCGCCGTCGTGCCGCCGCGGGCCGAGAGCACCACGAGGATCGAGATGCCGACGGCCAGCGCGACGCAGGCCGCGACGGCGTAGTGCGCGCGCGGGTGCCACTTCGTCGGCGGTTCCTCGGCGCCCGGCTTGATCCAGCCGCGGCTCTGTCCCAGCTTGCGGAGGCCGAAGCCGATCCCGGCGAGCAAGGCCGTGACGGCCGCCACGGTCAGGGGGTTGTACGACACGCCCGCGAGTGCCAGCCACGGACCGGCCAGTCCGGTTACCGTGTAGGACAGCAGCGGGGCCAGCCCCGCCAGGGCCCAGCCACGCAGGCCGGCGGCACGGCCGACGAGCCCGCCGGGGACCGCGAGGACGGCCAGGTAGGTGAGGGTCGCACCGAAATACGACCAGAAGGTGTCCGGAGTAGGCACTGCTTCCTAAATGTGTCTGTCGAAGGTGAAAACCGGTGCTCGCTGCAGGGCACGGAGTCGACGTGCGTACCCTCGACGCCCGTGAGCGCGCACACGAACCCCGACAAGATTACTGAAGCCGATTTCACCGGCTACGACCTCATCGTGGTCGGGTCCGGATTCTTCGGGCTGACCGTCGCCGAACGGGCCGCGGCCGAGCTCGGCAAGAAGGTCCTCGTGCTGGAGCGGCGTCACCACATCGGTGGCAACGCCTACTCCGAGGCCGAGCCCGAGACCGGGATCGAGGTGCACCGCTACGGTGCGCACCTGTTCCACACCTCCAACAAGCGTGTGTGGGAGTACGTCAACCGCTTCACCGACTTCACGAACTACCAGCACCGGGTGTTCGGCAAGTACCAGGGTCAGGTGTACCCGCTGCCGATGAACCTGGCGCTGATCAACCAGTTCTTCGGCAAGTCGCACACGCCGGACGAGGCCCGCGAGCTGATCGCCAAGCAGGCGTCGGAGTTCGAGACCGCGAACGCGCAGAACCTCGAGGAAAAGGCCATCTCGCTGATCGGCCGCCCGCTCTACGAGGCGTTCATCCGCGGCTACACGGCCAAGCAGTGGGAGAACGACCCGAAGAACCTCGGCGCCGACATCATCACGCGGCTGCCGGTCCGCTACACCTTCGACAACCGCTACTTCAACGACACCTACGAGGGTCTGCCGGTCGACGGCTACACCGCGTGGCTCGAGAAGATGGCGGAGCACGAGAACATCGAGGTGCGGCTGAACGTCGACTACTTCGACGTCCGCGAGCACATCCCCGCCGGCACCCCGACCGTCTACACCGGGCCGCTGGACCGCTACTTCGACTACTCCGCGGGCCGCTTCACCTGGCGCACGGTGGACTTCGAGTCCGAGGTCGTCGAGACCGGTGACTTCCAGGGCGCCTCGGTCGTCAACTACAACGACGAAGAAGTGCCCTACACCCGGATCATCGAGTTCCGGCACTTCCACCCGGAGCGCAAGCACTACCCGAACGACAAGACGGTCGTGTTCCGCGAGTACTCCCGCTTCGCCGGCGAGGCCGACGAGCCGTACTACCCGATCAACACCCCGGAGAACCGCGAGAAGCTCGAGGCCTACCGCGAGCTGGCGAAGGCCGAGGCCAAGAACAAGAACGTGCTGTTCGGCGGCCGTCTCGGTACCTACAAGTACCTCGACATGCACATGGCCATCGGTTCGGCGCTGTCCGCGTTCGACAACAAGATCGCGCCGCACCTGACCGATGGCGCGCCTCTGGACGGGTCCCTCGATGCTTGAGAAGGGCGCACCCACGGGTGAGGTAGCCGTCCTGGCCAAGGCCCAGGGCGTCCTGAAGAGCGACGTCACGGTGAAGGCGGCACGCGGTCTTTCGCACTTCGGCGAGCACAGCGCGGGCTGGTTCGCGCTGGGGCTCGTCGGGGCCGCGGTCGACAAGAAGCGCCGCAAGGACTGGCTGGTCGCGGCGGCGGGCGTCGTCGGCGCGCACGCCGCGTCCATCGCGGTGAAACGCGTGGTCAGGCGGCCGCGACCGGACCACCCGAGCGTCGAGGTCCTGGTCTCCACGCCGAGCAAGCTGAGCTTCCCGTCCTCGCACGCGACCTCGACTACGGCGGCGGCGGTGCTCTACTCCGGATTGACCGGGCGTAACCTGGTCCCGGCCCTGGTACCGCCGATGCTGGCCTCCCGGCTCGTGCTCGGCGTCCACTACCCGACCGACGTTCTGGCCGGAGCGGCCCTTGGGGGCGTAGTCGGCGGCTTGATACGTAGGAAGCTGAAGCGACGATGAGTGAAACGACCGAGAAGGCCGATTCCAAGCCTGACGACGTAGAACCCGTGGCCGAGGCCGCCGAAGGAAAGAAGGTCGCCGGCGGTCTCGTCGGCGGCATCATCAAAACGGCACGCCCGCGCCAGTGGGTGAAGAACGTGCTGGTGTTCGCCGCACCGTTCTTCGCCTTTTCGAAGTCGACGGACCGGACCGGCCTGCTGATCGCCGCGCTGATCGCCTTCGCGGCGTTCTCGCTGGTGGCCTCCTCGGTCTATCTCATCAACGACGCGATCGACGTCGAGGCCGACCGGGCGCACCCGACCAAGCGGAACCGGCCGATCGCGGCCGGGATCGTGCCGGTGCCGGTGGCGTTCGTCGCGGCGGGCGTGTTCTTCGCCGCCGGCCTCGGCATCTCGTTCTTCGCCAGCTGGCAGCTCGCGGTCGTGCTGGCGGTCTACGAGGCTGTCCAGCTCGGCTACTGCTTCGGGCTCAAGCACCAGCCGGTGGTCGATCTGGCCATCGTCGGCTCGGGCTTCCTGATGCGGTCGATCGCCGGTGGTGTGGCCGCCGGTATCGCGCTTTCGCAGTGGTTCCTGCTGGTCACCGCGTTCGGCTCGCTGTTCATGGTGGCGGGCAAGCGCTACGCCGAGATCATGCTCTTCGAGCGCACCGGGGCGAAGATCCGGTCTTCGCTCAAGAAGTACTCGGCGAGCTACCTGCGGTTCGTCTGGGCGACGTCCGCGGCGATCCTGATCATGTCCTACTGCCTGTGGGCCTTCGAGATCCGCCAGGTCGAGCACGACTCGGTCTGGGCGGTCGTCTCGATGGTGCCGTTCGTGGTGGCCGTCCTGCGCTACGCCGTCGACGTCGACGGCGGCAACGCGGGCGAGCCGGAGGAGATCGCGCTCAAGGACCGCGTGCTCCAGGTGCTCGGCGCGAGCTGGGTCATCACGCTGTTCCTGTCGTTCTATCTCTGATTCGACAGCTCACACACAGCGCATCCATAGGAAGCGCACGCATCCTCGGTGATGGGGGCGGGCACACAGCCCGCCCCCATCAGCCTGAGGAGCGAAAGATGACCGACCAGCAGCGGCCGTCCGAAGACGAGGACAAGACGGTCGAGCAGCCCGCCGCCGAGAAACCCGCCGAGACCCCGGCCGCCGCCCCCGCGGGCCCGCCGCCGGGCTGGGTCCCGGCGCAGCAGGCTCCGCCCGCGAAGGGCGGTTTCCGCCGCTTCGCCGGGCACCGCGCGACTCAGCTGGTCGCGGTCGGCGTACTCGGCTTCGTCCTCGGTGGCGGCATCATCGGTACCGCTGTCGGACTGGCTTCCCGCGACGGCGACCGGCCCGGTTTCTCCCGTGAACACCGTGGCCCAGGCGGTCATGGCATGGACCGCGACTTCCGTGACGGCCCCGGCTGGCGTGACCAGCGCCACGGCGGGTAGATAACGGAATCATCACGGCACCGTGTACGGTGTTCGTGATGCGAAGCGCCTCCGCTGATCTGCCCCAGGCTTCCGGTGCGCTGCCGGGAGCCGCCGTCCTTACCCGACCCTGGGTGCTCCCGGCCGGGGCGGCGGTGGCGTCGGCCCTGGTGTTCGTGCTGGTCAGCGGGCATTTGATCGACGACACGTACATCACGCTCTCGTACGCGAAGAACCTCGCCTTCCACGGCCACTGGGGCCTGATCGAAGAAGGCACCGCCAACACCGCGACGTCGCCGCTGAACGTCCTCGTGCTGGCGCTCGTCACCTTCATCGTGCGAGACGCCGTCTTCGCCGCCGGGATCGTCTTCGTCGCGAGCCAGGTGGCGCTCGTCCTCGGCCTCCGCCGGATCGGCGCCGCGACCGGCCTCTCGCGTGGGTTCGCCCCGCTCGCGCTGTGCCTGCTGCTGGTGAACCCGCTGCTGCTGTCGTCGGTCGGCCTCGAAGTCGCCCTCGGCGCGGCGGCCGTCGTCTGGACGATGGTGTTCCTGCACGAACGGCTGCCCGCCGCCGCGGGCGCGATGATCGGCCTGATCGCGCTGATCCGGATCGATCTGCTGCTGATCGCGTTCGTGCTGTTCCTCGGACGCCGCGAATTCTGGGTGGGCATCTGGCGGATGACGTTCGCCGCGCTCGCGGTGATGCTGCCGTGGTTCGGGTTCAGCTGGCTGGTGCTGGGTTCGGCGGTGCCGGACACCCTGGTCATCAAGATCATGCAGCGTTCGTGGGGACCGTTCAGCTTCACCAACGGCCCGCTGCTGTACTGGCGCAACTTCCCGGTGGCGGCGACCCTTTCCTTCCTGCCGCTCGTGATCGGCGCGCTCGCCGGTCTGCTGTGGACGTTCCATTTCCGGCGCGGCTCGGAGCGGGCGAAGCGCCTGCTGCCGTTCGCGACCCTCGCCATCGCCGGCGCGGCGCACTATCTGGCCTATTGCTGGCTGAACGTTCCGCCGTACCACTGGTACTACGCGCCCAGCATCATCGGCGCGACGGTCTTCCTCGCCGCCGCGGCCTGCGCGGTACCCGGCCGGGCCCGGCTCGGGGCGGGGATCCTCGCGGGCGCGTTCCTGCTGACGAGCGCCGTCGCCTACGCCGCTCCCGAACTGCCGCGGCGGTTCGCGCCCATCACCAGCAATCACGCCGCGTCGGACGAATACCGCGCGATCGGCTCGCAACTGGCCGAACTGACCAAGGGACGCAAGGTGGAGAGCGCGGGCGAGGTCGGCGCGCTCGCGTACTCCTGCGATTGCGACATCGTCGACCAGTTCTCCGACCGCGGCTCCGTCGACCCGGCGATCATCGAGACGAAGAACCGCAGCAGCGAGCTGGGGAAGGCGCTGCTGGCGGCGAACTTCCGGTTCTTCGACCACAGCGTCCCGCCCGCGACGCCGGATCTGGTGCTGGCCACCACCAGCAAGGCCCCGCCCGCGAACGCCCTGGCGACCTGGACCATCCACTCGCCGTGGATGGGCACGCAAAGCCTGTACCTCCTCCCGGCCCGCTAACCCCCGCGTTTCGTCCTCTGAATGCGGTAGTTGGCATCGCGAACTACCGCATTCAGAGGACGAAATGCGAGGGGTCAGCGGCGGGAACGGGCCCGGTCGGCCTTCGTGACGGCCAGCATGTCCCGCTGGTAGACCACGGACCCGTCCGCGAAGACGAACTGGAGCACCGGGCGTGGCGGGAAACTCCGTCCCAAGTAGAGCGCGGAGACCGAACGCACCACCCCCGACGGCATCTCCTCGAAGGTCCGGAACGGCTGCGCGGGATCCTCGCCCTCCAGCAGCCGCGCCGGGTACACGACGGCCAGCCGCCGATCCGAAAGCGTCAGCCGCGCCTCGCCCTTGCCTCCCGCGAGATGGTCCGCGAGCCGCACGGCGGTCTGGTCCGCGGTCCGCGCGACGACCCAGTACGCGATCGTCGGGTCGTCGGTCCAGTCGCCTTGGAGGACGTCCGAAGCGGGCAGCGGCCACCGCGTCTTCCCGGTCACCGCGGGGGTTTCCCGCGACGCCGAATAGGGCAGCGTGAGCTCGCCGTCCAGCACGAGACCCACGTAGCCGTGCGCGGGCGGGCAGCCGATGATCAGGCGTTCACCGGGCGCGAGCCAGAACCGGTGCAGTTCCCGTTCGACGATCTCGTCGACGGACTTCGCCATCGGAAGCGTGTTCTCCATCAGCTCACCGTCACCGAGTGGAGCCAGGCGAACTGCCGGGGATCGTCGCAGTCGAACAGGAAATCCATCCCCGATCCGTCCACAAAGGACGCGCGGAGACACGGGCGCCGCTTCTTGCCGTGCTCGGCGACGGCGAACCCGGCGATCGACTGGCGCGGGATCTCGGCGCACGGCACCATCTCGTGTCGCGCGATCGGGACGCCCGCCGCGTTCTCGCCGTAGGTCTTCGTGGTCATGATCGCGGCGATGTCCTTGCCGAAGCCGATCGCCTTCGACAGGAACGACTTCTCCGAGGGCTTCTCCGGCGTGACGGCCTTCTCCAGCACCAGCAGCCGCGCGCTGGTGAGCGCCCACAGCCGTGCGAGCGATCCGCTGGTGGACAACCCCCGCACCGCCGCGTGCGCGAGGCCGCCCTGCTCGCCGAGCACGATGACCTGCGGCGACGGCGGATTCGACCGGCCGCTGTCGTCGCCCCCGCCCAGCGCCGCGCCGACCATGTCCCCGGCGAAGTTCGCCGCGCCCGAGCCGAGCTTGCTCAGCACGCTCTTCTTCGGCACACCCCAGGGGTCGAGGCCGCGCACGTCGTAGTTCAGCGTCCGGCCGTACGCGGCCCACAGCAGCCGTTCGCCCGGGCGCAGTGAAGGCAGGGCCTGTGACGCGGCCCCGAGCGGATAGCCGAGGTTCATTCCTTAGATCGGCAGCTTCCGGAAGATCGGCCGGGGGATGTGCCGCAGCGCCGACATGACCAGCCGGAACGGCGCGGGCGACCACACCAGTTCCTTGCCGGCGCGCGAGGCGGCGACGGCGGTCTCGGCGACCTGCTCGACGTCCACCGTCAGCGGGGCGTCCTTGAGGCCTTCGGTCATCTTGGTCCGGACCTGGCCGGACCGGACGACGGTGATCTGCACGCCGAACTCCGCCAGCGCCTCGCCGAGGCCCAGGTAGAAGCCGTCGAAACCGGCCTTGGAGGAGCCGTAGACGAAATTCGACCGGCGGACCCGCTCACCGGCGACCGAGGACAGCGCGATGACCTTGCCGTGTCCCTGCGTCTTGAGCTTGTTCGACAGCGCGACTCCGACGGACACCGCGGCCGTGTAGTTCACGGTCGCCGCCTCGACGGCCTTCGCGTGGTCCTGCCACAGCTCTTCCTGGTCGCCGAGCAGGCCGAACGCGACGACGGTGACGTCGATGTCGCCACCCTCGAAGGCCTTGTCGAGCACGCCGGGGTGGGTGTCCAGCGCCTTCGCGTCGAAGTCGACGGTGGACACTTCGGCGCCCTTGTCCTTCAGGCGCTGAGCGGCCGCGTCGAGCCGCGGCGACTGCCGTCCGGCCAGCACGACCCGAAGCGGCTTCTCGGACAGGTACTTCTCCGCGATCGCGAGCGCGATGTCGGAGGTGCCGCCGAGCAGCAGCAGGGACTGGGGGTTGCCCACAGCGTCGATCACAGTTCCAACCTTCGGGACATGTCAGAGGCGAAAACGCCTTCGGGGTCTACGGAAGCGCGGACCTTGCGCCATTCCTCGAGCCGCGGGTACATCTTCGCGAAGTTCTCCGCGGAGGTGCGCGAGTCCTTCGCCGTGTACAGACGGCCGCCGAGGGCGAGCACGTCCTCGTCGAGTTCCTGGCAGAACCGGCTCAGCCCGTCCTTGATCGGGAAGTCGAGGCAGACCATCCAGCCGGGGTGCGGGAACGACAGCGGCGCCGCGTTGCCCTCGCCCATCTGCTTGAACACGTTGAGGAACGACACGTGCCCGGAGTCGGCGACCTTCTGGATGATCCGGCGCAGCGGCTCGTGCGCGTTCAGCGGCGTGCTGAACTGGTACTGCAGGAAACCCTTGGAGCCGTACGCCCGGTTCCACTCGCCGAACAGGTCGAGCGGGTGGTAGAAGGCGGTCAGGCTCTGGATCTGGTCACGCGCGTTCTTCGCGGTCTTGCGGTAGTACAGCTCGCCGATCGCGGAGAACGACAGCTTGTTCGCCAGCCCGTTCGGGAACACGTCCGGCAGGGTCGCCAGGGTGCCCGGGTTGAACTTGAGCGGGTCGGCCCGCAGCTTGGGCGGCAGTTCGTCCAGTTTGGCGAGCGAGCCGCGCTGGAAGGCGGCGCGGCCGAGCTTCGCGCCCCTGGAGATCGAGTCGAACCAGCCGGAGGAGTACGTGTAGTTGTCCTCGGAACCGTCGGTGACCAGCGCCAGCGTCTCGTCGAGGTTCGCGGTGCGCTGGATGTCGGCCTTGAAGTAGGCCGTCTCCGTCTTCGTCATCCGGATCTTGGCGCGGACGATGATGCCGGTCAGGCCGATGCCCGCCACGGTCGCCCAGAACAGCTCCGCGTCGGGGCCGTCCGGCGTGATCGTGCGCACCTGCCCGTCGGCGGTGACCAGGTCCATCGACACCACGTGGTTGCCGAAGCTGCCCGCCGAGTGGTGGTTCTTGCCGTGGATGTCGTTGGCGATCGCGCCGCCGATGGTCACCTGGCGCGTACCCGGGAGCACCGGGACCCACAGGCCGTAGGGGAGGCCCTCGCGCATCAGCTTGTCGAGGCTGACCCCGGCGTCGAGATCGACGATGCCGGAATCCGGGTCGATCGAGTGGATGCGGTCCAGCGCGGTCATGTCCACGACCAGGCCGCCCGCGTTCTGCGCCGGGTCGCCGTACGAGCGGCCGAGACCACGCGCGATGACCCCGCGTTCCCCGGCCCGCGTCACCGCGCGGGCGATGGCTTCCACGTCGGGGGTGCTCAGGACGTTCGCGATACTCGGCGACGTCCTCGCCCAGCCCATGAGCGACTGCCGCTGTGTCTCGGGTGCTTGGGTCACGCCGACCAGGGTAACCACGCCGAACACTGCCCGGAACGTGACCCTGAAGTGCTCGCTTCTACACTTTGCGCATCAGCCCCAGCAGTTTATGAGGTAGAGCAGTGGTGGCGACCGACCCGAAAGCCGGCGTGACGGCAGCAGCGCCGTCCTCCCCTGGGCTGCTCGGGCAGCTCATCCGCTTCGGCCTCATCGGCGGCTTCTGCGCCCTGGTCGATTTCGGCGTCTACCAGGGGCTTCGTGCCCTCGGAATGGACGCGACGCCGTGGGTGGACATCGCCCGCGCGCTCAGCTTCATCGTGGGCACCACGACCGCCTTCTTCCTGAACCGCAAGTTCACCTTCGCCGGTGGACGCCAGGAGGGCGCGCGTCAGATCGGTAGCTTCGTGCTCTTGTACGCCGTGACGTTCCTCGTGGCCGTCGGCGTCAACCGCACGATGCTGCACGTCCTGCCGGAGTCGGCCTGGAAGGCCACCTTCGGCTGGGTCGTCTCGCAGGCAACCGCGACCGTGATCAACTTCGTCATGCTCAAGTGGGTCGTCTTCCGTGAGCCCCGCGCCACCGCCACCAGCACAGAGGAGAACTGAGGATTCATGCCCGGTAAAGCCGCCGTCACCGGAGAGGCCCCGAGCGCCATGGTGAGCACTGTCGACGACACCCGCTTCGCGGAACGCACCCCGCAGGGCCGTCTCACCGCGCAGCGCGGGCTCTACGCCGGCCCGGCCCCCATCGTCAGCAAGGACCTCTACGCCGAACTCGAGTGGGGTACCGCCGTGCGCGAGCGCGGGGGCATCTCCATCGAGCCCGCGTCGAAGGTGTCCGGCAACACGTACTTCGGCCGGTTCCCCGCCAGCTACTGGCAGCGCTGGACCGACGTGACCGAGGTCCAGGTCGAGGCCGTCGTCACCGGTGACGGCCAGCTGTCCGTCGGCGCCTCCGACATCGAGGGCGACCCGCGGGTCGTCGCCGCCGAGGTCGTCGCGGGTGCGAAGCAGCAGAAGGTGACGCTCACCGCGAAGCTCGACAAGTTCTACGACGGCGGCGCGCTCTGGCTCGACATCGAGACCGAGGGCGGCCAGTCGCTGCGTGTCGAGAAGGTCCGCTGGACGGTCGAAGCGCCGGAGAAGATCCGCCCGACCGCGGTGACCATCTGCACGATGAACCGCGCCGACGACTGCCTGTCGAACCTGCAGGCGCTCGCCGCCGACGTCTCCTCGCTGGAGACGCTCGACGCGATCTACGTCGCCGACCAGGGCACCGACCTCGTCGAGTCGCGCGACGGCTTCGAGCAGGTCGCCAAGGACCTCGGCGACAAGCTGCACTACATCAAGCAGCCGAACCTCGGCGGTGCCGGCGGGTTCACCCGCGGCCTCTACGAGGTCGCCGGCCACACCGAGACCGAGCACGCGAACGTCCTGTTCATGGACGACGACGTGCTGCTGGAGCCGGATCTGGTGATCCGGATGACCGCGTTCTCCAACCGCACGGTCAACCCGGTCATCGTCGGCGGGCAGATGCTGAACCTCCTGCATCCGAACCAGCTGCACGTCGGCGCCGAATACGCCCGGCTGAACACGCTGGAGCCCGGCCAGCCGGTGCAGCACTCGCTCTCGACCGCCGACCTGCTCGGCGTCGACGAGGAGACCCTCAAGCCGAACCGCCAGGAACGCCGCCTCGACGCCGGGTACAACGGCTGGTGGTCGTGCCTGATCCCGTACGAGGTCGTCAAGGCCACGGGCTACCCGCTGCCGTTCTTCTTCCAGTGGGACGACGCGGAGTACAGCTACCGCGCCCGCGCGCACGGCTTCCCCACGGTCACCCTTCCGGGCGCCGGCGTCTGGCACGCCGACTTCCACTGGAAGGACTGGGACGAGTGGCACCGCTACTTCAACCTGCGGAACTCGATCATCACCGCCGCGCTGCACTCGCCGTTCAACCTGAACCTGCTCTCGCGCGTGCTCATCGCGCAGCTGGTCCGGTACCTGCTCGGCATGCAGTACGGCCTGTCCGCCACGCTGATCAAGGCCGTCGAGGACTTCCTCGAGGGGCCCGAGGTCCTGCGTGACGGCGGCGTCGCCGCGATGAAGGAGATCCGCCGGATCCGCGACGAGTACCCCGAGACCAAACGGCACAAGGCCACCGACGTCCCGGGCATCGCGTCGAACGACATCGGCATCATCAACAGCGCGCCGCGGCCCAGCATGCAGCGGCTGGTGCTGATCAAGCGGATCCTCGACCGGGTGCTCGGCCGCAGCCGTCACTCGCTCGGCGCGATCCCGATCGACGAGGCCCACTGGTGGCACGTCGCGACCTTCGACACCGCCGTCGTCACCGACGCTTCGCAGGAAGGCGTGCGGGTCCGCTCGTACGACCGCGCGAAGATGTTCGACCTGGCGCGCCGGGGCGCGAAGGTGATCCAGCGGCTCCGCAAGGAAGGCGCGGCGGTGCAGGAGCAGTACAAGCGCGCCATGCCCGAGCTGACCTCGCGGGACAACTGGAAGCGGCTTTACGAGCTGTAAGCGCGCTTCGCTTCACCGAATGTCATGAAAGGGCCGTTCAGGACGTTTTTCGTCCTGAACGGCCCTTTCATGACGTCTGAGGCCGGTCACCTGCTGCCCTCGACGACTCAAGTAGGGGCTCCCCGGAACTAGTGCAGCCCGAACACTCTCGTCTTGCGGTTCAGATCGTCGATGTAGGCGGCGGCGACGTGGGAGAAGTTGATCGCCACCTCGGAGTCGTCCCTCGTCTGGATCGTCTGCACCGAACCGGTGCGGACGAAATGCGAGAGATCCTTGGTCAGCCGTTCGGTTTCTTCCGTCGTGAGCGCGAAGAGCAGTGGCTCCCCGCCGGTGGCGAGATGGAGGACGAGCGCGGGTTTCTGGTCTGCCATGGATCCATGGCAGCAGCCGTGATCACAACCGGGCAAGCGGGTTCGCTGCGGGCGTATCGGGCGCGTGGACTACGTTCATCCCGACGGACAAGACACCCGCGGGGGGAAATGGCGATGCCGCATTCGTTTTCGTTGTCGCTGGCGGCGGTGGACATCCTGCTCGAACACGGCCGGTTCGGGCCGTCTCCCGTCCCGTTCGAGATCCCGCACATCGGCACGACGACCGATCAGCGCGCGATGGTGCGCGAGGCCGTCTTCCGCGACCTCGAAGGCCGCGGCCTGATGCGCGGCGGCAGGCTCGACGCGGACGTCGAGCTGGCGATCGCCACCTTCGCCAATCCGCAGCTCGCCGTCTGGGCGGTCGCGCAGCTGGACAAGGACAAGCAGCTGCTCGCGAGGGCGGCGACGAACGGGCAGTTCGCGGTCGTCGTACGCCAGGACGAGAACCTGCTCGTGTTCGAGGAGACCAGGCCGACCGCGATCGTCGCGTCGATCGTCGACCTGCTGCCGCTCACCCCGGCAGGCCCCGGTCAATCGGTCACCATCGCGAAGCCGGCGAGCGCGCCGAAGCGCCCCCGGAACGACGACGCGTACGACCCCTTCGCCAACGTCAGCGGGCCGCGGTCGCACGGGTCGAATCCGCAGCTGCGGCAGGTGGAGCGGATCTTCGAGAAGCCGAAGACGCGTGTGGGCCAGTTCAGCGTGTTCATCCGCGGCGGCCAGCTGTTCCCGCCGCTGGCGTGGTTCGACACCGAAGCGGGCCGCTTCATGATGACCTCGCGTCAGGCGGCCGACGGGCAAAGCTGGCTGACCTACGCTCCCGCCGACAACGCGAGGATCGCTCAGCAGCTGTATGCCCAGCTCGAAGGGCAGTTCTGAGCCACGGGGAACCGGGGTGACGCCCGTTTCGTCACAGCTACGGAGATCTTCGGCGATCGGTGAATCACCGTCGCGCTGAGTGCCCGGCTAGTAGACTGCCGGGCGATACGCACAGGCGAGCAGACGAGGCAGTGGGGCGGGCGATGGCTTTCGAAGCGGACGGCGGACAGGCGGCACCGGACTTTTCGATCGGCTCCGCCTTGGGTGCGGCAGCTGGTTACGTGGCGGCCGGTGGCCTGAACGCGGCCGCGGTCGCCAAGGTGAGCGCGGAGACCCAGAAGCTGGTCTCGGCAGCCAAGAGCGGCGGCTTCAAGATCACCGCCAAAGGCGTCGAGCCGCTTCTCAAAGTGGTGCGCGACATGACGAAAGAGCTCAACAGCCTGGAAAGCAAGACGGTCCACCTTTCCCAGGCGCCGCAACTCGGCGACCACCCGTACGGCAGGGCCGTCGCCGCCCACGACCACAAGGGTGCCGCCCAGTCGGCCAATTCGGCGAGCGCGGTGATCGGTCAGTTCCGCCAGGTGGTCCTGGATACCGAAGAAGCGCTGTTGCGCGCGTCGGGCCAGTACGAGAAGAAAGAACACGAAACGGTCGAGGCGCTCGATCGGCTCAAGAACTGAGGCGGAATGAAGAAGCTGCTCCTCGTACCGCTGACCGCGGCCGCGTTCGTGCTCGCGGCCTGTTCCACCGAAAAACCGGGCACCCCCTCCGCGGCGCCGTCGTCGCCCGCGCAAGGCGGCGAGTCCACCGCCCCGACGACGGCCACCGGTGGTGCCGACCCCGCGTCGATCGATCCGTGTTCGCTCGTCGGCGCTGCCGATCTGGCGTCGTTCGGCACTTTCGAGCCACCCGTTCCCGAGAACGTGGGTGGTGCCCGCGTCTGCGAGTTCACCAAGGACTCCCAGACGGCGGCCGACAGCGTCACCGTCAGTGTCGGGGTTCGTGACAAGCAGGGTGTCGACGGTGTCGTCGACGGCGGGAACGGCAAGACCACCGGCAACGTCAACGGGCGCAAAGCCGTGCTCGTTCCGAAACCTCCCGCCAGCTGTCTGATGGCACTCGAAATCAGTGCCTCGGCGCGGGTCGACCTCGTGGTCGTCAGCACGGATCCGGAGAAGTCGTGCGGGATGGCGGAGAAGATCGCCGACATCGTCGAACCGAAGCTTCCGAAGGGCTAGGGGGACCAGGATGACCACCAACAAGGCTCAGATGACCGAGCAGGAGTACGTCGCCGGTCTCTCGCCCCAAGCCCGGGACCAGTACTACCGGGACAAGGCCAGCGGCGAAGGCGACGACGGGCCGTTCGGCATCTTCCAGCGGTTGATCGCCCAGGGCAGGGCTCAGCAGCAGTCCGAAGAGGTCGGCGACAAGACCGTCGACGAGCTGACCAAGAACAAGGACGTCAAGTACGTCGAGGGGCTCGAGCCACCGAACGGCGACTACCTCGGTTACGACCACGAGCGGCTCGAACAGTTCGTCAACAGCAACCTGAACGTCGAACAGGTCTCCGAGGTCTCGACCGCGTACCACGAGATCCACAAGGCCTTCGACACCTTCTCGAGGAGGATGGACGAGGCCGTCGCCGCTTCGCAGGGCACCTGGGAAGGTGACGCGGCGGGCAATGCGCAGGGCTACTTCAAGAGCCTCAGCAAATGGTCCGAGGCGAACTCCCAGAACGCCAAGCTCGCCTCCGAGACGATCTACGACCAGGGCACCGCGGCCTCCACTGTGAAGAACACGATGCCCAAACCGATCCCCTTCAGCTGGAAGGAAGAGATCGGGGGGTGGCTGACGTCGAACCCGTTCAACATGAGCGAGAACATCGACAAGTCCATCCAGAAACAGAAGGACAGCCTGGAGGCCCACACCCAGGCGGCCTCCGCCATGAACAACTACGACAAGTCCTTGTACGAGGCCGCGTCGAAGCAGCCGGTGTTCGCCGAGCCGCCGAAGTTCGGCGAGGGCGGCGGTGGCGGTATCGACGATCCGGGCAAGCCGCAGCCGTACCAGGTGCCGCCCGGTTCGAACACGCCCGGCTCCAACAACCCCGGCAACACCTACATCCCGCCCGGCAGCGGTGGCGGGGGTAACGGCGGCGGTGGTGGAGGCGGTGGCGGTGGCTACGGCTCCACCTTGCCCGGTCCGGGCAGCACCACGGGATCCGGCAGTCTTCCGTCGGGCACCACGCCGTCCGGCTTCCAGAACAACCCGGCGCCGATCACCACGCCCGGCCCCAACAACACCGCGATGCCGATCAGCCCCATGCCGATGGCGCCGCCCATGATGGGCGGCGGCATGGGCGACTCGGACTACAACAGCCGGACCGGCCGCGGTGGCGGCGGAAGCGGGTTCGGCCCCGGTGGCGGCGGCGGTTCCACACCCGGTTCGGGTTCCGCGTCCGGCGCGGCCCGTCCGGGCGGTATCGGTGCCGCCGAAGCGGCCGCCGGCCGCGGTATGGGCGGTCTCGGCGGTGGCGCGGCCGGTCGCGGCGGGCCGGGGATGGGCGGCGGCATGGGCGGCCGCGGCCAGCAGTCGGAGGGGGACGAGGACACCGAGCACCAGCGTCCGACGTACCTCGTCGAGGGCGACCCCGACGAGGTCTTCGGGACCGACATGCGCACCGCGCCGCCGGTCATCGGCGAATAGACGCAAGAAAAGGGCCCCTCGTGCGAGCGAGGGGCCCTTTTTCCGTGGATCTCAGTAGCGGTAGAACTTCTCCTTGCGGCCCTGGCGAACCAGCTTGAGCCACTGCAGGAAGGCCTTCGGATCCCGCTTCACCCCGACGAAGTACAGGCCGAACCGCACCACTTCGAGCGCGCCGATCTTGCGCATCCCCGGCTGGGACAGCAGGTATCCGCGGTTGCGGTAGGTGTAGTAGCGCTTGACCTCGTTTTCCGGGTCCTGCGCGTGGAACCGGCCACCCAGCATCGGCTTGAACTCGTCCGAACCGTCCGGGTGCAGGTACGCGGTCTTGAGCGAGGTGCCGAACGGCAGCCCGGAACGCACCAGGCGCCGGTGCAGTTCGACCTCGTCACCGCGGAAGAACAGCCGCAGATCAGGCACGCCGACGACGTCCAAAGTGGACGCCCGGAACAACGCGCCGTTCATCAGCGAGGCGATCCCCGGCAGGAAGTCGACGCCCAGTTCCGACGACGAACGCTTCCAGGTCAGCCCGCGCCGCAACGGGAACGCGAGCTTGTCCGGCGCGTCGATGTTGGACACCACCGGGGAGATCTCGGCCAGATCGCGCTTCTCGGCCTCCTCCAGCAGGATCGCGAGGACGTTCTCGTCGGCGGGACGGCCGTCGTCGTCGGCCAGCCAGATCCAGTCCGCGCCAAGGGAAAGCGCGTGCAACATGCCGAGCGCGAACCCGCCCGCACCGCCGAGGTTGCGGTGCGAAGGCAGGTACGTGAAGGGAAGCGGGTAGTTCTCGACGATGTCCCGCGCCGACTTGTCCGGCCCGTTGTCGACCACGACGAGGTGGTCGACCGGCCGGGTCTGCGCGGCGATCACCTTGAGCGAGTCCGCGAGCAGTTCCCGTCGATGGCGCGTGACGACTACGCCGACGACGGCGCCTTCGGGCAACTGCCGGGTCTCGCTGGTCATCCTTGGCCACCGTTCGTCGTCGCCACCGGCTCGGGTTCGATACCGAACCGCTCCAGCGTCTCCTTGCTCATGTTCTCGAACGGGTCGCGCCCCTTGTAGCCGGTGAGCACCTCGCGCAGCGAACCGCGCTGCTTGACGTGCCCCTCGTCCATCCAGATCGCGGAGTCGCAGAGCTCGAAGAGGAACTCGTCCGAGTGGCTGGCGAACACCAGGATGCCCGAGCGCTTCACGAGGTCCTTGAGCCGGTCCTTCGCCTTGTTGAGGAACGCCGCGTCGACCGCGCCGATGCCCTCGTCGAGGATCAGGATCTCCGGGTCGATCGAGGTGACCACGCCCAGCGCCAGGCGCACCCGCATACCGGTCGAGTAGGTCCGCAGCGGCATCTGCAGGTAGTCGCCGAGTTCGGTGAACTCCGCGATGTCGTCGACGCGGGCTTCCATCTGCTTCGCGGTCATCCCGAGGAACAGGCCGCGGATGATGATGTTCTCCATCCCGGAGATCTCCGGGTCCATGCCGATGCCGAGGTCGAAGACCGGCGCGATCTTGCCGGAGATCTTCGCCGAACCACGGGTGGGCTCGTAGATCCCGGACAGCAGCCGCAGCAGCGTCGACTTCCCGGCGCCGTTGTGGCCGACGAGGCCGACACGGTCGCCTTCGCGGAGCTGGAGGCTCACGTCGTGCAGGGCTTCGATGATCGGCACCTTGCTTTCGGTGCCGATCTTGCCGCCGACCTTGCCCAGCACCTTCTTCTTCATGGAGCGGGTCTTCGCGTCGAAAATGGGGAAGTCGACGTAGGCGTTGTGCACATCAATGCTGACCATCTGTCACACCCAATAGGAGACGCGGGAACGGTAATTGCGCATCGCGACCAGCGCGAGACCCCAGCCGACGACGGTGATGCCGAGCACCACGTACCAGCTGTTGAGGCTGACGGCCTGGCCGATCAACGGTGCGCGCACGATCTGGATGAAGTGGAAGAGCGGGTTGCCGTAGACGTACGGCAGGGCCCACGAAACGCCGTCACGGGCGCCACCCGCCATCAGCTGGTCGATCGGCCAGACGATCGGCGTCATGTAGAAGAGCAGCTGGATGAGCGAGTTGATCACCTGCGGGATGTCGCGGTAGCGCGTCGAGATGATGCCCAGCAGCAGGGTGACCCAGCCGGCGTTCAGCGCGAGCACGAGGATGCCGGGGATCGCGCTCAGCGAGTACCAGCCGAGCCCCGGGTGGCACAGCGAGCCGTCGACGCACGCGCCGCTCATCGCGTACGGCTGGTCCAGGCTGGTGAAGAAGATCGCGACCACGATCACGTAGACGATCAGGTTGTGCGCCAGCATCAGCGTCTGGCGCCAGACCGTCCGCAGCACGTACACCGAAAGCGGTGCCGGGAGCTGTTTGATCAGCCCTTCGTTGGAGATGAAGGTCTCCATGCCCTCGGACAGGCAGCCGCTGATGAAGCCCCAGATGATGAACCCGGTGCTGATGTAGGGAAGGAACGTCGCCGTCGGCAGGTTGAACAACTGTGAGTACAGAAGCCCCAGGCCGAGCGCGATGACGCCCTGGCTGATGGTGATCCAGAACGGGCCGATCACCGAGCGGCGATAGCGCTGCTTGATGTCCTGCCAGCCGAGGTGTCCCCACAGCTCTTTGGCGGCGAAACCGGTCTTGATGTCGGCGAACGCGCGCGAAAAGGTCTTGCTGTCCGAAATCGGCGGAACCGAGGTCGGCGCAGCACCGTCGGCGGCGTGAACCGTGCTGGTGGCATGCACGGGAACGAGGGTACCGATGGGGCCGATGATGCCTGGGGCGCCCCGTCCCGACCACGGAACGCTACCGTCGGATTCGCACCCGAACGCGGTGCGTGTGCTGGTACTTTCTGCCCTCATGACTGCTGCACTCGGCGACGCGAGCCTGATGGTCAATCTGCTCGCCGCATACGCCGACCGGCCGGAGCCCCGTTCGGTGGCCGTGGTCGGGAATCAGCCGCTTCCGCCGGACCCTCGGCGAGCGAAGGCCATCGACGCTTGTGACCTCGTGATCCGCGTCAACGGCTTCGTCGTGGACGAGCCGGGCGGCCCCGAAACGGTCGGGAGCCGGGTGCACGTCGTGGTGTTCAACCGCGCCGTCCGCGCCACCAAGCACGTCTTCCGTGACTACCGCAAACGGCTCTACCTGCTGGTCGAGCCGGGCCGGATGCACTGGGAGCCCGAAGACATCCCGGGCTGGTGGCCCGGAGACCTCGGCTACGTGCCGGTGCCGAACCGTGAGGTCGTCCTGCCGCTGTCCGACGCGCTCGGGCTGCCGAGCCGCGAAGAGGGCCTGTGGTCGACCACCGGGACCCTCGCCGCGTGGATCGCGCGGACGTCGTTCCCGCACGCCAATCTGGTCCTGTCCGGGTTCTCGTTCATCGACGACCCGGCCCAGACCCACTGGGAGCACGCCGCGGGCGACTCCTGCATCGTCGGACCCGAGCACCGCATCGCCGCCGAGGGCAGGCTGCTGGACTCGTGGACGAAGACCGGCGAAACCGAACTCCTGCGCTGAACTCCCAGCCAGCCCATCCCGAGAAGGAACACCCCATGGCAGTGCAGAAACTCCGTAGCGGCGTGATCGGCCGGATCGCCCGGCTCATCGACTTCCGGATCGACGAGCGGCTTCGCGACCTCAACGGGCGCGTCAACGACCTCGAACACGCCACCGCGGACCACCGCCGACGGCTCGACGGCGCCGAGAGCGGCCTTGAGCACGCCCGCGGCGACTTGCGCTGGACCCGCGCCGAGCTGGACCGCCTGATCCCGAGCGTCGCGGCCCAGGAGGCCCAGCTGGAGGATCTGCGCGAGTCGCTGTCGCTGCCGGTGCACGCGGACAAGCCCGAGCTGGCCGAGGCGCGCAGCCTGATCCAGGAGATCCAGCGCCAGCACGCCCAGATCCGCGTCCGGCTCGCCGGGATCGCCCGCTACGAGGACCGGCTGCGCCGGATCGAAGACCGCCAGCGCGAAACCATCGAGCAGACGCAGTAATCCGTGCTGGCTCGCGAGGCCACGGAGGCCGACGCCGGGTTGCTGCTCGCCTGGCGGAACGACCCTCGTACCCGGCAGGCGTCCCGTTCGACCGCGGTGATCACGCTCGACGAGCATTCCGCGTGGCTGCGGGGGGTGCTGGCGTCGCCGGACAGGGTGCTGTACGTCGTCGAACTCGACGGGGTCCCGGTCGGCACCGTCCGGTTCGACCGCGAGGACGAGGGGGTCTGGGAGGTCAGCATCACCCTCGCGCCGGAAAGCCGGGGCCGCGGCTTGTCGGCTTCGGTTCTGGCGGAGGGCGAGCGGGCCTTCACCGCCGGTCATCGCGTGCGGGTGGTGACCGCGGCCGTGCACCGGGACAACGCGGCGTCGGCCGCGCTCTTCGACCGGGCCGGGTACGCCGAGACCGCGCCTGCCGTCGACGGTTTCCGGAAGCTGCGTAAGACTGTGTCCTGACCAGACCGTCGTCAGGGAGGCGTTTCGTCCATGTCAGCACAGGAAGTCCGGATCGGAGCGCACCGCATCGGGGCCGGGCATCCGCCGTTCGTCATCGCCGAAATGTCCGGTAACCACAACGGCGAGCTCGCCAGGGCGCTGGAGATCGTCGACGCGATCGCCGAAACCGGCGCGCAGGCGGTGAAACTACAGACCTACCGGCCGGACACCATCACGATCGACGTCGACGCCCCCGCATTCCGGGTGAGCGACTCGCATTCGCTGTGGGGCGGCGAGAATCTCTACAAGCTCTACGAGCGCGCCCACACGCCGTGGGAATGGCACGAGCCGCTGTTCGAACGTGCCCGCGCCCGCGGGCTGGAGATCTTCTCCAGCCCGTTCGACCCCACCGCCGTCGAGCTGCTGGAGTCACTGGACGCGCCCGCGTACAAGATCGCCTCGTCGGAGATCGTCGACCTGCCGCTGATCGAACTGTGCGCGAAGACCGGCAAACCGCTGATCATCTCGACCGGGATGGCCAGCGTCGCCGAGATCGACGCGGCGGTCCGGACCGCACGTGAAGCGGGCAACGACCGGCTGATCGTGCTCGGCTGCACCGCGAGCTATCCGGCGTCGCCCAGCGAGAGCAACCTGCGTGGCCTGCCTGTCTTGGCGGGCGTGACGGGGACGCTCGTCGGCCTGTCCGACCACACGCCCGGCATCGGCGCCCCGCTCGCGGCCGTCGCGCTCGGCGCCGTCGCCATCGAGAAGCACGTGACGCTGGCCAGGAGCGACGGCGGTGTGGACTCGGAGTTCTCCCTGGAGCCCGCCGAACTGGCCGCGCTGGTCACCGAATCGCACCGTGCGTGGGAGGCGCTGGGCGCCGCCGTGATCGGGCCGCGCGAGAGCGAGAAGGAAGGCCTGCGGCTGCGGCGTTCCCTGTACGTCGTCGAAGACGTGCGTGCCGGGGACACCGTGACGCGGGAGAACGTCCGGTCGATCCGGCCCGCCGGCGGGCTGGCGCCCGCCGAGATCGTGAACGTGCTCGGCCGCACCTTCTCGTCCGATGTCCCGAAGGGCACCGCGCTCACCTGGGGCCTGATCTAGCCTCGCGTGACCTGGTGGACGACACACGTGATCCGACGGACGACACGCGTGACTGGATGGCCGTCACGCTTGCGGCCGGGGCTATGGCGCGTGTCGTCCGCCCAGTCACGCGTGTCGTTCATCCCAACACATGTGTCGTCCGTCCAGTCACGCGAAACCGCCACCCGTGCATCGATGGGACGTACCTAAGACACGGTCGGCTCTAGCGGAAGAAGCCGTGGACCTCGTCGATGACGCGGTCCACATCGGCGTCGGTCAACGCCGGGAACAGCGGCAGCGAAAGTTCCTGGCTGTAGTACAGCTCCGCGTTCGGGCACATCCCGCGCCGGTACCCGAGGTCCTCGAACACCGGGTGCCAGTACGCGGGGATGTAGTTGACCTGCACGCCGATTCCCTTGGCGCGCAAGTGATCGAACAGCGCACGGCGGCGTCCTTCGAGGACTCGCAGCGGGTACAGGTGCCACACCGGGTCGGCGCCTTCGCGCACGGCAGGCGTCAGCACTCCGTCCACTGAGGACAGTGCGGCGGTGTAGCGCGCGTGGATCTCGGCACGCCGCTTCTTGAACTCCGCGAGCCTCCGCAGCTGGCTGCTTCCCAAGGCGCACAACACATCCGGGAGCCGGTAGTTCAGGCCGAACTCGTGCACCTCCTGGTGCCACGCGCCTTCGTCCGGATACCGCTGCGCCGCCTTGTCGCGCACCAGCCCGTGGTTGCGGAAACCGCGGGCGCGCGCCAGCAGCTCGTCCGAACCGGCGACCACCGCGCCGCCTTCGGCCGTGGTGAGGTTCTTGGTGGGGAAGAAGGAGAACGTCGTGAGGTCGGCGAGCGAGCCGACCGGCCTGCCCTGCCAGCTGCCGCCGACGGAATGCGCCGCGTCCTCCAGCAGCAGCGCGCCGTTGTCGTGCGCGATCCGGCCGAGCTCGTCCAGTTCGGCCGGGTGACCGGCGTAGTCCACGGCCGCGACGACCTTGGTGCGCGAGGTGACGGCCGCCGCAGCCGCCGCCGGGTCGAGGTTGCCCGTGTCCGCCTCGACATCGGCGAACACGACCTTGCCGCCGAGCAACGCGGCCGTCGCGGCGGTGGCGACGAACGTCATCGGCGAGGTGACGACCTCGTCGTCAGGTCCGATCCCGGCCGCCGCGTACGCGACGTGCAACGCGGCCGTGCCCGACGTGACGGCCACCGCGGGCGTGCCACCGGTGTGTTCCGCGAGGTCCTCTTCGAAACGCGTGACGGCGGGGCCGGTGGTCAGCCAGTCGCCGCGCAGCACCTCGGTGACGGCGGCGATGTCCTCGTCCGAAACGGACTGACGGCCGTAGGGAAGGAAGTCACCCATACTGCTCGACCAGGTCGCGCAGCTCGTCCGCGTCGAGCCACAGGTCGTTGGTGTCCGAGCGGTAGGCGAAATTCTCCGGCACGGCCTCGCCGCCGGTCGGCGGTTCGTAGCCCCAGCCCGCGATATGCGGCTGGACGACGTACCGGTCGCTCAGCCGCACGGTGCGACGGGCGTCGTCGGGGGCGATCATCTCCTCGTGCAGCTTCTCGCCGGGGCGGATGCCGACCTCGTGCATCGGCGAACCGGGTGCGATCGCCTGCGCGAGATCGACCAGCCGCATGCTCGGGATACGCGGCACGTACAGCTCGCCGCCGTTCATCTGGTCGAACGAATCGATCACGAACTGCACGGCTTGCGGGAGCGTGATCCAGAACCGGGTCATCTCCTTGTGCGTGATCGGCAGTGACTCACCCTTGGCCGCGAGCGCGCGGAAGAACGGGATCACGCTGCCCCGCGAGCCCATCACGTTGCCGTAGCGGACCACGGAGAACCTGGTCGGATGCGTCGCGGCGTAGTGGTTCGCGCTGATGAACATCCGGTCGGCGCACAGTTTCGTGGCGCCGTAGAGGTTGATCGGGCTGGACGCCTTGTCCGTCGACAGCGCGACGACCTTCTTCACGCCGGTGTCGATCGCGGCCTCGATGACGTGCTGCGAGCCGACGACGTTGGTCTGCACGAATTCGAACGGGTTGTACTCACCCGTGTCGACCTGCTTGAGCGCGGCGGCGTGCACCACGTAGTCGACGCCGTGCATCGCGCGCTCGAGGCGGCGGCGGTCCCGGATGTCGCCGATGAACCAGCGCAGCCGCGGGTCGTTGTCGAACTGCTGGCGCGCTTCGTACTGCTTGAGCTCGTCGCGGGAGAGCACGACCAGCCGTCGCGGGTTCAGCTCGGCGAGGGCGTAGGTGATGAACGCCTTGCCGAACGAACCGGTCCCGCCGGTGAGCAGGATGCTGGAGCCATCCAGCTCGGACATCGTCGACCTCCGCGTTTCGGTGCTACTGCCGCACGACATCATGTCACCCATGGATCCAGACCCCGGGGCCCACGTGGTCAACGCCGTCATCCAGGCACGCGCGTCGTCCACCCGGCTACCCGGCAAGGTGCTCCGCCCCCTGGCGGGCCGGAGCGTCCTCGGCTGGGTCATCCGTGCCGCCGCCGCTTCGCCGGGGATCGACAACGTCGTGGTCGCGACCTCGACGGAGGCCGACGACGACGCGGTGGCGGAGGAGGCCGCCCGGCACGGTGCCCTGGTCGCGAGAGGGCCGCTCGACGACGTCCTCGGGCGTTTCGCGGTCGCCATCGAGTCGTTCCCGGCCGACGCGGTGGTACGGCTCACCGCGGACTGCCCGCTGCTGGATCCCCACCTCATCGGCCAGCTCGTGGCGCAGTGGCGCGCGCAGCCGTCGCTCGACTACTTGAGCACCGTGCTGGTGCGTACCTTGCCGCGCGGTTTCGACGCCGAGCTCGTGCGCACCGGGGTGCTCGCCGAACAGATCGAGACGGCCCGGGGCGCCGACCGCGAGCACGTCACCTCCGGCGTCTACGCGAACCCGGAGCGGTACTCCTGTGCCGGGATCGTCGTCAGCCCGCCCGCCGACGACCTGCGCGTGACCTTGGACACCGTCGAGGACTGGTCGGTCATCGACGGCATCGTCGCCGAACTGGGCGACCGCGTCGGCGACTGGCGCGAGGTGGTCGCGGTGCTGCGCTCCCGGCCCGAACTGGCGAAGCTCAACGCGCACGTCGAGCAGAAGAAGGTGGCCAGGTGACCCGGCTGCTGCTTCGCGCCGACGCCTCGCCATCGATCGGCGCGGGCCACGTCTCGCGCATGGTCGCCTATGCCGAACGTGCCGTCGCGCGCGGCTGGGAGGTCGTGTTCGCGGGCCGGGTGGACAACGCCGAATGGCTGGCCGCGCGGTTCGCCGAGCTGTCCGTTCCGGTGGTGCCGTCCGCGCCCTTCGAGGGCTTCGACGCGGTGGTCGTCGATCACTACGGTCTCGGCGAACTGCGTGCGGAGGTCAACGCCGCGGGCGCGCTGCTGGTGTCCATCGAGGACGACGTTTTCGGCAGGCGTGCGGCGGATCTCGTGGTCGATTGCGCCTTCGAGCCGAGGCCACGTCCCGAGGACGGCTCGGGGGAGTTGCTGCGCGGAGCGCGTTACGCGCCGCTGAGGGAAGCCGTTGTCCGGGCGCGGGAAAAGCGGTCCCAGGGACCGGCTGGGGAACGGCCGCGGATCACCGTCGTGCTGGGAGGCGGCGCGGAATGGGCCGATACGGTCAGCGCGCTCTTACGTGCCCTTCGCGACACTCGCGCACCCTTCGAAGCCGATGTGCTCGTACGCGGTGAGCCGACCGTGCCCGAACCGCTGCCCAGTCAGGAATTCCGGATCGCGCCGCCGGGGCCTGGCCTGCTCGACCTGCTGGTGGAAACGGACGTGGCGATCAGCGCGGCGGGGGTGACGCTGCTGGAACTGTGCTGCCTCGGCGTCCCCACCGCGGTGGTCCGGCTCGTGGAGAACCAGGACGCGGGGTATCGCGCGGCAGTCGATCTCGGACTGGCGGCCGGGCTGGGCAGCGCGGGCGCGCTCGACGACCAGGCCATCGAGACGCTCAGGGGACTGCTGTCGGACTCGGCCGTGCGTAACGGTCTTTCCGCGACTTCGATGGCTCTTGTGGACGGGCGAGGAGTCGACCGCGTACTGGACCGGCTGGAGAAGACGAGGATGGCGGAATGACGACCACGGCGGAGCGAAGCGAGGCCGACGCCGTCCAGGAACCAAAACCGCGTCGAGGGCTTCTCGCCGTCTTGCTCGGTTTCGGAGCGCTCTTCCTCGCCGGGTGTTGGGCGGCGTGGTTCTTCACCGTCGACGACGCCTTCATCACCTTCCGGTACTCGGCGAACATGGCGAACGGCCACGGTCCGGTGTGGAACGTGGGAGAAGACCCGATCGAGGGCTTCACGAACTTCCTCTGGATGCTCTGGCACGTCCCGTTCGCCCTCGCGGGCCTGCCGTTGGAGACCGTCGCCAAGGTGACGTCCGTTGTACTCGGCGCCTTGATCCTGGTGATGCTGGTCCGCGCCGGGCATCGCGCGGCGGGTGTCCTCGGCGCGCTCGTGGCGGGCGGCGCGCTGCTGCTGTTCGTGCCGACCTACTTCCACGTCACCGCCGGCCTGGAGACCATCGCGTTCGCCGCCGTCGTGCTGCGCGCCGCCATCGTCGGCGTGGACCTCGTCCAGGGCCGCGCGGTACGCGACTGGGAACCGCCGCTTTTGCTGCTGCTCGCCGGGATGATCCGGCCCGAGGGTGTCCTCGCGACCTTCCCGGCGTTCCTGATCTGGCTGTGGCTCGGGCGCGGACGGCGGCGCACCTGGGCGCTGGCGGTCGCGGTCCTCGTCCTCGGCGGCGGCTACTTCGTCTGGCGGTGGACGTACTTCGGGCATCTGTTCCCGAACACCTTCTACGTCAAGTTCGGCAACCTCGACGCCGGATCGGTCTGGCTGGAGACCACCGCCTGGCTCGTCCTCCCGTTGCTGGCGCTGACGGCCTTCCTACTGTTCCGCAAGGCGAGCAGGGGAGCGGGCCTGGTGCTGTCCTCGGTCGTCTTGCTGACCGGCATGACCTACGCGGTTTCCGGACCGACCATGGACTACATCCACCGCTTCGCCTTCCACGCCTTCCCCGTGCTGTGCCTCGGCGCGGGGCTGGCCATGGCGCACCTCGGCCGCCGGTGGATCGCCGCGGTGTCCGGCGCGGTCGCGGTCGGCTGGGTCGCGGTCACCGGTGCCCAGTCGACGGATCTGCCGGTGATCGCCAACTACGGCCCCGACCTGCAGCGTGCCCATGTCGCCATCGGCAAGGGCCTCGCGAACGCCCAGGTGCCGGAGGCGGCACGGAGCCTGGCGGTCTCCGACGCGGGGGCGATCCCGTACTACAGCGGCTGGAAGTCGATCGACTACATCGGACTGAACGACGAGGCCATCGCGCACGGCGCCTCGCCGACGGACGTCGTCAAGGCCGCCCGCCCGACGGTCATCGTCGTCACCGCCCGCGACCGCGGGGCCACCCCCGGCTGGGCGTACGGCCTCGTCGTCCCCGACGCGGCGCGCGACTACCAGCTGGTCGCGGACGTCCAGATGCGCGAGGGCTACTTCCAAGAGGTCTTCGCCCTGCCCGAGCACGCCGCGCGGATCCGCGCGGCGCTCGACGAGTCCGTCGGCGATGCACAGCGCCGGAACGACCCCGGCCGGTACGAGGACACGATCGACCGGTGGCTCGATCGTCTGCGTGCTCAGCTGCCGGGAGGGTGAGAGCATGGGGGTCAGTGCGGATTTCCGCGAACGACTGCTCGACATCGTCACGAACAAGCTTTATGGCCAGGCCCGGCCGCTGCTCATCGAGGAACTCGAGCGCGGCACTCCTCGTGATGAGCTGTACCAAGAACTCCTCGACCTCATGCTGTTCCTCCGCGCGGAGGGCCGTGAGGACGACGAGGACGAGGTCGCCGACGTCGCGGAGCTGATGACCAATTGGGCGCGGCCCGAGTACCGGGTTTGACCCTTCGGTCGAGGACCGCGGCTGTCCTCGATCCTCCCTACCGTCGTCCCCATGACCATCACGCCGTTCACGATCGACGTCCCCCAGCGCGACCTCGACGATCTCGCCGCCCGCCTGGCGAACACCCGCTGGCCGGATGAGATCGACGGCGTCGGCTGGGGCCTCGGGACGCCGCTCGGCTACCTCCAGGAGCTCGCCGAATACTGGCGGCTCCGCTACGACTGGCGCGCCCACGAGGAGCGTCTCAACGGTTTCCCCGGATTCCTGACGAACATCGACGGCGCGAACGTCCATTTCCTGCACGCGCGGTCACCGGAGCCGGACGCGATCCCGCTGGTGCTCACGCACGGCTGGCCGGGGTCCATTGTGGAATTCCTCGACGTCGTCGGGCCCCTTTCGGACCCGCGCGCGTATGGCGGCGACCCGGGGGACGCGTTCCACGTCGTCGTGCCGTCGCTGCCGGGGTTCGGTTTCTCCGGGCCGACGACCGGGGCGGACTGGGGTCCGGACCGGACCGCGGACGCCTGGGCCGAGCTGCTGTCGCGCCTCGGGTACGAGCGGTTCGGGCTGCACGGCGGCGACTGGGGCGCGATCGTGTCGCGCGCGGTGGGTGTCCGGTGCCCGGAACGGGTGATCGGCGCGCATCTGACGATGTTGCCGCACGCGGTGCCCCGAAGCGAGGCCGATCTCGAAGGACTCACCGGCGAAGAACTCGCGCGAGGCGAGGCGGCGCTGGCGCGCGGGCGGGAGTTCCAGAGCGGCGAATTGGGCTACGCGATGATCCAGTCGACCAAGCCGCAAACGCTTGCCTACGGGCTCACCGACTCGCCCGCCGGGCAGCTCGGCTGGCTGGTGGAGAAGTTCAAGTCCTATTCGGACTCGCGTGACGTCCCGGAGGACGCGATCGATCGCGACGATCTGCTCACCAGCGTGATGCTCTACTGGCTCACCGGCACGGCGAACTCGTCATCGCGGATCTACGCCACGCTGGGCCAGGCTTGGGGTACGCCACCGCCGCGGTCCACAGTGCCCACCGGCGTTGCCGTGTTCCCGAAGGACACCGGCCTGCCGATCCGGCACCTCGCCGAGCGCACCGACAACGTCGTGCACTGGTCCACTCCGGACCGAGGGGGTCACTTCCCCGGGCTGGAGGTGCCGGACCTGCTCATCGACGACCTGCGGACGTTCTTCCGCCCGCTGCGCTGAGCCGCGGATGTCATGAAAGGGCCGTTCAGGACGAAAAACGTCTTGAACGGCCCTTTCATGACATTGGAGTGGGGCGCGTGTCAGAGGTACTGGCCGGGCCCGTGTGACTCGCCGCCGGCCCCGTGCCCACCCAAAGCGGCGCCGCCCGCGGACGGACCCGCCGGCAGCCCCCGCCGCATCTGTTCCAGCTGCACCCGCGCCGCCATCTGCTGCGCGAACAGCGCGGTCTGGATGCCGCTGAACAGCCCTTCCAGCCAGCCGACGAGCTGCGCCTGCGCGATCCGCAGCTCGGCATCGGACGGCGTCGAGTTCTCGGTGAACGGCCGCACGAGCCGCTCCAGCTCGTCCTGCAGCTCGGGCGCGAGCGCCTGCTCCAGCTCGCGGATCGAGGTCTGGTGGATCTCGCGCACGCGGGTGCGGCTGGCGTCGTCCAGCGGCGCGGCGCGGACCTCCTCCAGCAGCTGTTTGATCATCGTGCCGATGCGCATCACCTTGGCTGGCTCTTCGACGAGGTCGCCGAGCGATTCCTCGTGTGCCTCCTCGCCGGAGTCGGCGCCGGGGGAGGCGACGCGCGCGGTGCCGACCGGAGTGCCGTCGGGACCGACGACCACCACATGGTGTGTGGAGTCTCCTCCGCCGTCACCGGGGGTGGTCGATTCGCGGGAAACTGGGTCGGTCATGTGCTCCATCCTGGCCTACGTCGGGCACGAAGCGCAGTGTGGTTTTCAGCGCCGTCTCCGAGCGTAGCGGGAATCGTCGCGCCCCGTGATCGGGCAGCCAACCCCGGGTAAAGCGCCAAACCGCACGTCCGTACGGTGTCCCCATGGCGTTCGACGTCGCTCGTATCCGTGGGTTGTTTCCCGCGCTGGGTGACGGCTGGATTCACTTCGACGGCGCCGCCGGAATGCTCGTACCTGAACAGGTCGCTTCGGCCGTATCCACGGCCATGCGCGCTCCGGTGTCCGGGCCGGGTGGAGCGTTTCCGGCCTCCCAGCGCGCGGAAAGCATTGTCACGGCCGCTCGCCGGGCGGTCGCCGATCTGGTCGGCGCCGACCCGGCCGGAGTGGTGCTCGGCCCCAACGCGCCCGATCTCATCCGCCGTCTCGTCGACGCGATGGCCGATCGCTGGACGATCGGCGACGAGGTCGTCGTCTCCCGGCTGGACGAAGAGGCCAACCTCGCGCCGTGGCGCCGAGCGGCGAAACGTGTCGGCGCCGTAGTGCGCTGGGGCGAGATCGACATCGAAACCTGCGAGCTGCCCGCCTGGCAGTACGAGAACCTCGTCTCCGCGCGCACCAAGGCCGTCGCGGTCACGCTGGCGTCCGGTTCGGTCGGCACCCGGCCCGACGTCCCGACGGTGATCGAGTTCGCCAAACGCGTCGGCGCGCTGGTCGTCGTCGACGCGACGTACGCGGCGCCGTTCGTGCCGCTGGACCTCAACGCGCTCGGCGCCGACGTGATGGTGGTTTCGGCGCAGGCCTGGGGCGGGCCGTCGGTGGGGGCGCTGGTCTTCCGCGATCCCGAACTGCTCGAACGGTTGCCGTCGGTCTCGCTCGACCCGGCCGCGCGCGGTCCGGCCCGGATGGAGCTGGGGCCGCACGCGTACCCGTTGCTGGCCGGGCTGGTCGCGTCGATCGACTACCTGGCCGGTCTGGACGACGCCGCGCAGGGCTCCCGGCGCGAGAAGCTGGTGACGTCGCTGGGCTCGGCGAAGTCGTACCACGCGGGTCTTCTGGCGCAGCTGTCCACGGAGCTGCGTTCGCTGCGGCACGTCATGGTCATCGGCGACGCCATGCGCAGGATCCCCGCGCTCGCGTTCGCCGTCGCGGGCAAGAAGGCACCCGAGGTCGCCGAATACCTGGCGTCCCAAGGGCTCTGCGCCTTCGCCGACGACGGCACGAGCGGTGTCTTCGGCTCGCTCGGCGCCGCCGAAGTCGGCGGCGCCGTCCGCATCGGACTCGCGCATTACTCGAACGTCTTCGAGGTCAATCAGCTCGTCCGCGTGCTGGAAGAGATCCGCTAGGACTTCGCGGCGAGGAGAACCTTGCCGAAAACCGTGCCATCCTCGAGGGCCCGGTGCGCGGACGCGGCTTCGGCCATCGGGACGACCTGACCGACGATCGGCTTCACCGAACCCTGCTCCACCAACGGCCACAGCCGCTCGCGGACGTCGGCCACGATCGCCGCCTTCTGCGCCAGCGGCCGCGAACGCAGGCCCGCGCCGAACACGCTCGCCCGCTTGCCCATCAGCTTGCCGATGTTCAGCTCGCCCTTGACGCCGCCCTGCATGCCGATGACCACCAGCCTGCCGTCCATGGCCAGCGCGTCGATGTTGCGGCCGAGGTACTTGGCGCCCATGTTGTCGAGGATGACGTTCGCACCATCGGTTTCGGCGCGCAGCACCTCGACGAAGTCCTGCTCCTTGTAGTTGATCGCGATGTCGGCGCCGAGCTGGCGGCAGCTCTCCAGCCGTTCTTCCGAACCCGCGGTCACCGCGACCGTCGCGCCGAGCGCCTTGGCGACCTGGATCGCGTGCGTGCCGATCCCGCCCGCGCCGCCGTGGACGAGCAGGACGTCACCTTCGGACAAGCCGGCGTGCATCACCACATTCGCCCAAACCGTGCACGCGACTTCGGGCAGTCCGGCGGCCGCGAGCAATTCGACTTCGGCGGGAAGCGGAAGCAGTTGTCCGGCCGGGACGGCGACCTTTTCCCCGTAGCCACCACCGGCGAGCAAAGCACAAACTTCGTCGCCGATTCGCCACCCTTCGACGCCTTCACCGATTTCGGCGATCGTGCCCGAACATTCGAGCCCGAGGATTTCGCTGGCGCCCGGCGGAGGCGGATAGTTCCCCTGCCGTTGCAGCAGGTCAGCACGGTTGACGGCGCTCGCGGCGACTTCGATGACGACTTCGCCTTCACCCGCAACGGGATCAGGGACCTCGGTCCATTCGAGAACATCGGGATCGCCGGGCTCACGGATGGTGATCGCGTACATACAAACGACCCTATCCCGGTGTCGTAAAGTCCGCCGAACGTCGGTTGACCTGTGGCACAAACCACACAAAGGTGACGCTCATGTCATATTCGCGAAGAAGCATTGTTCCCTCGATCGTGGTGATGGCCACCGCCGCACTCACGGTCGGAATGGCTCCCGCTGCGACGGCCACGACCGGGATCGACGGTCCCGCGCTGGCCAAGCAGCTCGTCAAGAAGGTCGACGTGAACAACGTCAACCGGCACCTGATCGCGCTGCAGCGGATCTCGGACGCGAACGGCGGCCGCCGTGCCGCCAGCACCGAAGGGCACAAGAAGTCCGCCGAGTACGTCGCCACGAAGCTGGAGCAGGCGGGCTTCACGGTGACGCGGCAGGAGTTCCCCTTCACCTACGCGGAAACCCTCGCGGAGAAGCTGACGGTCGCGGGCGCCGACGTCCCGATCATCATCATGTCCTACAGCCCGTCGACGCCCGCCGGGGGAATCACCGCCCCGCTCGCGGTGGTCCCGGTCGACGACACCAGCGGCTGCGAAGCGACCGACTACGCCGGCGGCGTCACCGGCAAGATCGCGCTGATCCAGCGCGGTGGCTGCTCCTTCGCGCAAAAGCAGGCGACGGCCGCGGCGGCGGGCGCCGTCGGCGCGATCGTCTACAACAACGTCCCGGGCCCGGTCAACGGCACCCTGGGCGACCCGGCCGCGGGCAAGATCCCGACCGGTGGCATCACGCAGGCCGACGGACAGGCGCTCGCCGGCAAAGCCGGTGCCTCGGTCACCCTCGACCTGCGTGCCTTCCAGGAGGCGCGGACCAGCTACAACGTCATCGCCGAGACCAAGACCGGGCGCAAGGACAACGTCGTGATGCTCGGCGCCCACCTCGACAGCGTCACCGAGGGCCCCGGCATCAACGACAACGGCACCGGTTCCGCGGCGCTGCTGGAGACCGCGCTGCAGCTGGGCAGCAAGCCCAAGGCCAACAACGCCGTCCGCTTCGGCTGGTGGAGCGCCGAGGAGTTCGGCCTCGTCGGCTCGACCTACTACGTCAACTCGCTGAGCTTCGAGCAGCAGCTCGACATCGCGCTCTACTACAACTACGACATGATCGGCTCGCCGAACGCGGCGTACTTCGCCTACGACGGTGACAACTCCGACGGTGTCGGCGCGGGTGCGGGCCCGTACGGTTCCGCGCAGCTCGAGAAGACCCTCGTGGACTACCTCCAGCTCGGCAAGGGTGTCCCGGTCGAGGGCACGGACTTCACCGGTCGCTCCGACTACGGCCAGTTCATCGCGGTCGGCATCCCGGCCGGCGGCCTGTTCACCGGTGCCGAAGGCGTGAAGACCGCGGCGCAGGCGGCCAAGTGGGGCGGCAGCGCCAACGTTCCTTACGACAAGTGCTACCACCAGGCGTGCGACAACCTCGGCAACATCGATCGCGTCGCGCTCGAACGCAACTCCGACGCCGTCGCGTGGGCGCTGGGCGTGTACGCGACCAGCACCGCGGACATCAACGGTGTGTCGGGCAGTTCGGCCGCGAAGGCGAAGTCCCTTCGCGCGGCCGAGCGGTCTCAGCAGCGGAGCATGACGGCTTCCGTCCAGGCTGACGAGCACCACGTCGCCGCGTAGTAGCTCCTCAAATGCTAGGAACGGTCCTTTCCTCGCAAATTTTGCGAGGAAAGGACCGTTCCTAGCGTCCAGGGGGAGTGCTCAGCCCAGGCTCTTGGCCGCGAACGTGTCACACCGCGCCGGCTCGCCGGTCTGGAAGCCGGTCGTGAACCACTTCTTCCGCTGCGCCGAGGTGCCGTGGCTGAACTTCGACTCGTCGACCCGGCCCCCGCCGAGTTTCGACTGGATGTAGTCGTCGCCGATCCGCGAAGCGGTGTCCAGCGCCGAGTTGACGTCCTCCTGGCTGATCTCGCTGATCAGCGGCCGCCCGCTCTCGGTCGGGGTGGTCGTCGCGTGGTTCGCCCAGACACCGGCGTAGCAGTCGGCCTGCAGTTCGAGCCGCACCGAACCCGACGTCGGCCCGCTCCCGGTGCCCTTTTTGGACACTCCGGTGAGGTTCTGCACGTGGTGGCCGTATTCGTGGGCCAGCACGTACGCCTCCGCGAACGGCCCGCCCTCCGCGCCGAACCTGGTGCGGAGTTCGTTGAAGAAGCCCAGATCGATGTAGACCTCGGAGTCGCCGGGGCAGTAGAACGGCCCGACGTCGGAAGTCGCGTTACCGCAGGCGGTGTTCACCCCGCCGTTGAAGAAGTTCGTGACGGCCTTGCGGTAGGTCGAACCGGACCGTTGGAACTCCTGGCCCCAGTAGTCCTGGATCGAGTTGATGATGGCGACGATCGCGCAGTCGTGGTTCCGGTTCGCGTCCGCGCCGGTCTTGCACTCCTGGGACAGCGTGGTGTTGTCCATCTGCTGCCCGGAACCCACGCCGCCGAGGCTGCCGATCCCGCCGGACGACGGGTTCAGGCTCACGCCGCCGAACTGGGAGAGCAGGAAGTAGATGACGAGGCCGACCACGCCGAGCCCGCCGCCGCCGAGTGCCACCCGGCCGCCGATACCGCCACCGCCACCGCCGCGCAGGTCCTCGACCTCGGAGGTGTCCAGGCCCGCGCCTTCGTCGAATCGCACGGAGGAAGCGTAGCCGGAAGACCCCGGATATGCCTGGGTGCGGCCGCGTGGAGCGGCCGCACCCAGGGCTACCGAGGTTGTCTTGTTCCGATCGCCGGTCGGCCGCGATCACCGGGCCGGCGTCCTGGCGCTGCCGAGGCGGTCGAAGAGGCCGCTAACCCGAAACAGGCCGGAGTGACGCCGAATGCGCCAGAATTGTCGAGCGCATCCGAGATGCCCGCGCTCGTCGCTGTTCACAGTCGCGACCGACCCGGTCCTTTCCGTTCCGGTCGCGGGGACACAGCAGGCGGTCAACCGCGAGAATCACCCGCCATACCACCACCTGACCCTTCCCGGCTGGGAGCAGGTCCGGCGACCCTTCCACGGGTTCGCCCGGTACTTGCCCGACCATCCGCTGACAAGCAGAATGCGCCTTTTCTCGCCGAGTCTCAACCTTTTCGTAACCCTCCTTCGGGCGAATGTTCCGCCGGATTTTTCAGGGACCGAAAAGTGACCGGTGGGTATGCGCCTTGTGCGATCAACGCTCTACTCTGCGTGGATGGCGGTGGAGCAGAAGGAAGTGCGCTGGCTTTCCGAGTCCGAGATGGTCGCCTGGCGCTCGTACATCGTCGCCACCATGCGGCTGCGACAGCGTCTCCATCGCGAACTCTCCGAGCGCCACGACGTCACCCTCGCCGACTACGAGGTCTTGGTCTGCCTTTCGCTCCAGCCCGACCGGCGGATGCGGATGACGGAGCTGGCGAGCATGCTCGGTTCGACCAAGAGCAGGCTTTCGCACCAGATGGTCCGGCTCGAGGCCGACGGTCTCATCCGCCGCACCCGGGACCCGGCGGACAAACGCGGCGTCGTCGCGGAGATGACCGAGACCGGCGCGGAACTGCTGGAAGGCGCGGCGCCGACGCATGTCGAGGGCGTCCGCGAGCATCTGATCGATCTGCTGAGCCCCGAGGAGCAGCGGGTGCTGGGACAGGCGTTCGGACGCGTGCTGGAGCACCTGTCGGAGATCGACGGCCTGCCGCGGCTGCCGCCGATCACTTCTTGAGACGCTCGGCCTGACGCGTCAGGTGGGCGCGTTCGGCCAGGTCGGCCGCCTTGGCCGCGGCCTCGCTGTACAGCCGCGCCGCGGTCTCCGGATCGCCGTCGCGCTCGTGGAGGTACGCCGCCACCGCCGCGTACCTCGGCAGCGAATCGTCCAGTTCCGCGAGCGCGGCCAGCCCCGCGCGCGGTCCGTCCGCCTCGCCGACGGCGACCGCGCGGTTGAGCCGGACGACCGGGCTGCCGGTCAGCCGCGCGAGTTCGTCGTACCACTCGACGATCTGGACCCAGTCGGTCTCCGCCGCGGTGGGCGCGTCGGCGTGGAGCGCCGCGATGGCGGCCTGCGCCTGGAACTCGCCCAGCCTGTCCCGGGCCAGCGCGGCTTGCAGGATCTCGACGCCCTCGGCGATCAGACGCGTGTCCCAGGCACCGCGGTCCTGTTCGGCGAGCGGCACGAGCGCGCCGTCGGCCGCCGTCCGCGCGGCGCGCCGGGCGTGGTGGAGCAGCATGAGGGCGAGCAGCCCGGCGACCTCGGGATGGTCGATCGAGGCGAAGAGCCGCCGGGTGAGCCGGATGGCTTCGGCGGCGAGGTCGACGTCGCCCGAGTAGCCCTCGTTGAACACGAGATACAGCACGCGCAGCACGGTGGCGACGTCGCCGGCCTGGTCGAAACGCACTCCCGAGACGGTGCGCTTGGCCCGGCTGATGCGCTGCGCCATGGTCGCTTCGGGCACCAGGTACGCCTGGGCGATCTGGCGGGTGGTGAGCCCGCCGACGGCGCGCAGGGTGAGCGCGACCGCCGAAGCCGGCGTCAGCGACGGGTGGGCGCACAGGAAGTAGAGCTGCAGCGTGTCGTCCACCGCGGGAGCGGGCCCCGGGGCGGGCTCGTCGTCGACGAGGTCTTCGCGTCGGCGGCGGGCGGCGTCGGACCGCGCCATACCGAGGAACTTGCGCCAGGCGACGGTGACGAGCCAGCCCTTCGGATCGTTCGGCCGGTCACCGGGCCAGACGCGGACGGCCTCGATCAGCGCCTCCTGGACGGCGTCCTCGGCCGACGCGAAGTCGGCGCCGCGGCGGACGAGGATCCCGAGGACGTTCGGCGTGAGGCTCCGGAGCAGGGCCTCGTCCAGTTCGGTGGTCACTCCGTGACGACGAGCGGCTCGCCCTGCAACGGACGCAGTTCGAGCCATTCGTGGATCGGCTTCCCGCCCGCTCCCGGGGCGGCCGACAGTTCACCCGCGAGTTCGAGCGCCCGCTCGTAGCTGTCGACGTCGATGATCATGAAACCGGCGATGAGGTCTTTGGTCTCGGCGAACGGGCCGTCGGTGACCGGAGGTTTGCCCTCGCCGTCGTAGCGGACGAAGGTGCCTTCGGGTGCGAGAGCCTGCTCCGCGACGAACTCGCCGGTCTCCACGAGCCGGGTCGCGAAGTCCCTCATGTAGTCGATATGCGCCGTGATCTCCTCCGGCGCCCATTGCTCCATCGGGATGTCGTTCACCGCTGCCGGAGCGCCGCGGTAGTGCTTGAGCAGCAGGTACTTGGGCATGGCCGAAGGGTAGCGGCAGACTGCCGGTCCTTCTTCCTGGCGCGGCCATACATCCGATCTCTAGCGTCGTTATCGCGTTCCTCCATCGCGAAAGGAAGAGCCTTTGTCCAAGGCGAAACGGCGAACCGCCTGCCTGCTAGTGACCATCGGTCTCGGCTGTGGCCTGCTCACCGGAGAGGCGGCCGCCTCCGAGGTGGCCCTGCCCCCGCTCGCTCCAGCCGTCGCCCAAGCGCTGATCGCCGCGAACCCGGTGGTCTGCGAGGGCGACGGGGTTTCCGGCAAACGTGTCGAGCTGGTCTACGTCCGTGAGGCCGGCCAGCCCGACCGGTACGCGACCGTCGTGCCGTCCCTGCGCGCGTACGCGTCCGGGATCGACGATTCGTTCAACGACAGCGCCGCCGCGACCGGCGGCAGCAGACATCTCCGCTACGTGACGACCGCGGGCGCGGGCTGCCAGGTCGCCGTCGCGAATCTCGTGGTGCCCGACGGCACTTATCTGTCCGGCGCCATCCGCGACCGCGCCATCGAGGCCGGTTTCTTCAACGCGGACCGTGACTACATGCTGTTCTCCGACAACCCGCACACCTGCGCCGGCACGTGGGGCGACAGCGACGACCAGCCCGGTCCCGCCAACGCCTTCAACAACGGCAGGCACTACACGGAGATCGCCGTCCCCTGCTGGGGTGTCAACGCCGCCGCGCACGAACTGGGCCACATGCTCGGCGCGGTCCTGCCGGGTGCCCCGCACTACCAGGGCGGCGGGCACTGCTCCCAGGAATGGGATCTGATGTGTTACGGCGACACGCAGTCCTTCGACTGCACGGAACGCGACTTCGACCGGCTGCTGGACTGCGGCAACGACGACTACTTCAGCACGAGCCCCACGCCGGGCAGCTGGCTCGCGACGCATTGGAACGTCGCGAACAGCGCCTTCCTGATCAAGAAGGACACCCCCGACAACGACGACGGCCACGCCAGAGGCGGGAAGACCTACGTCATCACCGGGGCGAGCGGTAACGCCATCGACGTCGTGGGCTCGTCGACCGGCGGCCTCGCGAACCTCAGCCATCGGCCGCGGACCGACGCCATGAGCCAGAAGTGGATCCTGGGCTACAACACCGGGCTTCAGCTGGTCAACGCCAACAGCCAGCTGTGCGCCGACAGCGCCCAGAGCGGGACGGCGCCGGGAACGCCGATCCTGCAGTACAACTGCAACGGCCAGAACGGTATGCGGTGGGCGTTCCAGCCGCTCGGCAACGGCAAGGTGGCGATCTTCAACTACCTGACCGGATTCGCGATCACCGACGGCGGCGCGTACCCGGCGCCGCTGGTCCAGCAGCCCTACACCGGGGCGGCCAACCAGCAGTGGACGCTGAACCCCGTCGCCGATCCCGGCCCGCAGGCGGGCAAGAAGTACTACCTGACCGTCGCCACCAACGGCAACAGCGCGGCGGTCGTCGACGGCTCGTCGTCGGCGGGCGCGAAGATCACCCATGTGGCCAGGCAGAACGACAACGGCCAGAAGTGGCGGCTCACCGACGCGGGCGGCGGGTACTGGAAGATCTCCAACGAGCGGAGCGGTCAGTGCCTGCGGCCGGTCTCCGGCAGCACCGCGGAGGGCGCGCAGTTCGAGCAGACGCACTGCGGCTCGGCCACCAACCAGCAGTGGAAGCTGTTGCGGAGCGCCGACATGCGCTACGGACTGGTGAACCGGGCGAGCAAGCTGGCGGTGCGGCAGATCAACAACGGCACGGCATCGCTGCTGGAGCAGCGGCCGTTCCTGGGCGGCCGTAGCGACGAGACGGTCTGGGCACTGGTACCCGCGTGACGCGAAGCGCCCCAGGTCCACGGGCCTGGGGCGCTTTCGTTTTCAAGACTGGCGGTAGCGGTGGGATTCGAACCCACGGAGGACAGAGCCCTCGCATGTTTTCAAGACATGTTCCTTCGGCCGCTCGGACACGCTACCGCTGTCAAGGTTATCCGACGGGGCTTTGGCGGAAGGTTTCGGATCTAGTCGAAGTCCCAGTCGGTCAAGATCCCGACGAAGATGAAACCCGCCAGGAGCAGCAGGATGACGGCGACGCCGAGGTAGCCGATGATGATCGCCGCGAGCGCCATCCCCTGGCCGCCCGCTTCCCCGCGTTTGGCCTTGGAATGCGCGATATGCCCCATGATGACGCCGGCGATCGACGGCAGCCCGCTGCACGCGACCAGACTGGCGATCGACACGACCAGTGCCGCGATCGCGAGCCCTTGTTCCTGCGGCGGCGGCATCGCCGGGCCGTATCCGTAACCCGGTTGCTGGTACGGCTGCCCGTACGGAGGTTGCTGGCCGTAGGGCTGCTGCTGACCGTAGGGGTCTTGCGGGTATGTCACCCGCTAACCGTAACCGCCGGAGCTCAGGATGCCTGGCTCTTCGCGGCCTTCGCCGCGATTCGCGCCTGGACTTCGGGACGGCGCAGCGGCGGCACCGTCGCCGGCGGCTGACGGCGTGGGGGCAGCTCGGCCAGTACGCGCCGGGTGATCTCGGTGATCTCGGCGACGGCGGCCTCGAACGGCTCACGGGTGGCGTCGGACAGGCTCTGCACCCCGGACACCTTGCGGACGTACTGGCGGGCGGCGGCCTCGATCTCGTCCGGCGTCGCCGCCGGTTCCAGGCCTCGTAGCGTGGTGATGTTGCGGCACATGCCCCGATCGTACGTCCGCCCACCGACGTTTCCGAGCGCTCCGATCACACAGTCGGTTAGAAGCTGCCCTGGTTCGTTGACGCCGAAAAACGCGTTTGGGCACCCTCGGCGGAGTGCCCCTCAGACCTCGCTCTCTCCGCCGTGCGCCCGTCGAGCCGACCCCCGAACCGGCCGAACCCTCCCCGATACCGGAACAGATCTGGCAGCGCGTCCCGATCGACGCCCTGATCGACCTGGTCACCGAGATCTTCACCGCGCACGACCTGCCGTGGTCGCGGGCCAGGATGGCCGCCGAGGCGTTGTGCCACGGCGATCTCACCGGAACGCCGGAATCCGGCGTCGCCGAACTGACCCGGTTGCATCTGCCGATGCTCGCCAACGGGATGGTGCGGCCGAGGGCCGAACCGCTGATGATCGCCGACCGCGGTGCCGCCGCCCTGATCGATTACCGCCGCGCGCCGGGCCTGTGGGCCGTCGGCGACGCGATGGACCGGGCGGTGTCCAGGGCGGGCCGGTACGGCGTCGGGCTGATGTCGGTGCGCGGCGTCGGGCCGTTCGGCCGTGCCGGGCACCATGCCGCGAGGGCGTTGCCGCACACCATGATCGGGCTCGTCATGGCGGCGGGCGGGGAGCGCGGGACGGCCGCGAACCCGCTCGGCATGGCCGCCCCCGCCGGCGCGTACCCCGAATTCGTCCTCGACCTGGACACGCTGGGGGACGTCGACGGCGCGGGCAGCGCCGCGATCGCCGGATTCGCCCTGCTGGTGGAGATCTTCGCCGGGGTGCTGTCGGGCGTCGGCGACCACGACCACGACACCGGACTGATGGTGATGGCGATCGCGCCGACGACGCTGCGCAGCGCCGACGGGTTCTACAAGGCCGCGAGCGCGTTGTTCGGCAGCCTGCTCGGCTGGGAGGGCGGCACCCCGGTCCGCTATCCGGGCTGGCGCGAGGCGCAGTACCTCGAACAGTGCCAGGCGCTGGGGGTCCCGCTGAACGAGCCGGTGCACCGCGAGCTGGAAGAACTCGCGAAGGCGTTGCGCCTGGCGCCGCTGCAGGGGCGTTAGCCCAGGACGACGCGGCCGCCTTCGCCGCCGACCTCCACGACGTCGCCGTTCGTCAGCTGACGGCCGCGCCGGACCTCCACCTCGCCGTTGACCGTGACCTCTTCGGCGTCGAGGAGGTCTTTGGCGTGCGATCCGTCTTCGGCCAGGTTGGCCAGTTTGAGGAACTGGCCGAGGCGGATCGGCTCACCGGTGATCGGGACGTCGTGGATGCTCATGGGGAGATCATCCCCGTGTGTCCATCTTCCGGTACAAGGTGGCGACGTCGGTGTCGAAGTAGCTGCTGTAGGACGTGTCCGGATCGTCCCCGCCGTACAGGTAGCCGCCGATCACGCCGACGACGGTGCCGAGTCCGGTCTTCGGGTCGGCGTCGACCACCCACGGGCCGCCGCTGGTGCCGGTCGTGAAGCCGGGGCACGCGACGCGCATCTGATAGGTGTCGGCCTGGGCGCTGGTGCCGTGGCAGACGACCGGCGCCTCCCGTTCGTCGGGATAGCCGGTCAGGGTGATCGGGTGGTCGAACCCGCCGCCGGTCAGCAGGGTGTTGGCGCCCGTGACGCTTTCGAGGGTCTTCGTGGTGCCGGCCTGGCGGGCGGTCGCGAACCCGACGTCGAGGTCCGGATCGGAGGAATCGGCCCAGCCGTCGGGAACCTGCGGATCGGAGACTTCCCAGTAGCCGTACGGCGCGACACCGTCGTGGTAACCGGGTGCGAACGAGATCCCCGTCGCGTACTCGCCGCCTTCGCCGTCGTGCAGGCAATGCGCCGCCGTGAGCAGGAGGTCGCCGGGAGCGCTGTGGACGACGCTGGCCGTGCAGAAATGCGTTCCGTCCAGGAAAAGCGCGCCGATCGCGGGATTGGTCTCCGGTGCCGCGGGGGTGGCCGCCACCGTCGCGGGGATGGCGCTGTCTTCGGTCGCGGCGGGATCCGACGCGGCGGAACAACCGGACAGAACGACACAGAGCACGAGCAACAGGGCGCGGCGCATCGCCTTCCTTTCGCTCGTCCACGGCTGTCCGGTTACAGATCACCATAAGTGGTGTGCGAACACAGCCCGAATCGATCAACGCACAGCAAGCTCACAGCCGTAGTATGTGTTACCTCCGGTAACAGTCGAGCGGGTTGGAGCGGGTATGAAGTCGTTCACGGACAAGGTCGTGGTGATCACGGGTGCGGGCTCGGGGATCGGCAAGGCGCTCGCGATCGAGCTCGCGGGGCGGGGCGCCAGGCTGGCGCTCTCCGACGTCGACGCCGTCCGCGCGGCCGGCACCGTCGCGGAGTGTGAGAAGGCGGGCGCCACCGCGAAGGCGTACGAGCTCGACGTCGCCGACCGTGACGCCGTTCTCGCGCACGCCGAGGAGGTCGCCGTCGATTTCGGCGGCGCCAACGTCGTGGTGAACAACGCCGGGGTCGCGCTCGGTGCCACGGTCGAGGAAATGACCTGGGACGACTACGACTGGCTGATGGGGATCAATCTCGGCGGCGTGGTCAACGGTACGAAAGCGTTTCTGCCGCAGGTGATCGCTTCGGGTGACGGGCACATCGTCAACCTTTCGAGTGTGTTCGGCTTCATCGGCGTGCCCACGCAGAGCGCGTACAACGCCGCGAAATTCGCGGTGCGGGGGTTCACCGAGGCGCTGCGGCAGGAAATGCTGATCGCCCGGCATCCGGTCAAGGTCAGCTGCGTGCATCCCGGTGGCATCAAGACGAATATCGCCCGTGACGCGCGGGGCGGCGCCGAGCGGGACATCGACAAAGCCGCCGAGGGATTCGAAAAGATCGCGCGGACGACGCCGGAGAAGGCCGCCCAGACCATCGTCCGCGGTATCGAACGGGGGACGGCGCGGATCCTGATCGGTCCGGACGCGTATGCCATCGACGCGATTCCCCGCGTGCTCGGCTCCTTTTACCAGCGGCCGCTCGCCCTGTTGGGACGCTTGGGAATGCGGAATCTCTGAGAAAGCGGAAGCCACTGAACGGAGTAACCCTCCGTGGTCCGGACGGCTCGGGATAACTCGATCGGGGTGCGTTACTTACGGCGGCGTCGGAAATGCACCACAATGCTCAAGTTCGTGATTCCCCTTCCGGAGGTCCCCATGCCGCGCGCCGCCCAGCGCCGTACGCCGACCGATGCCGCGCTCTCCGTCGAGACGGCGGAGTTGCTGGACCGGACCGGGATCATCGCGGCGAGTCTGCCGAAACGGCGGCGCAGCCCGGAGAACGAACCCGAGCCCGAGCCGATGCCGGTCCGGCCCCCGGTCTGTGAACCGGTGGTGGACAAGGATCTCCGGCCCAAGGCCGTGGTCATCCATCGCCGCGCCCGCTCCTGGCTCGTCGGCGGAGCGGGGGTGGCGCTGCTCGCGATCGGCTGGTTCGCCGGCACCTTCAGCTTCCAGCCCGTCGACGACACCGCCTTGCCCGAGCAGCCGTTGCCCGCCGTCGCGACCCAGCAGGCGGCGCCGCCGGTCGCGCAGCCCGCGCCGCAGGCCGCGCCGGTGACCGTCTACGTCCCGGTCACCGTGAAACAGCAAGCGCCCGCGACGAAGAAGAAGCCAGTCAAGGAACGCGTCGTCGCCCTCCCGCCCGCCGAGACCAGGCCGCCGGAGCAGCCGCGCACCGACCTCGGCTCGCGCGACAAGCCCACGCAGGACATCCGGAGCATGATGGATCCCGTCGTGGCGAGTTCCCTGGCGATGCAGATGGCGCAGGGAATGGTGAGTTACGGCTACGGCCGCTGACCCGTCAGCGTGGCGGCCAGTGCCGAGCCCTCGCCGGGCTCCCCGTGCACGAGTTCGGTGCGATGCACCACGCGTGGTGAGGACAGGGAAAGCGCGCTCGCGCCGGTGACGACGTCCGCCGGGAGCAGCGCCAGCCCCTGACCGGCCGCGACCAGGCCGAGCAGGCCCCGGACGTCGGTCCCGGTGTAGCGCAGCCGACCGCGGAATCCGTCGGTCGAGGCGAACTTCCTCAAGCGTTCCAACGGAATCGCCGTATCCGGCGCGTCGATCCACGCCGCGTCGGCGAGTTCGGCGAGCCGGACCGTCCGCCCCGCCATCGGATGACCGCCGGGTACCGCGACCGCGAGCGGGCGTTCGCCGACGACGGTGGTGGTGAGCGGGCCGACGTCCGGCAGCGGGAGCGGATCGCTCGGCGCGGTCATCCCGTCGACGAGGCCGAGGTCGAGTGAGCCCGTCGCGACCTCCGTCAGGACGTCTTCGCGGCCCAGGACGCGCAGTTCGGTGCCACGACGCGCGGCGGCGGCGACTTCGGCGGTGAGCGACAGCGGGGTCAGTCCGAGGACGACCCGCCCGCTGGGCGCCGCGGTGAGCCGGGCGAGGTCCGCGCGGGCGGCGTCGAGCCGGGTGAGCAGCGGACCGGCGTGTTCGAGGAGACGTTCCCCGGCGCGTGTCGGGGCGACCGGCCGCCGGGTGAGCAGCGCGGTGCCGAGGTCCTGTTCGAGCGCGGCGATGTGCTGGGAGATCGCGGATTGCGTGTAGCCGAGGTCGCGGGCCGCCCGCGAGAACGAGCCGCCGCGGGCCACCGCCACGAAGGTGCGGAGCAGATGAGTCTCCATGAGCATCAGTATCGCTTATGGACACAGCAAGGATCATCGTTGGCGCTGAACTCGGTTCACGGGTCAGGATGGCCGCATGACACAGACAGCCCGGGTCGCCCTGGTCGGCGACCGCTCGGACGGCGTCCGCTCCCACGTCCGCATCCCGATGCTCTTCGAACGGCTCGCCGAACGCGACGGCCTCGAACTCGACGCCTACTGGATCCCGACGGACGCCGTCGGCGACCTCACCGGTTTCGACGCCGTCTGGCTGGTGCCCGGCAGTCCTTACCGGTCCGAATCCGGTGCGATCGAGACCGTGCGCGCCGCCCGCGAGAACGGCGTCCCGTTCCTCGGCACCTGCGCCGGTTTCCAGCACGCGCTGCTGGAATTCGCGCGGAACGTCTGCGGGCTCGGCGGAATCGGGCACGCGGAGAACGCGCCGGACGCGGAAGAGCGGTTGATCGTCCCGCTCGCGTGTTCGCTCGTCGGGCACGAAGGCGCCGTCCACGTCACGCCGGGCACCCTGGCGGCACGGGTTCTCGGGGCGGAGCGTTCCGTTGAGCGGTACCACTGTTCGTACGGTCTCGACGCCCGGCACCTGGACACCTTGGCGGCGAACGGGTTGGTCTTCAGCGGATTCGACGCCGATGGCGACGCGCGGATCGCGGAACTGCCGGAGCACCCGTTCTTCCTGGCGACGCTGTTCCAACCGGAACTCGCCGGCGACGGAACCCGGCCGCATCCGGTCGTCAGCGCCTTCGCTTCGGCCGCCGTGGAACACGCGAAGTTGACTGTCCACAGTGGACGCTGACGGTCGACGTGGGCCGGATGGCCGCTGACACTGCGGAAGTGATCGACTACCGTGAGCCAAGGGGAGGGCTCATGGAAAAGGGGGATTCCGCTCGGGGCACCGCGTTCAGGGCCGCTTTCGCGGTCGGCGAGTTCCGTGCGTTGTGGGCGGCCGAGGCGCTTTCGCAGGCCGGTGACCAGCTGGCCAGGGTCGCGTTGTCGGTGCTGGTCTGGGAAAGAACGGCGTCGGCGGGGCTGACCGGACTCACCTACGGCCTGACGTATCTGCCGACGCTGATCGGCGGCACCCTGTTCGCCGGATTGGCGGACCGGTATTCGCGACGGACGGTGATGATCGTCTGCGACCTGCTGCGCGCGGCGGTCGCGGCGCTGATGGCCGTCCCGGGGATACCGCTGCCGGTCCTGGCCGGACTGCTGGTGATCCTGACGATGGCGGGCGGTCCGTTCCGGGCCGCGCAGCTCGCGTTGCTCCCGGACGTCCTCGAGGGAGACCGATACGTCGCCGGGCTCGCGGTCCGGACGATCACCATCCAAACGGCACAGCTGGCCGGATTCGGCGGTGGCGGACTGGTCATCGGGCTGGTGACGCCTTACTGGGGACTGGTGATCGACGCGGTGACCTTTGTGGTCTCGGCGCTGCTCGTCTCCGCCGGAGTGCGCCGCCGGGGGCCCGCCACCACGGAATCTTCGGTGAAAAGCCGTGTGGCGCGGGCTTTCAGTGGCGAAGGCGCCAAGGAACTGTGGCAGGGCAAGGGAATCCGGGTGCTCTTCGGGTTGAAGATGCTCGCCGGGTTCGCCATCGCGCCGGAAGGGCTCGCGGCGCCGCTCGCCGTCGGGCTCGGGGCGGGCAGTTTCGCGGTCGGTCTTATTCTCGCGGCCGATCCGATCGGTTCGGTAATAGGTTCGTGGATCTTCACGAAATGGGTTCCGGCGCGACGGAAAACGCGAATCGTCGGCATTCTCGCCATCGCATCCGTCGTTCCTTTGGTGTTTCTCTTCTTTCGCCCGTCCTTGCCCGTCTGCCTCGCGCTGATCGGGCTCAGCGGGGCCTTCGCGGCGCCGTACCACCTGCAGGCGGTCGCGTTGATGGCCCGCGCGGTGCCGGACGGCGTCCGGGCGCAGGTGATGGGGCTGACCTCGACGAGTTTGGTGACCGTGCAAGGAATCGGGATCATGCTCGCGGGCGGTCTCGCCCAGCTGACCGGTCCGTTCGTGGCCGTCGGGGTGGCCGCGACGGTGGCCGTCGCCTCGGCGGGACCGATGGCGATGGCGTGGAAACGCGCCATCGCCACCGGCCCCGATGTCTGGCTCCCGGCCGGGAGCCGAACCGGCTGAATCGGTGGGATCAGTCCTCGCGACCGTTCATGATGGTCCTCCCTCCCACTGCTCCATCTGTGTGTTCCGGAAATGACTCGAGCCACCCTCAGTACTACCTCGGATACATTGAATTGTGCACGGAAGGGGGACCGGTGACGATGATTATGGGGGAAGTTGAACTCGCCGGAGAAGGGGCCGGCACACGTCTGAGAGCCAGGGTCCGACGCTGGGAATTATGGTCCGGACCACGCGGTGTTCCCGCGGTTTTTCTTGTGGTGGAAGGCCTCGCGGCGGCAGTCGCCGTAATCGCCTTGCTCCGATCGAACTACGACACTACGGAATTCGTCCGATTTGGATCACTGCTCGGCCTCGCTGTTCTGCAGGCCGAGCTTTCGCGTTCGGTGGAACGGTTGCGGCGCACGCTGTGCGACCGGCCGCATATCAACATGACTTCGGTGTGGACGTTCGCGGGGGTGCTCGTCCTGCCGTCCGGGCTCGCGCTCGCCCTCGGTTTGCTCATCTACCTGCATCTTTGGTTCCGGGTGTGGCGGGGGATGAGCCACCGCCCGGCCTACCGCGTCGTGTACTGCGCGGCGGCGATCGTGATCTCCTGCCTGGCCGCGGGGGCCATCGTCGCCGGCTGGAACGGACTGCCCGTCGGGTTCGCCGGCTCGCTGAAGATCGTCGAGGCGGCGACCGTGTTCACCGTGGTCAACGCGTTCATCGTGGCGCTCTCGGTGTACCTGCACACCGGGGCCCGCTCCCTGCGGTCACTGTTCGGCACCGGCGACGACAACCTGCTGGAGGTCACCACCCTGGTGCTCGGGACCTCGACCGCGCTGGGCATCGTGCACGCCCCGGCGCTGGTCCCGTTCGTGCTGCTCCCGGTGCTGGTGCTGCACCGCAGCGTGCTGGTGCGGCAGCTGGAGATCGCGGCGAACATCGACGGCAAGACCGGCGTCCTGAACGCGCACGCGTGGCACGCGCTGAGCGAACGGGAGCTTTCGCTGGCGGCGAGGGCGAAGAGCAAACTCGGCGTGCTGATGCTCGACCTCGACCACTTCAAGCAGGTCAACGACGTCTACGGGCATCTCGCGGGCGACGTCGTGCTCAAGGTCGTCGCGAAGACGATCTCCGAGCACGTACGCGACTACGACTCCGTCGGCCGCTTCGGTGGCGAGGAGTTCGTCGTGCTGCTTCCCGGGGCGACGGAGACCGATGTGCTGCCCGTGGCCGAGCGGGTCCGCCGGGCGGTGATGGCGATCGAGGTCGAGGTCGCGACCGCCTCGGGGCCCCGGGTCGTGCGAGGGCTTTCGGTGTCGATCGGCGCGGCGGTTTACCCGTCGGGCGGAACGGTGCTGGAGCGGCTGCTGCACGTGGCGGACTCCGCGCTCTACCAGGCGAAGAACAGCGGGCGGAACCGCGTGGTCTCACTCGCGGCCGCCTGACCGCCTCGTGAGTGGTGAGGACGGGAAGGGCCCGTTGGTCAAAGGTCCGTGAAGGCCTCCTTGCCTACCCTCAAGGTAGGGAAGGAGGCCTTCACGGACCTTCAGGGGCGAGCCGCGTTGTGCCCCTGAGGCCATTGGTGTCCACAGTGGTCACTTTCCGGACAGTGAACGCCTGCTTTGTGCCGTTAAGTCCGGTTTCGCGCGGGGTCGTGAGTGATAAAGAGGGTTAGAACGACCATTGCCACTCACGACCCCCCACGCAATACCGCGCAAAGTGCCCAAAACAGACGCCTCCCTCTCGAAAAAGCGTCCTTTTTGGACAATCCGAGGAGCGCGCCAAGGGCTACCAGGGCGAGTTCTCCTCGTCGTCCGGCGCTTCGTGACGCCGTTCCCGAGGTGCCTGCGGCGGAGGCGGAGCGTCAGCCGAGGACGCCGGAGGTGCGGGCGGCGGCGGAGGCGGCGGCTCTTCCTCTTCGATCTCGGGGAAGCGGCTGCGCAGGGTGCCGATCATCAGCGCCCTGGTCTCCTGGTCCTCGTCGCCGAGCGATTCCTGCATGACCTCGGCGACCTGGCCCGCGATCCCGGCCTGCGCCTGGTGCATGGTCTGCAGGATCGCCCGCGACAGTTCCTCCAGCGGGTACGTCCTGGCCTTGTTGCCGAACTCGATGTCCGTCACGCCGCCGTCCGCCCCGACGGTGATCTTCACGGCGCCGTCGGAGCTGGACGCGGTCAGCCGGAGCTGCTCCGTCCGCTCTTGGGCGGCCGCGTACCGCTGGGCCTTCTCTTCCAATCCGGCGGCCCATCGCTCCATTTTGCGCTGGGCCTCGTCCGGGTCCAGCATGAGCTCGCCGAGCTCGTTCGCGCCGGTCACTTCTTTCCTCCGATGTCCAAGGCGGAGAAGTCCGCTTTGAACGGTTCCGCGTTGGTCTTGTCACCGTCTACATAGGACTTGGCGGCGGTGCGGACGTTGTCGGCCGTCGCCTGGATCCCTTCCACGGCCGCCTTGATCGTCTCCGCCGCGCGTTCGCCCGCCGGGTTGACGATCGGCGGCAGGAACGCGCACAGCAGGCCGTACGCGTCCGCCGACATCGCCGAACCGGTCGCGGCGTGCGCGGTGTTCAGCCGGTCCACGAGCCCGTCGAGATGGCTCGCGTGCGCGGTCAGGTCGTCCGGATCGACCTCGAACGAGGCCGTCACTTCCAGTCCTTGTTCTTCCAGTCGCCGATCACCGGCGGCGCCACGACCTCGTCGGCCGCGAAGAAGGACGGGTCGTCGGATTCGACGTAGTCGGCGACCTTGTGCTCCTTGTCGTCCTGGCCCTGACCCTTGCCGGCGCCGGGGGCCATCCCGCCCATCGGCCCCATGCCGCCGGGGGTACCGGGCTTGCCGCCGGAGGCCGCCGCACGGGCCGCGGCCGCTTCGGCGTCCAACGCGCCCGCGCCGACGGCACCGCCCATGCCGAGCGAGCCGGACGCCCGTCCGGCGCCACCGAGACCGCCGCCGCCCGCGCCACCCGCACCGGTGCCGCCGCCGCCGAAGCCACTGGTCCCGCCGGTGCCGCCACCGCCGGGGATGTTCGGCATGCCGAGTTTGGGCGCGTTGTACGGCGTGCCCTTGTACGAGTTGCCGTCGGGGAACGAGGGGCCGGTGAGCCGTTCGCCGATGCCGCCGGGCCGCGGAATGGGCGGGATGTTCGGCATGACCGGCCTCGGCCCGCCGCTGGTGGGCCCGTTGGGCCCGTTCGGGAGGGGGATGTTCGGGGGCGTGAACGGAAGACCACCGCCGGGCCGCGGTCCGCCGCCCTCCGGGATCGGGATGTTCGGCGGGGTGAACGACGGCGGCGAAACGGACGGGGGTGTGTAGCCCGTCGTGCGCGTGGTGTCGTCGATCTTGGGCATGTTCGGGAGGCTGGGTCCGGACGACGCGGCGGGCTTGTAGGTCTCGCCGCCGGTCGGTCCATTGGGGATGTTGATGTTGGGCATGGTCGGGCTGGAGCCCGGGCCGCCACTACCGGGACCACCGCCGCCGGGGAAGCCACCGGGACTTCCGCCAGGACCTCCGCCGGGTCCACCACCGGGGCCGCCGCCCGGCCCGCCGGTCGGGGAGTTGAACGGCGACACACCGCCGGGACCACCGGCCCCGCCCTGCGGCGTCCCGTCCATCGAAGCGACGAGGCCGTCCGGGCGCGTCCGGTCCGAGGTCGCGCTGAACGGGCTGAGCTGCCCGTCGGCGCCTTCGGGCGACATCCGGTCGCGAAGCGTGCCTGCGGGCGAACCCGCGCCACCGCCGGCGGGAGTGCCCTGCAGCTGCCTGGTCGTCGACGCCAGCTTCGGCGGGGCGGGGAACGCCGGGGTGGCGATCGCCGAGCCGACCGTGGTGTCGAAGTCGGTCATCACCTTCGCGGCCTGGTCCCGCGCGTCCTGCTGCTTCTTGAAGGTGCTGAGATCCTTACCGAGCTGCGCCATGTAGACGTACGGGTCGGTGATCTTCTGCAGGTTGGCGTTGGCCTCCTGCACGCTGAACGCCACCGGCGGGTTCGCCGCCATCTGCTTCTGCGTCTCGTTGAGCGTCTGCGAGTGGATCTGCTGCTGCCGCCCGGCCAGCGTCGCGCCGTTCGCGGTCGAGCCGAGCCATTTGCCGACACCGGCGAGGTGCTCGCGGGCCGCGTCGCCGCCCTCGCCCTCCCAGTTGGCCGTGCTCGCGCTGATCGCCTTCGCCAGGTTGCGCTGGTGCGAGGCCAGGTCGTTGCCCGCCCGGATCCACTCCTCGGAGGTCTCGGCCACCGCTGCCGGATCCGCGTTGTCCGCGATCGCGGTCTGCATCTGCTCGTGGGTGGCGTTCGCCCAGACCGTGGACGGCGGCTCGCCGGGCTTGCGGATGTCCAGGTTCTTGTCGAGACCTTCGCGCGCCTTCTCCAGCTGCCCCTCGTACATCTTCTGCGTGAAGATGTCCTTGATGCCGCCGAGCGCCTTGTCACCCCAGCCGAGGATGTTGAAGAGGAGGTCCGTCCCGGCCGAGGCCCCGGCCCGGATCTCGTCGCCGGAGGCGGCCTCGTCCGCCAGCGGTCCGACGTAGTAGTCGGACGACGAGTCGGCCGTCGGGTCGTAGTTCGGGTCCAGCTTGTCGTAGTCGGGCGAGTTCGGGTCGGAGACCTTCGCCGTCTTCTCCTCGGATTCGGTCACAGGTCTCTCCTTCAGATCTCGGTGTCGATCCGCTTCAGGTCACGCTGGTTCTGCGTGTCGCGTTCCCGGTAGTTCCGCTGGGCGAGCTCGATCGCCTCGATGTAGGTCGGGAACTCGGCGCGAGCGGCCTGGAGCTGGGTGAGCAGACCTTGCGCGTCCGTCGCGGTGCCGTGCATGTGCTCGGACACCCAGCGGGCGGTCGCGGTGGAGCTCATCGGAGGTGACTTCTGCAGCTTGGTCAGCGCGCTCCAGCGCTCTTCGAGGCTGTCGATCACACCCTGGAGCGAACGGATCATCTCCTGGCCGGTGGTCTCGTCGACGGCGAAGCCGCCCTGCTTGGCCATCTCCTTCAGCCGCGCGCCCGCGAACGCCACCTTGCGCGCCGCCATCATCGGCTGCAGTTCTTGTGCTTCCTCGGTCAACGGAGGGTCCTCTCGCCGGATTCAGGAAGGTCAGTAGATGTCCGCGATGGCGTCCCGGATCGCGTTCGCCACGCCCGATTGACTGGCCGGGTCGTAGTGGCCGATCACGGCGCCGGAGGTCTCGTCGGTCTCGGTCCGGATCAGGTACCGGCCGTCTTCCGTGTCGAGCCAGCTCAACGGTGTCGACCGGAGCCGTTCGCCGCGGCGGCCGATCCCGCTCACGATGATGTAGCCGCCGCCGAGGCGGGTCCCGGACAGCACCCTCTCCAGGACCTCGACGTCGCTCTCGTCGTTGCGCGGCGCCGGGGCCTCCGGCCGGGCACGGACGACGCCGGTGAACTGGAGGTTGCCGAACGCGTCGGTCTCTTCCTCGTCGAACTCGGCTTCGGCCTGGCGGCGCGCGGCCATCGCGGAGACGGCGCGCTCCTCCTTCTGCACGAGCGTGCGGCGGCCGGTCGACGCGGGGCGCATCCGCGGCAGCACCCCGGAGAGGACCTCGACCAGCTCCTCGTCGTCGAAGAGCGCGAACTGCAGGAGGTCTTCGCCGTGGGCCTGCGTGATGCCGAGCGCCTGCCTGCCGTCGGTGAGCGCGAGGACGGCGATGTCCTGGCCGATGCCGTCGATACCGTTGATCGAAACGGTGATCCGGTGGTTCCCGAGCAGCTCGAACGCGGTGCGGACGGCCTTGTTCAGCTCGCCGTTGATCGACAGGCGGCGCTGTTCGAGATCGGTGTAGACCTTCCGGATGATCGCGGCGTACCGCTCCGGGTCGATCGAAGTGTTCTGGACGCGCAAGGGAAACAAGCGGGCATCGACGCCAAGCGCCCGCCCGACCACTGTCGCCTCGACCGTCCCCAGCGCGAAATCGGCTCGCTCAGCCATGCTTCTGCGCTACTCCCTCACGGGGTCGGGCCCCGACTTTGTTAATGGCCAAAACAAACTAGCACAGCGCATGAACCTACGGAACCATACGTACACCGCTGAACCCGATGGAATGGATCACCATGCCCGATCGGGCACTTTTCTTGCCCCTAAAGGAATAACGGCCTGTTCACCGGCGCGTTACCGGTCGGCCGTCGCGGGGGCGTAGGTCGTCATCCGGCGGGCCACGTCGGTCCGCGAACGGGCACCCAGTTTCCGCAGGACTTTCGCGACGTGCTGTTCGACCGTACGCGGCGAAAGGAACAATCCGTCCGCTATCTCTCGATTCGTGCGTCCGTCGGAAAGCATGCGCGCGACCTCCAGTTCGCGAGGCGAGAGCTCCTGACCGTAACCGCGCCGCCCGCGCTGCGAAGGCGCCCACGCGCCGTGTTCCCGGAGCAGGTGGCGGCAGCGGCCGGCGTCCCTGGTCGCGCCGAGCCGCTCGTAGGCCTCCGCGGCCGCCGCGAGCTCCTCGATCGCCTTGCGGTCGCCCGCGTCGAGACGGCCCCCGGTCAGGCGGCCCGCGGTCAGACGGCACAGCGCCGCACGCTCGCGGGCACCGATCGCCTGATAGGGCATCGGCAGCGCTTCGTAACCGGCCGCGGCCTCGTCGAAAACCGTTGCCGCGGCGGGATGTTTGCCGCGCGCGTCGAGCAGGATCGCCCGGCCGGCGAGCAGCGCGACCCGGGAGACCGGCGAATCCTTGCCGTCCACGCCGCGGGCGAATTCCTCGACCACGGCGTCCGCCTCCGACCAGCGCCCGGCCCGTGTGTAGGCCTCGGCCGCGGCGGGCACCAGCGCCGCCGCCCACACCCAGACACCCTTGCGCCGGGCCGCCGCGACGGCGTTGTCGGCCGTCGCGCACGCCCCGTCGACGTCGTCCGTCGCGAGGAGCACGCGGATCAGGACGCCCGCCGCCGAGAGGACGACCGGGATGGGCCCGTGTTCCGGCGCGTGCACGCTCGCCGCGGCCAGATGTCGTTGCGCGGCGGCGAATTCCCCGCGCACGGCGGCCAGACCGCCGAGGACGAGCGAGCATTCCATGACGATCGGGCCCAGGTCGGGATAGCCGTCGCGAAGCTGTTCGGTGGCCTCCGCGAGCCCGGGCCAGTCGCCGCGCACCCAGTCGAGCCGGACCCTGGTGCCTTGCGCGAGCCCGGCGGCGTAGAGCGCGCCCGCGTCGGTCGCGCGGCGGATCCCTTCCGTGACCAGCTTTTCCGCCCTCGCCAGATGTCCGGCCCAGGACTGCGCGTCGGCGAGGTTGCACCACATCCTGGCCAGCTGGACCCGTTCGGCCACTCCACCGCCTTGATCGGCCAGTTCGGTGAACTCGGTCCAGGCCGAGCCGTCGCCGATATGAGCCTGGGTGGAGATCCGGTCACCGAGCAGCGCGAGGCGCAGCTCCGGGTCTTCGATCCGGTCGAAGACCTCGCGGGCCCGGTCCATCCAGACCTCGTGCCAGGACAACGGGGTCAGCCCGTCGATGGGCTGGGCGAGCAGGTTGATCCCGCGCGCGGCCAGCTCCGGCTCGTCGACCAGTTCGGTGATCGCCTTCTCCACCTCGACCCGGCCGCGGGCGAGCCGCCCGATCGTGCGGACCAGCAGCATCCCGAGGCTGAGCCGGATCGTCCCGCGCACGCTCGGGCGCAGGTCGGTGAGGTCTTCGAGGATCCGCTCCAGCGTCTCGATGACGTCCGGGCGGAACCCGCGCAGCGCGACCTGGCTGAGCTTCGTGGCCAGCCGCGCGATGTCGTCCTCGCCGAGTCCCGCCTCGGCCAGCACGGACTGGAGCAGGTCGATGGCGCGTGAGGTGTCGCCGTGGGCGATGGCCTCGTCGGCGGCGGCTTCGGCGTAGTGGCGCCACTGCCCGGTCCGGCCCGCCGCGCGCGAATGGTTCGCTAGCAGGGTCAGCGGCGGGGCGGGCTGCTCGGCGAGCACCTTGATGGCGCGCGAATGCAGCAGAGTCCGTTCCGGGCCGCTGATCGTGTCGTAAACGGCCTTGCGGGCCAAGGGATGCCGGAAGCCGTAGCGGTCGCCGCCGAGTTCGCCGAGCACTCCTCCGTCCAAAGTGGACAAGAGGGCGGTGCGGAGGGCGTCGCCGTCGAGGCAGGCGAGTTCACCGATGACGGCCGGTTCGGAGGGGACGGCGAGCACCGCCGCCGCGCGGGCGAGCCGGACGGCGGGTTCCGGCAACGCGTCGAGCCGTTCGGTGATGGCCTCGCGCAGGGAGATCGGGACTTCGAGGCTTTCCAGCAGCCGGTCGCCCAGCACTTCGCCGATCGGCAGTCGCCCCGCCGCGTCCCGCAGCGCCCGCAGGGTCTCCTCGACCACGAACGGGATCCCGGCGGTGCTTTCGTGGAGCTTCGCGGTGAACGGCGCGGAAACCCTCGGCAGGTCCAGCAGTTCCTCCGCGAGCTTCCCGACGGCGTCGAGATCGAGGGGGCCCAGCGTCACGCGGGCGGTCTGGACGTTCGGCGGGGTGCGGAACGGGATGCCGGCACCGTGTGCGGAGGGGGAACCGGTCCGGTAGGCCGCGACGACGGCCAGCTCGGCGGGCATCGCGGCCGCGAGGAAACGCAAGAGGTCACGGGTGCCTTCGTCGGCCCACTGGAGGTCGTCGATCAGGACGAGCGCGGGCCCGCAGGCGATCAGGAGTTCACGGACGGCGCGGAACTGGCGGTGGCGTTCGGCGCACGGGTCGGCGAGCGGTTCCGGTTGGGGCGGAAGGCTTTCCGCCAGTTCGGGCAGCAAGGGTCTCAGTACCCCGGCCACCGGGCTGAGCGGCCCGAGCGGCCGGTCGCCCGCCGAGCGCAGCGCTTCGAGCACCGGCCCGAACGGGAACGGTTCGCGCATCGGCTGGCAGGCGCCCGAAAGCACCCGGGCGGACGCGAACTCGCGACGTCCGGCCAGCTCTTCGAGCAGCCTGCTGCGGCCCATCCCGGGTTCGCCTTCGATCAGCACGACGGCGGGACGGCGCAGCAGGATCTTCACGATCGCCGAGACCTCGACGTCGCGGCCCACTAATGCCGTCGATCCGGCGCGGACCGAAACCGAGGTCGGGCGAGGGGTGGCAAGCCACATCATGCGCTCCTCGGTGGGGAGTTCCCGCTGAGCCCGACACGATCTTGTGCGTTGTCCTGCGGAGCCTAAGCACTGCCTACCGGGTCGTAAACCACCCAACACGGACACCCCGGGCACCCCCTGAGGCCGTTCGGGGACGCAGAGTCACCGGTTGGCTGACGGATCATCGGTTGGAAAATCACCGGGCACCCGAAACGTCGGCCACCAACCCGATTCGGCGATTCATCCCACGTTCAGGGGGTGGAAACGACTACGCAAGGTATTCGCTCGAAACCCTACTTACGGACGTGTCCGTCCGGGTGCCTGCTCTAGGTGGCCGCCCGTGGAGCAGGCGATTCGGTTCCCGAAGAATGGGTATACCTATCCCGCGCCGACCCGGATTGCGGCCTTCCCCGGAGTCCAGAACCCTCACCCGTCAGGGGAGGGCCATCGCATGGCGAACCGGAGCCGTGCGTGATGACGAGGGAGAAGCATGACGATCACGAAGCTCCTCGGTGTGGCCGCCACGGCAGCACTGGCCACCGGCGCGCTCGTCACGGGTACCCCCGCGGCAGCGACCTCGGACACTCTGCTCAACGCCGGAATGGTTCCCGCCCTGCAACGGGACCTCGGCCTGACCGCCGACCAGGCGCTCGCCCGGATCCAGAGCGAGACCGCCGCCGGCACGCTCGAACAGGCACTCGCCTCCACGCTCGCCGGCAGCTTCGGCGGCGCGAGCTACAACGAGGCCACCGGCAAGCTCCGCGTCGGCGTGACGGACGCGGCGAAACTCGGCCAGGTCCTCGCCAGCGGCGCGGAAGCCGAACTGGTCCGTTTCTCGGCCGCCCAGCTCGATTCCACTGTGGACAAACTGAACGCGAGTGAGCGCGCGGCGGACGGCGCGATCACCGGCTGGGGCGTGGACACCAAGACCAACCGGGTGACGGTGAACGTCCTGCCGGGCAAGAGCGGCGTCGTCGACTCGTATCTGGAGAAGGCCAAGGTGGACAAGGCCGCCGTCGCGGTGGTCGAGACCACTTCGGTGCCGACCCTCAAGTACGACGTCCGCGGCGGGGACGCCTACTACATCAACAGCTCTTCGCGGTGCTCGATCGGCTTCTCGGTCAACGGCGGCTTCCTCACCGCCGGGCACTGCGGCCCGGGCACGGTGACCGGCTCGAACCGCGTCGCGATGGGCTCGTTCGCCCGCGTCAGCTTCCCGACCAACGACTACGGGCACGTCCGGGTCAACAGCAACTGGACGCCGCGCGGCATCATCAACAACGGCACCCGGGTGAGCGGCTCGACCGTCGCCGCCACCGGCGCTTCGGTCTGCAAGTCGGGCTCGACCACCGGCTGGACCTGCGGCACCGTCGGCGCCAAGAACCAGACCGTCCGCTACGCCGAAGGCACGGTGTACGGCATGACCGCCACGAACGTCCGCTCGCAGGCCGGCGACTCCGGCGGCTCGTTCATCGCGGGCAACCAGGCGCAGGGCATGCTGTCCGGCGGCAACAGCTCGGTGACCTACTTCTTCCCGGTCCGGCCGGCGTTGTCCGCGACCGGGACCTCCCTGGTACTGGGCTGACACAGGACGAAGGGCGGACCGAGTGCCTCCAGCGCACTCGGGCCGCCCTTCGTTTTCGTGCCGCGGGAAAGTTTTCAGACGTTGCTGATCTCCTCGATCAGCGCTTCGACGTCGAAGTGCTCGCTCTCGGACCCGAGCGGGACCAGGTCGTAAGTGGACTCGAGGAACGTCTCCACGTCCTCGCGCTCCAGCTCGAACGACGCATAACCGTCGGGTGACTCGATTTCGAGCGTCAGCATCGCCTCGTCCTCGGAGAGGTCGGGGCGGACGCGCACGTCGCCGAGCCCGGCCGGATCGGTGAGGCCGGTGACGAGCAGCTCACGCGCGAAGGTCCACTCGACCCACCGGCCACGCTCGGTCCGGAACGACACGGTGACCGCGAACGGTTCGCCGGCGTGGAAGGACAGGCGGGAGAGAACGGGCGTGCTGCTGTTGTTCAGCAGAACGAACTGGCTCTGGTGAATTGCGTCGGTGTGCACGGCCACTCCTCAGTGCTCTCGTGGTTCGCGCGGCGCGAACTTTTCGTCTCGGGGAGGAGATGGCCGGGCACGGGCCGGATGACGCGACTGTCGCGACGTTCACGCTATCGGCTGCATATGTCCATAGTGGTGTAACGCCGGGCACAGACCCCTTGCGTTCGGGCCGATACCCGTGGTGACGAGGTCAGGGAGTCCTTTTTGGACCCTCAGGGCTCCAGCGGCAGGGACAGTCCGGTCTTGACCCGGTCCATCGCCACCGACGTCGTGAAGTGCCGCACGTTCGGGTTGTCGAAAAACATCCGCCGCGTGAAGGTCTCGAAATCCGCCATGTCCCGGCAGGTCACCACGAGCACGAAGTCGGCGTTGCCGGTGACGTAGTAGCACTGCTGGACGTTGTCGTCCGCGAGCACCTGGCGGCGGAACCCGTCGAGCACCGCGAGGTTCTCCCGCTCCATCTCGACCATCACCACGAACGTCATCGACAGTCCGAGCGCCGCCGGCGACAGCACCGCGACCTCGCGTTCGATCACCCCGGCCTCGCGCAGCCGCTTGATCCGCCGCTGCACGGCCGCCGCCGAAAGGCCCACCTTCGCGCCGATGTGCTCGGCGATCGTTCGGGCGTCGGACTGCAAGCAGGCGAGGATGGCGACGTCCAGGCGGTCGAGGTCGGGTGTGTGCACCAGGTCAGGCTAACCGGACCGCTCTCCCCGGCGCCTGTTCTTTGATCGCGCCCCCGCGCGGCGTCGGTCACGCCAGGGGTGAAGGTGAGAATTCTTTGAATTGTGACCCGGAACACAACTGACGGGTCTACTGAATGGTAGCGCTTACAAGTGAATGGCAGACCTCTCATTTCCCCCGCGAAAGGATTTCTTGGTGCCCTCATCTCAGGCGGCCGTTCTCGCCGGTCTCGGCTCTTGGCTGCCTCCTCGCGTGGTGGGCAACGAGGAGATCGCCCAGCGGCTCGACACCTCCGATGAGTGGATCCGCTCCCGGACCGGCATCGCCGAGCGCCGGGTCGTCGATCCGGGGACGTCCACTGTGGATCTCGCCGTCGAGGCGGGACGACGGGCGCTGGCCTCGGCGGGGGAGACCGAGGCGGACGCGGTCGTGCTCGCGACGTCGACCGCCGACCAGCTGTGCCCGGCCAGCGCGCCGCAGGTCGCGACGAAGCTCGGGCTGAACGGTGTCGCCGCCTTCGACGTCAACGCCGTGTGCAGCGGGTTCGTCTACGGGCTCGCCACCGGCGCCGGGCTGATCGCCGCCGGTGTCGCGCGGCGGGTGCTGGTGATCGGCGCCGACGTCTTCACCTCGCTCGTCGACCCGGAAGACCGCGGCACGGTGCCGATCTTCGGCGACGGCGCGGGCGCCGTCCTGCTGCGCGCGGGCGACCCGGACGAACTCGGCGCGCTCGGCCCGTTCGACCTGCACAGCGAAGGCGAACTCGCCGAACTGCTCTGGGTCGAGGCCGGTGGCGCGAAGAACCGCCGCTCGGACGACCCGCGTGACCACTATCTGGTGATGCAGGGCCAGACCGTCTTCCGGCACGCCTGCGCGCGGATGGCCGAGTCGGCGCGCGCGGTGGTCGGCGCCGCGGGCTGGATGGTCGGCGACATCGACCGGTTCATCGGGCACCAGGCGAACATCCGCATCCTGCAGACCTGCGCGAAGCAGCTCGGGCTCGCGGAGGACGTGATGTACTCGAACATCGAGAAGGTGGGCAACACGAGCGCGGCGTCCATCCCGATCGCGCTGGCCGACGCGGCCAAGGACGGCGCGCTCCAGCCGGGGCACCGCGTCGTGATGGGGGCCTTCGGGGCCGGGCTGACCTGGGGTTCGACGCTGCTGCGCTGGCCGGACGTCATTCCGGGCTGAGCGCCGCCCAGGCGTGTGTCGGTTCCTGACGCCCGCGAAGCTCCAGTTCCGCGTACGGCTCCCAATGCGAGCGCTCGCTCTCCAAGGCCGCTTTGAGCACCGCTTCGCTCGCCAGGATCCGGCCGTCGGCGGCTTTCGCGTACTCGGTCAGGCGCGCGGCCTCGTTCACCGCGTCGCCGATGACGGTGTACTCGAACCGGCTGCTGGTGCCCAGCTGACCGGCGAAGACCCGGCCGCTCGCGACGCCGATGCCGAGGTCCAGCTCGCCGGTCTCCTGGACCGCGTCCCGGATCGCCCGCGCGGCCGAAAGCGCGGCCGTCGGCGCGTCCGCGAGCCGGGTCGGGGCGCCGAAGACGCAGAGCGCGGCGTCACCCTGGAACTTGTTGACCAGCCCGCCCCGCGCCCCGACCGCGTGCACCACGCTGGTGAAGAACCGGTTGAGCATCTTCACCAGGTCTTCGGGCGGGGTGCGGCTCGCCAGGGCCGTCGAATCGACGACGTCGACGAACAGCGCCGTCACCTCGCGCACGTCACCCGAAAGGGAGGCGCCGTACTCGAGCGCGTGCCGGGCGACCTCGTCCCCGACGTGCCTGCCGAAGAGGTCCCGCATCCGTTCCTGCTCACGCAGCCCGGCGGCCAGGTCGTTGACCGACGTCTGCAGCAGGCCGATCTCGCTGGAGTCGTCGACCTCGACCACGACCTCCTTGTTGCCGCGGGCGATCTCGTCGAGCGCTATCCGCAGGCGGTGCAGCGGGGTCGCGACGGCCTTCGCGAGCAGGCCCGTCCCGATCGCGCCGACGCCCAGCCCGATCACCGAAAGCATGATCAGGCTCGCGACGTGGTCGCCCTGGCCGAGATCCGGCGGCGTGGCCACCAGCAGCACGCCGAGGAACGGGACCCCGCTCGCCAGCGACCAGGTGACGACCACTCTGGTCAGCACGGTGACCTTGAGCGTCCCCTTCGGCGGCGTCACCTTGAGCGCGATCGTCATCACCGGCCGGGCGACCCATTCCGCGGCGAGATAGGTGAGGCCGACCGTGGTCAGCCCGCCGAGCCCGATGACCAGCGCCATGCCGAGCGCGTCCATCCAGGACCCGAGCACCCGCGCGAGTGAACCGAGCACGATCGTGCCGATCAGCCAGAGCGTGCCGCTCACGATCCCCATGTCGACCGGGAGCCGGAGCGCGCGCTCGGCCTCGGCCTTCGTCGGCGGGCGGCCGAAGACGAACCAGACCGCCGTGCGCCGCTGCAGCCACGCCGTCCACACGGTGCCGACGATCAGCGACAGCGCCACGATCCCGGCCGCGGTGACGCCGAGGATCCAGCCGCGATCGCCGACCTCGCTCGGGAGGCCCTGCAGGAGCAGCAGCAACGCCACGACCCCGGCGCCGCACACACTGGATCCGACGCCGAGCGCGGCGAAGCCGAGACTGGTCCTGAGCACCAGCCGGAACCGGCTCGACATCGTCTTCGCGCGCACCCGGTGATCGTATGACCTCCGGCGGAAAACGGTTCGCCAGTTCCCGGGCGCGGTGGTTACCGTGCGGGTATGGAACCGCTGGGCCAGGACGAGATCAGAGCGTCCTTCGTGAACTGCACCCGAGGCGAGGCCAAGGGGGTCACGCTGCCCGCCCGGCCCGAAGAGATCCCTTGGGAGAAAAGGGAATTCCTCGGCTGGCGCGATCCGAAGGCCGCCGCTCGGGCGTATCTCGTGCTGCCGTACCGCGGGGAGACCGTCGGGCTTTCCCTGCGCGCCGCGCCGCGGCCGAAGGGCCGTGTGCTGCTGAGCAACATGTGCGGCCTGTGCACGACGACACATCCGCTGTCCGACATCGCGCTGTTCTCCGGCCGCCGCGCCGGGAAGCTCGGGCGCGAGGGCAACACGCTCGGCATCTACGCGTGCGCGAATCTGGCGTGCAGCCAGTACATCCGCGGCGAGCTGAAGTCGGACGTGCCGCAGCCGGCGGAAACGCTGTCGCTCGAAGAACGCGTCTCCCGGCTGGAGGACAAGCTGCACCGGTTCGTGGAGCGGGTACTCGAGTCACGCTGACCTCCCCGCGGTAGAACGCATTCAGAGGACTAAATGCGTTCTACCGCGCCTCAGAACCGCATCCGCAGGATCCGCCCCATCTTCTTGAACGCCGGGAACAGCCCCGCGAACCACAGCTGCGCCCGCATCGACCCGGAAAGCCGGTCCTTCACCTCGGGCGTCGCGTAATCCGTCGAATCGAGTTTCGACACCAGCGTCAGCCCGAGCCGCTCCAATTCGGAAATCTCGTCGATGCCCCAGTACAGCGTCGCGTTGGCTTTGCGGACAACGGGATTGAGCTTCTGCAGTTTGATTCCCAGCCTGCTGAAGATGTCGAAGACCATTTCGCCGCCCTGCGGGAAATGCGCGATCAGCCGCCGCAGCAATTCCTCGCCTTCGGACGGCCGCAGGTACATCGTCAGCCCCTCCGCGATCACCAGACCGGGTTTGTCCGACGGGATCTCGTCGATCCAGCCGAAGTCGGTCACCGACGAGCCGATGGTCCGGTAGCCGTCCCGTTCGGGATAGATCCGGGCGCGCAGGTCGACGACCTCGGGGTAGTCGACGTCGAACCACCGCACCGTGGGCGGCGGGTCGACGCGGTACACGCGGCTGTCCATCCCGCAGCCGAGCTGGACGACGGTCGCGTCCGGGTGCTCCCGGAGGAACGACGCGGCCCAGTCGTCCATCGGTTTGGCGCGCAGCGCGACGGTCAGCCCCATGTCGGCGTTCACGCCCAGCGAGGCGAAGTCGTAGTCGATCTGCTTGACGGCCTCGTCGGCGGCCTTGTCGCCGAGGATCGGCCGCTCGCCGCGGGCGTCGAGCGCCCGGCCGTACAACGTGGCGAGCATCGTCGCCTTCTCTTCGGTGAACCGGACCTTCTCCACCGCACACCCCCGTCAGAAGTTTCACAAACTTCTGAAAACAATACTCGCGCGAGGGCGGTCGCGCCATCAAGGAAGCGTTAATCCCCGGAGGTGTAATCGTGGACGTAGGTCTTGGCGTCGAGCAGATGCCGCAAGGTGATCTCCCGCGCGGCCGCCGCGTCCGACCGGCGGATCGCTTCGAGGATCGCGCGATGTTCGTCGACGGCCTTGCGGATCTGCCCCGGAAGCCGCAGCGCCGCCCGCCGCTCCTCGCCGACCAGCGAGAGCACCGAACGCAGCAGATCGGTGACGTCGTCGTTGCCGGCGTTGCCCGCGATCACCCGGTGGAATTCGGCGTCGGCCGCGATCACGCGCAGCATGTCGCCGTCGGCGGCGGCCTGGTCCATCTCGTCGACGGTGCTTTCCAGCCGGGCGAGCACCCGCGGCGTGTGCTCGAGCGCGAGCCGCTCGGCCAGTGTCGGCTCGACGGTGGTCCGCAGGTCGAAGAGTTTCTCGACCAGTTGCTCGTGTTCGGAGAACCAGCCGCGCAACGGCTGTTCGCCGAGGTTCTCGCGGACGTAGGTGCCCGAACCCGGCCGCACCTGCACGTAACCGATGGAATCCAGCACCCGCAACGCCTGCCGCAGCGAACCGCGGCTGATCCCGAGCTGCTCGCAGAGCGCCCGTTCGGCGGGCAGTCTCGACCCGGCGGGGAGCCTGCCCGAGTCGATCATCGTGCGCAGATGATCGACGGTCGCACTCCACACCTGTTCGCGCTCGTCGTCGGCCACGGCCCCATCCTCGCAGGCCCGGCGGGACGTCCGGAATTGTCGGTGCGGGATGTCATCCTGTGCCGATGACTGGGGTGGCAGGGCTGATCAAGGCATGGGTGCACGGCTGGGCGCTCTCCCGCGGCGTCGGGCTCCCCGTCGCCGAGCCGGACGGTTACCGGCTCGACGTCGGGCGCCCGGGGCATCGCGTGCGGTACGTGCTGGCGGGCACCGGATCGGTCGCGAGCCGGGCGCATTCGCTGACCGAGCCCGGAACGTGGTTGAAGGTGAGCGGTTCCCGTGAGGAAGTGGCGAAGACGGTGCCGCCGGAGTGGCAGGTCGGCCCGCCGGAATACCTGATGAGCGCGCCGATCGCGCTGCGTCCCGTCATGGCCGCGCCAGAGCCGTATCGGGCGGAGCTGGTCGGCGACGGCGTCGTCACCGACGTCGTCGTGCGCGCCCCCGACGGTTCGCGCGCGGCCACCGGCCGGATCGCGATCGCCGGCGGCACCGCGGTGATCGATCAGGTCGTGACGGAGCCCGAGCACCAGCGGCGAGGGCTGGGCCGGTTCGTGATGCGCAGGCTCGACGAGGTGGCGGTCGCCGCCGGGGCGGAGCGGGCGGTCCTGGTCGCGACGGAGGAGGGGCGCGCGTTGTACCTGACACTCGGCTGGACGGTCGCCACGGAGATCACCGCGGCCCATCTGCCGGAGGGGAACTGAAGGGTGCCCCGTCGAAGGGGACATAACGGGCTCGTTGAATGTTCGACTAGACACATCCGCAGCGCGAAAGGAGGTAACGGTGCTTAGGGTGCGGACGTGAGTGCTTTATGACGTGGTGGCACGCGGTCGTGATCTTCGTCGCGGGGCTCTGGGCGGGCACCATCAACACGGTCGTCGGTTCGGGCACGCTCGTGACCTTCCCGGTCCTGGTCGCGCTCGGCTATTCGCCGCTGACGGCGACGACCTCCAACGCGATCGGCCTCGCCCCCGGCACGGTGAGCGGGGCGATCGGCTACCGGGAAGAGCTCAAGGGCTACTGGCCCCAGGTCGTCAAACTCGCCGTCGCGTCGTTCTTCGGCGCGATCTGCGGGACGATCCTGTTGCTCTCGTTGCCGAAGGACGCTTTCGAGACCGTCGTACCCGCGCTGGTCGGGCTAGCGGTGGTGCTCGTGATCGTCCAGCCGCGCGTGGCCGCCTGGGTCGCGAAGCGCCGCGAGGAGAACGGGAAGGTCCACAAGATCGGGCCGCTCCTGTTGTTCCTGATCTTCCTGATCGGCATCTACGGCGGATACTTCACGGCCGCGCAGGGCGTGATGATGATGGCCGTGATGGGAATGCTGATGTCGGAGTCGCTGCAACGGCTCAACGGCGTCAAGAACGCCCTGTCCGCGGTCGTGAACATCGTCGCGGGCGCGATCTACGCCTTCATCGCGCCGGTCAGCTGGCCCGTGGTCGCGCTACTCGCGGTCGGGTCGACGATCGGCGGCCAGATCGGCGCCAAGATCGGCCGCAAGCTTTCGCCGAAGGTACTTCGCGGCGTGATCGTCGTGATCGGCCTCGCCGCGATGGTGCAACTGCTCCTCAAGTAGGAAACGGCCCGCACTCCGTCGACGAAGTGCGGGCCGCCCCGAATCCTTGTCAGCGCGGGAAGTCCCCGGCCGCTTCGAGGAAGAGGTCGTTCTCCTCAGGCGTCCCGATGGTCACTCGCGCGCCCTCGCCCGCGAACGGACGCACGATCAGCTTCCGCTCCAAGGCGTGCTCCGCGAACTCCGTCGTCCGCTCGCCCAGCGGCAGCCAGACGAAGTTCGCCTGCGTCTCCGGCACCTCGTAACCCTTGGCCACCAACGCATCCCGGACCCGGGTGCGTTCCGAGACGATCTCCTTGCAGCGTTCCAGCAGTTCGTCGGCCGCGTCGAGCGAGGCGATGGCCGCCGCCTGGGCGATCATGTTCACCGAGAACGCGACGTAGACCTGCTTCAACGCGACGGTGATCGCTTCCGGGGCCACCGCGTAACCCACGCGAAGGCCGGCGAGGCCGTACGCCTTCGAGAACGTCCGAAGCACCGCGACGTTGTCCCTGCCGCGCGCGAGTTCGACGCCGTCCGGCACCTCGGCGTCGGTCACGAACTCCTTGTACGCCTCGTCGAGCACGACGAGCACGCCCGAGGGCACGGCGTCGAGGAAGCGCTCGAGTTCCGCGCGCCGCAGGACCGTTCCGGTCGGGTTGTTGGGGTTGCACACGAAGACCAGCCGCGTCTTCGGCGTGATCGCGGCCAGCATCGCGTCGAGGTCCAGCCCATGCCCGGCCGTGAGCGGCACCTTCACGCTCACGGCGTTCGCCACCTGCGTGACGATCGGGTACGCCTCGAACGAGCGCCACGGGAAGACGACCTCGTCACCCGGGCCGCACAGGGCCTGGATCATCTGCTGGCAAAGGGAAACCGAACCGCAGCCGACGGCGATCCGGTCGACGGACTCGTTCAGCTCGCGGGCCAGCCGCTCGACGAGCGCGGAAGCCGTGATGTCCGGGTACCGGTTGATGCCCTGCGCCGTCTCGGCTATGGCCTGCGCCACACTCGGCAGCGGTCCACCGGGGACCTCGTTGCTCGCCAGCTTGATCGCGCCCTGGATTGTCCGGCCAGGGACGTACTTCGGCAACGATTCGAGATCCGCACGCGGCGAAACAGGTGACATCTTCGGCGCTCCTACGTCTGGGGGACGGCTCCGACACCGTATCCTCCCGCGCGGGCGCAAGCTCCGAATATTTACCTAAGAGTGGTCTGATGGAGGAATGACCCTGACGACCACCGTGGAACATCAGCACGCCGACGGCCACACGCTGCGCCTGACCTTCGCCGAACCGGATGGTGTCGTCCGCGGCGGACTCGTGGTGCTGCATGAGGAGGCCGAAGAGGTCGAAGAGGGTTTGGGCCTGCTCCTGGCCGGTCTCGCCGGCGAAGGCTGGCTCACCGTCACACCGCATCTCGACCGGGACAACCTCACGCAGCAGGACCTGCTCGAAGCCACCGACGCGACGCTCTCCTGGCTCGCGGAGCGCGGTGTCCAAGCGGATCTCGTCGGTGTCGTCGGTTTCGACCTCGGGGGCACGGCCGCGCTGGTCGTGGCGTCGAACCGCAGGCTGGGCGCGGCGGTCAGCGTCGGCGGGCAGGGGGTCACCGGGCTGCCGGTCCTCGTCGAAATCGCGGGACGGCTCACCAGCCCGTGGCTCGGCATGTACGGCGACGCCGGCGACGAGGCCGGAGGTGCCGAGGTCGAGCAGCTGCGTGACGCGGCGGCGACGGCGAACGTCGCGACGAACGTCGTCCACTACCCGGGCGCCAATCATCGCTTCGACGCCGACCCGGACGCCGCCGCGGAGGCCTGGCAGCGCACGTTGAATTGGTTCGACGCCCACCTGCGCTGACCTCGTTCGCGCTAGCATTCCCCTCAAGATGTGACAGGGGAGGGTCGAATGGCACAGTCACCCAAGGTGCCCGTGACGCCACAAGCCGCGTTCGGAGCTTCGGCTCCGGCGCTGGCTCCGGTGGCGGGTCAGATCCGGGACTCCAAGACCGATGCCAAGAAGGGGGCCGTCAAGGTCTCCGAGGACGCCGCCAAGAAACTCGTCGACGCCCTGCTCAAGGCGCGCCAGGAGCTCAACGCGCTGATCAAGGACTCGACGGAGTTCAACGCGCCGCTGAAGCTGGGCGACAACGTCGTCGGGCACACCATGAGCGATCGTTTCCAGGGCGCCGCGAACAAGGGGACCGAGGCGGCCGTGCCCGTGCTCAAGGACTTCGCCAAGGTGCTCAAGGACTTCCAGCTCACCGTGATGGCGGCGCGGAAGATGTACGTCGCCGCGGACGAGGAGGGCCAGGAGCAGCTCGAACGGGTCGCCCGCCGGTTCGACATGGAGGACATCGTCGGCCACGGGCGGAAGGACGAGCACTGATGCGCATCCTGCCCATGCCGTGGCCGCCCCGGGAGCCCGAACCGCAGCCGGGCCCCGAAAGCCTCACCGCCGACATCGACTGGATGAGCTACTCGCATCGTGAGCTCTACGCGATGGTCCACGACGAGCTGGACCTCGCGAGCGCGGAAGCCGTCGCCGCGCAGTGGACGAAGATCAGCGCCTTCCTCGACCGGGTCGGCTCCGAGCTCCGGGCGGCCCTCGCGGCCACCGCCGACGGCTGGACGGGCGAGGGCGCGGACAGGGCCCGCGACGCCGCGGTCAAGCTCGTCGACTGGGCGGGCGAGACGGGCTGGCGGGCGGAAAACGTCGCGAACTGCGTGCGCCGCCAGGCGGACATCGCCGAAACCGCGCGCCGCACGATGCCCGAGCCGCCGGGATACGCGCCGCGGCCCAAGTTGCCGGAGCCGCCGAAGCGGCGTCCGATCCCGGTCTCCGATTCGACGCAGGCCATGTCGACCTCGGCACCGTCGGGATCCGCGTTCGCCGAAGCCGGGCGGATCGTCGCCGAACCCACCGACGAGAGCTCGCAGGATCTGCACCGCCAGGCCGCCGACGTGATGAAGCGGATGCAATTCAGCTCCGGCGAGGTCTACGAGAACGTTCCGAGCTTCACGTCGTACGGCAAACAGCCGAAGATCCTTGAGACGCCCGAAGAACCGAAGCCGAAACCCGAAGAACCGAAGCCGGAGCCGGTCCCGCCGCCGGACGACTCGACACACAGCAGCGGCGCCGACGACGTGGCCCCGATCCAGGTGCGCGAGCCGGTCGAGGCGCCGCGCGCGCCGGGCGCGGGCAGCGGCGCCTACGTGCCACCGCCGCCCGGCACCGTCGGAGGAACCCAGGAACAGCTCGGGCAAGGCGGCCGGTCCGGCGCCGGTGCCGGTGGTTTCGGGCCGTCGGGGCAGCCCGGCCAGCCGGCCGGGACCCGCGCCGCGGCCGCGGGCATGGGCGGCTTCGGCGGTATGCCGATGGGGATGGCGCCTTCGCAAGGGCGGCAGGGCGAAGAAGCGCACAAGGCGCCGGACTACCTCGTCGAGGACTCCGACGTATGGGGCCTCAGCGGGCACGTCACCCCGCCGGTCATCGGCGAGGACCCGAGGAGCGGTCGCTGATGGACTGGATCCGGCTGCATGTCGGCGAGCTGTTCCTGCTCTGGTCGGCGCACGGACGCGACGAACTGCCCGCGGTACTGGAGGTGCCGCACGTCGGGCGGACACCGGAGTTCCGCGCGGAGCTGGTGGCCACGGCGAGCGCGACGCTGTCGGAACGAGGCCTCGGCACGGTGGACGCCCCCGCGCCCGAACTGGTCCGGCTGCTGCACACCGTCGCGAACAGCGAACTCACGCTCGACCTGCGGCTCGACGGGGATCCGGCGTACCGGGCGGTCGGCTGCGTATCGGATCGCGGGGCGGTAGCGATCGGCGTTTCGGGCACCGACGTCGAGCTGGCGGCCCTGCGGGAACCGCTCGTCGCCGCGACGCTGCTGCAGGCCTTGCCGCCGTGCGAACAGGGGCGGGGCCTGTCGGTCAACCTGCGCGTCGACGACTACACGGCCGCGTGCGAAGCGGGAGAACGTGGCGGGCAGCCGGCGTTCTCCGACGTCCTGCGCGACGCCGGACTGCGGGAACCCGAGATCATCGTCATGGTGCGGATCGCGACGCAGCGGATCGGCAGCGGACGGCTCGGCGCGGTCAGGAAGTCTTGGGAAAGCCGCTGGGTGCGCGGAGAGGGTACGTTGACCTGGGTCGACACCCCCGACGGCCGCTACGGGCTCCGGCGCGACCGAGGGTGGCTGACCGTCACCCCGCTCGACGCGTCACGGCTGAAGTCGATGGCGTACGAGCTGTTCACGGGGGCTCGCCAAGCAGGTTAACGAGGGTTAACATCGCGGGGTGACTCACACCGCCGACGCCCCGGAAGTGCTCTGGCGCCCCGAGCCGAGCCGCCTGCCCGACACCAAGATCGACGCGTTCCGCCAGTGGCTGCGCACCGAACGCGGCGTGGAGGTCGACGACTACAACGCGTTGTGGGAGTTCTCCACGCGGCGGGGGCCGGAGTTCTGGTCCGCCGTCGCCGAGTTCCTCGGCGTGCGCTGGCACGAGCAGCCCGGTGAGGTGCTCACCGGTGAGATGCCGAACGCCCAGTGGTTCGTGGGCGGCACGCTGAACTACGCCGAGCACTCGCTCATGCCCGGCGTCGCGGGCGCCGCGAAGGCCGACGACGAGATCGCCGTGATCTTCCACCGCGAAGACGGCCTCTCGTCGCAGCTGACGTACGGCGCGTTGCGCTCCGCCGTCGCCGCCGCGCGGCAAGGGCTGCGCGAACTCGGAGTGTCCAAAGGGGACAGGGTCGTCGCGCTGGCGCCGAACTGCCCGCAGACGCTGATCGCCTTCCTCGCCACCGCGAGCCTCGGCGCCATCTGGTCGTCGTGCTCGCCGGACTTCGGTGTCCGCGCGATCACCGACCGCTTCGCGCAGATCGAGCCGAAGGTGCTCATCGCGGTCAACGGCTATGTCTACAATGGACGGTGGTTCGACAGCCGGTCGACGGTGAACTCGTTGCGCGACGAGATCCCCACCCTCGAAGCGACCGTGCTCGTCGACTACGCCGGCGGCCGCCTCGACGGCACCCTCGACTGGGACGAGCTGCTCGCCGACAACGCCGGCGCGGAGCTGGCCTTCGAGCCCGTCGACTTCGCCCACCCGCTGTGGGTCCTGTACTCCTCGGGGACCACCGGCCTGCCGAAGGGCATCGTCCACGGACACGGCGGGATCACCCTCGAACACCTCAAAGCCCTTGCCCTGCAAAGCGATCTCGGCCCGGGCGATCGGTTCTTCTGGTTCACCACCACCGGCTGGATGATGTGGAACTTCCTCATCTCCGGCCTGCTGACCGGCACCACGATCGTGCTCTTCGACGGCAGTCCCGGCAGCCCGGACCTCAACGTGCTGTGGCATCTGGCCGAGCAGCACCGCGTGACGTACTTCGGCACGTCGGCGCCGTACATCCAGAGCTGCCTGAAGGCCGGGATCAAACCGGCCGAGCGGTTCGACCTGACGGCGTTGCGCGCCTTGGGATCCACCGGCGCGCCGCTGAGCGTCGAGGGCTTCCGGTGGATCGTCGACGAGGTGGGCAAACGCGTCCAGATCTGCTCGGTGTCCGGTGGTACGGATCTGTGCGCGGCGTTCGTCGCGTCGGCCCCGGACGTCCCGGTCTGGCTGGGCGAACTCTCGGTCCGCGCGCTCGGTGCCGCCGTCGCCGCCTTCGACGAGGACGGCAAGCCGGTGGTGGAGACGGTCGGCGAACTGGTGATCACCGAGCCGATGCCGTCGATGCCGGTGTTCTTCTGGAACGACCCGGACGGCTCGCGGCTGCGCGAGGCGTATTTCGAGATGTACCCAGGGATCTGGCGGCACGGCGACTGGATCCGGATCACCGGCCGCGGCTCCGCCGTCATCTACGGGCGCAGCGATTCGACGCTCAATCGCGGCGGCGTCCGGATGGGCACGGCCGAGTTCTACCGCGTCGTCGAATCGTTCGACCAGGTCGCGGACTCGCTCGTGATCGACACTTCGGCGGCGGGCAACGAGGACGGGCAGCTGCTGTGCTTCCTCGTGCTGACCGAGGGCGCGTCGCTCGACGAGGTCGAACCCGCGCTGCGCAAGGAACTGCGCGGAGCCCTCTCGCCGCGGCACGTGCCCGACCGGTTCGTCCAGGTGAGCGAGGTGCCCCGCACGCTCAACGGCAAGAAGTGCGAGGTCCCGGTCAAGAAGATCCTTTCGGGGGTCTCACCTGACCGCGCCGTCAGCCGGGATGCGCTGCTGAACCCCGACGCCCTTGTACCGTTCGTAGAGCTGGCAAGGAGCTGACAGGGGCGGGATTTGGCGGGTGCTTGGCGGGTGGCGGGCGCCACCTCGGTGGCTGTGATCACCTGGGTGACGCGGCTGGCCGGGTTGCTGGCACTGGTCTCGGTGCTGGTCCCGGCCGGGCGGCGCACCCTGCGCGGACACGTCGCCGCCTGGCTGGAACTGCCGCACGAGGCCACGGTCGGCGCGGCGACGGTCGCGCTGGTGACCGGCGTGCTGCTGATGCTGCTCGCCACCGGTCTCAAACGACGGAAGCGCAGGGCCTGGCAACTGGCGGTCGCCGCGGCCGCGCTACTGACGGTGTCGCACCTCGGGCTCCGGCACACCCTCGGCGCGGGACTCGTGTCGCTCGCGCTGCTGATCGCCCTGATCGCGACGCGGCGGCATTTCATCGCGCTCCCCGATCCGGTGACCGGCCGGTGGCGCGCGATCCGGGTCTTCCTGCAACTGACGGTCGCCGGCGTCGCGATCAACTTCGCGCTGCTGTCGGTCGCGCCTGTCGACGCGGGTGTCGGCGACCGCCTGGCGCAATCGACGCTGGCCCTGATCGGCGTGAGCGGCCCGGTGGTGTTCCCCGCGCTGTGGCTGGAAGACCTGTCGGCGGCGGTCGGCCTGCTGTTCGGGATCGGCGCGGTGCTGCTGGCGGCGTACTTCCTGCTCCGCTCGGCCGAACCCGCCCCGGAGCTGACCGACGAGGAGGTCGAGCGGCTCAGGGGGCTGCTGGGGGAGCGGGACTCGCTGGGGTACTTCGCACTGCGCCGGGACAAGTTCGTGGTCTTCTCGAAGTCGGGGAAGGCCGCGGTGACCTATCGGGTGATCGCCGGGGTCGCGCTGTGCTCGGCGGACCCGCTCGGTGACCCGGAAGCGTGGCCCGGCGCGATCGAGGAGTACCTGGACGTCTGCCGGCGGTACGCGTGGACCCCGGCGACGATGGGCTGCTCGGAACTGGGTGCGACCGTCTGGGCCCGCTTCGGGCTCGAAGTGCTGGAGATCGGCGACGAGGCCGTCGTCGACACCGACACCTTCACCCTCGAAGGGCGCGTCATGCGCGGAGTCCGCCAAGCCGTCTCACGCACGAAGCGCGCCGGCTACACCGCGCGGATCCGAAAGGCCGAAGACCTACCGGCCGCTGAACTCGACGAACTCCGCACCCTCGCCGCCACCTGGCGCGGCACGGATACGGAACGCGGCTTCTCGATGGCCCTCGGCCGCATGGGCGACCCGGGCTCGGTCCTCGTGACCGCCGAACACGACGGTCAGGTGCGCGGCGTCCTCCAGTTCGTCCCCTGGGGTGAGAAAGGCCTGTCGCTGGACGTCATGCGCCGCGACCGGACCGCCGACAACGGCGTCAACGAACTGATGATCTCCGAGCTGCTTCTGACGACGCCCGCCCAGCACGTCTCCCTGAACTTCGCCGCCTTCCGCGCGGTGCTGGAACAAGGCCAGCGCATCGGCGCCGGCCCCGTCGCGCGCCTGTCCGCCCGGACACTGCGATTCTTCTCACGCTGGATCCAGATCGAGACCCTCTACCGCTTCAACGCGAAGTTCCAGCCGCGCTGGGTCCCGCGCTACCTCGCCTACCCCGCGGCCCGAGACCTCCCGCGCGTGGGCGTCGCCGTCTTCGAAGCCGAAGGACTCGGCGGGCGCCCATCTGGCCTGCTCAGAGCCCTGCAACGCGTCTAAGGGGGGTGCCTTCCGAGGGGGCCCAGGGGGTGTGTAACCTATTTGAGCAGTGGTCGTTGGGCCTGGGAGGCTTCGCCTAGTCTGGTCTATGGCGCCGCACTGCTAATGCGGTTGGGGGTAACCCCCCCTCCCGGGTTCAAATCCCGGAGCCTCCGCTGGTGCCTGTTCCGGCAGGTGCTAGATTGATAACTGAACAAGCGCCCGTAGCTCAGCTGGATAGAGCATCTGACTACGGATCAGAAGGTCAGGGGTTCGAATCCCTTCGGGCGCACGTCTGGTTGAGACAGCACTAAGGCCCTCCCGTTCGCGGGAGGGCCTTTTTGTCTGTCCGTTGTGGAGCGTTACTGGTCGGCCTTGCGGTGGAGTTCGGCAGCCCTGGCACGGAAACGACGCTTGATGGCGGCGCGGTTGGCTCCGCGGGTTTTCGCCGCATGGCAGTTTGGACACAGCGCGATCATGACGGATGGGTGATCAAGCCCGCTAAGTGCGAGATCGTCGACGTGGTCCACTTCAAGGATCGCCTCACCACCAGGTGCGGTGTCGAAGGGCATGCCTGTGCAGTCGTCGTTCTCGCAGTCGCCGGCCGCGCGGACGAGCACTGCATCACGTACGGCTCGACTGCGGGGATAGAGATTTCGGGTTCCCTTGGTCGGCTTGCGTCCACCGCGACCAGCCTTCGATGACTTGTCGATGAGGCGAAGGTAGTCCTGGTAGGTCTTCTTTCGCTGGCTGCTCGTGGCGTTCTCGGCTGGCGGCTGCGGCGGAGGCGTGTCCTTGATGTCTCCGTCGTCAATGAGCTTGCGCACACGATCCGGCCAAGTGGCTAGCTCCGGGCCGGGGACCGCCATCACTTGGAACGCATACTCGAGACGGAGTTCTTTGTTGTCGTCAGGTGACCACACCTGCGCTCGGCTCAGGATTGCTACCCACGTAGTGAACTTGAAGGTGCCACCTGCCGGTCGGTACCAATACCGCACGGCCTCGCGATTTCTGCGAGCGCTGTCGAGTGCCTTGTTGCCTCGTATGAGCTTTTGGTTGCCCTCGCGCCCCTCACCGCGATACTCGAAGGGGTTTATAGCGTCTGGTGGTTCGTCGGCGTACGGCCCCTCTTCGTCGGAGAAAATATTGAGGACACCGTCGCCTAGGAACGTGGTTATCCCGGCGACCCCGTTGCCGCCAAAGGTGTTCCGGATAGTGGTTCGGTTGGGGTACTCCGCCCCCAGCAGTGGGGGCCATACTCGGGCCGTTGTAGAGCTGGCGAAGCCAAGTCGGCTGAGGCGGCGTGCTGCGGCTTCTCCGGTGAGATCGGAGGCGGGGAGTTTGTCGCGGTCTGGATGCTGAACCTTGTACGCGAGACTGGCGACTTTCTCGGCGTGGTAGTACTTGCCGTCGAGTTCGAGGACGAAGGCGCGAGTGAACCCGGCCCCGGTTACTCCTGGGTCGATGACATCGCACTGTTGTACTGCCGTGAGCACCGCGTCTCGACTCGTGAGCTCCTTCAAGGACACCTGGATACCCCCATTCGAACGTACGTCCGAATGTAGCGCAGGGGCTTGCGGCAGTGGAACTCTATTGCCACCTACGCAACTGTGTCGCCAGATGGTCACTCTGCGGTGGAGACCCACCCGGGAGTCGAACCCGGAGTCCAACGGCTTTGCAGGCCGCCGCACGACCGTCGTGAAGTGGGCCGAGTTGGGATCATCGTGCCCTCGGCAGGAGTCGAACCTGCGTTCCCGGCTTCGGACGCCGGCGTCGTATCCGTTGGACCACGAGGGCTTGCGGAGGATGCAGGATTCGAACCTGCGCGACGCTCTCACGCCGACCACCGTTTTCGGGACGGTTGCCTTACCTGGCTCGGCCAATCCTCCTTGTCGTACTGCTTGGTCGGACGCCCGCGAGTCGAACGCGGTGACTCCTGATCCCAAATCAGGTGGGGTCGCCAGTGCCCCTCGCATCCGTCGACCGGCGTATCCCCCTCCGATACGCCGACCAGTACCCCTGCCAGGACTCGAACCTGGGACCTCCGCATTCGTAGTGCGGCGCTCTGTCCACCTGAGCTACAGGGGTGAGGTGGAGACGAGTGCACGCCTCCACCGGCGCCCGTCCTGGCTGCCTCTTTCGGCGACGGGGACGAGCTTTGGGAAAAGTCTTCTCTTATCAAGGTTCGCGCTGAATAGGCAGCGTCGAGCACCGGCGGAGGAGTTGAACCCCCTGGATACGGTTTTGGAGGCCGCTCCGCTTCCCAAGCTCGCCGATAGGGAATTGTTTTGTGCAGCAAAAAGAGAAGCCGCCCACCAGTTTCCTGATGGGCGGCTCCCTGGCATCACACGCGCTATGGCGTCATGATGGGGAGCCCTTGTCGGTCAGAACTCGCTGGTCAGCTCGGTGTGAGCCTCGCCAGGAACAGGGCGACGGACATACGGCGGTGGGCGCGACGGCTGAATGCCAACGCTGCGCCTTTCGCTCGTGCATGTTCATCATGGCTGCTCCTGTGGTGGGTCGATTGCCCTAACTATGGCTGATGAGTCAACGTAAAGCAATGCTATTTATCAGCCCTGTTCTTCGGGTGGGGTGTGGACCTGTGGGGCACACATGCGACGACGGCGAAGTTGATGTTCGTCCAGTTGAGGGTGTTGCGCTGCCGCAAGTTGGCCTAACGTCTTGTTGTGGGCTTGAAAGACATCTCTCGAGAAGCGGTGCTTGCGGCGATCGCCGAGCACGACGACGTTGGTGCCGAGAACTTCAGGCGTCTGCAGGGTATGACGCGTGCGTCTCGCTACGTAGTGATGCACGAGGGATCGGATTACGACGCAAAAGTGCTCGTGCTGTCAGCGCACCGCGCAGCGGTCGGCGCGGAGCTCGGTGCGGCTGACTTTGGTGCAGGGGAAGAAAAGCTGATTGCCCACTTGGGGCGCCTCGGGTTCGAGTTCAGGAACGTCGAGACTCACCGGCTGGCCGTCGGCGGAGAGGGGTTCGGGGAGATCCCTGGTATCCCTGAGGGGACTACGTTCGTCAACCGGCGAGACGCGTTCGATCGTGGAGTCCACAAGCAGCTTCAGGCTGGCATTTCCGGGAAAGGCGATACTGGAGCGAAGTCCATCGTTGTCTCTGGTGGGTACTCAGACGACAAGGACTTTGGGGACGAGATCATCTATACCGGCCATGGCGGGCGGAGTCCGTCAGGCAAGCAGATTGAAGATCAAAGCTTTAAAGCCAGTGGAAACGCTGCTTTGGTGACAAGCAGTGTTACTGGTGAGCCTGTTCGGGTGATCCGTGGCGCCGACAAGAAATCCTCCTATGCGCCAGATTCGGGTCTTCGCTATGACGGCCTTTACCGGGTTGCCGAGGTGTGGCGTCAGCCCGGTAAGGATGGCTTCATGGTTTGCCAGTTCCGCATGATGAAGCTGGCGATTGGGGCCGTGGTGGCTGCGGAGCCGCAAACTCAGGCGTTGCTGCCGATTCCTGCAGGTAACGATGCTCCCGCCAGGGTGTCTGCCAAGGTGCAGCGCTTGGTTAGGTCCACGCAGGTGGTCAACTACGTGAAACAGGTGCATGACGACGTGTGTCAGACCTGTGGGGTTCGACTTAAGATTGGTGACAAAGCCTATTCTGAAGGCGCCCATATTCGCGGTCTTGGACGCCCACACAATGGCCCGGATGTCTACTCAAATGTCCTTTGCCTATGCCCTAATTGCCACGTGCTGTTTGATTATGGGGCCATGGTGATTAGTGAGGACATGAAAGTCGTCGTGCATGGCGAGGTGGTGAGCGAGTTGCGTCAGCATGTAGACCACCACATTGATAAGGATCATCTCGATTACCACCGAGAGCACTACGCTTAAGACCCGCGCTCAAAGACGCTGGTCAGCGTCTCCCGGATCAACCCCGCCAGATCCGCCTCCCCGTTCGTCTCCGCCCACCGCAGCAGCGCGACATGCGCCGCCCCAAGGCACGCCATAGCCGTAGCCCGCGCCCGAAACTCTTCCTCGGGCGGACAACCGAGCGCGGCCACGATCGCATCGGCCGTCGCGTACTGGCTGTCCAGATGCCGCGCCCGCAGCGCCGGCACCGAGATCATCAGCCGCAGCCGCGCCAGCAGGAACGCCTTCTCCGACGAAGACCCGTGAGCGGCCGTTTCCGAGAGCGCGTGTCCGATCCGCGCGGGCAAAGGCCCAGGGGGCGCGGCAGCGACGGCCGAAGCGGTCACGGGGTCGTATTCGTCGTAGAGGACCAGGTCCTCCTTCGTCGGGAAGTGCCGGTAGACCGTCATCGCCGAGACGCCCGCGGCCGCGGCGACGTCGGCGACGGTGGTCGCGTCGTAGCCGACGTCGGTGAAGAGGCGGATGGCGTGCGTCTGGACAGCGAGCCGGGTTTCGGCGCGCTGGCGGTCTCGGAGGTTCACGTGGTAGACACTATCAAAGTGTTAGTCACTAACATCTGGGGTGCGCAATGAAGACGGCATTGGTGACGGGGGCCTCGCGGGGGATCGGAGCGGCGATCGCGCGGCGGCTCGAAAAGGACGGCATCGAAGTCCTGAGACACGACAGCACCAAGGGTGACTTGTCGACCATGGACGGAGTCGACAAGGCCCTGGAGGGCATCGACAGTCTGGACATCCTGGTCAACAACGCGGCGGCCGCACCGGGAGGGCCGATCGAGACCGACACGCCCGAGGGCTTCGACCACCTGATGGCGGTGAACGTGAAGGCGCCGTACTTCCTCATCCAGCGAGCGCCGCTGAACGACGGCGGCCGCATCGTCAACATCTCGTCGGTCGCCACCAGGATGGCCAACCCCGCGCAGACGTCCTTCGCGATGACCAAGGGCGCGCTCGAGACGATGAGCCGCACCCTCGCCCACCAGCTCGGGCCACGCGGGATCACGGTCAACGTCGTCGCGCCGGGCGCCACCAGGACCGCGGACAACGGCCGGATCTTCACGCCGGAGCTGGAGGCCGCCATAAAGACGCTCACCGCGCGGCAAAGGCTCGGCACCGCGGAGGACATCGCGGACGTCGTCGCGTTCCTCGTGTCCGACGACGCCCGGTGGGTGACCGGGCAGGTCCTCGACGCGAGCGGTGGGTTGTTCCTCGGTCCTCCGGGCCAAGGCGCAGAATAGGCCGGTGACGTGGTTCAGCGAGGACGAACTCCGCAGGCAAGCCGGTGACGTCTCGTTCGCGCGCGGCGCCAAGTACCTGGAGTCGGTCGAGACGCTGGACGACGTCGCGGGCGGGGTGACGGCCGTGGTCAGCGGCACCGACCGGTACACGGTCCGGTTGCGCAACGTCGACGGCGAGCTGGTCGGCGAGTGCTCCTGCCCGCACGCGGCGGACGGCTTCTTCTGCAAGCACTGCGTGGCCGTCGGGCTGCTGGTCCTCGAAGGGGTGGCGGACGGCGGCGCGGCCGACATCCGCGGGTACGTCGAGACGCTCGACCGCGAGGAGCTGGTCGAACTGCTCGTCGGGCACGCGAACGAGGATCCGGTCCTGTTCCGCAAACTCTCGCTCAAGGCGGGCCGCGGCGACCTCGACGCGTTGCGCCGGCACGTCGAGGGAACGTTGCGGTTGCGCGGTTTCGTCGGCTTCCAGGGCACGGTCGCGTACACCGAGAAGGTGCGCGAGGTGCTCGCCACCGCCAGGGAACTCATGGACGGGCCGCTGCTGTGCCGCGTCATCGAGCTGGTCGTGGAGGCGCTGGACTTCGTCGAGGACTCCTTCGGTGTGCTCGGTTCCGAGGTGTCGGGCGCGCTCGCGCTGTACGCGGAAGCCTGCGCGGACACGCCACCGGAGCCCAAGGAGCTCGCGGAGTGGTTGCTACGGCTGGATCTCGACGGTTCCGGCCGCGTCGACGTGAACATCGCGGACTTCACCGCGGGCCTCGGTTTCGAGGGGCTCGCGGTGTTCCGCGCCGGCGTCGAGGAGCGGTGGCGGCTCGACGACGGCGAGGACCCGTATCGCAGCCGCAAGCTCCAGCGGCTGCGTGAGGGGTTCGCGGCGATGCGGAACTGGCAGGCCTAATACCGCTGGCGGTTGCGGTACAGCTCCTCCAGATCCCGTAGGCCCGCCTGGTCGCCGGTGTCGGCGGCCGCGCGGAACCAGTGTTCGGCCTCCTGGAAGTTGCCGTGGTCGGCGGCCAGCCTGCCGAGGTTGGTGTACGCGGGAACGCTGCCGAGTTCCGCGGCCTTCCGGTACCAGGCGGTGGCCTCACCGGGGTCGTTCCGGTCGTTGGCCAGCACGCCGAGGTTCGTCATCGCGGCGGCGTCGCCTCGTTTGGCGGCCTTGAGATACCAGCGTTCGGCGGCGTCGAGTTCGCCGCGGCGGTGCAGCACCAGCCCGAGGCGGACGGCGGCGTCGGGGGCACCGGCGGCCGCGGCCGCGTGGAAACAGCTTTCGGCGCGCGTGAGGTCGCCTCGTTGCTGCGCCTGATGGCCGAGTTTGATCAGCGATGCCGCGTCGGCCTCTTCGCTCGCCTTGCGCCACCAGGGATCCGCTTCGGACGTCCGGCCGGTGTCGCACAGCACCGCGCCGAGCGTGATCATGCCTTCGACGTTGCCCGCCTCGGCGGCCTCGCCCGCCCAGTATTCGGCTTCCTCGAGATCGCCACCGCGGTGCCTCGACCGCGCGAGTTCCGCCATCGCCTCGACGCGGCCTTCGGCGGCGGCCCGGCGCCACCAGTCCTCCGCCGCCTCCCGATCCCCTCGGCGCGCACAGAGATTTCCCAGATGCGACATGGCCTGCGAATCACCGGCGGTCGCGGCTTCGCGGTACCAGCGTTCGGCCTGTTCCGGTACGCCGCGCTCGTTCAGGAGATGCGCCAGGTTGCCCATCGCGACCCTGTCCCCGCCCTCGGCGGCCTTGCGGAACCACGTCTCGGCCCCGTCGAGATCACCACGCTCCAGCGCGGTGGATCCCATCCGTGCCATGGCGATCACGTGCCCGCGTTCCGCGGCCTTCCGGTTCAGATAGTCGTCGACCCGGGTGTTCCATTTACGTTTTTCGGCGCCCACAAGCCCGCTCCTTCCGGCAGCGTCCCTGGGGTAGTCGCTGCTCAAGGCCCCGATGTGACAACAACTACCGGGTGTCATCGCCGTGTCGCGCCCGGTTTCCCCGCGCCGCGCGGCGATACTTGGCGCTCCCCATCCCCCCGTCGAGAGGAACCGCGCGGTGGCCACGCGTACCAGCCAGATGACCACTGCTCAGCGGTTGCTCCTGCTGATCACCCTCGCCGCCGTCGTGCTCGCGGTGTTCTGGTTCGTGAGCGGCAAGGGCGACGCGCTGCAGCCGAAGCCCGCGAACCCGGCGAGCGCGGCCGACGCGCGCAAGCAACTGGACGAGCTCACCGTCGCCCCGCGCGGCTCGATGGACGGCTACGACCGCAAGAAGTACCCGCACTGGGACAACCAGGGGAACAACTGCAACACCCGCGAGTTCGTGCTCAAACGCGACGGCAAGGACGTCAAGACCGGTTCCGACTGCGCCCCGACCTCCGGCAGCTGGACGAGCATCTACGACGGCGAGACCTGGACGAAGCCGACCGACGTCGACATCGACCACATGGTGCCGCTCGCGCAAAGCTGGGTCAGCGGCGCGAAATCGTGGACCGACGAGAAGCGGCGCCAGTTCGCGAACGACCTGACCCGGCCGCAGCTGTTCGCCGTCACCGACAACGTCAACCAGGAGAAGAGCGACAAGGCGCCGGACCAGTGGAAGCCGCCGCTCGTCTCGTTCTGGTGCACCTACGCCACCGACTGGATCACCGTGAAGCACTACTACGGCCTCACGATCACGACAGCGGAGAAGAGCGCACTCAGCGACATGCTCGGTCGTTGCTGATCAGCCCGGTTTCGGGTTGGCTGGGGACATGGCGACCTTCGTACTGATCCACGGCGGTGGCGGCAGCGCCTGGGACTTCCACCTCCTCGAGGCGGAACTGACCGGGCGCGGGCACGACGTCGTCGCGGTCGACCTGCCGATCGACGACGAAAAGGCGGGCTTCCCGGAACACGTGGAAGCCGTCGTGAACGCCATCGGCGATCGCGGGGACCTGGTCGTGCTCGGCCATTCCTATGGGGGCTTCACCGCGCCGCTGGTGGCCGAGAAGCTTTCACCGCGGCTGCTCGTGATGCTGACGCCGATGGTCCCGAAGCCGGGCGAGTCACCGGGGGACTGGTGGGGCAACACGGGTTTCAAGTCCGACGAAAGCCTCAGCGAAGAAGAGCAGTTCTACAACGGCGTCCCCGCAGACATCGTCGCGGAGGCGGGCTCGCACGCCCGGAACCAGGTCAGCGCCGAATGGGGACAGCCGTGGCCGCTGGACAAGTGGCCGGACGTCCCGACGAAGGTGCTCATCGCGCGTGAAGACCGCTTCTTCCCGCCCGAGTTCCAACGCCGGGTCGTCCAGGACAGGCTCGGTTTCGCCCCTGACGAGATCGACGGCTCGCACTCCGTGCCCTTGAGTCACCCCAAGGAACTCGCGGACCGCTTGGAGTCCTACCTCACCAGCGATCCAGCCGCATGACCTCTTCCAGCGGCTGACGCGCGGCGGGCTTGAACGTGTCGCCGGTGTAGAACGCCGTCGGGATGAGTGCGGCCTGGTGCACGTTCTCGGGCAGGCCGAGGATCTCCGCGGCCTCCTTCTCGTACGCGAGGTGCAGCGTGGTCCACGCCGTGCCGAGCGTGACCGCGCGCGCCGCGAGCATGTAGCTCCACACCGCCGGCAGCAGGTTCCCCCACAGCCCGGCCTGGTTCCCGGCGGGCAGGTCCGCGCTGTCGGTCTCCAGGCACGGGATGACGTGTACGGGCACTTCGCCCATCTTGTCGGCCAGGTACTCGACGCTGGAGCCGACGCGCTTCTGCACCTTCGAGCGCTGGGGGTCGTCCGCGAACAGCTTTCCCGCCGCCCGAGGGGAATCCAGGTACTCGCGGCACGCCCGCTGGTAGAGCTTCCCGAGCTCGGCCCGCTGCCCGGGATCGGTGATCACCAGCCAGTGCCAGCGCTGGGTGTTCGACCCGCTCGGCGCCTGCAGCGCGACCTGCAGGGCGTGTTTGACCAGTTCGAGAGGCACCGGCCGGGTCAGGTCCAGTCGTTTGCGGACGGTCCGGGTGGTCGTCAGCAGCTCTTCGGGCGTCATCTCAGAAGTATGTCGTTATGATCCGCTGGTGGGGAGGCCGCCGCGCGAACGAGGGATGGGCACTTTGCTCAGGCACGTCCTCGACGTGACCGAAGCGGACGTCTCCGCGTTCTTCGAGGACATCGGGCTGGGGGACTACCGGCCGCGGTTCACGCCGTTCGTCCGCGCGATCGTCGCGCACGGGCCGCTGCCCATCCGCGACCTCGCCGCCGAAGTCGGCGTCACCCATTCCGCGGCCAGCCAGACCATCGCGCAGATGGCCCGTCAGGACCTCGTCTCGCTCCGGCCAGGGACGGACGCCCGGCAAAGGATCGTTTCGCTGACCGAGAAGACACTCGGCCTGATGCCGACGCTCGAAGCGGAATGGGCGGCGACCAGCGCCGCGGCCGCCCAGCTGGAAGCCGAACTGCCGTACCCGCTCAGGGAGGTGCTTGTCGCCGCCGTCGAAGCGTTGGAGCGGAAATCGCTCCGAGAGCGCATCGCCGAGACGGACGCCGCGCTCAAGCTGAAGCGTCGGCTCGAGCAAGACTGAACACGGCCCAGACGTACTTGCCGCCCGAGCAGAGCTCGTGTCCCCAGTCGTCGGCCAAGGCGTGCACCAGCTGAAGACCGCGGCTGCGCGCCGCCATCGGCGACGGCTCCTTCAGCTTCGGCCGGTTCGTACCGGAGTCGAAGACCCGCAGGGTGAGCCTTCCGTCGGAGTATTCGACTTCGAGCCTGTCCGGCTTCTCTCCGTGCTCGAAGGCGTTCGTGACGAGCTCGGAGGTGGCCAAGAGGACGTCGTCGACTTCCGGCCCGTCGAGGCCGAGGTTCCCGAGAGTCGTCCGCACGGCCTGTCGCGCGACGGCGGGTGCCGTCACATCGACCGGCAGGGGCAGGGAGACCACCGGCAACGAGCCCTCCGATCGCGTCTTGGACATCGTCATGGTTCCGCACCTCCCCTCACGAGAGACTCCCAGATCCGCTGTTCGCCTCCCTGATACCCACAAGGGCCGAGGTCGAATCAGACTCCGTCGGTGAGTTCCGTCTCGGTCAATCCTTCACGCAGTTTCTTGAGCGTGGCGGCCAGCAGCCTGGACACCTGCATCTGGGAAACGCCGACCCGGCGCGCGATATCCGACTGGCTCATCCCGGACCCGAACCGCAGCGCGACGATCTTGCGCTCCCGATCAGGCAGCCGCTCCAGCATCGGCCGCAGCGCTTCCCGCAGCTCCGCCTGGCTCAGATTGGCGTCCGCCTCGCCGAAGCGGGTGTGCGCCGAGTTCTCCAGGAGGTTGTCCAGCGAGGCCCCATAGCGGCCTTGGCCAGCCCGGAGGCCCTCGTAGACCTCGTCGATCGGGACGCCGAGATGCGCGGCGATCTCACTGGGTTTCGGCGCGCGCGAGAGCCGGACGGTGAGCTCCTCGCGCACGGCCGAGATGTTCGCGTTCAGCTCCTTGAGCCGCCGCGGCACCCGGACCGACCAGCTGTTGTCACGGAAGTGATGCCGCAGCTCGCCGGAAATGGTGGGGACCGCGAAGGCCAGGAAGTCGCTGCCCTGACCGGGATCGAACCGGTCGACGGCGTGGATCAGCCCGATCGTCGCGATCTGGACCAGATCCTCCATCGACTCGTCCCGGTTGCGGAACTTGCGCGCCAGATTGCGCGCGAGTTCGAGATGCGCGCGCACCAGCTCGTCCCGCAGCGCCTCGCGCTCCGGGGCGTCCGGGGGCAGCGCGCACATGCGCTCGAACAGGACCGGGACATCCGCGCCGTCTTGCCCGACGGGTTCGGTCACGGCCGGGCCGCCTCGCTCTCCCGGACGAGTTCCACCCTGGACAGGTAGCCGCCGTCGGCCGGGGTGACACTCCGCCGCGCGGACGTCGCGAGCGCGGTGAGCAGCTGCCAGGACAGACCGGTCTCGTCGTCGGGTTCCGGGGAGTCCGAAAGCACCGAGACGGTCACCTCGATCCGCCCGTCCTTCCACGAGAAGACGCAGGTCAGATGGCCGTCGGCGGCCGAGGGGAGCAGCATGGAGCACGCCTCGTCCACCGCCATCCGGAGGTCTTCGACGGCGTCCAGATCGAAGTCCTGGCGCATCGCGATATCCGCGACGATCGTACGGAGGGTGGGTACCACGTGCGGTACCGCGGCCGTGCGTACCTCGATGAGTTGAGCGCCCTCCCCGCCGGGCGGGGTGTTGTCCACCACGTGTGTTCCTCTCTCGAGCTGCGCTGCCGCTCCGTCAGATGCCCTGGGTGTGAGCAAACCAAACCCACGTTTGAGCCGTGCAGGGGGCGGGCATGTAACCGGCGACAAACGATCTCCTTGGAAGGCGGGGACCGACATGGCTGACGTGAGCCGGCTGCCGAACGTGGTGGCGGAAGAGTGGGACTGGCAGCTCCGTGGGTCGTGCCGAGGCGCGGACAGCAGCTTGTTCTTCCACACGGACAACGAACGCGGTTCCGCCCGTGAGCGGCGCGAATCGCGCGCCAAGGCGATCTGCCAGACCTGCCCCGTGCTGGCGCAGTGCCGCAAGCACGCGCTCGCGGTGCAGGAGCCGTACGGCATCTGGGGTGGCCTCGGCGAGATCGAGCGTCGCGAGCTGTTCCTTCGTGAACGCCGCGCCGGGCGCAAGGCCTTGACCGCGCATTGAGCGCGCCCCGGGCACCGGTCGGCGACGCGCACGACGGCGATCGTGGCGCCCCGTCCGTACTGGGTTAGGGTTGGGACTGTCGTTGCGGGGACAGCCACGCCTACCCGCCGAAGAAGAGCGTGCGTCCGTGTCCGGACTGGGCGCGGCCGTCGCTTGAGACCACAGGCGCGTTCCGGCGCTGAGCGTCGGTTCTCACCTGATGAGGAGAATGTGCATGCCCGCAGCGGACCAGAACACCACGCCGCCCGGTTTCAGCATCACGCTGGACGCCGACGCGTCTGAACCGCGTGTGGTGGTGACCGGTGAGCTCGACCTGCTGACGAGCCCGCAGCTTCAGGAGACCCTCGGGGCCCTGATCACGGACAAACCGTCCGGCCGGGTGGTCGCCGACCTGACCGGCGTGACCTTCTTCGACTCCTCGGCGCTGAACGTGGTGCTCCAGGCGCAGCGCCAGGCCGCCGAGAAGGCGGTCGAGCTCGAACTGGTGCCCAGCCCCCAGGTGAGCCGCGTGATCGAGCTCACCGGCGTCGCCGAGCACCTCAGCGTGTCGGAGGAGCCCCCCGCCTGATCCCCCGCTACGGTCGTGGGCTCGTGATCCGCGACACCTGGGGGCAGCAAGATGATGGGGCGGACGCATGCCCTGACGGGGTGGTGCGCGGGCCTCGCGCTCGCGCCCGCCGTCGGAGCGGGCACGGTGCACCAAGCGGTCGTCTTCGCCGCGACCACGGCGGGTTTCGCCCTCCTTCCCGACCTCGACCATCCGGGTGCTCGCGCGTCGAAGCTGCTCGGCTGGTTCACCGGCGCGATCTCATGGCTGCTTCGCCGCGTTTCGGCGGGGCTCTACGCGCTGACCAAGGGGCCTCGGGACGAGAAGGTCACCGGTAAGCACCGCCATCTCTCGCACACCGTCCTGTTCGCCGTCGGCCTCGGCTTCCTGACCTCCTGGGGGACCACCGAGGGCGGGCCTTGGGCCGTGTTCGGCGTCGTCGTGCTCGGCCTGCTGCTTGCGGAAGGCGCGCTCGGCGACTGGCTCCTGCCGGTCAGCGGCGCCGCCGTCGGCTGGTGGGTGTGGACCGCCCCGCCGGACAAGGCGGCGCAGCTCGCGGAGATCTCCGGCTGGCTCGGCATCGCCGTCGCGGCCGGGTGTTTCGTACACTGCCTCGGCGACGCGCTGACCGAATCCGGCTGCCCGTTCCTGTTCCCGATCCCGATCGCGGGCGAGACCTGGTACGAGATCCGGCCGCCGAAACCGCTGCGGTTCCGCACCGGCAAGAAGGTGGAGAACCGGCTGATCTTCCCGGTGTTCGCGGTCGCCGCGGTGGTGCTGATCCCGGGTGTCTGGGAGTACCTCTTCACCACGGTCCAAGGGCTGCTCACACCGGACGGGACGCAGACCGCGGTCCAGTGAGGAATGCCCTCGTCGCCGCCGGCGTTGAATCGGAACGCCGGACCCGGTTGAGGAGGGGGAACAGTGGACAAGCCCGTGCTGCGCGCCGACGCGCGCCGCAACCGAGCGAAGGTGCTCGCGGCCGCCGAAGAGGCCTTCGCCGTCGACGGTCTCGCCGTCCCCCTCGACGAGATCGCCCGCATGGCCGGTGTCGGCGCGGGCACCGTCTACCGGCATTTCCCCAGTAAGGAAGCGCTCTTCCAGGCCGTCGTCGTGGACCGTCTCGAACAGTTCGCGCGGGAAGCCCGCGAGCTGCTGACCGCTGAAGACCCCGGCGAAGCGTTCTTCGACTTCTTCAGACGCGTCGTCCAGCAGGCGTCCCGTAACCGGGCCCTCTGCGACGCGCTCGCCGAGACGACCGGGTTGGGTTTCAAGGCGAGCGCGGGCGACGAATTCCGCTCGGCGACGCAGGCGCTGCTGACCCGGGCACAGGCCGCGGGCGCGGTGCGTGAGGACATCGACGGCGACGACCTGCGCGCCCTGATCGCCGGGTGTCTCGCCGCCGAACGGTACTCACTCGAAGAGCGGCATCTCGTGCGGATCATTGTCGACGGTTTGCGCACGCTACGTAACAAAACGTAAGATCAACGCGAGTAGTCCCCGTACCTGCGCTTCGCATGGCGAGGGGGTGCCGGATGTCGAGTCAGGGTTCCGTCACGGTCGCGGCCATCGCGGGTCTCGCGACCGGGCTGCTCGTCGCCGCGCTCCTGGTCGCCAGCCGCGAGCCACAGCCCCGCGTCTACGAAGTCGGCACGACCCCGTCCCCGACCTCGACGTCCCGTTCGGTCGGGCCGGTCACGGTGACCGTGCCGGGGAGCGCCCCGGAGCCGCTCGTCATCACGCGGACCAGCACGCCGGCGCCGCGCACGGTGACCAGGACCGTGACGCCCTCGCCCACCTCGACGGCGCTGCCGCCTTCGACCACCACCGGGTTCCGAAGCGACTGAGGACCGTGAAGGCCGCCCCCGATGAACGGCCTCCACGGTCATCCCCTGTGGCTAGCCGACGTCGCGACGCCGCCAGCCCATGAGCCCGGCCACGAGCGCGACCACGGCGACCCCGGTCAGCCAGACCAGCGGTGTCGCGGTGAACTCCGCGGCGGGCAGCTTCGGAACGTGCGAGAACGGTGAGGCGTCCACGATCGCCTGCGGCAGGTTCAGCACCGGGCCGAACAGGCTGAGCAGCAACGCCAGCCCGGCGATCGCCCACGCCGCCGTCGTGAACTTCGGCGCCAGGCCGAAGAGGGTCACGGCGAGCCCGGTGATCACCCACACCGCCGGAAGCTGCGCCAGCGACGCGACCACCATGTCGCCGACCGCGCCGCCGACCCCGCCGGACCGCATCCCGTTCGACAGTCCCAAGAGGACACCGCTGACGACCATCATCAGCGCGGTGCCACCGAACGCGAACACGAGATGGCTCCCCAGCAGCCGCATCCTGCCCACGCCCGTCGCGAGCAGCGGCTCGACCCGCACCGCGGTCTCCTCGGTGCGCAGTCGCAATGCGGCCTGCACCCCGTAGAGCGCAATGACCATGGCGAACAGTCCGGTCATCGCCGCCATGAAGGCGTCGACCAGCCCGTCCGTGCCGCCGAGACGCTGGAAGATCTCCTTCGCCTGCTGGCTTTCCCCGACGACGTCGCCGATCCCGCTCGCGACCGAGCCGAACACCGCGGCGCAGACCGCCGTGCCGATCAGCCAGCCGAGCAACGGACCCCGGTGCAGCCGCCACGCCAGCGCGAACGGGCTGCGCAGCGACGCCGCGGCTTCGGCGGGTCCGGGACGCGGCGGGATGATGCCGGTGCCGACGTCGCGGCGCGGAAGGAGCGCGTAACCGATCGCGCCGACGACCCCGGTCGCGGCCAGGGGCAGCAAGAACACCCACCAGCGTTCGTCGGCGAAGGCCCGGATCTGCTGTGCCCATCCGATCGGCGAAAGCCAGGAGACCCAGGTCGCGTCCGAGGTCGAGTCACCGACGGCGCGCAGCAGGAACGCGACCCCGACGGCGGTGGCGCCGATCCCGTTGGCCGTCCGCGAGTACTCGGCCACCTGGACGGCGACCGCGGCGACCGCCGTGAAGACCAGACCGGTCACCGCGGTGGCGGCGCCGAGCGCGAGCGAGCCTTCGACGGGCAGCTTCGCGCCGATCATCAGCCCGGTCTCGACGAGTCCGATGAGGACACTCGCCCCGGCCGACACCAGCACACCCGCGGTCAGCAGGGCGTACCGGCCGACCACCGCGGAGGCCAGCAGTTCCGCGCGGCCCGAGTCCTCCTCGGCCCTGGTGTGGCGGGTGACGGTGAAGACCGCCATCAGCCCGATGACCAGGGCGAGGAAACCGCCGAGCCGCCACGCGGTGAACCCGCCCGCGGTCGAGAGGTCGAAGGCCGGGCCGTAGATCAGCGAAAGGGACGGGTTCGCGCCCATGCCCGCGGTGAGCCCGGCCCGTTCGGCGGCCGTCGGGTACAGGGTTTCGAACGTGCCCGACGACGTCGAGGGCATGATCCCGAGAAGGACGATCCAGATCGGCAGGACGATCCGGTCCCGCCGCAGCGCCAGCCTGGTCAGCTGCCAGGTGCCGACCAGTCCGTGCGCCGGCCCGGAAACGACGGCCGGGCGCTCCAGCGTCGCGGTCATTTCGCGCTCGCTTCGGTGGTGTAGTGGCGGAGGAACAGCTCCTCCAGCGTCGGCGGCTGGCTGGTCAGGCTGCGGACGCCGACCTGGGTGAGCTGCCGCAGCGCTTCGTCGAGGGAACGGGTTTCGACGTCGAAGCGGACCCGGTTGCCCTCGACCTTGAGGTCGTGGATGTTCTGGAGTTCGGTGAGCCCGTTCGGAGGTCCGGCGAGTTCGGCCGAGATCGACGTCCTGGTGAGGTGCCGGAGCTCGGCGAGCGTGCCGGTCTCGACGGTGCGCCCGTTGCGGATGATGCTGACCTTGTCGCAGAGCGCCTCGACCTCGGCCAGGATGTGGCTCGACAGCAGCACCGTGCGGCCCTGCTCGCGCTCCTCCTGGATCGCGTACTGGAAGGTGGCCTCCATCAGCGGGTCGAGCCCGGAGGTCGGCTCGTCGAGGATCAGCAGGTCCACGTGCGAGGCCAGCGCGGCCACGATCGCGACCTTCTGCCGGTTGCCCTTGGAGTAGGTGCGCCCCTTCTTCTTGGGGTCGAGGTCGAAACGTTCGACGAGATCCTTGCGGCGGCGCTGATCGAGCCCGCCCCGCAGCCGCCCCAGCAGATCGATCACCTCGCCGCCGGAGAGGTTGGGCCAGAGGTTCACGTCGCCGGGGACGTAGGCGAGGCGCCGGTGCAGGCTCGCCGCGTCCTTCCACGGGTCGCCGCCGAGCAGGCGGACGTCGCCCGAGTCCGCGTGGAGCAGACCGAGCAGGACCCGGACGGTGGTCGACTTCCCCGCGCCGTTCGGGCCGAGGAAGCCGTGCACCTCCCCCACGGGTACCCGCAGGTCGAGGCCGTCCAAAGCCTTGGTCCGGCCGAAGGATTTGTGGAGGCCGGAGATGGAGATGGCGTTTTCCATGAAGCTGAAGGTACAGTGATTTCACGAAGTTGTGAAGTTAAGAAAACGTATGGATGGTGTGATCACTCTGGGGGAAGTGAGAGAGGATGTGCCCATGACGACGACGCCTGAGAGTGCTTCGAGCACGCAGAGAGACGAGGACGCCGTCCGCCGTTACGTGGAGCACCTGGGCCTCACGCTCTCCCAGATCGGGATGCAGCGGATGCCCGCCAGGGTGTTCGCCGCGTTGATGACCACCGACGCCGGCCGTCTCACCGCGGCCGAGCTGGCCGACCAGCTGTCGGTGAGCCCCGCCGCGATCTCGGGGGCCGTGCGGTACCTGGAGCAGATCGGGCTGGTCGCCAAGGAACGCGAGCCCGGCTCGCGCCGCGACCACTACCGGCTCTTCGACGACCTCTGGTACGCCACCTTCATGAAACGCGACCGCATGATCACCATGTGGCGCGACGCGGCCGACGAGGGCGTTTCGGCGCTGGGGCCGGACACGCCGGCGGGTGAGCGGGTCGCCGAGATGCGCGACTTCCTGAGCTTCATGATCAAGGAGCTCAACGACATGTACGCGAAGTGGCACGAGATGCGGGCCGAAAAGGGCAAGTAGGGCCATGAGTGTCTCGGGTACCTGCGGCGGGCGTCTCGCGTGACCCGTGGGACGAAGCCCTCCCGAAGAGAACCGTCCTGAGCACTCACGAGACCACCGCGACCAGGAGCGTCGCCGCGAGCCGTTCCGCCCACTCGTCCAGCTCCTCCGTGGACGGTTCGCGGTCCTCGAAGGACGCCAGGAACGCGTACTGGAAGCACGCCCCGAGCAGCAGTGACGCCGCCGCGTCCAGATCCGCGTCCTCGCGGATCCTGCCGAGCCGGGCCTCTTTCCGCAGGTACTCGGCGACGCGCACGAGCGGGACGTCCGGCCCGCGGTCCCGGCTCAGGACCCGTTCCCGGTGGGTCGCGAGCAACTCCCGTGACGAGAACAGCGACACCGCGATCGGGAAGCTCTCCAGGTAGAACGACAGCGTGATCCGCGCCAGCCGGGCGAGGTTCGTCGCGAGCGGGGTGTCCGACGGTGTCCCCGTGGTGTCCATCAGCTCGTCCAAGGTCGACCCGAGCGCGGGCAGCCGCTCGGTGAGCACACTCGTGAAGATCTCGGTCTTGTCCTTGAAGTGCTTGTACAGCAACGCCTCGGAGTAGCCCGCCGCCTGCGCGATGGCCTTCGTCGTGGCATGCGCGTAGCCCTGCTCGCGCATCACCTTCGCCGCCGCGGCGACGATCTCCTCGCGGCTTCCCATGTTCGCTCCTGAGGGCTTCTCAGCGTTCGCTCGACAAGTGGTTAGTGAACACTCACCATAGTGGGTGAGTGTTCACTAACCCAGGAAGGCGTGACCATGAAGCTCACTGTTCTCGGTGCCACGGGCGGGGTCGGTTCCGAAGTCGTCAAGCAGGCGCTGGCCGCCGGCCACCACGTCACCGCGGTCGTCCGCGACCCGTCCCGGCTGGACGTCGAGGGCGACCTGCTGGAAGTGGTCGTCGCGCAGTTGTCCGAGCACGGCGCGCTGACCGAGGCGGTGGCCGGGCGCGACGCGGTGATCTCCGCCCTCGGCGCCCGCGACCGCAACCCGACGACCATCGTCACCGACGGGGCCCGCGCCGCCGTCGCCGCGCTCGGCTCGGCGGGTGTCCGGCGGCTGCTGCTGGTGAGCGCCAGCGGCCCGTTCGTCGACGGCGACACCTTCTTCACCAGGAACGTCGTCAAGCCGGTCCTGGGCAGGATCCTCCGGCACGCGTTCACGGACATGATCGCCGCCGAGCGGATCGTGCGCGCGAGCGACCTCGACTGGACGATCGTGCGTCCGCCGCGTCTGCTGAACGGGCCGCACACCGGCGAGATCGCCGCCCGCACCGACGGCAACGTCCGCGGGAGCTACAGCATCAACCGCGCCGACGTCGCCGATTACCTGCTCCGCGCGGCCGCGGACGACTCTCTCGTCCGCCAGACGGTCTCGATCGCCCACGGCTGACCTCCCGCATTTAGTCCTCTCGATGCGGTTGTTGCGTGCGCAACGATCGCGTTCAGAGGACGAAACGCGGCAGTAAGGTCGCGAGGTGATCAGCCGTGCGGTGGTGCTCGCCCCGATCCTGCTCGCGCAAGCCGTCCGGGTGCGCCGTACGACACCAAGGCTGCCCGGTGCCGCGGGGCCGGTCACCGGCCTGGTGGCGGGCGACGGCGACCCGGTGCGGCTCGCGGTGCTCGGCGAGTCCACTGTGGACGGGGTCGGCGCGGCGACACACGCCGAGGCGCTGACTGGGCGGCTCGCGGAGGAACTCGCGCGGGACGGCCGCGCGGTCGCCTGGCAGGCACTCGGCCGGACCGGCGCCAACGCCCGCGTTGTGCGCGAGGACCTGCTGCCGCTGCTCGAACCCGCCGACCTCGTCGTGATCGCGCTCGGCGTCAACGACACGATCGAACTGCATTCGGCCACGCGCTACCGGCGTGACCTGCTCGACCTGATCGTCGCACTGCGACGTCGCGTGGGACGGGTCCCGGTGGTGCTGGCCGGTGTGCCGCCGATGGGCCGGTTCCCCTCGCTGCCGCGTCCGCTGCGGGACGTCCTCGGCGCGCGGTCGGCCGTCCTCGACGCCGCGGCCGCCCGGCTGGCCTTGCTGCCCGGCGTCGTCCACGTCCCGATGCCCGCCGCGATGCTGGACCCCGCGACCTTCGCCGAGGACCGTTTCCACCCCGGTCCCGAGGGCTATCGGCGCTGGGCCGGGCAACTCGCGGACGTGAGCCGTCGGCTACTCAGCGACACCTTTTCGGGCCAAAAGCGCTGATCAGGTCACTCGCTTGCCACAGATTAAGAAATTTCCATGAAAAAGCTGGCTCTGCGTGTATCTGGTGGCAGCCTCGTTGCGTCCTATGGAGCAGTCGAGGAAATGAGGGACACCCGATGACGACCGAGACCAACACCGCGCCCGTCGAAGACGAGGCCACGGCCACCGAAGACCTCGAAGAGACGACCCCGAAGTCGAAGCCGATCACGGCGCCGGTCCCGCCCCGACCCGGCACGAGTCCGGACGGCAACTACGACCCGCACAGCACGAATCCGACGGTGAACTGACTCAACACAGACAGGTGATGTCCGGAGGCCGAGGGGGCCTCCGGGCATTGCCTCCGGGTGCTCCTTCGGGGGAGGGGGACGCCCGGACGCGGGCCCGTTGGGGAGCGGGCCCGGGGGAGGGAAAAAGGACCGGCCGGTGCGCAGTCCACACCTACTCGCGCCGGCCGGTGCCTTTGTCCTCCGCCCACGCCGAGGGGGACGACCGAAACTCGACAAAAAAGTTAGTGACTTGATGTATCCCAGAGCCTCTTGCACGCTCCTTCTCCCCGAAGGGCCCGCGATACTGCCAGCGCCGACACGAAGACACGTCCGAAGTGGGGCAGATACGGTGACCGACGTGCAAACGACCGAGGTAGACCCGCCATGGGAAGGACTGACCGGTGCCGACCTGCATGCCGCCTGCATGCGCGCGGCGCGGGCCGGTGACCGCCAGGCGATGGACAGACTTGTGCACGAGCTGACCCCGCTCGTGTGGCATGTCGCGCGCGCGAACGGGCTCGACCGCCTGACCGCCGAGGACGTGGTCCAAACGGTGTGGCTCGCGCTCTTCAGCCAGCTCGAAAAACTTCGTGACCCCAAAGCGCTCGCCGCCTGGTTGATCACCACCACCAGGCGCGAGGCACAGCATCCCTTCGGCCGCCGCGCTCAGCCCGTCCCGCTGACCGACGAGCTGGCCGAAAGCATGGAGAGCACCCATCCGGCCCCCGAAGAGGAAGCCGTCCGCGCCGACCGGGATCGCCGGGTCTGGCGCGCCTTCCTCCGCCTGCCGCACCGCTGTCAGCAGCTCCTTCGGCTGACCGTGCTCGCCGGGCGGGCCGAATACCAACTGGTCGCCGAAGCACTCCGGATGCCGCGCGGAAGTGTCGGCCCGACCAGGGGCCGTTGCCTCGAATCGATGCGCGACCTGCTGGCCCACGAAGGGGGAAGCCGATGAACGACCTCGGGACGCCGGGGGAGATGACCTCCCCGGGCGATGAGGAGTTGCTCGCCGATATCGGGCGCTTCATGGACGAACTGGACCCGCCGCCGGGAGACCTGGTGCAGCGGGTTCAATTCGCGCTCGCGCTCGAAAACCTCGACGTCGAGGTCGCCCGCTGGGAACGGATGGACGCCACGGCGGGCGTTCGCGGCAGCGACACCGGCACGATCACCTTCACCGTCAGCGATCTGACCGTGATGATCAACCTCACCAAGATCGGCAAGAAGCACCGGATCGACGGCTGGCTCGTGCCCGCCGGCGAGTACGGAGTGGAGGTTCGCGTCGCCGAGCACGGGACGAGTTCCACCACCGCCGACGAGGGAGGCCGGTTCGTGCTGGACAACGTGCCCCAAGGGACGACCCAGATCGTGGTCCACCTCGGCGACGTGACCTGTCGCCGGACCGTCGTGACCCCGACAGTGGTGCTCTGACCGGACGGCTGTTCCGTTATGCGGCGTGGGTGTGCTCCCATAGTGCGTGTGCCCGCGTCGCTTCCTGCCGTCGATTCCGTAGCCGAGGAGGCGGCCGATCTGCACCGCCGGGCCCGGGCCGCGGCCTCCGATCACGGTCCCGGTGCGGCCATCCGGTTGTTGCAGCGCGGTCTGTCACGCCTGGGACCGGTGGAACCGGACAGGACCGAGCGGCTGGAGATCCGGGTCCGGATCCTCATCAGCCTCGCCGCCGCGGAAGCGGAGATCACGTCTCAAGAGGACGGCTTGGCCAGGCTGGACGAAGCGGAACGCGTCCGGCTTCTGTTGCCGCAGGGCGATATCCGCCGGGAGCTGAGCTACACGGTCGTGTTGCAGCGTGCCGTCGTGCTGATGCGTGCGGGACGGCTGGAGGAGTCGCTCGCCCTCAACAGCGCGGCATTGCCGGGGCTGGCCGCGAGAGCGGACAAGTACAGCCTGGTGCTGACCAGATCGCTGGTGAACCGAGCCTGGCTGCACCTCGAGATGAGCAACCCGGACGCCGCCTACAAGGATTTGATCGACGCGCTGGACCTCGCCGTCGAGCACGGCCACCGGATGCTCGAAGGGAAGATCCGGCACAACCTGGGTGATCACGCCCAGTTGCTCGGCGACATCCCCGAGGCGCTCCGGCACTACGAGCAGGCCGCCTCGATCTTCGTCACCGACGGACCAGGCTCGTTGCCGCTCGTCCGGCTCGACCAGGCGAAGGCCCTGCTCACCGCCGGACTCGCCGAGGAGGCCGCGCGGCATCTCGATGAGGCCCTGCCGGAGTTGCGGCGCAACGGATCGGTCCAGCACGAGGCGGAGGCGGAGGTCGCCAGGGCGGGGGCCGCCATCCTCGAGCACGACTACGCGCTGGCGAAGAAGCTCGCGACGTCCGCGCGGCGGAGCTTCCTGCGGCGTGGCAAAGGACATTGGGCGGAGATCGCCGAACTGACCAGGCTCCGCGCGGACGCGGTGAAGGTCTTGGCGGACCGGGAGAAGAAACCGCCCGCGAAACTGCCGGAGCGGCTGGCCGAACTCGCCATCCGGTTGGCGGGCCTGGGGCTGCGCGACGAAGCGGGCGCGGCCCGGATGTTCGCGGTGCGGCTGCTGATCCGTCGCGGGGAGACGGCCGCCGCCCAGACGCTGCTGGCGCAGGTGCCGAAACCGCGGCAGACCACGCCGATCGACCACCGGATGCAGCTGCGGTTGTGCCGGGCCGAACTCGCCGTGGCGTCCCACCGGCCGCGTTCGGCGCTCGCGCAGGCGCGGGCCGGGCTCGCGGAACTCGGGCAGATCCGCGACCGCATGGGCGGGCTCGACCTCGTCTGCGGGACGGCGGCGCACGGCGAAGAGCTGGGCAAACTCGCGCTGACGCTGGTGCTCAAGAAGGCGAGGCGCAGCGGCGCCGGCGCGAAGAGCCTGTTCGCGTGGCTGGAACGCACGCGCGCGCAGGTGTACCGCTACGAGCCGCTCCCGGTCATCGAGGATCCCGCGCTCGCCCGGCACATCAACGAAATGCGGCACGTGCAGGGGACGATCCAGGCGCGGCGGCTGTCCGGTGAACCGGTCGGGCAGCTCGAGGAGCGCTACGACCGTTTGCAGCGGGAGGCGACGCGGCTCGGGTGGTACACCAGCCAGTGGGGTCGCCCCAGGCCCGTCTCGGCACCCGAAGAGGTGGTCGAGCGGCTCGGCGATCGCGTGCTGGTCAGCCTGATGGGGTATCGCGACACCTTGTACGCGGTGGTCGTCGACCGCGGCCGGTTCCGGCTCCTGAAGCTGGGGCCGCTCGGGGAGATCGTCGAGACCGCGCGGCAGTTGCACGCGGACCTCGACGCGCTGGCGCCGGACAACCTGCCCGCGCCGCTGGTCGAGGTCGTCACCGGTTCCGCGCGGCGCCGGGCGGACAAATTGGACCGGCTGATCTCCGCGTCGCTGGCGAAGACGCTGGAGAACCGTGAGCTGATCATCGTGCCGATCGGTTCGCTGTACGCGTTGCCTTGGGGCGCTTTGCCTTCACTGCACGGACATCCGGTGTCGATCGCGCCGTCGGCGACCGCCTGGGTGACCGCGTCCGGGCGGCGGAACTCCGGTCCGGTGCTGCTCGCCGGCGGGCCGGGGGTGCCGGGTTCGGTCGGTGAGGTGCGGAACCTCCGGGCCGTGTACCCGCAGGCCCGGCTCGTCGACGGGAAGGACGCGACCAGCGACGCCGTCCTGTCCGCTTTGGACGGTTCCGGCATGGCGCACCTGGTCGCGCACGGCGCGCACGAACCGGCGAACGCGTTGTTCTCGCGGCTGGAACTGGTCGACGGCCCGTTGTACGCGCACGAAACCGCCCGGCTCGCGAAGCCGCCGGAGCGGGTGGTGCTGGCCGCGTGCGAACTCGCGATGAGTCATATCCGGCCCGGCGAGGAGGCACTCGGTTTCGCCGGGACGTTGCTCGCCAGCGGTTCGCGGACGGTCATCGGCGCGATCGCGCGGGTCGGCGACAAGGCGGCCGCGGCCGCGATGGCCGATCTGCACCGGCGCCTGGCGCTGGGGACCGCGCCCGCCCTGGCGCTCGCGGAAGCGACCGCGGCCGATCCGCTGCGGCGCCCTTTCCTGTGCCTGGGCGCGGGCTGAGGTTCTCTCTCTTATGGGGCGAAGGCGTCCTTCACCGCGTCTCATGCGGCGAAAGCTCCCTTCGCCGCGTCCAATGCGGCTATGGCGTCCTTCGCCTACCCACAGGAGTTGTCCACAACCATCGTCGTCTGTGGACAACTCCGCCGATCGCCCGTTCCCGTCGCCCTCCGCCGGTAGACTGGACTCGGGGTCGCCCCCCTTGGGAAGGGCGGGGGGTGGGGTCAGGCGCGTTCGGCGTGTTTCACCAGGCGGGTGGCCAGGATCGAGATCACGGCGCGCAGGGCCGTGCGGATGCCGGCGCCGGTGCCGGGCAGCGGTTCGGTGAACCGGCCGGTCCATCGCAGATCCGTTCCGCCGGAAGCGTTCGGCGTGAACGAGACTTCGGCGCGATAGTCCTTCAGCAGCGCGAGACCCGCGAAGCCGTAGACGTGCTTTCGGTCCTGTTCGTACTCCAGCGTCTCTTCGTGGAGATACACCGGCCACAGGCCGACGGCCCGCACGGCGCCGACGCCGTCCGCGCCCGGTTCCCGCGCCCAGCGCGAGTGGAACACCACCGGCTTCGCCCATTCCGACCACCGGGAACCGTCGGCCTCCAGCGCGAACAGCGAAGCGGGCGAGGCGCTGCTCGTCCGGTTGACCTCGAAGGAGTACGTCTTGCCCATGTGGCGACGATAACCGCTCCGAACGCCACGGATAAGTAAAGATAGGGGCGTGAGCACGCCGCGCCGCGAGATCGCCGCACCACATTGGCTGGTGCAGCTGCTCCGCAGCACACCGGTTCCCATTCCGTGGAACATGGTCGCCCGCGCCGTCCTCGCCCTCGCCGTCCCACTCGCCGTCGGCTACGCCTTGGGCGACATCGGAGTCGGCGCGCTCGTCTCCACCGGCGCCCTGCCGACCGTCCTTTCCGAATCCGCCGGTCCGTACCGCTACCGCGCCCGGCGGCTCGGCGGAGCCACCGCGGCGGCCGGTCTCGGCTACTTCGCCGGACTGATCACCGGCGGCATCCCCGCCGCGTCCATCCCGGTCGTCGTCGGGGTCGCCGCGGTGTCCGCGCTGATCAGCGCGGCGGGCAGCAACGCGTCGGTCGCCGGACTGCAGATGTTCGTCTTCTGCGTGCTCGGCACCGGCCAGCACGTCACCGGCCTGCGCGTCGAAGTCCTCCTCGGCTACTTCTGCGTCGGCGCCGCCTGGAGCCTGCTGATCGCGCTCGCCACCTGGACCTTCCGCGCCACCAGCCCCGAACGCGGCGCCGTCGCGCACGTCTACGTCGAACTCGCCGCGATGCTCTCCGCGACCGACGAGGCCACCTCCCGCGTCGCGCGGCACCAGCTCACCACCGCGATGAACACCGCGTACGACCGGCTGCTCACCGCCCGCTCCTGGCTGTCCGGCCGCGACGCCACCTACCGCCAGCTGCTCAACCTGCTCTCGGCCAGCACCCCCGCCGTCGAGGCGTCGGTCGCGATGGTCAACGCCGGCCGCCACGCCCCGGACGACGTGATCGATCACTTCATCGCGACCTCGGCCGCCGTCCTCGCGAACCAGGAACTGCCCGAGCCACCCGAAGCGCCCGAAGACGCCGACCCGGTCCTCGCCGCCCTCTACGCCGGGCTCGCCCGGATAGGCAAGGGCGACAACCGGAAACGACGCGAGGTCCAGCCGTGGCACAAACGCCTTCGCGGCTGGGCGGCTTCGCTCGTTTCCGGCCCGCTCACCTGGTTCGCCGCGCTCCGCCTCACGCTGTGCGTCGCGATCGCCGAAGTCGTCGCGCTGCTCGTCCCGTTCGAACGGTCCTACTGGATCACGCTCACCGTCGGCATCGTCCTCAAACCGGACTTCGGCTCGGTCTTCGGCCGCGCCGTGCTGCGCGGCATCGGCACGGTGATCGGCGTCGGCATCGGCGCGGCCGTGCTCGCCGCGGGCGGCGAAGGCTGGCTGCTGGTCCTGTTGATCGCCGTCTTCGCGGGCGGCGTCGCGGTCGGCAAGGTGCGCAACTACGGCATCCTCAGCGCCTTCGTGACGCCGCTGATCATCCTGCAGATGGACCTCGCCAGCACCGGAAGCTGGAACATCGTGCTCGCGAGGCTCGTCGACACCGTGCTCGGCTGCGCGATCGTGCTGATCTTCGGTTACCTGCTCTGGCCGGGCAGCCGACGGCCGCAGGTCGGCGGACGGCTCGCCGACGGCCTCGACAGCCTGGTGAAGTACGTCGACAAAGGACTCGTGCTCGCGCCGTCCGGCGAGGCCCGCCTGGAACGCTCACGCGCCCGCCGCCGCGCCTACCGCGCACTGGCCGACCTGCGGACCGCGTTCCAGCAGGTCGTCGTCGAACCCTCCGCCGCCGGACGGCAGGCCGTCGCCTGGTGGCCGGTGATCGCCGGGCTCGAACGCGTCGCCGACGCCGTCACCGAGGTCGGCGTCACCCTCGGGCGCGGCGCCCCCGCCCCCGACGAAGCCGACGTCGCGCTCCTGACGGCGGCCCTCGCCGAACTCGCGGCCGCCGTCCGCGAGGAACGGGACCCGGCGGAGATGCCGATGCCCGACAACGAGCAACTGTCCGGCGTCGTCGACCAGATCGGCGCGGCCTTCGACGCCGTGCGCGGTCCGGACCTCGTCGAACGCGCGCCGTTGCGGCTGGTCCGGCGCTTCCTGCCGTATCACCGCCGCGCCTGACCTACCCCACCCGGACGGGGGATGGGTGAGCATCATCTCGAACTAATGTTCGAGTTTTCACGCATAATCGACGCATGCTCGACACTGGTGACACGCTGCCGCCGGGGCCGCGTCACCTGCACATGGTTCGGCCCAACCAGCCCGTTTGGGTCGATCTCACGCTGGTGTACCCCGTCGGCGCGGTGAAGACCCGCCTGCCCGACGGCCTGGATCTCACCGCCACCGTCCCCGGACTGCTGGGGATGTGGCGGGCGACGACGACGGGGCACTGGGTTGGCTGGGTCACCTTCCAGCTCGGCCCGGTAGGCCGGGGCGGCACGACACATTCGCAGTGGGTGCTGGCCGAGGCGCTGCGGCCACGCGAGCACCGGAACACGTGGTCGGGCAGCTTCCCGTCCGAACGGAGACGGTGATCGTCCCGGCCCGTGGACGATGTTGACCGCATGCCAGAACGCGCCGACGATGGCCACGTGTCCGCCATCCTGGAGTCCTCGCCGATCCGTTCGGTGGGTGAAGGTGCCGTCGCGCTCTTCCTGCGCCGTGGACGTTTGGGCTCTCCGCCCGCGTAGCTCCTCATCTCGCCAAGTCGTCCGACGGTGAATCCAGGGAGCCTCCATGTCCATCGAACTGCCCGACCGTGTCCGCCTCCGCCCCGCGACCGTCCCCGACGGCGGGATCCTCGAAGGCCCGCGCCTGCTGCGGCGCTTGCCGGAAGGCGTCGAGGAGCGCCCGTACGAGCTTTTCTCGCTACGCCCGTTGGGAAGGGTGATCGGTGCCGAGATCGGCGGCGTCGACCTCGCCCGTCCGCTGACACCCGAGCTCCACGCCGAGCTGAACCGCGCGCTGCTGGAGTGGAAGGTGCTGTTCTTCCGCGATCAGGACATCACTTCGGCGCACCAGCGCGCGTTCGCCGCCAACTGGGGCGAACTGGAGACGAACCCGTTCATCCCGACGGGCGAGACCGAGGACACCACGCGGTTCGCCCGGTCCGCGACCATGCCCGCGTTCGAGAACATCTGGCACGTGGACGTCACGTTCCGGCCCGCGCCGGCGCTCGGTTCGGTCCTGCGGCTGATCGAGGTCCCGCCGGTGGGCGGCGACACGATGTGGGCCGACATGGCCGCCGCCTACGACAACCTGCCCGAAGACGTCCGTGAACGCGTCGACGGGTTGACCGCGGTGCACGACTTCATCCCCGGCTTCGACCGCTTCTCCGACCCGGAACTCCTGCTGCGTCACCAGGACGCGTTCCCGCCGGTCGAGCATCCGGTCGTCCGCACGCATCCGGAGACCGGACGCCGCACCCTCTTCGTGAACCAGGCCTTCACGACGCACATCGTCGGCATCGATCGCGACGAGAGCGACAGGCTCCTGCGGTACCTGTTCAGCCGGGCGCACATCCCGGAGTTCCAGGTGCGCTTCGCCTGGCGGCCGGGTTCGGTGGCCTTCTGGGACAACCGCGCCACCCAGCATTACGCCGTCAACGACTACCACCCGTACGCGCGGGTGGCCGAACGCGTCGCCATCGCGGGCGACCGGCCGTTCTGAGCGTCCCCATGACGGGTGATCGTCGAGGCGTGTTCACTCGTACCTGTGTGACGATGTGGCCATGGGCATCAACTTCGATGAATTGAAGAACAAGGCCACCGACGCTCTCCGCGAGCACAACGACAAGATCGAGGGCGGCCTGGACAAGGCGGCCGACTTCGCCAAGTCGAAGTTCTCCGGTCACGACTCCCAGATCGACTCGGGTGTCGAGAAGGCGAAGGGGTTCATCAACAAGTTCGACGACACCCCCGACAACCCCCAGCCCCAGAACCCGCCGCAGGGCCAGTAACCCCCCCACCTCCCGCATTTCGTCCTCTGAACGCGGTACTTGCACACGCAAGGACCGCATTCAGAGGACGAAACGCGTCAGGAGACCTCGCCGATCGCGATGTCGCCCTCGATGGCCGTGATCCGGCCGCCGCGCTCGCCGAGCGCGATCAGGCCGTCGCGCGCGTCCGGGGCGCTCAGGCTGACCCGCACCCCAGCGCGTTCCGCGTCCTTGCTGGCCGCAAACGCTTGCGCACCCTCGTGACCCGCGTTGACCGTCACCGCGAGACCACCCGTCGACGCCAGCGATCCCCGCGCGGCACCCAGCCGCCCGAGTGCCTCGTCGACGATCGGCAGCAGCGCGTCCCGGTTGCCCTCGGTCATCGCCCGCACCAGCGCCGGACTCGACCCGGCCACCCGCGTGCCGTCCGTATAGGACCCGGCGGCCAGCGACATCGCCAACGGTCCGCCCTGCGCGCCGATAGTGGCCAGGATGGCCGCGAAAATATGCGGCAGATGCGAGATCCGCGCGACCGTCTCGTCGTGCGAATCCGCGGGCAGCGGTACGACGTGCGCGCCGACGTCCAGCACGAGCTGGGCGACCTCCGCCCACGCCGTCAGATCGGTGTCGTGTTCGACGCCCAGCACCCAGGCCGCGCCGCCGAACAACGCCGGGTTGCTCGCCTTCCAGCCCGAGTTCGCCGTCCCGGCCATCGGATGCCCGCCGACGAACTTCGCGTACGGCGCGCGGCGCCGCACCGAGTCGAGCACCGGCCCCTTCACGCTGGTCACGTCGGTGAGCACGCAGTGCCCGGCGACCCGCGAAACGGTACGGAGCACCTCTTCGACCGCGGGCAGCGGCACCGCGAGCACGATCATCGCGTCCCGCTCCGCCGCCTTGCTCAGCGCCGCTTCGACCTGTGTGGTGACGTCGAAACCCGCTCTGCTGGCGGCGTCCGCGTCAGCTTCGGAGGTCGTCGCCCCGAACGTGGTGCGGCCGATCGAATGCGCCGCGCGCAGCAGCGAACCACCGATCAACCCGAGCCCGATCACGCATACGTCCCGCACAAGGGTTCATCCTGCCATCTAGTGCGCCACTCGTCAGAGAACGGCGGCCAGGCGGGTTCCCTGATCGATGGCCCGTTTGGCGTCCAGTTCGGCCGCGACGTCGGCGCCGCCGATCAGGTGCACCGGCAGTCCGGCCGCCCGCAGGTCGTCGACGAGGTCGCGCACCGGCTCCTGTCCCGCGCAGACGACCACGGTGTCGACGTCGAGCACGCGTGGCTTGCCACCGACGGTGATGTGCAGGCCGTCGTCGTCGATCCGCTCGTAGGCGACCCCGGTGAGCTGCTCGACGCGTTTGGCCTTCAGCGCGGCCCGGTGCACCCAGCCGCTGGTCTTGCCCAGCCCCGCGCCGATCCCGGACTTCTTGCGCTGCAGCAGGAAGACCTGCCGCGGTGACGGCTCGACCTTCCGTTCGGTCAGCCCGCCCACGGCCCGCTCGGGATCGGTGACGCCCCATTCGGCCATCCACGCGTCCAGATCGAGCGCGGGGGAGGTGGTGTGCGTCAGGAACTCGCTGACGTCCACGCCGATCCCGCCCGCGCCGATCACGGCGACCTTGCCGCCCACCGGTTTCCCGTGCCGGACGACGTCCACATAGGACAGAACCTTGGGATGGTCGATACCGGGGAGCGACGGCACCCGCGGCGTCACGCCGGTGGCCAGGACGACCTCGTCGAATCCGGCGTCGATCAGATCGGCCGCGGCCACGCGGGTGCCGAGGCGCACCTTGACACCGGTGACCTCCAGTCGCCGCGTGTAGTACCGGATGGTCTCCGCGAACTCCTCCTTGCCCGGGATCTTGCGCGCGATCCCGAACTGGCCGCCGATCTCGTCGTCGGCTTCGAAGAGTTCGACCGCGTGCCCGCGTTCGGCGAGGCCGGTCGCGGCCGCGAGCCCGGCGGGACCCGCGCCGACGACGGCGACGCGTTTGGTCTTCCGCGTCGGGGACAGGGTCAGCGTCGTCTCGTGGCCCGCACGCGGATTCACCATGCAGGAAACCAGTTTCCGTTTGAAGGCGTGGTCGAGGCAGGCCTGGTTGCAGGCGATGCAGGTGTTGATCTCGTCCTCGCGCCCGGTCTCGGCCTTGCGAATCCACTCCGGGTCGGCGAGGAACGGCCGCGCCATCGATACCAGGTCGGCGTCGCCGCCGGCCAGCGCCTCCTCGGCGACCTCGGGCATGTTGATCCGGTTCGACGTGACCACCGGGATCCCGACGTGCGGCTTGAGTTTCCCGGTCACCCAGGTGAAGGCCGCGCGCGGCACGGACGTCACGATCGTCGGCACCCGCGCCTCGTGCCAGCCGATGCCGGTGTTGATGATCGTCGCGCCCGCCTCTTCGACCTCCTTGGCCAAGGCGACGACGTCTTCCCAGCTTTGCCCGCCCTCGACGAGGTCCAACATGGACAGCCGGTAGATGATGATGAAGTCCTCGCCGACCGCTTCCCGCGTGCGGCGCACGATCTCGACGGCGATCCGCCGCCGGTTTTCCGCGCTGCCACCCCATTCGTCGGTGCGTTTGTTGGTCCGCTCGGCGAGGAACTGGTTGATGAAGTACCCCTCGGAGCCCATGATCTCGACGCCGTCGTAGCCCGCTTCCTTGGCCAGGAAGGCACAATCGGCGAACGCGCGGATTTGGCGCAGCACGCCGTATCCGGAAAGGGCCCGCGGTTTGAAGGGGTTGATCGGCGCCTTGATACCCGACGCGGAAACGCTCAGCGGGTGGTAGGAATACCGGCCGGCGTGCAGGATCTGCAGCGCGATCTTGCCACCCGCCTCGTGCACCGGATCGGTGAGTTGCTTGTGCGCCTTGGCTTCCGCGCGCGTCGAGAGCTTCGAGGCCAGCGGCAGGAGCCAGCCGGTCCGGTTCGGCGCGAAACCGCCGGTGACGATCAGCCCGACGCCGCCTCGGGCGCGTTCGGCGTAGTACTCGGCCAGTTGCGGGAAATGCGCTTCCTTGTCTTCGAGGCCGGTATGCATCGAACCCATGATCACCCTGTTGCGCAGGGTGGTGAAGCCGAGATCGAGAGGGGACAGCAGGTTCGGGTACGGGCTCATCGCTGGTCCTTACGCATCGTGGTGGAATGCCCGGAGGACTTCTTCGAGCCACTCGACGTGGCCCTGTTCGGTTCTGATTCCTCCGCGCAGCACGAGGAACTGGTGCAACGACTGTCCACTGAGGACGCTGGGGTCGGGGAAGTCGCGCTTCTCGATCAGCAGGTACGCGTCGAGCTGTGCCGCGTGCGCGTCGCGATGCCGGGTGACCTCGGCGGCGACGGCGGCCGGATCGCCGAGCGCCGCGCCGCGGATCTTCACGGCGAGCTCCCTGGCGGTGGCCGACGGATCGGGTTCGGCGAGCCAGCGGGCCAGTTCGGCCCGCCCCGCGTCGCCGACGGTGTACACCTTCTTGTCGGGTTTCCCGGACTGCGCGACCTGGTCGACGGTGATCCAGCCCGCGTCCTCCATCCGCTTGAGGACGCGGTAGATCTGCTGGTGGGTGGCGCTCCACCACAGCCCGATGGATTTCTCGAAGCGGCGCGTCAGCTCGTAGCCCGAGCCGGACCGCTCGGACAGGGAGACCAGGATCGCGTGCTCCAGTGCCATGCACCTAGTTTCATATGCACCTAGTTGCACTGCAAGGCGACGCACGTCACAAGCGCGTGAAGGCCCCCTTCCCTCGGCTGAGTCGCGGGAAGGGGGCCTTCACGGGAAAAAGCTACGGCTTGCGGGCGATCCCGCCGATGACGCGCGACTCCGACGGCGAAGCGGCGAAGATCGTCTTCTCGTCCGGGTGCCACGCCGGCGCGTAGACCAGGCCCGGCTCCAGCAGCGGCCAGCCGCCGAAGAAGCGCCGGAACTCGTCCATGGTGCGCAGGAAACCGGGGTTCGTCGTGGTCTCGTAGTACTCGAGGATGTCCAGCAGCGCCTGCCGTTCCTCCTCGTTGGCCGGGTTCTCGTTCGTCATCTGCGAGAGCACCAGCAGCGAACCCGGCGCGAGCCGGTCGCGGTAGAAGTCCAGCAGCCCGTCCGGGTCCTGCTCGTCCTTGATGAAGTGCATGACCGCGTTGACCACCAGCGCGATCGGTTCGCGGACGTCGATGATGCCGGAGTCCATCACCCGGTTCCAGAGGTCCTCGGGATCGAACAGATCCGCCGCGATCGCGTGGTGGCGGTCCGGGTCGGCGGTGTCGGCGAGCAGCAGCGTCGAATGCGCGAGCGCGATCGGCTCGTTGTCGATGTAGAGGACGTGCGTGTCCTCCTGCGGCCGCGCCTCGTCGGCGACCTCGTGCACGTTGCCCGCGGTCGGCAGCCCGGAGCCGATGTCGACGAACTGATTGATGCCCAGTTCCGCGCAGTGCCGCACGGCCCGGCCGAGGAACTGCCTGCTGGTCTTGCAGTAGTCGCCCATGAGCGGCAGGCGCTCGCGCACCTTCTCGGCGAAGTTGCGGTCGATGGCGTAGTGCGTGTCGCCGCCGATGAAGTAGTCGTAGACGCGGGCCGCGGACGGCCGGTCCAAGCTGTTCTCGACGGCCTTGAGCGCCGCGTCGTGATCGATCATCGTCATCCCTTTGTCCGCGCCGGAAATCCCATGCTAACCGGCCGGGACGTAGGCCTCGCGGTAGGCGTTCACGGATTCGGTCAAGCGATCGAGCTCCGCACGGGTGCGGGCGAGACCGGCGGCGTCGAGCCCCATCGCGTCGCCGATGATCTTCGGGATCCCGCTCGCGCGTTCCCTGAGCGCGGCGCCGTCCCCGGTCAGGCTGATGCGCACGGACCGCTCGTCGTCGGCTTGCCGGACGCGCTGGACCAGCCCGGACTTCTCGAGCCGCTTGAGCAGCGGGGACAGCGTGCCGGAGTCGAGGTTCAGCACGGTGCCGAGCTCCTTGACCAGCCGCTCGTCCTCCTCCCAGAGCGCGAGCATCACCAGATACTGGGGGTAGGTCAGGCCCAGATCGTCGAGCACCACGCGGTAAAGCGCGGTGACGGCCCGCGATGCCGCGTAGAGCCCGAAGCACAGCTGATCGTCCAGGCACAGCGACCCGGTGTTGTCCGTGGGCATCGGTCCTCCTTCTCCCCATGGTGCGCCGATCATGCCGCACCTCGCCATGGGAGTGGGGTAAATCTCCTTGGGTGCATTTTAGTTGTGCACAACTGAGTTGAGAGCTATCTTTATCGCATCGACTTCGGAACCCAGGAGGCAGAAATGACCGCCAACCCGCACAACCTGGCCCTCGAACCGGCCGCGCAGGCCTTCGTCGAGGCCACCGCCACGCCGCCGTTCCTCTTCCAGCTGCCGCCGGAGGAAGGACGCAAGGCCGTTGACGAGGTCCAGGGCGGCGACGTCGAACTGCCCGCCGCGGACGTCGAGACCACGCACGTGGACGGCGTCGAGGTCCGCATCGTGCGGCCGCAGGGCGTGACCGGGCCGCTGCCCGTGATCGTCTACATCCACGGCGCCGGCTGGGTGTTCGGGAACTTCCACACCCACGAGCGTCTGGTCCGCGAGCTCGCCGTCGGCGCGGGCGCGGCCGTCGTCTTCCCCGAATACGACCGCTCGCCGGAGGCGCGCTACCCGGTCGCCATCGAGCAGAACTACGCCGTGGCGAAGTGGGTCGCCGAGCACGGCGCCGAAAACGGGCTCGACGGCACGAAGATCGCGATCGCCGGGGACTCCGTCGGCGGGAACATGACCGCGGCGCTCACCTTGCTCGCCAAGCAGCGCGGCGACGTCACCTTCCGTCAGCAGGTGCTCTTCTACCCGGTCACCGACGCGAGCTTCGAGACCGAGTCCTACCGGCGGTTCGCCGAGGGTTACTTCCTCGCGCTCGACGGTATGAAGTGGTTCTGGGACCAGTACACGACCGATCCGGCGCAGCGCGCGGAAATCACCGCGTCGCCGCTGCGGGCGAGCCTCGACGAGCTGGCCGGTCTCCCGCCGGCGCTGGTGATCACGGCCGAGGCCGACGTCCTGCGTGACGAAGGCGAGGCGTACGCCGCGAAGCTGCGTCAGGCCGGAGTACCGGTGACGGCCGTGCGCTACCAGGGCATCGTCCACGACTTCGTCATGCTCAACACGTTGCGCGAAACGCACGCCGCGGAGGCCGCGATAAAGCAGGCGATCGGCGTGCTGCGTACCGCTCTCGCAGGCTGAGTAGTCCGGAACCCGGTTTGTCCAGGGTGACACGCGTCACCCTGGACAACACTTCCCGGTGGTCGCACGTCTCTTGATCCAGATGTGGGAAGTGCGGTGCGGGGGCGTGCCGCTGCCGGAGAGGGACACGATCGCCATGGGACTGGGACTGAGTGCCATCCGGCTCGATTCGACACTGAACCTCGTCATCGTCCTGGTGCTGACGCTGCTCGCGATCATCGCCGTCCCGTTCCTCTGGGAACGCTGGCGCCGCAAGGTGCTCGGCCGCAGCGGCACGATCCTCGTCGCGGTCGTGCTGGTGGTGGTCAGCACCGGGATGGGCGGCAACATGATCGGCGGGTTCTTCCCCACGGTCGGCGCCCTGTTCGGCACCGGCGTGTACTCCGGGGAGAGCGTCGACGCCGTCGCCGGGCAGAACGGTTCGGATCTCGACAAACTGCGTGACGCCGGGGCGATGCGGGCCAAGGAAGGCAAGGGTTCCATCGTGCACATGACGGTGACCGGCAAGCGCACCGGCCTCACGCGCGACGTCTCGGTGTACTTCCCGCCCCAGTACTACGATCCCGCGTTCCGGTCGCTCAAATTCCCGGTCATCGAATGGATCCCGAACTACCCTTCCGGGCCCGAAGTCGTCACCGGCCCCTACGAACTGCCCGCCAAACTCGACGCGGCCATCGCGAAGCACGTGCTCCCGCCGACCCTGGTGATCATCCCGGACCCGACCGGGAAACCGAAGGTCGGCCACGACACCGAATGCATCGACGAGGTCAACGGGACCGCCAACGACACCTACCTGACCGCCGACATCCGCGACTGGGCGATCGAGAAACTCGGCGCCAACCCGCAGCGGAAGGCGTGGACGATGGCGGGCTGGTCGTCGGGCGGATACTGCGCGATGAACCTGGTGACGCGGCATCCGCAGTGGTACGGCCAGGCGGCGAGCGTCAGCGGGTACTACAAGGCTTCGGTGGACGCGGAGACGGAGAACCTGTTCAAGGGCAGGCAGGACATCATCGACGCGAACACGGTCACGGTGAACCTGCAGAAGCATCCGTCGCCCGTCGACATCCTCGCGATCGCGGGGGACAAGGAAAGCTTCGAGAGTTTCTCGATCGACCAGATCCAGGCGGCCGTCCGCGCGCCCGCGACGCTCTCGTCGTGGCGGATCCCGGACGCCGGGCACAACATGAACACCTTCAAGGCGCAGGTGCCCGACGTGCTGGCGTGGATCGGCGCGCGGACCGTGCCGCCGTGCGCGCCGCAGGACAAGAAGATCGTCACCAACGGCGGGGTCACGCCGTGGCCGCTGCCCAACACCGGCGCCAAAGGCGCGCTAGTGGACGTCGTCGAGTGACTTGGCTCGATAAGCCTTGGGGTACAAGCGGATCCGGTCGGGAACCCGTTTCCCGGCCGCTCGCGTGATCGCTCCGAGACGTCGGAGGCGGCGTTCGTCGGTGTCCGTCCACTTGAGACTCAAGCGCTCGCGAAGTGTTGGTGGCAGCAAGCCGATCGCGCACAGGGTCAGCACGTTCCCGCCCGCCGGCCGCACGGGGCGCCACAGGGCTTCCGGCAAGAACCACCACGGGGGCGGTGGTGTGTCGCGCATGGTGATCGAGCGGAGCAGTTCCCGGACCGTGTGGTTGTCTTCGAGTCGATTCGCGACGACCTCGTCGAAGTAGGCTTCGAACCCTTCGAGGTCCTCCGGCATGTGGTGCTCACGGAGACCGAGCAGCAGGCCGACGCGTCGCCATTCCGCGTAGAACCGGCGCTTTTCCGTGCCGGACAACGGATGGACGAAGACCTCGTGCATGCGGACGGTCGTCCAGAACGTCGAGCCGTGCACCCACCAGTACGCCTCGGGGTTCAGCGCGTGGTAGCGCTCGCCGTGGTGGTCGACGCCCTTGATCGCCTTGTGCAGCTCGCGGAGCCGCTCCGCCTCGGCGACCGCCTCCCGGCCGCCGAAAACCTGGCTCAGCAAGGAATCGATGGTCCGATCGAGGCGGCCCCACGGGTCTTCGGTGTAGTTCGAATGGTCGTGGACACCGGCGCCGACCACCGGATGCGCGACCTGCAACAGCAATGCCGTCCCCGCGCCGAGCAGCAGTCTCCGGTCGCCGACCACTTGCCAGGCAACGGAATCCGGGCCGAGCGGGGTCACGGTGGGCAGGCGGGCTTCGGTGCTCATGACGACCTCCCGAGAGAGCGGCGTCACGCCACTGTCCCACCTTGTTTACACATCGTCAATAGCGGGGAGCAGTGCCTTGACCACCTCCGTCACCCGTCGGCCCGCCCCGGTGTAGGTGGTCGACAACGGTTGCGAGGTCAGGACGACGACGATGTAGCGGTCGTCTTCGCCGACCGCGCCCGAGCTGTGCTGGATCCGCGAGTCGCGGCAGCACGCCCAGCCTTGTTTGATCGACCAGGGAAGGGAACCGACGGCGTCCGGGATGCCGAAGTACTGCCGGATCCCGTCGGAGCCGTTCTCCGTCGCGCCGCTCAACGCCCGCATGATCGTCGTGCGCGGCCCGGCGCCCGCCTGGTCCATCAGGTAGCGGTAGATCTTCACGACGTCCGCGGCGGTGATCCGGGTGTCGCCCCAGCGGCCGGGATCCTCGGGTGGACGAGTGCCGCCGAGGCCGATCTTCGCCGCCCAGCGGGTCACGATCTTGGGGCCGCCGAGAGCCGTCCACAGTCTGCTGGCGATGTCGTCGTCGCTGACCGACAGCATCCGCTGGACGGTGCCCGACGGTGTGCCGGCTTGAAGCGCTTCGAGTGCGATGAGGAGCTTCACGAGGGACGCCGAGGTGTAGGACCGTTCGGGCCTGAGCGAAACGGTGCTCTTCTTGGCGGTGCGGTCGTAGACGACCACGCTCACCTGCCCGCCGGGGACGAGGTCCGCGAGGGCTTGGCTGTCGACGGACTTCGGTGGCGGACCCGGGGCCGCCGAGGGCGAGGGCGTCGGGGACGCGACCGGATCCTCGGGTCCGACCTCGACTTCGACGGACGGCGCCGTGGTGCCCGGCACCGCCTCCGCGGCCGCCACCGGACCGGGACGCGACGTCGGGATCAGGACCATCGCGAGGATGGCGCCCAGGCACAGCCCCACCAGGAGGAAGACTCCGCTCACCTTGCCCACATGACCTGTTGACCGCGTCACCCGTTCGTGTTCACGAGTAGCCCGTTCGGACGATGCTGTTTGTGCGGGCGGGCAGCGGGGTATTCGGGGCCCAGCGTGAATTCAGGTCGCCAACTCTGGGAGGCGGAGCAATGGCACGTGCACAACGCGCTCGTATCCGGACGGCGGGGCTCCAGCCCGCTCAGGTACTCGCCGGGCTGTCGAGCCTGGCCTTCCTGGTGTTCGGGATCGTGGGCTTCACCAGGACGGGATTCGCCGACTTCGCCGGGCGCAGCGACGCGACCGTGCTCGGCTTCTCGGTGAATCCCCTGTACAACCTCGGTTTCGTCCTGCTGGGCGCGATCGGGCTGCTGCTGACCTTCGGGTCGGGGCGGTCCAGGGTCTTCGGTTTCCTGACGTTCGTCGCCTTCGGGGCGCTGTTCGTCTGGGGTCTCATGATCACGGGGACCGTTTCGACGAACCCGGTCTCACAGGCAGGCAACCCGTTCAACCTCAACGGGCCGGACAACTGGCTGCACCTCGGCCTCGCCGCGCTCGGGCTGGTGATCGCGTTCCTGCCCGCGCGGCACAAGGTCCTGCTGCCGGAGGACGAAGAGGAGACCGTGGTCGCGGACCGTCGGGCGGACAGCGCCACGGTCGTCGAACCCCTTCCGGACGAATCGCGACGGCCGAAGCACGGAAAAGGCCCGACCGTCGCTCGGGAAGAGCGACCGCCGGGCCTGGCCCACTAGCGCTCAGTAGCCGGAGTCCTGGGCGGGAGCGTCTTCCTCCTTCTTGGGGGCGGCGTTCCCGCTTTGGGCGGCCTTGTCCTTCACCGGCGCGGTGCTCTTGCAGCCGGCGGGCTCGATGACGAACCAGGTGCCGCCGACGCCGTGACCGTTGGCCTCGCCGGCGTTCGCGTCCTTGGCGTAGCGGTAGACGGCCCATCCGCCGACGGTGACCTGCATGGTGCCGTCCGCGCGCTTCACCTTGCCGAGCAACTTCTGGTCGATGCCTTCGAGCTGGACGTCGCCCTCGGCGAGCACCGGCGGCCAGGCCTTTGCGCAGTCGCCGTTGCAGGTCGGCTGCTTGTTCTTCTTGTCCTTGGTGAACATGTACAGGGTGAAGCCGTCCTGGTCCACAATGGCCGGTCCGATGCCGTCGACGTTGCTCGCGACGAGCTTCGTGGCGCCGTCCTTCTGTTCGGCCGGAGCTTCCTTCGCCGCCTGGCCCGCCTTGCCGCCCTTGGCGTTCGCGGCGTACCAAGTGCTGCCGACGCCCTGCCCCTTCGTTTCGCCGGCCTTCGCATCCTTGGCGTAGCGGTAAAGCGCCCAGCCGCCGACGGTGACCTGCTTGCGCCCGTCGGCACGGGTCACTTGGCCGACCAGGGCCTGATCCACGCCTTCGATCTGGACGTCGCCCTCAGCGAGCACCGGCGGCCAGGCCTTCGCGCAGTCACCGTCGCAATTGGACTTCGGCGGCTTCGCGCTGTCCTTGTCGAAGCGGTACAAGGTGAAGCCGTCCTTGTCGACGAGGACCTGGCCGAGATTCCCGGCTTCGGCCACGGCCACCTTGGTCTCACCCTTGGCCGCGGGGGCGTTCCCGCCCGCCCCGGCCACCGCCGCGGCGGGAGCGACGGCGGGGGCCGCCGCCTCGGTGCCGCCGGAGCAGGCCGACAGCACCACCAGACCCGCGGCCGCGGACGCCGCTGCGACGACGAAACGCTTGCGAAGCATGGGATTTCTCCTTGTTCGTAGGGGTTCCGCGGCTTGGCGCGGTGAGCTTGTACCCCCTACACGGAGCCGGTTCGAGACCGGTTCAAGGAGTTTTCGGTTTTTCTTCGCGGTCCGCCAGCGCGGCATCGACGAGCACCCCGGCCGAGCCGGTGTAGTGCGCGGGATCCAGCAGGTCGGCCAGGGATTCGGCGGGAAGCACTCCGGTTATCTCCGGCAGGCCGGAAAGAACCTCGCCGAGGGCCTTGTCCTGTTCGAGGGCGAGCTTGGCCGCCTGCCCGAGGACCTCCTTGGCCCGTGCCTTGCCGAGCAGCGGGGCGAGCACGGTCGAAAGCCGCTCGGAGACGATCTGGCCGTGCGTGAGGCCGAGGTTCTCGCGCATGCGCTCGTCGTCGACGGCCAGGCCGCGGGCGAGCTCGGCCGCCGTATGCGCGGCGCCGCCGGTCAGGCGCAGGCACTCGCGCAGCAGCTGCCACTCGGCGTGCCACGCGCCCGCGGACCGTTCGTCCTCGGAGACCAGGGCCTGGGTGACGCCGGTGGCCAGCACCGGCACCTGGAGCGCGGCCGACCGGATCAGCGTCGCGAGCACCGGATTGCGTTTGTGCGGCATCGCCGAAGACCCGCCACGGCCCTCGCCCGCCGGCTCGGCGACCTCCCCGACCTCGGTACGCGTCAGGAACTGGACGTCGACCGCGATCTTCCCGAGCGCGGCGGCGGTGAAGGAGAGGGCGGCCGCGAGGTCGGCCGTCGGCGTGCGGAGCGTGTGCCAGGGGAGCGTGGTCCCGGCGAGCCCGGTCTCCTCGGCGAAGGCCGTTTGGAGGCGCTGCGGATAGCCCTCGGGCAGGTCCGCGAGGCGCGCGTACTCGGCGTACGCGGCCCTCGTGCCCGCTGCACCCCCGAGCGAGACCGGCAGGACGACCCGGTTCAGCCTGTCGAGCGCTTCGAGCGTCAGCTGACGCCAGCCCGCCGCCTTGAGCCCGAACGTCGTCGGCACCGCGTGCGCGGTGAGCGTGCGCCCGGCCATCGTCGTGTCGCGATGGGCGCGGGCGAGATCCGCCAGGGCCTCCGCCACCGACTCGAGGTCCGCGACGAGAAGCGCCCGCGTCCGCGCGGCGACCAGCATCATCGCCGTGTCGAAGATGTCCTGGCTGGTGGAGCCGCGATGGACGTACTCCGTCCCGGCGGCCTCGGTCAGCTCCTTGATCAGCCCGACGACCGGGTTCGCCGTCTCACGAGCCGCCCTCGCCAACGCGACCACGTCGATCTCGACGGACGCGGCCGCCTCGGTGATCGCCGCCGCGGCGTCCTGCGGGATCAGCCCGGTGCGGGCCTGCGCCCTGGCGAGCGCCGCCTCCGTGTCCAACAGGGCCCTCAACCAGGCGAGATCACCAGTCGCCGCCTCGGCGGGCGTGCCGGCGCGGACCGGGGACAGGAGGCCGGAATCGGGATCGGCGTTCATCGGCCCAGCATCGCATTTCAAGCTTTCAATGGCCTGTCCTCCCGTCGATGCGCTCGCGAAGCAAGTCGGCGTGGCCGTCGTGGCGGGCGTACTCGGCGATGTGATGGGTCAGCAGCCACCGCAACGAGAACGGCTCCCCGTCGCGATGGCGCTTGCCAGTGTCGTCGAGCGACGCGGCCGCCACGATCTCCCGCGACCGCGCACACTCCGCACGCCAAGCCGCCCACGCCTCCTCGACATCGCCGCCGAGATCCTCGAAGTCCTGCTCGGGCCACTCGTCGGAGTAATAGAGCAAGGGGACGTCCTCGCCCACGAACTGCACGCGGAACCACCAGCGCTCGACGCCCGTGAGGTGCCTGAGCAGCCCGTGCAGCGACAAACCCGACGGCTCGATCGGCCGCAGGGCCATCTGCTCCGGTGTCAGCCCCTGACACTTCAGCTCGAAGGTGCGGCGATGCCAGTCGAGCGTGGACGTCAGGATCTCGCGCTCACTCGCCACCCGCGGAGGCTCCGGGCGGTCGCCCTCCCAGCTCGCCGCGTAGTTCTCCTCGGGGATCGTGTCCATGCCCACGACCATGGCAGAGACCCCCGACAATTCCGTGGCGCTCCCGCCGCCGCCCCGGCATCCTGGTGGTCGACGGCGGTCTACTAGACTCGGCCGCACGGGCCGTTAGCTCAATTGGTAGAGCTGCGGACTTTTAATCCGTAGGTTCTGGGTTCGAGCCCCAGGCGGCCCACCACCTCGACATCCCCGCTGATCAGCGGGGATGTTCTTGTCTGTGGATCTTGCGGTCGTCGGCGTGTTGAAGCGCTTGCACGGACTTCGGCTATTGCCAGTGGTGTGGTGCTGCTCGTGTTCGATCGAGGCAGCGAGCCTCCGGGATGAAGCTCCACCTCGAGCGCTGACCGGCAAGCGGCAGTTTTGGCGAGAAGGGGTCACAACAGCACCGCATTCTGTGACACTTTCACGGGCTGTGTCCCGTTGTGTCAGTGCGAGAAGGGAATCTGCTGTGTCCGGAATGCTCAACAGACGCAAGGCGCTCGCTCTCGGTGGAGGGGCCGCGCTCGGCGCCATGGTCGCCGGTGCCGGTACGGCTTCCGCCGCGACGGGATGGATCCGGCTGCCGATCGTCACCGCCAACATCGGCCGCGACAACCTCGGGGCGCGCGAGGCCGCGATCGACGCCGTCCGCAACTGTGACTCCCTGGTGCGGCCCCTGGTCGGCTGGCAGGAGATCAACGAGGGCGACACCGGTGAGCCCGCGATGATCGACCACTACTTCGGGCCCCTATACAACAACGCGTTCCTCCGGCACAACACGTCGTTCCGGATCCCGATCTCGATCCCGCAGCCGTGGGAGGTGGCGAGCTCGAAGACCACGTATGTGCACGGCGGTATCACCGGGGTGACCCCGCCACGCTGGATCAACGAGGTCGTGGTGCGTCACCAGAGCCACCCGACGCTCCAGTTCGCGCTGATCAACTCGCACTACATCGCGAACGCGTACAACGGTGACCAGCGCGCCGACCTGCGCGACGAGTGGAACGAGCACAAGCGGATCCACGCCAGTCGCGTGCTCGCGCACCACAACGTCGGACGCCTGGTCTTCTGGACCGCGGACACCAACAATCCGAACTACTACAAGGCCACCGGCCTGGACGCGGAGCGCCGGTGCTTCGGCACCGGGATCGACCGCATCAACTGGCTGGCGGGCAATGGCGTCGTCCAGGAGCAGTTCATCGACACCAAGACGGTGGACATGCGCGTGGACGGGCATGACGCCCGCGTCGCCGTCTTCCAGGTCCGCCTGGCCTGACGGTACGCACGGGCCGGGCGCTGCCCCGCCCGGTCCGTGCGGGTCAGGAAAGGAAGCCGGCGCGAAAGCCGATGGCGACCGCTTCGGCGCGATCGTGGACGCCCAGCTTGCGGAAGATCCGTTTGCAATGGGTTTTGACGCTGTCTTCGGAGAGCTCCAGATCGGCGCCGATCTGGACGTTCCGTTTCCCTTGCGCCATACCCCAGAGGATCTGGAGTTCGCGTTCGGACAGACGGAGGAGCTCGGCGTCGGGCGGTGCGGTGGCCGGCTCGGGGTCCAGACCGTCGTACTTCCGGAGGAATCCGCCGATGCCGGGCACCAGCGCCCCGGCGGTCGTGCCGAACGATCCGAACATGATCACCGCGGCGTCGGGCGCCACCGACAGCAACGCCGCCGCGGCGGCGGGTCCGGTCGGCTCGTCCGGCCGGACCGCGACGAGCACCACGTCGGCGGGCGCGCGTGTGTAGCCGCGGACGAGTTCTTCGGCGGTCGCGGCGCATTCGACGCGCCCGATTCCCGGCGCGCCCCGCAGGGACCGTGCGATCCCGTGGCGGGTACTCGGCCGGTCGGCGTAGACCACTATCGCCACCGCGACCGTCCTTTCCGGGGATCGATCGCGATCGCGTTCGTTTCGGGGATCGAACACGGCCTCCATGTCCCTGGAACGCGGGTGCGCACATTCTCTTACGCGGGATGATCAAAAATTTCCGGCACCCGATGCCGAGTTATCGAACTGTGACCGTCGATCCTGAGCCGGTATTTCGACAAGCAGTTGACCGCCGCCATTTCAATTCACCCGATCGTGGACATAAGGCCGAATTTTCCGCGTTACCGCTCCGACGGAGAGTGGTTCATTCGAGGTGGTGAAGACTGTAAGGAGTGGCAGCCGCGGGTCCCGTAAGTGGCAGTTCCCTATTGCCTGACGGGTCCTTACTGTCTGCTGTTGGGGCAAACCTTCGAGTAAGCCGGAAATGGTGGAGTGCGATGGTGTGGCTGCGAACGACCGACGGTGGAATGGGCACGGCGCCCGTTTCACGCGGTCGTCGCGAGCCCGCCTCGTGGCGGACGAGATGCTTCGCCGTGGTCTGCCGCGCGGTTCTGCTCGGCGCGTTCATCCTCGCCGGCTTCGCCGTGATGAACGCCTTCGAAACCGCTGTCGCCGCGGATACCGGATGCGATCCAGGTGACCCGGCCACGGCGCCGCCGGGCTGCGAACTCGCGACCGTCGATGTCCAGGAGACGGAGCCCGCCGCGCGGATCGAGACCTCGCCGATCACGACGAAGGCGATTTCCCTCGTGAACACGACCGCCGGGCGGACCACGGCCTTGGTCGGCTCGGCCGCGCCGGCGCTGGCTCCGGCGATCGAGCAGGTCACCGCCATGACGACCGCGCTCACCCAGACCGTCGACACCGCGGTGAGCGAGACCGTCACCACGGTGAACCGCACGCTCGACAACCCGATCACCACCAAGCTCACCGGCACGGTGTCCGCGCTCGCGCCGGTCGTTTCCAGCACCGGCCTGCAGCCCCGGATCAGCGTGCCGGGCATCGTCACGATCACGGCGACGGAGGGCTCCCAGCCGGAGTCGCCCCGCCTGCGGCCCGTCCCGGAAACGCACCGTGAGCCGGTCTCGGCGGCTCCGCAGTCCTCGACGGCGGTGGACCTGCCGGTGGTCTCCGCTCCGGCGGCTCCGCTCGACGGTGACTGCGCGTTCTGCGTGAACGGGCCGCACGAGCCGTCCTCGTTCCAGTGGCCGACCGCGACGGCGGCGCCTGCCGACCTCGGCTCGCAGCGCCCGGTCGACCGGCTTCCCCTTGGTTTCCCGGCGGCGCCCATCGGCGCCGTCGGGCCCGGCGCCGGCACTTCGTCGGCGGGCTCGAGCGGTGGCCACGCGCAAGGCGCGATCGTGCTGCCTGGCAGGTCCGCCCACGACCAGCGGATCGCCTGCTGGAGTGTCGGCCCGGATCACATCGCTCCGCTGCGCAAGCGCGCGCAGCAACCTCCAGTGTCGCCTGACTGACGTGTCGGCCACCGAAGTGAATTCCTGATCGGTAGCGACAGCAGGACCGCCGAGGTGCAACTCGACGGCAGGCTCGCGAACTCATGGGCTGAAATCGCCAGTCTGTGGCTCCCGCTGCCACTACCTCCATCAAACGGTTTGGTGTCCAGGGCTGTCGGTGAACAAACCCCTTTTCTCAGCAGACACGTCAACCGCCATGCCGACTTTATCGGCAGGCGCTCATGAACTGGAGCGTTGAAAATGAAAATCACACGTCGGACTCGGCGCCATCGCGCCGATGTCCCCGGCGGACGGGCCTCCATCGGCCTTTCCCCGGCCAATCCGTTCTCCCGCCGATCGAACCGCGTACTGCGCGGGGCCGCGATATCGCTCACCGCGACGTTCGCGATCGTCGGCCTGGTCACGAACACCGCCGCTGCTTCCTTGCCGGGCCTCGATGGCCTCGGCCTTTCCGGAACGGACACCACCTCACTGCTCACGAGCTCTCAGCCCGGCTCGTCGGTGAGTGCTTCCGGAACGAGCGGCACCTCCGGCCCGGTCCCCACGGGGGACCTCCCGACAGCGCAGATCCCGACCGTCGGCAAGTTCCTCAGCGGCGACGTGCTCAGCGGCGGCGTCTTCACCGGCGGCCTTTTCGGTGGCGAGACGAAGCAGACGTCCGTCGACCCGAACCAGTCCGGCGGCCATTCGACCGGGGACACCACCCATGAGGGCGGCGGCGACGCGTGCGACTTCTTCCTGCAGCACATGTGGAAGAACGAGGACGGGATCCCGCTGCTGGGCAGCAACTCGCACGCCCTGACCTACCACACCGACCCGGCGTACAAGAACCTGATCCTGTCCATGGCCAGCGGCGCGATCGGCAACTCGCAGATGCCGGTCATCGACGCCTACGGCGGGCCGCTGGGCTGGATCCCGATCTTCAACCCCTCGCATGTGCGGGGCCACGGCACCGACTACCTCACGATGGCGACGGGATGCGGCGGCATGGGCCTGCCTATCGACACCAAGACCATGGCCGTCGACATGTCCCGGCTGCCGACGCCGGAGAAGGTGGTCAACTTCGTCCAGAAGGGGATGCCGAGCATTCCCGACCCGGCGAGGGTCCTGGCACCGGACTACCTCTACAACACCCTCCAGGTCGCCGAGATCATGAACCGGCTCGGCCCGGACACCGTGTTCACCCCGGACGAGTACTTGTCCTTCGCGGGCAACAACTTCGACGCCATGCGCCTGCTGTGGCAGACCGCGTTGGAAAAGGTGAGCAGCGGCGACCCGGCCGCGGTCCTGGACGTCCTGAAGGTCACCGACAACATCAAGACGTTCGAGTCGCTCGGCATGCCGGGCCTGCCCGGCTCGGGTGGTGACACGGCGACCGGGAGCTTGCCGCTCGTCGGTCCCGCCTTGGGCGGCGTTCTCGGCGGTTCGCCCACCAAACCGGGCACCCCGGGTTCGTCTCCGCTGCGACCGGGTGTCCCGGCCATCGGCGGCACGCCGATCTCGGGTGAGGGCCCGACCATCCCGGCAGGCTCGCCGGTCTCGGGTTCGGTCACCTTCACGAACACCGGCACCGAGACGCTCACCAACCTGAGCGGTTCGTTCCCCGGCGGCACCGTCACCCCGTCCGCGACCTCGGTGGCGCCGGGCGGCACCGTCACCTACACGTTCACGGCCCCGGCGAAGTCGGGTTCGCAGAGCGCGAAGCTGACGATCACCGGCACCAAGCCGAACGGTTCGACCGTCAGCTCGGAGATGACGATCCGTTACGTGGGCAAGCCTGCTCCTGGAACGCCCCAGCCCGGCACGCCCCTTCCGGGTCTGCCTGGTCTGCCGGGTCTCCCCGGTGCCGGGCAGCCGGGTGGCTCGCCGCTTCCCGGGCTGCCGGGTGTCGGCGGGATCCTCTCGCCGGTGACCGGTCTGCTGGGCAACGTGGTTCCGGGCTCGACCCCGAAACCGCAGCCGACGCCGCAGCCGGTTCCGGTCCCGCAGCCGAAGCCGCAGCCGGTTCCGCAGCCGCAGCCGAAGCCGTCGGCGAGCATCTCCATCGGTACCCCGCTGGTGAACGGGAAGGCCGCGGGCAGCGCCCCCGGTCCGAACGTTCCGTCGGGTAGCCCGGTCACCATCACCATCCCGGTGACCAACAACGGCACCGTCCCGGTGTCCGGGCTCGGTGGCACCACCTCGCTCGGCAAGCTGAACTGCGGCTCGGCCCAGCTGGCGCCGGGCAGCACGGCCCGCTGCACGGTGACCACGACCGCGCGGCCGGGCTCGAACACCGCGCAGTTCAACTTCACCGTGTCGGGTCCGAACGGCACCCAGCAGAGCAAGAGCTGCCGGATCTTCTACACCGGTACGCAAGCGGGTGCGGGCAAGCTGTCGATCACCGGCAAGCCTTCGGTGAACGGCGCCGTGGTCGGCTCGAACTCGACCGTCACCGTGCCCGCCGGCAGCACGTCCACCATCAAGGTGCAGATGACCAACACCGGCACCGCGCCGATCGCCAACCTGCGGGGCACTTCGCAGAACGGCCGGGTCACCTGCAACGACGCGACGCTCGCCCCGGGTGCCAGCACCCAGTGCACGATCACGTTCACCGCGAGTCCCGGTGCCAAAGCGGTGAAGGCGTCCTTCACCGGTAAGGACGCCTCCGGCAACACCGCGACCGTCGGTTTCTCGCAGAGCTACACCACCACCGGTGTGTGCACCTGCGACCCGGCCTCGTCGACCGGCTCGACCGGGCACACCACGTCGACCGGGTCGGCGGTCACCTCGCCGCTGTCCATGATCACCGGCGCGGGCACGCACTGACAGACATCGGCTGACGACAGCCGGACACCGCCGAGACAACTGATCAGCTCAGCAGAGCGTGGAAAGGTTTCTCATGCGTACCTGGGTAAAACGGTCCATTCAGGCCGGGTTGCTCGCGGGTGGCTTGATGCTCCTCGGCGTGGGTGTGGCCCACGCCGAGGAGGACACCGGGCCTTCGCGAACAAGTGACCAGGCGACCGACACGACCGCGGGCACCAGCCCGCTGAACACCGTGACGTCGCTGGTGTCGGGACTCGTGCAGCCGCGGCAGGCGGCGACGACCACGACCCCGGCATCCGCGTCGACACCCACCACAACGACGACAACCAGCACCGGCTCGGCTACGTCGCCGGGCACCGCGTCGGCGACCCGGCCGGTGACCGCGGCAACCTCGGCGATCACCGGGGAACCCGCGGGAAGCGGAGCCACCAGCGTCGCCGGGACAGTACCGACGGCGGCGACAACCGCCGGCACCACCACGGGTGACGACACGGCCAGTGCCGCCACGACCACGTCGACTCCGGCGGACACCGGGTGTTCGTGCGACCTGACCGTGGGCACGCCCACGGTCAACGGCACGGACGCCGGATCGCCGGACAACGCGGTACCGGTCACCGCCGGGCAGCCGGCGACGGTGAGCGTGCAGGTGACGAACACCGGCACCGGCACGGTCGACAACGTCAGCGGAACCACCGCCGACGGTGCGTTGACCTGTTACGACAGCACGCTGACCGCCAGTGAAAGCACCGTGTGCACCGGGCCGTTCACGCCGACCGCGGACACCACCGCGGCACCGGTCACGGTCACCGGCACCACGGCGAACGGTGAGCAGGCCGGCGCCACCGGCACCGCTTACCTCGCGCCGGCCGTCAGCCCGGCACCCGCACCGGGTACCGGCGGCGACACCGGGTGTTCGTGCGACCTGACCGTGGGCACGCCCACGGTCAACGGCACGGACGCCGGATCACCGGGCAACGCGGTACCGGTCACCGCCGGGCAGCCGGCGACGGTGAGCGTGCCGGTGACGAACACCGGCACCGGCACGGTCAGTAACGTCGGGAGCACCACTCCCAATGGTGCCTTGACCTGCGATGACAGCACTCTGGCCGCCAGTGAAAGCACTGTGTGCACGGGAACGTTCACGCCGACCGCGGACACCACCGCGGCACCGGTCACGGTCACCGGCACCACGGCGAACGGTGAGCAGGCCGGCGCCACCGGCACCGCTTACCTAGCCCCCGCCGCGCCCGCACCGGCACCCGTTCCGGCGCCAGTGCCCGTTCCGGCACCGGCTCCGATGCCGGTACCGGGCACCGGCGACCCGCACGGTGACCCCGGGACCCACCCGGGTTCGCCGTCCACCGGCGGCACCGGCGGCACGGCCGGTCACCAGACCGGTGGCTCCGGGCACGGCACCGCGGGTGCCGGTCAGGGAGTGGTCATGGTGGGGAGCGGTCTCGTTTCCCACGCGGCCGGAGCGCACAGCGGTTCGGTGGAAGCGTCGGTCCACGGCGCCTCCGGCGAGCACGTCGACGCCGGATACCCGGTGCCCGCCGGTGCCGTCGAGGCCGGTGGCGGCGGGACTGCTGACGATCAGTGGCCCGTCGGCGGCGGACTGGCGTTCCTGGTGATCGCCCTGCTCATGGTGACGGCGGTATCCGCGCGCCGTCGTCACCTCCGATAGGGGGAACGGTGTGGTGTGGCCTTGCCCCGGCCACACCACACCACCCCTCCCGGTTCGACGACTGGAGAGGCATGGCTGTCGAAACCATCCGGACCCGGTTGCTGCTGCTCGCCCTGGTCGGCCTGGCGTGGATGCTGGCGGCCGTCACGTTCTTGCCGGGCAACACCGGCTTCGCGGTGGTGAGCGCGTCGCTCGTGATCATCGTCGGCGTCGGCTGGGAGACACTCCAGGAGGCCGGCCGGCAGCTGCGCCGAGGCAAGGACCGGCCGGGTCCCGGATTCGGCGCGATCACCTCGGCCTTGGCCGCCGCGGCGGCATTGGGGCTGGTGATCAGCCTGACCACGGCCCCGATGCCGGCTCCGCCCGCGCCTGGCATGGCAGCCCCACGACCGTCCCCGCCGCCGGTGATGCCGGCCAGGACGGTCGTCGATCCCGCGGTCCGGGTGAACCCGGTCGCGGTGCACATCCCCAAACTCGGCGCCGACTCGTCCCTGATCGAGCTCGGCCTCGACACGAACCGGCGTATGCGGACCCCGCCGGTGTCCACGCCGATGCAGGCGGGCTGGTACGAGCCGGGACCGGCGCCCGGCCAGACCGGGCCCGCGGTGATCGTCGGTCACGTCGACGGCGCGTCCCAGCCCGGCATCTTCTACCGGCTGCACGAACTCGCGCCGGGAGACCGCGTCACCGTCGAACGCGCGGACGGTTCCGTCGTCACCTTCGTGGTGCGCCGGACCATCCACGCCCCCAAAGATCGCTTTCCCACCAAGGAGGTCTACGGCCGCACCGCCGGCCCGGAACTACGGCTGATCACCTGCGGTGGTTCCTTCGACCGAGCCGCGCGCTCGTATCGCGACAACGTCATCGTTTTCGCTCGGCTCGAAGGAGACGACGGCCACGACCGGCATGGGTGAGCACAGAAGCCCGTCATGGCGGTGAGCAGCGATCAGCCGTTCCATCACTTCGACCGGGAGTGACGGGTTGGCGGCCGCGCATCCGGCGAGGTTCGGGTCTTCCACGAGTTCGATCAGGACGTCGGCAGGCAGGTTCGGGTGTGCCGCGGCCCACCGTCGCGCGACATCGTCCCCGAGGCAGAGCAGCAAGGTTTCCCCGCGCGTGTTCGGGTGTTCGGCGACCGCGCGGTAAGTCCGGCGTGCGGTGGCGTTGCGTGCCATGTGATGCAACAGATCCGGGTCGCAGTGGGGGTTCGTCGCGAGCCTGCGGAACAGGCTCGGCCCGTGTCGCTCGGCGAGTGCCCACAGCCGGTCCGCCGACAGCGCGGGATGTGGCGCGATTCCTTTGGCGACACGGCTGTCGTCGTCCGTCACGAGCAGTTCGAAGACATCCGCGGGCAGTGCGGTGCGCTGGGCGACCAGCACGCGGACCCGTGCGGACGGTGATGCCGCGAGAAGACGCAGTTCGTCGTCCGTCGCCGCCGTGACACGAGGCAACAGGCTCGGCCCGATCCGGATCGAGTCGGCCAAGCGGGTGAGCACGTCCAGCGGGACGGACGGGTTGTGCGCCACGCTTCGCCGAACGTCCGCGTCCTCGTCGTTCGCCAGTCCGCGCAGGATCGGCTCCGACACCACGGCGGGATTGGCGGCGAGGTCCGCGCGGACACCCGGGATGGGATCGGCGGCCAGCCGCTCGTGGATCTCGCCGGGCAGGTCCGGACGACCGGCGAGTGTCCACCGGACCAGCGCGCTGTCGTGGTCCAGCAACGCGAGCACCTCGTCCGAAGGGGTGGTCGGATCGGCTGCCCGCGCGACGTCCGGATCGACGTCGTGCCAGGTCGTGTCCGATGGCGTTGCCGCAGGTGGGGCGGGCAGGAGTGCGCGCAGAGGGCCGGGCAAAGCCGGGTTCGTCGCTAGACCGCACAGGATCTCTCGCGTTCGTTCGTCCACTCCGCACTCCGGTCGGATCATCGCGTTCCGCTCAAGATACGGCCTGAAGCCGGGGCCGCGGCCGGTACCGCCGCGGCCCCGGACGTCACTTCAGGTGCCGGGCGAGGAACCGGCCCGCGGCTTCCCCGGCGAACGACGGGACGCCCGTGTGCCCGCCCATGTTGGCGTTCAACGTCTTCTCCTTGGAGCCGAAGGCGTCGAACAGATCCAGCGCCTGCTGCCGGTCGTTCCCTTCGTCGTCCCACTGGAGCAGGACGTGCAGCGGGATGGTGACCTGCCGCGCTTCTTCGAGGATGCTGCGCGGCACATAACTTCCGGCGAACAGGACGGCGGCTTCGACGCGGGGTTCGACCGACGCCAGTCGTGTGCCGATGGCGATCACCCCGCCCGAGAACCCGACCGGGCCGCCGATTTCAGGCAGTGCGAGGAGCGCGTCGAGGGTGGTTCGCCATTCGGGGACGGCCGTTTCGACCAGCGGGAGGACGAGCCGGTCGACGATGTCGTCGGTGACCGGCTCGCCGGCCTTCAGCGCGCGCTGAAGATCGGCGCGGGCCTCGTCGACGACGGGGAAACGCGGCCGGTCACCGGCTCCGGGGAGCTCGATGGTGGCCGTGGCGTAGCCATCCGCCGCGCAAGCGAGGGCCCGGGCCACGAGCCGCGGGTGCATCCTGCCCAGCCCGCCGGGGTGGCCCATCAGGATCAGCGGGACCGGCGTCACCGACTCCGGGGTCCACAGGACGCCGGGGATCTCGCCGAGGGTGAATCCGCGCTCGAGGACACCGTCTTCGAGGAGGTTTTCGGAAGTGAAGTGCATGGTCGTGCCTTTCGGGAGTGCTCGTGAAACGGCGCTCCCGGACGACCTATCGCCCGACCGTGACCCCTGAGGGGAGCACCCATGTCGAAATGTCCACGGGTACCACCTCCTCGTTCGCTCGCACGGCCTCCGGCAAGGTAGCAGCGGCCGCGATCAGGTGCCAGCGGTTTAACCCACCACCGAAAGCCCGTCCGCCACGACGACGCCGTCGTGCAGCACCGTGCGGTCCTTCCCCCGGTCCATCACCGCGCTCGTCGGGGTCTCGCCGTCCACCAGCACGAGGTCGGCGCGGTCGCCGACGCCCACCCCGGGCCGGTCGGCGATACCCGCCAGCCGCGGGACGTCGTGGCTCATGATCGACGCGCCGCCCATCGTGGCGACGGCCAGCGCCATCTCGATCAGGTCGTCGCGGCGGAAGCCGTTCGTGAAGGCGAGTTGCCAGGTGCGATCGAGCAGGTCGCAGTTGCCGTACGGGCTCCAGTAGTCCCGCTGGCCGTCTTCGCCGAGGCCGACGCGCACGCCCGCGGTCGTGAGGTCCGCGAGCGAGAGCTGGCCGTCGGTCGACGGCGCGACGGTCGCCATCGCGATGTCCAGTTCCGCGAACGTGTCGATCAGCCGGCGGCTCACCGATTCCGAGATCGAGCCCAGTTCGTACGCGTGCGACATGGTGACCTTGCCGCGCATGTCCAGCGCGCGGACCCGTTCGATCACCAGATCGGTGGAGAACACGCCCAGATGGCCGGGTTCGTGCAGGTGGATGTCGACCTCGACGCCGTACTTCTCGGCGAGCCCGAACACGACGTCGAGATGCCCCTTGGGGTCCTTGTCCAGCGAGCACGGGTCGATCCCGCCGACGACCGTGGCGCCCGAGCGCAGCGATGCCTCCAGCACGTCCACGGTGCCGGGTTCGCGCAGGATCCCGGCCTGCGGGAACGCCATGATCTCGACGTCGGCGTGCTTGGCGAAGCGCTCCTTCGCGGCGAGGACGGCGTCGAGCTTCTCGAGGCGGCAATCGACGTCCACCTGCGCGTAGGTGCGTACGCGGGTGGTGCCGTTGGCGATCATCCGCTCCAGTGTTCCGGCGACGCGTTCGGGCAGCGGGACCTCGGCGTTCCGCCAGTTCTCGCGGTCGTTGAGCATCATCGCCCATACGCCGGGCGCGCCGGTGTGCGGCCGGAACGGCAGGCCGATCCGCGTCGAGTCCAGGTGAACGTGCACGTCGCTGAACGAGGGGAACAGCAGCCGCCCGCGTCCGTCGACGGTGTCCGGCGCCGTCGCGGCCGCGGGATCGTGCGGCCGCACCGCGGTGATCCGGCCATCGGCCACTTCGACGTCGCTGCGCTGTCCACCCCAGGGGCGGACGTCACGGATCAACAAGGGAGCACCTTTCTCGACAAACTCCCTTTGGTATACCAAATCGTCCGGCCAGGGGCAACGTCACTTGGTGTGCCGGTACGGGCGCGTGTGCCCGGTTTCCGCGTTGTGCTTGGTGATTTCGTCGATCCCCATCTTTTCGAGCCGCGGGTACTCGGTCACGTCGAACACGTTGTCCTCGCGGCGATGCGGGTAGATGTCGTGCCCCTTGCCCGGCCAGTAGGGGAAGACCACGTGTGTGTCCTTGTTGGAGTTCTTGGCGAAGGTTTCGGAGACGTAGTCCCACTTCTCCTGGACGAGCGGCCTCCTCGGGTCCTTCGGATCGTTGATCCACCCGGGCATCTTGATGTTGTTGTCCTTGAGGGTGCCCTCGAGGGTGTTGCCGCCGTTCTGCTTCGCGATCTTGGTGGCCTTCTCCTCGATCGAGCCGAGGTACTCGTCCTCTTCGCCGCGTTTGCGCTTCTTGGTACCGCCGGACCAGAAGAAGTGCTTGTCCGCCTTCAGGATCTCGTCGAGCTTCGGCTTGAACTTCTCGAATTCCTCCTTCGACATCTTGTCGACGTTGACGGGAGGTTTCCGCGGGCTCCTCCGCAACGGCTGGGGTTGCCCGCTGGGGCCGACGGGCTGGGGCCGCGGCTGGTTGCCAGGACCGCTCCGCCCACAGGGCGGGACGAGGCCGAGCGGGTCGCCGATGAGGAGCGGCTGATCGACGTAGCCGACGGGGTTCGGCGCGGCCGCGAGGCCGAGCGGATCCTGGCTGAGGTAGCGCGAGGTCCGCGGGTCGTAGTACCGGAAAACGTTGTAGTGCAGCCCGGTTTCCTCGTCGCGGTGCTGGCCGGGGAAGGCCAGCGGCATCGACGCGGTGTCCGCGCCGGGCAGCGGCACACCCCAGAAACTGCTGCGGTCCTGCCAGACCAGCGTGCCGCGTTCGTCGAGCATCTCGGTCGGCGTGCCCGCCGGCGACGTGATCACGGCGCGGAACGTCACGGCTTCCGCGGCACCGGTGCGCTCGATCTGCGCGACCGGGCGGTCGTCGTCGTAGCGTTCCCAGGTGAAGAGCCGGTAGGACTCGTCGGCGGGGTCGTAGTCCATCCGCTCGACCACGTTCATCCCGCTCCACAGGAAGCGGACGTCGTGCGTGAGTTCGGCCTCGCCGTCCTGATCGATCAGCCACCGGCGTTTGGCGAACCGCCGCCCGAGCGGGTCGTAGTGGTACGTCCAGAACGCGCCGTCGGGAGTGCGCACCGAACGCAGCCGGTCGAGGTGATCCCACTCGTAGGCGCAGGACCGGTCGGCGGTGACGCGGCCCCGCTCGTCGGAGTCGTAGACGCCCTCGTCGTGGGTGAGGTTTCCCGCCGCGTCGTGGGTGAATCGCTCGACCCCGGCGGGTCCGCGTGCCTCGCTGACCCGGCCCGCGGCGTCGAAGGCGAGCCGCCACGGCCGGATCGCGTCGTCGACGGCGGCGAGCCTGCCGTCCGGGCGGTAGCCGTACACGCGCTTCCCGACCCCCGCGATCTCCTCTTCGGCGAGCCGGTCTTCCGCGTCGAAGCGCCGCTGGAGCACCACGGTCCCGTCGATGCTGCGCGTGATCTCGCGCTCGGCGTCGTCGTAGCCGAATTCGATCTCGTGCCCGGCGATCTTCAGCGACCGCGGCAGTCCCGATTCGGTGAACCGCCACTCACTGTCCACACCGGACGATGTCCGGCGCAGGAGCACGTCGCCCTCGCGGCGCCAGCACACCCCGAGCCCGTTGATCGTGTCGACGACGACCTGATCCCCGTCGTCGTGCGTCATCTCGACCCGCGACTCGATGTTCTCGGCGACGATCAACCTGCCGAGCGCGTCGTATTCATAGCGCGTGACGTCGTCCGGCGTGCGCCGCGCCACGACGTTGCCCTGGAGGTCGTAGAAGTACTCGGTCACGTCGCCCGTGCTGCTGGTCATGCGAAGCAGCTGTCCGGCGGCGTCGTAGGTGTAGCCGATCCGGCGGCCGTCGTAGTCGGTCTCCTCGACGAGCCGTCCCGCGGCGTCGCGGACGTAGCGCCAGGTGAGGCCGTTCGGATTCGTCACCGACGTGAGCCGCAGTTCGCCGTCGTAGGTGAACAGCGTGCGCGCGCCCGCCGCGTCGGTCTCCTCCAGGACGAGGCCGAACGGGCCGTACTTGCGGCGCCGCGCGGCACCGGTCGCGTCGCGGTGCTCGACGACGTGGCCTTCCGCGTCGTGCACCCACGTCTCGCGGCCACCGTCCGGGCCGAGCCGCCACGCGCGGCGGCCGTCGGCCGTCCAGCCGAGCTTCGCCGCGCCACCGGACGCCGTGTACGCGAGCCGCGGGCGGCCGAACAGGTCGCGGTCGCCGGGGCGATCCGTCACGGGGGCGTCTGTGAGCGGGTCGGGCGCGTCCGGGATCTCCATCGGCAGCCCGGTGCCGGTGAGGGTGGTGGCCGGATCGAACGCGGGGACCGTCCGCCGGACGTCTCCCGCCGACAGCCGGACCTCACCTTCGGCGTGCGCCAGCGACACCGTTTCCCCGCCGGGACGGTGGACGGCCACCAGCTCGCCGTGTTCGTCGTATTCGTAGCCGGTCTCGCGACCGAGTTCGTCCACTGTGGACAGGAGCTCGTCGCGCCGGTTCCAGTTGTAGCGCTGGGAATTGCCCAGTGGGTCGATGCGTTCGATCAGCTGTTTGGCGTCGTTGAGGCGGTACGTCCACGTGTGGCCGACGGCGTCGGTGTGCCGGGTCGTGCCGGGCTCGTAGGCGAACGTCGCGTTGTAGTAACCACTCGCGCCCACGGCGCGGACGCAGCGACCGGCGTCGTCGTAGACGTAGCGGTACCAGGTGCCCGTGCGGTCCTTCCAGCCGACGAGCCGGTGCCCGAAGTCGTAATCGAGGGTCATCGGGCGGCCGGCGTAGTCCGTGACGGTGCTCAGCTGGCCGTGCCGGTTGTAGGCGAAGCGCACGAGCGGCGGCTGACCCGGAGCGCCGAGCGCGACGATGCGCCCGTTCGCCGTGCCGATCGCGATTTCGACGCCGTCGTCGCGGCGGAGTCCGATGGGAGAGCCGTCGGCCGCGTACGCGAATTCCGTGCGCCCGCCGTTCTGCTCGATGGCCACGAGCGGCAGGATCCGGCCCGCACCGGCGAAACGCAGTTCGCGATCGCCCATCGACAGCCGGTACCCGTCCGCCGCGCGGCGGAGCCGGTGCCGCGGGCCCTGCACCGGCAGCACGGGCGTGGCCGCCGGAACGGGATAGGTGAGCACCATGCCGTCTTCGGCGTAGAACAAGACCCGGTCGCCCGTGAACGCCAGCCGTTGGTCCATTGTGGACGTCCAAGAAGGACCGAACCAGCGTCCGGCGGTGTAGGACGAGAGATGCGTGCGCGAGAGCTCCAGCTCCGCCGCGTCGCCGGGCAACGTCACGTCGACCTGCTTCATGACGACCTCACCGGTCGCGACGTCGACGGGGTCACCGCAGTAGTTCTTGGAATCCGAAGACGTCGAGCGGTCCCCGTTGTCGTCCTTCTTGGTGGTGTCGTTGTTCCCGCCCCGGTCCCGGTCGCCTCCGCCGCCGGCGCCGCTGCTGTTCGTCTGGTCGTTGTCGGACTTGGTGCTGGTGCCCTTGTCGTTGGAGCTGCCGCCACCGTTGTTGTTGCCGCCGTTGTTGTTGCCACCGTCGGGTTTGCCGTCGGCGCTGGAACTGGTGGTGCCCTCGTCGGGATCCTTGTCCTTCTTGGTGTCGAGCCCGCGATCGTTGCCGCCCTTGGTCTTGGGCGGCGGCGGGGCGTCGACCTTCCCGCCCTTCAGTTTGCGCAGGGCCTTCGCCGCGTCGTCGAAGAGCGAGTCGGCCCGCTTGAGCAGCGGCATCAGGCCTTTGAGTGCCTTGACGAGTTTGGTCGTGATGTCGGCGATCTTCGCGGCGGTCTTGGCGACCGCGGCCACGACCTGCGGCACCACCCAGGTCAGCCCGATGCCGAGGGTGAACAGCACCTGCAGCGCCCAGCTGATGAGGTGGCCGACGAGTTCGGCGATGATGTCGCGGACGAGGGTGCGGACGGCGGCGACGACCTCGCCCGCGGTCTTGACCCCGCTGGAGGCTCCTTCGCAGCCCTTCTGCGCGGCCGTGAGGACGTTGACGGTGTCCGCCGAGCGCTCGCGATAGCGATCCGCCGCGTCACCTGCCCAGGTCTGCAGGTCGGCCTTGACCAGGTCGGTCAACTCCGTGCCGACGGCGCCGAGTTCCTTGGCGATGTTGGCCCAGGTTTCGGCCTGCGCCTTGATCTGGTCGGCGTCGCCGGTCAGGGCGTCGAGCGCGTCGGACAGCGGGCCGACGTGTTCGAGCAGCCAGCCGACGCCCGCGGCAAGGATCGACCCGAACGGATCCATGGCCATCGACAGCGCGTCGAGAGCCGTCCCGACGGCACCCATCGCGACGGCGGCCCAGTCGCCCTTCTCGATGCCTTCTTTGAGGTCGTTCGCCGATTCCAGCAGTGGCACGCCGGAATGCCCCTTGGTGGAGTCCTCACGTTCAGCGACCAGCGGATTCGCCATGGTGTGCCGTCTTCCTGCCTTCGGGAGCTCGCCGACTGGGCCAGGCGTTTCTACCATCGCCGCGCCCCGGCTTCCTGTGCGGGAAAGGATCTTTGTCCGCTCGCCGGAAGGACGACCCGTACGGGCAGGGTCTTGCGAGTTCTGCCATGCGGAAGTTAACCTCCGCAGATTGAAATTGCCCGGCATCGCTCGCTTCTACCGAGAGGCGGATCCATGGTGAAGAGGACGCAGGCCGAAACGGCCGCGAGCGGCAGGCCCGAGGACGAACGGCTCGGGATCGGCAAGAGTTTCACTTACGGCATCCAGCACGTCCTGACGATGTACGGCGGGATCATCGCGCCGCCCCTGATCATCGGCGGTGCCGCGGGCGTTTCGACGGCGGAGATCGGGCTGCTCGTCGCGTCGTGCCTGTTCATCGGCGGGCTGGCGACGATCCTGCAGTCGTTCGGCATCCCGTTCTTCGGCTCTCGGCTGCCGCTGGTGCAGGGCACTTCCTTCGCGGGCGTGGCGACGATGACCGCGATCGTCGCGGACGGCGGGCTGCCCGCCGTCTTCGGCTCGGTGATCGCGTCCGCGGCGCTCGGCCTGCTCATCACGCCGGTGTTCTCGCGGCTGGTGAAGTACTTCCCGCCGGTCGTCACCGGGACGGTCATCACGGTGATCGGGCTCAGCCTGATGCCGGTCGCGGCCCAATGGGCGATGGGCAACAACACCAAATCGCCGGAATTCGGTTCGGTCTCCAACGTCGGGCTGGCCGCGATGACGCTGGCGATCGTGCTGCTGCTCAGCAAGGTCGCCGTCCCGGCGATCTCCCGGCTCTCGATCCTGCTGTCGATCGTGGTGGGCACCGTACTGGCCGCCGTGCTGGGCAAGGCCGATTTCTCCAAGGTCTGGGACGGCCCGATCTTCGCGGTACCGACGCCGTTCGCCTTCGGCATGCCGACCTTCGACGTCGCCGCGATCGTGTCGATGTTCATCGTCGTACTGGTGACTCTCACGGAGACCACGGCCGACATCCTCGCGGTCGGCGAGATCGTCGACACGCGCGTCGGCAAACGCCGGATCGGCGACGGACTGCGCGCCGACATGGCGTCCTCGGCGATCGCGCCGGTGTTCAACGGTTTCATGCAGAGCGCGTTCGCCCAGAACGTCGGCCTCGTCGCGATCACCGGGATCCGGAGCCGGTTCGTGGTCACCGCCGGCGGCGTGATCCTGCTGATCCTCGGCATGCTCCCGGTACTCGGCCGCGTGGTGGCCGCGATCCCGTATCCGGTACTGGGTGGTGCCGGTCTCGTGCTGTTCGGCACCGTCGCGGCATCCGGTATCAAGACACTGTCCAAAGTGGACTACAACGGGAACATGAACCTAGTGATCGTCGCGGCGTCGGTCGGGATGGGCATGATCCCGATCGCGGCGCCGGAGTTCTACCACCACTTCCCGGCGTGGGTCGGCACGATCTTCCATTCGGGGATCAGCTCCGCCGCGCTCACGGCCGTCGTGCTGAACCTGTTGTTCAACCACCTCAAGCCCGCCAAGGCGGGCGGCGATCCGTCGGTGTTCGCGACGGCGACCAGGGTGATCGACTACTCGGACCTGAAAGCCTTCTCCCGGCTCGAAAACGGCGACAAGATCGTCGACGGCAAGATCGTGGACGCCGACGGCAAACCGGTCGAGATGCGCGACGAGGAAGGCAGGCCGGTGTCCTACCGGATCGGCTCGGAGCCCGACGGACACGGGTGACCGAGGCCGGGCCTGGGACTCCGGACTATCCGCGCTCGGCGCGGCGCCGGGCGAGCTCGCCGACAACGCGTTGCCACGCCGGGGAAGCCTCGGAGACACGGGAGACCACCAGCTCGCCGTACCCCGGACGGCCGCCCCGCCGTTCGTGTTCGACCGCCCAGGCGTCCAGGTCGTCGATGAGCGCGTCCAGGCGCGGATCACGCGGGTCCCATCCGACCGCCTGATCGCACGCGAGATACACGCGGAGCGTCTCGGGATCGTCGAAGGCGGCGTTCTTCTCCCGCACCCGTTCCGGTACGGCGCGGGGATCCAGCGCCCGCATCAGGATCCACGCGTCGCGTTCGAGCAGCACCCGCCGCTCGCTGACGCCGAGACCGCGCATCCGCTCCAGGAGGGCGACCACGTCGGGCGGCAGGACGAGCCGCTCGCCGCCGGTCAGTTCGGCGATCCGGAGGCGGTTTTCGGCGAGCCGGTCGATCTTGCGCCGGAGTTCGGCGTCGATGTCGGAAACGGCGGCGGCGAACTCGGCGGGTTCCGCGTGCAGCAGCGCGTCGACGCGGGCCAGCGGGACCCCGGCGTCGGCGAGGGTCCTGATCCGGATGAGGTCCACCGCCGCTTGCGCGTTGTAGCGGCGGTAACCGGAGGCGTCCCGCTCGGGCTCGGGCAGGAGGCCGATGTGGTGGTAGTGGCGGACGGTGCGCACGGTCACGCCCGCGGTCGCCGCGAGCTGGCCGATCGTGAGCACCCGTCCTCCTCTTCCCGAGCCTAAAGGCCTTCGACGACGTCGCGGATCGCCTGGACCACCGCGTCAGGGCGATCGAAGCAGAGTCGATGATGCAGTGTGTCGTCGAGGACGCGTTGCTCCCCTCGGGAGAACCCGCCGACCCGGGCCGCGTCCATCTTCAGCTTGGCCTCGTCGACCTCCTGCGGTGGAGACGCGACGACGGTGAGCGCGATCGCCGGGACGTCGGGCAGCTCCGGCCCGGCTCGCAGTTCGCCGGCGAGCGCGACCAGGCCGGTGCGCTCCGCGGCGCCGATGCGCAGCCACTCGTCGCTCACCTTGGCGTCGACGAGCGCCTCGCGGACGTCTTCCGGATAGTCCTCGCGCAGCTCGGCGTACATCGCGCGAAGGGCCGCGCGATCCGGACCGGGTGACGGCCGCCCGGCCGCGGACAGGCTCGCCTCGGGCGGCATGAAGTCGTCCCAGTCCGGATGGAGGGCGTCCAGGAAGACCAGCCCGGCCACGTCGCGCGGGTAGAGCTGCGCGAACCGGTGCGCGTAGAGGCCGCCGAGCGAGTGCGCCGCCAGCACGTACGGGGCGGGGATCTCCAGGGCGACCAGCAGCTCGCGCAGTTCCGAGGCGACCGCGGTGGCGGTGCGGGGCAGGGGGAGGGCGTCGCTGTGGCCCGTCCCGCCGCGGTCGTACACCACGGCGGTGGTGAACCGCGCGACCTCCTGCTGGACGCCGAAGTAGTCGAGGCCGACCGCACCGGCGCCCGGCAAGAACACGACGGCGGGCCCACCTTCACCCGATCGGTGCACGAAAAGGCGGTGGTCGTCTATCTCCTGGAGTCCTCCGACAGGGGGTGTGTTCGTCATGGGGCAAGGCTCCGACCCTGACGCAGGGTCAAGGTCAAGCGGACGAGAAGGTCGATGCTGACCTGGGGAAATGACCCGGTTCGGGACGGCAGCGTGTGCGAACGGGCAAGACCTGCGACAATGGACGGCGAGATCGGGGCATCGAATGGGCTCAGACTCGCTATGAAGAGCAGGTAAAAAAGTATGGCTCAGGGCAGCGTTAAGTGGTTCAACGGCGAAAAGGGCTTCGGCTTCATCGCTCAGGACGACGGCGGACCGGACGTTTTCGTGCACTACTCGGAGATCCAGGGCAGCGGCTTCAAGTCCCTGGACGAGGGGCAGCGCGTCGAGTTCGAGATCGGCCAAGGTCAGAAGGGCCCGCAGGCCCAGCGCGTCGTCGCCATCTGACTTTCTTCACGCCGAAGGCCTCCATCCGTACCGGGTGGGGGCCTTCGGGCGTTTCGGCTACCGATATCGTCGATGCATGCTTGTGATCGTTCGTGAGCACCCGTGCGGCCGGACGCGGTGAGCCGCTCCGCCCTGGAGCCCGAGCAGGTCGGGCGGAAGGTGCGGTTGCGCGAGGTCGGCCTCCGGGACCGCCGGGTCCTGATGGGCTTCGACCGTGACATGGCCCGCGAGGCGACGCCGCTGATCGGCGGCGGGCACCGGCACTGGGCTTCGCATCGTTCGGGGTCCGCCGGCGACGACATCCACTTCGGCATCGAGACCGTGCGCGGCCGGATGCTGGTCGGCTCGGTCTGCACCATCGGCGCCGACCCGGCGACCGGCAAGTTCGGCTACGGCATCGGGATCGCCCCGCGTCACCAGCGCTGCGGCTACGCCACGGACGCCATCACCGTCCTGCTGGCGCATATGTTCGGGCAGCGCGGCTTCCGCAAATGCGAGGTCAGCGTGTACGGCGGCAACGTCGCGTCGCTCTCGCTGCACGGCTGCCTCGGCTTCCGCGAGGAAGGCAGGCTGGCCGACACCGAGGTGGTGCGCGGCGAGATCAAGTACCTGGTGCGGATGGGCATCACGGCCGAGGAATTCGCCGCACGGCCTCTGGACGCTCTCGGCGATCTCGGCAGGCGTGGCCAGCACCGGCGGCCCCGCCGCGGCAAGCACTGGCGTACGCCCGCCGCGGTCAGCGGCTGATCAGCCCGGATTCGTAGGCGAACACGACCGCCTGGACGCGGTCGCGGAGGCCGAGCTTCGTGAGGATGCGGCCGACGTGTGTCTTCACCGTGCCCGGTGAGAGGAACAGCAGTTCGGCGATCTCGGCGTTGGACAGGCCCCTGGCCAGCTGCCGCAGCACCTCGTTCTCGCGTCCGGTGAGCAGGGCGAGCCGGTCGTCCGGCGGCGCCGCGGGCAGGCCGGTGACGACGCGGTCGAGCAGCCGCCGGGTGACGGTGGGCGCGAGGGTGGCCTCGCCGGAGGCGACCACGCGGACGCCGGCGAGCAGATCCGGCGCCAGCGCGTCCTTGAGCAGGAAGCCGCTGGCCCCGGCCCGGAGCGCGGCGTAGACGTATTCGTCGAGGTCGAACGTGGTCAGCACCAGGACGCGGGCGCGGTGGGCGGCGGCGATCGCGGCGGTGGCCTCCACGCCGTCCATTTCGGGCATCCGGATGTCCATCAGCACCACGTCCGGATCGAGGTCCGCCACCAGCGCGACGGCCTCCGCCCCGTCGCCCGCCTCGCCGACGACGTCGATGTCGTCCGCGTTGTCCAGGATCATCCGCAGGCCGGTGCGCACGAGCGACTGGTCGTCGGCGATGACCACCCGGATCGTCATGAGGGCAGGGTCGCGCGGACGGCGAAGCCGCGCTCCGGGCGCGGCCCCGCGTCGAAGGTGCCGCCCAGGACGTTCACCCGTTCCCGCATGCCCTCGAGGCCGTGCCCGGAGCCGGACGGCTCTTCCGTCGCGATGCCGTCGTCGGTCACTTCGATCTCCAGCGTCTCGGGCCCATACCGCATCACGATAGTCACCGACGCCGCCGGACCGGCGTGTTTCAGGACGTTCGTCAGCGCTTCCTGCACGATCCGGTACGCCGCCAAGTCCACTGTGGACGGAAGCGGACGGGGTTCCCCTTCCACCAGGAACTCGACCGGCGTGCCCGCGGAACGGATGTCGGCGACCAGCCGCGGCAGGCGTTCCGCGCCCGGCTGGGGTTCCCACTCCGGCTCGTCCTGGCCGAGCGCGCCGAGCAGGCGCCGGATCTCGCCCAGCGCGGTCCGTCCGGTGCCGACGATGGCGTCCAGCGCTTCCCGCGTTCGCTCCGGCCGTCGCTCCAGTTCGGCTTGGGCGCCCTGCGCCTGCAGCACCACCACGGAAAGCGCGTGCGCGACGACGTCGTGCAGCTCGCGGCTGATGCGGCCGCGTTCGGCGGCCACGGCCAGCGCGGCCTGGGTGTCCCGCTCGCGTTCGAGGTCGGCGGCCCGCTGTTCCAGCACCGAAAGGCGGATCCGGCGCTGCCGTGTGTTCAGCCCGGCGAGCCACGCCACGGCGAGCGACAACCCGATGCCGGCGAAACCGCCCCAGTCCTGCACCTGGTCGTCTTCGGGTCCGGGAGGTGCCAGCCGATCGATGATGATGATCCGCGGCGGTGGCGGAGCCGGTTCCCGCGTGTTCGCGTCGGCGGCGTGGATCATCCAGGCTCCGGTGACCAGCAGGCTCCCCGCGAGCAGGGCGAACGAAAGCCGCCGCGACCCCCACGCCGCGACGGAGAAGAGACCGATCAACGCCACGACATCGACCGGGCGAAGATCGTTGCCCATGGCCAGATGCAGGAGTGAGACGACCGCGCCGGTCGCGAAGGTGATCGTGGGATTGCGGTGCCGGACGAGCAGGGAAGCCAAGGACACCAAGGAGGTAAGCCACCAGTCGAAGCCCTCCGGATCGTCGGCCGAGACCACAGTGGACAGTCCGATGAGCACGGTCAGCCCGATGTCCACGGCTTTCGGGTGGTTCCTGAGGAAGGAGAGCACCGGCCGAGCGTAATCCCGGATCGGGGCCTCGCGGATCCCTCTCGCGGCAGACATCGGGATACGACCTGCGGCAGACGCGCGAATACGACGGCGGGTCCCAGGCTGGACGCAGGAAGATCCCCGACAGAAACGGAATCCTCATGAGAAGGCTTCTCGTCGCGCTGGTCGCCCTCGCCGGCATGGTGTCCCTGGCGAGTCCGGCCGCGGCGGCTCCACGACTGAAGTTGCCGCCGCCGACCGGCTCGCATCCCGTGGGCTCCAGCGATCTGCACCTGATCGACTCTTCGCGCACGGACCCCTGGGTGCCGACCGGGCCGCGCGAGCTGATGGTGTCGATGTTCTACCCCGCGCTGGTGCCGTTCGGCCCGAAGCGGCCCTACCTCACCTCGGCCGAGGCCAAGGCGTTCCTGACCGAATCGGGCGTCCCCGACGTCGACCCCGCGCTGCTCTCCGGGCTCCGGACCAGCGCCAGGGTCGACGCCCCGCCGCTGCCGGGGAGGCACGCGCTCGTCGTCCTGTCGCCGGGATTCGGCAAACCGCGCACCACGCTCACCGGCCTGGCGGAAGAGCTGGCGAGCAGGGGTTTCGTGGTCGCCCTGATCGGCCACAACTACGAGTCCCACGGCACCGCGTTCCCCGACGGGCACGTCACCGAATGCGCCGCCTGCGGATCCGACTCCACGTTGCTCCCGCCGATCCGCTCCGCGGACGTCTCCTTCGTCCTCGACACCCTGACCAAGCCTTCCTCGCGCTGGGCCCGGCTGATCGACCGGACGAGGATCGGGATGGCGGGCCATTCCATCGGCGGCTACAGCGCGCCGACCGCGATGGTCGACGACCAGCGGATCCGGGCGGGCGCCGATATGGACGGCAGACTGTGGTCGCCGATCCCCGCGTCCGGTATCGACCGGCCGTTCCTGCTGCTCGGCCGCGAAAGCGAGTACACCCCGGCCGGCCCGGACACGACCTGGGCGGTCAGCTGGCCGAACCTCACCGGCTGGAAGCGCTGGATCAGCGTCGCGACGGCCGGGCACGCGTCCTTCACCGACGTCGGCGTCCTCGGTGAACAGCTCGGCCTGACCAAGCCCGGCCTGCTCGGTGGCGAGCGCGGGATGCAGCTGACCCGGGCGTATGTCTCGGCGTTCTTCGACGCGAACCTGCGCGGCGGGCACCAGCCATTGCTCGATGGGCCGGTGGCGGACAACCCGGAGATCAAGTTCTGGAACTAGCCGTATTTCTCAAGTCCGTGAAGGCCTCCTTGAGGGACCCAGAGTCCCTCAAGGAGGCCTTCACGGACCCGGACGTTCCAGGCCCTGAATCTTTTAGGCTCGCCCCGCGCCAGTGGGTGAGCGTGCGCCCAATGTGGCATTGGAGACGCTCAGTGTCTCCAATGTGGCATTGGGGACACTCGTCGGCGGAGACAGCGGCCGACATGTTCGCCTTAGCCGATCGACACCCCGGTGAGGCCGGCGGAGTACTTCCACAGCCGCTCGGCCTCACCGGCGTCGATCGCGTACGGACGCACGCCGACCCACTCGCCCTCTTCGGCGGCGACCTCGGCGATGTCGCAGTCCTCGCAGTAGAGCCCGCCCATCCCGTCGAGCCGCGGCGACGTCGCCGCCCAGACCTGGGTGGCCGCCCCCTGCTCCGGCGATTTGAAGTCCGGGTCGGCCTGGTTCCCGTGCTCGTCGATCCAGCCGCGCTCGACCATCTCCTCCGGCCGCAGATGCCGCTGCAGGGGAGTGAGGATGGCGCCCGGATGCAGGCTGAACGCGCGGATCCCGTGTCCGGCGCCGAGCTTGTCCAGGTGCACCGCGAACAGCACGTTCGCCGTCTTGGCCTGGCCGTAGGCGAGCCAGCGGTCGTAGCCGCGCTCGAACTGGACGTCGTCCCAGCGCATCGGTGAGGAGTGATGGCCGGAGGAAGCCACCGTGACGACGCGGGCGCCGCCGCCGGCCTTCAGCGCTGGCCAAAGCCGGTTCACCAGGGCGTGGTGACCGAGGTGGCAGATCGCGAAATGCGACTCCCAGCCGGGGCCGACCCGCCGTTCCGGCGCGGCCATGATCCCGGCGCTCGCGATCAGGATGTCGATCGGGCGGCCGGAGCCGAGGAATCGGTCGGCGAAGGCCTCGACGCTCGCCAGGTCGGCCAGGTCGAGCTCGCCGACCTCGGTGCGGGGGATCCCGGCGAGGGCGGCCTCGGCGTCGGCCGGACGGCGCGCGGGGACGACCACGTGCGCGCCGGCGTTCGCCAGTGCCCGCGTGGTTTCCAGGCCCAGTCCCGAGTAGCCGCCGGTGACGAGGGCGAGCCTGCCGGAGAGGTCGATGCCGTTCAGTACTTCTTCGGCCGTGCTGCGCGCGCCGAAGCCGGAGCCGATCTTGTGTTGTGCGGTGGTCATGAGGCGGACGCTAAGAGCTAGAGGGCTCTCTAGGTCAAGACGCTATCGTCGGTCCGGTGACGGAACTCGCGATCGGCCAGGTCACCGCGCGGACGGGCCTCAGCGTCCACGCGCTTCGCTTCTACGAGAAGGAAGGGCTGCTCGCGGCACCGGTGAAACGGGACGCGAACGGGCGCCGCGTGTACACCGAACACGACGTCGACTGGCTGCTGAACTGCACGAAGTTCCGGGCGTCGGGAATGCCGCTCGCCGTCATCCGCGAATTCGCCGAACTCGTCCGCCAAGGGCCGGGAAACGAGGAAAAGCGGCTCGAACTGCTGCGGGAACACCAGAACACCGTCCGCGACCGGATCGCCGAGCTGGCCGACTGCCTGGAACTGATCAGCCGGAAGGTCGAGATCTACGAGGAGCACGTCGCGCGGGGGACCGCGAACGAGCTCTGGCGGTAGCCTGTCACGTTTCGCGCGGCGGCTTCGTCCCAGTGGCATGACTAAGCAGCTCACCGAATTCACCGCCCAGAAGACGATCTTGCTGAAGACCTTCAAACGGGACGGGACACCCATCGGGACGCCGATCAACATCGCCGTCGAAGGCGATCACGCGTACATCCGGACGTATGACGCGGCGTGGAAGGCCAAGCGGATGCGCAACGATCCTCGGGTCGAGATCGCCCCGTCGACGTTCCGCGGCGTCCCGACAGGGGAGCCCGTGAACGCGCGGGTCCGCCTGCTCGACGGCGCCGAGGCGCGGCACGCGGCCACCCTTCTGGCGAGGAAACATCGGCTCTTGCACGGCTTCCTCGTCCCGCTCTTCCACCGGCTGAAGAAGTACAAGACGCTCCATTACGAAGTCCGGCTCGACGTCCCCTGAGGTCCACAGTGGACATACGTTGCCACCCGATCGGTGCAACGTTTCGCCTGGCGATGGGCAAGGGCGGCCCCTAAGCTTTGCCGCTCGTGACCTGCGAGGTGAGACGATGAGGTCCTTCGGCGCGGTGGATCCGGTCAAGGTGGCGCTCGCCGGGCTCACCACGATGGCCCTCGGCATGGCGGCGGCCCTGAACGCCGACGCCTTGCCGGTGATCGGCGGCGGCACCACCTATTCCGCCGAATTCTCCGACGCCGGCGGATTGCGCGCCGAGAACGACGTCCGGATCGCCGGGGTGAAGGTCGGCAAGGTTTCCGAAATCGACCTCGAAGGCGATCGCGTGCTCGTCTCCTTCCGGGTGAAGGACGCCTGGGTCGGCGACGCCACGAGCGCGTCCATCCAGATCAAGAACGTCCTGGGGCAGAAGTACTTGGCGCTCGACCCGCGCGGTGAAACGGTCCTCGACCCCGGAGACCCGATCCCGCTGCGGCGGACCACCGCGCCGTATGACGTCCTTGAAGCGTTTCGGGATTTGTCGAAAACCGTCGACGCCATCGACGTCGGCCAACTGGCGAAAAGCTTCGATGCGATTTCGGCGACTTTCGCCGATACGCCCGCCGACGTCCGCTCCGCGCTCGACGGGATCACGAAGCTCTCCGGCACCATCGCTTCCCGGGATCGGCAGCTCCGGGCGCTCGTCGCGAACACGCGGCAGGTCTCGCAGACCCTCGTCGACCGCGACACCGAGGCCCAGCGGCTGATCCAGGACGGCAACGCGCTGCTGCGCGCGATCTCCACCCGGCAGCAGGCGATCAAGGACCTGCTCGACGGCTCGAAACGGCTCGCGACCGCGCTCGACGGCATCATCGCCGACAACGACGGGCAACTGGGGCCGGTGCTCGAACAACTCGACCGGCTGACGTCGATGCTCCAGCGCAATCAGGATTCGCTGGCGAAGGGAATCGCCGCGTTCGCGCCGGCGATCCGGGTGCTCACCAACGTCGCGGGCAACGGCCGCTGGATCGACGGCTACCTGTGCGGGCTGGTCCTGCCGACGTTCGGCCCGCTCAACGAAAAGGGCTGCTTCGAGAAGTGAGCGGCCCGCTTTCGGTCAGGGTTTCGTCCGCCGCAACCAGAACAAGCCGATCACCGGCAGCACCAGCGGGATGAAGAGGTAGCCCTGCCCGTACACCGACCAGACGGTGGCGTGGGGGAAGGCCTCGCGGTCGAAGAGGCTGAACGTGCCGACGGTCAGCACGCCGAGCAGTTCGACGCCGCAGGCGATCAGCGCGATCCGCCACCAGCCCGCGCCGCGGCGGGCCAGCGCCACGGTGGCCAGCAGGTAGACGACGGCCGCGAACGCGGAAAGGGCGTAGGCCAGCGGGGCTTCGTGGAACTTGGTACTGATCTGCACGGCGGCGCGCGAGGTCGCCGCCAGCGCGAAGATCGCGTACACCGCCACCAGGATCCGTCCCGGGCCGGAGGCCTTGTCCGTCGCGGTGTCCACCGTCTTCTCCTCGGTTTCTTCAGGCACTGGCGCCCGCCCACACCTCGTGCAGCCGGAGCACCATCACCGGGATGGCGAGGCATGCGATGCCGAGGATCGCGGTGCTCGCCCGGGTGCGCTCGGCCAGTGCCCAGAACGTCCCGAGCGGGAGCACGACCAGGCAGCCGATCAGGTAGGCGAGATAGGTGGCCATGCTGCCGGGGCGGCCGCCGCCGATCAGCAGGACGACACCGATCACGAGCTGGGCCACCAGGAGTACTTCGATCACGGCGAGGCCGGCGAGCAGTGCGTTGTCCGGCAGCTTCTTGCGCGCCGCCTGGACGAAACTCCACACCGCGACCAGCGTCGCGCAGATCGCGACGGTCACCGCGAACCCTGTGATCACGTCGGCCTCCTTACCCGCTCCACCGGCGACAACGTACCTCCGGGCCGATCATCGCCGACGGGCGACCGGTGGGCCGCGTGGCGGGCGCCACGAGCCGGGCAGTGGTCCAGACCTCGGGTGAATAGATCACGAAACGCGGCCGGTTGGCGCACTGTCAATTTCCCCGCGCATTATTGCTTTCGGTGCCTCGACCTGGGATTACGGCACCGGCGCGTTCCTGTTACACACCGACCGGGTGGTTGGAATCCGAGTTGATCTCACGCTGGGTACCCCTACCATTCGGTAGTTTTCGAATTCACGTCCCTGAACAGCCCATCCGAACCCCCGATATGGCGGATTGGCCGTTCGGGGTCCGGCGGGTGGAATATTCTGCATCGCGATGGTGCACATGGCCCATCCGATTGGTGCCAAGGAGGGGGCGCTCGATGGACGTCCGGTACGAAGCGTATTGCTTCGCCGATCCACTGTTCTTCGATGAGCAGCGGGAAACCGGGGACGTCGCCGACGATTTCGCCTCCCTGTTGCCCGCTCCCGGAGACGGCTGGCGCACCGGGGTGCGCGGAGTGTGGCGGTTGCTGCACCCTGTTGCTCGAAACCTTCCCTTGCAGGGCTGGAAAATCCACGTTTCGGCAGGTTTGGACAACGCCGAACGGGTGCTCGTGAAGGTGCACGAGCATTGTGTCGAGCACGCCGTGTCCTACAAGCATCTGCGTTCGCGGACGACCCTGCTGGCCAGGAATTCCAAATACGCTCCGCGTGACGGAAGCGGTAAGTTACTGACTCTTTATCCGGCTGACAACAACGAGCTGGAGCGTGTTCTCACGGCGTTGTCGGCGAAGCTCGACGGCGAACCCGGGGCGTACATTCTCAGTGATCTTCGGTATGGTGCCGGCCCGCTCTACGTCCGCTACGGCGGATTCGCCGAGCAATGGGTCGAACTCGACGGCAAGCGGGTCCTCGCGATACGCAAACCGGACGGGACGCTGGTCCCGGACAAGCGCGAACCGACCTTCTCCGTACCCGACTGGGTGACGATTCCCGAGTTCCTCGCACCTCATCTCGCAGCTCGCAAGAGCGGCGGAGCGGATCAGTTCCCCTATCAGGTGAAAAGTTCTCTGCACTTCTCCAACGGTGGCGGCGTGTACCTCGCCGACCGGAAGACCGACGGCGAACGCGTGGTCCTCAAGGAGGCCAGGCCGTTCGCCGGTCTGGACCGGGACGAGGTCGACGCCGTCGAACGCCTCCGCCGTGAGCACGAGGTGCTGGAGCGGCTGAAGGGCATCGACGGCATCCCCACCGCCTACGACCGCTTCACCGTCTGGGAGCACCACTTCCTGGCGATGGAGTACATGCCCGGCGTCTCGCTCGGCAACTGGCTCGCCCGCAACTACCCGCTCACCCGGCGCGACACCACCGAGGCCGACATCGCCGCGTACACCGAACGCGCGCTGGCGCTGGTTCGGCGGGTGGAGGCGATGGTCGGCGAGGTGCACGAACGCGGGATCGTCTTCGGCGACCTGCACTCGCTGAACATCCTCGTGGACGGGGACGACGACGCGGTCTCCCTGATCGACTTCGAGATGGCCTCGGACATCGAAAGCGGCACCAGGCCCGCGCTCGGCGCGCCCGGCTTCCGCGCTCCGAGGGACCGGAACGGGTTCGAGGTCGACGAGTACGCGCTCGCCGTCCTGAAGCTGTGGATCTTCCTGCCGCTCACGACGCTCCTCGAACTCGCTCCGGCGAAGCTGCGCGGGCTCGCGGACTTCGTCCAGCAGCGTTTCGACGTCCCGGAGGGCTACGCCGACTCGATCGTCGCGGAGCTCGCCCCCCGGAACCTGCCACCGCTCACGAGCGCCACCGAGCTGGACCAGGAACGACCGGACTGGGCGCTGGTCCGCAAGCAGATCACCGAGGCGATCCTCGCCAGCGCGACCCCCGAGCGCACCGACCGGCTCTTCCCCGGTGACATCGAGCAGTTCCGCGTCGGCGGAGCGTGCTTCGGCTACGGCGCGGCCGGCGTCCTCCACGCACTGAAGACGGTCGGTGGCGAGCGGCATCCCCAGCACGAACGCTGGCTGCTGGACTCGATCCGCCGCGATCCGCCCGGACGGCCGGGGTTCTACGACGGCTCGTACGGGATCGCGTACGTCCTCGAAGAGCTCGGTTACCGCGAAGAGGCCACCAAGCTCTTGGCGGCGTCGTCGACGCTGGTCGAGCAGACCACCGACCACGGGCTGGAAGGCGGCCTGTCCGGGATCGGGCTCACCCAGCTGCATTTCGCGGTGGCCCGCAAGGACAACGAGTTCGGCAGGCAGGCGCTCGCCACCGCCGTCCGGCTCGCCGAAGCGCTCGAGATCGCCGACCCGCCCGGCGACTTCGGCCGCGCCGGGCTGCTCAACGGCTGGTCCGGTCCGGCGCTGCTGTTCGTGCGGCTGTTCGAACGCACCCGCGAAGAAGGCTGGCTGTCCTTCGCCGACCAGGCGCTGGAGCGGGACATCGAGGAATGCGTCGAGTCCGACGACGGTTCGCTGCAGGTCCGCGACGGCGAGACCCGGACGTTGCCCTACGTGGGGGTCGGCAGCGCCGGGATCCTCATGGTCGCCGAGGAGCTGGCGAAGCACCGTCCGGACGCGAAGGCGTTGAAGAGCCTTCCCGGCCTGCGTGAAGCGTGCCGCGGCGAGTTCGTCATCCACCCCGGGCTGCTGTTCGGCAGGGGCGGGCTGATGACCGCGCTGGCCATGGGCGCCGACCCGGACCAGCGCGTCCGCGACGCCATCGACCTGCATCTTTCCCGGCTGGCCTGGTACGCGGTGCCGTACAAGGGCGGCCTGGCGTTCCCCGGCAACCAGCTGCTGCGGCTGTCGATGGACGTCGTCACCGGCGGCGCGGGCGTCCTGCTCGCCTTGGCCGCCACCCTGGACGGGAAGGCCGCGCTGCCTTTCCTGTCCTCCCGAACTGCCGTCCGATGAGGACGGCGGACCAAGAGGTAACTAGTGAAAGGGAACACCATGGAACTGGTTCTCGACCTGCAGGCCCTGGAAGCCCCCGAGGTTCTCGAAGGTGGCGGCGGCGGCAGCCACGGCGGCGCGAGCAACCTCAGCCTGCTGGCCTCCTGCGCGAACAGCACCGTCAGCCTGCTGACCTGCCACTGAGTCACGGCTGAGCACTGAAGGCGCGGGAGCGGCACAGGCCAAGTGCGCCGCTCCCGCGCCTTCATTTTGCCTTCCGGTTCATCTCGTTGGGATCACGGTGTGAGGAGAGGGATGGCGGGTTCCGCCGATCGGTTGCTGGTCACGGTGACCGCGCTGGATCGCCCCCGCCTGATCGCGCTGATCTTCAGCGCGCTCGCCGGGACGGCGGCGGGACTGCTCCTGCCCGGCGCGCTCGCCGCCGCGGTCGACGCCGTGGTCGCCGGACGGCCCAGCCTGCCCGAGGTCACCTGGCTGATCGTCCTCGGCGTCACCGAGATCGCCGTCGGCCTGATCGGCGGCATCCTCACCGCGCGGATGACCGCGTCCGCCACGGCCTGGCTGCGCCGGAAACTCGCCGACCGCTACCTCGCGCTCGGCACCCGATCGACCTTCGCCGACGGCGACGCGATCAGCAGGCTCACCGGTGACTGCACCGGCGCGGGACTGGTCGCCTCCGTCGTCGTCCAGCTCGGGTCGACCACCCTCATCTCCGGCGGAGCCGTCGTCCTGCTCGCGCTGATGGACTGGCGGCTCGCGCTCGTCTTCCTCGGCAGCATCCCGTTCGGCCTGATGCTCGCGCGCACCCATCTGAAGAACACCGCCGACGACGTCCTCACCTATCAAGAGGTGTCCGGCGAGCTCGCGGCGAGGATGGTCGACGCCGTCGCCGGGCTCCGCACGATCGCCGCGTCCGGCACCGCCGACCGCGAAGCCGACCGTGTGCTGCGGCCGCTGCCGAAACTGAGCCTCGCCGGCCGCGGGATGTGGCGGACGCAGGCCCGGATGGTGTGGCGTTCCGGTCTGCTGCTGCCCGCGGTCGAGCTCGCGGTGCTCGCCGCCGCCGGTTTCGGGGTGTTGGAAGGCAGGCTGACCGTCGGCCAGGTCCTCGCGGCGCTCGGCTACGTCGCCCTCGGCATGGGCCTGATCACGCAGATTCCCTTGCTCACCACACTTTCCCGCGCGCGGTCGTGTGCGCGGCGGATCACCGAGGTGCTGGAGGCGCCGGTCCCCGAACCGGGCGATCTCGGCGTCGTCCCCGGGCGGGGCACGCTCGAACTGCGCGGCGTCACCGTCGAAGGCGCGTTGCGCGACGTCGACCTGCTCGTCCGGGGCGGCCGGTTCACCGCGGTCGTCGGGCGGTCCGGTTCGGGGAAGTCCGCGCTGGTCAACGTCCTCGGCGGGCTGCTGACCCCGGACGAGGGGACGGCGACGCTCGACGGCCGTCCGCTGGAGAAGCTGCGGCCGTACGAACTCCGCGCGGTGGTCGGATTCGCGTTCGAACGGCCCGCGCTGCTCGGCGCGACGATCGGCGACGCCGTCGGCTACGGCTCGTGGGCCGGTGAGGCCGCCGTGCGCGCCGCCTGCCGGTCCGCGCAGGTCGACGACCTGATCGTCCGGCTGCCGGGCGGCTACCGGACGCCGCTCAGGGAAACCCCGCTCTCCGGCGGGGAGGCGCAGCGGATCGGGCTGGCGCGCGCGATCGCGCACGCGCCACGGGTGCTCATCCTCGACGATGCCACCGCCAGCCTCGACACGGTCACCGAAGCCGCCGTCGAGGAGGCGATCGAACGCACGCTGCCCGGCCGGACCAGGGTGGTGGTGACGCATCGCGCGGCCACCGCGTCGCGGGCGGACACGGTGGTGTGGCTGGAGGACGGCCGTGTCCGGGCGGTCGGCGCGCATGACGAGCTGTGGCGGACTCCGGCGTATCGGGCCGTCTTCACCGAGGGCGCGCAATGAGCGTCTGGGGGCTCTACCGCTCGGCGCTGGCCGGGCAGTGGCGCGGCGGGCTGGTGCTGCTGGCCTGTTCCGTACTGGAGAGCGCGCCCGCGTTCTTGTCCGGTCGCCTGGTCGAACTCGCGGTTGACGAGGGGTTTGCCGCGGATCGGCCAGGCACCGGACTGCGTTGGCTCGCGGTCTTCGGGCTGGTCGCCGTGATCGGCGCGTTCGGTTCGCGGCTGGTGTGGCATCAGCTCGGCAAGGTCGTCGAGCCGTTGCGCGACGCGCTGGTGACTGCCGTCGTGCGCGGGGTCCTGCACGATCCGGCGCCGCCGCGGAATCAGCCGGACGCCAGCGGCGTCGCCCGGATCACCCAGCACGTCGAGGTGGTGCGCGACGCCACGGCCGGGCTGCTGGTGCAGGCGCGCGGGATGATCGTGACGACGGTGGCGGCGCTGGCCGGGTTGTTCACCGTCGCCGGTTCGCTCGCGTTGATCGTCGCGATCCCGGTGGTGGTCTCGGTCCTCGTGTTCGCCTGCCTGCTCCCGTCGCTGGCGCGGCGTCAGCGCGCGCTCGCGCTGGCCGACGAGCGGACCGCCGAGGTCGCGGGCGCGTCGTTGTCCGGAATGCGCGACATCGTCGCGTGCGGCGCGGAACCCTTGGCCGCGCTGGAGCTCTACGACGCCATCGACACGCAGGCCAAGGCGGCCGTGCGGGTGGCGCGGTCCGGGGCGGCCCGGACGGTGGTGATCGCGACCGGCGGTTTCGTGCCGCTGCTCCTGGCATTGCTGGTGGCGCCGGGCATGGTCCAGGCCGGGGTGCTCACCGCCGGTGCCGCGCTCGGCGCGCTGGTCTACCTGGCGACGACGATGCAGCCGGCGTTGCGCGGGCTGGCCGCGACCGCGAGCACCGTGGTGCTGCGGCTGATCGTCGCGTTGCGGCGGCTCGCCGAAACCGCCGAGGCCGAGCCGGAGGCCGACGGCACGGCCGAACCCGACGGGACCGCGATCTACGTGCGTGACCTGACCTTCAGCTGGGGCGCGGCGGCGCAACCGGTGGTGCGCGGGCTCGATCTGCACCTGCGGCCCGGCGAGCGGCTCGCGGTGGTGGGGCCGAGCGGGATCGGCAAGTCGACCTTGGCCGGGCTCCTGACCGGCATGCTCGAACCGCAGGCGGGCCGGGTGCTGCTCGGCGGAGTTCCGGTCCGGGAGGTCCCGGCGGCACTGCGGCACCGGATGGTCGCGCTGATCCCGCAGGAGGCGTACGTCTTCGCGGGGACCGTGCGGGACAACGTCGGCCTGTTCGCGCAGACCGCGATGGACGGCGAACTCCTGGCGGCGGTGCGAGCCGTCGGCGCGGAACCGCTGGTCACGCGGCTGGGCGGGCTCGACGGCGAGATCGGGCACGGCACGCTGTCCGCCGGTGAGGCGCAGTTGATCGCGCTCGCGCGGGTGTACGCGAGCGAAGCGACCGTCGTCATCCTCGACGAGGCGACGTCGCATCTCGACCCGCCCGCCGAAGCCCGCGCGGAACGGGCGTTCGCCGAACGGGGCGGGGTGCTGGTGGTGATCGCGCACCGGCTGACGTCGGCGCTGCGCGCGGACCGGGTCCTGGTGATGGACGGCAAGGAAACCGCCCTGGGCACCCATCTCGAACTCATGGACCGGTCCACGCGCTACGCCCAGCTCATGCACGCGTGGTCGCCGCGGCTACCCCAGCCCAGTGCGCAGTTCTTCCAGCGCGCTCCTGAGTAGACCCTCGACGGGGACCGGGCGCCGGGATTCGCGATCGACGAAGACGTGCACGAAATGCCCCTCCGCGATCACCGTCTCCTTCGAGTACATCCCGACCTCGTAGCGGACACTGGACCGGCCGAGATGGCCCACCCGCAGGCCGACTTCGAGTTCTCCCGGGAACGACACCGAAGCGTGGTACTTGCACTGCGATTCCACGCACAACCCGATGACCGCGCCGGTCTCGATGTCGAGTCCGCCGCGTTCGATCAGCCAAGTGTTGATCACGGTGTCCATCACCGAATAGTGGACGACGTTGTTGACGTGTCCGTAGACGTCGTTGTCCTTCCACCGCAACGGAACCGTCTGCCAGTGCGGATACTCGGCGTTCACCACAGCGTCACCGATTCCCGCAGGATGACGGCGAGGTCGGCTTCGGACGCCTCGCGCGGCGCCGTCGCCAGCAGCCGTTGTTGTTTCACCGTGCCGGAAACCAGTGAGTCCACATCGGACTCGGTGTAGCCGACGGCGCCGATCCCGTTGGGGATCCCGATCTCCCGCATGATCTGCCCGAGCACCGCGGGCAGGTGATCCCGCAGATCGCCCGGCCATTCGTAATCCGGCGCGAGCAGCCGCGCCACCCGGATGTGCCGTTCGGGCGCGGCGTCGAAGGTGAACCGGAACGCCGCCGGCGCGGTCAGCGAGACGGCCATCCCGTGCGGCACCATCGCTTCGTCGCCCGGATACCCGGACGGATGGAAGTCCCGGACCTGCCCGGCGATCGGATACGCGTTGGCGTGCGGGATGTGCACCCCGGCGTTGCCGAAACCGAGCCCGGCGAACGTCGCCGCGAGCGCCATCGCCTCGCGCGCCTTCATGTCGGAGCCGTCGCGCACGGCCGCGGGCAACGCCCACGACAGCAACCGCAGCGACTGCTCGGCGAACATGTCGGCCAGCGGATTCGAGCCACAGTAAGGAACCCGGTCCTCCGGCCGCTTCCGGTCGAACTCGGTGTACGGCTTGGCCGTGTAGCTTTCCGCGGCGTGGCAAAGGATGTCCATCCCGCTCGCGGCGGTCACCTCGGGTGGCTGCGAGACCGTCAGCCTCGGGTCGACCACCGCGAGGCTCGGCCGCATCCGGAGATGGCTGATGCCGCTTTTCACCCGCAGTGACAACACGTCCAGCACGCACACCGTGGTGCTCTCCGAGCCCGTTCCGGTGGTGGTCGGCACCGCGACCAGCGGTTTCAGCGGTGCGCTCGGGGCGCGGCCGCCGCCGACCGGCGCGTTGACGTAGTCCATCAGGTCGCCGTCGTTGCTGGTCAACAGGTTCACCGCTTTGGCGGTGTCGATGGCCGACCCGCCACCCACGGCGACGAAGGCGTCCCACTCGCCCTGTCCCCGGGCGAAGTCGACGGCCTTCCGCATGCTGACGTCGGTCGGCTCGACGTGTACGCCGTCGAAGACGACGGCTTCGATGCCATAGGTCTCGATACCTTCGGCGATCCGTTGTGGCCAGCCCGTCGCGGCGACACCCGCGTCGGTCAGGACGAGCACCCGGCGGGCGCCGTACTGGGTGAGGTCGTAGCCGATCTCATCGCTCGACCCGGTGCCGTACTTCAAGGCAGGCGCCCCGTAAGTGAAAACAGTTTCACGTCCGGCGGTGGCTGAGGTCACGTTTTCGTGCTCCCTTGCTCGAACACGTTCCGAATATCGGACATTCCGCCGCTCCGGGGTTGCCGGAATCGGAAGATCGCTTGACGGCACCGATCACCGCCCGCCTAAGCTCTTCTCATTAGATACCAACCGGGAGCGTCCGTCGCCCAGACGGCCGTGCGGATCCTGACCGAGGCGCAGATCCACCGCGTGTACGCGGTGGTGGGTGAGTCCTTCCTGGATCTGCTCGACGCGCTGCAACGCGAGCGCTCGATCACCTTCGTCTCGGCGAGGCACGACTCCGGCGCCGCCTTCATGGCGGAGGCCGAAGGCAAGCTCACCGAGCATCCCGCGGTCCTGCTCGCCGGCCGCGGCCCGAACGCGGCGAACCTCGCGATCGGCGTCTCCACGGCGTACCAGGACGAGAGCCCGATGGTCGTCCTCCTGGAGAACCCACCGCAGGATCCCGGCCCGACGAGCGAGCTGCCCACCGCGGACCTGACCGCGATGTTCGAGCCGATCTCGAAGTGGACCGGCCGCGCGGAATCGCCGGACGAGGTCCCCGGCCTGCTGGTCGAGGCGCTGACCCGCTGCCGCGAGGGGCGGCCGGGCCCCACCGTCGTCGCCGTCCCCGCCGATTTCTGGGGTGTCCCGTTCGATTCGGCGAAACCGGTCGCCTCCGTGCGGCCGCCCGCCACCGGCGCGCTCGGCCGGACCGCCGAGGCGGTCGCGCAGCTGGTCGACGAGGCCCGCTACCCGGTGGTGATCGTCGGCGGCCGGGCCCGCGCGGCGCGCGACGAGCTGATCGCCGTCGCCGACGAGCTCGCGCTGCCGGTGTACAACGCGTTCCGCCGTCAGGACGCCTTCCCCGAGAACCACGCGCGCTACGCCGGCCATCTCGGCATCGGTATCCCCGCGCGGCAGCTCGACGCGCTGGAGCGCGCGGACCTCGTGCTCGCGCTGGGCACGCAGCTCGACGAGGTCACCACCCAGTCCTTCCGCTACCCGACGCCGTCGCAGACGCTCGTGCTGGTCGGCACGGGGATCGAGCCGGCGCGTCGCGGCGGACTGACCTTCCGGGTCGACTCGGAGGTCGAGCCGTTCCTGCGTGAACTGCGCAATGTCGCTTCGCCTCGGCAGCGGCGCGCATCGGCCGCGAACGCCGCGGTGCACACCTTCATGACGCCGCCCGACACCAGCGGCGCCACCCGGGTCCATCCCGCCGACGTCATCCGCGCGGTGCGCAAACTCGCGCCCGAAGACGCGATCGTGACCAGCGACGCGGGCAACTTCGCCCAGTTCATGCACCGCTACTGGTGTTTCACCGCGCCACGCAGCCAGCTCGGGCCGAGCAACGCGGCCATGGGTTACGCGGTCCCCGCGGCGGTCGCGGCGAAACTCGCCGAACCGCGCCGCACGGTGATCGCGATGGCGGGCGACGGCGGTGCGCTGATGACCGGGCAAGAGATCGAGACCGCCGTCCGCTACCGGGTACCGGTGACCGTCCTGGTGTTCCAGAACGGACTGCACGGCCCGCTCGCCGTGCACCAGGCGCGCAAACATGGGCGGCTGTCGGGGGTCACCGTCCCCGTCACCGACTTCGCGTCGTGGGCGCGCGGGCTCGGCGCCGCCGGGTACACCGTGGACGATCGGGAAGAGCTGGAGCCGATCATCGCGAGCGCGCTGGTGCGGCAACGGCCTTGTGTGATCGACATCCGCACGGATCCGGACGTGGTGACGCCGGACATCCGGCTGACGAGCCTGCTGGGCGCGTCGAGGCAGCAACAGGGCGGCCAGTAGGGGCCGCCACGCCGATTACCGGGCGGTACTTTTTCTCAGGGGATACACAGAAACCCTTGTGGTGCCGCCTTCACCTGCCCCAAAGGGTGGGAACGAGATGACGACTCGGCCGACTTTCGGTCGCGGACACCGGATTTTGTCGGTCGGCCGTGGCACAATCGCGGCAACACCGAGAGTCCGATATGGACCGGGGCAATGGCCGGTGGGGTTGTTGGCACGCAGTACGTACCTAGAGCGTTGTGTTGACACTGGGAGAAAACATGGCTGACGAAGCGAAGCCACAGGACAAGTCCGTTTCCGGCGTGGTGCCGGTGCTGTTCAGCGCGGACGCGGAGACCCACGACATCGCCGTCGTGGCCACGAACCGGGAGGCGTTGCGCCGCTCGCCGTTCGGCAACGAGGCGCCGCTGCGCGCGGCCAGCGGGGAATAGCCCGGCCGGTCACCCCTCCAGCCGGAGAGGTACAGTGCGGCTGCGCACACCCGGGTGATGGCGCTTGTCGGCCTGCGTGAGGTGTGCTTTACTGCACCAGGTCTCGATTTTTGTGTTCGTGTTGGTTCACGCTCGCAGAACTCAGCGGGCGTAGTGTCTCCTCGTGTTTCCGGGGAAGCAAACCGTCTGGTCATGACCCGGGCTGCCGACGTGGCTTCCTGTTTGTTTGTGTTGCATATGGAGATTTTATGACTCAGGGCACTGTGAAGTGGTTCAACTCCGAGAAGGGGTTCGGCTTCATCACTCCCGACAACGGCGGCGGCGACGTCTTCGTGCACTACAGCGAGATCAAGGGCAACGGCTTCCGTACCCTCGAGGAGAACGCCCGCGTGGAGTTCGAGATCGGGCAGGGCGCGAAGGGTCCGCAGGCCACCTCGGTCACCGTGATCTGATCCAGGTTTTCCAAGCAGGGCCGTCATCCCCTCGGGGAGGCGGCCCTGCTGCTTTTCCGGGACCGAACCTGACGAAAGTCGAGGCATCCGCCTGACTTTCGGGCGCTGTCCCGTGTCGCCCGTCCCGGCGACGATGCCGTCATGAACGGTGAAACCGGCCGATGGATCGGCGGAGTGGCCCTGATTCTCGCTCCACTCGCCTGGTTCGCGGGCCTGCTGCTGAGGCATCTGGTGCTCAAGGACTTCACGCCGGAGCAAGTCGCGTGGTTCGACGATCAGCCTTTCGCCGCGCCCGGTCAGCTGGCCGCGTATGCCGCGAACCCCGGCCTGGTGACGGCCGCGTACTCGGTCTTCCTGCTCGGCGCGGTCCTCCTGCTGCCGGCCTTCCTGATGCTGGCGAAGATCGTCGCGGAGAAGGCGCCGGCGTTGGCGGGCTGGGGATTCCTGCTCCTCGCGTTCGGTCTGGTCGCACGGGTCTACTTCGCGGGCGTCGACCTGACGGCCTTCGAGCTCGTCGACAAGCTCGGTCTGGACCAGGCGACGAAGCTCGTGATGGACGACTACGTCGACCTGTCCTACGGGTTGTGGCGGATCCCGGTCACCGCGTCGTTCGGCCAATACGCCGGAGGGCTGCTGCTGGCCATCGGGGCGTTCCGGGCAGGCACCTTCGGCACCGCGCGGGCGCTGCTGTTCCTCTGGCCGTGCACCCTCTGGATGGGGGTGCTCAAGGAAAGCGAGTTCCTGAGCGTCGTCACCGCGGTGGCCCTCGGCCTGGCGCTGGTGCCGCTCGGCGTCCGTGTCCTGACGGGCGGGCGGCCCGTTGACCGAAAGCCTCGTGCCCTTTCCTGGTGATGCAACCTCGTGCAACTCTTCCCTTCGTGGCCCGGACGTCGTTTCCTTGTAGGGACTTGGCGCGGCAGCGGAGGACATGTGGGCGAAGCGGTTGCGGGGATCGTGGCGAACCCTGCTTCGGAGCGTGACATCCAGAGCCTGCGTTCGGCACTGAGGGTGGCCGGCGTCGGCCGCGTGATGGTGTGGACCGACGCGGGCAAGATCATCGGCACCGTCCGCCGGATGGTGGACGCGGGTGCGAGCGTGCTCATCTGCCTGGGCAACGAGACCATGATGCGGGCCGCGGCGGCCGCCTGTGGCGACGTCCCGCTGCTGATGCTGCCCGCCGGGGGCGCCGACGAGTCCACCGTCGCCGGGCTCGCCGCGGGGCTGGTGGCCACCCACCAGGTGGACACGGACCTGGTCACGAACCGCGCCACCGTGCTCGAAGTCGTCACGAAGGCCCGGCGCGAGATCGCGCTGATCGACGTCAGCGTGTGCTCGGAGAGCCGGTGGGATCCCGCGTCGCTGACCGAGCTGTACTGCACGTTCGCGGTTCCGGACGGGGTCGGGCTGTCGAGTATCCCCGGACGGCTGTGCCCCAGCCCGAAGTCCACTGTGGACGGTGTCGCGGTCTCGCTCGGACCGGTCGACGAGACGCCGTACGTCGTGCAGGCGCCGATCGCGCCCGGCGAGGTGCGGGCGGTGGGCGTACGCGGCTGGAGCGTGCTGGAAGCCGGGGTCCGCGTCGATCTCGCCGCGGGCGGCGGCTCCATCGCGCTGGACGGCCAGCCGCATTTCGTGCTCAAGCCTGGAGAGAGCGCTTTCGTCGAGTTGAAGCCCGACGGGCCGTGGTGCGTCGACGTCCGCGCCGTGATGGCCGAGGCCACCCGGACCGGTCTGCTGCTCGGCCGCAAACCGACGGCGGCCCTTCCCACGCCCCGCCTGGCGGACGCACCCTTCCTCTAGCCCAGGTCACAGAGACCTTCCGCTCCCCGGTACACCCGGGCACACTGGCCTGAACAGATCAGAAGGAGTAGGCCAGGTGCAGCTCGAGGCGGCGCTGCCGGTCGGTGCGGATCCGCGGCGGCACGCGCGTGCCCTCGCCGAAGTGCGCGAGGCCGCGCTCGCCGGGACCACGCTCCCGGGCAGGCCACGTGCGGTGATCGGCGCGTCCTGGCAGCGTATGCGGCGGCTGGGCCTGGACCCGGACCGCGGCTCGCCGACCCCTCCGCTCGCCCCGAAACAGCTGGAAGCCCGGCGTCGGGGCAGCGGGCTGGCGACCGTCCTCCCCGCCCTTCGCGGCGGTCTGATCGGCCTCGCCGAGCAGGCCGCGCACATCATGGTCGTCGTCGACGCCGACGGCCGGGTGCTCTGGCGCGACGGCAGCACCGCGGTCCGCCGTCGCGCCGACGGTCTCGGTTTCGTCGAAGGGGCGGACTGGCACGAACCCGCCACGGGCACCAACGCCATCGGGACGGCGCTGGTCGCCAGGCATCCGGTGCAGGTCTACTCGGCCGAGCACTACGTCAGCAACCAGCACGACTGGACCTGTGCCGCCGCGCCACTGCACGATCCGAGGAACGGCAGGCTGCTCGGCGCCGTCGACCTCTCGGGCCCGGCCTCCACCGTGCATCCGTCCACCCTCGCCCTGGTCGACGCGGTCGCGAAGCTCGCCGAAGCGCATCTGCGCACCACGCATCTCTCGGATCTCGAACGGTTGCGCGGGCTGGCCACGCCCCTGCTCGCGAAGGTGAAGGGGCGGGCGGTCATCACCGACCCGCACGGCTGGATCGCGGCCTCGGCGGGGCTCGTCCCGGTCGGCCGCATCGCGCTGCCGAACGACGCCACCCCCGGCCGCACCTGGCTGCCGACGTACGGCAACTGCCTGCTGGAGCCGCTGCCCGGCGGCTGGCTCGTCCGGCTCACCGAGGAGGAGGACGCGTCGCCGACCCGGGTCGTGCTCGATCTGAGGTCGTCGCGGGAAAGCACGTTGCGTGTCTCGGGTGCGGCGGGTAACTGGTCGCATCGGCTGAGCCCGCGGCACGCGGAGATGCTGTACGTCCTCGCGCGCCATCGTGCGGGGAGGTCGGCCTCGGAACTGTCGCTCGACCTCTTCGGCGACGCCGGGCGCACCGTCACCGTCCGCGCGGAGATGTCCAGGATGAGGCGGCATTTCGGCGGGTTCCTGCTGGCCAGGCCGTACCGGTTCGACGACGACGTCGAGGTCGTCATCGAGCGGCCTGCCGACGGCGACGTCCTGCCGCATTCCGTCGCGCCCGCCGTCCGGGCTTGAGGTCCATCCCCGCCTCCACCCGCCGGTGGTCCCGCTCCACCGCTGAGCGTGCCTAGCGTCCGTGACACGTGAAGCCGAAGTGCTCGGCCTCATCGCGCGCGGGCTGTCCAATCCGGAAATCGCCGCCGAGCTGTTCATCGGCGAGGCGACCGTGAAAAGCCATATCAACCACGCCTTCGCCAAGATCGGTGTGCGCAATCGTGCGGAGGCCGTGCGGTACGGCCTGGAAAAAGGCCTTTGAACCGGCCGGGAGATCACGTGCCGATGACACACGCCGGTGTCACTGGCTGCGCTGATCCCGACTCGGATACCTTCTTTGCGGATAGAGCCAATGGGGAGGATCGGCGATGACGAGCACTGTGACCCGGCCGGGGAGCCCCGCGCCACCCCCCGCGCCGGAAGGCCGCGGCGGGATCGCCGGGCTGCTCGAGCTGCCGGGGAACGGGATCCGCGCGATCATCCGCTCCGCGGCGACCACGCCGGGCAGGCTGTCGGTGATCGCGATCGGGCTCGTCCTGCTGTCGCTGGTCGCGGGGCTGTTCGGCACGCTGGCGGCGCAGGACAAGAAGGACACGATCAACGGCCTGATCGACCACCGCGAACCGCTGGCCGCCGCCGCGCAACAGGTCTATCGCGCGCTTTCGGACGCCGACGCGACGGCCGCCAGTTCGTTCCTCTCCATCGGCACCGAGCCGCTCCCGATGCGCCAGCGGTACGACCGCGACATCGCGGAGGCCGGCGCGGCGCTGGCGAAGGCGGCGTCGGACTCGTCCGGCGCGGGCAAAGCGGCCGAGCAGATCAACATCCTCGGCCGCGAGATCCCCGTCTACACGGGACTGATCGAGACCGCACGTGTCTACAACCGGCAGGGTTATCCCGTCGGTGCCTCGTATCTGCGCGAGGCGTCGGAACTGATGCGGGCGAAAATCCTTCCCGCCGCACAGGATCTCTACCGGACCGACACCGACCGGCTCGCCGCCGAACAGGACGACGCCACCGGATTCCCTTGGCTGGCAACGGCTTTACTGCTCGCCCTGCTCGCCGCGCTGATCGTCACCCAGGTGCACCTGACGCGGAAGACCAACCGGTTGCTGAACGTCGGGCTCGTCGTCGCGACCGCTTCGGTGGTCCTCGCCCTGCTGTGGGGCGCGGTCGCGCTGATCGTGCAGAGCACCCTCGTCGGCAGCGGTGAGGAGGACGGCTCGCACCAGGTGGACGTGCTCGTCCGGGCCAGGATCGCGGCGCTGCAGGCGCGAGCCGACGAAACGCTGACCCTCGTCGCCCGCGGCGACGGCGCGGCGTACGAAAAGAACTTCGGTGATCTCGCCGCGCAACTCGGCGGGACGGACGGCCAAGGCGGTCTGCTGGGCGAGGCCCGCGGACTCGCGGCGGGCGGCGCGGCCGCGGAGAAGGTGGACGCGGCCATCCAGGCGGCGTCGGAATGGTTCAAGGCGCACGGCGAGGTGCGGCGGCAGGACAACGACGGCTTCTATCAGGACGCCGTCGCCACGGCCACCCGCGACGACAAGAAGGGCGGCGCGGCCGGGGCGTTCCTGCGGCTCGACGAGAACCTGGTGGCCGCGATCAACGTGGGACGGCAGGAATTCCTCGACGACACCCGCGGCGCCGATCGCGCGCTGACCCTGCTCGCGCCGGGGATCGCGGTGCTGGCGGTGCTGGCGGCGGCGGGGTCGGCCTTGGGAATCCGTGAACGGCTGAGGGAGTACCGGTGATGCGGAACGGTCTGCGAACGGCCGTGCTCGGCGCGGTTTTGGTGCTGGCGACGGCTTGTGGCAGCGCGGGGGCGCCGGTCGACCCGGCACCCGTCGGCGACGTCGCGCCGCCGCAGCCCGCGAACGTCGGCGGGGCCGACAACACCGGCGGTGGCGGAACGACCGACACGAGCTGCAACCCCTTGGCCAGCCTGCGGCCGACCAATGGCACGTCGATCACCAGCGGCTCGACGATGGCGAAGATCAAGGAAAAGGGCAAACTCGTCGCGGGCGTCGACCAGACGACGTTCCTGTTCGGTTTCCGCAATCCGACGTCGGGTCAGCTCGAAGGGTTCGACATCGACATGGTCAACGAGATCGCGAAGGCGATCTTCGGCAACGCCGAAGGCCGTGTGCAGTTCCGGGCGATCCCGTCGAAACTACGGGAAGAAGTGCTCGAGAAGAAGCAGGTCGACATCGTGGTGCGGACCTACAGCATCACCTGCAGCCGGCTGCAGAAGGTCAACTTCTCGACCGCCTATTACCAAGCGGGACAACGGATCCTGGTCGAATCCGGCTCGAAGGTCGGGCAGCTTTCGGACCTCGCCGGGCGGCGGGTGTGCGCGACCAAGACGTCGACCTCGCTGACGAAGATCGCGGCGGATCCGTCGAAGCCGGTGCCGGTGTCGGTGGACAACTGGTCGGACTGCCTGGTGATGCTGCAGCAGAAGCAGGTCGAGGCGGTGTCGACGGACGACGTCATCCTCGCCGGGATGCTCGCGCAGGACCCGACGCTGAAGATCGTGGGGGACCGGTTCACCGAGGAGAACTACGGCATCGGTATCCCGAAGGAGAACGAGGACATGGTGCGGTACGTGAACGCCGTGCTGGAGAACGTCCGCGGCGGCGCGTGGCAGGCGAGCTACGCGAAATGGATCGGGAACAAACTCGAGGGCGGGACGCCGCCATCGCCGGTGTACAAATGAGAACGGGCCGTTCGGGATTCGCTCCCGAACGGCCCGCTTCGTCTTACGGGGTCTTGTCGCCGATCACTGGCGGCACCGGCTTCATCTCGCCGTCGTAGCCGCCGAACAAGACGTCGGCGTCCTCCTCCTGCAGGTAGTTCGGGGCCTTCTTTTCCTTGTCCTCTTCCTTCTGCCCCTTGCCACCGGGCGCGCCGGCCCCCATCGGTCCGTGCCCGCCGCTCTTGCCCGCCGCGGCCGCGCCACCCCGGGTGACGCGCTCCTCCGGCAGCTTGCCCGACCCGGACCCGCCGCCCTTGCCCGCGAGCTTCTCGGCCTCACCGGCCGAAACCTTGCCGCCCGCCAGCCGCTCGGCGACGTTGCCCGACCCGCCGTTGCGCCCGAACCCGCCGCCACTGGTCAACCGGTTCGCCGCACTGCCACCCGGCCCGCTCGTCGTCCGGCCGGGTTTACCGCGATACTGCTCGCTGCCCAGCCGCCCGAGCCCGGTGGGACCAGGCCCGTTCATCGCCGCCAACCCTGGCCCCGGCCCCGGCCGGAACGACCCCGGCGGCCCGCTGACCGGCTGACTCGGCCCCGGCCCGCCGGTGTGCCCGCCGCCCGTGGTGATCCCGGGCCCCGGCGCCGGCCCGCTCGGACCACCCGGCACTCCCGGCCCTGGACCATTGGTGGGCCCAGGCCCCGGCCCGCCGCTGAAGCCCCTGGGCTCGGTACCCCCGGAAAACCCGGACGCCGTCGTCGACTCGCCCATCTCCGGCGGCGGGGCGAAGGTGGGCTGCTTGGAATTGACGTCGTAGAGCGACTGGTCGTAGTTGTGCATCACCTGCGCGGCCTGCTGATGCGCCTGGAACGACTGCTCCTGCTTGGCCGAGATGTTGCCGACCGTGTCCACCGCGCCGGCGAGATTCCCCGTCGCGAGCTGGTTGAGGGCGTTCTTGTACTCGGCGTTGCGGTCGAAGGGGATCTCTTCGGGCATCGAGTTCTTCGCGGACGTGGCCGCGGCGGCGGACTGGGAGAAGCGGTTGGAGGCCAGGTACGCGCCGTCGCCGGCGGTGTCGGCCCACTTGCTCAAGCTCTTGAAGAACCCGTGCGCGGCCTCCGCGGACGTCCCCTGCCAGTGGGCGCCTTCTTTACTGGCGGCAGCGCTGAGTGCGCTGCTGAAGGTGTTCAGCGCGTCACCCTGCTTGTTCCAGATCTCGCCCTTTCGATCGATCTTCTCGGCGGAGAGGTTGTCGGTGACCATGCCGATCAGGTCGCGGTGCGAGTTGCCCTCGTAGCGTTGGTTCGATGACCCGAGCCCGGCCCTGAACTGCTGGCCTTGGGCGAGGGTTTCGGCCTGCTCGCCCGAATACTGGGCGGCCTTCGCCTCCGCTGTCAGACGCGCGGTCAAGGCGTTGCCGCCTGGACCCTGGTTGACCTCGTCGTAGGTCTCCGCGTAGCGCTTCCCCTCGTACGTCCGCTGCGCTTTGCCGTCGAGGTTCAGCACCGAATCAACTTTGTCCTGACCGGCGTTGTTCGCCATGATCCCCTCCCTGTTCTGGTCAGCCGCCTTGGGGAAGCTTCGGTGCAATCTGTTCAGCGATGTCCTTGGCGTCGGCGCACGACTGTTCGTTCGTGCCGCTCGACAGAGTCACGCTCACCGTGGCCCTGGATTTTTCAGTGACCGAAATTCCGATCAGGCAATTCCCTTTGCCACCACCGCCGGAAACTTCTACCGCCTTCTTGCCTGCCACGGTCGTCTCGGTGACCTGGCCACCGTCCGGTTTCAGGTCGGAAATTCCGGCATCCTCGACCAGATATGTGGTGGCGGTGCCATAGCGGGGCTTGTTGGCGCGGCAGCCGTTGTCGCTCTGGTAGTCCTCCGGGGCTGCCGGGCCGAACCCCTTCGCGCTGGTGACCGGCTCCAAGAGATCGCATGCCTTCAAATCGCCGAAAATTCCTTCAGCCGGGGTTGATGTCACCGGTCGGCTGGAGGTGGCCGCGGTCGTCGTCGGTGTCCCGGTCTTCTCCGAGGTACATCCGGAAACAGCCAGCAGAGGGACGGGCAGGAAGAGAAGGGCGGCGAATTTGTTGACCCGACGGCCGGCTGTGCTCATCTAATCGAAATCCTTGTTGAGGTTGGACAGGTCGATGCTCGCGGCGTGGTCGCTCGACCTGTACTTGCTTATGGCGGTGTCGATCGCGCCGCGGGCGCGTTCCACTACGTTCTGAAGCGTTTCGAGTTGCGTCTTCGCGGACTGGTCGTCACCGGCGGCGACCAAGCTCATGTGCTTGCCGACTTCGCCCGCATACGGACTGCCACCCAGTTCAGGTGACTGCGCGAGGTTCTCGAACATGTCCTTGTGGATGCCCCAAGAGTCCAGGTAGTCGTTGAGCGCGGTCTTGTAGGCCTCGCCCATCTCAGGGCTGACCGCGAACCGCCCCTCGTTCGCGGCCTTCACCATCGCGTCGGCCTGCGCCGAGAAGTCACCCAAGATGTCCGAGAAGTTGCCCGGCGGTCCGCCGGTGCCGTCCGTCATGGTCTCTCCCCTGTACCAAGTCCCGGTTACTCGTAGCGCTCGTCAGATCACGATATCAGCGGAAACGGCCCCGAAGGCCGCCTTCCGGCGAGGATCACGCGCTGCCGACGCGGGCGGCTTCGACCAGGTCGTGGACCCATCGCGCCAGGTGAGAGCCACTCGTCGGGGTGAACGTGCGGCGGACTTCGCCGTCGGGGAAGCGGTCGGTGGTGAGCATGAAGCGGCCCTGAAGGCTGTCGAACCACTGGACGCTCTTCTGCTGCGGTTTACCCCGATCGTCGCGCAGGGTGACGCTGATCGTGCCCAGCCGCGCGAGCGGGTGTTCGAAGAAGCGGGCGGCCGCACCCAGGCGGAGGTTGTTCGGGTCCTCGTCGAACGGGTCGTCCGGTCGTTTGGCCGGAGGGAGCGTGCTGGACGTCGTCACTCGACCGGGGAACGGCGGCAGGGACGGCAGGTAGCCGAGCAGCGTCGCGACGACCTGTTCGGGATAGACCGGCTCGAAGAGGATGTCGAAGCCGCGCTGCTGGCTCACGATGCCCAGGCGACTGTTCCACGCACCCCGATAGAGGTATTCGGCGTCCTGCTCGACCTCGTGCGCCTCCATCGTGAGGACGAAATCCCCGGTGGCCCAGAGGCGGAGGGACTGTTCGTAGTCGCGCAGGAGTTCGCGGCCGCGGGCGAAGCCTCGGTCGGCCAGCCCCGCCCAGATCTCTTCGCAGTGCCGCTCGCGTTCGGTGATGGTGGTTCCGACGGTCGGGATCTCGAAGGGCAGCACGAATCTGCCGAGCCCGAGTTCTTCGAGTACGACGTCGAGCTGGGCCATCGACATCGAAAATGACGCAGGCACCGGTCCCTCCCCCTCATCACCTGCTGAATCGGTTCTCTCCCGCACCGTAGCGGGTTCGACCCGGCGCGGGCACGACCCGGCCGCTCACCTCTAGACTTGGGCCGACGTGGTCGCGGGGGATTTCGGGAGGTACCAGTGTCGGAAGAGCCGCGCCGTCCTCGGCACGCAGCGCCGGACGACGCCACGCCGGAGCGTGAGGCGGAGTCCGCGTCCTGGACGCCGCCGGCGCCGGTCCGCTGGGAAACGCCCGAACCGTCCATTTCCGGCAGGCTCGATCTCGCCGAGCCGTCGCGGCCCAAACCGGAGCCCCAGCCGGAGACGGACGCCGAGCGCACGATCTACCACGCGCCCGTCCAGCGTCCGCAGACTCCGCCGCGCGGCCAGCAGCGGCCGATCCCCGGCGCAGAGGACCCGACGCGTCCGCCGGGCGACATGGCCCCGGTGAGCCCGCAGACCCAGGTCGTCCGCCCCGCGTGGCAGGCACCCGCCGACGCGCCGCAGCCGACCAGCGTGCTCGCCTCGCCGGCACCGGAGACGCAGAGCATCATGCCGCCGACGCCCCGCGTCGACAGCGGACCAGGACCGTTGCCAGATCCGGGCACGGAAAGCGTCCTCCCCGAACGTTCCAGCGAAAGCCGGGGAACCGGCACCGGCACCGGATCGGGCAGTCGCGGCACCGGAACCGGGACCGGAACGGGTTCGTTCCCCGGCACCGCGCGCCGGACGTCGTCCCGCACGTCGCGCCGCGGCCGTCTCGGCGCCGGGCTCGTCGACGTCCCGCAGGTGCCGTACCGCGACCCGGCGTCCGCCGTCCTCGAGAACCCGATGGTGTCCGAGGAGAAACGCTTCTGCGGCAGCTGCAGTGCCAAGGTCGGCCGCGGCAAGGACGGCGAACCCGGCTCGCCCGAGGGCAAATGCGAGAAGTGCGGGAACCCGTTCTCCTTCGTCCCGAAGCTGCGGCCGAACGAGATCGTCGGCGGCCAGTACGAGGTGCTCGGCGCGCTCGCGTACGGCGGCCTCGGCTGGATCTACCTCGCACAGGACCACAACGTCAGCGACCGCTGGGTGGTCCTCAAGGGCCTGATCGACACCGGTGACGCCACCGCGATGGCCGCCGCCGCCAACGAGCAGCGGTTCCTCGCCGAGGTCGAGCACCCCAACATCGTCAAGATCCACAACTTCGTGCAGCACCCGGACGGCGACACCGGCAACTCGGTCGGCTACATCGTCATGGAGTACGTCGGCGGCCAGTCGCTGCGCCAGCTCGCGCTCGCGCACCACCGCGAGACGAAACGCCCCGAGCCGCTGCCGATCGGCCAGGTGATCGCCTACGGCCTCGAGATCCTGCCCGCCATGGGCTATCTGCACAGCCAGAACCTGCTGTACTGCGACCTCAAGCCCGACAACGTCATCCAGACGCACGAACAGCTCAAGCTGATCGACCTCGGCGCGGTCCGCCGCATCGACGACTACGAGAGCCCGCTGTTCTTCACCACCGGCTACAGCGCGCCCGAACTGGCGACGCACGGCGCATCGGTGGCATCGGACCTGTACACGGTCGGCCGCACGCTCGCCGTGCTCAGCTTCGAATTCTCCGGTTACACCAGCAAGTACAAGACGACCCTGCCCGGCCCGGACGTCGTGCCGCTGTTCGCGCTCTTCGGTTCGTACTACCGCTTCCTCAAGCGCGCGACGCACACCGACCCGGACCGCCGGTTCATCGCGGCCGAGGAGATGGCCGACCAGCTGACCGGCGTGCTCCGCGAGATCATGGCGCTGGGCACCGGGAAACAGCGTCCTGGCGCGTCGACCGTCTTCGGGCCGGAGACCCGCACGTTCGGCGTCGACATGGTCGTTCCGGAACACGGCGGGAGCGTGCCGCTGCCCGATCCGGGCGAGGTGGTCGCGGGGCTGCCGATCCCGCAGGTCGACACGGACGACCCGGCGGCCGGTGTGCTGGCGTCGACGGTCGCGCTCGATCCCGCGGGCGCGATCGAGTCGCTGGCCGGGGCACCGCGCGAGTCGATCGAGGTCCGGCTGCGCATCGTCCGCGCCCGGATCGAGCTCGGTGAGCTGGTCGAGGCGCAGCGACAGCTGCAGGCCGCGCAGTACCTCGCGATCAAGGCCGGTTTCCCGCACGACTGGCGGATCGACTGGTACCGCGGCCTGATCGAGCTCGCGGGCGGGCGGTCTCGCGTCGCGCAAGTCGCGTTCGAAGCGGTGTACGACGACCTGCCGGGCGAGATCGCGCCGAAGCTCGCCTTGGCCGTCAGCGCGGAAGGGGTCGGGGACTACTTCGGCGCCGCGCGCTACTACGAGTTGGTGTGGCGAACGGACCGTTCGTACGTCAGCGCCGCCTTCGGGCTCGCTCGTGTGTACCTCGCGCAAGGCGCCAGGGCCAGCGCGATCGAGGTGCTGGAAGCCGTCCCCGCGTCGTCGTCGCATCACGTCGCCGCGCAGGTGGCCGCGATCAAGATCAAGACCAGGATCAACGGCGGCGGCAAGGATCCGGTGATGGTGTCCGAGCGCGACCTCGTCGACGCCTCGACGCGTTTGGAACGCCTGCAGCTCGACGCCGAACGCCGCACGCGTTTGTCGGCGGAGGTCCTCGAAGCGGCGTACGGCTGGCTCAATTCGCAGAACCAGCCGACGCCGGGAGCGAAGGTCCTGGGCTGTGCCTTGGAGGAACGAGACCTGCGGTTCGGGCTCGAGCGCTGCTATCGGACGTTGGCGCGGTTGGCCGGCTCGGTCGACAAGCGGGTCGAACTCGTCGACAAGGCGAACGCGATCCGGCCGCGAACCCTCACCTAGCCCCGCATCCAGAGGACGAAATGCTCAGGGGTTGATGTCCCACTCGCGGGCGCGCTGGGCCTTTTCGTGCGCGGCTGCGAGCTTCTGCAGTGCTTCGGGATCGCCGTGGGTGCTGAAGTGCTCGAACTCGACCCGCACGAACAACGCCCGCGCGCGCACCGCGACAGGGCCGTCTTCGGCGTCCAGCCGACCGTCGGCGCTCACGTAGATCTTCCGGCCGGCGATGCCGTCCAGTTTCGTGGCGATGTACAGGGTCGAGCCGACCGGAACCGGCCGGAGGAAGTCCGTCTCCAGTTTCCCGGTGACGGCGGGGCGGCGCAGCAGGTTGCCGACGGTCGCGCCGAGCGCCTCGTCGAAGGCGCAAGCCAGCAGGCCGCCATGGGCGAGGCCAGGCGCACCCTGGTGGGCGGAGGTGACGGTGAACTTGGAGTACACCGTCGTCCCTTCGCCCACCGTCGAGTGCAGGTGGAGCCCGGCCTCGATCTCGTCGCCGCACCCGAAACACTCACCGAAGTGGATGCCGAGGTGGCTGCCCTGCTTGGGGGCTTCCGGGTGGACGGTCGCCGGTTCGACTTCGACCGGCGGCCACGGCTGCGAGATACGGCTCATGGAAAGACGTTAACTCGCCGGTAGCTCCGAAGCGCCGCCGGGAGTGGCCGTTTCCGGTTTCCGGCGCCGCGCGATCCGCGAATTCACGATGCCGCGCAGCGACACCCCGGCCGTTTCGGGCAGCAGCAGGATCGGGATGGCCGCGATCGCCGCCGCGCCCATCAGGTAGTACGCGGGCCACAGGTTGTCGCCGGTCGAGGTCACCAGGCTGCCGATGATGTACGACGCCGTGCCACCGAAGGCCGCGGTCGAAACGCTGTACCCGATGGAGAAACCGCCGTAGCGCTCCTGCGTCGGGAACATCGCCGGCAGCGTCGCGGCCAGCACGGCCAGGATCAGCACCAGCGGCACCGCGATCATCAGCACACCGAGCGTGAGCTGCCAGCCGTTCTGGTCGTCCGCGGCCGCGCCCATCAGTGAGAACGCCGGAATCGGGAGCACCAGGAAGCTCGCACAACTCGCGATCAGGATGGGTTTTCGCCCGATGCGGTCGGACAGCATGCCGATCGGCACGATCAGGATCAGCATCAGCGCGATGGTCGCCAGGATGATCAGCAACGGCGCGTGCCCGCTGAAGCCGACCACGTCCTTGAGGTAGGTCTCCAGGTACGTGATCACGATGTAGTCGGCGACGTTCAGCATCACCACGATGCCGATGAGGTGCAGGATCGACGTCCAGTGCTTCTTCAGCAGCGCCCTCAGCGGCGACTTCTCGACCTGGTCCTTCTTCTCGATCTCCTGGAACAGCGGAGTGTCCTCCAACTTGTTCCGCAGGTAGAGACCGACGATGCCGAGCGGACCCGCGATCAGGAACGGCAGGCGCCAGCCCCATTCGCGCATGGCCTCGTCGCCGAGCACGACGGTGAAGATCGTGACGAAGCCCGCGCCCATCGCGAAGCCGACGAGCGTGCCGAATTCCAGCCAGCTGCCCCAGAAACCCCGGCGCCGCGCGGGCGCGTACTCCGCGATGAACGTCGCCGCGCCGCCGTACTCACCGCCCGCCGAGAAGCCTTGGATGGTGCGCAACAGGATCAGCAGGACCGCCGCGGCCGGGCCGATCGTCGCGTAGGACGGCAACAGGCCGATGATGAACGTCGACCCGGACATCAGGATGATCGTCAGCGCGAGAACCTTCTGGCGCCCGATCTTGTCCCCCAGCGGACCGAACACGAAGCTGCCGAACGGCCGGACGATGAACGTGATCGCCAAGACCGCGAAGGTGGCCAGCGCGCCTTCGGAAGTGCTCGACGCGTTGAAGAAGACCTGTCCCAGGATGGCAGGCATGAAGCCGAAAACACCGAAGTCGTACCACTCGATGCAGTTACCCATCGCCGCTCCGGCGACGGCCTTTCTGATCTGCTCAGGTGGGGCTTCCGCCGGTTCCCCTTTTTCCTGATGTGACGCGCTCAGCGCCTCTTCGGCCATGGGTTTGACCTCCCGACCCACCCGTTTACTTACCCATCGTCGAGGGTTTGTTCCCTCGACCGTAGGGGTTCAAACGTGCGGGTTCAGCGTTTTGCAGCGGTCGAGCGAGCGCCGTTCCGCCAATACGGTGACGAACCACCAGGTGAAGCCGATGTCAGAGAATTTCCGATTATTTTGGGTCACACCTCGGGAATCGGACTTTCCGGACGCGAGATCAGCGGGTCGTGGCCGTCGTCGGAGGCTCGCTCGGCTGCTTCGTCGGGGTGGGCGCGCGATGGGGACCGGTCGTCGTCGTACGGCCGGGCGGGAGGGATTTCGGCGTCGAACGCGGCTGATCGGTCATCGGCGCGGAAGAGGGTGGAACCGGCGTTCCGGGAGTGACCTCCGCCCGCGGGGGCGACTCGGCCGGGGCGGGGGAGACCGGTGCCGGGGCGATCGTCGACAGGCCCGGCCCGGCGGGTTGGACCGGCGCGGGCCCCTCACCACCGCGACCGCCGACGGCGATCGCGCCGAACACGATCACCGCGATCGTCGCCAGCGAACTGCCCGCCACGGCCAGCCGCTTGCGTCGTCGCCGGATCCGGCCACCCCGCTCGATGATGTCCGCCGCCCGGATGCCCAGCGGGGGACCGCTCGCGCCGTGCGAAAGCACGCCTCTGATGTCCTCGTCCATCTCCTCACCTCCCATCGTCGTGCGCTCCGCTCAAGGCCAGTTCACTGAAATGCGGACCGAGCCGTTTACGCAGGGTCGCCAGCCCCCGCGCGCCCTGGCTCTTCACGTTCCCGGTGCTGCAGCCCAGCGCCGTGGCCGTCTCTTCGACGCTGAGATCCTCGAAATAGCGCAGGACAAGGACGGCCCGCTGCTTCGGGGCGATGCCGGACAGGGCGTGCCTGACCAGCATCTCCTGTTCCGTGCCGTTGCTTTCGCCCGGGACGTCGGGAAGAGCGTCCGTGAGCTTCTCCCGTTTGCGCCAGACGCGCCGATGCTCGGAGAGGAACGTCCGCAGCACGATCTTGCGCGCGTAGCCGTCGAGCGCGTCGTGCCGGGAGAGCCTCGGCCAGGCCAGGTACAGCTTCAGCAGCGCGGCCTGGGTGATGTCCTCGGCCTGATGCCAGTCGCCGCACAGGAGGTACGCGGTGGCACGCAGGCTGTGCGCGCGCTCGTCGAAGTACCGGGCGAACTCGCCGTCCCACGGCGAGCCCGTCCCGGTCTTCGACGAGCGGCTCGGCGTCACCTAGTTACCGGCTCCTTCGACGATGGCGGGGAGGTGCAGATCCCCGGTCGGCCCGGCGGGAACGGCCTTGGGCACGCGGTGCTCGCCCGGCGCGGCGACGGCGGGGGTCTGCGGGACGCTCCGCGGCGGGGCGGTGGTGGCGCGGGGCGGCTCCGCCGGACGCGTGGTGGTGGGCTCCTTGGCCGGCGGCTGGGGCGCCTGAGTGGCCGTCGGCGACGGCGCGCTCTGATCGGCCGACGCCAGCGACGTGGTCGCGAAGGCGGCGCCGCCCGCCAGCAGCAGCGCGCCAAGAGTGAGAGCGATACGAGTACGCAAGAGTGTCTCCTCGATCCGGGCGCCGCTCATTGGCCGCGGCGCCTTACGTCGTTAGACATGCGTCCCGCCCGGAACAAGGTTGCAGTGATTTTTCGCGCGCTGACGGAAATATTTCGCCGGGCGCTCGACCGCAGGTCAGCGGCGGTAAGAGCCCTGGCGCCCGGCAAAACATTTCCGTGGCCTCCGGCCAAGAGCGGCGCGCGGGGTGAAGTCTTCCCGTCGCGCTGACGCGCTCCCGGAAGACGCGTCCCTCGCCCAAGCACGAACGGCCGGAGACCACCGTGGGTCTCCGGCCGCCCGGTTCCATGGAAGTACTTCAGCTCGCGAGAGCGGAGAGCTTGGACCACTCCTCCCAGGAGTAGGTCCAGTCGCTGTAGTCACGCGCGCGGTTGATCTTCTGGGTGCTGCCCTCGATCTCGACCGGGTCCCCGACCAGGGCGCCGTCCATGTACGCCTTGGCGTTCGCCGGCGCCAGGTTCACGCAGCCGTGCGAGATGTTCTTCTTGCCCTGCGCCCAGATCGAAGGCGCATAGCCGTGGATGAACTCGCCGTTGGTCGAGAACCGCACCGCGGACGGCACGACGATGTTCTCGTAGTCGTAGCGCTCGTTGGTCATCGAGTACGTGTCGTGCTTGGACATCACCACGTGCGTGCCGCTCGGCGTGACACGGCCCGGGTCGGCGTCGAGGCCGTAGCTGGCCGGGTAGTCCGCGATCTGCTGCCCGTCGCGGATCACCAGGAGCCGGTGGGTCTGGGTGTTGCCCTTGACGATCTGCGAGCGGCCGATCGTGAAGCTCGCCGAGCGGTCTTCCTTGCCGTACACGCCTTCGCCGATTTTGACGCCGTAGATCTTGGCGTTGAACTTCACCGTGGTGCCGGGCTGCCAGTAGGCCTTCGGCCGCCAGTGCACCGAAGTGTCGTCGTGGACCCAGGCCCAGGAACCCTCGGTCTTCGGCGTGGTCTCGACCGACAGCGCCTTCTCGACCGAGGCCTTGTCGGTGACCTTGGTCGGGAACGTCAGCGTGATCGGCATGGCGATGCCGTACGTCTGCCCGTCGAAGACGTTGATGTTCGCGCCCACCTGCTTGCGCGGCTTGACCGTGGTGAAGGCCCCGCCGATCTCGACGGGTTTGCCGTCGGTGCCGGTGGCCTTGCCGGACCACGTGTAGGACTTGCCGTAGCCGAGCTGCTCGGTGGTCGTCCAGCTCTTCTTGTCCTCGGACGGCTGCCCCGCGACCTGCTTGCCGTCGGGGTTGGTCAGCACGACCTGGTCGAGCGTGCCGTCGGCGACGCTGACCTTGATGGGCTGGCCCGGCGCGACGTCCTGCGCACCCGCGGCGGGCTCGTACGTCACTTTGGCCGGCGCGGGCGCCTTGCCGCCGGTGTCGCTGCTGATCGGCCCGCCGCCGTCCGGCCCGCTGGCCGACACGGTCGGCTCGCTGCTGCACGCCCCCAGCGTGAGAACGGCCACCAACCCCAGTGCCGCGATCGCCGCCCGGCGGCGCGCGGTTTCCGTGAACCTCAAAGCTTCCCCTTTGCTCCCCTGTACACCGACCATGACGTCCGGACAGCCCCGTAAGTTGATCCCATCGAGAGTGATGCGAGTCACAATCGGGTGGATCGTAGTTCACGATCGGGGCATGGCCGACTTCGGTCCGTGTCCGGCGATGACCTGAGGTCGGCGTGCGGCGACAGGCTAGCGAGGGGGTCCGACAGAAGCGGGATCGGTATACGACGTTCCGGTGACCTTGGTACTTGGGGGTGCCCAGAGTCCGATCACGGGCTTCAAATATGGCCAGATCCCGGTACGCTGCCATCAGGCCGTCGTTTTGCGTGTTCGTGGCTTCACACTCGCGGAACTTCTGACGCGAGCCATGAGCCGGTGACGCGCTCTTCGCTCGACTCGTTGGAACCGCCCGGGACGGTCTGGGTGTCGCTTCGGAGGCACTCGAAGCGGATGTGCAACGAGGAGTACAGCGGTGGCGCAAGGCACTGTGAAGTGGTTCAACGCGGAGAAGGGCTTCGGCTTCATCGCGCAGGATGGCGGCGAGGGCGACGTCTTCGTTCACTACTCGGAGATCGAGGGTCGCGGTTTCCGCACGCTCGAGGAGAACCAGCGAGTGGAGTTCGAGGTCGGTCAGGGTCAGAAGGGCCCGCAGGCCCAGAAGGTCCGCGCGATCTGAGTCCGCCCTTCAGGCGTTGCTCAGACTGATCGGAAAAGCCCCCGGCGATCTCGCCGGGGGCTTTTCCCTTTGCTGTTCAAGCGTCTTCTGCTGTGCTGTTCCGTTCCGGGGCGACGGGTCAGCGGGAGACGGGCTGCTCCCACGCGTTGGCGTCGAAGCGGAATTCGTCGGTGTGGGCTTCCTCGTGGCGGCGCTGCTGGGCCGAGTTGGCCTGCGACTCCCACGAAAGACGTTCGAGGATCCACTCCTGCGCCAGCGCCTGCGGCGACAGGTTGCGCTCGGCCGCGGCGTCCTTGAGCTGTTCGCAGGCTATGAGGTTCATCCGCAGCTGGAAGACCTGCGCTTCGCCGAAACGCTTGCCGGTGCCGGTGCTCTCCGGGTCGTTTTCCGGGGCGAGGGCACGAAGGTAGCTGGTGAGCTCCGTGTCTTCGACGACCGCTTCGGCCTCCTTGGTGGGGGAGTTGCGGTGACGACCGGGGTTGACCGGCTTCAGGTTCGTGCGGCTGCCGCTACGACGGCTGAGGGAAGGAAGGGGCACCGGGCCACGATAACGGTTCGGTCTCGGCAAACCAACCACAGTGAGCCACGACACACCCATTTTCTTGTCTCGAATGGCCCAGCACCGACAGGAAAACCTTTTCTCGTGATCACAAACCGCAACCGGAAGAGGAAAGACCAACGGAACCGGGCCTGGGCTGCCAACCGCCGCCGCAAGGAACCTGGGGTCTGGGGGTGGCCCCCAGAAAACGGAGCGACCCCCGCGCCAGGGGGAGGAACGCGGGGGTCGGAGGGGATCTCCACAGGCGCTGACCGGGGGTGTGTCAGCAAATCGATTGTTGCACGGTTTCCTGAGAAGGGCGAGTGGGCGCGGGCAGAATTCCGGTCAGGCGGCCACCTCTGGTTCGCCTGTGGTTCATGTGGCGCGGGGATGCGCGTGATCGCTCTGCGTTGTGCGGAGCGTGGTGACAGGTTCACTCTCCGGGGGGCTGTGTGTCGCGGCCGGCTCTGGCTAGCCTCGCGGCCAAGCTGTTCGTTGGCCGTCTGGAGGAACCATGGGTGGGTCTGTGGAAGTGCGACAGTTCCTCCTTCGGTACGAAGGTGCCGATGGGGGAAGCTCGACGACGTTGGCCGGTGGTCTGCCGGCGCAGCGCACGGGTCAGGGGGATGCCCAGCGGGTGTCCGACGACCAGGTGCGGCGTGCCCGGCTGGCGGTGGCCAACGGGGCGCTGGGCGTCGATGACTGTGTCCAGTTGCTGGACATGCTGGGGTTGACGCTGGACGAGGACGGGCAGGCGCCCGTCCAGCGCTGAGTTCGTTCGTTCACGAGGCCCGGTCGCGCGGGGTGTGCCGCGCGACCGGGCCTTCGTTCGTCCTCGACGACTTCCCGGCAGTTGTGTAACACTGTTATCAAACAACTGGCGGGAAGGTGTGGCGACATGGCCGACGAAGCGGCGATCGTGGTGGCGCGGGAGATCCGGGGTCCGGTGCAGGTGCTGGGCGGGAAGTTCATGACCTCGCCGGAGCTCGCCGAGGCCGAGGCGGAGGTGGGGCTGTCTCCGCGGTCGCTGTACCTCCGAGGCCGGTCCGCGGTGCTGGGCGACCCGCCGCCGAAGGTGGTCTCGGAGCTGTTCGGCATCTTCCCGTCCTGGCTCTTCGAGTTCGCTCTTCCGGCCGCGACGGCGGCGCTCGACGCGGCCTCCGCGGTCCGTGCCTACTCGCGGTCATCGGCGAACTGGGGACGCGTCAACCTTTCGGGTGCCGACGACCCTGGCCGTTCGGCGGAGCTGCTGTTCCGTCTCGTGGACGCCGCGGACGCGAGCGGTCTCGCGTTGTTCGCCGGCTGGCAACGCGCCGAACGTCCGGCGGACGACGTCGAGCGGCTGGCGTTCGCGCTCATGGTCTTCCGCGAGTTCCGTGGCGGCATCCACTTCGCGGCCCTTCGCGCGGTGGGCCTGACGGTGCCCGAGGCGGTCGTCGCGGATCCGGAGGGCGGCCGTGGCCGTCTCCTGCGCACCGCGTGGTCCGAGGAGGCCGCCGACGGGCTGATCGCCGCGGCGGAGGCGAAGGGCGATCTGCGGCAGCGGTGGCGGCAGGCGGAGGACCTGACCGATCGGCGCGTGGCCGAACTCCTCGCCGTCACTCTGACGGGCGACGAGCAGAAGGAGCTTCTGCGCCGTCTTGGAGCCCTTCGGGCCGCCTCGGCCCTGATATCCTGAACTCGCCGCGTTCTCGCAGGTCCCAGCCCTGTGAACAACTAGAGGACCCCCTGTGCGGGAGCCGAAACAGGGGTGTCCTATAGTTATGTTCGCTCCCGGGGACACCGGAGAGCGCGGGTCGGTCGGTTCGCCGAAACCGAACCGGGCTCCCATCGTCCAGCGGCCTAGGACTCCGCCCTTTCAAGGCGGCAACGCGGGTTCGAATCCCGTTGGGAGTACGCAGTACAGTTACAAAGCAGTATGCAAGGCCCTGTGGCGCAGTTGGTTAGCGCGTCGCCCTGTCACGGCGAAGGTCGCGGGTTCGAGTCCCGTCAGGGTCGCAAGATCGTTCGGCTCCTTGCCGGCGTTCCCGGCCAGGTAGCTCAGTTGGTACGAGCGTCCGCCTGAAAAGCGGAAGGTCGCCGGTTCGACCCCGGCCCTGGCCACCGCTCTCAGAACCGCCTTGATCCAGGTCAAGGCGGTTTTTTCATGGCTGGGGTCAATCTTGATTCTGTCCACTGTTGACCGTGGTTGACCCGCTTTGGCCGCCGCTTGTCGCACGTATGTTGCACGCCTCGGGGCTGCTGTCGCTCGCTGAGGGCTTCGCGTGCCTGTTCGCCCCGTTTCCCTCGCCCCTGCCATCTCTAGCGCCGGTTCGGTCGCGTCAAGGCACGCTTTCCCGCCTTGATGCGGGCGGGCCGGTGTTAGACGCTGAGAAGCGAGGGACCACCTGGTGACCACTGCGCGTCGGCTGGGTGGGTCGGGTGATCTCGCCGTGTGGCTCCTGGGTCTCCGTCGTCGTTGGCGGCGCGCTGCGGGTGCTGCCCTGCGGCGGGCTCGCCCGGCGGCGCCTGCCGGAGCGGAGCGGGAGGCCGGCGTCGCCTGCTGGGCGTAGCCCGCCGGACGGGTGGTGACCCGCGCGCCGCCAACGGCGGCGCCTTGATCCCATAGAGCCAAATTCGGCAGGACTCACTCGTCTGCGCTTCGGCGGCCGCTCGGGGGCGTCAGGGTGAGCTACACGCGCAGCGTCTTAACGATCTCGTCGGCAAGGCTGGCGTTACCGGCGGCAACGAACTTTTGGCGCGGGTTCATCGCCGCGGTGATGTCAGCGAGCGAATCGAAGCTGTAGTCAAGGGAGAGCGGTCTGCCCTGGAGATCGACGACGGTTCCGCCTGCGGCATGAAGCACGTAGTGGCCTGGCGCAAGGTCCCAGATGGCGAACCCCTTTGCGAACTCGACTGTGGCGTCGGTCAGACCAGCGGCCACATGGCACAAGCTCACTGAACCGAAGTCGACACCGATGCGCCCCTTCTTCTTGTCCCCGGCGGACGGTGCGCTGAGAGCGGCTAGGAATCCCTCCTGCTGTGCAAGGGGAGCGAACCGCGCATCTGGGCGCATCAAGTAGTTGGTAACCAGGGCTTCTGCGAGGTTGGCTTGCGAGGGCTGGTCGAGCACGTACCTCGTGGAGTCGGCTGTGACCATGAACGCCCGGTCAACGCCTTCGTCGTCTCGCGCGCCGACGTAGAGCTGAATGTGGTGGAAGATATCTCCGATCACCGAAACGATCGGCCTGGCGAGAGCGCGAGAGTAGACCATGATGTGCGTGTAGCCGTAAAGGCCACGCACCGCGAGTTCGCTGGTGTCCAAGGGGTCGACAAGAACGCAAAGATCGGGGTCGGAGTCTGGGCCGATCACTTCCGGGTCGGCTTCCTCTGATGCGTAGACGAAGGACGTCAGGTGCTCGGCGATGGCTTCCTTGTAGCGTCGATGCATCCACAGGTCGAAGTCCGAAAGAAAATTGTCACTATGGCGAACGTTCTCGTGTTCTCTGCGATTGCCAGTGATGGCGGCATTCACCAGACGAGGCCGGATTTCGAGCATCATTCCCTTGACCAGATCGGCGATGTGTGCGGCCAAGTCGGGGATTGAGGGGTCGTGGTTCATCGAGTGGGCCACCTTCGTGATCTATCGCAGTTCCAGCGGAGGTTCAATGCCGGGAGGGCTCATGGTCGCGGCGATGAAGATAGCGGAGAAGTCTGCCTTTCGCAGGTTGTGCACGCCTGCAAGGTCGTCGAAGCTGTAGGCGCGGGGATCGTCGCCCTTGGTCATCGCTCCGAATACGGCAAAATACAGGTCGGCAGTCGGGTAGCGAGCGCGAACCTGCTTTTCAAGGTATCCGATAGCGTCGGAATGCTTCACCTCGAAATCGCACAGAACGATAGTCGGGTGATCTTTGGCTTCGGGGAACACTGAAGCGTCGTCAAGCTCGATACCGCCGCGAACCTTGTTGCATCGCAGGTAACCGATAGGGCATCGCGAAAATCGCGACGACGAAAGGAAAGTTGCCATGACCAAACCTGCTTCGTTGATGCCGAAGCAGATATCAACGTCGAGGCGGCTACCGAGATTCTTGATCTGATTGCCGAGTCGCTCGATCCCCAGTCCGAATGTTTCCCAATTCAAGTCGAGTAATCGACCTGGCTGGGGGTTCGGTAGTGAGAAGACGTCGATAGTAGAATCGCCGAATTCAGCCCTGGGGACCGCAAGGGCGAATTCTTCGCCGACCTGGTTTCCTGGGGCGGCTCGGGCTCCCTCTGCGTGAATCCTCTGCGGGGGAGATTCTTGAGCAGGAGTTTCCGCCCTTGTCTGGGGCGGCTCGGGTACAAACTCGATTCCGCCTTCGTGTGGCCCGAAGAGTTGTTCGGCTTGCCATCCGGGAAGCATTGCTTCGAGGATTCGGCAGTGGTCGGCGTAAGGCAGGCCGACAAGTTCGCCGGACAGCCATCGGTAGAACTGGGCTTTGCTGGGAAAGCTGCCCCTGAGGCTCTTGTCGACCTTTTCGGCCACCTTGTCGTACTCGCGGCAGAACGCGCGGTAGCTCTGCAAGTGTCGTCCTCTGAGCAGGACTTTGAGGACGATCGGCCGGGCTTCCTGAGCTGTGGTGTCGGGGCTCATGAGACCAACGTAGCACGGGAGACGAGACAAGACGAGACAAGGTGAGTGCGAGACGCTGTGAGGCGAGACCTAGACGGTGTCGTGACGGGACACTCATTTGGCCGATTGTTGTAGGTACGCCGGTAAAGGCGTATCCGACAAGCGGGAAGGTTCACTACGACATGGCGATCGAAAAGGGCATCCGATTCAGCGTTGACCACGATGACGCGTTTCCGCAGGGTCTTGTGATGGTGGGCGAAGTGTCGCCGGACAACGAATATCAGTCGCGTGAGGAGAGGGCGCAGGGGCGGCCGACGAGGCAGCGGGTGGACGAGGTGACCGGGAAGCGGCAGTGGAAGTTCATGGCGACCGACCCCGGTGAGACGAAGGCGAAGCGGGCTTCGTTCGAGATCACGCTGCTGGCCGACGTGCAACCGGTGCCCACGACGGGTGAGGTGATGCCGGGTATGCGCCCGGTGGAGCTGGACGGGTTGACCGCTGAGCCGAAGGTGGCCGGGCAGGGTGAGTACAAGTACCTGTCCTACGTGTTCCGCGCTACCGGATTCAAGACGGCGGGAAGTGGCGCGGGCGGGAAGGCTTCCCGGTCGACGGCGGGTGAATCCTCGGCCAAGGCCGCGTGACGGCACTGACTTCTAGAGGGAAGTGGTGTCGTGACGTCGAAAAAGCAGGTGTCCGCGTGGGAGTCGGCGTATCGCGTCTATCGGGACGCGGCGGACGTGGATGCACGGTCGCGGGGCGCGAATCCGGATGTTGCGCGAGAGATGGCGGCGGCGTCGCGGTTGGTCGCTCAGGCATGGCGAGCGTTGGGCAGTGATCCCGACCTGCCGTGGTGGGTGGTCGCCGCCGTGGGGTCCGCCGCGCAAGCCTTCGAGGACCAGGCACGGCAGTGGGAACGCAAGGCGGGAGGTGACGAGTATGCGGGAGGGGTTCGGCCCAACGTGGGTGATCAGCCCGTGGGACGAGGTGACGGTGGAGGAAACTGGTTCGGGTCCGGGGTCGCCCCCGGCGCTGGTGCTGTCGGGCACAGCGGGATCGCTGACGATCCGTCCTCCCGAACATCGGGGCGACTGGCTGAGCCGGGCCGTCTTCCTTCGCCGACTCCGCGATTGCGCGGACGAACTGGCGGCACTGCTCGAAAGCCGCGCACGGACCGGGGCCTGTGATGACGACTCCGGGCAGGAATGAGCCGCAAACACTCAAGGATGCGCACGACGTTGCGGCAGCGACTCGCCCGCTGCCAGGGGCAAGCCTGACGACGTGGCTGAAATGGCGGCAGGCCAACGCCAAAATGTATCGCGCGGTGTCCGATGTGGACCGCTTTCATCACCACGAGATTCGGTACTGGGTCGCGCACGAGGACGGCAAGGCGGAAGAACTGGCCGCGAGGATTCAGGCGGAGAAATCGGATGCCTAGCAGCGTGCAGGAATGGGGAGGCAACGGCGACGGCTCGATGTTGGACGGCAAGACGGCGGCGCAATGGCTGCGGCGGGCACGTCGATTTCGGCGACTGACCCAAGCTCAACTGGCCGCGCGATCCGGCATCAGCCCTCGGCACCTCGGCCAACTGGAGCGGGGCGAACGGTCGTTGACCAGGGTGACTACAGCGGTCCGCCTGGCGGATGGCCTAGACCTCGCACGCGAGCACGTGTGGTTGGTCGCGCTTCGGGAGTTCGAACGTAAGGAGCGTGCTCGGTCGCAGGACTGACCAGATAGGTAAGAACTGAATATCGAAATTTTCGCACGTGGGGACGTGTGGCGGATAAACGCGTCCTCACGTGGCTAAAAGTGTCCCTTAAAACGCAGAACCGGCCCTTGGCTACCAACCTGTTCCGGTTCTGCGCCTGTCCACTGGAGCAGTGAACAATGACGAAGATAAATGACGGCACACAGTGCGAGTCAACGGGGGTCACCCGAACGCGCTGTACGGAATGCAAACGGTTCGCTCGGCTGCTGCCGGGTGAGGAGAAATGCTCCCCGTGCATGGGGATGCTGCCGCTGCCGATCGTGGTTCCCGCTGCTGGTCTGCGGGGTGGTCGGTGATGAACACGCAGGAGATCATGACCACCCTTGCCGTGGGTGGCGGCCTGGCGGTGGTGTTGTGTGTGCTGGCCAAGGTCGGCCGTGTGCTGGCGAGTGTGTTCGAGGCGCTGGCCGCGTTGGCGGTGCTCGGTGTGGCGCTGTGGGGTCTGCTGCGGGCGGTCGGCTGGATTGTTCGGCAACTCATCGGACACTGGCGTACCTGCCTGGCGCTGCTGGGTTTATGGGCCTGGTGCGCGGTGCTGGGCTGGGTGTCCCTCGTCGTCACGGTCGGCGTGCTGGCGGCGATGCTGCTGGTGTGGTGGCGGCTGGACGAGGTGGGCTACGACCAGTGGTGCGGGCGGTGGCTGCGGGCGTGGTGGCTGCGCTGGGCGCTCTACGGGCGGAAGCTGGCCGGTTGGCTGCACGCCTGCGGGCTGACTGTCCGGGATGACGCGATTCCCGTTGATGTGACGGTGAACCTGGTGTCTCGTCGGCGCAAGCGTGAGGCGGTCGCGAAAGCGCGTCAGGCGTCCGGGGTGACGGTGCCGAAACTGCTGTCGGTCCGCTCCGGCCCTTCCTGGGATGAGGTCCGGGTCCGGTTGGTTCCTGGGCAGAAGCCGGAAGACTTCGATGAGGTCGCGCGAGAGCTGGCGGTGGCGCGGAAGGTTGCGCGGTGCCAGGTGCGGGAGCTTGAGCCGGATGTGGTGTCCATCGACTTCATGCGCCGGGATCTGCTCGACGCAGCGGTGACGTGTCTGCCGGTCCCGGAGATGGTCTCCGTGGACGGCTCGGGGGTGGATCTGCGGGCGGTCTATGCGGGGTCGACGGAGTACGGCACGCCGTGGACGCTGCCGCTGGTTGGTGGTGGCGCGCACACGCTTGTGGCTGGTGCGTCGGGGTCGGGGAAGGGCTCGGTCCTGTGGGCTCCGCTGGTGTCGGCTGCGGCACCGATCCGCGCCGGTCTCATTCGCGTGTCCGGGATCGACCCAAAGGCGGTCGAACTCGCCTACGGGCGCGGGATCTTCGCCCGCTACGGCGTGTCCGGAAAGGAAGCCTTGGAAGTCCTCGACGCGCTGATCGAGGAGCTGGAGAACCGGAAGCGCGTCTTCGCCGGTAACACCCGTCAGGTCCCGGTCTCGGCCGAGTATCCGGTGGAGCTGCTGGAGTTCGACGAGATCGGCGCTCTGACCCGCTATACCGACCGCAAGACCCGTGACGCGATCGTGGAACGGGTCGCGATCCTGACCACGCAGGGGCGGGCGCTCGGGTTCGCGGTCCGGGGCTATGTCCAGGAGCCGACCAAGGAAACGGTTCCGGTGCGGGAGCTGTTCACCCGCCGTATCTGCCTGCGGGTGACCGCGAAGAGTCAGGTCCCGATGGTCCTCGGGGACGGTGCCTATGAGCGTGGGGCTTGGGCGAACCGGATCCCGGAGTCGGCGGCCGGTGTCGGCTACGTCTGGGGCGAGGGCATCCGCGAACCGCTGCGCGTGCGGGCCGGTTGGGTTCCGGACCAGACCATCAAGCACCTGGAGCACTACGTCACCAACGGCGGTGCCTCGGTCATCCACCTGTCAGACCGGCGCGGCGAGAGGGGGACGGCATGACCACGACAGATTCGCAGGTCGGAACAGGTTCGGCCTCCCCGCCGGCCACGAATGGACGAACCCGCGGGGCGCTCTCAGCGGAGGTCGTGAAGGCCACCGCGGAAAAGCACGGCGTGTGTGTCCGGCCGTTCACGATGGAGGTCGGAGACACCGAAACCGGCGAGATCCGCTATGTCCCGGTGCCCTGTGGGTCGACGGTGGAATCGGTGTGCCTTCCCTGTGCGCGCAAGGCAAAGGCGCTTCGTCAGGCGCAGTGCCGTGAGGGCTGGCACATGACCGAGGAACCCGTCATCGAACGGGAAGTGCCGTCGAAGACGCAAACGGAGCTGGTGGCGTTCCGGGCTGATCTGGCGGCGGCCTATCGGGAGGCGCTGGCGGTCGGTGATGAGGTCGAAATGGAGGAGCTGCGGGCAGAGGTCGCCTCGGTGGACGAGGAGCTGCGGGCGTCCGGGATGACGGGTCGCCTGCCTGCCCTCGATGTCCCGGAGAAGCGTCCGGTGAAGCGGTCGACCAAGCGGCGGCAGGACGCGCCGAACTTGCCACGCCGCAAGGTCAGCAAGACCACGGTGGGCCGTGAGTTCGCGGGGAAGTTCCGGCCGTCGATGTTCGTCACGCTCACCTGCGACACCTACGGCCCGGTGCGGTCGGACGGTTCGCCGGTGAACCCGTCGACGTACGACTACCGGCGGGCTGCTCGGGACGCGGTGCACTTCTCGGCGCTGGTGGACAGGTGGTGGCAGAACCTGCGGCGCGTGGTCGGCTGGGATGTGCAGTACTTCGCCACTGTGGAACCCCAACGGCGGGCGGCTCCGCACCTGCACACCGCCCTCCGTGGGTCCATCTCCCATGAGGTTATCCGGATGGTCACGGAGGCCACCTATCACCAGGTGTGGTGGCCCAACCATGACGAGATCGTTTACACGGACCGGGAACCGTTGTGGGACATGCACTCCCGGACGTTCGTGGACCCCGACACTCGGCAGCCGCTGCCGGGTTTCGATGAGGCGAAAGAGGCGGTGGAGGAACCGGCGCACGTCGTCACGTTCGGCCGTCAGGTGCACTCCAAAGGGATCTTGGGCGGTACCGAGGAATCCGGGCGCCACATCGGCTACCTCACCAAGTACCTGACGAAATCCACGGGTGAGGTGGTCGACGCGGATACCTCGGCACAGCGGGATCACCATGACCGACTTCATGCTGAGCTGGCGGTGACTCCGTGTTCGCCTCGGTGCGCGGTGTGGCTGCTGTACGGCATCAATCCCAAGGGAGCCAACGGAAAGACCGTCCCCGGTCACTGCAAGGGACGCGCTCACCGCCGAACGACGCTCGGGCTACCGGGGCGGCGGGTGCTGGTGTCGCGGAAGTGGTCGGGCAAGACCGTGGCCGATCACAAGGCAGACCGGAAGGGCTTCGTCCTGGACGCGCTGGCCGCTGTCGGCATCACAAAGGAACAACCCGAACCGGACCGGTTCGTCTGGCGCAAGGTCGAACCCGGAGACACCCACTGCCCACCACGGGACCACCTCGTAATGCGCGCCATCTCCGAACGGATCACCTGGAAGGCCGAGTACGACCGGGCGCTACTCGCGGCGCAGGGGCCACCCGGTGAAGGTCCGGAAACTTCGGCAACTCGGCAAGCGGCCTAGGAAGGGGGAGACGTGGAGAAGAACTATCTGACAGTCGATGAAGCGGCTGAGTACCTGAACACGGGTGTCCGGTTCGTGCGGCGGCTGATCGCGGAACGGCGGATCGCTTTCCACAAGGTCGGCGTTCACGTTCGGCTGGCGGTCGCTGATCTGGATGCGTTCGTGATGGCGGGACGCGTCGAGCCGGTACGGGTGAGCTGGTCCGCTGGTCGGGCGGTGGCGTGATGGCGAAGAAGCGGAGGCGGTTCGGGTCGGTTCGGAAGCTGCCTTCCGGCCGGTTTCAGGCGTCGTTCCTCGGTCCGAACGGAGTGCGCCAGTACGCGCCGGACACGTTCCGGACCAGGACCGACGCTGATCGATGGCTGGTCGGCGTAGAGGCGGATATCAACAAGGGTGCCTGGCTGGACGACAAGCTAGGACGAGAAACGTTCGGCAACTACGCGGGTGCTTACCTGCGCGACAGTCCGAACATTGGGGACAGGTGGGAGGAGACGTGTCGGCGGAACATGCGTCTTCACATGACTGAGCTGCTGGACCTCCCGCTGATCGCGATCACCCCGCCGGTGGTGCGGAGCTGGTACGCCAAGGCCCTGCTCGGGAAGGGCGGGAAGACGTCGATCGGGCAGTCGTACCGCTTCCTCCGTGCCGTGATGAACTCGGCCAAGAGGGACGGGGCGATCGTGATCAACCCCTGCCAGATTCCCGGCGCGGGCTCGGACAAGGCGAAGGAACGGGGCATCGCCACCCCCGGCCAGATCGTCGACCTTGTCGAGGCGATCACTCCTCGCTACCGGGCGGCTGTGCTGCTGGCGGCCTGGTGCGGCCTTCGTCGCGGTGAGGTCTGCGGCCTGCGGACGGCTGACGTCGACCTGGTGGACGGCGTCGTGTGGGTCCGGAAGAACCGGGTGGAGCTTCTGGAGAGTCCGAAGAAGTACGACAAGGACCCCAAGACGGATGCGGGGCGTCGGCCGGTGTCGGTCCCTCCGCACGTCATGCCGTACCTGCGGGATCACATGAAGGAGTGGGCGGGGCGGGATCGGTTCTTCGTCGGCAGGGACGGGCAGCCGATGCGGGGGAACGCGGTCTATCAGGCGTTCGTCCGGGCGCGGGTGAAGGTCGGCGTCGACGTGAGCTATCACGACCTGCGGCACACGGGGCAGACGCTCGCGGCGAGTGCGGGCGCGACGCTGGCTGACCTCAAGAAGCGGCTCGGGCACGCGTCGGCGGCTGCGTCGCTCCGGTATCTCCACGCGGTCGAAGGGCGGGATAGGGAGGTAGCCGACCAGTTGAGCAAGCTCGCCGCGCACGGGAACGCTGCCAAGCTGCCTAAGACGATCATCGTGAAGCATTGATTAGTGTGTTGCGATCAATCACTAATCAGCGCGAAATGTGCGCGACCAGGAGGTAACTCGTGAATGATGCACAGGAGGAGGGCAATGGGATCCCTGTACAGGGTCGGGAGCTTCGGACTCCCGAGGCCCGAGACTTCGCGAGCCTGATTTCCATATGTGATGACTTGGCGTTTGTGACTCGATGCGCAGCTCGGATCCTTGAGGAGATGGCCAAGGGCGACGATCCGCAAGGAGACAGTGGCATCGTTATCCGTGGATTGTGGGCTGCCGCGTTGGTTGCTTACAAGCGTTGTTTCTCTGATGGCAAGCGTTCATTCCTTAGTGACAACGACGTCGAATCGCTTCCGCTGCAAGGAGAGGTAGTCGAGTGGCATCGGTTCCTCAAACAGATGCGAGATAAGCACATTGCCCACAGCGTCAACCCCTTCGAAGAGGTTCGAGTGCTGCTGTTCCCGCAGCAGGCGGCAGAAGGCGTAGGCGTCGGCCATGTACTTGTCAAGTACATGTCCTCTGACGAGGGAGGGGTACGCCAGTTGGGAGATCTCGCTAACCACCTGCTGGAGCTCGTGCACGGGCGGGCCGAGGAGCAATGGAACGCGCTACTTCGGACGGCTAACCAGATGAGCCCCGAGGAACTGGCCGCCCTGAAGCCGTACACGCATGTGATACCGGGGGCGGAGCACGCGAACAGCGCTCGCCGGTGATGTTGCACGGGGGTTGCACGCGACACTGGTGCAACCCCCGTGACCAGCGGAAACGTCTGTGCCTGAAAAGCGGAAGGTCGCCGGTTCGACCCCGGCCCTGGCCACCGCTCTCAGAACCGCCTCGATGCACATCGAGGCGGTTTTTTCATGCCTGGGGCCGATTGCACGGCAATGCGCGGTGGCGTCCGATGTCGCAGGAGCATCGGGCGCCACCGCGCGGTGCGGTGTCCTAGGTGTCCTACTTGCCGGTCTGCTGCTTGATCCAGTCGGTGAACGCGGTCACGTCGGTGTAGATGCCCGGCATCTCCGGGCAGCTGGCGGTCTGGCCGCGGCTGGTCGCGCCGACCAGTGTCCACTTGTCGCCGGCCTTCACGACGGCGGGGCCGCCCGAGTCGCCGTAGCAGGCGCTGGCCTTGCCGCCCTGGTTGTCCATGCACAGCTCGCTCTCCGCGTCGTAGGCCCCGGAGCCGGAACAGCCGGAGTCTTCGGCGATCTTGGTGTCGAGCTGCTGGAGGACCACCGGTGCCTCACCACAACCGCGCGTGGGGCAGGTCAGACCCCAGCCGATCTCGCGCACGTCGGTACCCGCCTGCGGCGACTGGCCGATCTCGATCGGCGCCGCCTCCGCGGCCTTGGTCAGGTGCACCAGGGCGATGTCGTACGGGCCGGAGCCGTCGTACTTCTCGTGGACCACGAACTTGTCGACCTCGGCGACCTCGCCGCCCTTGGTGTGGTCGGTGGTGTTGATGCGGTACTGCCAGTTCGACGGCTGCTCGCCCTCGACGCAGTGCGCGGCGGTCACCAGCCACTCCGGCGCGATCAGCGACGCGCCGCAGTTGTGGTCACCGCTCTTGGTCTGCATGGACGCCATGAAGGTGTAGGTCTCGGTCGCGTCCACACCACCCACGATCAGCGGCTGAACGCCCGAGGGCGGTTCGGCGGCGGAAGCCGGCATCGCCAACCCGAGTACGGCGGCCGCTCCGGTCAGCAGACCGGCGACGAGGGAACGAGTCCTCATCTGCTTTCTCCTTCCACACCGGTGTGTTTCACCGGTTCACTCCGGAAGGGTGGCCAATCGTCACTCGTTCGTGGAAGTGACGAAAGTCGGTGGCCGTTGCCAGTTACCAGTTGGCCGATCTTGACTTCGAGTTAGGTGGAGGTGTCAATCTCGAGGCATGACAATCACAGCTGAGCAGGTCGACGAATGGACCGTCGGCACCCTCGACCTCGACGCGTACCTCGGCCGGATCGGTCAGAGTCGCGCGACGCCCTCGGCCGCAGCGTTGCGTGAACTGGCGAAGGCGCACATCCTCGCCGTTCCGTTCGAGAACGTCGATGTCGTTTTGGGGCAGCACAAGGGAATCGCGCTCGAAGACGTGATCGGCAAACTCGTCGGCCGTAGTCGTGGCGGCTATTGCTACGAGCACGGAAGCCTTTTCGCCGCGGCCGCCGAGCAACTCGGCTATTCCGTGCGCCGCCTGGTCGCGCGCGTGCAGCCGCAGAAGAACGGCCCGTACACGCATATGACGCTCGCGGTCGAGGCGGACGGCGTGCAGCACCTGGTCGACGTGGGCTTCGGCGCCGGGATGCTGGTGCCGATGCCGCTGGTCGACGGCGCGGTCGTGGATCAGGCCGGCTGGCCGCACCGGCTCGTCGCCGACGGAGACTGGTGGCGCCTGCAGAAGAAGGAAGGCGAAGACTGGACCGACCTGCACGCCTTCACGCTCACGCCGATGCACCGGATCGACTACGAGGTCTACCACCACTACACGTCGACACATCCGCGGTCGCCGTTCACCGGCCAGCTGGTGGTCATGCGGCTGGAGGAAGGGCTCAGCCGCAAACTGGTCGGCGAGGAGTTCATCGTCGAACGTCCGGACGGGACCAAGGAGACCACCAAGATCCCGCCGGAGCGGCTCGACGCGACACTGCGCGAACTGGATGTCGTCCTCACCGAGGACGAGCTCGCGAAACTGCTGAAGATCTACTCGGGCTGAGGGGTCAGAGCTCGAATTCGGCGCGCTTGTCCTCGGGGACGAGGTCCTCGTACTCGCGGTGTTTCGCGATGAAGGAACGCACGTACGGGCAGTAGGGCAGGACGGACCTGCCCTGCGCCCGGACGTCGTCGAGCGCGGCGGTCACGAGCTTGCCCGCCAAGCCCTGGCCCGCGAAGTCGTCCGAGATTTCGGTGTGCAGGAACAGGATCGCGTCGGTGCGCGTGCGGGTTTCCAGGAACCCGGCGGGTTTCCCGTCCACGACGATGTCGTAGCGGTCTTCTCCGGCTTTGATCTCGACACTCATCCAGCTGCTCCGAAAAGTTCGTCCGGCGGCGCGGGGCGACCGAGATGGAAGCCCTGCGCCTGGTCACAGTGCAGCTCACGCAGGACCGCGAGCTGCTCTTCGTCTTCGACACCTTCGGCGACGACGATCAGGTCGACGGCGTGCGCCATCGCGATGATGCTCTTGACGATCGCGGCCGCGTCCCGCGATTCCGCGATGCCGATGACGAAGGTGCGATCGATCTTGAGCGTATCCAACGGGAGCCGTTGCAGCTGGGCGAGCGACGAGTAGCCGGTGCCGAAATCGTCGATCGCCAGCGAGACACCGAGATCGCGCAACGACGTCAGGACTTCGGCGGCCGCGGCCTGGTCCCGCATCAGCGCGCTCTCGGTGACCTCGAGGGTCAGCGCGTGCGGCGGCAGGCCGGTGGTCTTCAGCGCGTCCTGGACCCCGGCCACCAGATGCGGATCGTCCAGCTGCCGGGCCGACAGGTTGACCTTGAGGTTCAGGTCGATGCCGAGCTGCTCGCGCCGCCTGGCGATCTCGCGGGTGGTCGTGCGCAGGACGTACTTGCCGATCAGGTTGATGAGGTCGCTTTCCTCGGCCAGCGGGATGAACTCGGCGGGCGAGATCGTGCCGTGCGCGGGATGTTTCCAGCGCAGCAACGCTTCCACGGCGACCATCTCGCCGGATTCGATGTCCACGACCGGCTGATACGCCGTCCAGAGTTCTTCGTTCTGCAGGGCCTCGCGCAGGTCCTGCTCCATGCGCAGCCGCCGCTGCATCCGCTCGCGCAGCTCGACGTCGAAGAACTCGTAACGCGCCCGGCCGAGCGTTTTCGCTTGGTACATCGCGACATCCGCGTCGCGCAGCAGATCTTCGGCGGTCCGGGTGTCGTCGTTGGCCGCGGTGACGATGCCGATACTGGCGTCGATGTGCAGCTGCCTGCCGTTGACGGTGATCGGCTCGGTCAGTGCCTCACGCAGATGTTCCGCCAGCGCCTTGATCTCGTCCGGTTCGGTGATCTCCGCGGTGACGACGACGAATTCGTCGCCGCCGAGCCTGCCGACGAGATCGTTCTCGCCGATGCCCCGGCGCAGGCGTTCGCCCGCGATACGGAGCACCTTGTCGCCGACGGAATGCCCGAGGGAATCGTTGATCACCTTGAACTTGTCGAGGTCGATGAACAGCAGCGTGGTCAGCTCGGCGCGGCCGGCGCCGGACAGCGCCTCGGCGAGACTGTCCAGCACCAGCGTGCGGTTCGCGAGTTCGGTGAGCGGGTCGTGCGTCGCCTCGTGGGCGAGCCGCTCGCCGATGGCGCGGCGTTCGGTGATGTCGGTGAACGAGGCGACCACCGCCTGGACCGACGGGTCTTCCGGGGTCAGCAGCCGCGAGGTCAGCGAGATCCAGACGTCGTCGCCCGCCGGCCTCCGCAGCCGCAGTACGAGACCGGTCAGCGTGGCCCCGGTGCGCCGGGTCACCACCGATGGCATCCGGGCGGGCGGGATGCGGCCCTGTTCGTCGTACAGCTCCAGCGTCACGCACGGGACACCGATGAGGTCGTCGTGGTCGACGCCGATGATCCGGCACGCCGCGGGGTTGGCCGATTCGATGAGCCCGCCAGGGCCGATCACGACCACGCCTTCGTCGAGCGACGCGACCACCGTGCTGTAGTGCTGTTCTGCCCGTCGGCGGGCCGTTTCGTCGGCGCAGACCAGGACGAAACCGTCGTTCATCTCGGCGGCGGAGATGCGGATGGCCAGTGTCGAGCCGTTGCGGTGGCGGTGGGTCGTCCGCATGACGCCGCCCCGGCGCAGCACCGTTTCCGGGTCGAGCGCGGCGCCGACGAGCTCGCTCACCGTGCCGCCGATCGCCTCGCCCGCCGTCCAGCCGTAGACGTTCTCGGCGGCTGGGTTCCAGCTGGTCACCACGCCGCTGCCGTTGGTCGCGATGATCGCGTCGCTGACGTGGCTGATCAGCGCGGCCTGGTAGCGCAGCGTCGCTTCGGCGGCCTTCTGCGCGCTGATGTCGCGCATGATGACCTGGAACGCGGGCCTGCCTTCCCAGGTCGTGCGCACGGAAATGCTCTGGACCAGGTACTTCGTGCCGTCGAGGCGGAGCATGACGGTGTCGGCGGGAACGGTCGACGCGCCTTGGCGGTGCAGTGACGCGATCCGGTCCAGGAGGGCCGGAAGCGATTCGTCGGCCACGAAGTCCATGATCGGCCGCCCGATCAGCTCGGCGGTCGAGGACGCGCCGAGCGCGGTGAGGGCCGCTCGGTTGACGTAGGTGACAACGCCGGCTTCGTGGACACAGACCGCGTCGGGGCTGAGTTCGACCAAAAGCCGGTAACGGTCAGTGAGATCTTCGAGGGCCTGCCGGTTCTCGCGGACGTCGGTCACGTCGGTGGCGATGCCGAGCAGTCCCGACGAGCCGTTGTCGTCGCCGATGGTGCGGGCGCGCAGCCTGACCCAGCGGATCTCGCCTGCCGGGTTCCGGAACGACTGCTCGAGTTCGAACTCGCGCCAAGGCGGGGAGGTGCGGGTGCCGGCGGTCAGCGGGGCCACCAGATCGGCGAGCCTGGACTCGATCTCGGCTTCGGTGAGCGCGCCTCCGCCCAGGAGGTTCTCCAGTCCGGGCAGCCAGGACAGGGTCTCGGCCTCGAAGTCGTACGACCAGATGGCGGCGTGGTCGCCCGCGAGGCCGAGATCGCCGAGCGGCTCGTTTCCGAGCGGCGCGCCTGCCGGACGACCGGAATTCCCGGCCCCGGGCACGGCGAGGGCGTCAGCCTCCATGATCCGTCCGAACCCCCTCTTCCGGTGCTGGCACCGTCGATTACACCACCCGCGGAGGGCGCTGTATACGCGAGCCGAAGGCGGGCCACCGCCGATATGCGCGGGAGCAGATGAATACACGCTGTGTGACTGGCCTACGCTGGCGTGTTCCATCGGGTGAATAATTTTTGGTTAACTTCACCCATTCGGCGGTGAGTTGCGGTAAAACTACTCCTCGCTCGTTCCCGGTGCGAAAGGTTTCAGCTGGTGGATGACGACGATGTTTCGGTCGCCGACCTGCTTATTCGTGAGGGCTGGGACGACCACGAGGAGTCACGGGCAAAGTCACGCTGGAGAGTTATCGCGGTGGTGATCGCCGTGGTCGTCGCCTGCGGTGCGGCCGCCGTTCTCGTCGGGTTCGACGCGGATCCGGAACAGAATGCGGCGCCGAACCCGATCAGCGTCATCGAGATGCCGAAGCGGCCTTCGGAAAACAGGGGAGCCGACGCGACTTCGGCCGTTCCGTCCACCGAGACGGTCGAAACCGGCGACGGCGGGACGTCGACGCGGCCCAGCAGGACGACGTCCAGCCGCCGTACGTCGAGTTCGGCCGCGCAGACGTCCGACTCGCCGGACCCGGCCACGCCGACTTCGTCGAACGAGCCCGCGGATCCGCCGCGGACCACCGGGTCCACGGTCGTTCCGCAGCCGCCCAACCCGACTCCGCCGCCGCCCTCGACGACGCCGACCGAAGAGTGCAATCTGTGGCCGAAGTGGCTTTTCTGTTAAGGCGCCTGCAGTAGGTCGGGGTCCCGGCGTTTGCCGAGGTGGTTGAACAGCAGGTTGAGGGTGAACGCGACGATCGCGGCGACCGTGATCGGGCTGCCGCAGATGGTCTGCAACCACGCGGGGAAGTGCTGGAAGAAGATCGAATTCCCGAACTGGTTCGTGGCGAACGCGGGCAGCAGGCCCACCCCGACCGACACCGCGACGATGAAGGTGTTGTGGTTGCCGGAGAACTCCACCTTCTTCAGGTTCTGCACGCCGACCGCGGCGACCATCGCGAACATGACCACCGCGACCGCGCCGATCACCGGCTCCGGCACGGCGGCGACGAAGGCGCCGACCTTCGGCACCAGGCCCATCAGCACGAGCAGGCCGCCCGCCATCGCGACCACCCACCGGCTGCGCACCCCGGTCATCTGCACGAGGCCGACGTTCTGCGCGAAAGCCGTGTCCGGGAACGAGTTCATCGCGCCGCCGAGGATGGCCGAGAGACCATCGGTGGCGAGACCGCGCGCGAGGTCGGAGTCCGTCGCCGGCCGGCCGGTGATCTCGCCGACGGCGACCAGGTCCGCGGTGGATTCGGTGTAGGTCACCAGCATCACGACGCACATCGAGAGCACGGCCGCGATCGGGAAGGTCGGCGGGCCGAAATGGAACGGCGACGCCAGGCCGAACCAGTCGGCGTCGGCGATGCCCTTGAAGCTCACCAGTCCCATCGGGATCGCCGCGACCAGGCCGATCAACAGCGCCAGCAGCGGGCCGATCTGGCTCGCGAATCCGCGCAGTACCCGGGTGAACAGGACGATCACCGCGATCACGCCGAACGCCAGCGCGATGTTGGCGGGCTTCGCGTACTCCGGCGATCCGGTGTCGTGGCCGGCGATCAGGCCCACGCCCGGTCCGATGAGCGAGATGCCGATGACCATGAGCAGCGTGCCCGAAACCAGCGGCGGGAAGAACCGGATCATCTTCGCGAAGGGTTTGGCGATGAGCAGGCCGAACACCCCCGACGCGATCATCGCGCCGTAGACGGCCTGCATGCCGTACTGGGACGCGATCATGATCATCGGGTTGACCACGGTGAACGTCGCGCCGGCCACCACCGGCAGCCGGATGCCGAAGATCCGCCCGATCCCGATCGCCTGAATCAGTGTCGCGATACCCGCGACCAGCAGATCCGCGTTGACCAGCAACGCGATCGTCGCCGCGTCCAGTTTCAGCGCGCTGCCCACGACGAGCGGGACGGCCACGGAGCCCGCGTACATGATCGTCATGTGCTGGAGGCCGAGCAAGGTCAGCTTCGGCAGCGGCGGGCGGGCGTCCACCGGGTGGACCTCGGGACGGCTCATGGGCATGACCGTAGCGCGTCCGCCGTGGGCGGATCACGTGTCGAAAGGGTCAGAGCTGTGTTGAATGGAGGTCGGGCACAACGGAAGGAGCGCCGATGGAGACCGTCCTCGTCGTAGGGGCCGGGCAGAGCGGGTTCGGGGTGGCGACCTCGCTGCGGGACAAGGGGTTCGGCGGGCGGGTGGTGCTGATCGGTGACGAACCCGGGCTGCCGTACCAACGGCCTCCGTTGTCGAAGGGCTATCTCGCCGGGACCGCGGGCGACGCCCAGCTGCGTCTGCGGCCCGAAGACTTCTTCGCGGAGAAGAACATCGAGCTGATCCCGGGCCGCGTCGCGTCGGTGGATCGTGACGCGGCGAAGGTGGTGCTCGAAGACGGGAGCGCTCACGAGTACGACCATCTGGTGCTGGCGACAGGATCGGTCAACCGGGTCCTGCCGGTTCCCGGGTCCACTTTGGATGGTGTGTTCACCTTGCGCACCAAGGACGAGGCCGATGTGCTGCGGGCCGCACTGGAAAGCGCGGAGAACGTGGTCGTGGTCGGGGGCGGGTTCATCGGGCTGGAGTTCGCCGCGCACGCCGGGCGGCCCGTGACGATCGTCGAGGCGCAGGACAGGCTGATGGCCCGCGTCGCGACTCCGGAGGTCTCGGCGTACTTCGCCGCTCTGCACGAAGAGGCCGGCCACACGATCCTGCTCGGCAAGGGCGTCGCCGCGCTGCGTGGCGAGGGCCGGGTGGCCGAGGTGGAACTGAGCGACGGCAGCCTGCTGCCCGCCGATCTGGTGCTGGTCGGGGTCGGGGTCGAGCCGCGGACACGGCTGGCCGAAGGGGCGGGGCTCGCCGTGGCGAACGGTGTCGTCGTCGACGAGCACCTGCGCACGAGCGACCCGAAGATCTCGGCGGTCGGGGACTGCGCGAATTTCCCCTGTGTCCAGGCGGGTACGGCGACGCGGCTGGAGTCGGTGCAGAACGCCGTCGACCAGGCGCGGGCGGTGGCCGCCGTCATCGCCGGCGAACCCGCGCCCTACGACAGCCTGCCGTGGTTCTGGACCGACCAGCTCGGCGCGAAACTGCAGATCGCCGGGATCTTGACCGGGGCGGAGAAGACCGTCGTGACCGGGGATCGGGAGGGCGGGAAGTTCTCGGTGCTGTCGTTCCGTGACGGTGTGCTCGCCGGGGTCGAGTCGGTGAACCGGCCGCCGGACCACATCGCCGCGCGCCGCCTGTTCGCCGCGGATCCGGCGCCGCGATTCGAGACGCTGGAGGCCAACGGCTTCGATCTCAAGGCGACCTTCGCGTCAACCCGTGGTTGACGATTGGCGAGCGTCAACCTAAAGTTGACGGCATGACGAATCCAGTTCGGCTCGACGACCTCATCTCCCACATCAAGCAGCAGCATCCCGACGGCGACGTGCTCGGCCAGCTGTCCGACGCGGTCTTCCTCGGCGAGCACCTCGGCGAAGTGGCCGACCATCTGATCGGCCACTTCGTCGACCAGGCGCGGCGTTCCGGCGCGTCCTGGACCGAAATCGGCAAGAACATGGGCGTTTCCAAGCAAGCGGCGCAGAAGCGCTTCGTCGAGTCCAGCGGCTCGTCGCTGGAAGACCTGGTGAAGGTGTTCAGCCGCTACACCGACCGGGCGCGGCACGTCGTCGTCGCGTCGCGGGACGCCGCGGTGTCTGCGAAGAGCCCGCAGATCGAGCCCGTGCACCTGGTCCTCGGGCTGCTCTCCGAACCGGCCGCGCTCGCCGCCGGGGCGATCGTGGCACAGAAGGTGACTCTCGAAGCCGTCCGCGAGGCCGCGGAGGCGAAGCTGCCGGAACCCGCCGCCGAACCGGTGGAAGCGGCGAAGATGGCGTTCGGCGCGCAGGCCAAGAAAGCGCTGGAGCTGACCATGCGGGAGTCACTGCGGCTCGGGCACAACTACATCGGCACCGAGCACATCCTGCTGGCCCTGTTCGAACTCGGCGACGATTTGCTGACGGGGCTCGGCCTCACGAAGGAGAACACCGAAGCGGTGATCGTGCGGGCGCTGGCGGAGATCGTCGCTGCACGCGGGGAGGGCTGAAAGCGTCCTTCACCGTGTCAGACGCGGTGAAGGACGCTTTCGTTTGTCAGGCGGGGGATTCCGGGCGACCGTCGGCGGCCCAGGCGGTGTGGAACGAACCTTCGCGGTCGACGCGGCGGTACGTGTGGGCACCGAAGTAGTCCCGCTGGCCCTGCACCAGCGCGGCGGGGAGCCGCTCCGCGCGCAGACCGTCGTAGTAGGCCAGCGCGGTCGAGAAGCCCGGGGTCGGGATGCCCAGCCGCACCGCGGTCGAGATCACCGAACGCCAGGAGTCCTGGGCGTCCTCGACTGCCTTGCGGAAGCCGCCCGAAGTCAGCAGCGTCGGCAGTGCGGGCTCTTCGGCGTACGCGGCCGTGATGTCGTTCAGGAACTTCGCGCGGATGATGCAGCCGCCGCGCCAGATGGACGCGACCTTGCCGAGGTCGATGTCCCAGCCGTATTCGGCGCCACCCGCCTGGATCTGATTGAAGCCCTGGGCGTACGCCACCACCTTCGACGCGTACAGCGCCTGCTCGACGTCGTCCGCGAAAGTGTCCAAAGCGGACCCCGTCAGCGGGGCGCGCGAGGGACCGCCGAGACCGCGCGAGGCCTCACGCAGGTTCGACGAACCGGACAGTGAACGGGCGAAGACGGCTTCGGCGATGCCGCTGATCGGCACGCCGAGGTCCAGTCCGATTTGGACGGTCCAGCGGCCGGTGCCCTTCTGCTCGGCCTGGTCCGCCACGATGTCGACGAACGGCTTGCCGGACGCGGCGTCGGTGTGGGCCAGCACCTGCGAGGTGATCTCGATCAGGTACGAATCGAGCCGCCCCGAGTTCCAGGTGCGGAAGACCTCGGCGATCTCGGCGGGGGAGTAGCCGCCCGCGCCGCGCAGGAGGTCGAACGATTCGGCGATCAGCTGCATGTCGGCGTACTCGATGCCGTTGTGCACCATCTTCACGAAATGCCCGGCGCCGTCCGCGCCCACGTGCGTGCAGCAGGGCTCGCCGTCGACCTTCGCCGAGATGTCCTCGAACAGCGGCCCGAGCGACTCGTACGACTCCCTGGACCCGCCCGGCATGATGCTCGGCCCGTGCAGCGCGCCCTCCTCGCCGCCGGACACACCGGTGCCGACGAAGTGGATGCCCTTCTCGCGCAGCGCGGCCTCGCGGCGCCGGGTGTCCGCGAAATGCGCGTTGCCCGCGTCGACGATCACATCGCCCTTCTCGAGGAGCGGGACGAATTCGTCGATCACGGCGTCCGTCGGCGCGCCGGCCTTGACCATGATCACGACCTGGCGCGGACGCTCCAGCGCGTCGACGAAGTCCTGCGCCGAATACGCCGGGATGAAGTCGCCCTCGTCGCCGAACTGTTCGACCAGTTCCTTCGTCCGCTGCTCGGAGCGGTTGTGCAGGGCCACCGTGTGCCCGTGCCTCGCGAGGTTCCTGGCCAGGTTGCGGCCCATGACCGCCAGGCCGGTGACCCCGATGCTCGCCTTCTTGCTCATCCGCACCCTTCCGCTTCGATTCCCGTGCCGAGCCTATCCCCGATGAGGGATACGGCGCCGGGGCGAGAAGGGATCAACCGGGAGTTGTCCACAACCGGGCCCACCTGTGGACAACTCGGCTCGCGCGGTCCGACGCGGCGCTTGCGGCGGTACGCTGGGATCGGGGTCGCCCCCCAGGGACGGGTGGGGGCTGCTTGTGGGGCACTGGGCGGGATTTCGGGTGTCTTGAAGGGAGCCTTTGGGACGTTGGACGTCTCGAAGGTGGCCTTCGGGACGTGCGGGGACGCGGGTAGCGGCCGGGCGGGTTGCGAAAGCCCTTTGGGACGTTGGACGTCTCGAAGGTGGCCTTCGGGACGTGCGGGGACGCGGGTAGCGGCCGGGCGGGTTGCGAAAGCCACTTTCGCAACGTTGAAGGTTGCGAAAGTGGCTTTCGCAACACCCACCGCAGGAGAGCTGGGGCTAGTCAGGAGAAGCACCGGATGGGCGCACCGTTGAAGGTGACCATGTCCGCCAGCGCCGCCCCCAGATCGATCGCCCCGCCCCACGCCAAGCCGTCCAGTTCGGCATAAGCCCGGTGCAGGTTCGCCGGAAGCCGTTCCTGTTCGGACAGTGCCTCGTAAGGCCCCAGATCCGCTTCGCGAGCGGCCTGCAGGGGCGTCAGCCCCGCCGCCTTCCCGTACGACGCGAGTTTCTGCAGGAAACCCAGGTATCCGTCGACGACGTCGATCGCCTCGGGGCCGCACACCGGGCCGTGGCCCGGCACGATCGTCTCCGGCTCCAGCGAGCGGACCAGCTCCAGCGCCTTCCGCCACCCGGCGGGTGAGCCCATCAGCGCGAAGGGACTGCCGCCGTTGAAGATCAGGTCACCGGCGAACAGCACCCGCCGCTCCGGCAGCCAGACGAGTACGTCGTTGGTGGTGTGCGCGGCGTGCCCGGGGTGGATCAGCTCCAGCCGGACGTCGCCGGCCTGCACGGTCAGCCGGTCGTCGAACAGCACCTCGGGCGGCCGCAGCTCCAGATGACCCCAGTCGTTCCCGGTGAACGAGTTCTCGTACGTGTTGATCCCGGTCGCGACCATCACCTCGCGCGTCTTCCGGTGCCCGACGATCGTCGCGCCGGTCGCCAGGTAGTTGCCGTTCGTGTGGTCGCCGTGATGATGCGTGTTGACCACAGTGGTCACCGGCGCCCCGGCGGTCGACTCCGCCGTCGCCAGCAGCGCCCTGGTGCGCCGTTCGGTCGAACAGGTGTCGATCACCACCGTGTGATCGCCCGCGGCGACGAAGCCGCAGTTGTTGATCCACCACGAGCCGTCGGGCTGGACGTACCCGAACACACCATCGGTGACCTGCCTGGCGAAGGGGGATTGGTCCACTCGGTCACTATGCCCGACCACCGTGCCCGAAATGTGACGAGATCGCTCCGCCACCAGGGTGACGTACCAGGTGACTGGTGTTTTCGGCCGTTTCCTGGAACGCTGCGCAATGTCATCATCGAACCCCGCAAGGTGAAGTACCCTGGGTGGGTTCGAGTATTCGCGCGCAGGACGGCGGGCAGCCGCGGTCCTGGTCTATGTGGTCCGGGAGAGCAAGGCGATGGCCAGCACCGTCACCTCGCGCCGGAAGCAGCTCGGGAACGAGCTCCGGCATGCCCGCAACGCCGCGCGGATGACACAGCAGCAGGTCGCCGAAGTGCTCGGCTGCACCCAGGGCAAGGTCAACAAGATCGAGTCCGGTGCCGTCGGGGTCAAGCTCGGGGATGTGCGATCGATGCTGAACGCGTTCGGGATCAACGGCGACGAGGCCGACACGTTGATGAACCTGGCCCGCGCCGCGGCCGGGCAGCGCGGCCACTGGTCCGGCTACCGATCCGTGGTGCCGCACTGGTTCCGCACCTTCACCGACCTCGAACCCGCGGCCGCGGAGATCCTCACCTGGCATGGCGAGCGCATCCCCGGCCCGCTGCAGTCCGAGCACTACATGCTCAAGCAGTTCACCGAAGCCGGCGCCACCGACGTCACTTCGCTGGTCCGCAACCGCTTGGACCGCAAGGCCGTCTTCGAGCAGCAACAACCGCCGTACTACCGGTTCATCATCAGCGAGGGCGCCTTGCGCCGCGCTCCCGGCGGCTCCGCCCCGGCGGTGATGCTGGACCAGGTCGAACATCTGTTGGCGTTGGACAAGCATCCGCGCGTGTACGTGCACGTGCTGCCGTTCGGCGCGCGGCTCGCCGCCGTGCCCAACGACTTCACCATCATGCGTTTCCCGGACCGCACCAGGGATTTCGTCTACATCGAACATTCCGCGGGCGGGTTGTACCTCGACGACGTCAAGGACTTCAACATCTTCGTGGACTCTTGGGACAGATTGCGCGGCGCCGCGCTGGAGCGCCAGGAGACCCGGCAGTTCCTCAAGGAACTCGCCGAGCTGTACAGAACACAGATGCAAGCCTGAGATGGACCCGCGGTTCCTCCCCGAAGGCGTCGATCTCGAGCGGCCCAACGCCGCCCGGATCTACGACTGGGCGCTCGGCGGGACCGCGAACTGGGCGGTGGACCGGGAATTCGGCGAACAGCTGGTCAAGACCTTCCCGCTCATCCGTGCCCTCGCCAGGGCCAACCGCGCCTTCCTCGGCCGCGCGGTGCGGCATTGCGCCGAGCACGGCGTGAACCAGTTCCTCGATCTCGGTTCCGGGGTGCCGACGGTCGGCAACGTCCACGAGATCGCCGGCGAGGCCGACGGCGACAGCCGGTGCGTGTACGTCGACAACGAGCCGGTCGCCGTCGCGCACGCCCGCATCCTGCTGGAGAAGAACGGCGACCCCGCCAGGCACGCGGTGATCGGCGGAGATCTGCGCGAGGCGGACGAAGTCTGGGAACACGCCTTCGACACCGGCGTGCTCGATCCGGCGAAACCGGTCGCCCTGCTCACGGTCGCGGTCCTGCATTTCGTGCCGGGCCCCGCGCTCGGCGACGTCATCGCGCGCTATCGGCGGCTCCTGCCCGCCGGTTCCTTCTACGTCCTTTCCCACGTCACGATGTCCGGCGTGGAGGGTGACGAGCTGGCCCAGATCCAGCGCGTCGTGAAGCAGTACGAACAGTCGAGCACGCCCGCGTCCTTCCGCGACAAGGAAGAGATCCTCGGTTTCTTCGGGGATTTCGACCTCGTGGCACCGGGTCTGGTCCCGGTCGGCGCATGGCGGCTGGACGACCCCCGCTCGCCTGCGCTTAACTGCGCCATCGGCGGGGTCGCCCGCAAACCGGTTCCTGACGAGGTGTGACGGAATGACGACGCAGCACGACCCCATCGACCCGGTGGCTCCCGAGGGGGTCGATCTCGAACGCCCCAACGTGGCCAGGGTGTACGACTGGTTCCTCGGCGGTTCGGCCAACTGGGCCGTCGACCGCGAGTTCGGCTCGCAGGTGCTCAAGCAGTTCCCCGAGGTCAAGACGTTCGCCCGCGTCGGCCGCGACTTCCTCGGCCGCGGCGTGGGATACCTGGCCCGCCAAGGGATCACGCAGTTCCTCGACATCGGTTCCGGCGTGCCCACCGTCGGCAACGTCCACCAGATCGCGAGCGCGATCAACCCGGACAGCCGGGTCGTCTACGTCGACATCGAACCGGTCGCCGTCGCGCATTCCCAGCTGCTGCTGGAACGTGAGGGTCTGCTCGGCAGGCACGCGGTGCTGCAGGGCGACGTCCGGGATCCCGCCGACATCTGGAAACGCGCCCTCGAGACCGGGGTGATCGATCCGCGCCAGCCGATCGGGCTGGTCCTGGTCGGCTTGCTGTACTTCCTCGGCCCGGAGGAGCCCGTCCACGAGATGGTCCAGCGCTATCTCGATTTCCTGCCGTCGGGGTCGTACTTCCTGTCCTCGCATCTGACCGAGGACGGCGTCACGCGCAAGGAAGGCGACAACCGGGAGAACGTCCAGGAGCTGTACAAGAAGACCAGTGCGCCGTTCCATCTGCGGTCCCGCGCGGAGTTCACCGCGTTCTTCGACGGGCTGGAGCTGGTCGAGCCGGGTATCGACTGGATGGCCACCTGGCATCTCGACGAGGCGGATTCCCGTGCCAGCGACCGGTTCGCGGACGACCCGACGGTCACCGGAGGACTCGGCGGCTTGGGCCGCAAGCCCTGATTTTCGTCAGGCCCGGCCGGTCAGATGCCCGATCAGGGGCGTCAGTTCGAACTGACCTTCGAGCGGCCGGCCGGTCCTGATCAGGTCCCGGTGCGCGCCCGGCGAATCGACTTCGGAATTCCACGGCGGCTGCTTGCGCAGCGGAGCCTGGATGAGGCTGAACCCGAACCGCCGGCGCAGTTCCAGTCCGATGGTGTGGTGGTGCTTCGCCGAGGCCAGGCGTTCGTCCTCACGGCGGAACAGCAGCGTGGTGAGGCGGACGGCCATGGCGGTCACACCCCCCGGCTCGGACGCGGCAGTCGCGTCTGGTCGGCCGAACCGGCGAGACCGAGGCAACGCTCACAGGGCATCCCCGAACCGACGGGGACCCATTCCAGGTGGTCGTAAGGCATCGCCGCGCCACAGCGGGCGTGCAGGAACTCGGGGTGCGATCCCCCGGAGTGCAAGTCGAAAAGATGCGCGGAGCGGCGGCTTTCGCCCGCCGTCCCGGCCATGAGCCTGCCGACGGCGAGTACCGTCGCCGGCATGGTGTCCTGAATGATCACGCTGATCCTCCCCCACGAGGTCGGCGGTGGGTGGTCATGCGCCGCGGGACCGGTGTCCCCGCTGGTCACCTGCCGTCGATGGCCTGCCGGAACGGTGAAACGCACTGCGAGCGATTCACCAACAACCGAGCCCCGGCCGCTGCGATTAATCCTACTCCTGGAATAATCTTCATGTCGAGGGTGGGCGGAGTTGATCACCCACTTGGCCGTGCGGGATAGTCCCGTTGAGGCAGGGAGAAGCCGGGACCGTGACGGTTCGCGCAGGTCGCGACCCGCACCCCCGACCGACGTTCGGAGGTACGACCAATGGCCGATTATCCATCGGCGGCGGATTACGATCCGACCACGGCCGTGTCGCTGTTCGACGACTCCGCGTGGGAGAAGTCCTTCGCGAGCGAGCCCAACGGGGGGAACTGCGTCGAGGTCAACCTCGCCCGCGAAGGCCTGGTGGGGGTCCGTGACACCAAATTGGCCAATAGTCCCGTCTTCGTCTTCGATTCCGGTGAGTGGAACGCCTTTCTCAAGGCGGTCAAGGCCGGACAGTTCGATTTGAGCCCATGACGAAAGGCTCGCGCGTCCGCCGGGACTCGCGAGCCATCCGATCTTCGTCACTTCGAGTCACACCGTCGCGGGAAGCCCGTTCCCGCGCAGCCGGGATTTCGTGCGCCGCCAGGCGACGGCGATCAGGACGGCGAGGACGATCAGCGGGATCAGGCTGATCGACCAGCTCACCGCCATCGGCGGCCCCGGCTGTTCGAGCACCGCCAGATCACGGAGTTCTCCCGCGCCCTTGCCCGCGGGCCCGTCGATCTCGAACCGGAACGTCCACGAGCCCTGTGTCTGCAGGGCCCGGATGTCCAGTCCCCACACCTCCAGTTTCCGCGGATGTTTCGCCAGCGGCTGGGGACGGCCCAGCCGCCCGGTCTCCGGATTGAGGAACGCGAGCGTCCCCGACTTCCCGGCGATCCCGTCGTCCGGGATGAACGTGAAGTCCAGTGATTGCATGGCGCGCAACGGCCACGTGCTGAAGCCGACGGTCATCCCGTACGGTCCGACCTGGACCCGTTCGGTGTGGACGATGTTCACCGGTTCGTAGGCGTTCGCCGCGGGCGTGGTCGCGAACAGCAACCCGATCGCCGCCGCCAAGGCCAGCAATGTCTTACGCATGCGCGTTCTCCCCCTTCGCCGGGGCCAGCAGCCTCAGCATCCCGCCGAACCGCCACCCGGCGAAGCCGCCGAGCAGCCCGACCACCGCGCCGGCGGCGCCGGTGGCGAACACGACCGCCCAGGGCATCCGGTCGGAGCCGTAGACGATCGCGTTCTGGATCGGCATGCTCGCGCCGACGAGCAGCCCACCGATCACGCCTGCCAGCACCGAAACCCGGCCCGCCGTCCAGCGGCGTGAGAGCAGGTACACCGCTTCGAGTACGGCCGCGATCGGCAGCAGCGCCATCGGCATCATCGAAGGCATCGCGGGAACGCCGTCGATGTAGTCGCGCATCGGCAACCCGACGGCGCTCGCGTACGCCTCGGCGGCCCACGGCGAGAACCACCAGGTGATCGCCTGGATGACCGCCAGCGCCGCGGCGACCCGGACCGCGCCGCCCGGCCGTCCCCAGAACCCGGCGCCCGCCGAGACCAGCAGCACCGAAAGCAGCGCGATGCCGACGGAGACGACGTCGAGCCCGTCGACGTCGATCTGCTGCAGCCCCAGCACGGTCACCGTGCTGAACGCGATCAGCACGCCGAGGCTGCCGACCACACCGACGGTGCCCCAGCGGTGTTCCCGCGCGGCCGCGAACACCATGACCGTGCCGATGATGCTCAGCGTGATCGACAGCAGCAGCCCGATATGCGGCGGTGAGTCGATCACCGCGTCGAATCCGTACAGGCCGTGCCACCACTGGTCCCACAGGCCGTACAACAGGAACATCGCCGCGCCCGTCCCGGTCACCAGGTAGCCGGCCGGTGCGGCGAAGATCTTGCCGAAGACGTTGATCGCGCGGCCGCCGACCCGCGCGTCGACCGGACGTCCCGCCCGGCGCGCGGCCGTGGTCATCAGCACGACCACGAGGCTCGCGAGCCCGGAGATCGCGCTGCCCGAATACAGGAACAGATGCGGCATCGTGAAGAACGTGTCCGGGCCGACGTCACCGTGCCACTGGATGTCCCAGGTCAGCCCGACCAGTGAGATCACCGACCCGGCCAGCACCGTGCCCGCCGGTACGAGACCGGTGCGTTCACTGCGCGCCACCGGGACGGCCCTCGCCCCTCCCGCGGTGAGATCCATACCCCCGACCTCCCTCTCTTACTTGACCAGCAAAGGAAAAACGTGCTGCGTGGCGCCGGACGGCCCGCGCAGTGAAACGGTGATCTCCCATTGCCCCGACATCGGCAGCAGGACGTCGCCGGTGCGGAACCGGCCCGGCCCTTCCGCGATCGCGGGCGACGGCGCGAGCGCGTGCCCCATCTGGGGCATCACGGGTTCGAGCGTGACGACGTCCGGCGTGGCACCGGAGACGGTCAACGCGAAGACATTGCCGCCCTGGTGCGGATCTTCGACCGACATCTGCACCGTGTACGGGCCCTGCGTCGAACGCTGCACCTGCGCCCCGCCGCTGCTCGGCCACACCAGCCAGGCCACGATCGCCACCGCGAGCACGGCGACCACGGAGATCAGCAGCACCGGTTTTCGTCTGTCCACTGTGGAACTCACTGAGGTGCCCCTTCCGCCGGGACGTCGATCTCCACGGGCACGGTCAGCACCGTGTAATCGCGTTCGGCCTGCAGCCAGACGCGGTACTTGCCGGGCGCGGCGAAGGTGTAGGTGAACGGGACGTCGGGGCCGTACGCGGCGACCGTTTCATCGGGTTTCCCCGGCATCCCCGGCGACTGCGGGATCATCGAATGCACGTGGGCCCAGGTCGGCGCGGCAGCGGCATCCGCGCCGACCCGGTGGTCGCCGGTGATCGGGCCGACGACGATGAGGTGGCCGAGCATGCCCAGCCAGGGTTGGAGATCGGCCTTCCCGAACCGCGCGGTGATCGTGGTCGGCGTCCCCGGCCGGATCTCGACGTCGACCGGATTCCCTTGTACCACTCGTTTTCCGGCTCCGGTGGGCACGGGTTCGGCGGGGGAGTCCGTTCCGGTCGCGACACCCAGTGTGGTGCGGAGGAGTTGCACGCCGCCGCCTCGCCGGGCGAGTTCCGCGGCGACGGCGTAGGTCCCGGCCTCGGGCGGGGTGAACTTCATCCGGTAGTCGCCGGGTCCGACGCGCACCGGATGCAGATGCCAGAGCCTGCCCGTCGGCGAGATGACGACGAGATGGATCAAAGCGTTGTCGTGCACCAGAAGGTCGTCGACGGGACGGCCGGTCGAGCCGTCGGCGAGGGCGAGGCGCACCTCGGCGAGCGCGCCGGCTCGCGCGTTCGGTGACCGCACGGCCAGATTCACCGGCGGCCGCGAGAAGTCCACTGTGGACATCTGAGCGTTCGTGTACGGGTCTTGGACGTTGTCGATCGTCGGATCCAGGGCCGTACCGGGTGCGGGCGGCGGCGGAGTGGACGCCGACAGCATCGCGCCGGTAATCGCGACCGCGAGCGCGGCGACCATCCCACCGGCGGGGATCAGCGCGAGTTGCGGCCGCCGGACGCGCAGCGCGACGACGAGACCGAGCACCAGGAACACACCTGCGGCGACGAAGCCACCGAAGGTGGCCTTCTCCCACGGAGGGATGACCCTGGCCGGGACGATGAACGGGATCGACGCGGTGTCCGTCCCGTCGTCCAGGCCGAGCTCCCACGGACCCGGCTGATCGACCCGCAGTTGTGCCGCATGGGCGCCGGGTTTCCCGTCCAGCCGCACCGTGGTTTCGGAAAACGTGGTCCCGGCGGTGGACGCGCGCAGTTTCAGCGTTCCCGGCGTGCTTCCGGTGTGCGTCACGACGTCGACGTGCAGCGGCCCGGGCGCGATGTCCATCCGCCGCAGGATGACCGTGAGATCCCGGGTGCCGAGCGTCTGCGCGACCTGGACGTCCGCGCCGCTCGACACGCCGTCCGCCCGCGCGGTGCCGGACAGCAGAACGGACGCCAGCGCGCAGAGCACGAGTACGCGGGCGATGACCATCGGCGCCGTGCGCCGCCCCCTCGGTGAATTCCCCATCCCGGCTGAAGTTAACGACGACGGCCCCGGAAAGCGTCACAGCGCCGGGTGAATCGGGGTCCCCCGTACAGGGGACTTCGCCCCTTACTCCGGTGGGGGTCAGCCCCCGAGGAAACGATACGCGCGTGGATGCGCCCGGAACCAGACGTTGAGCCTGCCGATCCGCCGCACGAGCGAAGACCGCAACGTCACCGGCACCAGGCCGCCGAAGAACCGCACCGCGCGACGGAATCGGTCGAATCGGCGCTGGTCACGATCGGTCCACTGTAGACCTAGGCGGTCTCGCAGTGCGGGTGGCAGCGTGGCGCGGATGACGAACATCTGTCCCCGATGCTGCCACCGTTGAAGCCGGACCCACCGTTTGTCGGGCAGCCATCGCCACGGTTTCTTCACCGTCCGGATCGTTTCGAACAATGTCGAAATCGTTTCGTTCGGGCCGAAACCGTCGATCATGTCCGCGTAATACCGCTCGAATTCGGGCCACGTCGGCGGCAGGTCTTGTTCGCGCAGGCCGAGGAGCCGCCCGACGTCGCACATCTGCGCGTAGTATTCGTCCACTTCGGACGGAGTCATCGGCGTGCCGTAGAACCTTTGTGTGTCAACGGGAACCATGACGAGCGTGGCGTGCACCCAGGCGTACGCATGCGGGTTCAGCGCGCTGTAGCGGCGGCCGTCGTCGACGCCGGTGAACGACCGGTGCAGCGCGCGCAGCCGGTCCGCCTCGTAGCGGGCGCCCTCCGGACCGCCGTAGATGTAGATGGACAGCGACGCGGCCGTGCGCATCAGCCGGGTCCACGGATCCTCGACGTAGTCGGAATGATCCCGCACCCCGGCCGCGACCACCGGATGCGCGACCTGCAACACCAGCACCTGACCGGCCAGCAGCCCGGCCCGGAAGTCGCCGAAGTACTTCCACGCCGCCGTCCCCTTGACGATCGGCGGACCGGTCATGACGCGCCGCGGACGAGCATCATCAGAGACTGCGCCACCCCGACGCCGTCGTCTCCCGTGGCCAGCCTGCGCAGCTGCAGGCCGGCGATCAGCGCGACGACCGGACCGGTCAGCCGTTCCGGCGACGGCACACCGAGCGTTTTCAGGATCACCAGCGCGAGTTCGTCGTACGCGGCGAAGCAGCGGGCGGCCGCGTCCTGGAGCCCGGGGTCGCGGGCGGCCTGCAGGTACAGCTCGTGCGCGCCGAGTTCGTCGGTGCCGAACGGCAGCTGCGCGATGACCTGCTCGACCACCGACGCGGCCTGCTCGACACTCAACCCCTGCTCGCGGTACGTGTCGACGAACCCGGTCAGCTTCGTGGTCTCTTCTTCGACGAACAGCAGCATCGCCTCGCGCAGCAAGGCGGTCTGACTGGGGAAGTGGTAGGTCAGCGTGCCGAGCGAGACACCGGCCGCGGTCGCGATCCGGCGGTTGGTCAGCCCGCCGACACCCTGTTCCCCGACCACCTTGAGGGCGGCGTGGAGGATGGCCTCGCGGGTGTTCACCAAGCGGTCTCGGGTTTGCGGTCCTGCCACCGTTCGACCTCTTCCAGTTGCGCGGCCAGCGAGATGAGCCGTTCCTCGGCGTGCGAGGGGCCGAGCAGCTGACCGCCGAGCGGCAGGCCTTCCGGGCTCAGCCCGGCGGGGACGTTGACCCCCGGCCAGCCCAGCACGTTCCACGGCCAAGCGTAGGGGCACGCGGCGATCATGGCCTGGTCGGTCTGCCAGCCGGAGAGCCGGTCGAAGCTGCCGATCCGCGGGGGCGGGGTGGCGGTGGTGGGCGTGAGCACGACGTCCACTCTCCCGAACACCGAGCCGATCTGCCGTTGCAGCAACGGTTCCGTGGCGCGGGCGAGCCGCAGCGCCGGACCGGCCAGCGCGGAACCCTGCCGTGCGTTGGCGCGGGTGCGCGGATCGAGCCGCGCCTGGTCCGGAACGCGGCGAGACCAGTCACGCACGCCGACGAGCGAACGTGGCAGGAAGGTGAGGCCGATCAGCCGGTAGTCGGGTTCGATCTCGACGATCTCGTGGCCGAGTTCGGCGAACCGCTCCGCGAGCCGGACGACGGCCGCGTGCGCCTGCGGATCGAGTTTGGTCTTCGTCGCGGTGAAGGGAATCCGCGTGGACAGCCCGATCCGCATCCGGCCCGGTTCGCGGCGGGCGGCCGCCTGGAACGCGGTGCCGGTGCCGGCGGCGACGTCCAGCAGGAGGGCCGCGTCGGCGACGGTGCGCGCGAGCGGGCCGACCACGGTCAGGCCGTGGAAGAGTTCGCGTTCGGTCGGGACGCGGCCGCGCTGCGGTTTGATGCCGACCAGATCGGTCCATGCGGCCGGGATCCGGATCGACCCCGCCCCGTCGGAACCCAGCGCGGCGGCGATCACCCCCGACGCGATGGCCGCCGCCGCGCCGCCCGAGGAACCGCCCGGCGTGCGCTCGGTGTCCCACGGATTGCGGGTCGCGCCGAACGCGGGGCCTTCGGTGAACGGCCATTGGCCGAGTTCCGGGGTGTTGGTCTTGCCGATGAGCACCGCGCCCGCCTCGCGGAGCGCGGCGACGGGCGGGGAATCCGTTGTCGCGACGGAGAAATCGCCCTCGCAACCGAACGCCGTCGGCAGTCCCGTGACGTCGAGGTCGTCCTTGATCGCGGTCGGGACGCCGAGCAGGGGAGCGGATTCACCGGCAGCGAGCCGTCGATCGGCTTCCTCAGCCTCGCGAAGGGCTTCTTCGGCGCGAAGGCATTTGAAGGCGTTGAGAACGGGCTGGCTGGCTTCGGCCTTCTCGAGCGCTTGCCGGGTGAGTTCGACGGAAGTGACCGCGCCGCCGGCGAGCATCGACGCCTGTTCGGCGAGGCCGGTGAACGCGAGGTCGGCCTTCGAGGTGGTCATGGGTTCCCCCTGCAGGTTCTCGTTCGTTCAAACGAACGATACCACCGGGTAGTCTCGGTGTGGTTACGTGAAGTTCATGAACCTCGATCGCTTCCCCCGCGTCGACCTCGGCGGCTATCCGACGCCGCTGCATCCCGCACCCCGGCTGGGCGAGGCCCTGGGCCTGCCGAATCTGCTGCTCAAACGGGATGACGTGCATCCGCTCGGCGTCGGCGGCAACAAGCTGCGCAAACTCGAGTTCCTGCTCGGCGCGGCGATCGAGAACAGCGCCGACACGGTGATCACCTTCGGCGCGCTGCAGACCAACCACGGCCGCCAGACGGCCGCTGCCTGCGCGAAGCTCGGGTTGCGGTGCGAGCTCGTGCTGACGGCGAAGGTGCCTCGCGACGGTGACGCGTACGAGAAGTCCGGCAACGTCTCCCTCGACCATCTCTTCGGCGCGAACGTGCACATCTGCCGCGACGGCGAGGAGACCGGAAAGACCTACGACCGGCTGATCACCGAGGCCGCGGCCGAGGGGCGCCAGGTGGCGACGTTCCCGGTCGGCGGCTCCGACGGGGTCGGCGCGCTCGGTTACGTCGCGGCCGCGCGGGAGATCGCCGGGCAGCTCGCCGAGCTGGGGATCACCAAGGCGAGGCTGGTCGCGCCGCACGCCAGCGGCGGGACCTCCGCGGGGCTCGTCGTCGGGACCGCGGACCTCGACTGGCTGACGCTGGACATCGCCTGCGTCAGCCATCCGGTCGACGAAGCCCTCGACAACCTGGCCGATCTCACCATCGCCGCCGCTGCGCTGCTCGGCACCGAGCCGCCGTCACTCGACGGTCTGCGCGTCGACGACCGCACGATCGGCCCCGGCTACGGGATCCCGACCGGCGAGACGTGGGACGCGGTGCGGCTTTTCGGCCGCACGGAAGGAATCGCGCTCGATCCCGTGTACACCGGCAAAGTGGGCGCCGCGCTGATCCGCTGGGCCGCCGAAGGCCATTTCGCGCCCGACGAGCACGTTGTCTTCCTGCACACGGGCGGGCTGCCCGGCCTCTACGGGTACGCCCCGGAATTCGCCGACGCGGTGCGCCGCTGACGCGACCTTCAGCATCCCGGCGATCAGGATCACGTGTGCCACCAAGGAAACCCGCTGCATGACCCCGACCGGCGCGATATCGGTCAACGTCTTGAAGAACGGGATGTCGGCCAGGCGCACGAAGATGAAGCTGAGCCCGAAGACGACGAGACCGGCCGCGCTGCCCCAGGCCAGGCGCCCGATGAGCCTGGCCGCCGGGGTGCCGCGCAGGTTGTCGCGCAAGGTGAAGCCGGCGGCGGGCAGGCTGAGGAACGCGATGAGGCACGCGTACAGGTGGATCTCGCCACTGACCGGATCCGGGAATTCGGGGTAGCTCGCCGGGAAGATCGCGGCCGCCGCCAGCCCGAGCGACCACAGTACGAACAGCAGTTTCGTGGTGCGGCTGAGCGGGATCCCGGCCGCGGCCAGCGCGCCGAGCGCGGTGAGCGAGCCGATCGACAGGGAGAGCACGCTGGCGCCGAGCATGCCGGTGCCGCGGTCGACGTAGGCGTAGCTGGACAGCGTGTCGAACACCGGATCGCGTGAACTGATCAGGTGGAGCACGACCATGGTGAACAGTGCCCAGCCGATGGCCGCGCCCGACGCGATCAGCCAGGGCCTCGTCCGCGATCTCTCCCCAGGGAACGTCATGCGTCCAGCCTGCTCGCGCGGACGCGGCTTTCCGATCCGGGAAGCCCCCGGTTTTACCCTGGGGCTACCCCGAAGTCGACCAGTACCAGTAGCTGGTCATCGTGCCTTTTCGCGCGGGGCCAGCGCTCGCCGTCGGGGTCCTGTTTCTCCGCCGTGCGCACCGCGTCGAGGACGGCGTCGGGGCCACGCTCCCGGCTGATGGTGAGCACTTCCGGCCAGTCGAACAGGCCGTACTCGTCGACGCCGATCGCGACGCCGTCGGTCGCCAGCAGCAGGGCGTCGACCTCCGAACGCGGCCAACTGCGGCGGACGGCCTCGGCGGCGGCCTTGGGTTCCGCTTCGGCGACCCAGAAGCCGTCCGGCGCGTTGCGTTTCGCGCGGACGTCGGCGCCGGTGCGGAGCTGGCCGCTTTCCCGCAGCGAGACGAGCCTGTCGTCGGTGAGCGGGTCGGCGCCGGAAGGACCGAAGGCGACGATGGGGCTGTCGGCGAGCACCAGCCCGTCGACGGTGTCGTCCGTCCAGCGCGCGATCGCGACCGTGCTCGACGGCGAGCGTCCCGGTTCGAGGCCCTCGCGGCGGGCGACGTCGGCGATCGACTCGGCCAGCAGGACCGCGAGATCGGCCTGGGGTTCGGCGGTCAGCGCCCGCGACAGGCTGTGCACGAGCAGGCTCGCGTACCAGCCGCCGGACGGCAGATCCGGCCTCGGCGCCGTCGCTCCGTCCAACACCACCACGGCGTTGCCGAGGACGGCGACGTGGTCTTCGGTCGGGCGCGTCGATCCGTCCGCGCCTACTCCGTCCCTTTCCGCCACTGAGATTTCGGCCATGTCCCCGACCCTAACTGTCAACTGAGGTTGACACCTGCGAGATGTCAACGTAGGTTGACGTCATGACCGAAGCGACAGATCTGGCCGCGCGAGCCGGCGACCGCGATCCCCGGGTGGGATTGCGCGCCGTCGCCGCCTTGCGCCGGCTGTTGGAACAACTCGAGGCCGTGCAGGTCCGCAGCGCGCGGGTGCACGGCTGGTCCTGGCAGGAGATCGCGGCCGAGCTGGGGGTCAGCAGGCAAGCGGTGCACAAGAAGTACGGGAGGCACTGATGTTCGAACGTTTCACGCCCGAACTGCGCGAGGTCGTCGTCGGCGCCCAGCGGGTGGCGTCGGACGAGACGTCCGCGAACGTCGACGCGCTGCACCTGCTGACGTCGCTGGCCAGGGGTACCGGCGTGCTGACCGCGCTGGGCTGCCCGGCGGACGAACTGGCCGACGACCTCCGGCGCGTGCGCCGCCGGGGCGGGATCAGCGACGCCGATGTCGAAGCGCTGAGCGGGTTCGGCATCGACGTCGAGCACATCGTCGAGCGGGTCGAGCGGACCCACGGCCCGGGAGCGCTGACCGGTGGACAGCGCTCGGGACGCGGTCACCGGCCGTTCACGCCGGAGGCGAAGAAGGTGCTGGAGAAGAGCCTTCGCGAAGCCGTCGATGTCGGCAGCAAGCGCATCGAGGGGGAGCACCTGCTGCTCGCGCTGACGGCCGTTCCCGGCGTGGCCGCCGACGTACTCGCGCAGCGGGGCATCGACTACCTCGCCGTCCGCCGCCTCCTCGAGCGGCGCGAGGCGAGTTGATCCAACCACGCACACGCGTGATCACAGGCGTAACTCGCGTGATTGAAGACGTAACTCGCGTGCTTGGACGCCGCACACACGAGATCCGCCTTCAATCACACGAGTTGCGTCTCTGATCACGCGAGTTACGCCTCTGATCACGCGTGGGCGCGTTCCCGCCACACGACGTACGGCAGGAAAGCCTGGGTCAGCGGGCCGATGGCGAGCGCGTAAAGGACCGTGCCGACGCCGACCGTGCCGCCGAGCAGCCAGCCCGCGGCCAGCACGGTGATCTCGATGAGGGTCCGGACGAGGCGGATCGACTTGCCCGTCCGGGCCGAGAGGCCGGTCATCAGCCCGTCGCGGGGGCCGGGGCCGAGCCGCGCGCCGACGTAGATCGCGGCGGCGAGGCCGTTGAGCACGACTCCGGCGACCAGGTTGAAGATCTGCCAGCCGAGCACGTCCTGATCCGGCAGGAAGACCCGCACGAGGTCGACGGTGAGCGAGATGACCACGACGTTGGCCGCGGTCCCGATCCCGGGCCGCTGCCGCAGCGGGATCCACAGCAGGAGAACGAGGACCGACGCGATCGCGGTGACCGTGCCGAACGAGAGACCGGTGATCTTCATCAGGCCTTCGTGGAGCACGTCCCACGGGTCGAGGCCGAGTCCCGACCTGGTCAGCATGGCCATGCTGCCGCCGTAGAGGGCGAGCCCGCCGACGAGCTGGAGCGAACGGCGGGTGGTGTCCTGGGAGATGCCGACAGGTTTGAGGTCGAGTTTGAGTGCCACGAGTGCACCATCAGGGGTAAGTGGCTACCTTGACCATGGCCAATCTGGAACAATTGGCCTTATGGAACCGCTGATCCCGCTGACTGGACGCGTTTCGGGCTCGAAATTGGCCATCTTGCTGGGGAGTTGGCGGCAGAGTGGTTCTCGACACGGTGCCGCGGATCTGGCGGCCGCCGTCGAGCTGCTGGTCCTCGACGGCAGGCTGCCGCTCGGCACGAAACTGCCCGCCGAACGGGAGCTCGCCGAAGCGCTGGACGTCAGCCGCACCCTGATCGGAGCCGCGCTGGACAAACTGCGCGCCGACGGCCTGGTCGCGAGCCGTCGCGGGGCGGGCTCGTGGATCGCGGCGCCCGGCGGTCGCGGCCGGAGCGCGATCCTGCCGACCGGCGAGGACCTCATCGACCTCGCCCAGGCCTGCCCGCCCGCCGTCGCCGGCCTGGTCCCGGCCGTCGATGCCGCGAGGAAGGCGCTGGTGGACCACCTCGGCGAGAACGGCTATGAGGTGCGCGGCCTGCGGGTCCTGCGCGAGCGGATCGCCCGCCGCTACACCGAACGCGGCCTGCCGACCAACGCCGGCCAGGTGATGGTCACCAACGGCGCGCATCACGCGTTCGTGCAGGTCCTGCGCATGCTGGCGGGTCCCGGCGACCGGGTGCTCGTCGAGCAGCCGACGTATCCGAACTCGCTGGAAGCCATCGGCGCGGCCCACGCGATCGGGGTACCGGTGCCGTTGGATCCGGTCACCGGATGGGACGTCGTCGGGATCGAAGCCGCGCTGCGGCAGTCCGCGCCGAGGCTCGCGTACTTCGTCGCGGACTTCCAGAACCCGACCGGCCTGCGCATGGACGCCGCCGGCCGGGAACGCCTCGCGGCCGCGCTGAACCGCGCTCGGACCCCGGCGATCATCGACGAGACGCTGGTCGAGCTGGACCTCGAAGGCGATCCGGTGGACGGGCCGCCGCCGCTGGGCGCGTTCATGGGCGATCTCGGCATCACGATCGGCTCGGCGGCCAAATCGCACTGGGCGGGCCTGCGGCTCGGCTGGATCCGCGCCTCCGAGGACATCATCGGGCGGCTGGTCGCCGCCCGGTTCGCCGTCGACCTGGGGTCTCCGGTGTTCGAGCAGCTCGTCCTCGCGGAACTGCTCGACGACGGCGGGGCCGCGCTGGCGCATCGTCGTCAGGAGACGCTGGCCCTGCGCGACGCGCTGACGGGCGCGCTCAACTGGTACTGCCCGGAGTGGACGTTCACCGTCCCGCCCGGCGGGCTCTCGCTGTGGTGCCGTCTGCCGGAGCCGATGAGCACGCGGCTGGCCGTCGCGGCGGCGGGACACGGGGTGCAGGTGGCGCCGGGCTCGCGGTTCGGCGTCCACGGTGGACTGGAGCGCTGGCTGCGGCTGCCGTACGCGCTTCCGGCCGAGACGCTCTTCGAGGCCGTACGCCGTCTCGGCGCGGCGGCCGCTTCGGTCGCCGCGACCCCCGCCGTCGTCGCCCCGGTCGCCGTCCAGGTCACCTGATTCCCGGCATTTCGTCCTCTGGATGCGATCCTTGCGCGTGCAACTACCGCATTCAGAGGACGAAACGCGGGGCCGGAAAACGGAAATAGCCGGTGCGCCGGCGGGGCGGCCGATGCTCCAGGGAGGGCATCGGCGCCGCACGACCAGCGCACCGGCTATCCGGCCCGCCCCGAAGCCGAAACTTCGGGACGGGCACCGCGGCGGTTACCCGGCACAGCCCCTCGACGTGCCGGGAACCGCCCGCGGTTCAGGCGGACTTCGAGCTTGGCCGGCTCCTGCTCGGCGCGGTGAGCAGAAGCCCCCGGAGTCCACCCGGTGCTGGTCCCGGCGCCGCAGGGGCAGCGCGGCGCCGGGGCCGGGATCCGAACCGGCCGGGCGCGGTCGGCCGTTCGGAAAGACTTTGGGGTTGCCTGAAAAAAGGGGCAGGCGAAATGGCTTATGCCAGAGGATTCAGCAGCCGTCGAAACCAGAAGTTGATCTTGGTTTGGACGTGGTTCTCCCCGGCGACCCGGTCAGGTCAGTCGGGGGAGGTGGCGGGAAGCGCGGCTTCCCGGCCGGTGCGCTCGCCTTCGTGATCGCAGCCGGTTCCGAGGAGTTTCAGCTGCGTGGCGGGGATTCCGGAGTCGAGCACGGCGAGCGGCCCGCGGCCGCCGCCGGTGTTGTCGTGTCCGGGCTGGGCGGTCGTCGTGGGCGCGACCGGCGCCACCGGGGCGCTCGGCAGGCCACCGCCGCCGCCCGAGCCGCCGCCGTCCCGAGACGCGTGCGTGTCGGACTCGACGGTGGTCGCGGCCGGAGCGGGCTTGGCGTCGTACTGGATCCGGACGGGCAGCGTGACGCGGTGGTTCTGGCTCGCCGCGACCGGAACGGGGGTCTCGGCGGGGACGAGCGGACGCGGCTCCGGCGTGGCGGGCGCTTCCGGCGTGACGGCCTTCGCCGGGACGGCGATGGTGACCGAGCCGCTCGCCGATTCACCCGAGCCGCCGCCGAAGACGGGGTCGAGCATGTCGCCGGTGCCCGGCAGGATCGACGGGGCGCCCCCGGTGCAGCACGGATTCGGCGTGACGATCGGCGCGACGACCTGGTCGCCGATTCCGTCGACGACACCGACGACCCCGCCGACGGTTTCGACGACGCCGCCGACCGTGGTCGTGACGACGTTCAGCACGCCGCCGATGAGGCCGCCCAGCAAACCGTTCGACGCCTGGGGCTTCGCGGTCTTCGTTTCCGGCTCCGGAGAAGTGGTCTTCTCGACGGAACTCGTACTCGAAACGGTCTCTTCCTCCACAGAGGCCTCGGGCTCCTCGCTCACAACGGGAGCGGGCTCCTTCGAGGTTTCGGTGGGCTCAGCGGGTTTCGTGGTTTCGGTCGCGGTGGAGTCCGAAGTGGACTCGTTCGGAGTAGTCGATTTCCCGGATCCCGCTTCGTCCGCGGGCTGGACCACGGAGGTCTCCGGCGACACGGGAAGCTGTTCGTCGGCCGAAGCCGGGGTGCTCAAAACGGCGCCGAGGAGCCAGCCGGTGAGCGCGAGCCCGCCCGCGAAAAGAATTCGCATGCCGGTCTTGCGGGAGGTGAGGTCGTGACGGCGCACGACTGCCGCACCATTCACAGCAATCACCACCGTCCGCGCCTGAAACCCACGTTTTCCGCGTGAGTTCGATCTTTCTTGGGGTCTCTTCCGGTCAGGTCGCAGTTCCCCCGGGGCTGCACCAGTTTTAGCACCGGAGGGGAGTGTTTCACCTCAGCCGCCGTCGATCCAGCCCGTTAGGCGGAACGACGCAACCGGCTCCGGTGCCTGGAGTACCGAAGTTGATCACTCTCGGTATGTGCCCGGCGGCCATCCGGGGACGGGTGGAACTACTCAAATCCTCGGTGACCTGACCTTTTCCGGATCCCGGATGCGGTGTGTGCCGTCGAAGTCGCGTTCGGTGATCGGTGCGGCGGACGCAAGCCGCCGGGAGGGGAGGGTCCGGGATGTGGGACGTGAACGCCGTGTCGGCGGCGGTGCTCAAGGCGCTGAAGGCCTACCGGCTGAGCGAAGCCGACGCCAAGGACATCTGTCAGGAGGCTTGGCTGGAACTGCTTCGCGTGCCCGGCGCGCTACGCGACGAAGCGAAACTCGGGGCTTGGCTGACGACCACGGCGCGGCGTCGCGCGCTCCGGATGATCACCAGGAACAGACGCGAAACGCCGCGTCCGCTGCCCGGCGCGGAGACGACCCCGGAGGCCGAGGTCGTCCGCGCCGAACGGGACCGCGCGCTCTGGGCGGCGGTCGATCGCCTGCCGGATTCGCATCGACGGCTCGTGCGGCTCCTCGCGCACCGGCCGGAGCTGTCCTACGCCCAGATCGCGGGGGAGCTGGGCATCAGTCCGGCCAGTGTCGGCAGGCTTCGAAGACGGTGTTTGGACCGGCTCAGACGGGCACTCGAAAAAGGCGGCTGGGCGTGAACATCGGACGGGTCACCGCAGTTTGCGCAACCGGGTGACGGCTTCGTCGATGACCTCGTTGCGTTTGCAGAACGCGAAGCGCAGAAGGTGTTTCCACTCTTCCGGGTGATCGGTGAACACCTTTACGGGCACGGCCGCCACGCCCACCCGTTCGGGGAGCTCCCAGGCCAGCTCCGCCGCGTCTTCGAAGCCGAGGGGGCGGACGTCGACGCAGACGAAGTACGTCCCGGCGGTCGGCCGGACCGCGAACCCCGCCTCCGCGAGCCCGGCCGCGAGCCGGTCCCGTTTGTCCTGGAGGCTCGTGCGCAACTCCTCGGCCCACGGCAGTTCGTGGTCCAGCGCGTGGGCGACGGCGGGCTGGAACGGGCCGCCCGAGACGAAGGTGATGAACTGCTTCGCCGCTTTCACCGCCGCGACCAGTTCGGGGCTCGCGCAGACCCAGCCGATCTTCCAGCCCGTGCAGTTGAACGTCTTGCCCGCGCTGGAGATCGACACGGTGCGATCGCGCATGCCGGGGAAGGTCGCCAGCGGGAGATGCTCGGCGTCGTCGAACACCAGATGCTCGTACACCTCGTCGGTGATCGCGATCAGGTCGTGTTCCACGCAGAGCGCGGCGACGGCTTCCAACTCGGCGCGCGTGAACACCGTGCCGGTCGGGTTGTGCGGGGAGTTGATCAGGATCGCCCTGGTCCGGCCGGTCACCGCGGCGCGCAGGCCCTCGACGTCCAGCGCGAACCGGCCGTCGCGTTCCACCAGCCCGACGACCCGCCGCTCGGCGCCCGCCATGGCGACCGCGGCCGCGTACGAGTCGTAGTACGGCTCGATGACGATCACCTCGTCACCCGCCTGCGTGAGCGCGATCAGCGACGCCGCGATGGCCTCGGTGGCACCGGCGGTGACCAGGATCTCGGTGTCGCGGTCGTACTCGACGCCGTAGCGGAGCCGGTGCCGCGCGATCGCCGCGCGCAGTTCGGGCCGGCCGGGACCCGGCGGATACTGGTTCGCACCCCCGAACAGCGCGTTCTTGGCGGCGTCGAGCATTCCGGCGGGACCGTCGGTGTCGGGGAAACCCTGGCCGAGGTTGACGGCTTCGTGGCGGACGGCGAGTGCCGTCATCTCCGCGAAGATGGTCGACGTGAAGGGCTGGAGGCGGGGTACGAGGACAGGTTCGCGCACGATCAGCCATCCTCACGGACAATGGCGGTGTGGAGCAACTGACGCCCGCCAAGGTGACCCCAGCCGATCCGCCCGGTGGAACCGCCGCCGAGGAGGAGAAGCGCCGCGGCCTGCGCAAGATGAAGACGGTCGCGCTGTCGTTCCTGCTCGGCGCGACGGTGATCTTCCTGCTGACCAGCTGGGCCGAGGCCGCAGGCTGGCCCGCGTGGGTCGGCTACGTCCGCGCGGCCGCCGAGGCCGGGATGGTCGGCGCGCTCGCCGACTGGTTCGCGGTGACGGCGCTGTTCCGGCATCCGCTGGGGATCAAGATCCCGCACACCGCGATCATCCCGAACAAGAAGGACGCGCTGGGCAGCAGCCTCGGTGACTTCGTCGGCTCGAACTTCCTGTCCGAGTCCGTGGTCCGCGAGAAACTGAGCCGGGTCGAGGTCTCGAAGCGGCTCGGCGGCTGGCTCTCGCAGCCCGTCAACGCCGAACGCGTCACGTCCGAGCTGGCCACCGTCGTACGGGCGGCGGTCAAGGTGCTCCGCGACGAGGACGTCCAGGCGATCATGGAACAGGCCGTGGTCAAGCGGATCGTGGACAAGCCGTGGGGTCCGCCGCTCGGCAAGATCCTGGAAGGCGTGTTCGCCGACGGGGCACACCACAAGCTGGTGGATCTGATGTGCGACCGCGGCTACGAGTGGGTGCGGGACAACCACTCGACGATGCTGCGCGTGGTCTCGGACCGGGCGCCGAGCTGGTCGCCGAAATTCGTCGACGAGATGCTCGCGGACAAGGTCTACGGCGAGGTGCTGTCGTTCGTCTGGGCGGTGAAGACCGACGTCAACCACCCCATGCGGCTCGCGCTGGACAAGTTCCTCGGCGAGTTCGCCCAGGATCTGCAGACCGACCCCGAGGTGATGGCGCGCGCCGAGCAGGTCAAATCCCAGATGCTGGGGCACGACGAGGTGCAGAAGCTGATCGGTTCGGCGTGGGCGACGGCGAAGGAGATGCTGCTCAACGCCGCCGAAGACCCGTCGAGCGAGCTGCGGCGCCGCGTGCGCACGGGCCTCGAGACGCTCGGGGAGCGGCTGGTCTCCGACGACCACATCCGGTCCAAAGTGGATACCTGGGTGGAGGGCGCGGCGGCCTACGTCGTCACCCACTACTCCAAGGAGATCACCACGATCATCACGGACACGGTGGAGCGCTGGGACGCCGAGGAGACCTCGCGCAAGATCGAGCTCCAGGTGGGCCGGGATCTGCAGTTCATCCGGATCAACGGCACGGTGGTCGGCGCGCTCGCCGGCCTGGTCATCTACACGGTCGCGCAGCTGCTCTTCTGAGCGCCGCGCGTATACCACACTCCGGAGGCCGCATCGGGAGTTGTCCACAGGAAGTGGAGTCATCCCCAGGGTTATCCACAGCTTTTCACGTTTTTGGCCTAACGGTGTGCACAACCCCTGGGGGTAACTCGGGGGTGGGTGACACCAGAAGTTGTGGTCGTTCGGGTCGTGACGCTCAGGTCGAGACGTCCGCCGTCCGGGCCCGCCAGGCCCGCGCCTTCTCCCGGTTCCCGCAGGCCCGCATCGAGCACCACGTCCTTGACCGGTTCCGTGATTCGTCGTAGAACGCCCACAGGCAGTCGTCCGCCGGGCAGATCTTGAGCCGGATCCATTCGCCCAGCACGGTCAGCCGGGTCGACGCCGCCAGCACCGCCTCGCAGACCGTTTCCGAGACCAGGAGCGGGCCTTCGGTGCCGAGGACGATCTCCGCCGGGGCGCGCAGGCCGAGCCGGGGGAGTCGCGGATCGCCGATCGCGGCCCGCAGTGCGTCCCGCGTTTCGCGCGCGGCCGCGGGGGTATCCGCCCGCAGCCGGTGATCGCGGGCCCAACGTTGCCAGGACTCCAGCTCGTCCAGGAGGTCGGTGCCGCGTTCGACGTTCACCGTGTTCAGAAACTCGACCACCAGGGACGCGTCGGTGTTCACCCCGCCCAGTGTACGGGCGAGACCGGTTGTCATCGGCTTTGATAACCCTCATACTCGGTTCACTGGTTACTCGATCTTTCTGGAGGCTGAACCATGGGTGCGGTACCGACCTTCGGCGCGGTGGCGCTCGACTGCCCGGATCCGGTCGCGCTGGCGGAGTTCTACCGCGAGCTGCTCGACTGGAAGGCGGCCGAAGTCGCCGAAGACGGCCATTGGGTGACCCTGTGGAACCCGGAGGGCGGCGCGCGGTTCTCGTTCCAGCGCGTGCCGGACTACCGGCCGCCCGCGTGGCCGTCCGCCGAGAACCCGCAGCAGGCCCATATCGACCTCGACGTCACCGACATGGAGGCCGCCCACGAGCGCGCGCTGGCCATCGGCGCGAAGCTGCTCGACGACTCGCCGGAGACCTTCCGGGTCTACGCGGATCCGGTCGGGCACCCGTTTTGTCTGTGCGCCTGCTGACCTCGCGGGCGAAAAATGCGTAATCTCTGATACGTGATTTGTCCGAAGTGCCAGAACGCCATGAAGACCGTCGACAAGAACGGCATCCACATCGACCAGTGCCAGGGATGCCGCGGCATCTTCCTGGACCGGGGTGAGCTGGAAGCCATCACCAACGCCGAGACCTCGTACTACGGCGGGCACCAGCCCCCGCCGTATCAGGGAGGCGGGCACGCGCCGGCGCCGCATTACGGCCGTCCGGACTCGCCGCGCCCGCACCGTGGGGGTTACGCCGATTCGCCGAAGGGCTACCGGGGTGGGTACTCGGACTCGCCCAAGGGGTACCGCGGCGGATACGCGGACTCTCCGCACGGCTACGGCCACAAGCGTCGTAAGGGCGGCTTCCTCGAGGGCCTCTTCGACTGACCGTGGTCCTCGATCTCAAGATCTGCCCGGCCTGCGGTGATCGCGCCGAACGGCCACGAGTCGAGAGCGGGCTGCTGGTGTGCGCGGTGTGCGCGCACCGGTGGCCGTTCCGGCGGCTCCCGCTCTTCGCGCTGACCGGGCCGAGCGGCGCGGGCAAGTCGACGGTCGGTCCGCTCCTGGCGCGACGGCTCGGCGATCTCGCGCTCGTGGTCGAACAGGACGTGCTGTGGACCGGGGCGTTGCGGGACGACGTCCCCGGCCATCCCGCGTTCCGCTCGACCTGGCTGCGGATGGCGGCGATGCTGCACCAGAACGGACGGCCGGTCGTCCTGTGCGGCACGGTCGCGCCGCCCGAGTTCGAGCGGTTGCCCGAGCGCGCCTTCTTCTCCGACATCCACTACCTGGCGCTCGTCAGCGAGCCCGACGCGCTGCGCAAGCGTTTGCTCGCGCGGCCTGCCTGGCGCGAGTGGGACGAGGAGCGCGTCGAGGAGATGCTGGAGTTCAACGCGTGGCTGCAAGCGGAAGCATCCGCGATGGAGCCGCCGGTCGAGCTGTTCGACACCACCCACGTCCCGGTCGAAGACGCCGTCGACCACGTCGAGAAGTGGGTGCGCGGCCTGCTTTCAGGGGCTCAACGGCCAAGTGCGGCCCTCGGGTGAATCCAGCCAGATCACCTGTTCCTCCCCGTCGAGGCTGAGCCCGAACCGGTCCCGCCCGGGCTCGCCGAGGTCGAGCCATTCCTCGTACGCGGCTTCGACGACCTCCCAGAGCCTTCGCGGGCCGCCTTCGGCCACCTCGAACCCGTCGCCCGCCTGCCGATGGCGCATCCATGAGCCGTCCGGATGAACCAAGGCGGTGCTCTGGCCGTCCCGCGAGGCCGTCACGCCCGGAAGACAGAGCCCGGCGAAGAACTCGAAACGGCTGCGAACCTCGGTGAGCACCCTCATCGGCAGCCGGGTCGGCCGCCAGGTGACGTCGCCGTCCGGCATCCTCGACTGCTTGAACCGATGCGCGCGAAGCGGCATGAAGCGCCCGTCGCGCGCGAGCACCCGCCCGTGTCCCGTCGCGCCTTCGCCCGCGACGATCCGGACGAGCCCGCCGCCGATCGGCCGGTTCAGCGTGGTGACGATCAGCCCGCCGGGCATCGTCTGCGCCAGCCACGCGGGCGGGATCGACGACACCGAACAGGTGCAGATCACCCGGTCGTAGAGCACCCCCGCCGGGAAGCCCTCGGCGCCGTCGGCCGCCGCGCACGAAGGCACGTAGCCGATTTCCGCGAGCCGTTTGCGCGCGGCGTCGACGAGTTCCGGATCGATGTCCACTGTGTACACGAGCCCGGCGCCGAGCCGATGGCACAGCAACGCGGTGTTGTACCCGGTGCCCGTGCCGATCTCCAGTACGCGATTCCCGTCGGCGACCCGGAGCTCTTCGAGCATGATCGCCATGATCGACGGCTGGCTGGACGAACTCGTCGGCGTTCCCGGCTGCGCGCCGAGATACCGCGCCCGTTCCCAAAGCCCCGAATCGTCGTCCAGCTGCACGACCAGCACGTCGGGGGAGTAGACGCGGTTGAGCCACTCGTCGTCGCCGTGTTCGACCGCGGCCCAGCCGTTCGCCGCCGGGACGAAGAACCGCGGCAGGAAGACGTGTCTCGGCACGGCGCGGAACGCGGTCATCCAGCGCGCGTCGTGCAGCACGCCCTCGGCGAGCAGATGCTCGACGAGGCGCCGCCGCAGCCGCGTGGCGTTCGACATCCCTCCACGGTAGCCGGGTGAGCACCAACACACCCGATGGTTGCAAGCAGAGTGCTTGCAATTGCTAGCACTCGGGCGTAGCGTTGATGACGTCGCGAGGAGGTGACCGATGTCAGACACCGACCGGGATCAGCCCACATCGGGCGGACCGATGGAGAAGGTCGCGGACATCGCTTCCGACATCGGCGAGTACATCCGCCAGCAGCGCAGCAACGCGAAGATCTCCTTGCGGCAGCTGTCGAAACTCGCCGGCGTGTCCAATCCGTACCTGAGCCAGATCGAGCGCGGGGTCCGCAAACCCAGCGCGGAGATCCTGCAGCAGATCGCCAAGGGCCTGCGTATTTCGGCCGAGGCGCTCTACGTGCAAGCGGGAATCCTCGATCTGCCGATGGGCGGCCCGGTCGGCGACGCGATCCGCGCCGACACCGAGCTGACCGAACGGCAGAAGCAGGTCCTGCTCGACGTCTACGAATCGTTCCGCCGCGAGAACGCCGCCGCGAAACCCGAGCAGGCGGCCCAGGCGAAAACCGAAGACCAAGTCGAAGAAACCAAGGAGTCAGCATGACCACGGCCACCAAGACCGAACGCAAGCACACCGCCCTCGACCAGGTCCGCACGCCGCTGCTGGCCGCCCTGGGTGCCGGCAACCTGGCCGGACAGGCCGTCGTCGACGCCGTGTCGAAGGCCAAGGAGAAGGTCGTCGAGGGCAGCGAGACCGCCCGCAAGAACATCGAAGAGCTCCCGCACGACGTCGAGGGTCTCCGCGAGAAGCTGGACCCGGCCGAGCTGCGCAAGGTCATCGACGAGTACACCGAGGCCGCGCTGAAGCTGTACAACAAGCTGGCCGAGTCCGGTGAGCAGGCGTGGGACAAGATCGCCGCGCAGCCGCAGGTCAAGAAGGCCATCGAGCAGCTCGAGGACGCGATCAGCACCGCGCAGGACCGCGTCGAGGGTGCGACCACCGACGCCCGCGAGCGCATCGACACCGTGCTCGGCAAGGTCACCAAGGGCACCCGCTCGGTCGGTGAGAAGACCGCCCGCAAGGTGACCGAGGTCGCCGGCGAGATCGCCGACGAGGTCGAGGAGATCGGCGACGACCTCGCGCACGAGACCCGCTCGGCTTCGCGCAAGGTCGCCAACAAGACCGCGCCGAAGACCACGACCACCGCGCGCCGCACCACCACCAGCCCGGCCGCCAAGAAGCCGGCCACCGCGCCGAAGACCACCGAGAAGTAAGGTCCGCGTGAATTCCAGGGCCCCTGGCACCCGCTTCGGTGCCGGGGGCCCGGGTCATTCGCCCGGTTTGACGTAAGCTGAGGTTGTGTTCGTTGCCAACTGGATCCTCATCGCCATCCATTGGGGCGGCGCGCTGACGGGGCTGTTCGCGTTCGTGCACGCGCTGTTGCAGCGCGCGGACGCGTATTCGGCCGCCGATCGGAAGACCAAACCCATCTGGATGCTCATCACCGGTGGGGCCACCGTGGTGCTGACGTTCTTCCAGTTCTACGGCGGCGGCATGATCCTGTGGCTGCCCGCGCTGGTCGCGGTCCTGGTCTACCTCGTGGACGTCCGCCCCAAGCTCATCGAGGTCCAGCGCGGCGGCCGCAACTGGTGATTAGGGTGGGCGGTGTGACTGACTGGACCATCGCCGGAAGCCTCACCGTCGTCCCCGCCCTCACCCGCACGGATCTGCTCGCCGAGCCCGTCGCGAAGGCACTCGCCGCCCTGCCCGATCCGGACGCCGTCGGCGTCGTCGAGATCGACGCCGAGCTGGCCGACACCGCCGCCTTCTGCGAGGCGTACGGCTCACCGCTCTCCGCGTCCGCGAACTGCGTCGTCGTCGCCGGCAAACGCGCCGGCGAGGTCCGTTTCGCCGCCGCGATGATCCTCGCCACCACCCGCGCCGACGTGAACGGCGTGATCAAACGCCGTCTCGACGTGCGCAAGGCCTCCTTCGCCCCGATGGACGAGGCCGTCTCGCTCACCGGAATGGAGTACGGCGGCATCACACCGGTCGGCCTGCCCGCGGAGTGGCCGATCCTGGTCGACCAGCGCGTCGCGGACGAACCCGAACTGGTCATCGGCAGCGGTATCCGCGGCGGCAAGCTGCTGATCCCGGGCTCCGTCCTCGCGTCCCTGCCCGGCGCCGAGGTGATCGACGGGCTCGCGCGCCCCGTCGAGTGAGGCTGTCCACAAAGGACTTTCCGCTGGCCTCCGCCTTCGAGGCAGAGGTCCTCGAGATCGACCCGGCGTTGCTGGCGAGGCTCGGCGAAAACCGCGCCCGAGTCCTCGCCGCGCTGGACGAGCGCCCCGTCTACGGCGTGAACACCGGTATGGGGCGGCTCGCGGGGGTCGCCGCGCCCGCGTCGAACGCGCACCAGCGGAACCTGCTGATCGGCCGTGCCGTCGGCGGCCCGCCGTGGCTCTCGGCCGACGAGGTGCGGTGGCTGCTGCTGGTGCGCCTGCGGGATCTGCTCGCCCTCGAAGCGGGCGCCAGTCCGGAGCTCGTGACGTTTCTCGTCGACCGGCTGAACGAACGGTTCACCCCCGCCGTGCCACGGACGGGGCTGGGCAGCGCAGGCGAGATCATCCCGCTGGCGCACGCCTTCCAGACCTTTCTCGGCGTCGGGACCGTGCTGGTGGACGGCGTCGAGACACCCGCGTCGGAGGTGCTGGCGGAGCCGTACGAGCCAGGTCTCAAGGAGGCCGCGACCCTCATCCAGGGCTCGCCGCTGGCTGAGACGCTCGCCGCTTTCGGGCGGGCCGAGGTCCGGCGGGTGGTGGATTTCCAGACACTCGCCGCCGCGATCGCGATCGACGTTCTCGGTGCGCCGCAAGGGGTCTATCGTCCCGCGCTGGCCGGAGACGATCAGGTGCTGCGTTCGGTCCTGCGTGAAGTGAGCGGCCTGATCCGAGGTGCCGTCGAACGGCCGGTCGTGCAGGCGCCCGTCTCCGTGCGGGTGGCTCCGCGCGCGCTCGCTCATCTGACGCGGGTCGCCGCCGAGCTGGACGAAGTGCTCGGGCGCTCGATGCCGACCGATTCGCCCGTCTTCCTCGACGGCGAATTCGTTTCCACGACCGGGTTCCACGCCGTCGAACTCGGGCTGCGGATGGACGCGGTGACGGCGGCGCTGGTGCATCTCGGCGAAGTGAGCGTGCAGCGGACGCACCGGTTGCTCGACGAGCGGTTCAGTGGCCTGCCCGCGCAGCTCGCGGTGGAGCCGGGGCCCCAGGCTGGGCTCGTCCCGCTGCACAAACGCGCGGTGGGGGAGCTGCACGCGCTGCGGCGGCTGGCCATGCCCGCGACCTTGGGTTCCGTCGACACGTCGGGTGGGCAGGAGGACGTGCAGGCGTTCGCCTGGGCGGCGGGGAACCAGCTCCGTGACGCTTGCGCGCGGATGTTCGCCATCACCGCCTGCGAGCTGATCACGGGTTCGCAGGCGAGGTGGCTGGCGTCCGGGGACGGGGCGCCGGCGCTGCGCGCGACCTACGAGCGGCTGCGGGAGCTGGTGCCGCCCGTCGAGGAGGACCGGGCGCTGGGCCCGGCGGTCACGACGGTGGTTTCGGCGCTCAGGAACGGGTTTCCGCGCGGGACTGGATCGCCAGCCCGCGAGGGGTCACCCAACGCGTGACGAGCGCGAAAACCCCTTCGCACACCAAAGCCAGTACGACGACCGCGATACCGCCCGCCAGGATCTCGCCGTGGCCGGGCTCGCCGAGCGCGAAACCGTCCACAATGTACCGTCCGAGTCCGCCGCCGTCGTTGACGATCGCGCCGATCGCGACCGTCGCCACCAGTTGCAGGAACGCGACGCGGGCACCCGCGAGGATGACCGGTGAGGCGAGCGGCAACTCCAGGCGCAGCATGATCTGCCACTCGCGGTAGCCGGTTCCGCGCGCGGCGTCGACGGTTTCCTGCTCCAGCTGGATGACACCCGCGTAGGTGTTGGTGAACAACGGCGGCAGCGCCAACGCCACCAGCGCGAGCATCAACGGCCAGAAGCTCGTGTCGACTTCGAGCCGGGAAGCCAGGAACCAGAACAGGATCACCAGCCCGAAGCTGGGGATCGCGCGGCCGATGTTCACCGCGCTGGTCGCGAGGAACTGCGCGCGGCGGTAGTGCGCCAGCCACAACGCGGGCGGGATCGTCAGCACGGCCGAGATCGCCAGCGCCAGCAAGGAGAACTGGAGATGTTCGACCGTCCGGTACGGCACGCCCGCCGGATCGGTCCAGCTCCAGCGGTTCGGTTCGCCGAACCATGCGATGGTCTGGTCGATGATGCTCATCGCGACGCCGCCTTCCGCGACCACGGCGCGAGCGCGCGCCCACCGAGCCACAGCAGCAGATCCACCACCACGGCCAGTACCACGGAAAGCCCGACGCCGACGATGATCGACGTCGGATTCGGTGTCGCGGTCTGGATGCCGTTGCGGATGAAGTACCCCAGGCCGCCCTTGCCGAGCATGGAGGTCACCGTCACGAGCCCGATCGTGGTCACCGCCGCGACCCGCAGGCCCGCGATCACCACCGGCAGCGCGAGCGGGAGTTCGACCTGCCACAGCAATCGCGAACGGGTGAAACCCATGCCTATCGCGGCTTCGCGGACTTCCTTGGGGACCTGTTCGACGCCGGTGACGATGTTGCGGATCAGGATGAGCAACGTGTACGTCGCCAACGGGATCACCGCTGTGGTGAAGGACGTCAGGCCGGTGAAAGGAACCAGGACGGCGAAGGCACCGAGACTCGGGATGACGTACAGCGAACCGGCCGTGCTCAACGCGACGACGTAGAACCACCGGCGACGCAGCGAAATCGCGGAAACACCGATCGACACCACCAGTCCGATGGCGAGCGCCGCCGCGGTCAGGACGATGTGCTCACCCAGCCGCTCGAAGATCTCGTCGAGATGGCGGTCCACCCAGCGCCACTCGAAGAGCGGCCGTCCGCCCTGGGCGGGTACGGGGAACACGGAGGAGGCTCGCACCGGCCGACCTTACCCCGTTCGGGGCGCCGGATTCCGTTCTCTGGGAGCGCAAGGGGTGCAACTCTCAAAATGTGGATTCTGTCGTGACCCGGAGATACGGTTCATTCCTCTGAACGAGTCATAGGAGTGTGCACGTGCGCTGGACACGGAATGTTCGAGTGGGCGCGGTGCTCGCCGCCGCCATCCTCGGTATGACCGCCTGTGGGGGCGGAGACGACGCGGCGGCCCCGGCCGCGCAGAGCAAGGGCGGGACGCCGATCGTGGTCGCCTCCTTCAACTTCACCGACAGCGTGATCCTCGCCGAGCTGTACGCGAACGCGTTGGAGGCCAAGGGTTACCCGATCACCCGCAAGCTCAACGTCGCTTCGCGCGAGCTCATCTACCCGGCACTGAAATCCGGCGAACTCCAGTTCATCCCGGAGTACCAGGGCGCCGCCATCACCACCGGATACGGCAAGGAAGCCCCGAAGGACGCGGCGGGCGAGCACGAGCAGCTCAAGAAGTTGTTCGAGCCGGACGGCATCGGCCTGCTGGACTACTCGCCGGCGGAGAACAAGAACACCTACATCGTGAAGGCCGACCTCGCCAAGGAGAAGGGGCTGGCGAAGATCAGCGACCTGGCCAAGGTCGACAACGTGGTCGTCGCGGGCGCTCCGGAGTGCGCGGAGCGGCTTCCCTGCTTCAAGGGCTTCACCGACGTCTACAAGCTGAAGGCCACGTTCCAGACCGTGCAGGAGGCGGGCCCGCGCGTCGAACAGCTGCGGTCCGGCAAGGTCACCGTCATCCCGGTCGACTCGGTGAGCCCGCTCGTCGGCGACCCGCAGTTCGTGGCGCTGGAGGACGACCTCGCCATCGTGCCGACCGAGAACGTCGTGCCCGCGGTGAACAAGAAGGTCCTCGACGAGCGCGGCGCCGACTTCGCGGCCGCCGTCAACGCCGTGAGCAAGGCCCTCGACACCGTGCAGCTGCGTGAGCTGAACAAGCGCGTCGACTCGGACGGCGAGAAGCCGGGCGATGTCGCGAAGGACTGGCTGAAGGAGAAGTCACTCATCTAGTCCCCTTCGCGTGCCATGAAAGGTCCTTTCCTTGCGAAATTTGCGAGGAAAGGACCTTTCCTCGCATCCGGGCAGGGGGTGCGCGTTCCCACTGCGAGCAGCGGTGGAATCGTGGACGCTGTCTTGCCATACGGGTGAAAGGGAGTGGGATGGGAAAGGTCACGGCCGTCGCGGAGCGCACCATCGAGGCGCCGGCGGACAAGGTCAGGGCGCTCGTCGCGGACTACGCCGAAACCCGGCCGAAGCTGCTGACGGAGCACTACCGCGACTACGAGGTCACGGAAGGCGGCGTCGGCGCGGGCACGAAGGCGCGCTGGAAGCTGCAGGCCACGTCGAAGCGTGTGCGTGACGTCGCCGCGACGGTGACCGAGCCGTCCGAAGGCACCCTCGTCGAGACCGACGCGAACTCCAGCATGGTCACCACCTGGACCGTCCGCGAGGTGCCGGGCGGCAGCCTGGTCCGCATCGAGACCACCTGGGACGGCGCGGGCGGCATCGGCGGCTTCTTCGAGAAGACCTTCGCGCCCGGTGGGCTCAAGCGGATCTACGAGGGCGTGCTCGGCAAGCTCGCCGAGGTCGTGTAGCCCTCGCCACAATCGGAATGGGCGCCCCGGTTGGCTCGTTGTACCCGTCGTGAATACGGGGCGACCGCCCCGCTTCGGCAACAGACTTGGAGTTACCTCGTGAACGCAACCGAGATCCGGCTCGCCTCCCGTCCGCACGGTGTTCCGACGCTGGAGAATTTCGAGATCGCCGACGTCGAGATCCCGGTGCCGGGCGAGGGGCAGATCCTGGTCCGCAACCAGGTGCTGAGCGTGGATCCGTACATGCGCGGCCGGATGAGCAGCGCGAAGTCCTACGCCGAGCCGTACGAGGTCGGCAAGGTCATGCACGGCGGCGCCGTCGGCGAGGTGCTCGAGTCCACCGTGGACGATTTCAAGCCCGGTGACATCGTGCTGCACGGCCTCGGCTGGCGTTCGCACGCCGTCGTCGCCGCGAAGCACGCGGTGAAGGTCGACCCGGAGGCCGCCCCGATCACGGCGTACCTCGGCGTCCTCGGGATGACCGGGCTCACCGCGTACGCCGGACTGTTGGAGGTCGCCGAGTTCAAGGAGGGCGACACCGTCTTCGTGTCCGGCGCGGCGGGCGCCGTCGGGTCCGTCGTCGGCCAGCTGGCGAAGCTGAAGGGCGCGAAGCGGGTCATCGGCAGCGCGGGTACGGACGACAAGGTCAAATGGCTGACCGACGAGCTGGGCTTCGACGCGGCGTTCAACTACAAGGACGCCCCGGTGATCGAGCAGCTGCGCGCGGCGGCGCCCGAAGGTATCGACGTGTACTTCGACAACGTCGGCGGCGAGCACCTCGAAGCGGCCATCGACTCGATCAACCTGCACGGCCGCATGGCGATCTGCGGGATGATCTCGGTCTACAACAACACCGAACCGGCCGCGGCGCCGCGCAATCTCGCGTCGATCATCGCGAAGCGGTTCACCATGCGCGGCATGCTGGTCGGCGACCACTACGCGCTGCAGCCGCAGTTCGTGCAGGAGGTCGCTCCGCTGGTCGCCTCCGGGCGGCTGAAGTACTCGGAGACCATTGTGGACGGTATCCGCAACGCGCCGCAGGCGTTCCTGGACCTGTTGGGCGGGGCGAACACCGGCAAGATGCTGGTCCGCGTCTGACCCGCCTCCCGATGCTATGAAAGGTCCTTTCCTTGCAAAATTTGCAAGGAAAGGACCTTTCATAGCGCGTGTGGGGCTCAGTACTGGGTCGTGAGCGCGCCTTCGGTCAGCGCCGCATCGAGCGCCTCCGCCGACACGTCCAGCTTCATCTGGTCACGGAAGATCTGGCCCGCCGTCGGCAGGCTCGACCGCTCCGGCCACGTCTCCGGCTTCCACAGCGACGACCGCAGGAAAGCCTTGGCGCAGTGCATGTACAGCTCTTCGACCTCGACCAGGATCGCCAGCGCCGGCCGCTTCCCCTTGACCACCAGGTCGTCGAAGAACGGCGCGTCCGCGACCAGTTTCGCGCGGCCGTTGATCCGCAGGGTCTCGTTCATCCCCGGGATCAGGAACAGCAGGCCGGCGTGCGGGTTTTCGAGGATGTTGGTCTGGCTGTCGAGCAGTTTGTTGCCCGGCCGGTCCGCCAGCGCCAGCGTCTTGTCGTCGAGCACCTTCACGGAACCGGCGGGGTCGCCGCGCGGCGAGACGTCACAGGTCCCGTCGGCCGACGCCGTCGCCAGCAGGTAGAACGGCGAGTGCTCGATCAGCGTGCGCGCGTGCGGATCGAGGAAGGGGATGATCTTCCCCTTGGTCCGCTCGGCCGGGTGGCCGAGGTGCTCACGCAGCGCTTCGAGCGTCTCGATCGCCTTGATCTCTGAGGTCCCCATAGCGACAGTGAACCACTAGAAGACGACAGTCCGGTTCCCGTGCACCAGCACGCGGCCCTCCAGATGCCACCGGAGCCCGCGCGCCAGCGTCACCTTCTCGATGTCGCGGCCCTTGCGGACCATGTCCTCGACCGAGTCGCCGTGGTCGACGCGGATGACGTCCTGGTCGACGATCGGGCCCGCGTCGAGGTCGGCGGTGACGTAGTGGCAGGTCGCGCCGATGAGCTTCACCCCGCGCGCGTGGGCCTGGTGGTACGGCCGCGCGCCGACGAACGACGGCAGGAAGCTGTGGTGGATGTTGAGCGCCCGCCCGGCCCACGCCTCGCACAGCTCCGGCGGCAGGACCTGCATGAACCGGGCGAGGACCACGGCGTGCGGGTCGTGCTCGTCGACGAGTTTCCGTACTTCGGCGAACGCCGGCGCCTTGGCGGCCGGGTCGCCGGCGGGGAACGGGACGTGGTGGAACGGGATGCCGTGGGCGCGGGTGATGTCGCCCAGCGACGCGTGGTTGCCGATGACGGCGGCGACGTCGACGTCCAGTTCCCCGGACGCGACCCGGCCGAGCAGGTCGTAGAGGCAGTGCCCGGCCTTGGAGACGAGGATCACCGCGCGGCGGCGTTCGCCGGTGTCGCTGACCTGCCAGCTCGACTCGCTCGAAAGCGACTCCGCGACCTCGGCGAAGCGCGTGCGCAGTTCGGCGGCGTCGAACGGGAGCGAATCGGCGCGGACGACCTGGCGGGTGAAGAACCAGCCGGTGTCCGGGTCGGTGTGATACGCCGCTTCGACGATCCACCCGCCGTGCTCGGCGAGGAAACCCGAGATACGGGCGATGATGCCCGTGCGGTCCGGGCAGCCGAAGGAGATCACATAGCGACGTTCAGGGTTCGACACGCACACCATTGTCGCTGGTCCCGGCCGTCGCGCGGCGCCGGGTCAGTATCCGGACGCGGACCCGCCGCCCGATCTCGATCGCCGCGACCAGCAGCAGGCCGAGTGTGAAGGACAGCAGAAGGCCCTTCTCCGGTTCGTCCGCGAAGGCCGCTCCGCCGACTAGTCCGATCAGGACGCTGTACACCGCCCAGATGCCCGCGCCGAGGGCGTCGAGAGGGACGAATTTGCGTGGCGGGTAGCCGAGGCTGCCGTTGGCGAGCCCGCTCGCGACGCGGCCGCCGGGCAGGTAGCGGGCGGCGAGGATCAGCAGAACCGCGTTGCGCCGCACCTGGATCTTCGCCCATTCGTAGCGCCGGATCCCGTCCGGACCGCGCTGCAGGCGGGCGAGCGCCCGCGGGCCCGCGGCGGCGCCGACGGTGTAGCCGAGGCAGTCGCCCAGCCAGGCCCCGAGCGCCGCGATCAGCGCGAGCAGCGCCAGCTGGGCGAAGTCCGTGCCGATCAACACGGCGACGGTGATGACGGTGGTCTCGCTCGGCATGAACGGCAGGAGCGCGTCCAACCCGGACACGAGGAACACGATCACCCACAGCCAGGGCGATCCGAGCGTGCCCTCGAGCAGCCCGGTGACGTACTCCAGCAGTTCCACGGTTCCATGGTGATCACCGCAGGTCGCTTTGGGGTGACGGAGCGGGGTTCGACCGGTGAATTCCTAGTCAGGGGCCACCGAGGACCACGGCACCGTGAGTTCACCCAGCCGCCACCGCGACGGCCGGTTCAGCACCGGCCAGCCCCGGGCGGTGAGCAGATGGACGGCGTGCGCCCAGCGGGCACGGACGCCGAAGTTCTGGTGCGGTGCCGCCGTCGCCCAGCAAGTATCCAAAGTGGACAGTAGTTCGTGGACGCGTTCGCCGGGAACGTTGCGGTGGATCAGGATCTTGGGCAGTCGTTCGGCCACTGTGGACGGACGTTCCAGGCTGGCGAGATGTACCGACAGGGTCAGGGTGCGCGGTCCGTCGTGTCCGACGGCGACCCAGGTGCTCAGTCGCCCGATCTCGTCGCAGGTGCCTTCGACGAGGAGCCCGCCCGGCGTCATCGCGTCCAGCATGAGCGACCAAGCGCCCGGGACCTCGGCTTCGTCGTACTGCCGCAGGACGTTGAACGCGCGCACCACCACCGGCCGCGCCCCGGCCAGTTCGAAACCGCCGCGCCGGAAGTCCAGCCACGGCTTGTCGACGGCGGACTGCGCGACGGCGACCCGTTCGGCGTCCAGCTCCAGGCCCAGCACGCGGACGTCACGGCGGACCGTGCGCAGCCAGCGCGCCATCTCGACCGTGGTCACCGGTGAGGCGCCGTAGCCGAGATCCACCACGAGCGGTTCGTCCGCGCGGTGCAGCAGCCGCGTCACGCCCGGATCGCTCGCGAGCCACCGGTCCACCCGCCGGAGCCGGTTGGGGTTGGTCGTGCCCCGTGTCGGTGCCCCGACCGGTTTCAGCGCTCGGCCAGCCATTTCGCGACGAATTCCGCCTCGCGCTCCAGCAGCTTGGTGACCTGTTCGGCGATCACGCCCTCCAGCTTTCCGCCGACGAACGGGATCCGCACCTTGACCTGGCCGCTGTTGACCAGTGTCGTGCGCTCGCCTTCGGCGGTCAGCGACGTCTTCGCGGTGATCTCGCCCGGCACGCCCGAGACCGCCGCCGTCGCGGTACCGGTGTAGCCGTTCCCGGCCGCCTTCCAGCTCTGCTCGCGCTCGACGATCAGGTCGCCCCGGTGCAGCGTCCGCACGGCCGACGGGAGCTTGTCCGAGCTGATGCCCTGACGCAGCTTGTAGCGCACTCCGTCCTCGGCCGGGACGTACTCCAGCAGTTCCGCGTCGTCGCCGCCGATCTGCTCCAGCCGCGCTCGCAGCGCCGCCTCGCCGGCGACCGCGTCGAACGTGGTCGCGAGGTCTGCGGAGAACGCTGAGCGGTGCTCGATACGGGAGGCCATGGCGCCAGACAGTACCGTTCACGGGCGTGAGCACTGCCGAAACTCCCACCCTCGCCGACCACACCACGTTGCGCCTCGGCGGTCCGGCCCGGCGTTATGCCGAGGCGAAGACCGTGCGGGCCCTGGTCGACGCGGTCCGCGAGGCCGACGACGCGGGCGAGCCGGTCCTGCTGCTCGGCGGCGGTTCGAACCTCGTCGTCGCCGACGACGGTTTCGAGGGCACGGTGCTGAAGGTCGGCAACACCGGCTGGACACGTGACGGAGATCTCGTCGAGGTCGCGGCGGGCGAGAACTGGGACGGTTTCGTCGCGGGCCTGGTCGGCGAGGGCGTCGGCGGGCTCGAATGCCTCTCCGGGATCCCCGGTTCGGTCGGCGCGACGCCGATCCAGAACGTCGGCGCGTACGGCTGCGAGGTGGCCGAATCCCTGGTCTCGGTCGATCTCTACGACCGTGCCACCCGCGAGATCCGCACGCTGACCGCCGAAGAGCTCGGCTTCGGGTATCGCACGTCGATCCTGAAGGGGACCGATGCGGGCGTCGTGCTCACAGTGCGTTTCAAGGTCAGCGAAGACGGCCTCTCTGCCCCGATCCGCTACGCCGAACTCGCCCGCACGCTCGGCGTCGAGATCGGTGACCGGGTCCCGGCCGCCGAAGCACGCGAAGCGGTCCTCGGGCTGCGTCGCGGCAAAGGCATGGTCCTGGACGCCGACGACCACGACACCTGGAGCGCGGGCTCGTTCTTCACCAACCCGATCATCGGGGAGGCGCGGCTGGCGAAGGTGCTGGCGGGCATCGTGGATGTCGTCGGCGAGGACGTGCGCGTGCCGCAGTACCCGGCGCCCGGCGGCACGAAGCTGTCCGCGGCCTGGCTGATCGAGCGTGCCGGATTCGCGAAGGGTCACGAAGGGCCTGGCGGCAGGGTCTCGCTGTCTACGAAGCACACGCTGGCGCTCACGAACCGGGGCAAGGCGTCGACCGAGGACCTTCTCGATCTGGCGCGCGAAGTGCGTGACGGCGTCGAGGCTCGCTTCGGCGTTTCGCTGCACCCTGAGCCCCTGCTCATCAACTGCACCCTTTGAGCCAAAGACCGCATTCAGAGGACTAAATGCGGGCGGGTGAACAACCCGGCACCACCCTCGTGCGTCTATCCCTCTGAGGGGCGAGGGTGAGTTCCGTCGCCGCGGGTAACGTCGGAGAGGTTCCCGGCGCTGAGCGGGTAGAAGCTCGCGGGGATCTTCATGGGAGGTACACGGTGATCGAACGGCGCACGGTGTTCAAGGCCGCGCTCGCCGCGGGCGCGGCCATGCTGGCCGCCGCCTGCTCCAGCGAAGAAGGCGGCAACGCCAAGCCGGAAGGCAGTGGCGGCGGGGAACAGGGTGCCGCCCCGGTCGCGAAGATCACCGCCGAACCCGCCGCCGACGCCAAGGACGCGTCCGTGGTGACGCCGGTCGTGGTGAAGGTCGCCGACGGCAAGCTCACCGAGGTCAAGGTCACCGGGGACGGCGGCAAGGACGTCAAGGGCGAGCTGTCCGCCGACGGGCTCACCTGGACCAGCACCGAGGTCCTCGGCTACGGCAAGACGTACACGTACGCCGCGAAGGCCACCGGCAGCGACAACAAGCCCGCCGAGTTCAAGGGCTCGTTCAGCACGGTCAAGCCCGCCAAGGAGGTTCGCGCCACGCTGAACCCGACCGACGACGCCGAGGTCGGCGTCGCGATGCCGATCAGCGTGAAGTTCGCGTCCCCGGTCAAGGACAAGGCGGCCGCCGAGAAGGCGCTCAAGGTGAAGACCGACAAGGACGTCGAGGGCTCCTGGGGCTGGCTGTCGGACACCCAGGTCGACTGGCGGCCGAAGGAGTACTGGCCCGCGAACATCAAGGTCAACGTCGAGGCGAAGCTCTACGGCGTCGCGCTCGGCGGCGGCGCGTACGGCAAGGCCGACGTGACCACCGAGTTCAAGATCGGCCGCAACCAGGTGGTCAAGATCCACACCCCGGACCACGTGATGAAGGTCTACCGGGGCGGGGCGGAATCGGCGAGCTACCCGTGCTCGAACGGGCTCGACGGCGACGTCCAGCGCAACACCCCCAACGGCACGTTCATCGTGATGACGAAGGAGCCGATGGCGCGGTTCGACAACGCGCGCTACGGCTACACCAACGTCAACAAGAAGTGGTCCTGCCGGATTTCGAACAACGGCGAGTACATCCACGAGAACCAGGACAACGCGGCGAACATCGGCAAGGCCAACACCTCGCACGGCTGCGTGAACCTGCTCGAAGCGGACGCCAAGAAGTACTTCGACTCGGCGATGATCGGCGACCCGGTCGAGATCACCGGTTCGAAACTGGGCAGCCCGACCAAATCGGACGTCAAGAACTGGTTCTACGACTGGAAGTCCTGGAAGGCCCTCTCGGCTGTCAAGTAGCCGTTCGGCCTCGCCGCAGCCCTTGCTCGCCCCGGCGATTTCACGTGATCCGGCGGACGACACGCGTGACTGGATGGACGACACGCCCGCTTCCAGGAGGTCTCCGCGAGTCGTCCACCTGATCACGTGTGTCGTCCATCCAGTCACGTGACACCGCCACCAGCACACGCCGGTACATGTCCGAGACACGGTTCGCTCTAGCCGTCCTTGCCACTCACGAGACCCATACACACCGGAACCTCATAGGCTGGCTGCCATGAAAACCGAGGTAGTCGGCTACGGCGGGACCCGCATCGGTTTGTGGGTCGAGGGCGCCGAGAACACCCGTCCGATCGTGTTCGTGCACGGCTGGGCCCAGTCGAGCCGGGCGTGGGCGCCGCAGCTGGCGGACCCCGCGCTCAGCGAGCGGTTTCGCCTGGTCGCGATGGATCTGCGCGGGCACGGGGACTCCGAAGTGCCCTCCGCCGGCTACGACGATCCCCGGGTCTGGGCGGAGGATCTCGCCTCCGTTCTCGACTTCGCGGGCGACGACGCGATCGTCGTCGGCTGGTCTTACGGCGGGCTGGTCATCACCGACTACCTCCGGGTGCACGGCTCTTCGCGGCTCGCCGGCGTCGTTTTTGTGGGCGCTATCACAGAAATCGGCAAGAACCGCCCCGGCGGCAAGGTCGGGCCCGCGATGCGCGACGCCATCCCGGCGGTCCTTTCGGACGATCCGGCGGTCGCGATTCCCGCGTTGGTGCAGTTCAGCGGACGGATGACGGCCGCCCCGGTGTCCGGCACGCTCACCCAAGCGCTGCTCGGCGCCTGCCTTTCCACGCCGCCCGCGGTGCGTTCCGCGCTGTTCCGGCGTGACGTCGGGAGCGAGGACGTGCTTCGTGATCTGGACAAACCGGCACTTATCGTCCATGGTCTCGCGGACGCTGTGATCGATCCGACGTCCGCGGAATACGCGGCGGGGAAGATTCAGGGGGCCGTCGTGCGTTGGCTACCTGAGGTGGGGCATCTGCCGTTCGCCGAAGCGGCGGACGAGTTCGGTGAACTGCTGCGCGGGTTCGCCGATCAGTAGGACTTCGGGAGTGTTGACCAGGTGACGATCCCTCTGCACGGGTTCGACGCCGCGCCCAGGCGCGTCGCGGTGCTGTCGTTGCACACTTCTCCGCTGGAGCAGCCGGGTACCGGCGACGCCGGCGGCATGAACGTCTACGTGAGCCAGACGGCCACCGAGATGGCCCGCCGGGGCGTCGAGGTCGAGGTGTTCACGCGGGCCACGTCCTCGGATCAGCCCCCGGTCGCCGAACTGGCGCCCGGCGTGCTGGTCCGGCACATCCCGGCCGGGCCGTTCGAGCCGCTGGGGCGCGACGAGCTGCCCGCGCAGCTGTGCGCCTTCACGGCAGGGGTGCTGCGGGCCGAGGCGTTCCACGAACCGGGCTACTACGACCTCATCCATTCGCATTACTGGCTCTCCGGCCAGGCGGGCTGGCTCGCCCGCGACCGCTGGGGCGTGCCGCTGGTGCACACCGCGCACACCCTCGCCAAGGTCAAGAACGCCGCACTGGCCGAGGGCGACACCCCCGAGCCGCGCACCCGCGTGATCGGCGAGGAGCAGGTCGTCGAGGAGGCGGACTGCCTGGTCGCGAACACCCGCGTCGAGGCGCGCGAGCTGATCGAGCTGTACGACGCCGACCCGCACGCCGTGCACGCCATCCCGCCCGGCGTCGACCTCGACCGCTTCACCCCCGGCTCCCAGGCCGCCGCGCGCCGGGCGCTGGGCCTCCCGGCCGACGCGATCGTGCTGGCCTTCGCGGGCCGGATCCAGCCGTTGAAGGCGCCGGACGTCCTCCTGCTGGCCGCGGCCGAAATGCTGCGTGAACGGCCGGAGCTGGCTTCGCGGCTGGTGGTGCTGATCGTCGGCGGCCCGTCCGGGACCGGGCTGGAGCAGCCGCAGGCCCTGCGCGAACTGGCCGTTTCCCTCGGGATCGAGGCGCAGACCCGGTTCATGCCGCCGCAGCCGGGCCAGTCGCTGGTCAACGTCTACCGGGCGGCCGACCTCGTCGCCGTGCCGAGCTACAACGAGTCGTTCGGGCTGGTCGCGCTCGAAGCGCAGGCGTGCGGGACACCGGTGATCGCGGCGGAGGTCGGCGGGCTGCCGGTCGCCGTTCCGCACGGCGTCTCCGGGCTGCTCGTGCCGTCGCACGACGCGAAGGACTGGGCGGGTGCGCTCGCGAACGTCGCGTTGCGGCCCGATTGGCGTGCCGAGCTTTCGGCCAACGCCGTCGTCCACGCGCGACGCTTCTCCTGGCGCCGGACGACGGACCGCCTGCTGGACACGTACGCTCAAGCGACCGGCGCGTTCCGGCGTGCCCTCGAACAGCGCGCGGAGGTGGCGGTTTGACGCTCGACGAGACCTTGCGGTCCTCTTTGGACAATGCGGGCCTGGAATATCAAAGGCGTGGCGAGGGAAGGTACTTCGTCACGTTGCCCGGCACCAAGAAACTGCAGACCAACTGCTGGCTGGTCGCCGGTGACCACGCTTTCGCCGTCGAAGCCTTCGTCTGCCGCCGTCCCGACGAGTCCCATGAGGACGTTTACCGCTTTCTGTTGCGCCGCAACGCGAAACTGTACGGCGTGCACTACACCGTGGACGCGATCGGCGACATCTACCTGGTCGGCCGGTTCGGTTTGGACACGGTCACCGAAGCCGAATTGGACAAGATCCTCGGGCAGGTGCTGGAGGCCGCCGACGGCGACTTCAACACGCTGCTGGAACTCGGATTCGCCGAATCGATCAAACGCGAATGGGACTGGCGCGTCTCGCGCGGCGAGTCGCTGGCGAACCTGCAGGCGTTCAAACATCTCGTCGAGCCTTCGAACGGGCACGAACCCGGAGCCTTGACCGACTCGTGACCCGGACGGTGCAACGGCACCGTCGTCCGTTCCGTCTCTTTCCGCAGCACTGGAGGGAGACGGTTTTGATGCACAAACGAGTGAGATGGGTCGCGGCAGCCGGCATCGTGCTGGCGCTGGCGGGCTGTTCGGCGAACGATTCCGGCGGTGAGTCGGCCGCGATGCCGATGTCGGCGGACACCAAGCAGGCGGCACCCAAAGAAGGGGTGCCGGGCAAGAACAACACAGAAGCCACCGAAGGCAAGGCCGGTTCGGACAAGGCCCCGGCGCCCGCGGGACAGCCAGGGGTCGCCGACCGCAAGCTGGTGCGCACGGCGAACCTGGAACTCACCGCCCCGAACGTCGCCGACGTGATCTCGCAGGTACGCGTCATCACCCAGGGCGCCGCGGGCTACACCGGGCAGGAAAGCACCCAGGAGAAGCGCGCGTCGGTCAACATCATCGTGCCCTCCGAGCGCCTCGACGGCGTGCTGGACCAGCTCGGGAAGCTGGGGAAGCAGGTCCGGCGCGAGGTCACCGCGACGGACGTGACCGAGCAGATGGTCGACGTCGAATCGCGGCTGGCCACCCAGCGCGCGAGCGTCGAGCGCATCCGCGCGCTGCTCGCGAGGGCGACGTCGGTTTCGGAGATCGCCTCGGTGGAGAGCGAGCTGACGAGCCGGGAGGCCGAGCTCGAGTCGCTCCAGAAGCGGCGCGAAAGCCTGGCGGGCAGTGTCGCCATGTCGACGATTTCGTTGCAGGTGAAGGCGGAGACGGTCGCGGCGTCGGAGGAATCCCGCAGCGGTTTCCTCGGCGGGCTGGCCGGCGGCTGGGACGCCTTCCTGACCTTCGGCGGCGGCCTGCTGACCGCGATCGGCGCGATGGCGCCGTTCCTGCTGGTCTTCGGTGTTCCCGTGGCCGCGCTGGTGTGGTGGTTGCGCAAGCGGCGCCGTCCGGCGGAACCCGCGATGGCGACCGCTTCGGATCTGCCGTCCGCGCCCCCGCTCGACTGAGCCGACCAAGTCCCCGGTGCCGTTCGGGGCTGGATGGACGACACGCGTGATCCGGTGGACGACACGCGTGACTGGATGGACGACACGACCCCGGCTGGGGTTCCGCCACGAGTCGTCCGCTCAATCACGTGTGTCGTCCATTCCGACACGCGTGTTGTCCGTTCAGTCACACGAAACCGCCGCCCCGGCGCCGGCAGCGGATACCTGCCACGAACGAGGGCCCGGAAGATGAACAGGCGGGACGGCTCGAGGGAGGGGGAGTCGCGATCTCGAGCCGCCCCGCTGAAGTTCCCGCCAAGGTGGACCCGGTGACGAGGGGGATGCCAACGGGGCCGGCGGGCGCCGCGACTCGGCAGGGGGGAGACGAGTCGCGGTCGTCACCCGCGTCGAGCCGGGGAGTGCGTGGAATCCGGCCGCGCGGGACGTAGTCAACCTGTCAGATCTCCACCTGTAATCACAAGACTACCGGTTACTCCGTTCGAGTGAACTTCGAAAACCGGGATAACGGAGTGCAGCCTGATTTCCAGGGAACGGGACTTGTTGGCAACCCGTCTTCTGGACGGGTGAAGGTGTTACTCGCGGGTAACGCACTCTCTGTAGAAATAAAGCCAAGCGCAGCCCTCTGACCGGCGCTTCCGCTCCCTCTGGCAGGCTGAACCCCATGGCTGAGCTTGGGACTCTGGTGCTGCTGCGTCACGGGCAGAGCACGTGGAACGCCGAAAACCTGTTCACCGGCTGGGTGGACGTGCCGCTGTCGGAGCAGGGCGAGCAGGAGGCGCGCAAGGGCGGGCAGCTGCTCGCGGAGTCCGGCCTGCTGCCGGACGTCGTGCACACCTCGCTGATGCGCCGCGCGATCTCGACCGCCAACCTGGCGCTCGACGCCGCCGACCGGCACTGGATCCCGGTGAAGCGCGACTGGCGCCTCAACGAGCGCCACTACGGCGCGCTGCAGGGCAAGAACAAGAAGCAGACGCTCGACGAGTTCGGCGAGGAGCAGTTCATGCTCTGGCGCCGCTCCTACGACACCCCGCCGCCGCCGATCGACCCGGCCGACGAGTTCAGCCAGGTGGGCGACGCGCGCTACGCAGACCTCGGCGACGCCGCCCCGCTGACCGAATGCCTCAAAGACGTCGTCGCGCGGCTGCTGCCGTACTGGGAGTCCGCGATCGTGCCGGATCTGCGCGCGGGCAAGACCGTGCTGGTCGCCGCGCACGGGAACTCGCTGCGGGCGCTGGTGAAGCACCTCGACGGCATCTCCGACGACGCGATCGCCGGGCTCAACATCCCGACCGGCATTCCGCTGCGTTACGACCTCACCGAAGACCTCAAGCCCGTCACCGTCGGCGGCACCTACCTGGACCCGGAGGCCGCCAAGGAAGCCGCGGCCGCCGTGGCGAACCAGGGCCGCTAGACCCACGCATTTCGTCCTCTGGATGCGGTAGTTCGCTCTCGAACCACCGCGTTCAGAGGACGAATTGCGTCAGGGGAGGGCTTGGACCGACTCGATGCCGGCCGCCTTCCAGCCCTCGGGCAGGTGCTGGAGGCGCAGGACGAGCGGCAGGTACCGCTTCGACGCCTGCCCGGCCGCGTCCGTGACGTCCGACGTCGCGAAGAGCAGCACGCTCGCCTTGTCGTCCACGACCTCCATGACCGCCGCGGCCGGGTTCGGCGCCAGCGACGCCTTCGTGCCGCCGGACCGGATCTGGTTCAGCCGAGCCGCCTTGTCCTGCTGGAACTGGGTCAGCAACTGCCCGGTCGACACGGACTCGTAGCGGGCGTACGTGCCTTCGGGGTCGGCCGGATTCACGTTCAGCAGAGCTTCCGCGGCGCGCAGGGCACCGTCCCGCGCGGAATCCCGCACCCTCGCGAACACCCGGTCACCCGCGCCCGGCTTTTCCGCCGCGAGCGGGGAGTCCGCCGGATTCACCTTGACCTCGCCGATCCGCCAGCGATCACCCTCGCGGACGGTCGCGAGCAGCACCGACGCGATGCCCTTGCTGGTGGCACCGGCCCTGGTGCTGCTCTGGTCCAGGACCGTGAGCACCCGCGCCTTGTCCGGCGTCTGCTCGACCGCCGCCGACACGATCACCTTGGTCACGAGCTTGACCGGCTCGGCCGATTTCCGGACCTCGGCGAACAGTTTCGCCAGCTCGTCGCGCGCGCCCGGCGTCACGTTGTCGGCGAGTGCCTTCTCGTAGGCGGGCACGGCCGTGCTGTCGTAGGAGAACACCGCTTCGGCGGCCGTCTTCACCGCCGCCAGCACGGACGCCGTCTTCGCCGGATCGACCAGTGCGAGGTTCGCGGGCGGGGTCTCCGGTTCGGGCCGGGCGGTGCCGGAGATCGTGGTGGTGCAGCCCGCGAGCGCGAGCAGCACGGCCAATCCCGCCCAGCGCTTCACAGCAGGCCGAGTTCCCGTGCCCGGGCGTCGACCTGCAGACGCGACGTCACGCCGAGCGCGACCAGAAGTTCCGAGACGCGCCGCTGATAGGTGCGCACGCCCATGCCGAGGCTCTTCGCGGCCTTCTCGTCCTTGCAGCCGGTGGTCAGGAACTCGAGGATCTGCGGTGCCTCCATCCGGATGTCGGCGAACCGCGCGTCGAACGTCTCCAGGGTGGTGGACGCGAGCCAGGCGGTTTCGAACAGCGACAGGATGCCCTGCACCAGCTCCGGGCGCGAGATGACGCTGTACGAACGCACCGCCTTGCCCTCGTCGCCCGCCATGATCGCGACCCGCTCGTCCAGCAGGATCGTCTCGTTGATCTCCTCGGTGCCGATCCGGATCTGCGCGCCGAGACCGGACAGCCGGTGCAGATGCTGCGCGGTCTGCTCGTTCAGCAGGACGCCGGGACGGTACAGCTTGCGGATCCGCTTGTCGCGCACCAGCCGTTCGCCCTGCCGCGTGAGCGACGGCCGCGAAAGCGCCCAGGTGTAGAGGTCGTCGGCCGCGCACGCGATGTCGGTCGCCGCGACGAACAGATGAGCCGTCCGGTCGAACAGCTCTTCTTCTCCGCGAATCAGGGAGATGTCACTGACGAGTTCCACGGCGACAGTCTTCCAACAATCCCCGGGGGCCGTGACGGGAACGTCGCTATTCGCCGGTGAACGATCACGACGAAAGTCGGGATCCGGGCATCACGCGGCGACGATGTCCCCGGTTCGGGTGACCCGCCTCACCCAGGAGATCTCGGCGAGGGATCGGCCACGTGAACGGCGGCTGACCTGCAGGCGAACAGGGTGTCCCCAGGTGTCATAGGCATCACGAGTACGCGGCCGGGACTAGGCCAAAAGACTACCCACGCGCTTACGATTCCCCTGTGACCACGCCTGTTGCACTCGCCCTGGCCGTCGGCGGACTGATCGTCGGTGTGGTTTTCGGCTTCCTGATCGCGAGGGGCCGCGCCCGCCGCGAGGAGCGGCGACCGACCGGTCCCACCGTGGCCGAACTGCTCGAACGCCTCGTGCGGTCCAGCAACAACGGCGTCGTCGTCCTCAACAAGTTCGGCGACATGGTCCTGCACAACCCGCGTGCCTACGAACTCGGCCTGGTGAAGGTCAACCAGGCCGATCCGCGGGCCCGCAAGGCCGCTGAGCAGGTGGTCGAGACCGACGAGCCGATGGAGATCGACCTTTCCCCGCTGGAGGCGAGGGGCCGTCAGCCCGAGGCCGTCCTCGGCGAGGTCCGCCCGCTCGGCGACGGGTTCACCGTGGTCGAGGCCGTCGACCACTCCGAGGCGATCCGGCTCGAAGCCGTCCGGCGTGACTTCGTCGCGAACGTGAGCCACGAGCTGAAGACCCCGGTGGGCGCGATCGCGCTGCTCACCGAGGCCGTCCTCGACGCCGCGGAGGACACCGAGGAGGTCCGCCGCTTCGGCGGCAAGATCCTCCGCGAGTCGACCCGCCTCGGCCAGCTCGTCACCGAGCTGATCGCGCTGTCGCGGCTGCAGGGCGCCGAGCGGCTGCCCGACCTCAACGTCGTCGAGGTCGACGCCGTGGTCCGCGAGGCGCTCGGCCGGACGACGCTTTCGGCGGAATCCGCCGAGATCACCATCACCACCGACGCGGCCAGCGGCCTGCTCATCGAGGGCGACCGGACGCTGATGGTCACCGCGCTGTCGAACCTGCTGGAGAACGCCGTCGCGTACTCGCCGGCGGGCAGCCCGGTGTCGATCAGCAGGCGCCTGGTCGACGGCAAGGTCGAGATCGCGGTGACCGACCGCGGCATCGGGATCGCCGAGGACGAGCAGCAGCGCGTCTTCGAGCGCTTCTACCGCGCGGACAAGGCACGGTCGCGGGCGACCGGCGGCACCGGGCTGGGCCTGGCGATCGTCAAGCACGTGGCCGCGAACCACGGCGGTTCGGTCGGCCTGTGGAGCCGTCCTGGCACCGGGTCGACCTTCACCCTGCGGATCCCCGCGCACATCCCCGCCGAACCGGCCGCGCCCGTGAAACAGGCTCCGCCGGCGTCCCGGCCGGAGAAGACCCCCGAGCGGACACCCCGTCTCGTGGCAACAGGGCAAGAAAGCCCCGACCATGGAGGAAACCTGTGACGAGGGTTCTCATCGTCGAGGACGAAGAGTCGTTCGCCGACCCGCTCGCGTTCTTGCTCCGCAAAGAGGGCTTCACCGCCGCCGTCGCCGTGACGGGGCAGCAGGCGCTCGAGGAGTTCGACCGCAACGGCGCCGACATCGTCCTGCTCGATCTCATGCTCCCCGGTATGAGCGGCACCGACGTCTGCAAGCAGCTCAGGCAGCGTTCCGCGGTACCGGTGATCATGGTGACCGCGCGCGACAGCGAGATCGACAAGGTCGTCGGGCTGGAACTCGGCGCCGACGACTACGTCACCAAGCCGTACTCGGCCCGTGAGCTCATCGCGCGGGTGCGGGCGGTGCTGCGCCGCGGCGGCGAGCCGGGCTCCGAAGGCGACCTCGCCCCGCTCGTGCTGACCGCCGGGCCGGTGCGGATGGACGTCGAGCGGCACGTGGTGACCGTCGACGGTCAGGAGGTCTCCTTGCCGCTCAAGGAGTTCGACCTGCTCGAGTACCTGCTGCGCAACGTGGGCCGCGTGCTCACCCGCGGGCAGCTGATCGACCGGGTGTGGGGCGCGGACTACGTCGGCGACACCAAGACGCTCGACGTCCACGTGAAGCGGCTGCGGTCGAAGATCGAGCCGGACCCGGGCTCGCCCCGGCACCTGGTCACCGTGCGCGGCTTGGGCTACAAGTTCGAGACGTGACAGGCCCGGTACCCGCCCCTGCGATACAGATCACGGTTACGGTTTCGTGACCTGACGTGGGGGCGGGTACCGTAGACGCTCGTGCGCCTAGGGGTACTCGACGTCGGTTCCAACACCGTCCACCTGCTCGTGGTCGACGCCCACCGTGGCGCCCACCCGACCCCGATGCATTCCGAAAAGGCCGTCCTCCGCCTCGCCGAGCAGATCACCCGCAACGGCGACCTGAGCCGCGCGGGCGCGGACAGCCTCGTACGCGCTGTCGAGTCGGCGAAGGCGGCTGCGGCCAGGCTGGGTTGCGAAGAGGTCATGGCGTTCGCCACCTCCGCGGTCCGCGAAGCCAAGAACGCCCCGAAGGTGCTGGCGAAGGTCCAGGAGCAGACCGGCGTCGAACTGAAGGTGCTCTCCGGGATCGACGAGTCCCGGCTCACCTTCCTCGCCGTTCGCCGCTGGTTCGGCTGGTCGGCGGGCAAACTGCTCGTGCTCGACATCGGCGGCGGCTCGCTCGAGATCGCGATGGGCCGCGACGAGGAGCCGGACCTGGCCGAATCGCTGCCCCTGGGCGCGGGCCGGACCACGCGGACGCGGTTCCAGCACGACCCGCCGTCCCGTTCGGAGCTCATCGCGACTTCGGTGTGGCTCGAAGAACAACTCGCCCCGCTCGCGAAGAAGGTCGCCAAATTGGGTGAACCCGATCGTGTCGTGGCGACCTCGAAGACGTTCCGGTCACTCGCCCGGCTGACCGGAGCGGCGCCGTCGGCCAGCGGGCCGCATGTGCGCCGTACCCTGACCGACACCGCGTTGCGCCAGCTCATCGCGTTCATCTCCCGGATGACCGCCCAGGACCTGGCCCAACTCGAGGGGGTCAGCGCGAGCAGGTCGCATCAGCTGGTGGCCGGCGCGCTCGTCGCACAAGCCACCATGCGGGCGCTTTCCCTGGAAGAACTGGAGATCTGTCCGTGGGCGCTGCGAGAAGGTGTCATCCTTCGACGGCTGGACCATTCGAACGGTGCGGACGAGACTGTGGGCGGCAGCGCCCGACTGGACTTAGTCGACGGAGAACGGGCACGGTGACGAGGTGACGGAAATGCGGATGACGGTGGATAGCGCGCGCGACGCCGCCGATGCCCCGTCGCGTGCCGGTTCACAACGGCTGGAGCGCGCATTGGACAGCACGGTATGACGGACGAGACAGAGAGCGGCCAGCCACAGAAGACCGTGGCGGAGCTGCTGGCGCAGCACGGAGCCCAGCCCGAAGGCGGGCGCCGCAGGCGACGCCGTGCGGCCGACGACGAGGACGAGGCTCCCGAGCCCACTCGCGGACGGCGCGCGCCGTCGGTGAGCGACACCGCGCCGCAGGCGATCATCGACAGGGTGTCGGGTGACACCCCGCCGCCCGCCAACCGTCCTCCGCGCCGCGCGCGCCCGCAAGACTCCGGAGCGCGTCCGCTCCCGCAGCCGCAGCAGGATTCCGCGCCGCTGCCGGTGCCGCCGAACGTCGCGTCGACCCCGACCCGGCAGACGCCGCCGGTGCGCCCGCCGCAGGAGCAGAGCGGCTATCAGCAGCGTCCGCCGCAGCAATCCGGGCAATTCGTGCGGCCGACGCCGCCGCCGCAGGAGCAGAGCGGTTACCAGCAGCGTCCGCCGCAGCAGTCTGGTCAGTTCGTGCGGCCGACACCGCCGCAGGAGCAGTCCGGCTATCAGCAGCGTCCGCCGGATTCCGAGGGGCTGCCCCCGCGCGGCCGTCCGCGTCCGCCCGGCCCGGAGGAGACCCGCGGCGCGGTGCCGCCGGTCCGCCGCCGTCCCGAACCGCCCGCCGGGCCCCCGTCGTCGGGGCTTTCGGCGAGACTCGACGGTGGCCTCGACGCCCCGGCCGAAGACGTCCAGGATCCGCCCGGCCCGATGGCCAGCGGCGCGTTCGCGACGCCGCCCGCCCAGCCGGCGCGGCGCCGTCGTCCGGCGGCCCGCCCGCCGCAGCCGAAGGCCGAGCCGAGCACCGAGCAGTTCGCCGCGGTCGGCGAAGAGGCCGTGCCCGAACCCGAGGCCCCCGTGGAACCGGCGGCGCCGCCCGCGGGGCTCGCCGGATGGCGCAAGCGCAGGCAGAAGGTGCAGTCCGAGGACACCGAGATCGGCGGCATCCCGCCGGTGCCGCCCCCGGTCGCGCCCGTCGAGCCGGAACCCGAGCCCGAACCGGATCCGTTCGACGCCGGACCGCCCACGATGGGACATCCCGCGCCGATGCCGTTCGTGCCGCCGCATTCCCTCGACGACCGTGACCGTCAGGACAACCTCGACGAGTACGAGCGCGAGTTCGCCGACCCGGCGTATCCGGACGGCGGCCCGGACTTCGAGCGTGACGACTACGGCTACCGCGCCGACGAGTACGAGGACGACTACGACGACGACCAGGCCGAGGAGGTCGTCGACGAGCCCGCGGCGCCCGCCGAAAAGGTCTCGCCGGGGAAGCAGTGGCTGGCGCTGGCCGGTCAGCTCGCCCTCGGCGTCGTCGGTGGTGCCGCGGTGTGGCTGGGCTTCAACTGGCTGTGGGTGAACCTTCCCGCCGCCGCGCTGGTCGCCGCGTTGCTGGTGATCGTCGCGCTGGTGTGGATCGTCCGGAAGATCCGCAAGGCGGAGGATCTGCAGACCCTGGTGCTCGCGGTGCTGGTCGGACTGGTGGTGACGGTCTCACCGGCCGCACTCCTGCTGGTCGCCCGTTAGCGGCCTCGGGAAGAATGCCGGAATGGTTCAGCAGGTTCCGGTAGGCCTCTCGACGGCGTCCGTCTGGCCGTTGCGGGCGGGAGTGGCGTTCGAGCTGGCCGCCGACCTCGGCTACGACGGGGTCGAGGTGATGGTCTGGGCCGACCCGGTCAGCCAGGACGTCTCCGCGTTGCGCCGGTGGTCGCGGCGCACCGGGGTGCCGGTGCTGTCGATCCACTCGCCTTCGCTGCTGATCACCCAGCGCGTGTGGTCGCCGGATCCCGTGGTGCGCCTGCGGATGTCGGTGGAAGCCGCGCAGGAACTGGGCGCGCGCACGGTCGTGGTGCATCCGCCGTTCCGGTGGCAGCGCCGCTACGGCGACGCGTTCGGAGACCTCGTCGACGAGCTCGAAGAAGCCAGCGGCATCGAGATCGCGGTCGAGAACATGTTCAAGGTCCGCCCGCCCGGTGGCTCGCGGACGTCGCGGGTGTCGGCGTTCCGGCCGTCGATCGACCCTACGGACGTAGGGTTTCGCCACTACACGCTCGACCTGTCCCATACAGCGGCAGCCGGGATGGACGCCCTCGCGCTCGCCGATCGGATGGGTCCCGGGCTCGCGCACGTCCATCTGGCGGACGGCACGGGGCTCCCGAAGGACGAGCACCTGGTGCCCGGACGCGGTATCGAACCCTGCGCCGAACTGCTGGAAAAGCTCGTGAGCAGCGATTTCTCCGGACAGGTCGTGCTGGAGATCAACACCCGGCGGTCGCCGAGCGCGGCGCAGCGGTCGCGGGACCTCGCGGAGTCACTCTTGTTCGCGAGGCTGCACCTAGGTCAGTGACAAAGATCGTCTCCAGGTGCGGAGATTCATTCCTCCCTGCGCCCGAGGCGCTGGTACACGTAAAGTTCCGACCGTGAACCAGCTGCGCTTGTTGATCTCCCGCACCCCGATGGATCGGCTCGTGGCCTGGGTCAGTGCTCGGTGAGCGCGACCGACGAAACGAGCACCTCTTTCGACGAGGCATGCGCGACGAGATCACTGGGTGACGGCACGTTCACGGCGGTACTCCGTACCGAATGGTCGATCGGTGGACACCCCCACGGCGGCTTCCTGATGGCCCTGATGGCACGGGCCGCCCTGTCGTTCCTCCACGAACGCGGAGAGCCGCCGTCCGAGCCGCTCGCGATCAGCGCGGAGTTCCTGCACCCGCCCGCGGTGGGGCCGGTGCTGCTGCGCATGGACGTCCGGAAGGTCGGCAGGCGCGCCTCGGTCGTCGGGGTCCTGCTGGAGCAGCGGGGCCGCAGCTGCGTCGAGGCCAGGGTGACCACCGGACGGCTGCCGATGCGGCGGCCGGAGTGGACCGACGTCCCGGCCATGGCCGCGGAGCCGCCGCCCGGCGCGGTGCCCGTGACCGGCGAGACCTCCGAAGGCCTCTTCAACCTCGCGAAGGGCTGCGAAGTCCGGCTCGACCCGGCGAGTGTCGGCTACCTGCACGGCCGGATCGGCGACCCGCCCAGGATGCGGCTGTGGGTCCGGCCGCGGCACGGTCTCGCGGACCCGTACTTCGCCCTGCTCGCGAGCGACGTGAACCCGCCGGTGGTCTACAACCTCGGCCGGGTCGGCTGGGCGCCCACCGTGCAGCTGACCGCGTTGCTGCGCACCCGGCCGGCGCCGGGCTGGCTGCGGGTGATCGTCCAGAGCCAATCGGTGCACGAGGCATGGTTCGACTCGGACGCCCTCGTGGTCGACTCCCAGGGCAGGCTGGTCTGCCAGGCGCGGCAGCTGGCGCTTGCCCCGGCGCCTGGAGCCTGAAGGCCGTTTGGCACGCTGAAAGGCATGAGCGTGATCGCGGTTCTGGGTGCCGGGAAGATCGGGGAGGCCCTGCTCTCGGGCCTGCTGCAGGGCGGGCACAGCCCGGACGACCTCCTGTTCACCGAGCGGTATCCGGCGCGCGCGGCCGAGCTGACCGAGCGTTACGGCGTGCACGGGGTCAGCGTCGCCGACGCCGCCCGTCGGGCCGACGTGCTGGTCGTCGCGGTCAAACCGCAGGACATCGAGCCGGTGCTGGACGAGCTCGCGCCGCTGCTCGGCGAGGAGTCCCTGGTGGTCTCGCTGTGCGCGGGCCTGCCGACCGCCCTGTACGAGCGCAGGCTGGCCGACGGTGTCCCGGTGGTGCGGGTCATGCCGAACACCCCGATGCTCGTCGGAGAGGCGATGAGCGCGGTCTCGGCGGGCGCGCACGCGACCGCCGAGCACATCGCGGTGGTGAAGGACCTGCTTTCGCACGTCGGGCAGGTCGTCGAGGTGCCCGAGTCGCAGCAGGACGCCGTCACGGCGCTGTCCGGCTCCGGGCCCGCGTACTTCTTCTACCTGGTCGAGGCCATGATCGACGCCGGGATCCTGCTCGGCCTGCCGCGGGCGCTCGCCGGGCAGCTGATCATCCAGTCGGCGGTCGGGGCGGCGAAGATGCTCGCCGAGTCCGACGAACACCCGGTGCTGCTGCGCGAAGCCGTCACCTCGCCCGCCGGGACCACCATCAACGCCATCCGCGAGCTGGAGAAGCACGGCGTCCGCGCGGCGCTGCTGGCCGCCATCGAGGCCGCGAAGGACCGCTCGACCGAGCTGGGCCGCGCCCACGAACCCCGCGTTTAGTCCTCTGGATGCGGTGGTTCGACGTCGAACCACCGCATCCAGAGGACGAAATGCGTAGTCGGACGGGCCCATCCCGGTGACTCGCGTCGCTTTAGCCACACGTGTCCCGCTACTCTCAGGAGAGCACGTGCGTGTCGATACCACAGGTGGGGAAGCCTCGTGGCGCGACACGTGTCGAAGGACACGGTGAATCATGCCGCCGAACAAGAAGGATGATCTGCCCTCAGTTGGCCAGGTCCAGTTCCTGACGGTCGCCGAGGTGGCCACGCTGATGCGGGTCTCCAAGATGACCGTCTACCGCCTCGTTCACTCGGGCGAGCTGCCCGCGGTGCGCGTCGGGAAGTCGTTCAGAGTGCCCGAAAAGGCCGTACACGAGTATCTGCAAGGCGCGTACTTCGACGTGGGCTGAGGCTCGGTCCACGGAGCACAACGTGCCCGCCCGAGGGCGTCTTCCGGGGCGCGAGTACCCTGGAAGACCGCTCGTGCCTGTGCGCTCCACCCGTTGGACGCTGCGCCGGGCAGCGTGACCGACGACGAAGGAAGGAGCGCTCACGATGGGCTCTGTGATCAAGAAGCGCCGTAAGCGCATGTCGAAGAAGAAGCACCGCAAGTTGCTGCGCCGGACGCGCGTTCAGCGTAGGAAGGCCGGCAAGTAAGACACAGCCGGTGAGTGGCCCGTCCAGTTTCTGGACGGGCCATTCCCATTTCGTGGGCGGTTTCCGCCCATTCGAGTGAGACGTGGATCCCCTCTGCGAGCAGCGGGTTAATAGCATGTAAGCGCTGACTCGACTACCCCTAATGAGCGGTAACATCTCAAGGGCAGCCGCGCGATGCTTCCCATGAGTGCAGGTTCGCGCACACACGGTCGATGGACCAGCGCTCAAGGTCATCAGGACCCCGTGATCGAAAGTCCGAGAACCGCCCAAAGCCGCAGGGAGTCCTATGCCGTCGAACATCGTGCTCGTGACCGGGGTCGGGGGAGACCTTGGCGGGAAACTGCTCGCCAGACTCGGCAATAATCCGGGGTTCGAGCGGGTGATCGGCGTGGACACCACGCCCCCGCAGAAGTCGGTACTGCAGCGCATGGGGCACGCCGAGTACGTCCGCGCCGACATCCGCAATCCGCTGATCGCCAAGGTGATCAGCACGGCCAAGGTCGACACCGTGGTGCACGCCTCGTGCACCGCGCATCCGGCGGGCCCGGCTCGCCGGACGGCGATCAAAGAGGTCAACGTCATCGGCACGATGCGGCTGCTGGCGGCCTGCCAGCGTTCGCCGCTCGTGCGCAAACTCGTGGTGAAGTCGACGGCCGCCGTCTACGGCGCCGGCGCGCGTTCGCAGGCCGTCTTCACCGAGGATTCGGAGCTCATCCCCACCTCGGCCAGCGGCTACGCGAAGGACGCCGTCGAGATGGAGGGGTACGTCCGCGGGCTCATGCGCCGCCGTCCCGACATCACGACGACGCTGCTCCGGTTCGCCAACATCATCAGCCCGGAGATCGACACGGTGCTCTCGCGCTACTTCGCGCTGCCTGTCGTCCCGACCGTCTTCGGCTACGACGCGCGCATCCAGCTGCTCCACGCCTCGGACGCGCTGACCGTCTTCGAACAGGCGACGCTGAACGACAAACCCGGCGTGTTCAACGTCGGCTCGGAGGGGGTACTCACCCTCTCCCAGGCGATCCGGCGAGCCGGGCGGGTCGAGCTGCCGATGCCCAGCGGCGTCGTGCCGTCGGTCGGCAAGGTGCTGCGCGGAGCGCGGGTGGTCGACTTCTCCGCCGACCAGGTCCGGCTGCTGAACTTCGGCCGCGTCGTGGACATCACGAAGCTCAAGAAGGACTTCGGCTACACCCCGCGGTGGACGACGCGGGAAGCGTTCGACGACTACATCACCGGCCGCGGGCTCCGGCCCGTGGTGGACGGCGGCAAGCTCGCCGGATTCGCGGGCAAGGTGCTGGTGGCCGCGGCGACCGGACAGGCGGCGCACCGATGAGCAGGCCACACGAGAACTCTCACGAAGGCGAGGCGGAAAACGTGAGCGGCGCTGAAGCGCAGGTCATCCCGTTGCACGGCCCCGGCCGAGAGAAGCCGGACCCGGCCGCCCAGGCGGAACGGGATCTTCGCGAGTCGGAAGAAGCTCAGGAGCATCTGGACTCCGAACGCCGGGCCGACGCGCCCGTCGTCGAGTTCCCCGGGGCGGCGCGGGTCTCGCCCGCCCGGACGAGGCCCGCCGACGCGGACCTCCTTCCGGACTCGCTCAGGACGGCGTTGGCGTTCGTGCGTGACCGGCTGACCGGTGACTACACCGTCGACGAGTTCGGCTTCGACGCCGAGCTCACCGAGACGCTGCTGTTGCCGCCGCTGCGCGCGCTGTACGAGAAGTGGTTCCGGGTCGACACGTTCGGCGTCGAGAACCTGCCGGCCGACGGCGGCGCGCTGCTGGTGTCGAACCACTCCGGCACGGTGCCGCTCGACGCGTTGATGACCGCCGTGGCCGTGCACGACCACGTCCCCGGCGGCAGGCATCTGCGCGGCCTCGGCGCGGATCTGGTGTTCCAGCTGCCGCTGATCGGCTCCTTCGCCCGCAAGTCCGGGCAGACGCTCGCCTGCAACGCCGACGCGGAACGCCTGCTGCGCAAGGGAGAACTCGTCGGCGTCTGGCCGGAAGGGTTCAAGGGGATCGGGAAGCCGTTCTCGTCGCGGTACAAGCTGCAGCGGTTCGGCCGCGGCGGTTTCGTCTCCGCCGCGCTGCGGACCGGGGCGCCGATCATCCCCGTGTCCGTCATCGGCGCCGAGGAGATCTACCCGAAGATCGGGGACATCAAGCTGCTCGCGCGGGTGCTCGGCCTGCCGTACTTCCCGGTGACGCCGCTCTTCCCGCTGCTCGGCCCGCTCGGCGCGATCCCGCTGCCGACGAAGTGGAGCATCGAGTTCGGCGAGCCCATCCGCACGGACACCTACGACGCGGACGCCGTGGACGACCCGATGCTGGTGTTCACGCTGACCGACCAGGTGCGGGAGTCGATCCAGCAGTCGCTGTACAAACGCCTCTCGCAGCGGAAGAGCGTCTTCAAGGGCTAGCCCACCCCCTGCGTTTAGTCCTCTGGATGCGGTAGTTGCACGCGCAAGGACCGCATTCAGAGGACTAAATGCGGTCAGCGCTTGCGGTAGGCCATGCCCGCGGCGACGGCACCGGCCACGGCACCGACGCCCAGCACCGAGGGCACGCCGATCTTCGCGGCCTTCCGCCCGGTCCGGAAGTCACGGATCTCCCAGCCACGTGCCCGCGCGACGTCGCGAAGTCCACCGTCGGGGTTCACCGCGACCGCGGTCCCGACGACCGACAGCATCGGGACGTCGTTCTGCGAGTCCGAATACGCCGTGCAGCGCTTGAGGTTCAGCCCTTCGCGTGACGCCAGCGCCCGCACGGCGTGGGCTTTCGCGCGGCCGTGCAGCAGGTCGCCGACGAGACGGCCGGTGTAGACGCCGTCCTTGGTCTCCGCGACGGTGCCCAGCGCGCCGGTGAGACCGAGGCGCCGCGAGATGATGGCCGCGAGTTCGATCGGGGTCGCGGTGACCAGCCAGACCCGTTGCCCGGCGTCGAGGTGCATCTGCGCGAGCGCCCTCGTGCCGGACCAGATCTTGTCCGCCATCAGCTCGTCATAGATCTCTTCGCTGATGTCGGTCAGTTCCTGCACGGTGCGACCGGCCACAAAGGACAGTGCGCGCTCGCGGTGGGTTTTGATGTCCTCCTTGTTCTCCCGGCCGCCGAGCCGGAATTTCACCTGCTGCCAGACGAATCCGGCCAGATCGGCGGACGTGAAGAACTTGCGCGCGGCCAGGCCGCGGGCGAAGTAGAAGATCGACGCGCCCATCATCATGGTGTTGTCGACGTCGAAGAACGCGGCCGCCGTCAGGTCCGGCGGAGCGGGCGGCGCGGGCGGTTCGAGGGCTTCGGCGGACGCGGTCGCCATGGCGGCCTCGGCCGACGCCTCGCCCGCGAGCTCGGCCAGCCGTTCGAGCTCTTGACTCTTATCCCTGCCCCGCCAAACTGACACGCACACCGCCTCCGGAATCCCAGGTGCCTGTGCACAGCGTAGCGAGCGGCCGACCACGCTGTCCCGGGTGTGGCGCCTGCCTCACGTGACACCGAGTCAGCCGATGATTATCGGCGGTAACCCCGGGATGAGCGGCGGAATCGAAACCAGCGGCGGCGGTGGCGTGGTGGTCGTCGGCGGCAACGTCCTCGTCGTCGGGCCGGGCGTGGCCACGACGGGCGGCGGCGTGCCTCCCGACGGCGGGGCGAGCGGTCCGGTCGGGGCCGCGGTGTCCACACCGGACGAAGGCGGCACCGAGGTCGGTGTCGGCGTCACGGACGGAGCGGACGACGGCGGGGAAGACGTCACCGGCGGAAGGACCGCGTCGGGGGAGTCGGGGTTGCGGACGCAGTCACCGGCGGCCGGGACCGCGCCCAGCTCGTCGGAAGAGCCCGTGGTGATCGTGTAGCAGACCAGGCGCGAGCCGAGATCCGTCGTGCGTTCCTGGACCTTGTCGAGCAGGGCGCGGGCCGCGGAGAACTTGTCGCGCGCCTCGGTGGGGGCGAGGTCGATCTGGAGGCCGAGCCGGTCGGATTGCTGCCGCGCCCAGGATCGGAGCTCGGTCAGCCGGGTCTGGCCACCCTGATCGGTGACGAGCGCCGTCAGCTGCGAGACGCCGGCGCGGAGATCGGTCTCGAAATCGGCGAGTCCGGTGAAATACGCGGCGGTGGGCGCGCCCTGGCGGGTCAGCTCGTCCAGTTCGCCGACGCGGTTGGCGGCGAACTCCAGATGCTTCTTCGCCTTGTCCTGCTCGTCGAAGGTGAGCCCGAGCGAGGCCGATTCACCCGCTCGTTTGATGCCGTAGAGCGGATCGCCCGGCAACGCGTCCTTGGACAGCAACAGGGTGATCCCGCCGAGCGCCAGCACGAGCGCGACGGCGGCCGCGGCGAGATTGGCGACGGCGTGACCACGTCGCTTCGGCGCGGCTTCGGCTTCGGCGAGGCGTCCGGCGATCTCGTCGCGGATCCGCTGCCGGGTCTCCGCGTCGGGGGCGCCGCCGGCGCCGAGTTCGCGCAAGCCGCCGACGAGCGCGAGTTCGTGCGCGAACTCGTCGTCGTCCGGGGATTCGGTGCCGTCGACAAGGTCGGCGAAGCGGTCACCGTCCGCCCGCTCCCGCGCGAACCATCCCGGCACGCCCACGGCGAAGTCTCCATCTGCTCAGCCCGGTCCTGACACCGGTCTGGCTGAGAAAACGAGCGGGGACGCCCAAGGGTTACGGCAAGGCCCGGTGAGGGACAAATATGGGACTTTAACGCAATCCGGTGGGCAGAAGTTGTGCCAAACGGCGTACCGCGCGGTGCTGAAGGGCCTTGATGGCGCCCTCGTTGCGCTTCATGATCGCGGCGGTCTCGGCGACCGAAAGCCCCTGCATGAACCGCAGCACGATGCACTCGCGCTGATCCTCGCCGAGTTCGGCGACGCACCGCAGCAGTTCGGCGCGGGTGGCGCGGCTGATGGCCTGCTGCTCCGGGCCCGCGACGGCCTGCACGCCGACGTTCCCGATCGGCGCCCCGTTGGGCTCGGCGACCTCGTCGGTGACGACCTCGAGCCGGAACCGGCTCGACTTCACGTGGTCGAGGATGATGTTGCGCGCGATGGTGACGAACCAGGCGCCGACGTCACGCCCCTGGTAACTCACCGAGGTGATGCGGCGCAGCGCGCGGAGGAACGTCTCGCTGGTGACGTCTTCGGCCAGGTCCCGGTCGCCGAGGCGGAACAGGACGTACCGGTAGACGACGTCCACATAGCGGTCGTAGAGCCGCCCGAACGCGGAGGTGTCGCCGTCCTGCGCGGCGCTGACCAGCTCCCAGGCTTCGGCCTTCGCGGCTTCGGCGGCATCTGTGCCTTCTTCGACCTTGGGCCTGGCCGACGGCGCCGCGGGGAAGCCGCTCCGGCGGAGGATGTGGCCCGCCAGCATCGAGACGGGGTTGGGCGCGGGAAGAGTCACGGTCCACCTCCCGTTCCGGACAGGGAGCACCGGCCCGCATGTCCCACCGCCGCGTGGGCCTGCAAGATCTGCACGTCCGGACTCCCTTTCTCACCATCGAGTGATCAACACCACTCGACGACGCACAGCAGCATACGTGTAGTTACCGCGAAGTAGGTAGCGGTGCCGGGGTTACGGAACTGCGACGAAAGCGAGTGACCCCCATGACGGTGGCCGGGATGACAAACTGGCAACGCCGTACACCGAGGGAAGAGGTTCGCAGTTGAGCGCGGAGCAGGTTGCCGATGCAAGTGTGCCCACTTTGCTCTCCGAGGCCGCCCGTCAGTGGCCGGGCAAGGCGGCCGTCCAGGAGACCGGAGGAGGCGTCGCGCTGACCTGGGCGGAACTCGACAACGCCGCCCACACGCTGGCCCGCGCCCTGCTCGACGCGGGAATCGAGCGCGGCGACCGGGTGGCGTTGCGGCTGCCGACGTCGGCCGCGTTCGCCGTCTCGCTGTTCGGGGCGCTCCGGGCGGGCGCGGTGGTCGTCCCGATCTCGCCGCAGGGGCCGGCCGCAGAGCTGAACGGACTGCTGGAGCACAGCGGCGCACGGCTCGTCCTCGAACGTGAACCCACCGAGGAACTCCCCGACGGGGTGACAAGCCTCTCACCGGCTGTTACCTCGGATGGAGCAGCCGAACCGGTCGGCGTCTCCGGCGCGGGGGAGGACATAGCGGTCATCTCGTACACCTCCGGCACGACCGGCCCGCCGCGCGGCGTGATGCTGTCGCACCGGGCGCTGCTGGCGAACCTCGACCAGCTGAGCCGGATCACCCCGGCACCGCTCGTCCACGGCGACCGCGTGCTCATCACCATCCCGCTGTTCCACGTCTACGGCCTCGGCCCCGGCCTGCTGCAGACCACGGCGGTCGGCGCGACGGCGATCCTGTCCGAACGTTTCCTCGCCGAACGGACCCTGGCCGACTGCACCGAGTACCGGGTGACGTCGATCGCCGGCGTGCCCGCGATGTACGCCGAATTCGCCGCGATGGACCCCGAGGAACTCGGGCAGGGCCTGTCCACCGTCCGGCGGATGACCTCGGGTGCGGCACCGCTGCACCCCAAGATCCTCACCGCCCTCCGCGGCGCCACCGGACTCGACGTCTACGAGGGCTACGGCCTCACCGAATGCGCGCCCGTGGTCACCACGACCCTGGTCACCGGCTACCCGAAGCCCGGTTCGGTCGGGCGGCCGCTGCCCGGCGTCGAGCTCCGGCTCGTCGACAGCGACGGCGACGCGGAGCCCGTCCCGCTGGACCCGGACGACCTCGGCGACGCCTTCGACGAGGACGGCGGCACCGGCCTGGTGTCGATCCGCGGCGCGAACCTGTTCTCCGGCTACTGGCCCGACGGCTCGCACGGGCCCGACGAGGACGGCTGGTTCCGCACCGGCGACGTCGGCTACCTCGACACCGACGGCGACCTGCACCTGGTGGACCGCGCCAACGACCTGATCATCGTGAACGGCTTCAACGTCTTCCCGCACGAGGTCGAGAACGTGATCTCGATGCTGGACGAGGTCGTCGAAGCCGGTGTCGTCGGCGTCGTCGACGAGCGGACCGGTGAGGCGGTGAAGGCCGTCGTCGTCCCCGCGCCCGGCGCTTCGTTGTCGGAACAGCAGGTCGTCGAGCACTGCGCCGAGCATCTGGCCGGGTACAAGGTGCCGCACACCGTCGAGTTCGCGGAGTCGCTGCCGCATTCGGCCACCGGGAAGCTGCGCAGGATGCGCCTCAGGTAAGGATGGAGGGCATGGCCCACCACGTGACCGTCATGACCCGCACGGGCTGCCACCTGTGCGAGGTCGCGGAACAGGACATCGAGCGGATCTGCGGCGAGCTGGGCGTCGCCTGGTCGGCCGAGGACGTCGACAGCGACCCCGAATGGCGGGCCGAATACGGCGACCGCGTGCCGGTGATCCTCGTCGACGACGCCGAGCACGGCTACTGGCGCGTCGAAGAGGACAGGCTTCGGAAAGCTTTGGCGTAACACACTCGTAAGGGGCGATCAGCCACCCCGAAGGCCGATTCGCTCCGAAGATGGAGTCGTGGACGACGAACGCAGGCTCACCTTCCCGCAAGCCGCGCTGACCGGGCTCCTGTCCCTGGTGGCGGCCCTCGGCGTGGGACATCTCGTCGCGGGGTTCGTCGGCTACACGGCCTCGCCGTTCGTCGCCGTCGCGAACTTCGTCATCGACCACAGCCCGCACGCGGTCGTCGCCTGGGCCGAGCGGACGCTGGAGACCTGGGACAAACCCGTCCTCAAGATCGGCCTGGCCGTGGTGCTGGTGCTGTTCGCGCTGCTCGCCGGGCAACTCTCGCGCCGTACGCCGTTGCCGGGACAGGTGATCGTCGGCGTCCTCGGCGCGGCAGGCGTCGCCGCGGTCTTCGTGCGCACCGACCTCGGGCAGATCGCGCTGCTGGCGCCGGTGATCGCCACCGTCGTCGCGCTGATCGTGTTCACCCGGCTGCATTCGTTCTTCCGCCCGAAGGTGTTCTTCGACGAGCGTGAAGGCGAAGGACCGGACCGGCGCAGGGTGCTGATCACCGGCGCGTCCGTCGCGGCGGGCGCCGGCGTCGCCGCGCTGACCGGCCAGATCGTCGGGACCAGGAAGAACGCGGAGGAGTCGCGGGCCGCCGTCGGCAGGCTCGTCGCGACGAGGACCGCGCCGCCGATCCCGCCCGACGCGGACTTCGTGAAACTCGGCACCCCGCCGTACATCACTCCTTCGAAGGATTTCTATCGGATCGACACGGCGCTGGTGGTCCCGCAGGTCCGCACCGAGGACTGGAGCCTGCAGATCCGCGGGATGGTCGAGCGCGAAGTCACCTATCGGTATGAAGATCTCCGCTCGCGGCCGCTGATCGAACGCGACGTCACCCTGTGCTGTGTCTCCAACGAGGTCGGCGGCCCGTACATCTCCAACGCGCGCTGGATCGGCATCGACCTGCGGGATCTGCTGAACGAGGCGGGTGTGAAACCCGGCGCCGAGCAGATGTTCGCGACCAGCGTCGACGGCTGGACCTGCGGAACCCCGGTCGAAGCGGCCCTGGATCCGCGACGCGGCGCGATGCTCGCCCTCGGCATGGACGGCGAACCGCTCCCGATCGAGCACGGCTTCCCCGCGCGGATCGTGATCCCCGGGCTCTACGGCTACGTGTCCGCCACGAAATGGGTGACCGAGCTGGAGATCACCACCTGGGCGGAGCGCAAGGCGTACTGGCTCGACCGCGGCTGGGCCAAGGAAGCGCCGGTGAAGACGCAGTCGCGGATCGACGCGCCGGGTTCGGCGGTGAACGCGGGCAAGGTCGTGGTGTCCGGGACCGCGTGGGCGCAGCACACCGGCGTCGCGAAGGTCGAGGTCCGGGTCGATCAGGGGCCGTGGAAGGAGGCGGTCCTGTCGGCGGAGACGTCGAAGGACACCTGGCGGATGTGGTGGACCGAGGTCGACGTCGCCGCTGGTCAGCACGAGATCGCCGTGCGGGCGACGGACCAGTCGGGCTATACGCAGACGCAGGAGCGGGCGGGAACGGTCCCGGACGGCGCCACGGGCTGGCACACGGTGTCGGTCAACGCGCGCTAGAGAGACTGACCACAGCGTTCACCTGTGACTTTGTGCCTGCGTTCACAAGTGGCTACCGTAGATACGTCGCCTCCGAAAGCGCCCGGCATCGAACCGGACTCAGCGCGGCGGGTCAAGAGCCGTTTTCCAGGTTCGGGCGATTCATGTCGTCAGCAGGGACCAGAGGGAGCGGACAAGCGTGGTGTCGCAACGAGGCCGGCGCACCCGGGTGACACCGGACGCCGACAACGCGCCCACCGCGGAGATGCCGGCCGTCGAGGCCACCGCCGAACCCGAAGCGGTCCGCGCGAAGTCGATCCCCGAAGCCGCCGTCGCCCGCCTCGCCGTCTACCTCCGTGTCCTCTCCGGGCTGGCCGAGCAGGGCGCGACGACGATCTCCAGCGAAGAGCTCTCGCAGGCCGCGGGCGTCAACTCCGCGAAACTGCGCAAGGACCTGTCCTACCTCGGCTCGTACGGCACCCGCGGCGTCGGCTACGACGTCCAGGTGCTGGTCAGCCAGATCGAGCGCATCCTCGGCCTGACCCGCAAGCACAAGGTCGCCGTGGTCGGTATCGGTAACCTCGGGCACGCGCTGGCCAACTACGGCGGGTTCCCCGGCCGCGGTTTCCCGGTCGAGGCGCTGTTCGACCTCGACCCGGATCTGGTCGGCGTCCCGGTCGGCGGTCTCCCGGTCTCCCATCTCGACGAGATCCCCAAAGTCTGCGCCGAACGGCAGATCTCCATCGGCGTCATCGCCACCCCGCCCACCGCCGCGCAGTCGGTCTGCGACCGGCTCGTCGCAGGTGGGGTGCAGTGCATCCTCAATTTCGCCCCGGTGGTGCTGCAGGTTCCGGCACATATCGAGGTTCGCAAGGTCGATCTCGCGGTCGAGCTGCAGATCCTGTCGTTCCACGTCGCTCGTCGCGCCGATCTGGCCGCTAACGGCAACGGCGGAGGAGACGCTGGCTCCGGGGGCGCCGAGAATGGCAGCGTGAACGGCCACGGCAACGGAATGGTGGTGCGCTGAAATGAGCGTGTTGGCGGTCGGGCTCTCGCACCGCAGCGCCGAGCTGAACACCCTGGAGCGCGTCGCGGTCCCCGCGACCGACGTGACCAAGGTGCTCCACGAGCTGCAGCAGGCCGAGCACGTCAGCGAGGCGATCCTCGTCTCGACCTGCAACCGCATCGAGGTCTACGCCGTCGTCGAGACCTTCCACGGTGGCCTGAACGACGTTTCCGACGTGCTCGCCCGCCAGGCCGGGATGCAGCCCGCGGACCTCTACGACTCGCTGTACGTGCACTACGCCGGCGCCGCGATCGAGCACCTGTTCTCGGTCACCTCGGGGCTGGACTCGATGGTCGTCGGCGAGACGCAGATCCTCGGCCAGATCCGCTCCTCCTACGCCACCGCGCGGGAGGCGGGCACGGTCGGCCGCACGCTGCACGAGCTGATCCAGACCACGCTGCGCGTCGGCAAGCGCGTCCACACCGAGACCGGGCTCGACCAGCTCGGCGCGTCGGTGGTCTCCGAGGCGCTCGCCGCGGCCGGCGACATCGCGGGCAAGCACGCGCTGATCATCGGCGCCGGTTCGATGGGCGCGCTGACCGCGTCCCAGCTGCGCAAGTCCGGGATCGGCGAGATCACCATCGCCAACCGCACCGAGGCCAGGGCCGCCCGCCTCGCCGCCGCGAGTGTCGAGCAGGGAGTGCCCGCGAAGGCCGTCCAGATGAGCGGGATCGCGGACGCGGTCGCCGAGGCGGACGTCGTCGTCTGCTGCACCGGCGCGCAGGCCGCGGTCTTCACCGCCGCACACGTCCCGGCCCGTGCCGGGCGCCCGCTGGTCGTCTGCGACCTCGGCCTCCCGCGTGACGTCGACCACGACGTCGCCGCACTGGCCGACGTCACCGTGGTCGACCTCGAAACCATCCAGCGCCGCATGCGGGAAGCGGGCACCCCGACCACCGAACGGCAGACCGCGAAGGCCACCGGCATCGTGCTCGACGAGGTGCGCGAGTACCTCGCCGGTCAGCGCAGCGCCGAGGTCACCCCGACGGTGACGGCGCTGCGGCGCCGGGCGGCCGAGGTGGTCGACGCCGAACTGCTGCGGCTGGACAACCGCCTGCCGGACCTCGACGCCGGGGTCCGCGAGGAGGTCGGCCGCACGGTCCGCCGCGTGGTCGACAAGCTGCTGCACGCGCCGACGGTGCGGGTCAAGCAGCTGGCCGCCGAGACGGCCGACACCGACTACGCCAACGCGCTGCGCGAGCTGTTCTGCCTCGACCCGCAGGCGCCCGCAGCGGTGGCGAGTCCCACCGCAACGCCGAAAGACGAGTGATCATCCAGTGAGCAGAGTCATCCGCATCGGGACGCGCGGCAGCAAACTCGCCCTCGCGCAGACCGGCACCATCGCCGACGCCCTGCGGGCCACCGGGGCCGAGGTCGAGCTCGTCACCGTGACGACCCCCGGCGACAAATCGTCCGCGCCGATTCCCACGATCGGGGTCGGCGTCTTCACTTCCGCGCTGCGCGAAGCCTTGCTGCGCGAGGAAGTCGACGTCATCGTGCACTCGTACAAGGACCTCCCGACGAAGCCGGAGCCGGGCATCACGCTCGCCGCCGTGCCGCGCCGCGAGGACCCGCGTGACGCGCTGATCGCCCGTGACGGGCTGACGCTGGGCGAGCTTCCGCCCGGCTCGACCGTCGGCACCGGCTCGCCGCGGCGGACCGCGCAGCTGCGCGCGCTCGGTCTCGGTTTGGAAATCGTGCCGATCCGAGGCAATATCGACACCCGCATGCGCAAGGTGAGCGACGGAGAGCTCGACGCCGTCATCCTGGCGCGTGCCGGACTGGCCAGGATCGGCCGGGCGGAGGAGATCACCGAGACCCTCGACCCGATCCAGATGCTGCCCGCACCCGCACAGGGCGCGCTGGCGGTGGAGTGCCGGACCGGTGACGTGGACATCGAGCACCTGCTCGGGTCCACAGTGGACGATGAAGGCACCCGTGCCGTGGCGACCGCCGAGCGCGCGTTGCTCGCGGCGCTGGAAGCCGGGTGCAGCGCACCGGTCGGAGCGCTGGCGGAGATCGTCGAGGACCTGGACGCCGAAGGGCGGGTCGTCGAGCGGATCTCGTTGCGGGGCACCGCCGCCGTCGAAGGGGACGGGGACGCGGTCGACATGGTGCGCGCTTCCGCGCTCGCCGACTTCCGCGATGCTGAACAGCTCGGCCGGACACTGGCCGCCGAGCTGCTCGACCTGGGGGCCGGTGCGCTGTCCGGCCCCGCCCAGTGAGTCAGAACGTTGAAGGTAGGGCCGCGCTCGACTGCGGCCGCTCAAGAGGAGAACGCACAGATGACCCCCGCGCGTAAGACCACCGGGCGTGTCGCCTTCGTGGGCTCGGGCCCCGGTGACGCCGGTCTGCTGACCGTCCGCGCTCAGGAGCTGCTCGCCAAGGCCGAGGTCGTGGTGACCGACCCGGACGTCCCTTCGGGCGTCCTGGCCTTCGCCGCCGAGGGCGCCGAAGTGCGCCCCGCCGTCGGCGAGGCCACCGAGGTCGCCAAGGACCTGGTGAACGAGGCCAAGGCCGGACGCCTGGTGCTCCGGCTCATCGCCGGTGACCCGCTGACCCAGCCCGCCGTCGTCGCCGAGGTGCAGGCCGTTTCCCGGACCAGCGCCGTGTTCGACATCATCCCGGGCGTCTCGCCCGGCGCGGCCGTCCCGGCGTACGCCGGTGTCGCGCTCGGTGGCACGCACACCGAGGTCGACGTCCGCGGCGACGTCGAGTGGGCCGCGCTGGCCGCGACCCCCGGCCCGATCGTGTTGCACGCGACGTCGGCGCACCTGGCCGAGGCCGCGTCCGCGCTGACCGAGCACGGACTGGCGCCGACCACCCCGGTCGCGGTCACGTCGAACGGCACCATCAACACCCAGCGCACCCTGGACACCACGCTGGCCACCGTCGCGAACGAGGCGGGCGAGCTCGTCGGCCCGCTCATCGTGACCATCGGCCAGGCCGTCGGCCAGCGTTCGAAGCTGTCGTGGTGGGAGTCGCGCGCGCTGTACGGCTGGAAGGTCCTGGTGCCGCGCACCAAGGAGCAGGCCGGTGAGATGGCGGAGCGGCTTCGCGGCCACGGCGCCACCTCGCACGAGGTCCCGACCATCTCGGTCGAGCCGCCGCGCAGCCCCGCCCAGATGGAGCGCTCGGTCAAGGGGCTCGTCGACGGCCGCTACCAGTGGATCGTCTTCACCTCGACCAACGCCGTCCGCGCGGTGTGGGAGAAGTTCGAGGAGTTCGGCCTCGACGCCCGCGCCTTCTCCGGCGTGAAGATCGCCTGCGTCGGCGAATCGACCGCCGCGAAGGTGCGCTCGTTCGGCATCATCCCCGAGCTGATCCCGGAGGGCGAGCAGTCCTCGGAGGGTCTCCTCGCCGAGTTCCCGCCGTACGACGACGTCCTCGACCCGGTCGACCGCGTGCTGCTGCCGCGGGCCGACATCGCCACCGAGACCCTTTCGGCCGGTCTGCGCGAACGCGGCTGGGAGATCGACGACGTGACCGCGTACCGCACCGTGCGGGCCGCGCCGCCGCCCGCCGAGACCCGCGAGATGATCAAGACCGGCGGTTTCGACGCGGTCTGCTTCACCTCGTCCTCGACCGTGCGGAACCTCGTCGGCATCGCCGGCAAGCCGCACACCCGCACGCTGGTCGCGTGCATCGGCCCGAAGACCGCGGAGACCGCCGTGGAGTTCGGGCTGCGGGTCGACGTCCAGCCCGAGAAGGCCGACGTCCCGCACCTGGTCGACGCGCTCGCCGAGCACGCCGCCCGGCTCCGTGCCGAAGGTGCGCTTCCGCCGCCTCGCAAGGCGAAGCGGGCTCGCCGCTCCTGACGATCGGTTAGTACGTGAAGGCCCCCTTCACTGCGCTAGACGCAGTGAAGGGGGCCTTCATGTACTTGGGCCGTCGGATGCGGCCTCAGCTGAAGAACTTCACGACCTCCGTGTACGCCAGGTAAGCGAACATCGCCAGGCAGATGCCCAGAAGCCCGTTCGACAGCCACCGCGAACGCCCTTCCCGCGGCACCCGTGACGTGTTCAGCAGCACCAGCAACGTCGCCGCCAGGAACGGCATGAACAACGCGCCCAGCACGCCGTAGATCACGGTGAGCTGGAACGGCTGGTCCAGGAACAGCAACGCCATCGGCGGGAAGGTCAGCCACAGCACGTATCCGCGGTACGCGACACTGCGTTCACCGGCCTTTTTCTCATACGCCTCAACGCTTTCCGTGGTGTTCGCGGGCAGCCGCAGAATGCGCCACCAGTCGGCGAAGAGCAGGCTCACGCCGTGCCAGACACCGATCACCGACGTGAACGAAACGGCGAAGAAGCCGATGAGGAACGGGATCCGCGCCCACTGCCCGTAATCCGCGGCGAGGGTGTCGCCGAGGAACAGCAGGCCCTTGTCGCCCGAGATGATCTTCTGGCCCAGCAACAGTTCCGCGCCGACGATCAGCATCGCGATCACGAAGATGCCGGTCATCACGTATCCGACGGCGTTGTCGGTGCGCATCATCGGCAGCCACTTCGACGAACGCCAGCCCTTCGCGAGCGTCCAGTAGCCGTAGGCCGCCATCGTGATCGTGCCGCCGACGCCGCCGACCAGGCCGAGGACGTAGACGAGCGAGCCGTCGGGCAGGGTCGGGACGGCGCCCTTGAACAGTTCGGCGAAATCCGGCACGACGAGGATCGCGGTGCCGACCACGGTCACGAACATGACGCCGGTGAGCACCGTCATCAGCTTCTCGATGATCGCGTAGCGCCCGAACCACACCAGCGCGAAGCCGAGCAGGCCGCAGATCATCGCCCAGTACCGCACCGAAATCGCGGGGAAGAGCGCGTTCAGCGGCAGCCCCGACGCGGACATGGCCGTCGCGCCGTAGACGAAGCCCCAGATCACCGCGTAGATCCCGAAATAGATCAGCGCCCAGATCCCGAGCGTCCGCCAGCCCGACAGGATCGTCCGGCCGGAGGTCAGATGCCAGCGGCCGACGGCTTCGGCCAGCGCGAGTTTGAAGATCGTGCCGACGAGCACCGCCCACAGCAGCGTGTACCCGAAGCGCGATCCGGCCACCATCGTCGCGACGAGGTCGCCCGCGCCGACCCCGGTCGCCGCGGCCATGATCCCCGGCCCGACCTGGCGCAGCCGTGCGCGCCAGCCGACGGGTGGTTCTTCCAGTTGGTCGGTCACCGTTGAACTCGACATGCCGTGGAAGGTAACCCAAGTCACACCGCGGAGGAATCGGACAAAGGTGACTCTTTACCGTTCCTTAGGAAAGGTTCGGCCGTTCACCGCCTCTCAAGCGGGCGGGAGTACCGTCGTGAGGGTGTTTCCCGAACATCGTCCCCGCAGGCTCCGTACCACTCCGGCGATGCGCAGGCTGGTCGGTGAGACGACGCTGCGCCCACGCCAGCTGATCCTCCCGATGTTCGTGGCCGAGGGCGCCGACGCGCCCCGCCCGATCTCCAGCATGCCCGGGGTCGTCCAGCACACCCGCGACACGCTGCGCAAGGCCGCCGTCGAGGCGGTCAACGCCGGTGTCGGCGGCCTGATGCTGTTCGGTATCCCGAAGACCCGGGACGCGGAGGGCTCCGGCGCGATCGACCCGAACGGCATCCTCAACGTCGCCCTGCGCGATCTGAGGTCCGAGCTCGGTGACGCGACGGTCCTGATGGCGGACACGTGCCTCGACGAGTTCACCGACCACGGCCACTGCGGCGTCCTCGACGCCGACGGCGGTGTCGACAACGACGCCACCCTGCGCGTATACGCGGAAATGGCGCTGGCGCAGGTGGAAGCGGGCGCTCACCTGCTCGGTCCGAGCGGCATGATGGACGGCCAGGTCGGCGTCATCCGCGGTGCGCTGGACCGCGCCGGGCACACCGACGCCGGGATCCTCGCGTACTCGGCCAAGTTCGCCAGCGCGTTCTACGGCCCCTTCCGCGAGGCCGTCGATTCGCAGCTGAAGGGCGACCGGAAGACGTACCAGCAGGATCCGGGCAACGTGCGTGAGGCGCTGCGCGAGATCGAGCTGGACATCGCCGAGGGCGCCGACATGGTCATGGTCAAGCCCGCCCTGTCCTATCTGGACGTCATCAGGGCCGCCGCCGAGACGTCGCCGGTTCCCGTCGCGGCGTACAACATCTCGGGCGAGTACGCGATGGTCGAGGCCGCCGCGGCGAACGGCTGGCTCGACCGCGAGCGCACGATCCTCGAGGTGCTGACCTCGATCCGCCGCGCGGGCGCGGACATGATCCTGACCTACTGGGCCGCCGAAGCCGCAGCTTGGCTGGATTAAGCTGCCCAGCGTGAGCGACAGCAAAGCCGACGAAACGGACGACGAGCGCCGTAAGCGCGGAATGTCCCCGGATCCGATCCTGCCGGGCCAGAAGCCGCCGAAGATCGTGGTGCCGAAGCCGGTCGCGATCTCGTTCTGGCTGTGGATCGTCGCCGGTGTCGTCCTGGTGGCCGGCCAGATCGCCCTGCTGGTGCTGAAAGACGAACTGACCGAGGGGATCCTCAAGCAGATCAGGGAGAACCCGGTCCCCGGCCAGCCCGCCGATCCGGCGCAGGTCGCGTCCGGCGTGAACACCCTGCTGTGGATGCTGTTCGGCGGTGCGCTCACCTTCGCCGTCCTGTTCGCGTTGTTCGCGTACAAGGCCCGCGAGGGGACGCGGTCGGCCAGGACGGTGCTCACCGTGGGGGCGGTCTTCCTGGTCCTGGTGGAGCTGTTGATCCTCCGCGGTTCGCTCAACGTGTTCCTGCTGGTGTCCACGTTGCTCGTGGCGATCGCGCTGGTCCTCATGTACTTGCCCAGCGTCTCCGATCATTTCCCGAAGGTCGGGCGCACGCTGCCATGACCGCCGAGCCGCCCCGCTACGACGAACCCGGCGTCGGCTGGACGGCTTTGCTGTGGGCGCCGCTGTTCGCCCTCGCCGGGCTGCTCGCCGAACTGGCGACCGGCGGCCCGGTCCATTGGCTCGCCTGGATCCTGGTCGCGGTGGGGCTGGTGGCGATCACCGTTCCCTGGGTCTACGCGCGCCGCCGGTATCTCTCGCTCGAAGTCACGGCGGATGGCTACCGGCAGGGCAAGGAAACACTGGAGGCGGCCAGGATCGCCGAGGTCCTCGAAGACGAGGCGCCGGTCGGCTCGCGCGTCCTCGGCGGCGGCTGGACGATCCCCAAGAAGTTCGGCGAAGTCGGGTTGAAGCTCGAAGACGGCGTGTTCGTGCGCGCTTGGGCGAAGGATCCGGACGCTCTTCGCGAGGCTCTCGGGGATTTGGTGCGTGCTCGCACCACAGAGTCATGAGAAACTGCTCACCGTGATCGACCTTCCCCAGCCGACCGGCGCCGATCTGTGGCCACCGGAGGACTCCCGGCCCGCGGCCCGGCTGCACAAACCCCTGCGCGCCGTGGTGGGGGCGGTCGAGCTGATCCTCGCCGCGCTCGCGGTGTGGGGTGCCTTCGCGTGCTGGAAGGCCGGTGTCGTCCCGGTCGTGATCACCTACGGCGAGACGACGACGCTGGAATCGCAGCGGTATTTCGGCGGCCCGCTCGCCGGCGCCATCGGGCTGGGTGTGCTGGCCGCGATCCTCGTGGTGGACGCGATCCGCCAGTTCCTGCTCGCCGTGCGCGCCAAGGGCCGCAAGCCCAAGGACTAGTTGAGCCAGACGACGGCGGCGTTGACCGCGGTCGAGTACAGCAGCCACAGCAGATACGGCACCAGCAGCCAGGCGGCGAGTTTCGACCGGCGCCCGAACTCCATCATCGTGACGGGCACCATGAAGTCCAGGACGACGACGTCGGCCAGGGCCAGGGCGTGCGCTCCGCCGGCGAAGAACAATGGCGTCCACAGCAGGGTCAGCAGCAGGCAGACGCCGTAGAAGGCGAAGCCACGTGTCTCGCCATCGGTCCGCCAGTAGCACCAGCCCGCGATGGCGACCACGAGGAGCAGGGCCGTCCACGTCGGACCGTAGAGCCAGCCCGGCGGCGCCCACGACGGGCGGATCAGCGCGTTGTGCGTTTCGGAGCGGGTGGCCACGGCGAGCGCGGCCACGACGCCGACGATCGCCGACAGCGCGATGAATCCGGCCAAGGCCTGCCAGCGCAGGCGACGGTGGTGGGTCGGTGGTGACGGCACCGTGGACACGTGGATTCCTCCGCGAGGGTTTCGACGCCGAGTACTTCCACCCTAGTGGGCCTGGTCACGCCATGCCCGGAACAGACACGACCTGGCGGCGGGTGTCATCGGGGATTTGCGAGACTGGGGAAGTGACTACCGGAGTCGATCAGTCCAAGGCATGGTTCGAACGAGCGAAGGCCGCGATCCCGGGCGGGGTGAATTCCCCGGTGCGGGCCTTCAACTCCGTCGGCGGCACCCCGCGGTTCATGGTGCGCGGCGAGGGACCGTATCTCTGGGACGCGGACGGCGCCCGCTATGTCGATCTCGTCTCCTCGTGGGGGCCGATGATCCTCGGGCACGCGCATCCGGATGTCGTCGCCGCCGCGCGCGAAGCCGCTGTCGACGGGTTGTCGTTCGGCACCCCGACGCGCGGTGAGGTCGAGCTCGCCGAGGAGATCATCGCCCGCGTCGAACCCGTGGAGCGGGTGCGCCTGGTCAACTCCGGCACCGAGGCGACGATGAGCGCGATCCGGCTGGCCAGGGGATTCACCGGCAGGCCGAAGATCATCAAGTTCGCGGGCTGCTACCACGGTCACGTCGACGCGCTGCTCGCCGAAGCGGGTTCCGGCGTCGCGACCCTCGGCCTCCCGACTTCGCCCGGTGTCACCGGCGCGCAGGCGGCCGACACGATCGTCTTGCCCTACAACGATCTCGATGCGGCCCGGAAGTCCTTTGTGGACAATCCGGACTCGATCGCCGCGATCATCACCGAAGCCGCCGCGGGCAACATGGGCGCCGTCGCGCCGGTCGACGGCTTCAACGCCGGGCTCAAGGAGATCGCGCACGAGCACGGCGCGCTGCTGATCATGGACGAGGTGATGACCGGGTTCCGCGTTTCCAAGGCGGGCTGGTTCGGCCTCGATGGTGTCGCCGGCGACCTGTACACCTTCGGCAAGGTGATGTCCGGCGGATTGCCCGCCGCGGCCTTCGGCGGTCGCGCCGACGTGATGGCGAAGCTGGCCCCGGGCGGGCCGGTGTACCAGGCGGGGACGCTGTCCGGGAACCCCGTCGCCGTCGCCACCGGGCTCGCGACGCTGCGCGCGGCCGACGACGCCGTGTACGCAGCCCTCGACGCCAACGCGAAGCGGCTCGGCGACCTGTTCGACCGGTCGCTGACGGAGGCGGGTGTCACGCACACCGTGCAGTACGCGGGCAACCTCGTCAGCGTGTTCTTCAGCGAGAACCCGGTGACGAACTACCCGGGCGCGCAGGCTTCGGAGACCTGGCGGTTCCCGGCGTTCTTCCACGCGCTGCTCGACAACGGCGTGTACGCGCCGCCGAGCGCGTACGAGGCTTGGTTCGTCAACGCGGCCATGGGCGACGCCGAGTTCGAGATCATCGAGTCCGCGCTTCGCGTGGCCGCCCGCGCCGCCGCCGAGGCGGTCCAGGCGTGAGCGCGACGACGATCGTGCACCTGCTTCGCCACGGCGAGGTGCACAACCCGGACAAGATCCTGTACGGCCGCCTGCCCGGCTTCAAGCTCTCCGACCGCGGACAGCGCCAGGCGCTGACGGTCGCCGAAGCGGTCGCGACGCACGACATCACGCATGTCGTCGCTTCGCCGCTTCAGCGCGCGCAGGAGACCGCCGCGCCGATCGCGGCCGCGCACCGGCTCGACGTCGAGACCGACGAGCGGCTCATCGAGGCGGACAACCAGTTCGAGGGCGAGCGGGTCGCCGTCGGCGATGGCGCACTTCGCGAGCCGAAGCACTGGCCGAAGCTGGTCAACCCGTTCCGGCCGTCCTGGGGCGAGCCGTACGTCGAGATCGCGCACCGCATGCTCGGCGCGATCCACCGCGCGCGGCGGGCGGCCGAGGGCCACGAGGCGCTGTGCGTCTCGCATCAGCTGCCGATCTGGACCGTGCGGCGGTTCCTGGAGGCGAAGCGGCTCTGGCACGACCCGCGCAACCGGCAGTGTTCGCTCGCTTCGCTGACCAGCCTGGTCTTCGAGGGCGAGGAACTCGTGCGGATCGTCTACAGCGAGCCCGCCGGGACGACCGACCCGAAGGTGACCGGGGCATGAAGCGTGCGCTGGCCGCCATGGCGGTGTTGATGCTCGTTGTCACCGGCTGCACCACCGGCAAGGACGCCGTCGTCACCGGCGGCTCATTCAACTTCGTGTCGCCGGGCGGGAAGGTCGACATCACCTACGACGTCGCGGAGCGCCAGCCGTCGCCGACGCTGTCCGGCGACGACCTGATGAACGAGGGCAAACAGCTTTCGATCGCGGACTTCCCCGGCAAGGTCATCGTGCTGAACCTGTGGGGCCAGTGGTGCGGGCCGTGCCGGGTCGAGGCGCCGGAGATGCAGAAGGTCTACGACCAGACCAAGGCGTCCGGCGTTCAGGTGGTCGGCATCGACCTGCGGGACAACGACCGGGCGCCCGCGCAGGACTTCATGCGGGACCGGAAGCTGACGTACCCGTCGATCTACGACCCGTCGGGGCGGACGCTGCTGCAGCTCTCGGGTTATCCGCGCAACATCATCCCGTCGACGATCGTGCTGGACAAACAGCACCGCGTCGCGGCCGTCTTCCTGCGGGACCTGCTGGCCTCGGACCTGCTGCCCGTCGTCCAGCGCCTGGCCGCCGAACCCGCCTGACCCCCTCCCGCGTTTCGTCCTCTGAATGCGGTCCTTGCGCGTGCAACGACCGCATTCAGAGGACGAAACGCGCTGGTCTGTCGGCCGGGGCGGCTATCCTCCTCGTCTCAGCCGCGTGACGGCTCTGAACTACTGGGGAGAAGGAAATGACGACCGCTTCGGACGTGCCCAGATCCGGTCAGCGTGACGCCGAGGCCATGATCGCGGAGGCCAAGAAGGCCTTCTGGGTCATGGTCGGCGCGCTGGTGGTGCTCTGGCTGATCCAGATCTACAACGCGGTGGACGGCTACGGTCTCGTGTTCGAATACGGGACGCGGGCACGCGAGATCAGCTCGCTGCCGACCGTGCTCACCGCGCCGCTCCTGCACGCCAGCTGGGGACATATCGAGTTCAACTCGGGGCCGCTGTTCATCTTCGGGTTCCTCGCGGCGTACCGCGGGGTGAAGAAGTTCCTCAGCGTCACGGTGCTGATCGCGGTGCTGAGCGGGCTCGGCGCCTGGACCCTCCACGACTCCGGCACGGTCGGCGTCGGAGCCAGCGGCCTGGTCATGGGCTACTTCGGGTACGTACTGGTGCGCGGGATCTTCGATCGGCACAAGATCGACATCGCCATCGGACTGGTGATGGCGCTGTGCTTCGCCTATCAGTTCGCGGGCCTGTTCCCGCAGGACGCGGGGGTCAGCTGGCAGGCGCACCTGTTCGGGTTCCTCGGTGGCCTGATCGGCGGCTGGGTGTTCCGGGACCGCCGTCCCAAGCCCGAGGTCACCGCGCCCGCCTTCCCGGCCATCCCCTGACCCCCTCCCGCGTTTCGTCCTCTGAATGCGGTCCTTGCGCGTGCAACGACCGCATTCAGAGGACGAAACGCGCGTGAGGGGGACGGGACCAAGGTCCTGACCGGGTGCGACGTAGGTCCCGTTGGGCCAGCCCCGGCGTTTTCACGCCGACCACACTGCCTACGCTCAGCCGGGTGAACTCCGTTACCGAGCTGGCCCTGTCCGGGCCGCTGCTGCTCGCGGCGGGTGTGGCGCTGCTGGCCGGGACGATCTCCTTCGCGTCGCCGTGCGTCGTGCCGCTGGTGCCCGGGTATCTCGCGTACCTGGCGGCGCTGGTCGGCGCGGACGCCCCCGCCGTCAGCGCCGACGAGGAGCGCAAGAAGGGCCGTTACGCCGTCGTCGGCGCGGCGGCGCTGTTCGTGCTCGGGTTCACCGTCGTCTTCGTGGTGACGCTGGGGACGCTGGTGTGGATCGCCGACGTCGTCGCGCTCAACGTGGACCTCCTCCAGCGCCTCGGCGGTGTGCTGACGATCGCGATGGCGCTGGTGTTCATCGGCTGGATCCCGGGGCTCCAGCGCGAGTTCCGCTCCCACCACGTACCGCGCGGCGGACTGTGGGGCGCGCCGGTGCTCGGCGCCGTGTTCGGGCTCGGCTGGACGCCGTGCATCGGGCCCACGCTGTCCGCGGTCATGTCCATGGCCAGCGCCACCGGGGGAGCGGCGGCGCGCGGGTACGTGCTGACCCTGGTCTACTGCCTCGGCCTCGGCCTGCCGTTCCTGCTCATCGCGTTCGGCACCCGCTGGGCCGTCCGCGCCACCGACTGGCTGCGCCGCCACGGCCGTCAGGTGCAGGTCTTCGGCGGCGTCCTGCTGCTGATCGTCGGCCTCCTGCTGGTGACCGGGCTGTGGGGCGACATGACCGGCTGGATCAGGAACACCCTCGTGACCGACATCAGGCTGCCCTTGTGACCACCACCGAATACCGTCAGACCCCGCTCAAGCGTGCCCTCGGTTTCCTGCGCAACACCTGGCGCGGTCTGACGTCGATGCGCACCGCGCTGGTGCTGCTGTTCCTGCTCGCGCTCGCCGCGATGCCCGGCGCCCTGCTGCCGCAACGGAACCTCAACGTCGCCAAGACCGACGAGTACATCGCCGCGCACGGCTGGTGGGGCGAACTGCTCGACCGAACCCAGTTCTTCGAGGTCTACGGCAGCGTCTGGTTCTCGGCGATCTACATCCTGCTGATGGTCTCGCTCATCGGCTGCCTCGCGCCGCGCAGCTTCGAGTACGCGAAGGCGATGCGCGCGAAACCCGTGCTCACGCCGCGCAAGCTCTCGCGGATGCCGCATCACGTGTCCACCACGACCGACCGGACCCCCGAGACGGTCATGTCGGACACGCACACGCTGCTCAAAGGCTGGCGCCGCGTCGAACGTGAAGAGGCCGACGGGAGCCGAAGCATCTCCGCCGAACGCGGGTACCTCCGCGAGACCGGCAACCTCGTCTTCCACTTCGGCATGCTCGGCCTGATCATCTTCTTCGCGCTGGGCAAGATGTTCGGCTACGAAGGCCAGGTCATCGTCCAAGCCGACGGCAGCCCGTGGTGCAACTCCGGCATCCTCGGCTACGACACCTTCAACGCCGGGCTGCGCGTCGACGGCACCGACCTCAACGCGTTCTGCATCCGTCTGAAGGACTTCGAGGCGCGCTACACCGAGAACGGGCAGGCGAACTACTACCACTCCAACATGGAGTACCAGTCCGGCGAGGATCTGCAGACCGGCGCGTGGAAGCCGTACGGGCTCGAGGTGAACTCGCCGCTGCGCACCGCGGGCGATCGCGTCTACCTGCTGAACTTCGGCTACTCCCCGAAGTTCACGGTGACCTTCCCCGACGGCACCGTGCGCACCAACATCACGCCGTGGCGTCCCGCCGACGAGCCGACGAAGCTTTCCGAGGGCGCGACGAAGATCGACCAGCCGGGTATCGCCGACCCGGTCGAACGCCGCACCCGTCAGCTCGCGATCACCGGCCTGCTCGCCCCGACCGCGTTCCTGCACGGCAACGTGCTGACGTCGTCGCGGCCCGAGGCGAACAAGCCGGCGGTGGCCGTCGACATCTACCGCGGCGACCTCGGCCTCGACGCCGGTCGCGGGCAGTCGATCTTCCAGATCGACCAGTCGCTCGTCGCGGACGGCAGGCTCAAGAAGCTCACCCGGCAGAACCTGGACCAGGGCCAGGAGACCGTGCTGGACGACGGCACGAAGGTCCGCTTCGACGGCGTCCAGGAATGGGTCGCCATCCAGGTCTCGCACGACCCAGTGCAGGGCTGGGTGCTGGTCTGCGCGGTCGCGATGCTGATCGGGCTGGCGGGATCGTTGCTGGTCAAACGGCGCCGGGTGTGGGTGCGGGTGACCCCGGCGCGTGAAGGTGAGACGGGTACCGTGATCGAGGTCGCCGGGCTGGCGCGCACCGATCAGGCGGGCTACGGCGAAGAGTTCCAGCGGATCAGCGACAAGCTGGTCCAGGGGCAGAGAGGCAACTAGAGGTCATGCCGATCAACGAGACGCTGTCCCAGTACAGCGACTACTCCTACACCACCGCGGCGGCGATCTACGTCCTCGCGCTGATGTTCGCCCTCGTCGAGCAGGGCTTCGGCGCGAAGGGCAGGCTCGCGGCGGAACGCAGCAAGCAGAAGGCCCGCGAGCTGGTCGGTGCCGGCGGTCCGCCTCCCGCTTACGGGACGCCCGTCGAGACGCCGCGCGAGGTCGGCCGCCCCGAGCGCATCGGCCGCATGGGCGCCGCGCTGCTGGTGCTGGCCGCGCTGCTGCACCTGGCCGCGATCGTGCTGCGCGGGTTCGCCGTGCACCGCGCGCCGTGGGGCAACCTCTACGAGTACGGCATGGCCACGACCTTCATCGCCGTCGTGACCTGGCTCGTCATCATGCGGAAGTTCCCGGTCCGCCACCTCACCGGCTTCCTGCTGCTGCCGGTCGTGATCCTGATGTTCGTCAACGGCACGATGCTGTACACGACGGCCGCGCCGGTGCAGCCCGCGCTCCAGTCGTACTGGCTGGTCATCCACGTCTCCGCGGCGATCATCGGCTCGGGTGTCTTCCTGGTGCCCGGTGTCGCGAGCGTCCTTTACCTTTTCCGCGCCGCGCACGACGACAACCCGGCGAAGTTCGCCAAGTTCGCCCCGAAGCTGCCCTCCGCGGACGTGCTCGACCGCATCGCCTACCGCACCACCATCTTCGCGTTCCCGATCTTCACCTTCGGCGTGCTCTGCGGCGCGGTGTGGGCCGAGGCGGCGTGGGGCCGGTTCTGGGGCTGGGACCCCAAGGAGACCGTCGCCTTCGTGGCGTGGGTCGTCTACGCGGCGTATCTCCACTCCCGGGCCACCGCGGGCTGGCGCGGGAAGCGGGCCGCGATCATCAACATCGTCGGTTTCTCCGCGACGATCTTCAACATGTTCTTCGTGAACCTGGTGACGTCGGGCCTGCACTCCTACGCCGGGGGCTGACCGTCGCCGCTGCGCGCGACCCGGCTACCGTCAATACTGAGGTAACGGGGGAAGACGTGCGCGGAGGAGGAATTCAGCGGTGACCGGACCCAGCGAAGAATCGGCTCCTGGCCACCCCGAACCGACCGAGAGCGCCCAGCCCTCGGAGTTGTTCTCCGAGGACAGGACGGACTCGGCGCCGCATCCGGCCGCTAGTGGTTTCGAGGCCGAGCCGACCCAGGTAGTCCAGCCCCAGTACCCGCAGCAGGGTCAGTATCCGCAGCAGCAGCCCGCTCCTCCGCTGCCGCAGCCCTCGCACGGGCAGCAGTACCAGCAGCCCTACGACCAGAACCTGCCTCCGCTGCAGCCTCAGCCGCAGCAAGCCGCTCAGTACCCGCCGCAGCAGCAGTACGCGCAGCCGCAGCCGCAGCCGCAGCAGGCGGTGCCGGGGCTTCCGCAGCCGCAGGGCAGGCACGCGCTCCCGGACGAACTCGCCACCGCGAGCCTGGTGAAGCCGCAGAAGCGCAAGCCGCAGTCGGGCTGGCGCAAGGCGCTTTACGTCGGCACCGGCAAGCTCGTCAATCCGGGGGAGAGCCCCAAGGACAGGCGTAAACGCGAACTGATCGCGCAGATCAACCAGCCGCTGCGCGGGTGCTACAAGATCGCGATGCTGAGCCTGAAGGGCGGCGTCGGCAAGACCACCACGACGACCACGCTGGGCTCGACGTTCGCGTCGCTGCGCGGTGACCGGGTGGTCGCCGTCGACGCGAACCCGGACCGCGGCACGCTCTCGCAGAAGATCCCGATCGAGACCACCGCGACCGTGCGGCATCTGCTGCGGGACGCGGACAAGATCACCAGGTACAGCGACGTCCGTTCGTACACCTCGCAGGGCGGGAGCAGGCTGGAGATCCTCGCCAGCGAGCAGGACCCGGCGGTCTCGGAAGCGTTCTCCGAGGACGACTACCGGCGCACGGTCAACCTGCTGGAGCACTTCTACAACATCGTGCTCACCGACTGCGGGACCGGTTTGATGCACTCGGCGATGAAGGGCGTCCTTGACGTCGCGGACGCGCTGGTGGTGGTCTCGTCAGGCTCCGTCGACGGGGCGCGCAGCGCGTCGGCCACCCTCGACTGGCTGGAGGCGCACGGCTATGGCGACCTGGTCAAACGGTCCGTCGCGGTGATCAACTCGGTGCGGCCGAAGGGCGGCTCGGTCGATCTGGACAAACTGTCGGCGCACTTCGGCGCGCGTGTCCGTTCGGTATGCCGCATCCCGTTCGACCCGCACCTGGAAGAGGGCGCCGAGATCGAACTGGACCGGCTCGACGAGGACACGCGGCTGGCGCTGCTGGAACTGGCGGCCACCGTCGCGGACGGCTTCGGCGGCCAGCAGTACCAGCCCATTCAGCCCTAGTCTTTGTCTTCGTCTTTACCTTTGCGCTGCTGCTCACCGAGCTTGCGCAGGAAGTCGGGGTCGTCGTCCGGGGCCAGTGTCGGTCGCGACGAGGGCACCCCGACACGCTCGATCCCGAACGCGCGCCACAACACCACGGCGACGGTGAGCGCTCCGATGGCCGCGAGCAGATAGATCATGCTCGGTCCCTTTCCGCGTGGAGGACGTTGCTCAGTCCCACGAGGCTAGCCTCTTTGCCGCGCGCGGGGGGACTCATGGATACCCCAATGTGACGAAGGGCGGTTACGAGCCCTTCGTCACTGGAGTCCTTTTTAGGGGAAATGCCTGGTCAGACCTTGCGAGCGGGCTCGCTGGCGTCGGTGGTCAGCTCGGCGAGGAGCTCGTTCACCTCGGCCTCGCGGAACCGGCGGTGCCCGCCGGGAGTGCGGATCGAGCCGATCCGGCCCGCGGTCGCCCAGCGGGTCACGGTCTTGGGGTCGACCCGGAACAGGGCCGCCACTTCACCGGGGGTGAGCAACCTTCCGCCCATGGTCGCGGTCATTTTCCGCCTCCTTCACGGTTTCGGTGCTAAACCGGAGGCGGGTCCGATGCCCGTCGTGCCGGGTAGCCAACACGGCAATCGTTGCATCTCACCCGTCAGGTACTCGAACGGTTGTCCATAGGTAAAGAGCCCTTAAAGGTCAAAACCGACAACCACGACATGCGCGGCTCGGTGCCCCGGTCTTGTCACGGATGTATGAAAACGCGCCCTGATCTCGCGAATCGGGCCGTGGCACCTAAGGTGTAGCGGTGGACCAGGTGGATCGGAAGATCATCGCGGCATTGCGGGAGAACGGGCGGGCTACTTACGCCGACCTCGGCCGGTCTGTCGGGCTCTCGGCGTCATCAGTGCACGAGCGGGTCGGCAAACTCGAGGCCGCCGGCGTGATCACCGGCTACCACGCCATGGTCGACCCCAACACGGTCGGACTCGGGGTGACGGCGCTGGTCGGCATCCATCCCACCGACACCGCGACCGAGGACGACGTCGCGGAGGCGCTCGGGGCTCTCGACGAGGTCGAAAGCTGCTACGCCGTCGCGGGTGACGAGGCCTTCGTCGTCAAGGTGCGGGTGGCGACCGTCGACGATCTGGAGAAGACCCTCGGCAGGCTGCGGCGGATCCCCGGCGTCGGCCGGACGAACACCACCGTCGTGCTCTCCACCCGCTTCGAAGGGCGGCCCAACAACGCGGGCCTGGACGAGGGCCGCAACGGCAACGCGTAGCCTGCGTTGATGTGAGCGATAATCACCTGCCCCGTGACCTGACGCTGTACGTGCTGGCCAGGTTCGTCCTGGTCGGGGTCATCGCGGGGGGCTTGCTGCTGGTCAACGTCCCGCTGCTGGTCGCGTTGCTGATCGGCCTGGTCGTGGGGCTGCCGCTGGGTCTGCTGCTGTTCCGCCCGCTGAACGCGCGCGTGACCGCCGGACTCGCGCGCCGCAACGAAAAGCGCGCTCGCGCCCGTGCCGAACTGCGTTCCCAGCTGCGCGGCGACCGAGCGGACGGCGCAGCGTGAGCCGTCTGCACAGCCGGAGCTGGGTCCGCGAAGCCGTCCGCATCATCGAGGCCGACGCGAACCGCAGCGCCGACACGCACCTGCACGTCTTCCCGCTCCCCGCCGAGTGGGGCATCGATCTCTACCTGAAGGACGAGTCCGTCCACCCGACCGGCTCGCTCAAGCACCGGCTCGCGCGTTCGCTGTTCCTGTACGGCCTGGTGAACGGCCAGATCGGGCAGGACACCGTGCTCGTCGAGGCGTCCAGCGGGTCGACGGCGGTTTCGGAGGCGTACTTCGCGCGGATGCTGGGGCTGCGGTTCATCACCGTGGTCCCGCGCAGCACGTCGCCGGAGAAGATCGCGCTCATCGAGTTCTACGGCGGCGAATGCCACTACGTCGACCGCGCGCCGGACATGTACCCGGAGGCCGAGCGGCTCGCCTCGGAGTGCAACGGCCACTACCTCGACCAGTTCACCTACGCCGAGCGCGCGACGGACTGGCGCGGGAACAACAACATCGCCGAATCCGTGTACGCGCAGATGCAGTCCGAGCGGCACCCCGTGCCGACGTGGATCGTCGTCGGCGCCGGGACCGGCGGCACGAGCGCCACTTTCGGCCGCTACGTGCGCTACAAGCGGCACACCACGAAGATCGCCGTCGTCGATCCGGAGAACTCGTCGTTCTTCGGCGCTTGGCAAACCGGGGCGCTCGACTACAGCACCGGCATGCCGTCGCGGATCGAGGGCATCGGGCGGCCGCGTGTCGAGCCGTCGTTCGTGCCCGGCGTGATCGACGAGATGCTCCAGGTGCCGGACGCCGCTTCGCTGGCGGCGATCCGCGTGCTGCGCGAGCGGACCGGGCACTGGGCGGGCGGCTCGACCGGGACGAACCTGTTCGGCGCGTTCACGCTGATCTCGCGGATGGTTTCGGAGGGGCAGGCGGGCAGTGTCGTCACGCTGCTGTGCGACGGCGGCGAGCGGTACGCGAACACGTACTACGACGACGCTTGGCTGGCGCAGAAGAACATCGACATCGCGCCTTATCTGGACAAGTACCGGGAGTTCCTGGTGAGCGGGAAGCTCGCTCCGGAGGCCTGAGGGCCTCTTACCTCAGGTGGCGCCGGATCACCAAAGGGAGCAAGGGACCTTTGCTACCACTTGGGCTACATGTGGTGACCGCGCCGCTCCCGGAGCACAACATCTAGTGCCCCAAAGCGAAAAACCCAAGGTGTGAACGGTCCGTTCACGCCCACTGTATGGATTTCGGGTCATCCAACGACCCGGAATCCACACAGTCGTGCATCAAAGGTCCGGTGACACCTCAGGGCGCCAGGATCACAGCGCCAGCGCGACCGCGGTCAGCACCGCCCACCCCAGCATCGCGAACCCGGTGTCCCGCAACGCCGGGATCAGCGCCCGACCCCGCGCGCCGCCGCCGACGGCCTTGACCGACTTCAGCAGCGACGGCGCGGTCAGCAGACCGAGCAGCGCCCACGGCGTCACGAAGGCGAGCAGCACGCTCACGACGTACGGGACGGCGACCAGCACCAGGTAAAGCCGCCGCGTGCCGCCATCACCGAGCCGGGTGGCGAGGGTGCGCTTGCCGGACTCGATATCGGTCGGGATGTCGCGGAGGTTATTGGCGGTCAGCACACCGGTCGAGAACGAGCCGATGGCGACCGCGCAGCCGAGCGCGGTCCAGCTCAACTGTCCGGCTTGGACGTACACGGTGCCCAGCACGCCGGCCAGCCCGAAGAAGACGAAGACCGCGATCTCGCCGAAACCGTAGTAGCCGTAAGGCTTTTTGCCGCCGGTGTAGAACCAGGCACCCAGGATGCAGACCGCGCCCATCGCCAGCAGCCACCACAATCCGCTGATCGCGACAAGCACGAGCCCCAGCACTCCGGCGAGCCCGAGTGCGACGAGAGCGGCTGCGAGGACGGCCTTCGGCTTCGCGACGCCGGAGCCGACCAGCCGCAGCGGGCCGACGCGGTTCTCGTCGGTGCCGCGGATGCCGTCGGAGTAGTCGTTGGCGTAGTTGACGCCGACGATCAGCGAAAGCGAGACCAGCAACGCGAGAATCGAGCGCGGCCAGGAGAAGCCGTCGAGCGCGATCGCCGCGCCGACGCCGGCGACCACCGGCGCCACCGCGTTGGGCAGCGTCCGCGGGCGCGCCCCTTCGATCCATTCACCAGCAGTCGCCATGCCGCCATTCTGGCCCTGGCGACTACCGGCCGGTATGCGGGGCTCGTCACCTGCCCGGCCATCGCGAGCAGGTGACGAACCGCCCTACTTCAGGTCGTCGATCGTGTCTTCCAGGGTCCAGGTGAGCGTGCCGCTGTTCGGAACGGCGGTCTCCGGTTCGTCCGCCAGCGCGGGCCCGGCCAAAGCGACCAGTCCCATCGTGACGGCGGTGCAGGCCAATACTGTGCGTGTCCAGCGCGTCATATGTAGACGTAAACCCGCGGGTAATGATCGTGTCAACAACGTCCCGGTAATCGGTGGGGAATTCACGACCTTCGTAGGAGATTCCTGACGGCCGCCCTGTCGACCTTCCCGGGGCCCCGCAGAGGGAGTTCTTCGGCGAATTCGACCCGCTTCGGAGCGGCCGCTGCCCCGGCTTCTTCACGGCACGCGGCACGCAGCGATTCGACGTCGCGACCAGCGCCGACGACGAGCGCGACGACGGCCTCGCCCCACTCGGGATCGGGTACTCCGACCACGCACGCGTCCCGGATTCCGGGCTGTGCGGTCAAGATCCGCTCGACGGCCGCAGCGGCCACCTTCACCCCACCGGTGTTGATCATGTCGTCGATCCGCCCGAGGATCTCCAACCGCCCGTCGGCCGTCCACCGGCCGCGGTCGGAGGTGCGGAACCGGCCGCCCTCGAACGCCTCCGCGGTCAGGTCGGGTCGCAGCCGGTAGCCATGCGCGAGGACGTCACCCGTGATACAGACCCGCTCGTCCTCGAGTTCGACGTGTACTCCGTCCAGCGGTACGCCGTCGTAGACGCAGCCGCTCGTGGTCTCGCTCATGCCGTACGCGGGCACGATCTTCACGCCCGCTTCGGCCGCGCGCTCGCGGAGCTCGGCGGTGGTCGCCGCGGCGCCGACGATGATCGCGTCGAAAGCGCGGGCCGCCGCGAGCCCCGGGCCGCCCGCGTCGAGCAACCGCCCGAGCTGGGTCGGCACGAGCGCGGTGTAGCGCGGGCCGTCCAGTGACAGCAGCGGCGCGGCCGCTTCGGCGAAGTCGCCCGGCCGGAAACCGGCGGCGTGCAGGACGGCAGGCGTCGTTCCGGCCAGCAGCGAGCGGACCAGCACCTGCAGCCCGCCGATGTACTGCGCCGGGGTCGCGAGCAACCAGTGCCCCGGCCCGCCGAGCCTCTTGTGCGTGGCGTGAGCCGAGGCGGCCAGCGCCGCCGCCGACAGCAGCACACCCTTGGGTTCGCCGGTCGACCCGGAGGTGGCGATGATCACCGCCGTCCCGGGCTCGGCCGGGCGGGCCGGTTCCATCGCGTCCCGCAGGGCCGCGGACGAGTAGGGGAGGACGGCCGAGCCGCCGTCGAGCGCCTTGGCCAGTGCCGCTGTCAGCTCGACGATCGACTCCGGACTCCCGTCCACCTCCACCGCACGCATCCCGCCACCCTACGTCCGCGTTTCGTCCTCTGAACGCGATCGTTGCGCACGCAACTACCGCATTCAGAGGACGAAATGCGGGAGGTCAGTAGTAGTACGGGAACGCCGACCAATCGGGGGAGCGCTTCTCCAGGAAGGAGTCGCGGCCTTCGACGGCCTCGTCCTGCATGTACGCGAGCCGCGTCGTCTCGCCGGCGAAGAGCTGCTGGCCGACCAGGCCGTCGTCGGTGAGGTTGAACGCGTACTTGAGCATCCGCTGCGCCGTCGGCGACTTGCCGTTGATCGCCCAAGCCCAGTCCAGCGCCTCGGCCTCGAGCTTCGCGTGCGGGACGGCGGAGTTGACCGCGCCCATCGCCTGCATCTGCTCGGCCGTGTACTCGCGTCCGAGGAAGAAGATCTCCCGCGCGAACTTCTGCCCGACCTGCTTGGCCAGGTACGCCGAGCCGTAGCCGCCGTCGAAGGAGCCGACGTCGGCGTCGGTCTGCTTGAACCGCGCGTGTTCGGCCGAGGCCAGCGTGAGGTCGCACACCACGTGCAGCGAATGCCCGCCGCCCGCCGCCCAGCCCGGGACCACGGCGATGACCACCTTCGGCATGAACCTGATCAGCCGCTGGACCTCGAGAATGTGCAGCCGGCCGGCCCTGGCCGGATCGATCGTGTCGGAGGTCTCCCCGTCCGCGTACTGATACCCGGAGCGTCCGCGAATACGCTGGTCACCGCCGGAGCAGAACGCCCAGCCGCCGTCCTTCGGCGACGGGCCGTTGCCGGTGAGCAGGACGCAGCCGACGTCCGAGCTCATCCGCGCGTGGTCGAGCGCGCGGTACAGCTCGTCGACGGTGTGCGGGCGGAAGGCGTTGCGGACCTCGGGACGGTCGAACGCGACACGTACGACACGTTTGCCTGAGCGGCTCTCAGAGGAGCGGTGGTAGGTGATGTCGGTGAAGTCGAAACCTTCGACCTCGGTCCACAAGGCGGGGTCGAACAGCTCGGAAACCTGGGCGTCATCCACGTTTGGGAGAATAGGACGTGTGGCCGTGAGTCGTAGTGTGAAACCCGAGGTCTGCCGGTGAATCCTTCCACCGCGCAGGCCAGGGTCATCGTCGACGAACTCGTCCGCAACACCGTGTCCCACGTCGTCCTGTGCCCGGGCTCACGCAACGCCCCGCTGTCGATCGCGCTGTACGACGCGGCGGCCGCCGGACGCCTCCAGTTGCACGTCCGCATCGACGAACGCGGCGCCGCCTTCCTCGCCCTCGGCATCGCCGCGCGCACCGGCCGCCCGGTGGCCGTGCTGTGCACCTCGGGCACCGCGGCCGCGAACTTCCACCCCGCCGTGCTGGAGGCCGATCGCGCGGGGGTCCCGTTGATCGTGCTGACCGCCGACCGGCCGCCCGAGATGCGGGCCGCCGGCGCGAGCCAGGTCATCGACCAGCACCAGCTCTACGGCAACGCCATCCGCTACTTCGACGAGCTCGCCGTCGCCGAACGCCGTGCCGGGCAGAACTCGTACTGGCGCGGCCAGATCTGCCGCGCCTGGAACGCCGCGTACGGCGAATGGCGCTGCGGTCCCGTGCACCTGAACATCCCGTTCCGCGAGCCGCTGGTGCCGGACGTCGACGATGACGGCGAGTGGTACGAGTCACTCGAAGGGCGTCCCGACGGTGCCCGCTGGACCGAGCTCCCCGACTTCGGCGCGCTTCCCTCGTTCGTGGTGCCGTCGGCCCGGTCCGGTCTGGTCATCGCGTGCGACACCGGCGTGCAGGCGGCCAGCGAATGGGCCGAACTGCACGGCTGGCCGGTCGTCTCCGAGACCGGCGGCATCGGGATGGCCGGCGCGACGGCGATCTCGTCCGGCGCCTGGCTGCTCGGGGTCGAGGAGTTCATCTCGCGGCACAAACCCGAACAGGTCCTGTGCATCGGGCGTCCGACGGTGTTCCGGCAGGTCCAGCGGGTGCTGTCCGATCCCGACGTCGAGGTGCTGCTGGTCCGGCCGGATTCGGACTGGCCCGCGCCCGCGCACAACGTCCGCCAGGTCGGCCAGTGGTTCGACGAGCCGTCCAAACCGGCCGATCCGGAATGGCTCGCGAGCTGGCAGCGCGCGGACCGGGCGGCGTCGGCCGCGGTGGCCGAGGCGCTGGCCGCGGAGCCGTGGCCGAGCGGGCTGCGCCTGGCGACCGAACTCGTCGACGCGGTCCCGGAAGGGTCGCTGCTGGTCGTGGGCTCGTCCAACCCGACGCGGGACGTCGCGCTCGCCGGACGGCTGCGGCCGGACGTCCTCGTGCACCGCAACCGCGGTGTCGCCGGGATCGACGGCATGGTCTCGACCGCGATCGGCGCCGCGACCGTCCACAGGGGACATTCGTACGCCCTGCTCGGCGACCTGACGTTCCTGCACGACGCGAGCGGCCTGCTGACCGGGCCCGCCGAACAGCGTCCCGACCTGACGATCGTGGTGCTCAACGACGACGGCGGCGGCATCTTCTCCCTGCTGGAGCAGGGTGCGCCGGAGCACAACGCCAGCTTCGAGCGCGTCTTCGGGACGCCGCACGGGGCCGATCTGGGCGCGCTGTGCGCCGGTTACCGCGTGCCGCATGTCGTCGCCGAGACGCTGACCGAGTTCCGCGAGGCGCTCAAGCCCGCGCCGGGGCTGCGGGTGGTGGAGGTCCGGGTGGACCGAACGCGTCACCGCGAACTGCACGCGCGACTCCGTACGGCGGTTTCCTCCGCGGTGCGGGCTGTCTAGCAGATTTTGCTCTCAGTCCAGGGGTTAGGAACCCCTCCTTTGGACGTGTCTGGAGCATGATCGGCTGGCTACGTTCGAGCGCGCTGACAAATCCTGGGAGGATTCGCAATGCGCTTGAAGACTCGCGCCGGCTTCGCCGGATTGACCGCGGGCGTCGTCTCGGTACTGCTCGCCGGCAGTGCGGCCGCCGCACCCGCGCCCGGCTCGATCGGCATCGGCGACCCGTACTACCCGCACGCCGGTAACGGCGGCTACGACGTCGGTCACTACGACCTGCGGCTGACCTATCAGCCGTCCACCGACCTGCTGTCCGGCGCCACGACGATCCTGCTCACCGCGACGCAGGACCTCTCGGCGTTCAACCTGGACTTCGGCCTGAAGGTGTCGAGCGTCCGCGTGAACAACCGGCCCGCGAAGTTCGCGACGTCGACCGACGGCACCGGTGAGCTGACCGTCACGCCGTCGGCGCCGCTGAAGAAGGGCCAGACGGCGACCGTCGTCGTGGCCTACGCGGACACGCCGTCGAAGGTGAAGATCGACGGCTTCACCGCCTGGAAGAAGACCCCGGACGGCGCGCTCGCCGTCGACGAGCCGCAGAGCGCGGCCTGGTGGTTCCCGTCCAACGACCATCCGACCGACCTGGCCACCTACGACATCTCGGTCGAGGTCCCGAACGACGTCGCGGCGCTGTCGAACGGCACGCTCGTGCGCAAGACGGTGCAGCGGCCCGGCTGGACGCGCTGGAACTGGCGCAGCACCAAACCGCAGGCGACGTACCTCACGTCGCTGGAGGTCGGCAAGTTCGAGGTGAACCAGCAGACCACTCCGGACGGTCAGCCGTTCATCACCGCGTACGGCGCCGACCTCGGCGAATCGCTCGGCGCGGCCAAGGCCAGCGTCGAGCGGACGCCGGAGATCACCGAATTCCTCGCCTCGAAGTTCGGGCCTTACCCGTTCGAGGCGCAGGGCGGTGTCGTCACCACCGGCATCACCTTCGCGCTGGAGAACCAGACGCGGCCGGTCTACGGCGCCCGGGCGTTCCGGTCCGGCTCCAACACCTCGGTCGTCGCGCACGAGCAGGCGCACCAGTGGTTCGGTGACAGCGTCACACTCGGCAAGTGGAGCGACATCTGGCTGAACGAGGGCTTCGCGTCCTACGGCGAGTTCCTGTGGTCGGAGGAGACCGGCGAGGGCACGGCCGACGAACTCGCGCAGTACATCTACGACTCGGTGCCCGCCGAGGACCCGTTCTGGCAGGTCCTGCCCGCCGACCCGGGCGCGGAGAACCAGTTCGACGCGGCCGTGTACGACCGCGGCGCGCTCGCCGTGCACGCGTTGCGCAAGGCCGTGGGCGACGACAAGTTCTTCCGGATCCTGCAGACCTGGCAGCAGGTGAAGAAGGCCAAGCCGGCGGTGATCCCGGAGTTCATCGCGCTGGCGGAGAAGATCTCGGGCAAGCCGCTGTACGACCTGTTCCAGACGTGGCTGTACACCAAGGGCAAGCCCGCGGTGGGCCCGAACGGCGCGCAGGCCGCTGCTCTGCGGGCCGCTGTGGCCCCGGTCGCACCGAAGTCCTACCCGCAGATCAAGGCGACGCACGAATTCCTCGCCGAGCGACACGCCCACTGACGGGTAGCGATACGCTCGCGGCGTGACGGCCAAAACGGAGCGGGTGAGGCGCATCGGGTGGTATGCCGCCCTCGTTGTCGCCTCACTCGTCACCGTGCTCGGTGTCTCGCTGCTGTTCGCCGCCATCCGCAACGACAACGCGATCGAAGCGGAACTCGGGCAGGCCACGGCCCAGGTCGAGTCGGTGACGTTCGACCGCACGATCATCAACTACGCCACCCCCGACGGGATCATCCACAGCCCGGCCAACGGCGTGCTCTACCCGTCGGGGCTGGCCGCCGGTCAGCTGGTGAACATCGAGTACGACGTCGGCGACCCGGAACTCGCGCGGGTGGCCGGGCGCTCGGCGGCGAACACGCTGCTGCCGCTGGGCAGCATGATCTTCTTCACCTGGCTGATCGCCGGTCCGCTGCTGTGGTGGATCCGGCGGCAGCGGCTGGCCTACCGGCGCTCGCTCGCCGAGTCCGCCGCCTGATCACGCGAGTCCCGCCCCCAATCACGCGAGTCGCGCGCCCAATCACGCGAGTCGCGCGTCCAATCACGTGTGTCGTCCGTCTGATCACGCGAGTCGTCCGATGCGGCACGCGGGCTCGGCGTGCGGAAACGGCGAACTCGCGTGATCAGACGGACGACAAGTGTGATCAGACGGCGAACTCGCGTGATCAGCGGCGGGACTCGCGTGATTGGGGGCGGAACTCAGCCGACCGAGTCCCGCCACCAGCCCAGGACCTCGTCCGCCACCCCGGGGGCAGCCACCAGGAGCGCGTCGACGGGCAGGGCGGTGTCCTCGCCGTGCCGGTCCAGCACCACGGCCCCGGCCTCGATGGCCAGCGCGACCGAGCCGGCGACGTCCCATTCGCGGTAGCTGTGCAGCACGGCCGCGGCCGCGTGCCCCAGCGCGACCTGCGCGATCGCCAGCGCCGCCGAGCCGAGCACCCGGACCCCGGCGTGCGCGGCGGCGGCCCGTTCGATGAACTGGCCCATCCCCGGCCAGACACCCTTGCGCGTCAGCTCCGTGCAGACGATCGCCCCGGCGGTGCCGCACCGGTCGGTCAGCTTGATCGGTTTGCCGTTCGCCCGGGCGCCGCGGCCGCGCGCGGCGGCGTAGATCTGGGCGCGGTACGGATCCGCGACCACACCCACCACCGGTCCCGAAGCGTCGATCAGGGCGAGGCTGTACGCGCACCAGGGCACCCCGGCGACGTAGTTCGCGGTGCCGTCGACCGGGTCGACCACCCAGCGGTATTCGGCGACGTCGGCACCGTGGTCGGCGCCGAATTCACCGCCGACGACGGGGATGCCGGGGAACTCCGCGGTCAGCACGCGGCGGGTGTGGCGTTCGAGGATCCGGTCCGTGTCGGTCACCCAGTCGAAGGGCGAGTCCTTCGGATCGGGCTGGGCGCCCCGGCCGGCGGTCGCGGTGATCACGTCGGTCGCGTCGTTGGCCAGCCGCCCGGCCACTTCGAGGGCCCTCGACACCAGCCCGGGCTCGACGGGCTGAGGCGGCCTAGACGACAGGAGGGTCATGCCTGCCTAGTGTGGCCGAGCCTGGTTTACGGAACACGACCTTGAGATGACATGTCGTCTGTTCCGTTTTTGTTGGCGTGGCCGTCACAACCGGATGCGACAGTGATCCGCGTGCGAGTCGCGATAGTCACCGAAAGTTTCCTGCCCCAGGTGAACGGCGTGACCAACTCCGTGCTCCGCGTCGTGGAACACCTCCGCGACCGCGCGCACGACGTGCTGATCATCGCCCCGGGACCGGGTCCCGTCGAGTACCTCGGCGCCCCGGTCGTGCGCATTCCCGCCCTCGACTTCCCCGGCGTGAACTCCCTTCCGGTCGGCGTGCCGACCAGGACGGTGCTCACCGCACTGGCCGATTTCGGGCCCGATGTGGTGCATCTGGCGTCGCCGTTTGTCGTCGGCGCGCGAGGGCTCGCCGCGGCCAGGCGGCTGCGCGTGCCGTGTGTCGCGGTGTATCAGACCGACATCGCCGGTTTCGCCGCCGCGTATGGCTTCGGCATCGCCGCGCGCGCCGCCTGGCGCTGGGTGCGCCGCCTGCACTCGCGGGCCGACCGCACGCTCGCGCCGTCGACGGATTCGGTGGAACAGCTGAAACTGCACGGGATCCCGCGGGTGCACCGCTGGGCGCGCGGCGTCGACATCGAGCGGTTCTCGCCGGTCCACGCCGATCCGGCCTTGCGCGCCGAACTGGCGCCGAACGGCGAACTGCTGGTCGGTTTCGTCGGCAGGCTCGCACCCGAGAAGGAGGTCGAGCGGCTGACCGCGCTCGCCGGGGTCGACGGGATCCGCGTGGTCGTCGTCGGTGACGGGCCGGAGCTGCCGATGCTGCGCGACCGCATTCCCGGCGCGGCGTTCCTCGGCGCTCGGTACGGCGAGGAGCTTTCCGCCGCGTACGCGAGCCTCGACGTCTTCGTCCACACAGGACCACACGAGACGTTCTGCCAGGCCATCCAGGAAGCGATGGCGTCCGGGCTCCCGGTGCTCGCCCCGGACGCGGGCGGGCCGAAGGATCTGGTCCTGCCCGGTCGCACCGGCTATCTGCTGCCCGCCGATCGCGCCGGATTCGCGACGGCGCTGGTGGACAAGGTGAACGATCTGCGTGACGAAGCGCTCCGGGCCAGGCTGGGGGAGAAGGCGCGCAAGGTCGTGCTCGGCCGGACCTGGCCGGCGGTCTGCCACGAACTGGTCGGCCACTACGAGGCCGTCCAAGGCAAAGTCGCTCGCGCGGCCTGACGAAATGCACATCGTCCAGCTGGCCAACTTCTACGGACCACGCTCGGGCGGGCTGCGGACGGCGCTGCACCACCTCGGCGCCGGTTACGTGGCCAGCGGCCATCAGGTGACCCTCGTGGTGCCCGGGCAGCGCCACGCGGACGAGACACTGCCCTCGGGCGTACGCCGGTTTTCCCTTCCCGCGCCACAGATCCCCGGCACCGGCGGCTACCGCGCGGTCGATCCGCATCGCGTGCGCGCGGTCCTGAAACGCCTGGAGCCGGACAGGCTGGAAGTGTCCGACAGGCTCACCCTGCGCGGCATGGGGGTGTGGGCGCGGCGCAACGGCGTGCCCAGCATGGTGATCTCGCACGAACGCCTCGACCGGCTGCTGGAGCAGTTCCTGATGCCCGAACCCGTCGCGCGGCGCGTCGCGGACGTCGCGAACCGGCGGATGGCACGGCACTACGACACGGTGGTCTGCACGACGGCGTTCGCCCGTGCGGAGTTCGACCGGATCGCCGCGCCGAACGTGCGGCGCGTCCCGCTCGGCGTCGACCTCACGACCTTCACCCCGGCCCGGCGCGACGACGGCTGGCGGCACACGCTGACCGGGAACGCCGACGCGTTGATCGTCCACTGTGGACGTCTGTCACCGGAGAAGCACGTCGAGCGCAGTGTGGACACCGTCGCCGAGCTGACCGAGGCGGGGCACCGCGTACGGCTCGTCATCGCGGGCGACGGGCCCCGGCGCCGGGCGCTGGAACGGCGGGCGCGCGGGCTCCCGGTGACCTTCCTCGGCTTCCTCTCCGGACGCGGCGACGTCGCACGGCTGCTGGCCAGCGCCGACGTCTCCCTCGCGCCCGGTCCACACGAGACGTTCGGGCTCGCGGCGCTGGAGGCGCTCGCTTCGGGCACGCCGGTGGTGGTCTCGGCGTCGTCGGCGCTGCGGGAGATCGTGCGGCCCGGCTGCGGCGAGGCCGTCGACGATCGTGCCCCCGCGTTCGCGGGCGCGGTCACCGGACTACTGGAGAGCCCGGAGGACGCGCGGCGTGCGGCGGCGCGGGCTCGCGCGGAGGAATTCGCCTGGCCACGGGCGGTGCGGGGAATGCTCTCCGCGCACACTTGATCACCGCAAGATCATTTGTATCTTCTTTGTACAACCGGCATTCATCGTCCCCTCACGCCATCGAGCGAGAGGACGGCACGTGAGGTTCGAAGTACTGGGAACGTTCAGCATCTCTTCCGGTTCGGGGTCGGTCCCGCTGCACGGCCGGATGCGGAGAACGCTCCTCGGCGTGCTGCTGGTCCGGGCGAACACCTTCGTTCCGGTGAACGTGCTCACCGAGGCGCTGTGGGACAGCAAATGGGAGCCGCGGGCGGTGCCGAAGCTGCACTGGCACGTCCACAAACTGCGGCAGGCCCTGCCCGAGGGTGACCGGCTCGCCTTCGACAACGGCGGCTACCGGCTGGAGGTCCACCCCGGCGAACTGGACGTCGAGACCTTCGAGACGCTGGCGGGCCAGGCGCTGAAGACCCCGGACCCCGCGCAGCGCGTGTCACTGATCCGGCAGGCCCTCACGCACTGGCACGGCGCGCCCTACGAGGGCCTGGACGTCCCCTTGCTCTCGGACGAGACGATGCGGCTCTCGGAGCACCGCCTGGTCCTGCTCGAAGAGCTCTACCAGGCGGAACTCGACCTCGGGCGGCACGCGAGCGCGGCCGTCGAACTGGCCGATCTGGTGCGCCGGCACCCCTTGCGGCAGCGTGCCCAGTACCTCCTGATGGACGCTCTGTGGCGAGCCGGGCGCACATCCGACGCGCTGGCGGCGTACCGGCGTGCGCGCCGGATCTCGGTCGATCAGCTCGGCCTCGAACCGGGGCCGGAACTGCGGTTGCTGGAGCGGAGGATCCTCGCCGGCGAGGTCGCGGGGGCCGGTGCGCACCGTGCCCCGGCGTTGCTTCACCGGGCCAGGTGAACCTACGGGCTGTCGCTTTGCTCCCGCTTGGGTGACCTGTCTCAGGGGCTCGGGGTTAGTGTTCGGGTATGTCCCGAGCGAGTCTTGACAAGGATCCGCACGAAGTCGCCGCCATGTTCGACGACGTCGCGGACGGCTACGACCGCGCGAATTCGTTCATGACCTTCGGCTTCGACCGCCGCTGGCGCACCATCACCGGCCGGGTGCTGGACGCCAAACGCGGGGAGAAGGTGCTGGACCTCGCGGCGGGCACCGGCGTGTCCACCGTCGAGTACGCGCGCAACGGCGCGTGGTGCCTCGCGGCGGACTTCTCGGTCGGCATGCTCAAGGCGGGCAAGCATCGCGGCGTCCCCATGGTGGCCGCCGACGCGATGAAGCTGCCGTTCGCCGACGGCAGCTTCGACGCGGTGACCATCTCGCTCGCGCTGCGGAACTTCGTCGACACCAAGGCCGCGCTCACCGAGATCGCGCGGGTGGTCAAACCGGGCGGTCGCCTGGTGATCTGCGAGGTGTCGACGCCCACATTCCCGCCGATCCGGTTCCTGCACCGGAAGTTCATCGCGAAGCTGCTCACCTGGGTCGGCGCCAGGACCTCGTCGAACCCCGAGGCCTACTCCTACCTGGCCGAATCCATGCTGGCGTGGCCGGATCAGCGGACGCTGGGCGAGATCATCGCGAGCGCCGGGTGGACCGAGGTGGAGTGGCTGAACCTCACGTTCGGCGTCGTCGCCATCCACCGCGCCAAAAAGCCCTCTGTAGATTCTTAGACATGACCCGTCGCAACGCAGACCACGACGCCGAAGTCATCGTCGTCGGTGCCGGACCGGCCGGCTCCACCGCCGCCACGTACCTCGCCCGCGCGGGCGTCGACGTGCTGCTGTTGGAGAAGACCGAGTTCCCGCGCGAGAAGGTGTGCGGCGACGGCCTGACCCCGCGCGGCGTCAAGCAGCTCATCGACCTGGGGATCGACACCAGCGAGGACGCGGGCTGGGTGCACAGCCGCGGCCTGCGGATCCTCACCGGCGAGCTCACGCTGGAGCTCGACTGGCCGGACCTGACGAGCTACCCGCCGTACGGCGTTTCGCGGACCCGCCAGGACTTCGACGACCTGCTCGCGAAGACCGCGGTTAAGGCGGGCGCACGGCTCTACGAGCGCACCACCGTCACCGGTGCCATCACCAGCCCGACCGGTCGCGTGATCGGCGTCGAGGCGAAGGTCGGCCCGGAGAAGACGCCGGTGAGCTACCGCGCTCCGCTGGTGCTGGCCTGCGACGGCGTCTCCGCGCGGCTCGCGCTGAGCGTCGGCATCCAGAAGAACGAGAAGCGCCCGATGGGCGTCGCCGTGCGGCAGTACTACAAGAGCCCGCGTCACGACGACCCGTTCATCGAGGGCCACCTGGAGCTGTGGGACCGCTCGGACCCGCGCGACCCGAAGCTGCTGCCCGGCTACGGCTGGGCGTTCCCGCTGGGCGACGGCACGGTGAACGTCGGCCTCGGCATGTTGTCGACGTCGGCCGCGTTCCGCAGCACGGATTACCGCGCGCTGCTGCGCCAGTGGCTCGACGGGACGCCCGAGGAATGGGGCTACCGCGAGGAGAACGCCATCGGCAAGGTCGGCGGCGCCGGTCTCCCGATGGGCTTCAACCGCACTCCGCACTACCGAGACGGCCTGCTGCTGCTCGGCGACGCCGGCGGCATGGTCAGCCCGTTCAACGGCGAGGGCATCTCGGCCGCGATGGAATCCGCGCAGCTGGCGTCGGAGTTCGTCGTGCAGGCGCTGGCGCGGCGCGAAGGCCCTTCGCGCGAGCGGGCGCTGGAGGGCTACCCGCGCGCCGTCGGGGAGCTGATGGGCGGCTACTACCGGCTCGGCAACGTGTTCGCGAAGCTGATCGGGAAGCCGAAGGTCATGCACGCGGCGACGAAGTACGGACTGCGGATCAACTCGATCCTTCCGTTGGTCTACAAGGGACTTTCGGGTTGCTACGACGCCAAGGGCGGGGACGGCGTCGACCGCCTCATCGCCGCACTGGCGCGCGCTACCCCCTCCCCGCGCTGACGCCCCGCATTTCGTCCTCTGAATGCGGTAGTTCGCTCTTCGAACCACCGCATTCAGAGGACGAAATGCTGTGCGCCACGGCCCGCCACCACACGTCTGGACCAGTCACGGGTACTCCGCGCAGTGGTATCGGTCACAGGACAAACGCGGTCAAACGGACCCCCGAAGCCGATCTTGAGAACGACGTCGCAGGTCACCGGTACCGCACGCCGGAAGTAACCGTACTGGCCGTGCGGTCAAGTTAGGGCAGCCTTATAGCACGGGGCCTAGGGACAAGAATGTGAGTCACGTCCTACACTCGCCCCATGCTTTGTGAATCGCTTCACATCCTCGACGGGAGGCTTGTGAACTATTTCACAAGCAAGGGGGCCGTCATGCACGGCCCGTAAGGGTTGCCTAACCCTCGGCGGTGTGACCCAGGTGACTTAGGGTGCCGACCGAGGGAAGCGGTGAACCCCGACTCGAAAACCGCAGCGGCGCGGAAAGGATGGCGAAAACCCCGTGCTGATGTTGCCCGTGCTGGCCCAGGCGGACACCTCGAAGGTGCCCAACCTGGACATGTACCTCCCCCTGGTCCTCCTGTTCGTCCTCGCTCTCGCGTTCGCGGTGCTTTCGGTGCTGCTCGGCCCGCTCGTCGGCCCGAGCCGGGCCAACAAGGCGAAGCTCGCGGCCTACGAATGCGGTATCGAACCGTCGCCGCAGCCGGTCGTCGGCGGCGGCCGGATGCCGGTCGCGTACTACATCACCGCGATGCTGTTCATCCTGTTCGACATCGAGATGGTCTTCCTCTACCCGTTCGCGGTCTCCGCGGACGCGCTGGGCATGTTCGGCCTGGTGGAGATCGTGCTGTTCATCGCGACGGTCGGTTTCGCGTACGCCTATGTGTGGCGTCGCGGCGGCCTGGATTGGAACTAGAGAAGCATGGGCCTCGAAGAAAAACTTCCCAACGGCATCCTCCTGGCCAGCCTCGAAGGCCTGGTGAACTGGGCCCGCAAGAACTCCATGTGGCCCGCCACCTTCGGTCTCGCCTGCTGCGCGATCGAGATGATGACCGTCGGCGGTTCCCGCTACGACATCGCCCGCTTCGGCATGGAGCGCTTCAGCGCGACGCCGCGCCAGGCCGATCTGATGATCGTCGCCGGCCGCGTCACGCAGAAGATGGCGCCGGTGCTCCGCCAGATCTACGACCAGATGGCCGAGCCCAAGTGGGTGCTGGCGATGGGCGTCTGCGCCTCGTCCGGCGGCATGTTCAACAACTACGCCGTGGTGCAGGGCGTCGACCACATCGTCCCGGTCGACATGTACCTCCCCGGCTGCCCGCCGCGCCCCGAGATGCTGCTCGACGCGATTTTGAAGCTGCACGCCAAGATCCAGGACGAGCCGATCAACGCCCGCCGGGCCGCGATCCGCGCCGCCAGCGGTGAGCGCACCGAGCTGATCGCCTCCTCGATCAAGTACGCGAAGAAGTGAGCGACGTGCCCGAAGAAAACTCCCCCGAAACCCCGGAAACCGGCGGCGAGCAGTCCAGCGCCGACCGGCCCGCAGGCGGCCTCGAGCCGCAGGGCGCCCGCCCGGCCGAGCCGGTCGTCACCGGTAAAGAGCGCCAGGGCATGTTCGGTGTCCGCGGCACCGGTGACACCTCCGGTTACGGCGGCGTCCGCCTCCCCGCGTACAGCCCGCCCCCGGCGGAGCGACCGTACGGCGGCTGGTTCGACGAGTTCGCCGACGAGTTCTACGCGGCCTTGGCGGACAACAAGATCCCGGCGAACGCGATCCAGCAGACGACGGTCGACCGCGGCGAGATCACCTTCTACGTCTCCCGCGAGCACCTCGTCGAGATCGCCAAGGTCCTGCGCGACGACGCCGGTCTCCGCTTCGAACTGCTCAGCTCGGTTTCCGGCGTCGACTACGGCGTCGACGTCCCGCAGCGGCTGCACTCGGTCTACCACTTCACGTCGATGACCTACCGCCGCCGCATCCGGCTCGAGGTCACCCTCGACATCGAAGACCCGCACGTCCCGTCGCTGGTCGGGGTCTACCCGACGGCCGACTGGCAGGAGCGGGAAGCCTGGGACATGTTCGGCATCGTCTACGACGGCCACCCGGCGCTGACCCGCATCCTCATGCCGGACGACTGGGACGGTCACCCCCAGCGCAAGGACTACCCGCTCGGCGGGATCCCGGTCGAATACAAGGGCGCGGAGATCCCGCCGCCGGACCAGCGGAGGTCGTACTCGTGAGCACCGAACACCTCTCAGACGTCACCACGGGCACCGACACTTCGCCCGAGGGCAGCGACAGCGTCGAGTACGCCGACTCCCGCGAGACCACCGAAGGCCGCGTCTACACCGTCTCCGGCGGTGACTGGGAAGACCTCATCGAGGACTCCCGCCACGACGAGCGCATGGTCATCAACATGGGCCCGCAGCACCCGTCGACGCACGGCGTGCTCCGGCTCGTGCTGGAGATGGAGGGCGAGACCGTCACCCAGCTCCGCTCGGTCATCGGCTACCTGCACACCGGGATCGAGAAGAACTGCGAGTACCGCACGTGGACCCAGGGCGTCACCTTCGTGACGCGCATGGACTACCTCGCCCCGCTCTCGACCGAGATGGCGTACTGCCTCGGCGTCGAGAAGCTGCTCGGCATCCAGGCCCCGCGCCGCGCCGAACTGCTGCGCGTGATGCTGCTGGAGATCAACCGCATCGGTTCGCACCTGGTCTACATCGCCACCGGCGGGATGGAACTCGGTGCCACCACGGCGATGACGCTCGGTTTCCGTGAGCGCGAAGAGGTCCTGCACCTGCTGGAGCACCTCACCGGTCTCCGGATGAACCACGCGTTCATCCGCCCCGGCGGGCTCGCGCAGGACATGCCCGCCGACTACCACGAGGTGGTCAGCCAGTTCGTCAAGACGATGGACGAGCGGCTTCCCTTGTACGACAAGCTCTTCACCGGTCAGCCGATCTGGCGCAACCGGCTCAAGGGCGTCGGGTACCTGCCGGTCGACGCGTGCCTCGCGCTCGGTGTCACCGGCCCGGTGCTGCGCAGCGCGGGTCTCCCGTGGGACATGCGCAAGACCGAGCCGTACTCCCGCTACGAGGAGTTCGAGTTCGACATCCCGACCTCCACCGAGGCGGACTGCTGGGCGCGCTACCTGCTGCGTGTCGAGGAGATGCACCAGAGCCTGCGGATCATCAAGCAGTGCCTCAAGAAGCTCGAGCCGGGTCCGGTCATGGTCGAGGACAAGAAGGTCGCCTGGCCGGCGCAGCTGTCGATCGGCAGCGACGGCATGGGCAACTCGCTCGAGCACGTCCGCAAGATCATGGGCCAGTCGATGGAGTCGCTGATCCATCACTTCAAGCTGGTCACCGAGGGCTTCAAGGTCCCGCCGGGCCAGACCTACACCTCCGTGGAGTCGCCGCGCGGCGAACTCGGCGTGCACCTGGTCTCCGACGGCGGCACCAGGCCGCTGCGGGTCCACGTGCGCGAACCGAGTTTCGTGAACCTGCAGTCGATGCCCGCGATGGCCGAAGGCGGCCTCGTGGCGGACGTCATCGCCGCCATCGCCTCGATCGACCCCGTCATGGGGGGAGTGGACCGTTGAGCACCCAGCCCGGAACGACACCCACGCCCGAGCCCGGTACCAGCCTGGCCGAGCAGACCCACATCGCCGCCGGTGGCGACGTCGACGTGATCGCGATCGCGCCGGATCCCGCCGAGGCGGAAGGGATCCTGGAGAACGCGAAGCTCGAAGACATCTTCGACGCCGACACGTACGCCAAGGCACAGAACCTGATCGCGCGGTACCCGCAGTCGCGGTCGGCGCTGCTGCCGATGCTGCACCTCGTGCAGTCGGTGCAGGGATACGTGAGCCAGGAGGGCATCGCCTTCTGCGCGCAGAACCTGGACCTCTCCGACGCCGAGGTCAGCGCGGTCGCGACGTTCTACACCATGTACAAGCGCCGCCCGTGCGGCGAGCACCTGGTGAGCGTCTGCACCAACACGCTGTGCGCGGCCATGGGCGGCGACGCGATCTACAAGAAGCTCCAGACGCACCTCGGCTCCGAAGAGAAGCCGTTGGGGCACAACGAGACCGCGGGCACGCCGAACGAGCCCGGCTCGATCACGCTGGAGCACGCCGAATGTCTCGCGGCCTGTGACCTCGCCCCGGTCATCCAGGTCAACTACGAGTACTTCGACAACCAGACCGAGGACAAGGCCGTCGCGCTGGTCGACGCGTTGCAGGCGGGCAAGAAGCCGGCCCCGACGCGCGGCGCGCCGCTGACGAACTTCAAGGGTGCCGAACTGCAGCTCGCCGGGTTCTTCCCGGAGGACGCGCAGCAGTACCGCACGGACGTCGACGGTCCTTCGCAGGCCGTCGAAACCCTGCGGGGCGCGCAGGTCGCGCAGGACCGCGGCTGGACCGCGCCCGCGATGAAGGACGTTCCGCTTCCGGAAGTGGAGAAGAAGTAATGGCCGATCCCATCACTCCGGTCCTCACGAAGCGCTGGCTTTCGCCCAACTCCTGGACGATCCAGTCCTACGAAGCCCTCGAGGGCTACACCGCGATCCGCAAGGCGCTCAAGGCCACTCCCGAGCAGATCGTCCAGCTGGTCAAGGACTCCGGCCTCCGCGGCCGTGGCGGCGCGGGCTTCCCGGCCGGTATCAAGTGGTCCTTCATGCCGCCGAACGAGGACAAGCCGCACTACCTCGTCATCAACGCCGACGAGGGCGAGCCGGGCACCTGCAAGGACATCCCGCTGATGATGGCGGACCCGCACTCGCTGATCGAGGGCTGCATCATCGCCTCGTACGCGATGCGTTCGCACCACTGCTTCATCTACGTCCGCGGCGAGGCGCTGCACTGCATCCGCCGCCTGAACGCGGCCGTGCGCGAGGCATACGAAGCGGGCTACCTCGGCAAGAACATCCTCGACTCCGGATTCGACCTCGACATCACCGTGCACGCGGGCGCCGGGGCGTACATCTGCGGCGAGGAGACGGCGCTGCTGGACTCGCTGGAAGGCCGTCGCGGCCAGCCGCGGCTCAAGCCGCCGTTCCCGGCCGCCGCCGGTCTTTACGCCGCGCCGACCACGGTGAACAACGTCGAGACCATCGCCAGCGCGCCGTACATCGTCAACGGCGGTTCGAGCTGGTTCCGCGAGATGGGCCGCGAGAAGTCGCCCGGCCCGAAGATCTACTCGATCTCCGGCCACGTCGAGAAGCCCGGCCAGTACGAATGCCCGCTCGGCACCACGCTGCGCGAGCTGCTGGACATGGCGGGCGGCATGAAGGACGGCATCCCGCTGAAGTTCTGGACGCCGGGTGGTTCGTCCACGCCGATGTTCACCGCCGAGCACCTCGATGTTCCCCTGGACTTCGAAGGCGCGGCGGAAGCCGGGTCGATGCTGGGCACGACGGCCGTGCAGGTCTTCAACGAGACCGTTTCCGTGCCGTGGGCCGTGATGAAGTGGACGCAGTTCTACGAGCACGAGTCCTGCGGCAAGTGCACGCCGTGCCGCGAGGGCACGTATTGGCTGGCGCAGATCCTGGAGCGCATGGTCGAGGGCAAGGGCACCGAGGAGGACATCGACACCCTGCTCGACGTCTGCGACAACATCCTCGGCCGCTCGTTCTGTGCCCTCGGCGACGGCGCGGTCTCGCCGATCCAGAGCGGTATCAAGTACTTCCGGGATGAATTCCTGGCTTTGTGTCAAGCAAACAAGCGCGAATTGGTGGGGGCGCAGGCATGACGATCGCACCCGACAAGCCCGGGACGTCCACAGAGGACACTCCGGTTCCCGAGGGCCACGTCAAGCTGGTCATCGACGGTGAAGAGGTCATCGCGCCCAAGGGCGAGCTGCTGATCCGCACCGCCGAGCGGCTCGGCACGGTCATCCCGCGCTTCTGCGACCACCCGCTGCTCGACCCGGCGGGCGCCTGCCGCCAGTGCCTGGTCGAGGTCGAAATGGGCGGCCGTCCGATGCCGAAGCCGCAGGCCTCGTGCACCATGACGGTCGCCGACGGCATGGTCGTGAAGACCCAGCTGACCTCGGCCGTCGCGGACAAGGCCCAGCAGGGTGTGATGGAGCTGCTGCTCATCAACCACCCGCTGGACTGCCCGATCTGCGACAAGGGCGGCGAATGCCCCCTGCAGAACCAGGCGCTCGCGCACGGCCGCGCGGACTCCCGCTTCGTCGACACGAAGCGGACGTTCGCGAAGCCGCTGCCGATCTCCTCGCAGGTGCTGCTGGACCGGGAGCGTTGCGTGCTCTGCCAGCGCTGCACCCGGTTCTCCCGCGAGATCGCCGGCGACCCGTTCATCGAGCTCCTCGAACGCGGCGCCCACCAGCAGATCGGCACCGCCGAGACCGCGGACGTGCTGGACCTGGCCTCGCGCACGACGTCGGGCCAGCCGTTCCAGTCGTACTTCTCCGGCAACGTCATCCAGATCTGCCCGGTCGGCGCGCTGACGTCGGCCGCGTACCGGTTCCGTTCGCGGCCGTTCGACCTGGTGTCCTCGCCGAGCGTGTGCGAGCACTGCTCGTCCGGCTGCGCCGAGCGGACCGACTTCCGCCGCGGCAAGGTCATGCGGAAGCTCGCGGGCGACGACCCCGAGGTCAACGAAGAGTGGCTCTGCGACAAGGGCCGCTTCGCGTTCCGTTACTCGACCGCGGACGACCGCATCCGCCGTCCGCTGGTCCGCAACGCCGACGGCGTGCTCGAAGAGGCTTCCTGGACCGACGCGCTGCGCGCGGCCGCCGAGGGGCTGGCCAAGGCACGCGACGGCAAGGGCGCCGCGGTGCTGACCGGTGGCAGGTTGACCGTCGAGGACGCCTACGCGTACTCGAAGTTCGCGCGGATCGCCTTGGGCACCAACGACATCGACTTCCGCGCCCGCCCGCACTCGGCCGAGGAGCTGGGCTTCCTCGCGTCGCACGTGGTCGGGACGACGCCGGAAAGCGGAGTCACCTTCGGCGAGATCGAGCGGGCGCGCACGGTGCTGTGCGTCGCGTTCGAGCCGGAGGACGAAGCGCCGATCGTGTTCCTGCGGCTGCGCAAAGCGGCTCGCAAGAACCGCACGCGCGTCGTCCACTTGGGACAGTGGACCACCTCGTCGGTCCGCAAGACCTTCGGCGAACTGCTGGCCTGCGCGCCGGGTGCCGAGGCCGCCGCGATCGACGGCATCGCGCAGCACGCGCAGGACGTCGACCAGGCACTGGCCTCGGAAGGCGCCGTGATCCTCGTCGGCGAACGTGCCGCCGAGGTCCCGGGTCTCTTCTCGGCCCTGCACCGGCTGGTGGAGCGCACCGGCGCCCGGCTCGCGTGGATCCCGCGTCGCGCGGGTGAACGCGGTGCCCTGGAGGCGGGCGCGGCGCCGACGCTGCTGCCCGGTGGCCGTCCGGTCGCCGACGCAGAGGCTCGCGCCGAGGTCGAAAAGGCTTGGGGCGTCACGCTTCCCGCCGAACCCGGCCTGGACACCACCGGCATCCTCAAGTCGTTGGACCGCGGTGACCTGGTCGGTCTGCTCGTCGGCGGGGTCGATCCGTACGATCTGCCCGACCCGGAACTCGCCCTCAGCGCGCTGCGTAACGCGGCATTCGTGGTGAGCCTTGAACTGCGGCACAGCGCGGTCACCGAGCACGCGAACGTCGTCCTCCCGATCGCCCCGGCGGTCGAGAAGGCGGGCAGCTACCTGAACTGGGAAGGCCGCCGCCGCGAGTTCGCCGTCACCCTCGAAGGCACCGGCGCCCTGCCGGACTGCCGAGTGCTCGACACTCTCGCCGTCGAGATGGACGCGGACCTGTTCACCCAGACCCCGGCCGCCTCCGCCGCCGATCTAGCCAAGCTGCCTGCTAGGAACGGGGCGTTCCTTGCGGAATTTGCCAGTAACGGACCGTTCATTGCACGCGCCGAGGCCAAGAACGGCCAGGCCCTCCTCGCCACCTGGCGCCAGCTGATCGACAACGGTTCGCTGCAGGACGGCGAGCCGCACCTCAAGGGCACGCAGCGCGAGGTCGTCGCCAAGCTCTCGGCGAAGACCGCCGAAGGCCTGGGCGGCAGCGTCAAGGTCTCCACCGAACGCGGTTCCATCACGTTGCCGATCGAGGTCGCCGACCTGCCGGACGGCGTCGTGTGGCTCCCGGGCAACTCCGACGGCTCGGCCGTCCGCGCCGCTCTCGCGGCCGGTCACGGTTCGGCCGTCACCCTCACCGGAGGTGAGAAGTGACTCCGTTGCTCAGCCAGATGCCGGACGCCGCCGAGCGGGCGGCGCTGCTGGCGGACGACCCGTTGTGGCTGGTCCTGCTCAAGACGGTCGTCATCCTGCTGATCGGCCCGATCCTGACGATCTTCCTGATCGTCTGGGAGCGCAAGGCCGTCGGCCGGATGCAGAACCGTCCCGGCCCCAACCGGGTCGGGCCCGGCGGCTACCTGCAGTCCCTCGCGGACGCGATCAAGCTGCCGTTCAAGGAACAGATCATCCCGGACACCGCCGACCGCAAGGTGTACTTCCTCGCGCCGGTGATCTCCGCGGTGCCGGCGCTGATCGCGCTGGCGGCGATCCCGTTCGGGCCGGTCGTCTCGATCTTCGGTGAGCGGACCGTGCTCCAGCTGGTCGACCTGCCGGTCGGCGTGCTGGTGATCCTGGCCTGCTCCTCGATCGGCGTGTACGGCCTGGTGCTGGCGGGCTGGTCGTCCGGCTCGCCGTACCCGCTGCTCGGCGGCCTGCGGAGCGCGGCCCAGGTGATCTCCTACGAGATCGCGATGGGTCTGTCGATCGTCGGCGTCATCCTCTACTCGGGCTCGATGTCCACCTCGGCGATCGTCGATTCCCAGCAGACCGGCTGGTACTTCTACCTGCTGCTGCCGAGTTTCGTGATCTACCTGATCTCCATGGTCGGCGAGACCAACCGCGCGCCGTTCGACCTCCCCGAGGCCGAATCCGAGCTGGTCGGCGGTTTCCACACCGAGTACAGCTCGATGAAGTTCGCGATGTTCTTCCTCGCCGAGTACGTCAACATGGTGATCGTCTCGGCGTTCGCGACCACGTTGTTCCTCGGTGGCTGGAAGTTCCCGTTCGTCGGCGCCGACCACGCGCTGAACCAGGGCTGGCTCCCGCTGATCTGGTTCTCCGCCAAGCTGTTCATCCTGCTGTTCGGGTTCATCTGGCTGCGCGGCACGCTGCCACGGCTGCGGTACGACCAGTTCATGCGGCTGGGCTGGAAGGTCCTGGTGCCGGTCAACCTGGTCTGGATCGTCGTGATCGTCACGGTCCGCGCGATCAAGAACTCGGGTGGCCTGTCCACCCCGCAGATCCTCATCGGCGGCGGCGCGCTCATCCTCGTCGTCGTCATCCTGAGCCTGCTGCTGCCGGACAAGAAGGTCCCGGACGACGACTACGTCCCGGTGACCGGCGGCGGGTTCCCCGTGCCGCCGCTCGACCTGCAGGTCCCGGAGAAGACCCCGCGTCAGAAGGCCCTCGCGAAGGCCGAAGCCCGGGCTGCCAAGCGCAAGCCCGCGGCGGTTTCCAGTGGAAGGGAGGCCGGCGATGGGGATGTTTGATCCCATCAAGGGTTTCGGTGTCACCTTCGGCATGATGTTCAAGAAGGTCGCCACCGAGGAGTACCCGGAGGCGGGCGCCCCCGCGGCTCCGCGGTATCACGGCAGGCACCAGCTCAACCGGCATCCGGACGGGCTGGAGAAATGCGTCGGCTGCGAGCTGTGCGCGTGGGCCTGCCCGGCGGACGCGATCTTCGTCGAAGGCGGCGACAACACCGAAGAGGCGCGGTACTCGCCCGGTGAGCGGTACGGCGCCGACTACCAGATCAACTACCTGCGCTGCATCGGCTGCGGGTTGTGCGTCGAGGCCTGCCCGACCCGGTCCCTGACGATGATCAACTTCTACGAGCTGGCCGACGACGACCGGCAGCGGTTGATCTACACCAAGGAAGACCTCCTCGCGCCGCTGCTGCCCGGTATGGAGCAGCCGCCGCACCCGATGCGGCTGGGCGACAACGAGCAGGACTACTACGTCAACGGCCCCGAGCTGGCGCGCAAGCAGCCCACTGAAGCTTCGGAGGCCGTCAAGTGATCACGGCTCTCCTCGCACAGGCGCCGGACGTTTCGGCCGGGATCACCACCGGCGAGACCATCGCGTTCTGGGTGCTCGGCCCGCTCGCGCTGCTCGGCGGACTCGGGATGATCTTCTCCCGCAACGCCGTGCACTCGGCGCTGTGGCTGGTCCTCACGATGCTGTGCCTCGGCGCGCTGTACATGATCCAGCAGGCGCCGTTCCTCGGCTTCACGCAGATCATCGTCTACACCGGCGCGATCATGATGCTGTTCCTGTTCGTGCTGATGCTGGTCGGCCGCGAGAGTTCCGACTCGGTCGTCGAAGTGCTGCGCGGACAGCGGGTCATGGCGACCCTGCTCGGCATCGGTGTCGGCGGCCTGCTCGCCGCGGGTCTCGCCCGCGCGCTGGCCAACGTCACCCCGGCGCTGCCGCGCGATCCGGCGAACCTCGACGGCGGCGGCCCCGGCGGGCTGGGACGGCTGATCTTCACCAAGTACCTGTTCCCGTTCGAGCTCACCTCGGCGCTGCTGATCACCGCCGCGCTGGGCGCGATGGTGCTCGCGTTCACCGACCGGCACGCCAAGGGCGGCAAGAAGAACCAGAAGGAACTCGTCGTCGACCGGTTCACCGGCAAGCACGACCGGCCTTCGCCGCTGCCCGGCCCGGGCGTGTTCGCCACGGCCAACTCGGTCGCCACCCCGGCGCTGCTGCCCGACGGCTCGATCGCGAGGGAGTCGCTCTCGGAGATCATCGAGTCGACTTCGGCCGCACAGCTGGAAACCGAACGGAAGCAGGTCGCCGGGACCGACGAAGGTCCGGACGCCCATGCTCTGGTCGGCAAGTCTGAAGGGGAGAAGGAATGACCCCGACGTACTACCTGCTCCTGTCCGCGCTGCTGTTCGCCATCGGCGCGGTCGGGGTGCTGGTGCGCCGCAACGCGATCGTCGTGTTCATGTGCATCGAGCTGATGCTGAACGCGGCGAACCTGTCCCTGGTCACGTTCGCCCGGATCAACGGGTCGCTGGACGGCCAGGTGATGGCGTTCTTCGTGATGGTCGTCGCCGCCGCCGAGGTCGTGGTGGGGCTCGCGATCATCATGGCGATCTTCCGCACCCGGCGCTCGGCCTCGGTCGACGACACCAACCTGCTGAAGTACTAGGGAGCACCGAGAGTGACCGCATCATCGTGGCTGCTGGTGGCCTTCCCGGCTCTCGGCGCCCTCATTCTTTTGCTGGCGGGTAAGCGGGCCAGGGGCTGGGGACACCTCCTCGGCAGCGCGACCGTCTCACTGTCCTTTGTGTACGGCCTGATCCTGTTCTTCACCGCCGACACCAAGGCCACCGCGGACGTCAAGCTGTTCTCGTGGATCCCGGTTTCGGCGCTGCAGGTCGACTTCGGGCTGCGGATCGACGCGCTGTCGCTGACGTTCGTGCTGCTGATCACCGGCGTCGGCATGCTGATCCACTTCTACTCGATCGGCTACATGGCCGAGGATCGAGACCGGTCGAGGTTCTTCGCGTACCTCAACCTGTTCGTCGCCTCGATGCTGATCCTGGTGCTGGGCAACAGCTTCGTGACGCTGTACCTCGGCTGGGAAGGCGTGGGGCTCGCGTCGTACCTGCTCATCGGCTGGTACCAGGACCGCCCGTCCGCGGCCACCGCGGCGAAGAAGGCGTTCCTGATGAACCGCGTCGGTGACGTCGGGCTCGCGCTGGCGATCTTCCTGATGTTCAAGTACGTCGGGAGCACCGGTTACGCCGAGGTCTTCGGCGCCGTCGGCCAGATCCCCACCGGTGCGGTCACCGCGATCGCGATCCTCCTGCTGCTGGGCGCCTGCGGTAAGTCCGGCCAGTTCCCGCTGCAGGCCTGGCTTCCCGACGCGATGGAGGGCCCGACCCCGGTCTCGGCCCTCATCCACGCGGCGACGATGGTCACCGCCGGCGTCTACCTGGTCGCCCGCGCGCACGAGATCTTCAACGCCACCGCGGACGGCCGCCTGATCGTCACCCTCGTCGGCACGGTCACGCTGCTGATCGGGTGCATCATCGGTTGCGCGTACGACGACATCAAGAAGGTCCTGGCGTACTCCACGGTCAGCCAGATCGGGTACATGATGCTCGCCGTCGGCCTCGGGCCGATCGCCTACGCGCTCGGCATCATGCACCTGGTGGCGCACGGTTTCTTCAAGGCCGGGCTGTTCCTCGGGGCCGGTTCGGTCATGCACGCCATGAACGACGAGGTCGACATGCGGAAGTTCGGCGGGCTGCGCAAGCACTTGCCGGTCACCTTCTGGACCTTCGCCCTCGGCTACCTGGCGCTGATCGGCATCCCGCCGCTCTCGGGCTTCTTCACCAAGGACGCGATCATCGAAGCGGCGCTGTCGCAGGGCGGCTGGCGCGGCTGGGTGATGGGTGGCGCGGCACTGCTCGGCGCCGGCCTCACCGCGTTCTACATGACCCGCCTGATGGTGATGACCTTCTTCGGCAAGGAACGCTGGAAGGAGATCAAGTCCAGCGACGGCCGCGACTTCCATCCGCACGAATCGCCCGCGGTGATGAAGTGGCCGATGATCATCCTGGCCGTCGGTTCGGTCGGCGCCGGTGCGTTCTTCGCCCTCGGCGACCGGTTCGCCGAATGGCTCTCGCCGGTGGTCGGCCCGCTCGAAGAGGGTGGCCACAGTGTCATCCCGCACGCGCTGGTGCCGATCCTCACCGTGGCGCTTTCGGTGCTCGGCGCGGCGGCGGCGTGGCTCTTCGTCGGCCGTAAGGACGTTCCGGTGGAACGCCCCGAGCGGGTCTCGGCCGTGGTCAAGGCCGCGCGCAACGACCTCTACGGCAACACCCTGAACGAGACGCTGGTCGCCCGCCCGGGCACCTGGCTCGCCAGGGCGCTGGTCTACGTGGACAACCGCGGCGTCGACGGCGCCGTCAACGGCCTCGCCGCCGCGCTCGGCGGCGGATCCGGGCGCCTGCGCCGCCTGCAGACCGGCTTCGTCCGCTCGTACGCACTGTCCATGCTGGGCGGCACATTCCTGCTTCTGGCGGCACTTCTGCTGGTGAGGTTCGCATGACCTGGGTACTCGCAACCATCCTGCTGCCGCTGGTCGGCGCCGCGGTCGTCGCGGGGATGAAGAAGAACGACAGGCTCGCGACGCTCACCGCGCTCGTGGTGTCGCTCCTGACGTTCCTGCTGGTGATCCCGATGTGGGCGAGCTACACGCCTTCGGGAGACCGCATCCAGCAGAAGTCCTCGATGGACTGGATCCCGAACTTCGGCATCCACATCTCGTTCGGCATCGACGGCATCGCGCTGGTGATGATCGCGGTCATCGGCCTGCTGGTGCCGATCGTGGTCGGCGCGCTGGGCCTGACCGACAAGCTCCCGGCCGGGCGCTCGGCGGGCGGGTTCCTGTCGCTGATCCTGGTGCAGGAGGCGTTGACCATCGCGGTGTTCGCCGCGACCGACGTCTTCCTGTTCTACGTGCTGTTCGAGATCATGCTGATCCCGATGTACTTCCTGATCGGCGGCTACGGCGGCGCGAACCGGCAGTACGCGGCGGTCAAGTTCTTCCTGTACTCGTTCCTCGGCGGCCTGATCATGCTGGCCTCGGCGATCGGGGCGTACTCGCTGGCGTCGGACAAGCTCGGCAAGGGCAGCTTCGACTGGGAAACCCTCGTCACGGTCGTCCGCGACGCCCCGCTGGGCACGCAGATCTGGCTGTTCCTCGGGTTCTTCCTCGCGTTCGCGATCAAGGCCCCGCTGGTGCCGTTCCACACCTGGCTGCCGGACGCCGCGGGGCAGGCGCCGATCGGCGTCGCGGTGCTGCTGGTCGGTGTGCTGGACAAGGTCGGCACGTTCGGGTTCCTGCGCTACTGCCTCCCGATGTTCCCCGACGCCAGCAAGGAACTCGCGCCGTGGGTGCTGGTGCTCGCCGTCGCGGGTGTCCTTTATGGATCGATCCTCGCGGCCGGGCAACGCGACATGAAGCGCTTCATCGCGTACGTGTCGATCGCCCACTTCGGCTTCATCGCACTGGGCATCTTCACCTTCAACGAGCAGGCGATGGTCGGCTCGGTGTCGTACATGCTGAACCACAGCCTCGCCACCGGCATGCTGATCGTGGTCGTCGGCCTGATCGTGATGCGCGGCGGATCCACCAGGATCTCCGACTACGGCGGCATGGCGAAGGTGACCCCGCTGCTCGGCGGGATGCTGCTCATCGCCGGTCTGTCCACTTTGTCCCTGCCCGGCACGAACTCCTTCATCAGTGAGTTCCTGGTGCTGCTGGGGTCCTTTGTGGACTACCCGGTGTACACGATCATCGCGACGGTCGGCATGGTGCTGGCCGCGGCTTACGTGCTCTGGCTCTACCAGCGCGTCATGCAGGGCCCCGTCCGCGGTGACGCCCTGATCGGCGTCGGTGGCGGGCCCGGCACGGCCATGGCTCCGGAACTCGGTGCCACCAAAGCCATCAAGGACCTCGGCGGCCGGGAGATCGCGATCCTGGCGCCGATGGTCGTGCTGATCATCGCGCTCGGGTTCTATCCCAAGCCGGTGCTCGACACGATCACCCCGTCGGTGCAGGCGACGATGTCGTCCGTGCAGGGAGGCAAGTAAACCGTGCTCTTCTTGACTCAGGCGCCACCGGTGCAGGTGCCGTCGATCGACTACTTCGCCGTCACGCCGATCCTGATCATTCTCGGGGCCGCGTGTGTCAGCGTGCTGCTCGAAGCCTTCTTGCCCAAGCACATGCGGTGGCCTTCGCAGGTCTTCCTGTCCCTGGTCGGGATCGGGGCGGCGGGCGTCTTCCTCGCCTGGTACGCCAGCACTTCCGCGCCGAAGGGCGGCGTCACGACCTTCAGCGGCGCCATCGCCGTCGACAGGCCGTCGCTGTTCCTGTGGGGCACGCTGCTGGCGCTCGCGCTGGGCGCGCTGCTGCTGATCGCGGACCGCTCGGTCGAGCCGGGTGGCGCGTTCGTCGCGCAGGCCGGTATCCGTCCGGGCACGGTCCAGGACCGCGCGCAGGTCGGCACCACCGGTATGCAGACCGAGGTCTTCCCGCTGACGCTGTTCGCGCTCGGCGGCATGATGGCGTTCGTCGCGGCCAACGACCTGCTCACCATGTTCATCGCGCTCGAAGTGCTGAGCCTGCCGCTGTACCTCATGTGCGGTCTGGCCCGTCGCCGTCGCCTGCTCTCGCAGGAGTCGGCGGTCAAGTACTTCCTGCTCGGCGCGTTCTCGTCGGCGTTCTTCCTCTACGGGCTCGCGCTGCTCTACGGCTACGCGAACTCCGTGAAGCTGTCGGACATCGCCAACGCCGCCGCCGGTTCGGACCGGTCGGACACGCTGCTGTTCGCCGGGCTCGGGCTGCTCGCGGTCGGCCTGCTGTTCAAGGGTTCGGTCGGTCCGTTCCACACCTGGACCCCGGACGTCTACCAGGGCGCGCCGACGCCGGTCACCGCGTTCATGGGCGCCTGCACCAAGGTCGCCGCGTTCGGCGGGATCCTGCGGGTGTTCCAGGTGGCGTTCGAGTCGACCAGCTGGGAATGGCGCGGCGTGCTCTGGGCCGTCGCGATCATCTCGATGCTGATCGGCGCGGTGCTGGGCCTGACGCAGACCGACGTGAAGCGCATGATCGCCTACTCGTCCATCGCACACGCCGGCTTCCTGCTCGTCGGTGCCATCGCGATGACCGAGGAAGGCCTGTCGAGCACGCTGTTCTACCTGCTGGCCTACGGCTTCACCACGCTCGCCGCGTTCGGTGTCGTCTCGCTGGTGCGGGACTCGAACGGCGAGGCGACGCACCTGTCGGCCTGGGCGGGCCTGGCGAAGCGGTCTCCGGTGCTGGCGGGTGTGTTCACCTTCCTGCTGCTCGCGCTGGCCGGTATCCCGCTGACCAGTGGTTTCGTCGGCAAGTTCGTGGTGTTCTCGGCGGCCCTGTCCGACGGGATGGCGCCGCTGGTCGTCGTCGCCCTGATCTTCAGCGCCGTCGCCGCCTTCTTCTACCTGCGGGTGATCGTGCTGATGTACTTCTCCGAGCCGGCGCCCGATGGCCCGACCGTCACCGTGCCCGGCGCGTTCACCACCACGGCGATCACGCTCGGCGTCATCGTCACGCTGGTGCTGGGGCTGCTCCCGGCGTTCGCCCTCGACTGGGCGGGCTCCGGCGGTTTCGCCCTCAAGTAGTCCTGGTTCGCGAAAGGCCCCCTCGCTGTCGTGAGGGGCTTTTTCGTGTCAGGGCGACGTCAGAGCGGTGTCAGGCCGGACCTCGATAGTTCCCTCATGACTTCCTCTGCCTGGACCGGAATGCTCCCCGTCGAAGACACCGCGCTCGCCGTCACCGACACCGGCGGCTCCGGCATCCCCGTCATCTACCTCAACGGCCAGTTCGCGACGCAGGGCTACTGGCGGCGGATCCTCGCCGACCTGGGCACGGACTTCCGCCACATCACCTACGACGAGCGCGCCCGCGGCAAGTCGCGGCGTTCGGCCGACTATTCCTTCGAGGCCGCCGTCCGCGACGTCGACGCCGTCCTCGCGGCCCGCGGCGTGGAGCGGGCCATCGTGGTGGGCTGGTCCTACGGCGCGGTCGTCGCTGCTCACTGGGCCGCCCGGAACCCGGAGCGGACCATCGGCGCGGTGCTCGTCGACGGCGCGTTCCCGTACGACTGGCTGGACGACGCCATGGAACAGCGGATCAGGAAGATGTTCAAGCGGCTCAACCTGATCATGCCGTTGCTGCGCCCGACCGGCCTGACGCCGCGGATGAGCGCCGCCCAGCAGGCGGAGAGCAACATCGAACTCGGCAAGCTCTCGCGGGAGTCGGAATTGGGACCGGTGCTCGACCGGGTGAAGGTCCCGATGCGGTACGTGGTCGCGTCGGGAACCTCCTTCGGCAGCAAGGGGGACGAGCAGGAACAGATCCGCGCCGGGCTCGACGCGGTGACCGCCCGCAATCCGAACATCAAGGTGAGCGCGAAGGTCGAGAGCAACCACGGAGCGCTGCTGAAGAAGGACTTCACCGCTATTTCGGGGGCTGTTCGCGAGGTCGCCCGCCTCGGGGAATGACTTGCCGGGGCGCATCGGGCAGGTTGCTCGCGATGCCGAAGCCGAAGCCCACACCCCAGGCGAGAGCGCTCGCCGAGGCACTTCGTGTCGCGCGGAAGGCCGCCAAACTGGCCGCGACCGAAGTGGCAGACAAACTGGCATGGTCCCAGTCGACGATCAGCCGGATCGAAACCGGCCTGCGTGCGGCATCCGCCGAGGAGGTGTCCGTGCTGCTCGCGGTCTATCAAGTCACGGGGGAGCGTCGGGAGGCTTTGCTCTCGTTGGCCCGCGACAACGGACCCTGGTGGTTCGCCGACTTGGCCGTTCAGCGGGAAACGCTTGTGCAGTACGGAAAGGAGGCCACCAAGATCGTCGCTTTCGGGACCACGCTGGTTCCTGAGCCGCTCCGAACACCTGCCTACGCGAGGGCTACGAACTCTTCTTTCGCGGTGCTGGGCCAGAAGAGGCTTGCCGCTTACCTCGACGAAGCGGTGCTGCGCCGCCAGGTCGGTGGGCCGAGAGTGATGACGAATCAGCTCCAACATCTCATCGAGGTGGCCGAACGGCCCACCGTCGAACTCCGGGTCATCCCCTTCACCGCCGGAGCGTATCCCGGTGGCGACTACGTTCTGCTGGAATTCGGTCCCGCGCGGCCGCTGGTCTACTTGAAACACCGGGGAACCGGGCTGTTCCTGCACCGGCGCTGCGATGTCGCACCCTACGTCCAGTCCACTGTGGACGCTGTCGCACTGGATCCCGCCCGGTCGGTGCGCCTGATCGAGTCAGTGGTCGAGGCTCGCTCGCAGCGCGGCGAGCTTTTGCGCCAGTAACGTGGGTTCGCCGGGGAGGACGGTGATGTACCGGTTCCGGGGAGAACCGCTCACGTGCATGGCCACCCGGCCGGCGTCGAGGTCGAGATAGGTCAGGTCGTCTGTGGCTTCCGTGCGTCTTCCCCCGTCAGGACGCATAGCCGCGGCGAAGAACCCGACACCGAAATAGGGCTGCTCGAACACCTCGTCCAGTTGCCGGGCTTCCCGGCTCCGAGACGCGGGCTCGTCGTAGAGGTCGTTGCCGCCGGCGCCGTTGAAATCGTCTTGGGGTAAGGAGAACGGGGAGAATCGCGCGGGCGGGTACTCGGGCAGGTTCATCACGAGCGCGGCCGCGCGGTCGGCGGTCCGCACGCCTTTCAGCCACACCCGGTTTCCTTCGCAGATCGCCGTCACCGCGGCGCGCCCGCGCACGGCGACAAGCACGCTGTACTGCTCCGTCTCCGTGCGGACCGTCGCGTAGTACTCGGTGTTCGGCCGGTCGAGTATGTGCAGGACGTCCTCGAAGTCGCTGGTCAGCCGCTTGCCCTCGGTGAACCCGAGCCCGCCGAGCTCCTCGAACGCCGCCCGGTCTTCGCCGTTTCGCGACGACGGCGGGATGTACCGCAGCCCGCCCGCGAAGATCAGATGCGGATCCCCGCATCTGGCGTGACGGAACGCGGTCAACAATGTGTCGAGCGTGATCTCGACCGGGCGCGCGAGCACCACGTGTCTCCCTCCCCTGGGACTGTGGTGCTACTTCTTCTTCTCGCCGATCACCGGCGGCGTCGGTTTTTCGATGTAGCCGCCGAAGGTCTCGTCGGGATCCGGGTTCTGGAGGTAGGCCGGAGCCTTCTTCTCCTTGTCCTCCTCGCCCTTCCCGCGGGCGGCGCCGGGCGCCATCGGCATCCCGTTCGCGCCGCCACGACCAGCGGAACCGGCCGCTCCTGCCGCGCCGCGGCCGCCCATGGCCTCGCCGTGCATTCCCGCGCCGCTACGACCACCCATGCCGGGCTGCTGCCCGGTCCCACCGGGCCTGCCTGTCGCACCGGCACCGGGGCCGCCTGTCGCACCTGGGACGCCTGGCGGCCTTGCTCCAGGGCCGTAGACGCCGGGCCCGCTCGTCACAGGTACGTAACCGGGTGGGAAGGCACCGGGCGGGTTGTAGGTCGGGTTCGGCTTACCGGTCGGCCCGAAGTCGAGGCTCGCCGCCGGCGGTACGACCGGCGTGGTCTGGGGCGGCGTATACGAATTCGCGCGGGTCCCGTCGTCCGGCTGCTGCGCACCGGGCTGGTGCGGGCCCGGGTACTGGCCAGGCTGGGGCCCTTGTCCTGGCTGGGGGCCGCTGTCGGGCGCTGGGGCGCTCGGCCCGCTGGGCCCACTCGGTGTGCTGGGACCGCTGGGGCCGCTGGGTCCGCTCGGTCCTCGGTAGGGCTCGCCAGAACCGTGCTCGCGTCCGTCGGAGCCGTCGCCGAATCCCCTCACCGTGGGCTTCCCAGCGCCGCCCTCGTCCAGAGTGACGCTGCCGCCGGGATCGGTGAGCTGCGCGTACTGAGCAGGCAGCTCGTCGCCGTTGGCGGTGCTGGCCGAATGGTAGGACGCGAAGGTGTCGATGTTGTGCTGACTGTCGGCCTGGTAGCCCTTGACCCGGTCCCAGTAGCCGAACGTGCCGCCGCCGCCCATGAGGGCCTTGACGTCTTCGGCGGTCGGGGCTGGTTGCTCGGGCGGCACCGGTTTGACCGAATTCTTGGCCGTGCCGAACGCGCCCATCTGACTCATGATCGAGTTCTGCGCGATCGATACGTGCATCGCGTCGTCCGTCGCTGCCTCGACCAATGGCTTGGTCGCGGCAACAGCCGCATCGCTGGCACCGCCTTGCCAGCCGCTGGCGGTCTTCTGGCTGAGGGCTGTGATCCGCTGAATGCGCTCTGAGTGTCGGGATGCCAGGCTCAGGGCACCCGCTTGTGCCCTGGACAGCGAATCGGTGCCTTCGCCTGTGGTCACCATTTCGTAGATTTGGGCTGCTGTGAGCGGTCCTGCCGCCATCAGTTGCCCCCTCGAACGGTAGCCAACACCCTGATCGCGGCTTCGCGGGCCGCGTCGCAAGGATCCTTCTTGCCGATGTTCGCCGACGACTGCAGCATGGGGATGCCGATCGTTTGAGTGTCACTGATTCCGAGAGCCACCGAACACTCGCCTTCAGCGCGTTTGTCTTTGTCGCCGTAGGCCGTTACCGGATAGCCCTCAATCGATTCGAGTGGTTCGAGGAGCTGGTAGGTCGTGCCCTTGGCGGCATAGAACGCAGCGGTGCCGCTGTCCGGAAGGTCGGGAAAGATCACGTCGATCCGCGGCCTGGTGGTAGAGGGAATGGACCACCTACAGGCGGGTCCAGCCAAACCTGCCCGAGGAGCGGTCTCGGTTTTCGGTCCGAGGAGCTCTTCGACCTGGCTTTTCGTAAGAGTGGTGCAGGGGTCCTGCTTGAACCGTGTGGCATCGATCGGGTGCTCGACCTTGGGAACGCTGGGAGACGGGCCAGCAGGGGGCGAAGAGCTCGGACTGACCCCGCCCTTAGTGGGTTCGGGGGATCCGTTTTGCGGGGTCGAGCAGGCAACAAGGGCGAGGGCAGTCAGGGTGAGGATGATGGTGGTCCGTCGCATCAGAGGATGCCCTTCGGCTGTTGGTTAACGGCAAAGGCGGCTCGCTCGTCCTCTGAGGCGTACTTGCCGAGAGCAGCGACGTACTTGGCGGCCATGTTCTCGCAGTAGGCGACACGCTGATCCAGTGCTTCCATGAGAGCTCTGCCGGATTGCCTCGTGATCTCGGCGTTGTCGCCGCTCGCGTACTCCAGTCCCGGAGGCTGGGCCACGGCGATCAGCTCTGCATCGAAACGGTCATCCATGTACTCCTTGGCGAGGTCGGTCCACTCTTTGACCAGCTCATGCAGCGTCGCCTCGTCGTACTTGAACCCCGCACCCTCAGCGACAGGCGTCCCGTAGGAGCCCCCAGTCGGCGGGGCCTTGCAGACAGAGCCCGGGTCGAAGCCAGGCTGGTAGACAGGTGTCCCCTCAGGCACGGCCATGCACCCCCGCGGCGCCGAACCGTTCCCCGCTGAATGGCCGAAGCCGCCCCGAAGTCACCGTCGTCATGTGCCCCTCCCGTGGCTACAAGGCGCGTCTCCCCGATGCACCCTGCGTAATCCGACGCCGGGAAGATTACCAGGGTTCCCGGGCCGGTGAGCCCGACTGCATAAAGCCGCGTTCCCTGCTGAATAGCCGAGGACAACTCAGTGACTATCCGTGAAAACCGATCGTGTGAATGATCCCTAGGAAACAGGGTTCTAGCTGGTAGGAGGCCTGCCGAATTCGCATACTCTGCGTAATGAAGTTTCGAAGAGTGATTCTCGGCGCAGTACTCCTGGGCCTGCTGACGGCTTGTGCGGAATCCGTGGATACGCCCCCTCCGCCACCGCAGTTTCCGAAATGGCAGCCGAAACAACCGCGTCCTGCGGATCGCGACGAGAAGGCCGTCGATGCGGCGCTCGCGACGCTGGATCTCTGCGAGTTGATCGACCTCGCCGTCTACGACCGCAGAAAGGGAGACGTTACCCGGCCGGTCGAGAGGAAGGCGGAGGTCAAGCACGGCAGGAAGCAGTGCTCGCTGTTCCGCGGAGGCTACGACCTCATCTCGGTCCGCGATATGGACCCGAGTCACCTCGTACTCCATCGGGTCGACGGCACCGTCATCGACTTGGGCGGGGTGAAGGGCTATCAGACCGAAACCCGGCGCATGGGTGGTCTCGATGGTTGCGAGATCACGGTGCCGGTGAGCTTCGAGCGCGCGATCACGTTCGAGATCGGCAGTGCCAGCAGGGGCAAGGATTGCGAGCTCCTCCGCGACTTCGCCACCGCGGGCGCCGCGAAACTGCCTCGCGACCTTGTCTACCCGCCGGACGGTCAAGACAGTGCCCGGATCGCGGCCTGCGCCGACTGGGTCTCCACTGAAGAGGGTGAGACCTGCGATCCGGCGGTCGAGGTCGAAGTGCCGACCGGGGCCGAGGCGGTCATCGCCGCAGGCGCCGCCGATCCGAACGTCGAATGCGCGGTGTTCCGTGACGCGGTCCGGATGGCGTTCGGCCCGGACTTCGCGCCGATCGCCACGCCGGGATCGTGCTACTTCGTCGAGCCGAAACACCGGCTGCAGATCGAGGCCGGGGCCACCGCGAACGGCGGCGCTCCGGGGGAATGGCACGCTGACCCGAACAAGACCTACAAAGACCACCAGCTGATCACGTTCGGCGACAGCCCTGGGGTCACGTTCCGTACGCAGGACGACCGCGAATTCGCCCTTTACGCCTCACCGCTCGGGAACATCGACGTCCGCGGGCATGTCCGGCTGCGGATCGTGCCCGAGCATGAGCGAGGCATCAAGGACTGGGACCGCTCGAAGGTCGTTTCGGATCTGAATGTCGGCAAGGTGCTCGCTGTGATGGATTTCGTGATGGCGACCCACTTTCGGGGGCCCAGGTGACGCCGACGCCGTCGTAAGCTTCCTCCATGTACATCGAGCGGGTCCGGCTGGAGAACATCCGCGGCTTCAGCGGCGCCCGCGCCGTCGACCTCCGGCTGCCCGGCCCCGGCTGGGTGGTCCTCGCCGGGCGCAACGGGTCGGGCAAGACGTCGTTGCTGCGCGCCATCGCGGTCGCGGCGGCGCCGGACGTCGCGTGGGGCCTGTTGTCGGACGCCGGCAGCTGGATCTCGACGGACCAGACGTCCGGGTCGATCGAGCTTTCGGTGATGCGCGAGGAGGGTCCGGCGCCGGTCGAGGTCCGCTGGCTCGACTCCGGTCTCCTGCCGATCTCCGGACTTCCTCCCGGCCAGCCGTTCTGTGCGGCGTATGGACCGTTCCGGCGGCTCGCGGGCGGCAGCGGCGAGGCCGAGTCGTGGATGCGCGGCGCGGGATCGCTGGCGCGGATGGCCAGCCTGTTCCACGAAGACGCCTCGCTCGCCGAGGGGGTCACGTGGCTGATCAATCAGCATCTCCGTGCCCTGGAAGGAAAAGCGGGCGCGCGTGAGCTGAAGGACAAGGCGTTGGAGATCCTCGGGGACGGTCTCCTCCCAGGCGGTTACCGGATCCGGGACGTCGATTCGGACGGGCTCTGGGTCGAGTACCGGGGCGACCGGTTCCCGCTGCGCGAGATGAGCGACGGCTACCGCACGGTGACCGCGCTCGTGGTCGACCTCCTCAAGCAACTCGACGGCGCCGGCCTCGATCACGAGAGTCCCGGCGTCGTGATCATCGACGAGGTGGACGCGCATCTCCACGTGTCGTGGCAGAAGCGCATGGGGCCGTGGTTCAAGGCGCATTTCCCGCGCATCCAGTTCATCGTCACCACGCACAGCCCCTACGTCTGCCAGGCCGCCGACCCGGGCGGGCTCATCCGGCTTTCCGGGCCCGACGAAGAGGTTCCGCCGCGCGTGGTCTCCGAGGAGCTGTACGAGCGGGTCGTGTTCGGGTCCGGGGACGACGCGGTGCTGTCCGACCTTTTCGGCTTGGACACGCCCTATTCGCCGCAGGCGGTCGAACTGCGGGAGCATCTCGCCGAGCTCGAGTTCCAGGTGGCGTCCGGCCGGGCGGACGCGAACGGCGTCCGGGAATGGGAACGGCTGCGCGGCATGCTGAGCAGTTCACCGCCGAGCCGGGTCGACGAGGTGGCCAGGCGGTTCGAGGCCGACGATCGGTGATCGGGATCCGCCGGATCGCGCTGCCGGGGCAGGTGGTGGCCGATCTCGAAGAGCTGACGGCGCGGATCCCTCCCGGTGACACGAAAGAAGCCCGGCGACTCTGGCGGGTTTCCCGTGCCGTGCGGCGTTCTTTGCGGGCCGGGCTGGACGTCATGGCCGCCGGCCGGGGTTACTGCATGTACTGCGGAGACGGCCTTGGGTCCACTGTGGACCATTTCGAGCCGATCGCGAGGAATCCGGGACGCGCCTTCGACTGGCTCAATCACGTGCTCGCCTGCGAATACTGCAACAGCCACCACAAACGCGACCTGTTCCCGGTGGACGAAGACGGCAACAGCCTGCTCGTCGATCCGACCGCCGAAGATCCGCTGGAGCATCTGTTCCTGGTGCTCTCGATCGGGACCTACCGCGCACTGACCGAAAAGGGCGCACAGACCATCGAGGTGTGCGGGCTGAACCGCGCGCAATTGGCGCGGGGGCGGGAAACCGCGGTCAACCAGGTGACCGCGCTCGTCCTCGCCTGGTGGACCGCGCGCGAACTGGGGGACGAGGTGAAACGGCGCGCGATGGTCTGGACCCTGCTCGACCAGCCGCACGCCGACGTCCTCCACGCGATGCTCCGCCAGGCGGGGATGCCGGGCGCCCGCGCCGTGTTCCGCGCGGACGACGAGCTCATCGACCTGCTTCGCGCCCCGGAACTCGCCGAAGACCTTCAGCTCTCCGGCGGCGCGGTGTAAGCGGCCAAGGTGGCGTCGGCGCGGGTGCGGGCGGTGGCGGGGTCCGTCCCGTTGGCGACGTCGGCCTCGTACCAGGCCTCATTGCTCAGCGTCATGAACCGCACGCCTTCTTCGCTGGTCATCCAGGCCATGGCCGCTTCGGGATCGGCGGCTTCGCCGGACGCTAGGTGGAGCGCGAGCCCGTTCAGCATCATGTCCCAGCCGATGCCCACCGCGCCGGGCCCGAACTGGTTCCAGTGCTCGCCTGCGACGGCGGTGTGGTCGAGTTCGAACCGGGTGCGGCCATCGGCTTCCGGGCTCAGCCGGAGTTCGATCCAGCTGACGTCGCCGCCGTACTCCCAGGTCGCGGCGAAGCTCTTGGGCGGGTCACAACGTTCGATCGTCCCACCCGCGTTGCCTTCGAGCTGGTACTTGCCGCCGACGCGCAGCTCGCCGCTGACCGGCAGGAACCAGCGCGGGATGCGTTCGGGATTGGTGCAGGCGTCCCAAAGGTCGTCGAGGCCTGTGTCGTAGACCTGGCTGACGGTCGCCGTCACCGCCTCGCCCGCTTCGATCACGCGTTTGCCCAGTTTGCGCTGGACGGAGTCGATCTGGCTGGTCACGTCGACCATCGGTGCCCTCCTCTGCTCGGCTGCCGCCAAGATATCAGCAGAGGCTTATATAAGCCAGAATGGAAAAGGGGCGCCCGGCAGGTTCCGGACGCCCCTTTCCCGGCGGGCCGGCTTACGGAGTGGGGGAGCAGGCCGTGCGCCCGATGACCACTTCGCCGGTGATGTTCGAGGCCGGAGCGAACTTGATCCGCAGCATGGTCAGTCCGATGCTGCCGTCGCCCGGCAAGGTCTGCTCGTTGAAGATCGCTTCGGCGAGCAGTGTGCCGTTGGACTTGGTGATCGGCTTGACGTAGCCGACCGGCACCGGCGACGGCAGGGTGCCGAGCCCGGTCGCGCCGCCGTAGGTCCAGCTGGCGTTCGTGCTGGTCTGGGTCGCCGTGCAGCTGACCGAGTAGGACCTGATCTTGATCCGCGGCCCGCTTGACGACACCAGTGCCGACAGCTCGAAGTTCTGTCCCTTGGCTTCCGACTTCGTCGTGGTCACGTCGTTTTCGGGGTCGACGACGGTGGTCGTGCACGTCGTCGTGCCGCCACCGAACGTGATCCCGGTCCTGGTCACGACCCCGGAAGAGTTGCTGGTCGGTCCCTCGACCGCGCAGTCGGCGAGCGAGGCGATCGAGATCGGCGCCGAGGTGCCCTTGGTGAAGGCGGCGGAGCCGAGTGAAGCCACTCCGGCCGGGTTCGAAGCGGCGGCCGGAGACACCCCGGCGCCGAGACCTGCCAGCAGCAGTGCGCCGACGAGGCCTGCCCGGCTTGCGATGGTGATGCGCATTTCCACGTCCTCCTCACGTGACGGAGAGCGAGCCGGTTGGCCGTTCTTCCTTTGTCATCACTATCTGCGTGTCGGATTCGCCCGTTGCGCGCGTGACGGTCGTTTCACTCGACAGTGGATCATGGACACCCATTGGATATTCGGGTTCGTATCCGGATACAGGTCTGTATATTCGGGCGTATGCCGACCTACCGCGTCCTCGTCAACGGCAAGTTCGACCACCCCGACGCCGACACCCGTGCCAGGCTCCTCGCGGAATTGAGCGACCATCAGGCGATCGGGTTCACCGAGGACGGCCTGCTCACCTACAGCGCGCACCTCGGCGCGTTCACCTTCCGCATCACGCTGCAGGGCGAGGAAGAACGTGACGTACTCGACGAGGCCGAGCTGAAGGTCATGGAACTGCTGGACGCCAAGGGCTATCCGTATCGCGACGTCGCGGGCAAGGCGACCTGCATGGACGACATCAAGATCCGCCGCCGCTGACCCGTTCGCGCCCGACGGCGCGGGATACTCGGCGGGGGTGTCATCTTCGTCACCGTTTCCGCAGGACAGCACGTCAACAGGCCTCAGCGGGTAGCCACTACGCTGGGACCAACCCCGAACGGTGTCAAAGAGAGCGGAGCCGACGTGTCTGTGTCTTCACCTGCCCCAGGTGGTGCCATCGAGGACCTGCGCGCGTCCGTGGGGCTCCAGATCGCCGACGAGCAGCTCCTGCGCACCCTCGCGACCGGTCTCGCCGATGTCGAGACCCTGCTCCGCGAGGTCGTCCGCAGTGACGTCAAGGCCGTCGAGGACGCCGCTTCGCACCTGGTCGAGGCGGGGGGCAAACGTTTCCGTCCGCTGTTCACGCTGCTGGCCTCGCAGTTCGGGCCGAAGCAGGGCGACCAGGTGGTCACCGCCGCCGCGGCCGTCGAGCTGGTGCACCTCGCGACGCTGTACCACGACGACGTGATGGACGAGGCGACGATGCGCCGCGGCGCGGAGAGCGTCAACGCCCGCTGGGACAACACCATCGCCATCCTGACCGGCGATTTCCTGTTCGCGCACGCCTCGCGGCTGGTCGCCGACCTCGGCACCGACGCGGCCCGGATCATCGCCGAGACCTTCGGCGAGCTGGTCACCGGCCAGATGCGCGAGACGGTCGGCCCGGCCGACGGCGACGACGCCGTCGAGCACTACCTCACGGTCATCGCGCAGAAGACCGGTTCGCTGATCGCCACCTCCGGCCGGTTCGGCGGGATGATGTCCGGCGCGCCCGACGAGTACATCGACGCGCTTCGCCGCTTCGGCGACATCATCGGGACGGCGTTCCAGATCTCCGACGACGTCATCGACATCGCCTCCGCTTCAGACGAGCTCGGCAAGGCGCAGGGCACGGACCTGCGCGAAGGCGTCCGCACGCTGCCCATGCTGTACGCGCTGGCCGACCCGGCCACCGACCCGCGCCTGGTCGAGCTGCTGTCCGGCCCGATCTCCGACGACAAGCTCGTCGCCGAGGCCCTCGGCCTGCTGCGGGCCTCGTCCGGACTCGAACGCGCACGCGAAACTCTTTCCGACTACGCTCGTCGGGCGCGTGCCGAGCTCGCGGCGCTGCCCGCGTCGCCCGCCCGGGACGCCTGCGAATCGGTCGCCGACTACCTGGTCGCGCGAACGCATTGACAAAGGGCAGGTTAGATGTCCATTTTCGGACAGGTTTGGCTGTGGAGTCTGCTGGCGTTCGTCGTCGGCGCGCTGCTCACCTGGCTGGTGCTGGTGATCCCGGCGCGCAAGCGCATCCGTGAGCTCGAAAGCTCGCTGGCCACCGCGCACGCCGAGAAGTCCCGGCTGCCCGCCGGGGTGAGCCTCGGCGCGGGTGCCGCGGCCGTCGCCGGCGGGACCGCGTACCTCACGAAGCCGTCGCACGACGATCTGGACGAGGAGTTCGCGGCGGTCGAGGAGCCGAAGCCCGCGTACCCCGAGACGCTCACCGAGCAGGAGCCCGCGCAGCAGTGGACCGAACCCGCTGAGGAGCCTGTTCAGAACGTTGTCGAGGAGCCGGAGCACACCCCGGCCGCGACGCAGACCTTCGAGCCTGAAGAAGAGTACGAGGCCGAGTACCGCACGGCGGAGCAGACTGAGCCCGAACCCGACCCGGAGCCCGCGGCCGAGCGGACGCAGTACATCCCGGCGGCCTTGCCGGAGCCGGAACCCGAGCCTGCGCCCGAGCCGGAGAACCCGTACGTCGCCGCGGCGACCGATTATCTCCAGCCCGCTTCGAAGCTGGACCTCGAACCGGAGCCGGAACCCGAGCCCCAGCCGCCGTTGCCGGGCGAGGGGCCGTACCGGTCCCGTCTGGAGATGCAGCTGGACCCCGAAGGCGCCGAGACGCAGCCGGAGCCGGTGTCGCTGTTCAGCCCCGCGTCGCGCGTGGAGACGGAGCAGGCACCCGTCGAGACCAACTGGTTCGAGCGGGAAGAGGAGCTCCACGATCCGCCCGCGTACGCCTTCGAGTCGGACGAAGAAGCGAAGGCCGGGCACCTCGAATCGGAACCCGAGACGCCCGCCGAAGCCACCCAGGTGCTGCCTAAGCGCACGCCGCGGGGCGCGGTCCGCGGCGGTTTCGAGCCGCCTCAGCCGATCCAGCCGTCGATGCGCGCGATCGAACGCCGTGAGCCGGAGCTGTCCGGTGGGCAGAGCGGTTCGCTGTTCGAGCCCGCCGTCCAGCCGGGCGACGCGATGCCGGCGCCGGAGCCCCCGCCCGCGCGGCAGGTCTCCGCTCCGGTGGCCGAGTCCGTTCCGCCGGGCCCGTTCGGTCCCGGTTCGGCGATGCCGCGGCCGGGTGGTGGCCGTCCGGCCGACGACTTCGCGGTCAAGGCGAGCGTGACGGCTCTGCGGTACTGCACCGAGGACTCGCAGCAGTTCCCGAAGATGGTCGCGGAGGTCTGGTTCCGTACCGCCGCCGATGCGGAACGCGTGGGCTTCCGGCCCCTCACCTGAGTGCAATGAAAGGTCCTTTCCTCGCAAAATTTGCGAGGAAAGGACCTTTCATTGCGTTCGAGGGGAGACCTACACGACGGTCCAGGTGTCCTTGCCGCGCAGCAGGCCCTGCAGATCCGGCTTGCGGGCGGCCTGCGCCTCCGCGACCTGGGCACGCGCCTGGTCGTCGTAGGTGGGCCGCTCGACCTGCCGCAGGATGCCGGTCGGCACGTGGTTCAGGTTCTGGTCACCGATCCGCGAAAGCGCGAACGCGTACGCCGTGTCCTCGATCGTGGGGTCGTGCACGACGAGGTTCTCCTCGCCGATGTTCGCGACCTTCCCGACCTCCAGCCCGGCCCAGCCGCCGCGCGTGACGCCGTATTCGCCCTGCGGGCCGAACTTGATCGGCTCGCCCGCCTTCAGCGGGATGAGCCGGGTGGCGGCCTCGTCCTTGTCCTTGAGGACGTCGAAGGCGCCGTCGTTGAAGATCGGGCAGTTCTGGTAGATCTCCACCAGCGCCGATCCGCGGTGTTTCGCGGCGGCTTCCAGCACCTCGGTCAGGCCCTTGCGGTCCGAGTCGAGTGCGCGGCCCACGAACGACGCCTCGGCGCCGATCGCCAGCGAAAGCGGGTTGAACGGGGTGTCGACCGAGCCCATCGGGGTGGACTTCGTGACCATGCCCGGCCCGGACGTCGGCGAGTACTGGCCCTTGGTGAGGCCGTAGATCCGGTTGTTGAACAGCAGGATCTTGATGTTCACGTTGCGCCGCAACGCGTGGATCAGGTGGTTGCCGCCGATGGACAGCGCGTCGCCGTCACCGGTGACGACCCACACCGACAGATCGGGCCGCGCGGTCGCGAGCCCGGTCGCGATCGACGGCGCCCGGCCGTGGATCGAGTGCATGCCGTAGGTGTTCAGGTAGTACGGGAATCGCGACGAGCACCCGATGCCCGAGATGAACACGATGTTCTCGCGCTTGAGGCCGAGCGTCGGCAGGAACGACTGCACGGCGTTGAGCACGACGTAGTCACCGCAGCCGGGGCACCAGCGGACCTCCTGGTCCGACTTGTAGTCCTTGGCCTTCTGCGGTTCGGTCTCGGTCGGCACAAGGTCCAAGCCGCCGAGGGTGGGGATCCCCAGGTCGATCGCGGTCACTTCGCCCCCTCCGTACTGGTGATGATCTCCGTGAAGACGCCTTGCAGCTCTTCGGCCTTGAAGGGCAGCCCGGCGACCTTCGTGTACGACTTCACGTCGACGAGATACTTGGCCCTCAAGAGCATCGAAAGCTGGCCGAGGTTCATTTCCGGGACGACGACCGTGTCGTACGAACGGAGTACGTCGCCGAGGTTGCCGGGGAACGGGTTGAGATGGCGCAGATGCGCCTGCGCGATCGGCATGCCGTCCTTGCGGACGCGGCGGCACGCGGCGCCGATCGGTCCGTAGGACGAGCCCCAGCCGAGTGCCAGCACCCGTGCCTTGCCGCCGCTCGGATCGTCGACGACGAGGTCGGGGACGTCGATGCCGTCGATCTTGGCCTGGCGCAGCCGGACCATCTTGTCGTGGTTGTCCGGGTCGTAGGAGATGTGGCCGGTCTTGTCGGCCTTCTCCAGCCCGCCGATGCGATGCTGCAGCCCGGCGGTGCCCGGCAGCGCCCACTCGCGGGCGAGGGTCTCGGGGTCGCGTACATACGGCCAGAATTCCCCGGAACCGTCCTCGGCATTCGGCTCGGTGGCGAATTCCACGCGCAGATCCGGCAGATCCTCGACGTTCGGGATCAGCCACGGCTCGGAGCCGTTCGCGATCGCGCCGTCCGACAGCAGGAACACCGGCGTGCGGTACTTGAGCGCGATCCGGGTGGCCTCCAGCGCCGCGTCGAAGCAGTCCGCGGGGGACAGCGGCGCGACGATCGGCACCGGTGATTCGCCGTTGCGGCCGAACATCGCCTGCAGCAGATCGGCCTGCTCGGTCTTGGTCGGCAGACCGGTCGACGGGCCGCCGCGCTGGACGTCGACGACGACCAGCGGCAGTTCGGTCATCACCGCGAGCCCGATGGCCTCGGATTTCAGCGCGACACCGGGACCGGACGTCGAGGTGACGCCCAGCGCACCGCCGTAGGAGGCGCCGAGCGCCGCGCCGATACCGGCGATCTCGTCCTCGGCCTGGAAGGTGAGGATGCCGTAGTTCTTGTGCTTGGACAGCTCGTGGAGGATGTCCGAAGCCGGGGTGATCGGGTACGTGCCCAGCAGGATCTGCAGGCCCGACTGCTGCCCGGCGGCGACCAGCCCGTACGCCAGCGCGGTGTTCCCGGTGATCTGGCGGTACGTGCCCTGGTTCAGCTTCGCGGGCGCGACCTCGTACGTCGTCGCGAACGACTCCGTCGTCTCGCCGTAGTTCCAGCCGGCGCGGAACGCCAGGATGTTGGCCTCGGCGATGTCGGCCTTCTTCGCGAACTTCTCGCGCAGGAAGCGTTCCGTGCCTTCGGTCGGCCGGTGGTACATCCAGGAGAGCAGGCCGAGCGCGAACATGTTCTTCGCGCGTTCGGCGTCCTTTTTGGACAGTCCGGTCTCTTCGAGCGCGCCCCTGGTCAACGTCGACATGGCGACCCGGTGGACTTGATAGGCCGAAAGGGTGTCGTCGTCGAGGGGGTCGTTCTCGAAGCCGACCTTGACCAGGTTCCGCTTGGAGAACTCGTCGGTGTTGAGGATGATCGTCCCGCCCGCCGGGACGTCGGCGAGGTTCGCCTTCAGGGCGGCGGGGTTCATCGCGACGAGGACGTCCGGCCGGTCGCCCGGGGTCAGGATGTCGTAGTCGGCGAAGTGCACCTGGAAGCTCGAGACGCCCGGGATGGTGCCCTGTGGCGCGCGGATCTCGGCGGGGAAGTTCGGCATGGTCGACAGGTCGTTGCCGAAAGCGGCCGCTTCCGAGGTGAACCTGTCGCCCGTCAGCTGCATGCCGTCACCGGAGTCGCCGGCGAACCGGATGACCACCCGGTCCAGCTTGGCGACCTCGGTGGGCCTGACGGCCGACAAGGAGCCGTTGCCGTTCGCACTCGTGCTCATAGGTCAGGGATTCCCTCTCTCCCGACGTGCGTCGTCCCCGGCCGTGCCGGAGATCGGCGTGCCTCGCCCGGCGATGTCGGACAGGTCACAGGTGCCATGTCCCGAGGCTAGTCCTCGGCACACTTCCCAGGTTGCCGTAAAAACGGGCCGGACCTACTTCTCGAGTGTCCTGAGCTCGTCGCTGAGCGGGGATTATCCGGTTTATCTGTTACTGATGGTAACGGTCGGCGATGCGGCCCGATTGTGAGCCGTATCTCCTTCCAGCGTAGTGAAGTCCGGTCGAGGACCAATCAGCAGTTGGACAGTGAAGCCCGCAACCTGGCCAGCCGTTCGGTGAACGCGGGTGCGGTGAGTGACGCCACCTGGGGCTCGATCTCGGCGTCGACGGCGGCTGAATGGTCGGTCAGCGCGGCGGTGTGCCGCAGCGTGCGCTTCGTCGCCAGAAGGACGTCTCGCGGAGCGCCGACAGCGGGTTTCGCCAGTTCACGGGCGGCCTCGACCAGATCTCCTTCGACGAGTCGGAGCGCGAGCCCGCATTCGACAGCGGCTTCGGCGCCGACGACCTCACCGAAGAGTGTCATCGCCGCGGCCTTCTGCGGGCCGACGAGCCGCTGGATCATCCACGTCATCCCGCCGCCGGGATGGATGCCGAGATCGAGAAATCTGGCCACGAACTTCGCCTTCGGTCCCACGATGCGGACGTCCGCGGCGAGCGCGAGGTTCAGCCCGGCGCCCACGGCGGCCCCGCCGACCGCGGCGATCGTCGGCAGGGAACACCGCGCGACCGAGAGAAAACCGTCATAGATCGCGCGGAGTCCGTCCTCCCGGGCGCCGGCGAGCGTGTCCAGATCGGCGCCCGCGCAGAACGCCGGTGGCGCGCCCGTGACGACCAAGGCGTGGACACTTTCGTCGGCTTCGGCGCGCGAGACGGCCTCGGCCAGTTGCGCGGACAAGTCGAGGGTCAGGGCGTTGCGGGTCGCGGGCGCGTCGATGGTGAGCACGGCGACGCCGCCGTCATGGCTGGAGCGGATCTGATCGGTCACGCGGTCGAGGGTGTCACGCTTCGGGCGTCGGCGGGCGTTCCAGTAGCCGAGACAGGACGACGGTGGAGACCGTGCGGTCGACGATCTCCAGTCCGCGCAGCCGTTCCAGCGCGGTCTCGAGGTGGTGGATGTCCGAAGCGCGCAGATGGACGATCGCGTCGGCAGCGCCGGACACCGTGTAGGCCGCGACGACCTCGGGCAGCGGTTCCAGCCGGGCCCGGATCCGGGCGGGGGTGATGTTGCCGTTGCAGGTCATCTCGACGAACGCCTCGGTGCCCCAGCCCAGCGCCTCGGGGTCCACGACCGCGGTGAAGCCGCGCAGGACCCCGGTTTCGAGCAGTCTGTCGACCCGTCGTTTCACCGCGGGCGCGGACAGGCCGACGACTTTGCCGATGTCGGCGTAGCTGGACCTCGCATTGGCCATCAGGCATGAAACGATTCGCTGGTCGATGGTGTTCACACGCAATGTTTAGCAGGTATATGCGCAGCGAACAGCGATTGATTGCGGAATTAGGTGAGCCTTACCCTTCGGGTATGCCGGAACTGGAGCAGCAGCCCCGTGTACCCACGACGCGCCGCTACCTCATGTGCCCGCCGCGGTACTTCGCGGTGGATTACGTCATCAACCCGTGGATGGACCCGTCGGTCCCGGTCAGCGTCGACGCCGCGATGGCGCAGTGGACCGAACTCCGCGACACCTACCGACGCCTCGGCCACACCGTCGAGGAGATCGACGCCCAGCCCGGTCTGCCCGACATGGTGTTCGCCGCGAACTCCGGCACCGTCGTCGACGGGCGGGTCCTCGGCTCGCGGTTCCGCGCCCCGCAGCGCACCGCCGAGGCCGAGCACTTCCGCCGCTGGTTCGTCGAGCACGGCTACCGCGACATCACCATGCCCGAGAAGATCAACGAGGCCGAAGGCGACTTCGCCTGGACAGGCAAGATCCTGCTCGCCGGTACCGGCTTCCGCACCGACCCGGCCGCGCACGCCGAAGCGCAGGAGGTCCTCGGCGTCCCGGTCGTCTCGCTGCGGCTGATCGACCCGAGCTACTACCACCTCGACACCGCGCTGTTCGTGCTCGCCGAGGCGACCGACACGACGTCCGCCCAGATCGCCTACTACCCGGAGGCCTTCTCGGCCGGGTCGCGGAAGGTGCTGGAGCGGATGTTCCCCGACGCGGTAATCGCGGACCGCGCCGACGCTGAGTGTTTCGGCCTGAACGGGGTGTCCGACGGCCGCAACGTCGTCCTGCCGGTCGAGGCGACCGGATTGGCGGCGCGGCTGACCGAACGTGGCTACGAGGTCGTCTTCCTGGACATTTCCGAGCTGCGGAAGGCCGGCGGCGGCCCGAAGTGCTGCACCCTGGAGATCCGCAAGTAATCCATTAGTGGACACCTTGCGGGATCATGTAACTACTCCATTCGCCAACGCGATTAATCGGGAAACACACTCGGTCCCGAATGAGGCGCGGATGGTGATCCTGGCGATTGGCGGCGTGGGCAAACCCGTGCGCGCGCTGGATCCAGGCGAAGACGAAACATGGGTGACCGTCGAGCAGTTCGAGCGGGTGCTCGACTCGGTGGCCGGACGCGAAGACGTCGGGCTGACCTTCGACGACGGCAACGTCTCGGACGTCGAGATCGCGCTCCCCAGACTGGTGGAGCGCGATCTCACGGCCGAGTTCTTCCCGCTGGCCGGCCGGATCGGGCAGCGGGGTTTCGTCGACGCCGACGGTCTTCGCGAACTGGTCGAGGCGGGGATGTCGATCGGTTCGCACGGCTGGGAGCACCGCGATTGGCGGCGCCTCGACGGCAGGCACGCCCGGCGCGAACTCGAAATCGCGCCGAAGCTGCTCGAGGACCTGAGTGGCGAACCCGTACGCGCGTACGCGCCGCCCTTCGGTGCCTACGACCGGCGGGTGCTCAGCAGGCTCCGGCGTTCCGGCGCGACGCGGGTCTACACGCACGAAGGCGGGGCCGTGTCGCGCGACAGCTGGCTGCGGCCGCGCACGGAGGTCCGGCACGACATCGATCAGGACTGGATCGACGGCGTGCTCGGTAACCGGGAAGGCCTGTACCGCCGAGCGGGACGGGTCATGTCGCGGGTCGCCAGGCTTGCCCGCTTTTGACCGGTTTTCTTTGTGTGGTGGGAAAATAACCCTTGAGCTGAAACTTCGGCGAAGGCATTCTGAGGACCCTCGATAAAGAAGCTTTATTAACTAAGGGGTGCTCGGTATGCGGAAACTGCTCCTGTTCTCGGCGATGGTGGTGGCCGCCGGACTGGCCCCCGCGGCGACGGCCGCGGCCGCCCCTTCGATCCAGGCCGGGCCGACCGCGCAGCAGCTGCTGGCGAAGACCACCAGCTGCAAGCAGGTCTCGAACGGCAAGTACAAGACCGACGAGGAGACCGGCCGGACCATCGCGGTCTGCGACGCGGGGAGCGCCGTGTTCTGGAAGGCCGACATGGACGTCGACTGCGACGGGCAGCCGACCGCGCGGTGCAACAAGAACACCGACCCGTGGTTCCAGGACGGCACCGCGTACCCGCGCTCCGACGGCAAGGCGCTGGTCGCCGACGAGACGCTCTACATCGTCGTGCCGAGCATCAGCAGCACGTGGAACTTCGAGAAGGCCGGCCTCAAGGGCGCCGGATCGTGCGCGGTGATCTACAACAACAAGGTGCTCTACACCGTCATCGGTGACACCGGCCCGAAGGACATCATCGGCGAAGCGTCCTACGCGACCGCGAAGGCGCTGGGCATCAACCCGGACCCGAAGAACGGCGGCGTCGACTCGGGCGTCACGTACATCTGCTTCAAGAACTCGAAGGTCTCGCCCATCGAGAACCACGGGAAGGCGACTTCCGTCGGGGAGGGTTTGGCGGCGAAGTGGGTCGGGTAAAAGACGTCGTGAGTGGTAAGTGACGTTCTAACGTCACTTACCACTCACGACCACCCGGACCGTTCTGCCGCTCGCCGCACCGCGAACAAGTCGTCGTCCGCGCCCCTGCCGGGTCCCAACCTTCGCGAACCAGAATGGTGCGGACCTCGGCGGCCACCTCGCACGGCGAGTCCTGGACGTCGTGCCAGCCGTTGACGAGTCTTGCCCGTCCCGCCAGTTCGGCCGCGTTGTCCCGTCGGCGATCCCGGAATGCGATGCCTGCCATCGCATGGGTCGCCCGACCGTCGAGCCGGACCGTCATCGCGGCGCCGTGATCGTCGTAGGTGACGTCCTCCCAGAGCGTTTTGCCGTCCACCTCGATCGGCGTTTGCCGGTTTCCGCGCGGTAATCCGTGCTCGTCCTCGACCTTTTCCAGGTAGGCCACTTCGAGAGCCGACATCAATCCCCCGCCGACGAGGGCGAGGCCGTATCGAATGGCGGGCCGATAGCGGAACGGCGGCCGGACCAGCACGCACGCCTCCATGGCGGCCACGGACGTCCTGGTCCGGCCGAGCAAGTCGACGATGGTGTTCGTCGCCTGGTGCGGGGTCCGCTGGGCGGCGGCCAGATCAAGGATCGTGTCCGTCACCTTGCTTCGTGGGGGATGCGTTCCCGCGGCGATGTGCGGCAGCGCGCGAGACCTGTGCACGATGACAAAGGGAGTCTGCGAGATCGCGGAGAAGGTGTACGGAACCGTGATTTCGACAGGCCCTTCGATGACCGGGAGGATTTTCCATTCTTCGGCGGCCGTTCGATGGCTCAAAATCGCGTACCCGCCTCCGTAGAGCAGCGCGGCTTGGATCTTGGCCGAGCGTGACAAGTCGCCGGTGAACGTCGAGTAAACCCGTGGGAGAACCCGCTGCCAGCGTCCGGCCGCGAGATTCGCCCTGATGTCCGACATGGTTTGACCGTAGGCGCGCAATTGCCCCCTCGAGACGATTCCCTGTTGCTCCGCCAGGAGGATCGGCCAGCTCGGGCGTTGTCCGGCCGGGACGGAGTCTTCCGACCAGCGTCTGTTGATGGGCACCCTCTGACGATCGCCGGTGGAGGGTCGTTGCGGGTGGCTCGAAGCGGATCTGTGGACAAGCAGCGGGGGGAGGGCGCTGGCTGTGGATAACTGGGTCCGGTTGGTCGTGAGTGGTAAGTGACGTTCTAACGTCACTTACCACTCACGACCACCCGGACCGACGCCTCACCGCAGCCTGAATCACTCACGAGATCGTTACGCGCGCCCTGTAGCGTTTCGCGCCTCTCGGACGATGAGTGATTCCCTTGCCGCACAGGCATTCCGCCAAAAGCAGGCGAACGACGGACACCGGTAACGAACCCGGTCCCACCGCCGACCAACGGGCAGCGGAACGCGGCTGGAGGAATTCGTCATGAAGATCAGTGTCTTCGGGCTCGGTTACGTCGGTTGCGTGTCGGCGGCGTGCCTGGCCGGACGCGGGCACGAGGTCGTCGGGGTCGACGTGAACCCGGTGAAGATCGAACTCGTCTCCAGCGGCAAGGCGCCGGTGGTCGAGGAGCGGATCGGGGAACTGACCGCGCAAGTGGTCGCCGAGGGCAAGCTGAGAGCGACCACCGACGTCAGACAGGCGATCGCGGACAGCGAAGTCTCCCTGATCTGTGTCGGTACCCCGTCCGCGCCGAACGGCAGCCTGTCGACGGCGTTCCTGGAGCGCGTCGCCGAGGAAATCGGCGAAGCGCTCCGAAACAAGACCGAGCGCCACACGGTCGTCTTCCGCAGCACCATGCTCCCCGGCACCTGCCTGGATCTGCTCGTCCCCATCCTCGAGAAGTCGTCCGGCCGCACCGCCGGCGTGGACTTCGGGGTCGCGGTGAACCCCGAGTTCCTGCGCGAGGGGAGCAGCGTCAAGGACTTCTTCGATCCGCCCAAAACCGTCATCGGCGAGCTCGACCCGGCCAGCGGCGACGTCGTCGCGGCGCTGTACGAAGGGCTTCCCGGCGAGGTCTTCCGCGTCGCGATCCCGGTCGCCGAGATGACGAAGTACGCCGACAACTCCTTCCACGGGCTCAAGATCGGCTTCGCGAACGAGCTCGGCGCCATCTGCCGCGCGCTGGGGCTCGACTCGCATCAGGTGATCGACGTCTTCCTCGCCGACCGCAAGCTCAACATCAGCCCCGCCTACCTCCGCCCCGGGTTCGCCTTCGGCGGCTCGTGCCTCCCCAAGGATCTGCGCGGCCTGGTCTACGCCGCGCACCGCGCGGACGTCGCCGTCCCGATCCTCTCGCACGTGCTGCCCTCCAACGACGAACACCTCCAGCGCGCCTTCGATCTGGTCGCGCGCACCGGGAAACGCAAGATCGGCCTGTTCGGCCTGTCGTTCAAACCCGGCACCGACGACCTCCGCGAGAGCCCGCTCGTCGAGCTCGCGGAGCGGCTGCTCGGCAAGGGTTACGACCTCCGCATCTACGACGCCAACGTCAGCCTTTCGCGGCTGATGGGCGCGAACCGCGAGTACATCGAGGGCAGGCTGCCGCATCTCGGCCAGCTGCTGGCCGGCTCCATCGACGAGGTCGTCGACCACGCCGAGGTCTGCCTCATCGGCTCCTCCGATCCGGAGGTCCTCGCGGCGCTCCCGGCCGGTGGCGGCCACACCATCATCGATCTCGTCCGCGTACCCGACGCCGCCGAGCGCCGGGCTGAAGAGGGATATGTCGGTCTTGCCTGGTAAAGCTCTCATCCTCGTCGAGAACCTTTCCGTCCCCTTCGATCGCCGTGTCTGGCAGGAGTGCCAGACCCTTCGCGACGCCGGCTGGGAAGTCCACGTCATCTGTCCACAAGGGACGAAACGGGACACCGAAGCCGAGGTCACCATCGACGGCGTCCACATCCTGCGGTACCCGCTGAAGGCCGCCACCGGTGGTCCGGCCGGATACGTCCAGGAGTACGGATCCGCGCTGTGGCACACGCTCCGGCTCGCCCGCAAGGTCGGCCGGGTCGACGTGGTGCACGCCTGCAACCCGCCGGATCTGCTGTTCCTGGTCGCGCTGTACCTCAAGCGCCAAGGCGCGAAGTTCGTCTTCGACCAGCACGACCTCTGTCCCGAGCTGTACCTCTCGCGTTTCGACCGCGGCGAGGACTTCCTGTACCGCGCGGTGTGCGCGCTGGAACGCCGCACCTACAAGACGGCCGACGTCGTCATCGCGACCAACGAGAGCTACAAGGACGTCGCCGTGAAACGCGGCGGCAAGTCGCCGGACGACGTCTTCGTCGTGCGCAGCGCGCCCGTGGTCGAGCGGTTCCACATGGTGCCCGCCGAGCCCGAACTCAAGAAGGGCAAGCCGCATCTGCTGGCGTACCTCGGTGTGATGGGCCCGCAGGACGGCGTCGACTACGCGTTGCGCGCGCTCGCTTCGCTGCGTGACGAGGTCGGTCGCGACGACTGGCACGCCGTGTTCATCGGTTCCGGTGACGCCTTCGACGCCATGGTGGCGTTGTCCAAGGAACTGAAGCTCGACGATCAGGTCGAGTTCACGGGCCGGATCTCCGACGAGGACCTGCTGCGCTACCTGTCCTCGGCCGACGTCTGCCTTTCGCCGGACCCGCTGAACCCGCTCAACGACGTGTCGACCATGAACAAGATCATGGAGTACATGGCGATGAGCCGTCCGATCGTCTCCTTCGAACTGCGGGAGGCCCGCGTTTCGGCCGGGGAAGCCGCGCTGTACGCGCCGGCGAACGACGAGCCGGAGTTCGCGAAACTGATCGCGCATCTGCTCGATTCGCCGGAGCAGCGGGCGGAGATGGGTGAGCTGGGGCGGGCACGGGTCGCCGGTCCGCTCTCGTGGGAGAACTCCCAGAAAGCCCTGCTCGCGGCCTATGCGGCCGCGGTCCGCTGATCGACTTCCCGATCGCGTTTTGAACAAGACTCGGGCAAACCTGTAACCAACATCGCGGTCGCTCCGACGGGATTCATGCCACACCCACACGCACCGGACGGAGATCCCGGCTTTGACTGACGACACGGTGCGCCTGTCCATGATCGGGCAGGTCCTGCGCGGGAGGTGGCGGACCCTGGTGGTCCTCGCCCTCCTCGGCGCACTGGTCGGCGCGGGATCGTCGATGATCCTTTCCCCCGGATACCGGACCACCTCCAACGTCCTGCTCCAGGGCCCGCGCGAGGCGAGCGAACTGCTCACCCAGGCCGAGGTCGCGACCAGTTCGGTCGTACTCGACCGGGCCGCCGCCGTCCTCGGCCGCGGCAGCGGCGCCGATCTGCGCGACCGCGTGACCACCACGGTCGCGCAGGGCAACGTCATCACCATCGCCGCGACGGACGACTCCGCCGAGCACGCGCAGCAGGTCGCGGACCAGGTCGCCCAGGAATTCGTGAAGTACTCGACGCAGGTCCTCGCCAGCACCGGGGACGCCGCGGTCAAGGTGGCGCAGGAACGCCGCGAGACCTTGCGCCAGCAGGTCGCGCAGGCGAACCAGCGGATCTCCGAGCTGACGGAGAAGGTCTCCGACGGGACGACGTCGGTGGAGACCGTCCAGTTGCGCACCGAGCTGGCCGCGTTGCGTTCGTCGATCGAGCAGGCGATGTCCACGCTCAACGCCACCGACACCACGAGCGGCGGTCTCGGCAGCATGGTCGTGATGGGCGCGGCCGAACGGCCGACTTCGGCGGCGGCGCCGACGTTGCCGCAGCTCGCGCTCGGCGGCGCGCTCCTGTTCTTCGTGTTCGGCCTGCTCGGTCACCTCTTCGCCGCCCGCACCGACCGGCGGCTGCGGGACGAGGAGGAGGTCGGCGCGGCGCTCGGCGGCCCTGTATTGGCCACCGTGGACGTCGCCGAGGAGGCGGTTCCCGAAGCCGGGCGGAGCCTGCGGGCGAAACTGCTCGGCGACGACCGGCCGTGGAACATCCGGCGCGTGGACGTCACCCCCGAGGAGATCGACGGCGAGGTCCACTTCCGCCGTCTCGTCGCCCGGTTGCCCCAGCGCCGGTTGCTGGTGCTGGTGGCGGGCGGCGACCACGCCGCGCGGACCGCGGCCGACCGGATCGCCGCGCTCTCCGACCGCTGGTTCACCGTGGTCGAAGTGGCTCCCGGACGGCCGGTGGTGGAGGACACCTCCGCCGAAGGCGTCCTGGTCGTGCTCGGTGTCGGCACCCGCACCGCGTGGGAACTGGTCGGTTTCGCCGAGGCGTGCGCCGACGCGGGTTTGGCCGTGGTGGGGGCGGCCCTGGTCCGCCCCGTCCGGCCCACCCGGGCCTCGAAGGCCGAGAAGAAGGCCGAAACAGATCGAGAAGCACTGGCAGGTACCCCGTGACGACCGCCGAAAAAGAGAAATCCGAGCCGCTCATCGATCTCCAGCGGCTCGTGGTCTCGGTCCGGCGACGTCGTCGCCTGTGGCTGGCCACCGCGCTGTTCGGGCTGATCGCGGGCGCGCTCGTGGCGTTGCTCCTGCCGTCCCCGCCGACGGCGGTGGCGAAGATCCTCGTCATCCACGCCGACGATTCGCCCAGTGACAGCGGCACGCTGATGGAAACCGACGTCGCCGTGCTGCAGACGACGAAGATCGCGGGCGAAGCGCTCAAGAAACTGAACAGCACCCAGACCGCGGAAGAGTTCCTCAAGGACTACACCGGGCTCGGCGTCACGAACAACGTCCTCCAGGTGACGGTCAAGGGCAAGGACAACGCCGAGGCGGTCGCCCGCGCGCAGGCGTTGTCGGACGCGTTCATCACCGAGTACGTCGCGCGCAACCAGGCGGCCGCCGCCGCCGAGCAGAAGGCCCTGATCGATCAGCGCAACCAGGCGCAGACGGAACTCGCCACCGTCCAGAACGACATAGTCACCGAAGAGGCGAAGAGGAATCCCAATCCGGCCCAGCTGGAGCGGATGTACTCCCGCCGCGCGGAGCTGACCTCCAAGATCTCCGACTACGACGGCCGCGCGCAGGAAGCGGGGATCGGCACGCCGAAGGTGGGCGCGGGGACGCAGATCGTGGACGCGCCGAGGATCGTGCCGAAGTCGTTCCTCAAGTCCACCGGTGCCGCCGCCGGGATCGGTGCGGTACTCGGCCTGCTGCTGGGGCTCGTGCTGGCCGCCATCAGCAGTGTGGTGAAGGACCGGCCGGTGCTGCGGCGCGAACTGTCGTGGCATCTCGGCGCTTCGGTGCTCGCCCAGCTGCCGAAACCGCGGCGCTGGTGGCGGAAGTCCCGTGCGGTGGCGGAACGCGAGCGGGTCGCGGCGACGTTGCTCCGCACGATCGGCGAGAACGGGACGGTGTCGCTGCTCGACCTCGGCGCCCGCGCCACGACGGCAGCGTTGGCCGTCGACATCGCCAACGGGCTCGCGGAGAAGGGGCCGGTCACGCTCGTCGACGAGCTGCCGAAGGCGGATCTGCGCGCTCTCGCCGGCGAAGGCAAGGTCCGCGTGCTGGGCCGCGATGAGCCGAAGGCGCCCGGTGAGTGCCGTGTCGGTGTCGGGTCGATCGAGCCGGGGACGGCCTGGACGGACCTCGAACACCTGGGTGCGGAAACGATCCTCGTCGTGCGCGCCGGGCGGGCGAACACCGAGTGGCTGCACACCGTCGCGCGTCAGCTGGCCGAACGGCGGATCCCGATCATCGGGATCGTCGTGGTGGACCCGGATCCGCGTGACCACACCGACGGAACCCTGTGGGACGGCCTGCACACGGCGTTGCGCGGCCGGGGCGCCGAGACGCGGGCCGCTCTGGCCGGACCGGAGCCGGTCGCGTCACCGGAACCGGAACCGGTGAAGGCACCCGAGCCGCCGCCCGTCCGCCGCCCCCGGCCGAGGTTCGACCGTGCCCCGCAGTCGAAACCGGTCGAGATGTTCCCGGACGACGAGCCCACCGTGCGGCGGCTCGCGGTGGCGCCGCCCGAGCCCGCGAAGCCGGTCGACCGCGTACTCGAACCGGCGAAGGACAAGAAGCCCGTCCGTCGTCGTCCGCCGACACCGTACAAGCGGCCGGAAGAGCTCGACAACGCCGATCAGCCGACCAAACGATTCTCGCCTGTGTCACCGGATAATGCCGAAGCCTTGTAGGGGGAGTAAAAGCAGATGTGCGGCATCGCAGGGGCCTACTTCTGGCCGGACGGGGGACCGCTCACCGATCGGCTCACGAAGACACTCGCCCACCGGGGCCCCGACGGTTCCGGGCGGTACGACCACGGAGAAGTCCATTTAGGACACCGGCGTCTGTCGATCGTGGACCTGACCGAGACCGGCGCGCAGCCGATGGTCAAGGACGGGCTCGCGCTCACCTACAACGGCGAGCTGTACAACGCGCCGGAACTGCGGAAGGAACTCGAAGCCGCCGGCGTGCGCTTCCGGGGCACGTCCGACACCGAGGTCCTGCTGGAAGCCTGGCGGAAATGGGGCACCGAGGGTTTGCACCGGCTCCGCGGCATGTTCGCGTTCGGTGTCTTCGACGAACGTTCCGGTGAGCTGGTGCTGGTCCGCGATCAGCTGGGCATCAAACCGCTCTTCCTGGTGCGCCGCGGCAAGGGGGTCGCGTTCGCGTCCGAGCTGAAGGCGCTGGCCGCCGAGCTGGGCGGCTCGCTGACCATCGACGACACCGCGCTCGTCGCTTCCCTGCTCTACTACTGGGTCCCGGACGGCCGCTGCGCGTTCCGCGAGGCCGAGAAGCTGCCGCCGGGCAGCTGGGCGCGGTTCCGGCCGAACGGCGACGTCGAACGCGGTACCTTCTGGTCCCTGCGCCAGGTCGCCGAAGAGGGCGCCGCCTATGAAGGCGAATTCGACCTCAACGCCGTCATCGAAGACTCCACGCGCAAACACCTGATCGCCGACGTGCCGGTCGCGACGTTCCTTTCCGGCGGGCTCGACTCCAGCTACCTGACCGCGCTCGCCGCGCGCGAGCGGCCGGGGATCTCCGCGTACACCATCGGCTTCCGGGCCGAGGACGCGAAGTTCGAGGCCATGCCGGACGACCTGAGGTACGCGAAGAAGGTCGCCGCGAAGTTCGGCGTCGACCTGCACGAGATCGAGATCGCGCCGCAGGTGCTCGACCTGCTGCCCCGGATGACCTATCACCTCGACGAGCCGATCGGCGATCCGGCGGCGATCAACAGCTACCTGATCTGCACCGCCGCCCGCGAGGCCGGGGTCAAGGTGATGCTCTCGGGGATGGGCGCCGACGAGCTGTTCGCCGGATACCGCAAGCATCTCGCGAACAAGATCGCCGTTCAGTACCAACGGGTTCCCGGTCTCGTGCGGCGGCCCGTGGAGTCCCTTGTGGACAGACTGCCGGTGGCGACCTCGAAGCGCGGGTTCCGGTCGGTCCGGTTCGCCAAGCGGTTCCTCTCGTTCGCGGAGCTGCCCGAAGAGACCGCGTTCCGGCGCAGTTACACGATGTACGACCAGGCCGAACTCGCCGGTCTGCTGAACCCGGACCTCGCGGGTGCCGTCGACGACGTGATCACCGAACACGCGGACACCTATCACGACAACACGTTGTCGGATTTCGTGAACCGCATGTGCCTCGCCGATTCGCGGCTCTTCCTGCCCGGGCTCAACCTCGCCTACACCGACCGGTCCAGTATGGCCGCCTCCACCGAGGTGCGGACGCCGTTCGTCGACATCGAGGTCGTGAAGGCCGCGTTCCGGATCCCCGGGGACAAGAAGATCGTGAAGCGCCAAGGGAAGATGGCGCTCAAGGAAGCGGCGCTGTCCATCCTCCCCGCCGAGATCGTGCATCGGCCGAAGGGGCTGTTCAGCGCACCGCTGCGGGCTTGGATGAGCCGCGACCTCGCGCCGCTGGTGCGCGAGGTGACGAACGAAGGTGAATTGGTGAAGGCCGGGTTCCTCCGTCGTGAGGCCCTGCGGAAGCTCGTGGACGAAGACGCGTCCGGGCAGCAGGACCGGTCCAAGCACCTCTGGCACATCTTGACCCTCGAGTACTGGTATCGCGGCGCCGTGTCGGCCCGGACCACCTGATCGCTGAGGAGCGACGTGAAGCAGGTAGTGCAGAACTACAAGAGCGGGGAGCTGGCGCTCCTCGACGTCGAAGTGCCCGCGTGCAAACCGGGGGGTGTGCTGGTCCGCACCGCCTATTCGCTGATCTCCACCGGCACCGAGATGATGAAGGTGTCCGAGGCGAGTCTTTCGCTGGTGGGCAAGGCGAAGGCCCGGCCGGATCAGGTCGCGAAGGTGATGCAGAGCGTCGCCACGAACGGGCTGGGTGCCACCTATCGCAAGGCGATGAACAAACTTGACTCGTACACGCCGCTGGGGTACTCGCTGTGCGGCGTGGTCGAGGAGGTCGGTGCGGGCATCGACGACGTCGCCGTCGGGGACTACGTGGCGTGCGCCGGGAACGAGCACGCGCTGCACGCGGAACTGAACTGGGTGCCCAAGAACCTCTACACCAAGGTGCCCGACGGCGTCGACCCGCGGCACGCCGCGTTCGGCACGGTCGGCTCGATCGCGATGCAGGGTGTCCGGCAGGGTGAACCGCAGATCGGCGACATCGCGCTGGTCATCGGGCTCGGCCTGATCGGCCAGCTGGTCGTGCAGCTTCTGGTCGCGTCCGGGGTCCGCGTGGTCGGCGTCGACCCGGACCCGTCGCGATGCGCGCTGGCCGAACAGCTCGGCGCTCTGAAATGCGGTGACCCGGGGTCCGGCGTCGTCGACACGGCGGTCGCGGAGATCAGCTCCGGACACGGCGTCGACCAGGTGTACCTCGCCGCGGGCGGCAGCACGAACGAGCCGGTGGAGCTGGCCGCGAAGCTGGCCCGCGACCGCGGCCGCGTGATCGACATCGGCAAATGCTCGCTGAACCTGCCGTGGAACGCCTACTACGAAAAGGAACTCGACGTCCGGTTCTCCCGCTCGTACGGCCCCGGCCGGTACGACCCGGAGTACGAACTCGAGGGCCGCGACTACCCGATCGGCCAGGTCCGCTGGACCGAGCGCCGCAACCTCGCCTGCGTCGTCGACCTGATGGGCAGTGGCCGTCTCGACGTCGAGCCGCTGATCTCGCACGTCTCGGAATTCTCCGACGCCGTCGAGACGTACCGGAAGCTGAACGAGGGCGAGCTCAAGGCCGTCGCGGTGCTGTTCGAGTACGAGAAGCGCGCCGTCGCGGCCACCGAGCAGGTCACCGAGGTCGCGCTCCCGGCGCCGGTGACCACCCGCGCGGTGCCGAAGATCGACACTCTGCGGGTCGGCTTCATCGGCGCCGGCAACTACGCGTCCTCGATGCTTCTCCCGCATCTCGTGGAGATGGAGTACCTCGACCTCTTCGAAGTCGTCACCACCTCCGCGCTCTCGGGCGCGAACGCCAAACGCAAGTTCGGCTTCGCCCGCGCCTCCACCGACGTCGACGCGATGCTCGAAGACGACTCGATCCACGCCGTGTTCATCGTGACCAGGCACAGCTCGCACGCCGAGCTGACCAGGCGCGCGCTGCTCGCGGGCAAGGCGGTCTTCGTGGAGAAGCCGCTGGCGCTGTCGGAGAAGGAACTGGAGATCGTGCTCGGCGCGATCGAGGAATCCGGCAACGACCGGCTGCAGGTCGGGTTCAACCGCCGGTTCGCGCCGCTGCTGAACGAGTCGATGCTCCACTTCGGACCGCGGATCGGCCCGGCCTCCGTGCGGTACCTGGTCAATGCCGGTCAGCTCGACGCGAACAGCTGGTACAACCAGGCCGACAGCGAGGGTTCGCGGTTCGCGGGCGAGGGCGGCCACTTCATCGACACGGTCAGCTGGCTGCTCGGCTCCGACCCGGTGTCGGTGTACGCCACCGCGACCCCCGGCCACCAGGACCTGCAGATCCTGCTGCGCTACCCGGACGGCTCGACCGCGTCGATCGCGTACACCACCAGCGGTTCGCCGGCGTTCCCCAAGGAGACGATCGACGTCACCGCCGACGGCAAGGTGCTGAAGTTCGACGACTTCGCGCGCGCGTCGGTGTTCGGCCGCAAGAAGTGGGCGAGCTCCCGTATCCCGAAGGGCCGGGACAAGGGGCAGGCCGCCGAGCTCGAAGCGTTCGTCAACGCGCTGACGACCGGCGTCTCGATGCCGGTTTCCGTCGAGTCGCTCGTTTCGACGACGCTGGCCACGCTCGCGGTCAACCGCAGCCTCGAAACCGGTGCACCGGTGCGGATCAACGCCAAGGAGGGGCTGGGCTGATGGATCCGTCCTGGTACCTGCGAAGACTGTCGAGGATGGGGCCCGCCGAGATCGCGGGCCGGGTCACCGACGTCGTGCGCAAACGCCAGTGGCGCGGGGTCGCGGGGGAGAAGGCGGCCTGGCTGCCGGACCGCCGGTTCGCGACGGTGCCCGGTGAGGACGTCCTCGCCGCCGTCTCGGGCGAAGCGGTGAAGGATCTGCTCGTCACCGCCGACCGGCTGATGGACGGGCGCGCCGAATACTTCGGCGTCGAGCGCGACGACCTCGTCGATCCGGACTGGTCGTACGACCCGAAGACCGGCCGTCGCGCACCGTCCGATGTGTACTCCTTCGACATCCCGTACCGGAGCGAGGAGACCGTCGGCGACATCAAGCAGATCTGGGAGCCGTCGCGGCATCAGCACCTCACCGTGCTGGCCGCCGCGTACGCCCTGACCGGCGACGACCGGTTCGCCGAACGCGTGGCCGCGCATCTCGCGTCGTGGTGGGCGGCCAACCCGCCGATGCGCGGGGTGCACTGGGTCAGCGGGATCGAACTCGGCATCCGGCTGCTGTCGTGGGTGTGGGTCCGGCGGCTGCTCGACGGCTGGTCGCGGGTTTCGGCGCTGTTCGAGGACAACCCGGTGGCGCTCAACCAGATCTGGCACCACCAGCGCTGGCTGGCGGCGTTCCCCAGCCGGGGTTCGTCGGCGAACAACCACGTGATCGCGGAGGACGCGGGGCAGCTCGCCGCGGCCTGCGCGTTCGCCTGGTTCCCCGAATCCGGCCGGTGGCGGGATTCGGCGCTCGCGTCGCTGGACAAGATGTTGCGGCACAACACCTTCGACTCCGGTCTCAACCGGGAACTCGCCACCGAGTACCACGGGCTCGTCCTGGAGCTGGGGCTCGCCGGGGCGCTGGAGGCGAAGGCCGCCGGGGTCACGGTGCCCGAGTCGACCTGGCTCGTCCTGCTCCGGATGACCGACGCGCTGGCCTCCATTGTGGACAACAAGCTGCGGCCGCCGCGGCAGGGTGACGCGGACGACGGCTTCGGCCTCATCGTCGACGGCGACGAGACCAGCCGCTGGGCCTCGCTGATCGACACCGGGTCCGTCCTTTTCGGACGGTTGGACTGGTGGCCGGAGACGCCGGGCGGGGACGTCCGGACCCAGCTGTTCTCCGCGCTGGACAAGGACATCCAGGTCGCCGCGCGGCGACCGGCGCGACGGCGGGACGACTTCGCCGACGCCGGGATGACCATCCTGCGCGAGGGCGGGATCTGGTGCCGGTGCGACGGCGGGCCGCACGGGTTCCTGTCCATCGCCGCCCACGCGCACGCGGACGCGCTCTCGGTGGAGGTCCGGCACGACGGCGTCGACATCCTCGCCGACCCGGGAACGTACTGCTACCACGGCGAACCGAAGTGGCGGTCGTACTTCCGGTCCACGGCCGGGCACAACACGCTCGAACTCTCCCGCACCGACCAGTCCGTCTCCGGCGGGCCGTTCCTGTGGACGAAACACGCGGTCACCACGGTGATCGCGGCGGGGACGCCGTCGCGCTGGAGCGCGGAACACGACGGCTACGCGCCGTCGGTGCACCGGCGTTCGGTGGAACTGGACGGCACCGAGCTGAGGATCCTCGACGAGGTCCGCGGCGGCGAGGCACAGCCGTGCCGTCTCGCGTTCCACTTCGGCCCGGCCGTCGAGGTCGTGCTCACCGGGTCGACGGCGAAGCTGTCCTGGACGGTCGACGGCCGGGTGCGCGGCGCGTCGATGGAGCTTCCGGCACGGCTCAGATGGTCCGCGCACCGCGGTGAGGCCACCCCGCCGCTCGGCTGGTACTCGGCGGGATTCGGCCGACGCGAGCCCGCGTGGACGCTGATCGGCACCGGAACCGCCTCGACCGGGATGACCACACTGCTCACCTTCGAGCCCGAGGGACCTCCGTTGTGACGGTTCGACCGCACCGCTTCCGCCGCGTCGTGCTGCCAGCCTTGCTGGCCGCGGCGGCGCTGGCCTCCTGCACCGCCGAACCCGCCGACGAGGCGGGAAAACCGCCGGACCCGGCGCGGGCGCCGTCCGGCGGGGTGGCGCAGGTCTGCGGCAAGCTGCCGCCGGGGCCGTCGGTGGCCCCGCCGGGAGCGGTGACGGTCGATCCGGCGATCCCCGGCGATCTCGCGGCGAAGACCAGGGCGAGTGGTCCGGGGACGACGTTCTGGCTGGCGCCGGGAACACACCGGCTCGGTGACGACCGGTTCGACCAGGTGCAGCCGAAGGCCGGGAACGTCTATGTCGGCGCGCCGAAGGCGATCCTCGACGGTCGCAAGATCAACCAGTACGCCTTCTCCGGCAGCGCCGCCGACGTCAAGATCCAGTACCTCACCGTGCGCGGTTTCCTCGCCCCGCGCGACGAGGGCGTGGTCAACCACGATTCCGCCCCCGGCTGGATCATCGAGCACAACACGGTGGAGGACAACGACGGCGCGGGCCTGATGGCCGGCGCGCGGCAGCAGGTGCGGGGCAACTGCCTGCGGAACAACGGGCAGTACGGGATGAACGCCTACGAGGGGCAGAACCGGATCACCGGGTTGCTCGTCGAAGGCAACGAGATCACCGGCAACAACACCGGCGACTGGGAGAAGAAGGTCGAAAGCTGCGGCTGCACCGGCGGCGTGAAGTTCTGGGCCGTCGACGGCGCCGACGTCCGCGGCAACTGGGTGCACGGCAACCGCGGGGTCGGGCTCTGGGCGGACACCAACAACAACGACTTCCTGATCGAGGGCAATCTCGTCGAGGGCAACGACAGCACCGGGATCATGTACGAGACCGGCTACAACGCCGTCATCCGCGGCAACACCGTCCGCCGCAACAACGCGGTGGACGGCAAGTCCTACATCGACCGCGGCGACAGCTTCCCGGTGGCGGCGGTGTACATCTCCGAATCCGGCGGCGAGCCGAGGGTGAAGGCGCGGACCGACAAGATCGAAATCGCCGGGAACGTCCTCGAGAACAACTGGAACGGCATCACGCTGTGGGAGAACTCGGACCGGTTCTGCAACAGCCCCGCCAACACCTCGTCCGGGGCCTGCACGCGGCTGGTGCCGGACCACACGACGTGCGCCCGGCCCGCGATCGCGTCGGGCGCGCTGTTCGGCGACTGCCGCTGGAAGACCCAGCGCGTCGAGATCCATCACAACCGGTTCGTCCTCGACCCGGCCGTGACCGGTTGTGAGAACACCTGTGCGCGGATGGCCGTGCTCGCGAACTTCGGCACGTACCCGGATTGGTCGCCGTACAAGGGTGAGGTCGTGCAGCAGGCGATCACCTTCGACCAGGGCAACAAATGGCACGACAACACCTACGTCGGCCCGTGGAACTTCATCGCCTTCGAACCGAGCCGGAACCTGAGCATCGGCGAATGGCAGGGCGGCCCGTACCACCAGGACGCCGGATCGACCTACACCCGGCAAGGGGGTGGCTGACATGCGGCCGAGGACCCGTTTCCCGCATCTGCCCCGGGGCGAACGTCCCTCGCAGTCGCCGGACATGCCGAAGGCGGTCGCCTTCGTCTGGGCACTGCTGATCCTGAACACCCTCGGCTCCACCGGCGCGACGACGGTCATCCCGATCCCGCGTTCGGTGATCCAGCTGGTCACCATGGGTTCGCTCGTCCTGGCGTTCTGTATCGCGCTGGCGCTGAACCTCCGGCTCCGGATCCGGCCGAGCGCGTACCTGCTGCTGCTCAGCATCCTCGTTGTGCTGAGCCTTCTGGCGAGCCTGAACCTCGAAGTCGGCCTCGGCGCGCTGTTCCGCTGCTTCCGGTTCGGCCTGTTCGTCAGCACGCTGTGGCTGCTGACGCGGTGGTGGGACGGCGGGATCCGGCTCGTCCGCCAGCACATCCGGACCTATTCGGTGGTGCTGGTGACGGTCGTCGCCGGGCTGGCGGCGTCACCGGGGATCGCGCTGGCGGAGGAGTACGGCGGTCGGCTGACCGGCACGATTTGGCCGCTGACCCCGCCGCAGGTCGGGCAGTACTCGGCGGTGGTCATCGGGCTCACGCTGCTGCTGTGGCTCGGCGGCGAACTCGACCGTCTGAACGCGTTGATCGTCATCGTCCCGTCGATCGGCATCCTGCTGCTGACCCACACCCGCACCGCCACGCTCGGGCTGATCGCCGGGGTCCTGATCGCGTTGCTGTCGCTCTGGATGTCCAGCGCGCGGGCCAGGAAGGTGTTCGCCGGGGCCGCGCTGATCGGCGCCGTCTCCACCGTCGTCCTCGGTTCCCTGCTGCAGGCGTGGTTCCTGCGCGGCCAGAGTTCAGAGAACTTCTCCAGCCTCACCGGCCGGGCGAAGGTGTGGGACGCGCTGCTGTCCGACCCGCGCACGATCGGCGAGTACATCTTCGGTGTCGGGCTGACGAACAAGTCCTACATCGGCCTGCCCATCGACAACAGCTGGCTCGCGGTCTACCACGAACAGGGTTACGTCGGGATCGCGATCGTCGCGGCCTTCATGCTCGTGCTGATCGTGGTCGCCGCGCTGCGGCCGCCTTCGCTGGCCAGGGCGTGCGCGATCTTCCTGATCACCTACTGCGTTTCGGCGTCCTACACCGAGGCGGGACTCGGTGACGCGTCGCCGTACCTGCTGCATCTGGCGCTGGCGGCGTCGCTGCTGGTGCGGGTGCCGTCCGAACCCGTCGTCGAGAAGAAGTTCATCCCGGCCAAGGAGCCTGCGTGAAGGTCCTCGTGGTCCACAACCGCTACCGGTCCGAACAGCCGAGCGGGGAGAACAACGTCGTCGACCAGGAGGTCGCGCTGCTCGCGGCCGCCGGGCACGACGTCGGCCTCTTCGAACGGCGCAGTGACGACATCTCCGCGATGTCGTTGCCGCGTAAGGCCGTCGTCCCGCTCCAGGTGCCGTGGAACCGGGCGGTGCGCACCGACCTCGTCCGGCGGCTGACCGAAGACCGGCCGGACGTCGTCCACGTCCACAACACCTTCCCGCTGCTGTCGCCGTCGGTGCTGGCGGCGTGCGCGGACGTCGGCGTGCCCGTCGTCGCGACGGTGCACAACTACACGCTGATCTGCCCGCCCGGCACGCTGTACCGCGACGGGCGGGTGTGCACGGACTGCGTCGGCCGGACGCCGGCGCCCGCGGTCCGGCACGGCTGCTACCGCGGTTCGGCGCTCGCGACCGTGCCGATGGCGGCGAGTCTGCTGCTCAACCGGCGTCGCTGGTGGTCCGGCGTCTCCCGGTTCTTCTGCATCTCACGGGCGCAGCGCGAAACCCTGATCGCCGCGGGCATGCCCGCCGGACGGCTGGCGGTGAAGTACAACTTCGTCACCGACCCCGGGATCAGGCGCACGGGCACCGGCGAACATGTGCTGTTCCTCGGCCGGATCACCGCGGAGAAGGGCGTCGGCCTGCTCATGGCGGCCTGGGACCGGCTCGCGGCGGCGGGCGGGCTCGGTATGCCGCTGGTGATCGCGGGCACCGGGCCGATGCAGGACGAGGTCGCCCGCTGGGCCGAGGGCCGTGAAGACGTCCGCTACGAAGGACTGCGCACCAAGGCGGAATGCGCCGAACTCCTCACCCGTGCCGCGGTCGCGGTGGCGCCGTCGGAATGGCTGGAGACGTTCGGGCTGGTGGTCGTCGAAGCGATGGCCGCCGGTGTCCCGACCCTCGCCGCCGCGCACGGCGCGTTCCGCGAACTCGTCGAGGACGGCGTGACCGGGGCGCTGCACGAGCCCGGCGACGAAGAATCGCTGGCGCGGCGGCTGCGGGAGATCGTCGGAGACGTCGAACGGAACCGCGAACTCGGCAAGGCCGCGAGGCTGGTCTACGAACAGGAATTCACCCCCGAGGTGGGGCTGGAGCGGCTGATCGGCGGCTACGAGGACGCGATCGAGGCGGCCGAGCGGGTGGCCGCGGAGTGAAGGAGGGCGTACTGGCGGCACCACGGGCCCTGCCGCCGGTGCTCCGCCCGGCCGCGTTCGTCCTCGCCGTCATCGGCGTGCTCACCGCGCTGGTACTGGGACTCGGTTACGCGGGCACCTCGACACCGACCGGACCGGACGCGACACTCGTGGACGCGCTCGCCTGGTCCGGCGATCCCTGGTGGACCATCGCGACCGTGATCGATTTCGTCGGCGAGCCCGTCGGCGCGGCCGTCACGCTGATCCTGTTCTCCGGGCTGTGCCTGTATTCGCGGCGGCCGCGTACCGCCGTCACCGGTGTGGTGGCGGTCTTGGTCACCGTGGGCCTGACGAGCGGGCTGAAACCGCTCACCGGCCGGTACATCCACGGCGAATTCCTGTCGTATCCGAGCGGGCACACCGGGTTCGTCGCCGCGCTGGCCTTCACCGCCGCGCTCGGTGCCTTCGGCGGTCTTCGGCGCGGCCCGGCCACGGCGCTGCTGGTCGTCGTGGTCTTCGCCGCCGGAACGGCGATGGGCTGGGCCCAGGTAACGATGGGCGCGCACTACCCGACTGACACGCTGGGCGGCCTCGGTGTGGCACTCGCGGTGGTCCCGGCGGTCGCGTCGCTCACGGACAGGGTGTCGGCCCGGCGAACGCCGTGAACGCTATTTCCCCGAAAACCGCGCAGCGAAAGGAAGGCCATCCCATGTCTCTCCTCGATACCGCCAAGCGGATCGCCGCACGGGCGGAGGATCTCGGCCAGCGCGCGCTGGCCACGGTCGGTGCCAAACAATCGGAATCCGCCATCTCGGCCGATGCGCAGGGATATTGGAACGCGCCGGACGGAAAAAGATGGAAGGACAATTCCCATTGGCGTGATTCCGGCACGTTCGACGGCAACGACCTCTGGTCGGAAGTCGGCGCACGGCATCTGGAGATGTTCGAAGGCGGTGCCCGGCTGGCGGGGTTCGACCGGCCGTGGAACCGCGTCATCGAATGGGGCTGCGGCGGTGGTGCGAACGCCGTCCACTTCGCCCCGCGCGCCCAGGAATTCATCGGCGTCGACATCTCCGCCGAGACACTGGCCGAATGCGGGAAACAGGTCGCGAACGTCTGCGACACCCCGTTCCAGGCCGTCGACATCGACGTCGCGAATCCCGAAGCCGCGCTCTCGGTGGTGAAGGAACCGTGCGACGTGTACGTGAGCTTCTACGTTTTCGAGCTCATCCCGACGCCGGAGTACGGCGAGCGCCTGCTCCGCATCGCGCGGGAACTGCTCGTCCCCGGCGGGCTCGCGCTGATCCAGATCAAGTACGACCCCGGCACCTGGCGGACACGGTCGCGCCGTCGTTCGTACCGTTCGGGGCTGGCGGCGATGACGACCTACCGCGTCGACGCCTTCTGGCAGCTGGCGGAGCGGTGCGGGTTCACGCCCAAGGCGATCCAGCTGGTGCCGAAGAACGAGCTGGACGAACGGTACGCGTACTTCTTCCTGCAGAAGGACTGACCACCGCCGGAAAGACGTGACTCGCGTGATCGGTCTCCGATCACGCGAGTCACGTGAAGCGTCAGCAGCCGCCGGCGCCGTCGAAGGTGCTGCAAGGGTCCTGCCGATACGGAGCCGCCTGCCAAGCCGGCACATCGAGGGACCGTGACGCGTCATGCGCCACGAACGACCAATGCCCTAGGTAGGTGTTCGAGAACCACTCGTTGTCCTGCCCGAAGGTCACCGCGTCGGACACGACGTTGCCCCGGTACGGCGACCAGGACGGATAGGTGCCGTAATTCGCGAGCACCGCCATCCGCCCGCACAGCCCCGTGCAGTCGGGAGCGCTGCGGAAAACGTTGTCGTGGACGTTGACCCGCTGCGTCTTCCAGCGGCAATCGTCGTACGCCGGTGGCTGCGCGATCGACTCGGGCGCGCATTCCGACGGCGAGGAGACGACCCGGGTGCAGGTCCCGGTCGAAGTGTTCGACGGGCTGTTGCAGAACCGGTCCGCGTTCTCCCACAGGGTCAGCCCGCCCCAGTTGTCCTCGAACTCGTTCTCCGCGATCTCGATCATGTCGGTCCGCGCCGGGAGCCGCGGCTCGCCGCCGGATTCGCTCAGATACACCGCGGCGACCGGGAAGTTGTTTCCCCGCGCGGCGAAATCGCGGCCCATCACCAGGGTGTTGCGGCGGAAGGTGTTGCTGCGGATGATCAGGTTGTAGCTGATCTCGTAGAACAGCGCCTCGGCTTCGTTGTCCTCGATCACGTTGTCTTCGATGACGAAGTCGTTGTTGTTCGTGTCCGCCCAGAGCCCGGCGCCGTGGTTGTGGTGCACCCAGTTCCCCCGGATGTCCGCGCCGTCGACCGCCCAGAACTTCGCCCCGCCACTGCAACCGCAGCCGGGCACCTTCTTCTCCCAGTTCTCGGTGTTGTTCCCGGCGATCTCGTTGCCCTCGATGACGAGCCCGCTGATGCCGTTGCCCGCGCGGTAGGCGTTGATGCCGTACTGCCCGTTGTTCCGCAGGCAGTTCCCGAGCACCTGCTGCCGGGGCCCGGCCATCATCGCCGCGCCGCGGTTGTCCTCGATGACGTTGCCCTCGATCACCCAGTGCTCGCCGGAATCGTGGTTCACCACGCCCTGGTCCTGCGGGGCGGCGAAGCCGCGGATGGTCAGCCCGCGGATCACGACGTCCTTCGCCTGCTGGGTGAACGCCGCCCGGTTGACGCCGCGGCCGTCCAGCACCGCGCCGGGTGCGCCGAGGTAGACGTTGCCGTCCTTCGGGATCACCTGGCTGTACGGGTCGTCGGCGAGGATGTGCGTGCCGGCGCCGAGCCAGAACGTCGTCCCCGGCGGATGCGCCGCGGTCTCGATCGAAAGATGTTCGCCGGGTTCGACGATGACGGCGTCCTCCGGTTTGGGGAAACTCGCCGGTCCGGACGCGCAGACGGCCGGCGCCTCGGCCGCCGCTGCCACGGCGGTGAAGGAGCCGGCCGTCAAGACCACCGACAGCGCGAACGCCGTCGTTCTTGCCCAAGTCATACGAATCAAGGTAAATCACCACGCAGCGCAGAGGAGGGACACGAACGAGTGGTCCTCAGGAGTACTTGCGGAACACCGGTTTCACCGGCCTGCCGCCCGTCCATTGCGCCGGGTCACCGAGTTCCAGCGCCTTCCGGTAGGTGGTGCAGGCCCGCGCGACGACGTCGATCGTCTTGTCGATGTCGTCCTCGGTCAGCCCGGCACTGACCACGAAGGACGGTCCGAGCACACCGCCGCTGATCAGCTCCCGCATGAACAGCGTCCGATACGCCTGTGACGGCTCACGCGCTTCGTCGAGCGTCGCGAACACCAGGTTGCTCGCCCTGCCGCGCACGAGCACGTGCTCGCCGACTTCGGCGCTCGCGGCGACTTCGCGGACTCCGGCGGCGAGCCGGTCGCCCAGTTCGTGCAGGCGCGCGGTGATTCCTTCTTCGGCGTAGGTGTCGAAGACGGCGATCGAAGCGGCCAGACAATGCGTTTCGGCGCCGTGCGTGGTCGAAAGCAGGAAGACACGCTCGCGGTGGTCGCGCGTACCGCCCAGTTCCATGTACTCCCGTTTGCCCGCCAGCGCCGAGACACCGAAACCGTTGCCCAGCGCCTTGCCGAACGTCGAGAGATCCGGCGTGACTCCGTACAGACCTTGGGCGCCGGACGCCGACCAGCGGAACCCGGTGATCATCTCGTCGAAGACCAGCAGGGTGCCGTACCGGTCGCACAACTCGCGCAGCCCGGCGAGATACCCGACCGGCGGTTCCTGCTGCGTCGCGGCTTCCAAGACGAGACAGGCGACCTCCTCGGTCCGCAACACCTCTTCGGTGGCCGCGAGATCGCCGTAGGGGAAGGAAACCGTCAGCGCGGTGGTCTCGTCCGGGATACCGGCGGGCATCGGCGTCGTGCCGATGAACCAGTCGTCGGTGGAGAAGAACGCGTGATCGCGGCAGATCGCCACGAGCCGCCGTCCGGTCGCCGCCCGCGCCAGCCGGACGGCGGCGGTGGTCGCGTCGGAGCCGTTCTTCGCGAACTTGACCATTTCGGCGGTCGGCACGGCGGCGAGGAACCGTTCCGCGGCTTCGGCTTCGATGATCGACGGCCGGACGAAGTTGGCGCCTTTCGCGATCTCCGTCCGGACGGCCTCGAGGACCCGCGGGTGCGCGTGGCCGAGACTGACCGCGCGAAGTCCCGAGCCGTATTCGATGTATTCGTTCCCGTCGACGTCCCACACATGGCCGGCGAGGCCACGCGCGATGACCGGTGAGAGGTCGTCGGGGTACTGGTCGGTGCCCTTGGCGTAGGTGTGCGCGCCACCGGGGATCGCCCGGTGCAGTCGTTCGTTCGCCTGGTCGGAGCGCGGCAAGGGGCGGTTCACGTGATCACCTCGTGGTCGTCAGTGCGGCGGCTAGAGGAGGAGCGTGTGCGTCACGTTCGGACACCGCGCTGATCGGGAGCGGCCACGGGATGGCCAGTTCGGGATCGGCGTACGAGATCGCGATGTCCTCGGCCGGATCGTGCGGCCGGTCGATGCGGTAGGAGATGTCCGCCGGGTCGGTGAGCGCCTGGAAACCGTGCGCGCAACCCGCCGGGATGTACAGGGAGACCTGGGTCTCCCCGGAGAGTTCGAACCCTTTCACGGCCCGGAAGGTGGGGGAGTCCGGCCGCAGGTCCACGATGACGTCGAAGATCGCGCCGGAGGAGCACCGGACCAGTTTGGCTTCGCCGCGTCCGCCGCGCAGGTGCATCCCCCGGACGACACCCTTGCGTGAACGCGAAATGCTGTCCTGGGCGAAGCCGCCCGGGTCGATGCCCACCGACGCGACGACCTCGCTGTCGAAGGTGCGGCTGAAGAATCCGCGCTCGTCGGCGAACGGGGTCGGCGTGAAGAGGTAGGCGCCTTCGATTTCGGGGACCGGCTCGGCCTTCATCGGACCTCCTTGGCCGTGCGGAACAGGATCTCGTCGAGGACGTCGTACTGCTTTTCCAGCAGTTTCCGCTTGGCGGCGCTGCGATCGCGCAGACGCTGCCAGAACTCTTCGGGTTCGGCCTCGAGTTCGGCGAGTTGCCGGACGAGCAGGTCGACGTCGACGGCGCGGGCGGACTGGCAGTACTCCGCCAGCCCCATGTTCGCCATGATGCTGTCCATCTTCTGCGAATAACTGATCGAGATCGTCGGTTTCGCGAGTTTCAGCGAACACAGGACGTTGTGGTAGCGGGTCCCGACGACGGCGCCGAGCGAGGCGATCTCGGTGAGGAGATCGCCCAGCGTGGGCAGTTTCGCCGCGGTCACCCGGTTCGGGTCGAGGCCGGGCCGGTGTTCGCGCAGGTCGGCGAAGATCCGCTCGACCACCGGATCGTCGATCTCGTCCCCGGTGAGCAGCCGGACCTCGCGCCCGTCGTCGACCAGCCTGCGCACGAACCGTTTCATCGCGTCCACATAGGACGAATGGATCTCGTCGCCGTGGCGCCGGTCGTCGTTGCCGCCGTGGAACTCCATGACACCGACGCCGACGACGTCCGACGGCCGTCCGGCGGGGATCGGCAGGGCGAAGGCCAGGTCCGGATAGACGTCGTCCTTCGCGGTGTCGAGCCCCATCTCGGCCCAGGCGTCGCGGGACAGTTCGTCGCGGAAGGAGCGGTAATGCGCGGAGCGGGCGGCGATCCGGTACAGCCGCCGCGTGGTCCGCTGCCGGATGACGTTCGACCCGACGTTCAGCAGCGCGACCCTGGTGCCCCACAGCCTGCCCGACACCCCCAGCAACGCCATCGCGTACGGGAAACCCCAAGGGCGCAAGGGAAGCGTGGTTTCGAGGACGCCGGCGCCGGGGACGATCACGACGTCGCAGCGCCGGGTCCAGAAGAGGATCTTGAGTGTGTCGGCGACCTTGCCGACGGCCTTCAGCAGCGCCGCGCGGAGCCCTCCCGCGTCGCGGTTGCGCGAGTAGTACCAGAGCAGGGATTCCGCTTTGACGCCGTAGCGTGTCTCCACCTGCTCCGGCCCGGAGCAGAGGCAGCTGAGCTCCGCGTCCGGATGTCGTTCCCGCACGTACGCGAGCACGACCTCGAGTGATCCGTCGTTGCCGATGTTCCCTGCCCCCAGAAGGCCGAAGAAGCCGACTCTGGGGTGTCTTCGCGTTCTCGCTCCGGGGCGAGAGCTCACGACGTCCTCCTCTGCCGCCCAGGGACGACGGCGTCGATGTTCATCCGGTCGATTTCGAGTTCGGGGACGCCGTCCTCGGCCCGGTCCTCGTTGCGGCCGCGGGAGCGGTCGGCGAGCCAGGAGGCGAGGTGCCGGTAACACTCGCGCCGGTCCGCGGAGGAGAGCGGCGCCCGGCGGATACCGCCGACGAAGCCGCCGACGTACTCGCCGATGAGCCGCGGCATCGGATTCCGCACCGGGTCGGCGCGCCGCGGATCGAGGTTCGAACAGCGTTTGCGGATGCTGGGGTTCGCCCGTTCCGCGCGGCCGGGGTGGTCGCGGCGGAAGTACTGGACCTCGGGGACCTGGTGGAACGGACCGTGAAGGCTCAGTTCGGCCACGTAGGTGCGGTCGGCGTGGTGATAGCTGTCGAGCGGCTTGACCCGGCGAAGCACGTTCGTGCGCATCACCCCGTAGAAGTCGTCGCCGCCCGTTTCGAACAGCAGGCTGCGGAACCGTGTCGGCGCGTGCGGGGAGTCCGTGGCCAGCGGGTAGTCGAGTTTGTGGGTCACCGAGCCGTGGTCGTCGATGATGGCCTGCCAGCTGTGGGCGACGATCACCTCCGGCCGCTCGTCGAGCGCCTCGATACACAGTTTCAGCAGGTCGCGGCCGTAGAGGTCGTCATGGGAAGCCCATTTGAACAGTTCGCCGCGCGCCTCGTCGAGGACACGGTTGTGGTTCGGGGAGGCACCGACGTTCTTCGGCAGCCGCAGGTACCGGATCCGGGGGTCCCGGCTCGCGTAGTCGCGGCAGATCTCTTCGGTGCCGTCGGTCGAAGCGTTGTCCGAGATGATCAGCTCGAAGTCCTCATGGCTCTGGCCGAGCAGGGCGTCGAGTGATTCGGACAGGAACTCCTCGCCGTTGTAGACGGGCAAACCGATGCTGAGCCGTGGAACCTGGGTCATACCGTTCCCACCTCTTCGTCGTTCGTGCGCAGCGCGGCCGGTTCCGGCGCGGGCGGCCGGTACTCGCGATACGCGACACGGAGCTGGTACCACCACAGCGCGGCGCCCAGCCAGACCGAGAGCATCGAGCCCCAGGCGGCACCTTCGGCGCCGTCGAGGTAGGCGCCGAAGATCCCGAAGACCACATAGCCCGCCGACGCGACCAGCTGGGCACGGAGACTGCGTTTGGCGGCGCCGAGGGCCCGCAGCCCGGCGGCGGCGCCCGCGGTGAAGCCCGCGGCGGTGACGGACAGGGTCACCGGGAGGATCAGCGGTTCCGCCGCGTCCCAGACCGAGCCCATGATCCAGCGGCCGACGTCGTGGGGGACCAGGAGCAACAGGCCGAGCCCCCACAGCAGGGCCGCCCCGGCCTGGCCGCCGCCGAGGACCACGCAGAAATGCTTCAGCCGGTGCGGAGCGTGCCGCAGGACACGGGCGCCCTCCGCCACCGTCGTGAGCGAAAGCCCCATCAGGAGGGCGAGGAACGGCCCGAGCAGCTGCTCGGCGCCGCGGACCGCGCCGACCGCGGTGATCCCCGCGATCGCGCCGAGCCCGTAGGCACGCAGCTGGGACGAGCCGGCGTTGCTGACGTTCTCGATCAGGTAGCGCACGCTCAGGTCGCGCTGGTCCTTGAGCCAGCCCTTCATCTCCGAGAGCCTCGGCACGATGCCGGTCTGGAACAGCCCGTAGACCGCCGCGACCGCGCCCGCCAGTCCCCAGGCGAGCACGAAGGCGACCACGGTGCCGAAATGCGAGGCGATCGCCAGCGCCGGGATCAGGGCCACGCCCCAGACCGTGTCGTTGACGAACGCCTTCTTCCCGTCGCCCTTCGCGAACAGCGCGAACCGCCAGGCGTCCTGCAGCATCAGGCCGGGGAGCACGGCGCCGAGCGCGATGAACACCCCGCCCAGCGGCTGTACCGCGAGGGAGCCGGCGAGCACGCTGATCAGCCCGGTCACCAGGCCGACCCCGATGGCCGTCCCCGCCGCGCTCGACACGGCGCGGCGCCAGGATTCTTCCGGCACCGCGGAGAAACGCACCATCATCGGGTCGGTGGCCATGCCGCGCGAGATGTTGAGCACCACGCCGTAGGTCACCCACGCCAGGCTGAACATGCCGAAGGCGAAGGTGCCGAGGGAACGCGCGACGAACAGCCCGACCGCGAAATTGGTCAGACTCGAAACCGCCTGGTCGCCGAGGCCCCAGCTGAGCCTGCCCGCCATGGCCCGCACGGCCCCGGAGGCCAGTGTCGCCCGATGTTTCCCGCTCGTCACCCGCGTCACTCCTTCAGCAATCCGGCGCCCTGCAGCGCGTGAGCGGCGGCGACGACGGAATCGAAGGGGAGACCGGATCGCTGGGCGACGTCGAGCAGGCTGTGCTCGCCGTCCGAGAGGTTGAGCACCCAGAGCATCGCCATCTGGGCCGCTTTGGCGTCACTGCGGCCGCCGAGGGAGTCGTAGAGCCCGCGCTTGCCGAGCTGCGGCTCGCCGTAGGGGCTCAGGTTGACGTAGCGGCGGTTCCGGTCCAGCACGGAGAACGCCTCGCACAAGGTCGCGAGGGTGTCCTCCATCGCCTCGGTGGACACGAAATCCAGGTTGTCCGCCGACGTGTGGTACTCGGGATAGCCGGCGTACGGGGTCCTGGTCAGCGAGCCGACACCGAGGTTGAACCCCGGCGAGCAGAACTGCCGCTCGTCGTAGCCGTACGGCGAGAAGTCGAGGATTTCGTGCGGCTTCCCGGCGAGGACGTATTCGAGCACCTTGTCGATCTCGGCGTCCCCGCGGCGGCTTCGCTTGTAGTGCAACGATCCCGGATCGCCCGCGCAGGCGAGCACGATCCCGGCCTCGACCTTGCCGAGCCGTTCGGTGTTGCGTGCGAGCCAGGTGATCGCGCCGATCGTGCCCGGCATGAACAGGAACCGGTACGTGTGGTGCGGTTTCCCCTCGGCCAGCCGTTGGGCGAGAGCGGCGGCGACCGCGATACCGGCGACGTTGTCGTTCGCCAGCGACGGATGGCAGGTGTGGCAGGACACCAGCACCTCGTCGGTGACCTCGCCGGGCACCACGTGCTCGGCGTAGGTCAGGTGCCCGTCGTCCAAAGTGGAATCGATCCGGACCTCGTACTCGCCGTCCGGCAACGCGTCGAGCGTGTCCTGCGCCAGGCAGAAACCCCACGCCGGCGAGTAGTAGCTCGTCCGGTACGGCACCCACGAAGGCCGGTCCGGCAGGGTGTGGAGGTGCTCGCGCAGTTTCGCCAGCGGCATCTTCTCGTCGACGGGCACGCTGTAGCCGACGACGTGCAGGTTCGACGCCTGGAAGTCGACGACCTTCCGGCCGGACGGATCCTTCACGTAGGCGTCGCGGATGTTCCATTCCCGCGGAACGGTCCAGTCGAGCACCTGGGTCCCGGTCGGCACCTCGTGGACGTCGAGCGGGATGTACTCGCCGAGGATCTCCAGCGTGGCGCGGACGCCGTCGCCGGTGATGCTGCGACAGAGCGGATACAGGCGCTCGACCAGCTTTCGCAGGTCGGCGCCCGTGTCCAGGGGCTTGTCCGTCATCACCGTCGCCGCAAGGTCTCGTCGATCTCGCCCGCGGCGGTCCGCGAGTTGAGCGTGGCCAGCCGGGTGAAGCGGTTCTTGAAGTCGTGCGCGGTCAGACCGTGCGTGCGGTAGGCGTAGATCAGCTCCAGCGCGCCGTCCTTGACCGACCAGTCGCATTCGAAACCGGGGATGGCCTCGCGGAACCGGGAGAAGTCGACGCGGTACGAGCGCGGGTCGCCCGCGGACTCGCCGGTGATCCGCAGCGTCGCGCTGGGCGCGGCCTCGACGACCTGCTGCGCGATCTCGGCCACGGTCACGTTGTTGCGTTCGGTGCCGATGTTGAACGCCTTGCCGTGCACGGCCGCCCTGGGCGCTGCCAACACTTCGGAAAAGGCCCGCGCGATGTCCTTCGCGTGCACCAGCGGACGCCACGGCGTCCCGTCCGACATCACCAGGATCTCGCCAGAGACGTGGGCGTGCGCGGTGAGGTTGTTGAGCACGATGTCCGACCGCAGCCGCGGCGAGAAGCCGAACGCGGTCGCGTTGCGCATGTACACCGGGGTGAAATCGTCGTCGGCGAGTTCGTTCAGGTCGTCCTCCACCCGCACCTTCGACTCGGCGTACGGCGTCACCGGGCGCAGCGGCGCGTCCTCGTCGACCAGGTCGTCGCCGCCCGAAGCGCCGTACACCGAGCACGTCGACGCGTAGAGGAACCGCTTCACTCCGGCGTCCTTCGCCAGCTTCGCGAGCTTCACCGAAGCGTGGTGATTGATGTCGTAGGTCAGCTCCGGCGCCAGCGAACCGAGCGGGTCGTTGGACAGCGCCGCGAGGTGGATCACCGCGTCCACGCCGGTCACGTGCTCGGCGGTGACGTCGCGAAGGTCGACTTCGTGGCCCTTGGGGTCTTCGGGTTGCGGGCCCAGCACACAGGCCTCGAAGAGACCGGAGTCGAGGCCGACGACCTCGTGACCGGCGGCGGCCAGCACCGGGGCCATCACCGTGCCCAGGTAACCCTTGTGCCCGGTCAGCAGCACACGCATGGCTTTCAGCCTTTCGGAGTGAGGTCGAGCGTCAGTTTCTTGAGGTCGAAGGCCTCGGCATAGCGCTGCCCGCATTCGATGCCGCGAATGCGGGCGAGGCCGAGGAAGGCTTCCCGGTCGTACCAGGGCCGGTGCCGCTGGGAGGCGTAGTGCTCCTGCAGCAGCCGGACCTTTTCTTCGGCGAGCTCGGGGGAAAGCGGCACGTACGCGGTGGGTTTCCCGAGGTCGCCGTCCCATTTCACGATCTCGTACTCCAGCTGGAGATGGGTGCGGAACACCGTCGGCACCAGCTTCGCCAGGCCGCGGTGGTCCTGGTGCGCGTCCGCCGTGCGCGGGGAGAGGACGAGGTCCGGATCGGTGCGGCGGCGCAGCTCCTCCAGCCCGTTCTTGGCCTCTTCCCAGTGCGCGGGGAGCCGGCCGTCGGGCAGTTTGAGCACGGTGACCTCGACGTCGGCGCCCGGGCAGAAGGCCGCGAGCGCCGCGCGCTCCTCGGTCTCCCGCTCGGTGCCACCACCGGAAAGGACGAGGGCATCCACCCGGACACCAGGGTTGGCGGCGCAGAGCGTCAGCAGCGTGCCGCCCGCCCCGATGGCGATGTCGTCACAGTGCGCGCCGAGGGCGACGATCCGCCGGACGCCGCCGGTGCCGAGCTCGATCACGCCGTGCTCGCCGCTTCGCGTTCCCAGCGTGCCCACGGACGGTCTCCGTGCGCGTACGCTTCGTCCAGCTGGACGCGCTCCTTGACGGTGTCGGTCGGCTTCCAGAACCCGCGGTACGGGTACGCGAGCAGCTTGCCCTGTTTGGCGAGCTCGCCGCAGCCGTCGGCCACCAGGTCGCCGCCCTCGGGGATGTGGTCGAAGATCTCCTGGCGCAGCACGAAGTACCCGCCGTTCTCCCACAGCGGCATCTCGCTGACCGGGGTCAGCGCGCCGATGCGGCCGTCCTCGCCCATTTCGACGCAGTGGAACGACGACTGCGGCGGCACGACCATCATCGAGGCGCCGGCGTCGGATGCCGTGAACCGCTCGATCATCTCCGGCAACGGGGCGTCGGTGAGGACGTCGGCGTAGTTGGCGAGGAACATCTCGTCGCCCTCGAGATACGGGCGCACCCGGCGCAGCCGTTCGCCGATGGCCGATTCGAGACCGGTCTGCACGAAGGTGATCGACCAGTCCGCGATGTCGGTCGACAGCAGTTCGGCCTTGCCGCGGCGCAGGACGAAATCGTTGGAGGTGGTCTCCTGGTAATTGAGGAAGAACTCCTTGATGTGGTGCGCGCCGTAGCCGAGACAGAGGATGAACTCGGTGTGGCCGAAATGCGCGTAGTACCGCATCACGTGCCAGATCAGGGGTCTGGGGCCGACCATGGCCATCGGCTTGGGCACGTCGGACGCGTCACCGTTGCGCATCCGCATGCCGTAGCCGCCGCAGAAGAGGACTACCTTCACGACTTCACCTCGACGATTTCCAGGTGCGGGATGGGGAAGACCAGTTTCCCGCCCCATTCGTCCACAAAGGACAATTGGGCGGTCAGCTCCTTCCGGAGGTTCCACGGAAGGACGAGCACGTAATCGGGCCGGTCCGCTTCGATGCGCTCCGGCGGCAGGATCGGGATCCGGGTGCCGGGGGTGAACCGGCCGTGCTTGTACGGGTTGCGGTCGACGGTGTACCGCAGCACGTCCGGGCGGATGCCGCAGTGGTTCAGCAGCGTGTTGCCCTTGCCGGGGGCGCCGTAACCGACGACGGTCTTGCCTTCGAGCGCGGCGTCGGTGAGGAACTTGTTCAGCTCGAGCCGGACCTTGGTGACCCGCTCGGAGAATTCGGTGTAGCCGGACATTTCGTGCAGTCCGGCCGCCTTTTCGGCGTCGAGGACCTGCATCATCCGCTCGCTCGGCTCGCCGGCGACGGCGTCCGGGCGCGCCCACAGCCGGATCGAACCGCCGTGCGTGGGCAGGAGCTCGACGTCCACAACGGACAATCCGCCGCGCGCGAGGGCCCGGCGCGCGGATTCCACCGTGTAGTACTGGAAGTGCTCGTGATAGATCGTGTCGTACTGGTTGTCCTGGATCAGCGTCAGCAGGTGCTGGACCTCGATGCTGACCCAGCCGTCATCGGCGACCAGGGCGCGGAGCCCGTGCGTGAAACCGATGATGTCCGGGATGTGCGCGTAAACGTTGTTCGCCACGACGAGGTCGGCGGGACCGTGCTCCTCGCGGACGTCGCGTCCGGTTTCGGGCCCGAGGAAGGCGGTCTTCGTCGGCACCCCGGCGTCACGCGCGGCTTGGCCCACGTTCACCGAAGGTTCCACGCCGAGGCAACGGATCTTCTGCGCCACAACGTGTTTGAGGAGATAACCGTCGTTGCTGGCGACCTCGACGACGAACGAGGACCCGTCGAGCCCCAGCCGCTCGACGGCGCCGTCGACGAACGTTTTGGCGTGGTCGACCCAAGAGGCGGAATACGACGAGAAGTACGCGTATTCGGTGAAAGTCTCTTCCGGGGTGATCAGCGGCGGGATCTGGGCCAGCCAGCATTCCGTGCAGACCCGCAGGTGCAGGGGGTAGGTCGGCTCCGGCTCCTGCAGCTGCTCCGCGGTCAGGAATCGTTCGCACGGCGGCGTCGCCCCGAGGTCGACGACACTGGCGAGATGGGCCGAGCCGCAGAGACGGCAGGTGGTCATCGAGAGGCTCCTTGGCTCGCGTCACGTATCCCAGACGTCGGCACCTCGGGTCGCCTCGTTACATGCCTTCCAGGGGTCTCACGCTTCCGTCTCACAACCGAAACCTGGCGTCTCGGCCATCGGCGCAGACGTCTCCGCCATCCGGGCGCGGGCAACCCCGCCCGATCGCGTTCAGCCGACTAAACGCGCCCCGCCAGGCCCCCACGGACGTCGCGAAAGCCACTTTCGCGACGTCTGATGTCCCGAAAGTGGCTTTCGCGACATCCCTTCACCGCCCCCCCGGCGCCCGGATCGCGTTCCGCCGGCTAAACGCGCCTACCAGGCCTCAGGCCCCGACGCGCGTGAAGGCCCCCTTCCCGCGGCTGAGCCGAGGGAAGGAGGCCTTCACGCGCAACACCGGCCACTTCGCGTTTAGCGGGCTAAACGCGATCCGGGCGGTCACACCGTCAAGAAACCACCAACGCATAGTCCGCATCGGTCGCCGACGTCTCCGGGTGCCCGTCGGCGTTCACCTGGGTCGCCACGACCTCCACCGTCCACGTGCCGGCGGCCGGCTTCTCGAGGATGACGTTCTCCACCGTGTCGACGGTGTTCGGCGACCCGCCCGCGGTCGAGAAGTTGCCCGCCTTCAGCCCGTTGTTGCCGTAGTAGACGGTCCCGTTCGGCGCGGTGACCTTCAGCGTCAGGTCGTTGACCCTGGTGACCGACGCGCTCGGCGAGCCCGCCGGGTCGGTGTAGGCCAGCGTGGCCTTGAACTGCTTGGTCCCGTTCACCGCGACCGTGTACTTCTTCGACTGCCCGGTGCCCAGCAGGTCGGTCTCGTTCACGAGCACCGGCAGCTTCCACCCGTTCGCCTTGGCCTGTTCGTGCAGGTACCGCACGTTCGCGGTGCCCCAGCCCTGATGCGTCCGGGTCATGTCGTGCGAGGTGCCGCTGAACGCGAACTGGTCGGCCCCGTTGATCAGCAGCGCCTTCGCGGTCGCGGCGTGCGGGCGGCTCGCGAAGACGTCGCGGCCCTTGCCGGGGCCGCCGTCGAACACGCCGTCGGCCCACATCTGGAACAGCAGCCCGGCGTTTCCGCAGGTGATCGGTGTCGCCCCGCTCGTGCCGCCGAACGACGTCGTGTACGAGGTGTCACTGCCGGACGACGTGGTGTCGATCCGGTCGTAGTAGTTCGACAGTTCCGGTTTGATCCGGCCGTCGGCGGCCGGGCCGATGCTCGCGCCGCCGTTCCACTTGTCGTCGGTGCGGCCCAGCGTGTTGTAGTGGTACTGCCCGCCGACCGAAAGCACGTTCTTCGACCAGGCCTGCGGCCGCGACTGCTGGGTGCCCGCGTTGCTCTGCGACTGGCAGATCAGCAGGTCGTGATCGAAGACGATCTTGTCGAGCTCGGCGGAGACCGAGTTGTAGGCCGTGGTCAGCCCGCCACCCCAGCTGTTGCTCTGGAACACGGCGCGGTACTTGCCCGCCGGGTCGACCAGTTCCTTGGTGTGGGCGTAGCGGTCAGGCTTGTCGTAGGTGGCGAAGATCCCTTGCGCCTCGGGCAGCAGCCCCCGCTGCGGCGCGCTCACCCCCGACGCGAAGATCTGGCCGTACGTGGACGTCCCGTGGCTGGTGCTGGTGGAGTTCGATCCGTGCAGCACCGTCGGCCGGGCCTTGAATTCCTGGTGCGTGACGCGTAGCCCGCCGTCCATCACCTCGCCGCGCACGCCCTGGCCGCGGTACCCGCCGACACTCTCGATGTAGTTCGCGCCGCTGCTCTCCCTGGCGTTGGCCATGTCGGTCTCGGGCGCGGTGATCGCGCCGACCGCGAGCACCTCGGCCCCTTGCGCCACAGTGGCGGCTTGACCGGGACCGAGCTTCGCCACGATGTGCTGCCCGCTCTGCGAGATCGCCTCGATGCTCCCGCCGAGCCGCAGGATCCGCTCGGCGACCACGCGCTGATCCCGCGCGTCCGATTCGACGAGCGTCACCAGGTAACCGCCCGTCGCGGCCAGCGAGATCTCCACCTTGTCGTCCGCCCGGTATTCGCCGAGCCAGCGGACGAAATTCAATTTCGCGACCGATTCGCGGTTCTCCGGCTTCAGTCGGACCACATAGGCGAAATCGGGAATGTAGGTCCCGATCCGCACGCCGAGTGAACGCAATCGCCCGCGCTGTTCGTCGGTCAGCGCGCTCCGGACCTGGAGCAGGTAGGCGCCCTTCCAGTCCTGGCTCGCGGCCGTTCGCTGGCTCAGCGGATCGAAGGTCCTGCTGGCCAGGCGGATGAATTGGGGGTCTTCGGCGGCCGGGGCGGCGACGGCCACCCCGCTCGTCAGTAGCATCGCGCCGACCAAGGGCGCGAGAAAGCGGACAGACTTCGACCGTGGCATGAAATACCTCCGGGGAGCTCTGCAGGGGAGAGGTCTTCCGAAGGTACCGGCCGAAAAGCGGGATGATCAGCCGCTGAACGGACCAGCCGTTTTCCGGTGTTGCGGGAAATGGAGCATAAACGGTTAAAAACTCATTCAGGAAAGCTCGTCGATCGCCCCGCTGAACCGCGTCAACCGCTCGCGTTCCTCGTCGCCGAGTCTTCGCGTGCTGCCTTCGGGCAGGACGCACGCGACCCAGATGGTGCGGCAGCGCGCGTAAACGGCCCGCTCGTCGCGCAGCCTGCTGTTCACCACGACGTCGCAGGTCCCGATCCGGCCGACCACGGTCTCCACCTCGACCGGGCTGTCGCGGAAGGTCAGCCTGCGCAGGTAGCTGACGTTGTGCTTCGCGATGAGATACGCCGGTCCCTTGGCCTGGAAGAGGTGCTCACGCCGCGGGTCGAGCATCGCGACCTGGGCTTCTTGGAAGTAGTCGAGCAACCGCACATTCCCGACGTGGCCGAGATGGTCCAGGTCGGCGACACGCAGGCGATGGCGGTGGAGGTGGATCTCGGGAGCGGGACGCGCACTGGTCGTCCCCAGCGGATGTGCGTGCACGAAGTGGATCTTGAACGATCGCGTGGTGTTCCGGCCGCGCGGCGCAACGGACACCGGCGCGGTTCACTCCATCAGGGCTTCGGAGAGTTCGCGGATCGCGGCGGTCTCGGCGGTGTGGATGTCCCGGAGCCGGGTGCCCATCGCGCTGAAGAGCTCACGGGCTTCGACGTCGGTGAACGGGGTTTCGTCGTTGTAGTGCGTGCGCAGTTTCCACATCTCCTCGGCCGCGGCCGAGGCGGCTTCCTGCCCCGCGTCGCCCTCGCGGACACCCGCGGAAACCGCGCTGACGAGCCCGCGCATCCAGGCGAATTCGGCGTTCGATGCCGGAACGGCCGTCTCGGCCAGTTCCGCCCAGCGCTCGGCGATCCCGCGCCAGGTCGACGCCTGTTCGGCCAGCGCGGGGAGTTCGAGCAGGGTGGCGGCCTCGGTGAGCGCGTCGGCGAACAGCCCGCGCAGATGCCCGCCCTCCATCCCCGCCGGAGTGACGCTCTCCCACACGGTGAACAGGCTCCCGACGAGCCCGCGCCGCTCGCCGAACGCGCGCGGCCAGCCCTTGGGGTCGCGTTCGTCGGTCATCGCCTTCGCCCAGCGCTCCCAGGCGGGAAGCGAGAACGACTTCGACGGCTCCGAGAGGTTCCGCGCGCAGTCCGCCAGTCCGCCGCGCACGGCAGCCCGCCAGTCGGTGACCTCGCCGGGCTCGATCGTGGCGAGCAGGTTCTTGTACGAGCCGACCCGTCCCCGCGCGGCGTCGAACGTCTTCCGGCCGACCGTCAGCGGGGCGAGGTTCCGGTCGTCGACCAGCACCCGGCCGTCCTCTTCGCCGTACGCGACGACGAAGTGGCCGCCACCGCCGGACATCTCCGGCGGCAGCCGCCAGTAGCCGAGTGATTCGCGGTCGGGGAGGACGATCGACGGCCGTCCCGCTTCGAGATTCGCGGAAAGCCGTTTCGCGGCGGCACGTTTGCTTCCGGTGGTGTGGATGTCGGCGGCGAGCCCGAGACGGTCCACTGTGGACTTGAGCCATTCCCGCGGATACTGCCAGCGCGCGCGGAAGCCGAACACGATCGTCGACGTCGTCTCGTGCGCGAAATCCCACAGGATGTAGCCGGCCCCGATCCCACCGGACGCGGCGAAGACCAGCGCCTCGCCGGGCGCCTGACCGTCCGGCCCTTCGACACCGTGATGGGTCAGTACGGCGGTGACCGCCGAGACGTCGGGTTGCAGCCCGCCACGCAATGCGTACTCGCTCACCCCGCCATCATGCCCGTTCCGGCGTCAGAAGTCCCTGATGAGGGAAACCCTGCCGCGTAAGGGATCCGTCACGTACACCGTCCTGGTGCGCTGGTCGATCGCGACCACGCCGGGGTTCACGCCGAGTGACAGGTCGCCGGTGAGCAGGCTCGTCCTGCCGTCGATCCTGGCGATGCCGTTGGGACCGCCGTTGGTGTAAACGGTGTTCGATCCTTCGTGGATCGCGAGCGCCGAAGACTCCGAACGCAGCAGCACTGTCGCCTTTTCCTTGCGCGTACCCGTGTCCACGATGGACAGATGATGGATGGCCGAATTCGCGACGAACACCGTGCCGGTGGCACCGTGCACGGCCACGCCGGTCGGCGCCTTGCCGACCGGGATCCCGCCGGTGAACTCGCCCGCGCCGATGTCGAAGACCTCCAGTGAGTCGGTGGCCGTGCTGGTGCAGTAGGCGAGCTTGCGCCCGCTGTCGACCGCTATGGAGGAAAGCCCTCGAGGCGGGCCAGGGACCAGGTCCAGCAGGCGGCAGCTCACGCCGTCGATGACGGCGAGTGTCCCGGTGAGATCACTGACCGCGTAGATGCGGTTCGCCTGCTCGTCGACGTCGACACTGGACGCGCCGGGACCGGCGGGCACCACGCTGACGACGTCATTGCTCCGCCCGTCCAGGACGAGGACCGTCCCGGCGGGCGGATTCGCCACGAAAACCCGGTCGGTCACCGCGTCCACGGCCAGCCCGGCGGGTTCGCCGCCGACCGGGATCACGTCACCGACCGTGCCGGACCGCGAGTCGAGGACGACGATCGTGCCGGTGGACGGGTCCGAAACGTAGGCGAAGCCGGTGACGGAATTCACCGCGACCGCTTCCGGGGCGCCCCCGACCTCGACGAGAAGGACTTTCTCGGCTCTGGCCGCCGGTGCGAAGGCGACCGCGGAGGCACCGGCCGCGGCCAGCGTGAGCAGGGCTCGGCGGCTCAGCTCGGGTCCTCGCACAGGCGCCTCCCGATGATCGTTCCGGGCTTCGACGATAACCCGCGATCCGAGCACGCGAAGGAACTTCGCGTCCCCCGATCGCGTTGTTTCCGATGAGTAACCCCCACCCTGAGAAAGAAAGGAGCAGGACGCCGTGCACAAGCACCAGAACGGGCTGAAGACCGTCGTCCTGCTCGGCCTGCTGTCCGCGCTGATCGTCGGGATCAGCGGTTTCTTCGGGCGGGGTGCGCTGGTCATCGGCCTGGTGGTGGCGCTCGGCGTCAACGCGTACGCCTACTTCAACTCCGACAAGCTGGCGCTGCGGGCCATGCGCGCGCGGCCGGTGTCCGAGGCCGAGCAGCCGGCGATGTACCGGATCGTGCGGGAGCTGGCGACCACGGCGCGGCAACCGATGCCCCGGCTCTACATCAGCCCCACCGTCGCCCCGAACGCCTTCGCCACCGGCCGCAGCCCCCGGCACGCGGCGGTGTGCTGCACCACCGGCATCCTCGACCTGCTCGACGAACGCGAACTGCGGGCGGTGCTCGGGCACGAACTGTCCCATGTCTACAACCGCGACATCCTGATCTCCTGCGTCGCGGGCGCGCTGGCGAGCGTGATCAGCGTGATCGCCAACATCGCGATGTTCACCAGCGTCTTCGGCGGCGGGGATCGGGAGGACGGCGACAGTCCGCTGGTCGGGCTCCTGCTGGTGCTGATCGGGCCGATCGCGGCCGCCGTCGTGAAACTCGGGGTGAGCCGCTCGCGGGAGTTCCAGGCCGACGCGTCGGGCGCGGAACTCACCGGTGACCCGCTCGGGCTGGCGTCCGCCCTGCGGAAACTCGATCAGGGAACACGCGCGGCGCCGCTCGTGCCGGAGCCGAAGCTGGTCTCGCAGTCACACCTGATGATCGCGAACCCGTTCCGTCCGGGCGAAGGCCTCTCGAAGCTCTTCTCGACCCATCCGCCCATGGCCGAACGCATCCGGCGCCTGGAAGACATGGCCCGCCACCCCCACTGACCTCCCGGATCGCGTTTAGCCCGCGAAACGCAGGTGGGCGCCCAGATCGCGTTTCGCGGGCTAAACGCGACGCGGCCCCTCCAGATCGCGATTAGCCCGCGAAACGCAGGTCTGGCCGGGGATCTCACCCCGTGGGAGCGGGAATCGAGGGCCTGGTGCGCGAGTTCCCCGGGGCATGGGTTCCGCACAGCAGTTGCACCTCGGGGTCGCGCTCGACGGGGCCGGGCAGCATCCGGCCGCCTGGCGGGTCTCCGACGTCCGCCCGTCCGCGTTGTTCACCGCCGCCCACTACCTCGCCCACGCGAAGCTCGCCGAAGCGGCTTCGCTCGACTTCGTCACCCTCGACGACACACTCGCGCTCCAACCCGGAGGCGAGGAAGTCGTCCGAGGCAGGCTCGACGCACTCCTCACCTTCGCCGCGCTCGCCCCTGTGACCAGCGGAATCGGCCTCGTTCCCACAGTCACCACCACGCACACCGAGCCGTTCCACATCTCGACGGCCGTCGCTTCGCTCGACTTCGCGAGCCGCGGCCGCGCAGGCGTCCTCGCGGTGCCTTCGCGCACCGAGGCCGAGGTCGCGCACTTCGGCAGGCGCACCCTGCCGTCCGAGGTGGACGCCGAAGCGGAGAACGCCGAGGTCGTCGACGTCATCGCCCGACTCTGGGACAGCTGGGAGGACGGCGCGATCATCCGCGACGAGCCGACCGGCCGCTTCATCGACCGCGAGAAGCTGCACTACGTCGACTTCGAAGGCCGCTTCTTCAGCATCAAGGGACCTTCGATCACACCGCGCCCGCCGCAGGGCCACCCCGTCGTCGCGGTGTACGGCGACTCGCCGTACGCGCACGGCGCCGACGTCGTCCTGGTCGACGAGATCCGCGGCGCCCGCGAGCGCTTCCCGGACGCGAAACTCCTCGCCGGCCTGTCGATCGTGCTCGCCGAAACCGAGCAGGCGGCCATCGACCGCCGCCGCGCGTTGGAGGCCTACGCGCCCTTCCCGCCCGGCCCGAGCTTCACCGGAACTCCCGCCGACCTCGCCACCGAGCTGCCCCGCCTCGGGGCGTCCAACAGTCTCGACGGTTTCCACCTCCGGCCCGCGGTCCTGCCCGACGACCTGGCGCTCTTCACCGCCGAGACAGTGCCCGCGCTCCAGGCCGCGGGCGCGTTCCGGCAGGCCTACACCGGCGCCACCCTGCGCGACCATCTCGGCCTCGGGGTCGCCGCCAACCAGTACGCGGAGGCGTGACAAATGCCCAAACAGGTCAAACTCGCCGCGCACTTCCCCGGCGTCAACAACACCACCGTGTGGAGTGACCCGCGTTCGGGTAGCCAAATCGACTTTTCGTCCTTCGAGCATCTCGCGCGCACGGCCGAGCGGGGCAAGTTCGACTTCCTGTTCCTCGCCGAGGGCCTGCGCCTGCGCGAACACGCGGGCAAGATCCTCGATTCGGACGTCGTCGGGCGGCCGAACACCACCACCGTGCTGGCGGCGCTCTCCGCGGTCACCACCCGGCTCGGCCTCGCGGGCACGCTGTCGTCCACCTTCAACGAGCCGTACGAGGTCGCGCGGCAGGTCGCGAGCATCGACCACCTCTCCGGCGGCCGCGCCGCGTGGAATGTCGTGACCTCGCCGGACGCGTGGACGGGCCAGAACTTCCGCCGCGGCGGCTTCCTGAAACGCGAGGACCGCTACCGTCGCGCCGAGGAGTTCCTCGCCACAGTGCGCGAACTCTGGGACAGCTGGGCACCCGACGCGGTGGTGGGGGACAAGGAGAACGGCGTCTTCGCCCGTGGCATCGAACGCTTTGTCCACAGTGGACCGCAGTTCGACATCCGGGGCGAGTTCACCGTCCCGAGGACACCGCAAGGGCAGCCGATCGTCATCCAGGCAGGGGACTCCGACGAGGGCAGGGAGTTCGCCGCCAAGACCGCCGACGTCATCTTCAGCCGACACGGTTCACTCGAGAGCGGCAAGGAGTTCTTCGCCGACGTCAAGCGACGGCTGCCCGCCTACGGCCGCGAGCCCGGCGAGCTGCTGATCATGCCCGCCGCCACGTTCGTCCTCGGTGACACCGAGGAGGACGCGCACGAGCAGGCCCGCGAGATCCGCTATCAGCAGGTGCGACCGGCGACCGCGATCCAGTTCCTCGAACAGGTTTGGAGCCGCGACCTCTCCGCCTACGACGCCGACGGCCCGCTCCCCGAGATCGACCCGGACCCCGACGCCGAACCGCTGACCTGGGGCCGGGTCCGGCACGAGAAGGATCCGCTGGCCGTGGCCGCGAAATGGCGGGCGATCGCGGAGGAGAAGAAGCTCTCCATCCGCGAACTGGTCATCGAGGTGACCGCGCGCCAGCAGTTCGTCGGCACCGCACGGCAGATCGCGGAATCGATCGACGAGTACGTCCAGAGCGACGCCGCCGACGGCTTCGTGCTGGTGCCGCATCTGACCCCGGGCGGGCTGGACGCGTTCGTCGACGAAGTCGTCCCGCGGCTTCAGGAACGGGGTGTCTTCCGGACCGATTACACCGGCGACACCCTGCGGGAACACCTGTTCAGCCGGTAGCACCCTGGGTGCGCGCGACGTTCATCAGATATTCACCGTAACCGGACTTCGCCAGCTTCGCCCCGAGCGCGAAGCACTGCTCCGCGTCGATGAAGCCCATGCGCAGCGCGACTTCTTCGAGACAGGCGATCCGGACACCCGTCCGGTGCTCGAGGACCTGCACGAACTGGCCCGCCTCCAGCAGCGAGTCGTGCGTTCCGGTGTCGAGCCAGGCGAATCCGCGGCCGAGGTCGATCAGGGTCGCGCGGTCCTGCCGCAGGTAGGTGAGGTTGACGTCCGTGATCTCCAGCTCGCCGCGCGGGGAGGGCTTGAGGTCACGGGCGATCTCGACGACCTGGTTGTCGTAGAAGTACAGACCGGTGATGGCCTTGTTCGACTTCGGCTTCTCGGGCTTCTCCTCGATGGAGAGGAGCTTGCCGTCGGCGTCGATCTCGCCGACGCCGTACCGCTGCGGGTCCTTGACCGGGTAGCCGAACAGCACGCAGCCGTCGAGCGCGGTCGCCGCGGCCTGCAGCCTGCTGGAGAACCCCTGGCCGTAGAAGATGTTGTCGCCGAGCACGAGCGCGACGTCGTCGTCGCCGACGAAGTCCGCGCCGATGACGAACGCCTCGGCCAGCCCGTTCGGGGCGGCCTGCTCGGCGTAGCTGAAGCTGAGCCCGAACTGGCTGCCGTCACCGAGCAGGCGCCGGAAATGCGGCAGGTCGACGGGGGTCGAGATGATCAGGATCTCGCGGATCCCGGCGAACATCAGCACCGAGATCGGGTAGTAGATCATCGGTTTGTCGTAGACCGGTAGCAGCTGTTTCGAGATCGCCTGGGTGATGGGATGCAGACGCGTCCCACTGCCCCCGGCCAGCACGATGCCCTTCATGCGATGCCCCCGCTTCGTAGCCGATCGCTCGGGACCTCACACTACCGGGTGGCTCAGAACGCCGGGCCCTTCGCGAAATACGCCTTGCAGCCGAGGTTGTACTCGGTGGAGATCTGCAACACGTTCTTGCCGCCGTCGACCGGCAGCAGCGTCGAGCTGTAGTTGGGGCAGAAGTTGTTGTGGATCCCGACGACATGCACCGGCGCGGGCAGTTCGTACCAGTGCCCGGCGCCGAAGTTGTCGTTGGCCAGCAGGACCTGGCCGTTCTTGGCCTGCGGGACCCCGGCGGCGTTGGTGTAGATCTGCCCGACCATCACCAGCCGCACCCCGTTCGGGCCGCCGGGGAACAGCGTGATCGTCTGCGCGTGCTGGAAGTAGTTGCCGCTGGCGGTGGTGACGCGGGTGCCGGGGTCGAGGGGATCGCCCCAGTTGGCGCCGTCGGGGGAGATCTTGAAGTACGGGTCGCAGTAGCGGTCGCGGTAGTTGCAGATCTCGTAGGCCAGGTAGTACCGGCCGTCGGGGAGGCGGCGGATGATCGGCATCCCGGGCCGCACCCGATGCGGCGGGATGGCCATCGTGCGCTGCTTGGTGCCCCAGTTCACCCCGTCGGTGGAAGCGACCCGGTTCATCACCTGCGCGAACTGCGGCGCCTCGGTCTCGTCGGCGTAGTGCAGCCAGAGCGTGCCGCCCGCGTCGACGACGAACTCCGGCTCCCAGATGCCGTCGTGGTTGTGCGAGCGCGCGGCCTCGGACAGGAAGGCCCACGAACGGCCGGCGTCGCGGCTGTACCAGATCCTGATGCCGATCCGCCGTTGCGGACCGGCGTCCTGCCGGTAACTCGCGGCCCACAGCAGGGTGCCGGCGCGCAGCCTGCCGACCCGCTGCGGCAGTTCGTACAGCGTTCCGCAGCACATGCCGCGGCGACCGTCGCGGTCGCGGACCTCGCCGATCTTGTGGAAGGTCTGGCCCTCGTCGGTGCTTTCCATGATCGGCGTGAACTTGCCGCTCGCGTCTTCGCTGGTCAGCGACGCGAGGATGCGGCCGCGGCCGATCGGGGAATGCTCAAGGCGAATCAGCCGCGGGTAGGAGCCGTAGCCGGGCACGAGCTGCTGGCGTTCCGCGGCCTGCGCGGACGTGAACAGGGACGCGATCACCGTGAGTGACAGCGCGAAGGCGAGTGCGGAGCTGAAACGGCGTCTCATCGTGACCTTCCTCGAACGCGATCGCCGGATTACAACACGGGCTTTTGTCCCTTTCGGACTCTCGCGGAGGCGTTGCGGCGGAAACCCACGTCCGAGTGGCCTGAATCGCTCGGGCGAGTGATCCGGTAACGCTGGGCTATCGGGCGGCGAAGATCGGATGACGGTTTCGACTAGGGGGAAACACGTGATCAGGCGCTTGTGCGCGGCTGCGAGTGCCGTGCTGCTGACCGCGGGCCTGATGGCCTGCTCGCCGCCGGCTCTGGGCCGTGTCGTCCCGCACGCGGCCGCCCCGGAAGGGCTGCACGCGCCATCGACGACCCCCACGCCGACCACCACCCCGAAGCCCGGCCCGCAGCCGGAGGAGAAGCATTCGGGGAAGGGGAACGCGTCGGTCCCCATGGCCTGGCCGTCGCGCATCGGCTTCGTGACCTTCGAGTGCCCGAAGTGTTCCGGGCACGTCGCGGTCAACACCGAGAACGAGCTGATCGTCAACGACGTCGGCCCGTACAAGGGCACGCAGTGGATCAACGACATGCCCGGCCGTCAGGCGAAGACGTTCACCGTCAAGGCCAACGCCGCCTGGACGCTGACCATCACCGACGAAAGCGGCCTGCCCGTACTCACGCCGGGCAAGCCCCTGTCCGGTAAGAGCGAAGCTGTCTTCGCCGCGCCTGATGGCGTCTCGGCGGTCGCCGTCACCACCAAGAACAGCGGTCGCACGGCGGTGTGGGTGCACAGCGGCGACTACTCGGAGCTCCCCGTGAACCAGCTCGGCGACTACAAGGGCAGCGTTCCCGTGTCCGGACCGGCCTTCGTGTCGGTGGAAGGCGACGGGACCTGGACGGTCACCGCGTCGTAGACATGACGAAGGCCACCTTCCGGCGAAGGTGGCCTCGTCGTCGCCGTGCTCAGCGGTAGTTCGTGAACTGCAGCGCGATCTCGAAGTCCTTGCCCTTCAGCAAGGCGATCACGTCCTGCAGCTGGTCCTTCTTCTTGCCGGACACCCGCAGCTGGTCGCCCTGGATCTGCGCCTGGACGCCCTTGGGGCCTTCGTCGCGGATGAACTTGGCGATCTGCTTCGCCTTGTCCGACGCGATCCCCTGCAGGATCTTGCCGCCGATCTTGTAGATCTTGCCGGACAACGCCGGCTCGCCCGCCTCGAAGGCCTTCAGGGAGATGCCGCGTTTGATCAGCTTCTCCTTGAACACCTCGACCGCCGCCAGCGCCCGCTCCTCGGTCTCGGACTCGATCGCGATCGCCTCCTCACCGGACCAGTCGATCTTGGTCCCGGTACCCCGGAAGTCGAACCGCGTACCGAGTTCCTTGCTGGCCTGGTTCAGGGCGTTGTCCACCTCCTGGCGATCGACCTTGCTCACCACGTCGAAAGAGGGATCCGCCACGTGTTCTCACACCTCGTACTCGCTTGTCAGGAGCTTCCACCCTAGCCCTGCGGAACCCGGTTGACCGGCCCGCCACGGCATTGGGTATTCTTTCGTCTCGGCCGGGGACACCCGGCCACGGCGAGTTGCCCGAGCGGCCAAAGGGATCTGACTGTAAATCAGACGGCACTGCCTTCGGGGGTTCGAATCCCTCACTCGCCACACCAGAGCGGCCCCGTGACCCAGTCACGGGGCCGCTCTGTTTTGTTGCGCAGGCCACCTTTAGTTAGTGGTTAGTAACCAGTAACTTAGAGGCATGGCTGGACGGATGAGCGGACCCGAACGACGTGCCCAGGTGCTGGCCATCGCCGCGAAGGAGTTCGCGGAACACGGGCTGTACGGGGCGTCGACGGAAGCGATCGCGAAGACGGCGGGGATCACGCAGGCGTACGTCTTCCGGATGTTCGGGACGAAGAAGGCCCTGTTCCTGGAGCTGGTCCAGGCCGCGTTCGAACGGCTCAGCGACGCGATGCGGGACGCGGGCGACGGGAAGACCGGCCTGGACGCGCTCTCGGCGATGGGCGCGCAGTACTACGACCTGCTGGCCGATCGGACCGGGTTGTTGTTGCAGCTTCAGGGCTTCGCCGCGTGTGGCGACCCGGAGGTACGGGACGCGGTGCGGTTCTGTTTCGCGCGGATGTGGGGCACGGCCGAGGACGGCACCGGGCTCGATCCGGTGACCGTGAAGACGTTCCTCGCCTTCGGGATGTTGCTCAACACCGGCGCCGCGATGGACGTCGAGCAGGTCGGCGACGCCTGGGCCGAAGGCGTCCGCACCCGGATCCAGCCCGGGCTGTTCACCCACATCACCACCGAGACGAACCGATGAGTGCCCCCGTCCGGCACGACGGGCGGCTGAGCCCGGCGCTGGTGTGCACGGCGTTGGCTGGCGCGGTGATCGGCAGCGTCGGGGCGCCCCTGATCACTCCGGTCGCCACTGGCATGCACGTCTCGCTGGACGCCGCACAGTGGACCCTGACGGTGACGCTGTTCAGCGGCGCGATCGCGGGCCCGGTACTGGGCAGGCTCGGCAGCGGCCCGTACCGCCGCGCCACGATCCTGGGCACCCTGGCCCTGGTCATGACGGGTGGGTTGCTGACGGTGCTTCCGCTCCCGTACGCGGCGCTGTTGATCGGACGCGGCATGCAAGGGCTCGGGGTCGCGGCCGGGGCGCTGCTGATGAGCGTCGCCCGCGCCCACCTGCCGCCTGAGCGCGCGACATCGACGATCGCCGCCCTTTCGGTCGCGTCGACGGTCGGCATCGGCGTCGGCTATCCGGTGGTCAGCCTTCTCGACCAGCTCGCGGGACTACGTGTCGCGTACGGTTTCGGCTTCCTCCTTTCCGCTGCCGCGTTCGTCATCGCCTGGCGGTTCCTGCCCGCCGAAGCACCCGGCGAGCTTCCTCGGATCGACGTTCCCGGCACGCTGCTACTCGCCCTCGGCACGCTCGGGATCCTCCTGGTCATCGCCGAGCCCTCGATCTGGACGACCGCGTGGCTGGGCATCGGTGTTCTCGCCGGGTCCGTCGCGGTCCTGGTCGTGTGGGCGTTCATCGAACTGCGCACGACGGCGCCGCTGGTGAACCTCCGGTTGCTCGCCCAAGGCGGCATCCTTCGCGCGAACCTGGCGATTCTCGTGGCCGGTGCGGGTTTGTACCTGCTGTTCAGCTTGTTCACCCGTTACGTGCAGACGCCGGCCAGCGCCCACTACGGCTTCGCGCTTCCCGGCGTCGCCGCCGGTGCGGCACTGATCCCGTTCTCACTGCTCGGATTCGTTGCGGGAAAAGCGATCCCGCGGCTCATCGCACGCCTCACCGAACGGTGGACGTACGCGTTCGCGGTCCTGATCGCCGTGGTGAGCGCCCTGCTGTTCGCCACCGGCAACCGGTCGTTTCTTCTCGTCCTCGTCGCGATCGCCCTGCTCGGTTTCGCCGTCGGAGGTGTCTTCGCGGTGATGCCCAAACTCGTTCTGGCCGGTGTGCCCCAAGAGGAAACGGCCAGCGTGCTCTCGATCAACCAGATCGCCCGCAGCATCGGGATGGCCGTGGGCAGTGCTCTCGCCGGTCTCCTGCTCGCCGCCGCCACCCCGGACGGCACGTTGCTCCCTTCCCGGGCCGGCTACCTCACGACGGCGCTGTGGGCGCTGCCCCTGCTCGCCGTCAGCGCGGCCATCATCCTCACGAACCGCGCTCCCAGACCGACACCTGCTTCGTGCTCTCGGCAGTGAACTCCGAGCGGTCCCAGTCCGCCCAACGGTGCTTCAGTCGCATCCCGGCGATACGTCGAAACCGACATAGCCCGGCTCCATCGCGAACGGGCCGCGCCGCCACCCGGCTTGCCCGCGATCCGTGCCGCCATCGCCCGGCTCAGTTCGATACCGCTCACCGGCACGCCACGCGCGGCCAGCGGGATCGCGATCCGTCCGGTTCCGACGGCGAACTCGAGCACCGGGCCGCCGCGGGTGTCACCACGTCGGGCGGTTCGCTCGGCCCGGCTCGTCGTAGTCAGTGGCCACGCTCTCGGGGAACCAGCCGTCCGAAGGGTCGTCTCCTGTGCCCGTCTCACTGATCACGGTCGCCGGCGCTACGCGCGGGACCGTGCGCTCCTCACCCTGTTTTTTCACGGGGGCCGCTCACCGGCCGCGTCCCCGCCTTTGCGGCCATGCGGGACGCGTGTTCGGTTCGGCCAGGTCTTCGAGGTAGGTGTACTCACTGAAGTCGTCGTCCGTCGTCGGCGCTCGTCGCGCGCGCCGGGGTTCGGCGGGCGGAGGCTCCGATTCGAGCTCCGCGGCGACCTCGGCCAGCAACGGCCACAGCTTTTCCTGGGCTCTGGGCGCGAACAGCGCCTGTGCGAGCGGGTGCTCGCAACTCCCGGTAGCGACCTCCTCCCAAGTGAACTTGCCTTCCCGGACGCAGGTCGCCGCCCGGGCCAGCCGCGGTGGGACCTGAGGCCGTTCCGACGCGCGACGGAACACCTCGGCCGTGAACTTCGACGCGTCGGCCATGCGCGCCACCTCCGTCGTTCTCCCGTCGCCGAACCGGAGCACGACCCTACCGAGCGGCGGGTGAGCAGGGAATTCCCGCCGCGCGACCCGGTGAAGCCGTCAGTTCGACGCCGCGCGGTAGCGCAGCAGCACGATTCCCGAAGCGAACGACCTCTCCTCCACCAGCCGAAGCTTCGGGACACCGGTGGCGCCCTCGAACAGTCGACGGCCTTCACCGACCACGACGGGGTAGACGAACAACCGGTACTCGTCGACGAGCCCCTCGGCGATGAGCGATCGCACCAGCGAGACGCTGCCGGTGGTCACGATGTCCTTGCCTTCGGTGGACTTCAGATTCTCGATCTCCGAGCGCAGCTCGCCGGAGAGCACAGTGGTGTTCTCCCACTCCGGCTCCGTGAGCGTGCTCGAGACGACGTACTTGTTCACGGTGTCGAGGTAAGCGGAAATGCCTGTCGTGTCTTCGGTTTCGTGCGGCCAATACCCGCGCATGTCTTCGAAGGTGACGCGTCCGAGCAGGAGCGCGTCGGCGTTCTCACGTTGTTCCCGGAGCGTGGCCAGAACGTCGGACTGGTCCACGTCCGGATCGGTGTCACCCGGGCTGAACCAGTCGCCCGCCAGTTCGATCACGCCGTCGATCGTGCAGTTCTCGGTGACGATCAGCTCCCGCATGGATTCGAAGGTACCGCCACCCACCGACAAGAATGGACCGATGACCGAGCCGCCCGCCCATCACGAGATCGGCGGCGTCCTGAAGGACATGCTCGTCTACGTGTCGCCGTGAACCGCTCGCCTCGACGGATACCAAGCCTCGCCCGCGGGTTCGCCCGCCATGTTCCAGCTCCACGAAACCTTCGGCGTCACGCGCGAGTAGATGCCCGGGCCGACGATTCCCATCCGTTCGATCGGGTCGGCGGCCTCTCCGTAGATCCGGACACCGCGCGCGATGAACGGGTCGAGTGAGACGAGGTCGTCGACGAGCAAGGCGACTTTACGTTGTCCCGCTTGGATATTGCGGAACTTCCGGGTCGCCAGGACCGATGCGCCCGCGCCGCCCACCCAGAAATCCGTTCCGTCGAATTCGAACGCCAAGGGGACGACGTCGGGCTGTTCCCCGCCCTCCGACAGGGTCGCGAAGCGGGCCAACGGTTGCGAGCGCAGGTACGCGATCTCTTCTCCGGTGAAGGTCATGGCGCCATGATCCCCGCTCAGGCCGTGAGAATCCGGGCACGGTTCAGGATCAGCATGTCGGTGACGAAGCAGACCGGCGTGCCGTCGGCCGCCCGGCCGATCCAGGTCGGATAACTGCCGTCTCCCCAGCCGGTGGTGAACGCGATGATGTTGCCGTCGGCACCGTCCGGCGTGACGTCGATATGCGGGTCCACCTCCTCGAACTTCTCGAGCAGCTCGTCGTCCATCTCCTCGGGAAGGGCGTCGGCGTCGGTGAAGCAGCCAGTGCCGCTGTCCACGCCATAGCCGTAGAACTCCCCGTCACCGAGGAAAAGCGCGTTCTGCCCGGGCCACAGCGCCGCTTCCCAGGTGGCGACGGGGACGTCGGCGACGACGAGTTTCGCGGCCACGACCCGTTCGTGGGACGGCTCGTCGACGAACCGGATCACCGAGATCACCACCCGGTACTCGCCGGGAGGCACGGTGACCGTGAAGTGCGCGGCGTCCGAATCCAGGAAGGCCGGATCCGCCGCGACGAGCCTGCCGCTGGTCATGCGGAGCTTCCCGGCGTCCCGAAGGCCGATCTCGACGACGCCGTGGCCACCGCTCAGGGAGAAACGCGTACCCGCCGTGAACATTTCGTCGATACCGAAGGGGCGCAAGGGAACGGAGGGCCGCCAAGGGCGCTCCTCGACCGGAACCGGTGGATCGGTGACCGGGGCGTCCGGCGTCCGCAGGGTCAGCTCCTTCGAATTCGTGAAGGGTTCCCAGACGCCGAAGGCGGGCTTCGGCATCCTCAGCTCGGACAACGGCTTTCGCACACGGCCGCTGCTGGAACCGCCGCCGTAGCCACGAGGGGCCTTGTGCATCCAGCCGTCGCCGTCGGGGCCGAAGGACAGCTCGACACGGCCGGCGTTCTGCTCGTCGAATTCCTCCTGGTCATCGAAATGGTAGGTCCACTGGTCGACCTTCACGAGGAACAGCGAGCCGTCTTCGAGCACGCGGAACTCGAACAACCCACGGCGCCTGCTCCGCTCGTCGAAGTGCGCGGAGCGGGCGAAGTGGTGCTTCCAAGCGACTTCGACCAGTACCAACGGAACTCCCGAGTCGGGACGCACCAGCGCGACGGCGTACTGCTCCCCGGCGGCGTCGCGTTCCCGCGCGATGCCGGGGGAGAACCTTCCGATCAGCGCGCGGGCGGCCGGGTCCCAGCCTTCGCAGTAGACGACGTCGAGCAAGGTCCCCTCAGACATGGAGCGAAACCTAGCGGTAACCCCCGACAAAACCCAGGGGCTATTCGCGGATCGCGTAGTCGCCGAAAGCGGGCTCCAACAGCTCGAAAGCCCGCTTGGTCGCCTTCGTCAGCGCTTCGGCGATCTCGTCGTTGCTCTCGCCGGCATGGGACCGCCGGAGGACCTCGCGAAAGAGGACGCGGTCGATCGCGTTGAGCTCGGCGGCGGCCATGACCGGGGTGACGTCGTCCGCGTCGGCTCCGGTCTCGGTCGCGAGCAGTTCGGCGAGCGCGGCTTCGCGCAGTTCGTGCAGCTCACGCAGCCGTGCGGTCAGGGTCGGGCTCTCCAGCACCATTTTCGCGAAGACCGGCCCGGTGAAACCGATCACGGGAGAGTGCTCCGCCACCGCGTCCAGGAAGGTGCGCCGTAGCGCGGCCAGCGCCGACTCACCAGGCTTCCGGTCGCGGACGGCGTTCGCCAGCCCGTTCGTGAACTCCTCGTGCTGGTCGAGCGCCAGGTCTTCTTTGCGCGCGAAGTAGTTGGTGACGGTCTTCTTCGCGACTCTCGCCGCGGCGGCGATCTCGGCGATCGTCGTCTCCTCGAACCCCTTCTCGATGAAGAGAAGCGTCGCCTGGTCGGAGATCAGCTGCCGTGTCTCCTGCTTCTTGAGCTCCCGAAGGCCCACATCCGCGCTGGTCATGAGCGAAGTTTACCACCGTCGTAAAAATATCCTTGACTTCTGGTAGGTCGGATGTAAACTTACGTCCGTACTACCGACCACGAGAGAAGAGGCTCCTTGACCGCTCGAATCCCCCAAGGCAACGAAGGCACCAACCGCGCCCAGGCCCGCCGGAACGACCGCCGTCATCAGCAGCCGTTCCCCGGCCGCTCGATGCCGGTGCGCCGCTCGATCGGCGTCCCGCGCCGCCGGTCGTACTGACCGCTCAGCTCATCCGAAAACTCAACGCCGACCGAAGGGGATAGCCCATGAACGTCCTTGCCTCCACCATCTCGTTGACCGTCGACGACGTCACCGCGTCCAGCCGTTTCTTCACCGAGCACTTCGGCTTCACCGAGCAGATGGCCGCGGAGGGTTTCGTCTCCCTCGGGCACGAAACCGCGAAGGTGAGCATCGTCCTGCTTCAGGCGGGGATCGAGGTCTTGCCGGAGAACCTGCGGCAGCAGCGCGCGTCCGGCGTGATCGTGGCCTTCACGGTCGAGAACCTCGAGGCCGAGGAGAAGCGCCTGCGCGACGAAGGTGTCGAGATCACGTTGCCGCTGCGGGAAGAGCCGTGGGGAGAGCGTCTCTTCATGGTCACCGATCCGAACGGCGTGCCCGTGGAGCTCGTGGAGTGGGTGCAGCAGTAGGGAAACGTCGAAGCGGGGCTTGGTCCACAGTGGGCCGAGCCCCGCTTTGCCTCGCCGGGTCTACTTCATCGTGGCGAGCTGGATCAGGTTGCCGCAGGTGTCGTCGAAGACGGCGGTGACCACGGGGCCCATGTCCACGGCGTCCTGGGTGAACTCGACGCCGAGCCCCTTGAGGCGCTCGACCTCGGCGTACACGTCGTCGACGGCGAACTGGGTGAACGGGATGCCGTCGTCGGCCAGCGCCTTCTTGAACGGCTTCGCCGCGGGGTGCCCGTCCGGTTCCAGTAGCAGTTCGACGCCGTCGGGGTTGGCCGGGGAGACCACGGTGAGCCAGCGGGCGTCCCCGGCGGGTACGTCGTTTTTCTTGATGAACCTCAGTTTTTCGGTGTAGAAGTCGAGGGCCTTCGCCTGGTCGTCGACGAAGACGCTGGTGATGTTGATCCGGATCACGGGTTCGGTTCCTCTCGGTCGATGGGCCACCGCTCGACGATCGACCGCAGTGGACTCGTGTCGATGTGGTGGAACTTGTAGCGGCCCTGTCGCCGGGTGCGCACCAGGCCCGCCTGTTCGAGCATCGCGAGATGCTGCGAGATGGCCTGTCGTGACGAGGACAAGCCATGCTTCATGGTCAGCCTGCCGCAGATCTCGAACAGGGTCTGACCGTCCTTTTCGGTCAGCTCGTCCAGGATGGTGCGTCGCGTCGCGTCGCCGATCGCCTTGAACAGGTCGCCGTCCACGACCCAGTTATAGGCAAGTCGTCACTTGCCTGTCAACTCGAGGTCAGGACCCGAGGTAGCGCAGGATGGCCAGGACGCGACGGCTGTAGCCGGCGGTGCTGGCCAGTTCGAGCTTGTCGAAGAGGGCGTTCACGTGCTTCTCGACAGCGCTCAGCGAGATGAACAACGACTCGGCGATTCCGGGATTCGTGTGCCCCTGCGCCATTTTCTCCAGCACTTCACGTTCGCGGACGGTCAGTTTCGCGAGCGGATCGGTGTGCGTGGTCCGTGCGAGCAGCCGTCGCACCACCTCCGGATCGAACGCGGCGCCGCCCGCGGCCACCCGTTCGAGCGCGTCCAGGAATTCGCCCACCTGGGCGACCCTGTCCTTCAGGAGATAGCCGACGCGTTCACCATCGCCGGTGATCAGCTCGGCCGCATAGCGCTTCTCGACGTACTGCGAGAGCACCAGCACCCCGATCTCCGACCAGCGTTTCCGGATCTCGAGCGCCGCGCGAAGGCCCTCGTCGGTGTGGGTCGGCGGCATCCGGACGTCGGTGACGATCACGTCCGGCCGGTAGGCGGCCGTCGCCGAGAGGAGCGCGTCGCCGTCGCCGACCGACGCCACGACCTCGTGTCCCTCTTCGACCAGCAGCCGGACCAGCCCTTCGCGCAGGAGGGTCGAATCCTCCGCGAGGATCACTCGCACGGCAGCACCGCGGTCACCACGGTCGGGCCGCCGAGCGGACTGTCCACTGTGAACCGCCCGTCCGCCGCCGCGACGCGCATCGCGAGGCCGGAAAGCCCGCCGCCCGACTTCCTCGCCCCGCCCGTGCCGTCATCGGTGATCCGTACCCGCACCCTGCCCCCGTCCCGCTCCACTTCGATGTCGATCCGCGTCGCCGCGGCGTGCTTGATCGTATTGGTGACCGCCTCTGAAGCGACGAAGTAGACGACGGTCTCGATGGCTGCCGGTGGCCGTTCCGGCAGGTCGACCCGCAGGTGGACCGGGATGCCCGAGCGTTCCGCCAGCGCCTCCAGCGCGGGATGCAGTCCGTCCGTATCCAGTGCGATCGGATACACCCGCCACGAGACCTCTCGCAGGTCCACCAGGGCGCGCTGGGATTCCTCGTGCGCTTGCCGGAGCAGATCCGACGCGTGTTCCGGGTCGGTCGCGCGACGCGCCCGGCCGAGCAGCATTCCGAGCGCGACGAGCCGCTGCTGGACGCCGTCGTGCAGGTCCCGTTCGATCCGGCGGCGCTCGCCGTTGACCGCCTCGACCACTTCCGCCCGGCTGGTCGTGAGTTCGGAGAGCCGCCGGCGCAACTGTTCGCTTCTGCTGGGGCCGAAAAAGCGCTTCGCCAGCCTGGCGTCCAGCGTCGCGGCTCCGATAAGTCCTTGCAAGGCAAGGAAAACGAGCAACCCGCCGAAGAGGACTGTGGTGACCGGGTCGTACCAGTCGGCCGGTGCTCCTCCTCCGGGCGACTGACCCTCGAACAGCTGAGCGGCGATGATCACCCCGGATCCGGCGCCCAGCAGGATCAGGACGAAGATCGCGGCGCAGAGCAGGCCGATGACGCACCGCGGGACGAGATAGGCCATCGCACGGTGATCGGTGTAGTTCGTGGCGTTCTCTTCGCCGAAGTACTTCTCCAGCCGCCGCCGTTCCACTTCGGACAGCACACGCGCACCGGCCAGGACGGGCTGCCGCAGCGCGGGAACTGCGAGCGCGAGGCCGCCGAAGAGCACATAGAAGAACTCCGCGACCGCGGTCATGGCGCCGATCGCCAGACCGAGTGTGCCGCGGAGTGCTCTGCGCAGGTAACGGCGCATCGACGGCGGAATGGGCATAACGCGAGGTTAGCGGGGTAGCCGGAGATCGGTACTGCGGTTTACCGCAGTGATTCGTGCCGCTTCACCCCAGTGTGCGGAACCCGGGCGATTCGTACGTTCGTTGACATCCGCAGACGACCACGAAAGGCCGCCATGAACCTCCTCCTCGCCCAAACCGCCAGTGAACCGATGGGAGGACTCGCCGGCTGGGCGGTGTCACTGATGGACGCGCTGGGCGGTCCGGGAGCGGCGATCATCGTCGGCCTGGACAACCTCTTCCCGCCGATCCCCAGCGAACTGGTGCTCCCGCTGGCCGGGTTCTCCGCCAGTCAGGGCACGTTCACGCTGATGGAAGCACTCGTGTGGACGACGTTCGGCTCGGTCGCGGGCGCGATCATCGTGTACTACCTCGGCCTGCTGCTGGGCCGCGACCGAACACGGCGCTGGATGGCGAAGATCCCGCTGGTCAAGGCGTCCGACTTCGACAAGACCGAAGCCTGGTTCCGGAAACACGGCACCAAGGCGGTGTTCTTCGGCAGGATGGTGCCGATCTTCCGCAGCCTCATCTCCCTGCCCGCCGGAATCGAACGCATGCCGTTCTGGCGGTTCCTGGCCCTGACCACGCTGGGCAGCCTGATCTGGAACACGGTGTTCGTCCTGGCGGGTTACGCCCTCGGGGAGAGCTGGCATCTGGTCGAGGAATACGCCGGGTTCTTCCAGTACTTCGTGATCGCCGCCGTCGCGATCGCCCTGACCCTCTTCGTGGTGAACCGGCTGCGGGAGAAGAACCGCACCAACGCCTGAGCCGTGCGGGGGCGCCGGGCCGTCGACGCCCCCGCACGCCGGTTTCAGGAACGGAAGGGGCCGGTCACCTCGTAGGTGATCCCGCCCGAGGACGAACCGGAGGTACCGCGTTGCGAGGAGAAGTACAGCCGGTTCCCCGCCGGAGTGAACGCGGGGCCGCAGATCTCCGACGAGCTCTGGCCGTTGATCCGCAGGAAGGGGGCCACGATGTCGTTCGGGGTGATGATGCAGATCTCCATGTTGCCGCCGTCTTCGGCGACGTAGAGGTCACCCGACGAGGTCCCGGTGACGTTGTCGACACCCGTCAGCGGGGCCGAGCCAGGGCTGACCAGCGAGTCGTCGTAGGCCAGCTCGTAGGTGCTGTTCGTCAGGTTGAGCTGCCAGACGCGGTTGTCGCCCTTGGTGGTGAACCACGCGGTGTCGTTGGCGTAGTGCAGTCCTTCGCCGCCGTTGAACCGCTTCGCACCGGACACCTGGTTACGGGTGGCGGTGGGGGAGCCGTCGGGGTCGGGGACGTTCGCCCAGGTGAAGCTGCCCGAGGTCGCCGTGCCGGCCTTGAGCACCTGCAACGTTCCGGCGGAGAGATCGCCCCAGGTTGTCGGGACGAAGCGGTAGAAGCAGCCGTCGGAGGTGTCTTCGGTCAGGTAGACGACCTTGCGCACCGGGTCGGCCGCCGCGGCCTCGTGCTTGAACTTCCCCATCGCGGGCCGCTGGACCGCGGCCGTGGCCGGACCGTTCGGCTGGCATTCGTAGACGAACCCGAGGTCGATCTCCTCGCAGGAAAGCCAGGTGTTCCAAGGAGTCTTTCCGCCCGCACAGTTCTGGCGGGTGTTCGCCAAGATGCGGTGGGCGCCGGTGATGTTCCCGCTCGCGTCGAACTTGACCGCGCTCGCGCCCCCGCCGGGGGTGATCTCCGAGTTCGACACGTAGATCCAGCCGCTGCCGTCGGCGAACACCGCGCCGCCGTCCGGGGCGCTGTGCCAGGTGTACCCGGTGCTCGCGACCTTCTGGCCGGACCTGGCGATGACACGGCTGGTGAATCCCGCCGGCAACTGGATCCCGTTCGCGTCGGCGGCCTGGAGCGCGCCGTACGGGCTGGGTCCGTTCTGAGCGGGCGCGGCGAGAGCCGCTCCCGAGAGCCTGTTTCCGAACGCCGTGACACCGGCGCCGACCACGGCCGCGCGCAGGAAATTCCGTCGCTTCACTCGTGCCTCCGAGACATCCGCTGATGTGGTGGTGCGGGATGGAGCGGGTCGGAGAGTACGGGCGGAACGGGACATCCAGGTGAATTCGCGGCGTATTCACCGCGAGGAGGGAACTTTCGTAGGGAACCTTCGTGCAGCACTATTTCTTTCGCTTTGCGGAGGCCCGGTGCTTCGGAGCCGCCGCGCTGTGCCGCGATTTCCAGTGCGACGAGTATCCGGTCGAGCGGTGCGCATCCGCCATTGCGGTGGTGGCGACGTCCGATCAGGTGACGCCAGTCGGCGAGATACTCGTCGACCCCGCGCTCGTCGGGGACCGTCCGGAGCAGGGCGTGCAACAGGACTCGCATCTGGTTTTCGTTGCCCGGCAAGGTGTTCCGGGCCAACAGGTCGGCCAAGGTGCTGCGGGACCAGCCGGTCGCGGCGGCCAGTGCGCGGATGCTGAGGCCGCTTCGGTCGCGGAGTTCGCGCAGCCGCGCCATGAACTCCGTTTCCGTGTTCATCGGGGTGCCTTGGCGGGCGCGGGGTGACGGAGAACGGCGCCGAACAGGGTGATGGCGATCCCCGCGGCGACAGTGGCGCTGGTGCCGGCGAAGGTCAGCGCCGCGGTGAATCCGGTGAGAATGCTCAGACAGACGATCTGACCGGCCGAAACGCACCTGCGCCTCGGCCGCAACGGGGAAAGAATTCCTTGACTCATGACCTTGCCCTCTCAAGGATCACGCACCCCGGCTGGGTGGCACGCAATGTACGTTATCAAAACGTGATAGGGAGTTTAAGGCGAGTCAATGTCCGGGTTCGTCCGGATTTCGGCAAGCCGAAAGCCCCGGACCCACGAGGGGATCCGGGGCTTTGGCCTCGCGCCGTTATGCCGCTTGGGCGACCGGAGCCGTCGCCGGGGCCAGCGCGATGTCCAGCACGTCGCGGACGTTCGCCACGGCGTGGACGTCCAGCTGGGCCAGCACTTCGGCCGGGACGTCGTCCAGATCGGGCTCGTTGCGCTGCGGGATGATCACCGTCTTCATCCCGGCCCGGTGCGCGGCCAGCAGCTTCTGCTTGACCCCGCCGATCGGCAGCACGCGCCCGGTCAGCGACACCTCGCCGGTCATCGCGACGTCCGACTTCACTACGCGGCCCGAAAGCAGGGACGCCAGCGCGGTCGTCATCGTGATGCCGGCGCTCGGCCCGTCCTTGGGCACCGCGCCCGCGGGGACGTGCACGTGGATGCCGCGGTCTTTCAGGTCGCCCACCGGGAGTTCCAGCTCGGCGCCGCGCGAACGCAGGTACGACAACGCGATCTGCACCGACTCCTTCATCACTTCGCCCAGCTGGCCAGTCAGCTGAAGCCCGGTGGAGCCGGACTCCGGATCCGCCAGCGACGCCTCGATGTAGAGGACGTCACCGCCGGCTCCGGTCACCGCCAGCCCGGTGGCCACACCAGGGGTCGACGTGCGCTGGGTCGACGCGGGCAGCGAGGACTCCGGCAGGTGCCGCGGACGGCCGAGGTAGGTCTCCAGCCCGTCGGCGTCGATCGTCAGCGGCAGCGCGACCTCGTCCAGCGCGACCTTGGTCGCCACCTTGCGCAGCACCTTCGCGATGGTCCGGTTCGCGTTGCGCACCCCGGCCTCCCGCGTGTACTCGGCGGCGATGCGGCTGAACGCGCCGTCGGTCAGCGTGACGTCGTCCTTGCCGAGACCGGCGCGCTCCAGCTCACGGGGGAGCAGGTGGTCGCGGGCGATGGTGACCTTCTCGTGCTCGGTGTAGCCGTCGAGGGTGACCAGCTCCATCCGGTCCAGCAGCGGGCCGGGGATGGTCTCGAGCGCGTTCGCCGTCGCCAGGAACACGACGTCGGACAGGTCCAGTTCGACCTCGAGGTAGTGGTCGCGGAACGTGTGGTTCTGCTCCGGGTCCAGCACCTCCAGCAACGCCGCCGTCGGGTCGCCGCGGTAGTCGGCGCCGACCTTGTCGATCTCGTCGAGCAGCACGACCGGGTTCATCGAACCCGCTTCCTTGATGGCGCGGACGATCCGGCCGGGCAGCGCGCCGACGTAGGTGCGGCGGTGGCCGCGGATCTCCGCCTCGTCACGGATGCCACCGAGCGCGACGCGGACGAACTTGCGGCCCATCGCCTTCGCCACGGACTCGCCAAGCGAGGTCTTGCCGACCCCGGGAGGGCCGGCGAGCGCGAGCACCGCGCCCGAACGCCGTCCGCCGACCGGGCCGAGGCCCGACTCCGCACGGCGCTTGCGCACGGCCAGGTACTCGATGATGCGTTCCTTCACGTCGTCGAGGCCGGCGTGATCGGCGTCGAGGATGTCCCGCGCCGCGGCGATGTCGTGGACGTCGGTGGTGCGCTCGTTCCACGGCAGTTCGAGGACCGTGTCCAGCCAGGTGCGGATCCAGCCGCCCTCGGGGGACTGGTCGGAGGTGCGCTCCAGTTTGTCCACTTCGGACAGTGCGGCCTTCTTGACCGCGTCCGGCAGCTCGGCGGCTTCGACGCGGGCGCGGTAGTCGTCGTCGTTGGCCGTGCCGTCGAGCTCGCCCAGCTCCTTGCGGATCGCTTCGAGCTGACGGCGCAGCAGGAACTCCTTCTGCTGCTTCTCCATGCCCTCCTGGACGTCCTTGCGGATGGTGTCGGTGACCTCGAGCTCGGCCAGCTGCTCGCGGCTCCATTCGAGGGCCTTCTCGAGCCGCGCCGAGACGTCGAGGGCGGAGAGCAGTTCGAGTTTCTGCTCGGTCTTGAGGTACGACGAGTTGCCCGCCAGGTCGGCGACCGCGGACGGGTCCTCGACCTCCTGGACCGCGTCGATCATCTGCCAGCCGCCACGCTGCTGGAGGATCGCGAGGACGACGCTCTTGTACTCGGACGCGAGCTTCGCGGAGTTGTCGTCGGTGGTCTCGGTGGCGACCTCGGCGTGGACCCAGCGGGCGGCGCCGGGGCCGTCGGCGATGCGGCCGACGACGGCGCGGCGGGTGCCGCGCAACAGCACCGCGGTCTTGCCGCCGGGCACGCGCCCGATGCGCTCGACTGTCGCGATAGTGCCGAGTTCGGCGTATTCGCCGTGGACGCGGGGGACGATCAGCACCTCGGCCTTGGTGGCGGCGCTGGACCGGATCCCCGGGAAGGAAGCCTGGGCAGGCGTGTTGGCCTGGGCGGACTCCACCGCGGCGCGCGTCTCCGTGTCGGCGAGGTCGAGCGGGACGATCATGCCCGGCAGCACGACGTCGTCATCGAGCGGGAGGACGGGCAGGAGGCGGTTGTCGGTCATCTGTGCACTCCTCGGTTAGTTGAGTCTGCCTAGCTCAACTCTCCGATCGACCCGTTTGTTTCCTTTCCACGTTCGCCGTCAGCGATCACTCATTCATCCGACCTCTGCCTGGTCCGCGTCGCCTTTAGCCCCCTAAACGCGACGCGAACCGGCGAGAGGTCCGAGGTCAGGGGTGCACCGAGACCCCGCACCAGGCGAACGGCCGGGCGCCTTCCTCGTCCCGCCGTAGCTCCCGTACGGGTCGCCAGTCGGGCAGATGGACGAGGCCGGGCTCCAGCAGCGGCCAGTCCCCGAAGAGCGGCTCGATCTCTTCGCGGTCCCGCATCCACACCGGGTTGCTCGTCTTCCGGTACTGCTCGACCATCCAGTGCAGCCCGTCGGCGTCCTCGCCGGTCTGGCCGCCGAAGCTCATGTGCGAAAGCCCCAGCCAGCTGCCCGGCGCGAGCGCGTTCCGGTACGTCGCGACCAGCGCGGGCGGATCGTCGTGCTGTCCGGCGAAATGCAGGACGGCCATCATCATCAGGCACACCGGCTGGTCGAAATCGATCAGCCGCAGCGTCTCCGGATGCCGCAGGACGTCCTTCGGCCGCCGCATGTCCGCCTGGACGATCCCCGCCCAGTCGGTCGCCTCGTGACGTTCGAGGATCAGCTCCGCGTGCGCCACCGCCACCGGCTCGTAGTCGACGTACACGACCTTCGCCGTGTCGCCCGGCTCCAGCTCTTCCTGCACGATCTCGTGCACGTTCCCGGCTGTCGGGACACCGGAGCCCAGATCGATGAACTGCCGGATCCCCGCGTCCAGCGCCGCGCGCACGACTCGGTTCATGAACTCGCGGTTGTGCCGCGCGCCCGGTTTGACCCAGCGCCACTGCTTTTCCAACGCGCGGGCGAACTCGCGATCGACCGCCCAGTTGTGGGTCCCGCCGAGGAACCAGTCGTAGATCCTCGCCGCGGACGGCTTTTCGGTGTCGACCCCGGTCGGCGCCACCGGGGCCGCGTCATCGTCCCTCTTCACGAAAACGAGCCTATCCGGATCAAGGCACCGCGGGTCGCCGCTGCCAGTACGTCCAGAGCGGCCGATAGCCCTGCGCGTACCAGAACGGCGTCGAGCGCGGGTTGGCCAGCGCGTGGTGCAGCAGCACGGCGTCGGTGCCGCATTCGTCGAAGACCTGGTGCGCGTGCGCGGCGAGCGCCGTCCCCACCCCGCTCGACCGTGCCTGCTCGGCCACCGCCAGCGACGACAGGTAGCCGACCTTCTCGGCCGCGACCCGGCCGCGGATCCACGCCGTGTCGCCGGGGAACTGCACCCGCACCATGCCCAGCGGACGGCCGTACAGCTCGGCGATCCACAACGTCGGATTTTCGCGGCCCAACTGTTTCGACAGATCCGCCGTGATCGTTTCCTCCGCGCCCTCGCGCAAAGTGACAGAACCGAACTGCGCGTCATAACGCTGCAATTCCAGTTCGAGTGCGACGGCGGTTTCGAGATCATCCGCTTCGGCGGGCCGGATGTGCACGCCGGGAGTGGCGGGCGGTCCGGTCACGGCGAGCCGGTCGGCCGGGCGGACCGCGATCACCAGCACCGGCGCGAAGCCGCGGCGCAGCAATTCGGCCGAGCCGGGGGAGTCCCGGCTGGGCCGCACGACGGTCGCCGCCGTCTCGACATCCCCAGGTGGAGCCACGGTCTTCAGATGTTCATCCCATCGGGTGAGTAATGCGTCGAGAGCGGCTTCCGGGCGGGGGCCGGTGAGGCGCGCTTCGAGGCGATGCTCGACGAGGGCCCGCCACGGAGAGTCAACGGAATCGGGACCCGCCTCGGTCCGTACCGACAATCCGGCGGCGGCCGAGTCGCCGGCCGTCGCGGAGAGTGACACGGAGCCCTCGACAGGCTCCAGTGCAGGCATTTCGGGGAGCAGGGCGTCCACGGTGGCGAGCCGCTCGGCGTGCCCGGCGGCGATGGCGTGGCTATTCATAGGGCTATTCAAGCCCCTACTGACGGGTCCGCCGGGAACTTCACGAGATTGGCCGGAGCGTGGCGCCAGGTGACTTCCGGTAGTCGGAAGGAACGCGAATAACGCTCCCATTTCACCCCTTGGTCCACGCAGGTCAGCGCGACGCGCCCATTGTTAACCCTGGGGTGATCTCATACTGTCTCGAATGGGACTTGGGTACGCCCTCCGGGGTACTGTATTGCCCTCGTCCCCGAGGTCGCGGTAGGACAAGACCGGTTGGGCAGCCGGGAAGGAAGGTCGGATGCCGGACACGAACGGCAGGCCCGGGAGCGCCGCACAGGCGGCAGCGGGCAAGGGAGGCGCCGTTACGGAGGCTCGTACCGACGAGCGACGGTTCCGCGTCTACACCTTCGCGGTACTCACCATGGGCATCGCCGCCGCGGCCGCGGTCAGCCTCTGGCTGGACTTCGAGGCCTCGGACGATCTGCTGTGGATCGGGCCGATCCTCGCCCTCGCGTTCCTGCTCGCCGAACAGCTCGGCATCAACGTCGACGTCCGCAGCGGCATCTCGTGGACGATCTCGTTCACCGAGATCCCGCTGGTGATCGGTTTCTTCGTCGCTCCCTTCGAAGTCGTGCTCGCCGCGCATCTCGCGGCGGGGATCGGGACCTTGCTGGCCCGCAAGGTCGCGGGCCGCGTGCTCTACAACGCCGGCGCCTTCCTGCTGGAGATCACCGGCGCGTTCGCCGTGGCAGGACTGGTGAAACAGGCCTCCGGCGCCCACGACATGACCTGGATCGCCGCGCTGGCCGGGACTTTGACCGCGCCGCTGGTCAGCACGCTGCTCGCGCTCGCCGCCGTCCGCGTGCTGCGCCGCCGCATGCGCGTCAGCACCGCGATCCGGCTGACCGGCCGCATCCTCGTCGTCGGCTTCGTCAACGCTTCGGTCGGTCTTTCCGGTTATTTGGTCATTTCCGGGACGCCGAAGGCCTGGCCGCTCGTGCTCGCCGTCTTCCTCGGCCTCACCGCGTTGTACTGGGCGTACTCGGATCTGCTGCGCGAGCAACGCGACATGGAAGCGCTGTCCGACGTCAGCCTGATGGTCGCGCGCTCCGGTCAGCAGGCCGCCGCACGGCCCGCCGGGCGCGCGGACGAACTCGTCGGCGGCGTCGACGTCCGCGAGTGGGCGACCATCGCCGAACGCATCAAGGACCAGCTCGCCGCAGGCCGCGTCGTGCTGAGGCTTCGACTGGAGCCGAAGGACACCATGCGGATGGTCGTCGCGGGTGACGAACTGCCGCCCGTCGACCCGGCCGCCGACGACCCGCTGCTGCGCCTGCCCGGCGCGCACGTCCGCCACTTCCGGATCACCGAAGCCAATCCCGACGTCCGCTCCGCGCTGCTCGACCGCGGCGCGCAGGAGGCGCTGGTCGTCCCGCTGCGCAGCGCGAACCAGCTCCTCGGCGTCGTCGAAGCGCACGACAGGCTGAGCCGCTGGCGTGGGTTCGGCAAGTACGACGTCCAGCTGCTCGGCACGATGGCCAGCCACCTCGCGACGTCGCTGGACAACCGGCGCCTGCTCGCGACCCTGCGCCACGACGCCTACCACGACCCGCTGACCGGTCTGCTCAACCGGCCGGGCTTCCGCCAGGTCGCCAAGGAACCGTTGCGGGAACAGGTCGACGCGGTCGTGCTCCGGGTCGACCTGGACGTCTTCTCCACCGTCAGCGACGCACTCGGCTACGTGTGGGCCGACCGGATGGTCATCGCCGCGGGCCGCCGGATCCGCGACGCGCTCGGCCCCGACGTCCCGCTCGCCAGGCTCGAAGGCGCGTCGTTCGCGGCACTCCTCGTCGGCTGCGCCCCGGAACGCGCCCAGGCCGCCGCGGAACTGCTCCGCGCGGAACTCGTCGCCCCGTACCCGGTCGACCGGCTCTCCGTCGAAGCCAACGCGATGATCGGCTACGCCACCTCTTCGGCGGAAGACGACGAGCAGGTCGACGTCGACGGGCTCCTGCAGCGCGCCGACGTCGCCGTCCGCGCCACCAAGGGCGGCGAAGAGGTCCGCGGCTACATGGCCAGCATGGGCCAGATCTTCATGCGCCGGTTCCAGATGGTCACGCAGTTCCGGCAGTCGCTCGAAGAAGGCCAGCTGAGCGTCCACTACCAGCCGAAGATCACCTTGCCGAACCGGCAGATCCAGGGCGTCGAGGCGCTCGTGCGCTGGGTGCACCCGGAGTTCGGCAGGCTCGGCCCGGACGAGTTCGTCCCGGCGATCGAAGCCGCCGGCCTCATCGGCGTCCTGACGTCGTTCGTGCTCGAAGAGTCGTTGAAGCGCGTGCGCAAGTGGCTCGACGAGGGCCTGCGCATCTCCGCCGCGGTGAACCTGTCCGTGCGGAACCTGGCCGACGAGGACTTCCCGACGAAGGTCGCGCGCGAACTCGACCGCTTCGGTATCCCGCCCGAGCTGCTCACCTTCGAGCTGACCGAGTCCGGTGTGATGTCCGACCCGCAGAAGGCGCTGCCGATCCTGCGGGAGCTGCACTCACTGGGCATCGTGCTCGCCGTCGACGACTTCGGCACCGGCTACTCGTCGCTGGCGTACCTGCGGCAGCTCCCGGTCGACCAGGTCAAGATCGACAAGAGCTTCGTCCTCGGCATGGGCACCGACCTCGGCGACCTCGCGGTCGTGCGCTCCATCGTCGAGCTGGGCCACTCGCTCGGCCTCACGGTCGTGGCGGAGGGCGTCGAGGAGGACGTCGCGCGGGATCAGCTCGAAGCGATGGGCTGTGACGTCGCTCAGGGCTACCTCATCTCGCGGCCGCTGCCGGAGGACCGCCTCGAGGCGTGGCTGCAGGCCCGCACGGCGCGTTCGCCCGGACGCCACTCCGAGACCGTCCTCACCCTGCTGACCTGAGGTTTCGCGGTAACGGACCCCCCTGTTCCACCCCCTCGCGGGGACTTGCTAATCTTTCCAAGTCCTCGCGAGAGGCAAGGCCCCTTTAGCTCAGTCGGCAGAGCGTTTCCATGGTAAGGAAAAGGTCTACGGTTCGATTCCGTAAAGGGGCTCAGAACTTCAGCCGCGTCACGCAAGCGTGTCGCGGCCAGGTTCATGTAAGGCGGTGTAGCTCAGCTGGCAGAGCAAGCGGCTCATAATCGCTGTGTCGCCGGTTCAAGTCCGGCCACCGCTACGCGGTAATCCTGGGTATCCCAGGCCTAGTAGAGAAGGAAATGCTGTGGCTGCCACTGACGTGCGACCGAAGATCACGCTCGCGTGTGAGGAGTGCAAGCACCGCAACTACATCACCAAGAAGAACCGGCGCAACAACCCGGATCGCCTGGAGATGAAGAAGTTCTGCCCGAACTGCGGTACGCACCGGACTCACAAAGAGACCCGCTGAGCGTCTAGCGGTTCTACCTGTCTTACCCGAAGCCGCCCTGGTCACCAGGGCGGCTTCGGGTATTTTTCGGGTTCGGTAGCCTGCTCGGGTGGCCTTGGACCAGTCGTTCACCGGGCGGGTGTACCCGCCGACCAGTACCTATGAAGTGAGTCGCGAGAAGATCCGGGAGTTCGCCGACGCGCTCGGCGACGCGAACCCGCTCTACCGCGACCCCGAAGCGGCGAAGGCGGCCGGCTACCCCGACGTCATCGCGCCGCCGACGTTCCTGACGATCATCAACCTCGCCTCGATCAACGCGATCGTCTCGGACCCCGAGCTGGGTCTCGACTACTCGCGGATGGTCCACGGCGATCAGCGGTTCACCTACACGCGGCCGGTGCACGCGGGCGACGTCCTGTCGCTCACGACGCATATCGACAACATCATGGCCCGCGCCGGGAACGACTTCATCAACCTGCGCGCCGAGATCTCCGGCGCCGACGGCGGTCTGATCGCCACCACGAACGCCCAGCTCGTGGTCCGAGGGGAGGACGCGTGAGCACGTTCACCGTCGGGGAAGAACTGACGCCGCTGACCATCGACGTCACCCGTGACCAGCTGGTGCGCTACGCCGGCGCGTCGCTCGACTTCAACCCCATCCACTGGAACGAGGCCTTCGCCAAGGAGGTCGGCCTTCCCGACGTCATCGCGCACGGGATGCTGACCATGGCGCTCGGCGCTCGGCTCGTCACCGACTGGCTCGGCGACCCCGGACGCCTCGTCGACTACTTCGCGCGCTTCACGCGCCCTGTGGTCGTGCCGAACGAGGGCGCGGCGACGATCGAGTTCACCGGCAAGGTCGCCGTGGTCAACGACGACGACGGTACCGCCCGCGTCGACATCACCGCCAAGTTCGAGGGCAAGGCCGTGCTCGGCAAGGCGCAGGCGGTCGTCCGCAACTGACGCCCGGGGGAGCAAGGGACCTTTGCTACCACTCGCTTAGCGTGCCTAAGTAAGTGGTAGCAAAGGTCCCTTGCTCTACGCGAGCTTGAGCAGCTTCTCCAGGACCTCCGCCATCCCCGCCGCGCCCCGCGCGTTCGGGTGCAGCGGCGCCGCGGGCACCGACGGCGCGGGGCCTTCGACCCAGCGCCGGTTCGCGGCGCTGCACATGTCCCGCCCCTTGCTCGCGGTCGACATGTCGGCGAAGCCGGCTTCGTGTGCCTTCGCGGTGTCCTGCAACGCCGTGTTGAGCCGTTTGAGCGAGTCGCGGAAGTACGCCACGTCCCCCGCGCCGACCGGCAGGACGGGCCAGCAACCGGCGTCGTCGTCCGGAAGCACCGTCGGGTACCCCACGACCACGATGCGCGCCGAAGAGGCTTTCGCGCGGATCTGGTCCAGGATCCCGCCGAGCCGGTCCGCGGCGGCGGTGATCCGTTCGGCGAGCTGGTCGCGGCCGCCCGCGGTCAGCTGGGTCTTGCAGGGCGAAGCGGTCTGCACCTGCGTCGCGCACTGGCTCGCGAAGCCGGCGAAGCCCACGTCGTTGCCGCCGATCCCGACGGTCACCAGCGTCGTGTCACCGTCGACGGCATCGAGCTGGGGAGCGTTCGTGCCGTCGCGGGTCTTCTGCTCGCCGGTGAGGTGCTCGGTCGTGGCGCCGCCGCAGCTGACGTCGACGAACTCGGCCGGACGCAGCTTCGCGGCGAGCAGGCTCGGGTAGTTGTTGTCCGAGCGATCGCAGCCCGCCGGCGCGCCCACGGGCCGTCCGGTGCCCGGCGAGGCCGTGTAGGAGTCGCCCAGCGCCACGTACCGGCCCGCGCCGTCCGAAGTGGTGACCCCCGGCGGAGTCACCGCCGTTCCACGCTCCCAAAGGTGGTAAGCGATCCCCAGGACGGACAGCACGATCACCAGGAAGAGGCAGCCGCCGCCCGTTCTCCGCTGCGTCACCCGTTCGTTGTACGCGACCTGGGTCACGTTTGTCATCGGTCCGACCGTCGGTGAACTGAGCGTGAACGGGTGATCTCCGGTTGCCTGAGACGTGGATCACGTTCAGGGTGGTGCGCGTACCTGCCCCCGAGGAAAGGCGGAAAACCGTGAGCCTGAACTTGAACAAGCTGGTGGACAAGGCATGGGAGGACAAGGGCATCGGTGAGCTGCTGGACGCGCCGCCGTCCGCGCTCGAAGGCCTGACCAAGAAGCACGACGAACTCCTCGCCGAGCTCAAGATCAAGACCATCCGGGACCTCGGCAACTGGAAGTACGCCGCGAAGGCCCACGCGCTCGTCCAGCTCGCCGACGGCGAATCCTGACCTTCTGAAGGCCCTTCCCGGCGAACGGGGAGGGCCTTCAGCCGTTAGGGACGAGGTCGCGCAGCTCGGCGGCGAGATCAAGGGCGTGCGTGACGTCCCGCGCGAGGTAGTGGGGGTCGACGAAGGCTTCGGCGATCCCGGTCTCGGCGGCCGCTTCCAGCTGGGCAGCGACGTCCTTGAGGTCCGTTCCCGGCTTCGGGTTGATCCGCAGCACCCGGCGCAGCGTGCCGGGGTCGCGGCCCGCCTTCTCGGCCGCGGTCACCACGGTGTCCCAGAGCTTCGCCAGATACGGCGCGGGCAGTCCGGCCGGAAGCCAGCCGTCCGCGCGACGGCCGACGCGATCCAGCGCCACCGGCGACAGCCCGCCGAGCAACACCGGCGGATGAGGGCGCTGAGCCGGGCGCAGTCCCACCTTCGACGCCGGGATCCGCCAGCGTTCGCCTTCATGCTCGACGGGGTCGCCGGTCCAGAACTTCCGGAGGACGTCGAGAAGCTCCTCCAGCTGTCCGCCACGCCCCTTCCAGGGGGTGCCTGTCGCCGTGTACTCGTCGCGAAGCCAGCCGATGCCCAACCCGACGTCCAGGCGGCCACCGCTCACCTGATCCAGTGAGGTGAGCATCCTGGCGAGCACCACGGCCGGGTACACCGTCCCGGTGAGCGTGCTGGTGCCGAGCCGGACCTTGTTAGTGACGCTCGCGGCGACGGTCAGCAGGATCAGCGGATCGGCGAACGTGACGAATTCGGGCGGGTACGGCCGTTCCGGTGTGCCGCCGGGGTAGAAATCCGACGGCGAGACCGGCGCCAGCACCCGATCCCCGACCCACAAGGACTCGTAGCCGAGCTCCTCGGCCGCCGCGGCGAAACCGGTGACGGCGTCCATCGACGCGAGGGGACCGTACTGCGGAAGAGCGATTCCCAAGCGCACCACGGTCACCGTGCTTCCGCGAGCAGACGGCCCATCCTGGTGATCCCCTCGGCGAGATCGTTTTCGTCCAGGGCATAGGAAATCCGGAAGTAGCCCGGTGTCCCGAACGCCTCGCCGGGCACCACGGCGACCTCGGCCTCGCGCAGGATCAGATCCGCCAGCGCCACCGTGTCGGCCGGACGCTCGCCACGAATCTCCTTGCCCAGCAACGCTTTCACCGACGGATAAACGTAGAAAGCGCCGAGTGGCACCGGAGTCTCGACTCCCGGGATCTCGGAAAGCAGGGACAGAGCCTTCTTCCGCCGGGCGTCGAACGCTTCGCGCATGGCGAAAACGGCGTCGAGCGGTCCGCTCACCGCGGCCAGTGCCGCGCGCTGCGCGACGTTGGAAACGTTGCCGCACAAGTGGGATTGGTACGCGGTCGCCGCCTTGACCACGTCCTGCGGACCGAGCAGCCAGCCCACCCGCCAGCCGGTCATCGAGTACGTCTTCGCGACCCCGTTGAGGACGATCGTGCGGTCGGCGAGCTCCGGGACCAAGACCGGCATCGAAGGCGCTTCGGCGCCGTCGTAGACCAGGTGTTCGTAGATCTCGTCGGTGATCACCCAGAGGCCGTTCTCGTGCGCCCAGCGCCCGATCGCCTCGACCTGCTCGCGCGGGTACACCGCGCCGGTCGGGTTCGACGGCGACACGAACAGCAGCACCTTCGTGCGCGGTGTCCTGGCGGCTTCGAGCTGCTCGACGGTGACCAGGTAGCCCGTCGTCTCGTCCGCCGTGACCTGCACCGGGACACCGCCGGCGAGGGCGATCGACTCCGGGTACGTCGTCCAGTACGGCGCGGGCAGCAGCACCTCGTCGCCCGGGTCGAGCAGCGTCGCGAACGCCGAGTAGACCGCCTGCTTGCCGCCGTTGGTCACCAGGACGCGGCCGGGGTCGACCTCGAACCCGGAGTCGCGGACGGTCTTCGCCGCGATCGCCTCGCGCAGCTCCGGCAGCCCGCCCGCGGCGGTGTAGCCGTGATTGACCTTGTCGCGGACCGCCGCTTCGGCGGCTTCGAGCACGTTGGCCGGGGTGGGGAAGTCCGGCTGCCCCGCGCCGAACCCGATCACCGGACGACCCTGCGCCTTGAGCTCCCGGGCCTTCGCGTCGACGGCCAGCGTGGCCGACGGCGTGATGCCGCCGATGCGGGCCGAGACGCGGGCGGCGGGCGAAGACGAGGGTGCGGGAGCGCTCATGGCGACATCGTGGCACGATCATGGGGTCGGCCGTGGGGGAGTTTTCCCCGCGGAAGGCTGCTCCGCGCCGCTTTGAGGGGCGCGGTTGCGAAGCTGTTCGGGGGTTGCCGTAGACTTCTGGTCTCGGAACGCACTACGGTCATCCCCGCCACGGCGGTGGGGACGATGGAATGCGTCCTCGGGAGCTCCAGAGCATCGGGGTTCCAAAGGGGTGTAGCTCAATTGGCAGAGCAGCGGTCTCCAAAACCGCAGGTTGCAGGTTCAAGTCCTGTCACCCCTGCGTAAGCGAACTGGTGAAGGCGGAGGAGTGGTCGTGAGCGACAGCGACGCCAGCGGTGAGAAGGCGCAGGACGACGCCGGGCAGAAGCCCGACGAGCAGTCCCGCCCGGTGACCGCCGCTGCCCGGCGTGAGCGCCGTGCGTCCGCGCGCCCGTCCGGTAAGGCCGACGCCAAGTCGGACGACAAGACCCGCCCCGCCGGCAAGGCGAAGGCCGGGGACAAGACCGAGAAGTCCAAGGACGCCAAAGGCACGGCGACCCCGAAGCGCGACCGCAAGCCGAAGCAGGCGTCGATCTTCGCCCGGCTCATGCGCTTCATCCGTGAGGTCTGGGCCGAGCTGCGCAAGGTCATCTGGCCGAACCGCAAGCAGATGGTCACCTACACCGCGGTGGTGCTGGTCTTCGTGGTGTTCATGGTGGCGCTGGTGAGCGGCCTCGACCTGGCCTTCAAAGAGGTCGTCGGTGCCGTCTTCGGCAGCTGAGGCAGCCGTTCGCGGTGCCTGAGGGCGCCGCACGGTGGCCTGCGCCACGGCAACCGATCAACTGAGAGGACGGAACGTGACCTCCGAGAACGGCACAGCAGCCGGTCATGAGCTGACCGAGCTTTCCGACGAGCAGGTGCACGCGGCACTCGGCGACGAGCAGTCCGAGCACCTGGACTCCGTCGAGGTGCCCGCCGCAGGCGACGAGGTCGACGAAGCCGGAGATGTCGCGGAGGCCGACGAGGCGTCCGCCGGGACCGACGACACCGAGGACGACGACACCGCCGCCGAGCCCGAGGCCGACGAGGACGTCGACCCGGTCGCCAAACTGCGCGCGGAACTCAACGCCGCTCCCGGTGAGTGGTACGTCGTGCACTCGTACGCGGGTTACGAGAACAAGGTGAAGACCAACCTCGAGACCCGGACCCAGACCCTGGACGTCGAGGACTACATCTTCCAGATCGAGGTCCCGACCGAAGAGGTCACCGAGATCAAGAACGGCCAGCGCAAGCAGGTGCAGCGCAAGGTGCTGCCCGGCTACATCCTGGTCCGCATGGACCTGAACGACGCCTCGTGGAGCGCGGTGCGCAACACGCCGGGTGTCACCGGGTTCGTCGGCGCCACGTCGCGTCCGTCGCCGCTGACCGTGGACGAGGTGCTCAAGTTCCTCGCGCCCAAGGTCGAGACGGCCGCCCCCGCCAAGCCCGGCAAGGGCGAGGCCGCTTCCGCCGAGTCTCAGCTGGGTGCCCCCGCGGTCGAGGTGGACTTCGAGGTCGGCGAGTCGGTCACCGTCATGGACGGCCCGTTCGCGACGCTGCCCGCGACGATCTCCGAGGTCAACGTGGACGGACAGAAGCTGAAGGTCCTGGTGTCGATCTTCGGCCGGGAGACCCCGGTCGAGCTGTCGTTCAACCAGGTCTCCAAGATCTGACGGCCGCCAGACGGCCGGCAGTCCCCGCGTACTGGCAGGTGTGCGGGGGACTCAAGTCAGTAAGAAGGAACAAACGAAATGCCACCCAAGAAGAAGAAGCTTGCGGCGATCATCAAGCTGCAGATCAAGGCGGGTGCGGCCAACCCCGCGCCGCCGGTCGGCCCCGCGCTGGGTCAGCACGGCGTCAACATCATGGAGTTCTGCAAGGCCTACAACGCCGCGACCGAGTCGCAGCGCGGGGACGTCGTCCCGGTCGAGATCTCCGTGTACGAAGACCGCACGTTCGACTTCAAGCTCAAGACGCCGCCGGCCGCGAAGCTGCTGCTGAAGGCCGCGGGCGTGGAGAAGGGTTCCGGCGAGCCGCACAAGACCAAGGTCGCCAAGGTCACCTGGGACCAGGTCCGCGACATCGCGAAGACCAAGGAATCCGACCTGAACGCGCACGACATCGACCAGGCCGCGAAGATCATCGCCGGCACCGCCCGCTCGATGGGCATCACGGTCGTCGACTGAGTTCCACCCAGCACCACCGTGGGAGAGCCAAGTGCTGGCTCCAACACCACACTGATCCGTTGAAGAGTTAAGGACAGAAGCAATGCCCAAGCACAGCAAGGCCTACCGTCAGGCTCTTGAGCTGGTGGACCGCGAGCGGCTCTACGCCCCGCTCGAGGCCGCCAAGCTGGCCAAGGAGACCTCCTCCAAGAAGATGGACGCCACCGTCGAGGTCGCCATGCGCCTCGGTGTCGACCCTCGCAAGGCCGACCAGATGGTCCGCGGCACCGTGAACCTGCCGCACGGCACCGGTAAGACCGCCCGCGTCATCGTTTTCGCCGTTGGTGACAAGGCCGCCGAGGCCGAGGCCGCCGGCGCGGACGTGGTCGGCACGGACGAACTGATCGAGCGCATCCAGGGTGGCTGGCTCGAGTTCGACGCCGCGATCGCGACGCCGGACCAGATGGCCAAGGTCGGCCGTATCGCCCGCATCCTCGGCCCGCGTGGCCTGATGCCGAACCCGAAGACCGGCACCGTGACCCCCGCGGTCGCGAAGGCCGTCTCGGACATCAAGGGCGGTAAGATCAACTTCCGCGTGGACAAGCAGGCCAACCTGCACTTCGTCATCGGCAAGGCCTCGTTCGACACCGACAAGCTGGTGGAGAACTACGCGGCCGCGCTGGACGAGATCCTGCGTGCCAAGCCCTCGTCGGCGAAGGGTCGCTACCTGAAGAAGGTCACGATCTCCACGACGATGGGCCCGGGTGTCCCGGTCGACCCGGCCCGCACCCGCAACCTCCTCTCCGAGGACGCGTGAGGCTGAGTTAGACATCACTGAGAAGGGGGCGGTCCCGCTACGGCGGGGCCGCCCCTTTTTCGTGTTTGCTGGAGGGCATGCCTACCTTCGCGTCCTTCGACGGGCTTCAGCTGAGCTACACCGTGTGGGAAGGCCGTGGGCGCCCGGTACTGCTGCAGCACGGCTTCGCCGCGGACACGAACGCCAACTGGATCGCTCCCGGCGTCGTCGACACCCTCCAGGACGCGGGGCTGACCGTGATCAGCCTGGACGCGCGCGGCCACGGGCGGTCGGCGAAACCGCACGACGAGGCGAGTTACGGCGACGACGCGATGGTGCGCGACGTGTCGGCGCTGCTCGACTCCCTGGGGCTCGACGAGGTGTCGATGGTCGGCTACTCGATGGGTGCGATGATCGCGCTCGGCGCGGTGGCCGCGGACCCGCGGATCCGGTGTCTCGCGATCGGCGGGGTCGGGTCGGGGATCGTCGACTTCGGCGGCGTCGACACCCGCGTCGTCACGCCTGAGGCGATCAGCGAGGCGTTGCTCGCTTCGGATCCCTCGACGCTTCCGCCGTCTTCGGCGCCTTTCCGCGCGCTGGCCGACGCGTTGCGGGCGGACCGGATCGCGCTGGCGGCCGTCGCGCGCGGGACGGCGAATCCGAAACTGGACCTGACGGCGATCGCCGTGCCGACCCTGATCCTCGCCGGGGACACCGACCCGCTGGCCGCGGAACCCGAACGCCTGGCCGCCGCCATCGCCGGTGCCCGCCTCGTGCGCGTGCCCGGCGATCACATGGCCGCCGTCATGCACCCCGCCTTCGGCTCCGCCCTTGCCGGCTTCCTGACTTCGCACGACCTCTGACGCGACCTGCGTTTAGCCCCCTAATCGCGATCCGGCGCCCGCACCTGCGTTTCGCGGGCTAATCGCGATCCGGGGTGCGGACCTGCGTTTCGCGGGCTAAACGCGATCTGGCGGGCGCGTCGCCTTTCGCGGGCTAAACGCGATCTGTGGGTGAAGACGTGCAGGTCAGTTGGTGGTCGGCGGGGCGGGGCAGGGGTCGGGAGAGTTCGCATGGCTGGTGATCAGCCACTGGCCCATCTCGACTTCCTGAAGGGTGAAGCTGCCCAGCAGAGGGCCACCGCGGATGTTGTACCAGCAGGAGTGAATCGTCAGGTTCTGTCGCGGGACCACGCTCGAGATCGGGCGCACCGCGTAGATGTACGGCGTGATGTCGGTGACCTTGGCGTTCAGCGCCGGGACGGCGGTCGCGCAGTCCGGATAGCCGAGGTCGCGGGCGAACTGGGCTTGCGCCTGTTCGGTCATCGCCAGGCAGACCGTTTCGACCCGGACATCCGGGGGGTACGGCTTGCCGATCGTGTCGTAGATGGCACGCACGGCCTCCCACGGATTATTGGCGAGCACGCGGTTGGTGTGGTGCTTGCCGCCGCCGCCCTGGACGAACGTCGCCGTGTCCTGTCCGGCGTCGCTCGGGAAGATCTGCCGGTAGACGATGGTGGCGCCGACGCAGAGCAGCACGATCACGATGATCCAGGCGAGGAGCTTCCCGCCCAGACGTCGCAGCCAGCGCGGCATGCGCGGACGAGGGGCGTGCACGAGTTCGCCAGGCGGCGGCCCCGGAGGCGCCGGTGGCTGCCCGCCGTAGTGTTGGGTCGCGGGCTGCGTGGTCTGCGACGGCACGAGTCCCTGCTGCTGTGCCTCGGTGAACTTCAGGTAGTCCTGGAACTGCTGAAACTGCTGGAACTGGCGCAGTTGCTCCTCATCCAGCCGGGGCGCGGGCTGACCTCCCGCCTTGGGCTCGATGTCCGTGCCGGGCTCGCTGCCCGGCTTTCCGTCATCACGCTGCTCCGCCACGTCACCATGATGCCTCGCGAGGCCTCCCGCGCACTCCGCCGGTCGCGTTTAGCCCGCTAAACGCGCTCCGGAAGGGGGTCCGTGCGGACGGCGGAAGAGGGTCACGTACTCTTGTCAAGGTTCTACCGAAGACCGCTGGTCTTCTCCTGGTCATACGGCCTGGAGAACGAAGGCCCCGCTAGGGCGGGCGACCCGCGCAGGAGGAACGAGGCTCGCCCGCGACGCATGTCGTCGTGTGCCCTGACGCCCCGCGCCTGTCTGCGCCGGGGCGTTTCGTCGTTTCAGGGCTCTCAAGGCCAGTGGACCACTAGCCAAGAGAGGAGGCGACCATGGCGAAGCCCGACAAGGAGGCGGCCGTCGCCGAGATCGCGGAGAGCTTCCGCAGCAGCTCGGCCACAGTCGTTACCCAGTACACCGGCCTCTCCGTGTCCCAGCTGTCCCAGCTGCGCCGCGCTCTCGGCACCAATGCCAAGTACCGGGTCGCGAAGAACACCCTCGTCAAGCGTGCCGCCACGGACGCCGGCATCGAGGGTCTCGAGGACCTGTTCGTCGGCCCGACCGCGATCGCCTTCGTCGAAGGTGAGCCGGTTGACGCCGCGAAGGCGCTTCGCGATTTCGCGAAGGACAACAACGCGCTTGTGATCAAGGGCGGCTACATGGACGGCAAGTCGCTGTCCGTGGACGAGATCTCCAAGATCGCCGATCTCGACAGCCGTGAGGTCCTGCTCGCCAAGGCGGCGGGCGCGTTCAAGGCGAAGCTGTCCCAGGCCGCCGCGCTGTTCCAGGCGCCGGCGTCCCAGGTCGCCCGCCTGGCTGCCGCGCTGGAGGAGAAGCAGCGCAACGCCGGTACCGAAGCAGCCGAAGCACCCGCCGAGAGCTGAACACCCCCCACCCCGAACTTTTAGTTCGTTTCAGAGAGGAAAGCCACCATGGCGAAGCTGAGCACCGCCGAGCTGATCGACGCCTTCAAGGAGCTCACCCTTCTTGAGCTGTCCGAGTTCGTGAAGGAATTCGAGGAGACCTTCGACGTCACCGCCGCCGCCCCGGCCGCCGTCGTCGCCGCGGCCCCGGCCGCCGGTGGCGCTGCCGCCGACGCTGGCGCCGAGCAGGACGAGTTCGACGTCGTCCTCGAGTCCGCCGGTGACAAGAAGATCCAGGTCATCAAGGTCGTCCGTGAGGTCGTCTCGGGTCTGGGCCTGAAGGAGGCCAAGGAGCTGGTCGAGGCCGCTCCCAAGGCCCTCCTGGAGAAGGTCGACAAGGAGGCCGCCGAGGCCGCCAAGGAGAAGCTCGAGGCCGCGGGCGCCAAGATCGCCATCAAGTGATCTCGGGCGCGTCAGCGCCTACCGCAGCACCGTCGAAGGGGCGGGCATCCACACGGGTGCCCGCCCCTTCGCTGTCCCCGCCGACCTGCGTTTAGCCCCCTAATCGCGACGCGTAGCAAGGCTAAGCATTCGGGCGCGCCAGGGCGTCAGATCGCGTTTAGCCCGCGAAACGCGATCTGGGCGGCGCGGGCGGCCTGACCTGCGTTTCGCGGGCTAAACGCGATCCGGCCTGGGCCGGGGCAGGTCGTGGATCTGCGCACGGGAGTGACGTGCACTACGGTGCCGCTAGCGGTGCACGGGCAGGCGGCGGGCTGTGCGAAAAGTTACCCGCGGGTCTGGCCAGAAAAGAAAACTGGTGAGTAACCTGTTCGCACTCAGCTCGTTGCACCTGGTTGACGCGGGTATCGCTGCGCGAACGCATGCGTCCTCTCGGGCCAGTGGCACGGGAAGGCAGTGCGCGACGACGCGGAACAGCTCCTGGAGGTGCGATGGGTGCCGAGGTGGTCATCGAAGGTCTTTCCAAGTCCTTCGGTAAGCAGGCCATCTGGCGGGACGTCACGCTGACCCTGCCTCCGGGCGAGGTCTCGGCGATGCTCGGTCCGTCCGGAACCGGTAAGTCCGTCTTCTTGAAGTCGATGATCGGTCTGCTCAAGCCGGACCGCGGCCGGTGCATGATCAACGGCGTCGACATCGTGACGTGCTCCGAACACCAGCTCTACGAGGTGCGCAAGCTCTTCGGCGTCCTCTTCCAGGACGGCGCGCTCTTCGGTTCGATGAACCTCTACGACAACGTGGCCTTCCCCCTGCGGGAGCACACGAAGAAGTCGGAGACCGAGGTCCGCCGGATCGTGCTCGAGAAACTCGAGATGACCGGTCTCAACGGCGCCGACAAGAAGCTGCCCGGCGAGATCTCCGGCGGTATGCGCAAACGCGCCGGTCTCGCCCGCGCGCTGGTGCTGGACCCGCAGATCATCCTGGTCGACGAGCCGGACTCCGGTCTCGACCCGGTCCGCACCACCTACATCTCCCAGCTCTTCCTCGACGTCAACGCGCAGATCGACGCGACGTTCCTGATCGTCACGCACAACATCAACCTCGCCCGCACCGTGCCGGACAACCTGGGCATGCTCTTCCGCAAGGAACTGGTCATGTTCGGCCCGCGCGAGGTGCTGCTGACCAGCGAGGAGCCGGTCGTCAAGCAGTTCCTCAACGGCAAGATGGACGGCCCCATCGGCATGAGCGAGGAGAAGGACTCGGCTCAGCTCGCCGCCGAGCGCGCGATGTTCGAGGCCGGTCACCACGCGGGCGGTGTCGAGGACGTCAGCGGGGTGCCGCCGCAGATGCAGCCGACGCCCGGCGTGCCCACCCGGATGGGCGCGGTCCGCCGCAAGGACCGCGTCATGCAGATCCTGCACGGCCTGCCGCCCGAGGCGCAGCAGAGCATCATCGAGTCGCTGTCCCCGGAGGAGCAGCAGCGCTACGGCGTCCGCCCGCAGCGTCTCGCCACCGCCGGCCACCGGTCGGCGCCGGTCGACAGCTCGATCCCGAACCACCACCAGGGCCAGCTGCCCGACGACCAGGTCGCCCACATCCCGCACCCCGGGAGAGCGGGCAACCACCGCTTGCGGCCACAAGATCCGGGGTCAGGTGGCGCGTGAGCTCTCCCGCTTCATCGGCGAAGATCCCCGGAATCGGCATGGTGCGCGAGACCGGGAACCTGTTCGCTCTCGGCCTCGACATCGTTCGTGGCATCTTCCAGCGCCCGTTCCAGCTGCGGGAGTTCATCCAGCAGGCCTGGTTCATCGCGAGCGTCACGATCCTGCCGACGGCGCTCGTCGCGATCCCGTTCGGCGCGGTCATCTCGCTGCAGTTCGGTTCACTCGCCCGCCAGCTCGGCGCCCAGTCCTACACGGGCGCCGGGTCGGTGCTGGCCACCGTGCAGCAGGCCAGTCCGCTGGTCACGGCGCTGCTGGTCGCGGGCGCCGGCGGTAGCGCGGTCTGCGCGGACATCGGCGCGCGGACCATCCGCGAGGAGATCGACGCCATGGAGGTGCTCGGCGTCTCCGCGGTGCAGCGGCTGATCGTGCCGCGTGTGCTCGCGATGATGCTGGTGGCGCTCCTGCTGAACGGCATGGTCAGCGTCATCGGCGTGCTCGGCGGGTACTTCTTCAACGTCGTCCTCCAGGGCGGGACGCCGGGTGCGTACCTGGCGAGCTTCTCCGCGCTGGCCCAGCTGCCGGACCTCTGGGTCGGCGAGCTGAAGGCGCTGATCTTCGGCTTCATCGCCGCGGTCGTCGCCTCCTACCGGGGACTGAACCCGTCCGGCGGCCCGAAGGGCGTCGGCGACGCGGTGAACCAGTCGGTCGTCATCACGTTCCTCATGCTGTTCGTGGTGAACTTCGTGATCACGCTGATCTACCTGCAGATCGTGCCCGGAAAGCTGGACTGACGCATGACCTTTCTCCAGGGCGCCAAGCGGGTCGCCAACCGTCCTTTGCAGACACTGGACAACCTCGGTGACCAGATGTCGTTCTACGGCCGCGCGTTGCTGTGGACGCCCAGGACGCTTCGCCGCTACATGAAAGAAGTCCTGCGGCTGCTGGCCGAAGTGAGCTTCGGTTCCGGCTCGCTCGCCGTCATCGGCGGCACGGTCGGCGTGATGGTCGGCTTGACCCTGTTCACCGGTGTCCTCGTCGGTCTCCAGGGTTACTCGGCGCTGAACTCGATCGGCACCTCGGCCTTCACCGGCTTCCTGACCGCGTTCTTCAACACCCGCGAGATCGCCCCGCTGGTCGCCGGCCTCGCGCTTTCGGCGACCGTCGGCGCGGGCTTCACCGCCCAGCTGGGCGCCATGCGGATTTCGGAGGAGATCGACGCGCTCGAGGTCATGGGCGTGCCGAGCCTGCCGTACCTGGTGACCACGCGGATCATCGCCGGTTTCGTCGCGGTCATCCCGCTGTACGTCATCGGCCTGCTGAGTTCGTATCTCGCGTCGCGGTTGGTCGTTATCTACATCTACAACCAGTCAGCGGGTACCTACGACCATTATTTCGACCTGTTCCTACCACCACAGGATGTGTTGTATTCGTTCATCAAGGTGCTGTTGTTCAGCGTCTTGATCATCCTGTCCCATTGCTATTTCGGATACCGGGCCTCCGGTGGCCCCGCCGGTGTCGGCGTGGCGGTCGGTAAAGCGGTCCGGCTGAGCATCGTCACGGTGTCCATCATGAACTTCTTCATCGGTTTCGCGATCTGGGGAACCGACGTCACGGTGAGGATCGCAGGATGATCGCGACAGTCCGGCGCAGGCTACTGGGTCTGCTCCTGGTCGCCGTGCTCATCGGCGGAGTGGCGCTGAGCATCGCGCTGTACCAAAAGGCGTTCACGCCCGTCGTCAGCGTGAAGCTCCAGTCGGGCAACATCGGGAACCAGTTGCTGAAGCAGTCCGACGTGAAGGTCCGCGGCCTCATCGTCGGTTCGGTCAAGGACATCACCGCGACCCCGGACGGCGCCGAGCTCACGCTCGCGCTGAATCCCGAGTCGGCGAAACTGATCCCGCAGAACGTTTCGGCGCGATTCCTGCCGAAGACGTTGTTCGGTGAGCGTTTCGTCTCCCTGGAGATCCCGGACGCGCCGTCGGAGAAGACGATCGCCGAAGGTGACGTGATCACTCAGGACCGTACGTCCGGCGCGGTCGAGCTGGAGCAGGCCTTCGCTCATCTGATGCCGGTCTTGCAGGCCGTCCAGCCGCAGAAGCTGTCGAGCACGCTGTCGGCGATTTCCACCGCCCTCAACGGCCGCGGTGACCAGCTCGGCGACACCCTCGCGCAGCTCGGCGACTACGTCGGGCAGCTGAACCCGCACGAGCCGAAGCTCCAGCAGAACCTCAAAGAGCTCGCGAAGTTCTCGGACAACCTCAACGCCGTCGCCCCGGACCTGGTGCAGACCTTGGACAACCTGAGCACCACCACCCGCACCGTGGTGGACCAGAAGATGAACCTGGCGAACCTCTACGGCAGCGTCACCCAGGCTTCGGTCGATCTGCAGACGTTCCTGCAGAACAACGCCGACAACCTGATCCGGCTCGCCGACACGGCCCGCCCGACGGCGGAGCTGCTCGCGAAATACGCGCCGGAGTACCCCTGCGTGATCGGGCAGATGGCGGCCAACCTGCCGAAGATCGACAAGGCGCTCGGCAAGGGCACCGACCGGCCCGGTCTGCACGCGACCATCGAGGTCACCGTCAACCGCGGGCCGTACCTGCCGGGCAAGGACGAGCCACGGTTCGAGGACAAACGCGGTCCGCGCTGCTACGACCTCAAGCAGTTCCCGGACCCGTTCCCGCAGTACCCGCCGGACGGTCCGATCAAGGACGGCAGCACGGTCAAGCAGCCGGCACGCTCGGCGAACGACGGCCTTTCGCCGTCGAACGGCTTCGCGAACGTCGGCGGTTACAACGGCGGGGGAGCGCCCGGCGGTAGCCCGTCCTACAGCGCGTCCGAATCGGACTTCCTCGCGCAACTGGTCGCGCCGCAGGTCGGCATGTCCGCCTCGGACGTGCCCGGCTGGGGATCGCTGCTCGTCGGTCCGCTCTACCGGGGAGCGGAGGTGCACGTCCAGTGAGGGGATTGCTCGCTCCGCTGATCAAGCTCTGCGCCTTCATCGTGGTCACCGTGCTGTTCACGACCATCCTCGGGATCAGCATCGCCAACGTGAACACCACCAGCACCAACGCCTACAAGGCGCGGTTCAGCGACGCCACCTTGTTGCTGCCCAACGACGACGTCCGCATCGCCGGCGTCCGGGTCGGGCAGGTCAAGGACGTCCGCATCGTCGACCGCCGCCAGGCCGAGGTCGAGTTCGAAGTGGACGCCGGACGCAAACTGCCCGCCGGGGTCACCGCGCAGATCAAGTTCCGGAACCTGGTCGGCCAGCGCTACGTCTCGCTCGGGCAGGGCACCGACTCCTCCGGCAAGAACCTGGAGCCCGGCGGGAACATCCCGCTGGAGCGGACCACGCCCGCGCTCGACCTGACGCAGCTGTTCAACGGGTTCAAGCCGCTGTTCACCGCGCTCAACCCGGACGACATCAACAAGCTGTCCTACGAGGTCATCCAGGTCCTGCAGGGTGAGGGCGGCACCGTCGAGAGCCTGTTGAAGCACACCGCCTCGCTGGCCACCACGATCTCCGACAAGGACAAGGTGATCGGCCAGGTCATCGACAACCTGAACTCGGTGCTCGACACGGTCAACGCGCACACGCCGCAGCTGAACGACCTGATCGTCAAGCTGCAGCAGCTGGTCTCCGGGCTGGCCGCGGACCGCGAGCCGATCGGCGACGCCATCGACTCGCTCGGCACCCTCGCCAAGACGACCTCCGGTCTGCTCGGTGAAGCCCGCGAGCCGCTCAAGCAGGACATCGCCGCGCTCGGCACGCTGTCGAAGAACCTCAACGACAGCCAGCCGATCGTCGAGCACTTCATCCAGTTCCTGCCGCAGAAGGTGACGGCGCTGACCCGCACCGCCGACTATGGCTCCTGGTTCAACTTCTTCGCCTGTGAGATGACGGGAGCCGTCGCCCTGCCTCCGCTGATCAACGAGCCGATCAACCTGCCGCTGCTGCCGGTGAACCGGGCGAGGTGCACGGCATGAAGTCGTTCCGGAAACGCAATCCGATCCCGATCGCGCTCGTCGGCGTCTCGGTGCTGCTGCTCGGTTTCATCGCCGCGCTGAACTCCGAGGACCTGCCGGTCATCGGTGGCGGGACGACCTACACCGCGGACTTCAGCGAGGCTTCGGGCCTCCAGGAGGACAACGACGTCCGGGTCGCCGGTGTGAAGGTCGGCAAGATCTCCGAGATCAAGCTCGACGGCGACAAGGTCCGGATCTCGTTCAAGGTCAAGGACGCCTGGCTGGGCGACAAGACCAGCGCGGCGATCAAGATCAAGACCGTCCTCGGCCAGAAGTACCTGGCGCTCGACCCGCAGGGGCAGCGCACGCTCGACCCGAGCGCGACCATCCCGCGTGAGCGCACGATGTCGCCGTTCGACGTCCTCGACGCCTTCCGCGGTCTTTCGCAGACCGTCGACGACATCGACACGACGCAGCTGGCGAAGAGCTTCGACGTCATCACGGAGACCTTCGCCGACACCCCGGCCGACGTGAAGGGCGCCCTGACCGGCCTTTCCCGCCTCTCGGACACCATCGCCAAACGCGACTCGCAGCTCTCGAGCCTGCTCGCGAACACGCGGCAGGTGTCGCAGACGCTCGTCGACCGGGACGCCGAGTTCCAGAAGCTGCTGGCCGACGGCAACAAACTGCTCGGCGAGGTGGCCAAGCGCAAGGAGGCGATCTCCGCGCTGCTGGACGGCTCGCGCAACCTCGCGACCCAGCTCAAGGGCCTGGTCGACGACAACGACGCGCAGCTCGACCCGGTACTCGCCCAGCTCGACCAGCTGACCTCGATGCTGCAGCGCAACCAGGACGCCCTGGGCCAGGGCATCGCGCGGTTCGCGCCGTTCATCCGGGTGTTCACGAACACGATCGGCAACGGCCGCTGGTTCGACAACTACATCTGCGGACTGGTCCTGCCGTCGTTCGGGCCGATCAACGACAAGGGGTGCTACGAGAAATGAGTACCCGTCTCGGTTCCAGCCTCGCGCGCGGCTTCACCATCGCGATCGTGCTCGCGCTGGTCGTCGCCGGCGCGCTGTGGTGGACGCTCAAGGACGCCGGCCGCAACCACGTGACCGCGTACTTCGCGGGCACCGTCGGCCTCTACGAAGGCAACAGTGTCCGCATGCTCGGCGTGGACATGGGCACGGTCACCAGGATCCAGCCGATGGGCAACCAGGTCCGCGTCGACCTCGAATACGACCGTTCGGTGGCGGTGCCCGCGGACGCGAAGGCGATCATCGTGTCGCCGTCGCTGGTCAGCGACCGCTACGTGCAGCTGGCCCCGGCGTACAAGGGCGGCCCGCGGATCGCCGACGGCGCCGTCATCGGCCTCGACCGCACCGAGGTGCCGCTGGAGGTCGACGAGCTCGCCGCCAGCCTGTCCCGGGTCAGCAAGTCGCTCGGGCCCAACGGCGCCAACAAGAACGGTTCGCTGTCGAACCTGCTCGACACCGCCGCGAAGAACTTCGACGGCAACGGGCAGGCGCTGCACGACACGATCACGAAGCTCGGCCAGGCCGCGGGCACGTTGTCGGGCAACAAGGACGACCTGTTCAAGACCGTCGAGAACCTCGGCTCCTTCTCGAAGACGCTGGTGAACAGCGACAAGCAGGTCCGTGACTTCGAACGGCAGCTCGCCGACGTCAGCGGATTCCTCGCGGGGGAGCGGGAGAACCTCTCGGCGACGGTGAAGCAGCTGTCCGACACGCTCACCGCGGTGCAGGCGTTCATCGAGAAGAACCGCGACCGGCTCAAGTCCAATGTGGACAAACTGGCGAGCGTGACCAAGGTGCTCGTGGACCAGCGCGGCGCGCTCGCCGAAATCCTCGACGTCGCCCCGGTCGGCCTCGGGAACCTGGTCAACACCTACAACGCCTCTTCGGGCACGCTCGACGCGCGGGCCAACCTCAACGAGCTCACCCAGCCGCCGCTGGTGATGGTGTGCAACCTGCTCAAGCAGACCCCGGACGCGCTCGATGCGCTGGGCGACGCGTGCAAGGGTGTCGCCGGGCTGGTCGACGGGCTGGTGCCGTTGCCGTCCATCGCCCAGGTGATCCAGTCGTCGCAGGCGGGCCAGCTGCCGCCGCTGCCGCTCCCGATCGCGGGTCAGCTCTACGGAACGGCGGCCAAGTGATGAACAGGAAACTTGCTTTCGCGGCTGTCGGGACCGTCGCGGCGCTGACGTTGAGCGGCTGCGCGTTCAGCGGGATCTACGACGTCCCGCTGCCGGGCGGCGCCGAACTCGGCGACCACCCGTACACCGTCAAGGTGCAGTTCCGTGACGTCCTCGACCTGACCCCGCAGGCCGGGGTGAAGGTCAACGAGGTCGCCATCGGCCGGGTCGAAGCCATCGGCCTGACCCAGGACGGCTGGAACGCCGAAGTCACCCTCCGGGTCAACGGCGACGTGAAACTGCCGGCGAACGCGCTCGCCAACGTCAAGCAGTCGAGCCTCCTCGGCGAGAAGTACGTCGAGCTGGCCGCACCCGCCGACGGACAGGGCAAGCTCGCCGACAACGCGGTGATCCCGCTGGCCCGCACGAACCGCAGCGTCGAGGTCGAGGAACTGCTCGGCGCGCTTTCGCTGCTGCTCAACGGTGGTGGGGTGGAACAGCTCAACACCATCACCAAGGAGCTCAACAACGCCACCACCGGCCGCTCGCCGGAGCTCAAGGCGCTGCTGAACAACACCAACGAGCTGGTCACGAACCTCGACAAGCAGTCCGCGAACATCACGCGGGCGCTCGACGGGCTGAACCGGCTCTCGCTCACGCTGAACGGCCAGAAGGACAAGCTGGTCGGCGCGGTCGACAACCTCGGCCCCGGGCTCGGTGTGCTGGAGCAGCAGCGCGGTCAGCTGGTGACCATGCTGAACGCGCTCAACCACCTCTCCGGTGTCGCCGTCGACACGGTGAACAAGAGCAAGGAAGACCTCGTCGCCGACCTCAAGGCACTGCAGCCGACGCTGCAGAAGCTCGGCGAAGCGGGCGCGGACCTGCCGAAGGCGCTGGAGATCCTGCTGACCTTCCCGTTCAGCGACGCCGCCTATGACGGCGTCAAGGGCGACTACTTCAACCTCTTCGCGAAGATCGACCTGAACCTGAACGAGATCCTCAAGAACCTCGGCCGCAGCCGTCAGAACCCGCTCCAGGACGTCGTCCCGGTGCCGGGCTTGACCGGCGGGACGGAGGGACCGGGGGCGAATCCGCCGCTGCCGATCCCGGACAGCGTCGGCGGTGTCGCCGGTGGCCAGGCGAGCGCGCCGCAGGGTGGCGGGCAGCCGCAGCAGACCGGACCCGCCGGTATCTTCGGCGTGCTTTCGGGAGGTGCCGGCTGATGCTGGTCCGTAGGACGAAGATCCAGCTGGTCGCGTTCGCGATCATCTCCGTGGTCGCCATCGTGTACGCGCTGATCCGGTTCGCCGGGCTCGGCCAGGTCTTCGGCGACGAGGGCTACACGGTGAAGCTGCAGCTCAAGCAATCCGGCGGCATCTTCACCAACGCCGAGGTCACGTACCGCGGCTTCAACATCGGCCGGGTCGGCGAGCTGCGCCTGACCAAGACCGGGCTGGAAGCCGATCTCAACATCTCGCCGGACGCCCCACAGGTGCCAGCCGATCTCGACGCCGTCGTCGCGAACCGGTCGGCGGTCGGCGAGCAGTTCGTCGACCTGAAGCCCAAGAGCGACAAGGGACCGTACCTGAACGCGGGTTCGGTCATCCCGGCCGACAAGGTCAAGACGCCCGTGCCGACCGAGCAGCTCATCGGCGACCTCGACAGCCTCGCGGCCTCGGTGCCGACCGACTCGCTGCGCAAGGTCGTCGACGAGTCGTACAACGCCTTCAACGGCACCGGCCCCGACCTGCAGCGGCTGCTCGACACCGCGCGGAGCTTCACCACGACCGCGCAGGAGTACCTCCCGCAGACGATCCAGCTGCTGGAAAAGGGCGGGCAGGTCCTCGAAACGCAGAACGAGATGTCGAGCTCCATGAAGTCGTTCAGCGCGGACCTCAACAAGCTCTCGGGCACGCTGAAGAACTCCGACGCCGACATCCGGAAGCTGATCGGGATCACCCCGCAGGTGGCGAACCAGATCAGCGAGGTGCTCGCCGAATCCGGACCGGGGCTGGGCGCGCTGACGGCGAACCTGCTCACGACGTCGAATCTGCTGGTGACCCGGCTCGACGGGCTCGAACAGGGCCTGGTGACGTACCCGATGCTGGCCGCGGGCGCGAACAGCGTCGCCAACGACGGCACCGCGCACCTGGGCCTCGCGCTCAACCTGTTCAACCCGCCTTCGTGCACCAAGGGCTACATCGGCCTCGACAAGTACCGCGAAGGCACCGACACGACGCCTCGCGCGCCGAAGGACGACGCGTACTGCGCCGAGCCGAAGGGCAGCCCGATCAACGTGCGCGGTTCGCAGAACGTGCCGTACAACGGGGTTCCGCAGATCCCGTCGGAAGGCGACGTCGCGGCGAACGCGGGCCGTTCGGCCGAGGAGCTGGCCAGCCTGCGCGCGGCGCAGGGCATGCCGAGCGTCCTGCAGAGCCCCGGGGTCAGCCTGCCCACCCTCGGCACGCTGCTGGGCCTGCCCGGCTGAGCCCGAGACCGTATACCTACCCTGGAGTGTCATGAGTTCTTCTCGATCGCGGACCCTGGTACTGGGGGCGGCGGCGTTCGCGCTGGCCGCCTTCCTCGCCGCGGCGATCTTCGGTGTCATGTGGGCCGTGGCCGCGTCGGACGACAACGCCGACCTGGCGCGCTCGCGGGACGACGTGGTCAAGGCGGGCGGCACCGCGATCAAGGCGTACACCGAGGTCGACTTCGAGAACCTCGACGAGTTCTTCAACAAGCAGAAGGCCGTCTCCGACGAGAAGATGAGCCAGCAGCTGGCCCAGCTGGAGCCGACCTACCGCAAGGCGCTCGGCGACGCGAAGACCAAGGTCGTGACCACGATCCAGGACATCGCGGTCGAGGAACTCGACGACCACGAGGGCAAGGCGAGCTTCCTCGCCGCCATCTCCACCCAGGTCACCCAGGGCGACAAGGCGAGCTCGAAGGCGTTGCGCCTGGAGGTCTCGATGACCCGGGTCGGCGATGAGTGGAAGCTGTCCGGGATCGACAACGTGCCCCTCGTCGCGGCCGGTCAGTAAGAGCGTCACCTAGAACGGAGCCACGTAGTGCCCCCCTCCCGTCGCCAGCCCCCTCGCAGCACTCCGCCGGTGCGCCGCCCCCGGGTGGCCGGCCTGCGACGGCCCGGTGCGTCTCCTGCTTCCGCTCCTGTTTCTCCGGTTTCGGACGCGCCTGTTTCGGAGGCTCCGGCTTCGGAGGTCGAGGTCGAGGAGACGCCGGTGGCGAAGCCGGCGCCGGTCCGCCGTCCGTCGCCGCGGCCGGCTCCGGTTGCTGAGCCGGAGCCTGAGCCCGAGGTCGAGTCCGCCGAGTCCGTCGAGACCGCTGAGGACACCGAGGTCGCTGAAGAGCCTGAAGCTCCCGAAGAAGAGGTCGTCGCGAAGCCGACCCCGCGTGCGAAGGCCCGCGCGGTCGCCGAGGAGAAGCCGGACGACCTCGAAGAGGCCGAAGCCGAGGTCGACGAATCCTCGAAGGACGAGAAGAAGCCGGGCTCGAAGCAGCTGATCCTGGCGGGCGCGCTGGTCGTCGTCGGGTTGCTGCTGGCCGCGACCGCGGTGCTCTTCAAGATCCAGGCCGACGACGTGTCCAGCTCGACGAACAACACGGCGCTGCTGGACGTCGCGAAGACCGCGCAGGTCAAGGACCAGGTCGCGAAGGCGACCGAGGCGCTGTTCTCGTACGACTACAACAACATCGCGAAGACCGAGACCGCGGCGGCCGATCTGCTGGTCAACGACGACGTGCGGGCGAAGTACAACCTGCTGATGGGCGAGGTCAAGCGGCTGGCCCCGCAGCAGAAGATGGTCGTGACCTGCAAGGTCACCCGCAGCGCCGTCATCCGGCTGGAAGGCGACCGGGCCGACGTGATGGTGTTCGTCGACCAGAGCTCGACGCGGGCCGACACGAACAAGACCACCGCCGGGAGCGCGCAGCTGCACTTGAACGCGGAGCTGCAGGGCGACAAGTGGAAGATCACGGCGATGAACACCTACGCCGCTCCGCCGAACCCCACCGCTTCCTCGGCCCCCGCTTCACCCCCGGCCTCCCCGGCCCCCTCGAAGTGACCCGCCCGGATCGCGTTTAGCCCGCTAAACGCGATCCGCCTCCGCGACGCCCGTCGTTCCGTGAAGGCCTCCTTAAGGGACCCAGAGTCCCTCAAGGAGGCCTTCACGGCGCCCGACCCCGCTGACCTGCGTTTCGCGGGCTAAACGTCACGCGTCGGCGCGTGGACCAGGGGGCTCAGGCACCACCGCTCGACCGGAGCTTGTAGCTCGCCGTGCGTGCCTTCTTGGCCATCTTCGGGTCCGGGTGGTCCGTGCCGACGACGTTCAGGAGCTGGAGCCGGTCCGGATGGCCGGAGGACGTCAGCAGGTCCACGATGTCGAAGCGGTCGTCCATGTCGGCGAGTTGATGGACGAACGCGCCGAGCGCGTGCATCGCCGCGTAGTGGTCGGCCATCCCGAGGACGACCTCGTCGCGGGTGATCGTTTCCCGGTCGACCGCGCCACGTTCGGACAGCCACATCGCGGCCGCCGCGCCGACCAGACCGCCTTCGGCCCGGACCCTCGCAGCGGTCTCCAGACCGATCTCACCGGTCTCTCCGAGCGCGATCAAGGCGAACAACCGTTCTACGGGGAGCCGCGCCGTGTGGAGGAACGCGCTCGCCTCGGCCGCCGCGTCGGAGGGTGACCGGTGCCGGACCCAGGCCTTCAGCTCCGCGTCGATGACCCCCGGCCCGGACGCGGCGAGGCGTGTGCTCAGCTCGCCGAGACTCTTCTCCGCCGCCTCACCGATGACCGGTGCGTCCATTCCGGCCTCGCGGAGCGCCCTGTTGATCGCCCAGACGGCGATCGGGGTGAGGCTGAGTACGTGCGGGGAGGGATCGGGTTTTCCGGCGATCTCGGCGATCAGCGCGAGCCCGGCCGGGTCCGCGGTACCCTTCTCGATCGCGCCGAGCCGTTCCAGCAGATCCAGCGCGACGCTCGTCGCGTACCGCGTCGATTCGTCCGGCGCCTGCGCGAGCTCGATGGCTTCGAAAAGGAGCTCGACCGGCATGGCGACCGGACCCGACCGGTAGAGCGTGAGTGTGATCGTCGCGACCAGTCCGAAGGGCAGAAGCTCGGCCTCACCGATCGTCGAATACAGCCGCTCCCAGAGCCGGAGAGGGTCGTCGACGAGCGTCGCGTTCTCCTCGACGGGCACGTGCTCGCCGTCGACGTCGCGGACCAGCCCGGCCACCTCCGCCCACCGGGCGATCAGCGGATCGTCGCCGGCTGACCCGGCGACGTATCCGCGGACCTCGCCGAGAAGGGGGCTCCGCTCCGCGGCCTGCCGCAACTCGGCTTCCGGCCGCAGGGAGACCGGGGGCATCTCGGCACTGGCGTCCTGCTCCCACGTTTCGCTCACGCCGCCCAGTCTGGCAGCGCCCGCCCCGGTGCGCGTCGCGATTAGCCCGCGAAACGCAGGTGCGCCGCGCCGCCTGTGCGCCGCACCAGACGGCCCACCGGTCACAACGGTCACACGGCCCGGGTCCGCCCTGGGCGCCCCGCCGATCGCCTGGCCCGACCCGGTGACCGTCCGGGAAGCCCCGGCGGCCGGATCGCGTTTAGCCCGCTAAACGCAGGTCGGCGCGCCGGGGCCGCCACCTGCGGGTACCGGGCGGTAACCAGGATGATCGTCCTGTGAAGCGCCCGGCGCGGAGCTACTTCCACGCTGCGCCAACCGGCGGGACCACCGCGCGGCATCTTGACTCAGAGCCCCTGTGGGGTCACGCTTACTGGCAACGGTGAGAACCGGCGGTGCCCTTGCGGGAGGGACGGCCCGGGGAGGCCGAGGAGAGGCATACCTGAAGACGTTGCGATGCAGGCTGGGCCCCATCGGGAGCGCCCCCTGGACAGACCGCGACGTTCGGGCTAGACTGCTTCTTTGCGCTGCCCTCTTTCAGGCTGCCCGGAGCCGGTAGTTAGGATAGTGGGCACACGGCACCCTTGACAGTCCGCATCAGCTGTTGCTGACGCGGCTGCTCACCGCTCATTGTCCCCGGAAGGACGCATCTTGGCAGTCTCTCCCGCGAACCAGGCCACTGCTGCGACCACCTCGGCTGTATCTCGCTCGGAGTCCACGGGAATCCCGGGAGCCCCCAAGCGGGTCTCCTTCGCAAAGATTCGCGAGCCGCTCAGCACCCCGAACCTGCTCGACGTGCAGATCAGGTCCTTTGAATGGTTCACCGGCGACGAGGCGTGGTTCGAACGCCGCGTCGAAGAAGGTGAAGAAAACCCGGTCGGCGGCCTGGAAGAGGTCCTCAACGAGATCTCGCCGATCGAAGACTTCTCCGGATCCATGTCGCTGTCCTTCTCCGACCCGCGCTTCGACGAGGTCAAGGCCTCCGTCGAGGAGTGCAAGGACAAGGACATGACGTACGCGGCCCCGCTGTTCGTGACCGCCGAGTTCGTGAACAACAACACCGGCGAGATCAAGAGCCAGACGGTCTTCATGGGCGACTTCCCGGTGATGACCGACAAGGGCACCTTCGTCATCAACGGCACCGAGCGTGTCGTCGTGTCCCAGCTGGTCCGTTCGCCGGGTGTGTACTTCGACACCAGCGTCGACAAGACCACCGACAAGGACGTCTTCAACGTCCGCGTCATCCCGAGCCGGGGTGCCTGGCTCGAGTTCGACGTCGACAAGCGCGACACCGTCGGCGTCCGCATCGACCGCAAGCGCCGCCAGCCGGTCACCGTGCTGCTGAAGGCGCTCGGCTGGACCACCGAGGCGATCCGCGAGCGCTTCTCCTTCTCCGAGACGCTGCTCGCCACCCTCGAGAAGGACCACACCGCCGGCACCGACGAGGCGCTGCTCGACATCTACCGCAAGCTGCGCCCGGGCGAACCGCCCACCAAGGAGAGCGCGCAGACGCTGCTGGAGAACCTGTTCTTCAAGCCGAAGCGCTACGACCTGGCCAAGGTCGGCCGGTACAAGCTGAACAAGAAGCTCGGCCTGACCACGCCGTACGACACCGGGACGCTGACCGAAGAGGACATCGTCTCGACGATCGAGTACCTGGTCCGCCTGCACGCGGGCGAGGACAAGGCGACCGTCGGCGACCAGGTCATCCCGGTCGAGACCGACGACATCGACCACTTCGGCAACCGTCGTCTCCGCACCGTCGGCGAGCTCATCCAGAACCAGATCCGCGTGGGTCTGTCCCGGATGGAGCGCGTCGTCCGCGAGCGGATGACCACCCAGGACGTCGAGGCGATCACGCCGCAGACCCTGATCAACATCCGTCCCGTCGTGGCGGCGATCAAGGAGTTCTTCGGTACTTCGCAGCTGTCGCAGTTCATGGACCAGAACAACCCGCTGTCGGGGCTGACGCACAAGCGTCGTCTGTCCGCCCTCGGCCCGGGTGGTCTGTCGCGTGAGCGCGCCGGCATGGAGGTCCGTGACGTCCACCCGTCGCACTACGGCCGCATGTGCCCGATCGAGACGCCGGAAGGCCCCAACATCGGCCTGATCGGTTCGCTCTGCTCGTACGCGCGGGTCAACCCGTTCGGTTTCATCGAGACCCCGTACCGCAAGGTCGTCGAGGGCCGCGTCACCGACCAGGTCGACTACCTCACCGCGGACGAGGAAGACCGTTACGTGAAGGCGCAGGCGAACGCGCCGATCCACGACGACGGCACCTTCGTCGAAGACCGCGTCCTGGTCCGTAAGAAGGGCGGCGAGGTCGAGCTGATCGACCCGCTGGACGTGGACTACATGGACGTCTCGCCGCGGCAGATGGTCTCGGTCGCGACCGCGATGATCCCGTTCCTCGAGCACGACGACGCGAACCGCGCGCTCATGGGCGCGAACATGCAGCGTCAGGCCGTTCCGCTGCTGCGCAACTCGGCCCCGCTGGTCGGTACCGGCGTGGAGCTGCGTGCCGCGGTGGACGCCGGTGACGTGCTCGTCGCCGAGCAGGCCGGTGTGGTCGAGGAGCTCTCGGCCGACCTGATCACGATCATGCACGACGACGGCACGCGGAAGAGCTACGGACTGTACAAGTTCCGTCGCTCGAACCACGGCACCTGCTTCAACCACCGCCCGATCGTCAACGAGGGCGACCGGGTCGAGCAGGGTCAGGTCATCGCCGACGGCCCGTCCACCGAGAACGGTGAGATGGCGCTCGGCAAGAACCTGCTAGTCGCGGTCATGCCGTGGGAGGGCCACAACTACGAGGACGCGATCATCCTCTCCGAGCGCCTGGTGCAGGACGACGTGCTCACGTCGATCCACATCGAGGAGCACGAGATCGACGCCCGCGACACCAAGCTGGGCGCCGAGGAGATCACCCGGGACATCCCGAACGTCTCCGAGGAGGTCCTCGCCGACCTCGACGAGCGCGGCATCATCCGCATCGGTGCCGAGGTCCGCGACGGCGACATCCTGGTCGGCAAGGTCACGCCCAAGGGCGAGACCGAGCTGACCCCGGAAGAGCGCCTGCTCCGCGCGATCTTCGGTGAGAAGGCCCGCGAGGTCCGCGACACCTCGCTGAAGGTGCCGCACGGCGAGACCGGCAAGGTCATCGGCATCCGCGTGTTCTCGCGCGAGGACGACGACGAGCTGCCCCCGGGCGTCAACGAACTGGTCCGCGTCTACGTGGCCCAGAAGCGGAAGATCCAGCCGGGCGACAAGCTCGCCGGCCGCCACGGGAACAAGGGTGTCATCGGCAAGATCCTCCCCGCCGAGGACATGCCGTTCATGGAGGACGGCACGCCCGTCGACATCATCCTGAACACCCACGGTGTCCCGCGTCGTATGAACATCGGCCAGGTCCTGGAGCTTCACCTGGGCTGGCTGGCGTCGCAGGGGTGGAAGATCGAGGGCAACCCGGAGTGGGCGAAGAACCTCAACGAGGAGCTCTACGACGTCGACCCCGGCACGAACACCGCGACCCCGGTGTTCGACGGCGCCAAGGAAGAGGAGCTCACCGGGCTGCTCGGCGCGACCAAGCCGAACCGCGACGGCGAGCGCATGGTCAAGCAGAACGGCAAGGCCACGCTGCTGGACGGCCGCTCCGGCGAGCCGTACCCGTACCCGGTCTCGGTCGGCTACATGTACATCCTGAAGCTGCACCACCTGGTCGACGACAAGATCCACGCCCGGTCCACCGGCCCGTACTCGATGATCACGCAGCAGCCGCTGGGTGGTAAGGCGCAGTTCGGTGGCCAGCGGTTCGGCGAGATGGAGTGCTGGGCGATGCAGGCGTACGGCGCCGCATACACCCTGCAGGAGCTCCTGACGATCAAGTCGGACGACGTGGTCGGCCGCGTCAAGGTGTACGAGGCCATCGTCAAGGGGGAGAACATCCCCGAGCCGGGTATCCCCGAGTCGTTCAAGGTGCTCCTGAAGGAGCTCCAGTCGCTCTGCCTCAACGTCGAGGTGCTGTCCAGCGACGGCGCCGCGATCGAGATGCGCGACTCCGACGACGAGGACCTCGAGCGTGCCGCGGCCAACCTCGGCATCAACCTGTCCCGCAACGAGTCGCCCTCGGTGGACGACGTCGTGCACTGACCCGCGATGAGGCGGGAGCCTGCCTCCCGTGGGCTCCCGCCTCCGCTCGCCAACTCCTCTAGTCGCATCAACCCCAAGGGGATGTAAAGACGTGCTGGACGTCAACTTCTTCGATGAGCTCCGCATCGGCCTCGCCACCGCCGACGACATCCGTCAGTGGTCCTTCGGCGAGGTGAAGAAGCCGGAGACCATCAACTACCGGACGCTCAAGCCCGAGAAGGACGGCCTCTTCTGCGAGAAGATCTTCGGCCCGACCCGGGACTGGGAGTGCTACTGCGGTAAGTACAAGCGGGTCCGCTTCAAGGGCATCATCTGCGAGCGCTGTGGCGTCGAGGTCACCCGCGCCAAGGTGCGCCGTGAGCGGATGGGCCACATCGAGCTGGCCGCTCCCGTCACCCACATCTGGTACTTCAAGGGTGTTCCCTCCCGCCTGGGCTACCTGCTCGACCTGGCGCCGAAGGACCTCGAGAAGATCATCTACTTCGCGGCCTACGTGATCACCGGTGTGAACACCGAGCTGCGGCACAACGACCTGCCGACCCTCGAAAACGAGATCGGCGTCGAGCGCAAGAACCTCGAGACCAAGCGCGACGCGGACATCGAGGCACGGGCGCAGAAGCTGGAAGCCGACCTGGCCGAGCTGGAGGCGGAGGGCGCGAAGTCCGACGTCCGCCGCAAGGTCAAGGAAGGCGGCGAGCGCGAGATGCGTCAGCTGCGTGACCGCGCCGGTCGCGAGCTGGACCGTCTCGAGGAGGTCTGGACGACCTTCACCAAGCTCGACACCCGTCAGCTGATCGCCGACGAGCTGCTCTACCGCGAGCTCGTCGACCGCTACGGCGAGTACTTCACCGGCGGTATGGGCGCGGAGGCCATCCAGAAGCTGGCCACCGAGTTCGACGTCGCCGCGGAGGCCGAGAGCCTGCGCGACACCATCCGCAACGGCAAGGGGCAGAAGAAGCTCCGCGCGCTGAAGCGGCTCAAGGTCGTCGCGGCCTTCCAGGCCACCGGCAACGACCCGCGCGGCATGGTGCTCGACGCCGTCCCGGTGATCCCGCCGGACCTGCGCCCGATGGTCCAGCTCGACGGTGGCCGCTTCGCCACCTCCGACCTGAACGACCTCTACCGCCGGGTCATCAACCGGAACAACCGGTTGAAGCGGCTGATCGACCTCGGCGCGCCCGAGATCATCGTGAACAACGAGAAGCGGATGCTGCAGGAGGCCGTCGACGCGCTGTTCGACAACGGCCGCCGCGGCCGCCCGGTCACCGGTCCCGGTAACCGCCCGCTGAAGTCGCTGTCCGACCTGCTCAAGGGCAAGCAGGGCCGGTTCCGTCAGAACCTGCTCGGCAAGCGTGTCGACTACTCGGGCCGTTCGGTCATCATCGTCGGTCCGCAGCTGAAGCTGCACCAGTGCGGTCTGCCGAAGGACATGGCGCTCGAGCTGTTCAAGCCGTTCGTCATGAAGCGGCTGGTCGACCTGAACCACGCGCAGAACATCAAGTCCGCCAAGCGGATGGTGGAGCGGTCGCGTCCGCAGGTGTGGGACGTGCTCGAAGAGGTCATCACCGGCCACCCGGTGATGCTGAACCGTGCGCCGACCCTGCACCGCCTCGGTATCCAGGCCTTCGAGCCGCAGCTGGTCGAAGGCAAGGCCATCCAGCTGCACCCGCTGGTCTGTGAAGCGTTCAACGCGGACTTCGACGGTGACCAGATGGCCGTGCACCTCCCGCTTTCCGCGGAGGCGCAGGCCGAGGCCCGCATCCTGATGCTGTCGGCGAACAACATCCTTTCGCCGGCGTCGGGCCGCCCGCTCGCCATGCCGCGTCTGGACATGGTGACCGGTCTGTTCCACCTGACCCGGTTGAACGAGAACGCCGACGGCGCGGGCAACGCCTACTCGTCGCCCGCCGAGGCGATCATGGCGTACGACCGCAAGGCGCTGAGCCTGCACGCCCCGATCAAGATCCGCGTCACCGATCGTCAGCCCGCCAAGGCCGACGAGGCGAGGCTCGCGGAGAACGGCTGGGAGCCGGGCAAGGCGTGGCTGGCCGAGACCACCCTGGGCCGCGTGCTGTTCAACGAGCTGCTGCCGGCGGACTACCCGTTCATCAACGAGCCGATGCCGAAGAAGCGTCAGGCCGCGATCGTGAACGACCTCGCCGAGCGCTACTCGATGACCCAGGTCGCGCAGACCCTGGACCGCCTGAAGGACGCCGGTTTCTACTGGGCGACCCGTTCGGGTGTCACGGTCGCCATCTCCGACGTGCTCGTCCCGGCTGGCAAGAAGGCCATTCTGGACGAGTACGAAGGCAAGGCCGACCAGGTCGAGAAGCGGTACCAGCGTGGTCAGCTGTCGCACGCCGAGCGCAACAACGAGCTCGTCAAGGTGTGGACGCAGGCCACCGAAGAGGTCCACAAGATCATGGAGACGGCGCTGCCGGACGACAACCCGATCGCGATGATCGTGAAGTCGGGCGCGGCGGGCAACATGACGCAGGTCCGGTCGCTGGCCGGTATGCGTGGTCTGGTGTCGAACCCGAAGGGTGAGTACATCCCGCGTCCGATCAAGGCCAACTTCCGTGAAGGCCTGTCGGTGGCGGAGTACTTCATCGCGACGCACGGTGCCCGTAAGGGTCTGGCGGACACGGCGCTCCGTACCGCCGACTCGGGTTACCTGACCCGTCGTCTGGTGGACGTGTCGCAGGACGTCATCGTCCGCGAGATCGACTGTGGTACCACCCGCGGTATCAACATGCCGATCGGCGAGGACATCGGCGACGGCAAGGTGCTGCGCGACCAGCACGTCGAGACCAGCGTGTACGCGCGGAACCTGGCGACCGACGCGGTCGACGCCAAGGGCAACGTCGTGCTCAACGCCGGTGACGACATCGGTGACCCGGCGATCGACAAGCTCATCTCGAGCGGGATCTCCAAGGTCAAGGTGCGTTCGGTGCTGACCTGCGAGTCGGCCGTCGGTATCTGCGCCACCTGCTACGGCCGGTCCATGGCGACCGGTCAGCTCGTCGACGTCGGCGAAGCCGTGGGTATCGTCGCGGCCCAGTCGATCGGTGAGCCGGGTACGCAGCTGACGATGCGTACGTTCCACCAGGGTGGTGTCGCCGGTGACGACATCACGACCGGTCTGCCCCGTGTCCAGGAGCTGTTCGAAGCCCGGGTCCCGAAGGGCAAGGCGCCGATCGCCGACGTCGATGGCCGCGTGCGCATCGAGGAGAGCGAGCGGTTCTGGAAGATCACGCTGATCCCGGACGACGGCAGCGAAGAGATCGTCTTCGACAAGCTGTCCAAGCGTCAGCGGCTCGCGAACACCCCGAACGGCCCGCTGGGCGACGGTGACCGTGTCGCGGTCGGCCAGCAGCTGCTCGAAGGCACGCCGGACCCGCACGAGGTCCTGCGGGTCATGGGGCCGCGCGAGGCGCAGATGCACCTGGTGGACGAGGTCCAGAAGGTGTACCGGGCGCAGGGTGTGTCGATCCACGACAAGCACATCGAGGTCATCGTGCGGCAGATGCTGCGCCGCGTGACGATCATCGACTCCGGTGCCACGGACTTCCTGCCGGGCGAGCTGCCCGAGCGGACCAAGTTCGAGGCGAAGAACCGCGCGTCGGTCGCCGAAGGCGGCGAGCCGGCCTCGGGTCGCCCGGTGCTGATGGGGATCACGAAGGCCTCGCTGACCACGGACTCGTGGCTGTCGGCGGCCTCGTTCCAGGAGACCACGCGTGTCCTGACCGACGCGGCCATCAACGGCCGCTCGGACAAGCTCGTGGGCCTCAAGGAGAACGTGATCATCGGTAAGCTGATCCCGGCCGGTACCGGGATCAACAAGTACCGCAACATCCAGGTGCAGCCGACCGAGGAGGCGCGGGTCGCCGCTTACGCGATCCCGTCCTACGACGACGGCTACTACACCCCGGACGTGTTCGGCTCCACGCCGGGCGCCGCGGTGCCGCTGGACGACTACGACTTCGGCCGCGACTTCCGCTGACCGAAGCGAAATCCACGAGAAGGGCCCTCGCCGATCCGGCGGGGGCCCTTCCCGTTTTCGAGACACCCGAAATGAGTACAGGCCCCTGACGAATCCGGTTAAGGTGATCCGGTTCTACGCGATTCGGGGGCTATGCGCATTTCCATCTGGTAATCAGGGGTGACTCTGCGTGAACAAATCGCCAAGTGGTAGATCCCGCTCACGTACTGGGGCGATCTATCTCGCGACCTTCGCCGCGGTAGCGGCATTGACCGGCGTATTCGCCGCGCCAGCCGGAGCGGATCCGGCACCCTCTTCACCGCCGTCGAGTGCGTCGGCGACGTCCGAAGCACCGGCGAGTTCCAGCGCGCCGCCTAGTTCGTCGGCTGCGGAGAGCGCACCTCCGGTGGCGCCGAAGCAGCAGGCCGAGCGGACGAAGCTCGAAGCGTCCGTTGTCTTCGAAAAGCAGGAGTATCGGACCGACGAGAACGTCCGATTCACCTTGAAAATCAAGAACATCAGCGAGATCCCAGCGGTCGATGTGAAGGTGTCACAATCCATCACCGACCCGGCCGATCTGTCGGTGTCGAGTTGGGGCGATCTGGGCTGGGGTAAAGAGGGCGTGGATATCGCGCCAGGCGCGACAGTCGAGGTGGCTGCCACCGGGCATATCCAGGGCATCGACAAGGACAAGGCCGTCGTCCGCGGCAATCTCTTCGACGTGACCGGGTTCGGCGTCGGCGGCTTCTACGGCGACGTCACCGTAGCCAAGGTCACCGGGCACGCGACGGGATTCGTGTTCGGCGACAGGAACGGCAACGGCCGCGCCGACGACGGCGAACAGCTGTCCGGCATCACCCTGATCCTGGAGTACTCCGGGGCCGTCAAATACGAGGCCACGAGCAACGACGCGGGGAAGATCGACTTCGGCGAAGTCCCGGTCGCCAGGTACCGCCTCGGCGGCGCGGAACTCAAGGGCTGGCACTTCCCGTTCGAGTTCGTGCAGATCGGAACCGAACCGAAGGAGTTGCTCATCCGGGGGGCGCCACCGCTGAACGGTGCGTTGAAGGCATCGATGGCCTTCACGCAGGACAGTTACAAACCCGGCGAGCTCGCGCATGTCTCCGTGACCCTGACCAACTCCGGCTCGATTCCGCTCACGGGCATCGTCGCGGCTTGCGACCGCTATGGAGCCGACTATGCCCTGAAGGGCCGAGACAGCTGGGGAGATCTCGGCTATTTCGGGACAGGTGTGACGATCGCGCCCGGTGAGACGCGCAAGATCGACGTGGCCGAGAAGGTGCCGGACGCCGCGCTCAACCGCGGTGTGGTCACGGTGAGCTGTGACTTCGGCTATCGCGAGGTCGATGTCGACGGTCACGCTCTGGCCCATGACCAGGCAGCGGTTCCGGGCGGGTTGGCCACCGTCGTCGGTGACGTGGTCCACCTCGCCGGCCAGGGTGATCCGAAGGGAGTGAGCGGGGTCAAGGTCGTGCTCGTCTCCGACGGGAAATGCCCCGTCATCGGCGAGCGTACGACCGACGCTGACGGTCGCTTCGAGTTCCGCAAGGTGGCGCCAGGGCCCGAGTACAAGCTGTACTTCCTGACACCGCAGGGTTGGCGGATCCGGGGTGAGAACCCGATGCAGATCCAGGTTGTCGGGCCGGAGGACAAGCCCTTCCCGATCCGGATCTTGGCCGAGACAGGCGAGGCGTCCGCGCCCACCGTGCCCACGCAGCCCGCGGACTGCGGCAAATCCGAAACCCCGGCGCCGACGACCACGCCCGCCGGGCAGGGCAGTGGCGGCGGTCAAGGTGGTTCGGGGCTGGCCAGCACCGGTGCCGACGTGATCTGGCTCGGCGCGCTCGCGCTCGCCGCACTGGGCCTCGGAGCGGTTCTGGTCTTCGGCTCCCGCCGCCGTCGTCAGCCTGCCGAATAGCGGCCATCACCCCGAGAAAGCCCCCGGTCCTCCCAACCCGGGGGCTTTCCCTTTGCCCGCCCCGACCTGCGTTTAGCCCCCTAATCGCGATCCGGCCGACGATCGGCGCGGTATCCGCCTGGATGCGCGACGGATGGCGGGCGATCCCGGGACCGCCGGTCGAAAGGATGGTCGATATGGAATCCCTTGTGACAGAAGAGAACTCGGCCACGAAGAACCTGCGGTCCGCCTTGGACGACGTCCATCGGGCGGGGGTGCCGGGGGTGTTCGCCGAGGTGCGGGCGGATGGGCGGATCTGGCGCGGTGCCGCCGGGGTCGCCGACCTCGAAACCGGGCACCCCGTCGGGACCGGGATGCGGCAGCGCGTCGGCAGTATCACCAAGACCTTCGTCTCCGCCGCGGTTCTGCGTCAGGTCGAGGCGGGGCGGCTCGACCTCGACGCGCCGATCGGCGGCTTCCTGCCGCTGCTGGTCCCTGGCGAACGCGGCCGGGCGATCACGATCCGCATGCTGCTCAACCACACCAGCGGCCTCGCTGAGTACCTGCCCTACGCGTTCCCGTCGCTTCAGAAGCTCGCTCCCGAGAGCCTCGACGACAATCGGTTTCAGGAGTTCCGTCCGGCCGACCTGATCGCGCTCGGTGTCGGCGCGCCCGCCACCGGCGAGCCGGGCGGTACTCCCGGCGTCTACTCCAACACGAACTACCTGCTGCTGGGCGAACTGCTGGAGCACCTGACCGGCGTCCCGATGGAGGAGCACATCTCCCGCGCCATCATCGAACCCGCGGGTCTCGCGAACACCGGCTTTCCCGCCGGTCCGCATATCGATGAGCCGCACTCGCGGATGTACGAAGCGCTGTTCGGCGTGATCGATCCGCCGCGCGACTACAGCGTCTACAACATGTCCTGGGTGATGGCCGGTGCCGGACTGGTCTCGACCGTCGACGATCTCAACCGCTTCTACCGCAAACTGCTGGACGGGGAGATCGTCAGCCCGTCTTCGCTGGCGGAGATGCAGCGTCTGGTTCCGGTCATCGCGCAGGACGGGCGGCTGATCGACTACGGGCTCGGCCTGTACAAGACCGAGATCCCGGGGCATGGCGTCTTCTGGGGGCACGACGGCACGGTCTGGGGAGCGTTGACGATGGCCTGGGCCGGCGCCGACGGCGGACGGCAGTTCTCCGCCGCGATAAACCTCGTGCGGTGGCGCAAGCCGGACCCCGAAGGAACCCTGCACCCCATCGACGACGCCCTGGCGACCCTCAAGCACCAGGCCCTCTGCGGCCCCACCTCCGACCTGCGTTTAGCCCCCTAATCGCGATCCGGCGCCGACCTGCGTTTCGCCCCCTAAACGCGATCCGGAGCGGGCGGGCGCAGGTCGGGGCCGGGGCGTAGCGCGAGGAGCGGAGCGAAAAGCTCCGATGGCAACTTCGTCCCTGAAGGCTCCGAGGCATCTGAGTTCCCGGGATTGAGTAACGAAATCATAACGCCGCGATGAGGGTCGCGAGCAGGGTTACTGGTCCGTTGTGACCTGCCGTAGTGCCGCCAAGTGGTCTAGTTCCCACTGCTCGGAAAACCGCCACCCGTTCGGCCCAATGGCCCATCCGCATCGTGGGAAAATCACCCGACCGTGGCATGTCTCATTCTTTGATCACGAGATTGACACTCCGGCGGGTTCACACGAGTATTTCGCCCATGCAATCCCCAGTCGCCTTGGTGTGGCGCCGGCACGTTGACTTGCGGCAGCAAGCAAGCGCGCTGTGTATGGATTCCTGACCTATTCCGGGTTTGTCGCGACGCAGGCTGATTCGCGTATCCGAAACGGATGCGCCGGTTCCCGTGCGCTGACGCTTTCCACTGTGCCGCAACGGTTCCCTGTGCGAACCGGCGGTTGATTGCTTTCCCCTTCGGTCCGTGCGGTGACGCCTGCGCGGAATAGGGGAGAGGTGTGCCGATTGTCTGGCGCTTCGGTAGCGAAAACAGGGAGAAAGAATGCTATCCAACTCGCCCAAGTGGCGAAAAGTGGTGATAGGCGCCTTGGCGGCGGCACTCGCCGCGGGCACGGTGACCTATACCGGCTCCTCGACGAGTGCCTACGCCGACGTCCAGGTCGTCAAGGACGCGAAGAAGGCGGCCGACGGCAAGGAGTACTGGGTCCAGAACCATCTGGTGTCCAAGGACGTCGCGGCGTCCCGGAGTGCGGACGGCAAGCGCAAGAAGTGGCTGCTGGTCTGGGCCGGTGACGAGAACATCGCCGACACCCTGGTCAAGGACATCAAGAACCTGCCGGGCTCGCTCGGCGGCGGCCTGAACAAGATCAAGAACGCGTTGCCCGGTCCGGACTTCCTCGCCGTGATCGACGCGACGCAGGGTTCGCCGACCTACGGCAAGGTCGTCAACACCGCCACCGTCGGCCCGCTCGTCGAGAACGAGCCGCACCACATGCAGTACGTGTGGCACAAGGGCGACACGATCTACGCCGGAGCGCTGTTCGCCGCGGCGACGTACGCCTTCGATGTCTCCGCGTTGCCGCAGCTGAAGCTCAAGGGCGTCAGCCTCCCGACCCAAACCCTCGGCGGTTCCGTGCCGGACGCGTACTGGGTGCTCAAGGACGGCACCGCCTACGGCACGTACATGGGCGGCCCGGTCGTGCCCGGCCCGCACACCTACGCTAACGGTTCCACCGTGGTGGGCAACGGTTTCGCCGGCAGCCCCGGTGAGGTCGTCCGCTTCGACCAGAACGCGCAGGTGCTTTCCGAGTCCCCGGCCGCCACACCGCAGGGCGACAACAAGAAGCTGTGCGACAACCTCCCGCAGCTGGACAAGCCGACCTGCGCCAACCCGCACGGCATCCAGGCACGCGAGGACCTCAACACCCTGGTCACCAGCGACTACGCCGAGCCGCGGAACATCATCCTCGACCCGGTGAAGCAGCCGTCGCCGTACCTGCGGCGGCCGACCGTCCGCACGTGGGACATCTCCGACCGCAACAAGCCGAAGCTCAAGGCGGTCTCGTACCTGCCGGACGGCCCGAGGGCCGATCCCGCGGACCCGCTGCACGCGGAAAGCCGCGCGGTCATGGAGACCACGGTGACCAACCTGCCGGGGCACAAGGGCGCGTTCGCCCAGACCATGCAGGGCGGCGCGGTGTTCTACACGCCGGACATCACCGCCAAGGAGCCGCACTGGATCCAGGTGTTCGACGACGGCGCGGCGAACAAGGCGATCCACCCGAACAACGATTCCAACGGTGGCGGGTCGAACGGCGGCTGGATCCAGACCAGTCCCGACGACAAGTACCTCTACCGCGCGATCACCGGACGGTCCAAGGGCGCGCTCGGCCCGGACGACCCCGGCACCACCGGTGGCGTGTACGTCCTCGACATCCAGAAGCTGCTCGCCGCCGGCGACAAGGTCGAGAACATCAAGGGCCGGATCGACACGAAGGAGAAGTCCCAGCAGGGCGGCGGCGGCGACCTGCCGACCGTCGTCGGCGCGGCGCCGATCAACCCGGGTACCTCCGGCGGCGGCCCGCACTGGGGCGCGTACGACAACTTCGTGCTCGGCGACGACGGGTACTACCACGAAACCGACAAGCCGCAGCACCTCGCGGTGTCGAACTACTTCGTCGCACGGTCCGGTTTGGACGGTGACCACAAGGTGAACCTGCTGAACCTCGGCGAGGACGGGAAGGTCGCGGTCGACCAGAACTTCCGGGACGAGTTCACCGGGCAGGTCGGGATCAACTTCAACCGGAAGACCTGGCCGCACGGGTCCTTCGGCAACGCCAAGCCGCACTCCGAACTGTTCGTCGTGGCGGACGCGGATCTCAAGTAACCCTGTTCGGCGCGGAAGGTCGTGGGTGGCGGGCACACTCCGCCACCCACGGCTCCGCCGATCTGCTCGGAGAAGGCCCCCATGGATCACCACGTCATACCGGCGAGCTCGGGTTCGGCCGGAGCCGACATCGCCCTCGTCCTGCTCCGGCTCGGACTTCTGCTGGCGACCGCTTTCCTCGCGGGCACAGGGATCCTGCGCCCGCTGGTGGGTGACCTGCCCAGCCGACTTCGCCTCACCATCGCCGCCCTCGGCGGGATTTCCGCCGTGCTCGCCGCGGTTTCCGCCTTCGCGACCGATGTCAACGTCATCGCGCTGATCGTGCATCTCGTGCTGGCGCTGGCGATTCCCGTGCTGATCCGCTGGCCGTCGGCAGGCCGCTGGGCCTCGCTCGCGCTCGCCGCGTTGGTCGTGCTCGAAACGTCGCTCGGACGGACAGGCGTCGAATTCGCCATCGACACCGTCTACGTCGCGGCCGCGGCCTTGTGGTTCGGCGTCACCGTTCTCTCCATCTGGGTGCCTGCCGGGCAATGGCGCCAGACCAACTTCCGGCTCGGCCCGCTTTCCCTGACCCTGGGCGGACTTCTCGTCGTCGCGGGTGCGGTCCAGCTGTTCTCCTCCGGTCTGGGGTTCGACCGCCGGATCTACGGCACGCTCTTCGGTCTGACGTTGCTGGTGATCGCGCTGCTGCCGGTCGCCGCCACCGTCGTCGCGGGTTTCTTCTTCTCGGACAAGGAATCCACGCGTGCCTATCGGTTCGGCGCGGCCGCTGTGGCAGTCGGTTTCGTCGCCTGGAGCGCCCTCGCGGCCATTCCCGAACCGCCCAAGCTGCCGACTCCCGGTGTCGCGCTGCTCGCCGACGCCGCCCTGGGTGAGCAGCGGTTCCCCGTACTGGTGAGCCCGCAGCGGCCCGGCAAGAACCTAGTCCATTTCCCCGCGAGCGCGGGAGAAGACCTGTCCGCCGGAATCGAAGGCGGCCTGATCGGCAAGGCCATCGTGCGCCCCGGCGCCGAAGGCACCTGGGCCGAGGTCGATCTGCCGAAGGGGCGCAGCGACCTGATCATCAGCCGGGGCGGGGAGAAGACGACGATCGAGGTCGACGCGGGGGAGGAGCCGGGCCTCGCCATCGAAGACGCGGACGCGCCCGAATGCGCTTCGGCCGCCTTGGGCGGCTTGATCGCCGACCGCCGTGAAGTCCTCACGTCCTGCCCCGCGGACGCGCTTTCCAGTGAGGACAGCGGTTCTCTGGTCAAACTGGTCGAATTCCTCGCCGGACGTAAGCCTTCCGCGCTCACCCTCGTCGAGGACACTTCGCCGCGCAGTGTGGCCGCCGCGAAGCTGGTCCGCGAGACCGCCGCGAAGGCCGGGCTGCCGGTGCAGGCCGAGGCGGGGCCGAACACCGCACTGCTCGTCGTGTCCGGCTGGGCGGGCGGCTACACGGCGATGACCCGCGCGGCCGAGTCCCAACGGCTCAAGCCGACCCACCAGTACGGCCTGTACCTGGCGCCCTGGCTGCTGAACGGGCCGATCGTCAACTCCGTCGCGAGTTCCTCGATACCGCTGAGGTTCGACCCGCGCGAGCAGGTCGCCGTCAGCTTCGCCGTCGCCGCGGGCAACGCCTTCGGCGGCGAAAGTCCCACGCTCGGCGGGTTCCGGAGCTGGCTGGGCGACCAGTGGCGGTCGATCAACGGCGACGTCCAGATCTTCGCGGCGGCGCAGGTCAACGCCATGCCGATGTACCCGGGCGAACCGCACGCCGTCGGGATGATCGCCGACCGGAACTACGCGGGGCAATGGATCCCCGACGGAACGATCGTGCCGATCAGTTCGGTACTGCGGTGATTTCACCAAAAGAATGGGAGAAGAAATGAAGCGAATCGCGGCCCGTGTGCTGCTGCCACTCGCCGTCGCGGGCGCGCTGTCCGGACTCGCCGGCGGCGTCGCCTCGGCCGACCCGCTGCCGGGTCTGCCCACCGGTGGCGGCAATCCCGCGGTCTGGCTGATCCCCGGGCTGGACCTCGGTGGCCTGCTCGGACCGACCGTCCCCGTGCCGACCGACGTCCTCGCCCCGATCTACGGGATCATCACGCCCATTTCGTAAAACCGTTACCAGCAAAGGAGAATCTCATGAAGAAGACCTTCGTCCGCGCGGTCACCGGCGCGGCGCTCGCCGGTCTCGTCGTGCTCGGCTCGGCCGCTCCGGCACTCGCCGCGCAGGACGCCCCGAACGATGTCGTGGTCGTCGACGAACCGGACACGAGCGATCTCAACAACATCTGGACGTTCGCGCCGCTCGGCGTCCCGGTGCTGGGGCTGATCCAGTCGCTCAACGGCGTCCCCGGCCGGCTGCTGCCGTCCTGACTTCCGTGGCGGCGCGGCTCACGGGCCGCGCCGCCGCTTTCGGTGAGGAGACCGATGGCCGACAGACAACTGATCGGGCGGATCGCCATCGCGGGGATCGTGGTGGCCGCGCTCGCGACCTGTGTGGTGCTGCTCAACGGCGGCGAGGAGCCGCAGGCCGAGACCGTGGCCGTGGTCGGCGAACCGACCGAGGCCGCGCCGTCGCGGGGACCGGACCGCACGATCACGCGGACGCTCAGCCAGGCGCAGCCGCAGCCGGTGTCGAACGACTGGCGGATCGCGTACGAGCTCGCCGGGACGGGGACCGCGACCGTGGTCTACGACTCGAACGGGCTGGGACTCGTGCACCAGGAGCTGCAGGTGACGCTGCCGTGGCGCAAGGAGCTCACGTGGAAGAACACCGGCACCCCGCCGACCGTCCAGCTGATGGGGCAGGGCGAGGGCGTCGTCGAATGCCGGGTGGCCGTGGGCGGCGCCGTGGTCACTTCGGAGAAGTCCGCCCCCGGGGAGGTCGCCACCTGCGCCGGCCGCCTCGCCCCCTCCTGACCTGCGTTTAGCCCCCTAATCGCGATCTGGCGGCAGGGGGAAAACCGGTGGCCAGGGTCGGCAGAATGTAGTCATGACCTGGAGCTTCGAAGTCACCCCCGTCGATCACCCGGACGCCGCCCAGCTGCTGCGGGAGTACCTGGACGAAATCGCGTCCCGCTTCTACGAGCGCCAGGTCACCGAAGAAGAGCTCGACGGCTTGCTCCTGGAGCACCACAGCCGCGATCTGGTCCCGCCGACCGGCACCTTCCTTCTCGCCTGGCGCGACGGGGTGCTCGCCGGGTGCGCGGGGCTGCGGGTCGTCTCGCCCGACATCACCGAGCTCACCCGCGTCTTCCTGCGGAAGGCCGAGCGCGGCAAGGGCGGCGCCGCGCTGCTCGTGGCCGCCGCCGAAGACGTCGCCCGCGGCCTCGGCGCCTCGTTGATCCGTCTCGACACCAGGCGCGACCTGGTCGAGGCGAGGGCCCTGTACGCGCGCCTCGGCTACGACGAGGTCGAGCCCTTCAACAACGAACCCTTCGCCCACCACTTCTTCGCGAAGTCCCTGGAAGTCCCGGATCGCGTTTAGCCCGCGAAAGGCGATCCGGGCGGCGCGGACGGCCTGACCTGCGTTTAGCCCCCTAAACGCGATCCGGTGGGGTGGCGGTGAGCGGGGCCCGGTCGGCGACGTCGGCCAGATAGTCCAAAGTGCGCAGGAGCTGCTTCCCGCTCGGCAGCACCTTCGGGACCACCGCCACCGTCCGCCCGGACGTATGGAACTCGCGGCACCGGCCCGCGTTCCCCGTCAGCCAGTCACGGACCTCGGGACGCAGGACGAACGCGGGATTCGAGCAGTCCACTTCGGATCCGCTGATCGAGAGCGTGCAGTCCGGCATGGCCGCGCCCGTCTCGACGTGCACGACCGTCCGCAGCGAACCGGACTCCCGGGTGCCGTCCTGCCGGAACCCGGCGCCCGGCCGGTGATACCGGTAGACACCGAACGGCTTCCCCCGGTGCGTGCCCACCACCGCCTGGTCGATCGACTCGCCCGCCCGCCGCAACGGGGCGGGTGCCCGGCCCGTCGCGGGCTGCTCGTGTCGCCCGCCCGCGGCACCGAGCCTGGCACCGCTGTAGAAGTCCCAGCCCCGTTCCCGCGCCAACGTGGCCAGCCCGCGTTTCTTCGCCGCCCCGGCGAGAATCCACCAAACGGCGAGCACGATCGGCAACGCCACCGCGGCGATGGCGATGATCCACGCGGTCACGGCTCAGAAGTCCAGATTGTCGGAGGCTTCCTCGGGTGTCTGTTCGTCGTCACCCACCGAACCGTACTGGCCCGCCTTGATCCCGCCCGACGTGTACGTTCCGGCCTTCCCGGCGACCCCCGCCGCGACCTCGCCCTTCTCGCGGCCCGTCTCCGGCGTCTTCCAGCTGCCGTCCGAATTCGTGGCCTTGCCGAGCCCGACGGTGTTCAGCGCGGCCTTCTTCGTGGCCGACGTCATCCGCTCGCCGAAACCGTCCGCGAGCCTGCCGCCCATGGCGCCGTCCTTCGAGGCGAACTTGCCCCACGCGGACGCGCCCGGCCCCGCCGCCAGCTGTGCGGTGGACTTGTTGTGGGCCATCAGCTCCTTGTAGTTGCCCTTCCACTTGCCGAAGAACTCCTTGAGCTTGCCGAGGAACTGCTTGATCTTGTCGAGCAGCTGGCGGAGCTTGTTCAGGAACTTCTGCACCTTCGACGTCGTCGAGACCGCGCGGGTGGCCGTCAGCCCGCCCGCGGTCGCCGTCGAACCACCGCAGGTCGGGACGGCCGCGGCCAGCGCCGGGATCCAGATCATGATCAGCCAGGTGATGAACTCGGTGAGGATCGCCTTGATGAACTCCTCGATCACCGTCATCACCATGCTGGAGATCTGCAGCAGCTGGGCGATGTCCCCGGCCTGCGCCGCGATCCCGTCGATGCCCTGCGCGAACTTCGCCAGCTTCTCGCCCGCCGCGTTCGCCGCGTCACCGGTCCACTGGGACAGCGACGTCTTCGCGTCCTCGCCGAACTTCTTGCTGTAGTTCTGCAGGTAGACGCCGATGTTGTTGAAGTTGCCCGCCGCGTTCGACAACGCCGGACCGTCGCCGCTCACCATGTGGATGGCGTCCTGGATCGGCTGGCACACGTTCATCAGGAAGCTGAGCCCCTGGCCGACCAGCCAGCCGATGGGGTCGCTGGCGATGTCCGCGACGCCCATGCACGAGCTGACGAAGCCGGCGCCGCTGGCCGCGATCGTCCCGATGTCGCTGGCCTGGAACCCGTCTGCGGTCGCCTTCTTGACGGTGTCGAAAGTGCTGAAACCACTGCCGATCGGCCCGGGCAGCGAGGTCAGCATCTTGTCCGTGCGGATGGTGTCCGGGTTGTAGTCGTTGATCTGGATCTTGGTGTGTTCGCCGGTGATCTTCTGATCGGCCACGATCAGTCCCCCTCGCTACTTGGCCGGCCCCATCTTCGGTGTCCTCGATTGCGCCGGCTGCTCCAGCAGCTTGAGGATTTCGTTGAGCGCCTTGACGTTGTCGTCTTCGTTCCGCTCGTAGGCGGTGGCGGCGTTGCCGAGCTTCTCCGAAGCCGCGGTCAGCCCCGCGGACATCTCGATCAGCAGATCCTGCAGATCGGTGAGCATCGACGTGTACTCGTGCTTCACGAACAGGCCGACGACTCCCCATGACTCGTCGCCGACGTCGGACTGCTGCGTCAGCCGTCCGACCTCGTTCGGGATCTGGACGTCCTGCCCGAGCTTGCCCGAGTAGGTGCGCAGAGCGCTGATCACCACCTCATGCCCTCCGGCCATCGGCGGTCCCTCCCTTCGCGCACCTTCCGATGCGGCTCGTCGTGATCGGCGCCTTGGACCCGGCTGCCCCGCCCGCGGTTCCCAGCGCCCCGGATCGCGTTCAGCCCGCGAAACGCGATCCGGCCCGGGATCAGTGGTCGTCGTCGAAGAGGTTCTTCAGGAAACGGTCGCCGTCCGAGGCGCTCGACGCCGGGGGCGGCGGGGTCTGTGGCCGCTGCGGTTCGTCGGCGGATTTGAGGACGGAACGCTCGGAGTAGTCGTCGGCGTGCGGCTCGGCGGCCGGCTGCGAAGGCGACTCCTCTTCCATCCGGGCCCGCATCTCCTCGACGGTGGTGCCGAACAGGTCGGCTTGGGTCTCCAGCACCTGGTCCACCAGATTGAGGTCGTCGCCCATGTGCTCTTCGACGATCGTGGCCTGTTTGCGGGCCGCTTCGGCCACGGCCTGCTGGATGGTCGACATCAGCGCCGACGAAAGCGCGTCCGGACGCTGGCGAAGGGCGTCTTCGGTGAACTTGACGTCCATGATCGCGCCGCCGGGCCCCGCCACCACCGTCACCGAACGGTCCGAAGAGGACGCCGTCGCCTCGATCCTGCTGAGTTCGTCCTGCATGCCGCCGATGCTCGCGAGCCGATCGTCGACGTTCCGGAGCTGCGACTGGAACTGGTCGAATTGCGCGACCAGCTGCTCGAACTCGGCGGACATGGAGCCTCCCCATAGTGCGGTGCGACGGCCGGGCCGACGCTGTGACCAGTCTCATCGTGACTCATTCACCGGTTCGACGCGACGGGGTGGTTCTCGGATCCATCCGGCTCACCCGTTAGGGGAATAGGTAGCGTGGTTCGCCGAGTAGTGATCGACAAGTACGGAATCAGCACCAGCGAGGGGAGGGCGTCGTGGACGCCGAGAAGCAGGAAAGCACCGAGGAGCCCAGGCGGGGGAGTCACGCGGCGCCGGAGGGGGCTCCCGTGCATCCGTTGATCGATCTTTCCCGTGACCCGCATCCGGGCCGGGCGGATCACGCCAAGCCCGAAGAGGAATGAAAGCGGCCGAAACGCCGTTCCATCAGGGTGGCCGCGGCCTCGCGCCCGGCACGATATAGTTATCGACCCCCCGATTTGGCCGGTCCGGAAGTGGCCGGGTATCTTTGGAGACCGTGCCCGGCAGGCGTCGGGCCGTCCCGTGTGCCGTGCGGCACGGACGGGATGCTCAGGCATCCGGTCCGAAGGCTTCGCCCACGCGGGATCCGACGGAAAATCCCTACGGGAAGTTACCGGTCGCAAGACCGTGACGCGGGTCGACACGCCCGACCGCGGGGGCCGGAGACAACACGTAGTAGCAAGATCGCGAACAGAAAGCTGGTCCATTGCCCACGATCCAGCAGCTGGTCCGTAAGGGCCGCCAGGACAAGGCTGCCAAGCAGAAGACCGCGGCCCTCAAGGGGAGCCCGCAGCGGCGTGGCGTGTGCACTCGCGTGTACACCACAACCCCCAAGAAGCCGAACTCGGCGCTTCGCAAGGTCGCTCGTGTGAAGCTGACCAGCGGCATCGAGGTCACCGCCTACATTCCCGGTGAAGGCCACAACCTGCAGGAGCACTCGATGGTGCTCGTGCGCGGTGGTCGTGTGAAGGACCTGCCGGGTGTCCGCTACAAGATCATCCGCGGTTCGCTCGACACCCAGGGTGTCAAGAACCGTAAGCAGGCGCGCAGCCGGTACGGCGCGAAGAAGGAGAAGAGCTAATGCCCCGCAAGGGTCCGGCCCCGAAGCGGCCGCTGATCTCTGACCCCGTCTACGCATCCCCGCTGGTCACCCAGCTGGTGAACAAGGTGCTGAAGGACGGCAAGCGGTCCCTGGCCGAGCGCATCGTCTACGGCGCCCTCGAAGGCGCTCGCGAGAAGACCGGCACCGACCCGGTCGTCACGCTGAAGCGCGCCCTCGACAACGTGAAGCCCACCATCGAGGTGAAGAGCCGCCGCGTCGGTGGTGCCACCTACCAGGTGCCGATCGAGGTCAAGCCGGGCCGCTCCACCACGCTCGCGCTCCGCTGGCTGGTCTCCTTCTCGCAGGCTCGCCGTGAGAAGACCATGATCGAGCGTCTGCAGAACGAGCTCCTCGACGCGAGCAACGGCCTCGGCGCCAGCGTGAAGCGGCGTGAGGACACCCACAAGATGGCCGAGTCCAACAAGGCCTTCGCGCACTACCGCTGGTGATATCCGCCCGGCTGCCGATCAAAGCCTTGCCGGGCCCCAATTTTGAGACAGGGGAACACTCTCGTGGCACGTGAAGTGCTGACCGACCTGAACAAGGTCCGCAACATCGGCATCATGGCCCACATCGACGCCGGTAAGACCACCACCACCGAGCGGATCCTGTTCTACACCGGGATCAACTACAAGATCGGCGAGGTGCACGACGGCGCCGCGACGATGGACTGGATGGAGGAGGAGCAGAAGCGGGGTATCACCATCACCTCGGCTGCCACCACCACCTTCTGGGCCGACCACCAGATCAACATCATCGACACCCCGGGTCACGTCGACTTCACCGTCGAGGTGGAGCGTTCGCTGCGGGTGCTCGACGGTGCCGTCGCCGTCTTCGACGGCAAGGAAGGTGTCGAGCCGCAGTCCGAGCAGGTCTGGCGTCAGGCGGACAAGTACGAGGTTCCTCGTATCTGCTTCGTCAACAAGATGGACAAGCTCGGCGCGGACTTCTACTTCACCGTCCGCACCATCGAGGAGCGCCTCGGCGCCCGCCCGCTGGTCATCCAGCTGCCGATCGGCGCCGAGAACGAGTTCGAAGGCGTCATCGACCTGGTCCGCATGAAGGCGCTGACCTGGCGCGGCGAGGTCCAGAAGGGCGAGGACTACTCGGTCGAGGACATCCCCGCGGAGCTGGCCGACAAGGCCGCCGAGTACCGCGAGAAGCTCGTCGAGACCGTCGCCGAGACCGACGACGCGCTGATGGAGAAGTTCCTCGAGGGCGAGGAGCTCACCGAGGCCGAGATCAAGGCCGGCATCCGGAAGCTCACCGTCGCCCGCGAGGCGTACCCGGTGCTCACCGGTTCCGCGTTCAAGAACAAGGGCGTCCAGCCCATGCTCGACGCGGTCATCGACTACCTTCCGTCGCCGCTGGACGTCCCGGCCGTCGAGGGCACGCTGTCCGACGGCGAGACCCCGGTCACCCGGAAGCCGTCCGTCGACGAGCCGTTCTCCGCTCTGGCGTTCAAGATCGCCGCGCACCCGTTCTTCGGCAAGCTGACCTACATCCGGGTGTACTCGGGCAAGGTCGCCTCCGGCGCGCAGCTGATCAACGCCACCAAGGAGCGCAAGGAGCGCATCGGGAAGCTCTTCCAGATGCACTCCAACAAGGAGAACCCGGTCGACGAGGCCCAGGCCGGCCACATCTACGCGGTCATCGGCCTGAAGGACACCACCACCGGTGACACCCTCGCCGACCCGCAGAACCCGGTCGTCCTCGAGTCGATGACGTTCCCGGCGCCGGTCATCCGCGTCGCGATCGAGCCGAAGACCAAGGCCGACCAGGAGAAGCTGTCCCTGGCGATCCAGAAGCTGGCCGAAGAGGACCCGACGTTCCAGGTCAACCTGGACGAGGACACCGGCCAGACGATCATCGCCGGTATGGGCGAGCTGCACCTCGAGGTGCTGGTCAACCGCATGAAGTCCGACTACAAGGTCGAGGCGAACATCGGTAAGCCGCAGGTCGCCTACCGCGAGACGGTGCGCAAGACGGTCGAGAAGCTCGACTACGTGCACAAGAAGCAGACCGGTGGTTCCGGTCAGTTCGCGAAGGTCATCGTCAAGCTCGAGCCGCTCGAGTCCACCGACGGTGCCCTCTACGAGTTCGACAACAAGGTCACCGGTGGCCGCGTGCCGCGGGAGTACATCCCGTCGGTCGACGCGGGCGCGCAGGACGCCATGCAGTACGGCGTGCTGGCCGGCTACCCGCTCGTCGGGTTGAAGTTCACCTTGTTGGACGGCGCGTACCACGAGGTCGACTCTTCGGAAATGGCCTTCAAGATCGCCGGCTCCATGGCGATGAAGGAAGCCGCGAAGAAGGCCGGTCCGGTCATCCTCGAGCCGCTGATGGCCGTCGAGGTCACCACGCCCGAGGACTACATGGGCGATGTGATCGGCGACCTCAACTCCCGCCGTGGCCAGATCCAGGCCATGGAGGAGCGCGCCGGTACCCGTGTCGTCAAGGCACTGGTCCCGCTGTCGGAGATGTTCGGTTACGTCGGCGACCTGCGTTCGCGTACGCAGGGACGTGCCAACTACTCCATGGTGTTCGACTCCTACGCCGAGGTTCCCGCGAACGTCGCGAAGGAAATCATCGCGAAGGCGACGGGGGAGTAGTTCCCGTCCGCTCGCGGGCATAAGGAACACTCCTGAACGTCCGCAGCATCCGTCAAGAAACGAATCCCCGTCCGACAGCCACGTTGGCCGGTGAGTAAGCAAAACAGTCCAGGAGGACATTCCAGTGGCGAAGGCGAAATTCGAGCGGACCAAGCCGCACGTCAACATCGGGACCATCGGTCACGTCGACCACGGTAAGACCACTCTGACCGCGGCGATCACCAAGGTTCTGCACGACAAGTACCCCGAGCTGAACACCGCTTCGGCGTTCGACCAGATCGACAACGCGCCCGAAGAGAAGCAGCGCGGTATCACGATCAACATCTCGCACGTCGAGTACCAGACCGAGAAGCGTCACTACGCCCACGTGGACGCCCCCGGTCACGCGGACTACATCAAGAACATGATCACCGGTGCGGCGCAGATGGACGGCGCGATCCTCGTGGTCGCGGCGACCGACGGCCCGATGCCGCAGACCCGTGAGCACGTGCTGCTCGCGAAGCAGGTCGGCGTGCCCTACATCGTGGTCGCGCTGAACAAGGCCGACATGGTCGACGACGAGGAGATCCTGGAGCTCGTCGAGCTCGAGGTCCGCGAGCTGCTGTCCTCCCAGGACTTCCCGGGTGACGACGCTCCGGTCATCAAGGTCTCCGGCCTGAAGGCCCTCGAGGGCGACGCCAAGTGGGGCGAGAGCGTTCTCGAGCTGATGGAAGCCGTCGACGAGAACGTGCCGGACCCGGTCCGCGAGCTCGACAAGCCGTTCCTCATGCCGATCGAGGACGTCTTCACCATCACCGGCCGTGGCACGGTCGTGACCGGTCGCATCGAGCGCGGCCGCGTCAACGTGAACGAAGAGGTCGAGATCGTCGGCATCAAGGAGAAGTCGACCAAGACCACCGTCACCGGTGTCGAGATGTTCCGCAAGCTGCTGGACACCGGCGAGGCGGGCGACAACGTCGGTCTGCTGGTCCGCGGTATCAAGCGCGAGGACGTCGAGCGCGGCCAGGTCGTCGTGAAGCCGGGCACCACCACCCCGCACACGGAGTTCGAGGGCTCGGTCTACATCCTGTCGAAGGACGAGGGTGGCCGTCACACCCCGTTCTTCAACAACTACCGCCCGCAGTTCTACTTCCGTACCACGGACGTGACCGGCGTTGTCACCCTCAAGGAGGGTGTCGAGATGGTCATGCCGGGCGACAACACGGACATCAGCGTCGTGCTGATCCAGCCGGTCGCCATGGACGAGGGCCTGCGTTTCGCCATCCGCGAGGGTGGTCGGACCGTCGGCGCCGGCCAGGTCACCAAGATCATCAAGTGATTTAGGCGCCCCGCCCGGGGGTAATACACCCCCGGGTTAGGGGCGTCAAATCACGTGTGCGACACTATTCAGGTTGCTCGTCCTGGGGCGGCCGAACTCGTACTTCTTCGGAAGACAGGTTCCGGCCGCCCTGGTATGAGCGGCCACGGTCCGCGGAGCACTTCCTTCGGGTGAGGCTAGCGGGCAAGGGCGTTTGAGACGGCGATCCAAGCTTTTCCGCCGGCTCGATGCCTCCTCACGTTGAGGAAGACCAGGCAAGACGAAGATCCCGCGGGATCCGTCTGTGCGTCGGGCACGACACGCCCGACCGCGTGGACCGGGGACAGGGCCGTTGAACTGGGAAAACCTCAGCCAGGCTGAGGTTTGAAAAGACAAAAGCGGCACGAGACGACAAGGAACGAGCAGCCACCATGGCGGGACAGAAGATCCGCATCCGGCTCAAGGCCTACGACCACGAGGCGATCGACACCTCGGCACGCAAGATCGTCGAGACGGTCACGCGTACCGGCGCCCGTGTTGTCGGGCCGGTGCCGCTGCCCACCGAGAAGAACGTTTACTGCGTCATCCGCTCGCCGCACAAGTACAAGGACTCGCGCGAGCACTTCGAGATGCGCACGCACAAGCGTCTGATCGACATCCTCGACCCGACGCCGAAGACGGTCGACGCGCTCATGCGCATCGACCTGCCGGCGAGCGTCGACGTCAACATCCAGTAGCAGCGGCTGGCGAGCGGCGGAGAGTAAGAGACTCATGTCTGACAGGCAAGTGAAGGGCATCCTGGGCACCAAGCTCGGCATGACCCAGGTCTTCGACGAGAACAACCGGGTCGTCCCGGTGACCGTCGTCCAGGCCGGTCCGAACGTGGTCACCCAGGTTCGGACCCAGGAGAACGACGGCTACAAGGCCGTGCAGCTGGCTTTCGGCGCGGTCGACCCGCGTCGCGTGAACAAGCCGCGCACCGGCCACTTCGACAAGGCGAGCGTGACCCCGCGCCGTTACCTTGCGGAGCTGCGTACCACCGACGCCGAGACCTACGAGGTCGGCCAGGAGATCACCGCCGAGGTGTTCGAGGCCGGTATCGAGGTCGACGTGACCGGTACCAGCAAGGGCAAGGGCTACGCCGGTGTCATGAAGCGTCACGGCTTCAAGGGCCAGGGCGCGAGCCACGGTGCCCAGGCCGTGCACCGCAAGCCCGGCTCGATCGGTGGCTGCGCCACCCCGGGCCGCGTCTTCAAGGGCCTGCGCATGGCGGGCCGGATGGGCAACGACCGGGTCACCACGCAGAACCTGACCGTGCACGCGGTGCGTGCCGAGGACGGCCTGCTGCTGATCAAGGGCGCCGTGCCCGGTCCCAAGGGCGGCCTGCTGTTCGTTCGCAGCGCCGCGAAGGGTGGTAACTGAACATGACCAGCGTCGAGCTGAAGACCCCGGCCGGTAAAGCCGACGGCACGGTCGAGCTCCCCTCGGAGATCTTCGACGTGCAGGCCAACGTGCCCCTCATGCACCAGGTCGTGGTGGCCCAGCTGGCCGCCGCGCGCCAGGGCACGCATGACACCAAGACCCGCGGTGAAGTCCGCGGTGGTGGCAAGAAGCCGTACCGCCAGAAGGGCACCGGCCGCGCCCGCCAGGGTTCGACCCGTGCGCCGCAGTTCACCGGTGGTGGCGTCGTCCACGGCCCCACGCCGCGTGACTACACCCAGCGGACCCCGAAGAAGATGAAGGCCGCCGCTCTGCGTGGCGCCCTCTCCGACCGGGCCCGTGCCGGACAGCTGCACGTCATCACCGAACTGGTGACCGGCGAGAAGCCGTCCACCAAGTCCGCCAAGGCCGCCATCGCCGCGGTGACCCAGGCCAAGCGCGTTCTCGTGGTCCTGCACCGCGACGACGAGCTGAGCTGGAACTCCGTGCGCAACCTGGCCGAGGTCCACATCATCACGCCCGACCAGCTCAACACCTACGACGTGTTGGTCAACGACGACGTGGTGTTCACCAAGGCCGCTTACGACGTGTTCGTCGCCGGCCCCGTCCGGGGCAAGGGCGCGAAGGCTTCGGCTCGGTCGAGCGAGGTTGAAGGGAGTGACGAGCAGTGAGTGCGATCGCCATCCCCGATCCCCGCGACATCTTGCTCGCGCCGGTGATCTCCGAGAAGTCCTACGGGCTGCTCGAGGACCACAAGTACACGTTCATCGTCCGCCCGGACGCCAACAAGACCCAGATCAAGATCGCGGTCGAGAAGGTGTTCGGCGTCAAGGTGGTCAGCGTCAACACGGCCAACCGCCAGGGCAAGCGTAAGCGGACTCGCGCCGGCTTCGGCAAGCGCAAGGACACCAAGCGCGCCATCGTGACTCTTTCGGCTGAGAGCAAGCCGATCGAGATCTTCGGCGGACCCACCGCGTAAAGGACTGAGCTGACACATGGGCATCCGCAAGTACAAGCCGACGACCCCGGGTCGTCGCGGTTCCAGCGTCTCCGACTTCGCCGAGATCACTCGGTCCACCCCGGAGAAGTCGCTGCTGCGTCCGCTGAGCAAGTCCGGCGGCCGTAACTCCAGCGGCAAGATCACCACCCGGCACAAGGGTGGTGGCCACAAGCGTGCGTACCGGCTGATCGACTTCCGCCGGAACGACAAGGACGGCGTTCCCGCCAAGGTCGCGCACATCGAGTACGACCCCAACCGGTCCGCTCGGATCGCGCTGCTGCACTACGCCGACGGCGAGAAGCGCTACATCATCGCCCCGGAGAAGCTCAAGCAGGGTGACACGGTCGAGAACGGCCCCCGTGCCGACATCAAGCCGGGTAACAACCTGCCGCTGCGCAACATCCCGGTCGGCACCGTGATCCACGCGATCGAGCTCCGCCCCGGTGGCGGCGCGAAGATGGCGCGGTCCGCCGGTGCCAAGGTGCAGCTGGTGGCGAAGGACGGGCCGTACGCCCAGCTTCGTCTCCCCTCGGGCGAGATCCGCAACGTCGACGTGCGCAACCGCGCCACCATCGGCGAGGTCGGCAACTCCGAGCACTCGAACATCAACTGGGGCAAGGCGGGCCGTAACCGCTGGCGCGGCAAGCGCCCCACCGTCCGTGGTGTCGTCATGAACCCGGTCGACCACCCGCACGGTGGTGGTGAGGGTAAGACCTCCGGTGGTCGCCACCCGGTGAACCCGAACGGCAAGCCCGAAGGCCGCACCCGCCGCCGCAAGGCTTCCGACGCCATGATCGTCCGCCGCCGGCGTACCGGCAAGAAGCGCTGAGCAGGGAGGTAGAAGAACATGCCACGTAGCCTCAAAAAGGGCCCCTTCGTGGACGACCACCTGCTCAAGAAGGTGGACGCTCTCAACGAGTCGGGCAAGAAGACCGTGATCAAGACGTGGTCGCGTCGCTCCACGATCATCCCGGATTTCCTGGGTCACACGATCGCTGTGCACGACGGCCGCAAGCACGTCCCGGTGTTCGTCACCGAGGCGATGGTGGGTCACAAGTTGGGCGAATTCGCGCCGACTCGGACCTTCAAGGGCCACATCAAGGACGACCGCAAGTCGCGCCGCCGCTGAGCGGGCACGAGAGAACAAGGAAGCTAGCGATGAACGCCCAGAACGACGTGGCCGAGGCTTTGCCGACGGCTTACGCGCGGGCTCGCTTCGTCCGGGACTCGCCTACCAAGGTGCGCCGGGTGATCGAGCTGATCAAGGGACGTAGCGCCGCCGACGCCTTGGCCGTGCTCCAGTTCGCCCCGCAGGCGGCAAGCGAGCCGGTCGCGAAGGTGCTCGCCAGCGCCGTGGCCAACGCCGAGAACAACCTCGATCTCGACCCGGACACCCTCTGGGTCAAGAACGCCTACGCCGACGAGGGCCCGACCCTCAAGCGCATCCGTCCGCGGGCCCAGGGCCGCGCGTACCGGATCCGCAAGCGGACCAGCCACATCACCGTCGAGGTGGAGTCGCGTCCCAAGGCCGAGGCCAAGAAGGCACAGGGCAAGAAGAAGGCAGGTGGCCGGTAGTGGGCCAGAAGATCAACCCGCACGGCTTCCGCCTGGGTATCACCACGGACTGGAAGTCGCGTTGGTACGCCGACAAGCAGTACGCGGAGTACGTGGCCGAGGACGTCAAGATCCGGAAGCTGCTGTCCACGGGCATGGAGCGCGCCGGGATCTCCAAGGTCGAGATCGAGCGCACCCGTGACCGGGTCCGCGTCGACATCCACACCGCCCGGCCGGGCATCGTCATCGGCCGCCGCGGCGCGGAGGCCGACCGCATCCGCGGCGCGCTGGAGAAGCTGACCGCCAAGCAGGTCCAGCTGAACATCCTCGAGGTCAAGAACCCCGAGGCCGACGCCCAGCTCGTCGCGCAGGGTGTCGCGGAGCAGCTGAGCAACCGTGTGGCGTTCCGCCGCGCGATGCGCAAGGCGATCCAGACCTCCATGCGTTCGCCGCAGGTCAAGGGCATCCGCGTGCAGTGCGGCGGTCGTCTCGGCGGTGCCGAGATGTCCCGCTCCGAGCACTACCGCGATGGCCGCGTCCCGCTGCACACGCTGCGCGCCGACATCGACTACGGCTTCTTCGAGGCCAAGACGACGTTCGGTCGCATCGGCGTGAAGGTGTGGATCTACAAGGGCGAGCTCGTGGGTGGCCTCAAGGCCAAGGAGGCGCGTGACGCCGCCGCGGCCGCCGAGCGCGCCCCGCGCCGTGACCGTGGTGACCGCCCGTCCCGACCGCGCCGTTCCGGCTCGTCGGGCACGACGCCGACCTCGACCGAAGCCGGCCGGGCGGCCGCCGCCGCGAAGAGCGACGACGCCCCCAAGGGTGGCACCGCCACCGAGGCCCCGGCTGCTGAGACTGCAGAAAAGACGGAGGGCTGACACGTGCTCATCCCGCGCAGGGTCAAGCACCGGAAGCAGCACTCCCCGAAGCGCCACGGTGCCGCCAAGGGCGGTACGAAGGTGAACTTCGGCGAGTACGGCATCCAGGCGCTTGAGCACAGCTACGTGACCAACCGGCAGATCGAGTCCGCTCGTATCGCCATGACGCGTCACATCAAGCGTGGCGGCAAGGTGTGGACGACCATCTACCCGGACCGCCCGCTGACCAAGAAGCCGGCGGAAACCCGCATGGGTTCCGGTAAGGGTTCGCCCGAGTGGTGGATCGCCAACGTGAAGCCGGGCCGCGTGATGTTCGAGATCTCGTTCCCGAACGAGGAGACCGCCCGTGAGGCGCTCCGTCGCGCGATCCACAAGCTGCCCATGAAGTGCCGCATCGTGACCCGTGAAGGTGGTGAGTTCTGATGGCGAAGGCAGGTGCCGCCCAGGCATCGGAGCTGCGTGAGCTCACCGCGGAAGAGCTCGTTCTGCGTCTGAAGGAATACAAGGAGGAGCTTTTCAACCTCCGCTTCCAGATGGCGACCGGACAGCTCGACAACAACCGCCGTCTGCGCACCGTCCGCACGGACATCGCGCGGATCTACACGGTCATGCGCGAGCGTGAACTCGGCCTGTCCGTTTCCCCTGACGCCGAGAGTGAAGGTGCCGCATGAGCGAGCAGCCCAACGCTGAGGCGGCCCCCCGCAACGACCGCAAGGTCCGTGAGGGTTACGTCGTCTCGGACAAGATGAACAAGACGATCGTGGTCGAGCTCGAAGACCGCAAGAAGCACCGTCGTTACGCCAAGGTTCTCCGCAGCACCAGCAAGGTCAAGGTGCACGACGAGAACAACGAGGCGGGCGTGGGCGACCGGGTCACCCTGATGGAGACCCGCCCGCTGTCGGCGACCAAGCGCTGGCGTCTGGTGCAGATCGTGGAGAAGGCCAAGTAAGTAGGGCTCTTTTTGAGTCCCTTAGTTCCGCAAGGCTCGCGGTTCAACGCGAGAACCAGCGCGACATACAGGAGTAGACGTGATCCAGCAGGAGTCGCGGCTTCGGGTTGCCGACAACACGGGCGCGAAGGAGATCCTTTGCATCCGCGTTCTCGGTGGCTCGGGGCGGCGCTACGCGGGCATCGGCGACATCATCGTCGCCACCGTGAAGGACGCCATGCCGGCTGCCGGCGTGAAGAAGGGTGACGTCGTCAAGGCGGTCATCGTTCGCACGCGCAAGGAGCGCCGTCGTCCGGACGGTTCTTACATCCGCTTCGACGAGAACGCTGCTGTGCTCATCAAGAACGACAATGAGCCCCGCGGCACCCGCATCTTCGGGCCGGTCGGCCGCGAGCTGCGCGACCGAAAGTTCATGAAGATCATTTCGCTCGCGCCGGAGGTGTTGTAGAGCATGAAGGTGAAGAAGGGCGACACGGTCGTCGTCATCGCCGGCAAGGACAAGGGTGCCAAGGGCAAGGTCATCCAGGCCTACCCCGAGCGCGAGCGCGTGCTGGTCGAGGGCGTCAACCGGATCAAGAAGCACACGCGGATCTCCCAGACCCAGCGCGGCGCGCAGTCCGGCGGCATCGTCACGCAGGAGGCGCCCATCCACGTCTCGAACGTGATGGTCGTCGACTCCGACGGCAAGCCGACCCGGGTGGGCTACCGCATCGGCGAGGACGGCAAGAAGGTCCGGGTCTCGCGCCGGAACGGTAAGGACATCTGATCATGACCACCGCAGAGAAGATCGCCCCGCGCCTCAAGGTGCGGTACCGCGAGGAGATCAAGGGACAGCTCCAGGAGGAGTTCTCCTTCGAGAACGTCCACCAGATCCCGGGCGTCGTCAAGGTCGTCGTGAACATGGGTGTCGGTGACGCCGCCCGTGACAGCAAGCTGATCGAAGGCGCCATCCGCGACCTGGCCGCGATCACCGGGCAGAAGCCCGAGGTTCGCAAGGCTCGCAAGTCCATCGCGCAGTTCAAGCTGCGTGAGGGCCAGCCGATCGGTGCGCGCGTCACGCTGCGCAACGACCGCATGTGGGAGTTCCTCGACCGGCTGCTGACCATCGCGCTGCCGCGTATCCGTGACTTCCGCGGGCTTTCGCCGAAGCAGTTCGACGGCAACGGCAACTACACGTTCGGTCTCAACGAGCAGTCCATGTTCCACGAGATCGACCCGGACGCCATCGACCGCCCGCGCGGTATGGACGTCACTGTCGTCACCACCGCCAACACCGACGACGAGGGCCGCGCGCTGCTTCGCAAGCTCGGCTTCCCGTTCAAGGAGAACTGAGTCGATGGCCAAGAAAGCACTGGTCCACAAGGCCGCGAAGACGCCGAAGTTCAAGGTTCGCGGTTACACGCGCTGCCAGCGGTGCGGTCGCCCGCACTCGGTGTTCCGCAAGTTCGGGCTCTGCCGGATCTGCCTTCGCGAGATGGCACACGCGGGCGAGCTGCCCGGCGTCCGCAAGTCCAGCTGGTAAGAGTCTTTTTTAACTCCCACTTCGCCACAGGCCCCGTAGTGATTGCAGGGAACCAGGGCGAGAAAGGTTGACAGGTCACCATGACGATGACCGACCCCATCGCAGACTTCTTGACCCGTCTGCGTAACGCGAACTCGGCTTACCACGACGAGGTCGTGCTTCCCCACTCGAAGATCAAGGCGAACATCGCCGAGATCCTCAAGCGCGAGGGTTACATCTCGGGCTACCGTGACGAGCCGGGCGAGAAGCACAAGAACCTCGTCGTGGAGCTGAAGTACGGCCCCAACCGTGAGCGCAGCATCGCCGGCCTCCGCCGCGTGTCCAAGCCCGGTCTGCGGGTCTACGCAAAATCGACCGAACTGCCGTCGGTTCTCGGTGGCCTCGGCGTCGCGATCATCTCGACGTCGTCCGGCCTCCAGACCGACCGTCAGGCCAAGCGCAACAGCGTGGGCGGCGAAGTCCTCGCCTACGTCTGGTAAGGAAGGGGGCACAGACATGTCACGCATTGGAAAGCTGCCGGTCGCCGTCCCCTCCGGGGTCGAGGTGACCATCGACGGTCAGCAGATCAAGGTCAAGGGGCCCAAGGGCACCCTTGAGCACACCATCGCCGAGCCGATCACCGTCGAGAAGGCCGAAGACGGCACTCTCGAGGTCAAGCGGCCCGACGAGGAGCGCACCAGCCGTGCCCTGCACGGTCTCACCCGGACGCTGGTCAACAACCTCGTCGTCGGTGTGACCGAGGGCTACGAGAAGAAGCTCGAGATCCACGGTGTCGGTTACCGCGTGCAGGCCAAGGGCTCGGACCTCGAGTTCGCCCTCGGCTACAGCCACCCGGTGAAGATCGAGGCTCCGGAAGGCATCACCTTCAAGGTCGAGACCCCCACCCGGTTCTCGGTCTCGGGCATCGACAAGCAGAAGGTCGGCCAGATCGCCGCGGTCATCCGCAAGCTGCGCCGCCCGGACCCGTACAAGGGCAAGGGCCTGCGCTACGAGGGTGAGAAGATCCGCCGCAAGGTCGGAAAGACGGGTAAGTGATCATGAGCGACACGACTACGAAGCGCAAGCCGGTCGGCAAGGACATCTCGACCCGCCGCCGCGTCGCGAAGGCCCGTCGGCACTTCCGCCTTCGCAAGAAGATCAACGGCACGGACCAGCGTCCGCGCCTGGTCGTCAAGCGTTCGTCGCGGCACATCGCCGTGCAGCTGATCGACGACCTCGCCGGCAAGACCCTGGCGTCGGCGTCCACCCTCGAGGCGGACGTCCGCGCGCTGGAAGGCGACAAGAAGGCCAAGGCCGCCAAGGTCGGGGAGCTCGTCGCCGCCCGCGCCAAGAACGCCGGTGTCTCGACCGTGGTGTTCGACCGTGGTGGCAACGCCTACCACGGCCGCATCGCGGCGCTCGCCGACGCTGCCCGCGAGGCGGGGTTGGAGTTCTGATGCAGATGCTCGTGAATGGAAGGAAAGCCTGATGCCGGGACGTACACGGCAATTCGGCGGCGGCCAGGGCGGACCCGGCGGGCAGGGCGGCAACGACCGCAATGACCGTCGCGACCGCCGGGACCGGCGCGACAGCGGCCGTGGCGGGGCCGGCCAGGAGAAGACCCCGCACCTCGAGAAGGTCGTGACGATCAACCGCGTCGCCAAGGTCGTCAAGGGTGGTCGTCGCTTCAGCTTCACCGCCCTGGTGGTCGTCGGTGACGGCGACGGTCAGGTCGGCGTCGGCTACGGCAAGGCCAAGGAAGTTCCCGCGGCCATCGCCAAGGGCGTCGAGGAAGCGAAGAAGAACTTCTTCCGCGTTCCCCGCGTCGCCGGCACCATCCCCCACCCGATCCAGGGTGAGGAAGCCGCCGGTGTCGTGCTGCTCCGTCCGGCCTCGGCCGGTACCGGTGTCATCGCCGGTGGCCCGGTGCGCGCGGTGCTGGAGTGCGCGGGCGTCCACGACGTGCTGTCGAAGTCGCTCGGCTCCGACAACGCGATCAACATCGTGCACGCGACCGTGGCGGCCCTGAAGGGTCTGCAGCGTCCCGAAGAGGTCGCGGCCCGCCGCGGTCTCCCGCTCGAGGACGTCGCTCCGGCTCGCATGCTGCGCCAGCGCGCGGGTCAGGGGGTCTGACCATGACTCAGCTCAAGGTGACCCAGGTCAAGAGCAAGATCGGCACGAAGCACGCTCACCGCGAGTCGCTGCGCACCCTCGGGCTGCGCAAGATCCGCCAGAGCGTCGTGCGTGATGACACTCCCGAGGTGCGCGGCCTTATCCACACCGTCCGCCACCTGGTGGAGGTCGAGGAGGTCAAGGCATGACTGCCATCAAGATCCACCACCTTCGTCCGGCTCCGGGCGCGAAGCGCGACAAGATCCGCGTCGGCCGTGGTGAGGGCTCGAAGGGCAAGACCGCCGGTCGCGGTACCAAGGGCACCAAGGCCCGGAAGAACGTGCCCGCCGGTTTCGAGGGTGGGCAGATGCCCATCCACATGCGGCTGCCGAAGCTGCGCGGCTTCAAGAACCGGTTCCGCACCGAGTACCAGCCGGTGAACGTGGGCGACATCGCCCGCGTCTTCCCGGAGGGTGGCAAGGTCGGCGCCGAGGAGCTCGTCGCGAACGGTCTGGTCCGCAAGGGCAAGCTCGTGAAGGTGCTCGGCAACGGCGACGTGAACGGCGTCAAGCTGGACGTCACCGCCGACGCTTTCTCCGGCTCCGCCAAGGAGAAGCTCTCCGCCGCCGGTGGCTCCGCCACCACGCTCTGAGCTTTCTTCGCTCGCTTCACCGAAAGGCCCGCCAGGCTCCGCCAGGCGGGCCTTTCGCTTGCGCTCCCTCCGGCGGCCCCGACCTGCGTTTCGCGGGCTAACCGCGATCTGGCCCGTTTCGCCCGGCGCGCCCGCCGACCTGCGTTTCGCCCCCTAATCGCGATCCGGGCTGCGGACCGCCATCCCCGCCTCCGACCTGCGTTTCGCGGGCTAAACGCGCTCCGACGGTCGCGCAGGTGCCCGCCGCCCGGATCGCGGTTAGCCCGCGAAACGCAGGTCGGCCCCGGCGGCCGCGGGCATGGCGGAGGGGTGTCTGAGCTGGAAGGATCGTGAGGTGGCCATACCTCCAGGGCAGGATCCGCAGCCCGTGCAGCAGCAGCCGGACGCCCCGCCGATGGTCGTATCGGTCTCAGGCCCCATGGATCCCGTAGCCGAGCCGGCGCGGTCGGGCCGGCTCGAGCCCCGCCGACTGGTCGCGGCGGGATTGGCCGCACTGGCTCTGGTGCTGACCCTCTTGGGCTGTTTCTTCCCGTTCTTCAACATCGAGCATCGCCTCAGCTTCGATCGCAGCGCCTCGGTCGTCCTCGTGGTCGTCCAGGGGGCTTGGGACACGCAGCTCATCCAGCCCAACGACCAGCCCTTCACCACATCGACGGCGCCTCTCGGCATCCCGCTCCTGATCGCCGCGGCGATCCTCCTGGCGGCCACGATCGTCTGCGCTCGCGCCGCAGGACTCCGCCGCCCGGCCGTTTTGGACCGATGGCTCAGCACCATCGGGTCGGTGTTCCTCGCCGGAGTCGTCGCCACCGCGGCCACGCTGGCGTTCGGCCGCCCGGTGGATGGAGACAGCGAGACGACGCTGACGGTGGGAGCAGGGATGTGGGCGCTCTTCGCCGCGGTCGTCGCCGCGGCGGGGGCGGCGGTCATGAGCCACCGTGTCCAGGACGACGAGGTCCCGATGAGCGGCGACTCGGCGCTCGCGGAAATGCCCACACCGAAGGACGGCATCTCCATCACGGTGCTCCCGCCGGAGCCGCAGCCGGAGGTCCCGGACTATTCAGCCTTCGCGCCGCCCCCGGATCCCGGCGCGAAAGAGCGCGATTAGCCCGCTAAACGCGCTCGCGGCCGCCGATACGGTGGGGGAGGAGGTGGCCGATGACTTGGGCGGTGGTCTTTTTCGGAGCGGCGGTGCTCGTGGCTTTTACGCCAGGGGCGAACAATCTGCTCGGCCTGCACCACGGAATGACGCAGGGGGCCTGGAAAGGGCTCGCCGGCCTGTTAGGCCGATTGGCCGCATTCACGGTACTCATCGCGGCCGTCGCCGCTGGCCTCGGCCAGCTCCTCGCGGCGTCCGAGCTTGCACTCACGGTGATCAAATGGGCCGGCGTCGCCTACCTGGCCTGGATCGGCGCGCGTCTGCTGTGGTCGACGTTCCGCGCCGGGCACACCACGCTCATCCAGACGCCACGAGGCGCTGAATCCGTGCCTGCGCTGAAGATCGCGAGGAAGGAATTCGTCGTCGCGATCACGAACCCAAAGGCGATCCTCATCTTCACCGCGTTCGTGCCCCAGTTCATCGACGCTGCTCACGGCTCCTTTTCCGCCCAGATCGCGATCCTCGGCGCCGTCTACCTGCTCGCCGAGTTCGTCGCGGGCGCGACGTACATCGGCGCGGGCGCGCTCGTGAAGACGCTTCGGCTGTCTCGCCGGGCGACCCGCAACGTCGACCGCGGCACCGGTGTCGTGCTCCTCGGTATGGCAGGAGCCCTGGCGACTTCGAGCTCCTGAACGCCCGCCCCGATCACAGTGCGTTTAGCGGGCTAATCGTGATCCGGCAGCGCCAGGAAAGTGAGGAACGGTAAGGCGATCTGTCAAGGTTCCGGAGCGAGAAGCACAAGTCGATCAACCTCGCGGACCAACCTTCGTTCGGAAAACCCACACGCACTGCGGACACGCCCTGTGAAGCTGTTAGAGTCGGCGGCACGCTTCGGGACGAGTGTGCCCCGAAGCGTTCCTGGCTTGTGCCAGAAAGCTGTGTGTTCCCGCCGGCCCCAGGCCGGCCAAGCCGATCGTCGGTAAGACAGCCGACGACGCCGAGGAGGTTCCCCGCGTGCTCAGCGCCTTCCGCTCGGCTCTAGCGACGCCGGATCTACGTAAGAAGATCCTGTTCACGCTAGCCATCGTCGCGGTCTACCGAATCGGTGCCACCATTCCGGCCCCGGGCATCTCGTATTCCGCCGTGCAGCAATGTACGGAGACCGGGTCGCAGGAGGGCGTCTACCAGCTGCTGAACCTGTTCAGTGGTGGTGCACTGCTGCAGCTGTCGCTGTTCTCGACCGGCATCATGCCGTACATCACGGCGAGCATCATCGTCCAGCTCCTCACCGTGGTCATCCCGCGGTTCGAGGAACTGAAGAAGGAAGGCCAGGCCGGCCAGGGCAAGCTGACCCAGTACACCCGGTACCTGACGATCGCCCTCGCGGTCCTGCAGGCGACCGGTGTGGTGGCACTCGCCGACCGCAAGCAGCTCTTCCCGCAGTGCGACACCGCGATCATCCCGGACAACAGCGTCTACACGCTGGCCATCATCGTCATCACGATGACCGCCGGTACCGCCGTCATGATGTGGCTGGGTGAGCTGATCACCGAGCGCGGCGTCGGCAACGGCATGTCCGTCCTCATCTTCCTGAACATCGCGGCCCGGATCCCGATCGAGGGTGGCAACATCCTCAGCAGCGCGGGTGGCGTCGTCTTCGCCCTGATCTGCGTGTTCGGCCTGGTGATCATCGCGAGCGTCATCTTCGTCGAGCAGGGTCAGCGCCGGATCCCGGTGCAGTACGCCAAGCGCATGATCGGCCGCCGTATGTATGGCGGGACCTCGACGTACCTGCCGATCAAGGTGAACCAGGCCGGTGTCATCCCGGTCATCTTCGCCTCGTCGCTGCTCTACCTGCCGGACCTGATCAGCCGCCTCGTCGGCGACGCCAACAGCAACGCGGGCTGGCAGGTCTTCATCCAGAACTACATCGTCAACCAGTCCAGCTGGGCGCACGTCCTGCTGTACTTCGCGTTGATCATCTTCTTCACGTACTTCTACATCACGATCACGTTCAACGTGGACGAGCGTGCGGAAGAAATGAAGAAGTTCGGTGGCTTCATCCCGGGTATCCGCCCGGGCCGCCCCACCGCGGAGTACCTCAGCTACGTCCTCGGCCGCATCACCCTGCCGGGCTCGCTGTACCTGGGCATCATCGCGATCCTTCCGAACTTCTTCCTGTCCGTCACCGGCAGCGGGAACAACCAGAACTTCCCGTTCGGTGGCACGGCTGTGCTGATCATGGTCGGTGTCGGTCTCGACACCGTGAAGCAGATCGAAAGCCAGCTGATGCAACGTAACTACGAAGGGTTCTTGAAGTGACGCGCCTGGTTCTCGTTGGCCCTCCTGGCGCGGGCAAAGGTACTCAGGCGGTAGCACTGTCGGAGAAGCTCCGGATCCCGCACATCTCGACCGGCGACCTGTTCCGCGCCCACGTGGGGGAGCAGACGCCGCTGGGCCAGGAAGCCAAGCGCTACCTGGACTCCGGCGAACTCGTGCCGGACTCGGTCACGAACGAGATGGTGCGTGAACGTCTCGCCGAACCCGACGCCAAGGTCGGTTTCCTGCTCGACGGGTTCCCCCGGAACACGAAGCAGGCCGACGTCCTCGGCGAGATCCTCGGCGAGGTCGACACCAAGCTCAACGCGGTCATCCAGCTCCAGGTCTCGGAAGACGTCGTCGTCGAGCGGCTGCTGTCCCGCGGCCGCTCGGACGACACCGAAGAGGTCATCCGTCGCCGCCAGCAGATCTACGTGTCCGAGACGGCTCCGCTGCTCGAGTACTACGCGGACATCCTGGTCACGGTCGACGGCGTCGGCTCGGTCGACGAGATCTCCGCCCGCGTGCTGGAAGCGCTGCGCGACCGCACGTGAATCTCGGAGGACTGCGTGTACTGCAACGGCTTCGTCGTGGGCGCATGATCGAAATCAAGACCCCTGGCGAGCTCCAGGCGATGCGGGCCGCCGGTCTGGTGGTCTGGCGCACCCTCACCGCGGTGCGCGAGATCGCCAAGCCGGGGGTGACCACGGCCGATCTCGACGAGCTCGCCGAGCAGACGATCCGCGACGCCGGCGCGGTGCCCTCGTTCAAGGGTTACCACGGCTTCCCGGCGTCGATCTGCGCTTCGGTGAACGAGCAGATCGTCCACGGCATCCCGTCGAAGACGCAGGTCCTGAACGACGGCGACATCATCTCGGTGGACTGCGGCGCCATCCTCGATGGCTGGCACGGCGACTCCGCCGTCACCCTCGCGATCGGTGAGGTGTCGAAGGCGGATCTCGCGCTCTCGGCCGCCACCGAGGCGGCGATGTGGGCCGGGATCGCCGCGGTGGCGTCCGGTGGCAGGCTCACGGACATCTCGCACGCGGTGCAGACCGCCGCGGAGAAGGCCGGCCGGGAAGACGGCATCGAGTACGGGATGATCGTCGAGTACGGCGGTCACGGCATCGGGCGCCAGATGCACATGGACCCGTTCCTGCCGAACCTGGGCAAACCGGGCAAGGGACCGCGGCTCAAGACCGGTATGGCGCTCGCGATCGAGCCCATGCTGACGGGTGGTGGCGGGGAGACCGTCGAGCTCGAAGACGGGTGGACCGTCGTGACCGCGGACGGCTCGCGTGCCTCGCACTGGGAGCACACGGTCGCCATCACCGATGACGGCCCGTGGGTGCTGACCGCCCCCGAAGACGCCTGACCTGCCCCCGCGCCCGTCGGAGCGCGTTTAGCCCGCGAAACGCAGGTGCGCCCCGGGATCGCGTTTAGCCCGCTAAAGGCGAACGGGCGTCCGGGAGCGCGATTAGCCCGCGAAACGCAGGTCGCCCCGCTGGACGGCGCAATGCTCGGGCCCGCCGTTGGGGCCCTCGCTAGCTACCCCCATCGGGTGCACCTCGGCCGCCGAGCGCCCCAGGTCCAGCCTCCATCGGAGCGCGATTAGCCCGCGAAACGCAGGTCGGCGCGGGCGTACGATGGAGAGGTCGCATCCGGCGGGCTCAGGGGTCACGTAACACAGTCACCCCCCGTTTGGGGCTCACGACACGGGTTGCGTACACTGTCAAGTCGGTGTACTCATCGCGCCCGGATCCTGCGCGCTCGTGAATTCTCGCGAACGGACATTGGAGCCGGGTAGGAGTGTGCCGATGCACCACCCAGCCAAGCACTCAAGCTCTGACTGATAACACAGCGTAGCGACAGGAAATGCGGAGGACATGGGCAAGAAAGACGGGGCCATCGAGGTCGAAGGCCGCGTAGTCGAGCCGCTCCCCAACGCGATGTTCCGCGTCGAGTTGGAGAACGGCCACAAGGTCCTTGCACACATCAGCGGCAAGATGCGGCAGCACTACATCCGCATCCTGCCCGAGGACAGGGTTGTCGTGGAGCTCTCGCCCTACGACTTGTCTCGTGGTCGCATCGTCTATCGCTACAAGTGATCACGACGAGTTAGCACAAGCAGGAGAGCAGGAGACGTGAAGGTCCAGCCGAGCGTCAAGAAGATCTGCGACAAGTGCAAGGTGATCCGCCGTCACGGCCGGATCATGGTGATCTGCGAGAACCTGCGGCACAAGCAGCGGCAGGGCTGATCACTCGCACTCGTACAGAGTGGATTGACGGCTACACAATCTCCCCGCACCTGCCGGGCCGTGCGAACGGCCCGGTTCACCCCCGGACTTCAGGCCGGGGCCGGGACACCCGAAGCGCAAGCAGAGGGCACGACAGGCGAGTCGGTCCCGGGACCGGACGGGGAGCAGACCTGGAGATGAATTCTATGAAGGAGCATCAACGCCAATGGCACGACTCGCTGGCGTAGACCTCCCCCGCGAAAAGCGGTTGGAGATCGCGCTGACCTACATCTACGGCATCGGCCGTACCCGCTCGAAGCAGCTCATCGCGGCTGCCGAGCTCAACGCGGACACTCGCGTCAAGGATCTGAGCGATGACGACCTCGCCAAGCTGCGGGTCTACATCGAGGAGAACTTCAAGGTCGAGGGTGACCTTCGCCGTGAGGTGAACGCCGACATCCGTCGGAAGATCGAGATCGGGTGCTACGAGGGCCTTCGCTGGCGTCGCGGACTTCCCGTCCGTGGTCAGCGCACCAAGACGAACGCCCGCACCCGTAAGGGTCCGAAGAAGACGGTCGCCGGCAAGAAGAAGGCTGGCAAGAAGTGAGCGTCCAGGGCAAGAAGGTCGTGCGTATGGGCGGCGTCCACCGCCGCGGCTCGGCTTGTGTCTCGCCCAAGGCGCTTTACGCCCGCCCGATGGCGCTCCGCAACCTGTACACCGACGCCGGTTCGATCATCCGGCGCGGACAGGCCGAAGCGGTCGCCGCTCACCAAGAGAACGCGCGCTAACAGGAGAACCCTCAGAACATGCCACCGAAGTCTCGTACTGCGGCGGGGGCCAAGAAGGTCCGCCGTAAGGAAAAGAAGAATGTCGCGCACGGTCACGCGCACATCAAGAGCACCTTCAACAACACCATCGTCTCGATCACGGACCCGACCGGTGCCGTGATCGCGTGGGCGTCGAGTGGTCACGTGGGCTTCAAGGGCTCGCGTAAGTCCACCCCGTTCGCCGCGCAGATGGCCGCCGAGAACGCCGCCCGCAAGGCTGCCGAGCACGGCATGAAGAAGGTCGACGTCTTCGTGAAGGGCCCGGGTTCGGGCCGCGAGACGGCGATCCGCTCGCTGCAGGCGGCCGGCCTCGAGGTCGGCACCATCCAGGACGTGACCCCGCAGCCTCACAACGGCTGCCGCCCGCCCAAGCGGCGCCGGGTCTGAGGAACGGGGAGGAGTAAGAAGAAATGGCTCGTTACACCGGCCCCGCGACGCGTATTTCGCGTCGCCTCAAGGTTGACCTCATCGGCGGCGACCAGGCTTTCGAGCGTCGCCCCTACCCGCCGGGCCAGCACGGCCGCGGGCGCATCAAGGAGTCCGAGTACCTCCTGCAGTCGCAGGAGAAGCAGAAGGCTCGCTACACCTACGGCGTTCTCGAGCGTCAGTTCGTCCGGTACTACAAGGAAGCCGTCCGGCGTCCCGGTAAGACCGGTGAGAACCTGCTGCAGATCCTCGAGTCCCGTCTGGACAACGTGATCTACCGCGCCGGCATCGCCCGCACCCGCCGTCAGGCGCGTCAGCTGGTGAGCCACGGCCACTTCCTGGTCAACGGCGTCAAGGTCAACGTCCCGTCCTACCAGGTCACGAAGTGGGACATCATCGACGTGCGGCCGAAGTCGTTCGCGATGCTGCCCTTCGTCGCGGCCAAGGAGTCGTTCGGCGAGCGTCCCGTTCCCGCGTGGCTCCAGGTCGTTCCGTCCAACCTCCGCGTGCTGGTCCACCAGCTCCCGGAGCGCGCTCAGATCGATGTTCCGGTCCAGGAACAGCTGATCGTCGAGCTCTACTCGAAGTGATCCACCATCGGGCCGGGGTTTCCCCGGCCCGATGTGGGCACGGGCGGCGGCGCCCGGAGTGCGCCGCCGCTTCGCCATCCCTTTCGGTGTCATATGGCGGGCGCCGTTTGGAAAGGAATTAGGAAAGATGCTGATTTCCCAGCGACCGGCTCTCGGCGAAGAGACGGTCAACGAGACCCGCTCCCGGTTCACCATCGAACCGCTGGAGCCCGGCTTCGGCTACACGCTCGGCAACTCGCTGCGGCGCACGCTGCTGTCGTCCATTCCGGGCGCGGCCGTGACGAGCATCCGCATCGACGGCGTGCTGCACGAGTTCACCACCGTTCCCGGGGTGAAGGAAGACGTCACCGACATCATCCTGAACCTCAAGGAGCTCGTGGTCTCCTCGGAAGAGGACGAGCCGGTCACCATGTACCTGCGCAAGCAGGGCCCCGGTGAGGTCACCGCCGCCGACATCGTGCCCCCGGCCGGTGTCACCGTGCACAACCCGGATCTGCACATCGCGTCGCTGAACGGCAAGGGCAAGCTCGAGATCGAGCTCGTCGTCGAGCGCGGCCGCGGTTACGTTCCGGCCCTGCAGAACAAGCAGGCGGGCGCGGAGATCGGCCGGATCCCGGTCGACTCCATCTACTCCCCGGTGCTGAAGGTGACCTACAAGGTCGAGGCGACCCGTGTCGAGCAGCGCACCGACTTCGACAAGCTGATCCTGGACGTGGAGACGAAGCCGTCGATCACGCCGCGGGACGCTGTCGCGTCGGCCGGTAAGACGCTGGTGGAGCTGTTCGGTCTCGCGCGCGAGCTGAACGTCGACGCCGAAGGCATCGAGATCGGCCCGTCGCCGCAGGAGGCGGACACCATCGCCGCCTACGCGATGCCGATCGAGGACCTGGACCTCACCGTCCGGTCGTACAACTGCCTCAAGCGCGAGGGCATCCACACCGTCGGCGAACTGGTCTCGCGCAGCGAGGCCGACCTGCTGGACATCCGCAACTTCGGTGCGAAGTCGATCGACGAGGTCAAGCTCAAGCTCGTCGGTCTCGGCCTCGCGCTGAAGGACAGCCCGCCCGGGTTCGACCCGACCGCGGCCGCGGCCAGCTACGACGGTGAAGGCTGGTCCGAGGGCGTCGACAGCATCACGGACGGAATTTCGGACAACGGCCACGACGATGGCCAGGACTACGCAGAGACGGAGCAGCTGTAAGGCCAGCTACGGCTCCCTCACCGGTCGGGTGGGGGAGCGCCGGCCTTCAGCTGTGAGCTGAACGAGGAGAACCGATGCCCACCCCCACAAAGGGACCCCGTCTCGGCGGGTCGCCCGCGCACGAGCGGCTGATCCTGGCCAACCTGGCCACTCAGCTGTTCGAGCACGGCAAGATCACGACGACCGAGGCGAAGGCCCGGCGGGTGCGCCCGCTGGCCGAGAAGCTGATCACGAAGGCGAAGCGGGGCGACCTGCACAACCGTCGTCAGATCCAGCGCGTCGTGCGCGACAAGGATGTCGTGCACAAGCTGATCGCCGAGATCGGTCCGTTCTTCGCGGAGCGTCCGGGTGGCTACACCCGGATCACCAAGACGATGGCGCGCAAGGGCGACAACGCCCCCATGGCCGTCATCGAGCTGGTGTCCGAGAAGACCGTCACCGCCGAGGCCGAGGCCGCGCGCAAGACGAAGTTCGCCAAGGACGAGCCGAAGGCTGCCGCTCCGGCCGCCGAGGAGACCACCGAGGCCACTGAGGCTGCCGACACGGCCGCCACCGAGGCTCCGGAGGCCACCGAGGCTCCCGCCGCCGACGAGGCCGCTGAGGCCCCCGCCGCGGACGCGGACAGCAAGAAGGACTGACGTCCTGACGGCACCGAACACCCCGGACGAGCCCGCCACTCCCACTGCGGAGGGCGGGCTCGTTCGTCTGCGTCTGGACATCTCTTACGACGGCACCGATTTCTCCGGCTGGGCGCGCCAGCCCGGACGGCGCACGGTGCAGGGAGTCCTCGAAGAGGCGCTCGCGAAGCAGCCCCCAGGGGCCTCGGTCCCGAAGTCCGTCGTCGTCGCCGGCCGCACCGATGCCGGTGTGCACGCTGCCGGCCAGGTGGTCCACGTCGACGCGTCGCCTTTAGCGGGCAAAACGCGCTCCGGTCGTCTGGAACTGGACGAGCAGGGCATCCCTGACCTGGGGCGGATGCGGCACCGCTGGAATCGGTACCTGCCGGGTGACGTGCGGGTGCTGGATGCGCGGGTGGCGGCGCCCGGGTTCGACGCGCGGTTCTCGGCCGTGCGGCGCCACTATCTGTACCGCGTTTCGGACGCGCCGTGGGGCGTGGATCCGTTGCGGCGGCACGACACTTTGGCTTGGGGACGGCCGCTTTCCGTCGACGCGATGAATGAGGCGTCGGCGGCTCTCTTGGGGCTCCAGGACTTCGCCGCGTTCTGCAAGCAGCGTGAAGGCGGGACGACCATTCGCGAGCTGCAGCGGCTCGTATGGCGGCGGACCGGGCCGCACGCGGTCGAGGTCGAGGTCTCCGCCGATGCGTTCTGCCACTCGATGGTGCGCAGCCTGGTGGGGGCTCTGCTCTTGGTCGGTGATGGCCGGCGTCCGCTCGATTGGCCGGGTGACGTCTTGGAGAGCCGGACGCGCGACAGCGCCGTCGCTCCCGCGCACGGCCTGACGTTGATGGCCGTCGACTACCCACCGGACGCCGAACTCGCCGCGCGTGCCGATCAAACGCGCGCCATGCGCACCCCCTCCTGATCCGGACACGGCGCCTTTCGCGGGCTAAACGCGCCGCGGCGGGCCTGCCAGACGGCCTCGACAATGCCTTTGAAGTCGTTCGCCAGGTCCTCCGCGGTGGCGATGACGAATCGCCATCCCTCGGCTTCCACGCGTCTTCGGCGTTTGCGGTCATAGGCTTGTTCCTTCGGGGTGTTGTGCCATCGGCCGTCGTACTCGATGGCGACCCGGAACTTCTCGTCCGCGAGGTCGAGACGAGCGAGGAAACGACCGGTTCGGGATTTGACCTCGACCTGAGGCGTCGCCGTGATGCCACCGGCTGCGAGCACGATGCGGAGCTCCGATTCCGGATGCGATTCCGCGCGAGGGTCGGACAGGCGTAAAGCATGCCTGGCCAAGCGAATTCCTCTATTGCGACGACCGTAGAACTCGCCGTTGAGGTGCAGATCGGTCAGGTTGTTCGCCCTCATGAACTGGTCCAGATCCGGGACGCCGATACGGAGTCTTCGCGTCCAGCTGGATTTGCGCGGAGAAAGCCGAAGCAGGAGATCCAGCGCTATTCGACGTTTCCGTGCGATGCGAATGCCGTTCCAGGGTCTCGATTCTTCGGGTTTGACCTCGGTCCGCCGAACTTTGATGCCGACGATCGGGCCGAAGCGATTCTTCTCCGGCACGATCATCTCGACGGGGTCGTTGGGATTGGCCAGCTCGACGCCGTGAACGGTCGCGGCCGATCGCCCGGTCAGGACTGCTTCCGGAGGTGCCAGCAGCGCGGCGCCTCGGCAGCGCAGCTCGTGGGTGACCTCGACGCCGGCGCGCGTGTAGACGTCCTGAAACAGCCGTCGGACGCTCGAGCCGCGTAACTGGCTGGCCGTGATGAGACCCGCCTTGCGCGCTTCCGAGCCGCGGAAGACATCGGGGAGATGGGATGAATCGAAGGGTTTGGTCATGTCGACACGGTGACCGACAAGACCGACAACCCGACGCCATCACCGCCATTTCAAGGCGACTTATCCACAACCCCCGGCTTATCCACAATCTTCGCGATTGCCCCTTGACTGGCCAACCCCGCGCCTCGGATCGCGTTTAGGGGGCAAAACGCGACGTGGCGGCACGCAAAGGGGACACCGTCCGAAATGGACAGTGCCCCCGTGGAGCGCGATTAGCCCGCTAAAGTCGACGCGGGGCGGGGTTAGTCGCCTCGGCGCACCGGGCCCAGGATTTGCTGCTCTTTCGCGGTGGTGACCAGGCGAAGAGGACGCCACAGGTTGCGGCCCAGCGCCACCACCTGGTCGTCCTTCAGCGTCGTGAGCTGCTTCATCATCTGGGGCGGGAGCCGCCAGATGCGGGCCGCCAGTTCGGCCTGGCCCGGCGGGAGCCGCTGCATCAGCACCAGGTCGGCCGCGTTCGCGGTCGCCCCGGCCTGCGGGTGCAGGTACGGCAGCACGTACACCGTCGTCTGCCACGGCGACCGCGGCGGGAACAGATCCTGCGGCGTCGGACCGCCGTCGGTCACCACCAGCAGCGGCGCGTCCTCGGACGGACGCGGGAGATCCACCGGCGACAGCCGCCGGATCTGCACCAGCGGCGAAGGCCTGCCATTGGGCTGGTTCCCCGCGGCCTGGGGGAGCACCTGCCACGCGGCCGGACGTCCGGTCGCCACGACGACCCACGCCCCGACCGCCATCGCCCGCAACGCCACCTGGCGAGCCAGATAGAGGCCGCCGACCAGCACGATCCGGGTCGGGGTCGAGCGCAGCGCGGAGATCGTCAGCGGCTCACCCTTGAGACCGGAGCCGAGGACGATCCCGCCACGGTCACCGGATGGGCTGATCGCGTCGAGCATCGCCGGGTCGACGGTGAATTCCGGGGCGACACCGGCGCTCTGGCCGGCGTCGCGCATGCGGGTGCTCATGCCGTGCCTCCGATCGGCAAAGTCGCGGAGAACCCGGAGATCTGCAGGCCGCGCAGCGGCGTCAGCGTCACACCCAGCCGGTCCGAGATGCCCTGCAGCCGCTGGTCGGCCGCGTCCAGTTCACGCGGGTTGCGCGCACTCAGGCGAACGATTCCGCGCAGGCCGATCTTGCCCTCGTCCGAGGACGGCGAGATCGACATCGCGACCGTCGCCGACAGCGCGCGGACACTGGTCAACGCGTTCAGGCTGCCGCTGATCTTGCCCTTCGGCCAGCTGGTGATCGCGTAGCTCGCGTGCCCGATGCCGGCCGCGGTGACGCCGGTCCAGCGTTCCTGCAGACCGACCTTCCCCTGCGAACCGGCGACCGCGGTCAGTTCCGCGGCCGAAATGCTGGACCGTAGCAACTCGTCCGGGTCAAGCGGCCGGGTCGGCACGCCCTGCGATTCCAAGGCGTTGCGCACTCGCGACAGCGCGCCGATCAGCGCGCGGTGCGCACCGACGACGCCGCCGCCACGTTCGCGGATGGCGGCCGGGCACCGGCGCGGGTCGAGCCGGATGGCGACCCACGTCGTCCGCCGCGCGGCCGCGGGAAGCGGGCCGAGCACCTCCATGTAGGAGCTGAGGGCGGGCGAGTCCGACGGAAGCGCGGCGCTGCCCGGGTAGCAGTGCCAGATCATCTGGATCGAGTCGAGGACCACGCCGCGGTCTTCGAGGCACGGCGCGAGCGCGGACAGCGGAAGGCTCGGCGCTCCACCCGCCTGGGTGATCAGCGCGGGCGCGGGTTCGACGAGCAGGACCGCGGTCCACGTGCCGTCGTTCCACGCGATGCCGACCTGCTGGCGTTCGTGGTCCACGCCGTGCGCGACGACGAGATCGGGAACGGCGAGGCGAAGCAGGTTCACCCGGGCGTCGTCGGGGCCGGTGACGGCGTCCTCTTCGGCGGCGAGCGATTCGATGCTGCTCGGCGGAAGCGGATTCGCCACACGATCGTGCGAACGGAACATGTACCGCATCGTGAGTCCAGCCCATTGGGTGAACCAGCGGCCGCCCCAGCGCAGGAACGCGACGATGATCGCGAATCCGAGCACGCCGATCGCGATGTACTTCAGCTTCATGTCGATCGCGAGGAGGACGAGACCGATCGCGAGCCCGAGTTCGAGCACGACCAGGTTCGCCACGGGCAGCGGGCCGAGATTGATCCCACCGGTCCGGCGCCGCGCGGGCGCGGCGATCCGCACCGCCGGAGCAGGAGGGGGACCGGGCTGCGGGCCGGGGCCGCCGGACGGAGGACCGCCTGGCCCACCGGGGCCTCCCGGACCGCCAGGTCCGCCGGGGCCACCAGGTCCCTTGGGGCCTCCCGGCCCACCGGGGCCGCCGGGACCCTGCGGGCCGCCAGGACCTCCAGGGCCGCCTGGGCCCCCGGGACCGCGAGGAACACCGGGACCTCCCGGGCCTCCGGCCGGGCCGCCCGGACCACCCGGTCTGCCGGGCCTTGGCGGCGGCCCCGGCGGACGACCAGGAGGTTGAGACCCCGGAGGGCCGGGCGGACGTGGAGGAGTGGTGACGGACATCCGCGCTTTCTCTTCCCCTCGTGCTTGCTGCGTACCCGGAAAGCCGGTCCCGAGGAACTTGACACTAGCTGGAGTTGGTAGAAACCCCACACCAGACGGTCCCCGTACGGCTATCCTGCGGAACCGTACCGCGACGGGGAGGACTGTAGGTCGAGAATGCCATCAACACCGACTACTAAGTCTCAAGTTCAGGCTTATCAGTTCGTTCTGCGACGGATGCAATCCGCGCTGGTCCGTCGCGACGCCGTCATGCTCCACGACCCGATGCGCACGCACACGCGGGCCACCATCGTGGGTGTCGTGCTGGCCGCGCTGGGCGTCCTGGTCTTCGTCATCTGGGGTCTGCTGAACCCGAAGCCCTCCGTGCCGGACGCGGGCAACATCGTCATCGGCGAACAGTCGGGAACGGTGTACGTCGTCGCCGGGAACCCGAAGAAGCTGATTCCGACCTTCAACCTCGCCTCCGCGCGGCTGCTGATCATCGCGCAGTCGAAACAAGGGGCGCAGCAGGCGGGGAGCAAGCCTTCCGGGCCCACGCAGGCGTCCGAAGTGAAGAACCCCACAGTCGTTTCGGATGAACAGCTGAAGAACATTCCCCGCGGTCAGCTCATGGGTATTCCCAACGGTCCCCAGCTGATGCCGACGGACTCGCAGCGCGTCACCCCGGAATGGGGCGTCTGCGACGAGGTCAAGTACGACGAGTCGGTGCCCCAGCCTGATCTCTCGAAGACGGAAACGACCGTCTACGCGGGTGTGAAGCAGCTCGGGAACCGTGAACTCGGCCAGAACGAGGCGTTGCTGGCCAAGGGCGCCAACGGCCGGGAGTACCTGATCTACCGGCAGACGCCGGACCCCAACGCCCGGAACGCGAACGCCGTCAAGGCCGAGATCAAGCCCGACGCGAACGCCGTCCGGTCCGCGCTGAAGCTGTCCGATCGGCCGCGCGGTATTTCCCAGGGCCTGCTGGACGCGATCCCCGAGGTTCCGGAGCTGAAGCTCCCGGACGTGCCGGGCAAGGGCGAGCGGCCCAACTACGAGATCGACGATATGAGGGTCGGCGACGTCTTCTCGACGGAGCAGGCCGAAGGGCGGAAGGACTTCTACCTCATCACGAAGGAAGGAATCCAGGCCATCTCCCCGGCGGTCGCCGACATCGTCCAGACCGGGAAGAACGACGGCAGCACGTCGGTCATGTCCGTGCCGCTGGGCAAGATCCGCAACCTCACGCGTGTCTCCCAGGTCGTCGAGCTCGACGCCTACCCGCAGACCGTGCCGACGGTGCTCGACGCGACCCAGGGTTCGCGGGTCTCCTGCCTGAGCTGGTCCATCACGGGCGAAGGCAGCAGCCGGGACGGGCACACGGCGGTGTTCGTCGACGACAAGCTGCCGAAGGGCAGGAACGCCGACGGATCCGCGCCCGGCGTCAAGATCGGCACCCCCGGTCCGGTCGGCGCGCCGATCAACAGCTTCTACATGGAGCCCGGTTTCGCGGCCGTCGTCCAGTCGGCGACCGGCAAGGAGACCTTCGACAAGGGACCCATCCAGCTGATCTCCGATCGCGGGATCCGTTATGGCGTCCCTGACGCCGTGACCGCGGATTCGATCGGGCTCAACAAGCGGGTTCCGGCCCCTGAGTCCATCGTCAGGATCCTGCCCACCGGCGCTTCGCTGAACACGCAGGACGTGCTCCGGACGTTCGACACGGTGCCGATCGACGACAGGGCCGGTTCGGTCGCCACGCAGTCGCAGCAGGCTCCGGCCGGTAACTGATCACGGGAACCCGCCGGACGGCGCGAGCGTCTCAACGCCCGAGCGGTATCGGGTGAGTGGAGGGTGCAGTGGCCGGCCTGAAGATCGACGGCAACGTCGTCGGTGACTATGCGAAGCGGGTGGACGCGGCCGCCGGAGAGCTCGACCTGGCGGCTGCGGAGGTGACCGGTGAGGGCGTCACCGTCGAATCCCACGGCACGCTGGGGGAGGAATTGGGCCTCGGCGCGTCCTATGGGCGTGCGGCCGAGGCCATCCGGCGTCAGCTGGTGGAGGGCGCGGCCGCGTTGAGGTCGGCGTCCGAGGCCCTGCACACCGTGACCGCGCGGCATGCCGGGCACGACGACGAGGCAGCGCAGATGATCAACCGCGCCGTGGAGCTCTGAACCGCATGATCGCCGAATCGGAGAACCCGACGGATTCCATCCCGCACCCGATGGCGGCCGCCGCACGCCCGGCTGCCCCCGAGCCGGCCCCGAGCGCGTTTAGCCCGCTAAACGCGACGGGTTCGGGTGGGGAGGAGCTGGTCGAGGCAGCGGCACCGCATCTCGCCTTCGTTTCGGAGCTGTCCGGCCATCTGGGGCTGATCGATCCGGTCGAGACCTACCTGACTCCGCTGGTGGGGCGCTGGGAGGACTTGAAGAACGAGGCGGACCTCCTGCGAAAGGCGGCGAAGACCGCGGGCAACGTTTCGAAAGAGCTCTCCGAGGACCTCGGGCGTCTCGACGCCGGGTGGTCCGGCAAGGACGCCGACGCGTTCGTCGCGTACATCGTGGACATCCACGCCGCGGGCTCTGACGTCGAAGACGCCCTCACGACGCTGGCGAGTTCGCTCGACGAACTGGTGCTGTCGATCCGGCGCATCCTGACCGACCTCGTCGAGGTCCTCGTCGACACGGCGGAACTGACCTCGGAGACCGCGATGCTGCCGGTCGGCGGTGTCCGGCGGGCGCGAACGCAGCTGGAGGAGGCGCAGGAGTCGGCCAAGGCGCTCTTCGAGGCCGCTCGTAACGTCCTTGAGGGCTTTGTGCGGTTCTGTGACGGCGTCGACGATCCTGACGCCAGTTCGCGGAGTATCGAGATCACTCACCGGTACCCGCAGGACGAATTCAAGCTCCACGACGATTCCGAGGCCCCGGGTGCGCCGGTTCAGGAGAAGGCCTCCGTCGAGGCCGATTCCGGTGCGGCGTCCGATGAGCAGTCGACGTCGCCGTCCGCGGCCGAAGGCAGGCAGACCGGATCGCAGGAACCGTTGATCGAGCAAGGGCAGGCGCTGATCCCGGAGGTCGCACCCGTTCAGCCCGCGCCGGCGCAGGGATCGGGTGTGGCCGGTGCCGGTTCGGCGATGATGCCGATGGGGATGGCGCCCATGATGGGGATGGGCGGCATGGGCGGTGGAGGCCAGACGGCCCACCAGTCCAAGACGCGGCCCGCTTCGAAACCGTCCGATGTGGTCGGTGAGCCCGGTCAGGTCGTCCCGCCCGTGATCGGCGAGGACGAGACCCCGCCGAAGCCCGCCCCGAAGCCCAAGCCCGCCAAGTAGGAGCCCCAGGGCCAGAGCGACTTTCGCGGGCTAACCGCGATCTGGGCCGGTCTGAGGCGAGCCCGGATCGCGGTTAGCCCGCGAAACGCACGTGCTACGGGGTTTTGCGGCCTGGTGAGGCGGCAGGCCGGTTGCGGCGGACCGAGTGCACCACGAACAGGGTGACGAGCAGCGCCACCAGGCCCCCGCCGGTTCCGGCGAGCGCGACGATCATCGGGGCTGGGTCACGGTCGTTCGCGGGCGGCAGATTGGCGGGCAGCTGGACCGGCTTGGCCTTGTCCGCCTCCGACGGCACGATCGCCGTCAGCGCCGCGATCGGGTCGATGACGCCGAAGCCGACGAAGTTGTCCCGGCCGCCCGGCGCCGCGGGGTGCTGCGCCGTCTCCTTGATCCGGGTCATCACTTGGCGGGCATTCAGGTCCGGGAACTTCTGGCGCACAAGTGCGGCCACACCTGCGACGTACGGGGCGGCGAAGCTGGTCCCCTGGATCTCACCGGGCTGCCCGTTGCCTTCGATGGTCAGGTTGGCCAGGCTGCTGGAGCCCTCCGCGGGGTCCAAGGAAATGATCTTGGTGCCCGGAGCGGCGACACTGACCCACGGCCCATTGACACTGAAATTCGCGACACCGCCGGTCTCGTCGATCGCCGCGACCGACAGCACGTCTTCGGCGAACCAAGGCGGCGTGACGATCGTCTTGGGGGACTTGGGGTCCGGCTGATCGTTCTGCGGGCACTTGTCGCCGACGTTGCCTGCCGCCGCGACGACGACCACGTCCTGCTCGACGGCGTAGTTGACCGCCGCCTGAAGCTCCACCTCGCCCGGGGTGATGCTTCCGGTGGCCGGGCGACAGTTGTCGACCGACATGTTGATGACTTTGGATTTTTGATCGACGGCCCGGACCACGGCCTGTGCGAGCGTTGTCAGCGTGCCCGCGGTCTTGCCTTGTCCCTGCTGTCGTCCACCTTTGTCCTGGCCCGGCGCGGTTCCGCCGACGGCGCCGTTCCCCTGTGAGGACGGTGGAAGCTGCGAACCCGGATTGTTCGACGATGAAGGCGGAGCTGAGTTGGACGAGGCAGGCGGCTCCGACTTCTTCTCCGCCTCCTCGTAGTTCTGGCTGGACTGCCGGATCGACAGGATCGTGGCATCCGGCGCGACCCCCCGGAACCCGATGCTCGCGTCGGGCGGATTCGCGGCGATGATCCCCGCCACCTCAGTGCCGTGACCGTCACAGTCCTCGAGCCCCGGCGCCTTGCCTCCGCCGGGAGTGGCGACGTAGTCACCACCCGATTCGACACGACCTCCGAAGTACGGGTGCGCGGAGACGCCGGTGTCGATCACGGCGACCTTGATGCCCCCGCCGACCGACGACTTCCCGGCACCGCGCATCAACTGGTGCACCCGTTCGATCTGCAGGTACTGCTGGCCCCAGGGCCGATTCTTGATGTCGACCTGGTCGCCGCCGAGTTTGCTGCGCTGGACGCACTCGGTCTTCTTCTCGTAGGTCTTGTCCGGCTTGCCTGTGTCGGCCGGCCTCTTGGACGTGTTCACCGGCGGCGGGGTCGCGTAGTAGCCACCGGCGTCCGGCGCGACGCTGCTTTGCTGCGCCCACGCGGGAAGAGCCACCGACGCCGGCGAGAGAACACCGATACCGGCCGCCAGCAGCACCGTTCCGGTACGTCCGGCGAGGCCGAGGTGGCGGACGCGCGTCCCCCTGGACTTCCGCGCTACGGCCATCAGAGCATCATCCGATCGGGTCGTCACTTGAAGTTGAGGTGGCGCAGCGTCGTGTAGAGATCCATGACGCCGAGCGCCAGCGGCAGCACCGTCGCGATGAAGACGGCCTCGAAGATCTCCACGGTCCGCCGCAGCGGCGGCGAGAAGCGCTGGTTCGGGAAGATCACGCCGACCACGAGCGCGCCGGCACCGATCAGCAACAGCGCGCCGAACACGAACAGAACGCGGTTCAGCGGGCTCGCCGACCACATCCAGCCGAGCAGGATGCCCGCGCCGGACACCATGCCGGTGGTCAGCAGGGCGATCGCCTGCGCGCCGTTCGCGTACGCCCGTGCCCTGAGGAGCAGGACCAGCGTGGCGACCACGCCGAGGATCGGGCCGAAGACCGTCGGAGAGGTCGAGGCGATGATCGCGAACAGTGCCGTGGCCGCGCCGCAACCGGTCAGCAGACCGGTCATGTATTCGTGGGCGACCGCGGTGCGGCGTTCGATGGCGCGGTAGTCCGGGAAGCCCGAGTCTTCCTTGAGCTCTTCGGCGCTGCCGGGAACGTGCGGCGTCGGGAGGGCGGCGAGCTTGATCGTCGCGCGCGGCAGGATCGAGATGCAGGCCAGCGAGAACGCGGTGGCGCCGGCGGCGATCCCGGCGATCGGGGTGTCGATGAGCGTCGCGGCCAGAAACGTCAGCGCCGAGATCGTGGCCGTCGTCGCGGCCGCGATGAAGGTGGTGATCCCGTGGCCGATGACGAGGATGCAGACCGCCGCCACGATGATCACGAGAGTGCTCGCGAGCAGCAGATTCGCCCACAGGGACAGCCCCGGCACGATGTAGAAACCGCTGACGAACGCCAGCGGCAGACCGCCCGCCGCGGCGATCAGCACACCGGTCGCCTCGGCCTTGTAGGCCTTGGCCAGTGTCGCACCGATCGCGACGCACGCGATCGCGCCGACACCGCCCGCGATCGCGGCGGCGAGTGCGTTGCCGCCGTAGAACGAGCCGCTGGTGAAGAGTGCGAGGGCGGCGAAGAACAGCGCCAGGCCGCCCGCGACGTGCCCGAAGCGGCGCGCCGTCTCCTTGGTCCACGGACGGAAGCTGTCCGGGGAGGATTCGGCGATCGCGTCGACGACGTCGTCGTAGAGCGGGGGCGGGGGGTTCTCGTTGCGCTTGCGCAGCTGCAGCAGTTCGCCGTCGACGACGCCGAGGGACGCGAGGGTCCGGCTCGGGTCGAGTGGCGCGTCGCCCAGCTTCGCGAGCGCCCAGCCGCCGTGGCGGGCGCCGCCGTCCGGCGTCGCCTCCTTCGCCATCTCCAACAGCATGGGCAGCAGGTCCGCCACCGCGACGTCAGCCGGCAAAGCCACGTCGATCCGGGTGCGTGGCGCGACCACCGTCACCCTGCTGAATACCGTCGTGCCCGTTGCCACTGCCTTCCCCCTGCCCTGAGAGTCTGCTCCCGGGGGAACCTATACCGAACCCGGGTGCCCACATCATCGACTGTCGGAAAAAGACCGGCAAAAGTAGGAGAGGCGACCTCCGAAGCCCGCTCCCGGCTGCCGGCGCGTCGACTTTAGCGGGCTAAACGTCACGCGCCGGAGCCCTGGGCACCTGGGAGCCCCGACCACCGGATCGCGTTTAGGGGGCGAAACGCACGTGGGGCGGCTGGGCGGGCCGGATCGCGATTAGGGGGCTAAACGCACGTCGGGCGGGTGGGCGGCCGGATCGCAGTTAGGCCGCTAAACGCACGTCGGCGCGGCCGGAGCCCTACACTCCCGGAATGCGTATGGTCCCGGTCGGGGCCGTTCTCGGCGTTGTCCGGATTTCACCGGCCACGTTCGATAGGTTGTCTCGCGCACCCGTACGCGCACCAACGGTGGCCGCCATCGTCGAGTTTGAAGAGGGGTCCTTCGATGAGCACGCTGCAGTTCAAGAAGTCACCGCGCCTGGCGGCGCCGCGGCCGCCGGGCGGCGAGGTGCATCTCGAACCGCCGCCTGAGGTGCCCCGCACCATCCCGGGCAACATCGTCATGAAGCTGCTCCCCGCGGTGATGATCGTCGCTTCCCTCGGGATGATGGTCTTCATGTTCACCACGGGTGGACGCAATCCCATGATGATGATGATGGGCGGCATGATGGTGCTCAGCACCGTCGGCATGATGGCCGGCGGCGCGGGCAAGGGTGGCGGCGCCAAAAAGGCCGAGATGGACGAGGACCGCAAGGACTACCTGCGCTACCTCGGCCAGATGCGCGACAGGGCCCGCGAGGCCATGGTCGACCAGCGCGCCGCGCTCGAATGGGTCCACCCCGACCCGCAGACCCTGTGGTCGCTGGCCGCGAGCCGCCGCATGTGGGAACGCCGCCAGAACGACCAGGACTTCCTCCACCTCCGCGTCGGCCGCAGCTCGCACCGCCTCGCGACGCGGCTCGTGCCGCCGCAGACCGGCCCGGTCGACGAGCTGGAGCCGATCGCCACGCTCGCGCTGCGCCGCTTCGTCCGCGCGCACTCGATCGTCCCGGATCTGCCGACGCAGATCACCCTCCGCGGGTTCGCCGCGGTCAGCATGCAGGGCGACCGCGGTCTGACCCGAGGCCTCACCCGCGCGATGCTGGCCCAGCTGGTCACCTTCCACAGCCCCGACGACGTCCTCATCGCGGTCGCGACGGCTGGCCGTGCCAAGGAGGAGTGGGAGTGGGCGAAGTGGCTGCCGCACGCCCAGCACCCGGCGCTCGCCGACGGTATCGGCCAGCTGCGGATGATGGCGGGCTCCCTCGCGCAGATCGAGCAGTGGCTCGACGAAGAACTCCGTGACCGCCAGCGGTTCTCGCGCAACGCGACGCCCGCCCCGGACCAGCCGCACATCGTCATCATCGTCGACGACGCCGAGGTCACCCGCGAAGAGCAGATCATCCTCGAAGAGGGTCTGGTCGGCGTCACCCTGATCGACCTTTCCGACTCCATCGGCAACCTCGCGGCCCGTCGTGGTCTGCGGCTGGTCGTCGAGGAAGACCGGCTCGGCGCGCGCAGCGCCGGCGGCGTCGAATGGTTCGGCCGTCCGGACACGCTCAGCGTGGTCGAGGCCGAAGCGCTGGCCCGGCTCCTCGCCCCGTACCGCGTCGGCACCGCCGCGCAGGACGCCGCCGAGGAAGAGCCGCTGCTGTCCAACCCCGGTCTGCTCGAACTGCTGGGCATCCCCGGCGACCCGATGACCTTCGACGTCCAGCAGGCATGGCGGCCGCGCCCGGTGCGGGACCGCTACCGCGTCCCGTTCGGAGTCGGCGAGTACGGCCAGCCGGTCGAGCTGGACATCAAGGAAGCCGCGATGGAGGGCATGGGCCCGCACGGCCTGTGCATCGGGGCGACCGGTTCCGGTAAGTCGGAGTTCCTCCGCACCCTGGTGCTGGGCATGCTCGCCACGCATTCGTCGAGCACACTGAACTTCGTCCTCGTCGACTTCAAGGGTGGTGCGACGTTCCTCGGTCTGGACGCCGCTCCGCACGTTTCCGCGGTCATCACCAACCTCGCGGACGAAGTCACGCTGGTCGACCGCATGAAGGACGCGCTGGCCGGCGAGATGAACCGGCGCCAGGAAGCGCTGAAGAACGGCGGTAACTTCAAGAACGTCTGGGAGTACGAGAAGGCCCGCGAGAACGGCGCCGACCTCGACCCGCTGCCCGCGCTCTTCATCGTCTGTGACGAGTTCTCCGAACTTCTGGCCGCGAAGCCGGACTTCATCGACCTGTTCGTCGCCATCGGCCGTCTGGGCCGGTCGCTGCAGATGCACATGCTCCTCGCGTCGCAGCGACTCGAAGAGGGCAAGCTGCGCGGTCTCGACTCGCACCTTTCCTACCGCATCGGTCTGAAGACCTTCTCCGCTGCGGAATCCCGTGCCGCGATCGGCGTGCCCGACGCGTTCGAGCTGCCGTCCGTTCCCGGTGGCGGTTACCTCAAGTACGACACCTCGACGCTGGTCCGCTTCAAGGCCTCGTACGTCTCGGGCCCGTACCGGCCCGCGGGGATCAAGGCCGCAGGCCCGGTCGCGACCGTGGTCCGCGCGGACAAGCGCCCGCAGCTGTTCGTCCCGGACTTCGTCGAACTGCCGAAGGAACCGGAGCCGCAGCAGATCGAGGCCGCGCCGGTGGAAGAGGCCAAGTCGGAGGAGGCCGTCGAGCCCAGCGAGCTCGACGTGATCGTGTCCCGGCTGATCGGCCAGGGCCCGCCCGCGCACGAGGTCTGGCTGCCGCCGCTCAAGGAGCCGAACTCGCTCGACACCCTGCTCCCGAACCTGAACCCCACCGACGACCGCGGTCTTTCCCCGGTCGGGTTCTTCGGCAACGGACGGCTGCAGGTGCCGATGGGCATCGTCGACCGCCCGTACGAGCAGCGTCGTGACCTGCTGTGGGCCGACTTCTCCGGTGGCGCCGGGCACGGTGTGATCGTCGGCGGTCCGCAGTCGGGCAAGTCGACCATGCTCCGGACGCTGATCATGTCGATGGCGCTGACCCACACCCCCGAGGAAGCGCAGTTCTACGCGCTCGACCTCGGTGGCGGTACGTTGGCCGGTCTCCAGGGCCTGCCCCACGTCGGTGGCGTCGCGGTCGCGCGGCGCGAGCCGGACAAGGCCCGCCGGATCGTGGCCGAGCTGACCACCCTGCTCACCGAGCGGGAAGGCCGGTTCGGTGCCATGGGCATCGACTCGATGAACGAGTTCCGCAACCGCAAGCGGCGGGGCGAGATCAAGCCCGAGGAAGACGCCTTCGGCGACGCGTTCCTGATCGTCGACAACTGGAAGGCCCTGCGGGACGACTTCGACGAGCTGGAGACCTCGATCACCAAGCTCGCCACCCAGGGTCTTTCCTACGGCGTGCACGTCATCATCGCGGCGAACCGGTGGGCGGACATCCGCCCGGCGATCAAGGACATGATCGGTACCAGGTTCGAGCTCCGTCTCGGTGACCCGAGCGAGTCGGACATCGACCGCCGGGTCGCGGTGAACGTCCCGGCAGGCCGCCCCGGCCGCGGTCTCACCAGGGACAAGCTCCACCTGCTGACCGGTCTGCCGCGGATCGACGGATCGAGCAACCCGGACGACGTCGCCGCCGGTGTCGCCGACGCGGTCGCGAAGATCAAGGCCGCGTGGAAGGGCCGCCCGGCGCCGCAGGTCCGCCTGCTGCCGGAGATGGTCACCTACGACGAGGTCCTGGCCATCGACTCCAAGCGCAACACGAAGCTGGTGCCGATCGGCGTCAACGAGGAAGACCTCCAGCCGATCTACCTCGACTTCGCCGCCGATTCGCACTTCTACGCGTTCGCGGACGGCGAGTCGGGCAAGACGAACCTGCTGCGCCAGATCACCAGGGGTATCACCGAGCGGTACACGACGCAGGAAGCGGTCATCATCCTCGTCGACTACCGGCGCACGATGCTCGGCTTCATCGGCGGAGACCAGCTGCTCGGCTACGCGGTGTCCGCCGCGCAGCTGGAGAGCATGGTCAAGGACGTCCACGGGTCGATGACCCGGCGCCTCCCCGGCCCGGACGTCACGCAGGAGCAGCTCAAGACGCGGTCCTGGTGGACCGGTCCGGAGCTGTTCGTCATCGTCGACGACTACGACCTGGTCGCCACGCAGACGAGCAACCCGCTGAAGCCGCTCGCCGAGTTCCTCGCGCAGGCGAAGGACGTCGGTCTGCACATCGTCGTCGTGCGCCGCAGTGGTGGCGCGAGCCGGGCGATGTTCGACCCGATCCTCGGCAAGCTCAGGGAGATCGCGGCGCCCGGTATGGTCATGAACGGCTCGCGGGACGAGGGCAACCTGGTCGCCAACGTGAAGCCGAGCCAGATGCCGCCGGGACGAGGAAACCTCGTCACCCGGAAGCACGGCAAGCAGCTCATGCAGGTCTCGTGGATCCAGCCGGACTGACCTCCCGCGGAACCAGGTGAGGGAAGGGCCGGGCGTGGGGTGACGACGACGATCTGCGGGAGTGGCTTGTGACAGTGCGGGTTGCGGTGGACTTCGGGACATCGAGCACCTGCGTAGTCGCTTCGATCAACGGCCGCGAGCCGCAGGTCGTCGTGGTGGACGGGCAGCCCTTGATGTCGTCGGCGGTCTACGCCGCGCCGGACGGGACGCTGTTCGTCGGCCAGGAGGCGGAACGGCAGGCGGCGGTGGACCCGTCGCGCTACGAGCCGAATCCGAAGCGCCGGATCGACGAAGGCGACCTGCTGCTGGGCGACAACGTCCTCCGCGTGACCGACGTCGTCCACGCCGTGCTGAAGCGTGCGGTGACCGAGGCGCGGCGGCTCGCCGGCGACGCCGAGGTCGAGCTGCTCGTCCTGACCCATCCCGCGGATTGGGGCGCGACCCGGACCCGGCTGCTCCGGCAGGCCGCGGGCGGGCTCGCGCGCCAGGTCGCGCTCGTGCCGGAGCCGGTCGCCGCGGCGGTCTATCACGCCGCGACGTTCGCCCCGGCCGACCTCAACTCCGAGCGCACCGTCGAGTTCAGCGGCCGCCCGGGAGACGCTCTGGCGGTCCTGGACCTGGGTGGCGGCACAGTCGACGTCTCCGTGGTGCAGCGCATGCCCGGCAGCCCGGCGGATCGCAGTTCGCCCGCTAAACGCGCCGGGTTCCAGGTGCTGGCCACCCGGGGGGATCCGAGCTTCGGGGGAGCGGACGTCGATCAGGCGCTCCTGGAGCACGTGGGTTCGCTCGTGTCGTCCGTCGATCCGCCGGAATGGCGGAAGCTCGTCGAGGGCCGTGAACTCACGGACAGGCGACGGCGCCGCGTGCTGCGGCAGGACGTGCGCGGCGCGAAGGAGACGCTGTCGCGGCACGCGTACACCGACGTCCCGATGCCGCCGCCGTTCGCCGACGCGCATGTGACCCGGGAGGACCTCGAGCGGCTCATCGCGGGGCCGCTCGGGCGCGCGGTGGAGCTGACCGTGGCCGCGATCGGCGATTCCGGGCTGCGCCCGAAGCAACTGACGGCGATCTTCCTCGTGGGCGGATCGAGCCGGATCCCGATGGTGTCCCGGCTGGTGCACGAGCGGACCGGGGTCGTCCCCACCACGCTGGACCAGCCGGAGACCGTGGTCGCCCGCGGCGCGCTGCGGGCCGTGCTGATCGACCCGGACCGGACGGGTTCGCTGGCGGGCTCCGCGGTGTCCCGGGTCGGCGGTGCCCCCGCGCCTGTCCCCGCTCCCGCCGACCGGCGTCCCGATGCCCCGCGTCCCCCGTTCCCTCCCGGCCCACCCCCGCAGAGCGCGTTTAGCCCGCTAAACGCGACGCGGCAGCAGGGGCCGCCATCGCCGCCCATGGGGCAGCAGGGGGTGGCGCCCCTGCCGCAGTGGCGGCCGGGTGAGCCCGCTCGTGAGACCAAGCCCGCCGAGCGCGGCGGGAAGAACAAGAAGACGCCTTGGATCATCGCCGCGGCCGTGGTGGTCGTGGCGGCGATCGCCGGTGGCGTCCTCTTCGCGGTCAACAGCGGCGAGGCCGAGCCGGAGGGCCGGACGCTCGCCCAGTACGACTACCGCTTCATCGCGCCGCCGGACTGGACGCAGACCGACGACCGCGTCGCCAAACGTCAGGTGGTGATCCATCCGAGCGACTCCCTCACCGGTGACGACCTCGTGGTCGCCCAAGAGAACGTGATGGACTACGACGCGACTGCGGACAGACAGAAGCTCGTCGACGAACTCGGCGGCCTGGCACGGCTGGAGCCGGACAAGTACAGCGGCTTCAACGGCGCCGCGGAATACGCCGGCAAGTCCGTCATCTACTACCGCGAAAGCAAACCGAGTGCCCGCGTCGACTGGTACGTCGTCGCTCAGGGAAAGATCCGCGTCCACATCGGTTGCCAGTACGGCACCGGCTCACCGCACGAACAACGGGTGAGCGCGGCCTGCGAGCAGGTCGTCAAAACGATGGTGGTCGTCAACTGAAGGGGGAGGCTCATGCCACCCGAACCCGAGACCGCCGCTGAGCACTTCGCGCGCACAGGACGCGACGCGGTCACCTATGCCCGGCAGGTCGCCCGCACGGCCAAGGCGCGCTACGAACGCCGCCGGGGCGAGAACGCCGAACTCGCGAAGCAATTCGGCAAGGGACGGCTCGCGGGCGGGGAGACCGCGCCGACCCCCGCCGTCGTCCGGAACGCCGCGAAACGGTTCCGCGCGGGCGCCGGTCTTCCCGTTCCCGCGTTGCCCTCGGCGGCGGATTTGGTTCCCCTTCGGCCGGAACCCGTGGCCAGACGGCCACGTGTGGGTGACGACGACGAGGACTTTTCGCAGTCGCGAATCATGAGCCGCGGCGATTGACCGACCGCTGTGCATTCGCTAAATCGCGTGGTGGAAGCCCTTTTTCCCGCGTGAATCGCAGGGCGCGGGCCGGATTCCCGCGGGCGGTTCCCGCCGGGAGCGTTAACGCAAGCAACTACTTGAAACCAACGAGCGACAAGAGGGAACCAGACGTGGCAGTGTCTCCGTCGTAGGTCCGTACCAAACGAACTTCACCGAGTACGGATAACCACGAACGAAGGGGGTAGCTCCCATGGCTGGCGGATTTACCGGGACAGTTGAGCAGTTCACTCAGTCCGAGAAGCGCGTGACCGAGGTCCGCGTTTCGATGGACCAGAACCTGAGCAAGCTTCGCGACAACATCGAGGCCACCCGCGCGGGCTGGACCGGTGACGCTTCGATCGCGTTCAACAACGTGATGAAGCGCTTCGACGAAGCGGGCCGTGGGCTCAACCAGGCCCTCCAGAACATCGGTGACCTGCTCGAGCAGGCCGGCTCGAAGTACAACGCTTCCGAGCAGCAGCAGCAGGAACTCATCAACTCGGTCAACAAGGGCTTCGGCGTCCTCGGCTGATCTTGCTTCACCCCGTACAAACCAAGACCATTCTTAATCACTGGAGGAACCCATGGGCGAGTTGAAGGTCGATTACGCCACGATCCACGCGGCGGCCGACGACTGCAAGACCACCGGTGGCGAGCTGGAGTCCCTCTTCGGGCAGCTGAAGAGCGACCTGGCCCCGCTGGTCAACACCTGGGACGGTGACGCGAAGACCGCGTACATGGCCGCTCAGCAGGAGTGGGACAACAAGTTCGAGGAGCTCAAGCAGCTGCTCGCGCAGGTCGCCGGCGTGCTGCCGCAGCTGGCCGACGGCTACCAGGCCACGGAGCAGGGCGTCACCGGCCTGTTCTGAGTCTCCCGGCTCCAACGAGCAACGGCGGGCAGGCATCTTCGGATGCCGAGCCCGCCGTTTCGTTTGTGTCAAAGGAAAAGCCGCGACGGTCGCCGTCGCGGCTTTTCCGTGTCCGCACCGGTCAGTGCGGCGCGCCGACCTCGAATTCCGGGGTGGTGTTCAGCACCCGGACGGTGACTTTCTTCTGCTGTCCCGAAAGATCGATCGAGCAGTCGAACGTGGCGCCGTTCTCCACCGGCTGGCCGGAAGGGCAGCTCACGTTCTTCACGTCCGGCTCCCCGTAGTTTTCGTTGAGCACGCGGACGACACCGTCCTGGACCGATTTCTGATCGAGCGTGTCACCGGCGAACGCGCCGAGCAGCCAGGCTCCGACGCCGCCCGCGACCACGACGGCCGCCGCGATCCCGCCGATCAGCAAGGTCTTCTTGGAAGCCTTGGGCTTCTTCGCGGGTTCCGCTCCGAAGGCGCCGAGCCCACCGTACTGAGACGGCTGTGCCTGCTGCGCGGGCTGGAACCCTCCGCCGTACTGACCCTGCGGGGGAGTACCCGGACTTTGTTGCTGTGCCTGCCAATCCTGCTGCTGTGGCATCGGCTGCTGCTGCGGTTGCTGCGGTTGCTGCCACCCCGGGCCCTGCGCCGGGGGTGCGCTTTGCTGCCAGGGCCCGGAAAAAGAGCCGGTGACGCCGGGTTGCTGCTGCCATTGCCCGGTGTAGGAGCCGGTGTTCGCGGCGCCCGCGTCGTTCTGCTGCCACTGCCCGGCATGCGGTCCGGTGGCCTGGCCCTCCTGTTGCCAGCCCTGCTGCTGATTGCCGGGATTCGCCGGGGGCTGCCACCACTGCTGCGGCTGTTGCGGCTGCTGTTCGGTCATGCCTCAGACGCCTTTCAGCTCGTTGAAGCGGCGGTTGAAGTCGTCCTTGGCCGCCTTGTCCGGCAGCACGGTGATCTGTGAGGCGTCCGGCAGCTTCGGCAGATCCTGCGGGCTCGCCTTGCCGGTGAAGCGGAAGTCGTAGCGCAGCTCGATCTTGTGCCCGTTGCCCTCGATCTTCGCCTCCATCACGATCTGGTTCAGCGTCCCGTCCGAATTGAGGGAGACGGTGGTGTGCACCGGGGCCTTCTTCATCTCGTCCGTGATCCCGCTGCTGATCGACGTGGGCAGGATCTCCACCCGGCGTTCGATGAACTTGCCGAACGGGACGTCGGCGGTCAGCTCGATCCGGTTCTCCGGAAGGCTCTTGGCGCCCTTCACGATCTTCTTGTCCGCGTTGTAGGACACGGCGATCGCGTCGGCCATCTTGCAGGCGTGGATGATCCCGACCCACGCGCAGGGGATGGCCAGCCCGGCTTCGGACTTCAGCATCGAAACCCACGGCGTCGGGGCGAGGCTCTTGTAGACGGGGCCGAGGTACACGTACTCGACGGTCCCGTCGCCCGGGGTGTACCAGTCGATGCTGTCGTCCGGGTTCTTCTGCGAGCGCTGGCGGCTGACCCGGCTTTCCGGGGACCCGGTGCGGGCCGAGGAGATCGTGCTGCGGACGTACTTCTCGTCGAACCGGAAGTAGGCGCCCGACTCGCTGGTGACGTCGCGCTGCTGGCCGATGGTGTCCTGCAGCTTGTTCATCGCGGTTTCGAACTTCGTGCCGACGTAGGTCGCCGCGTCGTCGCCCTTCGGCACGGCGGTGCCCGCGCGCCCCTGTCCGCAGGCGGTGGTCAGCGCCAGCACGGCGCTCAGCACGCACAAGATGGTCGTTGGACGTTTGTTCATCGCCGTTCCCCTGATCGAGTCCCCCGCGCGCGGTGCGCGTCCGGATCGTCTCATCCTCTCCCGCGAAGGATGATGCCGTGGGCGGTTCCGCCACACCGGCGAGGTACAGTTGCGGGGCGCCCGCCGGGCGCCGGTCCTAGTATGGGACCCCGGACCGACCCCCGCTTCGCAGTAGGGTCGGGCGTGGGGGTATCTTCATTAGTCGTTGTGCGCTGCGGCGCGTAAGCGCTAGGCCCGCACAGAACCCACACGCAATGTTGACGACGAGGTAGACCCTTGCCCACGTACAGCCCCAAGCCCGGCGACGTCACTCGTGCCTGGCACGTGATCGACGCCGAGGATGTCGTGCTCGGCCGGCTCGCGACCGAGGTCGCCACGCTGCTGCGCGGCAAGCACAAGCCGACCTACGCCCCGCACGTGGACACCGGTGACTTCGTCATCATCGTCAACGCCGAGAAGGTCGCGCTCACCGGTAACAAGCGCGAGCAGAAGTTCGCGTACCGGCACAGCGGTTACCCCGGTGGTCTGCGGAAGCGCTCCTTCGGCGAGCTGCTCGACACCAAGCCCGAGCACCTGCTCGAGAAGGTCGTCAAGGGCATGCTCCCGAAGAACAAGCTCGGCCGCGCCCAGGCGAAGAAGCTCAAGGTCTACGCCGGCGCCGAGCACCCGCACGCCGCGCAGCAGCCGCAGGCGCGCGAGATCACCAAGATCGCGCAGGTCGCGAAGTGAGTGAGGAACAGTCTGTGACCAGCACCGAGACCGAGGCCGTCGAGGCTGTCGAGACCTCCGCGGTCGGCGACGCCGTCGCGACCAGCGAAACCCCCGCCGCCCCGCGCCCGTCGCGTGCCGCCGGTGGCAACGCCCAGACCGTCGGCCGCCGCAAGGAAGCCGTCGTCCGGGTCCGCGTCGTTCCCGGTACCGGTGAGTTCAAGCTCAACGGCCGCACGCTCGAAGAGTACTTCCCGAACAAGGTGCACCAGCAGCTCATCCGTGAGCCGCTGGTGACGGTCGACAAGCCCGACTCGTTCGACATCTTCGCCAACCTGCACGGTGGCGGGATCTCGGGCCAGGCCGGTGCGCTGCGCCTGGCGATCGCCCGTGCGCTCGTCGAGGTCGACGCCGACGACCGTCCGGCCCTGAAGAAGGCCGGCTTCCTGACCCGTGACGCCCGCGCCACGGAGCGGAAGAAGTACGGCCTCAAGAAGGCCCGTAAGGCTCCGCAGTACAGCAAGCGCTGATCGCGCCTCTGGCGCAACCCGCGGAAGCGCCCATCCGTCTTTCGGATGGGCGCTTCCGTGTTTCCGGGGTCCTTCGGTTCCCCGCTCGCCCCCAGCCCCACCTGTCACACCCGCCACATGTGCCCCACCCGTGTCGCGTTTAGCCCGCTAAAGTCGCGCGCGTCGCGTTTAGCCCGCTAAAGGCGAACCGGGGGTGCGGCAGGGTGGGCAGGGGCACTGGCTAGGTTGTCGTGGTGGTTTTTCAAGGAGGTCGACAGATGGCTCGTCTATTCGGTACCGACGGCGTACGTGGCCTCGCCAACGAGGAGCTGACCCCGGAGCTGGCGCTCTCGCTCGCCGCCAGCGCCGCCCGCGTCCTCGCCGCCCACGACCGCTCGCACCGCCCGGTCGCGGTCGTCGGCCGTGACCCGCGCGCCAGCGGCGAGATGCTCGAAGCCGCCGTCGTGGCGGGTCTCACCTCCGCCGGCGCCGACGTGCTCCGCCTCGGCGTCCTCCCGACGCCCGCCGTCGCGTATCTCGTCGGCGCGCTCGAAGCCGACCTCGGCGTGATGATCTCCGCCTCCCACAACCCCATGCCCGACAACGGCATCAAGCTCTTCGCGGCGGGCGGCCACAAACTTCCCGACGGGATCGAGGACGAGATCGAGGCCGGTCTCGCCGCCCCCGTCACCCGCCCGACCGGTATCGGCGTCGGCCGGGTGAAGGACGTCCCCGACGCGGGTGACCGCTACGTCCAGCACCTGCTGTCGGCCACGCCGCACTCGCTCGAAGGCCTGCGCGTCGTCGTCGACTGCGCCAACGGCGCGTCCTCCTTCGCCGCCCCCGACGTCTATCGCAAGGCCGGCGCCGAGGTCATCGCGATCCACGCGGACCCGGACGGCGTGAACATCAACGAACACTGTGGGTCGAATCACCCGGACGCGTTGCGCGCGGCCGTCGTCGAGCACGGCGCGGACCTCGGGATCGCGCACGACGGTGACGCCGACCGCTGTGTCGCGGTCGACGCCGCGGGTGAACTGATCGACGGCGACCAGATCATGGCCGTCCTCGCGCTCGCCCTCGCCGAGACCGGCGAGCTGACCAAGAACACCCTGGTCGCGACCGTGATGAGCAACCTCGGCCTGCACCTGGCGATGCGCGCGCACGGCATCGACCTCGTCACCACCGCCGTCGGTGACCGCTACGTCCTCGAAGAGCTCCGCGCGAGCGGGTTCGCGCTCGGTGGCGAGCAGTCGGGCCACGTCGTCCTCCCCGCGTACGCGACCACCGGCGACGGCCTCCTCACCGCGCTGCGGGTGATGAGCCGCATGGCGTCCACCGGCAAGTCGCTCGCCGACCTCGCCGCCGTCATGAACCGCCTGCCGCAGGTGCTGGTGAACGTCCCGGTGGCGGACAAGGCGGCGGTCGCCGTCTCGGCCGCGGTCCGCGACGCCGTGGGCGCCGTCGAAGCCGAACTCGGCGAAGAAGGCCGTGTCCTGCTGCGCCCCTCGGGCACCGAGCAGCTGGTCCGCGTCATGGTCGAGGCCCCCGCGCACGACACCGCGCAGGCGGCCGCGGACCGGCTCGCGGGAGTCGTCTCCTCCGCCTCGTAAGCCCTCTCACGTTCTTCCCAAGTCGCTGCGCTGCGGTTACCGGCCCGGTACATTCCGTGTGCGGATACCTAGGGGAGGGTGACGGTGGCGGGTAAAGGGCACAAAGTCGATCCGGCGCAGCTGAACGAGGCGGCCAAGGTCCTGCAGGACCTGCCCAAACAGGCCTGCGAAGGGCCGATCGGGGCGGTCGAGCAGATCAACCTGAGCGCGGCGAGCTTCGGTCCGGCACACGGGGACTGCTTCAACGGCTATTCCGCGAGCATCCAGCGCCTGGCGAAATGCGCGCGCAGCTATCTCGCCGCGTCGGACGAGTTCGGGCGCAAACTCGCGGCGTCCAAGGACCTTTACCAGTCCAATGAGGACTCCAACGCCGCCGAGATGAGGAAGCACTGATGGGCCTCGCAGACGTCGGCGGCGGTGGCGGCCACGACATTCCCAGCCGGGCCGAAGTCGAGAAGATCCTCAACGACCCGAACATCGACCGCGACACGAAACGCGAACTCGCCCTCAACTACATCGACTACATCGAGGACGAGACGCCGGAAAGCTGCGGTTTCGCCAGCGAAGCCGAGCGGAACGGCTTCCGCGACTACATCAAGTCGATGAACGGTGACTGGATCACCGAGGGCGATCTCAACTTCAACGACGGCTCGCTCGATGAGGTCAAAAAGGCCTACAAGACCGCGCACGAGAAGTACGACGCGAACCAGGCCGCAGGACGGCAGGGTGATCGCGACGCGCTCAACAAGGACGCGGCGAAGACCCAGGAGATCGCCGGGCGTGCCACCGAGACCGATCCGGGTTGCGCGAATTCGAACGACATCATGGTCCCCGGCCTGTCGGGGTTCAAGGTCTACGAGATCTTCCACCCGCTTTACGTCCGCGCGCTGTCCCTGGCAGGAGGTGGGGCGGCGATTTCACTCGGCGAACTGCAGCGGCTCTACCACGAACAGGACAACATCCCGTTCAACCTGTTCAAGGCGAGCGCGGACGAGTTGACGGCGGTCGGCACGGCCATCGCCGGGTCGGCACAAGACGTCTCCGGGAAGCTGGGGAACTCGCTCGGCACCTGGGAAGGCCCAGCGGCCGAGCAGGCGCGCGCCTATCAGAAGGCCTATTCGGACAAGACCGGTCTGGTCGCCGAGGCGTTCAAGGCGGCGGGCGACGGACTTCTGCGGACCAACGCCTCTGTGGGCAAATTCTGCCGGGAGAAGGTCGAGTGGCTGCAGAAGTGGTACACCGACAACATCGACGGTGCCACGGCGCAGGACATCGAGCGGATCATCCGCATCGCCGACGGTTCGTGCAGCCAGAACGACATCATTCACTGCATCAAGTTCCTGAGCATCGAAGCCAAGGATGCGTTCAACGACGACGCCGGCGACATCGACCAGAGCACCATCGACGAGGTCCTCAAACCTCAGGCGGTGGCCTGGCTGAAGAACGTCTTCCTCGGCTGGTTCGGCAAGCACATCGAGAACTTCCAGCTGGTGTGCAAGAACACGCGTGACGCGATCAACGGCGCGTGGAAGGCGTACTTCGACTCGCTGGGCCAAGTGGTCGAGAATCCGTTCGCGGATCTGGGCAAGACGCCGGAAACGGGTGGCGAGAAGCCGGTCGAAAAGCCGCCCGTCGAGAAAGGCGGTGGCGGTCCGTCCTCCAGTGGTGGAGGTGGCCCGTCGTCCGGTGGGGGCAGTACCGGGCGCATGACGCCGAGCAACACCGAACTCCCGGAGCCGGAGAAGCCCGAAGTTCCGGGGCAGGAGAAGAACCCGGTCACGGACAAGCCGCTCGACATCGATCCGGCCACCGGCGAGCCGTACCCGATCGATCCCCGCACGGGCGAAGCGATCAAGGAAGACGCCCGGCCCGAGACGGTGACGGTCGAGCAGGGTGACCGCAAGATCTCCATGGCCGAACCCGGCGCCGACGGGAAGATGGGCATCTCCGTCCAGAACGGCACCGGCCAGGTCAAGGACTACGACCTCGATTTCGGCGACGGCAAGGCCACGGCGGGGACCGGTGACGTGGCGGGCGGTCCGGTGCACCGGGACACCGCCGAGCGGATGGACCAGCAGGCGGCCTCGCGTCCGGCGGTGCCGCCAGGGCAGGTCCATCAGCCGGGTCCCGACGGCAAGATCCACATCGAGGACGGCGGCCTCAAGATCACCGCGGAACGGCCGAGCGGTCCCGACGGGCCGACGTTGGTGACCGTCGACGACGGTTCGGGGCATCCGTCGAAGTACACGCTGGGCGAAGACGAACCGGCTGCCGGCCGCCACGCGAGCCCGGACTCGACACCGCAGGCGGCCGGAAGGCATGCCGCCGCACAGCCCGTCGAAGAGGCGGCGCGTCAACAGGCCGACCCCGGCATCCGTCCGCATGACGCCACGTCCGGAGGGACCGGCGGCGGAGCGCCCGCTCAGGCCGAACCGGTGGCGGCCGGAGCCGATCCCGAATCGACGACGGCCCAGTCGCTGAGCGACCCGTTCGCCGGTGGGGACAACGGACTCGGCGAGACCTCGGATCCGGCCGGGACCGGTGGCGGCGGGGCCTCGCCCACGACGTCGTCCGGGCTCGGCTCCGCCCCGGGAGGGGGCGCCCAGGATCCGGCCGCGGCGAGTGCGGGGATGATGGGCGGCATGGGCATGCTGGGCGGCGGCGCGGCCGGAGGCGGACAAGGGTCCGGTGAGGATCAGCAGCGCACGTCCAGTGGATACCGGGTCGACGGCGGCCTTTTCGACACCGCGACGACGACGGGCAGCCGGATCAGCGGCTCGCTCGACGACGACGGCGTCATCGGCTTCCGCTAGGGGAGGGGTCAGTGAATCCTGAGGAGGATCTCGCCACGCTCCGGCACAAGCTGGCCGGGCTGGAGCGCGAGAACGGCGACCGGATGTACCTGGTCGACAACCGCGCGGCCAAGACGATCGAGGAGACCCGGACCGCGGGCGACCAGCTCAAGCAGGAGACGAGCGCGGCCTTGGCGGCGCGAAGCGAGCAGAAGCGGCGCGCGGAGGCCGCGGGTGGCTGGGCGACCGAGTCGACGTTGAGCGAGAAGGTCGAGGACGACGGCGACTTCGGGTTCGAGGAAGACGAGGCCGAGAACGAGCGTCGGGCCGGGTATCGGACGGCCGAGGAGCAGCCGGTCGCGTACCGGCCGCCCGCTCCTCCGGTGCAGGCGCCGACACCTCCGCCGCCTCCGGCTCCCGTTCCGGAAGAGCGTCCGGCCGGGCGGCACCGGCGGGCGGCGGCCGCGCGGGGTGACGACGACGATTTCGCCAATACCGATTGGCTGGCGACCTGAGCGGTCAGGTTCGCAGCGCGACGATGGCCCGCTCGACGCCGTGGAAGACGGCGTGCGTCTTGTACCGCACGTCTTCGGCGACGTGGTCGGGCGTCAGGATCTCGGCGAGGGCGCGAAGCGCGGCTTCGCCCTCGGCGACCGCGACCCGCGAGCCGGGGCAGGTGTGTCTGCCGAGGCCGAAGGCGAGCTCGGCGTCGGGGCCCAGCGGGATGGCCAGTTTGTCCCCGGTCGTGAAGTCCTTGCCCGCCAAGGAGAACGGCGTGGTCACGCGTCGGGCGGCGAAGCGGGTCGGGGCGACTTCGTGGATCAGGCCGCGTACGTCGTCGAGAACGTCAGGGCGGCGTAGGAGTTCGAGGCCGGCGAGGGCGAGGAAGTTCATGGAGTTCTCGTACGCCGCGTGGGCGAGCATCACCGGCGTGATCATCAGTTCGTCTTCGGTGATCCGGCCCGCTTCGTGTGCTTCGCGCAGCAGTGCCAGCCCGCCGCCTTCGACGGCCGTCGCCTTCAGGAAGAACATCGCGACCCTGAGCGCGGCGGTGTCGGCTCCGGCGGGCCCGCCCAACCAGACGTCCAGATTCGCGGCGGTCTCCGAAAGGTTCGTCAGCAGCTTCTCGCCGAGCGGCTCGACCGTGCCGAGCACCGCCTCCGTCACCCTGGCCGCCGCGGGCCTGGCGAAATCGGCCACCAGATCGAACCGCCGGAGCGACTTTAGCGGGCTAATCGCGCTCCGGAGGTCGGTGAGCACGGTCTCCGGAAGCGGCTCCACCAGGGCGATGACCTCCTTGACGACCGCGCGCAGCCGCCGGTGGTCCGCGCCGTCCATCAGCAGGAGGTTCGGCGTCTCGGCCGCGGCGCCGCCCGGGTTCGAGCTGAGCTCGCGGTCGCGCAGGGCCTTGACGCGATCCGCCGGATCGTCCAGCACGAAGAAGTCGTCCACGTTCGTATGATGCCCATGCCGCGGCCGGAGGATGTGCCAGTGCGCTCAGAAGTGCCCGAAGAAGTTCTGCGGACCCCGCTCGTGCGGCGGCTGCTCGAACGCGCCGACGTCGAGCGCCCGGCGTACACGCACCTCGATTGCTCGAACCGGCACGAACCCGTCGAGGACACGCTGACCTGGGCGGAGCTGCTCGTCCACGTCCGGGCGGTCGCGGCGAAGCTGCGTGAGGTGATCCAGCCGGGAGACCGCGTCGCGATCACAGCGCGGCAGGACCTCTCTTACGTCGTCGCGTTCTTCGGCGCGCTGTACGCCGGGGCCGTCGCGGTGCCACTGTCCGCGCCGGACGTCCGCGCTCACCGCGAGCGGCTGGTCGGCGTCCTCAACGACTGCGACGCCGACATCTGGCTCACCTCGGCAGCCTTGGTCGCGCGGCTGACGGAGTTCGCCGGGACCGAGCCGGTTCCGGCGCCCCGCGAGATCATCGCCGTCGACACCCTGCCGGCGGATCCGGCGGACCGGTCGCTGCCCTCGCCCGTTTCCCCCGAAGACCCCGCCTACCTGCAGTACACCTCCGGCACGACGCGATCGCCCGCCGGCGTGATCGTCACGCATCGGGCGTTGTCGGCCGCCTGCTGGCAGATCTGCGACGCCTACGACGTCGACGAGCGCACCACGTGCGTCGGCTGGATCCCGTTCTTCCACGACATGGGGCTGGCGCAACTGCTCGCGGGGACGATGCACTCCGGCGGCCGGACGGTGTTCATCGCGCCGCTGGAGTTCATCCGGCGGCCGGAGCGCTGGCTGCTGCTGATGTCGTCCTATCCGAACACGCTGACGGCGGCCCCGAACTTCGCGTACGACCTGGTGACCGAGGCCGTGCCCGAGGCGAAGCGCGCCGAGTACGACCTCTCGACGGTGTCGATCGCGCTCAGCGGCAGTGAACCGGTCCGGGCGGCGACCGTCCGGGAGTTCCTCGCCGCTTACGAACCCCACGGCTTCCCGCGTGACGCGTTCCGGCCGTCCTACGGTCTGGCCGAGGCCACGGTCTACGTCGCCAGCGGCGGTTCCGACGGCCCCGTGGTGACCGAAGTGGACGGCCGGGAGGTCGTCGAGATCGGCTGGCCCAGGGGGCAGCGGGTCCGCGTCGTCCCCACCCCGGATCGCGTTTTGCCCGCTAAAGGCGACGCGGATCGCGTTTTGCCCGCTAAAGGCGAAGTGGGCGAGATCTGGGTGAAGGGGCCCAACGTGGCGGCCGGGTACTGGCGGCGTCCGGACTTGACCTCCGAGGTGTTCGGCGCCGAACTCGACGGCGAGGGCGGCTGGCTCCGCACCGGCGACCTCGGCACGATCCGCGACGGCAGGCTGTCGGTGACCGGTCGCATCAAGGACCTGATCATCATCGACGGCCGTAACCACAGCCCGCACGACATCGAGGAGACGGTCGCCGCCGCACATCCATTTCTCGGGCCCGAGCGGGTCGCCGCGTTCTCGGTCGACGGCGACGAAGGCGAGGGCGTCGTCGTGGTCGCCGAACGCGCCAGGAAGGCCCCCGGCTTCGACGAATCCGAGATCGAGCGAGCCGCCACGCGAGCCGTCGCCGAGCGGCACGACGTGCGCCTCCGCGCCTTCTTCCTGGTGAAACCCGGCGGCCTGCCGCGGACCTCCAGCGGCAAGGTCGCGCGTTCCGCGGCCAGAACGCGGTACTGGACGGCGGATGGGACAGAATCCACCCATGGCAGCTGACGGGAGCGAGTACGTCGACGAGATCAAGGCCCTCGTCTGCGAGACCTTCGACGTCGACCCGGAGACCATCGACGAGAACACGCCCTTCGCCGAGATGGGGGTCGACTCCCGGCGCCGCGTCCGGCTCCTGGCGACCGTCGAGGTGGAGTTCGGTGTCGACCTCGATCTCGACGAGCTGGACCGCCTGGTCGACATCCGGGGCGCGGCGACCGTGCTCGCCGAGGCCGTCGAGGCGGGCGCGAAACCGCGAAAACGCGGTCTACCAGGCTTCTTGCGCCGAAATCGTTTGAGTTAGCAAAGGTGTGAATGTCCCTGCGGTCTCGATGACCGGTGGGTACATTCTGTGTGCATATGCGACGGCACCTGATGCCGTCGGCGTGCGTCGTAGGTAGGACAACGAGGCGGATACAGCGGGACGAAGGGGGCACCGGTCATGCCGGACGGGGGCTACAAAGCCGATTCAGAGGCGATGCTCACGGCGTCGACGTCGTTGGAGCGCGCGGCTGAGAAAACGACGTCCGAGGCGGGGAAGGTGGGGCCGACCCAGGTCGCGCCCGAGAACTTCGGCCGGGTCCACAAGGACTATCAAAAGGGCTACGCCACCGGGATTCTCGCCATTTCCGACGCGATGAAGGGCTACGCGGGCCAGCTCACCCAGCTCGCCGGCGGCGTCAGCACCGCGTCGACCCGATACACCTCTTCCGACCAGGCGAACGCCGCGGCTGCCAACAAGGCGGGAGCCCAGTAATGAGTCAACCGACGCAGGCGCAGATCGACGAAATGCTGAAGGACCCCTACGTCACCCAGGGGACCAAAGACGCCTTGATGCTGCCGTGGAACAGGGAAGCGGCATACAAGAAGGCCGTCGCCGAACGTGACTCGAACGCGGCCGGGGACAAGAAGCAGGCGGCCGAGACGAAACAGGCCGACAAGGACCTCGACTCCATGTCCCGGCCCGCCGCCGGGGGTGCGACCACCAAATCCGACCAGGTGCTCGACCTCGGAAAGCCGGCACTGGACTTCTTCTCCGACTGGGCCGAGCAGGTCTGGAACAAGATGCCGGAGAAGTCGGGCGAAATCAGCTACAAGACCGACATCTGGGACCGGTTCCACGAGAACCGCGAGATCAATTTCCAGAAGATGTTCGACGAGGTCGAGGATCTCGCCGACGCCAAGAAGATCGTCGAGCAGACCCAGAAGGACGCGTCTTCGGCGCTGACCACGCTCTTCCACGATTGGAAGGGCCAGGGCGCGACGGCCGCGAAGGTCAAGTACGAGCAGCGGATCCAGCCCGACGCGAAAGAACTCATCGCGCAGATGGACGGCGCCATCAAACTGGTGCCTTCGACCATCGACAAGATCTACAGCGCGCTCAAGCTGAAGGTCGACGAAACGCTGAAGCTCCGGGTCGACAAGGTCGCGACGGCGCCCCTGTACATCGCGAAGCAGGTCGTCGACATCGCGAACGGCAAGGTCGATTCCAAAGAAAAGCTCATGGACGTCGCGTATTGGCTCGACTCCGCGTGTCCGGGCAACAACCTCGCCGAACGGCTGCGTCACGACGACTGCAAGCTGAACGACGAAAACAAGGATTACGCGATCGGGGCCGCGAAGCAGTGGCTGAAGGGTTCTTTCGCCACCGAATTCGGTGAGCGGTACGAGAACTTCAAGAAGCTCTGCAAGAACGCGACCGAGACGATCAACACGCAGTACCACGAACTTTCGCGGTTCATGGAGGACTACACGAACCCGTTCCCCGCGCCCGGATCCGAGAAGCCGCCCGCCGACGACGGCAAGGGCAAGGGCAACGACACCGGCGGCGGCGGGAACACCGGCGGCGGCAGCGGTGGCGGAAGTGGCAGCGGGAGCGGAGGTGGCAGCGGCAGTGGTGGCGGTGCCAGCACGCCGCCTGCCGCGGAGGTCCCCGAGACGCCGAAGCCCGAGGACAAGCCCGCCGAGGGAACCAACCCGGTCACCGGCAAGCCGTTGGAGATCGACCCCGAGACCGGCAAGCCGTACCCGATCGACCCCGCGACTGGCGAGGCGATCAAGGACGGCATCGACGGTCAGGACACCATGACCGTCCAAAAGGGCGACAACAAGATCGAGATGACCGAGCCGGATAAAGACGGCAAAATGGACATCAAGGTCGACGACGGCAAGGGCAACGAGAAGGACTACAAGCTCGACTTCGACGACCCGAAGGGCGAGGACGGCAAGCCCGGCGAAGAGGGCAAGGACGGCAAGGACGGCGAGTTCGGGCCGAAGGGCACGGTCAAGGAAGGCGAGCCCGGCCCCGACGGCGTCTACCGGCCCGGCCCGGACGGCAAGATCCACATCCAGGACGGCAACCTCAAGATCACCGCCGAGCAGCCGGACGGTCCGAACGGCCCGACCGTGGTGACCGTCGACGACGGCAAGGGCGAGCCGACCACCTACACCCTCGACGAAAAGGGTGAGAAGAAGGAACTCAAGCCCGGCGACGACCTCAAGAACGGTCTCGACGACCGGAATCCCGGCAACCCGCAGCCCGGCAAGACCGACGACATCCGCACGATGCCCGCCCCGGCCGAGGCCGGGATGGCTCCCGGCGGTGGCGGTGGCAGCGGCTTCAGTGCTCCTGGCGGAGTCGAGGTCGGTGTCGGCGCCGAAGGGACCGCCGGGGCGTCCGCGGGAGCTGAAGCCGCCGGTGGTGGTGGCGCTTCGGGTGCCGGTGGCGACGGCACCGTGCCGACCGCCAGTGGCGGCGGAGGCGGCGGCAGCTTCGAAGGCGCGCTCGGGAGCCCCATGGAGGGTGCTTCGGCGGGCTCGCTGAACGAAGCCGGGTCGCTGGAAGCGGGTGTGCAGTCCGGAGGCGGCGCGCTGCCGGCCGGGGCCGAAGGCGGTCTCGGGATGGCTCCCGGCGGGATGGATCCGGCGCCCGCGGGTGCCGGCGGTGCCGGCGCCGGAAGCTCGCCCGCCGGAATGGGCGGCATGATGGGTGGCATGGGCGCCATGGGCGGCGCGGCCGGCGGTGGCGGGGGTGACACGCAACGCGGGTCGAGCCAGTACCGCGTCGAGGGTGGCATTTTCGAGACCAGTGGTGCGGGCGGCCGGATCAGCGGATCGCTCGACGACGAGGGTGGCGACCGCTCGATCAGCTACGAGCGATGATCGCCTGACCGGGGAACGAGGGAGGACCGATGAGCGCTGTCGACCGGCTGGCGGCCGCCATGTCCAGGCAGGACGCCGCCATCACGGAGCAGTTGGAGCAGCGCGGGCTGCGTGAGCGGCATCTCGCCGACGCCAAGGCCCAGGCGGTGGAGACCATGCAGAAGGACGCCGCCATCCACGACAAGTACGCCGCTCACATGCAGGAGCTGGGGAAGCGGAGCAAGGAGGCGGGCGGCTGGCTGACCGGCAAGACGACCGCCGACCGCAGCCACACCATCGGCTTCGACATCGAGGACGACGAGAAGCCGGACGCCCGGTTCGCCGAGTTCGGGGCGCGGCCTGACGCGCCGCGGCCGGTGGCGCCTCCGCCGCCGCCTCCGATCGCCCCCGGGGTGCCCGGGATGCCGGCGACGGTGGACGTCCCGCCTCAGGCGCCGACGCCCGCTCCGAGTGCCGCGGCGCCTGAAGCGCCGGGCACGCCCGCGCGCCGTCGGGGTCGTCACGCCCGTGACGACAAGGGCTTCGACGACGACGACTTCTCGAACAACTCGTGGATGGTCGACTGACCTGTTTCACCCCCGGATCGCGTTTAGCCCGCTAAACGCGATCCGGGCGGTCAGGCGGCGGGCTCGTCCTGGAGCTCGATGGGGGCGCGTTTGACGTCGGCGTCCAGCAGGGGCTGGTACTTCGTCGTCCCCGTCAGATGTGTGAGGAAGAACGCGGTGAACAGTGCCCGCGCCAGCTGCTGGGTGCCGCGGTGCGGCTTCCCGTGCAGCAACAGCTGACTCCAGTGCCTGCCTTCGGTGACGCCGAGGTGCGAAGACTTCCCGAGCTTGCGCAGCTGCACCGGGCCGCCCCACGCGTCGGCGATGGCCTCGGCGTGGGCGACCGGCGGCGCGACCAGGTCTTCGCTCGCCGCGAGGTGCAGGCCGGGCGCGGTCACCGACCGGGCCGACACCGTCGCCGGCGGCAGCGTCTGCGCGGGAGTGATGGTCGCGACGGCGCGGATCCCGGGCCGCTCGTCGTTCTCGGCCGCCTGCGCGGCGGCCAGCACCGCCGAACCACCGCCGGTCGAGTGCCCGGCCAGGCCGAGCTTCGCCGGGTCGACGCTGATGCCGTCCGGTCCGAGGCGGACCGTCGTGATCAGTTCGAGCGTGGTGAGCAGGTCGCCGGCCAGCAGCCGGTGCGAAGGCAGCGGCCCGCGCTGGGTGGCCGGAGCCGCCGCGACGATGCCCCAGCTCGCGAGGTGCCGGAGCAGATGCCGGTAGCTCCCGGTCGGCTGCAGCCAGCCGTGCCCGAAGGCGATCGCGGGCAGACCGAGCCCGGAACGGGGAGTGAACACGACACCGGGCAGTCCGACCAGGGCGAGGTTGCCGCGCAGAACGTCGTGCGGACCTGGGTGGGACAGCTCCGCGAGCAGCTGCTTGGGCTTGCTGGCCATGGTCGTGACCTTACTGCCCGCACCCCCGTCCGGCCCGCGCGCCGCCCTGCGCGTCGCGTTTAGCCCGCGAAACGCGACGCGCGGGCGCCCGGGCGAGGGGGCCGGATTCCCGTCGTTAGGCTGGTGGCCGTGTGTGGAATCGTGGGATACGTCGGACACCGCCCGGCCCTGGACGTCGTCATCGGCGGCCTGCGCAGGATGGAGTACCGCGGCTATGACTCGGCAGGCGTCGCGGTCCTCGACGGCGCCGGCGCGCTGAACGTCGAGCGCAAGGCGGGCCGCCTGGCCAACCTGGAGACCCAGCTCGACACCGTCGGCAGGGACGCCTTCACCGGCACCGCCGGGATGGGCCACACCCGCTGGGCCACCCACGGCGCCCCGGTCGACCGCAACTCGCACCCGCACCGCGACGCCTCCCAGCGCGTCGCCGTCGTGCACAACGGCATCATCGAGAACTTCGCCGCCCTGCGCGCCGAGCTCGAGGCCGAAGGCGTCGAGATGGCGAGCGACACCGACTCCGAGACCGCCGCGCACCTCATCGCCCGCGCGTACACCGAGGGCGACACGAAGGGCGACTTCGCGGCCAGCGTCGCGGCCGTCTGCCGTCGTCTCGAGGGCGCGTTCACCCTGGTCGTGACCATCGCCGACCAGCCGGACACCGTCGTCGCCGCCCGCCGTTCGTCGCCGCTGGTCGTCGGCGTCGGCGAGGGAGAGCACTTCGTCGCCTCCGACGTCGCCGCGTTCATCGAGCACACCCGCGAGGCGGTCGAGCTCGGCCAGGACCAGCTCGTCGTGATCACCCGCGATGGCTACGAGGTCACCGACTTCCACGGCGACGCCGCCCAGGCCAAGCCGTTCACCGTCGACTGGGACCTCTCGGCCGCGGAAAAGGGCGGCCACGAGTACTTCATGCTCAAGGAGATCGAGGAGCAGCCGGAGGCGCTGGCGAACACGCTGCGCGGCCACTTCGACGGCGGCCGGATCATCCTCGACGAGCAGCGCATCTCCGACCAGGACCTGCGCGACGTCGACAAGGTCTTCGTCGTCGCCTGTGGTTCCGCGTACCACTCGGGCCTCGTCGCCAAGTACGCGATCGAGCACTGGTGCCGCCTCCCGGTCGAGGTCGAGCTGGCCAGCGAGTTCCGCTACCGCGACCCGGTGCTGGACCGCGCGACGCTGGTCGTCGCCGTCTCCCAGTCGGGCGAGACCGCGGACACCCTCGAAGCCGTCCGCCACGCGCGCGAGCAGAAGGCCCGTGTCCTGGCCGTCTGTAACACCAACGGCGCGCAGATCCCGCGCGAGTCCGACGCCGTCCTCTACACGCACGCCGGTCCGGAGATCGGTGTCGCCTCGACCAAGGCGTTCCTCGCGCAGATCGCGGCCAACTACCTGGTCGGCCTGGCCCTCGCGCAGGCCCGCGGCACCAAGTACCCGGACGAGGTCGCCCGCGAGTTCGCCGAACTCGAGGCGATGCCGGCCGCGGTGCAGAAGGTCCTGTCCACTGTGGACCAGGTCCGCGACCTCGGCCGCCGGATCGCCGACTCGAAGGCCGTGCTCTTCCTCGGCCGCCACGTCGGGTTCCCGGTCGCCCTCGAAGGCGCGCTGAAGCTCAAGGAACTGGCGTACATGCACGCCGAGGGCTTCGCGGCCGGCGAGCTCAAGCACGGCCCGATCGCGCTGATCGAAGAAGGCCTGCCCGTCGTCGTGGTGATGCCGTCGCCCAAGGGACGCGCGGTGCTGCACTCCAAACTGGTGTCGAACATCAGCGAGATCCAGGCGCGCGGCGCGCGCACGATCGTGATCGCGGAGGAGGGCGACGAGACCGTCCGCCCGTTCGCCGACGAACTGATCGAGATCCCGGCCGTCCCGACCCTGCTGCAGCCGCTGGTCTCCACGGTGCCGCTGCAGGTGCTGGCCGCCGAGATCGCCCGCACGCGCGGGTACGACGTCGACAAGCCGCGTAACCTGGCGAAGTCGGTCACCGTCGAATAGAGACCGGAGGCGTCGTGCAGGGAATCTGGACCACGGAACGGATTCGCGCGGCGGAGGACCGGTTGCTCGCCGTCACCCCCGACGGCGAGCTCATGCGGCGCGCGGCTTTCGGTCTCGCGGTGCACGCCGCCGAGATGCTGGCCGAACACACGGGTTCGGTGTCCGGGCGGCGGGTGACGTTGCTCGTCGGGTCGGGGAACAACGGCGGTGACGCCCTGTGGGCCGGCGCGTTCCTGCGTCGCCGCAATGTGGCCGTCTCCGCGATCCTGCTGAAGCCCGAACGCGCGCACGGCCCGGGTTTGGCCGCGTTGAAACGATCCGGCGGCAGGGTTGTGTCCCTTGAGGACGGTCCACAGTGGATTCGGCGGGCCGACCTCGTCATCGACGGGATCGTCGGGATCTCGGCGCGCGGGCCGTTGCGGCCGGACGCCGCCGCGCTGCTGGAGCACGTGAGCGCGCCCGTGCTCGCGGTCGATCTGCCGAGCGGGGTGGATCCGGACACCGGCGCCGTCGACGGTCCGGCGGTCGTGGCCGACCGGACGGTCACGTTCGGCGCGCTCAAGCCGGTGCACGCCCTCGCACCCGCGTCCTGCGGTGAGGTTTCCTTGGTGGACATCGGGCTGCGGCTCACCGAGCCGGATCTGCAGCGACTCGATACGGCGGACGTCGCCGCCGCGTGGCCGGTGCCCGGGCCGGACGACGACAAGTACAGCCAGGGCGTGGTCGGGGTGGCGGCCGGGTCGGCGACGTATCCGGGCGCGGCCGTGCTCGCGGCGGGCGCGGCGGTGCGGGCGACGTCCGGGCTCGTGCGGTACGCCGGTCATGCCGCGGACGTGGTGCGCGGGCAGTGGCCCGAGGTCATCGCGACGGGTTCGGTGACCGACGCGGGCCGGGTGCAGGCGTGGGTCGTCGGGCCGGGGATCGGTACCGGGAACGAGGGGCGGGACGTCCTGCGGTTCGTGCTCGGCCGCGGTGTGCCGGTGTGCGCGGACGCCGACGCGACGACGATCATCGCGCGTTCGCCCGACGTGCTCGACGCGCGTGATCCGGACACGCCGCTCGTGCTGACTCCGCACGCGGGGGAGTTCGAGCGGCTGATGGGTTCGCCGCCGGGGGCGGACCGGGTCGCGGCGGCGCGGGCGGCCGCGCGGAAGTACGACGCCGTCGTGCTCTTGAAGGGGCACTGCACGGTGGTCGCGGCGCCGGACGGGCGTGCGCTGGTGAACACGCCGCGGGGCTCGTGGCTCGCGACCGCGGGTTCGGGGGACGTATTGTCCGGTCTGGTCGGCGCGCTGCTCGCCGCCGGGCTCGATCCGTGGCTGGCGGCCGGGGCGGCCGCGCACGTCCACTCGCTCGCCGGGGCGCTCGCCGCCGACGGCGCCCCCACCTCGGCCTCCGGCATCCTCGGCGCGATCCCCGCTGCCCTCCGGTCCGTCCGTTCCCTGACCTCCTGACCAGGGCCCCGACCTGCGTTTTGCCCCCTAACCGCGCTCTGCGGTCGCGCGCCCTCAGATACCCACATTCTGCAGGCGGGCGCCATCAGAGCGCGGTTAGCCCGCAAAACGCAGGTCGGCGGGGCAGGCGACGCGAGCGGGAAAAAATGCGGGAGTTATCGAGTTACGTGTTAACTCCGGGCGAATAATCTGGTAAGAAGCAGGTGTGAGCGCCGACACCCACCCCGCCGAGACCGCGATGGTCCGGGTCGTGAACGGTGTCGCCCATGTCTAAGACCAGGCCCTCGGACGCCGCCGTCGAGCAGCGACGCCAGGAGATCCTCGACCACGTCATCGCCACCGGCGAGGTCCGCATCGACGACCTCACCACCCGCTTCGGCGTCAGCCTGATGACGATGCACCGCGACCTCGACGACCTCGCCGACCGCCGTCTCCTCCGCAAACTCCGCGGCAAGGTCGAGGCCTACCCCGCGACGACCATGGAGTCGGCCGCCCGCTTCCGCGACACCTTCAACCAGGCCACCAAGGACGCGCTCGGCGAGGCCGCCGCGGCGCACGTCCACTCCGGCCAGACGGTCTTCGTCGACGACTCGACGACGCTCTTCCCGCTCGTCCGCCGTCTCGGCCAGGTCGAGGACCTCACCGTCATCACCAACTCGCTCGAAGCCGCCCGCATCCTCGGGCCCGCCAAGAGCGTCGAGGTCGTCCTGGCGGGCGGGCGCTACCACCACGAGTTCGACTCGTGCGCCGGCCCGGACGTCGTCGCGTTCCTCGACCGCACGCACGCCGACATAGCGTTCGTCTCGGTCGCCGCGGTCGCGGTCGGCCGCCTGTTCCACCCGGTCCAGGACTACGCCGAGCTCAAGAAGGCCGCGCTGCGCACCGCCGACCGCAACGTTCTGGTCGTCGACAACTCCAAGTTCGGCCGCACCGCCACCTACGCGTACGGCGACATCGGCGACTACGACCTCCTGATCACCGACGAAGAGACGCCGACCGAGGAGATCGAGGCGGCGCTGACCGCGGGGACCGCCATCGAGCAGGTCGAATGCGCACCGGAGGGGCCGGAATATGAGTTCTGACCTGGTCGCCGGAATCGATTCGTCGACCCAGTCGACGAAGGTCGTCGTCTGCGACGCGAACACCGGCGAGATCGTCCGCACCGGCCGCGCCTCGCACCCCGACGGCACCGAAGTCGCGCCCGCCGCGTGGTGGGACGCGTTCCGTGAGGCCACGGACGGCCTCCTCGACGGTGTCGGCGCCATCGGCATCGGTGGTCAGCAGCACGGCATGGTCGCCCTCGACGAAGCCGGCGAGGTCGTCCGGCCCGCCTTGCTGTGGAACGACACCCGGTCGGCGAAGGCGGCCGAAGACCTCGGCGCCGAACTCGGTGCCGAGAACTGGGCGAAGTCCGTCGGTTCACTGCCGGTCGCCAGCTTCACCGTCACGAAGCTGCGCTGGATGGCGGAGCACGAGTCCGAACTGGCCGATCGCGTCGCCCGCGTCCTGCTCCCGCACGACTGGCTGACCTGGCGGCTGCTGGGCGACGGCGCCGAGCCGGTCACCGACCGCGGCGACGCCTCCGGCACCGGATACTTCTCGCCCGCCACCGGCGAATACCGCCAAGACCTCCTCGCGCACGCCTTCGGCGGCCGGACTCCCGAACTGCCCAAGGTCATCGGCCCCTCCGAAGCCGCGGGCCACACCCCGGACGGGATCCTGGTCTCGGCCGGAACCGGCGACAACATGGCCGCCGCCCTCGGTCTCGAACTCGTCCCCGGCGACGTCGTCGTCTCTCTCGGCACCAGCGGCACCGTGTTCGGCGTCTCCGAGACGGCGAGCGCCGACCCCACCGGCATCGTCGCGGGATTCGCCGACGCCACCGGCCGGTTCCTCCCGCTGACCTGCACCCTCAACGCGGCGCGCGTGCTCACGGCCACGTCCGCGATGCTCGGCGTCGAGCTCGCCGAGTTCGACAAGCTGGCGCTCGGCGCCACGCCCGGTTCCGGCGGCCTCACCTTCCTGCCGTACCTCGACGGTGAGCGGACGCCGAATCTCCCGGACGCCAACGGCACGCTCTTCGGCCTGACCCGCGCGAACATGACGCCCGAGAACCTCGCCCGCGCGGCCGTCGAAGGCATGCTGTGCGGTCTGGCCGCCGGGCTCGACGCCTTGCGCGAACAGGGGCTCGAAGTCCGTCGTGTCCTCCTGATCGGCGGTGGCGCGCAGTCGGCCGCCGTCCGCGCGGTCGCGCCGATCGTGTTCGGCGTGCCCGTCGTCATCCCCGAAGTCGCCGAGTACGTCGCGGTCGGTGCCGCGCGGCAGGCGGCCTGGGCCCTCGCTTCCAGCACGGAACCTCCCCGCTGGCAGGAACAGCACGGCTACACCCCACTCGAGCCGACCGAAGCGGACCGCGCCGAAGGGCGCCGGATCCAGCAGCGGCATCTCGAAGCCCGCGAACTCGGGCACGGCATTTCCGCGAAACCGAAAGAGGACTGAACCGATGGCCACGATCACCTACGACAAGGCGACCCGGCGCTACGCGGGCTCCGAGCGGCCCGCCGTGGACGCACTCGACCTCGAGATCGCCGACGGCGAGTTCCTCGTGCTGGTCGGGCCTTCCGGCTGTGGCAAGTCCACCAGCCTGCGGATGCTCGCCGGCCTTGAGGACATCGACGAAGGCGCCGTGTGGATCGGCGACCGCGACGTCACGCAGCTGCCGCCGCGCGCCCGCGACATCGCGATGGTGTTCCAGAACTACGCGCTGTACCCGCACATGACCGTGGGTCAGAACATGGGCTTCGCGCTGAAGATCGCGGGCCGCCCGGCTTCGGAGATCAAGCAGAAGGTGCTCGACGCGGCCAAGCTGCTCGACATCGAGCAGTACCTCGACCGCAAGCCGAAGGCGCTCTCCGGTGGTCAGCGCCAGCGTGTCGCGATGGGCCGCGCCATCGTGCGTGAGCCGCAGGTCTTCCTCATGGACGAGCCGCTGTCGAACCTCGACGCGAAGCTGCGTGTCTCCACCCGTACGCAGATCGCCGCGCTGCAGCGCCGCCTCGGCGTCACCACCGTCTACGTCACGCACGACCAGGTCGAGGCCATGACGATGGGCGACCGGGTCGCCGTCCTCTCGGACGGTCTCCTGCAGCAGTGCGACACCCCGCGTGCCCTGTACGACAAGCCCGCAAACGCTTTCGTCGCCGGATTCATCGGCTCGCCCGCGATGAACCTCGTCACCGCGAAGCTCACCGAAGACGGCGCCGAACTGGGTGGCGCCCGGGTGCCGCTGACCCGCGGGATCCTCGCCAAGGCCGAAGGCGACACGGTCACCCTCGGCTTCCGCCCCGAGTCGCTCGAGGTGACCACCAGCGAAGACGGCACCCTGCCGATCAAGGTCGACCTCGTCGAGGAGCTCGGCTCGGACGCGTACGTCTACGGCAAGCTGGCCGAGACCGACGCCGAGGGCGCGAAGTCGAACGTCGTCACCCGTGTGGACCCGCGCACACCGCCGGCCATGGGCGACACCCTGCACCTGCGGATCCGTCCCGACGAGCTGCACGTGTTCTCCGCCACCGACGGGGCGCGCCTGTCCTGAGCCGGTTCGTGGGAAACTGGTGGTCGTTATGACCGCCAGTTTCCCGCGTGCCGAGGTCGTCATCGACCTGTCCGCCATCCGGCACAACGTCGCCCTGCTCGCTTCCCGCGCCCCCTCGGCCCAGACGGTGGCCGTGGTCAAGGCCGACGGCTACGGGCATGGCGCCCTCGAGGTCGCCCGGGCCGCCGTCGCGGGCGGCGCTACGTGGCTGGGCACCTGCTCCCTCGGTGAGGCGCTCGCGCTGCGCCGGGCCGGGATCGGCGTCCGGCTCTTCAGCTGGCTCGACACCCCCGAAGCCGACTTCGCGCCCGCTGTCGCCGAAGACATCGACGTCGCCGTGAGCTCCCTGGACGAGCTGGCCCGCGTGGTCGACGGCGTGCGCCGGGCACGCGACTTTAGCGGGCTAAACGCGATCTGCCGGGTTCACCTCAAGATCGACACCGGGCTCAGCCGAAACGGCTGCCCACCTGCGGAATGGCCGGCCTTGGTCAAGGCCGCGGCGGCCGCTGAGCCGCTCATCGAGGTCGTCGCCATCTGGTCGCACCTCGCCTGCGCCGACGAGCCGGGCCACCCCTCCATCGACGCGCAGGCGAAGCGGTTCGACGAGGCCTATGACATCGCCCGCGCGGCCGGTCTGAACCCGATGCGGCATATCGCGAACTCCGCCGCCGTGCTGACCAGGCCCGACCTGCACTTCGACCTCGTGCGCCCCGGGATCGCGATCTACGGGCTGAACCCGGTGCCCACCGAAGACGACCTGCGCCCGGCGATGACCTTCAAATCGTCGGTCGTGCTCACGAAACGGATCCCGGCCGGCGAATCGGTCTCGTACGGCCACAGCTGGACGGCCGAGCGCGACACCACCCTCGCCCTGGTCCCGGTCGGCTACGCGGACGGCGTACCGCGGTCGCTGTCCGGGCGCATGGACGTCTTCCTCGCCGGAAAGCGTCGGCCGGTGGTCGGCCGCGTCTGCATGGACCAGCTGATCGTCGACTGCGGAGACGACGAGCCGTCCATCGGCAGCGAGGTGATCCTGTTCGGCAAGGACGGGCCCACGGCGCGGGAATGGGCCGACAAGCTGGGGACTATCGACTACGAGATCGTGACTTCGATGTACCGCCCGCGGGTCCACCGGACGTATCTGGAGGCAGGCTCGTGACACCTTCACGAAGACTGCTGGCCATCGTCGGCGGCGTCGGTGCGGTGGCCACCGGCACCGCCGCCGCGATCGCCGTCGCCGCACAGCAGCGGCGGCAGAGTGAGGATCCGTTCGTGGACGAGCCGTTGGGGGACTTGGAACCGGACCGGACGTCGACAGTGGCGGCGGAGGACGGCACGCCGCTCGCGGTCGAGGAGATCGATCCGGCCGATGGGGGAGAACCGGAGCTGACCGTCGTCGGCGTGCACGGTTTCGCGTTGTCGAAGCGCTGCTGGCACTTTCAGCGGCGAGACCTCGCGTCGCTGACGCTGCCGCGGGTGCGTCAGGTCTATTACGACCATCGCGGGCACGGGCAATCCGGCGCCGCGACCGCCGAGACCAGCACCATCGAGCAGCTGGCGCGCGACCTCGACATGGTCCTGCGCTCGGTGGTGCCGGACGGGCCCATCGTGCTCATGGGGCACTCGATGGGCGGCATGGTGATCATGGAGCTCGCCGCGGAGCATCCCGAACTGTTCGACGATCGGGTCTGCGGCGTCGCGTTCATCGCGACCGCCGCGGGCGAGGTCGGCGCGCGGGGGCTGCCGCGTTCGCTGCTTTCGAAGTACAACCCGCTCACACGAGGCGTCGGCGGGCTCGCCGGCTGGCAGCCTGGGCTGGTCGAGTTCGTGCGCGCGGCGGGCGGGCAGTTGACCCGGCAAGCCGTGCGCAGGCTGGCTTTCGGCAGCCGGGACGTGTCTCCGCGGCTCGTCGACTTCATGCTGGAAATGCTCGAAGTGACGCCGGTGCGCGGGCTCGTGAACTTCGTCGACACGCTCGGCAGCCACAACCGGTACGCCGCGCTCGCCGGGCTGAAGCACGCGCACGTGCTGGTCGTCGGTGGGGATTCCGACCGGTTCACGCCGATCGCGCACGCCGAGCGGATCGCGGCGGAGCTGCCCGACGCGGAGCTGGTGCGCGTGCGCGGCGCGGGGCACATGGTGCAGCTGGAACAACCCGAACTGGTGAACAGCCACCTGATCGACTTGGTGCAACGATGCACGGGCACCGATGGTGAGACTTCCGAACGGCGGACCTGGTGGTGGCAACGCTGATGAATTTCGCTTTCCCGACTCCCGAATCGACGATGGACTTCGGGCGCGAGCTCGGACGTTCGCTGCGCGCGGGCGATCTGGTGCTGCTGTCCGGGCCGCTCGGGGCGGGCAAGACGACGCTGACCCGCGGGATCGCGGACGGTCTCGGCGTCGGCGGGCGGGTCAGCTCGCCGACGTTCGTGCTGGCCCGGGTGCATCCGGCGGGTGCGGCCGGGGTCGCGCTGGTGCACGTCGACGCGTACCGGCTTGGCGGGGATCTCTCGCAGCTGGACGACCTGGACCTCGACACCGAACTGGAGCGGTCGGCGCTGGTCGTCGAATGGGGCGAGGGAGCCGCCGAGCGCCTGTCGGACGACTACCTCGTCGTACGCCTGGAGCGCCGGGAAGACGATGTCCGCCTGGTCACCCTGGAGCCCCACGGCACCTGGGCCACCCGCACGCCCGACCTGCGTTTAGCGGGCTAATCGCGATCCGGCCGGCCGACCTGCGTTTCGCCCCCTAATCGCGATCTGGGCGGGGCGACCTGCGTTTCGCGGGCTAAACGCGATCCGCGGGGCGCACGACGGAACGCGCGATTCCCAGGTCGACCAGGTCTTGGGGGCGTAGCCGCAGCCGGTCGGCGAGTGCGGGGACTTCGTCGGCGGGCAGCTTGAGGATCGCCGCGGCCGCCTCGGGCGACGTCACCGAGAAGTACGCGTCGGGTGTCACCCAGGTCGACCCTGGCGCCGCGAACGCGAGCGCGCCCCCGGACCCGCCTTCGCCGATCACCAGCGTCGTGATCGGCACGACCGCGCTCGCGACCGCCTCGAACAACTCCGCGATCGCCGCGCCCGCACCGGCCCGCTCGGCCGCCTCGTCGTTCGCCGCTCCGGGAGTGTCGACGAGGGTGAGCACCGGGATCCCGAGCCTCGATGCGAGCCGCACCAGACGCGCCGCGGTCCGGAACCCCGCAGGCAGCGTCGCCGTTCCGCACTGTGCCGCGTACGCGATCGCTCGGCCGCTTCGCCAGCCGAAGCCGCACAAGACACCCGAGTCGACTCCGCCGCACCTGTCGCCCGAGAGCTCCTCTCTCCAGTCGAAGTACGCGTCGAGGTACTCCGCGGCCCTCGGTCGCTCTGCGGAGCGTGCCGCCTGGACCGCGTCCCATCCACTGTCGGGCAGGTCCGTGGATCCGAGCGCTCCGGGCGGCTCGGCGGCTTCCGCAGTCGACGAAGTCAGCAGGCGCAGCCACCGTTCCAAGGCCGAAGGAAGTTCGGCCGGCGTCACGATCTGATCCACCTGGCCCCACGCGAGCTTCGCCTCCGCCGAGTACGCCTCCGGGGACGCGTCGGCGGGCCGTACGCGAGAACCGGCGAAGCCGACCTGCGCCCCGGGTAGCGCGAGGACGACGTCGGCGCTCGCACCGAGCGTCGCCCAGCCGCCACCTGTGGTCGGATCGCGCAGCACCGAGATCTGCGGCACCGACCGGGCCCCGGCCGCCGCCCGCGCGATGCGCTGCAGCTGCGAAAGCGCCCGCATCCCGTGCTGCATGCGGCTGCCGCCGGTCGCGATCAGCGACACCACCGGCAACCGGGAAGCCACGGCCCGCGCGAACGCCGCCTCGACGCGATCACCGGTCCGCCTGCCGATCGATCCGCCAAGGAAACCGAACTCGAAAGCGATCACCACCGCCTCGACATCGCCGATCATGGCGGTCCCACAGAGCACGGACTCGCTCTCGCCGGTCCGTTCCTCGGCGGCCTCGCGCGCCGAGCGATAGTCCGGCCAGCCGATCGGCCCGTCGTCCGGCTCCTCCGAACGCGGAACGTCCAGATCCTCGAACCCGGTCGCGATCTCCTTGATGACAGACCGCGCCGAGGGCCTGCTCATCCGAGCGCCCGCTTCATGACCTTGCCCATGTCGTTGCGCGGCAACGCTTCCAGATAGCGGACCACTCGAGGCCGTTTGTGCGGCGACAACAGGCGTGAGACATGGTCGGCGAGCTCCGACTCCGCCGGACGTTCTCCCTCGGGCACCACCCAGGCCACGATGCGCTCGCCGAGATCGTCGTCGGGCTCGCCGGTCACGGCGACCTCGGCGACACCGGGATGCTCCATGAGCGCGTTCTCGATCTCGCCCGCACCGATCTTGTAGCCACCGCTCTTGATCAGATCGGTCGCCTTCCGGCCGACGATCTTCACGTATCCGGCCGCGTCGCGAGTCGCCATGTCGCCGGTCCTGAACCAGCCGTCGTCGAAAGCGGCTTCGGTGGCGTCGGGACGGTTGAGGTACTCGGTGAACAGGTTCGGCCCGCGGACCTGGATCTCGCCGACGGTCTCGACCTCCTCGACGGGCTCGCCCGCTTCGTCGACGAGGCGCAGATCGACGCCGCGCAGCGGGACACCGACGGTTCCGGGAATGTGCTCGCCGTCGGCGCGGATGCTGGTGTTCATGAGGGTCTCGGTCATCCCGTAGCGCTCGATCACGCGCCTGCCGGTCGCCGCGGTGATGCGCTGATGGTCGTGGACGGGCAGCGCGGCCGATCCGGACACGAGCAGTCGAGCGCTGCTCAGCGCCTTGGCGAGCGACGGGTCTTCGCCGACTTCGCCCGCGATGCGGTGGTACATCGTCGGGACGCCGAACATCATCGTCGCGCCGGTGGCGAGCTCGCGCGCGACGCCTTCGGTGGAGAAACGACCGAGATGCCGGACCGAGCCGCCGCGCCGGAGCGGCCCGAGAATGCCGAGGATCAGGCCGTGCACGTGGAACAGCGGGAGTCCGTGGACGAGGACGTCGTCGGCGGTCCACTCCCAGGCGTCCTCGAGCGCGTCGAGGGTGGTCGCGATCGCGCGCCGGGGGAGTACGACGCCCTTGGGCGGGCCGGTGGTGCCGGAGGTGTAGACGATCAGTGCCGGGGTTTCGGCGTCCGGTTCCGCGGGGAGATCGACCGGTGCGCCTTCGAGAACGATGTCGCGTCGCGGCAGTCCGTCGAGACCGGTGGGCAGGTCGACGCCCGGCTCTGCGAGGACGATGACGGGTTCGCTGTCGGTGAGGATGTGCGCGAGTTCGCGCTCGCCGATCTTCGGGTTGAGCGGGATGGCGGGGACGCCCGCGAGCAGGGCGGCGATCACGGCGACGCTGGTGTGCACCGAGGGCGTCGCCCAGACGGCGACGCGGCCGTCCGGCAGGTCGCGGGCGAGCGTGCCGGCGATGGCCGCCACGTCGGCGTAGGTGAGGGAGGTGTCGCCGAAGCGGAGCGCCTCCTTGTCGGGGCCGCTCGCCAGCGTGGGGAACAACCGATCGGGCACCGTGTGACCTCCTGCTCGACTCCGCCGGCCGGGGCGCTTGGAGCCAAGGAACCCCGCTTTCAGAACCGTACCGCGCAGGCCGCCCCCGCCCTGCGACCTGCTTCACACGCCCCGCCCGACCTGCGTTTAGCCCCCTAATCGCGATCTGTGGGTCCGGAAGGCGGAGGCCCGCCGGATCGCCTTTCGCGGGCTAACTGCGATCCGCAGGCGGGGGAGCCAGATCGCGTTTCGCCCCCTAATCGCGATCCGGCGGGCGGGGCGCGGGCTCCGGTGGCAGGCCCGGTGCGCATCGCGTTTAGCGGGCTAAACGCGCTCCGGTGCCAGCGGAGCGGCCACGCCACCCGATCGCGTTTAGCCCGCTAAACGCGCTCCGGGGCGCTGGTCGTAGGCTGGGTAACCGTGCTGGTACTGGCCATCGACACCTCGACCCCGGCGGTCACCGCGGGCCTCGTCGCCCTGGACGGCGACGCCCTCGAGTCACGCGGCGACCGCGTCACGGTCGACCCGCGCGCCCACGGCGAGCTGATCACGCCGCACGCCCTCGAAGCCGTCAAGGCCGCGGGCGTCACGCTTCGCGACCTCGACGCCATCGTCTGCGGCGTCGGCCCCGGCCCCTTCACCGGCCTTCGCGCCGGTATGGCCACCGCCGCGTCGCTCGCCCACGCCCTCGGCATCCCCGCTTACCCGGTCTGCAGCCTCGACGCCATCGCCGCCGACGTCGCCCCCGGCGAAGCGCCCTTCCTCGTCCTCACCGACGCGAGGCGCCGCGAGGTCTACTGGGCCGCGTACGCCGCCGACGGCTCCCGCACCGACGGTCCCCACGTCGAGCGCCCCGCCGACCTCGAGACCACCATCAAGGTCGCGGCGGGCGACGGCGCCCTCCTTTACGCGGACACCCTCGGCGTCCAGCCGATCGAACCGCGCTTCCCGTCGCCTCTCGGGTTGGTCAAAGCAGCCGACTTCGGCCAAGAGCCCGCGCCGCTCACCCCCCTCTACCTCCGCCGCCCCGACGCCGTCGAACCGGCCGCGCGCAAGAAGGTGACCACGCCGTGAGGCTGGAACCCTTACGTCGCAAGGACATCCCGCGCTGTGTCGAGATAGAGAAGATCCTCTTCCCCGGCGACTCGCCCTGGACGGCCTACGCCTTCCACGCGGAGCTCGACGCCGGCGGCCACTATCTTGTCGCCCGTCCGGATGAAACCGACGAGGTCATCGGGTACGCCGGGCTCGCCGTCGTCGGCCGCCGCGGCGACTACGAGGCGAGCATCCACACGATCGGCGTCGACCCGGCCCACCAGCGCCAGGGCATCGGCACCATCTTGCTGAAAGCGCTCCTCGGCCGCGCGGACGAGCTCGCCGCGCCGGTCTTCCTCGAAGTCCGCACCGACAACGACGCGGCGATCACGCTCTACGAGCGACACGGTTTCGAACGCGTCGGCCTCCGGAAGCGCTACTACCAGCCTTCCGGCGCCGACGCCTACACGATGGTCCGCCCGCGGGCCCAGGTCCGAGACGAGGTGGCGGGCTGATGCCGCGCATCATCATGGGCATCGAGAGTTCGTGCGACGAGACCGGTGTCGGTCTCGTCCGCCTGCACGACGACAACACGGTCGAACTCCTGGCCGACGAGGTCGCCTCCAGCGTCGACCAGCACGCCCGCTTCGGCGGCGTCGTGCCCGAGGTCGCCAGCCGCGCGCACCTGGAGGCGATGGTCCCGACGGTCGAACGCGCCTTCGACAAGGCCGGGCTGAAACTGTCCGATGTGGACGCCATCGCGGTCACCGCCGGGCCCGGTCTCGCCGGTGCGCTGCTCGTCGGCGTCGCCGCCGCCAAGGCGTACGCCGCCGCGCTCGACATCCCGCTCTACGGCGTCAACCACCTCGCCGGGCACATCGCCGTCGACACGCTCCAGCACGGCCCGTTGCCCGAGCGCTGTCTCGCCCTGCTCGTCTCCGGTGGGCACACGCAATTGCTGCTGGTGGACGACATCGCGTCCGAGATCACCGAGCTCGGGTCCACTGTGGACGACGCCGCGGGCGAGGCCTACGACAAGGTCGCCCGCGTCCTCGGGCTCCCGTACCCGGGCGGCCCGCCCATCGACAAGGCCGCCAAGAACGGCGACGGCGCGGCCATCGCGTTCCCCCGGGGGATGACCGGGCCGCGCGACGCCAAGTTCGACTTCTCCTTCTCCGGCTTGAAAACCGCCGTCGCGCGCTGGGTCGAGGGCGCCGAACGTCGTGGCGAGGACATTCCTGTCGACGACGTCGCCGCGTCGTTCCAGGAGGCCGTCGCCGACGTCCTCACCATGAAGGCGATCCGCGCGGCGAAGGAACACGGCGTGGACACGCTGGTGATTTCCGGTGGTGTGGCGGCGAATTCGCGACTGTCCGAACTCGCCGCCGAGCGCTGCGCCGAAGCCGGGATCACCCTGCGTGTCCCGCGGCCGAGGCTCTGCACGGACAACGGCGCGATGATCGCCGCGCTCGGCGCGCACGTGGTCGCCGCCGGACGACCGCGAGCCTCACTCGACTTCTCCGCCAACCCGGCCCTGCCGGTGCAGATCGTCTCGATTTAGCGGGATTCGGCGGCGGTGCGCGGCGCCGGGGCGAGATTGAGCAGCTCCTCCAGCGCCGCCACCGACAAAGCGGCGGCATGGCCGTCTCCGTAAGGGTTTCCGGCGTGCGTCGGATGAAGGTCGCCACGCAGGATCTTCGCGGCGGTGTCGGCGATGAGACCGGTGTCCGTCCCGACCAGCCAGGCACAGCCGGCCTCGATCGCTTCGCGTCGTTCGGTGACGTCGCGAAGCACGAGGACGGGTGTACCGAACGTCGGCGCTTCCTCTTGGATGCCACCGGAATCGGTCAGGACGAGCTCGGCGAGCCGCAGCGCGCGCACGAGATCGGGATACTCGAGCGGCTCGGTGATCGTCACCCGCGGCGTCCCGCCGAGCGCGGCCGTCACCTGATCCCGCACGGCCGGATTGGGGTGCACCGGGAACAGCACCTGGACGTCGCTGTGTTCCGCGACGATCAGTTCGATGGCCGCGAGCGTGCGGCTCAACGGCTCGCCCCACGACTCGCGCCGGTGCGACGTCACGAGGACGAGCCGCTCGCCCGCCTCGGCGATTTCCATCTCCAGCAAGGCGAGCGCGGTGTCCCGTGCGGGGAGATCACGTTCGGCGATCGCGATCACGGCGTCGACGACGGTGTTTCCGGTGACGGCGATCCGTTGGCGCGGAACACCTTCCGTGCGCAGCGCGGCCGCGGCGCCCGGCGTCGGCGCGAGGTGCAGGGCGGCGATACGCGAGATCATCTGCCGCGTCCCCTCTTCGGGGAACGGCGCGGCGAGGTCGTGGGTGCGCAGTCCCGCTTCCAGATGCACGACCGGGATTCCCTGCCAGAACGCGGCGAGCGCGCCCGCGAGCCCCGTCGTCGTGTCGCCCTGGACGACGATCGCGGCCGGTGCGACCCGGCGCAGCACCTCGTCGAGCGCGGGAAGCAGGCCGGAGACCAGTTCCGCCTGGGTGCCGGTGGTCCTGGGTGGAGTGTCGAGCCAGGCGTCGACAGGCAGGCCGAACGGGATCAGCGCCTGTTCGACCATGCCCGGATGCTGTCCACTGTGGACGACGAAGGGCCGTAGGTGCGGGTGCTCCGCCAGTGCCAGTGCCAGCGGCGCGAGCTTGACCGCCTCCGGCCGCGTCCCGGCCAGCAACATCACATCCACGCGTTCGCGCTCCTCATCCACGTTTTCGAGTGTCCCGCACAACGCGGGTGCCGGCCGCCGGCGTGCGAGGGGCCCACGCCGGCGGCCGTTCCGTCCAGGGGAGGGTCAGCTCCCCATCTCGCCGAGCCGTTTCGTGCGGCGGTAGCCCGCGATGACCGCGATGGTTCCGAGAACCAGCAGGATCACGCCGACGGCCAGCCACCAGCCGACATCGGCCCCGGTGGCGGCGAGGGCACCCACCCCGCCACCGGCGACGCCGACACCGGCGCCAGGCAACTTGTACATTTCGACCTCACTTCACCCAGGTCAGGCGGTGGTCGCCGGACGCCGGTTGCGGACCACGCGGATGCCGACCGGGATGGCGACGGCACCGAGCAGGCCGAGACCGATCCACAGCCCCGCGCCCGAAGCGAGCGGCACGGGCAGACCGGCCGGACCGCAGGTCGCCGACGAGACGATCACGTCGCCGGAACCGAGCGGGGTGAGGGCGTCCCCCAGCAGCTTCACGTGGATGGCGTTGACCGTGAGGCTGCCGTCGGGGTTCTTGATCTGCTCGTTCAGGATGATCGTCGCGACGTTGACCGTGCCGAGGCCGACCTTGATCTGCGTGTTCGGGGCGGGCGTCGCGTCGACCGCGCCCGCGCTGCCGAAGTTCGCGCCGACCAGGTTGGTAGCGCCCTGCACACCCTTCTGGGTCGCGGTGCAGGTGGCTTCGACGACCTTGACGCCGACGTCGCCGAGGGCACCCTTCAGCAGCGGCAAGCCGACGTCGGCGGTGCTGGCCTTGGCCGTCACGGCACCGGAGTTGTCGTCGCGCTTGGCCTCGGTGTTGATCGCGCCCGCGGTCAGCACACCGGTGAGGTCGGCCTTCGCGAGGCTGTTGGTGGTCGGCCCGGAGGTCTTCGCCTCGGCGAGCGGCCCGGCCTTCACCGCGTCGAGGCCGAGGAGCTTCACATCGACCTTGACGCCATACGCGGAGCCGTCGCCGGGGGCCGCCGAGGCGGGCACCGCACCGGCGAGAGCCACGCTCGCCACCACAGCGGCGAGTACTCCGCCTCGTCGCAAGAGGTGCGTGTTCTTCAACTGGTCCTCCGAATTGATTCGTGGGGGAGTTTCTCTGGATCTGCGGTCGGCACGAAGGCACAACCGTCGCGGACGAATCCTCAGCTGGCCTGACTCGGCTCGCGGATCGTCTATCGCCGAGTGTTTCTTAAATTGAACAGAAAACTGCGAGGATCACCGGATCAGGTGGTCTTGCGGACATTTCCCGCAGGTCGCCGGATGCTTCACCCTTTCGGCCTAGTCAGTTTTTCCACGATCGTGCCGAAAGGGCCCATGATCACGTTGGAAATGCGAACCCCGGTCGAAAGGGCCGGTTCTCGCTGACTTACGCTCGTCGGCGAGTTCCTGTCCGCTGCGCCGGATCCCCGTCGTCTGCTGCGTCTTTCCTGAGAGGGTCACCGTGGCCGTTGCGAGCGCTCCTTTGCCGAGTCACCACCGGTTTACCCTGCGTATGGCGGTGCCGGCGGTGATCGCCGTCGCGGTCGGCCTCGTGCTGGCCGAACGTCTGTACAGGGTGTTCGAGGTCCAGCTCTCGGGCCTGATACTGCGGGTCATCACCACATCGGGTGTCTTCGTCGCCGGTGAACGCGAGACTGTCTACTTTGGGTTGTCGGGCGATACTCCACTCGGGTTAAGAATGACTCCGGAATGCTCGTCGGCATTCATGTTGCTGCCGCTGCTGCTGGTGACCGCCGTCATGTTGTATTTCCGTCCGGGAAATGCGAAGAGGCTCTTCACTTCGTTGCTCATTTCCGCGATCGTCGTCATTCTTGTCAATCAGATGAGGGTTTTGGCCATCGTCGGTCTCGTGAACGTGATGGGTATCGACGAGGGTTATTACTGGGGTCACACCTTGCTCGGTTCGATGGTCAGCGTCCTCGGCGGCGCGGTCGCCCTCGTCCTGTTCGTCTGGCTGAGCACCCGCAAGCCCCGCGCCGAACGCGGGACCGCCTGATGGGCGGCGGCTCGATCAAGATCCTTCTCGCGATCACGCAGGCCTTCGCGCTCACCATGAGCGTGGCGTTCATCGTGTACGTCGTCGTGATCGTCGTGCCGTACCTGCGGCGCAAACCCGCCCCCGTCGGCGACGCCGACGACTTCACCTGGCACTTCTTCGTTCCCTGCCGGGACGAACAGACCGTCATCCGGGAAACCGTGCGGTACCTGCGTTCGACGTTCCGGCAGGCGCACGTCTGGGTCGTCGACGACGACTCCGAAGACCGCACGGCCCGGGTGGTCCGGTCGATCTGGCGGCGCAACGGCGGCTACGACCCGTATCTGCACCTCGTCCCCCGCCGCCGCCCGGAAGCGAGGACGGGCAAGGGCGACGCGCTCAACGCGGCCTATCAGGCGCTCAACGACTGGATGGGGCCGGACGCGAGCCGTGACGACGTGGTCGTCGTGGTCGTCGACGCGGACGGACGACCGGCGGAGAACTGCCTCGAGGTGTGCGCCGCGGACCATCTCTTCGGCGACGAGACGATCGGCGCCGTGCAACTCGACGTCTGGATGGGCAACGCGGGCACCCGTCCGCCGGGGAAGAGCTGGTTCTCCCGCGCGTTCGGGCTGAAACTGGCCCAGATGCAGGATCTCGAGTTCCGCACGGCCATCGCGGCCATCCAGACCTCGCGCGGGTTCACCGGCACGATCTCCATGGGCGGCAACGGTCAGTTCACACGACTGTCCGCATTGGACTCGATCGCCGGATCGGACGAGCAGCCGTGGCGCGGTTCGCTGCTGGAGGATTTCGAACTCGGCGTGCACCTGCTGACCGCGGGCTGGCGGACCGGCTACACGCCGGATTCCCATGTGAAACAGGAAGGTCTGTACAGCCTGCGTCGATTCCTGGTGCAGCGTACGCGCTGGGGCCAGGGCACGATGCAGTGTTCGCGGTATCTGCGGCGGATCTGGGATTCACCGCACGTGAGCACGCTGGGCGCGGCGGAGATGATGTACTACCTCGCGCAGCCGTGGATGCAGTTGCTCGGCTCGCTGCTGTACCCGATCCCGTTCATCCTGCTGCTCTTCAGCACCGCGGGGGATCCGGCGCAGGTGTGGACCTGGTTCGCCGACGACGGCGCGTGGATCCTGTTCGCGATCTACGGCTCGTTCGGGCTGCTGCCGTTCATCGTGTGGGGCCCGATCTACCAGTTCAAATGCCTGAAGAGTCGCAATGTCCTACGTGGACTGGGGATGGGCTTCGCCTACGCGCTGTACATCTACACGTTCTACATCACGTCGTGGCGGGCGCTGTTCCGGCTGGTGCGCGGGCGCAACGGCTGGTCGAAGACGCGGCGGAACACCGAGCACGCCCCCGGGGTCAAGGTCGCGCTGGACTCCTGACCCCGGGGACGGCTTCAGACGGCGGGCAGGATCCGGACGTCGTCCGCCTTCACGAAGGCGATGCGGTGTCCGAACTGGATCTGCACGTACTTCGTCTTGCCCTTGACGACCACGTGGTTCGCCGGGTCGAACGTCGTCGCCGAGTAGTACTCGGAACCGAGGACGTTGCCGAGCGAGTATCGCTGCCCGGCGGAGAACGTGTACGGCAGCGGGATCACCTGCTGCACCGGCACGTTCGCCGGGTACGCCCCCGCCTCGGGATACGCGCGACCGAACACCGGCACGGTCGCCAGGCCGGGCTTCGGCGTGACGACCAGGCCGAACGCCGGGCTCGTCGTGCGCTGGTCGCGGAACCAGCCCTTCTGGCCGAGGTACCAGATCGCCGTCCAGCCGTCACGCCGCTCGGCGACCACGTAACGCTGGCCGGTCTCCGCGCGGCTGCCGATGTCGGAAACGGCCATCGTGCTCGCCGAACCGTCCGGGCGCAGGCCGATGTCCTTCAGCAGCGGTGCCGCGTCATTCGGCTCGCTGCGCAGCACGACCGAACCGGAACCCCTTGCCGGGCAAGGCTTTCCCGCGGTCTCGCAGCCGGTGAACGCGGGCTGGTTCGTGGCGAAGTCCGGCGTGATGGTCACCAGCGGCGAACCGGGGCGGCCGAAACCGGAGAGCGGCGCGCCCATCAGGTCGAAGTAGTGCGCCCAGTCCCAGTACGGGCCCGGATCCCAGTGCATGCCCTTGATGGTCGACGGGATCGTGCCGGGGACGTTGTCGTGGCCGAGGATGTGCGCGCGGTCGAGCGGGATGTCGTACTTCCGCGCGAGGTAGCCGACGAGCTTCGCGGAGGTGCGGTACATCGCCTCCGTGTACCAAGTGCCCTTCGCGGCGAAGCCCTCGTGCTCGATGCCGACGGACTTCGCGTTGACGTACCAGTTGCCCGCGTGCCAGGCGACGTCTTTGGTCGGCACGTGCTGCGCGATCTGGCCGTCCGACGAACGGATCGTGTAGTGCCAGCTCACGTAGGTCGGGTCACGGACGAGGTCCATCGCCGTGTCCCAGTAGCCCTCGGTGTCGTGGATGATGATGTATTCGACCTTTTGGCTCTTCGGCCGGTCCGCCTTGTCGTGGTTGCCGTAGTCGTTGTTCGGCAGCTCTTGGTACGGCGCCGGCACCGAAAGGCACGAAACCTTCTTCGGGCACTCGATCTTCGGGTCTTCGGCCTGGGCGCGCGCCGGGCTCACCGGTGACGCGGCGAGGGTGACGTTCTGGCCGTCGTCGGTCCTGCGGCTGACGCCCTTGGAGATGGTGTCGAAGACTTCGTCGGCGAAGGACTGCGCGCCCTCCGCGTCCTTCGCGCCGCTGTAGCGCGCGACGGCGGCCCTCCAGTCGCCGGTTTCGCGCTGGTACTTCGCCAGCAGGGCGGCGCCACCGCGGATGTTCTGCGTGGTGTTCGTGCGCAGCGTCTCGACGTCCTGGCCGATCAGCGTGGCCGCCTCGTCGATGGTCTGGAGACCGGGCGGGGGAGGCTTCGGCGCCGGCGTCACCGGGAGTTTCGCCGTGCGGGCGTCGTCCCCGCGCGGATCCTCTTCGCCGTCGTCGTGATGCGTGCCCGTGCCCGCTTCGCGCAGGTCGGTCAGGTGCATCGGGCCGTAGCCGGCGGACGTGCTCGGGGTGCCGGCGTTGAAATCCCAGCGGGACTCCAGGAACGAGACGCCGAGCAGGACGTTCTCGGGAACGCCGAACTCCCGCGCGGCGGCCGCGAAGTCCCGCTGACGCTGTTGATCCGCCGGAGCGGCTTCAGCGGGGACGGCGGCGAGGAGCCCGGCGGTGAGGCTGAGGATCGCGAGCCCGGCGGTCCGTCTGGACCGGCGCCGGGGCGGCGCGAGGGAAACGGGACGGAAGGGACGCGGCATGGGCGTATACCCCCAGTGACTAGGTCTGCTGAACAGGACCGACCCCAATGGTCGGAACCTAACCAGAAACCTGCTTGGTCCGTAAGGCCCCTCCGGATCGCGATTAGGGGGCTAAACGCAGGTCGGTGGCAAGGTGGGGGGCATGGGTGAGGTGCGGGAGCTTCTGCGGGGGAAGGACCACGTCTTCCTCGACTTCGACGGTCCGGTGTGCGACGTGTTCGCCCGGCTGTCGGCGAGCGAGGTGGCCGACAGGCTGAAACGCCTCGTCGAACCCGAGGTGATCGCCTCGGCCGATCCGTTCGACGTACTCCGGTTCGCGGTCTCTTGTGGGCCGAACACCGCGAACGTCGTTGAGCGGCAGCTCAGCCGCCTTGAAGGGGAGGCGGTCGCGCAGGTCCCGCCGGCACCCGGGGTCGCGGACGTGCTGCGTGACTGGCGTGCGCAGGGCTTCACGGTGACGGTCGTCAGCAACAACTCCGTCGACGCGGTCAGGGCGTTTCTGGGACTGCACGATCTCGCCGAGCTCGTTCGCGGGATCAGCGCGCGGACGTCGAGCGACCCGGCGCGGCTGAAGCCCGAACCCGCGCTCCTCGACGCGGCGGTGAAGGCACTCGGCACGTCGCCGGGGCAGTGCGTCATGGTCGGCGACTCGGCGGCGGACATCCTGGCCGCTCGCGCCGCCGGTGTCGCCTCGATCGCTCTCGCGAAGACGCCGGCGAAGCGCCGGGCCCTCGCGGCCCTTGACCCCGATGCCCTGGTGACCGACCTCGCCGACCTGCGTTTCGCGGGCTAAACGCGCTCCGGCGGAACCAGGGCGGAACAAAACGGCCGGTCAGGGGCTCGCGGACAAGGTGAGCGGACCCTCCTTGCGAAGCTGGCACTCACATGGCTAGAGTGCTAATTGCACGGCCCGAACACGCCCCGGCACCCGCGACGGCGGGGGTGGTAGGAGCCGTAACTAATCCTGCCAACGCTTTCGACGACCGTGGAGGTCAACCCGGTGAGCGTGAACATCAAGCCGCTCGAGGACAAGATCGTTGTCCAGACGAGTGAGGCCGAGGAGACGACCGCTTCCGGCCTCGTCATCCCCGACACCGCCAAGGAGAAGCCCCAGGAGGGCAAGGTTCTGGCCGTGGGCCCGGGCCGCATCGACGACAAGGGCAACCGCGTCCCGCTCGACGTTTCCGTCGGCGACGTCGTCATCTACTCCAAGTACGGCGGCACCGAAGTGAAGTACAACGGTGAGGACTACTTGATCCTTTCCGCTCGCGACGTGCTGGCCGTCATCAACTGACGTCCGCTCTCAGCGCATGACGCCCCGGGCCCCGCATTGCCGGGGAACGGGGCGTTCGTGTTTTCCGAGCTTTAGAACTGGAAGGTAAGCGGAACAGGCCATGCCCAAGCAGATCAGTTTCGACGAGGACGCTCGTCGCGCGCTCGAGCGCGGGGTGAACAAGCTCGCCGACGCGGTCAAGGTCACCCTCGGCCCGCGCGGTCGCCACGTCGTGCTCGACAAGAAGTTCGGTGGCCCGACCATCACCCTCGACGGCGTCACCGTCGCTCGCGAGATCGAGCTCGACGACCCGTTCGAGAACCTCGGCGCCCAGCTCGCCAAGAGCGTCGCCACCAAGACCAACGACGTCGCCGGTGACGGCACCACGACCGCGACCGTGCTCGCGCAGTCGCTGGTGAAGGTCGGCCTGCGCAACGTCGCCGCCGGTGCCAACCCGACCGCCGTCGGCCGTGGCATCGAGGCCGCCGCGGAGAAGGTCATCGCGGTCCTCAAGGAGAAGGCGACCCCGGTCAAGGGTCGCGACAACATCGCCCAGGTCGGCACCGTCACCTCGCGTGACGCGGCCATCGGCGCCCTGCTCGGCGAGGCCGTCGAGCGGGTCGGCGAAGACGGTGTCATCACGATCGAGGAGTCGTCCACGCTGGCGACCGAGCTCGTGATCACCGAGGGTGTCCAGTTCGACAAGGGTTTCCTGTCGGCGCACTTCGCGACCAACCCGGAGGAGCAGAAGGCGATCCTCGAGGACGCCTACATCCTGCTCGTCCGCGAGAAGATCTCGTCGCTGGCCGACCTGCTCCCGGTGCTGGAGAAGGTCGTCGAGGCCAAGAAGCCGCTGCTGATCATCGCCGAGGACGTCGACGGCGAAGCGCTGTCCACCCTCGTGGTGAACTCGCTGCGCAAGACGATCACCGCCGTCGCGGTCAAGGCGCCGTTCTTCGGTGACCGCCGCAAGGCGTTCCTGGACGACCTCGCGGTCGTCACCGGTGGTGAGGTCATCTCGGCCGAGATCGGGCACAAGCTGTCCGAGACCACGCTGGCCCAGCTGGGCAACGCCCGCCGGATCGTCGTCACCAAGGACGACACCACGCTCGTCGACGGTGCCGGCACCAAGGACGACATCGCGGGCCGCGTCGCGCAGATCCGCAAGGAGATCGAGAACACCGACTCCGACTGGGACCGCGAAAAGCTGCAGGAGCGGCTGGCGAAGCTCGGCGGCGGTGTCGCGGTGATCAAGGTCGGCGCGGCCACCGAGACCGAGCTGAACGAGCGCAAGCACCGCATCGAGGACGCCGTGGCTTCGACCAAGGCGGCCGTCGAAGAGGGCATCCTGCCCGGCGGCGGCTCGGCTCTCGTGCACGCGGTCAAGGAGCTCGACGGCGGCCTCGGCCTCGAGGGCGACGAAGCGACCGGTGTGCGCATCGTCCGCGACGCGCTGTCCGCCCCGCTGTTCTGGATCGCGACCAACGCGGGCCACGAGGGTGCGGTCATCGTGAACAAGGTCCAGGAGCAGAAGTGGGGGCACGGCTTCAACGCCGCCACCGGTGAGCTCACCGACCTGCTGGCCGCCGGCATCGTCGACCCGGTCAAGGTGACCCGGTCCGCGGTGGCGAACGCCGCTTCCATCGCGCGGCTCGTGCTCACGACGGAGAGCTCCGTCGTCGAGAAGCCGGTCGAGGAGGAGCCCGCCGCGGCCGGTCACGGCCACGCGCACTAGTTCCACCCCTGAAGCGGGGCGGCACTCCACTCGGAGTGCCGCCCCGTTTTGCTGTCCCGCCCTTCCCGCACCCGGATCGCGTTTAGCCCGCGAAACGCGATCCGGGTGCGGGAGGGGTGCGGCCGCGGGCAGAGCGACTTTCGCGGGCTAACCGCGATCTGACGGGATCCCCGCGCCGACCTGCGTTTCGCGGGCTAAACGCGATCCGGCCCCGCTCACCTGCGTTTCGCGGGCTAAACGCGCTCCGGTGCCCGGACATGCGGAAGGGCGGCACCCCACCCGGATGCCGCCCTTCCGCGTTGCCGACCCGGCCGGATCAGCCGTTCGACATGCTCAATGTGCGCTTGTCCGCCTTGATGATGTGCTCGCGTTCCGATTCCGACAGCCCGCCCCAGATCCCGTACGGCTCATGCACGGCGAGTGCGTGGTTCCGGCACATCGCCAGTACCGGGCAGGCCAGGCACACGGCTTTGGCCCTCGCCTCGCGGCGGGCTCTGGCCGGCCCGCGCTCGCCGTCAGGGTGAAAGAAGGACGCGCTGTCCATGCCTCGGCACGACCCTTCGAGCTGCCAGTCCCATACATCCGCGTTGGGCCCCGGGAGCCTGCGTGTGTCCGCCATCCTGACCGCCTCCGTCATCCGGTCGAAGCGTTTACCTGCTCTGCTGCGCTGCGGATACTCCATTCGGTGCAACGGCGGTAACGTTAGAAGCGCGCCAATACTTGTTCAAGAGATTCAAGACGATTCAGCCGTTAGGCATCCCCCGGATGTGTGAGCCGTACTTTCCGCTCCGGTTGCCCCTGCCCCGGCCTGCCTGGATATTGGGTCGAGTGGGATCTCGGACGAGCAGTGAAGAACCCACCCTGCCGGTGGCCTCCGTCGCTCGCCGGCTCGGGGTCGCACCGTCCACCCTGCGCACCTGGGACCGCAGATACGGCGTAGGGCCGAGCCGCCACACCAACGGCCGTCACCGCCGCTACGGCAGCTCCGACATCGGCCGTCTCGAACTGATGCAGCGCGCGCTCCTTCGCGGCGCCTCGACGGCCGAAGCGGCGAAGTACGCCCTCGAGCAGATGCCCAGGATGGCGACGGAGCCTCCGGAATCCACCGTCGTCCAAGTGGCGGAGCAGGTCGCCGCGCCGGCCTCCGAAGATCACGACGTCCCGTCCCGGCTCGCCAGGCGGTTGAGCACGGCCGCGCTCGCGATGGATTTCGGCGCGGTCCAGCGCATGCTCGCCGACACGATCCGCGAACTCGGCGTCCTGCCCGCCTGGACCGGTGTCGTGTCGCCGGTCCTGACCGCGCTCGGCGCGCGCTGGCGCGGGGTGAGCGCCGGAGCGGAGGTCGAGTACCTGCTCGCCGAATGCGTGTACGCCGCCCTCGTCCGCGCGACGCCGGTGCTCCGCGAGCCGCGTAACCAACGCCCGGTCCTGCTGACCTGCGTCCCGGACGAGCGCGACAACATGCCGATGTACGCGCTCGCCGCGGCACTGGCGGGACGTCGGATCGGCGCCCAGCTCTTCGGGGCGTCCCTGCCAGCCGAAGTGCTCGCGGTGACCGTCCGCCGCAGCGTCCCGGCGGCGGTCGTCCTGTGGTCCGGCCGTCGGGCGACCGCGGACCCGCGCCTGTTCGCCAGGGTGTCCCGCGGCCGTCAGCGCAGCAGGCTGTTCGCGTGCGGTCCCGGCTGGGATCCCGCCACCCTCCCGGACAAGATCGAACTGCTCGGCGAACTGACGACCGCCGCCGACCGGATCGAGCACGTTCTTGTCGGTGCGAGGCGATAGAAAGGACGCATGGAATCGTCCTTGCGGTCCGCCGCGTTCGGTGACGGCGTGCCGCCGCCGGACCCGTTCGCGGTGCCCGTGTCGCCTCGCGGACGGTTGCTCGCCGCGATCGGGCTCGGTGCCCGCGGCCGGTATGCGGCGGCGGCGACGCTGCTGAACGAGTTGCGCGCGAACGGCAGCCCGGTGTTCGCGTCGCTGGCCGCGAGCACGCTGGCGTCGCATCGGCGGCAGTTGGGCGGGCACGCGGCGGCGCTCGTCCTCGACGGCGAGGCGCTCGCGCTGGCGATCGCGGAGCCGTCAGGCGAGCCCGACCCAGACGGTCTCGACGCCGAGGGCGCGCGAGCGGACGCCCTCCTGGGGCTCGCGGCGGACAACCTCGGGCGCGGCAGGCTGACCGCCGCCCGGCGGTTGGTCGCGCGGGCGGACGTGCACTGCGGCAACTGGCGGACCCGGACCAGGGCCGGTTGGGTGGGCGCGGAAATCGAACTGGCGGGTAACATTTCCGGGGCGGCCACCGCACCGGCGGAAATGGCGTGGGAAACCGCGCGCGCCAGGGGCGCGTGCCGACATGTCGTCAAATCGAGCCTGGTACTCGCCGTGACGATCGCGAATGGTGGTTCCGCTGAGCGGGATCGCGCGAAAGCGCTGGTAGAGAGCGCGCGTGAAACCGCCGAGAAATACGAATTCAATTCACTTCTGTGGGTGGCATGCCTGCTCGAGGCGGACTTCGGGGCAGGACACGCCGATGAGTATCGATCCAGAAGTGCCGAACTGTTGCACGCAGTGTTACGGCATGCGGATCCTTGCGGGAGGTGGCTCGCCCGGGAATCTCCGTGGGTCCCCCTCTGAGGGCGTCTAGCCTGTTGGAGGGCCCATTCCGGCAACCGGGCTAAGAACTTTCAAAAAAAGCCACCGGATCGTGTCAAGGTTCGGGCTAAAGCGTCCGATAGGGGAAGTGGAATGTCACCCGGCTGCAGGAAGGAAACCCCGTGACGACGGTCTTGATCTGCGACGACCGACGCAGTGTCCGCGAAGGGCTCACTCGAGTGATGTCCGCGGTCCCAGGGGTCAGTCGCATCGACTGCGTAGCGCACGGTGACGAGCTGCTGGCCCGGTACTCCCGTCAGCCGGTCGACGTCGTGCTGGTCGGAACCCAGCGCGCTGTCCCGACTGGCGTCGAAGCCACCCGGCGGCTCGTCTCTGCGAACCCCCAAGCGAACGTGATCGTGTTCGGCGCCCCGGACGACGCGGGCAGCATCGCCGCCGCCATCGCCGGCGGTGCGCGCGGCTACCTGCGCTGGGACGCCTCGCGTCCCGAGTTGGTCGCCGCACTGGCGCACACCCTCGCCAGCACCTCGGTGCCGGCGCCGCGTCAGCCGTCCGACCCCGGTGTCCAGCTCACCGAGCGCGAGCTCCAGGTGCTCCGCGGGATGAGCCAGGGCAAGAGCAACGGACAGATCGGCCGCGAGCTGTACCTGTCCGAAGACACCGTGAAGACCCACGCGCGCCGCTTGTTCCGCAAGCTCGGCGTTCGTGACCGCGCTCAGGCGGTCGCCCACGGATTCCGCCGTGGACTTGTTTCCTGACAACGCTTTCCTGATTTCATCGGTCAGATTGCAGAACGGGTGACGAACGGGCCGGGGGAGAACCCCTGGCCCGTACCTGTGTTCCCTGTCACGCTTCGCGCTTTTATGTTCGACGCTCGGGCACTCTTGCCCGAGCGAGTCCGCCTCCGGGCGGACCGTCGTACCCCACTGCGTTCCGGCTCGTTGAAAGTTCGACTACGAGCGAAGGGAACCAGGAAGACCCGGGTTCAGCGTGCTCGCCGGAAAGGCGGCGCGCCGACGACGGCCGTCAGCGAAGGTGTCGGACCCGGGCGGTACGGTAGCTGTCACCGGTAGTGGTCTCCGAAGTCACACACCGGACTCTTTGCACGCCTATACGTAACACTGGGACTGTTGTCTGCGATGGCCAATGTGGGGGACGGACTGGATGAGCCGGTCGCCGCTGCTGTTGAGGGTGATCCTCAAGCGGTCGAGCGGTTGCTGGCGGCCATCCGTCCTTTGGTAGTGCGGTACTGCCGCGCTCGGGTTGGCAGGCAGGAGCGTTCGTTCGCTTCCGCAGACGACGTTGCTCAGGAGGTGTGTCTCGCGGTGCTCACGGCATTGCCTTCGTACCGTGATCAGGGCCGCCCGTTCCTGGCCTTCGTCTACGGGATCGCCCAGCACAAGGTGGCCGACGCGCATCGCGCCGCGGCCCGCAACCGCGCCGAACCGGTCGCCGAAGTCCCCGACGAGGTCGAGGGCGGCGTCGGTCCCGAGCAGCGTGCTCTCCAAGGCGAGCTGAACGAGCGCATGTCGCAGCTGCTGCGCGTCCTTCCCGACAAACAGCGTGAGATCGTGGTCCTGCGGGTTGTCGTGGGATTGTCCGCCGAAGAGACGGCAGAGGCCGTGGGGTCCACCCCCGGCGCCGTCCGGGTGGCCCAGCATCGCGCCCTCGCGCGCCTACGTAAGGTTCTGGCCGCTGAGGAGGTGATCTGAGTGACCGATCGCGACCATCGGTTCTCCCCTGGGACCGATCGTGAACTGACGGCTTTCGATAGAGGGCTGACGCCCTCGGAAGCCGAGTTCGCAGCTGATCTGTCGGCCGTCCAGGCCGATGACGCGCTGCTCGACGCGCTCGGCGGCTCGGATCCGAAGATGGCCGACGACCTCGGCGATCAAGAGCTCAACGCCCTGCTGCTGGCCTGGCGTCGTGACATCGACAGTGAGCCGCTGGCGGAACTCGTCGACGTCGACACCGCCGTCGTCACCGTGAAGACCGCCGCGCTCGCCCGTAAACACGGGGGAAGACGCCGGCTGCTGGTCCCGGTGGCCGCCGCCGCGGCCGTCCTGGCCATCGCCTTCGCCGGTACCGGTCTCGCCGCGAAGGACGCGCAGCCTGGTGACACTCTCTGGGGCCTGACCAAGGTGCTTTACGCCGACCACGCCCGGTCGGTCGAGGCCGCCGCGGCGGCCAAACTCGATCTCGAGAAGGCCAACCTCGCGCTCGCCGGCGGGCGCCTCGACGACGCACGCAAGGCGCTCGACGAGGCCCAGGCCGCGCTGAACCAGGTGACCGACGAAGAGAACCGCGATCAGCTGCTCGAACAGCACCGTCAGTTGAGCGCTCAGCTGCAGAACCCCGGTCAGCAGCCGCTGCCCCCGGATCAGCAGTTGCCTTCGCAGACGCCGGTCGCGACCACCCCGCAGCCCACCACGCAGCCGACGGCTCCGCCGACGTCGCTGCCGGGAGGCGGCAACCCCGGCACGTCGCTGCCGGGCACCACGACTCCCTCGCCGACTCCGCCGGCCACGACCAGTGAGCCTCCGCCGCCCACGACGTCGACCACGCCGCCGGCCTCGGGCAACGACCCGGGCGGCTCGCGGAACGAACCGTCGCCGGGTGCCGGAGCGCAGGCTCCCGCGGCCGCCGTCGATACGCCGTAACACCCCAGAACGCCGAAAGGGCCTGGTGAGATCTCTCTCACCAGGCCCTTCGGGGTCTCAGATCGCGTTTAGCCCGCTAAAGGCGCTCAGTAGGCGCTTTCGTTGGCTGTGACACCGTCCGCGAAGCCGCGGCAGTAGTCCCAGCTCACGTAGTCGCCGGGGTTCGGATCGAACGCGGGCTCGTGCGGCCGCATGCGGCCGTCGGCGAGCAACTGCTCGAGACTGGCGCGCAGCAGATGCCAGTCGTGATAGTGGGGTTCGTCGCATTCACCGCAGTCGACCACGATCCCGCGTACTCCGCGCGGCTCGAGAAGCGCCTGGTACACGGCGAGATCGGAGAGGTCGGCCAGCAACTCGGTGCGCTCTTCGTCGCTGATCGGCTCGTCGAGCCGGTCGGCGTCGTCGATGAACGCGCGGGCCGGGTCGTCCGGGTCATCCGCGAACGGGTCTGGGGGCAACGCATCTTGCGGCACGCCTGCACGCTACCGGGCGCCCACCCGGGCCGGGCGGCCGCCCGGCCCGGATATCATGAGGAGCAGGCCCCCGCCACGATGCCACCAGCCACGGCGGCTTCCCTCCATCACCGCCAGGAAGGCCCTTCGCCTGCTATGACCAGCGACAGCGTCACCGCCCCCGTCCCGAGCAAGTTCGCCATGCTCGGGCTGACCTTCGACGACGTGCTGCTGCTGCCGGCCGAGTCCGACGTGGTGCCCAGTGCGGTCAGCACCCGCACCCGGCTCTCGCGCAACGTCACCCTGAACATCCCGCTGGTCTCCGCCGCCATGGACACGGTCACCGAAGGCCGGATGGCCATCGCGATGGCGCGCCAGGGCGGGATGGGCGTACTGCAGCGCAACCTGCCGATCGACGACCAGGCGGCCGCCGTCGAGGTCGTCAAGCGCTCCGAAGCGGGCATGGTGACCGACCCGGTCACGTGCTCGCCCGAGGACACCCTCGCCGAGGTCGACGCCCTGTGCGCGCGGTTCCGGATCTCCGGCGTGCCCGTCACGGACGCCGCCGGGACGCTGGTGGGCATCATCACCAACCGCGACATGCGGTTCGAGGTCGACCACACCCGCGCGGTGCACGAGGTGATGACGAAGCCGCCGCTGGTGACCGCGCAGGTCGGCGTCACCGCGGAGGCCGCGCTCGGGCTGCTGCGCCGCCACAAGATCGAGAAGCTGCCCATCGTCGACGGTGCGGGCAAGCTGCGCGGGCTGATCACGGTCAAGGACTTCGTCAAGACCGAGCAGTACCCCAACGCCTCGAAGGACACCAACGGCCGCCTGATCGTCGGCGCCGCCGTCGGGGTCGGCCCGGACGGGCACAAGCGCGCGATGGCGCTGGCCGACGCCGGGGTGGACGTGCTGATGGTCGACACCGCGCACGGGCACTCCCGCGCCGTCGTCGAGACCGTCGCGCTGCTGAAGAAGGAACTGGGCGAAACCGTCGACATCGTCGGCGGCAACGTCGCGACCCGGGCCGGCGCGCAGGCGCTGGTGGACGCGGGCGCGGATGGGATCAAGGTCGGCGTCGGCCCCGGTTCCATCTGCACCACCCGTATCGTCGCCGGGGTCGGCGTGCCGCAGATCTCCGCGATCTACGAGGCCGACCAGGCGGCGCGCCCGGCCGGGATCCCGGTCATCGGCGACGGCGGCATCCAGTACTCGGGTGACATCGCGAAGGCGATCGCGTCCGGCGCGTCCACGGTGATGCTCGGCAGCCTGCTCGCGGGCACCGCCGAATCGCCCGGTGACCTGATCCTGGTCAACGGCAAGCAGTTCAAGACCTACCGCGGCATGGGCTCGCTGGGCGCCATGCAGTCGCGCGGCGAGGCGAAGTCGTACTCGAAGGACCGCTACGCCCAGGACGACGTGCTGAGCGAGGACAAGCTGGTCCCCGAGGGCATCGAGGGGCGGATCCCGTTCCGCGGGCCGCTCGCGAACGTCGTCCACCAGCTGGTGGGCGGGCTGCGGTCGGGGATGGGCTACGCGGGTGCGTCGACGATCCCCGAGCTGCAGGAGGCGCAGCTGGTGCGGATCACCGCGGCCGGGCTCAAGGAGAGCCACCCGCACGACATCACCATGACCGTCGAGGCGCCGAACTACACCACCCGTTAGTCCGCCCCTTAGGACACTTACCCATCCGGTTCCGTTCCCGGGAGACTTGGCCCGCTGATCAAGTCTCCTGGGAGGAACCCGATGTCTTTCACGTCGCGCCGAACCGCGCTCGCCGTCTTCGCCGCCGCCGCCCTCGGGCTCGGCGGCGGGGTGGCGGCTTCCGCCGTCCCCACCGCTTCCGCCGCGCCGTCCGCACCCGAGGCCGCCGCTCTCCAGGCGTCGCCGGGTGAGCTGTGGAAGCGCACCGAGCTGTACTTCGGGACGACGAAGCCGGGCGGCGGGGAGCTGACCGACGCGGAGTTCACCGCGTTCACCGACAAGGCCGTCACGCCGAGGTTCCCGGACGGGTTCACCGAGTTGACCGGGCGCGGCCAGTGGCGCGGTTCGGACGGGGTGATCTCGCGGGAGAAATCGAAGGTGATCGTCGTCGTGTACCCGTTCACCGATCGCGACGCGAACCGCGAGATCGAGGAGATCCGGACCGACTACAAGAAGGCCTTCGCGCAGGAATCCGTCCTCCGGACCGACTCCGTCGAAAAGGTCTCCTTCTGACCCCGAGCGCCTTTAGCGGGCTAAACGCGAAACGGGTGGGGCACCTGGGGCTGGTGTGACTTCCGGCCCGGTTCGGGTGCCCCGTGCGCAGGTCACCCACGCGGCCTAGCGACAATGGGGTGTAACGGTCGTCGGTGAGAAGGGACTTGACGTGCGGGATCTGGTCGAGATCGGCATGGGCCGCACCGCGCGGCGGGCGTATGACCTCGATGACGTGGAGATCGTGCCGTCGCGGCGCACCCGGTCGTCTTCGGTCGTGTCCACCGCCTGGCAGATCGACGCGTACCGGTTCGAGCTGCCGCTGGTCACGCACCCCACCGACGCGATCGTGTCGCCGGGAACCGCGGTGGCCGTCGGCGAGCTCGGTGGGCTGGGCGTCCTCAACGCCGAAGGGCTCTGGGCGCGGCACCCGAACGTCGAGGACGCGATCTTCCGCCTCGTCCGGGCGGCCGAGGACACCGAGGACCCGACCGCGATCGTGCGTGAGCTGCAGGAGCTGCACTCCGCCCCGATCCGGCTGGACCTGCTGACCGAGGCGATCAAGACCGTCCGCGAGTCCGGGGTCACCGTGGCCGCGCGGGTCAGCCCGCAGCACGCCGCCGAGCTCACGCCGGATCTGCTGGCGGCGGGCGTCGAGATCCTCGTCGTGCAGGGCACGATCATCTCGGCCGAGCACGTCCAGCGCGACGCCGAGCCGCTGGATCTGAAGGACTTCATCGGGCGGCTCGACGTCCCGGTGATCGCGGGCGGCGTGAGCGACTACCGCACCGCGATGCACCTGATGCGCACCGGCGCGGCCGGCGTCATCGTCGGCCACGGGGCCAGCCGCGGCGTGACGAGCACCGACAGTGTGCTCGGGATCGGGACGCCGATGGCGACCGCGATCGTCGACGCCGCGGCCGCGCGCCGCGACTACCTCGACGAGACCGGCGGCCGGTACGTCCACGTCCTCGCCGACGGTGGGATGAGCACGTCCGGCGACATCGCCAAGGCCATCGCCTGCGGTGCCGACGCGGTCATGCTGGGCGCGCCGCTGGCCGCCGCCTCCGAGGCGCCGGGGCAGGGGCTGTACTGGACGTCGGCGGCCGCGCACCCGTCGCTGCCGCGTTCGCGCGTGGCGCTGGGGCCGGACTACGCCGTCGACCTGAAGACGCTGCTGTTCGGGCCGTCCTCGGACGCTGAGGGTGTCGTGAACCTCTTCGGCGCGCTTCGCCGCGCGATGGCGAAGACGGGCTACTCGGACCTGAAGGAGTTCCAGCGGGTGGGCCTGACCGTTCGCCGCTGATGCTCGCTTCCCGGCCCGGATCGCGTTTAGCCCGCTAAACGCGATCCGGGCCGTTCTTTGCTCACGTGCCCCAATAGTCACACCTGCCCCATGTGCCCCACCAGTGTCGCGTTTAGCCCGCTAAAGGCGCTCTGAGGCCGCCTGGGCGGCGCGGGTGATTTCGGCGTGGCGGGATTTCCAGAAGGCCGGGTCTTTGGTGGGGGCCAGGTCGACGGAGCCGTCCAGTTGCTCTCGCAGAATGTCGGCGTGGCCGGCATGCCGGCTGGTTTCGGTGAGCATGTGGACGAGGATGTTGAACAGCATCACGTCGGGACGCGGCCACCACGGCACGCGCCCGGGCGCGTCGATGGGCAGCGCGGCGATCGTCGCGTCGGAGTGCTCCCAGACGCGCCGGTAACGGCCGATGACCTCCTCGCGGGTTTCGTGTTCGGTCGCCCACAGGTCCGTCCCGCGCTCAGGGATCGCCCCGGGGAACGGCCGATCGAAGACCTCGCCGAAGTAGCGGGCCTCCCACGCCGCCAGGTGCTTGACCAGGCCGAGAAGGTTGGTCCCCGTCGAAGTCAGCGGACGCCGGACGTCGTACTCGGAGAGCCCGTCGAGCTTCCGGAGCATCGCTTCACGGATCTCTCGCAGGTCACTGTGCAGGTATTCCTTCGCGAAATCGTCGATCACGACTCCGAGCATGCACCATCCGAGTGGAAGGTAACCGGCGAGTAACTTACCTCTGGTCAGAAGGGGTGGCCGGGGTTACAGTCGAGGGTGTGACTGCGAGTAACACCACCACTGAAGACGACTTCGACTACGACGTGATCGTCGTCGGCTCCGGGTTCGGCGGCAGTGTCGCCGCCCTGCGCCTGACCGAGAAGGGCTACCGCGTCGCCGTCATCGAGGCGGGCCGCCGCTTCGCCGACGACGAGTTCGCGAAGACGTCCTGGGACCTTCGCCGCTACGTCTGGGCGCCTCAGGTCGGCTGCTACGGCATCCAGCGCATCCACATGCTCAAGGACGTCATGGTGCTCGCCGGCGCGGGCGTCGGCGGCGGCTCGCTGGTCTACGCGAACACGCTGTACCGCCCGCTGAAGCCGTTCTACGTGGACCCGCAGTGGTCCCACATCACCGACTGGGAGGCCGAGCTCGGCCCGCATTACGACCAGGCCAGCCGGATGCTGGGCGTCGTCACCAACCCCAGCGTCACGCCGTCCGACGTCGTCATGAAGGGCGTCGCCGAGGACATGGGCGTGCCGGAGTCGTACCACCCGACCCCCGTCGGCGTGTACTTCGGCAAGCCGGGGGAGCGCGCGGAGGACCCGTACTTCGGCGGCGCGGGCCCGGCGCGCACCGGCTGCACCGAATGCGGCGCCTGTATGACCGGCTGCCGTGTCGGCGCCAAGAACACGCTGGTCAAGAACTACCTCTACCTCGCGGAGAAGGACGGCGCGAAGGTCATCCCCCTCACCACCGTGAGCGCGATTAGCCCGCTAAACGCAGGTGGGTACGAGGTGAGCATCAAGAAGACCGGGACCACCTCGCGCAAGTTCCGGCACAAGCTCACCGCGGGGCAGGTGGTGCTCGCGGCCGGTACGTGGGGCACGCAGAACCTGCTCCACAGCATGCGCGACACGGCCAAGCTGCCGAAGCTCTCGCCGCGTCTCGGCGAACTGACCCGCACGAACTCCGAGGCCATCATCGGCGCCGCCCGCACCTCGGTGGACGAGGAGCGGAACTTCAGCCGCGGCGTCGCGATCACGTCGTCGATCCACCCCGACGACAACACGCATATCGAGCCCGTCCGCTACGGCAAGGGCAGCAACGCGATGAGCCTGCTCCAGACCATCGCCACCGAAGGCGACTCGGCGGTCCCGCGCTGGCGCCAGGCCGTGAACTTCATGGTCAAGCACCCGGTCCAGACCGTGAAGCTGCTCAACGGCTACCGCTGGAGCGAGCGCACGGTGATCCTGCTGGTGATGCAGAGCCTCGACAACTCCATCACCACGTACACGAAGCGCGGGCTCTTCGGCCGCCGCAAGTACACGTCCAAACAGGGCCACGGCGAGCCGAACCCCAGCTTCATCCCCGCCGGGCACGAGGCCAACCTCCGCACCGCCGAGCGCATCGGCGGCATGGCGGGCGGCACCTGGGGCGAGATCTTCGACATCCCGCTGACGGCGCATTTCATCGGCGGCGCCCCGATCGGCACGGCGCCCGACAACGGCGTGATCGACCCGTACCACCGCGTCTTCAACTATCCCGGCTTGTCCATTGTGGACGGATCGGCCATCACGGCCAACCTCGGCGTGAACCCCTCGCTGACCATCACCGCGCAGGCCGAGCGGGCCTTCTCGTTCTGGCCCAACAAGGGTGAAAAGGACAGCAGGCCGTCGCAGGACGCGCCGTACGCGCGGCTCGAACCGATCGCGCCGAAGAATCCCGCGGTTCCGGCGGCCGCGCCGGCGGCACTTCGGCGCTAAGTTGGGGGAGTGACAGCCTCCGAACGCGCACACGCGCTGCTGAACCGCGTCCGCGCCCTCCACGAAGAATGGGCGCGCGTAGTAGGACAGATGGACGAGGAGGCCGTGCACGCCCCCAGTGCGTTGCCCGGTTGGACGCGCGCGCATCTGTTGTCCCATTTGGCGCGCAACGCCGACGGCCTGGTCAACCTGCTCACCTGGGCGAAATCGGGTGTCGAGACGCCGATGTACGCCGGTGAGGCGGCCAGGGACGACGACATCGAGAAGGGTGCGTACCGGTCCGCCGAGGAGATCGCCGAAGACGTCGTCGCGTCCGCGGCACGGTTCGTCGAAGTCGCCTCCAGCATGCCGGACGACGCGTGGCCGGTCCGCGTGCGCGCCCGGCAGGGACGTGAGATCCCGGCGGAGTTCGTGCTGTGGCTCAGGCTTTCCGAGACCGCCATCCACTTGGCGGATCTCGATCTCGGTTACGACTTCGGCCGGGTCGCGGAGTTGCTCGGCGACGAGTTCGAGATCGTCGTCGGCAACGCGATCGGCATGTACGGCGGCGAGCTGCCCTCCGTCCTGCTGGTCGCCGTTGGCGAAGACGGGACGCGTCACGAATGGCGGATGGGCGCCGGAGAGCCGGTCACGCTGACCGGCTCCCCGGGTGACGTCCTGGCGTGGATCACCGGCCGCAGCGACGGATCCACTTTGGACGGTACCGCGCCGCCGCTGCCGCATTGGCTGTGACGGCACGGTCTACAAAGGACTATGCGCGGAACGAGTCCACGCCGAACTGCTTCGCGATGTCGTCCAGCATCGCGTGCGCGCCCTGCAGGCTGACCGACGTGAACCACGTGGTGTCGTTGACGTCGATCACCTTTCCCTTGAGGGTGCCCCAAAGCGGGTTCGACTGGAACTTCGTCTTGGGACTCTCGGCCTGCTTGGTCTCGTCGGCATAGGTGGCGACGAAGATCGCTTCGGCGTCGAGTTTCCCGATCTCTTCCTGGCTCAGGTCGTTGGAGATCTTCGCCTTGTTGTCCGGCTGCCCGGCGGGCCGCTGTAGCCCGGCGTCGGCCATCACGGTGCCGGGGAACGACGCGCTGCTGTACAGCCGCACGGTCGGCTCCCCTTCGACGAAGCGGACCACCGACACGGCGGCGGACTTGCCGAGCTTGGCCTTGATCGCGTCACCGACCTTGCGGGCACGCTCCTCGTAGGCCTTGATCTTCTGCTCCGCCAAGGCTTCCTTGCCCAGCGCCTTGCCGAGCATCCGGATGTTGTCCTTCCAGGTGGCGCCGGTGGTCTGGCTGAACACCGTGGGCGCGACCTTGCCGAACTCCGCGTAGAACTTCTCGTGACGCACCTTCGCCGAAACGATCAGATCCGGCTTGATGTCGTACAGCTTCTCGATGTCCGGGCTTTCGAGCGCGCCGATCTCTTTGGCGCCCTCGGCGTACTTGCGGTCGTCGCCCAGGTAGTCCGGCAGCTTGTCGTAGTTGCGATATTTGGTGTACGCCACGACCTTCGTCTCGAGCGCCAGCGTCGCGTCGACGTAGCTGGAGTCCAGCGCCGCGACGGTGGCGGGCTGCTTGTCGATCGTGGTCGACCCCATCACGTGTTCGATGGTGCGCGGGAATCCACTTTGGCCGGTGCCGGTGGAGGCGGATTCCTGTGCCCCGCCACCGCATGCGGAGAGTGCCAGGCAGGCGGTCACGGCGAAGGCGACGGCTGCGCGCCGGGGTGGGGTCATGGGTCACTCTTTCTGTGCGGTTAGGCTTTCCTAACCGGAGCATAGGATGGCGGATGTCCACAGTGGAAGTTCGTGTTGGAAAGGCGACAGCGGGAGCCCTGCTCCTCGCCCTTCTGGCTGTGATCTGCGTCGCGAGCGTCGCCCTCGGTGCGCGTTCGATTCCGTTGGGTGTGGTCTGGGACGCGATCTTCCATCCCACCGGTGTGCCGGATCACCTGATCGTTCGTTCGCTGCGGGTGCCGCGAACGCTGCTCGGTGTCCTGGCGGGACTCGCGCTCGGCGCGGCCGGGGCGCTCATGCAGGGACACACCCGTAATCCGCTCGCGGACCCCGGTCTGCTCGGCGTCACCCAGGGCGCGGCGTTCGCGGTGGTGCTCGCCGTCGTCGTGCTGGGCATCGACGACCTCTACGCGTTCATCTGGTTCGGCTTCGCGGGCGCACTCGTCGCGAGCGCCGTCGTGTTCCTGCTCGGCGCCGTCGGCGGCCGCGGCGCCACACCGGTGACGCTCGCGCTGGCGGGAGCCGCGGTGAGCGCCCTGCTCAACGGCGTCATCTCCGCGATCGTCCTCGGCGACGACCGCGGGATGGAGACGTACCGCTTCTGGCACGTGGGTTCGATCGCGGGCCGGGACCCCGCGATGATCGGCCAGATCGCCCCGTTCGTGGCCGCGGGCCTGCTCCTCGCGGTGATCAACACCCCGGGGATGAACACCCTCGCGCTCGGTGACGACGTCGCCGTCGCGCTCGGGCGGCGGGTCGGCCGGACGCGGTTGCTCGGCGTCGCCGCGATCACGCTGCTGACCGGCGCCGCCGTCGCCGCCTGCGGGCCGATCGCGTTCCTGGGCCTGCTCGTCCCGCATTTCGCGCGGGCGATCAGCGGACCCGATTACCGCTGGCTGGTGCCGTTCTCGGCGGTGCTCGGCGCGATCCTGCTGCTCGCCGCGGACCTTCTCGGCCGCGTGATCGCCTCGGACAGCCTGGAGGTCGGCATCATGCTGGCGGTCCTCGGCGTGCCGGTGTTCGTCCACCTCGTCCGCAAGAAGGGCCTGGCCCGGATATGACCGCACCCAAGGTGATCTCGTTCGGCCCGGCGGCCTGGACGGTCCGGCCGAGGACACTCGCCGTCGCGACCCTCGCGGCGATCGCGCTGGTACTGGTCGCGGCGTTGAACATCGGCATCGGCACCTCCCACATCGGCCTCGGCGACGTCCTGAAGACGCTGTTCGGCGGCGGCACCGCGCGGGAACGCGGGATCATCTTCGACCTGCGGATGCCGCGCACGCTGACCGCGATCGGCGTCGGCGCCGCGCTCGGCCTCTCGGGTGCGCTGTTCCAGACCATCGCCCGGAATCCGTTGGCCAGCCCGGACATCCTCGGGATCACCTGGGGCGCGGGGGTCGGCGCGGTCGGCGTGATCGTCGCCGGCGGCACGGGCGGCCAGGTCAGCGGCCTGGCGAGCACGCTGGGCGTCCCGCTCGCCGGGCTGGCGGGCGGTGTGGTCGCGGGGATCCTGCTGTACGCCCTTTCGTGGCGGCGCGGGATCGACGGCTACCGCCTCGTCCTGATCGGTATCGCGCTGTCCGCCGTCGGCTACAACCTCGTGTACTGGCTGCTGACCGTCGGAGACGTCGACAACGCCGCGCGCGCGACCACGTGGATCGTGGGCAGCCTCGCCGACGTCGGCTGGGAATCGGTCGGCCCGGTCCTGCTCGCGCTGGCCGTGCTCGCGCCGGTCACGCTGATCGCCGGGCACACCATCGGCGGGCTGCAGTTCGGCGACGACACCGCGCGTGGCCTCGGGATCCGGGTCGACGCCGCCCGGGGTTCCCTGCTGCTGCTCGCCGCGGCGCTGGCCGCCGTCGCCACCGCGGCCGCCGGGCCCATCACCTTCGTCGCACTGGCCACCCCGCAGATCGCCTTGCGGCTGGTCCGCTCGGCGCAGCCGCCACTGTTCGGATCGATGCTCCTCGGCGCGCTGCTGACCGTCGGCGCGGACTTCGTGGTGCGCGTGACACCGGTCCTGTCCGGGCTGCCGGTCGGCGTGCTGACGGCGATCCTCGGTGCGCCGTACCTGATCTTCCTGTTCATCCGCAGCCGTAAGGAGGAGCGCGCGTGAACGCCAGACTGCGTGCCCGGGAGCTGGAACTCGGTTACGGCGAAACGCCCGTCGTGACCGGGCTCGACCTCGACGTCCTCGACGGGACCGTCACCGCGATCATCGGCCCCAACGGCTGCGGTAAGTCCACTTTGCTGCGTGCGCTGGCGAGGTTGCTCAAGCCGCGCCAGGGCGCGGTCCTGCTCGACGGCGAGCGGATCGACAAGCTGCCGACCCGTGAGGTCGCCAAGATCATCGGCCTGTTGCCGCAGACGCCGTCCGCTCCCGAAGGGCTGACCGTCTCCGATCTGGTCCGGCGCGGGCGGCATCCGCACCAGAGCTGGTACCGGCAGTGGTCGTCTTCCGACGACGAGGCGATCGAGCGGGCGCTGCGGCTGACCGGGATGGACGAGTACGCGGGCCGGGTCGTCGACCAGCTTTCCGGCGGGCAGCGGCAACGGGCGTGGATCTCGATGACGCTCGCCCAGGAGACCGGGCTGCTCCTGCTCGACGAGCCGATCACCTACCTCGACCTCGCGCACCAGATCGACGTGCTGGACCTGGTGTACCGGCTGCACAAGGAACGCGGGACCACCGTGGTGATGGTGCTGCACGATCTGAACCTCGCCGCCAGGTACGCGGACAAACTGGTCGCGATGCGCGAAGGCCGGATCGTCGCGCAGGGCCCGCCCGCCGAGGTGCTCACGGAACCGCTCCTCGACGAGATCTTCGGCCTGTCGGCGAAGGTCATGGAGGATCCGGTGTCCGGGACACCGCTGGTCGTGCCGGTGAGTGCCCACCTTCGGGCGTAGCGTCGCAACCTGCCCGTCCGCTGTGCGTCTAACGGGCATGGAGAGAAGGGCGTTCCTCAAACTCGCCGGTGCGACCGTGGCCGGAGTGGCCGCGACGGCGTGCTCGGCCGCGCCTCCCGCGCAGGCGCCCAGTTCCGCGCCCGGCACGTCGCTGCCGCCGAGCACCGGCGTCACGCCGCCGTCCGGTCCGCCGGACTGGGCCGCGCTGCGGAACAAGATCTCCCTTCTCCTGCCCGGGGATTCCGGCTACGACAACGCCAAACGCGTGTTCAATCCGGCTTTCGACGGGCTCAAGCCCGCAGCGATCGCGAAATGCGTCAAACCCGAGGACGTGCAGGAAGCCGTTTCCGCCGCGGCACGGCGGGTTCCGATCGCCGCTCGCAGTGGTGGCCACAGCTACGCCGGCTACTCGGTTCCCGACGGTGGCTTGATGATCGACCTCGGCGGAATGTCCTCAGTGGACGTCCAAGGTGAACAGGTCGTGATCGGCGCGGGTGCGAAACTGAAGGACGTCTACGCGACGCTCGGCGGCGCGGGACGTTGTCTTCCCGCGGGTTCCTGTCCCAGTGTCGGGATCGCCGGGCTGACGCTCGGTGGCGGAATCGGTGTCCTCGCCCGGAAATACGGTCTCACCTGTGACCACCTGGTGTCCGCGCGAGTCGTCACGGCGGACGGGAAACTCCGGACGGCGTCGGCGGATTCCGAGCCCGAGCTGTTCTGGGCGTTGCGCGGTGGGGGAGGTGGCAACTTCGGGGTCGTCACCTCGTTCACGTTCCGCACCGACCCGGCGCCTTCGGCTGTTTCGGTGTTCTCCTTGCGATTCCCGGCCGGGAGCGCGAACGACGTGCTCGCCGAGTGGCAGCGGTGGCTTCCCGAAGCACCGCCGGAGTTGTGGGCGAACGTCGTGCTGTCCGGGGGAACGCCGGTCGGCGCGCGCATCGCCGGTTGCTACGTGGGCGATTCCGCCTCCTTGGGCAAGCTGCTGAACGGATTCCCTGGTGCGACGCGTTCCGTGAAGCAGCTCGACTATCTCGGCGCGATGAAGTACTTCTCCGGCAGCGAAAGCCGACAGTCCTTTGTGGCCTCATCGCGAATACTCGAAGAACCGGCCGATCCCGCGAAGCTGACGTCCGTGCTCAAGGGCAGGCGCGGAATGGACCTCCTGGTCGACGGCCTCGGCGGTGCGGTCGCCGACGTCGCGCCGGACGCCACCGCGTTCTGGCATCGGAAGGCGATCGGCAGTGTGCAGATCTACAGTCAGGCGGATACGCGTAACCGTTCCGCGGCAACGGATTCCGTCGCGGAAGTGGTGACGGGGCTCGGGCTGGGCGGGGGCTATGTCAACTACATCGACCCCGCCCTGCCCGACTGGATGACGGCGTACTACGGCGGCAATGCCACCCGTCTCAAGCAGGTGGCCAAAACCTACGACCCGGACAAGGTATTCGGATTCGCGCAGGCCGTCACGCCGGATTAGAGGTCGATGCCGGTGAAGACGGTGACCCGTTCCTCCGTGAGGTCGTTCATCGCGGCGAGAACACCTTCCCTGCCCACACCCGATCCCTTGACTCCGCCGTACGGCATCTGGTCCGCGCGGTAGGACGGGACGTCGCCGATGATCACGCCGCCGACTTCGAGTTCGGTCGACGCGTAGAAGGCGAGATGGACGTCGCGGGTGAACACGCCGGCCTGCAAGCCGTAGGCGGATTCGTTGACCGACGCGAAAGCCTCGTCGACACCATCCACAATGGACACCGCGAGGACCGGGCCGAAGATCTCTTCCGCCCAGGCCTTTGTGGACGGTGGGACGTCGGTGAGCACGGTCGGCTCCACCGTGGCTCCGTCACGCTTGCCGCCGGTGAGGATCTTCGCGCCCGCGGCGACGGCCTCGTCGATCCAGGCCACGATCCGCTCCGCGGCCGCCTCGTCGACGACCGGGCCCACGTCGGTGTTCTTGTCGTACGGGTCGCCGGTGCGCTGGGCCTGCACGGCTTCCACCAAGGCGGGCACGAACTCTTCGGCGACCTCGCGTTCGACGATGACGCGTTGCACGGCGATACAGGACTGCCCGGCCTGGTAGTTGCCGAAGGTCGCGATCCGCTCCGCCGCACCCTCGGGATCCGGCCAGTCGCGCAGCACGACCGCGGCCGCGTTGCCGCCGAGTTCGAGGACGACGTGCTTGCGCTGCGCGGCGTCCGCGATCGACCAGCCGACCGGACCCGAACCGGTGAACGACACGACCGGCAGCCGGGGATCCGCGACCAGCGCCGACGTCTCCTCGTTGCCGAGCGGCAGCACCGAGAACGCGCCCTCCGGCAGGTCGGTCTCGGCCAGGATCTCACCGAGGATCAGCGCGGCGAGCGGCGTCCGAGGAGCGGGTTTGACGATGATCGGCGCGCCGACCGCGAGCGACGGCGCGACCTTGTGCGCCACCAGGTTCAGCGGGAAGTTGAACGGCGCGATCCCCAGCACCGGGCCGCGCGGGACGCGACGGGTGAGCGCCAGCCTGCCTTCGCCCGCCGGATCGGTGTCCAGCCGCTGCAGGTCACCGCTGAACCGGCGGGCCTCCTCGGCGGCGATCCGGAACACCGACACCGCGCGCCGCACCTCGGCTTCGGCCCACTTGAGCGGCTTGCCGTTCTCGGCGGTGATGACCTCGGCGATCTCCTCGGACCGGCCCGCGATGACGCGCGAAACGTGGTCGAGCGCCGCGGCGCGGCTGTGCGCCGGGGAACGCCGGAACTCCTTCGCGACACTCACCGCCGCGCTCACCGCTCGCTCGACCTGATCGGGGCCGGGCACCGCGACGGTGGCGACTTCGCTTCCGTCGAAGGGGTGATGCACGGTGAGCGTCGAAGCGCCCTGCTCGGGGCGTCCGGCGATCCAGGCGGGGCGCGGCTCCGGGGTGATCATGTCCATGGGTGACAAGGTATTCCAGTCAGGGTTTGACGAGCACCTTGAGCGCCTCGCGGTCGGCCATCGCGCGGTAGCCGTCGGGAACCTCTTCGAGCCCGATGGTCCGGTCGAAGACCTTGCCCGGCTGGTACTTGCCCTCGACGACGTCTTCGAGCAGCTCGGGGATGTAGTGGCGGGCCGGGGCGACGCCGCCGGTGACGGTGATGTTGCGGCGGAAGAGCGCGGGGCCGATCGGGCCCTCGGCGTACTGCGGCACGCCGACGCGGCTCACCGTGCCGCCGGGGCGGACAGCACCGACCCCCATCTCGAAGGCGGGCTTCGTGCCGACGCATTCGAGGACGGTGTGCGTGCCTTCACCGCTTGTCAGCTCTCGCACCTTCTCGATGCCTTCGTCGCCGCGCTCGGCTACGACGTCCGTCGCGCCGAACTCACGGCCCAGGTCCGTGCGGGTCCGGTGGCGGCCCATCAGGATGACGCGCTCGGCGCCGAGGCGTTTCGCCGCGAGAACCGCGGAGAGACCGACGGCGCCGTCACCGATGACAGTGACGGTGGTGCGCTCGTTCACGCCCGCCTTGACCGCCGCGTGGTGGCCGGTCGCGAACACATCGGAGAGCGTGAGGAACGAGGCGAGCAGATCGTCGTCCTCGGTGTGCGGCAGTTTCACCAGCGTGCCGTCGGCCTGCGGGACGCGGACGGCCTCACCCTGACCGCCGTCGACGCCCTTCGCGCCCCAGTTGCCGCCGTGCAGACAGGAGGTGTGGAGGCCTTCGCGGCAGAACTGGCACGTGTTGTCGGAATAGACGAAGGGTGCGACGGCCAGGTCGCCCGGCTTGAGCGTGGTGACGTCGGAGCCGACGGCTTCGACGACACCGAGGAACTCGTGCCCGATCCGGACGCCGCGGTCGCGTGCGGGCATGCTGCCGTACGGCCAGAGGTCGCTGCCGCAGATGCAGGAACGGACGACGCGGAGGAGGGCGTCGGTCGGTTCGCTCAGCTTCGGGTCCGGGACGGTCTCGACGCGCACGTCACCGGCGCCGTAGATGAGTGTCGCTCGCAAGACGGGTCCTTTCCTCGGCTGGCCCCAGTATGGGCGCGTCGCGTTCAGCCCGCTAAACGCGATCGGTGGAGGTCGCGCAGCAGGAGGATTTCAGCGCCGTGGTGGATGGCCTCCCGGTTGATATGCAGGACGAGGGCCGCGAAGGGGTACTCCGCGTACGGGCCCTCAGCCTCGCCACAGGGGCGTTCGAGGCCTTCGGCGGTGAGGGCGCGGACGCCGTCACGCCAGCGCGCGTAGGCGTCGTCGAGTTGCTCCAGCGCTTCCTTGGCGGAGGCCGCGTAGGGGAACGTCTGATAGTCGACGGGCGGGCCGTTGAAATGCGACGCGTTCCGCATCCCGAAGACGCCGACGATGATGTGCGCGAGGCGCCAGGCGATCGTCGTGACCGGCGGCGGGGACGGCTCCGGATACGCCCAGTCGATCGTGACGTCGCCGTTCTCGCCCGGCCGCACCGTCCAGCAGCCCTCGACGGGTTCCCAGAGGTATTCGTCGTCGGTGAGGGTGTCCAGCCGAGGGCGCAGGTGGTTCTTCCAGTGCCAGTCGAGCTGTTCGGAGAGTTCCTTGCTCCAGTCGATGCCCATGTCCCGGACGCTAGGCCGCGTCGCGGTCATCCGCTGTCCTGAATCGTGAGGGGGTTGGCGGCGGGGTGACCGGGCCCACCTGGGACGATGGTGGGGAAGCGTACTGCTCTGATCTGGAGGTTTCAGGTGCCCAGTCCCACCGGTCCGGTACTCGTCGTGGACTTCGGGGCGCAGTACGCGCAACTGATCGCGCGCCGGGTGCGTGAGGCGCAGGTCTACTCCGAGGTCGTCCCGCACACCGCCACCGCCGAGGACATCCTCGCCAAGGACCCCGCCGCGATCATCCTTTCCGGTGGTCCTTCCAGCGTGTACGCGGAGAACGCGCCCGCCCTCGCTCCCGGGCTGGTCGACGCGGGCGTGCCGATCCTCGGCATCTGCTACGGCCACCAGGTGCTCGCGCAGGCCCTCGGCGGCACCGTCGAGCCGACCGGGATCCGCGAGTTCGGCCGCACCGAGGTCCGCGTCGCCGGTGAAGGCGGCGTCCTGCACGCCGGCCTCCCGAGCAACCAGCCCGCGTGGATGAGCCACAACGACAGCGTCACCAAAGCCCCCGAGGGCGCCACCGTGACCGCTTCGAGTGACGGCGCCGCCGTCGCCGGGTTCGAAGACGTCGAGCGCCGCTTCGCCGGCGTCCAGTACCACCCCGAGGTGCACCACTCGCCGCACGGCCAGGAGGTGCTCCGCCGGTTCCTGCACGACATCGCGGGCATCAAGCCGCGGTGGACGACGTCGTCCATCGTCGACGACCAGGTCAAGCGCATCGCCGAGCAGGTCGGCGACGGCCGGGCGATCTGCGGGCTGTCCGGCGGCGTCGACTCCGCCGTGGCCGCCGCGCTGGTCCAGCGGGCCATCGGTGACCGGCTGACCTGTGTGTTCGTCGACCACGGTCTGCTGCGCTCGGGCGAGCGCACCCAGGTCGAACGCGATTTCGTCGCCGCGACCGGGGTGAACCTGGTGACCGTCGACGCGCGCGACCGGTTCCTCGACGCGCTGGCCGGGGTCACCGATCCCGAGGAGAAGCGCAAGATCATCGGCCGCGAGTTCATCCGCGTGTTCGAGCAGGCCGAGCGCGACCTCAAGGCCGAGGGCGACTACAAGTTCCTGGTCCAGGGCACGCTGTACCCGGACGTCGTCGAGTCCGGCGGCGGTGAGGGCGCGGCGAACATCAAGAGCCACCACAACGTCGGCGGGCTGCCCGACGACCTGCAGTTCGAGCTCGTCGAGCCGCTGCGCCTGCTGTTCAAGGACGAGGTGCGGCGCGTCGGGCTGGAGCTCGGGCTGCCGGAGACGATCGTGCAGCGGCAGCCATTCCCCGGCCCGGGGCTCGGCATCCGGATCGTCGGCGCCGTCGACGCCGAGCGGCTCGAGACGTTGCGCGCGGCGGACGCCATCGCGCGCGAGGAGCTCACCGCGGCCGGGCTCGACGGCGAGATCTGGCAGTGCCCGGTGGTGCTGCTGGCCGACGTCCGCAGCGTCGGTGTCCAGGGTGACGGGCGGACCTACGGGCACCCGATCGTGCTGCGGCCGGTGTCGTCCGAGGACGCGATGACCGCGGACTGGACGCGGCTGCCGTACGAGGTCCTGGAGCGGATCTCGACCCGCATCACGAACGAGGTCGCCGAGGTGAACCGGGTGGTCCTGGACGTCACGTCCAAGCCGCCGGGCACCATCGAGTGGGAGTGACCGCGCCCGCCCCGACCTGCGTTTCGCGGGCTAAACGCGATCTGTCCGTCCTGGGGGCACCCGGGCGACCGGATCGCGTTTAGCCCGCGAACTGCGTTCTGGGGTCTGGGGCACCCGCCGCGGCCCGGATCGCGATTAGGGGGCGAAACGCAGGTCGGCGGGGGTGGGCACCGTGGCGACGTCGGATCGCGTTTAGCCCGCGAAACGCAGGTCGGCGCGGGAGGGGCGGAGCAAGGCGAAGGCCCCGGCGAGGGGCCGGGGCCTTCGGAGTGGGGTGGAGCGTCAGCGGCGCCGCTAGCGGCGGCTCTTGCGCAGCGAAGCGGCGAGCAGCAGGACGCCGACGAAGATCGCCCCGCCCGCCATGACCCACCGGAAGTCGAACTGCGGGAGCCACGTGGAGCCGTCCGAGAGGACGTAGCCCGACACCAGCAGCGTCGCGATCCCGACGATCAGGGTGATGACGTCCACCCCGCGCTTCGCCGGCTGAGTCGCCTGGGTCTGCGTGCTGTCGTAGTTGTCGTAGTCGTACTCAGCCACGACGCACCTCCACGTTCCCGACACCGTTCTTGACCTGCAGAGTGATCTTCTGCCCGTTGTCACCCGCCGAAGTGAAGTCGATGCTGTCCTCGCCGACCCCCGAGCGGGACTGGCCGAGGCAGTCGACGTCGCCCGCGCCCGTCTCGCAGGAGACCTTCACTTCGGCTCCAGCCGGCACGAGCACCGTCGAGTTGCCCGCACCGCTGGAGACCTTCGTGGTCACCGAAGCGCCCGCCGGCAGCTTGGTCAGGTCGACATCGACGTTCCCCGCCGAGCGGTGGTATTCCGGCAGCACCTCGGACACCTGGACAGGGGTCGCCGTCAGGTCGCCGACGCCGCCCTTCACGGAGAAGCTCTCGAACGGCACCGTGGTCAGCGCCATCCCGGCGATCGCCAGCGGCACCGCGAGCCCGATCAGCCCGCGACCGCCCCGCACGAACGAACCGGCCACCAGTCCGATACCGACCACACCCAGGGTGAGCCCGACGACGTGCTGCATGGTGAACCACGGCTCGCCGTCCAGGCCGAGGACGGTGCCGACGCCGCCGACCAGCACGGCGATCCCGAAGGTCGCGGCGCCGATCTTCGACTTGCGGCGGCGGGGCATCGGCGGCGCGGGCGGCGGCGGAGGGGTCTGCGGCGGCATGCCACCGGACGGCGAGGCGTTCGGCAGATCCCAAGCGGACGGGTCGGCCGCGAGCGGGTCCCAGCCGCCCTCGGTCGCCGTCGAAGCGGAGGCGGCCGACGCCGACGCCATCGAGAACGCGGCGGCGGGCTGGGCCGGAGCGGGCATCGACGGCCGGTTGAACTGACCGCGGTTGCGGTGCAGGAGGTACAGCGCGACGGCCATCAGCGCGAAACCGATCAGCCCGGTGCCGTCGGTCATCCAGCCGCCGCTCAAGGTCCAGGTGAGACCGGGGAACAGCAGGATCAGCAGCAGCACCGCGAACGCCGGAGAACTCGACGCGCGCCCCCGGCCGATCAGGCCCTCGAACGCGGAAACGCGGTCGCCTTCCTGCGGCAGGAACAGCCAGCCCAGCAGATAGACGAAGACGCCGAACCCGCCGAACACCGTCGCGGCGACCAGCGCGACCCGGACCACGGTCGGGTCGATGCCGTACCGGTAGCCGATGCCCGCGGCGACGCCGGCGAACTTGCGGCCGTGCACCGGCCGGACCGGCCTGCTCCGCCAGAAATCCTTGACGGTCTCCTCGAAGCCGGCTGCGGGGCCGCGCTTCGGAAACTGTGTCTCACTCCCACTCATGCCACAAAGAATGCGCCCCGGTGGGCCCTCGCCACATCCGGGAACTCCCCTGAGGTTTCCCCCAGCGGGAAGAGTCAGGGGTTTCCCCGATGGATCAGTACCCCACTCCGTGTGACCATGGAGAACGTGCAGGAATCCGTCACCGACGAGCTCGCCGGACAGGTGAAGCCGACGATCATCGAGCGCCCTCCGGTGCCCGTTCCCGGCAGCCTGTCCCCGGCACCGTTCGAGCCGCCTAAGATGTATCGCCGCCGTTCCGGCCGCGCCATCGCGGGTGTCGCCGGAGGTCTCGCCGACCACCTCGGCGTCAAGGTGCTCTGGGTCCGGATCGCGTTCGCGTTGCTGGCCGCCCTGAACGGCGCGGGCCTGCTCGCGTACGGCCTGCTCTGGGTGTTCGTCCAGCAGCGATCCGGCGAGGTCGAGCCGGAGAAGTCCGCGCCGAAGGAGAAGCAGCAGGCCTTCGGGCTCATCGCGCTGGGTGTCGGCCTCGCCGTCGCCAGTGGCACGCTGACCGGTCTGATCAGCGGCTGGGTCGCCATCCCGCTGGCGCTGGCGATGATCGGTGCGGCCGTCGTCTGGCGCGAGGCCGACGAGTCGCAGCGGCGGCGCTGGCGCATCAGTGCCAAGGGCGGGGTCGCCACGGCGTTCCTCGGCGGCGGGGGCTGGTCGGCCGCGATCCGCCTGGTCGCCGGTGTCGCGCTGGTGATGACCGGCATCGGCGTCGTCGTCCTGGAAAGCGGCAGCATCGACCAGGTCAAGTTCGCGCTGGTCGCCGTGATCGCGACGCTGTTCGGCGTCGCCGTGCTGACCGTCCCGTTCTGGCTGCGACTGGTCCGCGACCTCTCCGACGAGCGCACCGCTCGCATCCGCACCGACGAACGCGCCGAGATCGCCGCGCATCTGCACGACTCGGTCCTCCAGACCCTCGCGCTGATCCAGAAACAGGCGGAATCGCCGCGCGAGGTCGCCAGGCTCGCGCGCGGTCAGGAACGCGAGCTGCGCGGCTGGCTGTACGGGCCGTCGGGGTACGGCAAGAGCAAGAAGACCGAGGAAGAGGCCGTCAGCGGTCAGCTGTCCGAAGTGCTCGCGGCCGCGTGCGGCGAGGTCGAAGACGCGTTCGCGATCTCGGTGCAGCAGGTCGTCGTGGGGGAGGCGACGCTGAACGAGCCGCTGACCGCGCTGGTCCAGGCGGCGCGCGAAGCGATCGTGAACGCCGCCAAGCACGCGGGCGTCGACGAGGTCAGCGTGTACGCCGAGGTCGAGCCGACGGCGGTCACGGTGTTCGTGCGCGACCGGGGCAAGGGGTTCGACCCCGACGTCGTGCCGAGCGACCGGCACGGTCTCGCCGATTCCATCCGGGGGCGGATGGAACGGCACGGCGGGAAGCTGAAACTGCGTACCGCACCGGGTGAAGGAACCGAGGTCCAGCTGGAGATGCCGGTCAAGGCGGGGAAGGGCGCGGCGTGAGGTCGCTATGCTCACGGGACAGGGCGAGCGAGGGAGCATCGTGACGGAGAACCAGCAGACGCGGGAGCCGGTCAAGGTCTTCCTCGTCGACGACCACGCGCTCTTCCGGGCGGGTGTGCGCACCGAACTGGACTCGATCACCGACGACGTCCGTGTGGTCGGTGAGGCGGGCTCGGTCGCCGAGGCGGTCGCGGGTATCGCCCGGACGAAACCGCAGGTCGTGCTGCTCGACGTGCATATGCCGGACGGTGGCGGCGCCGAGGTGCTGCGCCGGGTCCGGCCGGAACTGCCGGACGTCGTGTTCCTCGCGTTGTCGGTCTCCGACGCCGCGGAGGACGTGATCGCCGTGATCCGCGCGGGGGCGCGGGGGTACGTCACGAAGACGATCTCGTCGAAGGAGCTCGTGCGCGCCGTCGTGCGGGTCTCGGACGGGGACGCGGTGTTCTCGCCGCGGCTGGCCGGGTTCGTGCTCGACGCGTTCGCCGACCGGCCGGGTTCCGCGCCGATCAGCGACCCGGATCTCGACCTGCTGACCCCGCGGGAGCGTGACGTGCTGCGGCTGCTCGCGCGCGGGTACGCGTACAAGGAGATCGCGTCGGAGCTGTTCATCTCGGTGAAGACCGTCGAGACCCACGTGTCGAGCGTCCTGCGGAAGACGCAGCTCTCGAACCGGTACGAGCTTTCGCGCTGGGCTTCCGACCGGCGTCTCGTCTAGGTGGCGCCTGTTCTCCTCGGCCTGGTGGCCGTGTTCTTCCTGGGCATGGGCCTGCTCGGGCTCGCCGCGCCGAAGCGGCTGATCCGGCCGTTCGGCATCTCGCTGGAGTCGGCGACGGCGCGGACCGAGGTGCGGGCCGTCTACGGCGGCTTCGGGGTGGCTGTCGCGGTGCTGCTCGGGTTCGCGGCTTTCGACGTCGGCGGGATCCAGCGGGGTGTCGCGATCGCGGTGGCCGTCGCGCTCGCCGGGATGGCCTTCGGGCGGCTGGTCGCGCGGTTCGCGGAACGGCCCGAGCGGTTCTACCCGAGCTGGCTCTACTTCTGGGTCGAGATCGTCCTCGCCGCTCTGCTCGTCCTCGCGGCCCTGACGCCCTGACCTGCGTTTCGCGGGCTAAACGCGATCCGGCGAGCCCCCAGGCCCCACCGCGTCGCGATCAGCCCGCGAAACGCAGGTCAGCGGAATTCGTGGGTGACCTCGATCTTCCCCACGATGTGCGTGTTGAACTCGGCGAGGTCTTCGGCCGGGACCCAGAGCTCCAGGATCGTCTTCCCGCCCGCCTGCTGGACGGGGTACCGCTCGACGAACGACGTCTCGACCTCGAACCGTGTCACGAAGCCCGCGCCGTCGTGGCGCACGTTCCAGTCACGGGCGATCTTGATCGCGTAGTCCTCGTTCAGCACCGGGTAGAAGATGGGCTGCTCCGGCAGTCTCGGCGGCCACTCGCGCCAGCCCGATTCGCGGACGAGGTCGAGCTCGACGGGTCCGGTGGGGCGCCACAGCGTCGTCGTGTCCGTCATGGCGCGACCTTGTCGACGGCGGCCAAAGGGGGCTCGACCTGCGGAGTGGTAGCAAAGGTCCCTTGCTCCCTCGGGCGGAGCCGGGTCAGCGCGACCCCGCCCAGCACGACGACCATCCCCGCGATCACCCGCAGGTTCAGCGGCTCGGCCAGGAACACCGCCCCGAGCAGCACCGAGACCACCGGCAGCAGGTAGCCGACGATCGACGCCGCCACGGCGCCCTCGCTCGCGAGGAGCTGGTAGTTCAGCGCGAACGCGATCCCGGTCGACCCTATCCCCAGGATCACCACCGCGACGATCGCACCGGCGCTCAGACGCACCGGTTCGAAGCCGCCCATCGGCATCGCGAGCAGCAGGAACCCGGTCGCCAGCAGCATCTGCCCGCCGGCCAGCGACATCGGCGAGTCACCGGTGCCGGTGAGGTACTTGCCCTCGTAGACGAACGCGAAACCGTAGCTAGCGGCCGCCGCGAGGCACGCCAGGGCACCCCAGCTGAGCAGGCCGGACGCCTCCCACGGCGCGAAGATCAGCAGGATCCCGGCGAGCCCGACGACCAGCCCGGTGACCCGCACCGCGGTCATCCTCGTCCGCGCGCCCATCATCGGAGCGGCCAGCAGCACCCACAGCGGCGTCGTCGAGTTCAGCACGCCGGTGATCCCCGAATCGACGGTCAGCTCACCCCACGCGAACAGCAGGAACGGCAGCGCGTTGTGGAAGAACGCCGCGACGGCCAGATGTCCCCAGATCCGCCGCCCCGACGGCAGCCTGTCCCGGCCGAGATAGCAGAGCCCGATCAGCACCGCCGCACCGAGCGCCACCCGCGCCAGCACCAGCTGCACCGGCGTGAACGCGCCGAGCCCCAGCTTGATCCAGAAGAAACTCGATCCCCACATGAGCGCCAGCGCGCCGATCCGCAGCAGGGTCTTCGTCTCGCCCACCCCAGTCCTCCTTAGTGCCTGGCCCAGCTTCGCCGGACCGACGCGTAAGGACAAGCGAAAATAACTGCAGGGAGCCTTAAGAAGAACTGTACGATCGGAGCATGCTGGACGTCCGCCGCATGCAGGTCCTCCGAGCCGTGATCAGCAGCGGCTCGATCACCGCCGCCGCCCGGAACCTCGGCTACACACCATCCGCGATCAGCCAGCAATTGTCCACCCTGGAAAGGGAAGCGGGCGTCGAACTGCTCGAACGCGTCGGCCGCGGCGTGCGCCCGACGCCCGCCGGTTCGCTGCTGTCCGAACACGCGGAAACGCTGAGCACGCAGCTCGCCAAGGCCGAAGCCGCGCTCACCGAACTCAAGGAAGGCCGCACGGGCAGGCTCGCGATCCGCTACTTCGCCACCGCCGGCGCGTCGCTGGTGCCCTTGGCCGTCGCCGCGCTGCGCCGGGACTTCCCGGGTGTCCGCCTCGACCTCAAACTGGTCGAGCCCGACGATTCGATGCCCGAGATCGAGTCGGGCAAGGCCGACGTCGCGATGATCGTGCTCCCCAGCAGCTCTCCCCGGATCAAGGGCGTCGAGTACATCCACCTCCTCGACGACCCGTACCGCGCGATCCTGCCGAGGAACCACCGGCTCGCCCGCAAACGCGTCCTCGATCTCGCCGAGCTCGCGGAGGACCCGTGGGTCGGCGTCGACGGTCTCCCCGGCGCCTGCCGCGACATCCTGCTCGACGCCTGCGGTGCGGCCGGTTTCGCCCCGAACCACGTCGTCGAATCCGAGGATTACCAGACGGCACAAGGGTTCGTGGCCGCCGGGCTCGGCGTCGCGCTGATCCCGGAGCTCGGTCTCGGCGCCCCGCATCCCGGTGTCGCCATCCGCAAGGTCCGCCGTCCGGATCCGGTGCGGTCCATCCACGCGGCCGTCGCCGCGCACGCCAGGGAACATCCCGCGGTGCGGCGATTCCTCGGCGCGATCCGCGAAGGGGCCGTACAGACAAGCGGGAATGGCCGAGTGGGCACGAAAACCGGCTGAGCTTGAACAGCCGCGCGGGCGGTCGACAACCTGGCGGGGAAGCCACATTCCCGCCGGCGAAAGGACTTCCGTGCGTCCCCTGATCGTCCTGCACGGCTCATGGCACCAGCCCGCCCATTTCGACGACGTCGTCGAACGCCTCCGCCGGGACGGCGCCGAGGTCACCGTCCCCGACCTCGGCGCGCGCCCGATCGCCGAAACCACCCGGACCGTCCAGGAAATCGTCGACAAGGCGGCCGAGCCGCCGGTGGTGCTCGCGCATTCCTTCGGCGGCCTGACCGCTAGCGGGCTTCAGGGAACCTCGCATCTGATCTATCTGGCCGCGATCGTCAGCGAGCCGGGTGAAACCGCGCAGTACTGGATCGAGCGGACCAGAGAGGAAACCGGCCGCGAACCGCAGCAGCTGCCCTTGATCTTCGACGATGAAGGCTGGACCCATCTCGATCTCGCCGTCGTCCGCGAGGCCATGTACGCCGACTGCACGGACGCCGTCGCCGAGCGCGCCACGACCCTGCTGCGTCCCGAACCCGTCACGATCTTCGACGAGTCGCCGGAAGGCTCGGCGTGGAAGGACACCCCGACCACGTACGTCATCTGCACCGAAGACCGGGCGCTCGTCCCGGAAATGGTCGTCCACTTCGCCGCCCGGTGCGACACGACGGTGACCTGGCGCGCGAGCCACAGCCCGTACCTCAGCCGCCCGGTCGAACTGGCGACGCTGGTCCGCGAGCGGCTCTAAATCAGGAACAGCTCCGCGAACAGCACGCCGATCAGGATCGCCGCCACCACGGCACCCGCCGTGATCAGCCACTTCCGGGTGTCCGGCGACTTCGTGGCCGTCGGCGCGGCGGGAGCGTACTGCTGCGTCGGCGGCGCGTACTGCGGCTGCGGCGGCTGATACTGCTGCGGCTGGTGCTGGGGGAACTGCGGAACCGGCTGCTGCGACGGCTGATGTGTCGGGATCGGCATCGAGGCCGGAACCGTCGGCATCGCGGGGGCGGTCGGCGGGATGAACGCAGTCTGCCGTCCTTCGGTGATCGCGTTCAGCGAGCGGACGGTGTCCGCCATCGTCGGCCGCGCGTCCGGCTCCGCCCGCAGCATCTTGCGCAGCGCGCCGGCCAGCGGCCCGGCGGTCTGTGGCGGCCGTTCCGAGGACTCGCCGTCCTCCCCGAACGGCGGCACCCCCTCGACGGCCGTGTACAGCGTCGCGCCCAGCGAGAACACGTCGGACGCCGAAGTCGCCGGTTCGCCGCGCGCCACCTCGGGCGCGCGGTACGCCGGACTCGGGCCGCCACCGGTGATGCCGATGTCGGTGAGCTTCACGCCGCCGTCGTCGGCCAGCAGGACCGTGCCCGGCTCGACCGTCCGGTGCACCACCCCGGCCTCGTGCATCGCGGCCAGCGCGCGGCCGAGCACGATGCCCAGCCCGGCCGCCTGTTCCGCGGTGAGCCTGCCGTGTTCGGCGAGGAAGGCCGCCATCCCGCGGGACGGGATGTACTCCATCACCAGCCACACGTCCGGCCCGTCGGGCAGCACGTCGTACACCTTGATGGCGGTGGCGTGCTCGAACTTGGCCGCGTCCTTGCCTTCCTGGACGACGACGGCCTTGGCCTGTTCCGCCCGGTCCGGCGGCAGGCCGACGGGCAGATACATGCGCTTCATCGCGACCGTGCGCAGCAGACGGGTGTCGAACGCCAGCCACACGATGCCCGCCCGGCCACGCCCGATGGGCTGGTCGAGGCGGTATCGGCCGCCGACGATGGAACCTTCAGAACTCAAGGCAATCCTCGGATCACGCGCCAGCCGGGGTCGAACTCGCTGGAGGAGTCGGCGTGGTGCTCGGTGGGGGGTCGTCTGACGACGTCGGCGGCTTCGGACTCGACGTCTTCGTCGGTTTCGAACTGGTCGGCCGATCCGGCTCATCCGTCTGGCTCGCCTTGCTCGACGTCTTCTTCGACGAGGTCGGCGTCTCCTTGGGCGGCTCGGCCGACTGCGTCTCCGTCGGCGTTTCCGTCGTCTCCGGAGCCGAAGACGTCGCCGAAGGGGTCGGCTTCGTCGACGAGTTCCCCACCTGCGCGGGCGTCTCCGGGTTGTTCGGGCTCAGCAGCCAGAAACCCAGCGCGGCCAGCGCCACGACCACGACACCGCCGATGATCGCGGGTTTCTTCCACGCGCCCGGCTTCTCGTCGTCGTCCTCGTCCACCGGGCTGGTCTGCGCGCGGGTGGGCGGCGGCGGGGGCGGTGGCGGGTCGTCGTAGTCGTCGTCGTACGGATCGTCGTCGTAGTCGCCCGCGGGGATCGGGACGGCGCGCGTGGGCGCGGGGCCGGCGCCCGGGTGGCCGCGTTCGGCCAGCAGCGCCGTCTCGTCGTAGTTGTCGTACCCGTCGTAGTCGTCTTCCGGGTAGCCCGACGCGGGCGGCTGGTGGTAGTCGTCCTCGTCGTTGTAGTACGAACCGGCCGCGGCCTGATCGTCGAGGAGCGAACCCGAGTGGCCGGCGGCCTCGCTGTCGAGCGCCTGGGTCACGCCGCCACCGGCGAGCGCGCCCGCGATCGGCGCGGCGAGCACGGTGTCGTCGGCGGGGCCGCCCAGCGGCGTTTCACCCCGCGCGACGGCGGCGAGAAGCTCTTCGCACTCTTCGGCGGTGGGCCGGTGCCGCACCTCCGGGTGCAGCAGCACGGCCAGCACGCTGGCGAGCGGGCCGGACTGGCGCGGCGGGATGATCTGCCCGGCCGCGACGGCGTGCAGGAGGCTCAGCGTGTTCTCGCTGAGGCCGAACGGCGGCTGGCCTTCGCAAGCCGCGTAGAGCGTCGAGCCGAGCGAGAAGACATCGGACTCCGGGCCGGGGTCGCCGCCGATGGCCACCTCGGGCGCCAGGTAGGCGGGGGTTCCGGCGATCATCCCGGTTTTCGTGACCGTGACGTCGTCCTTGGCCCGCGAGATGCCGAAGTCGGTGATCTTCACGGTGCCGTTGGGCGCCAGCAGGATGTTGCCGGGTTTGATGTCGCGGTGCACGATGCCGACCGCGTGCGCCTCGGTCAGCGCCGCCGCGACCTGCGCGCCGATCCGCGCGACCTCGGTCGGCGGCAGCGTCCGCTCCTCCTGCAGCACCTGGGCGAGGCTCGTGGAGTTCAGGTACTCCATGATCAGGCAAGGCTGGCCGTTGTCGTCGGTGACGACGTCGAACACCGAGATGGCGTTCGGGTGGTGCAGTCTCGCGGCGATCCGTCCTTCGCGCATCGTGCGCTGGCGGGCGTCTTCGGCGTCGTGAGCCTCAAGACCCGGCTGCAGCAGCAACTGTTTGATCGCCACCGTGCGGCCGAGTACCTCGTCGTGCGCTTGCCACACGGCCCCCATCGCGCCCGTGCCGATCCGCCCGGCGATGCGATATCGACCGGCGACCAGGCGACCCTCGTCGCTCACGCGACCTCCCTTTGGGCTCCGTCTTCACGTCGCGGAGTCGTCCGCGCACGCGGTGCGGCCTTCAGCACGCCACAGCGTTGGAGCGTATGCACATGTAGTGGTCTGTGTGCCGGCTTTTCCGAGACCGACTCGTGACAAGGCTAGGCGCTCACTCTGCGCACACACACGCGGCACACTCTGATCGCCCTGGGTGGAGGGCTGTTACACGCGGGGTGTTCGTCACATGTGCTGCGCGGACAACAGCCGCGCGTCGGTGATCAGGCCGGTCGTCTCGTCGGCGAATTCCAGTACCTGCGTGACCCGGAGCAGGCCGCCGTCCGGGTTGCGCATGGTCACCACGGCGAGGATGGTGCCGTCGGCCTGTTCGCGGATGTCCTGGATCTGGATGGCGTCCATCGAACTCCAGGCCTCGATCAGCCTGCCGGCTTCGGACTCGGCCAGCACCGGCGTGATCAGCGACATCGCGCCGTACGGATCGGCGTCGACGGTCCGGTAGAACTTCCGGACCGCTTCGATCTTGTCCTCGACCGTGCTGACCGCGGCCGGTTTGGTGGCAGGCTGAGAACTCGTGCTGCCCGCCGGGGAACTCGGCCGGGGGAGCGAGCCCGAACCGGTGCCCGAGGAGGGCTGGGCCTTCGAGCTGGTGCCCGACGTCGCCGGCGTCTCCTGCTTCCGCTGCGGCTCCGTGGCGTCCGGGACGGCGAGTCCGCCGAGCGCGGCGGCTCCGCTCATCGTCTCCGGCGCGGTGGCGCGCGGCACCGTGCCTTCCCGCTGGGCGCCCGCGAGCACGCCCGCGGTGACGACGGCGCCCGCGACCAGCAGTCCGGCGGCGACCAGTCCGGCCAGCTTGGCCCGCCGGGCGGCGCGGCTTTCCGGCTCGTCCTCTTCGGGCTCGGGCCGGGGTGCGGGCTCTTCACGGGTGCGCGCGGGTACGAACTTCTGCGGCTCGCGGAAGACCTGCTCGAGATACTCGCGGTCGACGCGGGTGTCGTTCAGGATCTCTTCCGGGATGACGTCCTCGACACGTACGGCGTCCTCACGCCGTATGCGCTGTCGATCAAGCACGAAATTCCTCGCTCTGGTCCGGGGCAGGCACTGGGCCGTTCGGCCGGTGCCTTTGGTCCGCGCGGCCGTCTTCTGAACGGTGCGGACCCTGCAGTCGTCAGGTAACCCTGTGCGGACGGTGCACGGCCAGGCTCTATCGCCGGAATGCCGTCGCGATACGACGAACGGCAGCTTAGGTCACCCACCCGGACCAGGGATGACCGCTCAACGCACCGCACGTGCAGAGGAACAGGACACTTGCACGTGCGCGGTCGCCTACATGCCGTCGTCGACGATCTTGTCGTCGTCACCGAAGGTGAACGTGCGCTGCTCCATGGTCTTCGTACCGTCTTTGTGGGTGACTTCGACGGTGTTGACCGTGACGCCGCGGCGCTGGTCGATGCTGACCTTCTTCACCTCGAAGTAGGCGACGTCGGCGTAGCGCTCACGGAGGCCCTGAGCACCTTCTTCGCCCAGGCTGCCCGAGGTCACCGAGGACGCCTGTTGAGGGTCGGTGGTGACGGAGTTGAGGAAGAGCTCGGTGTTGTCGCCCATCGCCTGCGGGTCCGACTGCTCCTTGTACCAAGGGGCCGTGGTCGTGGTCCGGTCGGCGGGCACGACCGGCGGCTTCTGCGGCCGGTCGCTCGACGACGGCGCGGGCCCGGAGGTGACCGGTCCGCCCGAGTCGGGCCGCGACGAGCCGGTCCCGGTGTCGTCGCTGTCCGACGAGGTGCCGGAGTTGCTGGAACTCCGGTCGTCTTTTGTGGAGGAGTCGGTCTCGGCTTCGGACGGGTTGCCCGCCGCGCCACCCTGCGGCGGGGTGGTCGGATTGCCGGCGAGACCGTCCTGGGACAGCGGGCTGCCGCCGCGGTAGCCGGGCCAGCCGCCCTGGCTCTGCTGCTCGGGGAGGGGTTTGCCGACCAGGAACGAACCGGCGAAGAGCAGGCCGACCACGACCAGCGCGGACGCCGCGGCCGCGAACCAGGCGGCCTTGCGCCAGGTCTTGGGCGGGGTCACGGAGGCGGGCACCGAGCCGAGGTCGAAGGTGCTCAGGCCGTCGACGGGCGGGGCGATGTAGACACGGACGTCACTGTCGTCGATCTCCGCCGGCTCGGGACGGCGGGGGGAGGGGGCGGTCAGCGTCACCTTCGTGCGCTGGGCGGCTTTCGCGCGCCGCTCCTCGACGGGCGTCATGGTGGGTTCGGTCAACGAGACCTCGACGCGGGCTGGGCGCTCTACGGGAACTTCGCGAGCGGGCTGGGGGAGCGGCAGCAGGCCGCTCGATGGGGCGTAGCCGGGGCTCGGCGCCCTCCTGTTCCGCGGTGGCGGCAAGGGAAGGGAACCGGTGGAAGGCGGGGCGAACTCGCGGTGCGCGTGATGCCCGTGCCCGGTCGGGCGCTGCCGCCTCGGCGGCACGGGTGGGGTCCAGCTCTCGGTGCCGCCCGCCCGGTGACGACCTGTCTGTGTGGTGCCGTTGCGTCCCTGGTGTTCCGCCCAGCCGTTCATGTCCGAGCGACCCCCTCACAGGCCCACCCTGACGGCGATGTGACACCGGTTAAGCCGAACGGAGCAGCGGTTTCACGGGATCCCTCGCTTGCAGACTCCCGGGCAGTCTCGTGAGCAAATGCACGCGCATACGACTGGGGGCGCGCGGGGCCGTCGCCCCCGCGCGCCATGCGGGCATCGCCCGACCCAGACGCAAGGGTCCTCACGAGGTCCACACTAAAAGTTCGACACCCGCAAGTCTTCACCCACTCTGCAAGTTGCAGATGTTTCACTCGGTCGGGCGCGGCCGAACGGGCCTCGGTGACGTAACGCTGTGCTATCGGCGCTGGTGGGGTCGCTCAGTTGCCGCTGCGGTACTTCTGCTGGGTCGATTGCAGGGCTTTCGTGGCGGTGATCCCGCTACCCGCTGCAAGCAAAATCGCGATGATGTCGAGCGGCGTTCCCCCACTCGTGAGCAGCCAGGCGAAAAGCGAAGCCGCGGTGGTACCCGCTGCGATCGGCCAGCGCGTCTTGACGTACTGGGCGACGGGAGTGCCACCGGCGCGCTTACCCGCCGCGTTGTTCAGCATGGCGAGATAACCGACATGGCCCAATGCCGCGAGGACACCGGCGATCGCGATGATCACGGCGATGAGGTTAATCATGTGTCCAGTTTGCCTGGTCCCGCGCCGTCGTGGCTCGGGGAACACCCTGAGTTCCGCCTCACGCCGCAGGATCGTGACGTGGCCGGATCGCGTTTAGCCCGCTAAACGCGATCCGGGTGCGTCGTGGGGGAGCAAGGGACCTTTGCTACCACCTACCGCCCCAGCCTGCCCCGCCCCAGGTTGAGCAGCGCCATCGCCAGCTGCCGGCCCTCCGGCCCGAGTTCGCGGTAGCGCGCGAGCACGTCCATCTCGCGGTTGTAGACGATCCTGGTGCCGCCCGCGGCCATCCTGGCCGCACCGATCGTCTTCGAGACTTCGACGCGGCGTTTGACCAGCCGCAGGATCTCGCCGTCGAGGAAGTCGATCTCCTTGCGGAGTTCGCCGATCTCTTCGGCTGTGGCGGTGGGTTCTTCGGCGTCCGGCTTCTGTGTGGTGTTCATCGGGACCTTTCTTCGGTCCGGATTCCCTGCTGGCCCCCGGAACAGCGTAAAGCCCCGGGGTCCGTGGACTCCGGGGCTTCGGGTGATGGCAATGGCGGCACTATGCGATCACGGGAGCCGGAGTCCGGGTCCCGTAAAAAAATCGCGTCGCGTGGTGCCGCATGCCGGTCATTATGCCACAGCGGCGCCGCCCTCCGGCCGGAAGCGACGGCGCGCTCCGCGGACACGCGCGTGCACGAGGACGCTCATGGCCAGCCAGAACATGGGCATCGCCGGCCAGAAGAACGGCACCCCGGAGGCGACCCAGCGGACGGTCAACAGCACCGAAAGCGCGACGGCGATCGCGAGATGGACCCGCACCGCCGGATGGCCGAGGACGATCGGCCGCCGCTTCGGGGCGGGTTCCGGCAGATCCGAGGTGAGCGCGGCGAGGTCTTCCGTGTATTTGGCGGAATACACAGCGCTCAGCCGGTCTTCCACCTCTTCGAGAGTGAGCCGTCCTTCACCGCCGGCGGCCTGGATGCGGGTGGCGACCCGCTCACGGTCGGCGTCGGCGGCCCTGAGCCTGGAGGGAATTCCGTTGGTGTCCATGGCATCCGATCCTCCGCCGCGAACACCGTCCGCGCGTCGGACGGCAGGCGGCAACACCGCCTACGCCCGGCGCTGTAGCGTGGACCGGCGATGAACACCCTCTTCGATCTCCCAGCGGACGGTCCGGCCAAGCCCCGGCACTCGGATCTGCTCGACGACCTGAACCCGGCACAGCGCGAAGCCGTGACCCACGCGGGCTCGCCGCTGCTGGTCGTCGCGGGCGCGGGTTCGGGCAAGACCCGGGTGCTGACCCGACGGATCGCGTACCTGCTGGCCGAGCGGGACGTCCACCCCGGCCAGATCATGGCGATCACGTTCACCAACAAGGCGGCCGCGGAGATGCGGGAGCGGGTGAGCGACCTCGTCGGCCGCCGCGCGAACGCCATGTGGGTGTCGACGTTCCACTCCATGTGCGTGCGGATCCTGCGCCGTGAGGCCAAAACGCTGGAGATGTCGTCGAGTTTCTCCATCTACGACTCGGACGACACGAAGCGGCTCATCACCCTCGTCGCCCGCGATCTCGACATCGACCCGAAGCGGTACGCGGCGCGCACGCTGGCCGTGCACATCTCGAACCTCAAGAACGAACTGATCGATCCGGAGACGGCGGTCGCCGACGCGGGCAACGACCTCGAACGCCGCGTCGCCGAGGTGTACGTCGAGTACCAGCGGCGGCTGAACCAGGCCAACGCGTTCGACTTCGACGACCTCATCATGCGGACGGTCGAACTCCTGCAGACCTTCCCGGACGTCGCCGAGTACTACCGGCGGCGCTTCCGGCACGTGCTCGTCGACGAGTACCAGGACACGAACCACGCGCAGTACACGCTGGTCCGCGAACTGGTCGGCACCGAGACGAACGAGGCCGGGATCGAGCCCGCCGAACTGTGCGTCGTGGGTGACGCGGACCAGTCGATCTACGCCTTCCGCGGGGCGACGATCCGCAACATCGAGGAATTCGAACGCGACTTCCCGAACGCGCGGACCGTGTTGCTGGAACAGAACTACCGCTCGACCCAGACGATCCTGAACGCGGCGAACGCGGTCATCGCGCGAAACCCGAACAGGCGCGCGAAGCGGCTGTGGACCGACTCGGGCGACGGCGAGAAGATCGTCGGCTACGTCGCGGACAACGAGCACGACGAGGCGGCGTTCGTCGCGGGCGAGATCGACGCGCTGGCGGACAAGGGCGAAGCGGACTACTCCGACGTCGCCGTCTTCTACCGCACCAACAACCAGTCCCGTGTCTTCGAAGAGATCTTCATCCGCCTGGGCCTGCCGTACAAGGTCGTCGGCGGGGTGCGGTTCTACGAGCGGCGCGAGGTCCGCGACATGCTCGCGTACCTGAGGGTGCTGGCGAACCCGGAGGACACGGTCAGCCTGCGCCGTATCCTCAACGTCCCCAAACGCGGCATCGGGGATCGCGCCGAAGCCGTCATCGCGACGTACGCCGAACGTGAGCGCATCTCGTTCGCGCAGGCGCTGCGCGGTGCCGTCAGCGGTGAGGTGCCGCTGCTGAACCCGCGTTCCGCCAAGGCGATCACCGGTTTCGTCGAGTTGATGGACGAGCTCGGCGAGGTCGTCGAGAGCGGCGCCGAAGTCGCCGACATCCTCGAAGCGGTCCTGGAACGCACGGGTTACCGCGCCGAACTCGAGGAGTCCGACGACCCGCAGGATGCGTCACGGGTGGAGAACCTGACGGAACTCGTCACCGTCGCGCGGGAGTTCACCGAATTCACCGCGGAGGTCGCCGGTCCAGACGGTGAGCTGCCGGAGGCGGACCCGGGTGTGCCGGAGCCGGGCTCGCTGCCCGCGTTCCTGGAGCGGGTTTCGCTGGTGGCCGACGCGGATTCGGTCCCGTCGCCCGACGGCGGCGACGACGGCGAGGGGCACGACGCGGGCGTGGTCACGTTGATGACCGTGCACACCGCGAAGGGCCTGGAGTACCCGGTCGTCTTCGGAACGGGCTGGGAGGACGGGATCTTCCCGCATATGCGCGCGCTCGGTGACCCGACCGAGCTGGCCGAAGAACGCCGGCTCGCCTATGTGGCGATCACGCGGGCGAGGAAGCGGCTGTACGTCTCCCGTTCGATGGTGCGCTCTGCCTGGGGCCAGCCGCAGATGAACCCGGCTTCGCGGTTCCTCGACGAGCTTCCCGCCGATCTGGTGGATTGGCGCAGGCTCGCGCCTTCCTCTTCCTCCGGTGGTTTCGGTTCGTCGGGCGGATCGCCGCGTGCCGCGACGACCTGGGGCAGCCGGGGCGGTGGCGGCGGTTCGTCGTCACGGGCGGCGAGCACGAGTCCGTTCGGCAAGGGCTGGAAGGACACCGTCGCGCTCAAACTCGACGTCGGCGACAGGGTCAGCCATGACAAGTACGGGCTCGGCACGGTCGTCGCCTGCGACGGCGCGGGCCCGCGTGCCACGGCGACGATCGATTTCGGTGCCGCCGGCAAGGTCCGGCTGATGCTGATCGGCAGCGTCCCGATGGTCAAACTCTAGCCCTGACCTGCGGTTTTCCCCGCGCGTCCGAAAACTGTCGGACCCTTCCCGTATACCTGTGTCGTCGAACACGAGTTCGATGCGCTGGGGTATGCTGGACAAGCCGGTGTGCCCCGAATTGGGGAGGGGGCGCACGGTGTGGACGGGGTGCTGTTTCAGGTTCTCTCGAGTGGGGTACTCGAGTACTTGCGGGGTGTTGAAGAAGGGGCGGGACCGGATCGGGGTCCGGAACCGCCGGAAGTGCTCAGGCTGGTCGCGGCCTGGCGCGCGTTACTGCGGACACACGAACCGGACGGGGCCGGACGGTGTGTCGTATGCGGGCACGCGCGGCGATGGCTGTTCGGGCCGCGGCCAGCCGGGTGCCGATCTCCGTCTCGGAGACTTTTCGCCGGATGGCGGCCGATCGAACGGCGCCCGGCCGGTCTCTGCACGGTCTGGCAGATCGCCGTGGGGTACTTCGTCCGGAAGCTGCCGGACGGCGTCGCCTGAGGGCTCTGAGAGCCCGGAAAATCACTCGGGCTCCGTACCGGAGGACCTACGACGCTTCGTGATGCCCGCGATGGGGGAAGCGGAGGTCCTGGAGGCGCGCCTGAGCGTCATTGCCCGGCGCGCCCTCGTCACGGACGGGATCACCGGTGTGGTGAGAAAAGGTGCTGCGGGGAAGAGCGGGGCTCGATCAGCCGACGTTCACGCCACGGGCGGCGAGCCACGGGCGCGGGTCGATCTTCTTCGTGCCGTTCTGCCACACCTCGAAGTGCAGGTGCGGGCCGGTGCTCTGGCCGCGGTTGCCGACCTCGGCGATCTCCTCGCCGCACTTGACCTTCTGGCCTTCGCGGACGGAGAACGAGTTCATGTGGCCGTAGACGTGGACGGTGCCGTCGGCGAGCTGGACCTTGACCCAGAGGCCGAAACCGCTGGCGGGGCCCGCTTCGATGACCGTGCCGTCGGAAGCCGCGACGATCGGCGTGCCGATCGGGGCCGCGAGGTCGATGCCGAGGTGGCTCGTGCCCCACCGGGCACCGAAGCCCGAGGTGAAGGTGCCCTTGGTCGGCATGCAGGTCTTGGGGCGCTTGGCCTCTTCTTCGGCCTTGCGGGCCGCTTCGGCCTCACGCTTCACGCGGGCCTGGGTGATGCTGTTGTTGTCCGAGAGCTTCTGGGCCTCGGCGGAGGCGTTCGTCGACTGGCTCGTCGGCAGCAGTTCGGGGGCGCCACCACCGGCTCCGCCACCGAGGGCGAACGAGGCGCTCGCGTCCTGGGTGCTGGCCAGCGGGGTGACGGCGGCGTCGGAGGATTCCGAAACGGACTTCAGGGTCTGCCCGGCAGCGGCGGCCGCGAAGGCGCCGGCAGCGACGGCTGCGACCACGACACGGCCACGAAGGGCCGAGGACGGGGGCGACAGGCGGTGCGAGCCCCGGACGCGAACGACCGCACCATCGAGTGCGTTCTCGAGCGCCGGGGAAGGAGCTTGGCCGCCGGGGGAGCGGTGTGAAGCCAAGACGGGGCCTTCCATAGTTCGGGGAGTCGGATCAAGAGCCCGGGCGGGGGATCCCGGTGAACGACCTCGGGGGTGGTTCGTTCGGTGCTCTCATTCGTGATCTGACTGTAATGGGGACCCCGGGACAGTAACGAAGCGGCACCCCGGTCAGCAAGATCTGACGGCGCTCTCGGCCGATCGGGCGACGGAGATCTGGCCGTTGTCCAGTGGGGATTACCCAAAGTTAAACCAGGTTTACTCACAACCGTGTGACTTGCGTTACAGGTTCGAAGGGCCGTTCGGGGGTACCGGGCGGCCGGAAAGGGGGCGAACGAGGGAAATAACCGGTTGCCCGACGGTGTTGAAGGGTCCTTACCCGGAGCCAGGCCGGCCAGTCACGGCGAGGAGGCGTTCGGCCACGCTGGTGCCCCTGCTGCCGGGCCCGGCCGAGCCCGGCTTGCTAGCGTCGCCGTCGATGACTTCGCGCTCACGGCACCCTGGTGACGAAACCACCGGGCAAGCCGTCCCCGGGACCGCGTCCGCCGAACTTCTCCGGAGCGAACCGGGCGCCCGCCCGCGAGCGCTCCTGCTGTCGGCGGGGCTGGTGTCGGCCGGTGCGGTCGCGCTGGCCGCCGGCGCGCTGATGCCCGTCGTCCAGGGTGGTTCGCCCGGGTTCACCGCCGCTCCCTTGCTGGTCGTGCTGGCCTTGGCGCCCGCGGCGGCCGTGCTCTACGCACTGGTCTCCGGGCGTCCGGGGCTCACGGCGGGCCTGGTGCTCGGGCTCACCGCGCTCGCGCCCGGGCGGCTGCTGCTGGATCTGCAGCTGCTCGCGGATGGTTCCCTGGCCGCGCGTCCGGAGTTGTTCCTCGCCGACAGGCTGCTTGCGATGCCGCAGGCCGGGCCGGGACTGTGGCCGCTGGTGGCGGGGCACCTGCTCACCCTCGCGGCCGGGGCCTTCGCCGCCGGGACCGCCCGCGACGAGGCGGAACTGGCGGGTGAACTCGACGGACGGCGCCGCTGGCGGTTGCTCGGCCCCGTGCTCGGCGTGGCGGGCGGGGTCGGTCTGCTGCTCGCGCCGTTCGGTTCGGGCAACGCGTACCTCCTGGCCAAGAACGCCTTCGAGGGCCCGACGGTCGCGATGGCCGGGTACCTGCTGCTCGCGGCCTTGCTGCCGCTGACGGTGCTCGTGGCCGTGAGCTCGCCTTCGGCCGGGGTCGGCAAGGGCGGCTTCGCGGGCGCGGGGCTGGCGGCGCTCGCCGTCGGTGTCCCGCCGGTGGTCGCGGGGCTGGTCGTGGACCGGCTTTCGGTCGCGCCGGGTTCGGTGGTGGTGACCATCGCCGGTCTGGCGCTGGTCGGACTGGCCTTCACCCGGTTCGACGTCGCGGAAGCGGACGAGGCCGTCACCGGTGACCTGGCGGGCGAAGCCAGGCTGCCCGGACTGTTCTGGTGGCGGCTGGCCACCGGAGGCCTGGCGTTGCTGGCCGCCGGTGCCGCGGCCGCGGGTGCGCTTGCCCCGGTGCTGAAGGCCAACGGTCCGACGCCCGTCTCCGAGACACCCGCGCGCTGGCTGCTGCTCGGTGCCTCCGTCGTGCTCGCCGTGCCGGCGCTGTTCGTCTTCGTGCCGCGGCTCTCGGCGTTCGCCAGGGGAGTCGTCGCGGCCACGTGGGCGGGCGTCGTCCTCGCGGGCGCGGCGGTGCTGGGCGCGGCCTTGTCCGTGACCGAGGACAAGGCGGTGGACCCGGCATTGTTCGGGGTCGACCTGCCGGTGCCGTTGCCGGACAAGGTCGGCTACTCGGCGGGCGCCGGGGTCACCTGGACGTTCATCGCGCTCGTGCTGGCGGCGCTGGCCGCGCTCGCCGCGGTGATCACCGGCGTCGTGGAACGCGACGATTCCGAGGAAGAAACGGACGAAACGCGCGTGAGCGGGACCGTGCTCACCCCGGTCGTCGCGGCCGCGGTCTTGGCGATCGCCGCGTTCGGCACCCCGGTGTTCGGCGCGCCCGGCTACACCGCCCCGGGACTGTGGTCGAACTTCGGCGCGGCGTCGTGGGGCCTGCTCGGCGCGCTGGCGGTCGTTCTCGGCTTGTACGCGCTCGTCCCGCGTTCGCGGCCGGTCGCCGCGGCGTCCGCGCTGGCCGGGGCCGCGCTGGTGCTCGGCCTGCGCGCGGCGGAACTGCCGCTCGTCGGCTCGGAGTACGACGGCTCGTCGGCAGGGGTGGGGTTCTGGCTCGCGCTGGGCGGCGCCGTCGTCACCCTCGTCGCGGCCGGGATGGCCGTCGCGGGTTCACGGCGGGCCGGATGACCCGGCCTCTTCTTCGGGTCGTGCTGGCCGAGTTCGGTGTCGAGGAAGGTTCGGCGGTCGCGCTCGGCAGATTGCTGCGCGACGAAGGCGTCGAGGTCGTCTACGCCGGATGTCTCGACACCGTCGAACAACTCGTCCGGACGGTTGAACAGGAGGATCCGGACATCCTCGGGATCCTGCGTGGCGCGAGCGAACCGGAAGGGCTCGCCGAAACGCTCCCGGGCGTTCTGCTCTTCGCGGTCGGTAACGGCCCGAGCGGGTTCGACAACGCCTTCGAAAGCCAGGAAGACGCGGCGAACTGGGTCTCCGGTGTGCGGTCTCACACCGTGGAAACACCGTCTGACCGCGTACGGTGACCGACTTCACCAGGTGCGGAGTCCCCTGCTTCTGCGCAGGTCGCTAACCTCGACTGGTCCGACAGCGCGGTCCGGCAACGGACCACCACAGTGGCGTGTCGTCAGGAGACTGGAGTAGTGGACCTCTACGAATACCAGGCGAGGGATCTCTTCGCCGCCCACGGAGTACCGGTTCTGCCGGGTGCCGTGGCAAACACCCCCGAAGAAGCCAAGGCCACCGCCGAGAAGATCGGCAACCAGGTCGTCATCAAGGCGCAGGTCAAGACCGGCGGCCGCGGCAAGGCCGGCGGCGTCAAGCTGGCCCAGACGCCGGATGAGGCCGCCGAGAAGGCCGAGGCGATCCTCGGTCTCGACATCAAGGGCCACATCACGCGTCGCGTGCTGGTGGCCGAAGCCTCGGACATCGCCGAGGAGTACTACTTCTCCTTCCTGCTGGACCGTGCGAACCGCACCTTCCTCGCGATGGCTTCGGCCGAAGGTGGCGTGGAGATCGAGCAGCTGGCCGTCGAGCGCCCCGAAGCGCTCGCGAAGATCCCGGTCGACGCGATCGCCGGTGTCGACAAGGCGAAGGCCGTCGAGATCCTGACCGCGGGCAAGTTCCCGGAGAAGGTCGTCGACGAGGCCGCCGACGTCGTCGTGAAGCTCTGGGAGACCTTCGTCTCCGAGGACGCCACGCTGGTCGAGGTCAACCCGCTGGTCCGTGACCCGCAGGACAAGATCATCGCCCTCGACGGCAAGGTCACCCTCGACGAGAACGCCTCGTTCCGTCAGCCGGGCCACGAGGCCCTGGTCGACAAGGACGCGGAGAACCCGCTCGAGGCGAAGGCCAAGGCCAAGGACCTCAACTACGTCAAGCTCGACGGCGAGGTCGGCATCATCGGCAACGGCGCGGGCCTCGTGATGTCCACGCTGGACGTCGTGGCCTACGCGGGCGAGAAGCACGGCGGCGTCAAGCCCGCCAACTTCCTCGACATCGGCGGCGGCGCTTCGGCCGAGGTCATGGCGGCCGGTCTGGACGTCATCCTCAACGACACCGACGTGAAGAGCGTCTTCGTCAACGTCTTCGGTGGCATCACCGCTTGCGACGCGGTCGCGAACGGCATCGTCGAGGCGCTGAAGATCCTGGGCGACGAGGCCACCAAGCCGCTCGTCGTGCGGCTGGACGGCAACAACGTCGTCGAGGGTCGCCAGATCCTGGCCGACGCGAACCACCCGCTGGTCACCGTGGTGGACACAATGGACAACGCGGCCGACAAGGCCGCCGAGCTCGCCGCGGCAGGTGCGTGAGATGTCGATCTTCATCAACGAGAACAGCAAGGTCATCGTCCAGGGGCTCACCGGCTCCGAGGGCATGAAGCACGCGACCAAGATGCTGAAGTCCGGCACGAACATCGTGGGCGGCGTCAACGCCCGCAAGGCCGGCCAGACCGTCACCATCGAGGGCAAGGACCTCACCGTGTTCGGCACGGTCGAGGAGGCCGTCAAGGAGACCGGCGCCGACGTTTCGGTCATCTTCGTGCCGCCGAAGTTCGCCAAGGACGCGGTCATCGAGGCGATCGACGCCGAGATCCCGCTCGCCGTGGTGATCACCGAGGGCATCCCGGTGCACGACTCCGCCTACTTCTGGGCGCACGCCGTCGCGACCGGCAACAAGACCCGCATCATCGGGCCGAACTGCCCCGGCGTGATCAGCCCCGGCAAGTCGAACGCCGGCATCATCCCGGCCGACATCACCGGCGCGGGCCCGATCGGCCTCGTGTCGAAGTCGGGCACGCTGACCTACCAGATGATGTACGAGCTGCGTGACATCGGTTTCTCGACCGGTGTCGGCATCGGCGGCGACCCGGTCATCGGCACGACGCACATCGACGCCCTCGAGGCGTTCGAGGCCGACCCCGAGACCAAGGTCATCGTGATGATCGGCGAAATCGGCGGCGACGCCGAAGAGCGCGCCGCGGCCTACATCAAGGACAACGTGACGAAGCCGGTCGTCGGCTACGTCGCCGGCTTCACCGCGCCCGAGGGCAAGACCATGGGCCACGCCGGCGCCATCGTCTCCGGCTCCTCCGGCACGGCCGCCGCGAAGAAGGAGGCCCTCGAGGCCGCCGGCGTCAAGGTCGGGAAGACCCCGAGCGAGACCGCCGTCCTGGCGCGCGAGCTGTACAACAGCCTCTGATCCTTCGGAGACTGAGCTTCCCCCGGCGGGCCGGGCACCCTCACCGGTGCTCGGCCCGCCTCTTTTCGCCCCGGATCGCGTTTAGCCCGCGAAACGCACGTCCGCGGCCGACCTGCGTTTCGCGGGCTAAACGCGATCCGACGGTCGGGAAGGGGTTCCGCCGGGAACCTGATCGGGTGTACAGACGTCTCAGAGCCCGAGGCGTGGGGTGTCCGCGTGTGCGCTAGCGTTCGAGCATCACAGCCGCCTCGTTTGTCCCGGGAGTCCCGCGCGCCCCGGGGTGCCGGTCGAACGACAGGAGAGCATTCGGATGTCCTATCCCAGCGGTGGGCCCGGCTACCCCCAGCAGGGTGGCGGCCAGCAACACCCCAACCCCGCCTCGGGGGCCTTCCCTCAGCAGCAGGCGCCGTCACCGGCCGCCCCGCTGAACCTGGCGTTGCTGCTCGCGCTCGCCGTCACCGTCCTCGGCCTGGTGCAGTTCTTCATCGGTTTCTCCGACGAGGCCGACGCCGCCGGACAGGTCTCGGTCTTCCTCCTGGTCAGCGGTCTGCTCGCGGCCCTGCACGCGCTGCCGCGCGGCCCGAAGACGCTGCCGTTCGCCGCGTTGTTCAGCGTCATCGGCGCTTTCGGCGCGCTGGACCTGGTCATCGGTTACGGAAGCGGTCGTGAGGACGTCTCGGTCCCGGGCATCCTCACCGTGGTGCTGATCCTCGGCATCCTGCAGATGCTGGTCGCGGTCGCCGCGCTGCTCTTCGAACACGACGTCATCAAGCTGCCCGCCGCGAAGCCCCAGCAGCAGGCGCCGCAGGCCCCGTACAGCCAGCAGTTCCCGCAGCAGGGCCCGCAGGGTCCGTTCGGCCAGCAGGGTCAGCAGGGCCCGGCCGCCACGCAGGTCCAGCCGTTCCCCGGCGCGGGCCAGCAGGGGCAGCAGCCGGGCGAGCAGTCCGGTCCGTTCTCGCAGCCGGGCGGGTTCCAGCCGCCGGTGACGCAGCCGCCGGGCCAGCAGGCCACGACGTACGCGCCGCAGCAGGGCCAGTTCTTCCAGCAGCCGTCCTCGTCGTCGGAGCCCGGCCAGAACCCGGGCACGCCGCCCGGTGGTTTCGGCCAGCAGAGCTGAGTTTCCGAACACGCAAGCACCCGCTGTGACTCTCCGTGTCACAGCGGGTGTTTTTCTTTTCCGGGGTACCCGACCGGGTGGGTTGGGCCACGTGCCCCGACCGGCGGCGGCGTGCCTCACCCGGACGGCCCAGTCCGGATGTCATGGTGCGGTTCATGAAGCTGCTCACCCGCGACGAACGCCCGCCGGGCGAAGAGCCGGTGAGCGACCTCGTCCCCGAGCTGGAGGTCTCCAGGGCGAAGCGGGTTCGTGTGTTGCTCGCCGCCGCCTGCGCGCCCCTGCTCTTCTCCTATACCGCCATCGCGGCGGTGCTCGCGGTGGTCTCGTTCGCCGCCGACCGGACCCGGTTCTCCGCCACCGGCGCCCTGCTCGCCGCCGGCCCCGGCTGGCTCGCCTCGTGGCAGGTGGAACTCGACCTCGGCGGTCATCCGCTCGGCGTGCTGCCGCTGCTGCCGACGCTCGCCGTCGGCTGGCTCGTGGCGAGGGCGGCCGCGCGCGCCGCCCGCCGTGTCGGCGGCCGGACCCCCGCGGACGCCGTCCCGGTGGTGACGGTGATCGCCGGGGCGCACGCGCTGTTCGGCGTGCTGATCGCGCTGGCGGCCGGTGGATCGCCGATCGACGTGAACCCGCTGACCGCTTTCTGCGTGCCGGGCCTCCTCGCGGGGCTCGCCGCCGTCGCCGGGGTCGCCAAGGTCTGCGGGCTTCCGGCCGTGATCCGGGACCGGTTCGACCCGGTGGCCGTCCACGGCCTGCGGGCGGGCGCACTCGGCCTGGCCGCCCTCATCGCCTGCGGCGCCGTCGTCTTCACCGCGGCCACCGCGCTCTCCTGGTCCACTGTGGACAGTCTGTTCGAGCCGGGCTTCGGTGCGAGTTTCGGCCTGTTCGTGCTCTCCGTCGCCTATCTGCCCAACGCGGTCGTCGCCGCGCTGTCGTTCACCACCGGGCCCGGTTTCTCGGTCGGCTCGCTGACCGTCGGCATGTTCGGCTACCAGGAAGGGCAGGTGCCCGGGGTGCCGGTGCTGGCGGGGATCCCGTCGCACCACGCTGCCTGGTGGCCCGCGTTGCTGCTCCTGCCCGCGCTGGTCGGTGCGCTGGTCGGCTGGCGGATCCGCGCGATCGACGAGGATCCGATGCTGCGGATGCGGGCGGTCGCCGTCGCGGGCGCGCTGGTCGCGTTCGGCTGCGTCATCCTCGGGACCGTCTCCGGCGGCAGGCTCGGCGACGGGCCGTTCGACCCGGTCAGCGTGCCGGTCGGCGTCGCGTCCGTGATCGCGTTCTGCTGGATCGTCGTCCCCGGCGGGTTCGTCGCGTTCTTCGCCGGAGCGCACGAGGCCCCCGAACCGCCGGGTGAACCCGACGTCGAAGAGATCACCGAAGTCGAAGAAGAAGCCGAACCGGCCGAGGAACCCGAAGCACTCGAAGACGAAGCACTCGACGAAGAGGCCGAAGCGGAACTCGCCGGGGAGCTGGGCGAGGACACCGACGAAGTCCCGGAGGAACCGGAGCCCGAAACCGAGCCCGAGCAGGACGAGGCTGTGACCGAGTCCACCGACGGGTCCGGCGACGAAAGCGCCCCCGGCGACGACCGTTAGGGTTGTCGCGACCAGGTGAAGCGCCGTACGCCCGAGTGCGTACCGCCGTGGCAAGGAGCCCGTTCTGGCTAGTCGGTTGGACCTGCCCACTCCGGTGAAGCTCGTCGTCCTCGCGTCCGGTTCCGGCACGCTGCTGCAAGCCGTGCTCGACGCCGTCGAAAAGCCGAACTTCCCGGCGAAGGTGGTCGCCGTCGGGGCGGACCGCACCGGGGTCGCGGCGCTGACCAGGGCCGAACGCGCCGGCGTGCCGTCGTTCACCGTGCGGATGGCCGACCATCCGGATCGCGCGGCTTGGGACAAGGCGATCACCGAAGCCGTCGCCGCCTACCAGCCGGACCTGGTCGTCTCCGCGGGGTTCATGAAGATCCTCGGCGCCGAATTCCTCGCGCGGTTCCCCGGCCGCGTGATCAACACGCATCCGGCCCTGCTGCCGTCGTTCCCCGGCGCGCACGCCGTGGCCGACGCGCTGGCGATGGCCGTCAAGGTCACCGGGTCGACGGTCCATTTCGTCGACGCCGGGGTCGACACCGGGCCGATCATCGCGCAGGAGCCGGTGATCGTGGAGCCCGACGACGACGAAAACGTCCTGCACGAGCGGATCAAGGCCGTGGAACGCAGGCTCCTGGTGGAAACGATCGAGAAACTCGGCCGGAGCGGGTGCTCGGTCGAGGGACGAAAGGTGAGGTTTTCGTGAGTACCGCACAGGGACAGCGTCCCGTCCGGCGTGCGCTGATCGGCGTCTCGGACAAGGCCGGCCTGCTCGAACTCGCCACCGGGCTGCACGCGGCGGGTGTCGAGATCGTGTCGACCGGCGGCACGGCGAAGGTCATCGCGAACGCCGGGGTGCCGGTGACGCCGGTCGAAGAGGTCACCGGGTTCCCCGAGTCCCTCGACGGCCGGGTCAAGACGCTGCACCCGCGCGTGCACGCCGGTCTGCTGGCCGACCGTGACCGCCCGGAGCACGTCGAGCAGCTCAAGCAGCTCGACATCGCGCCGTTCGACCTGCTCGTGGTCAACCTGTACCCGTTCACGCAGACCGTCGCCTCGGGGGCGAGCCCGGAGGACTGTGTCGAGAACATCGACATCGGCGGTCCGGCGATGGTGCGCGCCGCGGCGAAGAACCACAACAGCGTCGCCGTCGTGGTCGACCCGTCGCGCTACGAATGGGTGCTGGAGCGCGTCGCGGCGGGCGGTTTCGAGCTGGCCGACCGCAAGCGGCTCGCCGCGCAGGCATACGCGCACACGGCGGCGTACGACACCGCCGTCGCCGCGTGGTTCGCCAACGTCTACGCGCCCGCGGACGACTCCGGCTTCCCGGACTTCACCGGCGCTTCGTGGGAGCGCGGCGACGTGCTGCGCTACGGCGAGAACCCGCACCAGAAGGCCGCGCTGTACAAGCACTGGCGGCCCGGCCTCGCGCACGCGGAACAGCTGCACGGCAAGGCCATGTCGTACAACAACTACGTCGACACCGACGCCGCGCGCCGCGCCGCCTACGACTTCGACGCCCCGGCCGTCGCGATCATCAAGCACGCCAACCCGTGCGGGATCGCGGTCGGCGAGGACATCGCCGAGGCGCACCGGAAGGCGCACGCGTGCGACCCGGTTTCGGCGTACGGCGGGGTGATCGCGACCAACCGGCCGGTGAGCCGTGAGGCCGCCGAGCAGATCTCCGAGGTGTTCACCGAGGTCGTGCTGGCGCCGGACTTCGACGCCGAGGCGCTCGAGATCCTGCAGCGCAAGAAGAACGTGCGGCTGCTGAAGCTGCCCGCGATCACGTCGCCGGATCCGATCGAGTTCCGGCCGATCTCGGGCGGCATGCTGGTGCAGACCGTCGACACGATCGCCGCCGAGGGCGACGACCCGGCGAACTGGACCTTGGCGACCGGCGCGCCCGCCGACGAGCGGACGCTGGCCGACCTCGAGTTCGCGTGGCGTTCGCTGCGCGCGGTGAAGTCGAACGCGATCCTGCTGGCGAACGACGGCGCGACCGTCGGCGTCGGCATGGGCCAGGTCAACCGGGTCGACTCCTCGCGGCTCGCCGTCTCGCGGGCCGGTGACCGGGCGAAGGGCTCCGTCGCCGCTTCGGACGCCTTCTTCCCGTTCCCGGACGGGCTCGAGGTCCTGCTGGAGGCCGGCGTCCGCGCCGTCGTCCAGCCGGGCGGCTCGATCCGCGACGCCGAGGTCATCGCCGCCGCCGAGGCCGCCGGGGTCACCCTGTACCTCACCGGCACGCGGCACTTCGCCCACTGAGCCGACCTGCGTTTAGCGGGCTAAACGCGATCCGCGCGCGGACCTGCGTTTAGCCCCCTAATCGCGATCCGGGGGTGCCCGCGGGCGTTCCCTGTGCCTGGGCCCGGGGGTTCGTGCCATGCTGGCCCCGGATCGCGTTTAGCCCGCGAAACGCAGGTCCGGGCGCATGTCGCCTTTAGCGGGCTAAACGCGACGCGGACGTAAGTGAGTCGCCAGGGGAGGATCGGTGCACCAGCCGCCGCAGGGGTACGGCCAGGGGCCGGGTTACGGCCCGCCGCCTGGGCAGGGAGGTCAGCCGGGCTACGGACAGCAGCCGGGTTACGGCCCGCCCGCCGGTCCCGGATACGGTCCGCCGCCCGGCTATGGCCCGCCCGGCTACGGGCAGCCGCCCAAGAAGAAAAAGACCGGGCTGATCGTCGGCGTGATCGTGGGTGTCGTGGTCCTTCTCGGGCTGGGCATCCCAGGCGCCATCTTCGCGTCGGAGTACTACTCCTCGGTCGGCAAGGCGCCGGTCTCACAGCAGCCGCCCGCCGAGTGCGCCGTCTCCCCGGGGCTGCTGAACAAGACGTTCACCACCAGCTTCCAGGGCGTCCGCGACAACGAGATCAAAGCGGGCGAGATCGTCACCAAGCAGCAGGGCTGTTCCTGGCTGCCGCCGGAGAGCGACAACGTCCACGACCGCGCCCTCCAGGTCATGATTTACCGCCACGAGGGCCCGGACGCCGAGAAGCGCGCGGCCGAGTCGTCCACCGGATCGGCCGCGCCGTCCGAGCGCCAGCAGCAGGTGCAGGGCATCGGGGAGAAGGCGGTCCTCGTCTCCCTCGACACCGACAGCGCCTTCAGCGGCGCCGAGCTGCGGGTCATCCAGGGCGTGTACGTCGTCCTCGTCACCTACAAGGGCTGGGACAAGGGGTTCTTCACGAACTCGCCGATCCCGCCCGCGGAGTCCGCTGAAGTGGCGAAATCCGTGGGCGCCGAACTCGTGAAGAACCTGCCCCGCTAGGCGTACAGGCCGTTCAGCCAGGCTGTCCACGCCTTCGCGGCCTTGTCCGCGTCGGCGTCTTCGGCGAACAGGTGGTGCCCGATGCCCACAGGCCAGCCCCAGACGTTCCGGCCGTAGAAGCGGTACAGCGCGTCTTCGGTCCGGACGCCGATGAAGGCCGGCGTCAGGTAGTCGACGACACCGTCGACGTCGGCGACTTCGAGATGCACCCGGTCGCCGACGGCCTTCGCGCCTAGAGCCGCCTTCACGGTCTCGAACGCCTCCGGAGCCTTCGACGCGTCGGGCGCATCGGCCTTGAAGTACTTCGCCTGACGCCGGTTGAAGTGCGTCAGGTACTCGCCCAGCGAGTGGTGGTAGAACGCCGTGTGCTGCTCGCACGCGTCGTATTCGACGTCCCAGTCGTCGAGGACGGTGGTGTGCTCGTAGCGCAGGTACGTGCCTCCGTCTTTCGGTTCGAGGAGGTATTCGAGCGTGTTGAACCAGCCGGTCTCGTCTTCCGCGTACGTGACGAAGCGCCGCGACGGCTTCCAGACGGTCACCATGCCGCCGTTGGGGGTGAGGCCGGACTCGGCGCCGCCGTCGCGGGGTTCGTACTGGATCGGCCAGAGCCAGCCGCCGCTGGCGGTGGTGATCGCGGCCCAGGTGTCGGCGGGGGTGGTGGGCATGAAGCCCTCGAAGCGGACCTCGGATTCCTTCGCCATGACTGTCCTCTCTCTTGTGTCTTCATGAGAGCGACGCCTGGCCAAGGGCGCTTTCGACAACCGGAGCGCATTTAGCTCGCTACGACTACCGCCGGGAAGTGATCAGCCTCCGGTGGGGCCGTCTCTTCAGAGGCGTTCGACGCGGTCGGCCTGCGGGCCCCGGTCGCTCTGACGCACCGTGTACCGGACCCGGTCACCCTTCCGCAGCGGCTCCGACCCCATGATCACGGACGCGTGGGCGAAGAGATCGTCGCCGCCCGCGTCCGGGGTGATGAAGCCGAAGCCGCGGTCGTCGTCGTAGCGCGCGACGACGCCCTCGCCGCCTCGTACGGGCACGTCCCGCGCCGCCGCGGCAGGTGCCGACCGCTGCGGCGCCGTCTGGGGCTCGGCGCCCCGGACCAGGTGCACGTCGCGGGCCTGCGGGCCCTTGTCCCCACTGGTCACCTCGTAGGCGACGCGGTCGCCCTCCGCGAGCCACGTCAGCCCCTCGGCCAGGGCCCGGGCGTGGACGAAGACGTCCCCGGCGCCGGAGTCGGGGTTGATGAAGCCGAAGCCCTTGTCCTCGTCGTACCAGGCCACCGTGCCGTCGGCACCGTCCGCGATACCAGCCGCAGCGGGTGAGCCGGCCCCTGCTCCCAGCGGGATCACGTGCCCGGCCTGCGGTCCGCGCTCGCCTTCGACGATCAGGAAGGCCACCCGCTGCCCCTCGGTGACCACGCCGCCGGTCACGATGGCGGAGCTGTGCACGAAGACGTCGGCGCCGCCGCCGTCCGGCGACGCGAAGCCGTACCCCTTGCCCGGCTCGTACCAGTTGATGGTGCCGAGCAGGCCCACGGCGCTGCCGGCGGCCGCATCGGCGGTGACGCGAACGCGCAGCGCCTGGGGCCCGCGGTCGTTCTCGCCGACCTCGAACACGACGGCCTGACCCTCACGGAGCACTTTCGCGCCGCCGTCCCCGACGATCTCGGAGGCGTGCACGAACACGTCCGGCGAGCCGTCCTCGGGCGCGAGGAAGCCGAAACCCCGTTCGGCGTCGAACCAACGGACGGTCCCTTGCGGCATAAAAGACTCCAGGTCGAGAGGGCGGGCATTGGCCCCCAGTCTCTCTGACCGACCTCCGGTCCGTTGGGCCGGGCCCACAGGCGGGTGGCGCGGAGCCAGAGGCGGGCCGTTGGTTCACCGAGTTTTGAGACCAGATAGGCGAAGTGATGCAGGTCACATTTCGCGATGTCGAAGTGCGGCGGACAGCGGCGTCCCCGGGGTGTCCGCGAAGACGGCGACCCGAGGAGAGAGACATGCGGCAGAGCACGATCGACGAGATCCTGAACCGTCCGTACGCCCAGGAGCTCCTGGCCCGTGACATGGCCCGGCTGGCCTACACCGCGCTCGACGGCACGCCCCGGGCGATCCCGATCAGCATCCACTGGAACGGCACGGAGATCGTCATGTGCACTTCGACCAACGCGCCGAAGCTGGCGTCGCTGCGCCGCAACCCGGCCGTCGCGCTGACGATCGACACCGAATCGCATCCGCCGAAGATCCTGCTCCTCCGTGGCACCGTCGAGCTGGACTACGTGGACGGCATCCCCGACGAGTACATGCAGTGGAACGGCACCTATGAGATGACGCCGGAACAGCGGGCCGAGTGGGAAGTGAACGTGAAATCGCTCTACGACAGCATGGTCCGCATCGTGATGACCCCGACCTGGGTCAAGCTCATCGACTTCGAGGAAACGCTGCCCACCGCCGTCGAAGAGCTCATCCGCCGCCAGAGCGCCTGAACGGAGCCGATCATGAAGCTGGAACACATCGGTGCCGTCGTCCACGATCTCGAAGCGGCCAAGGCGTTCTTCCTCGCGCTCGGTCTCGAATTGGAAGGCGAGGCGTCACTCGAAGGCGACACGGTCGATCGCATCACCGGGCTGAAAGGGGTCCGGACGGATATCGCCGTGCTGCGGCCGCCGGACGGCCACGGCGGAGTGGAGCTGATCAAGTACCACACGCCGGAAGGACCGGAAGGTGATCCGCACGCGCCGATGAACACGCCCGGTATCAGTCACTTCGTGTTCTCGGTGGAGGACATCGACGCGACCCTCGAGCGGTTGCGGCCGCACGGTGCCACGCTCGTCGGCGAGCTGGTGCGGTACGAGGACAGCTACCGGCTCTGCTACGTGCGTGGCCCGGCGGGGATCGTCGTCGAGCTGGCGGAAGCGCTCGTACGCCGGGAAGCGTAGGCGAGAAGCCGCGTTTCGACGGATTCCCGCGACGCTCCACGCTGCCAGCATTTCCGCCATGACACTGACAGGAATCCTGGCCGCCGCGCTGATCGTCACCGGTGCGCCCGCCATCGACACGGACGACGTCCACGTGCACACCGGAACGATCGACGGTGCCCGGTACCGGGTCGAGGTGCCGTCGAACTGGAACGGCAAGTTGTTGCTGTACAACCACGGGATCTATCCGCCGGGCTACGTTCCCGAGGAGATCGAACTCGCCAACCGGGCGGAGGCGAAACCCGTTCTCCTCGGCGAGGGATACGCGTTGGCCGCGTCGCTCTACAGCAAGCCGAACGGTTTCTCGGCCCGTGAAGCCGTTCACGATCAGACGGCGCTGCTGTCCTGGTTCGACCGCAACGTCGGCCGCCCGGAGCAGGTGCTCACCTGGGGAGCTTCAGGCGGCGGGCTCAACGCGATCCTGCTGTCCGAGCGGCTCCCGCACCGGATCGACGGCGCGCTGGCGATGTGCGGTCCTGTCGCGGGTGGTGCCGCGTTGTTCGGCCAGGCGCTCGATCTGGGGTTCACGGTCCGGACGTTGCTGGCGCCCGAGCTGGAGATCGTCCGCGTCACCGACCTTGGGGCGAATCTCGCGAAAGCACATCAGGTGATCGCGAAGGCGCTGGAATCACCCGATGGACGGGCGCGGCTCGCTCTCGCCAACGCGTTCGCCGACGTCCCCGGCTGGTCGACGGCGCATCATTCCCGTTCCACCGATGTCGCCGAGCAGATCCGTCAGCAGACGAAGTTCGTCCAAGCGGTCTACGACCAGCTGGCCTGGGGTGCGCATCGGGCCGATCTGGAGACGCAGGCCGGCGGTAATCCGACCGGGAACACCGGTGTGGATTACCGCGGCCTGCTCGCCCGGTCCAGTGAACGCGGCCTCGTGCACCAGGCCTACCGGGACGCGGGCCTGGACCTCGACGCCGACTTGACACGGCTCGCGACCGCGCCACGGATCGAGGCCGACAAAGCCGCCGAACGATGGCTCGGCCGCGTCGGGACCCCGACCGGGCGCGGTCGTCAGCCCGTCGTCACGCTGCATCCGATCGGCGACGGCGTCGCCCCCGAACACGAGCGGACCTACGGCGACCGCGTCGATCCCGGCCGGATCCGGCAGCTGTTCGTGAACCGGGGCGGGCACTGCCAGCACACCGCCGCGGAAGAACTGACGGCGTTGCGCGTGCTGCGGGACCGCGTCGAAACCGGTCGCTGGCCCTCGACGTCACCGGAACGCTTGAACGCCGAGGCGAACCGGTTCGGCCCGGAGTTCCGCTTCCTCTACGACTGGCTGCACGGTGAGCCGGGTACCGCCGCACCCGCTTTCCGGCGGTATCACCCGGATCCGCTTCCCCGTGCCGTCTGAGGCCGGTCGCCGACGGGATGGCAGGCTTGGAATGCCAGCCGCCCGTCGGCGTCGGCCGCGATCCGGTCGAGGACGTCGTCCAACCCCAAGAAGATCTCCCACGGCAGCTGTCCGGTCGCGACGGCGAGACGGTCGACGAGGGCCTGTTCGAGATCGGTGACCCGCTTCGCTTTCCACACCTTGTCCGCGACGCTCACGAGGAGATCTTCGACACCGACGTCCGCCCTCCAAGCGGCGTGAGTCCGCGCGAAACGCGCGCGGTTCTCGGCGATCCCCCGGGAGACAAGGAGTTCGTAACCGGCCTGCTCGTGAGCGGAGCCGGGCCCGGACAACTCTTCACGGTGGATCGTCTTGCCGATGTCGTGGACGGCCGCGCCGAAGAGGGTCGCTTCGCGGTCGAAGACCACTTCCGGGTGTTGCTTCTCCAACCAGTCGGCCAGTGCACACGTCACGTCGTGAACCGCGCGCAGATGCGCGGCCAGCCGCGGGGGCGCGGCCAGCTCTTCCAGCAGTCCGCTCACCTCGTCCGGCAACGGGCGAAGCGGTGGCTCACCGGGATCGGTCAGGGCACGGCGCAAGGCTGGCGAGGGCATGGCGTCCAGAATGACAGAAACCGCCGTTCATTCCCCCTGGTAGCGCAGGCCGGTGCGCTTCAGGACGACCCAGCGCTCACCGGGCCGGTCCGCCACGACCGGATACCACCGCGGCGCGACCGCGTCGGTCAGCTCGCCACCCCGTTCGATGAGGGAGCTCACCTCGGGTTCGCCCACCACGATGAGCGCGGACCAGTCGACGTGCGCCAGCAGGTTGTCCTCGGTGACGCCGAACCGTTCCTCCAGAACCGTGACCAGGTCGTGCCCGCTGTCCGGACCGGACCGGACTTCGCTGACGTCAGGCACTTCTTCGACGACGATGGGCTCGACCTCATCGAGGTCGTAGTCGTCTTCATCCTCTTCTTCGTCTTCGCGTTCTTCGGACCAGACGTGGTGATCGAGCCGCGAGATGCTGTTGCTCAGGTCGAAGGCCTGTTCGTCGGTCATGACCAGCGTCACGGTGTGCCCTTCGGTCAACGTGAACGTCAGTTCGGCCTCCGGGTGGCCGCTGGTGCCGGGCTCCGCCTCGACCATGCCCGCCACGGTCCCGGCCAGCGCCGTGGGCGCCGGGCTCGTGTGCCAGTCCAGCGACGGCAGGTTCGCGGCCATCTCCAGCACGCACGTCGCGGCGGTCCAGAACGCGTCCTTGTCCCGGAAATCCTTGCGGCTGCTGGTCAGTGTCCGGCCGCCGCCCAGCGGCTCGGTGCGGGCGTCCACCCGGCCCCGCCCGGTCCCGTTCTCCCACATCGCGGTGACCGTGACCCGGTTGGCCAGGCGTTTGCGGTAGTTCTCGATATGGCCTTCCCTGGCGAGTTCCCAGCCGTTCACCGTCTCGGGCCAAGCGTCGTCCACTGCGGTTTTCCTTTCCTGACGGGAAGACCCCCGGTCTCGGACGTGACAGGTCCGGTGATCGTTCCGGCTCGCTTGACAACCGCTGTGCCACCCGGTCTACTGGAGTCATCGAACAAGCGTTCGAAGTGCCGCCTTCCCCGTGGCACGCCGGTGCCGTCCACAAAGGACGGTCTAGGTGTCGTGGGGAGGCGAGGTCCGGTGACAGCGGAGGTGGTCGAGGCGCGGGCCTTGCCGTTGGCGAGGCTGGCGGCTTTGCCAGGAGTGAGCACGGCCAGTGGCGTGGCTTCCGTGGCCGAACACGCGAGGACGACGGGAAGGGTGCTCCCGGTGTCCCCGGCGTTGTCCGGTCTGCTGCCCGCCGCGGGGCTCCGGCGCGGGAGCACCGTTTCGGTGCTGGGGTCCACGTCACTGATGCTCACCCTGCTGGCCGCCGCGACCGCCGGCGGTGCGTGGGCGGTCGCGGTCGGCCTGCCCGCGCTCGGGGTGGTCGCCGCCGCGGAACTCGGGGTCGAGGTGGGCAGGCTGGCGCTGGTCCCCCGTCCCGGTGCCGAGTTCCCGGCGGTGACCGCGGCCTTGCTGGACGGTTTCGATCTCGTGGTCGTCGGTCCGGGGCTCGTCCGGCCCGACGTGGCGAGAAGACTGTCCGCCCGCGCGCGCAACCGTGGTTCGGTGCTGCTTTCGCTGGGTTCCTGGCCCGGTGCGGAGGTCGAGCTGAGTTGTCGTCGTTCGCGCTGGACGGGTTTCACCGGCGGCGGCGCGGGCTATCTGCGCGCCCGTGAGGTGGAAGTGCGGGCAGGCGGCCGGGGTGCGGCCGCCCGGCCGATGTCGGCCTTGCTGCGCTTTCCCGGCGAGGGCGAGGTCGAGCGGGCCGAGTTCCCCACGACCAAGTGGGGGACGGCATGAACCCGCCGGTGCGCATGCTCGTCCTGTGGTGCCCGGACTGGCCCGCGGTCGCCGCCGCGGCCGTCGCGGGCGAACCCGTCGGCCGCCCGGCCGCGGTCTTCTCGGCGAACCGCGTGGTCGCCTGCACCGCGGTGGCCAGGGGCTACGGCGTCCGCCGCGGGATGCGGCGGCGCGAGGCCCAGTCCTGCTGTCCGGAGCTGGCGGTCTTCGGGGAGGACGAAGGTCGCGACGCCCGGCTCTTCGAATCCGTCGCACGGGCGGTGGAAGAGCTGGCCGTCGGGGTCGAGGTGGTGCGCCCGGGGATCGTCGCCGTCCCGGTCGACGGCGCGGCCGGTTACTTCGGCGGTGAGCACGGCCTCCTCGAAAGACTGGTGGACGAGGTGTCGGTGGCGGCGGGAGTGGAGAGCCAGGTCGGCGTGGCCGACGGCCTGTTCGCCGCGACGCTCGCCGCCCGCCGGTCGACGCTGGTCGAACCCGGTGGGACGGCGGAATTCCTTGCCCCGCTGCCCATCCGCGAGCTCGACCAGCCCGAGGCCGGCCGCGCCGAGCTGGTCACCTTGCTCAAGCAGCTCGGCTTGCAGACGCTGGGCGCTTTCGCGGCGCTCGGTGAAAGTGACGTCTCCGCGCGGTTCGGAATGGAGGGGGTGCTCGCGCATCGGCTGGCACGAGGACGGTCCGAACGTCCGCCGTCGCGCCGCCGTCCGCCACCGGAACTCTCGCTCGCGAAGGCGTTCGACCCGCCGATCGACCGGGTCGACGCCGCCGCGTTCGTGGCGAAAGGGCTCGGCGAACGCTTCCATGCCGGGCTCGCCGCGTACGGGCTGGCCTGCACCCGGCTCGGCATCTACGCCACCACCGAGACCGGCGAACAGCTCGGCCGGGTGTGGCGTTGCGCCGAACCGCTGACACCGCTCGGCGTCGCGGACAGGGTGCGCTGGCAGTTCGAAGGCTGGCTGAAAGCCAAAGATCGCCCCAGTTCCGGGGTCGTCCGGCTTCGGCTGGAGCCGGAGGAGACGGTCGAAGGCCGGTCGCTGCAGCTCGGGTTGTGGCAGGCGGGTGCGGCGGGTGTCCTGCGGCCGTCCACCGAGGACGAGGACCTGTCCGGCGAGCGCGCCGGTCGTGCCCTGGTGCGGGTGCAGGGGTTGCTCGGCCCGGAGAGCGTCTTCACCGCGGTGCTCGACGGCGGCCACGGCCCCGCCGAGCGGGTCCGGCTGGTGCCGTGGGGCGACAGGCGGGAGAAGACGGCGCAAGCGGACGCGAACTGGGCCGGAAGGCTTCCGTCGCCCTCCCCGGCGACGGTGTTCGCCCGGCCGGTGCCCGCCCAGGTGCTGGACGAGAACGGCCGCGTCGTGGAGATCACCGCGCGGCGCCGGGTCACCGCCGCGCCGTACCTCGTGAGCTTCGAGGGCGGTGAGCCGCGCGAGGTTCTCGCTTGGGCGGGGCCGTGGTTCGTCGGTGTCCGGGCCGGCGCGGGCCATGCCCGGTCGGGGACGCGGATGCGGTTGCAGGTGTTGCTGGCCGACGGGCAGGACGCCGAGGAAGCGGTGCTGCTCCGCTTCGAGCACCACAAGAATCCGATGTGGACACTGGAAGGGAAGTACGACTGAACATGGACGAGGAGTACACGCGGCTGGTGCGGCGATGGCTGGAGGAGCCGGCCATCCCGGTGCAACGTGCCGAGCTGGATTCGGCCTGGGCGGCGTGCGTCCCGCGCGCGGAAGTGTTCGTCCCCGCGCCGAGAAGCTCGACCGAGAACCGGTGACCGATGGGCTGGAACAATCCTCCGCGGCCGTGGAAGGACCTCGCCCGCGAACTCGCGGGTGAGGTACCGCCCGGCGACGGCGGTGACAGCCCCGCGTGGAGTGCGAAGCGGCAGGGATACCAGCGGCCCGCGGATCTGACCGGGCTGATCGGTGACGACGACGGCGCCACCGCGCGCCGGGTGCCGTACGCCGAACTGCACTGCCATTCGAACTTCAGCTTCCTCGACGGCGCGAGCCACCCCGAGGAACTGGTGGAGGAAGCCGCACGGCTGGGCCTGGACGCGATCGCGCTCACCGATCACGACGGCATGTACGGCGTGGTGCGCTTCGCCGAAGCGGCGAGGGAACTGGGCGTGCACACCGTTTTCGGCACGGAGCTCAGTTTCGGGCTGTCCGGCCCGCAGAACGGGTTCGCCGATCCCGAGGGCGAGCATCTGCTCCTGCTGGCCAAGCAGAAGGACGGCTATCTGAGCCTGAACCGGGCGATCACCGCCGGCCAGCTGCACGGCTTCGACCGGCGGTCGTTGTCCCCCAAGGAAAGGGCGGAGAAGGGCAGGCCGGTCTACGACCTGCGCGCGGTCGCCGAAGAGGTGCGCGGGAAGTGCGTCGTGCTCACCGGTTGCCGCAAGGGCGCGGTGCGCAAGGCGCTCGTCACCGAAGGCCCTGCCGCGGCCGTGGTGCGGTTGAAGGAACTCATCGACTGCTTCGGCCGGGAAAACGTCTATGTCGAACTCATCGACCACAGTCTTCCCCTGGACAGCACGCACAACGACCTGCTGAGCGAGATGGCCGACGAGTTCGGCCTGCCGACGGTGGCGACCACGGCCGCGCACTACGCCCGGCCGGAGCGGGCACCGCTCGCCGACGCGCTCAGTGCCATTCGTGCCCGGCGGGGCCTGGAGGACATGGAGGGCTGGCTGCCCGCCGCCGGGACGGCGTTCTTGCGGTCGGGGGAGGAGATGGCCGAAATCTTCGCCCGGTATCCGGGCGCGGTGCAGCGGGCGGCGCTGCTCGGCCGGGAGTGCGCGTTCGAACTCCACCACATCGAACCGAAGCTGCCGCCGTTCGAGGTGCCGGAGGGGCACACCGAAGCGTCCTACCTCCGGGAGCTCACCTACAAGGGCGCGAAGGAGCACGAGAAGAACAAAGACGCCGAGTACCGCGAGAAGGCCCGGAAGCTGATCGACCACGAACTGGACATCATCGAAGAACTGGGTTTTCCCGGCTACTTCCTGATCGTCTGGGACATCGTGCGGTTCTGCCGGGAGAGCGACATCCTCTGCCAGGGCCGGGGATCGGCCGCGAACTCGGCGGTCTGTTACGCGCTCGGCATCACCAAGGTCGACGCCGTGCGCTACGGCCTGCTCTTCGAACGGTTCCTCGCCCCGGAACGCGACGGCTACCCGGACATCGACCTCGACATCGAATCCGATCGCCGCGAGGAGGCGATCCAGTACGTCTACCGGAAATACGGGCGGCTGAACACCGCGCAGGTGGCGAACGTGATCACCTACCGGGCGCGATCCGCGGTCCGGGACGCGGCGCGGGCGCTGGGGTACTCGCCCGGCCAGCAGGACGCGTGGAGCAAGCAGATCGACCGCTGGGGTGCGTTGCGGGCGACGGAGAAGGACCACGATCACGACATCCCGGAGGAGGTCGTGGAGCTGGCCTGCGCGCTCGAAGACTTCCCCCGGCATCTGGGCATCCATTCCGGCGGCATGGTGATCTGCGAACAGCCGGTGAGCGAGGTGGTCCCGATCGAATGGGCCCGTATGGAGAATCGCAGTGTCGTGCAATGGGAGAAGGACGACTGCGCCGCCGCCGGACTGGTCAAATTCGACCTGCTCGGGCTCGGAATGTTGTCGGCCCTGCACTATATGATCGATCTGGTTCGTGACCACAAAGGGGAAGAGGTCGACATCTCCGAATTGGATCTCAAGGATCAGAACATCTACGAAATGCTCTGCCGTGCCGACGCGATCGGCGTCTTCCAGGTGGAGAGCCGCGCGCAGCTGGCCACGCTGCCCCGCTTGCGCCCGAAGAAATTCTACGATCTGGCGGTCGAGGTCGCGCTCATCCGGCCCGGCCCGATCCAGGGTGGTTCGGTGCATCCCTACATCCGGCGCAAGAACGGCCAGGAGAAATGGGATTTCGACCATCCGAAACTGGCCAACGCGCTGGGGAAGACGCTCGGCGTCCCGTTGTTCCAGGAACAGATGATGCAGATCGCGCTCGACATCGCCGATTTCACCCCGGCGGAGGCGGATCAGCTGCGGCACGCCATGGGCGCCAAACGTTCCGAACACCGGATGGAAAGGCTCAAACGACGTTTTCTCGAAGGTGCCGCGAGGAACGACGTCGACGGGGAGCTGGCGGAGAAGATCTTCGGCAAGCTCAAGGCTTTCGCGAATTTCGGCTTCCCGGAGAGCCATGCGCTGAGTTTCGCCCTGCTGGTGTTCGCGAGTTCGTACTTCAAGTACTACCACCCGGACGCGTTCCTGGCGGGGTTGCTGCGCGCGCAACCGATGGGGTTCTACTCGCCGCAGTCGCTGGTCGCCGACGCGCGGCGGCACGGAGTGCGCGTGCTCGGCCCGGACATCAACGCGAGCCTCCCGCACGCGACGCTGGAACCCTTGCCGGACGGGGGAGAACTGCTCGCCGTGCGCGGCGGCCTGTCCACCGTGCGGATGATCGGCGAGAACCTGGCGCGGAAGATCGTCGAGGAGCGGGAACGGGACGGCCCGTTCGCGGACCTGGCGGAGGTCGCCCGGCGGGTGCGGCTGACCAAACCGCAGGTCGAGGCGCTGGCCGCGGCCGGAGCGTTCGGTTGTTTCGGCGAGAGCAGGCGGAGCGCGCTCTGGGCGGCGGGCGCGGTCGCCGACGAAAGCCTGGAGAAGCTGCCGGGGCTGATCACCGGGGCCAAAGCGCCGATGTTGCCGGGGATGGACGAAATCGACATCGCGGCCGCGGACGTCTGGGCCACCGGGGTGTCACCGGACAGCTTCCCGACCCAGTTCATCCGGGAACACCTCGACGAACTCGGCGTCGTCACCGCAGCGGGCCTGCGCGAGATCCCGCACGGCGCCGAGGTGCTGACCGGGGGCGCCGTGACCCATCGCCAGCGGCCGGCGACCGCGGGCGGCGTCACCTTCATGAACCTCGAAGACGAAACGGGGATGATCAACGTCATCTGCACGATGGGTGTGTGGCAGCGCTATCACCGGGTCGCCCGCGGCAGTCCCGCGCTGCTGATCCGAGGCGTGGTCGAGCGCACCGGTGAGGTGGTGAACGTCCTCGCCGAACAGATCCGGCATCTGCCGTTGCGGATCACCGCCAAGTCCCGTGACTTCCACTGAACCCTCTTGACGATCACTCGGGGGGTGTGCTGAAGTTGCGCCAGCGTCGCAGTGCACCCGGCAAAGAGACCGTCGCGGGCATGGAGGCGCCGGACCATGGGAAATCATGGAAACCCCTTCTCGGACGAACGGCCGGTTGACGGCGTTCGGAAATCAACTCGTTCAGGTTCACAACTGGCTGCGTAAAGAGCTGGCCCTGCTGCACGACGACCTCGGGTCGGTCGCGGAAGGGCGTGCCGAGCGGCTGCGCGATCTCCGCGCGCATTGCCTGACCTTCTGCTCGGCGCTCACGAGGCATCACACCGGCGAGGACGGCGGCGCTTTCCTTGTGCTGGCGGACAAATTCCCCGAATTGCGGCCTTCGCTCGAAGAGCTCGCGCACGACCACGGCGTGATGACCGGGATCATCGAACGGCTCGAAAAGCTGGTCGCCGGGGTCGGCCCCGGGTCGAGTCAGGACGAGATCCTCGACGTCCAACGGGAACTGGACGGCCTCACGGCGATCATGGAGACGCATTTCCGCTACGAAGAGAAGCGGATCGTCGAGGTGCTCAACTCGCTGGACATGCCGGAGTGGCAGGAATCGCAGCCGCCTTTCCTGCTGAAGACGCATTAGGACACGATCTGTCCTATACGGGTTCTAGCGTTCTTCTCATCGCTTACGACGACTGAGGAGAACTCCGATGAGCAACCCGATTCCCGACGGCTACCACTCGGTCACCCCGTGGATCATCTCGCGTGACACCGCGAGCGTGATCGACTTCCTCAAGCGCGTCTTCGACGCCGAGCCGATCGGTGAACCGGTGTACGTCGAGGGCGGGAAGATCGGGCACGCGGAGGTCCGGATCGGCGACTCGGTCGTCATGTTGTTCGACGCGCAGGACGACTGGGTCGACACTCCGGCTTATCTGAGGCTCTACGTCGAGGACAGCATCGAGACGCAGCGCCGGGCGATCGAGGCGGGGGCCAAGGAGGTCACGAAGCAGACCGAACTCTTCTTCGGCGACCGTGTCGGGCGGGTTCTCGACCCGTTCGGCAACCTGTGGTGGATCCAGACCCGGCTGGTCGATCTCGACTATCCGGAGATGGAGCGACGGATGAACGATCCGAAGTTCATCGAGGCCATGAATTACGTGGCGAGCTCGAAGATCATCCCCAGTCGCTGAAATCGGTAGGGTGGTGGCAGCGACGCGGAGGTGAGCCGGTGGATCACCACCCACTCCGGGGCAACCCCGGGGAGTACGAAGTCAGCGAGACAAGGCGCCCCGCGCGAGCGCGGCATGCTCCGCGTGCGAGTCCGCGCGGATGACAGGAGAAAGAGTCACCCCCGCGTCGCTCCTCGAACCCCTGCCGGTCTGGCGATTCCAGGTGGCCCGCTGGACGACGTTCGACGAGTGCGCCGCCGGCCTCGACCTGACACCGGGCGAACTCTCGTGGTTCGCCGACGCGAAGGGCTGGAACAGGCGCGCCGCCGAGCCGGTCCGGCACTACACCTATCGCTGGATCCCAACCGCTTCGGGCGGCGTGCGGCTCATCGAGCGGCCGAAACCGCGGCTCGCCGAACTGCAGCGCCGGATCGTGCGGCACGTCGTCGGCGCGCTGCCGGTGCACGAGGCCGCGCACGGATTCCGGCGCGGGCGTTCGCCGCTGTCGTGCGCCGCGCCGCACGCGGGCCGGGAGACCGTGGTCAGGATGGACCTCGAAGGGTTCTTCCCCGCCGTGTCCGCGCGCCGGATCTCGGCGCTGCTCGCCCTCGCCGGCTACCCGCCCGCCGTGGCGGAGGCGCTGGCGGGCGTGCTCACCACCGCCGTTCCGCCCGATGTCCTCGCCACCGTGCCCGGCGGACGCCGGGATCCGGCGCGAACGCGGCTGTTGAGCAACCTGGCGGCCACGCATCTGCCGCAGGGCGCGCCGTCCTCGCCCTCGGTCGCGAACGCGGTCACGCACCATCTGGACCGTCGGATCGACGGGCTCGCGCGCGTACTGGGCGCGACGTACACGCGGTACGCCGACGATCTGGCGTTCTCCGGGGATTCCCTACCACTGCACCGGTTGCTGCCCGGCGTCCGGCGGATCGTGACCGGCGAGGGTTTCCGGCTCCGGGACGACAAGACGTCGATCGCCGGCGCGCACCAGCGGCAACGGGTCGCGGGGCTGGTGGTCAACAGCGCGCCCGCCGCGACGCGTGCCGACTACGACGCCCTGCGTGCGCTGCTCCACAACTGCGCCCGGACCGGCCCGGAAGCGCAGAACCGGGGCAGGCATCCGGACTTCCGCGCCCATCTGCTCGGCCGGATCGGCTGGATCGCCGCGTCTTCGCAGGCACGGGCGGCGAAGCTGCGCGCTATGTTCGGCAGGATCACCTGGGAGTGAGCGGGTATGCGATCCTGGACGGGTGATCGAGACTGCCGAGGACTACCGAGAAGCCGTCCTTTCCCGGCAATGGTGGGAAAAACGCAGTTTCGTCGGCTGTGATTTCACCGAAGCCGACCTGCGCGGGCTGCGTACCCAAGGCTGCACCTTCGACCAGTGCGACTTCACCAAGACGGATTTCGAGGGCTCGCGCCACGAGGCGTCGGCGTTCCGCTCGTGCACCTTCGACCGCACCGTACTGGCCGGCACGCGGTGGAGCTCCTGCTCGATGCTCGGATCGTCCTTTGTGGACTGCCGGTTCCAGAAGATCGCCTTCACCGAATGCGATCTTTCGCTGGTCTCGCTCAGCAAGGCTCGTTTGTCCAAAGTGGACCTGGGTGGCCTGCGGCTGCGTGAGGCGAACCTCCTGGACGCGGACCTGACCGGCGCCGATCTGCGCGGCGCGGATCTCACCGGTGCCCGGCTGGCGGGCGCGAAACTCGAGGGCGCGGACCTGCGCGGCGCGCGGCTCGACGCCAACAGCCTGGTGCAGGCGAACCTCTCCGGTGTCCACGTGGACACCGAGACCGCGATCGCCTACGCCGCCGCGCACGGCCTCGTCATCCACTGACCCCGCGTGCAATGAACGGGCCGTTCCTTGCAAAATTTGCAAGGAACGGCCCGTTCATAGCGCTTGAGAGGGCTAGTCGATCGGCGGTTCGCCCGGGTCCAGCTCGATGAGGTCGCCCTCGGCGAGCAACTCCTCGATCGACGCGGGCAGCAGGTACGCCGACCCGCCACCCGGCTGGTTGAACCACGGGATCGCGACACCGGCGAGGGCTTCGAGCGGACGCTGCACGCGGTACACGTGGTACGGCCGGTTCACCCACTCCGGCACGAGCGAGCGCTCCTCGAACGGCGTCCCGGCCGCGTAGGTCAGGTTGCCGTTCGGGCCGCCGAAACGGTCCAGTTCGCTGCCGGCGGGCAGCTCACGCAGCTCCTTGCCGCGGAACAGCGTCAGCGGCGGCTCGCCGTTGAGCGGCGAGATCGGCCAGTTCTGCTTGGCGTCGGGCGCCCCGGCGTTCGCCGCGACCGGCGGACGGGCCGGTTCCTCGCGCCGCATCGGCGGCGGAGGCGGCGGCGTCACCGGCGGCTCACGCCGCGGCGGCGCGGGCGGCGGGCTCGCCAGCACCGGGTTCGGCCGCGACGGGGGCGCGGGCGGGACCGGAGCGGGGGCGGGCTCGTCGTCCAGATCGTCCCCGAGCAGCTCCTCGGCCGTCGTGAACGCGGTCTGTTCCTGCGCCGGGATCGACTCCCGCGGCGGCACCGGATGCGAACCGGTCGCGATCTCGGGGGACAGCGTCGCCAGCACGGGAGGCGCCGGAGCGGGCTCCTCGACAGGCGGCTCTTCGGCGGCGGGCGGCTCCTCGGGAGGCGGGGCGCCGTTCGGGTTCAACAGGACCTTGCCGAGCATGAACGCGGCCGCGTCCTCGGCGTCGCCGAACACCGCCGGGTTGGTCAGCTTCCCGTCGTACCAGCCGACGCGCCAGCCGCCACCGTCGACCTGCTCGACGCTCCAGCCGTGCTCGGCGGGGCCGCCGATGCGGTAGACGTCTTCGGGCACGTCGAGCTCGTCGAACCTCGCCTGCAGCTCGTTCAGCACCGGCACGGGGTGCTCGGCGCGGCGCGGCTGCGCTTCCTCGCGTCGCGGCTCGGGCTCCGGCTGGGGCGCGGGGGTGGTAGCAAAGGTCCCCCGCTCCTGCGGTGGGGCGTCGACCTGTGTGACCTCGGAATCCGACGGCGGCGGCGCCACGTTCGGCTCCGCGTCGTGCGTCAGGAGAGGCAGCTCAGGACCGGCGTCGGCCTGCTCGACCGGGGTATAGCCGGTGGTCGTCTCCTCCTCCGGGGGCGCGTACGGCTGCTCTTCCTCCTGCCGGGCGTACGCGTCCTGCTCCTCCTCGTGAGGAGGCTGCTCGTAGGCGTCGGCCTGCGGAGCCCGCGCGTACGTGGTCGCCTCCGGGTCGGCGATCCGCGGTTCCGGCTCGGGCTCGGTGTCCTGCCGGGCCTCGTCGGTGTAGGCGTCCTGTTCGGACGTGTACGGGTCTTCGTAACCCTCTTCGTACTGCTGCTCGGCGGCGGCCTCGTGGAAGTCCTGCGCCTGGTAGTCCCGGGTGTCGTAGTCGTCCTCGTACCGCTGGGCCTGCTCGGCCTGGTCAGGGACGGCCGACTCGGCGGCGGGGACGGCCGCCGCCGCGGCGACCGGTGCCGCGGCCGCGGCGGCCGCCACGGCCGGATCCGGGCCCTGCTGGTGCGGCGGCGGGACGGGCGGCTGAGCGGGGGGCTGGTTCGGCCCCGGACCACCGGGACCGGCCTGTGCGGGAGCGCCCGGGCCTGCCTGCGGCGAAGGCGCCGGGCCGTTCTGCGGCGGGCCCTGCGGAGGCGGTCCCGCGGGCACGCCGTTGGGTCCACCCGGGCCGGGGCGCTGCTGCGGGGGCTGATTCCCCCGGGTGAGGTACCCCGCCGCGGCCTGCAGCGTCGGGGCGTCGACCTCGGGCAGCGTGAAGTCGTTCTGCCGGACGTGGTCGATCAGGTCGAGCTCCGGCGAGACGCCGTACTCGCGCAGGTAGAAGTTGACGGCGGCGGGCCAGATCCACTGCCCGTCGCTGTGGAAGGCGACCGGGACGGTGGCCTCGGGCGTCTGGGCGAGCCGGTCGATGTCGTAGCCGCGCTCGGTGACCACCAGCGGCGCGTGGTCGAGGTATTCGAGCAGCCTGTCCTGCTCCTCGATCTCCAGGTCGGGCCGGTTGATCACCGGACGCCCGGCCGGGCCGATGGTGTCGAAGATGCGGGCGATGCGGAAATGCGGTCCGGGCTGCTCGGGGCCGAGGCCGGACATACGCCGGATCAGCCATTCGGGCACGTTCTCCTCGGAGCGGGGGAACATGCGCAGTTCGTCGGAGAGCGCCTGCGGAGGCGGCGCGAGGCGCCACTGCGGCTCGTCGCGGTTGTACTCGAGGTTGTAGCTGGACGGGTGGTCGAGCTGGTAACGGGCGTTGAACCAGGTGCCGCGGCCGTCGCGGTACATCCCGGCGCGGAGCCTGCCGAACAGCGTCGCGATGTCGTGCGTCGCGACCCACTCGTGCGAGGTGCCGTCCTCGGTGATGATCTCGCCGGTCATCTCGTGGTACCTGCCGACGGCTCGGTACTCGGCGGTCACCTTCCGCCAATCACGCGGAGCGGCCCGCAGCAGGGCGAGGCCGATCTGTTTGACCAGGGTGTCCTGCTCGGTCGCGTTCAACTGAGTCGTCGGTTGTGCCACGGTCACATTTTGACCGTATCCGCGCTCCTGTGCACCCCGCATGTGGGTTTTGCCGCTATTGACTCCCTCGGAAGACGCCCTGACCTGCTGCCGGATCACTCACCCGGGATACTGACGGCGTGAACCGATTTGCCGGCGAGACCCCGAAGGACGAGGACTGATGGCGGTGGCCGGACAGCGGCGTGACCGTGGGGCACTGCTCCATCACCTGCCGTTTCTGCTGGTGATGCTCGTGGTGGCGGTCGCCGCCCTGCGGATCGGCCAGTACCACTGGCGGCAGGGCGCCGCGCTGATCGGCGGCGCGTTGCTGCTCGCCGGCCTGCTCCGGGCGGCGCTGCCCGAAGCGAAGGCCGGGTTGCTGGCGATCAGGGGCAAGCCGGTCGACGTCCTGACCTACGGCGCGCTGTCGGTGTTGATCCTCTTCATCGCGTTCACGATCACCGGCGGGCCCCTGTCCTAAGAGGTCAGGAAGCCATCGCGGGCGCGAGGCGTGCTTCGCGGCGGTCCATGCCGCCGGACACGACGGCCAGCGAGAGCCCCAGGACGGCCAGCGACGCACCGACCCAGTTCGGCGCGACCAGGCCGAAGCCGCCCGCGATCACCAGTCCGCCCAGGTAGGCGCCGATCGAGTTCGCGATGTTGAACGCCGACTGCACGGCCGCGGAGACCAGCGACGGCGTCCCGCCCGCCTTCTCCATGATCCGCGCCTGCATCATCGGGCCGATCATGAACCCGGCGAGGCCGACGAAGAAGATCGTCACCGCCGCGCCGACCTTGCCGTTCGCGGTGAAGGTGAAGATCGCCAGCACCGCGGCCAGGCCCAACAGCGAGACGTAGAGGCTCGGCATCAGCGCCTTGTCGGCGAGCCTGCCGCCGAGGATGTTGCCGATCGTCATGCCGACCCCGGCCAGCGAGAGCAGCAGGGTGACGTTCGACGGCGAGTAGCCGGTGACGTCGGTCAGCATCGGCGCGATGTAGGACAGGCAGGCGAACACGCCGCCGAGGCCGAAGGTGACGATCGCGAGGGCGAGCCACACCTGCGGACGGCGGAAGGCGCCGAGTTCGCCGCGCAGCGACGGCTCGGCCGGTTTGCCCTGGTGAGGGACCAGTTTCGCGATCGCGGCCATGGCGATCAGGCCGATCACGGCGACGACGCCGAAGGTCGCGCGCCAGCCGACCTTCTGGCCGAGCAAGGTGCCCAGCGGCACGCCGACGACGTTGGCCAGGGTCAGGCCCAGGAACATCATCGAGACGGCCTTCGCGCGTTCGCCCGGCTTGGCCAGGCTGGACGCGACGACCGCTCCGGCGCCGAAGAACGCGCCGTGCGGCAGGCCGGCGAGGAAGCGGAACGCGACACCGAACTCCTGGTTCGGCGAGAGCGCGAAGAGGGTGTTGCCGAGCGTGAACAGCCCCATCATCGCCAGCAGCATCGTCTTGCGTGGCAGCCGGACGGCGGCGGCGGTGAGCAGCGGGGCGCCGACCACGACGCCGAGGGCGTAGCCGGAGATGAGGTAACCGGCGGACGGGATCGACACGCCGAAGTCGGCGGCGGCTTCGGGCAGCACGCCCATCATGACGAATTCGGTGGTCCCGATGCCGAAGGCACCGATGGCGAGCGCGAGCAGCGCGACGGGCACGGCTCTCCCTTCGAGGGTCGTACGTGAGTAAACGATTACTCGCCCAGCGTCGCGGATGGGGAGCTGAATCGATTTAGGTCTCGGGCACAAAAGAAGACAGCGCGTGCGGCCCCAGCGTCGACGAGCTGTCCTGCGTCCAGTTCAACGGATCGAGGGGGCGTTTGTCATCCCGGTTTCGGGTGAGGCTGACCACCCTCAGCGGCGGGCGGCGAGCACGCCCTGGAGCAGTCCGGGGAAGAGCTCGTCGAGATCGTTGCGACGCAAGGAGTTGTAGCGGGCGGTGCCCTGCTGGCGGCCCATGATGATGCCCGCTTCGCGCAGTGTGCGCAGGTGATGGGTGAGTGTGGACTTGGTCACGGCGACGTCGAAACCACTGCACGAGATCTCGGAGCCGGCATCGGCCAGTTGGCGGACCATGTCGAGTCGGACCGGGTCCGCGAGCGCGGCGAGGACCGCCTCGATCCGGATCTCGTCCCGATCGGGATAGACGTACTGCTGCGTCGCGGTCATCCGTCCATAGTACGACGCCCCTCGAACTTCCCGCGTATCCGTAGTACGGTCACCATCGAACTACGACAACCATCGAACAACGACCCCGTGTCGCCTTTCGCGGGCTAACCGCGATCCGGCGCCGACCTGCGTTTAGCGGGCAAAACGCGATCCGCGGGGTCTGGAGCTGGGGAGTCATGACTTTCGCACCACCCAGGACCGCGGTGCTGGCGCTCGGCACCTTCGCGGTCGGCACCAGCGGCTACGTCGTCGCCGGGCTGCTGCCGGCGCTGACCGGCGAGCTCGCCGTCTCCGAGACGGCCGCCGCTCAGCTGGTCACCGCCTTCGCCATCGCGTACGCGGTCGGTTCGCCACTGTTCGCCGCGGTCACCGGCCGCTGGGAGCGCCGCACGCTCCTGGTCGCCGCGCTCGTCGTCACCGGCATCGGCAACGCGCTCGCCGCCCTCGCGCCCGGCTACGTGACCCTGCTCCTCGCGCGGGTCGTCACCGCGATCGGCGCGGCGGTCTTCACCCCGGCCGCGAGCGCCGTCGCCGCCGAACTCACCGCGCCGGAACGCCGGGGCCGCGCGGTCGCGCTCGTCTTCGGCGGGCTCACCGTCGCGACGATCCTGGGCGTCCCGCTCGGCAGTGTCCTTTCGCAGAGCGTCGGCTACCAGGCCGTCTTCGCGCTCGTCGCGGCCTTCTCGCTTCTCGGCGCCTTCGCCGTCCGGCTGGTCCTGCCCGCCGTCCCGGCGCCGCCCCCGGTCCGGCTGGCCGAACGGTTCACCGTCGCCAAGGACCCGCGCGTGCTCGCCATGCTCGGCGCGACCGTGCTCGGCTGCCTCGCCGCGTTCTCCGTCTACACCTTCATCTCGCCGGTCCTGTCGGCCACCGCGGGTATCCACGGCACGACGGTCAGCCTGCTGCTGTTCGTCTACGGCGCGGGCGGCGCGCTCGGCAACGTCCTCGGCGGCCGCGCCACCGACCGCTGGGGCGCCAGGGGACCGCTGCTGATCGTGTTCGGCGGGATCACCGTGGTGCTCGCGATGCTGCCGCTGGTGGCGACCACCGTCGCGGGCGCGGCCGTCGTCCTTTTCCTCTGGGGGCTGGCCACCTGGTCGGTCAACCCGCCGATCCAGCACCGGCTGATCGAGCTGTCCAAGCAGAACGCCGGACTCGTGCTCTCGCTCAACGCGTCCGCGATCTACCTCGGCGTCGGCCTCTCCGGCCTGGTCGGGGGAGCGGTGCTCAGCGGCGGCGGGCCGCTCCTGCTGCCCGAGATCGCGGCGGTGCTGACCGCGCTCGGCGCGGCCGTGGTCGTGGCGGGCTGGCGGAGCCGCGCGAAGCAGCCCGCCATGGCCGAGTGACGGCTACTCGGCGCGCGTCTGGACTTCGCAGTCGGGGCCGGGGAAGACCAGCCCTTCGTGTCCGTCCGCGAACCGGACGAGATACGGCGGGGCACCGTGTTCGCCGCGTACCTCGAGGATCTCGCCGCGTTGTTCGGCCGAGCCCACCGTGCGTCCGTGCACGTGGATCTCGTCTCCGACGGTCGCCTGCATGAGAACCACCTCCGACGTTTCAAGGTTAGGAGCGTCGGAGTGATCCCGCTACAGTGTCGGCATGATCCTCGAAATCCTTGGAGGCGCGACGCCTCACGTCCGGTGAGCCCGTCGATCCGGGTCCGCACGCCCTCGGAGCTGCGTGCGGCCAGAAGAAGGAAATCCCATTCCTGCTGGGGGCATCTCGTCGCGGCACCGCTGTGGCCGCTGCACGGCGCGAACCTCGGCACCCTGTTGCGGACCTGCGACGCCGTGGGCGCTTGCCTTGCCGTACCGAGGTTTCCCTGGGTACCGGAGGCGCTGCGCCGCGGGAACACGTTGCGGCGTCCGGCTTGTGTGCACTGGGTGCACGATCCACCCGGCTGGCTGACGCGGGAGAAGGCGGCGGGCACGGCGATCGTCGGCGTCGAACTCGCCGACGAAGCCGTGCGCCTCGCCGATCTCCCGCCCGCGCGAGGGCGGACGATCGCGGTGCTGGGCCATGAGCAGCAGGGAATTCCGCCGGAAGCGCTGGACCTTCTCGACACCGTCGTCGAAATCCCGATGGTGGGCACCGGCGCGAGCCTCAACGTCGCCGTCGCGGGCAGTCTGGTGTTGTACAAATTGGCGGGCTTGCTCTGACCGTCGCCGATAGGCTGCCCGGATGACCGACGTACTCGACAAGGTGGCCGGGAAGAGCGGCGAACTGGTGCTCCGCCGGGCGGGCGGCGATTTCGAGGTCATCGCCAACGGCGTCTTCCTGATGGACACCCGTAACGGTGAATCCGAACGGTTGCTCGTCTCGGTGGCCGCGGATCTGGTGCCGGGCAAGGCACGGATGCTGATCGGCGGCCTCGGGGTCGGCTATTCGCTGCGCGCCGCGCTGGACCACCCCGGTGTCGGTGAGGTCGTGGTCGTCGAGCGCGAGCCCGCCGTGATCGGCTGGAACCGCGAGGGTCCGCTCAAGGACGTCCATGACGACGCCCTGTCCGACGAACGGGTCACCGTGGTCGAGGCCGATCTGGTGAAATGGTTGCGTCGGACGGAAGAGCGGTTCGACGCGCTGTGTCTCGACATCGACAACGGTCCTGAGTGGACGGTCACCGACGGCAACGCGAAGCTGTATTCCGGCGCCGGTCTCGACATGCTCACCGCGCGGTTGCGGCCGGGTGGCGTGCTCGCGGTGTGGAGCGCCGAGTCGGTCCCGTCGTTCGCGAAACGGCTGCGGGCGCGGTTCGGCGAGGTGCGGGAGCTGAAGATCCCGGTACCGCAAGGAGAACCGGACGTGCTGTGGTTCGCGCGGGTGTAGCCGACGCCGCGCGCGTCAACGCCCGCTGGTGCGATGTGGTGTGCCGGACGGGCACCTTCACCGCCCGCGTCTGGAAGTCGCCGATCCGGACGCCGCCGCTGTACCCCGACGCGGTGACCCTGGCTCCCGACGCGACGGTCGCGGAGGTACTGGACGGGATCGACACCTCGCCTGGCTGCGCGGTGAAGGACAGCTTCGCCTGCCTGGATCTCGCGCGCGAAGGTTTCGAGGTGCTCTTCGAGGCGACGTGGATCGCGCGGACGGCCGACGTGCCGCTCGAATCGGGCTGGGCCCGAGTCGACGACCAGTACGGCGATCCGTCCGTCGCCGTGTGGTCGAACGGTGTCGCCGGGGTGACGGCCAATCGTGACGGCGGCTTCGCCGGACTGTCCAATTTGTACACTCAAGGCGACCTGGACGATGCATGGCGCGGCGCGACCTCGGCCGTCGCTGCGAGCTTCCCCGGCTTGCCGATCACCGGCTACGAACGCGGCGAAGATCTCGACGCCGCCCTCCGCGACGGCTACACGGCGCTGGGGCCGCTGCGGGTCTGGCTGAAATGATCGCCGCATGGAGATCACGACCTGGCACCTCGAACAGACTTCGCCGGACGACTTGAGCGCGGCGAAGCCGCCCGCGGTCCCGGTGACGGTCACCCGCGCCGAGCTGGTCAGCCCGGAGCTGAACCGCTACCTCTACACCGCGGTCGGCGGCGACTGGTTCTGGATCGACCGGCTCGGCTGGTCGTGGGATCAGTGGATCGAGTGGCTGGACAGGCCGGGCGTCGAGACCTGGGTGGCGTACGCGCAGGGGACGCCGTGCGGCTACTTCGAGCTCGACGGCACTGTCGAGGGCGAAGTCGAACTCGCGTACTTCGGACTTATGTCGTCCTTCGTCGGCAAGGGCCTCGGAGGGCATCTGCTGACCGTCGCGCTGCGGGAGGCGTGGGCGCTCGCGGAGCGCTGGCCGGGCAAGACGCCGGCGCGCCGCGTCACGGTCCACACCTGCACCACCGATGGCCCGGCCGCGCTCAAGAACTACCAGGCGCGTGGCTTCCGGCTGTTCCGCACCGAGGTCGAGCAGGCCGAACTGCCCGCCGAGACGCCGGGGCCGTGGCCGGGGGCCGGGAAGAAGTAGCTACTTCGCCGGAGCCTTGGCGGCCGCCTTCGCCGCCTTCTTGAACGCGCGCACCTCGCCGAGGGTCTTCGCGTCGACGACGTCGGCGATCGAACGTCGTGAGCCGCGGTCGCCGTACGCACCCGCGGCGGCCCGCCAGCCCTTGGGTTGCACGCCGAGCTGCTTGCCGAGCAGCGCGAGGAAGATCGCGGCCTTCTGGTCGCCGTAGCCGGGCAGCGCCTTGAGCCGCTTGAGGACTTCGGGGCCGTCCGGTTTGGGCCGCCCGGCGGTCCAGATCCCGGCCGCGTCGCCGTCGTAGACCTCGACGACGTGCTGGGCGAGATCCTTCACCCGGCGCGCCATCGAGCCGCCGTAGCGGTGGATCGCGGGCGGGACCACGCACAGTTCGACGAAGGTCTCGGTGTCCATCGCGTGGATCTTCTCGATGTCGAAACCGTCCATCCGGTCCGCGATCTTCTGCGGGCCGCGGAACGCGTGTTCCATCGGGAACTGCTGGTCGAGGAGCATCCCGACGAGCAGCGCGAACGGGTCTTCGGTGAGCAGCCGGTCCGCTTCCTCGTCCCCGACCAGGTGCAATGCGCGCGTCATGCGCCCAGGATCTCACGACCGGCCCGGTGCGCGCGTCCTCATCCGTGTGGGTCCACCAGCAGGTCCGCGGCCGCCGTGGTGACGGCGTCCGACACCGCAGCCAGCGCGGGGGAGTCGAGTTTCCACTGCTGCCAGAACAGCGGTACGTCGATCGGGTGGTCCGGGTCCAGGCAGGCGAAGGTGCCGTCGCGCAGGCGGTCGCCGATCTGCGCGAGCGGCACCATGCCCCAGCCCATGCCTGCCGCGACGGCGTCGAAGAACCCTTCGGACGACGGGACGTAGTGCCGCAGCGAGCTCGCGATCGTGCCGCGCTCGCGCGCGAAGCGGTCTTGAAGGTCGTCACGACGGTCGAAGACGACGACGGGTGCTTCGGCGAGGTCGAGGTCCGTGCCGAGCGCCGGGCTCACGACGGCCAGGTAGCGCATGTGCCCGAGCCGGTGCACCGAACACCCCGCGACCGGATCGGGTGACGACGTCACGGCGGCCATCACCAGGCCCTCCCGCAGCAGGGTCGTGGTGTGGTCCTGGTCCTCGCGATGCAGTTCGAAGCAGATCTTCTGCTCGGGCGGCACCCGCGTGAGGGCGGGCAGGAACCAGGTCGCCAGCGAATCCGCGTTCACCGCGATCGGCAGCCGGACCGGTTCGTCGCCGGCGGTCAAGCCGAGTTCGGCCCGGGTGTCGGCCTCCAGCAGGGCCATCTGACGGCCGAACCGCACCACCGCCTGCCCGGATTCGGTCAGCCGCACCGGTTTCGTGCGGATGAGCAGGACGAGGCCGGTGCGCTGTTCGAGCGCCTTGACGCGCTGGCTGATCGCCGACGGCGTCACGTGCAGTGCCGACGCCGCCGCGTCGAACGTGCCTTCGTCGGCGACCACCAGCAGCGTGCGGACCAGGTCGAGGGGCAGATCTCTCATCACGAGCGCTAATCTTACGTAAGAATCTTTAGCTGTACTGTTGACGATCGGCTTCCTAGCCTCGTCCGTATGGGAGACGTTCTGTTCAGCCTGGGTGCCGGATTCGGCGCCACCATGGCCCTCATCGTCGCGATCGGCGCCCAGAACGCGTTCGTGCTGCGCCAGGGCATCCGTCGCGAGGCGGTGCTCGTGGTGGTGCTGATCTGCATCTTCTCGGACGCCATCCTGGTCAGTCTCGGCGTCGGCGGGGTCGGCGCGCTGGTGGGGACGTCACCCGAAGCGCTGACCGTCGTCGCGCTGATCGGCGGCGCCTTCCTGCTTTGCTACGGCGCTCTCGCGGCCCGCCGCGCGTTCAAGCCTGCCGCGCTGGAGACCGGCGGCCCGGAGACCGGCGGATCGCTGCGCCGCATCGTGCTGACCACGCTGGCGATCACGTGGCTGAACCCGCACGTCTACCTCGACACCCTCCTCCTGCTCGGCGCGATCGCGGCCGGGCACGGCAGCGACCGATGGGCGTTCGGGGTCGGTGCCGTGTCGGCCAGCGTGCTCTGGTTCCTCGCGCTCGGTTTCGGCGCGCGGCTGCTCAGCGGGTTCTTCCGCAAACCGTCGTCGTGGCGGGTGCTGGACGGCCTGGTCGCCGCGACGATGATCGGCCTGGGCGTGGCGCTGGTGGCCGGCGCCTGATCACGGCAGGCGGGCCAGCTCTTCGGCAGTGAGCACGAGATCGGCCGCGGCCGCCGAATCGCGGATCGTGGCGGGCCTCGTCGAGCCGGGGATCGCGATCATCGACGGCGATTTCGCGAGCAGCCAGGCCAGGCACACTTGCTGGGGGCTGACGCCGCGTTCCTCCGCCACGGCACGGAATTCCGCGCCGATGCCGCGGAGCGGGCCCCACGGCAGATACGCGAGCCCGAGTTCGGTGCACAGCGCCAGCTCCGGTTCGTGCGCCAGCTGCGCGGGCGCGTGCTCGTTCTGCACCGAAACCAGTGTCTCGCCGAGGATCTCCCGTGCTTCGAGGATCTGCGCCCGGGACGCGTTGGAGATCCCGGCGAGCCGGATCTTGCCTTCGTCGGCCAGTTCCTTGATCGCGCCGACGGACTCCGCCCACGGCACGTTCTCGTCGGGCTTGTGCAGCTGGTAGAGCCCGATCGCGTCGACGCCGAGCCGTTTCAGCGAGCCCTCGCAGGCCGCCTTGAGATGCGTTGGAGTCCCGGTGACGGTCCATGAGCCGTCACCGGGACGGCCACGGCCGCCCTTGGTCGCGACGAGCACCGCGTCCGCTCCACTGTGGACGGACAGCGCGGCGGCGATCAGCTCCTCGTTGTGGCCGATCTCGTCCGCGTGCCAGTGGTAGGAGTCGGCCGTGTCGATCAGCGTGACCCCGGCGTCGAGCGCGGCGTGGACGGTGGCGATCGCGCGGTCGCGATCCGGCCGGCCTTCGATCGAAAGCGGCATCGCGCCAAGGCCGATCGCGCTCACTTCGACGTCTCCGATGCTGCGGTAACGCATGGGGGTCAAGCCTTTCTGAGTTCTTCGACGGCTTCGGCGAGCCAGTCGGTGGTGGTGGAGAAGGAGAAGCCGAGGCCGGTCGCGCGCGAGGTGTCCAAGACGGCGTAGCGGTCGAAGGAGAACGGCGAGGCGTCCTGCTCGACGACCCGGAACCCCGGCTCCGCGCTGATGGCGGCGGCGAGATCGAGCACCGACAGTGCGCCGTGCGAACCCGCGTTGACCGGACCGGTGAAGTCCGCGAGCGTGGCCCAGGTCAGGAAGTCCGCGATTTCACGCGCGTGGATGAACGTCGAGGGGCGGGGATCCGCGTGGATGTCCACGGCGTCCCCGGCGTCCAGCCGTTCGACGTAATGCCGCAGCCGCCCAGTGAAGTCTTCGCCACCGAGGACGTGCGCGACGCGTACCGGGACGAACGGTGTGTCTCCCGCCGAGAAGACCGCTTCGGCCTGCCGCTTGCCTTCGCCGTACTCGTACTCGGGAAGTTCGAGGTCGACGGTCGCCGGGGTGAGCAGCGCTTCGGTCATCGGGGTCTCGGTCCGGACCTGGTCGTAGACCTCGATCGTCGACGTCATCACGTAGCGGTCCGCGCGCAGGACGCGGCGCGCGATCTCCGCCTGGACCGGCGTGTAGCAGACCTGGTCGAGCACGACGTCGAACGAACGGGAACCCACCGCGGCCTTGAGCCTGGCTTCGTCGTCGCGGTCGGCGATCAAATGCGCGACGCCGGACGGCGCGGGGGTGGAGCCGCGGTTGAGGACGGTGACGTCCATTCCGGCATCACGGAGCCGCTCGACCACCCCGCGGCCGAAGTACCGGCTTCCGCCGAGAACGAGCACTTTCTTCATGTTCACCAGTGTTACGGTGGTGATCCAGGTGTTTGAAGGGGAAAGCATGGGTGAAACGGCGGAATCGCAGAAAGATTCTCGGTCGAATCGAGGATCCACTGAAAGTTCACTGGACGTGATCGATCGGCGACTTCTCGAACTCCTCCAGGAGGAAGGCCGCATCACCCTGAGCGAACTCGGGCGCCGTGTCTCGCTGAGCCCCGCCGCCGTCGGCGAACGCGTCAAACGCCTCGAAGCCGACGGCACGATCACCGGCTACGCGGCACTCGTTTCGCCGTCCGGGATCGGTCTCGGGCTGCGGGCGTTCGTGCGGATGGCGCCGCACAGCGGGTTCACCGTCCGGCATCCGCGGACGCGGAAGATCATGGACCGCCCCGAAATCCTCGAACTGCACCATGTGGTGGGCGAGGACTGCTGGATCCTGAAGATCGCCGTGCGCGACACGAGCCACCTGGAAGAACTGCTGGAGGACCTGTCCGCACTGGGCGCCACGACGACGTCGATCGTCATGTCCAGTCCGATCGAAAGGCGTGTGCTGCTGCCCTTGTGATCCGTCACAAGAGGCGACGCGTAAGTCTGGTCGTTCTCCCGGTTCGGCTCGTCGATTTGTGACGCATGATGACTCGCATCACATACTGACGAGTAACCGGAGGCAGGGATGCGGGCTCGGATCCTCACCACGCTTGTCGCGGCCTTGACGTTCACGATCGCCGTCCCGGCGGTGGCGAGCGCGGCGCCGTCGAGCGGTTGGAACGACTGGTCGTGCCGGCCGAGCGCGAGCCATCCCGAGCCGGTGGTGCTGGTGCACGGCCTCGGCGGCAACGCGACGACCAACTGGTTCTACCACGCGCCGAAGCTCAAGGACGCCGGTTACTGCGTCTATTCGCTGACCTACGGCTCCACCGTCCTGGGTGGACAGTTGTTCGGCGGGCTCGCCTCGATGCGGAAGAGCGCGGCCGAACTCGGCGCGTTCGTCGACCGCGTGCGCACGAGCACCGGCGCGGACAAGGTCGACATCGTCGGGCATTCCGAGGGGACGACGATGCCCGCGTACTACCTCAAATTCGAGGGAGGCGCGGAGAAGGTGAAGCATTTCGTCGGCTTCGGCTCGAACTTCAAGGGCACGTCGCTCAACGGGTTCTCCGAGCTGGCGAAGGCCGTGCTGTCGCTGCCCGGGATCGACCTGCTCGCCGACGGCGTCTGCGGGGCGTGCCGTGAATACCTCGCGCCATCGGCGTTTCTCGACGACCTCGCCCGCGATGGGGTGAGCGTGCCAGGGCCGACGTACACGAGCATCGTGAGCCGGCACGATCGAGTGGTCACGCCGTACACCAGCGGTGTGCTCGGCGAGCCGGGCACGACCGACATCGTGTTGCAGGACCGGTGTGGCGTGGACGTTTCCGGGCACCTCAGCCAGGCGATCGACCCGAACGTGACGAGCCTGATCCTCAAGGCGCTCGACCCGGAGAACGCCCCCGCGCCGAAGTGCGTGCCGTTCTTCGCGCCGCTGTAGCCCTCAGGGCCTGGTCGCGTGCACCACGAACACCGACCGGACCCGATCGTCGGACTCGACGTCGAGCCGCTTCACCGTCACCTCGGTGAAGCCGGCTTCGGCGGCCAGTTCCGCCGCATCGTCCTCGGTTTCCGGCAGCTTCAGGTCGGTGGGGACGATCGCGGCGAACGCCTCCGACGGCCGGAACGCCGACGCGATCGGCAGACTGAATCCGACCCGCCCGCCCGGGCGCAACGCACGCAACCAGTCGCGCAGGGCGGCCGCGCCGAGGAAATGCAGCGAGGACGCGCACAGCACGGCGTCCGCGCCCTCGTCCTCCACCGGCGACGGGACCGCGGAGGCGACCTGCCAGGTGATGCGCTTGCCGGGATCGTGCGTCGCCGCCTTCGCCTCGGCCTGGGCGATCATGCCCGGCGAGATGTCGATCGCCAGCACTTCGCCCGGCTCCAGGCGCAATGCGGCGAACGCGGCCACCCCGGTCCCGGTCGCGACGTCGAGAACACGCTCGGGCGTGGTGCTGCCGAGACCGTCGACGAGCGCGTCGGCGACGAGGCCGTGGAAGGTGTCTTCGTCGTAGTGCGCGGCGATGCCGTCGAACAGCCCGGCCGCGATCTCCTCGCTCACGACCGAGACCCTATCCGGGAGGCGGCGCCGCCCGGCGAAACCCAGGTCGACGCGGTGATACCAGCACAGCTCCGGGTCGCCTTCGAGCCAGCACAGCAGGACGTCGACGCCGTCGAGTTCGGCGGGGAAGTCGACCAGGAGCGGGGCGAACCCCTTCAGCTCCGCCCCCGTCCGCTGGACGGTGGTCATCAGGTCGTCCAGCCGGGCCTGCGCGGCCTTCCACTCCGGCATCCCGCCGAGCGAGGTCTCCCGGCCGCCGGGGCGCAGGGAAGCGGCGAGCTCGGCCGCGTCGGCGCGGAGACGGACGAGCTCGTCGAGCACCGGGCGTAGCCGGGCTAGCTCGGCGCGGGCTTCGGGAACGGTGAACAGACCCATGCGCCGATGGTCCCAGCCCGCTCAGCGGCGCCTCCGGGCGAGTCTCGACGCGAGGCCCGCGCCGATCAGGAGGAAACCGGTCGCGAGCAGGCCGCCGATGAACAGCCAGCTCGTGACGCCGTAGGTGACGTCGTTCTGCGGCAACAGTTTCACCAGCCGGAAGCCCCACTCGGGCACGGCGATGGTGGCCACTCCGGGTGCGACGCCCCAGACGAGACCGCCGAGGATCGGGCCGGTCGCCGAGAGCGCGCCGAGCAGCCCGACGGCCAGCAGGAGGATCCCGCCGCCCACGAGCAGGCCGATGCTGAAGACGTCACGCTGGGTGCTGAGCGTCGCCTGGACGAGCATCTGCTGCCGCAGCCCGCCCCAGGCCAGCAGACCGAGGGCGACCGGCGTCAGGATCAGGCCGCCCGCGCCGCTGAGGACGCGTCGCACACCTCGGCCAGCGCGCGGGTCTTCGGCGCCCAGGTCGTCATCGAACGGCTCGTACGGTTCGTACGACTCGACGTCCTCGTACGGCCTCCGGGGGTCTCGCGGGTTTTCGGGTTGCTCGTACTCGCCGTACTCCTGGTAGTCCTCGTCGTCGTACTCCGCGACGTACCGGTGCGATGACATGGGCGGGTCACCTCCCTGACCCGGACTACGGACGCCGGCCCCCTTCGGTTCACTTTGATCTCCGCGGAGCGCGTTTAGCCCGCTAAACGCGATTTGAACGACGGCGCGAGAGGGTGCCCACCAGGCCCGCCCCGATCAACAGGAAACCGCTCCCCACCAGCGCGCCCATCACCAGCCAGGTCACCAGGCCGACACCGAGGCCGCTGCCCCCGGCGTCGTAGATGACGCTCATGACGTCGCGCGGGCTCAGGAGGAACCCCACGCCCGGCAGCACACCCCACACCAGCCCGCCCAGCGCCGGACCGAGTCCGGACAACGCCCCGAGGAACGCCACACCGAGCAGGAGCAGGCCGCCCAGGAACAGGAGGATGATGCCGAGCGGGTCCTCGCTGATGGACAGGGAGCGCGAGAAACCCCGCTGGACCAGCGTGCCGCCGTAGATGGTCACGCCGAGCGCGACCGGCGTGAGCAGGAAACCACCCAGCCCGCTGATCACCCGGGGCACCGCCCGGCTGCTTTGCCTAGGCTGGAGGTAAGGCTCCGGCGTCGCCGGCTGCCCGTGCGGTGGCACGGCGTAGGGGTCGGTGGTCATGAGGTCCGCCTTTCCGGTGGCCGACGTGCCGATTGTCGGGTTCGGTTCGATGATGGCGCGGTCGCCGACGTTCCCGTGACGGCCGGATGGCCGTCGTACGACCGGGTGACGTCGGACACATCAGCCTCGTGGAGACTTGATACCGACCACTACTGGAACCATCCAGGACCGTTAAGCAGTACGCTTGTACCGCTACCGGAGACTGAAGAAGAAACGCGAAGATCCGCGGAAGGAGCACCGCTGCTCATGGCCAAGATCAAGGTCCAGGGCACCGTCGTCGAGCTCGACGGTGATGAGATGACCCGCATCATTTGGCAGTTCATCAAGGACAGGCTGATCCACCCGTACCTGGACGTGAACCTGGAGTACTACGACCTGGGCATCGAGGAGCGGGACCGCACCGACGACCAGATCACCGTCGACTCCGCCAACGCGATCAAGAAGCACGGCGTCGGTGTCAAGTGCGCCACGATCACGCCGGACGAGGCGCGCGTCGAAGAGTTCGGCCTGAAGAAGATGTGGCTCTCGCCCAACGGGACGATCCGCAACATCCTCGGCGGCGTGATCTTCCGCGAGCCGATCGTCATCCAGAACATCCCGCGCCTGGTACCGGGCTGGACCAAGCCGATCATCATCGGCCGTCACGCGCACGGTGACCAGTACAAGGCGACCAACTTCAAGGTCCCCGGCCCGGGCACGCTGACCATGACCTACACCCCGGCCGACGGTTCCGAGCCGATGGAGTTCCAGGTCGCGCAGTACCCCGAGGGTGGCGGCGTCGCCATGGGGATGTTCAACTTCCGCAAGTCCATCGAGGACTTCGCACGTGCCTCGCTGCAGTACGGCCTCGACCGCGAGTACCCGGTCTACATGTCGACCAAGAACACCATCCTGAAGGCCTACGACGGCATGTTCAAGGACGTGTTCGAGGAGATCTACCAGGCCGAGTTCAAGGCCGACTTCGACGCCAAGGGCATCACCTACGAGCACCGCCTGATCGACGACATGGTCGCCGCGGCGATGAAGTGGGAGGGCGGCTACGTCTGGGCCTGCAAGAACTACGACGGTGACGTGCAGTCCGACACGGTCGCGCAGGGCTTCGGCTCGCTGGGCCTGATGACCTCGGTGCTGCGCACCCCGGACGGCAAGACCGTCGAGGCCGAGGCCGCGCACGGCACGGTGACCCGGCACTACCGCCAGCACCAGCAGGGCAAGCCGACCTCGACGAACCCGATCGCGTCCATCTTCGCGTGGACCCGTGGCCTCGAGCACCGCGGCAAGCTGGACTCGAACCCGGAGCTGATCGGCTTCGCGAACAAGCTGGAGCAGGTCGTCATCGAGACCGTCGAGAGCGGCAAGATGACCAAGGACCTCGCGCTGCTGATCAGCAAGGACCAGCCGTTCCAGACCACCGAGGAGTTCCTCGCGACGCTGGACGCCAACCTGGCCAAGAAGATCGCCCAGGCCTGAGTCCCGTAACCGCTTGAAGGCCCCCTTCCCTCGCGGAAGGGGGCCTTTTCGCGTTGTGACGGTGGGTAGCCCGTGACCGGCCGGGTTGGCGCCTCCGGGTGGTAGGCGATCCGGGATCTGGGCGACCGCCCCGGCTTCTGCCACTCTGGACCGGACAGAAAACGATTCCCTTGTTCGAGGAGTGACCATCATGGCCATCTCGAAACCGGTCTTGTTCATCGGCGGCGGACTGGCGCTGATCGTCGTCGTCGCCATCTCGGGACAGGACAGGGAGTCGAGCGCGTCGAGCCCGACCGGTTGCCAGGTCGTGGTGACGGCGGACGTGCTCAACGCGCGCGACGCCCCCGGTGGGCAGAAGATCGTCGGCAAGTACGTCAAGGACGCGAAGATCGACGCGCAGCCGGTGGTCGAGAACGGCTTCCGCAAGATCGCGGAGGGCAAATGGGTTTCGGCCGAGTTCGCGCCGCCGGTCCAAGGTTCGAAATGTGGCCCGTGACCTGCGGGATCGCGTTTAGCCCGCGAAAGGCGACGTGGGCGTTGACCTGCGGCTTCGCGATTAGCCCGCGAAACGCAGGTGGGCCCCTTCCGCGGCCGCCAGGACCTCGCCGCTGAACTCCTGCCGCGCTTCGGCCACCGAGATCCCGCGGTCGGAGCCGGGCCAGAAGTGGGTGAGCAGCAACCGCCGGGCACCTCCGCGCTCGGCCCAGTACCCGGCCTCGCCCGCCGTCGACACCAGGCGTGGCGTCTCGTCGGAGGAGGGGCCCTGGAGCGTGGCGTCGGCGATGAGCAGGTCGGCGTCGCGCGCCAGCTCCGCGAGGATCGGGCTGGGCCCGCTGTCGCCGGTGTAGGCGACGGTCAGCCCGGGCGCGCGCCGTAGTTCGGAACGTGGTGCGGCAGCAGGAACGTCGTCATCCGGAACGGCCCGACGTCGCGCGGCGGGCCGAGGTCGAGCACCAGCTTGAAGCCCTCGTGGACCAGGAGGAAGCCGGCGCAGGCCCGGCCGGGTTCCGGCCAGGCGCCGCAGCTGCCCAGCACGGTCAGCTCGCTCATGCGCGCGAGTCTCCCAGTGCCGTTTCTGTCGGACCCCCCGGGTAGCGTGCGAAGGGTGCTGACCGTCTCCACTGTGAATGTCAACGGCCTCCGTGCCGCCGCGAAAAAGGGCTTCGTCGAGTGGCTGGGCTCGACGAAGGCGGACGTCGTCGCCTGTCAGGAGGTCCGGGCCGAGCTCAAGGAGCTCCCGGCCGGTGCCGCCGCGCCCGAGGGCTGGCACGTGGTGCACGCGCCGTCCGTGCAGAAGGGGCGCAACGGCGTCATGCTCTTCAGCCGGGCGGAGCCGGAAGAGGTCCGCATCGGTTTCGGCGAGCCCGAATTCGAGGACAGCGGCCGCTACGCCGAGATCCACCTGCCGAACGTCGTCGTCGCGAGCCTGTACCTGCCCAGTGGCGATGTCGGGACACCGCGCCAGGACGAGAAGGAGCGCTTCATGGCGGCGTTCCTGCCGTACCTCGTCGACCTGCGTGCCAAGGCCGAGGCCGGTGGCCGCGAGGTCGTCGTCGTGGGCGACTGGAACATCGCGTACGACAAGATCGACCTGAAGAACTGGCGCGGGAACCAGAAGAGTTCGGGCTTCCTGCCGGAGGAACGGGAGTGGCTCGGCCGCGTGTTCAGCGAGGCCGGCTACGTCGACGTGCAGCGCAAGCTCGACCCGGAAGGCCCCGGCCCGTACACGTGGTGGTCGTACCGCGGGAAGGCGTTCGACAACGACACGGGCTGGCGCATCGACTGCCAGATCGCCACTCCCGGCCTGGCCGAGCGGTGCACCTCCGTCGTGGTCGAGCGCGCCGCGACCTACGACCAGCGCTGGTCCGACCACGCGCCGGTGACGGCGACGTACTCCGGATAACCTGCGCGCAGGAGATCCGGGGGTTGCGATGGAGACGAACGAAGCCAGGCGTATCGAGGCGACCAACGCCGAGCGCTACGCGATGTCCGGCCAGTACGGGTGGGAGTTCAGCCCGGACGCGCCGAACCTGCTGGAGCGCTGGACGGTCTTGCCGTTCAACCAGCGCGGCGACAAGCGGATGGCGTTCGGCGCGCTGAGCGGCGCGTACAACGGCCTTCGCTTCAGCGTCTTCGATTACCACCGCCGCCCGACGGTCACGAGCGTGCACACGCGGTGGACCAACAAGAAGGTCAACGAGCTCGACACGATCTCGATCGACACGGTCTGGGTCGTCACCCTGCCCGCACCGATGCCGAACTTCCAGATCGTGTCGAGTATCGAGTCCGCCTGGGACGTCGATCAGTACCCGGAGCCCGCCACCGCCGACCGGAAGTTCAACCGCTGGTACAAGCTGATCGACACCGACCCGAACGTCGCGGTCGCCGTGCTGACGCCGCAGGTCGCCGCCACGATGCGGTCGTCGAAGCTGCACACCTGGTCGCTGGTGGGCGCGGAACTGGTCTACGTCGAGAACCCGACCTTCGGCCGGACCAAACCGGACGACGTGCTCTCCACGCTCGGGAGGCTCGCGCAGCTCGTGTCGCTGCTGCCGTTCCACCTCGGTGGGCAGCCCGCCGCGCCGCCTCCGCCGCAGCCTTACCATCCGCCGCAACAGCAGTATCCGCCGCAGAACCCCGGGTATCCGCCGCAGTACCCGCCCCCGCCGCAGTACGGTCAGCCACCGTATCCGCCGCAATATCCGGGACACCCGCCGCAGCACTATCCGCCACAGCAGTACCCGCCGCAGTATCCGCCGCCGGGATACCCGCCGCGCGGCTACTGACGGGACTTCGCGCTCTCCGTCCACACTGGACTTTCGACGAAGTGGTTGTCGAACTTTTCCTGACTGTCCAAGAGATCCTGGACGGTCGCCTCGCCGTGCCCGACCTTCTCCAGTAGTCGGAAGTAGTCGAACCGTTCCACGCCGGGGATGAACACGATCAGAACGTCCGCCGCCGAGTCCACAGCCGCCCGGAACGCGTGTGTGGTCAGCGGCGGCACGACGAGCATGTCGCCTTCGGAAACGGTCACGATCTCCTCTCCCACAAGGACTTCCAGCTTTCCGCCGAGCATGAAGAACATCTCGGACGAGCCGGTGTGGTAGTGCGGCGCCGCGCCGTCGGCGCCGACGCCCAGCTGTGTTCTCGCGCTGCTCATGACTCCGCCTGTGGTCGAGACGTCGGCGAGCAGCGTGACGAGGGTGGGGGCCGCGCCGACGGTCTCGGCTTCGGCGGCGCGGACGAGGACGGGTTCGCGGGTTTCGATGCGCTGTGTCATGACCGAGATAGTTCCACTGCTGATAGTTCGCTGTCAAACTATCTCCCGTCGAATAGACTGCGTTTCGTGAGTGAACAAGGAAGCGCGGACGCGATCGACGCCGTCGTCGACGCCTGGCACCGCGAGCGGCCGGAGCTGGACTTGACCGCGATCGGGGTCGCCGGCCGGCTCGGCCGCGTCACGATGCTGACCACGCCGATGGTCGAGGCCGTCTTCGCCAAACACGGCTTGAAGCAAGGGGAGTTCGACGTGCTCGCGGCGCTGAGGCGGTCCGGGAAGCCGTACACGCTGATCCCGTCCGAACTGTCCGCGACCCTGATGATGTCCAGGGCCGGGATGACCAGCCGGATCGACCGGCTCGAGTCGGCCGGGCTGGTCGAGCGGGCGCTCGATCCCGAAGACCGGCGCAGCTTCCGGGTCACGTTGACCGAGCGCGGCTTCGAGGTCGTCGACGCCGCGATGACCGAGCACACGGCGAACGTCGCGAAGCTGCTCTCGCCGCTGGGTGAGGACCTCGGCGTCCTCGACGCTTCGCTGCGTCGGCTACTGGCGTCCCTCGACGAAAACTGAAGGGGCCCTTCGCCGCGTCACATGCAGCGAAGGGCCCCTTCAGTTCCCTGGACGGATCAGCAGTACAGGTTGCCTCCGGGGTCGACGCCGAGGATGCCGGTGAACTGCTGGTACTTGCTCACGCGGCTCTGCACCTGGGCGGGGTTGCCGCCGTTGCACTCGATGCTCCCGTTGATGCTGCGGATCGTCTCGCCGAAGCCGCGGCTGTTGACCATCGCGTTGTGCGGGGTCATCGTGCCGGGACCGTTCTGGGTCATCCAGTACCAGATGCCGGTCTTCCAGGCGACCGCCGCGTCGTTCTGCACCAGCCACGGGTTGGTCAGCAGCGGCAGGCCCAGCGCGTCGCCGGCGGCCTTGTAGTTGAAGTTCCAGCTGAGCTGGATCGGGCCGCGGCCGTAGTACGCGGCGTTGCCGGCGGGGCAGCCGTAGGACTGGCTCGTGTCGCAGTAGTGCGGGTAGTTCGCCTCGTTCTGCTCGACGATGTGGACCAGGCCGCCGGTCTCATGGCTGACGTTCGCCAGGAAGGCCGCCGCTTCCTGCTTCTTCACGGTGTCGCTGCCCGTGCCCGCGAAGGCCGGGTACGCGCTGAGGGCGGTGACCAAGCCGTTGTAGGTGTAGAAGGGGTTCCGGCTCGGGAACATCTGGTTGAACTGCGCCTCGCTGACCACGAAGCCGGACGGGTTCGGCGGGTTGGTTGTCCCGCCGCCGCAGGCGCCCTGATCGGCCCAGACCTGCGCCGTACCTGGGGTTTCGTTCTGCGTCCACCACTTCGCGGACCAGTTGTGCCCGTTGTAGGAGGCGGTGTTGCCGCCCCAGTAGACCGAGCTCGCGTTCCACGGCGCCACGCAGTCCGCGGCGGAGGCGGACTGGGCCGGGACGACGGCGACGGTGGTGGCGGCGAAGGTTGCGGCGACCGCCGCGAGAATACGTCGAAGAGACATCGGTGGCTCCTTCGTACGAGGGGACCATGCAGGGAGATTGGTCTATACCTTTTAAGGGGTATGGCCAACAGGTATAGACCATTGCGCACAAGAAACCAACCGGGGAAAGTCGGATCGTGCCTGTTCGGCCGCGTGCGACAGCCGAATGGCCTAACCCCTGTCCGGTTTTGTCAAAAACCGATTCCCCGCATGGCAACTCTGAGGCGAGGGGTGCTCGAAACATCCCCCCTGTGAGGGGCTAGTCTCGGGCCCCGAGTTGATCAGAACCCACAGGTCTTGACACGCTCGGTAGTTTTTTGACCAGCAACCTGGAAATGCTCACTCGTTCGGGTTAGCGTTCCGGTTCGGCAAAGTCACGTCACGGGAGGCACTCCGGTGCGGAACCCAGTTCATCTCCTGATGCGATCGTCCGTGCCCGCGGCCCGGGCCGCGGCGGTCATCGCGATCCCGGTCGCGTTGCTCGTCGCTGGCGCCGTTCCGGCGTCGGCAGCGGAGTCGGCGTCACGTTCGGAGATGGCGTTCGGCCTGCTGGGCCCGGTCGGCCTGATCGCCGTCGCGCTCGGCATCGTCGGCATGGCCTTCGGTGTGTTCCGCCAGCGCCGGAAGGCCCGCGCGGCCGCCGTCGCCCCCGCTCCCGTCGTCCCGCCGCAGCCCGCCGCCCCGCATGTGGCCGCGATGGCCGAGGCCGTGCTCGCGGACGACGCCCTCACTCGCCAGCAGCGCCCCTGACCTGCTTTCCCCCGCTTCGGATCGCGTTTAGCCCGCGAAACGCAGGTGGGTGCCCTGGGCCCGGCGGATCGCGGTTAGCCCGCGAAACGCAGGTCGGCGGATTTCTTGGGTAGGTACACCTAGTCCCGCCCGGATTGTTTCGCCGCGCGCTGATCGCCACGCTCGGGTCCATGACGGTGACGCGGCGTCGCAGCCGGCCCGGTGACCCCTTCCCCCGCGCCCTGGACCGGGCGATCACGGAAAGCGGCCTCGGGCTCGACCGGATCCGGCACCGGCTCGCCCAGCAGGGAGTCCGGATCAGTGTCGCGACCTTGAGCTACTGGCGGACAGGAAGAAGCCGCCCCGAGCGGTGCGACTCCTTGAAGGCGGTCGCGCTGCTGGAGCGGCTCTTCGAACTACCGCACGGTTCCTTGCTGAACCGGCTGGGCCCGCGTCGCCCCCGGGGGCGGTGGGGCGACGCGGGGACCGGGTCAGACGCCGGAGTTGGTGCGGATCCAGCTGCGGAAGTAGGGGACGTCCACGTAGATCGACGGCCCGGTCGCGCAGGTGCTGCTGTTGTTCCCGGCGCGGCTGGTGGCGCCGACCAGCTGCCAGACACCGCTGACCTGCTTCACCTGCGGGCCGCCCGAGTCGCCGTAGCAGGCGCCCGAGTTGCCGTTGGGGTTGTTGGTGCAGATCTCGCTGGCGGCGTTGATGCCGCTGCACCGGGTGTCGGCGACGATCGAGGTGTTCAGCTCCTGGAGGTTGATCGGGGCGCCACAACCACCGCGGACGGGGCAGGTCTGGCCCCAGCCGATGATCCGCGTCGCGGTGCCAACGGCCCCGGACGAAGCGGCGATCGTGACCGGCGCCTGCGACACCGCCGTCGAGAGACGCAGCAGCGCCAGGTCGGCGCTCGGGTGGGCGATGCGCTGGGCGACGCGGGCGACGGAACCGCCGCTGGTGCGGTTCGTGGTGCCGACCCGCACCTGGTACGGCGTGCCACAGTGCGCCGCGGTGACCACCCAGGTCGAGCTGATCAGTGAGCCACCACACTGGTGGCTGCCGGAGCTCGACTGCTGGGACACCATGAACGAGTAGACCTGGGTCGCGTTGCCGCCGCCGACGATGTTCGGCTGGACGCCTCCGGTGGGCTCGGCCGCCGCCGCGACGCCGGAAAGCGAGAAGACGGCCGCAGCCGCCATGGCCAAGCCCATCAGCAGGGATCGTGCCTTCATCTGGGTTCTCCTTCGGTGTGGCCGGAAGATCCGGTGCCATGAACGCTAGGAATCGGACACCGCGCCCAGAACCGTCGGAAGTATGTGGCGTTTAACCGTTTAGCCCGTTCGGCCGGGCCGAGGCCGGATGACCCGCCGTGGCGTGGCCTGACAGAATCCGGGCGTGTCCGACGAACAGAAGCGCCCGCGCGTACTCTCCGGGATCCAGCCGACCGCCGACTCGTTCCACCTGGGCAACTACCTGGGTGCGCTGCGGCAATGGGTGCGGCTGCAGGACACCCACGACACCTTCTACATGGTCGTCGACCTGCACGCGATCACCGTCGAGCAGGACCCGAAGGTGCTGCGTGAGCGCACGCGCCGGTCGGCCGCGCAGCTGCTCGCGCTCGGGGTCGACCCCGCCCGCAGCGCGCTGTTCGTCCAGAGCCAGGTGCCCGAGCACGCCCAGCTGAGCTGGGTGCTGGAGTGCCAGACCGGGTTCGGCGAGGCGAGCCGGATGACGCAGTTCAAGGACAAGGCCGCGAAGCAGGGCACGGATCGCGCCAGCGTCGGCCTGTTCACGTACCCGGTCCTGCAGGCCGCGGACATCCTGCTGTACCAGGCGAACGAGGTCCCCGTCGGCGAGGACCAGCGGCAGCACCTGGAGCTGACGCGCAACCTCGCGCAGCGGTTCAACAACCGCTACGGCAAGACGTTCACCGTGCCGGAGCCGCATATCGTCAAGGACACGGCGAAGATCTACGACCTGCAGGACCCGACGGCGAAGATGAGCAAGTCCTCGTCGACCGGCAACGGCCTCATCGAGCTGCTCGAAGACCCGAAGAAGTCGGCGAAGAAGGTGCGCTCGGCGGTCACCGACACCGGCCGCGAGATCGTCTTCGACGCCGAGAACAAGCCGGGCGTCTCGAACCTGCTGACGATCCTGTCCGCCCTGACCGACCAGCCGGTCGCCGAACTCGAGAACGCCTACGAGGGCAAGGGCTACGGCGACCTGAAGAAGGGCGTCGGCGAGGCGTTCGTCGAGTGGGTCACGCCGGTGCAGGAGCGCGTCCGGTCCTACCTGGACGACGTCGCCGAACTCGACAAGGCGTTGGCGCTCGGTGCGGAACGGGCCAGGGAGGTCGCTTCGGTGACCTTGCGGAACGTCTACGAGAACATCGGGTTCCTTCCCCCGGCAGGCTGATTCGCGCTGCGCGGCCGCGGCCGTGTGGTTAGCGTTTCAAGGTGGCGAAAGACGACGGCGCGAAGCCGGAAGAGGACAAGCTGCTACCGCGCCTGAGGCGCAAGTACGCCTGGCTCGATCACCTCATCCGGGCCAATGACGCCTTCACCGAGCGCTACGGCAACCACTACGCGGCCGCCATTACCTACTTCAGTGTGCTTTCGGTGATCCCGATCTTGATGGTCGCCTTCGCGATCGTCGGGATCGTGCTCAAGGGCGACACCGCGGTGACGAACCAGCTCGTCGACGGCATCACGAAGTCCGTACCGGACGGGCTACGGGGTCTCGTCGGCGAGATCATCGGCGCGGCGCTGAAATCCGGTGGCGGCATCGGAGTGTTCGGTCTGCTGCTCGCCCTCTACTCGGGCGTCGGCTGGATGTCGAACCTGCGCGACGCGCTGACCGCCCAATGGGGGCAGGAAAAGCAGAAGCTTCCGCTGGTTTCGACCACCATCAAGGACCTGCTGTCCCTCGTCGGGCTCGGTCTCGCGCTGGTGGTCTCGTTCGGTCTCACCGCGGCGGGCAGCGGGGTCGGGCGGTTCCTGCTCGAACTGGTCGGCCTCGAGAACCAGGGCTGGGCCGTTTTCCTGTTGAAGGTCGCGACGATCCTGCTCGGTCTTCTCGCGAACACCCTGGTGTTCCTGTGGGTCATCGCGAGGCTGCCTCGTGAGCACGTCGCGCTGCGCAGCGCGGTCAAGGGCGCGATCTTCGCCGCCGTCGGGTTCATCGTGCTCCAGCAGGCCGCGACCGTCTACCTCGGCAGCGTCACGAAATCACCGGCGTTCACGCTGTTCGGCCCGGTGATCGGTCTGCTCGTGTTCGCGAACCTCGTGTCGCGGTTCCTGTTGTTCGTCACCGCGTGGACGGCGACGGCGAAGGAGAACCAGCAGACGGTCATCGAGCCGCCGGCCCCGGTGCTGATCCACCCGAGGGTGACCGTGCAGCAGGGGCCGGGGCTCGGTGCCGTCGGCGGGGCTTTCGCGACCGGTGCCCTGTTGGGCTGGTTCGGCCGCCGGAGGTCCTGACTTACCGGCCGGGCTCCTGCGTGACCGGAGCCGGCTGCGCCTGCGCGGCCTTCTTGGTAACGGCGCGCGGGTGGAGACCGAAGGTCAGCGGTCGCGGCCGTCGTTGTCCGCCGATTTCGTTTCCGCGGTCTACTCGCCCGGCATGGCCTTTTTCCGCTGGTGACCGACGACGAACGACGCCACGATGATCAGGAACACGACCAGCGTGATGATCCAGCCCGTCACCCCGAACGGGTCTTCGGCCGCGGCCGCGGCGCCGCTGTTCGACGCTCCGTCCCCGTTCGGCGTGGCGTTCGCCGGGTCCGCGTTCACGATTTCCGGTGACCGGTATTCGATGCGCCCCACCGATTCGGCCTTGGCGTCGCGCAGCGCGATGCCGTAGTCGAGGAGTTTCGCCGCCTGCTCGACGACCCGCGTCGGGCGCTGCTCGGCGCGCAGCATCACGACCCCGATCCGGTGACCGTTCTGGACCGCGCTGCCCGCGTAGGTGTGGCGCGCGTCGTCGGTGAAACCGGTCTTCCCGCCGGTGAACCCGGGGTAGGTGCCGAGGAGTTTGTTGTCGTTGTAGATCGTGATGAGCGGCTTTCCCGCCGTGGGCGGGATTTCGAAGGTCTTGGTCTTGACCACCTTGGCGAATTCGGGCTTCTTCATCGCGTAGTGGAAGATCAGGCTCATGTCGTAGGCCGACGTCGACATACCGGGGCCGTCGAGCCCGGACGGCGTCGCGGCCCGGGTGTCCGTGGCGCCGATGCGGGTGGCCAGCGCGTTCATCTTCGCGACGGTCGCGTCCACCCCGCCGAGCACGGTGGAGAGCGCGTGCGCCGCGTCGTTGCCCGAATGCATCAGCAGGCCGTGCAGCAGCTGGTCCACTGTGTACTGACCGCCCGCGGCGATGCCCATGCAGGTGCACTCCTGCTCGGCGTCCTCCTTGGTCGGCACGATGCTCTTGCCCGGCGGGAGTTCGGTGACCACGACCAGCCCGAGCAGCACCTTGATCAGCGACGCCGGCCGCTGGCGCGCGTGCGGGTCCTTCGCCGCAATGATGTCGCCGTTGTCGAGATCCTGCAGCACCCACGACGCGGAGGTGTTCCCCTCGGGCGGGTTCAGCGCACGCTTCGGGAGCACGAGCCCGCATTCGGCCATCCGGTCGCCGCCCACCGGGACCGGCGGGACCGGCAGCGGGGCCGGCGCGGCCTCACCGGGACGCGGCTTCTCGGAGGTGTCGATGGGCGGGGGAGGCGTCGTCTTGTTCGCGCACGGCTGCGCCTGGGCTGGTGGCTTCGGGGCGGCTGTGGCCACCGGCGTCACCGCGAGGGCGAGCACACCGGAAACGAGGACCAGGAGCGACCGGGAGATAGCGCTGTGCACCCGAGCAATGTAGCGTCGCCGGGCCCGCTGCATACTCAGGGGCATGCGCATTTCGCGAGGTACTTCGATGTTCCTGCTGGGTTTCGGCGTGTGGTCGTGGATCATCTGGATCACGTTCGCCAAGAACCTCTGGGACAGTGACCGCGCCTGGGCCGCGGACGGCTCGCCCACCGCCTACTTCATCGTGCACGCGGTGCTGACGGTGGTCTCGTTCGTGCTCGGCACCATCATCGGCGTCATCGGTCTGCGCACGCTTCGTGGCGCCAAGTCACGGGACGCGGAGAAGGCTGACGCCTGATCCGGTTTGTCGTCCTTTTGACGGTGGTGGCCCGCCTTCGGCTCGCTTACGTTCACTCCACCGAATCATGGAGGTGGAATGTCCCGGATCAGACGCCTGCTCGTCCCCGCGCTCGTCGCGGCGGCGGCGGGAAGCGTGTTCGCGGCCCCGTCGGCGAGCGCCGCGCCCGCGCCGCAGTGCGACACCGCGAGCGCGCCGTTCAACTACGTGGTGCTCTACAACCCGCGTACGCCGGAGCGCAAGGTCGACAGCGAGCTGCGCGCCAAGTGCGGCGAGAAGGTCGCGTACTACCCGGAGATCGGGGTCGCGGTGGCGACCTCGCGCAACGCCGACTTCCAGGCGAAGATCGGCGTCTTCCGCGCCTACTCGGGCGGCCGTGACGTCGCGTTCCCGCCGGCGGCCACCGCCCGCGCGACCCGCTCCGCCGTGGTCGACACCAAGGAGAACGAAGAGACCACCAGCGTCGCGGTCGAAGAGGATCTGTCGGCCCAGCAGTGGGACATGCGGGCGATCCAGGCTCCCGAGGCGAACAAGATCTCCGGTGGCAGCAGCTCGGTGACCGTCGGCGTGCTGGACTCGGGCATCGAGCCCACCCACCCCGCGCTGAAGGCGGCCCTCGACCCGACCGTGTCGGCAGGCTGCAACAGCGGCGCGCCCGACACGACGCCCGCCGCCTGGGCGCCCACGACTTCGGACCACGGCACGCACGTCGCCGGCACGATCGCGGGCAAGGACGCCTCGCGCGGCTTCACGGGTGTGGCGCCCGGCGTCAAGCTCGCGTCGGTGAAGGTCGTGAACGACGACGGCCTGATCCTCCCCGAGGCCGCGGTGTGCGGGTTCATGTGGGCGGCGAAGCACCGCTTCCCGGTCACGAACAACAGCTACTACATCGACCCGGGCATGTTCTACTGCGCGAAGGAGCCGGGCGACGCGGCCGCGTTCGAGGCCGTCCGCCGCGCGGTGACCTACTCGACCGGACGTGGCGTGCTGAACGTCGCCGCCGCCGGTAACAGCGGCTTCGACCCGGACAAGCAGACCACCGACCCGAACCGCCCGCACCCGGTCGACGAGAGCTGCGGCATCCTGCCCAAGGCCATCGACGGCGTCGTCAACGTCTCGGCCATCGGCTACGCGGGCACGAAGTCGTCGTACAGCAACTACGGCGACGACGTTTCGGTCACCGCCCCCGGTGGCGACCGCGCCCAGCTGCCGCCCGCCGGCCAGGGAGTGGGCTGCCCGCTGTCGACGATCTTCAACGGCGGCTACGGCGCCAAGTGCGGCACCTCGATGGCGTCCCCGCACGCCGCCGGTGTCGCCGCGCTGCTGGCTTCCCGCTACCGCCACGCTCCGCCGCGGCTGCTGACCTGGCTGCTGGAGCACCAGGCGGACGAGGTTCCCTGCGGGACCGCGGCGCCGGTCTGTGAAGGCCCGGCGAAGGACAACTCGTACTACGGGCACGGCCGCGTCAACGCCCTGGACGCGGTGAAGTAAAAGGATTTCCGAATATTCGGGGCCGGTCCACGTGGTGGGCCGGCCCCGAATGCGTTCCGGTCGCTTGCGGAAAGGCAAGATCCGTTCGGTGACCACCCGAACACGTGCCGGATTTTCCGGTCTTGGTGGCCCGTGAGCGCGGTAAACTCGTATAGGTGAAACCCCAATGGGGTAGGTGCCGAGTGAAGATCGAGCGACTTCGGCTACTGTGCCGTCCACCACATCGGCACCGATGGGGGCGACCAATCAACCTCGCGAATGGATGCACATGATGACCGGCGGTTCTGAGACGGGTGGCAACTAGCCACCGCCTGGCTCCGGCATGAAACCCGTGCCGGAGCGTCAGCCGTTACGCGTGTAGTCCGCGACGAAGCCCATGTGCTCGCTCAACCGGGGCTCGCGGGCGGAGTACTCGACGATCACATCGTTGTTCCGCACCTTCTTCTTGAAATTGCGGGCCCCCTGATTGCGCACGGTGAGAGACGCGGGGTTCGGGACGTTGCGGAAGACGACCCGGTGGGTGAACTTGCAGACCTGCTTGTCGAAGACCACGTCGAAGTCCTCCGGCTCCGCACCGCTCATCAGGTCCGCCGACATCTTCGGCCACCACCACTCGACGGTCACGAGATCGCCGTCCGCGACCCGGTTTCCCAAGTGGACGTAGATGTCGAGACGGGGTTTGCCCGCCTTCGAGTTCTTCCAGACCGACGTGGCCTTCGCCCGTGTGCGCTCGGACGCGCTTTCCGGTCTCGCGTGGTACGCCTTGCACGAGATGCGTCGTTTCGCTCTGGCGGTCAACGGGGTTATTCCGTAGTAGGTCATTTTGAGCGAAACGTATCTCGGCTTACCGTCCGAGGCGGCGCTGAGGATCATGTTGCGTTTGCAGTAGACGTCACCGTTGTTCTCGACGATGGTTTCTTGCCGCCATTCACGGAGGACGATCGGTGAATCCGTGTGCATGCTGTCGGCGTAGTCGTGAAGGATGTTCTCCACGTTGACGAGTCTGTTGCGTTGCCGTTGCGTTCCCGCGAACGAAACCAGCGCGGCCAAGACGAACAACGCGCCGGCGGCGGTGGCGAAAGCCGTTCTGAGCCAGGCGATGCCGAGCACCTGGCCGAGCAAGCCGACCGTACCCAGCATGGTGATCGTGCTTCCGAATACGCGAATGTAGCCGTGTTTGTAAACCAGTTCTTCGATTTCCGCGATCAGAGGCACGAGTCGCTGCGAAAGGATCGCGCGCAGCTCCGAACCAGCACCCATCGCCTCGCCGCCCCTCGATCACCCGGCTTGGTGACTCTCCAGGCTATCTCAGTCACACACCGTTTCCAACGGTCTTCTTGGCGGCGAAGCACCTTTCGCCGGATTCGCGACCGGTGCGTTCTCGCTACGTTGTGAACACCTTCGACAGTGGGGAGTTCACGATGTCGGTGTTCGGTCGGTTGGTTCCCGTGGTGGTGGGGCTGGCGATGCTCCCGCTGGTCAGCACGCCCGCGGCGGCGGCTCCGGTGACGCCCTGCAGCGAGGAGCCGCGGGAGCTGCCCATCGACGAGTTCACCGACTACCGCGAAATGGTGCGGGAACTCGGCAGGCTCGAGCGCGTGAGCAAGGGGCGCGTGGCGGTCGAGGAGGCCGGGCGGTCCAACCGCGGCCGGGTGATCCATCAGGCGACCGTCGGGACCGGGCCGAAGGTCTTCGTGGTCTCCAGCGAGATCCACGGAAACGAGAAGACCGGCACCGACGCCCTGCTCCGGATCCTGGACTACCTCGGTACCTCGGAGTCGCGGGACGCCGAGCGGCTGCGGAAGACCATCACCTTCGTCGCGGTGCCGAAACTGAACCCGGACGGCGCCGAACTCGATCGGCGCGGCAACGACCTGTCGTGGGCCGAGGTGCAGCGCAAGTTCCCCCAGCTGAAGGGCCGGCCGCCCGCCTGGAACTACCTCAGCGACGTCCTCCAGGGCGACGACTACCGGAAGCGGCCCGGGTTCGACGTCAACCGCGACTTCAATCCGGACCTGAACTACGTCCCGCGCGCGGAGGACTTCCCGGGCGCGCCGGATCAGCCGGGCTGGTTCATCACGCCCGAGTCGCGGGCTTTGCGGTCTGTGTACATGGAGCTGACCGCCCGGCGCGGGAAGGTGCCCGACGTCTACGTCGATCTGCACCACCAAGGCGCGTGCGTCCGCCAGGAAGGCAGCAACCGGCTCCTCGACGTCGGCATCGACTACCCGCCGCTGCCGGACAAGTTCTTCGAGCCCGGCCAGAAATACGCGAAGTACCGCGACGTGTACACAAAGGACGAATCGCGGCAGCTGGCGATCAGCGGCTTCAACGGGATGACGTCGCGTGGCTTCGTCGGGGCGCGGTACCCGCATGGCGCGGATCGTGATCTGCCCGGGCAGGCGCGGTGCTCGTTCGCGTTGAACGGGACGGGGACGGTGCTGTTCGAGGTGCGCGGGCAGACGCAGACGCTCGGGCAGCAGCACCGGGAGCACTTCACGCGCGCGGTGATGGCGGGGCTGTACAACATGCTGCGGGATGTGAGCACGGGCGCTGTGGACCGCATCGACCCGGAGGCTTTCGACCTGCTGCCCGGCACCGCCGACTCCGCAGCCGCTCTGGCTCGCGTGCTGGAATAGCGCGGCTGTTCTCCTCCGTCTTGATGCGCGTGAAGGCCTCCTTCCCTCGGCTGAGCCGAGGGAAGGAGGCCTTCACGCGGCGTCGGCGGTATCGATGTCCACAACCCTGACAGGAGGACGTGGGCGAGCGGAGGCGGCTTCGTGCGCGGTGATCAGTTCATTGACCACTCCGGTGGGATCGTCTCGGATCCTGGAGGGAAGCGTCTGCACGACAAGGATGCCCGAGGCCGTGTAGCGGGTGTTCCGCTTCAACGTTCGCGAGTAGTCGGCTCGTCGGAAGTGGAAGTCGAACGAGTCGATTTCCCAAGCGAGGCCGATGTCGTCCCACCAGGCGTCCGGGCGCCCCAGGTACTTGCCACGCTGATCCAAGACCTTGCAGTTCCAATGGCTCGGTGGCGAGGGCAAGCGGAGGCTGAGCGTGCGTGCACGGGATTCAGCCATCGAACGGATGTCGATCCAGTTCGAAAGCAGCCGGCGGGGGATGGCCGTTCCTCGCTGGGTGCCGCGATTGAGTTCCTGGAGGAGGGCTTGCGGTGCGCAGCGACCACTTTGGATCGCTTCGATCAGCACTTCTTCCACCGGGCCTGATGCACGAAGCCGCCGTACCGCATCCGTGGTCGCGCGTACCAGGGGCGCCGCGGGTACGTCACCCATCATCCTGGGCTCCGGAAATCTGGTCGTCCGTTCCATGGTGACGAAACCGGTACTGCGGACCTTCCGTTCATGTGGGATGAGCATGTGCAGATCGTCGCCTTTGGGAAGCGCCGCAGGACGTAGTCCATGCAGACGGCAGGCGGCGACGCCGGTGAGCATGCTTTCGGCCCCGCTGTAGAGCAGTGCCGCGTTGACCAGTTCTTCGGGTTTCGGCTCTGTGTTGTGCAAGAGCACGATCCCCGGGAGGGGCCGTTGCCACGGGCCGCCCGGCAGACAGCGCGCGTAGATCGTGCTGCTGCTCATGTCCTCCGACTCGAGGTCGGCGACCCGGATGACGCCATTTCTGCTTCTAGCCAGCAGCAGTTCGGGATGCTGAGCCCATCTCCCCCTGTTGACCATGTCGATCAGCATGGGCGCGGTTGCCAGTCCTGCGCCAGCCCCTTTGCCTGGCCCTGTGGATAACTAGCCCGCTGTGGATAACTCCTTGATGCGCGTGAAGGCCTCCTTCCCTCGGCTCAGCCGAGGGAAGGAGGCCTTCACGCGCAAAGCAGAAGCGTCAGACGCGCTTGAAGAGCAAAGCGCGCTTAACCTCCTGAATCGCCTTCGTCACCTGGATACCGCGCGGGCAGGCGTCGGTGCAGTTGAACGTCGTCCGGCAGCGCCAGACGCCCTCGGAGTCGTTCAGGATGTCGAGACGCTCTTCGGCGCCTTCGTCACGCGAGTCGAAGATGAACCGGTGCGCGTTGACGATCGCGGCCGGGCCGAAGTACGAGCCGTCGTTCCAGTACACCGGGCACGAGGACGTGCAGCAGGCGCACAGGATGCACTTGGTCGTGTCGTCGAACCGGTCGCGGTCGGCCTGCGACTGGATCCGCTCGCGCGTGGGCTCGTTCCCGTAGGCGATCAGGTACGGCTTCACGGCCTTGTACGCCTCGAAGAACGGGTCCATGTCGACGTAAAGGTCCTTGAGCGTCGTCAGGCCCTTGATCGGCGCGATGGTGATCGTCGTCTTCTTGCCGTTGGTCTCGAGCAGATCCTTCATCAGGACCTTGCACGCCAGCCGGTTGATGCCGTTGATCTGCATCGCGTCGGAACCACAGACGCCGTGCGCGCACGAGCGCCGGAACGAGAACGTCCCGTCGATGTAGTCCTTCACGTAGAAGAGCAGGTTCAGCAGCCGGTCGGTGCGCTGCGCCGGGACGTCGTAGGACTCCCAGTGCGGCTCGTTGTCGATCTCGGGGTTGAACCGGAGGATCTTCAGCGTGACGGTGATCGGCGTGTGGTCGGAGGACACGGCCTCCGACTTCTCGGGGGTGGCCGTGGTCATCAGTACTTCCGCTCCATCGGTTCGTAGCGGGTGAAGGTCACCGGCTTGTAGTCCAGGCGGACGTCGGCGGTGAGACCTTCGCCCTCCTTGTAGGCCATGGTGTGCCGCATGAAGTTCGTGTCGTCGCGGTTCGGGTAGTCCTCGCGCGCGTGCCCGCCGCGGGATTCCTTGCGCGCCAGGGCGCCGACGACCAGGACCTCGGCGAGTTCGAGCAGGAAGCCCAGCTCGACGGCCTCGAGGACGTCGGTGTTGTACCGCTTCCCCTTGTCCGACACGGTGATCCGGGTGTACCGCTCCTTCAGCGCCTGCACGTCGGTCAGTGCCTGCTTCAGCGTGTCCTCGGTGCGGTACACCGAAGCGTGCGAGTCCATCGTGCGCTGCAGCTCGGTGCGGATGTCGGCGACGCGCTCGTCACCGTGTTCCGAGAGCAGCAGCGCGAGCTGGTCCTCTACGACCTTGGTCGGGTTCTCCGGCAGCTCGATGTGCTCGTGCGCCAGCGCGTACTCGGCGGCCGCGATGCCGGCGCGACGGCCGAACACGTTGATGTCGAGCAGCGAGTTCGTGCCGAGCCGGTTTGAGCCGTGCACGGACACGCACGCCACCTCGCCCGCGGCGTACAGGCCGGGGATGACGTTTTCGTTGTCCCGCAACGCTTCGCCGTGGACGTTGGTCGGGATGCCGCCCATCACGTAGTGGCAGGTCGGGAACACCGGCACCGGCTCCGTCACCGGGTCGACGCCCAGGTACGTCCGCGAGAACTCCATGATGTCCGGGAGTTTCGCGTTCAGCGTCTCTTCCGGGATGTGCGTGACGTCGAGGACGACGTAGTCCTTGTTCGGCCCGCAACCGCGGCCCTGCAGCACTTCCTGCACCATCGACCGGGCGACGATGTCGCGCGGCGCGAGGTCCTTGATGGTGGGGGCGTAGCGCTCCATGAACCGCTCGCCGTCGGCGTTGCGGAGGATGCCGCCTTCGCCGCGCACGGCCTCGGAGATGAGGATGCCGAGCCCGGCCAGACCTGTCGGGTGGAACTGGAAGAACTCCATGTCCTCCAGCGGCAGGCCCTTGCGGAAGATGATGCCGAGGCCGTCACCGGTGAGGGTGTGCGCGTTCGACGTCGTCTTGAAGATCTTGCCCGCGCCACCGGTGGCGAACACGATCGACTTCGCCTGGAAGACGTGCAGCTCGCCGGTCGCCAGCTCGTAGGCGACGACGCCGGAAGCGGCCGGGTTGCCGTTCTCGTCCGGGGTCAGCACCAGGTCGAGCACGTAGAACTCGTTGAAGAACTCGGTGCCGTGCTTGACGCAGTTCTGATACAGCGTCTGCAGGATCATGTGCCCGGTGCGGTCCGCGGCGTAGCAGGCGCGGCGTACCGCGGCCTTGCCGTGGTCACGGGTGTGCCCGCCGAAGCGGCGCTGGTCGATCTTGCCTTCGGGCGTCCGGTTGAACGGCAGGCCCATCTTCTCGAGGTCGAGGACCGCGTCGATGGCTTCCTTCGCCATGATCTCGGCCGCGTCCTGGTCGACCAGGTAGTCGCCGCCCTTGATCGTGTCGAAGGTGTGCCACTCCCAGTTGTCCTCTTCGACGTTCGCGAGCGCGGCGCACATGCCGCCCTGCGCGGCGCCGGTGTGCGAACGCGTCGGGTAGAGCTTGGTGAGGACCGCGGTGCGGGCACGCTGGCCGGATTCGATGGCCGCGCGCATGCCGGCGCCACCGGCGCCGACGATCACCACGTCGTACTTGTGGAACTGCATGAGGACTCCGCTTTGAACGTGTGGTGGGGCGTCAGTTGGCCGAGATGCCGGGATCGAAGGTGAAGATCACCATCGTGCCGACGGCGAGGATCAGCACCATCGAGACGTAGAGCACGATCTTCAGCCAGAACCGGGTGCTGTCCTTGCGGGCGTAGTCGTCGATGATCGTCCGCAGGCCGTTGCCGCCGTGGATCTCGGCGAGCCACAGCATCGACAGGTCCCAGAACTGCCAGAACGGCGAGGCCCAGCGGCCGGCGACGAAACCCCAGTTGATGCGGTGCACGCCGCCGTCGAGGATGTTCATGATGAACAGGTGGCCGAGCACCAGCACGATCAGGGCGAGGCCCGAGATGCGCATGAACAGCCAGCTGTAGAGCTCGAAGTTGCTGCGGCGGGCGGCGGGGCGCTTCGGCGAGCGCGGCTTGTCGAGGGTGAGGACTTCGGATGCCATGGTCAGTTACCCCCGAAGAGCGTCTCGACGGTGCGCTTCATCATGAAGAACGCGCCCGGAATCATCACCACGACCCAGATGGCCAGGATGGTCCAGAGCATCGGCTTCTGGAACTTCGGTCCCTTCTCCCAGAAGTCGACCAGCATGACCCGGATGCCGTTGAGCGCGTGGAACAGCACCGCGCCGACCAGGCCGACCTCGAGGAGGTTGACCAGCGGGGTCTTGTAGGTCTCGATGACCTCGTTGTACGTGTCGGGCGACACGCGCACGAGCGCGGTGTCGAGCACGTGCACGAAGAGGAAGAAGAATGTCAGCACGCCGGTGATGCGGTGCAGCACCCAGGACCACATACCGGGGTCTCCCCGGTAGAACGTCCCTTGCCGGCGTGAGGCACCCGCCCGATCGCTCGCGGCCGCCTCAGTGGCGGTGCTAGCCGTGGTGGACATCGGTGAACGGCCTCCAACGTCATGGCTTGGGCCCGCTGACCGCTGGTTTCCGCGCCTGCCGCCGGGACGTCCACCTGGGGACGGCTCCGGCGACGGTGCCGAGATCATGGTCATCGAGCGTGGATGAAAAGGATGCTAGACCCGCACCTCACGGTGGGCTCACCTCCGGGTTCGTGTGTGTGATGGACCAGACATCACGCCCCGTCGCGGGCGACGGCGGCGGATCCGCCCCGATTCGCCGCTTACGCGCCAATTTGGGCCGCTGAAGGCCGCGAACATCCGATCTCTTTCAGTGGGACATCGCCTCGGGGTAAGCGTGGATCGGCCGAAGGGGTTGCTTCAGCCGGGGCGGATTGACGTATCGTATTTCATATCTTACGTTCGGCCGGGTAGACATCTGATCACTAGGCCGAGTTCACGATGGGGTGACCATGGGCCAGCCTCAGGGTCATCCGCCCGCTTCCCGGGATGAGCGGGCCGTCGCGCCGCGCGGGCCCCGCTCACGCCGATGAGTGAACTCACGAGTATCGCCGCAGGCCGGTGCCGCTTCCCGGATCCGCAGGTCCTATGTGGACGGCGGATACGCGATCCCTTCCGCCGTCACCCTGTCCCCCGACGAAGGGAAAACCGTCATGGAGAACATCGATCGCCGGAAGGCGCTCGTCCTGGGCGCCGGCGTGTTCGGCGCGGTCGCGCTCGGCGCCGGGACGGCGCGGGCGGCGACCTGGACCTTGCGATGGAGTCCCGATCCCGCCGAAGACGGGCTGAGGGCGTTCGAAGGACTGGAGGACGATCGCGCGGGTTCGCATCCCGGGGTCAAGCACATCTATCCAGAGGGCGATCACTGGCGGTTCGACATGCACACCCGCGATGTCGACACATCGACAGATCGGCAGCGCAACGAGTCGAAGGGGATGCGCGACGGCGACACCACCTACAAGATCCTCCAGAACCAGACCTGGAGGATCTCCTACCAGGCCTACTGGCCCACCGAGCTGACCGCCACGACGTCGTTCACGCATCTGTTCCAGATGAAGGTGCCCGACGTCGGCGCTCCACAGTGGACGCTCACGCCGCGCCAGAAGGGCGGGAAGGGGGTGCTGACGATCGCCGGTGACTCGGGCGCGGAGGCCGACCTCGCCGACTACGCGCCCCTGCAGAACAAGTGGATCGACGTGTCGTGGGAGTTCAAGGCCTCGCACACCGGGTACCTGCGCTGCGTGCTCAAAGACGGCGCCCGCACCGTCGCCGACGTCCGGAAACCGGCGGATCTGTGGCGGGACAAGAACTATCTGCGGCCGAAATGGGGTATCTACCGCAGCCTCAACTCGTCCGGCCTGAAGAACTGTCACCAGAACATCCGTGGTCTCAAGTCCTACCAGCTGGTCTGAGGGGGCGGCGTGCGGAAGACCGGAGCGACGCTGATGGCGGCGGTCGCGCTGGCCGTGCTGGTGACGGCTCCCACCGCGGAGGCCTTGCCGGACGGACTGGCGCCGACCCCGCCCATGGGGTTCAACAACTGGAACACGACCGGCTGCGACGTCGACGAGAAGCTGATCCGCGACACCGCGGACATCTTCGTCTCGAAGGGACTCAAGGCCGCCGGCTACGAGTATGTCAACGTCGACGACTGCTGGGCGGAGCCGCTGCGCGACGCCGACGGAAAGCTGGAAGCGCACAGGACACGATTCCCGAGCGGTATCAAGGCACTCGCCGACTACGTGCATTCGAAGGGGCTCAAGTTCGGCATCTACACCAGCGCCGGCACGGTGACCTGCGCGAAGACGATGCCGGGCGGGCTCGACCACGAAGAGGTCGACGCGCGGACCTTCGCCGACTGGGGTGTCGACTACCTCAAGTACGACAACTGCAACAACCAGGGCCGCCCCGCGCTGGAGCGGTACACGAAGATGCGGGACGCGCTGAAGAGGACCGGTCGACCGATCGTGTTCTCGATCTGCGAGTGGGGCGAGAACAAGCCGTGGCAGTGGGGTGCGGACGTCGGCCATCTGTGGCGGACCACCGGCGACATCAAGGACAACTGGTCGCGGATGCTCCAGCTGATGAAGCAGAACGCGCCGCTGGACGCCTACGCCGGACCGGGCCGGTGGAACGACCCGGACATGCTCGAAGTCGGCAACGGCGGCATGACCACGGCCGAGTACCAGACGCATTTCGCGCTGTGGGCCATGATGGCCGCGCCGCTGCTGATCGGCGCCGACCTGCGGAAGGTGTCGGCCGAGCATTTCGACATCCTCCGCAACGACGAGATCATCGCGGTCGACCAGGACCGCAAGGGTGTCCAGGCGAAGGTGCTGTCCACCGTGGACGGGAAATGGGTCTTCGCGAAACCACTGGCGAACGGCGACGTCGCGGTGGCCCTGTTCAACGAGAACTCGGCGAACGCGACGATCTCGACCAGCGCGCGGGAGATCGGCCTGCCGTCCGCGGCCGGGTACACCCTGCGGGATCTGTGGCGGCACGAAAACCTGCAGACCGCCGGGCGGATCTCCGCGGTCGTCGGCCCGCACGAAACGGTGATCTACCGGGTCAAGGCGGGTGGCGACTGGTTCCGGCACCCACCGCTGGTCAGCGGTGGGCTCGAACTCCGTGCCCCGGTGCCGGGCATCCCCGCCGAAATCCTTCCTCCGGGTGAACCTGTCGAGGTCACGGTCCGCGCGACCAACGAGGCCCGCGTCCCGGTGTTCGCCCCGGAGGTCTCCTTGACGGCACCGGAGGGGTGGAAGACCGAGCGAGTGGCCCTGCCGCGGCCGGTGGTGCTGACCACGGGGGAGTCGGCGACCGGACGATGGCGGCTCACTCCGCCACCGGCGGCGGCCGGTACGAAAGCCGTGCTCACCGGCGCACTCGCGTACCGGACGACACGGTTCGAGAAGGTGACGAGAGCCACGGACTCACCGGTGACGGTGCCCGCGGCGCCGCCGTCCGGCCGGGTCTGGGCCAGCGATGTCGCCATCGCCGCCGAACGGAACGGGTACGGGCCGGTCGAGAAGGACATGTCGAACGGCGGGATCCCGGCCGGTGACGGCAAGCCGCTGACCATCAACGGCGCGAAACACGCCAAAGGCCTGGGGACGCACGCGAGCGCCGAAGTCGTGTTCTATCTCGGCGGCCGCTGTTCGGCGTTCAGCACCGACGTCGGGATCGACGACGAGAAGGAGCCGACGGCGAAACAAGGTTCGGCGGAGTTCGAGGTCTACGCGGACGGGACCAAGGCCGCCGGATCCGGTGTGAAGACCTGGGCGGATCCGGCGACCACCTTGACCGCGGACGTGACCGGGGCCCGCTACCTGCGGCTCGTGCTCACCGACGGTGGCGACGGTGTCCAGTACGACCGGGGTGATTGGGCCTCGCCGCTGCTCACCTGCGAGTAGGCCCTGAACAGGGCGTGAGCGCCTTCTCCCCCGCGCCCGAACGGGGGAGAAGGCCTGCTCGCGACTACTCCGTTGTGATCACCGTAAGTACTCCATTCGTCGCGCTTACGACTCATGAGTAAACGTTTGTGTTACGTAGCGTGCTTTTCCTATGGCGGCAAAGCGGCCGTTAGGTACCGTTCCTCGGTCGAACCCGGCAGTGTCGCCGGGTCGCTTTCTTCGGACCATCCGCTGGATCAGCGGGGAGGGAGACACACGTTGCGTCGCATGCGTGGAACCGCGCTGGCCGCCGCCGCCATGGCCGGTGCACTGGTACTGGCCGGGTGCGCGAAGGATTCGGGTGCGGGGAACAACAACAACGCGAGCACTGGGGACCAGTCCGCCAGCTGCGTGACGGCGCCGAAGCCGCCTGCCGCGGCGGCCGCCTCGACCAGCTCCAGCCAGGCCGGTGAGAAGGTCGACGGCAGCAAGCTCAAGGTCGCGCTGGCCTTCGACGTCGGCGGCCGTGGCGACGCGTCGTTCAACGACTCCGCCGCCGCCGGTACCGACAAGGCGAAGAGCGAACTCGGCGTCACCTCGGTGACCGAGAGCACCGCCGCCGCGACCGAGGACGAGGCCGCGAAGTCGCAGCGTCTCGACCAGCTCGCTTCGCAGGGCTTCAGCCCGGTCATCGCGGTCGGCTTCGCCTACGCCAAGGCCGTCGGCGCCATCGCGCCGAAGTACCCGAACACCCAGTTCGCGATCGTCGACGACGACTCCGTCAAGGCGCCGAACGTCACCCCGCTGGTGTTCGCCGAGGAGCAGGGCTCGTTCCTGGCCGGTGTCGCCGCCGCCTACAAGTCGAAGAAGTGCCACGTCGGCTTCGTCGGTGGCGTGAACACGCCGCTGATCCAGAAGTTCGAGGCCGGCTTCCTCCAGGGTGTGAAGGCCGCGTCGAGCAAGGCCAAGATCGAGGACGAGTACCTCACCCCGGCCGGTGACTTCTCCGGGTTCCAGGACCCGGCGAAGGGCAACGTGAAGGCCGCCGCCCAGATCGCCAAGGGCGCGGACGTCGTCTACCACGCCGCCGGTGCCTCCGGTAAGGGCGTTTTCGAGGCGGCCAAGTCCAACAACGCCATGGCCATCGGCGTCGACTCCGACCAGTACAACCAGAAGACGGTCGAGGCGTCGAAGGACGTCATCATCACCTCGATGCTCAAGCGCGTCGACGTGGCGGTGTTCGACTACCTGCGCGCGCTGGCGAAGGGCGACCTGACGTCGCTGCCGAAGCGGTTCGACCTCAAGGTCGACGGCATCGGCTACGCCACCTCCGGCGGCAAGGTCGACGACATCAAGGACGTCCTCGACGGCTACAAGGCGCAGATCGTCTCCGGGGCGATCACCGTCTCGGACAAGCCGCAGAAGTAAGGTTCGTCTGGCAGCGGGGCTCGGGAGGGTAACCCCTTCCGAGCCCCCACCTGTTTACCCCCAGAACTGGATGGCTTTTTCATGAGCGCTCCCCAGGCCGAGGTCACCGACGCCCCCGACCGGGGTGAACCGGCCGTGCAGCTGACCGGGATCACGAAGCGATTCCCCGGTGTCGTGGCCAACTCCGACGTCAACCTCACCGTCACCAAGGGCGAGGTGCACGCAGTCTGCGGCGAGAACGGCGCGGGCAAATCGACCCTGATGAAGATCCTCTACGGCATGCAGCAGCCGGACGAGGGCGACATCGCGATCAACGGTCGACCGGTGAAACTGCGCAACCCGCAGGACGCCATCAAGACCGGGATCGGGATGGTCCACCAGCACTTCATGCTGGCCGACAACCTCACCGTCGGGGAGAACGTCTTCCTCGGCGCGGAGAACCTGCACGGCATCGGCCGTGCGGCGAGGGCGAAGCTGGCGGAACTCGCCGGACGCGTCGGCCTGCGCGCCCGCCCGGACGCGCTGCTGGAAGAGCTCGGCGTCGCCGACCGCCAGCGCGTCGAGATCGTCAAGGTGCTCTACCGCGGCGCGCGGATCATCATCCTCGACGAGCCCACCGCGGTGCTCGTCCCGCAGGAGGTCGACGCGCTGTTCGAGACCGTCCGCGCCATGCAGAAGGACGGCTTCACCTTCATCTTCATCTCGCACAAGCTCGACGAGGTGCGCGCGATCGCCGACACGGTCACCGTGATCCGCCGCGGCACCACCGTCGGCACGGCGGATCCGAAGACGATCACCTCACGGCAGCTGGCCGAGATGATGGTCGGCACGGAGCTGCCCAGCCCGGAGACCCGCGAATCCACCGTCACCGATCGGGACGTCCTCCGCCTGGACGACGTATGCCTGAGCGTCGAGGGTTCCGAGCGGAACGTGCTCGACCACATCTCCTTCACCGTGCACGCGGGTGAGGTGCTCGGGATCGCCGGCGTCGAGGGCAACGGCCAGACCGAACTCGTCGAGACGATCATGGGCATGCGCAAGGGCGGCGGCCGGATCGAACTGACCGAGGCCGACGGCAAGGTCGTCGAACTGCACAAACTGGGGACGCTCGCCCGCCGCGAGGCGGGCATCGGCTACATCGCCGAAGACCGCACGCGGCACAGCCTCCTGCTCACGCAACCCTTGTGGGTCAACCGGATCCTCGGATACCAGACGCGCAAGCCGGTCGCGAAAGGACAGTTGCTCGACATCGACGGCGCGCGGGAGGACACCCGCCGCATCGTCGAGGAGTACGACGTCCGCACACCGGGTATCGACGTCCCCGCCGCCGCGCTTTCGGGTGGTAACCAGCAGAAGCTGATCGTCGGGCGCGAGCTCTCCGGCAACCCCGTCCTGCTGATCGCGTCGCATCCGACGCGTGGTGTCGACGTCGGCGCGCAGGCGCTGATCTGGGAACAGATCCGCCAGGCGCGTGCCGCCGGGCTGGCCGTCCTGCTGGTTTCGGCCGACCTCGACGAGCTGATCGGGCTTTCCGACACCATTCAGGTCATGCTTCGCGGACGGCTGGTCGGCGAGGCCGACCCCGCGACCGTGACCCCGCAGCAACTGGGCTCCGCGATGACGGGTGCTTCCGAAGACTCCGAAGAGGACGGTGCGGCGTGAGTTCCTGGCGTACGAGGCTGCTGCCGCCTCTGCTCGCGATCGTTTTCGCAGTCATCCTGACGGCCATCGCGCTGATCATCTCGGGGGCGGATCCGCTCCAGGCCTACGGCACGATGATCGGCCAGCTCTTCAAGGGCTCGACGGCCGTCGACACGGTGAACCTCGCGACGGTCTATTACCTGTCCGGGCTCGCGGTGGCCATCGGCTTCCAGATGAACCTCTTCAACATCGGTGTCGAGGGTCAGTACCGGTTCGCCGCCATCGTCACCGCCATCATCGGCGGGGCGTTGCAGCTGCCGCCGGTGATCCACGTGCTCGCGATCCTGATCGTCGCGGTGGCCAGCGGCATGCTCTACGCGGCGATTCCCGCCGTGCTGAAGGTGACCCGCGGGGTTTCCGAGGTCATCTCGACGATCATGCTGAACGCGATCGTCGGCGGCATCGTGGCGTTCCTGGTCAACGCGGACCAGTTCGGCGTGCAGACCGGCAACAACATCGCCACCCGCGAGATCGCCGAGACCGGCCGGATCCCCGGTATCCCGATCGGGTCCGGCGAGCTGTTCGGCTTCGTGCTCATCGCGGCGCTGATCGGCGGGGCCTACTGGTTCATGCTCAACCGGACCCGGTTCGGCTTCGAACTCAAGGCCTCCGGCGAATCGACGACGGCCGCCGCGGCGGGTGGCGTCAACGCCAAGAAGATGACGCTGATCGCGATGCTGCTTTCCGGTGGTGTCGCCGGTCTGGTCGCGATGCCGGAACTGCTCGGCCGCGACTTCAGCTACGGCATCACCTCGACCCAGATGTACGGCTTCACCGGCATCGCGGTCGCCCTGCTCGGGCGTAATCACCCGGCCGGGATCGCGCTGGGCGCCCTGCTGTGGGCGTTCCTCGACCGGTCGGCCGTTTCGCTGGAGCAGATCAACGTGTCCAAAGAGATCGCCACGATCATGCAGGGCGTGATCGTGCTGTCGGTCGTCATCGCGTACGAGATCGTGCGCCGCGCCGACCTGGCCGCCGAGCAACGCCGCGTGGGTCGCGCGCTGGCGGGCAACGGCCGCAAGGGTTCCAGCGTGTCCGAGGGAGGTGCGGTGTGACCACCGCGGACGTTCTTTCGCCCAACACGGGCGGCACCACCATGCCGGTGAAGCCGCCGAAGCGGCGTATCCCGGGCTGGCTCAAGGGCGCCATCTGGGGTCTGCTGGCGGTCGGCGTGCTCGCGATCGCGTCGTACGCCACCGGCGTCAACACGCTGACCTCGACCAACACCGCGCACACCGCGTTGCGGCTGGCGCTGCCGATCCTGCTGTGCGCGCTCGGCGGGCTCTGGGCCGAACGCGCGGGCGTGATCAACATCGGCCTCGAAGGCATGATGATCCTCGGCACCTGGGGTGCCGCGTGGGGCGCGTACCACGGCGGGGTCTGGGCGGGGCTGATCTCGGCGGTCGTGTTCGGCGCGCTCGGCGGGCTGCTGCACGCCGTCGCGACGGTGACCTTCAACGTCAACCACATCGTCTCCGGTGTGGCGATCAACCTGCTGGGTCTTGGTGTCGCGAAGTACCTGGCGAACCTGGTGTTCACCCCGCTTTCGGGTAACCCGCGCCAGTCGCCGCCGGTGCCGAAGTTCGACACGTACTCGGCGACGTTCCTCTCGGACTGGTTGTCGGATCTGGAAAAGATGCAGCGCGTCTTCATCTCCGACCTCGCCGGCATCCTCAACGGCCTGATCACCGAGGTCGCGCCGCTGACGATGATCGCGATCGCGCTGGTGCCGATCAGCTACTTCGTGCTGTGGCGCACGCGGTTCGGCCTGCGGCTGCGGTCGTGCGGTGAGAACCCGGTGGCGGCGGAATCCCTCGGCGTCAACGTCTACCTGCACAAGTACGTCGCCATGATCATCTCCGGCGGGCTGGCCGGCATGGGTGGCGCGTCGCTGGTGCTGCTCGCGGGTGGCGCGGACTACCTGGAGAACCAGACCAACAACCGCGGTTACATCGGCCTCGCGGCGATGATCTTCGGCAACTGGCGGCCGGGCGGCCTGCTCGGCGGTGCGGCGCTGTTCGGCTACGCGGACGGTCTCCAGCTCGCCGGTGGCGGCACCGCGGTGCTCGCGCTGCTGTACGGCGCGGTGATCCTGCTGGCCGTGATCGTGGCGGTGCAGTTGTTCCGCCGCCAGTGGATCGCCGCCGCGCTCGGTGTCGTCGGCGCCGCCGCGCTGTACGCGATCTACTGGACCAACGACGACCTGCCCAGCGACCTCATCCCGTACACGGCGCACTTCGTGACGCTGATCGTGCTGGCGGTGGCTTCGCAGCGGCTGCGGCCGCCGAAGGCCGACGGCGCGCTGTACCGACGAGGTGAGGACTGACATGGCGGAGTACGACTGGGAATCCTTGCGGGCGCAGGCCATCGAGGCGGCGAAGTCGGCGTACGCGCCGTACTCCGGCCTGCACGTCGGTGTCGCGGCCGTGGTGGACGACGGCCGGATCGTCGTCGGCTGCAACGTCGAGAACGCTTCGTACGGCTTGGGAATGTGCGCGGAATGCACGATGGCGGGGCAGCTGCGGCTGACCGGCGGCGGCAAACTCGTCGCCGTCGCGTGCCGCAGCGGTGAAGGCGCGCTGCTGATGCCGTGCGGGCGCTGCCGTCAGATCCTGTTCGAACACGGCGGTTCCGACTGCCTGGTGGACACCCCGAGCGGCATCCTGCCGATGTCGGCGGTGCTGCCGGACGCGTTCGGACCGGACGACCTGCCGTGAGCGCTTTCGCCGCCGTCGACGTCATCCGCGCGAAGCGGGACGGTGGACGGCTGTCCGACGAGCAGATCGACTGGACGATCGACGCGTACACGCGCGGCGACATCGCCGAGGAACAGATGGCCGCGCTCGCGATGGCCATCTTCCTGCGGGGGATGGACTCCGGCGAGATCGCGCGCTGGACCGGCGCGATGATCTCGTCGGGGGAGCGGCTGGACCTGAAGGTCAGCCGTCCGACGATCGACAAGCATTCGACCGGCGGGGTCGGCGACAAGATCACGCTCCCGCTGGCGCCGCTCGTCGCGGCGTGCGGCGCGGCCGTGCCGCAGCTGTCCGGGCGCGGGCTCGGGCACACCGGCGGGACGCTGGACAAACTGGAGTCGATTCCGGGCTGGCGTGCCTCTTTGTCGACATCGGAGATCGTCCGGCAGCTCGACGAGGTCGGCGCGGTGGTCTGCGCGGCGACGTCCGGGCTGGCTCCCGCGGACAAGAAGCTGTACGCGCTGCGCGACGTGACGTCGACGGTGGAGTCGATCCCGCTGATCGCGAGCTCGATCATGAGCAAGAAGATCGCCGAGGGCTCGGCCGGGCTGGTGCTCGACGTGAAGACGGGTTCGGGCGCGTTCATGAAGACGCTGCCGCAGGCCCGCGAACTCGCGCGGACGCTGGTGGAGATCGGGACCGCGCACGGCGTCGCGACGACGGCGCTGATCACGGACATGAACGTGCCGCTGGGGCACGCCGTCGGCAACGCGATCGAGGTCGCGGAGTCGGTCGAGGTCCTGCGTGGCGGCGGTCCTTCCGACGTCGTCGAGCTGACCGTGGCGTTGGCGCGGGAGATGCTGGCGCTGGCCGGGCTGTCCGATGTGGACCCGGCGGCGGTGTTGGCTTCCGGCCGGGCTTACGAGACGTGGTGCCGGATGATCGCCGCTCAGGGCGGGGATCCGGAGGCTGCTTTGCCGCGGCCTCGTTACGTGCACGTGGTTCCGGCGCCCGCCGATGGTGTCCTGGCGTCTCTGGACGCGTACGCGGTCGGGGTCGCCGCTTGGCGGCTCGGGGCCGGGCGGGCACGCAAGGAGGATCCGGTGCAGGCCGCGGCCGGCGTCCTGTGTCTGGCGAAGCCGGGCGACACCGTGTCGGCCGGGCAGCCGCTGCTGGAGCTGCACACCGATACGCCGGAGGCTGTTCCTTCGGCTCTCGCTGCGCTCGAAGACGCCTACGCCGTCTCCTCGGAGGCTCCGGCCTCCGCTCCGCTCGTCCTGGAAACCGTGCGCCCCTGACCTGCGTTTCGCGGGCTAAACGCGATCCGATGGTCGCCCTGCCCTGCTCGCGGCCCCTGTGTCCTGAAGGCCCCCTTTGAGACGTTGAACGTCCCAAAGGGGGCCTTCGCGCGTCCGCGCCCCGGACCCCCGCGTTTCGTCCTCTGGATGCGGTACTTGCGCGTGCAACTACCGCATTTAGAGGACGAAACGCGGGCGGCCGCCGGATCGCGATTAGCCCGCGAAACGCAGGTCGGCGCGGGGCGGGTGTCCCCGATGCAGCATTGGGGACGCTGAGCGCCTCCAATGCCACATTGGGGACGTCGGGTCCGGCCCGGCCGGCGCCGGGCCCAGGGCGTGCACCGCATTTAGAGGACGAAACGCGGGGGACCGCCGGATCGCGATTAGCCCGCGAAACGCAGGTCGTGGCCCGAGAAAGCGTGAAGGCCCCCGTCCCAGGCGAAGCCGTGGGAAGGGGGCCTTCACGCGTTAAGCGAGGGCGTCAGTCCGAGGACTCGTCGCCGCCGTCGGCCTTCGCCTTGGCGTCGGCCGCCTTGGGCGCCCGGCCGTTGCGCGAGCTGCGACGCGGCTGACGCGGGGCGGGCGGCGGCGGGGAGATCTGCTGCACGGCCGGGCCACCGCCGAGCATCAGCTCCGCGAAGGTCGCCATGGCCTCGTCCAGCTGGCCGCCGATACGGCGCACGGACTCGTCGTTGCTCTTGCGCACCAGCGAGTCGACCGAGTCGGTGTCCGGCTGCTTCTGCAGCGTGCTCTCGACCTTCGACAGACCGGAGCGGATCGAGCCGTCGAGGTCGCCGAGACGGCCGGTGAAGCCGTCCTCGACCTTGTCGAGCCGCTCCGCCAGGTCGTCGAGCCGCGAGGTGACCTTCTCGAGCCGGTCGCCGAGGCCGTCGAGGCGCTCCGAAGCGTCGATCATCTCGCCGGTCTCGGTCAGCGCGGTCTTCAGCGCCTCGGTGTTGGCGGTGAGGCTTTCCTTGGTGGCCTTGTCGAGGTTCTCGACGCGGGTCCGCAGCTCGCGGTCGACGGTGTCGACGCGGTCCCGCAGGGTGGACTCGGCCTGCTCGACGCGCTCGCGCACCGGCCCGATCACCGACTGCGGCAGCGTGTCGGTCTTCACGTCCTGCTTGTCGAGGTGCGCGCCGAGCTCGTCGAGACGGCGGTGGATGTTCTGGAGCTTGTCCTCGAGCCCGTCCATCCGGCCCCCGACGCCTTCCAGACGCGCGGCCATGCCGTCGAGGCGGCCGTCGAGCTGAGCGAACGGCTTGGCCAGCTTGTCGACGATGCTTTCGACGGCGCGGGTCAGCGCGGCGATCGCGGTGTCCTGTGCTTCGAGCCGCGACATGGTCTCGTCGAGCCGCTCGGCGAGCACGCTGGTCTCGGTGCGGTCGGGCATCTCGGAGAGCCGCTTGCGCACCGCGCCGAGCGAGTCGACGGGGGCCAGACGTGCGTAGATGTCGTCGAGCGCGTCGAAGATCTGCTGCTGTTCGCTCTCACGCACTTCGGCCGCGCGCACCAGCATGTTGCGCATCCGGTCGAAGGACGGGGCTGCAATGTGGTTGTCAGTGGTCACTGCGGTGTCCTTCGTGGGCGGGGAAATGGGAGGGACGTGACGTGAAGCTTATCCATTGCGAAATTGCTCTGCGTATGGCCCCCGGGTATCGGACAATGCCGAGCTCTGCCCTGATGGCCGATTCAGCCGGTGATCCACAAAGCCGAGGGTTAAGTCAAGCATGAGACTTACAGCCATGTAGGGGAATGACAGGCTGGTTACCGTTACGTATGTCCTCTGAAAGCAGCAGACCACGCGTCCCGGAGGCGGTACTGGCCCGCGCTCCCAAGGTTCTCCTCCACGACCACCTGGACGGCGGATTGCGTCCCGCGACGGTCGCCGAACTCGCCGAACAGACCGGCTACGAGGCCTTGCCCACCACCGATCCCGTGGAACTCGGCCGCTGGTTCCGCGACGCCGCCGATTCCGGCTCCCTCGTCTCGTACCTTGAGACGTTCGCGCATACCTGCGGCGTCATGCAGACCGAGGAAGCGCTGGTCAGAGTGGCCGCCGAGGCGGTGGAAGACCTGGCGGCCGACGGCGTCGTCTACGCCGAGGTGCGTTATGCCCCCGAACTCTTCGTCGAACGCGGACTGTCACTCGATGCGGTGGTCGAGGCCGTTCAGGCCGGGTTCGCCGAAGGTGAACGGAGAGTGGCGGCCGCCGGTGGCCGGATCCGCGTCGGGACGTTGCTCTGCGCGATGCGCCAGCACGCCAGGGCGCTGGAGATCGCCGGGCTGGCCGTCCGCTACCGCGACGCCGGCGTGGTCGGGTTCGACATCGCCGGACCGGAAGACGGATTCCCGCCTACCAGAAATCTCGACGCATTCGAGTTTCTGCGGACGAATAATGCGCATTTCACCATTCATGCCGGGGAGGCGTTCGGGCTCGCGTCCATTTGGGAGGCGATTCAGCATTGCGGCGCGGAGCGGCTGGGCCACGGCGTGCGCATCGTCGACGACATCAAGACCGACAGTGACGGCACGGTCCATTTGGGACGGTTGGCCGCCTACGTCCGCGACCGGCGGATCCCGCTCGAGATCTGCCCCACGTCCAATGTCCAGACGGGAGCGGCGCGCTCGATCGGCGAGCATCCCATCGGCCTGCTCGCCAGGCTGCGGTTCCGGGTCACCGTCAACACCGACAACCGGCTGATGAGCGGCTGCTCGATGACCAGCGAATTCGCGGCCCTGAGCGAGGCGTTCGGCTTCGGGCCGGCCGATCTCGAGTGGTTCACGATCAATGCGATGAAATCCGCCTTCCTCGATTTCGACCAGCGGCTCGACATCATCAACACGGTCATCAAGCCCGGGTACGCGGCCTTGCGTTAGTTAGCAGCGACAACTATCGTTCACTATGTAGGAGTGATATCCCAAATAGTGGAACGGTGGCGAAGATGGCGCAGGTCGTGGACGTGGGGATCGGCGGCAAACGACGCTGGCTCATCCTCGCGCTCGGTCTCGCCGCACAGACCGCGAGTTGCTCGTTCCTCTATGGGCTCCCGTTCCTGGTGCCGTCGATGCAGCGTGCGGAGGGTCTCACGCTCGCCGAAGCGGGAACCGTGGTCGCGGCGCCGAGTCTTGGCCTGCTGTTCACCTTGATCCTGTGGGGCGCGGCCGCGGACCGTTACGGAGAGCGTTTGGTAATGGCCATCGGGCTCGGCGTCTCGGGGTTACTCCTCGTGTACGCGGCCGCCGGTGACCACTCGCTCGGGATCCTCTTTGGGGTGTTCCTGCTCGCCGGCGCGAGCACCGCGTCAGTGAACGCCGCGAGCGGCCGGGCCGTCCTGGGCTGGTTCGGCCCGGCCGAACGCGGTTTCGCGATGGGCATCCGCCAGATGGCCCAGCCGCTCGGGGTGGGCGTCGCCGCCTTCGGCCTCCCGCCGCTCGCGGACCGCTGGGGCTTCCAGGTCTCGCTCCTGCTGCCCGCGCTGACCGCGATCGGCGTCGCGCTCCTGGTCGCCTGGCTCCTGATCGACCCGCCGCGTCCGGAATCCGGGACGGCGGGGGAGAAACCGCCGTCGCCGTACCGGAGGCCGGCGTTGTGGCGGGTCCACGGCGCGAGCGCGCTGCTCGTCGTCCCGCAGTTCACGGTCTCCGCGTTCACTCCCGTGTACCTGGTGACCATGCACGATTGGACGGCGGCGTCCGCGGGCTGGTTCGTCGGCGCCGTCCAGGTCCTCGGCGCGCTGGGCAGGCTGGTGTCGGGCTACTGGTCCGACCGCGTCGGCAGCAGGCTGCGGCCGATGCGGCAGCTGGCGATCGCGAGCGCCGCGGTGATGCTGCTGGTCGCGCTCGGCGACGCGACGTGGCCGTGGCTGGTGCTGCTGGCGCTCGTCCTGGCCGCGGTGATCACCGTGTCCGACAACGGGCTCGGGTTCACCGCGTCGGCGGAGATGGCCGGGCTCGCGTGGGCGGGGCGGGCGATGGGCACGCAGAACACCGGCCAGAACATCGCCGCCGCGCTGACCCCGCCGATGCTGGGTCTCGTGATCGGTGATTCGCGGTACGCGCTGGCGTTCTGCGTGGCCGCGATCTTCCCGGCGCTGGCCGTCGCCCTGGTGCCCGTCAAAGACGAAAAGGGCCCCTCAGGACGAACCTGAGGGGCCCCTTCGCGGGTGGATCAGAGAACCGTCAGGCGGTTCTCGAAGGTCTCGACGAGCTTGCGCCACTCCGACTGCTCGGCGTCGAACGGAGCGCTCGGCTCCAGCCGCGACGGGTCCGGCCGCAGCACGAACGACACCAGCCAGCCGAGGCTTTCGTTGGCGGCCAGCGCGGTTTCGACGCTGTCGTCCTCGGCCCACTCGGCGGCGTCGGTGATCAGCTCGACGGCCAGCTCCAGCTGGGTCGGGTCGATCGACTCCGGGCCTTCGGCGATGTCGTCGGCGATCCCGTTGAGCACGTAGGTGTTCTCGGTGTCGACCTCGATCTCGAGCTCGCCCGCGGTGGCCTTCGTGGTCACCTCGTCCCAAGTGGACACTCCGGCGAGGTCGTTGCCCGCCAGCTCCTTGCCGTCCGCGATCGCGCGGATGAGGGCCTTCTCGGAGGTGAAGACGTCGATCTCGCCTTCGCTGCCGAGGAAGATCGGCTTGTCGTCGAGGTAGCAGCGCAGCGTGTAGTACTCGGCGCCGGAGGTGATGATCTTGATCGGGTCGATGCCGACCTCGCCCCAGAAGCCGACGGGCTCGTCGTCTTCCTCGTCGTCCTCGTCCGAGTCGTCGATGAGGTCCGCGTCGACGGCGGCCGCTTCGGCCTCGGCGGACTCCGCGAGGAAGGTCGCGAGCTCCTCCGCGGTCTGCTCCAGCACCTTCTCGTCGACGTCGGGGACGGTCACCAGGCCGTCGATCGCGTCGAGGACGGTGTCCCACTTCTCGGAGACCGCCTGCGACAGGTCCGCCCAGAGGCGCTCGCCGTCGCGGCCGGAGAAGGGCAGCGTGCCCTGGTCCAGCAGCGAGAAGCTCTCGTGCGCGTCGAGGACTTCGTGGACCTCTTCGAGCTCGCACACGTCCGCGAGCGAACGCACGATGCCGATGATCTCGGCCAGCTCGCCGAGCGTCCACTGGTCCGGCTTCTCGGCCACCAGCTCGGGGACGCCCACCAGGTCGTAGGTGTGGTCGTCGTCCGGGATGAGCTCGGGCACGTTCAGCGCCGGGACGACCTCCCACGCGGGGTGGTCGAGCAGGTCGTGCTGCTCGGAGGTCCGCACGAAGGCGGCGAGATGCGCGGCGTCCGGGAAGGCGTACAGGTCTTCCTCGTCGCCGAGGAAGGCTTCCCATTCCTCGCCGTCTTCCCGCCAGCGCGGCGCCCAGAGGGTGACGACGTCACCCTGTGGCAGGCCGAGTTCGATCGGGATGATGTCCTGTGCCATTCCTTTAGCCCTCTCGGATTACCGCCTGTGTGCGCGGCCGGGTGATGGTGCCCGGAAGGTGCGCGGTACCGCGAAGCCTACGGGTTTCCGCCGATGGGCGCGATCACCCCTGGGCAAGAAGCGACCAACGGATGGCACGATAGGTCCTCTGATGACACTTACAGACCTCCTGCCTGCGGATCCCGACCCCGACTCGCTGTTCGAAGCCTTCTCCACCTGGACGGCCGAGCGCGGGTTGGAGCTGTACCCCGCGCAGGAAGAGGCCATCATCGAGGTGGTCTCCGGCGCGAACCTGATCCTGTCGACGCCGACGGGCTCGGGTAAGAGCCTCGTTGCCGTCGGGGCGCACTTCACCGCGCTCGCACACGGCCGCCGCAGCTACTACACGGCACCCATCAAGGCGCTCGTCTCGGAGAAGTTCTTCCAGCTCATCGAGATCTTCGGCGCGGACAACGTCGGCATGATGACCGGCGACTCGGCGGTCAACGCCGACGCGCCGATCATCTGCTGCACGGCGGAAATCCTGGCGAACATGGCGTTGCGCTTCGGTGCCGACGCGCCGGTCGGCCAGGTCGTCGCGGACGAGTTCCACTTCTATTCGGAGCCGGATCGCGGCTGGGCCTGGCAGGTGCCGCTGCTCGAACTGCCGAAGGCGCAGTTCGTGCTGATGTCGGCCACGCTGGGCGACGTCTCGTTCTTCGAAAAAGATCTCACCCGTCGGACCGGCCGTCCGACCGCGGTGGTCACCTCGGCGCAGCGGCCGGTGCCGCTGACCTTCCGTTACGCGCTCACGCCGTTGCACGAGACGATGTCCGAGCTGCTCAACGGCGGGCAGTCGCCGGTCTACGTCGTCCACTTCTCGCAGGCCGCGGCGATCGAGCGCGCGCAGACGCTGATGAGCATCAACGTCACTTCGAAGGCGGAGAAGGAGGCCATCGCCGAGATGCTCGGCGACTTCCGCTTCTCGGCCGGGTTCGGGAAGACGCTGTCGAGGCTGGTCCGGCACGGGATCGGCGTGCACCACGCCGGCATGCTGCCGAAGTACCGGCGCCTCGTCGAGCAGCTCGCGCAGGCGGGGCTGCTGAAGGTGATCTGCGGGACCGACACGCTCGGCGTCGGTATCAACGTACCAATCCGCACGGTGGTCTTTTCGGCGCTGACGAAGTACGACGGTGTGCGGCAACGGCATCTCAAGGCGCGCGAGTTCCATCAGATCGCCGGCCGCGCGGGCCGCGCCGGATACGACACCGACGGCTACGTCGTCGTGCAGGCGCCGGACCACGTCGTCGAAAACGCCAAGGCACTGGAGAAGGCCGGCGACGATCCCAAGAAGAAAAAGAAGATCGTCCGCAAGAAGGCGCCCGAAGGGTTCGTCAACTGGACGGAGAGCACCTTCGACCGGCTGATCGCGGCCGAGCCGGAGCCGCTGACGTCGAGCTTCCACGTCAGCCACTCGATGCTGCTGAACGTGATCTCCCGGCCGGGCAACGCGTTCGACTCGATGCGGCATCTGCTGGAGGACAACCACTCCGACCGTCCCGCCCAGCGGAAGCTGATCCTGCGCGCGATCGCGATCTACCGCGCGCTGCTCGCGGCCGGTGTGGTGGAACGGCTCGACGAACCCGACGAACAGGGCCGCATCGTCCGGCTGACCGTGGACCTGCAGTTCGATTTCGCGCTGAACCAGCCGCTTTCGCCGTTCGCGCTCGCCGCGATCGAACTCCTGGACGTCGAGTCGCCGTCGTATGCGCTCGACGTCGTGTCCATTGTGGAATCCACTGTGGACAATCCGCGTCCGGTGCTGTCACAGCAGCAGTTCAAGGCGCGCGGCGAGGCCGTACAGGCGATGAAGGCCGAGGGCATCGAGTACGACGAGCGGATGGAGCTGCTCGAGAACGTCACGTACCCGAAGCCGCTGGAGGAACTGCTGGAGGCGGCGTATTCCCGCTACCGGCAAGGGCATCCGTGGGTCGAGGACTACGAGCTCAAGCCGAAGTCCGTCGTGCGCGACATGTACGAGCGCGCGATGAACTTCGTGGAGTACATCGGTTTCTACCAGCTCGCCCGATCGGAAGGGCTGGTGCTGCGTTATCTCACCGACACCTACGACTCGCTGCGGCACACGGTGCCCGACGAGGCCAAGAACGAGGGGTTGCAGGACCTCATCGAATGGCTCGGCGAACTCGTGCGCCAGGTCGACTCCAGCCTCTTGGACGAGTGGGAAGCGTTGCGGCATCCCGAAGAGGAGGGCCCGGTTTCGACGAGGCCGCCGTCCGAGCCGCCCGCGGTCACGCGGAACGAGCGGGCGTTCCGGGTGCTCGTGCGCAACGAGCTGTTCCGGCGGGTGGAGCTGGCTTCGCGGCGTGCCTACGACGCGCTCGGCGAGCTGGACGCCGCGTCGGGCTGGGACGCGGACGCGTGGGAAGACGCCATCGAGGACTACTACGACGAGCACGAAACGCTCGGCATCGGGCCGGACGCGCGCGGGCCGAAGCTGCTGATCATCGAGCAGGAGCCGGAGATCTGGCGGGTGCGGCAGATCTTCGACGATCCGGCGGGCGATCACGACTGGGGCATCAGCGCCGAGGTCGATCTGGCCGCTTCGGACGAGGCGGGCTCGGCGGTCATCCGGATCACGGCGGTGGACCAGCTCTGATTTCGGCATTCCGCCGAAACGACTGTGCGACCCGGCGGATCGGTGTTACATTCGTCAGGTAAGTGTCACAGGGGCTGGGAGGAATCATGGGCGACTTCAAGCGTGCGCTGGTCGTCGTTGCCATCGCGGCGGGACTGGGAATCGCGGGCGGGGCGGCCGCGCAGGCCGCGTCGATGACCGAGTACTCGCTGCCGGGGGAGGACGCGACCACCGTCGAGTACGGCGTCGCTTCGGACAACTCGGCCGACATCGTGGCCGGCGCGTACAAGAAGTAGCTCGTTCCGTGAAGGCCTCCTTGAGGGACCCAGAGTCCCTCAAGGAGGCCTTCACGGACTTGTGACGACGCGGCGCCGGACCAGCTGGACGATCAGCACCACCAGTGAAAGCGCCGGCAGCGGATAGCCGAGGAGCAGGCCCACCGTGATGTCGGTGAGCGGCGCGAGGACCGCGGCGACGAACACCCACGTCGGCGCGGTCGGCAGTTTCACGCCGGAACGGGCCTTGCCCCACGGTTTCGCCACCGAAAGCCAGGCCTGGAATGCCAACGCGCTCGCCATCAGCGCGGTCCCGGCGACCAGCGCCACCGGTGGCGGATCACCGGCCCTGGCGGCGTCGACGGAATCCCGCAAAGCGCCCGACAGCAGGAAGATCCCGGCGTAGAGCTGGACGAGCGTGATCGCGAACTTCGCCAGCACCCACCAGTGCCGGGTGAATCCCCACGCCGTCGCCGCGGCGAGCAGGAAACCGGTGAAGGCCGACGCGTTGGCCAGCGGCGCCAGCAGGAACGAGTCGATCTCGTGCGCCATCGACGTCGCCGCGGCGCGGATCTCACCGTCCGCGCTCGTCCGGCCGATCGCCAGGAGGGTGAACAGGGCCAGGGCCTGTCCCATCCAGCCCACCGAGGTGACGACATGCAGCCACACGGTCAGCTGCCGCCAGGTCTTCGTCCGCATGGCGCACAGATTTGCGCGACCGCCAGGCCCGGCGCATCGGGGACGACCCTGAAATCAGGCCGGAAGGGGCGGGAAACAGGCCTGGGCGTCGTGGCCGTCGAACCAGAGACCGACCATGAACGCCATGGTCGCCTCCATGAGCCCCGCCCGGTCGAGCCCGCCGGCGTTCAGCGGCGTGCAGCCCAGGTCGCGGACCAGCGAACTCACCACTTCGACGGCCTCCGGAGCACCGCAGAGCGGCACCGCGAGCGGGCGGCCGCCGAACACCGGGGGCGTCATCCGCCAGACGTCCACCTCGCAGAGGTTGAACGCCTTGACCACGTGCGCGCCGGGTGCGGCGGCGGCGATCCTGGCGGCCTGATCGGGGACCGTGAGCACGGCGCCGGGGCCGACGGCATTCGTGCAGTCGATCAGCACCTTGCCGTCGAGATTCCCCGCCGTGGCAAGGACTTCCGGTACCGAAGCGGCGGGGAGGGCGAGCAGGATCACGTCGCTCGCGCGGGCGGTCTCCGCCCACGTGCCGACCCGCGCGGAGATCTTGGCGGCCTTGGCCCGATCGCGCGCCGCGACCATCACGTCGTGCCCGGACCACTGGCCGCCGAGCGCCTCCGCCATCCCGCCCGCCCCGAAAATTCCGATACGCATGTGCTGCTCCCTAAGATCGAGTGACGACACCGACCGTAGAAAGCCGCGCGGGTACCGAATGGTTACCGGAGGTCCGATGAACGACGTCTTCCTCGCCGATTGCCGTGCCCGGCTGGCCTTCGACCTGATGGCGAACACGTGGAACCCGGTCGTGCTGTGGGCCCTGCGCGAGGGACCGCTGCGCCCGGCCGAACTGCGGCGACGGCTGGGCGGGATCAGCACGAAGGTGCTCACGGAGACGGTCCGGCGGCTGGAGGCCAACGGTCTCGTCCACCGGCGCGACTGCGGGCGGACGGCGAAGGTCGAGTACTCGCTGACGGATCTCGGGACCACGTTGCTGGCGCCCATCGAGGCCTTCGGGGAGTGGGCGTTCCGGTACGGCGACGAGGTCATGGCGGCGCAGGACGAGGCGGCCCGGTTTCGCGATCACGCGTGATTGAGCAGCGATCTCGCGTGATTGGAGGGCGATCTCGCGTGATTGGGCGGACGACACCGGGTCAGGGGAGTGGGCGGGCCTCGGCCAGCCGGAGTAGCGGGACGGCCGCGGCGGCGTCGGTGATCAGGGTCGAGACCATGCCGGAGCGCAGGACGGCGTCTATCGCTTCGGCCTTCGGTTCCGTGTAGCCCAAGGCGATCACCTCGGGGACGGCGAGGAGTTCTTCGGCGCTGATGGCCAGCACGTGGTGGGCCAAGCCGGTGGACATCGGGTTGCCGTCGGTGTCGAACAGGCGGGCCGAGACCTCGGCCTTGGCGCCGCGTTTCGCGATCGCGCTCCGCTCGGCCTCGTCGAGCGCGTCGTACACCGTCGACTCTTCGGGTTTCCACGCGCCGATGCTGACGACGGCCTTGGTCAGGTTCTTGAACTGCCCGAAGGTCTCCGCGATACCCGGCTGCCTGCGCAGCGTTTCGGTGGTGCGGCGGTCGGGGAGGACGAGCGGCCCGAAGATCGGGTACGACGCTCCGCCCGAGACGGAGGCGACCCGGCTGACCGTCTCCACCGACCGGTCGCGCATGTCCATTCCCGCCTGCACGCCGCACAGTTGCACGATCGGGCATTTCGGCAAGGACTCGATCGCGTCGGTCATCGCGTTCACCGAACGTGCCCAGGAAAGGCCCAGGACGTCGCTGGGGGTGACGATTTCGGCCAGGAGGCGGGCGGCGAGCGTGCCGATCTTGCGCCTGGCGACCTCGCGGGATTCCGGTTCCGGCGCTCGTTCGAGCACCAGGACCCGGTCCAGCCGGTACGCGGCCCGGATCTCCTCGGACAGTACGAGATCGACCGGTGCGGGCAGGTGGAACTCGACCTTGACGATGCCGCTTTCCCTGGCCGTGTCCAGCATTCGCGCGACCTTGAACCGGCTGATCCCGAACTCTTCGGCGATCTCGAGTTTCGAGGCGCCCTGTTCGTAGAAGCGCCGGGCCACCGCGGCCAGGCGTAGTGATTCAACCAGGCCAGGGCCCTGTTTACGAGCGCTCATATGAGCACTATAACGCGAAATCAACCCGAAAGGTTGACGTAACACCTGGGAAAAGTTCACCATGCCTGGACATGCAGTCCGAAGCATAAGCCCTGCCCGCTCATTTGAGCGGAGAGAAGAGGAGCTGGCATGCGTGCCGCGATCGTGGACAAGCCCGGGGAGATCAGGGTCGGCGAGGTGCCCGACCCGAAACCGGGGGATCGCCAGGTCGTCGTCAAGGTGGGTGCCTGCGGGATCTGCGGGACCGACCTCCACATCGCCGACGGGCATTTTCCGCCGACGCCCTATCCGATCGTCCCCGGCCACGAATTCGCCGGCGAGATCGTCGAACTCGGCGCGGACGTGCCGGGTGGCTGGAAGATCGGCGACCGGGTGGCCGTCGACCCGTCGCTGTTCTGCGGCTACTGCAAGCCTTGCCGGTCCGGCCGCGGCAACCTCTGCGAGAACTGGAACGCGACCGGCGACACCGTGAACGGCGCTTTCGCCGAGTACGTCGCCGTTCCCTCCGCGAACTGCTACCGCATGCCGGACACGATGACCTGGGAACAGGGCGCCCTCGTCGAACCGGTCTCCTGCGCGGTGCACGGCGTGCGCCGGATCGGGGTCGAGGCGGGGGAGCGGTTCCTCGTCGTCGGCGCGGGCACGATGGGGCTGATCATGCAGCAGTTGCTGCAGCGCGCGGGCGCCCACGTCACGGTGGTCGACCGCAACACCGCCCGGCTCGGCCGCGCCATGGACCTCGGCGCGGCCGCGGTCGCGGGTGACGTGAAGGACCTCGACGACGAGAAGTTCGACGCCGCCGCGGACTGCACCGGCGCCGCGCCCGCCATCGAAGCCGCTTTCGATTCGCTTCAGCGCGGAGGCCGTCTGCTGGTCTTCGGGGTCGCGCCCGCCGAAGCCCGCGTCGCGCTTTCGCCGTTCCGGATCTACAACGACGAGATCACCGTCGTCGGCTCGATGGCCGTCATGAACAGCTTCGGTGCCGCGCTCGACCTGGTCGCCGACGGCGCCGTCGACACCGCCGCGCTGCTCACCGACACCCTTCCGCTGGAGCAGTACCCCGACGCCCTCGCCCTCATGCGCAGCGGCGCCGGCCTGAAGGTGCAGGTCATACCGGGAGGCGAAAGTGCGTAAAGCGGCCGCCCTGCTCGCGGTACTCCTGCTGACCCTCACCGGATGCGCCGGTGCGGGCGCGCTCGGCACCGGTGACCGGACGCTCGTCGTCGCGATCGTCGCGAACCCGCAGATGAAGGACGCCATCGAGCTTTCCGGCGAGTTCGAGAAGGCGAATCCCGGCGTCAGCCTCAAATTCGTGTCGCTTCCGGAGAACCAGGCACGCGCGAAGATCACCGCGTCGACGGCCACCGAGGGCGGCGAATTCGACGTCGTCATGATCAGCAACTACGAGGCGCCGCAATGGGCCGCGAACGGCTGGCTCGAAGACCTCGGCCCGCATATCGCGGCGAATCCGTCCTACGACGCGGACGACTTCATTCCGAGTATCAAGGAATCCTTGTCGCACAACGGGTCCATGTACGCGGTGCCGTTCTACGGCGAATCGTCGTTCCTGGCCTACCGGAAGGATCTGTTCGAGCAGGCCGGGATCACCATGCCCGCCAAGCCGACGTGGACGCAGATCGCCGAGTACGCCGCGAAACTGGACGACAAGGCCAAGGGCATCGCCGGGATCTGCCTGCGCGGCAAACCCGGCTGGGGTGAGAGCCTCGCGCCGTTCACCACGGTCGCCAACACCTTCGGCGCGCAGTGGTTCGACAAGGACTGGAACGCGAAGCTGACCAGCCCCGAGTTCAAGGCGGCCGCCGAGTTCTACGTGAACCTCGTGCGGAACCACGGCGAGGTCGGCGCGTCGAGCGCGGGCTTCTCCGAATGCGGCACGCGATACACCCAGGGCCAGGCCGCGATGTGGTACGACGCCACGGTCATGGCGGGTACGAACGAGGACCCGTCGGCCAGCAAGGTCGTCGGGAAGTCCGGCTACGCCCCGGCGCCGGTGGAGAAGACGCAGGCGAGCGGTTGGCTCTACACCTGGGCTTTGGCGATCCCGAAGGTCGCCAAGGACAAGGAAGCCGCCTTCAAGTTCATGGCCTGGATGACCGACAAGGCTTACGTGCAGCGGGTCGCGAAGGAGTTCGGCGACTGGAACCGTGTCCCGCCGGGCGTGCGGAAATCGACCTACGACATCCCGCAGTACCGCGAGGCGGCCAAGGCCTACGCGCAGCCGACGCTGGACGGTATCGCGGACGCCGACCAGCGCAAGGCGATGGCGAATCCCGTGCCCTATCCCGGCATCCAGTTCGTCGGCATCCCCGAGTTCCAGGATCTCGGCACGCGGGTGAGCCAGCAGCTTTCGGCGGCGATCGCGGGCCAGATCACCGTGGACGAAGCGCTCGAGCAGTCGCAGGAATACGCGCAGACCGTCGGCAAGTCGTATCAGGAGGTGCAGTGATGGCCACGATCTCCGCTCCTGCTCGTCCAGAGCCCGCCCATGCGAAGAAGGCGGCTCCGAAACGCGGCACCGATACGCCGTTCAAACGACGGCTGCCGCTGCTGCCCGCGCTGTTGTTCGTCGTCGCTGTGACGCAGTTGCCGTTCGTGCTGACGGTCTTCTACTCGTTCCAGTCGTGGAACCTGGTGCGGCCGGGGTCGCGGCATTTCGTGGGGCTGCGGAACTACATCGACGTCTTCGCCGACTCGACGTTCCTCGGCGCGCTGCTGAACACCGTCGTGCTCACGGTGGTGTGCGTGTTCTTCTCGCTGCTGCTCGGCCTGGGGCTGGCGATCCTGCTCGACCGCAAGTTCCTCGGCCGCGGGGTGGTCCGGACGCTGCTGATCACGCCGTTCCTCATCCTGCCCGCGGCGGGCGCGCTGCTGTGGAAGACGACGATGTTCGACCCGACGTACGGGTTGCTGCACTTCGTGTTCGGCACCGACGTCGACTGGCTTTCGGAGTTCCCGCTGGCCGCCGTGATGGCGCAGGTCGTCTGGCAGTGGACGCCGTTCATGATGCTGCTGATCCTGGCCGGGCTGCAGAGCCAGCCGAAGGACGTGCTGGAGGCCGCGTCGGTCGACGGCGCCGGCCGCTGGCGGACGTTCACCGCGATCACGCTGCCGCATCTGAGCCGGTTCCTGCAGCTGGCGACGTTGCTGGGCGCGATCTACATCGTGAACAGCTTCGACGCGATCTTCCTGATGACCCAAGGCGGCCCGGGGACCGCCAGCACGAACCTGCCGTTCTACATCTACCAGCGGGCGTTCCAAGGGTTCGACATCGGGCAGTCGTCCGCGATGGGCGTGATCGTCGTGATCCTGACGATGATCGTCGCGACCTTCGCATTGCGGCTGATGTTCCGCACGTTCTCGGTACAGGGAGGCGCGAAATGAAAAGCCGTTTCGGCCCCGGCGCGCTGACGGTCGCGACCTGGGTGATCGCGATCCTGTTCGTGTTCCCGCTGCTGTGGATGATCCTCACGGCCTTCAAACAGGAGGCCGACGCCTACACCGATCCACCTCGGCTGCTCTTCACCCCGACCCTCGACCAGTTCGCTGGCGTACTCGAACGCGGCTTCCTGCCGTACCTGTCGAATTCGGCGTTCGTGACCGTGGTTTCGACGCTTTTCGTGCTGCTGCTGGGAATCCCGGCGGCGTACGCGCTGTCGCTGGCGCCGGTGAAGGGGACGAGCAACGCGCTCGGCTTCTTCCTGTCGACGAAGATGCTGCCGATCGTGGCGGCGATCATCCCGCTTTACGTGATCTCGCAGAACACCCAGCTGCTGGACAACGTGTGGGCGCTGATCATCCTGTACACCTCGATGAACCTGCCGCTGGCCATCTGGATGATGCGGTCGTTCTTCCTGGAGGTGCCGCACGAGATGATCGAGGCCGGCCGGATCGACGGGGCGACGCTGCCGGTCCTGCTGCGGAAGATCATCATGCCGGTGGTCGCGCCCGGGGTGGCCGCGACCGCGCTGATCTGCGTGATCTTCTCGTGGACCGAGTTCTTCTATTCGGTCAACCTCACCGCCGCGCGGGCCGGGACGGTGCCGGTGTTCCTGGTCGGCTTCATCACCAGCGAAGGCCTGTACTGGGCGCAGCTTTCCGCCGCCGCGCTGCTCGCGTCGCTGCCGGTGATGATCGTCGGCTGGATCGCGCAGAACCATCTGGTGCGCGGCCTGTCGATGGGCGCGGTCAAGTAAGGCGTCGGTACAGGTGGTCGTGAGTGGCGTTTCGGGTTAGAACCCGAAACGCCACTCACGACCCCCACGCCTCACGCGAGCGACAAGGCCTGCCCCGGACAGATGTGCACGGCGGTGCGCGCGTTCTCCTCCGCCTCTTCGCCCTCGGGCTCGGTGTTCAGCAGAAGGACCGTCCCGTCGTCCTCGTTCTGGTCGAACAGATCGGGATCGGTGAGCACGCACTGGCCCGCACCGACGCATTTCCCGGTGTCCGCGATGATCTTCATGGCTCCTCCTACCAGGTGACCGGCAGGGCGTGGAGGCCGTAGATCGTCGAATCGTGCTTGAACGGCAGTTCGTCGACCGGTACGGCGATCCGGATGCCCGGCACTCGCCGGAACAACGTATCGAACACGATCTGGAGTTCCAACCTCGCCAAGTTCTGCCCGAGACATTGGTGCACACCGAATCCGAAGGCGACGTGGTGCCGTGCGCCCCGTTCGATGTCGAACGCGTCCGGGTTCTCGAAGCCTTCCGGATCGTGGTTGCCCGCGTTGCTCAGGCCGACGACGCCTTCACCCGCGCGGATGAGCGTGCCGCCGATCTCGACGTCCGCCGTGGCGAAACGTGAGGTCGCCGTCTCCGCGATGGTGAAGACCCGCAGGAGTTCCTCGATCGCGGCGAGGGTCTTGTCCGGATCCGCCTTGATCTTCGCCAGCTGATCCGGGTTCTCCAGCAGGGTCACCGTGCCGAGCGAGATCATGTTCGCCGTGGTCTCGTGGCCGGCGATGAGCAGCAGGAACGCCAAACCGACGAGTTCGCCGTGGTCGGCCTCGCCCGATTCACGCTGCTTCAGGATCTGACGGCCGAGGAGGTCGTCCTCGGTGGCGTTCGCTTCCTTCTTGGTGACGAGGTCGTCGAGATAGTTCCGGAGGCCCTCGAACGCCGTCTGCCGTTCTTCGGCGCTGACCTCCCGGTTGAGCATGCGGGAACTGCACGACTGGAAGAAATCGTGGTCCGCGTAGGGAACGCCGAGCAGTTCGCAGATCACCAGCGACGGAACCGGCAGGGAAAGCGCCTGGACCAGGTCGGCGGGTTTGGGGCCGGCGAGGAGGGCGTCGATATGGTCGTCGACGATCTGCTGGATCCGCGGCTGCAACGCCTTCATGCGTTTGACCGTGAATTCCCCGACGACGTCGCGCCGGGCCTGGCTGTGCTCCGGCGGATCCATCCCGATGAGGGACGGGCGGAACGAGTCGTCCTCCGGGCGGACCGGGCGCGCCACCATCAGCGGGAACGACGGATTACGCCGGTCGGAGCTGAAATGCGGGCTGCTCAGCATTTCGCGGATGTCTTCGAGCCGGGTGAGTGCCCAAGCCGTTTGCCCGGACGGGAGACCGACCCGGGAAATCGGACTTTTCTCGCGAAGCGTCTCGTATTCGGGAGGCGGCGAAAACGGGCATTTACGCGCCAGCGGCAAGGTCGCGGTGGTTTCCTCGACGTCGGTCATCGGGTTGTCCTTCCCCAGAATGTCGGGTGGGTTCGGGCGATATCGGACAGTGAGCCCCAAAACGTATGCGGATGGTTTCATTCCGCTTATGCACCCAAGGTACTCAAGTGGAGACAGGTCGTCCACTCGCGAAGGGGTGGTTTCCCAGGAGGCGTGAAGGGCACGCCCTTACGTGCGAGAATCACGGCCCTGAAGGACCTTCGAGAGGCGAGGACCATGACAGCCGACCCCGAGACCCGCTTGCGCGCCGACGCGCGCCGGAACCGGGATCAGATCCTGGCCGCCGCGAGAGTCATCTTCGCCGCCCAGGGCGCCGAGGTCCCGATGGAGGAGATCGCGCGCTCGGCGGGCGTCGGAGTCGGCACCCTCTACCGTCGCTTCCCGGATCGGGACGCGCTGATCCGGGCGGTCGCCGTCGACAACTTCGACCGGGTTCTCAGGGACGCGAAGGCCGCGAAGGACCAGGAGTCCTCGGATTGGGAGGCACTGATCCGGCTCCTGCACCAGTCGATGGAACTACAGCTGAGCATTCAGCTCGCGATGGTCTCGCCGCGGGCGCTGGCGATCCTGAAGAGCGACCCCGCGATCAAGGCCCTGCGTGACGAATTGCTCCTGGTGATGGACTCGTTCGTCCAGGGCGCGCAGGCGGAGGGCAGGCTCCGGACGGACGTCGCCACCGGTGACGTCGCGATCCTGTTCGCGACGCTGCTGCGGCAGATGCCCGGCAAGGGCGAGGAGGTCGCGCGGATGGCGACGCGGCGGTGCATCGGGATCATGATCGACGGGTTGCGGGCCGTGGGCTCGAACGAGCCGCTGCCGGGCCGGGTGCTGACCGGGGCCGATCTCGATCCGTGAGGGAGTGAAGTCCCGGATGTCAGGAAAGGGCCGTTCAGGACATAAAACGTCCTGAACGGCCCTTTCCTGACATTTGTCCGCGCGGTCAGGTGTCCAACTGCGGAAAACGGACCGGCTTAGACACCCAGAGGGTGCCAGACGGTCTTCGCCTCCAGGTACCGCCGCAGCCGCGCGATGTCGGCGTCGGCGGTCCAGTCCGGCTCGGCGTCCGGGACGGTCAGGACCCGCTTCACGGTGCCCGCGGCCTCACGCGCCAGATCCGCCCGCGCGGACGGCTCCGCGCCGGTCGGGTCGAGGGCGTTGACGTCGCCGTGCGACGCCAGCCACGAGCCCAGCTCCGACGCGCGGCCGGTCAGGATGTTCGCGACGCCGCCGGGCAGGTCGGACGTCGCCAGGACCTCCGAAAGCGTGATCGCGGGCAGCGGCCGGTCCGCGCTGGAGACGACCACCGCGGTCGAGCCGGTCGCCAGCACCGGGGCGAGCACGCTCACCAGCCCCAGCAACGACGACTGCTGCGGCGCGAGCACGCCCACGACACCGGTCGGCTCGGGCACGGTGAAGGAGAAGTACGGGCCCGCGACGGGGTTGGCCGCGCCGAGCACGGTCGCGATCTTGTCCGTCCAGCCCGCGTACCAGACCCAGCGGTCGATCGAGGCGTCCACAATGGACTGCGCCTTCTTCGTTGCCACGCCTTCGGACGCGGACACCTCCGCGACGAACTGTTCGCGGCGGCCTTCCAGCATCTCCGCCACCCGGTACAGCACCTGGCCGCGGTTGTACGCGGTCGCCGCCGACCAGCCGCCGAAAGCCTTGCGCGCGGCCGAAACCGCGTCACGGACGTCCTTGCGCGACGCGTGCGAGGCGTTCGCCAGGAACTTGCCCTTGGTGTCGGTGACCGGGTACACCCGGCCCGACTCCGAACGCGGGAACTTGCCGCCGATGTAGAGCTTGTAGGTCTTCGCCACCGAAATACGGTCAGACATCGAGGTAGGCCTCCAGTCCGGTGCGTCCGCCTTCGCGGCCGAAACCCGACTCCTGGTAGCCGCCGAACGGCGCGGCGGGATCGAAGCGGTTGAACGTGTTGGCCCAGACGACGCCGGCGCGGAGCTGGTTCGCCATCCAGAGGATGCGCGAGCCCTTTTCGGTCCAGATGCCGGCGGAGAGCCCGTACGGCGTGTTGTTCGCCTTGGTGACGGCCTCGTCCGGCGTGCGGAAGGTCAGTACCGAAAGCACCGGACCGAAGATCTCCTCGCGGGCGATGCGCATCGACTGCTGGACGTCGGAGAACACCGTGGGAGCGAAGAAGAAACCGCGTTCCGGCACCGGGCACGGGCTGGTCCAGCGCTGCGCGCCCTCGGCGTCGCCGGACTCCACGAGCCCCTTGATCTTCGCGAGCTGCTCGGCGGAGTTGATCGCGCCGATGTCGGTGTTCTTGTCCAGCGGGTCGCCCAGCCGCAGCGTCGAAACGCGGTAGCGCAGCTTTTCGAGCAGTTCCTCGGCGATGGACTCCTGCACCAGCAGGCGCGAGCCCGCGCAGCAGACGTGACCCTGGTTGAAGAAGATCCCGTTGACGATCCCCTCGACGGCCTGGTCCAGCGGAGCGTCATCGAAGACGACGTTCGCCGCCTTGCCGCCGAGCTCCAGCGTCAGCTTCTTCGAGGTACCCGCGATCTGGCGCTGGATGGCCTTGCCGACCTCGGTCGAGCCGGTGAAGGCGACCTTGTTCACGTCGCCGTGGCCGACCAGCGCGGCGCCGATGTCCCCGGCGCCGGGCAGGATGTTGACCACGCCGGGCGGGAGTTCGGCCTGCTGGCAGATCTCCGCGAACACCAGCGCGGTCAGCGGCGTGGTCTCCGCGGGCTTGAGCACCACGGTGTTGCCGGTGGCCAGCGCGGGCGCGATCTTCCACGCCAGCATCAGCAGCGGGAAGTTCCACGGGATGACCTGACCCGCGACGCCGAGCGGCTTCGGGTTCGGGCCGTAGCCCGCGTAATCGAGCTTGTCGGCCCAGCCCGCGTGGTAGAAGAAATGCGCGGCGGCCGTCGGCACGTCGGAATCACGCGATTCCTTGATCGGCTTGCCGTTGTCGAGACTTTCCAGCACGGCCAGTTCCCGCGACCGCTCCTGGATCAGGCGCGCGATGCGGAACAGGTACTTGGCGCGTTCGGAGCCCGGCATTTTGGACCAGACGCCTGTGTACGCCTTGCGCGCGGCCTTCACCGCGGTGTCCACATCGGACACCGACGCGGTGCCGACCTCGGCGAGCACCTCTTCGGTGGCCGGGTTGATCGTCTTGAGCGGCTCACCGGAGCCGTCGACGAATTCGCCGTTCACGAACGGCCGGTAATGCGACTTGAGGTTCGCGAGGTCGCGCGATTCGGGCGCGGGCGCGTACTCGAAGATGCCCATGGATCAGTCCACCGTCACGTAGTCGGGACCGCTGTAGTGGCCGTCGGCCTGGGTGCGGCGCTGCAGCAGGAGGTCGTTGAGCAGGCTGGACGCCCCGAACCGGAAGAGATCCGGGTTCAGCCACTGCTCGCCGGCGACCTCGTGCACCGCGACCAGGTACTTGATCGCGTCCTTGGTCGTCCGGATGCCACCGGCCGGTTTGACGCCGCGCAGTTCACCGGTCTGGACGAACCAGTCGCGGACGGCCTGCAGCATCACGTGCGTGACCGGCAGCGTCGCGGCGGGCGAGACCTTGCCGGTGGAGGTCTTGATGAAGTCGCCGCCCGCCAGCAGCGCGAGCCAGGAGGCGCGGCGGACGTTGTCGTAGGTCGCGAGCTCACCGGTTTCGAGGATGACCTTGAGGTGCGCGCTGCCACAGGCGGCCTTGATGGCCTGGATCTCCTCGAAGACCTCCAGGTAGCGGCCTTCCAGGAACGCGCCGCGATCGATCACCATGTCGATCTCGGCGGCGCCGGCGTCCACGGCGATCTTGGTGTCGGCCAGCTTGATCTCGCGGCTCGTGCGGCCGGCCGGGAAGCCGGTGGCCACACTCGCGACGTGGATGCCGGTGCCGCGAAGTGCCTCGACAGCCGTCTCGACCATGTCCGGGTACACACAGACGGCCGCGACCTGCGGGGTGTCCGGCCGTTCCGGGTCCGGCCGCTTGGCCTTGGCGGCGAGCGCGCGGACCTTGCCCTGGGTGTCGGCGCCTTCGAGGGTCGTCAGGTCGACCATCGAGATGGCGGTGTCGATCGCCCAGAGCTTGGCGGCCTTCTTGATGCTGCGCGTGCCGAGTCCCGCCGCCCGCTGCTCGACGCCGACCTGGTCGACACCAGGCAGCCCGTGCAGGAACCGGCGCAGGCTCGCCTCGTCGCGAGTCGCGTCCGCCAGCGGCGACGGGGTGGCCGTCGCCGCTGACGAGCTGGTCGTAGCTGTCATACGGGTGAGTGTAAGCGGCCTACAAGCTGGGCACCGGGGCCTGGGCGACGGCCCTGGTCGAGGGCACCACCGGGGTGCAGAACTCGCTGATCATGGGCAGCTGGCGCTTGAGCGCGGCGTCCGGCGACGCGGTGAGGTCGACGGTGGCCAGCGTGGAGATGTCCTTGCCGGAGTCGTCGTGGAAGCTGAGGGTGTTGAAGCCCGGCAGGTCGCCGCCGTGACCCCAGACGACGTGGTCGTCCGCGCAGGCGCCCGCGGTCTTGAGGTTCAGCTTCATCAGGCCGAGGCCGTACTCCATGCCGCCCGCCGGGACCGTCGTCTTCATCTGCTTCAGCAGCTCCGCGGGCAGCAGGCGGCCACCGAACAGCGCCTCGAAGAAGCGGTTGAGGTCCTTGCCCGAAGACACCATGCCGCCCGCGCCGAAGTAGCGCGAGTAGTTGTAGGTGGTGACGTCGGTGAGGCCGCGCGGCGCGTCGTACAGCTGCTCGTAGCCGCGGGCGGCCGGGCGGATCAGGAACGGGAAGTCGCGGGGGAGCGAGGTGTCGCGCAGGTGCAGCGGCCCGGTGATCCGCTCGGCGAGCGCGCGTTCCAGCGGTTTGCGCGTGGTCTTCTCGACCAGCAGGCCGAGGACGTTGTATCCGGTGTTCGAGTACGCCCAGCTCGTCCCGGGTTTGAACTGCAGCGGCTGCTTCGTGACGCTCAGGCGGATCTGGTCGTCGCTGTCGAAATGCTCGAAGCGTTCGGTGTCGACCTCCGGACCGGACGCCCAGGTGTCCTCGGGGGCGAGGTCACGCGGGAGGCCGCTGGTGTGCTGCAGCAGCTGGCGGACGGTGATCGGCTCCGGATACGGCAGCAATCCGGGCAGATAGCGCTGGACGGGCTCGTCGAGCCCGACACGCTTCTCGGCCACGAGCTGCAGGACCAGCGTCGCGACGAACACCTTGGACACACTCGCGATCCGCCAGCGGCCTGACGCGTCGGGCTTGCCGGGGCGCTCGATGTCCGCGACGCCGCTGACACCGCGGAAATCGTCGGAGACGGCGACCATGCCGGGGATGCCCGCGGCGACCGCCGCGTCCATCGCGGTCTGGCGCGGATCGGTCTTCCCGGCGGCCGCCGCCGGGAGGGCGGTGACGGAAAGCAGTGCGGCACAAGCGATCGCGACGACGGTTCGGCGCATCGGATGAATCCCCCAGGTTGTGTTTCAGCCTTCGATTTCAGGTACGTCCCTCTTGCGTGGCTTCCGCTTGACGACGACCCCACCCCAGAATGCCAGGCCGGTGATCTTCACCGTGGGCGCCGTCGGCGGCGCCGCGGGCGTCCCGGCCCGGTCTTCCAGCTCGAACGCGCCCATGAAGCCGATTCCGGTGACGTCCACGTTGATGTCGTCGGGCACGATGATGTCGATCCCGCCCATGATCGCGACCGCGGTGATCGTCGAATGCTTCTCGGCGAACCGCGCGTGCCGCAGATCGAGTTCGGCACCGCCCCAGAACGCGAAACTGTTGTGCTGCGGCGGGACGACCCAGCTGCCCTTGCGCGAGGCGCCGGACATGACGGCGATCGAGGCGCCGGAGCCCGGATGCCCGCCGATGCGGTCGTCGGGCAGGCCGAGCGCGCGCGAGGTCGCCGGCTCGATCGCCGACCGTGACTGCTGCGGCAGATCCGCGGTGACCGGCTTGAGGTCGCCGACGGTCTTGGCCGCGTACACGGTGGTGAGCCGCTCTTCCAGCTCGTTGATGGTGATGCGCCCTTCGGACATCGCCGCGTGCAGCACCTGCGCGACCTGCTCGCGATCGGCGTCGGAGATGCGCATCTGTTCGGGGCCCGGCAGGGCCGGTTCTTCACTCACGCGGAGGAGCCTAGCGCCGACGGGAGGGCCAAGCGTCCATCTTATGGTCGACAGTGGCATCCTCCCGAGATGGGGAACTCACTACCCGGCGCCGTCGAGCTGCCGGACGGGATCAAGGTGCGCGGACGGGGCCTGGGGCGTCCCTGGCCGGACGGGCCCTCGCCGGATTTCGGACTGTATTTGGGCGGCGCGAAGCTGCGCCGGAAACACGATCACAAAATGGACTGGGAGCGGGCGTGGATCCGCTGGCCCGACTTCCTGCTGCCGACGGACTGGGCGGACGCGCGGCGGCGCATCGTCGACCTGCACGAGCGGGCGGCGAAGGGTGAAGGGGTCGAGGTCGCCTGTTACGGCGGAGTCGGGCGGACCGGCACGGTGCTGTCCTGCCTCGCCACCCTTTCCGGGCTGAGCGCCGACGAAGCCGTGGCCTGGGCGCGAGCCAACCACGACAAGCGTTCGGTGGAGACGCCCTGGCAGCGCCGCTGGGTCGGCTGGTTCGCGCGCCAGGCGTGAACGGCTAAATTGACCGGCATGGATGTGCACGTCGTTGATCACCCGCTGGCCAAGGCCAGGCTCTCCACCATGCGCGACGCACGCACCGACAGCGCCGCCTTCCGCGCGGCGCTGCACGAACTGACCGTCATGCTGGTCTACGAAGCCACGCGCGACATGCCGGTGCGGATCGAGCGGATCCACACGCCCGTGGCGCGCACCGACGGCTATGCGCTGGCGAGCCCGCCGCTGCTCGTGCCGGTGCTGCGGGCCGGGCTCGGGATGGCGGATCAGGCGCACAAGCTGATCCCCGACGCCCAGATGGGTTTCGTCGGCCTCGCCCGCGACGAGGAGACGCTCAAGCCGACGCCGTACCTCGAATCGCTGCCCGAATCGCTCGCCGACCGGCCGGTGATGGTGCTCGACCCGATGCTGGCGACCGGTGGGTCGATGGAGTACACGATCCGGCTGCTCACCGACCGCGGCGCCACCGATGTCACGGCGATCTGCGCGCTGGCGGCGCCCGAGGGCATCGAGCATCTGGAGAAGACCGGGCTGCCGCTGCGGGTGGTGACCGCGAGCATCGACGAGCGGCTGAACGATTCCGGGTTCATCGTGCCGGGCCTCGGGGACGCGGGGGACCGGCAGTACGGCGCCGTCTGACCCCGGATCGCGTTTAGCGGGCTAAACGCGATTCGCAACATCTCCGCCGTCGCCGGTCACTGACAGGTGTGACCAGGACAGTGACCGGAACGGTGGGGGTACCGGTGGACTCACGCGAACCTCCTTCCGACAGGAGCGACACGGAGCTGTGGCGGACGGCCGCGGGCGGTGATCACGGGGCCTTCACCGAGCTGTTCGAACGGCATGTCCAGTCGGTGTGGAACCACGCCTACCGGCTGACGGGGTCGTGGGCGTCGGCCGAAGACCTGACGTCGGCGGCCTTTCTCACCGCCTGGCGGCGCAGGGCGGACATCACGCTCATCCGCGACAGCGCGCTGCCCTGGCTGTACACCGTCGTGGGCAACCTCGCGCGCACCGAACACCGCGGTGCCGGGCGGCGGCTGCGGCTCGTCCGGCGGCTGCCGGAACCGCGGTCGGTGTCCGACCACGCCGACACCGTCGTCGATCAGCTCGACGGCGAAGACCGTCTCCGGCAGGTGCTCGCCTTGGTCGCGAAACTGCCGAAGTCGCAACGACAAGCCGTCGAACTCTGCCTGCTCGGCGATCTCTCCGTGCCGGACGCCGCCGAACTGCTCGGCGTCGCCGAGGTGACCGTTCGCGCCCACATCTCGCGGGCCCGCGCCCAGCTGCGGGCCGCCCTGGAGGAGAAATGACCGACGATCTCGGCCTGCCGGGCAGGCGTGAACTCCCTCCGGAAGTGCTGGACAACCTGCGGATGGCCCTGCGGGAGGGAATGGGAAAACCCGCGCGGCGGCGGTGGCCGATCGTCGCCGCGGCCGCCGCCGTCGTCCTGGTGCTCGCGGGTGCGCTGGTCGCGACCGTGGTCATCCGGGAGCCGGACGGGCAGGGACCCGTCGTCGCGAATCCTGACTTCTCCCTCGACTGGCCGAAGGCCGTGGCGGCGATGGACCGGTGCTGGGCGGCGATCGAGAAGAAGGGGAGGGCGGCGAGCTTCCCGGCCCGTGACGAGTGGGTGCCGCAGTTCACCACCGCTTCCGCCTGGACGTCCATCACGGTCGTCGCGGTGCGCGCGGGCGACAAGGTCTTCTTCTGCGAAACCACGGCGATCACCGTGACGGTGTCCGACCCGGACGCCTCCCCGTCGTACTCGGCGGGGACCAAGGCCGCCGCGCTGCTGATGACCCGCGCCGGGACGGTCGCGGGGGTGGCCGACCCCGGCTGGGACAAGATGAAACTCTCCGGCCGGACCGCCGACACGGCGGGCTCGACCGAGGTGCGCGTGTTCCGGCCCGGGAACCTGTTCGTGGAGATCTCACAGTCCAAGCCTTCGTCGACGACGTACTCGGTCGGGCCGTACACCGGGGACTCGAACGACGCCGTCACCGACGCGCCACACGTCCTCCTGCCCGCGCCCGAGCCGGTCGTGACGGATATCGATCGCATCCCGCCGGTGGTGCCGATCCGGGACACGCCGGCGGGGGAGTTCTTCAAGACCTGCGTCGCCGGAGCGTCGGAACCATTGCCGGACGAGGACGTGTACGAGATCGGAACGCTGCTCGAAGGCAACGGCGTCAAGGTGGTGACCGCGCGGCTCGGCGACAGGGTGGCCGTCTGCCAAGGCGGGCGTGGCTACCGCGACGGAACGAGCGAGTACTACCGCGTCTTCGCCGACCTGGCGGCCGAGCGGCCACCGGTGCGCAAACTGTCGACCGAAACGCTCGGCGCCGCCGAACAGGGCGGGTCGGGCAACGCGCAGACCCCGTTCATCGGGGTCGTCCCGCGGACCGCGACCACGGTGAAGCTCGACTTCGGGGCGGGTAAGAAGGTCGACGCGACGGTCACCGACGGGACCTTCGCGGTCTGGCGGCCGGAGCTCGCGGGAGCGATGGACCCGAACGCGCAGGTGGGCGTCGTCGTCCTCGATGCCGAGGGGAAGACGCTCCACGAAGGCAGCCTTCCGCTGAACTGAGTGCCCGGATCGCGTTTAGCCCGCTAAACGCGATGCGTTGCTTTGGGGCTTGGGTGGGGTGCGCGTGAAGGCCTCCTTCCCTCGGCTCAGCCGAGGGAAGGAGGCCTTCACGCGCGTGGGCTGGGGATGGCGCCAGTGGCAGAGCGCGTTTAGCAGGCTAAACGCGATCCGGTACCGACCGCCGAGGTAGTGAAGGCCTCCTTGCCTACCCTGAAGGTAGGCAAGGAGGCCTTCACGGCATGCCGCAGCAGGTCCCCGCCGGCGGATCGCGTTTAGCGGGCTAAACGCGACGCAGCCAGCCCGAGGCGTTCGCCCGCAGCGCGGCCTCGTAAGCCGCGCTCACGGTGAACTCGTCCGGCAGGTTCCCGTTCAGCTCCAGCGACACGAGCCCGTGCACGATGCCCCAGCAGCTCACGGCGATGACCGCGGGCGGCACGTCGAGGAACGCGCCGTCGGCGACGGCCTTGCGGATCGTCTCCTCGAGCGGCGCCATCGTGGCGCGCGCCTGGCCCGCCGTTTCGTCCGCCGGCTCGAAACCCGGCACGGACTTCGTGAACATGATCGCGTAGAGGTGCGGGTCGGCCAGCGCGCTTTCCCGGTACGCGACGCCCAGCCGCACCAGGTCCTCGACCGGGTCACCGCTCAGCGTGACCCCCGCCATCCGCCGTCCGAACCGGCGGAAGCCCTCGGTGAAGAGCGCGCTGACGAGATCCGTCTTCCCGCCGAAGAGCGAGTAGACCGCGGTGGTGGACGTGCCGACGTCGGCGGCCAGTTTGCGGAGGCTGAGCGCCTTCGGGCCGTCGGCCGAGATGAGCTCACCGGCGCGGTCCAGCAGTTTCAGCCGGAGGTTCTCGTCGTGCGTCCTGGGGCGGGGCATGAGCCCAGCGTAACGCAACGCTGTTATCAATCGCTCGGATTCGGAGTTGACCTGGAGCGCACTCCAGGTCGTACTGTCGTCGACATGAGCTACTCGATAGCGGAAGCCGCGCGACGTAGCGGACTGTCCATCGACACTCTCCGGTACTACGAGCGCATCAAACTCGTCGAGCCCCCGGCGCGGGACGCCGCGGGCCGGCGCGCCTACACCGACGACGACCTCGGATGGCTGGGGTTCCTGACCAAACTGCGCCTGACCGGCATGCCCATCAAGCGGATGCGGGAGTACGCCTCCCTGCGTCACCACGGGGCGGCGAGCGCGGGGCGGCGCAAGTCGATCCTCGTCGACCAGCGCGCCTCCGTCGCCGAGAGGATCGCCGAGCTGCAGGCCTGCCTCGACATCCTCGACTACAAGATCGACCACTACGACCAGGTGGAACGCAAGGTGCTCGGCACCGGAGCCACCGTGGAGGGAATTTCAGCGTGATCAGCACCAGGAGGCTCGGCGGTCTGGAAGTCGGGGCCCAGGGGCTCGGCTGCATGGGGATGAGCCAGGCCTACGGTGTCCGCGACGACGACACGGAGTCGATCGCCACCGTCCACCGCGCCCTCGAACTGGGCGTGACCCTGCTCGACACCGCGGACGTCTACGGTGCGGGAGCGAACGAGGAGCTGGTCGGCCGCGCGATCGCGGGCAAACGGGACCAGGTCGTGCTGGCGACCAAGTTCGGCATCGTCTGGGACAAGGACGGCGGGATGTCCGCCCGCGGCGACGCGGCGTACGTCAAGCAGAGCTGCGAAGAGTCCCTTCGCCGGTTGAACGTCGACCACATCGACCTCTACTACCAGCACCGCGTCGACCCGGACACGCCGGTCGAGGAGACCTGGGGCGCGCTCGCGGAGCTGGTCCAGGAAGGCAAGATCCGCTTCGCCGGGATTTCCGAGGCCAGTGCCGAGACCATCCGTCGCGCGCACGCCGTCCACCCGGTGACCGCGCTGCAGAGCGAGTGGTCGCTGTGGACGCGTGGCATCGAGGGCGAGATCCTTTCGACCGCGCGTGAGCTTGGCGTCGGTATCGTGCCGTTCTCGCCGCTCGGCCGCGGTTTCCTCACCGGCAGCGTGACGTCGGTGAAGGATCTTCCGGAGGACGACATGCGCCGAGGGCTGCCCCGGTTCGCCGAGGGCAACTTCGAGCGCAACATGGCCATCGTCGAGGCGCTGCGCGCGCTGGCCGAGCAGAAGGGCGTCACCGCCGGACAGCTCGCGCTCGCCTGGGTGCAGGCGCAGGGCGACGACGTCGTCCCGATCCCGGGTACGAAGCGCCGCAAGTACCTCGAAGAGAACACCGCCGCCGCGGACCTGGAACTGTCCGAAGTGGACATCGAAGCCATCGAAAAGGCCGCGCCCGTCGAGGCGATCGCCGGTGAGCGCTACCCGGAGCGGCTCGCCCGCGCGGCCGGCAAATAACCCGAGAGAAGTGCGAGAAGAAATCATGACGGGTTCCACCCTGCCCACCCGCAGGCTCGGCACGCTGGAAGTCGGCGCGCAAGGGCTCGGCTGCATGGGCATGAGCGAGTTCTACGGCCAAGGTGACGACACCGAATCCATCGCGACGATCCACCGCGCGATCGAACTGGGTGTCACCCTGATCGACACCGCCGACATGTACGGCTTCGGCCGCAACGAGGAACTGGTCGGCCGCGCCCTCGCCGGCAAGCGCGACCAGGTCGTGCTGGCGACCAAGTTCGGCATCGTGCGCGACGAGGCGGACCCCTCGAAGCGTGGCATCCGCGGCGACGAATTCTATGTGCGCCAACAGGTCGAGGCTTCGCTGCGCAGGCTGGACGTCGACCACATCGACCTCTACTACCAGCACCGCGTCGACCCGGAGGTGCCGATCGAGGAGACCGCGGGTGCGCTGTCCTCACTGGTCGAGCAGGGGAAGATCCGGCACATCGGGTTGTCCGAGGCCGGTCCGGAGACGATCCGGCGGGCGCACGCCGTGCATCCGGTGACGGCCGTGCAGACGGAATGGTCGCTGTGGTCGCGCGACATCGAGGACGAGGTCGTCCCGGTCTGCCGTGAACTCGGCATCGGGCTGGTGCCGTATTCCCCGCTGGGCCGTGGTTTCCTCACCGGTCGCTTCAAGTCCAGAGAGGACTTCGCGGACGGTGACTTCCGTCAGACGACCCAGCCGCGGTTCGCCGAGGGCAACCTGGAGCGGAACCTGGCGATCGTCGAGGCGCTGCGCGCGCTGGCCGAGCAGAAGGGCGTCACCGCCGGTCAGCTCGCGCTCGCGTGGGTGCAGGCGCAGGGCGACGACGTCGTGCCGATCCCGGGCACCAAGCGCCGCAAGTACCTCGAAGAGAACGTCGCGTCCGTCGGCCTGAAGCTGACGGCCGAGGACGTCGCCGCGATCGAGGCGGCGGTCCCGGCCGACGCGGTCGCGGGGGAGCGGTACCCCGAAGCGTCCATGCGGACGCTGTCCCGCTGAACACGAAAAAAAGCCGGCGCCCCGATCTAGGGCGCCGGCTTTTTCGTTGTCAGAGCGAGGAGTTGACCGCGTCGACCACGCCGTCGAGGGCCACGGTCTGCTGTTCGCGGGTCGCGAGACCGCGCACCGTCACGTTCCCGGCGTCCCAGTCCTCCTGGCCCACGATCACCACGGCCCGCGCCCCGGCCTTGTCCGCCCGGGTGAGCTCCTTGCCCAGTTTGCGGAGTTCGACGGGCGTGGACGTGCGCAGACCGGCCTTGCGGAGCCGTCCGGCGACCTCGCGCGAGGCGTCGGTGAGCTCTTCGGTCACCGGGATCACGACGACGTCGACCTCGCTGCGCGGCTTCGGGGTGAGGCCGTGCGTGTCGAGGAAGTCGATCAGCGTGACGTCGCCCATGCCGAAGCCGATCCCGGGGATCTGCTGCGACGTGAACAACGACGCCAGGTCGCTGTACCGGCCGCCGCCGAAGAGGGCGCGACGGTTCTCCGGCGAGGTGTCGAAGACCTCGAACACGGTCGACGTGTAGTACGCGAGCCCGCGCACGATCATCGGATCGAACGTGATGAGGTCCGCGGCGCCGCTGTTCAGCACCTTGACCAGGTTCGAGTTCTCCTTGACCTGCTCCGGCAGTTCGTCGAGCAGGGCCGCGCCCGAGGACAGGGTCTCGGTCAGCTTCTCGAACTGCTTGTCGGTCAACCCGATCTCGGTCGCGGTGTCGCTCAGCTTCGTGCGGTCCGACTTCTCCCAGCGGTCCACCAGGGTGAACACCTGCGGCAACTGCTCCGCGGTCACACCGACGATGTCGGTGAGCGCCGACGAGAGCAGGTTCCGGTCGTTGGCCCGCACCTGGAACATGTCCGGGGTCGCCCCGAGCGCGCTCATCATGTCGTGGACCAGCTCGAAGATCTCGATCTCGCAGTTCGCGCTGTCCGAACCGAAGATGTCCGCGTTGATCTGCCAGTGCTCACGGACCCGCCCACGCTGCGGCCGCTCGTAGCGGTGGCAGTTCGGGTGGCTGTACCAGCGCACCGGGAACTGCAGCGATTTGGCGTTGCCCGCGATCATCCTGGCGACCGACGGCGTCATCTCCGGGCGCAGCGCCAGCCGCTCGCCGCCCTTGGTGGTCAGCGTGTACAGCTGCTGGTCGGCGATCTCCTGCCCGGACTTCCGCTCGTAGATCTCGGCGGGTTCGAGGATCGGCCCGTCGTAGCGGAGGAAACCCCGCAGTTCGAGCACGTCGTAGAGATGGCCGAACACCTGCGTCCGGACGGACATCTCGGCGGGCAGGAAGTCGCGGGTCCCCTTGGCGGGGGCTGTCGGCAGGTATTCAGGCACGTCAACAAGCTTAACGAGCCGTTGCCAGCGCTTTTGTCAGGGGAAGGCCACGCCGTACGCGGTGGTCAGGATCGCCGCCCCGAGCAGGACCGCCCCGGCGCTGGTGACCCGCCCGCCGAGCTTGCCCTTGCCCGGTGCCAGGTGCAGGAAGAAGCCGCCGGACTGGGCGAGCACGCCGAACAGCAGCAGGAAGCAGACGATCCACCGCGCGGTGTCCGGGAGCCCGGTCTGCCCGAGGATCTGCAGCGCGACCAGCGCGAGGACCAGCAGGACGCCGGCGTGCGCGTGGCCGGCGCGGAACATCCCGCGCTGGTGTTCGGTCAGCTTCTTGTCGCGCAGGACACCCATCAGGGCGTAGCCGCCGTACATCACCGTCGGCAGCGAAACGAGGGCGATGACGGTGAAGAGTTTGATCGGTCCTTCCATGAGCAAACCATAACACTGTTTTAAAACACTGTCACCAAACTGGCGTCCCACTTCCGGGAATCAGGCCCGCACGCCGCGCGAAAGCACCAGGCGGAGGTTCCGCAGGGCGGAAAGATCGGCGAGCGGATCTCCGTCGACCGCCAGGACATCGGCGCTCAGCCCGGGCGCGAGCCGTCCGGTGACGTCGCCGAGGCCGAGCGCGGCGGCGGAGTCCTCGGTCGCGATCTCGAGGATCCGGCGCCTGCCGAAACCGAGCCATTCGTAGAGTTCGAGGGCGCCGACGGGGTCGTCGAAGACCGAACCGGGCAATCCGGCGTCCGTGCCCGCGAGGAGCGGAACACCCAGCTCCTCCAGCCAGGAGAGCCTGCCGTAGACGGTCTTCGCGAGCTCCTCGCCCATGCGCTCGGCGAGCATCCGCCAGTTGCGGCTGCTGGTCGAACAGGCCGCGATGCCCTCGGCGGCCATCCGCTTGGCGACACCTTCGCGCCGGTCCTGCCGCTGCGGTCCGGTCATCCAGGTGCAGTGCTCGATCGTCGCCACGCCCGCCTCGACCGACGCCTCGATCGCGTCGGCGCCGTGGGCGTGCGCCGCGACCGGGAGCCCGTGGCGCCCCGCGTGCTCGACGATCAGGCGCAGCGCCCGGACGTCGAACTGGGACTCCCACATCTCCGCACCGCCCTCGGTGATCTGGCCGCCGCTGGCCATCACCTTGATCACGTCCGCGCCGGCGGCCGCGTTCGCGTCGATCAGGGCGCGGATCGCGTCGTCGCCGTCGACCTCGCCGCCGAAGAAATGGCAATGTCCATTGAGGACGGTCAGCGGCGATCCGGCGGTCAGCAGGCGCGGTGCGGCCGCGCCTTCGAGTTCCGCGCGGACCCGCGCGCCCAAAGCGCCGCGATCGCCGAGATCCCGCACCGTCGTGACGCCGCTGCGCAGCAGTTGCCCCAGGCGATCCTTGGCGCCCGCGCGCAGGGCTTCGTCGTCGCTCGCCAGGAAGTTCGGCAGCATCTCGCGCGTGGCGTCGAACGCCAGGTGCACGTGGGCGTTGAACAGACCGGGCAACAGGGTCGCGCCGGGGAAGTCGAGTTTCTCGGCCTCCGGCGATGCCTGTGCCGCGACCTCGGCGCGCGGGCCCGCCGCGAGGATGCGGTCACCCTCGACGAGCACGGCGCCGTCTTCGACCGGCGTGCTCGGACGCGGCAGGATCCGGCTCGCCGTCAGCAAAAGCTGTTTCGTCATGCGTCGCTCCTGGAAACGGCGGCGGAGAGCGCGAGCAACGGCCGCACGTCGGATTCGATGTCGGAGGCGCCACCGGGGAGCACGAGTTTCGCGCGCCCGTCGGTCTCTTCGCCCGCGGTCTGCCGGGCGATCGCCCGCTTGAGCGCTTCCGCCGCCGCGTGCGGATCGTCCGCGGCGAGTGCGGTCAGATCGGTTTCCAGATAGGGGCTCAGCTGCACGAGCCCGTCCCGGATCTCGATCACCCGGCGGTAGTACCGGCGGTGGACCGTGCGCGGGCGCCACCGCTCCCACGCGCCCTGCGGCGTGGTCCGGAGCACGATGTTCGGGTAGATCCCGGCCAGCGCGGTCCACAACGGGGTGAGTTCGTCGTGATGCCGCCGGTGCTGACGGCGCCGTCGCAGCGCGGCGAACCGCGCGCGGGCGCCGGGATAGGTGATCCCGGCGAGGAAGAGCACGATCCCGAGGAGCACCAGCGGGACGGCGACGGTGAGCAGAATCGGGACCGACGGTCCGAACGCCCACGCGATCACGATGTAGAGCGCGCGGAAGACACTGCCGACGGAAAGGCAGATCAGCCCGGCGGCGCTGAGTTTCAGCCCGATCTTCAGATGGCGGTCCGCGGTGCGGATGTACCGGAAGATCCACCAGGCGCAGGCGGCGAGGCCGTAGATCAGGTAGATCCCGGCGCCGAGGTAGAACAGCGCCACCCCGGGCACGTGCACGAGCTTCGGGCTCAGCGCCAGCCCCCGTACCTCCGGCGGGGTGACGGCCATGGCGACCAGCATCAGCGCGATCGCGGCGGACAACGGGATCAGCTCGAACAGGACGCGCCCCGGCCGGCGCGGGCCCAGCGCGGAGCCCAGGAACACGATCAACAGCGCGCAGACGCCGATGGCGAGCAGGACGTTGTTGACCAGGCGGCCGGTGCCCTTGCCGGTCAGGTCGTCGAGCCAGCCGACGATGACCTTCTGCTGGGCGAGGAAGGAGCCCGCGACGCAGACGATCGTGATCGTGATCGCCCAGTTCGGCAGCAGGCGGGGTGCTCGGTAGGTCTGGTAGATCCGCCAGGCGAGCGCGGTCGCGAACAGCACCATCGCCACGACGTTGATGGGGGAGAACAGTGGAGTCACAGCCACCCTTGATGGTCGCCCAGCGCGCCTTGGACGCGGCGGACGTCATCGTCGTCGGCGCGACGGGGAATCGTGTAGTTCAAGACCGACGCCCATTCGAGGATGATGGTCGCCACGGTCTCGGCTTCCCATTCGTGCGCCTCATCGTAGGAGGTGCGTCGTAAAGCGCGGTGTACCGCGTCGTCGTCGAGGCCGGGGGCGGGGCCGCGCAGGAAGTCGGCGGGTTCGGCGTCGCCGCCGGGATGGTGATCGGCGAGCATATGCCCGAGTTCGTGCAGGATGATGTGGTCCTGGTGGGACTTCGTGGTCTCCTGCTGGAAGAAGATGTAGTCCGCCGAACCGGTGGCGATCCAGCAGCCGAACGGGCCGGGGACCTCCAGCGGATACGGCATCAGGCGGATCGGCCTGCCGCGCTGTTCGCCGAGCCGTTCGCAGAGCACGCCGACGTCGAGCGGCGGCTCGATGTCGAGCTTGTTCAGCATCTTGCGGCAGCGTTTGCGGAGTTCCCGTTCCTTCATCGGTTCTCTTCCGGCTGCTCGCGCTCGGCCCGTTCGTAGCGTTCGACGAGCTCCAGGAGGTCCATCACCTGGCGACGGCCCTGCGGGGACAGTTCCTGCGCGCGCATGGCCATGAGTGTCGCCTCTCCGGCCGGTTGGGGCTCCTGCTCGTCGAAGAAGTACGTGATCGGCACCCCGAAGAGTTTCGCCAGCGCTTCGACGTAGTGGATCTTCGGGTTGACCCGTTTGCCCGTGGCGAGCTGCTGGAGGTACGCGGGCGACATGGTGGGCCCGCCGGCGCGGTCGATGGCCGCGGACAGCTCGCGATAGCTGTGCGGGGCGCCTTCGTCCGCGCGCGCCGAATCGATCAGCGCGGTCAGTTTCTGGGCGAAGGTCTGATACGGCGACATGACCCCCCAACCGTTCCGTAGTCCCGTTCCGTAGTTGGAGTGTAACGCGATACAGCCTGTCCGCAGCTGTTGACAGCGCATGTATGCAGTGGTTTACAGTTGTCAAGCGGTTTCGTGCCGTGTCCGGTCTCTCGCTCCGGAATCCGTGCCCTGGGGGTGTACGGACGCCGGAGTGAGAGCCGTTTTTCCCGGTGGGTGCACAAGATCGTGCCGGATGTAGTACGCTGAGGCAGCCAAGGTTGATCGCCATCACGGCGAACCCTTGGCCTAGGCCTGTTGCCGGAGGTCGACCCCCAGGGCTTCCGGTGACAGGCCCCTTTACTTTCATCGCATTCAGGGGACGAAATGCGGGCGGGGGTCAGGGCATGAGCGTGGCGGCCAGGGTGCCGCCCAATTCGAAACAGGCCTCGAGATCCGCTTTGCCCGGTTCGCCGGTGACGAGCACCGGCGAGGCCGCGCTTTCCCAGCCGAGGCCGGTCGTGATGGCCTCGATCCCGCGCACGGTGCCGGACGTGTCGTTGTTGCCGTGCACGAAGAACCCGAACGGCCGCCCCCGCGTGGAATCCAGGCACGGGTAATAGACGGTGTCGAAGAAATGCTTCAGCGCGCCGGACATGTAGCCCAGATTCGCCGGGGTGCCGAGCAGATAGCCGTCGGCGTCCAGGACGTCGGGCACGGTCGCGCCCAGCGCCGCGCGGCGCACGACGTCGATGCCCTCGATGTCCGGATGGTTCGCGCCGGAGAGCACGGCTTCGAACATCGCCTGCGTCGAGGGCGACGGCGTGTGGTGGACGATCAGCAGCTTCGGCATGTCAGGCCAGCCGGGACTCGATGTCGGCCCGGAGCGTCGCCAGCCGCGCGTCCGCGGCGGCCCGCGCCTCGGCGAGATCGCCGGCGACCGGCTCCTTGATCTGCAGGTACGCCTTCAGTTTCGGCTCGGTCCCGGACGGCCTGATGACGACACGCAGTCCCTCGCCGGTCAGGCGGAGGACGTCGGCGTCGGGCAGGAGGTCCTCCATCGTGACATCGGTGCCGCCCAGCGACGCCGGGGGAGTGGCGCGCAGACCCGCCATCAGGCGTTCCCGCACCGACAGGTCGGTGACCCGCAGCGAGACCTGATCCGTCACGTGCACGCCGTGCTTCACGGCCAGTTCGTCGAGGACGTCCAGCGGCCCGCGGCCCGCCGCGCGCAGGGAGGCGGCCAAGCCCGCCGCGAGCACGGCGGCGGAGATGCCGTCCTTGTCGCGCACGAAATCCGGGTTCACGCAGAGGCCGAGCGCCTCTTCGTAAGCGAACACGAGCCCTTCGCCGGCACGGACCAGCCATTTGAACCCGGTCAAGGTCTCCGCGTAGCGCGCCCCGAATTCCTTCGCGACTTCGCCGAGCATCGACGACGACACGATCGTCGTGGCCACCAGTGGATCGGCACTGTCTACAGTGGACAGAACGTGCCAGCCGAGCAGGCCGCCCGTTTCGTCCCCGCGCAGCATCCGCCACGAACCGTCCCGCTCGCGCACGCCCAGCGCGCAGCGATCGGCGTCCGGGTCGAGCGCGATCGCCAGGTCGGCGCCGACCTCGGAGGCCAGTGCCAGCAAGAGATCCGTCGCGCCCGGTTCCTCCGGATTCGGGAAGGCGACCGTCGGGAAGTCGGGATCCGGCGTGGACTGCTCGGCGACCAGGCTCAGCTCGGTGAAACCGGCGCGCTCGAAAGCGGCACGCAGAGTCTCCGCGCCGACGCCGTGCAGCGCCGTCGCGGCGACCTTGACCGCGCGTTCCGGGCTGCGCGGCAGCAGCGCGACCTTGGCGAGGTATGCGTCCCGGAGTTCGTCGCCCAGCACTTCGGCGCCGGGCTCACGCGGCACGCTGATCGCCGGGGGAGCGGCTTCGATGGCGCGCTCGATCTGGCCGTCCGAAGGCGGGACGATCTGGCCGCCTGTCGCGTCGTAAAGCTTGTAACCGTTGTCGGCCGGGGGATTGTGCGACGCGGTGATCTGGATACCCGCCACCGCGCCGAGTTCCAGTACGGCGAACGCGAGCACCGGTGTCGGCAGCGGGCCGGGCAGCGTCTTCACCGCGAACCCGGCGGCCGTCAGCACCTCGGCGGCGGCCTTGGCGAAGGCCTCCGAACCGTGCCGCGCGTCGCGGCCGACCACCACGACGCCGCCCGAATGTCCTTGTGCGGTCAGCCAGGCCGCGACCCCCGCCGTCGTCCGGGTGACGACCGCGACGTTCATCCCATTGGGGCCCGCGCGCACCGGGCCGCGCAGCCCGGCGGTGCCGAATTCGAGCGGTCCGGCCATGCGGTCCGCGAGTTCGTCCGCCGCACCGGCTTCGCCGCCCATCGCACGCGCGAGGATGTTCTGCAGCTCGACGCGGGAATCGTCGTCCGGGTCGTCGGCGATCCAGCGGAACGCCCGATCCCGGAGCTCCGAGGTCAAGGAAGTCGTCACCGAGTCAGCCTACGGGTACGTTGGAGAGGGTGCGATTGATCTTCACTTCTCTGGTGAGTCATGGTCATCTCTATCCCCTACTACCGCTCGCCGTCGCCGCTCGCGACGCCGGGCACGAGGTCGTCTTCGCCACCGGGGACGACATGCTGACGGTGGTCGAAAAGGCCGGTCTGGCAGTGGAAAGCGCCGGATTCGGGATGCGGGAGGCGTTCGAGCGGGTCGCCGGGCCCGACGCTCCCAAACCCAACGCCTCCGACGCCCCGCCCGAGTCGTTCCATCCCGTCATCGGCGAAGTGTTCGGAAATGTGCTGCCCCGGCGATTCGTCGCCGATCTCACACCGGTGCTGGAACGGCACCGGCCGGATCTCGTCGTTTACGAAAGCGGCAACGCCGGCGGTGCCATCGCCGCCCATCTCGCCGGGATTCCCGCGATCGGGCACGGTTTCGGCCGGTTCTCGCCGGGTGACGTCATGGACGTCATCTACGGCCGCCTCGCGGAATTCACCGCGGAAGTCGGTTTGCCGGATTTGGATCCGCGGTCCTTCGGTGATCCCGTCGTCGACATCTGCCCGGAATCGGTGCAATCGCCGGAATTCCTGGCCGGGGCGAACCGGATCCCGCTGCGTCCGGTCGGCTGGGCCGAACCGGGTGACCTCCCGGTGGGCGTGGTGGGCCGGGACAAGAGCCGCCCGCTCGTCTACCTCACGCTCGGAACGGCGTTCGGTGACGAAGACGTGCTGAAGCGGGCCATCGGCGGGCTGGCGCGGCTCGACGCGGACGTCGTCGTCGCGGCGGGCCCGACGGTGGATCCGGCGGCACTGGGCGAAGTCCCGGGCAATGTCCAGGTCGAGATGTGGGTGCCGCAGGTCGAGCTCCTGCCGCATGTCGATCTCGTGGTCCACCACGGCGGCAGCGGGACGACGCTGGGTGCCTTCGGCGCCGGGCTGCCGCAGCTGGTGCTGCCGCAGGGGGCGGATCAGTTCACGAACGCCGAGGCCGTCGTCGCGGCCGGGGTGGGCGTGCAGCTGATCGGTGCCGAAGTCGTCGAGGACGTCATCTTCGAGCAGGCGCGCAAGCTGCTCGCCGACGAAGACGTCCACGGCGCGGCGCGTCGGCTCGCCGACGAGGTCGCCGCGATGCCTTCGCCCGCGGAGGTCGCGCAGCGGCTTCCCGAGTTCGCCGGCTGAGTACTGCCCCGGATGTCATGAAAGGGCCGTTCAGGACGAAAAATGTCCTGAACGGCCCTTTCATGACACTTGTCAGGCGCGGGAGACGAGTTCCTTCAGCAGGGTGCCCATCCGGGTGGCGGACTGGCGGCCCGCCTCGAGGACCTCTTCGTGGTTCAGCGGTTCCCCGGTCATCCCGGCCGCCAGGTTGGTCACCAGCGAAAGCCCGAACACCTCGACCCCGGCGGCGCGGGCGGCGATGGCCTCCAGCACCGTCGACATGCCGACGAGGTCGGCGCCGAGCGTCCGCAGCATGCGGATTTCCGCGGGCGTCTCGAAATGCGGCCCGGTGAGCCCCGCGTAGACGCCCTCCTCCAGCGAAGGGTCGATTTCGCGCGCGATGTCGCGCAGCCGCTTCGAGTACAGATCCGTCAGGTCGACGAAGTTCGCGCCGACGATCGGCGAGCGCGCGGTGAGGTTCAGGTGGTCGGAGATCAGCACCGGCTGCCCGACGCGGAAGCCCTCACGCAGGCCGCCCGCGGCGTTGGTCAGCAGCACGGTCTTGGCCCCGGCGGCCGCGGCGGTGCGCACGTTGTGCACCACCGGGTCGATGCCCTTGCCCTCGTAGAAATGCGTGCGGCCCAGCAGGATCAGCGCGCGCTTCTCGCCGACGCGGACCGACCGGACGGTTCCCCCGTGCCCGACCGCGCCCGGCGCGGCGAATCCGGGCAGTTCGCCCAGCGGGATCTCCGCCTCGGGCTCCCCGATGACGTCCGCCGCCGGGCGCCAGCCCGAACCGAGCACGACGGCGATGTCGTGCTTCTCGACGCCGGTGCGTTCGGCGATGGCGGCGGCCGCCGCGACCTCGTTCTCACTCATGCGACGAGCGTATCCGGACGGTTCGCACGAGCAGGAACGCCACCAGCCCGAACGGGGACAGGAAGATCGTGAGCGCCAGGATCGGCCCGGTCACCAGCGGATGGATCCGGTGCTCGCGGGATTCGAGGTACATCCAGCGCGCGATGAACAGGTCGAAGGCGATCAGATGCGCCCAGATCGTGGCCGCCCCGTACGGCGATCCGGTGAACGCGGCGAGCACGCCGAGGTCCGGCCTGCTGACCGCCGTCCAGAGCTCGCCGAAATGCGCGATCGCGAGCACGAAGTACGGGATCAGCGGCAGCAGCGGCGTCCAGGGCGAGGACATGATCCGGCGGGTCCACGACCAGCCCGGCAGGAAGATCATCAGCAGCCAGAACGGCGTCGCCAGCGGGAAGGTCCAGGTGAACAGGGTCTCGACGCTCATCGCAGCGAGGCCTCCAGCTCCCTGTCCTTCGCCGGCCGCCCGATCGCGATCAGCCCGCTAAAGGCGACGCCCGCGATCAGGAGGGCGAAGGCGGTGAGGGTCTGGCCGTCGGGGGAGACGATCGACTGGCCGCGCAGGGCTTGCCAGGTGAGCAGCGCGAGCAGGCCCGCGTAGCCGACGCCGGCGATCACCACGAGCCGCAGCCGGAGGACGTCGTCGCGAAGCCGCGGGTAGCGCGCGGCCAGGACGCCGAGGACGAGCGCGAGCAGCGGAAGCGCCTGGAGGCCGTGCAGGCCGAGGAAATGCGGGATCCGCAGATCGCCGCCGACCGTGCTCCAGCCGAGGATCGGCAGGCCGGGGCCGCCGTCGGGGAGGCCGACGGTATGCGCGCCGATCATCGCGGACTGGCCGGTCGCGTCGAGCAGGGCCTGCTGGTCCGGGGTGGGGCTGCTCATCAGCGTCGCCAGCGAAATCCCGATCATGCCGAGGATCGCGCCGATCCGGGCCGCCCACGCCGTCGCGCGGTCGGGGATCCGGGTGAACATGACGGCGATCGTCAGGACGAGGTTGACCACCCAGAGCACGGCGATCATCCCGCCCATGACCTGGAAGATCGTGTTGTCGAGCGGCGTCGCGTTGTTGAAGTGGCTCGCGCGGACGCGGGCGGCCTGGAAGATCACGAGCGCGTACTCGGCGCCGAAGATCACGACGAGCACGTTCGCCAGCCAGCTCGCGGTCCGCCGGAACTTGGGCAGCAGGGAGACGAGCCAGCTCCAGGTGAAGAAGTACAGCGTGGCGGAGACGGCGAATTTGAACGGTTTCGCCCAGAGCGGCGCGCCGTTCAGCGTCCGCTGGTCGATCAGCATGGCCAAGACGCACAGCACGGTGATCACGGCGAAGGCCTGGGCGAAGCGATACGAACCCCGGTGCCAGGTGCGGGTTCTCTCGCGGAGATCGGTCAAGATGGTCATGGGCCCCTCCCAGAATGGATAGTCAAGCTCTCCGTTATGGGAAGCTAAACTATCCATCCTGAGAAGTCTTCAGGGATGACCCTGGAACCGTCCCCGAGATGGGAGAGCGCACGCGTGCGGATGGCCGAACTGAGCGAAAAAGCCGGGATCCCGGTCGCCACGATCAAGTACTACCTGCGGGAAGGGCTGCTTCCGCCGGGCGAGCGGACCAGCCCGAACCAGGCGAAGTACGACGACGGGCACGTGCAGCGGATCAAGCTGATCAGGGCGCTGATGGACGTCGGCGGCCTTTCGCTCGCGACGGTCGGCGAAGTGCTCGCCACGGTCGACGCCGGGGAGGCCAGCCCCCACCACGTCCTCGGTATCGCCCAGCAGGGCATCACGACGTCGAAGCGGGTCGTCGACGACGAAGCCCGCGAATGGGCGCTCGCCACGGTCCGCGACCTCGCCGACCGCCGCGGCTGGCCCTGCAAGGACGAAGACGACCTGGTCATCCAGGCCCTGGTCGGCGTCCTGTGCACGATCCGCGAGGTCGGGCACGGCTGGTATCTCGAGAAACTCGACGCCTACGCCGAGATCGCCGACCGGACCGCCGACCTGGACCTCGAAGGGATCTCGGGGATCGAGTCGCTGGAGCAGATCATCGAGATCGCCGTCGTGGAGACGGTTCTGGGCGACAGGCTGCTCTCGGTGCTGCGGAGGCTGGCGCAGCAGCGCGCGTCGAAGGCGTACTTCGCCGGGCTAGCCGTCGACGATGAACGACAAGGCGACCGGCTCGAAGATCCCGGTCTTCGCTGAGTTCTCCTGCTCGATCGTCGAGGTCACCGACAGGATCCACAGATCCGTGCCGCCGCTGAACAGGTCCATGTACGTCGTCCGCGTGATGCTCTCGTTCACGGCGTCCCGGTTGCCGGTGGCGCGCTCGGTCGTCCGGTAGGTGTACCGCTGGCTGTCGTCGCCCCGGCCCGGAACGGTGGTGGGCCCGCCGATCGGGGCGATCTCCGGATGCTGGCTCCTCAGCCAGCTGAAGTAGGCGGGCGGCGGGCTCTCGGCCAGGAAACCGCTCAGCCGCTCGACCCGGATGACCTGGCGGCCGTCGGGCGAGACGTACTGGACCACCGTGCTCGGCACACCCCTGGTGATATGCGGCGCGACGAACTTCTGCCAGCCCTCCGGGACGCCGAGGCTGAACCGGCCGCCCTTGAGGCCGTTCACCGTGCTCGCGTCACCCTGCTGTGTGATCAGCTTCGGCGGCGGCTGGGTGATGATCGTGTCGCCTTGCTGCAGCTTCTCCGGCGGCCGCAGATCCTGCCCGCCGACGGCCCTGGCCAGGACGAAACCGCCGCCCGCGGCCAGCAGGAACAGGACGACCGACGCGAGCGCCAGCACCACGGTGCCCACCGTCGACCGGCCGGGCCGCCGAGGCGGCGGTGGCGTGACGGTCGGCATCGGCGCGAGCTCGGCGGGAGGCGCCGGCGCGGGCTGGTTGAGGAACGGCAGCGGACCGGGGTCGGCGGCGAGTTCGGAACTCGTGCCCTCGCCCGGCTTCTCCGGCGCGACCGGCTTGATCACCTGGGTGTCGGTGGCGTCGAGATGCGCGGTGGTCTTCTTGCCGTCGGGCGTGTGGAACAGCTCGGCGGGGAACAGGTCGATGAGCGTCTTCGCCTGCAACGGGTACAGGCGGCGCCGCACCTCGCGCAGGGTGATCCGCTTCGACGGCTCCTTCTTCATGAGCGCGCCGATCACGTCGGCCAGCGGACCGGGGCCGGGCTTCGGCACCTTCCCGTTGACGACCTTGCCGACCGTTTCGAGCGGGTCGCCGTCGGCGTCGTACGGCGGCGAGCCCTCGATGGCGGCGAACAGCGTCGCGCCGAGACCCCACAGATCGGCGGCGGGGACGACGGCGCCGCCGGAAGCGACCTCGGGCGCGATGTAGGCGGGCGAGCCCAGCATCATCCCGGTGCGGGTCATGGTGGCTTCGGAGACGTTGCGCGCGATGCCGAAGTCCGTGAGCTTGATCCGGCCGTCACCCGCGACGAGGACGTTGCCCGGTTTGACGTCACGGTGGGTGATCCCGGCGGCGTGCGCGGCTTCGAGCGCGGACGCCACCGCGATGCCGACCGCCGCGGTCTGCTCGACCGTCAGCGGTCCGTGGTCGCGCAGGATGTGCGCGAGGCTGCGCGACGGCAGCAGCTCCATGACCACGAACGGTTCGTCGTTCTCGCGCGCGACGTCGTGCAGGATGATCACGTTCGGGTGGCTCAGGACGGCGATCGCGCGGGCTTCGCGCAGGGTCCGTTCGCGCAGTTCGTCGGCCTGCGACACCGGGACGCCGGGCGGGAGGCGGACTTCCTTGACCGCGACGGGGCGGTGCAGGAACTCGTCGTAGGCCGACCAGACCGTGCCCATCGACCCTGATCCGATGACCGAGCGCAACCGATATCGCCCGGCGACTACCCGCTTCTCGTCGCCGGGACTCTCGTTGGACTCGGTGGTGTCGGACGGCACGACCCAATTGTGTCGTATGCCCGCGTGGCGGCCCTATGCGCCGTGCCCTGTCGGAGTGAACGGGGCCGCCCGGCATCGCCCCCTAATCACCCCCTAGGCGCGACTAGCGTCACAGGTGGTGCCACTTGAGGGCCGTTAGCATCGTTGGCTATGACGGAAGTGGCCGAGACGGAGTCAGTGCCGACCCCTGGCGAGCCCGACGCGCCGGAAGAATTGGAGCTCGCGGCGGAGTTCCCCGAAGCGAGCCGGGACCAGTGGCGCGAGCTGGTCGCGGGCGTGCTGCGCAAGAGCGGCGCCATCGACGAGTCCTTCGACGGCCTGCCCGAAAGCAAGCTGGTCACGCGGACGTACGACGGCCTGGAGATCCAGCCGCTCTACACCGCCGAAGACACGGTCGACGGGACGGGTTTCCCCGGCCTTCCGCCGTTCGTGCGAAGCGCCCGGCCCGAGGGCGCGGTGACGACCGGCTGGGACATCCGTGCCCGGTACGCGCGCCGCGACGCCAAGGCCACGAACGCCGCGATCCTCGCCGACCTCGAAGGCGGCGTCAGCTCGATCTGGCTGCGTGCCGGTGCGACCGGCGTTCCCGTCACCGATCTGGGCGACGCGCTGAACGAGGTGTACGTCGACCTCGCACCCGTCACGCTCGACGCGGGCGAAGAGTACGAAGCCGCCGCGAACGAGTTGTTCACGCTCTTCGCCGAGCGCGAGATCCCGGCGAGCGCGGTCACCGCGACCCTGGGCGCCGACCCGATCGGCTCGACCGCGCGCACCGGCACCGCGCATCCGCTCGCCCCCGCCGCGGAATTGGCCGCGCGCGTCGCCGCCAGTCACCCGAAGGTGCGGACGATCGTCGCCGACGGCCTCCCGTTCCACGAGGCGGGCGGCTCGGACGCGCAGGAACTCGGCGCGGCCATCGCCGCGGGCGTCGCGTATCTGCGGGCGCTCACCGAAGCGGGATTGGACGTCGACACCGCGGCGGGCCAGATCGAATTCCGGCTCGCCGCCACCGCCGACCAGTTCCTCACGATCGCCAAATTCCGTGCCGCGCGGCGCCTGTGGGCCCGCGTCACCGAGGTTTCCGGCGGCAAGGGCTCGGGTATGCGGCAGCACGCGGTCACCTCGCCCGCGATGCTGACCCAGCGCGACCCGTGGGTGAACATGCTGCGGACCACGCTCGCCTGTTTCGGCGCCGGGGTCGGCGGCGCGGACGCGATCACCGTGCTCCCGTTCGACGCCGCGATCGGCCAGCCGGACGCGTTCTCCGCGCGGATCGCGCGCAACACGCACGCCGTGCTGCTGGAGGAGTCCAAACTGGCCGGTGTCATCGACCCGGCGGGCGGCTCCTGGTACGTCGAGAACCTCACCGACGAGCTGGCCAAGGCCGCGTGGCGCGAGTTCACCGCCATCGAGGCGGCGGGCGGGATCGAGGCGGAACTGGCGTCCGGCGCGCTCGCCGCACGGCTCGCCGAGACCTGGGAGAAGCGGTCGAAGCGGATCGGAACCCGTCGTGATCCGATCACCGGCGTCAGCGAATTCCCCAACCTGACGGAGAAAGCGGTCGTCCGCGACCCACTGGACGACCTGCCGGGCGGTGGCCTGCCGCGTCACCGGTACGCCGAGGCCTTCGAGGCGCTGCGAGACCGGGCGGACGCGCATCCCAGCCGTCCGCGCGTCTTCCTCGCCACGCTCGGCCCGGTCGCGGCGCACACCGCACGGGCGAGTTTCGCGGCGAATCTGTTCCAGGCGGGCGGGATCGAGGCGGTGAACCCCGGCGCGCCCGAGGACGTCGTCGCGGAATTCCGGGCCAGTGGAACGAAGATCGCCTGCATCTGCGGCAGCAACACTTCCTATGCCGAAGAAGCGGACAGCGTCGCGAAGGCGTTGAAGGAAGCGGGCGCGACGTCGGTGCTGCTCGCCGGGAAACCCGGCGACCACCCGGACGTCACGGGCTACCTCTTCACGGGCTGCGACGCCCTGGAAATCCTGACCGGCACGTTGAACGAGCTCGGAGTGCAGTGATGACCATCCCGAACTTCGCCGGAATCGAGCTCGGCAGCCCCGAGCCGGGCGACCGTCCTCAGTGGACCGAAGCGTTGCACGCCGCCACCGGCAAGGGGCCCGACGCGCTCGCGTGGGAGACGCCGGAGGGAATCGGCGTCAAGCCGGTGTACACCGCCGACGATCTGTCCGGAGTGGACTTCCTCGGCACGTATCCCGGTATCGCGCCGTATCTGCGCGGCCCGTACCCGACGATGTACGTCAACCAGCCGTGGACCATCCGCCAGTACGCGGGTTTCTCCACCGCCGAGGAGTCGAACGCCTTCTACCGCCGCAACCTCGCCGCCGGGCAGAAGGGCCTCTCGGTCGCCTTCGACCTGGCGACACACCGCGGCTACGACTCCGATCACCCGCGTGTCGCCGGTGACGTCGGCATGGCGGGCGTCGCGATCGACTCGATCTACGACATGCGCCAGCTCTTCGACGGCATCCCGCTCGACAGGATGAGCGTTTCGATGACCATGAACGGCGCCGTCCTGCCGGTGCTCGCGCTCTACGTCGTCGCGGCCGAGGAACAGGGGGTCACGCCGGACAAACTGGCCGGGACCATCCAGAACGACATCCTCAAGGAGTTCATGGTCCGCAACACCTACATCTACCCGCCGCAGCCGTCGATGCGGATCATCTCGGACATCTTCTCGTTCACCTCGCGGAACATGCCGAAGTACAACTCGATCTCCATCTCCGGCTACCACATGCAGGAAGCCGGGGCGACCGCCGACCTGGAGCTGGCGTACACGCTCGCGGACGGTGTCGAGTACATCCGCGCCGGGGTCGAGGCCGGGCTGGACGTCGACAAATTCGCGCCGCGCCTGTCCTTCTTCTGGGCGATCGGGATGAACTTCTTCATGGAGGTCGCGAAACTCCGCGCGGCGCGCCTGCTGTGGGCGAAGCTGGTGAAGGGCTTCGAACCCAAATCGTCGAAGTCCCTGTCGTTGAGGACGCATTCGCAGACCTCAGGCTGGTCGCTGACCGCGCAGGACGTCTACAACAACGTCGTCCGCACCTGCGTCGAGGCGATGGCGGCGACCCAGGGCCACACGCAGTCGTTGCACACCAACGCCCTCGACGAGGCGCTGGCGCTGCCGACCGATTTCTCCGCCCGTATCGCGCGGAACACGCAGTTGTTGCTGCAGCAGGAATCCGGCACCACGCGCGTCATCGACCCGTGGGGCGGCAGCGCGTTCGTCGAGAAGCTGACCTACGACCTCGCGCGCAAGGCATGGGGCCACATCACCGAGGTCGAGCAGGCGGGCGGGATGGCGAAGGCGATCGACGCCGGCATCCCCAAGCTGCGCATCGAAGAGGCCGCGGCGCGGACCCAGGCGCGGATCGACTCCGGCCGCCAGCCGGTGATCGGCGTCAACAAGTACCAGGTCACCGACGACGAGCAGATCGACGTGCTCAAGGTCGACAACGCGGGCGTGCGCGCGCAGCAGCTGGAGAAACTGCGGCGGCTGCGCGAAGAGCGCGACGAGGACGCCACTCAGGACGCGTTGCGGCGGCTCACCGCGGGCGCCGAGTCCGACGGCAACCTGCTCGCGCTGGCCATCGACGCCGCGCGGGCGAAGGCCACCGTCGGCGAGATCTCCGACTCGCTGGAGAAGATCTGGGGGCGCCACTCCGGCCAGATTCGTACCATCTCCGGTGTGTACCGCGAGGAGGTCGGCAAGACCGAGAACGTCGAGCAGGCGCGCGAGCTGGTCGAGAAGTTCGCCGAGGAAGAAGGCCGCCGTCCCCGGATCCTGGTCGCGAAGATGGGCCAGGACGGCCACGACCGCGGCCAGAAGGTGATCGCGACCGGCTTCGCCGACATCGGTTTCGACGTCGACGTCGGCCCGCTGTTCTCCACCCCCGGCGAGGTCGCGCGGCAGGCGATCGAGGCGGACGTGCACGTGATCGGCGTTTCGTCGCTGGCCGCCGGGCACCTCTCGCTGGTGCCCGCGCTGCGCGCGGAACTCGCCGAGCAGGGCCGCGAGGACATCATCGTCGTGGTCGGCGGCGTCATCCCGCCGCAGGACTACGAGGAGCTGCGCGCGGCGGGCGCGGCGGCGATCTTCGGCCCCGGCACGGTGATCGCCGAAGCGGCGATCGACCTCATCGGACAGCTGACCGCCCAGGAGTCCTGAACCTTGCCGCGCAAGATCGACGTCGGGGCGCTGGCCAAAGGCGTCCTCGCGGGTGACCGCGGCCTGCTGTCGCGGGCGATCACGCTCGTCGAGTCCAATCGGGACGATCACCGGGCGCAGGCGCAAGAGCTCTTGGTCGAATTGCTCCCGCACGCGGGTGGAGCGCGGCGCGTCGGCATCACCGGGGTCCCCGGTGTCGGCAAGTCGACCTTCATCGATCAGCTCGGCACGGATCTGACCGGGGCCGGGCACAAGGTCGCCGTGCTGGCCGTCGACCCGTCGTCGACGCGGACCGGCGGCTCGATCCTGGGCGACAAGACCCGGATGGCGCGGCTCGCGGTGGATCCGAAGGCGTTCATCCGCCCTTCGCCGACTTCGGGCACGCTCGGCGGGGTCGCGCGGGCGACCCGCGAGACGATCGTGCTGATGGAGGCGGCCGGGTACGACATCGTGCTGGTCGAGACCGTCGGCGTCGGGCAGTCCGAGGTGACCGTGGCGAACATGGTCGACTGCTTCCTGTTCCTGACCCTGGCCCGCACCGGAGACCAGCTGCAGGGGATCAAGAAGGGCGTCCTCGAACTGGCGGACGTCATCGCGGTCAACAAGGCCGACGGCGACCACGAACGCGACGCGAAACGCGCGGCTCGCGAGCTGGCGGGCGCGCTGCGGATGATCTACGGCCGCGACGCCGAGTGGACGCCCCCGGTGCTGACCTGCAGCGCGCTCACCGACGTCGGGCTCGACGAGGTCTGGGCCGAAATCGGGCGCCACCGTGACGTGCTGACCGCTTCGGGTGAACTGGACGGGCGGCGACGGCGGCAGCAGGTGGAGTGGACCTGGGCGATGGTCCGCGAACAGCTGCTCGGGCGGCTCGCGGCGCATCCGGACGTGCGAGCGGTCGTTCCGGACGTCGAACGGGCGGTCCGGGACGGTGAGCTGACTCCGACGCTGGCCGCGCAACGGATTCTGGAGGCGTTCTCCGGTCCTCCGCGTGGCGGCTGACGCGGGAACCCGGCAGAGTGCAGAATCGGACTCGCGCTACGCCGACGAAAGGGAGTCATGCCGAAAAGGTCTCGTCTCGGGCAGCTGGCCGGACTGGTCGCCGCCGGGCTCGTCGTCTGCGCTCCCGTCGCGCAGGCCGTTGAGATCCAGGCGCCCGCGCCGGTGATCATGCAGGCAGCGGCGGTGCACGAAGCGCTCGAGCAGGCGCCTCCGGGGCCGGTGCTCGACCCCGCCGAGACCGACAAGGCCAACAGCCAGGAGACCAAGAACAAGGTCATCGCGGGTATCGCCGCGGCCATCCTGCTCGGCTTGGTGATCCTCGGGCGCCGCTCCCGTTCCAAGAAGAAGAAGTCCTGAACCGCTACCCGTAAGTAGAAGGACTCTCCGCTTAGCCCGGGCCGAACTCTCGCAGCCGTTCATCGCAGATCCACTACCGGCCGTCTCCGGCTCGATCACTCGACGAGCGGCTTGTCATTCGCATGGTGCACGATCTATCGCAAATGCGTATCACAGATCGAACGGCACCCAGCGTGCCTTCAGCGACCACTCGTACGGTGGTAGACGAAGGTGACTGTGTTGCGGGAGGAGGTGCGGCGTGACGGTGCTCGATTCACGTCCGGACATTCCAGGCGACCCCGAGGGTCGCGTCGTTGCCCCTATCGAGGCGCCCACCGCGCTGATCTCCGAGGCCGGCGTCAGCATGGCACCTGTGCATGATCTGGGTGCCGGGCGTGGCCCCTTCTGGCTCGACGACTGGCTCCGCGCGAACGCCACCGACGTCGTCGCGTGGCGTCGTCGCATCCACACGCACCCGGAGCTCTCCCGCCACGAGTTCGCCACGACCGAAATGGTCATGTCCCTGCTCCGCTCGGTGGGGCTCAAGCCATGGGTGCTGCCCTCGGGCACCGGCGTGGTCTGCGACATCGGCAGCGGCGACCGCTGCGTCGCCCTGCGCGCCGACATGGACGCCCTGCCGCTGACCGAGGCCACCGGGCTCCCGTACGCCTCCAAGACCGACGGCGCCGCACACATGTGCGGGCACGACGCGCACACGGCGATCCTCCTGGGCGCCGCCCGGGCGCTGGCGGGCGCGCCGGAGCTGCCGGGCCGCGTACGGCTGATCTTCCAGCCCGCCGAGGAGGTCATGCCCGGCGGCGCGCTGGACATGATCGCGGCGGGTGCGATGGAAGGCGTCGAGCGGATCTACGGGCTGCACTGCGACCCGCGGCTCGAGGTCGGCAAGGTCGGGCTGCGCGTCGGCGCGCTGACCTCCGCCGCCGACCTCATCGAGCTGCGGCTCACGTCGCCGGGCGGGCACACCTCGCGGCCGCATCTGACCGCGGACCTCGTGCACGCGCTCGGCACCGTGATCACGTCGCTGCCCGCGGTCCTTTCGCGGCGGGTCGACCCGCGATCCGGGACCGTGCTGGTCTGGGGCGCGGTGCACGCCGGGCAGGCCGCGAACGCCGTCCCGCAGGACGGGGTGCTGCGCGGCACGCTGCGCACGGCGGACCACGAGGTCTGGACGATGCTGGAGCCGCTCGTCGCGGCTTCGGTGGAGTCGCTGCTGGCGCCGACCGGGGTCGGGTTCTCCCTCGACTACCGCCGCGGCGTGCCGCCGGTCGTCTCCGATCCGGAGTCGCACGCGCTGATGCGGGCCGGCGTCGAGGCCGCCCTCGGCGAGACCGCCGTGGCCGGGACCGAGCAGTCGTCCGGCGGCGAGGACTTCGGGTGGTACCTGGAGCACGTCCAGGGCGCCTTCGCACGCCTCGGCGTGTGGTCCGGTGAAGGCCCGATGGCCGACATCCACCGCCCGACCTTCACCCTCGACGAGCGTTCGCTCCTGTGCGGAGTCCGCACGCTGGTCCACACCGCCCTGGCCGCCCTGGCCTGAGTTCCGCCCCCAATCACGCGAGTTACGTCTTCAATCACGCGAGTTCCGCCCCTGTGCACGGATGTTCGCCCTAACGGGTCCGGACATCCGCGCACAGGGTTATCCACAGCCTGGGCGAGTTATCCACAGCTCGGGAAATCGGGGCTTCCCAAGGTCGATCCGATCTTCGATTCTCGAAGACGTGATCAACTGGGGAGGACGTCATGGGGTGGTCTCGCGTGGTGAGGCCGACAGGATCTTGGGGCGGAGAGCCGTCCTCGAAGGCTTGGCGCGCGGTGCGCTGGCGCAGCCGTGGCGAGGCGTCGTCGTCCACGCCGCCGATCTGCTCAAGCTGCCGACGCTGGCGCAGGCGGCACTGCTCGCGATCGGACCGCCCGCCGTCCTGTCCGGCGTCACTTCTCTTGCCCTGCATGGGATTTCGGCTGCGGAAGGCACCACGGTCCACCTGACCGTCCCGTACTCGAGACGGGTCGGATCGAGGCCCGGGCTCGTCGTGCACAGGGCGGAATTTCACCCGTCCGATATCGTCGAACTGGACGAACTTCCCCTGTTCTCGTTGGATCGCGCGCTGGCCGATCATCTCTGCGACGGCGACGAGCGAACAGCGTTCGCCGCACTCGAAGAGGCCATGCACAACCTCGCGCCGGACCATCGGGCAGTCCTCCACACCAACGTCCGGGATCGCCTTCTCGACCGTCGCGACCGGCGAGGTATCCACAGGGCACAGATGCTGCTCGCGCTCGCGACGGGCGAGGCCGAATCGCCGTCGGAGAGCATCCTGCGCTTGATCGTCGTGGAGGCCGGGCTGCCGGTGCCGGTGGCCCAGTACGAGATCGACACCATCGACGGGCGGAAGCTGTACGTCCTCGACCTCGCTTGGCCTGAGCTGCGTATCGCCCTGGAGTACGACGGCTACGCCGCTCACGAGGGCAGGCAGGACTACGACGCGGAGCGGGACGCCCGGATGGCGGCACGCGGGTGGATCACGGTTCGTGCGACGGCGGCCGACCTGCGGGATCCGCGACGGTTACTGGCGGAGTTGCGGGGCGCGTTCGAGCGTCGTACGGCGCGACTCGCGTGATTGAGGCCGTGATTCGCGTGATCGAGGGCGGAACTCGCGTGATTGGGGGCGGAACTCGCGGGTCAGCCGGAGATGCCTTGGCAGGGGCGGGTGCGGAGGGCGTCGACGTAGTCGGCGGGGGCGCCGGCGGCCTCGGCCGCGTCGGCCAGTACGCCGAGGTAGCGCGCGGACGGGAGGCCGCCCTCGTAGGCGTCCAGGACGTACAGCCACGCCAGCACGGAGCCGTCCATGGTTTGCACGCGGAGGCGGATCTTGGAGTGGATGCCCAGCTCGCCGCCTTCCCAGCGGTCGAGATTGGGCTCGTCCAGCGAGGTGACGTCGTACAACACCACGAAGACCCGGGAGCCCGGGTCTTCGACGATGGTCGCCAGCGCGCCTTCCCAGCCGAGGTCTTCGCCGCCGAAGGTCAGCCTCCAGCCTTCCAGCCAGCCGGTGCCGGCCATGGGCGAGTGCGGAGCGCGCTCCAGCATCTGGGCGGGCTCCATATTGGATCCATACGCGGCATACAACGGCACGGCGACAGCCTAGCGACCTACCGCTCACCCGGCTGGACGCACATGCCGTGTCCGGCCACTCAATCCGCCCAACGGTCGCCCGCGTACGGTAAACGCAGTCACAGACACCGCTGCGAGGAGGAGACCAGTGACCAAGATCGTGATCATGGGCGGAGGCCCCGCCGGTTACGAAGCGGCACTGGTCGCGGCACAGCACGGAGCCGACGTCACCATCGTCGAACGGGACGGTCTCGGCGGCGCGTGCGTGCTCTACGACTGCGTCCCGTCGAAGACGTTCATCGCCTCCTCCGGCGCGCTCGCGAACATGCACGACCTCCGTGAGCTCGGCATCAACACCGACATGGCCGACACCAGCGTCGACCTGCCGACCGTCCACGGCCGCGTGAAGGGCCTCGCGCTCGCGCAGTCCGCCGACATCCGCGCCCGCGTCCAGCGCGAGGGCGTCCGCGTCGTCATCGGCCAGGCCCGGTTCGACGACGAAGAGGCCGGGCTCGCCACGCACAAGGTCGCCGTCACCGCCCCCGACGGCTCGACCGAGGTGCTCGACGCCGACGTCGTCCTCATCTCGACCGGCGCCACGCCGCGGGTGCTGCCCGGCGCCGTGCCGGACGGCGAGCGCATCCTCGACTGGCGTCAGCTCTACGACCTGCGCGAACTGCCCGAGCACCTGGCCGTCATCGGTTCGGGTGTCACCGGCGCCGAGTTCGCCTCGGCCTACACCGAGATGGGTGTCAAGGTCACCGTCGTCTCCAGCCGCGACCGCGTGCTCCCGCACGAGGACGCCGACGCCGCCGCCGTGCTCGAAGAGGTCTTCTCCCAGCGCGGCACCACGGTCGTCAAGCAGGCCCGCGCCGACAAGGTCGAGCGCACCGAAAAGGGCGTCGAGATCCACCTCTCCGACGGCCGCGTGATCGAAGCCAGCCACGCGCTGATGACCGTCGGTTCGGTGCCCAACACCACCGACATCGGCCTGGAGAAGGTCGGCATCGAGCCCGGCCCCGGCGGCTTCATCGGCGTCGACCGCGTTTCCCGTACCAGCGCGCCCGGTATCTACGCGGCAGGCGACTGCACCGGGGTGCTCATGCTCGCCTCCGTGGCCAGCATGCAGGGCCGCATCGCGATGTGGCACGCGCTCGGTGAGGGTGTCGCGCCGATCAAGCTCAAGACCGTCGCCGCCAACGTGTTCACCCACCCCGAGATCGCGACCGTCGGCATCAGCCAGCAGGCGATCGACTCGGGTGAGGTGCCCGCCCGCACCATCATGCTCCCGCTCGCGACGAACGCCCGCGCGAAGATGGAAGGCCTGCGACGCGGTTTCGTGAAGCTGTTCTGCCGCCCCGCCACCGGCGTGGTCGTCGGTGGGGTGGTCGTGGCGCCGACGGCGAGCGAACTCATCCTTCCCATCGCGCTCGCCGTCCAGAACCAGCTCACAGTGGAACACCTGGCACTGACATTTTCGGTGTACCCGTCGCTGTCGGGGTCGATCACCGAGGCGGGCCGCCAGCTCATGCGGCACGACGACTTGGACTGATCTTCGCCGCCGAGCAACCTTCGCGGTGGTGCCCGCGTCTAGCGCGTGTCGGTGTTTCGTTGACAGCTAGGGGTTTTCGTGATTCGCAGGGTGCTCGCCGGAGTGGTGGCGATCGGTGCGGCGGTGCTGGCTGGGCCGGCGACCGGTTTCGCTCAGCAACCCCAGCCGGATCCCGGTGTCACCGTGCAGCTCAACGACGACACGGCGTACGAACTCGGGCTCGTCAACAAGTACGTGCACGGCGACGCCAACGTGGCGCTGGCGCAATGCCCCGGCGGAGACGGCATGAAGGCACCGACGTCGACGACGTTCTCTTCGCCGGTGCTGACCATCGGGAAATACGACTACGGCCCGCTCATCGGGGTCCCGGCGAATGTCAGCGCCGACGTCGAACTCAAGGCCGGTACGGCTCCCGGCAGCTACCCGCTGACCGTCAACTGCAACGGAAAGTCTTATACGGCAACGTTTTCCGTGCCGCCCCGGCAGGTGAGCGCGGTACCCGCGGGCGCCGCCCACGCGGGCGACGGCAGCCTGGCCTCCTGACTTCCGTCCTCTCGCACCGACGGTCGCGATCATTTCGTGACCCTGGCGGGCAACCGCCGGGCCGCGTGAGGCGTTTGGCAGTCGTGGGGTGAACGACGAGCCGGTCCCGGTCTGGGGGCCGGGACCGGCTCGGTGCGCCCGGGAGGTGGACATGAAAGCGAACTGGGTGCGGCGGCGACGGGCGCCGCTGGTGCTCGCGGCCGTCCTGTTGGCCGTCTTGGCGACGCTGGCGATCGTCCTGTCCGGTCCGGGAGAGACCGGCCAGGCCGCGCCTCCGGCGAGCACGGAGCGGACAGAGGTGCCGGTGGCACCGGGCAGCGAGCCGGAGGCCGAACCGGTCGGCGGGATGCCGAAGGCCGATCCGGTGTCGATCGACGTGCCGAAGATCGAGGCGAAGTCCAGCCTGATCCCGCTCGGGCTCAACGCGGACAACACCATCGAGGTACCGCCGGTGACCCGGCCGTTGCAGGCGGGCTGGTACGTGAACGGACCGACCCCGGGGGAGGTCGGGCCGTCGGTGATCCTCGGGCACGTGGACGGCAACAAGCAGAAGGGCATCTTCTTCCGGCTGAAGGAACTGGCGCCCGGCGACAAGGTCTCGGTCGCCCGCAAGGACGGCACGACGGCCGAGTTCGCGGTCACGAAGGTCGAGCGGGTGGCGAAGGACAAGTTCCCGACCGACGCCGTCTACGGCGACACCGCCGAACCGGAACTGCGGCTCATCACCTGCGGCGGGGTCTTCGACAAGGCGTCGCGCAACTATCTCGACAACATCATCGTTTTCGCCCGGTTGATCGCGAGGTGAGTTCCATGATCAGGTCCGCCCTGGTGCTGGCGTGCGGGGTCGCGCTGGTCGTCCCGGCCGTCGCGTACGCGCAGGACGCCCCGTCCACGAGCCCGAAGGCGGATCCGTACCCGTTCCTCGGTCTCTCGCCCCGGCAGTCGGTGGCGGGGGAGGAGATCCTGGTCTCAGTCGGCTGTCCGGTCGGCGAACTGGGCGAGGTGAAGTCGAAGGTGTTCGACCGCATCGGCGAATTCACGGTGACCAACGAGGTTCCGGTGATCCAGGGCGCCGTCGCGCATATCGACGCCGAGGCACGGCCTGCCTTCTACACGGTCACGGCGATCTGCAAGACCACGAAGATCACGGCGAATCTCGAAATCGTGCCGGACAAAACGCCGACGTCGTCGAGTAAACCGCCTGCGCCGAAGCCGACAGTTCTGCCGAAGCCTTCTTCGCCGGGAAAACCGGCTTCGGGCCGTCAGGTTTCGAAAATTCCGGTGGGCGCGCCGCAGACCGGGGCAACCGATTCCCTTTCCCGATGGTGTTCTCAGTGCGAGGGCTCGCATTGAGGGAGAAAGATCATGGGAATGAAGGGAATCGTCGCGGGCGCCGGTTTGCTCGCGATGACGGCGGGAGTGTTCCTCGCTCCGCAGGCGTCGGCCACCGCGCCACCGCCGAAATTGTCGGTCAGTCCGGCGAAGGTCGCGCCGGGGCAGGCGTTGGACTTCAGTGCCAGTTGCCATGGCACGCCCACCGCCGTGACGTCGCCGGGCCTGACCGGTCCGGTCACGCTCTCGGCCCAGGCCGGCGCGGCGTACACCGGGAACGGGAAGGCCGCGGGGAGGACCGGCAAGTTCAAGGCGAGTTTCCGGTGCGACGGCGGGCCGAACCTGCCCGCAGCCAGTGGAACGGCGACCGTCGAGTTCGAGATCGTCTGCCCACCGCCGACGACCACGCCCACCAAACCGCCGTCGAGCAGCAAGCCACCGTCCAGCAGCCAGCCGCCGTCCAGCAGTGAACCGCCGTCGAGCAGCAGCGCGCCGTCGTCGAGTTCGGCGCGGGTCGTCCCGGCCGCGTTGACGAAGCCGTGCGGTACGCCGGGCAAGACGCCGCAGGTGAAGGTCAAGCCCGCCGGTGCCCCGCAAACCGGCGGCGGCATTTAGTCCTCTGAATGCGCCAAGTAAGTGAAGGCCTCCTTGAGGGCCGCAGGGTCCCTCAAGGAGGCCTTCACGGACAACCGCAGGTCAGTCTTCGTCGACCCAGTCGAAGGTCTTCGTGACCGCCTTCTTCCAGTTCCGGTACTCCGACTCGCGGCGGGTCTCGTCCATCGACGGGTCCCACTGCTTGTCCTGCGCCCAGTTGTTGCGGATGTCGTCCTCGCTCTTCCAGAAGCCCACCGCGAGACCGGCCGCGTAGGCCGCGCCGAGCGCGGTGGTCTCGTTGACCACCGGCCGGATCACCGGCACGCCGAGGATGTCGGCCTGGAACTGCATGAGCAGCTCGTTGACGACCATGCCGCCGTCGACCTTCAGCGACTTCAGCGGGACACCGGAGTCGGCGTTCATCGCGTCGATCACCTCGCGCGACTGGAACGCCGTCGCCTCCAGGACCGCCCGCGCGATGTGTCCCTTGTTGACGAACCGGGTGAGGCCGACGATCGCGCCGCGGGCGTCGGAGCGCCAGTACGGCGCGAAGAGACCCGAGAACGCCGGCACGAAGTACGCGCCACCGTTGTCCTCGACGGTCCGGGCGTGCTGCTCGACCTCGGCCGCGGAGCCGATCAGGCCGAGGTTGTCCCGCAGCCACTGCACGAGCGAACCGGTGACCGCGATCGAACCTTCGAGCGCGTACACCGTGTCGTTCGAACCGATCTTGTAGCAGACCGTGGTGAGCAGCCCGTTGTCCGACATGACCTTCTCGGTGCCGGTGTTGAGCAGCATGAAGTTGCCGGTGCCGTAGGTGTTCTTGGCTTCACCCGGCGACAGGCACGCCTGCCCGAAGGTCGCCGCCTGCTGGTCGCCCAGGATGCCCGAGATCGGTACCCCGGCCAGCGCGCCCTTCTCCCGGACCTTGCCGTAGGTCTCCGACGACGACCGGATCTCCGGGAGCATCGACAGCGGGATCGTCATCTCCTCGGCGATCTCCGCGTCCCAGGTCAGCGTGTCGAGGTCCATCAGCATGGTCCGCGACGCGTTGGTCGGGTCGGTGACGTGCACGCCGCCGTCGACCCCGCCGGTCATGTTCCACAGCACCCAGGTGTCCATGTTGCCGAAGATCAGGTCCCCGGCTTCGGCCTTCGCGCGGGCGCCGTCAACGTTGTCGAGGATCCACTTGATCTTCGGTCCGGAGAAGTAGGTCGCCAGCGGCAGGCCCACCTTCGCGCGGTAGCGCTCCTGCCCGCCGCCGAGCGCGCCCAGGTCGGCGACGATCTTGTCGGTGCGGGTGTCCTGCCACACGATCGCGTTGTACACCGGCTTGCCGGTGGTGCGGTCCCAGACCAGCGTGGTCTCGCGCTGGTTGGTGATGCCGACGGCGACGATGTCGCTCGCGACCAGGTCGCCCTTGGCCAGCGCGCCCGCGGCGACGGCCCGCGTGTTCTCCCAGATCTCTTCGGCGTTGTGCTCGACCCAGCCCGCCTTCGGGAAGATCTGCTCGTGCTCCCGCTGGTCGACGGCGACCACCCGGCCGGAGTGGTCGAAGATCATGCAGCGGGTCGACGTGGTGCCCTGGTCGATCGCGGCTACGTACGAAGTCATCGAAAACTCCAGTCTCAGGTGAGGTTGTGGACGGCGAGGAAGAGCAGGGCGGCCAGGGCACCGCCGACCAGCGGGCCGGCGACCGGGACCCAGGAGTAGCCCCAGTTCGGGTTGGCCTTGTTCTTGATGGGCAGCAGGAACGCGTACGCGATGCGGGGGCCGAGGTCTCGGGCCGGGTTGATGGCGTAACCGGTCGGGCCACCGAGGGACTGGCCGATGACCAGCACGACGAACGCTACACCCGCGTAGCCGAGTGCGGAGTTGCCGAAGTTCGGCGTGCCGCCCTCACCCGTGGCGTTGGCGTAGACCGGGCTGAGCAGGATCCACGCGACCAGCACGAAGGTGCCGATGATCTCGGTGACGAGGTTCCACGCCTTGTTCGGGATCTGCGGCGCGGTCGAGAAGATGCCGAGCGTCTCGTCGCGCTGCGGGTGGTCGTCGAACTGCAGCTTGTAGGCGGCCCAGCAGAGCACGGCGCCGAGGATCGCGCCGACCATCTGCCCGGCGAAGTAGATCGGGACGTCCGCCCACTTCGTCTTGTCCGCGATGGCGAGGCCCAGCGTGACCGCGGGGTTCAGATGCGCGCCGCTCGGCGCGGCGATGCTCGCGCCGGCGAAGACCGCGAACGCCCACCCGAGGGTGATCATCACGACGCCACCGTTGTGGCCGTTGTTCTTCCGCAACACGTGGTTGGCGACCACGCCGTTACCCAACAGGATCAGGACCGCCGTTCCCAGCAGCTCCCAGACGAATATGGCTCCTGCACTCACCGCTTGACCTCCACTTTGGACATTCCGCGCAGGGTCGAACACGGTGTGCTACGGCGCCCTTGCCGACCCACGTCCGTGGCACGTTACCGTCGCGTATTTGTTCCTTCCAGGCGTCGCGGGAACCAATCCTTCCAAGATCGACGAGGGTTACGCCACACGTGTCACCCGCATAACGGACCGGTCGCGGCCGATCGTGCGATGCTGGAGTCACAGCGGCACCAAGGAGGAATGTCACGTGGCAAGCTCTCAGCGCGAAGCCGAAAACAGCCCCGCCAGGCTGGGACCGCTCAAGCGGGAAGAGTCTTGGCAGCGGCTGGGTGAGGACAAATTCGACCTCGTCGTCATCGGCGGCGGAGTGGTCGGGGCGGGCACGGCGCTCGACGCCGCGACACGCGGCCTGCGGGTCGCCCTCGTCGAAGCGCGCGACCTCGCCTCGGGAACGTCGAGCCGGTCCAGCAAACTCTTCCACGGCGGGCTCCGTTACCTCGAACAGCTGGAATTCGGGCTGGTGCGGGAAGCTCTGCGGGAACGCGAGCTGATGCTGACGACGATCGCCCCGCATCTGGTGAAGCCGGTCAGCTTCCTGTACCCGCTGACCCACCGGATCTGGGAGCGTCCGTACACCGCGGCCGGCCTGCTGATGTACGACACGATGGGCGGCGCGCGGTCGGTCCCCGGCCAGAAACACCTGAGCCGCGCGGGCGCGCTGCGGATGGTCCCGGCGCTGAAGCGGTCCGCGTTGATCGGCGGGATCCGTTACTACGACGCGCAATCCGACGACGCGCGGCACACGATGACCGTCGCCCGCACCGCCGCGCACTACGGCGCCGTCGTGCGCACTTCCACCCAGGTGGTCGGTTTCCTCCGCGAGGCGGACCGTATTTCCGGTGTCCGCGTGCGCGACGTCGAGGACGGTCGCGAGACCGAGATCCACGCCTCCGCGGTGGTCAACTGCACCGGCGTGTGGACCGACGAACTGCAGCGTCTTTCCGGTGGCCGCGGCCGGTTCCGCGTGCGGGCGAGCAAGGGCGTGCACATCGTCGTCCCGCGCGACCGGATCGTCTCGGAATCGGGCATGATCCTGCGCACCGAGAAGTCCGTGCTGTTCGTCATCCCGTGGCGCAACCACTGGATCGTCGGGACCACCGACACCGACTGGAACCTCGATCTCGCGCATCCCGCCGCGACCAAACACGACATCGACTACCTCCTCGAACACGTCAACACCGTGCTCGCGACACCGCTCACGCACGACGACATCGAAGGCGTCTACGCCGGTCTCCGGCCTTTGCTCGCCGGGGAAAGCGAAGAGACGTCGAAGCTTTCGCGGGAGCACGCGGTCGCGCGTGTCGCACCGGGACTGGTCGCGATCGCGGGCGGCAAGTACACGACGTACCGGGTGATGGCGGCCGACGCCGTCGACGCCGCGGCCGTCGACCTGCCGGGCAGGCCGCAGTCGTCCATCACGGACAAGGTGCCGCTGCTCGGCGCCGACGGCTACCACGCGCTGGTGAACCAGGCCGATCATCTGGCCAGTGAGCACGGGCTGCACCCGTACCGCGTGCGTCACCTGCTCGACCGGTACGGCTCGATGGTGCACGAGGTCCTCGCGCTCGGCGAAGGACGGCCGGAACTGCTGAAGCCGCTGGAGCACGCTCCGGACTACCTCGGCGTCGAGGTCGTGTACGCGGCCAGCCACGAGGGCGCGCTTCACCTGGAAGACGTGCTCGCGCGGCGGACGCGGATCTCGATCGAGTACGCGCACCGCGGCGTCGACTGCGCGGCGCAGGTCGCCACGCTGGTGGGCGAGGTGCTCGGCTGGTCGAAGGACGAGGAGAAGCGGGAAGTCGAGGTGTACAAGGCACGGGTCGACGCGGAACGGGAGTCCCAGTCGCAGCCGAGCGACGAGGCCGCCGACGCGTTGCGCTCCGCCGCGCCGGAAGCACGCTCGGGGATCATCGAGCCGGTGAGTTGATCGCCGCTGCCGCGTGGTGTGCCACGCGCGCAGGGATCATTGCCTGATCCGGTGAATCTGGCATAGCGTCGGCCTTCCCGAGACGGAAGGCGGCCTTGTGGTGTTTCTCGACGCGTCGACGTGGACGGACCGGATCTTCGCCGGCGGTGCCTGGGTGCCCGGATCCGGTGGCGTCCGTGACGTCACGGAGCCCGCGACCGGAGCGGTGCTGGGAAGCGTCGGGATCGCCTCGGCCGAAGACGCCGCGAAAGCGGCGGAGACGGCGGCCGAGGCGCAGCGGGCTTGGGCGGCGACGCCGCACGTCCAACGGGCCGCGATCCTGCGCAAGGCGGCCACGTTGTGGTCGCAGTACGCCGACGAGATCCGCTGGTGGAACGTCCGCGAGGTCGGCGCGGTGCCGGGAGTCGCGGGCTTTTCGCTGCATGTCGCGGAGCAGGAGTGCTACGAAGCGGCGGCCCTGCCCGGCCGTCCGTACGGCGAACTCCTGCCGAGCGAGGAGCCGCGCCTTTCGATGGCGCGCCGTGTCCCGGCCGGTGTGGTCACCGTGATCTCGCCGTTCAACATGCCGATCATCCTCGGCATCCGCTCGGTCGCCCCGGCGCTCGCGCTGGGGAACGCGGTCATCCTGAAGCCGGATCCGCGCACCGCCGTCACCGGCGGCGTCATCCTCGCGCGGATCTTCGAGGAGGCGGGGCTGCCGCCGGGTGTGCTGCAGATGCTGCCGGGCGGCGCGGACGTCGGCGAGACACTGGTGACGCATCCGGCGGTCCGGGTCATCTCGTTCACCGGGTCGACCGGTGCCGGGCGCAAGGTCGGCGAACTCGCCGGGAAGCATTTGAAGCGGGCGCATCTGGAGTTGGGCGGGAACTCCGCGCTCATCGTGCTCGACGACGCGGACGTCGACGAGGCCGCCGGGGTCGCCGCGTTCGGCTCGTTCTTCCACCAGGGCCAGATCTGCATGACCACCGGCCGGCACCTCGTGCACGAGCGGCTCTACGACGACTTCGTCGAGCGGCTGGCGGCGAAGGCGGCGGCGTTGCGGGTGGGCGACCCGGCGCGGGACGAGGTCGCGCTCGGGCCGATCATCGACGCCGGACAGCGGGACAAGATCCACGAGCTGGTCACGGCCAGCGTGACGGCGGGGGCGCGGGTCGCCGCCGGCGCCGAGTACGACCGGCTGTTCTACTCCGCGACGGTGCTCGCCGACGTGCCGCCGACGGCGCCCGCGGTCGCCCAGGAGATCTTCGGCCCGGTCGCGCCGGTCGTGCGGTTCTCCGACGCGGAGGAGGCCATCCGCCTCGCGACGGCGAGCGAGTACGGGCTCTCGCTGGGGATCGTCACGCGCGATGTCCTCAAAGGACTGGAGCTCGCGGATCGCGTCCCGACCGGGATCGTGCACATCAACGACCAGACGGTCAGCGATGAGGCGAACAGCCCCTTTGGTGGCGTCGCCGCTTCGGGCACCGGAAGCCGCTTCGGCGGCGCGGCGGCGAACATCGAGGCGTTCACCGAGACCCGCTGGGTCACCGTCCGGAACCCGCCGCCGACCTACCCCTTCTGACCGCCCGCATTTCGTCCTCTGGATGCGGTAGTTGGTGTCGCGTACTACCGCATTCAGAGGACGAAATGCGTAAGGGGGTCAGGCGGTGCGGCGCCAGCGGATGAGGCGTTCCCCGGTCGGGGCCGGATCGAGTTCGGGCCCGACCAGGGTGAACCCGCATTTGCGGGCGACCGAGGCGGACACCTCGTTCGTCTCCTCGTAGCGGTAGCTGACCTCGCGCAGGCCGAGCCCGCCGAAACCGAAGCGCAGGGCCGCGTTGAGCGCGGTGCTCGCGACCCCCTTGCCCCGCGACGCCGCGCGCACCCAGACCGACGCTTCGGCGTACCCGGCGTCGAGATCGAGATCCCGCAGGCCGACCTCGCCCAGCAGATCCCCGGTCGTCGGCTCGGCCACCGCCCAGGAACAGCGCTCGTCACCCGCCCACTGGGCGGCGCGCAGCGCGACGTACTCGGTCGCCTCGTCCAGGTCCCGCAAGCGGTAGTTGAGGACGTACTTGCGGTGCGTCGGGTCCGCGAAGGCCGCGACCAGCGCCGGACGGTCGTCGAGGGCCTTGTCCGCCCGCAGCTGCCGCAGGTAGTACTCGCCCGCGTTGATCTCCACCGGTTCCACCCTTCGAGGGTAACCGGCGCTTCAGCGGCGGCGGCTCATGATCAGCGCGACCGCCAGCGGCAGCAGGAAGACCAGGAACGTCCCGCGCGTGAAGAAGAACAACGCGATCGCGACGGCGGCGGCGATCGGCACGGCACTGGCCGTCAGCCATTTCGACGGCTGGATCTCGTTCTTCTCGGCCGCCTGCGCGACGCCGGGCATCGGCGGCAGGGGGAGCAGCGCGCTGGGCCGGGGTGAAGGCAGGTCCGTGAACAGCGGTTCGAGTTCGCTCGCCATCCGCGCGGCGCTGACCTTCGCCGACCGCGAACCGAACTCGTCGAGGTCGAGTCTGCCGGTGCGGACATGCTCTTCCAGCGCCTCGAGCGCGTCTTGGCGTTCGGCGTCGCTCAGCCGCATGTCCGGTCTCTCGGCACCCACGTCCCGAGTCTACGGGCGGATCAGCCGTCGAGTTCCCGCCGACGCTGCTTCCCGAGCTTCTTGTGCGAGTTCTCCCAGCCCTTGCCCCAGATGCCCTCGCCGACGGCGCTGATCCCGATCGGGACGAGGATGAACCACCAGGTGATGCCGGTGGTGATGATCAGCGCGATGGTGGCGATGAACAGGATCGGCAGGAGCGCGCCCATGACGCGTTGCGTCGGGGAGATGCCCGCCCACGGCGACGCCGGTTTCTCCGGTTCGCCGACGGCCGCCTTCGGAGCGTCGTAGCGGGGGTGCGGCTCGGGCAGGTCGAGGAAGATTTCGGCCAGCTCGCCGCGGGTTTTGGCGGCGGTGATCCGGGCGGACCGGTCACCGAATTCGTCGATGTCGATCCTGCCCACGGTCATATGCTCGCCGAGCGCGGTCAGCGCGGACTCGCGATCCTGATCACTGATCCGCAGCAGCGGAGACGGAACCTCGCTCACCCTTTCGAGAATAGGCCGGGCGAGGTCCCGTCAACCACGACATTCGTCAGTCTTTGAGCTCGAACAGCTGCGTGCCCTGCGTCACCGCGGCGCCGACCTCGACCGAGAGCCCGGTGACGGTGCCCGCTTTGTGCGCGGTGACCGGGTTCTCCATCTTCATCGCTTCGAGCACGACGACCAGCTCGCCCGCCTCGACCCGCTGGCCCTCTTCGACGGCGACCTTGACGATGGTGCCCTGCATCGGCGCGGTGACCGCGTCGCCGCTCACCGCGGCCTTGGTGCCGCCCGCGCGCTTGCGCGGCTTGGCCTTCACAGCCGTCCCGCCGCCACCGGCGTCGAGCGAGAAACCGCCGGGGAGCGACACTTCGAGCCGTCGGCCGCCGACCTCGACGACGACGTTCTGCCGGGGCTGCTCTTCCTCGGCCTCGACGGTTTCCGGCGCCACGAACGGCTCGATGGTGTTCTCGAACTCGGTCTCGATCCAGCGGGTGTGGACGCTGAAACCGTTCTCGTCGCCGATGAAGGCCGGGTCGTTCACGATCACGCGGTGGAACGGCAGGACCGTCGCCATCCCGTCGGCGACCATCTCGGCCAGCGCGCGGCGGCTGCGCTCGAGCGCGTTCTGCCGGTCCGAGCCGGTGACGATCAGCTTCGCGAGCATCGAGTCGAACTGGCCGCCGATGACGCTGCCGGACTCGACGCCCGAGTCGACGCGGACGCCGGGGCCGCTCGGCGCGACGAACTTCGTCACGGTGCCGGGCGCGGGCAGGAAGCCGCGGCCGGCGTCCTCGCCGTTGATGCGGAACTCGATCGAGTGGCCGCGCGGTTCCGGGTCCTCGGTGATGCGCAGCTTCTCGCCGCGCGCGATGCGGAACATCTCGCGCACGAGGTCGAGGCCCGTCGTCTCCTCGGACACCGGGTGCTCGACCTGCAGTCGCGTGTTGACTTCGAGGAACGAGATCGTGCCGTCGACGGCGACGAGGTACTCGACGGTCCCGGCGCCGTAGTAGCCGGCTTCCTTGCAGATCGCCTTCGCGGATTCGTGGATGCGCTTGCGCTGCTCGTCGGTCAGGAACGGCGCGGGCGCCTCCTCGACCAGCTTCTGGTGGCGGCGCTGCAGCGAGCAGTCGCGGGTGCCGACGACGATGGCGTTGCCGTGCTGGTCGGCGAGGACCTGCGCCTCGACGTGGCGCGGCTTGTCGAGGTAGCGCTCGACGAAGCATTCGCCGCGGCCGAAGGCGGAGATCGCCTCGCGCGTCGCCGATTCGAAGAGTTCGGGGATCTCTTCGCGGGTGCGGGCGACCTTCAGGCCACGGCCGCCACCGCCGAACGCCGCCTTGATCGCCACCGGCAGGCCGTGCTCGTCGGCGAAGGCGATGATCTCGTCGGCGTTCGCGACGGGGTCCTTGGTGCCGGGCACGAGCGGGGCGCCGGCGTGCAGCGCGATGTGGCGCGCGGTGACCTTGTCCCCGAGGTCGCGGATGGCCTGCGGGCTCGGCCCGATCCAGGTCAGCCCGGCGTCGATCACCGCCTGGGCGAAGTCCGCGTTCTCGGAGAGGAACCCGTAGCCGGGGTGGACCGAGTCCGCGCCCGACCGCTTGGCGGCGTCGAGCAGCTTGTCGAAGACGAGGTAGCTCTCGGCCGCGGTGGTGCCGCCGAGCGCGAAGGCCTCGTCCGCGAGGCGCACGTGGGGTGCGTCGCGGTCAGGATCGGCGTAGACGGCGACGCTGGTCAGCCCGGCGTCCTTCGCCGCCCTGATCACCCGTACCGCGATTTCCCCGCGGTTCGCGATCAGGATCTTGGTCACCGGACCACCTGTGCCGGCCTGCTCGGTCACGCCGTACCTCCTGCGTTCGCACGTCGGGCCGCCCCGATGCGGCTCCGCAGCAGTTTACGGAAGTTCCCGCTCTGATTAGTGAGAGCAAGGCCACCCGGTGACACTGTTTATAGCAGCGGCTGGAGGGGGCGTAGTTCTTCTAACAGGCCCTACACCAGGGCTTCGCGATGCCGCAGTTCTTCCGGAAGATCGGAATCGAGCACGATCAGGTCGTACGGCTGGGCCTGGTGGACCCGGCCGAGGTGCTCGGATTTCACCAGTGCCCACGGCTGGTGCGGCCCGCAGCACTCGACCAGGCGCTGCACGGAACTGAAGGCGATCAACGCCATCCGGCCGTCCTTGGTCGCGCGGAGTTCGATTTCCGCGCTCGTGTAGTCCTTCGGCTTTTTCGCCGTCGGAAGGAACAGTGCGGTGGGCAGTCCGGGGTTCGTCACAGGAACAACATAGACGTGCACTCTGCGCTAGATCACTTACGCTCTGGGATATGCGGACACAGGAAGCGCGGGCGCCACTATCCGTGCTGCTCACCGCCCTGCTGGCGGTGGTGGTGACGGCGGGCGTGATCGTCGCCGTGATCCTGCTCCGCCCGGCCGCCCCGACGCCCGACGGCGACCCCGGTGTGCCTCCGGTGTCCGATGGCGCCCCGAGCGCGCCCGGGGTGAACTGCGGCGACTCGGCCTGCCGCGAGATCGGCGCGATGACCGTCGGCGGGCTGCCCGTCGTGCTGCTGGCCGACGGCGCGGGGAAACAGGGTCTGGTCCGGATCGGCGCGGACACCGCGTACCCGCTGATGATCAACGACATGGGGGTCACCCTGAAGGGCGATTCTTTGCGCTGTGTCGACGGGGCGACGCCGGTGTGCCTGGTGCGCGGCGAGACGGGTGCCGGTGCGGCGGGGGAACTGTTCGTCGCGCGCGGCGGCATCTGGCGGGACACCGGGAAGCCGTACTTCTCCGACGCCGGGACGGTCGCCCTGAACGACGTGACCGCCGACGGGGTCGCGGACGTCATCGTCGTGCGGCACGAATGCCCCGGCGCGCAGTCCGGCTCGGCGCGGTGCCAGGCGGCGCCGGTGCTCGCGGAGGTCTACGACGTCGCCCGCGGTTCCGTGGGGTGCACGCGGCGGTACACCGCGCCTTCGGAGCTGAGGGGCTGGCCGGATGTCCGGCTGACGAAGGCGGATCTGCGGGCCTGCCCCTGACCGGGAGCAAGGGACCTTTGCTACCACTCGGGCGGCGGGAGGCGGGGGTGTGTGTGGAAATAGGGACGTTGAGTGTCCCGATTTCCACACACCCTGTACGCCGCGTAGCGATGCGTACGGACTGTGTGGATTTTGGTGCGTTGGATGACCCGAAATCCACACAGTCGCCACAGCGCGGGGAGCAAGGGACCTTTGCTACCACTCGGGCGGCCGCTCCCAGCCCAAGTACATGAAGGCCCCCCTTCACAGCGCCAGGCGCAAGGAAGGGGGCCTTCATGTACTTCAGAAGCGTCACGCACCAGCGGTGGCAGGCTCCTTCTCGGAGGCAGTAGCCGCTTCGCCGCTTTCAGTCGGCGAAGGGTCCGTCGGCGAGTTGAGCACCTCGTCGTCCAGAAGGCCTTCGCCGCGAGCGACGACCACCGGAACGACGATCTGGCCGGCGACGTTGGTCGCGGTCCGCATCATGTCCATGATCGGGTTCACCGAGTAGATCAGCGCGATCCCGAGCGCCACCTGCTGCGCGTCGAGGCCGATGAACGCGGTGGTCAGGGTCAGCGCGGTCAGCCAGCCGGTGGTGCCCGCGGTGGCCAGCGCGCCGAGCACGGCGACCACGACGATCCCGACGTACTGCCAGATGTTCAGCGAAACCCCGGACAGGTTCGCGATGAAGATGGCGCCGATCGCGGGGAACACCGCGGCGCAGCCGTCCATCTTCGTCGCGCTGCCCAGCGGAGTCGCGAAGGCGGCGTACGCGGGCTGGACGCCCAGGTTCACGGCGGACTGCCGGGTGAGGGGCAGCGTCGCGGCCGAAGACTGCGAAGCGAACGCGAACTGGATCGCCGTGCCCGCCTTCGAGAAGAACTTCAGCGGGCTGACCTTCGCCACGAACTGCAGCAGGATCGGGTAGACCACCAGCAGCACCACGAGGCAGCCGACGTACACCGCGAGAGTGGTGGTGAACAGCGGCCGGAACAGGGCGTCACCGTAGTTCGCGACCGCGGCGCCGATCAGGCCGACGATGCCGATCGGGGCGAGCCGGACGATCCAGCCGAGGTAGCGCTGGATGATCTCGAAGACGCTGGTCGTGAAGTCGACGAAGGGCTTGGCCTTGTCACCGAGGCTGTAGGCCGCCGCGCCGATCAGCACGGCGAGGAACAGCACCTGAAGCGTCGAGCCTTCGGTGAAGGCGGCGAAGAAGTTCTTCGGCAGGAAGCCTTCGATGAAGGCGCTCCAGGAGCCCCAGTTGTCGACGCTCTTGGTGGCCTTGTCCGCGTTCTTCGCGGTCGCGGCGACGCCTTCGCCGAGGCCGCCGCTGCCCGGGTTGAACAGCTTCGCGACGGCGATGCCGATCAGCGACGCGATGAACGAGGTGATCGCGAACCACAGGACGGTCTTGCCACCCAGTCGCGCGGCCTTCTTGCCGCCGCCGAGGTTGCGCAGGCTGTTGATGCCGACCACGATCGCCGTGAAGACCAGCGGGATCACCGCGATCTGCAGCAGCGTCGTGAAGATCGTGCCGATCTGGTCGAGCAGGTCGGTCAGCCAGCTCGCCTCGGTCGTCCTGGCGAGGACGCCGAGCAGGGCGCCCACGACGAGCGAGCCGAGGACCGCCGCCGCGAAGACCCTTGGCCTTGTGTAGGTCCGAATGAAAGACACGGGGCGACTCCGGTGCGTGAAAGTTTCCTGATTTCCCGAACGTGAAGAACGTTCGGCGAAGCAGGACTCTTCCGGATCACCTGATCGTGTGGGAGTCGTCTCAGGATGCGGGACGGGTCCAGAGATCGATGACACTCACGCCGACCTCCGTCAGCAACCGCCGGGTCAGCGGCAGGCTGATCCCGATGACGCTCGAGAAATCACCGTCGATTCCCTCGATGAACCAGCCGCCGAGCCCGTCGAGGGTGAAGCCGCCGGCCACCTGAAGAGGCTCTCCGGAAGCGATGTACGCCTCGATCTCTTCTTGCGACGGTGTGCCGAAGCGAACAGTGGTCCCTTCGGTCCCGGAGGCTTCCTTCGTCCTCTCGCCGTTCTCGACGCGGATGATCGCGTGGCCGGTCAGGAGTTCACCGGTCTTGCCCGCCATCGACGCCCAGCGCTCGCGCGCGGCTTCCGGCGTGATCGGTTTCCCGACCATTTCGCCGTTGATCGACAGCATCGAATCGCAGCCCACGATGACCATGTCGGAGTGCCCGTCGAGGGCTTCGAAAACCGCTTCGGCCTTCGCGGCGGCGAGTGCGCGGACCAGCTCTTCTGGGGCCGGATCGGTCAGGGACGCGGCGACCGCGTCCTCGTCGACGCCGGACACGACGACGCTCGGATCGAAGCCGGCGGAACGCAGGACACCGAGGCGGGCGGGGGACTGGGACGCGAGAACGAAACGCACGTGAGGAAGGTACTCGACGGCTCGCCGTTGCCTGATTGTGACCTGGAACACCCGACCGTGGAGTTAGTTTGTTGTGGCGCGCAACATATGGATTGTTCGAGCTACGGAGGAACCAATGTCGTCCCGCCTCCGCGTCAGAAGATCTCTTCGCACGACGCAAACCACAGTGCTCGCAGGACTGCTCCTGGCCGGTTCGGCCCTGACGCCGGTGGCGTCCGCCGCCCCTGGGCCGCTCTACAAGAACCCGCACGTTTCGACGTCCGCGCGGGTGAACGACCTGCTCAAGCGGATGAGCCTCGACGACAAGATCGGCCAGATGACCCAGGCCGAACGCGGCGCGGTCACCCCCGGCCAGGCCGCCGCGCTCAAACTGGGGTCCTTGCTCTCCGGCGGTGGCTCGGTGCCCGCCAGCAACACGCCGAACGGGTGGGCCGACATGGTCGACTCGTATCAGAAAGCGGCGGTCTCGACGCCGCTCGGCATTCCCACGCTCTACGGCGTCGACGCCGTGCACGGCCACAACAACGTCTACGGCGCCACGATCTTCCCGCACAACATCGGCCTCGGTGCCGCGAACAATCCGCGCCTGGTCGAGAAGATCGGCCGGGCGACGGCGCTGGAAGTCGCCGGAACCGGTCCGCAGTGGGACTTTTCGCCGTGTCTGTGCGTCGCCCGCGACGACCGCTGGGGCCGGACCTACGAATCCTTCGGCGAATCCCCGCGTGACGCCATCGCGAACGCGTCGGCCATCACCGGGCTCCAAGGGCGCAGGCTCGGCGAGAAACCGGGATCCGTGCTGGCGACGGCGAAACACTACGTCGGCGACGGCGGCACGACGAACGGCGTCGATCAGGGCAACACCGAGGTGAGTGAACGCGAACTGCGCCAGATCCATCTGCCGCCGTTCCGCGAGGCGATCGACCGCGGGGTCGGCTCGGTGATGATCTCGTTCTCCAGCTTCCAGGGAGTGCGCATGCACGCCCAGAAGTACCTCATCACCGACGTCCTCAAGAAGGAACTGCGGTTCCGCGGGCTGGTGATCTCGGACTACAACGCGATCAACCAGATCGACGGCAAGGAGGGTTTCACCCCCGAAGAGGTGCGGCTCTCGGTCAACGCGGGCATCGACATGTTCATGGTCCCGTGGGACGCGCCGCAGTTCATCGCCTACCTCAAGGCCGAAGTCGAGGCGGGACGCGTCTCGCGTGAGCGGATCGACGACGCGAACCGCCGCATCCTGGCGGAGAAGTTCGAACTCGGCCTGTTCGAGCACCCGTACACCGACCGGTCGCTTCAGAAGACGTTCGGCAGCAAGGAACATCGAGAATTGGCCCGCCAGGCCGTCCGCGAATCCCAGGTGCTGCTGAAGAACGACGGTGTGCTGCCGCTGGCGAAGAAGAACAACAAGATCTTCGTCACGGGCAAGAACGCGAACGACATCGGCAACCAGGCGGGCGGCTGGACGCTCACCTGGCAGGGACAGAGCGGCCCGGTGATCCCGGGCACGACCATCCTCGACGGCATCAAGTCGGGGGCGGGGAAGGGAACCACGGTGACCTATGACCGTGCGGGTGACGGAATCGACGGCAGCTACCAGGTCGCCGTCGCCGTGGTGGGCGAAACGCCGTACGCCGAAGGACAGGGAGACCGGCCGAACGGCTTCGGACTCGACGCGGAAGACCTCGCCACGATCGCCAAGCTGAAGAGTTCGGGTGTCCCGGTCGTCGTGGTGACCGTGTCCGGCCGCCCGCTCGACATCGCCGCGCAGCTGCCGCAGTTCGACGGGCTCGTCGCGGCCTGGCTGCCGGGTAGTGAAGGCGCCGGCGTCGCCGATGTCCTTTACGGCGACTACAACCCGACCGGGAAGCTGACGTTCAGCTGGCCGGTCAGTGCGGCGCAGGAACCGGTGAACGTCGGTGACGGCAAGAAGGCGCTGTACCCGTACGGCTACGGCCTGCGGTACCGCCGGTAACTTCCGCCTCCCGCGGATGAGAGGAACGGTCCTTTCCTTGCGAAATTTGCAAGGAAAGGACCGTTCATTGCACCGGTGGTGGGGCCCACGACCCGCATTCAGAGGACTAAATGCGGGAGGAGGGTCAGGCGGCGCTGGCGGCGGGTTCGCGAGCGGGCGGGTGTGGTGCCCGGGAAGTGCGGCGCATGGTGAGCGCGGCGAGCACGCCCAGCACGAGCACCGCGGCCGGAAGCAGCAGCGTCACCCGGGCGGCGTCGGTTAGTCCATTGTGGACGGCTTCGAGCGCGAGCCGCTGTGCCTGCTCGGCGACCCCGGACGGCAAGCCGGGGAACGCGGCCGCCCCGGAAGAACCGAACTCCCCGGTCGATTCCGCGGCCTTCGCGACGCCTTCCGCGAACGGTGCCCGGTACTGCTCCGGCAACGCGGTCGCGGCCGACGCCGCCTCGTCGGCGATCGACGTGCCGATCCGCGCCTGCAGCAGCACACCGACGGCCGCGCTGCCCAGTACGCCGCCGACCTGCCGGGCCGTGTTGAAGATGCCCGACGCGGTCCCGACGAACCGCGGTTCGACCGAGCTCATCGCCAGATTGCCCATCGGCGGGAAGATGAAGCCGATGCCGACACCCGCCACCAGTAGCGCCGGGGTGAGCGTCCACGCGTTCGCGCCCGCCTCGGCGATCAGGGCCGCCAGTCCCATTCCCGCGGCGAGCGCGGTGAGCCCGACGATCAGCAGGACCTTCCCGTTGACCTTGTCCGAAGCGCGGCCGACGAACGGGCCGATCAGGCCGGCCAGCAACGACATCGGCGCGAACAGCAGGCCGGACATCGTCGGCGACTCGCCCAGCACCGCCTGGATGTAGATCACCAGCGGCAGGAACATGCCGGTCATCGCGAAACCGACGGTGACCGAGGTCAGGGTGCCCGCCGAGAAGTTGCGGTTCGCGAAGACGCCGAGCGGGAGCAGCGGTTCGCGGCGGTTGAACCGTTGCCACGCCACGAAAGCGACCAGCAGGGCGACACCGAAGCCGATGATCTCGAACACGGTGACCGGCCCGGACACCCGTCCCCAGTCGTAGTGCTGTCCATTTTGGACGCCGTAGACGACGCAGAACAAACCGGCGCCGGACAGCAGGATTCCCGGGACGTCGAAGGAATGCGAGTGCTTCGGCTGCCAGTCCGGCACCTTGAGCAGCGCCAGCGCGATCGCGACCACGCCGACCGGCAGGTTGACGAAGAAGATCCATTCCCAGCCGAGGTGGTCGACGAGCACGCCGCCGAGCACCGGCCCGACGATGGCCGCGATCCCGGCGACGCCGCTCCAGAGCCCCATCGCGGGGCCACGCTTCGACGGCGGGAACAGATGGCTGATGAACGCCAGGGTCTGCGGCGTCATCAAAGCGGCGCCGAGGCCTTGCACCGCGCGGGCCGCGATCAGCATCTCGACCGAACCGGACAGACCGCACCACAGTGAGGCCAGGGTGAACACCACGAGCCCGGCCAGGTAGACGCGTTTCGGGCCGAAGCGGTCGCCGAGGCGGCTGGCGAACAGCATCGGTACCGCGTAGGTGAGCAGGTAGACGCTGATCACCCAGACGATCGCGTTCAGCCCGGCGCCGAGCTCCCGCAGCATCGCGGGGATCGCGGTCGAGACGATCGTGGTGTCCAGCAGGATCATGAAGAAACCCAGGCACAGCGCGGAAAGCGCGGCCCAGGGGTTAGCTTGTCTTGCGTTCATCGCTGTCGTCCTCGGTGACCAGGTTCAGTTTTGGCGTGCAGTGGCCCTGGAACCGGATGCGGCCGGATTCCAGGTCTTCGACGAGTTTCTGGGTCCACTCGAGCTCGAAGGCCCGCCGCGCGGTGGCGTAGGACCAGTCGAGCCAGTAGATCTCGGGGAGTTTGTGCTCGTTGACCAGGTTTTCGAGCACGACCTGGTCGGAGGCGATGGCGGCCTGCAGCCGCAGCACGCGGTGTTTGAGCTGGGTGAGCGACATTTCCGGGCCGAGCTCGTCGATGACGGCGAGCGCGCTGAGGTACTCGGGGTACTCCTCGGCGGGCGTGGCCAGCATGTCCTGCGCCCGGGCGACGAACTCGTCGCGGCCGGTGTCCGTCATCGCGTACACGGTGCGCTCGGGGCGTTTCCCGTCCCGCTGTGTTTCGACGACCTCGACGAAACCGTTCTGCACCAGGCGATCCACCGTGTGGTAGAGCGAGCCCGCCTTCACCTTCACTCGTGTGTTGACGAAGCGCTCGCGCATCAGCTGCGCCATCTCGTACGGATGCATGGGCCGCTCATGCAGGAGTTCGAGCACCGCCATGGCGAGCGGGGTGAGCTTCGCGGCCATGAATATCCCCCTTGGAAGATTCCCTGCTGATTATTCCACGTGGAATATATGCCAAGCGGGGCTGAACCTTCAAGGGGGGTGTCAGTGCTTCGGCCGGCCGCTAGTCGAGCGGTCGCGGCCCGATCTCGCGTTCGAGGAAGCGGTGGTACTCGATGGCCGCGATCGAGTTCTCCAGCTGTTCGAACGTCGGCGCGGGGAGCGCGCCGTTGAAGACGATGGTCAGGCTCTTCCGCGGGATGTTGATGACATAGGGATCGACGTCGAGTTCTTCGCAGTGCCCGCGCAGGACGGCGGTCCAGTGGTCGAGGTCCTCGTCCGCGCCGAGGTGCTCCCACCGCGCGACGATCCAGTTGCCGTTGATCAGCTGGCCCGCCATCTCCCGCGGATCGTGGACCATGTACGGCTCGGCGACGTCGTTCATCGTCCGAGGTGCTCGAGGAGCGCGGCGAAGGACTCGGCCGGGACCACCAGGATCGGCCGGGTCTCGTCCGGCAGCGCCCACTGTTTGGTGTCCCGGATGCCCACGAGGCCGGGTGCGGTGCCGACCTCGACGCAGGCGTTCTCTTCCCAGTGCGTGTAGGTCGACTTGTGCCAGCCGGTCATGTTTTCGTGCCAGGTGGTCATAGGAGGGCCTTTCCCCAGTGACTGTTTCGGCAAGTAGACGGGTTGCGCGGCAGCAAGGTTGGCGAGATCGGGTGATCTGTGCCGATCGGTCGGTGAGCGGCTCCGCTGATCGCGTTCGGCGCACGGAAAGGGACCTTCACCGACAGCTGCTTTACACACGATGCACTCTCGGAGTGCATAAGGCCAAGGGTCTTAGGTCACCGAAGTGAACCGGCCGCGAGCTGTCGGTAGTCGGCGGCGATCCGCGTCAGATGCCCGCAGGCGATGTCGCCGTAGGTGGCGTAGCGCTCGACCTCGGCGAAGTTCTCTTCGTAGTCGGTGACTTCGCGTTCGTCCGTGACGAGGGCCGTGGCCGTCTGCGTCCCGAGGAGCACCGCGCGCGAGTCGTAGATGTCGAAACCGTGGAGGACGGGGACCGACACCGGAGTGGTCCACGGGATCACGCCGAGCCGTACGCGATCGCGGCGGGAGATCTCGATGAGGTGGCCGAGCTGGGCCAGCATGGTCGCCGCGCCGCCCATGTTCCAGCGCAGGGCGCCTTCGGTGAGCACGAAATGGAACTCACGGTTCGAATCGAGGATCCGCTGACGCTCCAGCCGGGCCTCGACCGTCTGGTCGCGCTCGTCCTCCGGCAGCGCGTCGCCGAAGAGCGCGGTGATGTAGTCGCGGGTCTGAAGCAGGCCGAACACGATGGTCGGCTGGAAACTCCGGATGCGGGCGGACGCCGTCTCGATCTTGCCGATGCGCTGCTGCATCCGCCAGGCACCGCGCTGAAGGACGACGCGGGCGGACGACGCCTCTTCACGGAGGTCCCGGGTGATCGCGACCAGTTCCCGCCGGACCTTCGCGGGCGCGCGATAGACGCGGCACAGCGCGACGACCTGCTCCTCGGTCGGCATGAACGCACCGGTCTCGACCCGCGACACCTTCGACTGGCTGAGGCCGCCGAGTCTCGCCGCTTCGGTACCGGACAGCCCGGCGGCCTTGCGCAGACGGCGCAACTCGGTGGAGAGGTGGTCCTGGTTCGTCACGCACGGCTTTCTGAGGCGATCGCGGTCGGCAGGACTGCCACGATAGCCCGCCGGGCCCGTCTCAGCGAGGAAGCGCCGAAGCGCGCCAGGCGCCCTCTCCGGGAGCGAGCGGGGCCCGCACGAGCGATGCCTTGTCCGCCCACCACGAATCCCGTTTCGGCGCCGGTTCCGGTGCCCGCGCACCGGCCACGGCCGCGACGACGGCGGTCAGCGCGGCGAGCTCGGCGTCGTCCGGGTTGCCCCGGACGACGCGCAGCAGCGGGGTTTCGGGCGCGGTCACAGCGGGATGTTCCCGTGCTTCTTGGGCGGCAGCGACTCACGCTTGCCCTGGAGCAGCGAGAGCGCCTTCGCGACATGGCCGCGGGTGTGCGCGGGCACGATCACCGAGTCGACGTAACCGCGCTCGGCCGCCGCGTACGGGTTCAGGAGGGTGTCTTCGTACTCCTGGATGAGCTCGGCCCGCAGCGCGTCGACGTCCTTGCCGTCGGCGGCGGCCGCGGCGAGTGTCTTGCGGTGCACGATGTTCGCCGCACCCTGCGCGCCCATGACCGCGACCTGCGCCGTCGGCCAGGCCAGGTTGATGTCCGCGCCGAGATGCTTCGACCCCATGACGTCGTACGCGCCGCCGTACGCCTTGCGGGTGATGACGGTGACGAGCGGGACGGTCGCTTCGGCGTAGGCGTAGATCAGTTTCGCGCCGCGCCGGATGATGCCGTTCCACTCCTGGTCGGTGCCGGGCAGGAAGCCGGGGACGTCGACGAAGGTCAGCACCGGGATGTTGAACGCGTCGCAGGTGCGCACGAACCGCGCGGCCTTCTCGGAGGCGTCGATGTCGAGGCAGCCGGCGAACTGGGTCGGCTGGTTCGCCACGATGCCGACGCTGCGCCCGTCCACCCGGCCGAAGCCGACCAGGATGTTGGGCGCGAACAGCTCGTGCACCTCGAGGAAGTCACCGTCGTCGACGACGCGGTTGATGACCTCGTGCATGTCGTACGGCTGGTTCGGCGAGTCCGGGATCAGCGTGTCGAGTTCGCGGTCGGTGTCGGTGACGTCGTCGAAGAATCCTCCGGGCGCCGAGTCGGTCTCGAACAGCGGCGCTTCGGACAGGTTGTTCGCCGGGAGGAACGCGAGCAGTTCCTTCACGTACGCGATGGCGTCCTCGTCGTCGGAACCGAGGTAGTGCGCGACACCCGAACGGGTGTTGTGCGTGCGACCGCCGCCGAGTTCCTCGAAGGAGACCTCTTCGCCGGTCACGGTCTTCACGACGTCGGGGCCGGTGATGAACATGTGCGAGGTCTTGTCGACCATCACCACGAAGTCGGTCAGCGCGGGGGAGTAGACGTGCCCGCCCGCGTTGGCGCCCATGATCAGCGAGATCTGCGGGATGACGCCGGACGCCTTGACGTTGCGGTTGAAGATCTCGCCGTACAGCCCGAGCGAGACGACGCCTTCCTGGATCCGCGCGCCGCCGCCCTCGTTGATGCCGATGATCGGGCGGCCGGTCTTGATCGCCAGGTCCATCACCTTGACGATCTTCTCGCCGTACACCTCACCGAGTGAACCACCGAAGACGGTGACGTCCTGGCTGAACACGCACACCGGGCGGCCGTCGACCGTGCCGTAACCGGTGACGACGCCGTCGCCGTAGGGACGGTTCTTCTCCTGGCCGAAGTTGACCGAGCGGTGTTTCGCCAGCTCGTCGAGCTCGACGAAGGAGCCCTCGTCCAGCAGCAGGTCGATCCGCTCGCGGGCGGTCTTCTTGCCCTTGGCGTGCTGTTTCTCCACCGCCCTCGCGGAACCCGCGTGCACCGCCTCGTCATACCGGCGGTACAGGTCGGCCAGCTTGCCGGCCGTCGTGTGGATGTCCGGTTCGTCCTCGGGCGGCGTCCCGAGCGGCTCCGTCGCACTGCTCATGAAACCGCAGCCTAGCTACTCGACGGTCACTTCGCGTGTGGCGTAGGCAACGTCCTGGGCGTCTGGGGCCTGAAGTACATGAAGGCCTCCTTCCCTCGGCTGAGCCGAGGGAAGGAGGCCTTCACGCGCGGCCGCTGTGACTGCTGGTGCTCATGGGGCTCGTGTGGCGCCTCGCAAGTCCGTGAAGGCCTCCTTGAGGGACCCAGAGTCCCTCAAGGAGGTCTTCACGGACCGGTACTTGTTGCTCTACGTCTGACCTGTGCGTGAGCGGGATTCGCTCCGTTCCGGACCGGGTCGAGCGTTGTCGATGAAGGATTTGGGACGTTCACTGTCCCAAATCCTTCATCAACGAATCCCTGCGTGGAGGAGCCAGGACGTTCAGCGCCCCGAACCCCGAAGGCTCGACCCGCTAGACCGAGGCCCTCACCAGCCCGGACTCGTAAGCCGCGATCACGAGCTGCGCCCGGTCCCGCGCCGCGAGTTTGTGCAGCAGATGGCCGATATGCGTCTTCACCGTCGCCAGCCCGAGGTGCAGGGTCCCGGCGATCTCGTCGTTCGACAGGCCGCGCGCGATCAGGCTCAGCACCTCGCGTTCGCGCGCGGTGATGTTGTCCAGCGACGCCGCGACGCGCTGGCCGGGTTCGGGCAGCCGCGCGAACTCCGCGATGAGCCTTCGCGTGATCGAAGGGGCGAGAAGTCCTTCGCCCGCCGCGACGACGCGGATCGCGGTCAGCAGCTCGGCGGGCGGGGTGTCCTTCAGCAGGAAGCCGCTCGCGCCCGCGCGCAGGGCCGAATAGACGTAGGCGTCGAGGTCGAAAGTCGTCAGCATCAGCACGTGGACGCCTTCGGTGGCGGGCGACGCGCAGATCCGCCGGGTCGCTTCGATCCCGTCCAGTTCGGGCATGCGGACGTCCATCAGCACGACGTCGGGGCGCTCCTTCTCGGCGAGTTCGGCGGCTTCCGCGCCGTCGCTCGCCTCCCCGACGACTTCGAGGTCCGGCGCGCTGTCGACGAGCACGCGGAAACTGCCGCGCAGCAACGCCTGGTCGTCGGCGATCAGTACGCGGATCATCGTGTCCCCACTTCCTTGGCGGCGTACGGAAGCCGCGCGAACACCCGGAATCCCCCGGCGGGCAGCGGGCCCGCCTCGAAGTCGCCACCATAGACGGCGACGCGTTCGCGCATGCCGATCAAACCGTGGCCGCCCACGGCGGGCGGTGAGCCTTCGCCGCGCCCGTCGTCGACGATTTCGACGCTGACCTCACCGGGGCCTTCGGTGATCGTGACCCGGCACGCCGACGGCCCCGCGTGTTTCACGACGTTGGTCACCGCCTCCTGCGTGATGCGGTAGACCGAAAGCGCGACACCCTCGGGCAGGTCGTCCACCGCCTCGCCGGTCAGCTCGACCCGCACCCCGGCCTGTCCGGCGCGTTCGGCCAGGGCCCGCAGGTCGGCGAGTTTCGGCGCGGGTCCGAGCGCGGCCTCGGGCGTGCCGTCACCGGAACGGAGGACGCCGAGCATCCGCCGGAGTTCGACGAGGGTCTCGCGGCTGGTGAGTTCGATGACCCGCAACGCCTCACGTGCTTCTTCGGGCTGTTGCTCCGCGACGTGGTTGCCGACGGCCGCCTTGACCGCGATGAGGCTCATGCTGTGCGCGACGACGTCGTGCATCTCGCGCGCGATACGCAGCCGTTCGTCGGAAACCGCCTGATCGGCCTGGGTTTCGGCGAGCTGGGCCAGGTTCGCGCGTCGTTGCCGCGTCATCCAGCCCAGCGCCCACGAGCCCGCGACGCCGCCGCCCGCGAAGGCCGTCGAAGCGATCGTGTTCGGCCCGAGCCGCAGTACTTCGAAGATCATGACGACGACGAGCCCGAGCCCCATCGCGATCAGCGAGCGGGTCCGCGGGTGTTCCAGCGCCACGGTGTACAGGGCGCATCCGGTGGCCAGGAGCGCGGCCGGGGCCAGCCCGTTGCCCGCGATCAGCGCCGGGACGAGGCTGCCCAGGCCGAGGCCGTAGGCGAGCAGAGGGCGGTGCCGCCGTAGCGCGATCGCGATCCCGCTGGCGGCGACCGTCGCCCAGGCGAGCCACATCGGGATGACGACGAGGAACGTCCAGGTCTGTGCCGCGAGGTTCCCGCCGACGGCCACGACGAGCACCAGCGCGAGGAGCGCGTCGATCGTGTACGCCACCCGCTGGGAGAGCGCCGACGGCTGTTTCATACGGCGAACTCAACCAGACGGGCGGCGTCTCCGCGTCCGTCCGGTGGAGGTCATCCCCAGGGTGGAGATCAGCTCTCGTGAGCCGCCGCGAAGAACTCCTTCAGCTTCTCTCGCCAGCTTCGCAGCGCTTCGGGTACGACGTCGTCCTGTCCGGCGGGGACGGTCTGGGTCAGCTCGACCATGGTGCCGTCGAGTTCGGAGTGGCTGAACTCCCAGCGGACGACGCCGCCTCGCGGCAGGCCGATCTCCAGCACCCGCGGAGGCTCTTCGCGAATGACCGTCCCCGCGGCCTTTTCGGCGGCGAGAAGGGCCCAGACCTCGTCGAGCGGTTTCCAGATCAGATCGCGGCGGAAGCGGATCACCTTGCCGTCGCCGGTTTCCAGGACCTCGCCCTCGGCGAGCCCGAACTCCTCGATGTAGGCCTCGATCGGGCCGACCCAGTCCTGCGGGGGCTCGTGATCCTCGCCGTCGAGCAGGGCGGTGAGCGCGACGAGGCAGCTGTCCCAGCCGGCGGCCGTGCGGCCCGCGGCGATCCTGGCGATGGCGGGTTCGCCTCGGCCGAACGTATGCGTGAACAGCAGACGGCTGCCGTCACCCTCCGGGACGATCTCCCAGCGCAGCACGTCGTCGTTCCAGCTGAACGCGAAGACACGGGGCTCGTCGGCTTCGAGGACTTCACCCGCAGTCGGCTTCTCTTCGCCTTCGAAGGTGAACTCGATGGTCCCGCCCGGTCGCAGGTCGACGGTGACCGCGGCGGGGAACCAGTTCGCCAGCTCCGACGGTTCGGTGATCGCCCGCCAGACGCGTTCCGGCCGATGCGCGAGACGGCGGTCGATGCGCAGCGCCGGACGTTCTCCGACGGTTTCCAACCGGGCGCGAGCGTTCACGGTTACCTCCTAATGTGCCGTGAGGGAAATATAACCGCGACGTAATATTGGGTCAACCGGCGAGGTGGACGCCGATCCCGCTCCGCCCCGGCGCCAGTTCCTCACGCAGGACCAGGGCGTCGTCGTAGTCGCCGCCGTTCTGGCTGCGGAACGGGATCGGGTCCTGAGTGGACAGTGTCCGCAGCCGCGCGCGGAGTGCCTCCGCGGCGGCCTCGTACTGCTCGGGCGAAACGCGGTCGGCGCCGCAGATCGTCAACGGGGGCAGCACGGACATGCCCGCGTACCACAGCGTTCCGTGCTGCAACGGGAACAACAGATCGCCGATCTCGCCATTCACGCCGCGCGGTCCGATGGTGGCCTCCGGCGCGCCCGCGGTCAGCACGACCAGGGCGCGTTTCCCGGCCAACGCTCCTTCGCCGTAGCGTGCCGTCCGGCCGTCGGGACGTTGGACGCCGTAGGCGAAACCCTTGACGAAGACGCGGTCGAACCAGCCCTTGAGGATCGCGGGCATTCCGTACCACCACAACGGGAACTGGAAGATCACGGTGTCCGCCCACGCCAGCTTTTCGTGCTCGGCGCGGATGTCCTCGCCGAGCTCGCCCGTCCGGAAGGCGTCCTTCGACGTCGAGCCGACGATGAGCCGCTCGGTGGAAGCGGCCCGGCCGAAGTCGTCGGCGTCGACGACGGCCTTCCACTTCATCGCGTACAGATCGGATTCCCGGACGTCGGCGCCCTGCGCGCGGAGGGTGCGCAAGCCCTCGTCGCGCAGTGAGCCGCCGAGGGAACGGGGTTCGGGGTGGGCGAAGATCCACAGCACGTTCATGGTTCCACCGTCGCCCGGTCCCGGCGCCGAAACGAGTGGCCCGATGGACAACATGTGCAAGAATCGAGCCATGGGCTTTTTCACGCATCCCGGCCGCCACCGGGTCGCGGTGCTGGTCCGGCACGGAATGCTGGTGATGGAGCTGGGCATCGTCACCCGGCTGTTCGGCACGGCCAAATCGGCCGACGGCGAGCCGCTCTACGAAGTCGTCACCTGCACGCCGGAGCCGGGGCAGATCCGCACCGACGCCGACGTCACCATCTCGGTCGCGCACGGGCCGGAAGTGCTGGCCGAGGCCGACACCGTCGTCATCCCGGCGTCCTCCACCGAATACGAACCCTCGGGGCACGACCTCACCGAACCGCTCGCCCGGGCGCTGGAACTGATCCGGCCGGAGGCCAGGATCGCGTCGATCTGCACGGGTGCCTTCGTGCTCGCCGCCGCCGGCCTGCTCGACGGCCGGAAGGCGACCACGCACTGGCGTTCGGCGCTGGACTTCCAGGCGAAGTTCCCGAAGGTCGCGCTCGACCCGAACGTGCTCTACACCGACGACGGGAACGTCCTCACCGCGGCGGGCGTCGCGTCCGGGATCGACCTCTGCCTGCACATGATCCGCTGTGATCACGGTGCCGCGGTCGCGAACGAGGTCGCGCGCGGAACGGTCGTCTCGCCGCATCGCGAGGGCGGGCAGGCGCAGTTCATCCGGCGGCCGGTGCCGGAGCCGCAGTCCTCGTCGACGGCGGCGGCCCGGGCTTGGGCGCTGGAGAACCTCGACAGGCCGCTGACGCTGCGCGAACTGGCGGCGAAAGAGGCGATGAGCACGAGGACGTTCACGCGGCGGTTCCGCGACGAGGTCGGGATTTCGGCGTTGCAGTGGCTGACCCAGCAGCGGATCGAAAGGGCGCGTCAGCTGCTCGAAGAGACCGATCTGCCGGTGGACAAGGTCGCCGCCGAGGCGGGTTTCGGCACCGCCGCGTCGCTGCGCCAGCATCTTCAGGCGGCGCTGGGGGTCTCGCCGAGCGCGTACCGGAACACCTTCCGTGAAGCGGTCTGAATCCGACTGACCTCCTGGTAACTTACCCAGAAATAAGTTCCGGAGGTGGTTCGTGAAAGCCCTCAAGATCGCCGAACGGGTGTTGTTCGGCGCCGCCGCGATCGGCACGGTGTACTCCGCCAGGACGGGTAATCGGAAGCTGCAGCTGGCGGCCAAACCCGCCGCGGTGCCGGTGCTCGCCGCCCGGGTCGCGCGTTCGCGGGGGCTCGCGCCGGGGGAGAAGGGGCTGCTCGTCGCCGCGTTGGTCGCGGCCGGGGCGGGCGACCATTTCATGGGCCGGTCTGATGAAGACGGTGAGCTGATCAAGGGCGCGACCTCGTTCGGCGTGATGCAGGTGCTGTATTCCGCGCTGCTGTGGCGCCGGGGTGCCCGTCCGCGCGCGGCGACCGCGCCGCCGCGGCTGGCGGCCTGGGCGGCGGCCGCGGTCGCGATGGCGTTGCCGAAGCCGTCTCCGGTGTCTTCGGTGCTTTCGGTCTACGGAGGCCTACTGAGCACGACGTCGACCCTTGCGGCGGATCCGGTGCTGGCGCCGAAGGCCAAGGTCGCGGGCGGGATGGTGATCCCGTCGGGTGACCGCCGGACCTGGATCGCCGCCGGTGCGCTGCTGTTCTCCGCGTCGGATCTGGCGATCCTGATCCGCCGCAACTTCGTCACCAGCGAACGCGTGCGAGCCAACCTCGAAACCTTCGTGCTGACCTCGTACCTGGCGTCGCAGTGGCTGCTCGTCGAAGGGATGACCGCAGAAAGTTAAGCACCTACTTGACTATTTCTGGGCGTGAGTGGATGGTTAAGCATGTGCCTAACCAACGGATGGATCAGGTGTTCAAAGCGCTGTCCGACGGGACGCGCCGCGAAATGATCGAGCGCCTCACCCGGGGACCCGCCTCGGTGGGGGAGCTCGCGCAGCCGCTGTCGATGTCGCTGCCCGCCGTGATGCAGCACCTCCAGGTGCTGGAGGCGAGCGGGCTCGTCCGGTCGGAGAAGGCGGGGCGGGTCCGCACCTGCCACCTCGAACCGGACGGCCTGCGGCTGGCCGAGGACTGGCTCGGTGGACAGCGCACCGGCTGGGAACACCGGCTCGATCGTCTTGGTGGCTTTCTGAACTCCGACGAAGGGAACAGGTCATGACCGTCAAACACGCCACGTTCACCCTCGAACGCGTCTACCCCGTGTCGCCGGAACGCGTTTTCGCGGCCTGGGCCGATCCCGACGCGAAAGCCGGCTGGTTCACCGTGCCGGGCGGCGAGCATTCCCTGGACTTCCGCGTCGGTGGCCGGGAGACCACCACGGGTCCCCATGGCGACGGCCGGAAGCTGATCGCGGACTCGCGCTACGAGGACATCGTCGCCAACGAGCGGATCGTCTACGCCACGACCTTGTCCACCGACGACGTCCTCGCGACCGTCTCGCTCACGACGGTGCTGCTGGAACCCGAGGCGGACGGCACCCGCCTGACGCTGATCGAGCAGGGCACCTTCCTCGACGGGCAAGAAGAACCGGCCTGGCGCGAGCAAGGGACCGGATGCTGGCTCGACGCGCTGGGGAAGGCTTTGTCGGCAGTATGAACACATGCTGACCGCTGAGCTGATCGCCGACAGCCGAGTCCCCTCGAATCCCGCGCTTTCCGCCGACGGGCGGTGGGTCGCCTACCAGGTCGGCACCATCGCGGACCCCGTCCCCGAAATCTGGTTTGCGTCCGTCGACGGTCGCGAGGAACCCCGGAGGCTGGCCGAGGGGGCCATGCCCGGATGGTCGTCGAATTCCCTCTATTTCCTCCGGGACGGTCTGATCCACACGGTGGACGGGCCGCTGTTCGCCTGGCGGAGTGAGATCACCGCGTTCCTCCCGATGCGGGAGCGGATCGTGTTCATCGCCGAGGACGAGACACCGGCCGCGGAAATCTGGGTGTGGAGTGAGAGCTTCCGTCCGGCACGGCTCCGAAGCTTCGATCGGCGGACCGGGGAGATCACGACATTGGTCGATGAGCACGTCGTCGATGTCGCCCGCCGTCAGGACGACGGAGCGCTCGCGGTGCTGACCTGGTCCACCCCGGAGCTCGATCCCGGCGGGCTCGAACCCAGGCTTTCCGTGCTGGACCTGGAAACCGGGGAGCGGCGCGACCTCGGGAGGACCGCGGTCGAAGCCACGAGCCCGGTCTGGTGGCGGGACGGCGAAGGCTGGCACGTCGCCTATCTCGCGACACCGGAGATGGTCGGTGGCTGGGCGGTTTTCGACGTTCCCGTGGACACGGCCGAACATCGGAACCTGACGCCGGAATCGGCCTGCCCGATCAGGCTCGCGCAGGTCGATTCCGGTGCTCCGCTGATGCTCGTCGCTGACGGTCTCGACACGGCCCTCCACCGGCTCGGATCAGGTGAAGTCGCCTTCTGGCGCGGGCAAGCGGACGCCATCGCGTCGAACGGCGAGGTCGTGGCCATCGTGCTGAGCACCGCTCACCAGCCGAAGGATGTCCACTGTGGACCGATCGATGAACCCTTGACGCGGGTGAGCGACACGGCGCCGGAGTTCGCCGAAATCACTTGGGGTGCGCAGGAACGCTTGTCCTACAAGGCTTCCGATGGACTGGCACTGGACGGGCTGCTCGTCCTCCCGCCGGGAAAGACCCGGGATGACGGCCCGTTCTCCCTGATCACCTTGCCGCACGGCGGGCCGTACGACCGGTACGCGGACGGCTTCCGGCTCGGCTGGTTCCCGTCCGCGCAATGGCTCGCGCTGGCGGGGCACGCGGTCTTCCTGCCGAATGCTCGTGGGGGACAAGGACATGGCCACGAATTCGCCGCCGCCGTCGCGGGACGCGTCGGGCTGGAGGAATGGAGCGATCTCGAAACCGGGATCGATCTGCTCGTCGCCGAAGGGGTGGCCGATCCGGATCGGCTCGGCATCGCGGGCTGGAGCCACGGCGGGTTCGTGTCGGCCTGGGCCGTCGGCCGGACCAGGCGGTTCAAGGCGGCGCTGATGGGCGCCGGAATCTGTGACTGGGGGATGCAAGCCGCGACCGGCGAGCTCGGCCCGTTCGAAGCCGCGCTCGGCGGAAGTACCGGCTGGGAAGGGACCGGTCCGCACCGGCACGATCGGCTCAGCCCGATCTCCTTCGCGTCGGAGATCGAGACCCCCGTGCTGATCGTGCACGGTGCGGACGACACGAACGTCCCGTTGTCCCAGGCGGAATTCTTCCACCGCGCGCTACGCCACTTCGGCGTCGAACACGACTTCGTGGTCTATCCCGGCGAAGGACATTCGATTCGCGGGCGGACGCATCAGCTGGATCTGCTGCGCCGCACCCGCGAATGGTTCGCGCGGCTGCTCTAACCCTGCGGCTCGCCGGGGACGTACGTGCCGAAAGTCCATTCGTACCCTTCGAGATCGTCGACACGGCAACGGTAGTTGCCCCATTCGGTGTTCTCCGGCTTCCAGACCGGCGTCGCGCCGGCGTCGACGGCGGAAGCGAAGACGGCGTCCACGGCCTCTTGCGTCGGAAGGCTGACGTAGAGGCCGTGGCCGACGGTTTCGCCCTTGCGGGCCGGGCGGTCGTAGTCCTCTTCCGCGCTGAACACGATGATCCGGACTTCGCCGCGCCGCAGTTCCGAATGCAGGATCAACCCCTTGTCGTCGGGGTACTCCGTGGTGGTCTCGAAGCCGAAGGCGCGTTCAAGCCAGCGAAGCGCCTTCGGGGCATCGCTGTACGCGAGGTAGGAGTGGAGGGAAGCCGGACGTTCTCGGGTTTCGGTCATGAGGGCAGCCTCGCAAGCGATCAGGACAACTACGGCCCTCGATTCGTCACCAAACGAGGCGAACACCGAGCGCGGCGATGAGCGCGCTGGAAGCCAGTGCGGTCACCAGCCGTCCACGACGTCCGGTCAGCGCCTTGCCGAGCACGGCGCCGCCGCCCGCGAGGAACAACTGCCAGCTGGCCGAGGCCGCGAACGCCGCGAGCACGAAGACGACGTGTTCCGCTCCGCTCGCCGCGGCCATGTCCTCGCTGCCCAGCACGAGCGCCGCGAAGTAAACCACCGTCATCGGGTTCAGCAGAGTGATTCCGAGAAGGCTCACGTAGGCCTTCACCGGCCCGATCGCGACCGGTTCGGTCAGCTCCGCCTTCGCGGAGTCGCGGTAGTTCCGGATCCCGGTGAATCCTATGTGGACGGCCAGCCCGAGCAGTACCACCACCGAAATCCAGCGCAGTGGCACGGCTATCGGCTCGATGACCGGAATCAGCGTGCCCCCGCCGAGGACCGCCACCAGGGCGTAGAGCCCGTCCGCGGTGGCGACCCCGAGCGCGGCGTACGCGCCGATCCTGAGCCCTGCCCTGACGGTCAGCACCACCAGATACGTCCCGACCGCGCCCACCGGGATGGCGATGCCATACCCGGCGAGCAGGCCCGCGACGAACGCGGCGCTCACGGTCGGACTGGTGTCGGCCTCCACCCGGACCCGGCCTGCTGCTGCTTCCGCACCCGTCGGACGACGGTGGACGGCGGCAGGAAGGCGGGGGTCGATGTCATGGGAGAAGGATGCGAGCGGGGTGTCGCTCGCGCAACACAATTACCGCGCGACTCACGAGAGGGACGGCTGCAGAACGGCGTCCAGATCGGCCAGCAGCCGCGCCTTGGGCCGGGCGCCGACGGTCGTCCACACGGGACTCCCGTCACGGAACAGGATCAGCGTCGGCAGCGACATGACCTGATAATTCCTGGCCGTGAGCGGGTTTTCGTCGGAGTTGAGCTTGCGGATGAGCAGCGATCCGGCACGCTCTTCGGCGATCTGCTCCAGCACCGGCGTGATCATGTGGCAAGGCGGGCACCATTGCGCCCAGAAGTCCACCAGGACGGGCTTGTCCTGGTCCAGGACGAGTGCTTGGAAGGTTTCGTCGGTGACGACGGAAAGGGACACTCAGGCCTCCTCGGTTCGCGGCACGACGACGCACGGTCCCGGCGGCGTTTTCAGCGCGCCGGCGAGTTTGGTCAGCAGACTGTCCCGCACGTCGTTGAGCCTGGCCAGACAGGCGTCCACCTCGGCGAGTTTGCGTTGGTAGACCTCGATCGAATCGGCGCACGAATCGCCGGTCTCGTGCCCGGCGCGCAGGCACTCGACGAACGGCCTGGTGTCCTCCAGACTGAGCCCCACCGCTTGCAGGGTCAGGATCTCGTTCACCAGACGGAAGTCGTCCTCGTCGTACTCCCGGTACCCGTTCGACGCGCGCCGTGCGTCGAGAAGCCCTTGTGACTCATAGAAACGCAGCGCGCGGGTGGTGGTTCCGGTACGCGCGGCGAGTTCGCCGATCCGCATGGTCCCGAGCGTAAACCTTGCCCTTGGCGTCAAGGCAAACGTTCATTCGTCGAGATCGACCCGGATGGTGAGGAGGTTCGTGCCGATCGCGCGTACGGCGGCGCTGTTGAGCCTGGGGAGTGCCTTGAGACGCGCGCGGGGGTCGTCGCCGGGGAGCAGGTGCGCCGTGCCCGTGTGCCAGCGGCCCCGGAGCCGGACGCGGACCCGCGGATCGGCCTGGATGTTGCGGACGTACTGCGACTTCTCGCCGAACTCCGAGACGATCCAGAACTCACGGCCCACCCGGCGGCCACCGATCGGCGTCCGCCGGGCCTCGCCGGATTTGCGGCCGGTGGTCTCCAGGATCGGCTGGTTCGGCAGCCGGACGAGGATCGGGTTGCCGACGTGGCGCTGGAAGGTCGTGGCCACCCGGTGCTTGATCTCGTGATAGCGGGACATGGCTCCAGGGTGCCCTACGCTCGGGCCATGGTGAACGAGTCGGACGTGGACCTGGGGGACGGGGCCACACTGCACACGTACGACACGGGCGGGACCGGGCCGGTGGTCTTCTGGCACCACGGGACCCCGAACATCGGCGCCCCGCCCGCCCCGTTGTTCCCGGCCGCCGAGCGGCTCGGACTGAGATGGGTCTCCTACGACCGGCCCGGCTACGGCGGTTCGTCGCCGCGGCCCGGCCGGGATGTCGCGTCGGCGGCGTCGGACGTCGAGAAGATCGCCGACGCCCTGGGAATCGAGCGGTTCGCGGTCTTCGGGCATTCCGGCGGCGGCCCGCACGCGCTGGCCTGCGCGGCTCTGCTGCCGGACCGGGTGTCGGCGACGGTCTGCGTCGCGGGCATGGCTCCGTACGGCGCCGCCGGGCTGGACTGGTTCGCGGGGATGGGCGCGGCGGGCGTCGAATCCCTGACGGCCGCCGTGGCGGGGAGGGCCGAAAAAGAGCGGTACGAGGCGACGGCCGAATACGACGCGGAGATGTTCACGCCGGCGGACCATGCCGCCTTGTCGGGTGACTGGAAGTGGTTCCTCGACGTCGTCGGCCCCGCGGTCGAGGGCGGAGCCGGTGCGCTGATCGACGACGATCTCGCGTACGTCGCGCCATGGGGTTTCCAGCCGTCCGACCTCCGCGCTCCGGCGCTGTTCCTGCACGGCGGCGAGGACCGGGTCGCGCCGCTCGCGCACGGCGAGTGGCTGGCGCGGCAGTGCGCCACGGCCGAGGCGCGCGTGTTCCCTGAGGACGGACATGTGTCGGTGCTGCGCCACGGGGAGGACGCTCTCGAGTGGTTGGCCGCTCATTCGTGAGCTGCGAGATCGTCCTCGTCCGGCATGCCGAGTCCGTTCCGCCGCCGCCGGGGAAGCCCGACGACCCGGAGCGGCCGCTGACCGCGGCGGGGATGGCGGCCGCGGAACTGCTCGCGCACGAACTCGTCGCGATGAACCCGACGGCGGTCGTGTCGAGCCCTTACCGGCGAGCCGTCGCGACGGTCGCGCCCGCGGCCACCGCGGCGGGGCTCGAAGTCACGACGCGCTGGGAGCTGCGCGAATGGGACTCGGGCCTGGAGCCGACACCGGACTACGCCGTCCACTACGAGCGCAGCTGGGCCGATCCGGATTTCGCGCGTCCGGGTGGCGAGAGCCTGCGGCGGCTGACCGCACGGGCGATGGCCGCGGTCGATCGGCTCGCGGAGGAGTATGACGGCGGTGTCGTGCTGGTGGGCAGTCACGGAACCTTCGTGTCCCGCCTGCTGGCCGGACTCGGGCCGGGAATCGGCTGGCCGTTCTCCCGGGACATGCCGATGCCCGCCGTTCATCGGCTGCGTATATCGGGAGGTGCCATATGGGTGGCGTGTCACGGAACCTGAACTACGACATGCCGTGGCCGGTCCCGGAGTTCGTCGGGCTTTCGGTCGCTCAGGCTCTCGCCCTGGCCGCGGAAGCCGAGATCGTGCTGTACGAGGCAGACGCGACGACGCCTTTGACGGGGCGCTCGGAGGGGCGAGTCGTGCGTCAGTCGTCGCCGGGTTCGCGGCGTCATCGGCCTACCCGGGCGACGGTCTGGATCGCGCCGTGAGGCCGTGTCGCGAAAGCCACTTTCGCGACGTCTGATGTCCCTAAAGTGGCTTTCGCGACACCGGCAAACGACACCGACACCGGCTTGAGGTCAGGCCGCGGGCCGTCCCGCACCCGTGTAGTCGTCACCCTTCGAGTGATACGTGTGGATCTGGATCGCCTGGCCCTCGGTGGGCGCGTTGATCATCAGCCCGTTCCCGAGGTACAGCCCCACGTGGTGGATCCGCGTCGACGGGTTCCCGTAGAAGACGAGGTCGCCGAGCTTCGGCTCGCCGGGCACCTGCGGCAGCGCGCGGAACTGGCTGTCCGCGGTCCGCGGGAGCGCGACACCGGCTTCGTCGTAGGACGCCTTGGTCAGCCCGGAGCAGTCGAAGCCCGCCGCGCCCGCTTCGGGGCCATTGCCGCCCCACACGTACGGGAGGCCCAGCTGGCCGAGGGCGAAGCGGGTCGCCTTCACGGCGGGGCTGGCGGAGCGCGCCGGGTCGAGGGACAGGGTCGCGTACAGCTGCGCGTTGCCCAGGACGCGCTGGCGGAACAGTTCGGCCTCGTTGCCCTTACCGCCCTGGTAAGCGGCGATGGCCTTCCACCAGCCGTTGCCGCCGCCGAGGTCGGCCCCGGAAGCGCACAGGGCGCGGCCCGCGGCGACCGAAGCGGAGTCCGGATCGGCGAGCGCGGGTTTCGCGATGCCGGGGATCGACGCGCCGTGCTTCTTCCACTGCTGCGCCGACAGGCCGAGGGGGTTGTCGCCGCCACGTCCGTGGTTCGAGCTGGCCGCGCCGATCCCGGCCAGGGTGACCCAGGACAGGTGACAGTTCGGCTGCTCGCCGCGCAGCGCCAGTTCGCCGTTCGCGTAGCCCATGAGCGATTTCGCCGGGATGTCGAGCGGCCCGGCCAGCTTCCCCGCCCACTCTTCGAGCGGCCGGGCGCCCTTCGGCGTCTCCTGCGCCTTGACCGGCGCGCTGACCTCCAGGACCGACGGGCCCGCGCCGCCGCCGACGGTGGCCGGGTCCTGCTTCGCGGCGGGAACGGGCACGGGCTGACGTCCGTCGACCGGGGCGGGATCGTTCCCGCCCGCGAGCAGCCAGCCCGCCGTCGCGAGTCCCGCGACCAGCGGGAGCGCGACCAGGCCGCGCATCGCCACGCCGTGCGCCCACGACTTCTTCGGGCTGGGTTCGGACGCGCTCGGGGCGGGCTCGGGCTCGGTCACGCCGTCCAGATTATTGGAGACCACCTCTGCGTAACGAGCGAACGCCTTGCACGTTAGGGGGACTCTCATATTCTGGACGAATGAGTGAGACGGGAGCGCTCGACGCCGGGCGTCTGAGTGCCGCGCTGTCCGGCCGGTACGCCGCGATCCAGGTCGTGGCGAGCACCGGGTCCACCAACGCCGACCTGCGGGAAGCCGCCGCGAAGGGGGCAGAAGACCGCACGGTGCTGATCGCCGAGGAGCAGACAGCCGGGGTCGGCCGCCGCGCCCGGCACTGGTCTTCGCCGAAGGGATCGGGCCTCTACGTCAGTGTGCTGCTGCGCCCGGGCGGCGTCCCGTTCGCCAATTTGGGTTCACTTTCCGTGGTCGCGGGCCTCGCGGTCCGGGAGATCGCCGAGGGGCTGGGCGTCGACGCCGTCCTCAAGTGGCCGAACGACGTCCTCGCCGGCCCGGACCGCGCCAAATGCGCGGGCATCCTGGCGGAGGCCGTCGCCGGTGACGACACCACCGTGATCCTCGGCGTCGGCGTGAACGTGCTGCCGCTCGGCGAGAGCGTCCCGGCCGGGCCCGGCGGCCTGCCCGCGACCTCGCTGGCCGAGCAGGGGGCGACGGAGACCGACCGCGCCGAGATCGCCGTCCGGCTGCTCACCGCGTTCGACGAACTCGAACGCCGCTGGCGGCTCGCGGGCGGATCGCTGGCCGAGGCCGGTCTGCTCGGGGACTACCGGCGGTACTGCGCCACGCTGGGCCAGGACGTCGAGGTCCAGCTGCCCGACGGCTCGGCGCTCACCGGCCGCGCCGCCGACATCGATCCCGCCGGCCAGCTCCAGGTCGACGTTCCCGGTGGTGAGCGGTACACGGTGTTCGCCGGAGACGTCGTCCACGTGCGGCCCGCCGAGGCCTGATCCGTGCGTCTCGATTTCCGGCGTCTCCTCTTCCGCCGGGACCGTTCGCCGGTACGGTGAGCTCACCAGCGCCGAACACACTTTGGGAGCGTCCGTCGTGGCCTATCCGGACGATTTGCTCAGCGAGAACGAGCACGTCGTGGTGCACAGTCACCCGCATTTCAAGATGCTGATCTTCCCGTTCCTCGCGCTGATCGTCACGCTCGGCGTGGGGATTTGGCTGGCCGTCATCGCGAAGGACGCGACGGCCCCGTGGGACCTGATCTCCGAGATCGCGATCGCCGCGGTCGGGCTCGGTCTCGTCGTGTGGCTGTTCCTGGCGCCGTTCGTCCGGTGGCGCACGACGCATTTCATCGTCACCACGGACCGGTTGATCGCCCGCGAAGGCGTGCTCAAGCGGACCGGCATCGACATCCCGCTGTCGCGGATCAACAGCGTCCAGTTCGAGCACGGGCTGCTGGACCGCGTGTTCGGCTGCGGCACGCTGGTGATCGAGTCCGCTTCGGACGAACCGCTGAAGTTCGACGACATCCCCAAGGTCGAGCGCGTGCACACGGTCATCTACCGCGAAGTCAACGACAACCCGTACGACGACTTCGCGCCGGGACCGCAGCAGACCGAGCCGCTGCCGCCGCAAGGGCACCCGCCGCGCGGAAACCGGCGCCGCTGATGGGCACGCGAGAGCTGGGGCTGCCCGAGAAGGTCCCGTCCGTCTACTCCCTGCCGGAGCGGGTGACGATCTGGGAGGTCGGCCCGCGTGACGGTCTCCAGAACGAGAAGTCGATCGTCCCGGTCGAGGTCAAACTCGAATTCCTGGACAGGCTCGCCGATTCCGGGCTGACCACGCTCGAGGCGACCAGCTTCGTGAGCCCGAAATGGGTGCCGCAGCTGGCCGACGCCGAGCAGCTCCTGGCCGGGCTCGAGAAGCGCGAGGGCGTCCGGTACCCGGTGCTCGTGCCGAACGAGCGCGGGCTGGACAGGGCGCTGGAGGCCGGTGTCTCGCATATCGCGATCTTCGCCAGCGCCACCGAGACCTTCGCCAAGAAGAACCTCAACTCGACGGTCGACGACCAGTTCGCGATGTTCGAGCCGGTCGTCACGAGGGCGCGGGCCGCGGGGCTCGACGTCCGCGGGTACGTGTCGATGTGCTTCGGCGACCCGTGGGAGGGCGCCGTCCCGGCCGCGCAGGTCGCCGGAGTGGGCAAACGGCTGCTGGACCTGGGCTGCTCGCAGCTCTCGCTCGGGGACACGATCGGCGTCGCCACCGCGGGTCAGGTCGAGACGCTGATCGGGGAGTTCGCCGGCGTCGACGCCCTGGCCGTCCACTTCCACGACACCTACGGTCAGGCGCTCGCGAACACGTTGGCCGCCCTCCGCTGCGGCGTGTCCACTGTGGACTCTTCGGCTGGCGGCCTCGGCGGCTGCCCGTATGCCGAATCGGCCACCGGGAACCTCGCGACCGAGGATCTCGTGTGGATGCTCGACGGTCTCGGCGTCGAAACCGGTGTCGATCTCGACGCGCTGGTGGCGACGAGCAAGTGGATGGCCGGGAAGCTGGGCAGGCCGAGTCCGTCCCGGGTGGTCAACGCGCTCGCCGGATGAGGTTCGCGGAACTCACGGATGAGACCTGGCCGCTTTTCGAGCGGCTGTTCGGGCCGGGAGGGGTGCAGGGCGGCTGCTGGTGCGCCTTCTTCCGGCTGACCGGGCCCGAGTTCAAGCAGGCGGGCAAGGACGGCCGCAAAGCCCATGTCCGCGACGAGGTCGCCGCGGGGAAACCGTTGGGGCTGCTGGCCTTGGCCGACGACGAGCCGGTCGGCTGGGTCGCCGTTTCGCCCCGGCTGGACAATCCGAGGCTGGCGAGGTCGCCGGTCGCGGCGTCGCCCGGCGACCACACCGGGGTCTGGTCGGTGACGTGCTTCTACATCGGCAGGAAGAGCCGCCGCCAAGGGGTTTCCACCGCCTTGCTGCGGGCCGCGGTCGACTTCGCGGCCGGGCGTGGGGCGCGCGTCGTCGAGGGTTACCCCGTCGAGGTACTGGGCAAGAGACCGGGTGCGGACCTGTACCACGGCACGGTGAGCGTTTTCGCGAAGGCGGGTTTCGAACTCGTCGAACGTCGTCCGCCGTCCCGGGCCTTGATGCGCTTTCGGGTATCCGCCGACGAGAACGCCGGTCGGCGCTAAGGTCGTAACGCGTCCTGTCCGCTGCCTCCCCCGTTCACCGGTGGGAACCGATTCCTTGGGGGAGGTGCGGTGACCGATCCGAGCGAGGCCGGGACGGGCCCGATCCGGCTGCCCGTCGAGTACGACGCCCCGACACCACCGCACGGGGCTCGCGCGCCGTACGCGCCTTCGCCGTGGCCGCCTTCGGTGGCGCCCTTGCGGGTGCCTTTCCCGCCGAAGCCCGCCGCCCCACCGCCCATGGGGGCGTTGCGGACGGAACGCGAGAGCGTGATCGCGCTGTTCCTCGTGCACATGTTCCCGATCGGGCATCTCCCGGTCGCGATGGGCAAACCCGCGCGTCAGCTGCCGCTGCCCGACGGCGGTTCCGGTCCGCAGGACCATCCCGAGGCGGACGTGCTCGACGACCTGGACGCGCTGTCCCATGTCAGCAGCGGTTTCCGGCGTTCGCCGACGACTCCGGCCGCCGTTCCGCCGCCGGAGTTGACCAGGGGACACCATCCGTGGGGCGAAATGTCCGAAGAGGACTGGAAAGAGCGCTTCACGACCGGAACGGGCCATCTGTGGCCCTCCGACAGTGATCCGGCGACGCCGACGATGCTCGAGGCCGGTACCCATCTCGACCGTTTCGGGGATCAGCACGGCCGGGTGTTCGCCGAGGACGCGACCCTGTTCCCCATGCGCTCGCTGCCGCCGGACCAGGCCGGTGCCTACCGGCGTTACCGCGTCGTCCGGCCGCTGCCGGTCTGGCGTTCGGTGACCGCCGGATGGTTCGGGCAGCCGGGCGGCGGAGTGCGCTTTCGCACGGTGCTCGGCGCCGATGAACTCGTCACGCTGGGCTTCCTGGCGGACGTCACGGGGGAGGTTCGGTGAACACGGGGACGATCCTGCGGTGGCTGGCCGCGCTGGGCGTGCCGCCCGAAGTGGTTTCGGTCGGCGCCGAGGTGGACAACGCCTGGTGCCTCATGCGCACCGAGGAAGAGGGAGCCGAGCCCTCCTGGGAGGTCTTCTGGCGGGAACAGGGCAACCGGTACGACTGGGCGCGGTTCACCAGCGAACAGGTCGCCTGCCACTACCTCTTCGGACGTCTCGCCTGGTCGCAGGTCGCGCGCGGTGCCGTCGGGCTGCTGCCCGGCGCGCAGTGAGCGCGTTCAGCGCTTCAGGATCGCCAAGACCTCGTCGTGGAGCAGCCCGTTCGTCGAAAGCGCCGACCCGTTGTCGTAGCGCGCTTCGCCGTTCAGGTCGCTGAAGCGGCCCCCGGCTTCGGTGACCAGCACCTGGGCCGCGGCGACGTCCCACGGGTTCACGATGCATTCCGCGGTGACGTCGAGCGCGCCCTCGGCGACCAGGCAGTGGTGCCAGAAATCGCCGAAAGCGCGGCTTTCCCAGCACGCGTCGACGAGGTCGAGGTACTTCTCGCGTGAGTGGTACTCCACCCACGAATTCAGGTCCGTTGTGGACAGATACGCGTCTCCGAGCGACGCGACCTTCGACACCGAGATGCGGCGTTCCCCGGCGGAGTCGCTCATCCAGGCGCCGTCGCCGCTCGCGGCCCACCAGCGGCGGCCGAGCAGCGGCGCGCTGATCATGCCCACCACGGGGTCGCCGTCTTCGACCAGCGCGATCAGCGTCGCCCACACCGGGACGCCGCGCAGGAAGTTCTTGGTCCCGTCGATCGGGTCGAGCACCCAGGCGCGTCCGGTCGCGGCGGTGCCGCCGCGTTCTTCGCCGAGCACCGCGTCGTCCGGCCGGTCCGTGGCGAGGATCGCGCGGATGGCGTCCTCGACGGCGGTGTCCGCGTCGGTGACCGGCGTCCGGTCGGGTTTGCGTTCCACGGCCAGGTCGAGCGCGCGGAACCGGGCGGTGGTGATGGCGTCGGCGGCGTCGGCCAGCCGAGTGGCGAGTTCAAGATCATTCTCGTAGCCGGGCACGGTCACGATGGTTTCACGCCCGGCAGTCGTAGAGTTGGCCAGGTGAGCATGGTGCTACTCGCCGAGGACGACCCGGCCATCGCCGATCCGCTTTCCCGCGCACTCCAGCGGGAGGGGTACGAGGTGCGGGTCGTCGGCGACGGGCCCGCCGCCCTCGACGCGACCGAGAGCGACCGCGTGGACCTCCTGGTGCTCGATCTCGGCCTCCCGGGGATGGACGGGCTCGAGGTGTGCCGCCGCCTGCGCGCCAGCGGCACCGAGGTGCCCGTGCTGATGCTCACCGCGCGCACGGACGAGGTCGACTTCGTGGTCGGGCTCGACGCCGGCGCCGACGACTACGTCGCCAAGCCGTTCCGGCTGGCCGAACTGCTGGCCCGCATCCGGGCGCTGCTCCGCCGCCGGGCGCCCGACGTGCTGGAAGCCGGGGGAGTGCGGATGGACCTCGGTGCCCGGATGGTCACCGTCGACCTGCACGAGGTGCAGCTCGCGAACAAGGAGTTCGAGCTGCTCCGGGTGCTGATGAGCCGCGCCGGGCAGGTGGTCAGCCGCGACGAGATCCTCGCCGAGGTGTGGAACGACCTCGAATCCAAGACCTCGAAGACACTCGACATGCACATGTCGTGGCTCCGGCGGAAGCTCAGCATCGCGGCCGACGAGGCGGCGGGCCGCGCGGGCAAACCCGGCGGGAACGGCGACGGCGAACGGCGGATAGCCACCGTCCGCGGCGTCGGCTTCCGCTTCAACGCGGAATAGCATGCGCCGCCGCATCCTCCTGGCGATCCTGCTCGCCGTCGCGGTCACCGCGGCCGTGCTGGGCATCCCACTGGGGATCACCGCGTGGCAGCTGGTCGAGAACCTCAACCGCGAGAACCTCGCGTCCTCCGCCCGTGGGATAGCGGCGACGCTGGACAGCGAGATCGCCGTCGGCCAGCCGATCAACCTCGACCTGGTCCGGGTCGCCGTGCCGCAGGGCGGTTTGCTGACCGTCCGCGCGCAAGGGCAGATCGAGAAGCGCTACGGCTCCGACCCCGGCTCGGACGTGGTGTCCGAGCGGGCGCCGATCGCGCTGCACGGCGAGGTCGAGCTGTCCGTGCCCGCCGGGCCGATGCGCACCCGCCAGACGCAGGTGACGCTGCTGGTGCTGCTGCTGGTCGTGCTGTCGGTGGGCACCGGCACGGTGGTCGCGACGGTGACCGCGCGAAGGCTCGCGAAACCGCTGAGACACGTCGCGGATCGCGCGGTCAAACTCGGCGGCGGTGATTTCCGGCCGGATCCGAAGCGCTACGGCGTCGGCGAGCTCGACATGGTCGCCGAAGCGCTCGACGCGTCCGGCTCGGCGCTCGCGCAGCTGGTCCAGCGGGAACGCCAGCTCGTCGGCGACGTCTCCCATCAGTTGCGGAGCCGGTTGACCGCGTTGCAGCTGCGGCTCGAACCGCTGACCGTCCACTCCGATCAGGACGTCGTCGACGAGGCGAAGGCCGCGCAGGAACAGGCGGACCGGCTCGCCGAAGCGCTCGACGAACTGCTGGCCGCCGCGCGGGCGGCGCGCGAAGTCGGCGCGGAGCCGGTGAATCTGCCGGAAGTGCTCCCCGAGGTTTCCGAAGAGTGGCGGCAGCTGCTTCGCGCCGAGGGCAGGCATCTGCGGATCCGCGTCACCGACGGGCTGCGGGCGAGGGCGACGCCCGGCCGGTTGCGCGAGGTCGTCGGCGTCCTGCTCGACAACGCGCTGCGCCACGGCGCGGGAACGGTCACGCTCGCCGCCCGGCGCGGCGACGCGGACGGCACCGTCGTCATCGAGGTCGCCGACACCGGCTCCGGGGTGCCCGACGAGCTGGCACCGCACATCTTCGAACGCGGATTCTCCGGCGGCGGGTCGACCGGTGTCGGCCTCGCGCTCGCCCGCGCGCTCATCGAGGCCGACGGCGGCAGGCTGGAGCTGTCGAGCAAGCAGCCGGCGGTGTTCAGCCTCTTCCTGAAGGTGCCCCGGCCGGGAGACGTGGCCGAGGTGCGGTGGCCGGCCGAGCGGGTCCCTCGCTAAGAAACGCCCCAAGGACGTCCCGATCGGGCAAGGCCGTGTCAGTGCGGCGACTTACCGTCGGGGGGTGCATGCGACGGCGTTCCGGTACCGCCCACCGGTGAGTCCGGTGGCCGCGGCGACCCTGGAGATCGGCAAGGTGGCGGTCACCGTGCGGTTGTCCTTCGACGGCGCGCTGTACGCGTGCCGCCGCCCTCCCGGCGTGGTGGAGCGGATGGAGGCCGAGGCGCTCGACCTGCTCTCCAAAGGCCTGTTCGTGAGCGGGATCGACACGCCGGTCGCGACCGTCACGGGGGCGGCGGGCCATCGGTTCGTGCAGCGGAGCGCCGAATTCGAACCGCCGGACGGCAGGCTCTACCGCGGCATGTGCGGGGTCGGCGCCAGCCGGAACGGGCTGACCCTGACCGGCATCCTCGGCTACCGCCTCGAAGTCCGCGCGGAGTGGGCGAGGCGGGCGGGTGACTGCGGCCCGCCGGGGAACGCCGCCGAATGGTGCGAGCTCTTCGGCGGCGAGCTGGCGTCCATCGGCGGGGTGGTCCTGCGGCGGGCCTCGGTGTTCAGTCTCGGTACTCCGCCGTGACCGTGACGACGAACGCCGCACGGGCGGGCAGGCCGAGACTGACCCACAACCCGGTCGGATCGGTCTCCTCCAAGGTGATCGGCAACGGCTGCTCGTCGACCACGAGGAACTCCGTCCCGATCAGGACGCCCAGCGAGCGGTCGAGCAGCGTGTGCTCGTCGCGGACCTTGTCCGCCCGCGCGGTAACCAAATAGGACAGCCGGCACCGCTTCGCCCGCACGGCGCCGGTTCCCGGGCCGGCGCCGTGCAGGGCGAAGAGGAACAGATCGACGCTCGACACCCGCGTCTCGGTCTGCCAGGTGGGTTTCGGCGGATCGAGCCGGACCACCGTCCCCTCCGGCAGATGGGGCGCGATGAGCCGGCACAACGCCTCGTCGACCTGGCTGATCACGGGGTCAGATCAATCCCTCACGCAGTGCGTAAGCCACCGCGTGCGAGCGGTTCCGGAGCTGGAACCGGTTGGTCACGTCGTGCAGGATGCTCTTCACCGTGCGCTGCGAGTAGCAGAGCTGGTCGGCGATCTCCTGCGTCGAGAACCCCGACGCGACCAGCTTGAGCACCTCGGTCTCCCGGTTGCTCATGCCACCGAGGTGCAGGCCGCGCGGCTGCAGCACCTGACGCTGCAGCCGTGAGACCCGGTGCAGCAGCCTGCCGAGCAGGTCGGGCGGCAGCGCGCCCTCCCCGGCCGCGGCCGCCTTGATCAGCCGGACCAGGACGTCGGCGCCCGCGTCGGAGCGGCGGGCGACGGCGCAGACGCCGTGTTCGATGGCGCTGAGGATCTCGTTGTCGTCGACTTCGCCCGCGATGAGCACGATGCGGGTGAAGCCCTGGTGGTGCAAGGCGGACAGCAATTGCGTCATCGCCTCGTCGAGGCGATCGGTGACCAGGAGGGCCACCATGGTCGGGTCGGCGGTCTCCCCGTCCACCAGCCAGACGTCGTCACGGGAGCGGAGCGTCATGCAGACGCCGTTGTGCAGGATCGGATCGGTCGCGCGGACGACCACCGGTGTCCGGTTCGGTTCGAACATGTGATTCCCATTCCCCTCGAACGGTGCGAGGGCCCCACCCCTCGCACTACTCACCCTGCCGGGTGAGGTGTCCCGAGCGCATGGGACTCCGGTCCCGGAATTGCCCGAAAAGCCGCCCTTATCGGGGTCGCTTTTTCAGCGACCCAGCCCCGCCTCACGGGCGCGCACGATCGCTTCGGCGCGATCCGCGACGTGAAGCTTGCTGAAGACGTTCGAAATATGGTTCCGCACGGTCTTCGGGCTGAGACACAGCGTGCTGGCGATGGCGGTGTTGCTGTGCCCGCCCGCGATGAGCGAGAGGACCTCTCGTTCCCGGACGGTGAGTTCCGGGAACACCGTGTCCGTCGTCGGCTGGGTGTGGTTGAAAAAGCCGAGAACCCGCGTCGCGATGTCGGGCCCAAAGATCGCTTCGCGCCTCGCGACGGCGTGCACGGCACGAATGATTTCGTCGGGTTCCGCGTCTTTCAGCAGATATCCGCGGGCTCCGGCCCGCATCGCGGAGAAAACGGATTCGCTTTCGTCGGCCATCGTCAGCATGAGCACGCCGACTCCGGGCCGTTCGGCGACGATGTGCCGGGTCGCCTCGGCGCCGCTGATATCAGGCAAATGCAGGTCCATGACCACGACGTCGGGCGCGAGCGCGCTCGCCGCGCTGATCGCGTGCGCGCCGCTCGCGGCCTCGCCGACCACGTCGATCAGCGGTTCGTTGTCGAGCAATGTGCAGACCCCGAACCGGAACAGCGGATGGTCGTCGACCACGAGCACGCGAAGGCGTTCGTTCATACGGTTCCCCCTGTCTCCCCGACGCGGCACGTTAAGCGAGAGGGCCGGTCACGAACAACGCGAGGTCCGGACAGCGGACCGGCGAGAATTAAACGCCTGATGAGTATCGCGTATCGCGGGGGCCAGCCCAACCCATTAACCCTTTCGGCCCACGTTCGGGTCTCAAGTCCGTGAAGGCCTCCTTCCCTACCCTGAAGGTAGTGAAGGAGGCCTTCACGGATCAGGCGAAGGAAACGGCGTGCTCGCGAGCCCAGTCCTCGAACGTCAGCGGCGCCCGGCCGAGGAGTTCGCGAACGGTGTCGAACACGATCTCCTCCTTCCCGGCGGACTGCCGCTTGAGCTCGAAGATCCCGTCGACCGCCGAAGCGGGCCAGCCGAACCCGAGCATCCGGGCGCGCGAAGTGGCTTCGGGCTCCTCGACGTAGGTCAACCGCCGCCCGAGCGCGTTGCCCAGGATCTCGACCTGCCGTCGCGTCGTGAGCGCTTCGCCGCCGGTGATCGGGTAGGTCTTGCCCGCGTGCCCGTCGCCGGTCAGCACCGTCGCGGCGACCTCGGCGATGTCGCGGACGTGCACCAGCGCGGACGCCGGATCGCCTTCGGGAACGCGGATGACGCCGTCGCCGCGAACGGCGTGCAGCCAGGCGAACCGGTTGTCCATGAACGTGCCGGGGCGCAGGATCGTCCAGTCCGGCCCGGCCTCGCGCACGGCCCGCTCGGCCTCGGCGTGCACGAGGGAGATCGGGTCGGTCTGTCCGAAGTGGACGCCGGTGGTGGAGAGCTTGACGACGTGCGAGACGTCGGTGGCGGCCTTGAGCACGGCTTGTTCCTGGGCGAGCGGGTCCGAGCCGTGGCCGGAGGTCAGGACGAACACGCGCTCGACGCCGTCGAGCAGCGCCGGATCGAAGGCGTCGAGGTCACCGACGGCGACTTCGGCGCGCGGATCGATCCGGGCGCGGGAGGGATCGCGCGTCAGGGCGCGGACTCGAGCGCCCTTGTCCAGCAGCGCGGGAACGAGTTCGCGGCCGATTTTGCCGGTGGAACCGAGAACGAGGATCATCGGAAGACTCCTTAGTGGTTGCGCCGCAAGGAAACGCGCGGCAGGAAGAGGGAAGCGGCGAGGCCGACGGCGAGGGCGGGGACCATCACCCAGAACACGCCGCCGAGCGCGGACGAGTAGCCGGCGGGACTGTCGTCGGTGAAAGCGTTCGTGAACACCGCGCCGAAAACGGTCAGCCCGGCAGTGGTGCCGAGGGAGCGAAGGAAGCCGACGGTCGCCGAAACGGCGCCGAGGTCGGTCCTGGCGACGTTCTGCTGTGCCGCCATGGAAAGCACCTGCATGTTGAGCCCGGCGGCCGCGCCGAACACGACGAGATAGGCGACGACGAGCGGCAACGGCGTTGCTTCGTCCATGGTGGACATCGCGAGCGCGGCGGCGAGGCCGAGGGTCATGCTGAGGATCGGCGCCCAGCGGTAAGCGCCGGTCTTGGCGATGACGCGGCCCGCGACCATCGACGACGCGGCGACCGCGAGCGTCATGGGCAGCAGCAGAAGCCCGGCTTCGGACGGCCCGGCGCCACCCGCGGTCTGCAGGAAGAGCGCGAGGTAGTTGACCGAACCGAGGAAGACGAACCCGGCCGCGGCACTGGCCAGCACGCTCAGGCTGAACATCCTGGAGCGGAACAGCCGGAGCGGGACGACCGGTTCGGCCGCGCGGCGCTCGACGAGCAGGAAGGCGACGAGCAGCACCGCGCCGATCGACGCCGACAGGGGAGTCGCCAGGGTCAGGCCGACGATCGCGCCGGACAGGACGACGATGCCCGCGAAGTCGAACGGCGCGGCCGTCCGGCGTCGTTCGAGCCGCAGGAATCGTGCGACGACACCGAACGCGACCAGGCCGATCGGCACGTTGAGGCCGAAGATCGACCGCCAGCCCGCGAGGTCGGTCAGGACGCCGCCGACGACCGGGCCCGCCAGCGAGGACCCGGCGAAGCAGATCGAGAACCAGGCGAAATAGCGAGCGCCTTCGCGACCGGGGAACAGTTCGCCGATGATCGCGGCGACCGCGACGAACAGGCCGCCGGAGCCGATGCCCTGCAGGACACGGGCGGCGATCAGCAGCGGCATCGTCGGCGCGAGGGTGCAGGCGAGGGAGCCGAGGACGAACAGCGCGATCGCGACGAGGACGACGCGCTTGCGGCCGAAGAGGTCGCCGAGCTTGCCGTAGACGGGCGCGCTGACGCTGCCGGCCAGCAGGTAGGACGTGGTGACCCAGGCGAACGACGTGGCGCCGCCGAGCTCGCCGACCATGCGGGGCAGGGCGGTCGCGACGACCTGGGCGTCGAGCATCGCCAGGAACACGGCGGCGAAGAGCCCGACGAGGGCAAGGGTGTTTCGGGCGCGCGGAGGCGCGTCGAGAGTGGTGCTCAAGAAAGAGATCCGTTCACTGGAAGAAACGAGGGAACGCGAGGGACGCGGAGCAGTGCTCCGGATCCCCGCCAAGACGGGAAAAGGCTCAACCGTCATCCGAACCGGATGCGGTCCTCTTCGCGCTTGGCGATCACCTCGAATTCGTCCCGCTCGACCGTACGAACCCGGCCGGCGTCATCAGTGAAGGAACGTTGACATGGATGACCCTAGACAATCACATGTCTTTTGACAAGTGTTTCAGTGGAGCGGAACGACGTCGTCGTCCGGTTCGTCGCTGTCCCGGCGGCGTTTGCCCAGCTCATCGGGGAAGACCCACTTCTTGAAACCCCAGAAGCGGAAGAACATCGCCAGCAGCATGCCGATGATCGACCCGCTCGTGAAGTCCGCGAACTCCTGGACGAACCGGGTCACGTGCGGCACTTCGAGATCGAAGATGTAGCGCGACGTGTAGAGCGGGATCAGGTTGACCACCACGGCGATCCCGCTGATCACGAAGAAGAGCGCCGCCTCGTGATGCCGCTCGCGGCCGCCGCGGGTGCGGAAGGACCACTCGCGGTTGAGGATGTACGACACGATCGTCGCGACGATGATCGCGATCGCCTTCGCCGTGGTCGGCTTCGACTCCAGCACGCTGAGTTTCAGCAGGTACCAGACGCCGTTGTCGACCAGGAACGTCGTGCCGCCCACGATCGCGAACTTCAACAGCTCACGGTGCTTGATCAGCACGGATCGGAGCGGCTCGGGCGTCCTGGAAAGGACGGATTCGACCACGGTCACCAGATCAGTCTAATTCGCGTGGCCCGCCGAACGGGTCGGCAGGGGATGGACGGCGCGATATATGACGCTTTGGGTGTTTCGGTCCCGTGGGTCGTGACCCTCCTGGTCGAAAGTCCGTGAAGGCCTCCTTGAGGGACTCTGGGTCCCTCAAGGAGGCCTTCACGGACTGGGAAACATAGGGCGCGGCGGGATCAGGGACGTGACTCGCGTGATTGGAGGCCGCACTCGGGGTGTTCCGCCGCTGATCACGCGAGTCACGCCTTCAATCACGCGAGTCACGCCTTCAATCACGTGAGTGCGGCCCCGCGTGGGTCGTGAGTGGCGTTTCGGGTTAGAACACGAAACGCCACTCACGACCCACGGGACCGGGGGAGCAAGGGACCTTTGCTACCAAGTGGCGGTCAGGCGGCCGGATCGTCGGGAATGCCCGAAACCTCCCGTCCACCGCCCCGTACCAGCCGCGGCCGCGCGCCGGCCTGCGGGAAGACCCACTTCTTGAACGACCACCACCGGAACGCCGTACCGAGCAGGGTCCCGGCGAGCACCCCGCTGACGAAGTCGGCGACCTCCTGGGTCAGCAGCGAGACATGCGGCTCCTCCAGCTTGAACACATACCGCGAAATCAGCTGCGGAAGCGCGTTGAGCCCGAGCGCGATCGCGCTGAGCAGGAAGAAGAGCGCCGCTTCGTGCGCGCGCTCGCGGCCGCCACGGGAGCGAAAGGACCATTCTCGGTTCGCGACGTACGAGAAAACGGTGGCCACCAGGACACCGATGACCAGCGCGGTCACCGGTTTGTCGGTCAGCACGGTGAACTTCAGCCCGTAGGTGATCGTCATCGTGATGACGAAACTCGCGCCCCCGACCAGGACGAACCGCACCAGTTCGCGATGCTTCCCCAGCATGCGGGCGACGCTACTGGAAAATGCGGTCGACCACTCCGTTGGGCTGGGTGGACGGCTTGGACTTTCCAGGCCTCGGTGGCGCGCTCGTGGTGGTGGTCGTCTCCGGCTGGGCCGGCTCTTGCTGCGCGGGCTCCGAAGACGTCACGGCCGGCGAAGGCTTCTTCGTCGGGACAGGCCAGCCAGGGCGCCCAGGCTTCGTCGTGTCCGGAGGGCCCGAAGGCTTCGAAGTGACCGAAGGCAGCGAAGGCACCGTGGTCGGCGGAAGCAGCGAGTTGTCGTCACACATGTGGCGCCAGCAGTCGAAGTAGACCGCGACCGGCTCCGCCTTGGCAGTGCCCAGGGTGGCGTTCACGGCCACCGGCATCCCGTTCGCCGGACGGCCCTTCAGCGTCACCGACAGGTTCGCCCCGCGCCCCGGAGCCAGCGAACCACGCGAAGTGCATGACGCGCCTTCACCGGTCGGCGTGCATCGGATACCGGAGAAGCTCGACCATTGGAGAATGCGGTGGTCGAGAGTGATCGTCACCGGTTTCGTCGACTCGCCGGTGTTCCTGACGTGGATGTTCACCCGCGGATTGCGGAACCAGGGGAACGCGGACATCCAGTCGGCGTCGGCGCTCAGCGTGAGTTTGTCCACGGGCGCGGGCGGCGCCGGCACCTTGACCTTCACCTCGATCGACACCTTGATCTGCGCGCCCGCCGTCACCGAACCGGTGACCACGCTGCCGTCCACGGCCGTCCCGTCGGCGCGGAGCCGGAACTTCAGCACCGCCGACTGGCCCGGTTCGAGGCCGGTCCCGGTCCGGCAGGTCACCGTGCCGGTGCCGCCGGGGCAGCTCACCGCGATCGGGCCGGGTGCCTGCTGCCGGAAGCCGTTGGCGCCCATCGCCCCACCGCCGCCGGCGGCGGGAATGGCCCGCACCCCCGTCGGCAGATTCAGCGAGACGGCCACGGGCTCGGACTTCGATCCGCCGTCGTTGCGCACGGTGATCGGCAGGTCGGCCGGTTCGCCCGGCCTCAGCTGGACACCGCCGGGCGGGGTCGACGCCGTCATCACCGGAGGCGCCGGGATCACCGGCGTGGGCGCGGGCGGCTCGGCGGGGGTGGTCGTCGGGTTGGGTGCCGGGTTGGGTGCCGGGGTCTGGGCCGGAGGCGGCTCCTGCTGGGCGGGCGGCACGGGCTGCTGCGCCGGCGGGACGGCGGGCGGAGCCGGGGGAGGCGCGGCGGGCGGCGCCGGGGGCGCGACGGCGGGCGGAGGGACCGCGGCGGCGGCCGGGATCTCCTGGGTGCCGCCACCGGCGGCGAGCGCCACCGCGACGGCGGCGACGATGGCCACACTCGATCCGGCCACACCGGCGAACTGGCGCGGTCCGGCCGCGGCGGCACCGGCGGCGCCGCCCGAGGTCGAACCCGCGGCGGCGGCCGTCGCGGCCGCGGTGACCGCGCCCGCCTTGCCCGCCCCGGTCGTCGCCAGGTATCCGAGAGCCGCGCCACCGAGCACGATCGGCGCGATGATCCCGCGCAGCCCGGTGTTGACGTCGGCCAGTTCCGCGGCCAGCGCGCGGCATTTCTCGCATTCGTCCAGGTGGTTCTCCACCTGGGCGCGTTCGCGTTTGGACAACCCGTCGCGGGTCCACGCGCCGAGCTTGTCCGCGCTCGCGCGGCAGCGTTCCGCGGAGTTCTCGGCCAGGTGGACCTGCAGATACGCCTGCCGCAGGCCTTCACGCGCCCGGTAGGCGAGCGCGGAGACACCGTTCGCGGTCAACCCCAGCAGCGGCGCGACCTCGGCGGGCGTCTGCCCTTCGATCTCGGTGTGCCACAGCACCGCCTGCCACCGCTCGGGCAGCCTGGCGAACGCCTTCGCGGCGAGCGTGCGCTCGAGCCCGGCGACGGCCGTGTCGGAGAAGGGGACCGTCAGCGCTTCGCCGACGGCACCGCCGACGTCGGACATGTCCTCGTTCAGGTCGACGCGTTTGTCCTTGCGCGTCTTGTCGTAGGCGGTGTGCCGGAGCGCGGTCAGCAGGTACGCGCGGAACGCGGCGTCGGGGCCTTTGCCGCCGCGCAGCGTGTCCAGCACCTTCGCGAAGGCTTCCGAAACGAGGTCGTCGGCTTCGGAACTCGAGCGGGCGAGCTGACGGGCGAGGTTGTGCGCCGCGCCGGCGTGACGCTCGTAAAGGGTTCCGTAAGACGCGATCTTCCCGTCACGCACCTCGGCGATCAGCTCGGCGTCACTCTTACCGGAGAGATCGGCGGGAACGGTGGACACGGGGCTCCTTCATCTGCGGGTTAGGCGGGTCTACTCTTCCTAACGCCCGAACACGCTCAGTGTGACGGAACGGGCGACGCACGTCACCTCGCGGTCCCTTCGATGACCCGGAGGGCGCAACGCCATCACCCAGGATGGGTTACCGAAGAGTTCGGAAAGATCCTTGAAAAACGCCGTCACGCGCGGCGTGGACGGGCGTCCCCACCGTGAAGCGATCGCAAGATCGAAAAGATCGGAACGGAAAGGGGCGGTGGGCAGTGGACGTACCGGCCACCGGTGCGCCGTCCGGGGGATCCGACGGGCAAGCCGCCTGGAACCGGTTCGAACGAGATCGCACGCTCCGCGCACTGCGGGCCCGCTGGCGGACGGCCAGCCTGGCCGCGGGCTGGCGTTTCCCCAGCGACTGGGGCCTGCCCGAGGTCGACGCCGTCTGCGCGGCGGTGATCAAGAACGGCCGGGTCGCTCCCGCGGAAGTGGCGGAGACCGCCCTCGCGGGGCTGGGCCGGGCTCGGGCCGCCGCGGGCGCGGGACTGGCCGAGACGCTCGCGGACCTCGCGGCGTTGCACGCCGTGCTCGCCGACCCGGACGCGGTGGACGGTTTCCTCGCTCCGGATGTCGACTCCACGCCTTCCCGCTTACTGCGGGTGACGGCGCTGGCGTGGGCGGACGTCGCGACCGATCAGCTGGTGAACACCGAGGTCACCGAACCCCTCACCGGTCTGCCCACCGCCGCGTACCTGAGGACCCGGTTGAGTGAGCTGTACCGCCAGGCCCGCCGCGACGAGCGGCCGGTCGCGGAGGCGCACACGCTGCTCGTGGTCTCGATGGACTTCAGTTCGGTCGCGGGCTGGCCCCGGCTGACCGGGATGATCCTGGTCGCCGACGCGTTGAAGCAGGTATTCGACGGCGGGGAGAGCGTCGCCTCGATCGGGCCGTCCGTCGCGGGCGCGCTCGTGCCGAAGGACGTGAGGCTCGCCTCGTCCGGCGTCGCGCTGCGAAGGGCGCTCAACGAGCGGCTTTCGGTGGACGCGCAGTTGCGCGACACGGGCCGTCCGCAGATCTCGGCAGTCCGGCTCCCGGCGACCTACGATCTGGCGTGCGATCTGCTCGGCTCCCTCGCCCGCTCCTGACGCTGGGTTAGCGCAAGAGGTTCTCCAGGTCACGGGCGACCCTGTCGACCAGGCACAACCCGGTTCATGATTTCCTGTTTGCGTGACCCGGACTGTTGACGCCGACGCCAACGGCGACGTTTCGGCGAGCCGACCGCAGCATCGTCTCTCACTGCGGAAGTCGCTCGCCCGCTTGTCCGTCCGGCCGAGGTCGATCCTGATCCTGTCGGTGATCCCGCTGGTCGCGATCGGTTTCGGCATCTGGGGATGGCAGCACGAATGGGTGCTGGGCGTGGACAGCGCGGTCTACCGCGCCGGTGCCGAGACCTTGCTCAACGGTGACCCGCTGTACGACGCGAACACCCTTCCGGTGGAGCCGTGGTGGGCGCTGTTGCCGTTCACCTACCCGCCGACCGCCGCGCTGCTGTTCATCCCGCTCGCGATGGTCCCGACGCAGGTCGCCTGGGGGCTCCTGACCGCGGTTTCGCTGCTGGCGCTCGCGCTCTGCGTGCGGATCGCCATCGGCGCGCTGCCGAAGCCCTCGACCGACGGGCCCCGCTGGTGGGCCTCGCCCGCCCGGTCGACGATCGCGTTCTTCCTGGTCTTCCTCGGCCTCGAGCCGGTGTGGCGCACGATCTTCCTCGGCCAGATCAACATCATCCTGATGGCGCTGGTGATGCTCGACATCCTGGTCATCGGGGCGAGGGGCAGCCGCTGGGGCGGCGTGCTCGTCGGCGTCGCGGCCGCGGTGAAGCTCACCCCGATCGTTTTCCTGGGGCATCTGTTCATCACCGGCCGCCGGATGGACGCCGTCCGCGGGCTCGTCACGTTCGTCGTGATGCAGGGCCTGATGTTCCTGATCATCCCGCACGACGCGGCCCGCTACTGGACCTACACGCTGCCCGACACCGGCCGCATCGGCCCGGTGCACTGGGCGGGCAACCAGTCGCTGAACGCGCTGATGAACCGCTTCACCGAGCTCGCGCCCTGGGCGTCGAAGGCCGCGATGGGGATCGGCGCGCTGCTCGCGATCCCGGCGATCTGGCTGGTGCTGCGTTTCCACCGCAAGGGCCAGGCGCTCGCGGCGATGCTGGTGACGGCGTTCTGGATCCTGCTGATCTCGCCGATCTCCTGGACCCACCACTGGGTGTGGGTGGCGCCGCTGGTCGTCCTGCTGGTCTCGCGCCTGCCGAAGACGACGCCCGCCACCGCGTGGAAACGCTGGCTCGGCACTTTCGCGGTGTTCTTCGTCTTCATCAGCTGTGTGCTGCTGATCCTGCCGAACGGCCGCAACGTCGAGCTGCACTGGAAGGTGTGGCAGAACATCCTCGGCAGCGCGTACATCTTCATGCCGTTGGTGCTGGCGGTCGCGCTCGCCGGACGCTGGTGGTACCTGCGGCGGAAGCAGGGCACGGGGGACACCGGAAAGCATGCTGAAGTCACGTCCGGCGGCTGAGGCCCGGCTCGTCGGGATCACGCTGGCGGGTGTGCTCGCGCTGGCGATGCTCGCGCTGGGCGTCGTCGCGTGGCTCGGCGAATGGCATCTCGGCGCGGACAGCGCCGTCTACCGGGCCGGCGCCCTCACACTGCTGAAGGGTGAACCGCTCTACACCCGCGAGGCGCTGACGACACTGCCGCCGTGGGTGCTGCTGCCGTTCACCTACACCCCCGCCGCGGCGCCGCTGTTCCTGCCGCTCGCGATCGTGCCCGCCGGGCTGACCTGGGGCGTCGTCGGCGCTCTGTCGCTGGTCTGCCTCAGCGTCGTGATCTCCGTGGTCGCCCGCGCCTGCGGTGCCCCGCTCACCCGATGGTGGGTGCTGCCGCTGGCCACGGCGGGCGCGTTGGCGCTGGAGCCGGTCTGGAAGACGATCTTCCTCGGGCAGATCAACCTCATCCTGATGGCGTTGATCGTCGTCGACGTCCTGGTGCTTTCGGCGCGCGGTTCGCGCTGGGCCGGGGTGCTGATCGGGATCTCGGCCGCGATCAAGCTGACGCCGCTGATCTTCGTGCCGCATCTGCTGTTCACCGGACGCTGGAAGGACGCGCTGCGGGCGCTCGGCACGTTCGTCGCGCTCGAAGCCGTGATGTTCGCGGTGATCCCCGGTGACGCCGTCCGGTTCTGGACCGAGTCGGCGACCGATCCCAGCCGGGTCGGCTCCGTGCACTGGATCTTCAACCAGTCACTCAACGGGCTGGTGAACCGCGCTTCGGAGCTCGCGTCGTGGTCACTGGCGGTGGCCATCGCCGTCGCCGCCGTCCTGGCCGTTCCCGCTGTCTGGCTGGTCGTGCGCCTGCACCGCCGCGGTGACCCGGTCGGCGCGCTACTGGTGACCGCGTTCTACGGGCTGTTGCTCTCGCCGGTGTCGTGGTCACACCACTGGGTGTGGACGGTGCCGCTGCTCGTCCTGCTCGTCGTCCGCCGGGCGTGGGTTCCGGCCGCGGGCGTCGCGGTGCTGTTCGCGAGCGGTGTGATCATGTTCGTGCCCAACGGCGGGGACACCGAGTTCGGCTGGGGGCTGGGCTGGTCGCTGCTCGGCAACGTCTACGTCCTCACCGCTGCGATCGCCATCACAGGCCTGGCCGTGCGGGAGCTGCGACGCGGGTCCGCCCAGGTCGCGGCGGTGGCGGCCAAGTAATCTCTGCGTCGTTATGGACAAACGAACCGGTCTTCCGATCGTGGGCATGGTGGGCGGCGGACAGCTGGCCAGGATGACCCACCAGGCGGCGATCTCCCTCGGCCAGTCCCTGCGCGTGCTGGCCGCCGGGGAGAACGAATCCGCCGGCCTCGTCGCGGGCGAGGTCGTGCAGGGGCACCACACCGACCTCGAAGCGCTGCGCTCGTTCGCCGCCGGGGTCGACGTGCTGACCTTCGACCACGAGCACGTTCCCGGCGAGCACCTGCTGACGCTCGCGATGGAAGGCGTCACCATCCGGCCGGATCCGGCCGCGTTGTCGATGGCGCAGAACAAACTCGTCATGCGCGAGATGATGGCCGGGCTGGAGATCCCTGGCCCCGCCTTCGCCGAAGTGTCCTCTGTGGACGATGTAATCGCCTTCGGCGACAAGCACTCGTGGCCGTTGGTGCTCAAGGCGGCACAGGGCGGCTACGACGGCCGCGGCGTCTGGATGCTCGACACCGCGCAGCACGCCCGCGAGACCGTCCCCGAACTGCTCGACGCCGGAACTCCCTTGCTGGTCGAGGAAAAGGTCGTCATGCGGCGCGAACTGTCCGCGCTCGTGGCCCGGTCCCCGTTCGGGCAGGGCGCGGCGTGGCCGGTGGTGGAGACCGTTCAGTCCGGCGGGATCAACACCGAGGTGCTCGCCCCCGCCCCGGGGCTGAGCCTCGAACGCACGCAGGAGGCGCAGGATCTGGCGCTGCGGATCGCCGCGACGCTGAACGTGACCGGCCTTCTCGCCGTCGAGCTGTTCGAGACCGATGAAGGCCTGCTGGTCAACGAACTCGCGATGCGCCCGCACAACTCGGGCCACTGGACCCAGGACGGTTCGAAGACCTCGCAGTTCGAGCAGCACCTGCGGGCCGTGCTCGACTACCCGCTCGGGGTGACCGATCTGATCGCCCCCGCCTGCGTGATGGCGAACGTCCTCGGCGCGCCCGAGGCACCGGAGATGGGCCCGGACGAGCGGCTGCACCACCTGTTCGCGCGGTACCCGGACATCCGCGTTCACTTGTACGGCAAGGGAGAACGCCCCGGCCGCAAACTCGGCCACGTCAACCTCGTCGGCGAACGCATGGAGGAGCTGCGCGACCGCGCGCTGCTCGCCGCGCATTGGCTTTCCCACGCCGTCTGGCTCGACGGCTACGAGATCCACTAGGAGTAACTGAGTATGTCGCCGCAGGTTGGCCTGATCATGGGCAGCGATTCGGATTGGCCGACGATGGAAGCGGCCGGGCAGGCGCTGGCCGAGTTCGGCATCGAATACGAAGTCGGCGTCTACTCGGCGCACCGCACTCCGCAGCGGATGCTCGACTACGCGACTTCGGCCGCTTCGCGCGGTGTGCGCGTGATCATCGCGGGCGCCGGCGGTGCCGCGCACCTGCCGGGCATGGTCGCTTCGGCGACCGTGCTGCCGGTGATCGGGGTGCCGGTGCCGCTGAAGTACCTCGACGGCATGGACTCGCTGCTCTCGATCGTGCAGATGCCCGCCGGTGTCCCGGTCGCGACGGTCTCCGTCGGCGGGGCGCGCAACGCGGGTCTGCTCGCGGTGCGCATTCTCGCCGCGTCCGATGAGGCGCTTCAGGCGAAAATGGCGCGATTCCAGGCGGATCTGGAGCAGCTGGTGCTCGACAAGGACTCCGCGCTGCGGAAACGCGTCGAAGGCTGACCCCGCGTTTCGTCCTCTGAATGCGATAGTTCGCCATCGAACCACCGCATTCAGAGGACGAGACGCGAGCGTAGTGCTCCCCGCGCGCCGATGACTGTAAGGTGTCAGCCGGGCACCATCGGTCAATTCGATCGGTGGTCGGGGAGGGGTTCATGAGGCGCACGCTGAAGATGCCCGTCGCGGTACTGACATCACTGCTGATCGCCGGTTGTGGCAGCGGTGGAATTCTTGAGAACAGACCCTCGCCCGCCCTGACGGGGCCTGCGATTCCGGCCGTGCCGGTGCAAGAGCCGTTGCCTCTGCATTCCTTCAATGTGGACCCTTGCGGCGTTCTCGGTCGTGCTGAAGTCGCCGCGCTGATCGCTGATCCGCCGGACGAAGTGAAAGCGGAGCGCTACTCCGTCGGATACGACCGCGCCTGCAAGTGGGACCAGTTCCGAGCGGGCTCCCTGACCGTCGGGATTCCTCGGGCGGCTACGGGCAGTCTTGAGGAGCGGGTGGACCGGCACAGGCGAGATCCGTCGAATTTCTCTCACTGGCGGGAGTTGTCGATCAGTGGTCTTCCCGCGGTCGAACAGGTCGGCAATCCGCCGGCCTTCGAGTACAACGGATCCACGCTCAACGCCTGCACTGTCGAGGTCGGAGTCACGGACAGCGAACTGCTGGAGTTCAACTATTCCCAGGTCAACGACACCAAGTCGCAGTACTGGGGCGATGATCGGTGTGCGGCGGCACTCAAGGCCGCGGAGCTGGTGATCGGCAACCTCCGCGGCCGCTGAGCGTCAGTCGGCGAGCTGCTTTCGCAGTTCCCGTTTGAGCACCTTCCCGGCCGCCGACACCGGGATCTGGTCGACGAAGTGGATCGCCCGCAGTCGTTTGTACGGCAGGACGCGGGCGCCGACGGCTTCCAGGAGTTGTTCGGCCGTGACGTTCTCGTCGCTGCGTACCACGAACGCGACCGGCAGCTCGCCGACCTCGGTGTCCGGTTTGCCGACGACGGCCGCCGCCGAGACGCCGGGCAGGGTGATCAGCAACTCTTCGAGCTCGCGCGGGAAGACGTTGTATCCCTTGTACAGCAGCATGTCCTTCTTGCGATCCACAATGGACAGATAGCCGTCTTCGTCGAGGACGCCGATGTCGCCGGTGTGCAGCCAGCCGTCGACGAGCGCGGCCGAGGTCTCCTCGGGGCGGTCGCGGTAGCCGATCATCACCTGCGGGCCGCGCAGGCAGACCTCGCCGCTTTCCCCGGCGGGCAATGGATCTTCGCCGCCTTCGGCCGGGACGATCTTGATCTCGGTGTCGGGGAGCGGAAGGCCGACCGAGCCCACCTTCCGGACCGCGGAGCGGTAGGCCGGCGCGATGACGGCTCCCATGGTGACCTCGGTGAGGCCGTAGCCCTCGATGACGAGCACACCTGGGAAGCGTTTCTGCAGCGCGCGGATCATCTCGTGGTTCATCGGCGCCGCGCCGGAACCGATGGTCAGTACCGAAGACAGGTCGGCTGTGTGAAACTCGGGGCAGGCGAGCAACGCGGCGAACAGCGCGGGCGCGCCGCCGATGGTGGTGACGCGCAGCAGTTCGGCGTCGGCCACGTACGCGGCCGGGTCGAAGCGGTCGTGCAGGACGATGGTGCCGCCGTCGAGCAGTGGGACATTGAGCGCGGCGATGGTGCCCATGGCGTGGAACCACGGCGTCAGGTTGAGGGCGATCCCGGTGCCGATCCGAGACGGCCACTCGTCCGGGCCGCCGAGCTGCTCGACGATCACCTCTCCCGAGTCATCGACCGCGGGGACCGCGCCCAGGCGCCAGCAGGAGCTCTGCAGGCTGTTGACCACGACGTTCCGATGCGGCAGGCGGACACCCTTCGAGCGTCCGGTGGTGCCGCCGGTGTACGCCAGATGGGCGAGATCGCGGTAGATGTCGATCTCGACGTCCGGCCGCTCGTCGGAGTGACCGGAGTGGAACTCCGTGAACTCGACCTCTCCCTGCCCGAGTGCCTCCGGCGGGTGAACGACGATGGTCAGCCGGACCGACGTCCGCTCGCGCACCGAAGCCAGCACGCGCGCGAACGGGCCGACGGTGACGGCGGCGACCGCCCCGGCGTCGGCCAGTTGGACGGCGAGGTCCTCGGGCGGGAGCAGGGGATTCGCCGGGCTGAAAGTCGCCCCGGCGAGCAGCGTTCCGTAGTAGGCGACCGGGTACGCCAGGCAGTTCGGCAGGTGGAGCGCGACGACGTCGCCCCTGCCGATGCCCTCGGCGCGCAGGGCGTTCGCGAACCGGCAGGCCGCGCTGTACGTCTCGGCGAAGGTGAGGCTCTGGTCTCCGTGGGCGAAGGCCGTGCGGGAGCCCCAGCGAGCGGCGGCGCCGGCGAGCACCGAGCCGACCGGGACCTCGGGATAATCGAGCGACCGGGGGAACGGGGTGAGCTCCATCACTCGAACGTACGGACTTTGCGGTCAAAGACACAAGCGCTCGCGATGTCGCACCATGTGAACGAGCGCTAACATCGGTCAAACTCCCAAACGCGGTTAGAAGAGGTGACGAAGGTGTCTGACGGCCCGGGTCTGTACCAGCTTGCCGAAGAGCACGAGGAGCTGCGGGCCGCGGTGCGTGCCCTCGCCGAGAAGGAGATCGAGCCGTACGCGGCCGAGGTCGACGAGAACGAGCGGTACCCGATCGAGGCGTACAACGCGCTGGTCAAGTCGGGTTTCAACGCCGTGCACATCGACGAGGCCTACGACGGCCAGGGCGCGGACGCCATCGCCGCCTGCATCGTCATCGAAGAGGTCGCGCGCGTCGACGCGTCGGCGTCGCTCATCCCGGCGGTCAACAAGCTGGGCACGGTGCCGATCATCCTTTCGGCGTCGGAAGACCTGAAGAAGCTCGTGCTGCCTTCCATCGCCTCCGGTGAAGCCTCGGCGTCCTACGCCCTTTCGGAGCGCGAAGCCGGCTCGGACACCGCCTCGATGCGCACCCGCGCGAAGCTCGACGGCGACCACTGGGTGCTGAACGGCACCAAGTGCTGGATCACCAACGCGGGTGAATCGTCCTGGTACACCGTGATGGCGGTGACCGACCCCGAGGCCGAGAAGAAGGCCAACGGCATCTCCGCGTTCGTCGTGCACAAGGACGACCCCGGCTTCACCGTCGGCTCGAAGGAGCGGAAGCTCGGCATCAAGGGCTCGCCGACCCGCGAGATCCACTTCGAGAACGCCACCATCCCGGCCGACCGCATCATCGGCGAGCCCGGCACCGGTCTGAAGACCGCGCTGCGCACCCTCGACCACACCCGCCCGACCATCGGCGCGCAGGCGCTGGGCATCGCGCAGGGCGCGCTCGACGCCTCCATCGCGTACGTCAAGGAGCGCAAGCAGTTCGGCAAGTCGATCTCGGAGTTCCAGGGCGTCCAGTTCATGCTGGCCGACATGGGCATCAAGATCGAGGCCGCCCGGAACCTCGTCTACGCGTCCGCCGCGGCGACCGAGCGTGGCGACAAGCGCGGCGGCTACATGGCCGCGGCCGCGAAGGCGTACGCGTCGGACATCGCGATGCAGGTGACCACGGATGCGGTGCAGCTCTTCGGTGGCGCGGGCTACACGCGCGACTTCCCGGTGGAGCGCATGATGCGCGACGCGAAGATTACGCAGATTTACGAAGGCACCAACCAGATCCAGCGCATGGTCATGGCGCGCGCCCTGCTCAAGGGCTGATTCATTCCCGCGTGAAGGCCTCCTTCCCTCGGCTCAGCCGAGGGAAGGAGGCCTTCACGCGCTTCAGGGACTCGCAATCAGGTGACGAAATGCGCAGGTGAGATCGGCCCTCGGTGAGATGCTTCACGGAAGTACGGCGATCATGGGCCGCCGGTGTCACTCTCGGAGGATGTTCTGGTTCGCTCCGGTGTCGTGGACACCGCACGACGAGGCCGAGCTGATCGCCGGCTGGCGGTTGTGGCTCGAACTCGGGGATCGCACGTGGCCGTCGGCCGCGTGGGACGGGACGGCGGCCGACGTCGTCAGGCCGCTGCGGGAGTTGGTCGCGGCCTGCGACGAGATCGAGACGGGGTACCGCAGCGCCGTCGACGAGCCGTCCGAGGAGTTCATCCGGATCATCCAGTTCCTCGTGTGGACCGTCAGCACGGTCATCGAGCTGTGGGCCGACGACGAGGTCCCGCTCGACGCCGAGCGGATAGCGTTGCTGCACGCCGACCTGGCCGGGTTCGCCGAGCAGGCGGAGCGGGTGCTCGAGTTGCTGGCCGTCAGCGGCGGCTGGACGGGTCTGGCCGCGGAGCATCGGCGGACGGGTCGCTGAGCGACTCTGGTTTCTCGACCCAGGCGAACCGTGATCCCGCCAGGTGCTCATCCAACGCGCGGTCCAGCGAGAGCAGGGTCACCGGGTTGCCGAACGGATCCTCGCCGGGCGCGATTTCGTAGCCGAGCCGGATGAGGGACTCTTCTTTCTCGTCGGACTCGACTTCGTGACGGGTGACACCGTCTTTGATCGACCACGTGCCGCCGAGAGCGCGATGGAAATGCAAGACCAGTTCGCCCGGAGTCGCCCAGGTGAAGCGCGACACCGCGAATTCGGTGCTCCAGCTCGACCAATAGAGCCATCTGGAGCCGTTGTCCAGGAACGCCAGGTCGACGGACTCGACGCTGCCCGGATACACGGTCTCATCCGACCAGAGGCCGACCAGCCGTTCGTCCGTCACGGCGGGGATTCTGCCGTATGGGAGTTCCTGTCGGGTACCTGTCGATCACGCTCCGGAGGTGCCCTCGGAGGCGCTCGGTGCCCTACCGTGATCCGGGTAAGTTGAATATTCACCGACCAGAAAGCTGATACCCGATGTTCGCTCGTTTCAAGGATGTCGCCCTCCTGCTGGGCCGGATCGGTGTCGGTGTGGTCTTCCTCGCACACGGCCTGCAGAAGTGGGAAAACGGGATCGACGGCACCGCGAAGTTCTTCGAGCAGACCGGAATCCCGCTCCCGACGCTCGCGGCGATCTTCGCGATCGCGGTGGAGATCGTGGGAGCCATCTTGTTCATCGTCGGTTTCCTGACGCCGCTGGTGGGCCTCGGCTTCGTCGTAGTCTCCGTCGGCGCCCTGCTCTCGGTGCACCTCGACAACGGCCTCACCGGTCAGGGTGGTTACGAACTCGTCCTGGTGCTGGCGGTCGCCGGGCTCGCGCTCGGTTTCAACCCCGGCAAACTGTCGCTCGACCACGCGCTCTTCGGACGCAAGCGTGAGGCAAAGCAGCTCCAGGACGCCTGACCCCAGATGTCATGAAAGGGCCGTTCCTGACGTATTTCGTCAGGAACGGCCCTTTCATGACATTTCAGGAGGGGAGATCCGCGGTAGTCCGCTCCGCTTCGCGCCGAGAAGCGAGTTTGGCCGGATCAGCGTCGGTGACCTGGACCAGATGGGCACCGGCCGCCAGCGGCGTCAGGAAGCCCGCCAGGATCCCTTCCATACCGGTCCATTCCACAGTGGACAGAACGCGGTCGTCGGCGGACAGGCCCAGATCGGAAGCCCGAGATCGAGCCGCGGCGAGCACTTCGTCCACAGTGGACGAGCCCAGTGCGGGAGTGTCGCCGGGCACCGGGAACAGCGGGCTGAACTGGTCACCCGAAAGCCGGGCTTCGGTCAGGTAGTCCATCGCCCCGCCGGGTACGGAGCCGGCGGGCAGCCCGAGACCCATGGGGTGCAGCGAGACGACGGCGGTCGCGGCCGCGTCGGAGGCACCGCCCGGCGCGACGAACGCCACCCGGGCGCCCGCGGTCTCCGTCACCACCCTGGCGCCGCACCACCACGCGCCCAGCAGCACACCGGCGGTCTGCCAATGCGACGGCAGCACCACGGCGACCTCGTCGCCAGGTTCGACGTCGAACTCGTCGACCAGCCAGTTCGCCGTTTTGGCTGCCCAGTTCACCGTGGTCGCCACGGACAGTTCGACCCGGCTGCCCTGCTTGTCGTCGTAGTGCGTGATCAGCGGTTTCGCGGGCGACCCGAGTACGGGCCGCAGCAGCAGTTCGGTGAGGCTCACGCCCCCAACGCTAGTTCACGCAGGGAACGCTCGACGCGGCGAGCAGCGGAGCCGCCCCAGGCGCCCCACCGCCACCACCCCGGCCCACCAGACCGGAGACGAACGACCGCACCGCGGCGGGGTCGATCTCGACGATGCTCTGGCCGTCGGCGCTGCGGCCGTTGATGTTCACCACCGGGATCGTCGTGAACGTCAGGTCGCCCGACGCGATCCCCTTCGCCTGCTGCGCGAACTCCAGCAGGTCCAGCCCTTCGTCGAGGACGATCGACCGGCGCACGACGTCCATCAGGCCCGCCATCGTCGACGGGCTGGTCAGCGTCCCCGCGGAGAGCACCTGGTTCAGCGCCGACGACAGGAACGTCTGCTGCCGCACGATGCGGTCGAGGTCGCCGCGCGGCAGGTTCTTGCGCTGCCGGACGAACGAAAGCGCCTCACCGCCCGAGACGGTCTGCTCACCGCGCCGGAAGTTCGCGCCGGAGTCCTTGTCCTCGGTCGAGTGGTTCAGGCAGACCTTGACGCCGCCCAACGCCTCGGTCAGCAGATAGAACCCGAGCAGATTGACCTCGGCGTAGTGGTCGATGCGGATCTGCGTCAGGTCCTGAACGGTCTGGACCAGTGCCTTCCGGCCTTCCTGGTCGGAATCGCGTTCGAGTTTCGCCTGATCGGATTCCCCGCGATGCGCGTTGGCGTAGTTGGTCTTCGCGACGCCGTAAGCCGAGTTGATCTTGTTCGGGCCGCGGCCGGGGATGTCGGTCCAGGTGTCCCGCGGGATCGAGACGCCGGACGGTTTCCCGCCGTTCTTCGGGATCCGGAGGATGATGATGGTGTCGGTGTTGACGCCCGGCTTCTCCTCGGTGCGCAGCTCCTTGAGCACCCGTAGCGGTAGCGGATTGCCCTGCGCGTCGGTGCGCGCGTCGCTGCCGACCAGGAGGATGTCGTTCGCGCCGTCGTCGGCGGGCGGGGCGGCGGGATCGTCGGCCTTGCTCAGGGCGTTCGTCGTGGGGACGTTGTTCTGCAGCTGGTCCTTGGTGACGTACGCGTAGCCCGTCGTGCCGAGCGCGAGCAGGGACACGAGGCCGACCGCGATCCGGCGGGTGATCCGGCCGGCGCGGCGCAACGGGCGTTCGGGAACGGCGAGCGTGCCAGAGACGGCTTCGTCCTCGGCCGGCGTGGACGGCTGGGGGAGCGGCGGAGTCCGCGGGTACGGCGTCGGGACGAACCGGGGCTCTTCGTCACTCTCGGTGTCCGATTTGGTGTCCTCTTCGGACTTCGGCTCCTCGTCGTCCAACTGCTCAGAACGTGCGTTGACGCTCTTTTCCTCGTCGCTCATCCCTGATCACCTCCCCTTGCGCTGTCGCTCGTCCGATCGTAGGAGAAGGCTAGGCCACCGTGAGGTCGGCCACGCTGAGTACCCGGGATTAATTGACGCAGGGCACATTGCCCGCGACGATCGGCGTCGTGCTGGGCGCCGCCGGGGCGCTGGAGGGCGGCTGAGCGGGCTTCGAGGGGACCGAAGTCTTCGACGGGGCCGTGGTCGCGTTCGCGCCCTTGAAGTCCTTGCCGAGCAGCACCCGCACCTTGCCGGGCGCGACGTCACGGTCCGCCTCGGCCTGCACCGCGGTGCCGAAGACCTGCTTGATCAGGGCCAGCGCGTCGTCGTCACCCGGCGCGTACCGGACGACCGTCGAGTTGCGGGTGCTGAGCTTGGTATCGGCCGCCAGTTTGAAACCCTTGCCCTGCAACAGGTTCCGCGTTTCGGTGGCCACCGTGGGCGAGCCGGATCCGTCGAAGAGTTCGACGGTCACCGCTTCCGCGCCCGGCAGGGTGGCCGGGGTCTCGGCCGGCGCCGTCTCGCCGTCGGCGGTCAGGCGGGTGACCTCGGCCTGTACCTGCGCCGGGTCCACCCGGAGCACGGCGGCGCCGCCGATATTCGCGTCGCCCTGGGTCGGGATGGTGTGGAATTCGACGTTTCCGCTGGTCAGCCCTCGCATCTGGGCGGCGAACTCGGGCAGATCCCAGCCCGCTGACAGCACGACCGACTTCTTCACCGCGTCGATCAGGTCGGAGATCTTCGCTGGGTTCATCAGGACGTCGGAGGAGAGCACCTTGTTCGCCAGCCCCGACAGGAAGGCCTGCTGCCGCGCGATCCGGTCGAGGTCGCCGTTCTGCAGGTCGTAGCGCTGCCGGACGAACGCGAGCGCCTGCACGCCCTCGACGATCGACTTGCCCGCGGGCAGGTCCACGCCGGACTTCTTCTCCTTGACCGCGTTGTTGAGGCAGACCTCGACGCCGCCGATCGCCTTGGTGATCTCGTAGAAGCTCGACAGGTTCACCTCGGCGTACCGGTCGATCATCTTCGGCTTGCCGATGAACTTCTCCAGCGTCGCGATCAGGTTCTTGCGGCCGGCGTCCTTGGCCTTGGCGTCGACGTCCTTGAGATCGGAGTTGCCCTGCTGCTGCAGCGTCTTCGACGTGTCGTTGTAGGCGTACACGTACGCGCTGTTGAGCTTGTGCTTGCCGAAACCGCCGGTGATCTCGACCCACGAGTCGCGGGGGAAGGAGATCGCGACCGCCTTCTTACCGTTCTGGGGGATGTGCACCAGGATCATCGTGTCGGTCTGGCGCTCGCCGTCGGAAACCCCGGCGTGCAGCATGTCGAGGACCTCGCGCGGCAGCGGGTTGCCCTGCGCGTCGGTGCGGCTGTCCTGGCCGACGAGCAGGATGTCGATCGCGCCGTCCAGCGGTTTCGCCGGCGGATGGCCGTTGTCCTCGAAGATGTTCGTGGTCGCGAAGCCCTGCGACGGGTCACCGATGAACTGCCAGCCCCACCAGGTCAGCGCCAGGATCGTGATCGAGACCAGGCTGAACACGACCTTCACGCCGCGGCGGGCGAACACCACGACGCCGCCGCCACGGCGCGCCGGAATGGGTGGCCCGGGCCACTCGGTCACGTGCGGTCCTCCACGAATCTCCCCAGGGCACACGCGTGCCTCGCCGGTAACTCTACTGATCCTTGTGTTAGACGTCCGTAGGCTGGTGAAAGGTTGCCCCGGTCGTGACACACTCGGCCGGTCGGTGAAGTCGTAGAGGGAGGATCGCGGGATGCGAGTGCTGGTCACCGGGGGTGCCGGGTTCATCGGTTCGCATTACGTCCGGCAGGTGCTGACGGGCGCGTACCCGAGCTTGGCCGACGCCGAGCTGATCGTGCTCGACAAGCTGACCTACGCGGGCAACGAGGCGAACCTGGAGCCGGTGCGCAAGAACCCGCGCTACCGGTTCGAAAAGGGCGACATCTGTAACGGTGCCCTGGTCGGCGAGCTCATGCGGGGCGTCGACCTCGTCGTGCACTTCGCCGCCGAGTCCCATGTGGACCGTTCGATCGCCGGTGCGGCCGACTTCGTGCTGACCAACGTCCTCGGCACGCAGACCCTGTTGCAGGCCGCGCTCGAGGCCGAGGTCGGGAAGTTCGTCCACGTGTCCACCGACGAGGTGTACGGCTCGATCGACGAGGGTTCCTGGTCCGAAGACCACGCGCTGGAGCCGAATTCGCCGTACTCGGCGTCGAAGGCGTCCTCGGATCTGTTGGCGCGTTCGTTCTTCCGCACGCACGGGCTGCCCGTCTGTGTCACGAGGTGCTCGAACAACTACGGTCCGTACCAATTCCCGGAGAAGGTCATCCCGCTCTTCGTGACCAATCTGCTCGACGGCAAGAAGGTCCCGCTCTACGGCGACGGGCTCAACGTGCGTGACTGGCTGCACGTGGACGATCACTGTCACGGCATCCAGCTCGTCGCCGACGGCGGGCGGCCGGGCGAGGTCTACAACATCGGCGGCGGCACGGAACTCACCAACCGCGAGCTGACCGAGCGGCTGCTGACCGCCGTCGGCGCGGACTGGGAGAGCGTCGAGCCGGTCGAGGACCGCAAGGGGCACGACCGCCGGTACTCGGTCGACATCACCAAGATCTCGACGAAGCTCGGTTACGCGCCGCGTCAGTCCTTTGAGGACGGTCTGGCCGAAACGGTCGCCTGGTACAGCGGAAACCGGTCGTGGTGGGAGCCGCTGAAGAACCGTGCGGGGGCGTGAGCGGGTGCTGAGCATTCTCGTACCGGGTGGATCCGGTCAGCTCGGGCAGGACCTCGCGGCGCTGGCCCCCCAGGTCGCGGCACCGTCGTCTTCGGAGCTGAACGTGCGCGACACCGGCCAGGTCGTCGCCGCGGTGACCGAACTGGCGGACCGGGCGCGGGCGACGGGGACGTCGCCGGTGGTGATCAACGCGGCGGCCTACACCGCGGTGGACGCGGCGGAAACCGACGAGGAGCGGGCGTTCGCGGTGAACGCCGACGGACCCCGGGTGCTCGCCGCCGCGTGCTCGTCGCGCGGGGTGCCGCTGATCCACGTGTCCACGGACTACGTGTTCGCCGGTGACGCGACTACGCCGTACGAGCCCGGCGATCTGCTGGGCCCGCTGAACGCCTACGGCCGGACGAAGGCGGCCGGCGAGGACGCACTGCTCGGATCCGGAGCCCGGTCCTGGATCGTGCGGACGTCCTGGGTGTACGGCAAAACCGGGTCGAACTTCGTGAAGACCATGGCGCGCCTGGAAAAGGAGCGCGAAGAACTGTCCGTAGTGGACGATCAGACCGGTTCGCCGACCTGGTCGCGCGACCTCGCCGCCGGGCTGCTGGAGCTGGCAGGCCGGGTCGCCGCGGGTGAAGGGCCTTCGCAGCGGGTGCTGCACTGCACGGGCGGTGGGTCGACGACGTGGTGCGGCTTCGCGAAGGCGATCTTCACCGAGCTCGGCGCGGATCCGGCTCGGGTGAAGCCTTGTACGACGGCGGAATTCCCGCGTCCGGCCGCGCGTCCGGCGTATGGGGTGCTGTCGAACGCTTCGTGGCGCGAGGCGGGTCTCACGCCGCTTCGGGACTGGTCCGATGCCCTGAAGGCCTACTTCGCTTCCTGACCCCTCCCGCATTTCGTCCTCTGAATGCGAGCGCATTCAGAGGACGAAATGCGGGAGGTCAGTGCTTCGTGCTCGCCTGGCGGTACGCGGCGACGGTGAGTTCGGCGCACGCGCGCCAGGTGAAGTTCGCGACGTGGGCGCGGCGCGCGGCCGAGGTGGCGACGGCGTGCGGGTCGCTGACGGCCATCCGCAGCGCCTCCACGAGCCCGTCGACGTCCTCGTAAGGCACCAGGCTCGCGCAGTTCCCCGCGACCTCGCGCAGCGCCGGGATGTCCGTGCACACCACGGGAACGTCCGACGCCAGCGCTTCCAGCACCGGAAGCCCGAAGCCTTCGTCGCGTGACGGCAGCACCAGCGCGCTGGCCCCGGCGACGACCCGCCGGAGGTTCACGTCCGACAGGTAGCCGACATGCCGCGAACGTGAGCCCACCGAGAACGAACCGGGGCCGACGAACACCAGATCCGGCAGATCCGGCGCGGCCTCGTGGGCTTGCTGAAGCCAGTGCAGGCCCTTCCGGGGGCCAGGAGCACCCGCGAAGAGCAGGTACTTGTCCGGGAGCCCGAGTTCCTTGCGGCGCTCGGGATCCGGCGGGCGCGCGGTGAACCACGCCGGGTTCACGCCGAGCGGCGTGACGATGATCTTGCCGCGGTCCACGTCGAGCCGTTCGGCGACCTGATCGGCGACGGCGTTGGTGGGCGTGCAGATCGCGTCGGCGAGCCGGGCACCGCGCCGGACCAGCCGCGGCAGCTCGTGATCGCTCGGCGCGAGCTCCTCGGGAGCGTCCAAAAAGGCCAGATCATGGATGGTCACCACACCCGCCGCGCGGAACCGGCCGGGCAGCACGAAGTTAGTGCCGTGCACGACATCCGTCGGCCCGGCGAACAGTTCGACGGGCGGCAGCTGCGATCGCAGCCACGCCTTCCGCAACAGCCGCGCGGCCACCGGCATGCCACGGGCCCGGACGCCGTGCGGGAGCACGTGTCGCAGCCGTCGCCAGCCGCGCAACGTGAACGCGACCGCACGAGTGTCCACTTCGGACATCGAGGCGAGCTCTTCGGACAGGGCGACGGTGTACCGGCCGATACCCGTCCTGGCACCGAGCAGCGGGGTCCCGTCGAGCAGGACGCGCAAGGGGCGGTCAGCCACGGCCGAGCCTCTGCTTGGCGACCTTGACCATCCGGCCGCCGACGCGCCGCACGAGTTCCTTCGGTCCGCCGTCGGCGAGATACTCGCGGATCAGATCGACGTCGCGGCGCAGCATTTCCTTGCCCCGCACCGGTGCGGTGACCACGAGGTCCTCCGAGCCGGGCAGCCGGTCCGCGGCGGGCCGCGGGTTCCGGCAGAACTCCACCAGCGGCTTCAGCGCCTCGGGCCAGGCGTAGCGCTGGGCGACGGCGGCCATCCGCTCGACACAGCCGGCGGCGAACTCCTCGTCGTACAGCGCCTTTTCCAGCGCGTCGGCCAGCGCGTCCACGTCCTCGGCCGGGACGACGACGCCGAGCTTCTCCTCGCGGACCAGATCGGCGAACGAGTCCCCGTCGGTGGTGACGATCGGCAGCCCGGCCCACAGGTAGTCCAGCACCCGCGTGCGGAACGCGAACGTCGTCTCGACGTGCTCGTAATGCGTGGTGACACCGCAGTTCGCGTCGAGCAGCCAGTTCTGGCGCTCCTCGTACGGCACCCACTGCTGGTTGAAGAACACGTGCTTGCCGGTGAGGCCGAGCGTGTCCGAGAGCAGCATCGTGCGCGCGCCGATGTCCATCTCGGTGACCTCGGGGTTGGGATGCTTCATCCCGAGGAACACCAGACGGACGTCACCGCGGCGCTGCCGGAGCCGTTCGATCGCCCGGACCAGGGTCAACGGGTCGAACCAGCTGTAGACCCCGCCCGCCCACAGCACGACGTGATCGGTCTCGCCGATACCGTCCAAAGTGGATCGAAGGCCGGGGCCGGTGCGGACCGGTGCCTGCGGCGACAGGCCGAACGGGACGATCGACAACAGCGACTGGGTGGTCGGGTCGGCGTCGTACAGCCGCGGCGAGAGCCTGCCCATCGCGGCGAGGTGGCCCAGCCAGAAGTGACGCTGACGCTCCGAGGCGCACAGGAAGAAGTCCCCGCGTTCCAGCTGCGCGTCGAGAACCTTGGTGACCCCGATGAGGTCCAGCGCCCGTTTGTCGTCGGGCACGCCCTTGCCCTGTTCGAGCAGCTCCAGATGCATCGGGTCGTACAGGTCCGCGACCACGATCTTGTGTGCGTACTGCTTCTTGAGCGACGGCGCGAGCTCCAGCACGTGCCCCTGCAGGATGATGATGTCGGCCCACGCGATCGGTGTCTCCAGATCGCGCCTGGTCGCCGCGCTGACCCGGAACGGCGCGGGCGGCGGGTCGGCGAGGGGATTGATCGTCACTAGGTGGACGTCGTGCTCGGTGGCCAGCGTCGCGGCCATGTTCCAGGCGCGGATCGCCGGGCCCGCCATCCGCTCGGTGATCGCGTCGCCGGTGATCACCAGCACCTTGCGGCGCTGCCCGAAGAGCGCGTCGATGCCGAACGTCTCGACCAGGACGTCGTGCGCGGCGAGATAACGCGGTAGCGGGTACGCGGGCTCCAAGGCCTTGCGCAGCAACGGAAGCAGATCGGCGTCGGTGCGGACGCGGGCGGCCTGTTCGGTGGCGCGCGCCTCGGCGAGCGACGGCAGGAGTTCGACGAACTGGTCGATCGCCAGCACCCCGGCCAACGTCGTCCTCGGCACCTCGACCGGGCCGGTTTCGGCCGGGCCGACACCCTGGGCGAGATCGAACTGGGTGGCGTCGAGGTCTCCGCGCGCTGTCGCCCGGCGGACGGCCAGGGCCAGCGCGGCGGGCAGCGCACGCGAGAGGGTCTCGTCGGAGAGGTTCTTGTACAGCGCCGCCAAGGCGTTGCGCTCCAGCAAGAACGTCTCGCGCCCGGAGTCCGGAGCGTCCACTGTGGACATCGTGGCGTGGTGCTTGTGGTAGGTCAGCGACTCGGGCACGTACCGCACGCGCCAGCCGCGCAGGTTCAGCCGCCAGCCGAGGTCGACGTCCTCGTAGAACATGAAGAACCGCTCGTCGAACCCGCCGAGTTCGGCGAACACCCCGGCGCGGACGAACATCGCCGAACCGGTCGCGAACAGGACGTCCTTGGCGATCTCGTGTTCGGCGGCGGGGACGTCGGCCAGCGGGCTGCCGGCGTGGCGTTTGTAGCCCATGCCGAACCAGGTGAGGCCCGCGTCGACGAAGTCGGTGCCGGTGCCGTCCCAGTCGAGGACCTTGCTGGCCACAGCGGCGACGGTCGGCTGTGCGCGCAGCTCGGCGACGGCCGCGCCGACCCAGCCGGGAGCCGGGCGGGCGTCGTTGTTCAGGAAGGCGAGGACTCTGCCGGTGGCGTGCCGCGCGCCGAGGTTGCAGCCGCCCGCGAAGCCGGAGTTCACCGGGGATTCGACGAGCTTGACGCCCGGTGCGGCGGCCTTGATCTCGGCGACGTCGGTGCCGCCGGAGGCGTTGTCGACGCAGATGACCTCGAGGTTCGGGTAATCGTGTTCGGCGAGTGCGCGCAGGCAGGTGACGGTGTCGGCGGCCCCCCGGTAGTTCACGACGATCACCGAGACGACCGGTTGCGTTTCCCCCTGCGCCAAAGCCGTACTCCCTGCTCTCGATTGGGGCAAGCTTAATTGCCCGCCCACGCCTCCCAGACCGCGCCTCGGCCCAGTGTCGCCCGTCGCCCGACGGCCCGCCGCTCGACCAGCGTGCGCGGCAGGCGGACGGCGACGGCGCCGAGGACGCGGCACCGGAGGCTCGGACGGAAGTTCGGTGCCGCCGGTTTCCCCCGGAGGAGCAGCACCAGGGTGAGCACGGCGAACTTCACCAGCTGGCGGATCGCCACCGTGCGCGGAGCACACCGCAGCAGGGTCAGGAGGCGGTTGCGTTCATTCCACAGGTGGAACCGGACCGAACCCGGCCGGGTACTCGCGCCATGCTGATGGGTGACGTCGGCTTCGGCGCTGACGACGTCCCAGCCCGCCAGCCGCAGCCGCCACGCGGTGTCGGTGTCCTCGTAGTAGCAGAAGTAGGAGGCGGGGACGCCGCCGACGGAACGGAGCGCCTCGACGTCGAGCACGGCCGCGCCCCCGCAGAAGCCGAAGATCTCGTCGGCGGGTTCCGGCAGGTCGGCGCCGTGACCGTCGGCGGTCAGGCGGACGCCGGTGGACTGGACGGTCCCGTCGGCGAGCGTCAGGCGGGCGCTCACGGCCGCGGCGAGCGGCGCCTTCGCGAGCGTGTCTTCGCAGGTCGCGAGCCAATCCGGGCTCGGCGCGGCGTCGTCGTTGAGCCAGGCCATCAGCGGAGTGTCCACTTTGTCCAGTGCGGCGGCCATGGCGCCCGCGTAGCCGGTGTTGTGCCGCAGCCGGAGCACTTCGGGTTTCGACGGATGGGCGGCGAGCAGGGCTGCCGTTCCGTCGTCGGAGGCGTTGTCGACGACCAGGGTCCGGTGCGCGCGGGACTGGGCGGCGAGGGCGTCGAGGCAGGCGGTGATGTGCGCGGCGCCGCGCCAGGTGACCACGACGACGGTGGTGCTGGTCATGGTGGAGAGAATAGAGACCATGCCCGAACTGGTCGTGCTCGCCGAGCAGCTGCTGGCGCCGGTCCCCGGCGGGACCGGCCGCTACACCGGTGAGCTGCTGCGCGCGCTCGCCGAGACGGCGCCGCCGGGCTGGACGGTGTCGAGCGTCGTCGCGCGGCACGCCGACATCGAAGCCGCGGTCGTCGAGGGGGTCGAGGGGCCGCGCGTGCTGCCGATCCCGCCCCGGGCGCTCATCGCCGCTTGGCAGCTGGGCCTGCCGTGGTGGCCGGGCGGCGACGCGGTCCACGCGCCGACACCACTCGCACCCGCCCGGGTGCCGAAGGGGCGGACGTTGTCGGTCGCGGTGCACGACACCGTGCCGTGGACGCATCCCGAGACGCTGACCCCGCGCGGCGTCGCTTGGCACAAGGCGGTGATCGCGCGGGCCGCGTCACGGGCGACCGCGCTGACCGTGCCCACGCAAGCGATTGCGGACGAGCTCGCCGCGCTGGTGCCGGTTTCGGTGCCGGTGCGCGTGATCCCGCACGGGGTGCGGCCGCCCGCCGGGTTCGCCGAGGTCGCGCTGCCGGAGAAGTACGTGCTCGCGATCGGGACGATCGAGCCGCGCAAGGGCATCGACGTGCTGATCGACGCCGCCGGCCGGATCGGCGTGCCGCTGGTGCTGGCCGGTCAGCCGGGGTGGGGCGGTATCGACCCGTCGGCGCTCGCGCGCGAGCACGGCGCCGACGTCCGGGTGCTGGGGAAGGTGAGCGACGCGGAGCTGGCGTTCGCGCTGCGGGGCGCGTCGGTGCTGGCGATGCCGAGCCGGGCGGAGGGGTTCGGGCTGCCGCTGATCGAGGCGATGGCGGCCGGGGTGCCGGTGGTGCATTCGGACGCTCCCGCCCTGGCCGAGGTGGCCGGGGGAGCGGGCGTCACCGTCCCCGTCGGCGACGCGCAAGCGCTTGCTGATGCCCTTCGCGGCGTCCTCGACCAGCCGGAGCGTGCGGCAGCCCTGCGTGACAGTGGTCTCAGTCGTTCGAGTGAGTTCACCTGGCAACGAGCCGCTTCCGCCGTTTGGGGGCTCCACCTGCGCTAGCAGTTTGTCGGTTCCCCACCGCGAACCCAGTGCACCGCCGTACCCTCCTAGGGTGACCGATGACCCTCGCGTGCTTATCGACGCGACCGCCGTCCCCGCGGACCGGGGTGGCGTCGGTCGTTACGTGGATTCGCTGGTCGCGGCGCTGGACGAGGACGGCGCGCGGATCACCGTCGTCTGCCAGCCGCGGGACGCGGTGCTGTACGACCGGCTCGCGCCCGGCGCGCGGATCGTGCCCACGTCACCGTCGACATCGACCAGGACGGCCAGGCTGACCTGGGAGCAGGCGACCCTGCCCCGGCTGGTCCGGCGGCTCGCCGCCGACGTCGTCCATTCACCGCACTACACGATGCCGCTGGCCAGCCCGGCCGCTTCGGTGGTGACGCTGCACGACGCGACCTTCTTCACCGACGCGGTCCTGCACTCTTCGGTGAAGGCGCGCTTCTTCCGCGCCTGGACCGCGACGGCGCTTCGCCGCGCGACGCTGTGTGTCGTGCCGAGCATCGCGACGGCGGCCGAGCTGGAACGCGTCGGCCAGGTCCGCACGGCGGAACTGGAGATCATCCACCACGGCGTCGAACCGGATCGGTTCCATCCGCCTTCGCCCGCGGAGATCGAGGCCGCGCGCAAGGCCGTCGGACTCGGGAAGACGCCGTACGTCGCCTTCCTCGGTGCGCTGGAACCGCGCAAGAACGTGCCCGCGCTGATCCGCGGCTTCGCCCACGCCGTGATCGGCAGGCCGAACCCGCCCGCCCTGGTGCTGGCCGGGCAGCCTGGCTGGGACTCGCAGGTCGAACGCGCGCTGGACGCCGTTCCGCACCGGCTGCGGGTGATCCGGGCGGGATACCTGCCGTTCGACACGCTCGCCGGTTTCCTCGGCGGCTCCGAACTGGTCGCCTATCCGAGCCTCGGCGAGGGCTTCGGGCTGCCGGTGCTGGAGGCGATGGCGTGCGGCGCGAGCGTGCTCACGACGCGACGGCTTTCGCTGCCGGAGGTCGGCGGGGACGCGGTCGCCTACTGCGGTGTCGGCGCCGGAGACGTCGCCGCGGCCATCTCGGAGCTGCTCGACGCCCCGGCTCGCCGGGCCGAACTGGCCGAAGCCGCGCTTCGGCGGGCGAAGGAGTTCTCGTGGGCGACGACCGCGGAGCGGCATCGGGAGGCTTACGCGAAGGCTTGGCACCGGCATGCGCAGCGGCGGGCGAGCTAGTTGGCTGTCCTGAAGGCCTCCTTTGAGACGTTGAACGTCTCAAAGGAGGCCTTCAGGACTCCCGCGCTCGGGGGCGGGCGGGGAGCAAGGGACCTTTGCTACCACTCCGGTGGGGTGGGGCCGAAGTCGCGTTCGGTGACGGGTGGACAATGGCCGCGTGACTGAGCACCCCAGCTACGGCGACGGGATCGCCGTCGTGACCGTGACGTACTTCCCCGGCGAGACCCTCGAGAAGTTCCTCGACACCCTCGAGAAGGCGACGGACCGGGACGTCCAGGTCGTCGTCGCCGACAACGACTCCACGGACGGCGCGCCGGAGAAGGCCGCCCGCCGGGACAACGTCAAGCTGCTCAGCATCGGCGAGAACGTCGGCTACGGCACCGCCGCCAACCGGGGCGTCGCGGAACTCGACGACAGCTACGGCTGGGTCGTCGTGGTGAACCCGGACCTCGAATGGGAGCCCGGTTCGCTCGACGCGTTGCTCGAGGTGGCCGAGCGCTGGCCGCGCGGGGGCGCCTTCGGCCCGCTCATCCACGACCTCGACGGCACGGTGTACCCGTCGGCCCGGCTGCTGCCGTCGTTCGGCCGCGGGATCGGGCACGCGGTGTTCGGCAAGATCTGGCCGGGCAATCCGTGGACGCGGCAGTACCGGCAGGAGACCGGCACCCCGGTCGAGCGCACGGCGGGCTGGCTTTCCGGGTCCTGCCAGCTGTTCCGTCGCGAGGCCTTCGACTCGGTCGACGGGTTCGACACGCGCTACTTCATGTACTTCGAGGACGTCGACCTCGGCGACCGGCTGTCCCGCGCCGGCTGGCTGAATGTGTACGCCCCTTCGGCCAGCGTCATGCACATCGGCGGGCACTCGACGTCGCAGGCGTCGGCGAAGATGCTGCGCGCGCACCACGACAGCGCGTACCGCTATCTCGCGGACCGTCACCGCGGTCTCCTGTGGAAGCCGGTCATGCTCGCGGTGAAGGCCGGGCTCGCGCTGCGTCTGAAGCTCGAAACGCGCCGGAAGTAGTCGTCGTTCCGGCCACCGGAATTCACGCGACCGGGTTCCTCGTCGTCGTTACCGTCGGTGCATGGACTTCGCCGCACTGGACACCTGGCTGACGGAACGCGCCGGGGAGGACCGCTTCTCTGGCGTCGTGCTGATCCGGCGCGGTGACGAAACCCTGTTCGAACGCGGCTACGGCCTGGCCAGCCGCCGCTGGTCGGTGCCGAACGCGCCGGACGTCCGGTACGACACCGCGTCGATCACCAAGGTCATCACCTCGATCGCCGCAGTGCAATTGGCCGACGAACGCCGCTTGGACCTCGACCGCCCGATCGCCGAGATCATCGACCTCGGCGGCACGATGATCACGGCCGGGGTGACGACGCGGCACCTGCTCACGCACACGTCCGGGATCGCCGACGACGCCGATGAGGAAGCGGGCGAGAGTTACGAGGCGCTATGGGTCGACAAGCCGGTGTACTCGGTCGTCGAGACGCGTGACCATCTGCCCAATTTCGCTTACCGGACACCGAATTTCGCGCCCGGCGCGGGCTGCCGGTACTGCAATTCGGGCTATGTCCTCGCGGGGCTGGTGATCGAGGAGATCACCGGGAGGCCGTATCGCGACCACGTCCGGGAGGCCGTGCTCGACCGCGCGGGGATGACCGATTCGGGGTTCTTCGACCGGCGTGATCCGCAGCCGAGGGTCGCCGAAGGCTGGGACCCGATCCTCGACGGCGATCGGATCACCGGGTGGAAGCAGAACATCTTCAGCTACCCACCGATCGGTTCACCCGACGGAGGGGCGTACTGCACCGTCGGCGATCTCGTGCGGCTTCTGCGGGCGATCCGCGAAGAACGGCTCTTGAGCCCTGAGCGCACGAAGGAGTTCCTCACGCCGCAGGTACTCCACAGCAGCGGAGTCTGGTACGGCTTCGGCCTCGAATTCGTGCCGGCACCGGACGGATCGGTGCGGCACTACTACAAGGACGGCGGGAACGTCGGCGTCTGCTCGCTCATGCGGCACTACCCGGCCGGAGGGCTGGATGTCGCGATGCTGTCCAACGCCACGTACGGCGGAGGTGCGGCGATCAAGGAGATCGATCGGCTGATCCGGATGCCATGAAAGGTCCTTTCCTTGCAAAATTTGCAAGGAAAGGACCTTTCATGGCACGCGTGTGGAGGGGCTAGATGCCGTCCAGCCGGCGCGAAAGGTTCGAACGCCCCGAAGGGTTCTGCTTCACCGTCGGCACCAAGCCGCCGACCTCATTCTCGACGGTCTCCGGCTCCGGCTGCTCGATCAGCGGGCTCTGCACCGGAGCGGCGGGCGGCCGCCGGGTGAGCGGGGTCGTCGCCTGCGGCAGCGGTCTGGTCTGCTGCGGGGTGCCGGGACGCCGGGGATACGGCTGCGGCTGGGTCGAGCCCTCGCCCCGCGCCGGCGGCAGGTCCAGCCGCGTCGTCGGTTCGGGTCCCGCGAGCGGGTGGTCGTTCTCCGCGATCAGCGAAGCAGGCAGCTGAGTGGTCGTGTCCGGGTCCGACGAACGGTCGATCTCGGCGACCACCGACCGGGGGATCTGCTGAGTGTTCGCGGAGTCCATCGGAGACGTCGCGTTGTCCGGTGTCACGACGAAGGCTCCACGCGCGCTTGCGCGTGCGAGCAAGGCGTCCGCCCGAGCACGGGGGTCCATTCCCCTAGGCCTCCCGACTGACCTGGGGCCCTCTGGGTTCAGGGCCGACTGTGTGATGTCTAGGGTAGGCCCTAGGAGCGGCCGCCGTCAGCAGACCCGCGAACGTCGTCCGACAAATATCGGCGTCAGGCTTCCATGTCCGAAAGGATCCGGGTGCTGGAGTCGGCCTTGTCCGTGCCGCCGATGCCGTAGATCATCGAGATGTTGTTCCGGGCCCCCGCCTCGACCTCGTCGGCGGGCAGCTCGTCGACGTTGCGCCGATCCCCACCGTTGCAGAACTCGAGCTCCGTGTCCGGGTACGCCGCGCGGATCAGGTCGAACGACTCGTTGATGCCGGGCCCCTGCTCGACGGCGATGTACACGTCGTCGACGATGCGCAGCGCGCGGACGATCCGGGCCCGGACGTCCTCGACCTGGATCACCCTGCCCTTCTTGAGGACCTGCTGGTGATCGTTGTTGACGATGACGATCAGGTAGCCGGACCTGGCCTGAGCGGCCTCGAACAGGTCGAGATGGCCCTGGTGGAGCGGGTTGAAGTACCCGCTGACGATCGAGGCCTTCGCCGGTCGCTCGGTCATCGTCGGTGTCCTCCGTAGGCGTACGGTTTCGGGTGGCCCGCTCACCCTAGCCGAGTGCCGGGTAGTTTCCGTGTGTGCGATTCCGTCCTGCCTTCGAGCTGGACCTGGACACCGTTCTGGGCCCGCTGAGCCGTGGGTCGCGTTCGCCCAACGTCGTCCGGGCCGAGGGCGGGGTCACCTGGCTGGCCGCGAACACCGCGGACGGCCCGGGCACGCTCGCGCTGCTGCGGCGCGCGGACGGCGAGATCGAGGCGGAGGCCTGGGGCCCTGGCGCGGACAGGCTGCTCGAAGGCGTCCCGGCGATGCTCGGCGCCCACGACGACGACTCCGGATTCGTCGCGCACCACGACGTCATCGCGTCGGCTCGGCGCCGGAATCCGGGACTGCGCCTCGGCTCGACCGGCCGGGTGTGGGACGCGCTGGTGCTCGCCGTGCTGGAGCAGAAGGTGACCAGCACGGAGGCGCTTCGGTCTTGGGGCGAACTGTGCCGCTGGTTCGGCGAACCGGCGCCAGGCCCGGCGCCGTCACGGTTGCGCGTGCCGCCGACGCCCGTCGCCATCCGATCCATTGTGGACTGGAAATGGCATCGCGCCGGGGTGGATCTGAAACGGCGGACGACGCTGATCACGGCGGCCCGTGTCGCGCCGCGGCTGGAGAAGGCCGTCGAACTGAAGGGTGTCGAAGGCCGGGCCTGGCTGCGGAAGGTGCCCGGCATCGGCGTGTGGACCGCGGCGGAGATCGCGCAGCGTGCCTGGGGAGACCCAGACGCGGTCAGCTTCGGCGACTACAACATCCCGTCGATGGTCGGGCACGCGCTCGTCGGCACGAAACTCGACGACGCCGGGATGTCCGAAGTGCTGGCGCCGTATTCGCCGCAGCGGCAGCGCGCGGTGCGCTACCTCTCGACGGCCGGATTCCGGCGGCCGAGGTTCGGGCCGAAGATCGAACTCCGCGACTACCGCGCGATGTGACTCAGTTGCCCCAGCCCTGCGGCGGGTAGGGCTGCTGCTGGCTGGGGTACTGCGGCGGCTGCTGCGGGTACTGCGGGTACGGGTACACCGGGGGCTTCGGCTTGCTGAGGGCCTTCACCAGGAAGAAGATCCCGACGCCGACGCCGGCGAGGAACAGGATGACGACCAGCAGCATCAACACGGAGACTCCCATTCGGTGAGGCTAGCCCAGCGCGGCGTCGACGATCGCCTTGGCCTCGTCGCGGCCGAGCCCCAGCTTCCTGGTCAGCGCGGCGTAGTCGGCGGCGGCCTGCCGTGCCCGCTCCCGGCTTTCGTCACCGACCGCGCTCACGAACGTCCCCGCCCGGCCACGCGTTTCGATGAGACCGGCTTCTTCGAGTTCGCGGTAGGCCTTGGCGACCGTGTTCGGGGCGATGCCGAGGTCTTCGGCGAGTTTCCGCACGGTCGGCAGCTTCGCCCCGACGGGCAGCGTGCCGTCGTTGATCCGCTCCGCGTAGGCGGTGCGGACCTGCTCGAACGGCGGGACCGAAGAATTCGGGTCGACCCTGACCATGCGGTTTCTCCCTGCTGGGGTTACTGGCTGGGCGGGACCACCTGGGTACGGTCGCCGCCGCCACCGGGTACGACCTGGGTGGCGTCACCGGAAACCACCTGCGTGCGGTCGGCGTTCGCGGGCGAGACGACCTGGGTGCGGTCGGCGTTCGCGGGGGAGACCACCTGCGTGCGGTCGGCGGCCGCCTGCTGCTGCGGGGACACGACCTGCGTGCGGTCCGCGTTCGGGTCGATCGGCGGCCCGGCCTGCGGAGGCGGCGGCGGGAAACCGGGCTGGGGCATACCGGGCGCGCCGAACGGGCTGGGCGCCGGGGCGCCGGGCGGCGGCGCGAAACCCGCCGGGGCCGGGGCCGGAGGCGGCGGGAAGCCGGGCGCCTGGCCGAAGCCGGGCTGAGGGGGCGGCGGGAAGCCGGGCTGCTGCTGCCAGTTGCCCTGCGGGGCGGGGCCGCCGGCGGGCGGAGGCGGCGGCGGGAAGCCCGGAGCCGGGCCGCCACCGCCGAAGTTCGGGTTCTGCGGGAAGGTCATCGGCGGTTTCTTCGCCTGGTTGACCTTCACGATGATCACCACGATCACGATGATGACGACGATGATCGCCAGCACCAGCAGAAACCAGCCGAAGCCTTCACCGTCACCGCTGCTGTGGACCCGGACCCGGTCCAGGTATGGCGTCAGTGTCGTCAGCATCATTCCCCCTTAAGAACGTCAGCCGACACCCTAACGGCCGGACGCCGCGGGCACGGCGGCTTCCACCAGTTCGGCGAGATCTTCCGACCCTTTCGGGAGGGAATTCACCGGCCACCAACGAAGATCGTCCGATTCGTCGCTTTGGACCGGTTGTGCCCCGCGGGGTGCGCGCACCACGAAACGCACGTCGAAATGCCGGGTCGGCACGCCGAGCGAGCACGTGATCGGGTGGACGTCGAGATGCACCGGAGCCGGGTCGATCACGAGGTCGTCGATACCGGATTCTTCGCGTGCCTCACGAAGGGCGGCGTCCGCGAGCGTCGCGTCGCCGGGTTCGCAATGCCCGCCGAGCTGCAGCCAGCGCCCGACCCGCGGATGCAGGGTGAGGAGCACGTTCTCCGCGTCGGCGTCGAGAAGGACGGCCGAGGCGGTGATGTGCCCGGCCGCGCATTCGCGGCGGCAGACGTCGTCTCGTGCGGCGAGGAAACCGAGATAGGCCTGGCGCAAGGATTCCTGGGCCGCGTCCGCCGGTCGCCAACCGGACAATGTGGACACGACGTCTTCGTGCAGGGTCACAGTTCGAGAAGTCCTTCACCGGGTTCGACGGGGCCGCGCGCGGGCGGGAGGGCGGCGGGATGGCCGATCGCGACCGCGCCGAGCGGTTCCCAGCGCTCGTCGAGGCCGAGGACGTCGCGCACGACGGCGGACGCGAAGATCGTCGACCCGATCCAGCACGAGCCGAGGTCTTCGGCGGCGAGCGCGACCAGCAGGCCCTGCACGGCCGCTCCGCCGGCGACGGTGAACATCGTGTGTTCACAAGCGTTCCGGCGGTCGTCGGGGTAGGTGTGCGCGCCCTCGGCGACGAGGAACGGCACCACGACCTCGGGCGCGTTGTACAGGATGTCGCCGCGGCTGAGCCGTTTCGCGACCTGCTCCGGCGTGAAGCCGTCGCCTTCGAGATCGGCCTGCCACGACGCCTTCATCGCGTCGAGAAGCTTGCGGCGCAAGCCTTCCTCGCGCAGCCACACGAACCGGACCGGCTTCGTGTGATGCGGCGCGGGCGCGGTCAGCGCCGTCCCGACCGCGCGGCGCAGCACCTCGGGATCGACCGGCTCGTCGGTGAACGACCGGATCGACCGCCGCGCGAGCACGGCTTCCCGGCGGCCCTGCGCGATGGATTCGTTGGTACCGAGGCGGAACAGGTCCTCCTCGACCGGCCGGAGCAGTTTCCTGGCGGTCGAGCCGTCGTCGGTGAGCCGAAGGCCGCGCACGACGGCGACCGGCGTCCCGCCGAGCTTGCCCTTCACCAGATCCGCCGCGGCGGCCAGTTCGTCGGCGATCGCCACCTCGGTGACGGCGAGTTCGTTGCCCTGGCTGTCGACCTCGCCCGCGTACGAATGCAGCACCCGCAGGCCGGACGCGCCGATCGCGGCGTCGGTCTGCCCGACCCGCCACGCGCGGCCCATCGTGTCGGTGACCACGACCGCGATCTCGACGCCGAGCCGCTCGCGCAGCCCGTTCCGCAGCGCGAGCGCGGACGCGTCCGGATCCGACGGCAGCAGCGCGACCTCACCGGAGGCCACGTTCGACGCGTCCACGCCGGACGCCGCCTGCACGATGCCGAGTTTGTTCTCGGTGATCACCGTCCGGTTGATCCGCGCGATCACGCGGACGGACTCCTCCTCGACGAGTTTGCGCCGGGCGGCGTCACGCTCCTCGGGATCGGACGGGACGCGGATCAGCATGCCCTCGGCCTTGGAGACGATCTTGCTCGTCACGACCAGGACGTCGCCCGAACGCAGCCACGGGGCCGCCTCGACGATCGCGCCGGTCAGGTCGTCGCCGGGCCGGAATTCCGGCAGGCCCTCGACCGGCAGGATCTCGATCTTCGCCGAAGCGTGGTCAGTCAACGGAAACTCCAGCCAGATCGAAGGCCGCGCGCACCATCGCCACGGTTGCGTCCACATCGGACATCAGCAGGGGCACGTCGCGGACGGCGACGCCCGGCACGTCGACGGTTTCGCCCTCGGCCACCAGCCAGCCGTCGAGCACACCGTCGGTGGATTCCTTGCGGGAACCGTAATGCCGCCCGACGGCTTCGGCGGAGGTCTCCACGCCGATCGCGCTCAGGCACGCGTCGGCCATACCGCGCAACGCCTTCCCGCCGATGATCGGCGAGACACCGACGACCTTGGCGCGCGTTTTCCGCAGCGCGTCGCGGATTCCCGGGACGCCGAGCGTCGTGCCCACCGAGACCACCGGATTCGACGGCGCGAACAGCACGACGTCGGCGGCCGCGATCGCGTCGAGCACGCCCGGCGCCGGCTTGGCCTCGTCGGCGCCGACGGCGATGATCGAATGCGCCTTCGGCTCGGAGCGGTAGCGCACCCACCACTCCTGGAAGTGGATCGCCTTGCGCTGGTCCGGATCCTCCGGATCGTCGATCACGACATGCGTTTCGACGCGGTCGTCCGACATCGGCAGCAGGCGCACGCCCGGCTGCCAGCGATCGCACAGCGCCTCGGTGACCTGGGACAGCGGATAGCCCGCGCGCAGCATCCTCGAACGGATGAGATGCGTCGCGATGTCCTTGTCGCCCAAGCCGAACCAGGTCGGCTCGGCGCCATAGGCGGCGAGCTCCTCCTTGACCGTCCAGGTCTCACCGGCGTGGCCCCAGCCGCGTTCGGTGTCGATCCCCCCGCCGAGGGTGTACATGCAGGTGTCCAGGTCCGGGCAGATGCGCAGACCGTGCATCCACACGTCGTCCCCGGTGTTCACCAGCGCGGTCACCTCGTGCGGCGATTCCGGCGCGGAACCCGTCGCGGGCAGACCCAGTGCTTGCTTGACCCCCAGCAGGAAGCGGGCCCCGCCCACTCCGCCGACCAAAATGACGACCTTCACGACGGGCGATCCTCGCACGTCCCCGGAGCGGGAGCCCAGTAGCGGTACCTGTGGTGCTCCGTACAGCCCAGGCTTTCGTACAGCTTCAGCGCGCCGGAGTTCGCCATCGCGACCTGCAGGAGCATCCCGGTCGCGCCCTGACCGGCGCCCCAGGCGCCCACGGCGTTCATCAGCCCGCGGGCCAGCCCCCGCCGCCGGAACTCCGGCCGTACCTCCAAACGGGCGATGTGCAGCCACTCGCCGACGACGGCTCCGCGCACCGCGCCGGCCGTGACGCCGTCCAGTTCCACGATCCCGAAGCCGACCTTGCCGCTGCCCAGGACGTGGCGCGGCGCCTCCGGCGGGTCGGCGCTGCCCGCCGTCATCTCCCACCATCCGGACGTCGGCTCATCGAGAATCACCGCTTCCGCCGAGGTCCCGCGCGAGAGCGGCCCGGTGAGCAGGCGAACCTCGTGCGCGGGCCGGTGTTCCACATAGTGGACCCAGCCGGAGGTGGCGAGATCGTCTTCGAGAGACGTGTTCTGGATCACCTGAACGACCGGCGGGATGGCATGATCGTGGGCGAAGTCACAGACCGCCCGCAAGGCGTCTGGCAGCGGTTTTCCCGGGTCACCGATCGCCAGGGCGCTGTTGGCCCGGGCGGTGAACCCGTCCGCCCAGCGGAGCCGCCAGTCACCGATCCGGCTCTCCAGCAGGGGAGTCCAAGCCCGGCTACAGGTGAGCTCGAGCATTTCCGCACTGTTCACGGTTAGATTGTGCCAAGGAAGGCAGTGGAGGGACCCCGATGAGCATCGCGCGCAAGGACGACAGGCACAACGAAGACCTGGTTCGCGAGATCTCCGACGGCTTCAACCGGGCGTTGGGCGCGGAAAAGGCCGTCGAGCAGGACGAGAAGGACGCAGCGGCGACGAAGCCCGCCGCGCCACAGTTCGTCATCACCGGGGACAGCAGGGCCACTCCGCCGCCACGCCGGAAGGACCGCTGAAGGCCCATACCCGGGGTATGGATAAGGGTGGCCTAAGCGGGCCGGTCGCGCCCGTGGGCGCGTAATGTCCGTTGCAGACTGGTGAAGCAGAGATAAAGCAGGAGTACGCAGTGACCTACGTGATCGCCGAGCCCTGCGTCGACGTGCTCGACAAGGCGTGTATCGACGAGTGCCCCGTGGATTGCATCTACGAGGGTGACCGCATGCTGTACATCCACCCGGACGAATGCGTCGACTGCGGTGCCTGCGAGCCGGTCTGCCCCGTCGAGGCGATCTACTACGAGGACGACGTCCCCGACGAGTGGAACGACTACACCAAGGCCAACGTCGACTTCTTCGACGAGCTCGGTTCGCCCGGTGGCGCCTCCAAGGTCGGCAAGACCAGTCACGACCCCGCCTTCATCAAGGCTCTTCCCCCGCAGGGCGAATGAGCCGGGTCGCTCTTCCCGATTTTCCCTGGGATTCCCTCGCCGAAGCCAAGGCGAAGGCCCAGGCGCATCCCGGCGGCATCGTCGACCTGTCGATCGGTACGCCGGTGGACCCGGTCCCCGAGAGCATCCGCGCGGCGCTCGCGTCCGTGTCGGAGATCCCGGGGTACCCGACCACACACGGGATCCCCGAGCTCAGGGCCGCCGCGATCGAAGCGCTTTCGCGGCGGCACGGCATCTCGGGTGTTCCCGAGGCCGCGGTGCTGCCGACGATCGGCTCGAAGGAGCTGGTCGCTTCGCTGCCGCGGCAGCTGGGCTTCGGCCCCGGTGATCTCATCGTCATCCCCGAGGTGGCGTACCCGACCTACGAGGTCGGCGTGCTGCTGGCGGGTGCTTCGCTGCTGCGCGCGGACAGCACGTTCGCGCTCGGCCCCCAGCGGCCTTCGATGCTGTGGCTGAACTCGCCGTCCAACCCGACCGGGCGCGTGCTCGGAGTCGACCATCTGCGCAAGGTCGTCGACTGGGCGCGGGAACGCGGCGTCGTCGTGGTGTCCGACGAGTGTTATCTGGCGCTGGGCTGGGAAAGCGAGCCCGTGTCGATCCTGCACCCGGACGTGCACGGCGGCTCCCTCGACGGCCTGCTGGCCGTCCATTCGCTGTCGAAGTCCGCGAACCTCGCGAGCTATCGCGCCGGATTCGTCACCGGTGACCCGAAGCTCGTCGCCGGCCTGCTGGAGATCCGCAAGCATTCCGGGCTGATCGTGCCGCGGCCGGTGCAGGAGGCCATGGTCGCCGCGCTGAAGGACGACGAAGCGCTTGCCGTGCAACGGGAACGCTACGCGCGCCGTCGGCTGGTGCTGCGGAAGGCGTTGCTGGACAGCGGTTTCGAGATCTCGCACTCCGAGGCGGGGCTGTATCTCTGGTCCACGCGCGGCGAATCCGCGCTCGACACGGTCGACTGGCTCGCCGGACGCGGGATCCTCGCCGCGCCGGGCACGTTCTACGGGCCGACCGGTGGGAACCACGTCCGGATCGCCTTGACGGCGACGGACGAGCGGATCGACGCCGCCGTGGAGCGGCTCACCGCCTGATTTCGGCGCGTTTCGTGCGCCTCACCGCGTGCCATGAAAGGTCCTTTCCTTGCAAATTTTGCAAGGAAAGGACCTTTCATGGCACGTCGCGACCGGTGAAACCCCGGTAGACGAACCGCGTCAGCGCCTCGACGGCTTCTTCTTCCGAGATCGCCGACGGGTCGAGCAGCCACGTGTGCGCGAAACCGTTGACCAACTCGGCCATCATCGCGAGCGTGACCTGCTCCGACGCCGGGAGTTCCATGCCCGCCGCGGTGATGTACCCGAGGTGGTCGAGGATGTCCGCCGCCTGGTCGGCGCCGAAGCGCGCGTAAGTGCGTGCGAACTCGTCGCTGACCATCGCGGCCTGGCGCAGCGCGAGCATCGTCGCGGCGTTGTCGCGGTGGAAGTTCCAGTACTCGCGGACATGCCAGCGCACGGCCTGCGGATCGGTGAAGTCGGGGATGTGCTCCGGTGAGGCCGCGTTGACGTCGCTCTCCGCCGCCAGATCCTCGAGAAGCGCTTCGAGCAGTTCTTCCTTGCTCGCGAAGTGGTTGTAGAACGAACCCGCCGCGCGTCCGGCCTCCGCCGTGATGTCGGTGATCTTGGCGTTCAGGTACCCCTTCGCCGCGAAAACGTGCTTCGCCGCCTCCTTGAGTGCGGCCTCGGTCTCCGCCGCCTTCTCCTTGCGGCTCATCGCCGTCATCGGCACCTCCTTGACACGGAAGGCTAGCAACGAGCATAGTGAATCCAGATTCACTGAATTCTAATTCACTGGAGGAGAGATGACCGAGGTGCTGATCGCGGGGGCCGGGCCGACCGGGCTCACGCTGGCCATCGACCTCGCGCGCCGCGGCGTCGGAGTGCGGATCGTGGAGAAGGCCGAGACGTTCTTCGAGGGCTCTCGCGGCGACGGCCTGCAGCCGCGCACGCTGGAGGTCTTCGAGGACCTCGGCGTCCTGGACGCGGTACTGGCCGCCGGGCAGCCGCCCGTGGCGATGAAGATCCATCTGGGCGGCGAGGTCGTCGGCGAGCGCTGGATGGCCGAGCTCGCCGAGCCGACGCCGGACGTGCCATATCCCAACGGCCACTTCCTCGGCCAGTCGCGGACCGAGGGCATCCTCCGCGAGCGGCTCGCCGAATTCGGCGTCCAGGTCGAGCTCGGCACGCCACTGCTCGGTTTCGAGCAGGACGCCGACGGGGTGACCGCCGAGCTGCCGGGCGAGCGCGTCCGGGTCGACTACTTCGTCGGCGCGGACGGGGGGAAGAGCTTCGTGCGCAAGGCGCTCGGGATCGCGTTCGAGGGCACCACCGACGAGTCGGTCCGCATGTTGCTGGGCGACGTCCAGGCCGAAGGGCTCGATCGTGCGTACGGGCACTGGTTCGCGAAGCCCGAGGATCCGATGTCGGGGATCGTTCTCACGCCGCTGCCGGGGGTGCCGCATTTCCAGTTCGGTGCGCCGCTGGGTGAGGAGGAGGTCGAGGCCTCGCTCGGCACGTTGCAGTCCCGGCTCGACGAACTGTCCGGCGGCGGGGTCCGGCTGCACGACCTCGCCTGGTCGACGGTGTGGCGGCCCAATATCCGGCTCGCGGAGCGGTTCCGTGACGGTCGCGTGTTCCTCGCCGGCGACGCGGCGCACGTCCACCCGCCGACCGGTGGGCAGGGGCTCAACACCGGCGTCCAGGACGCGTACAACCTGGGCTGGAAGCTCGCCGACGGTTCACCGGAGCTGCTCGACAGCTACGAGCCCGAGCGTCGCGGGGTCGCCGCGCGGGTGCTGAAGATCAGCACCGAGATCCTCGAGAAGTACAAGGAAGGCACCGAAGACGCGCACGAGCGCGGCGAGAACACGCGTCAGCTCGACATCGGCTACCGCGGTGGCCCACTCGCGCCCGCGGCGACCGGCCGGATCCGGCCCGGCGACCGCGCCCCGGACGCGCCGCTGAAGGACGCGAACGGCAAACCCGTCCGGCTGTTCGAGCTGCTGCGCGGCCCGCAGTCGACGCTGCTGGTGTTCGGCGACGGTCCGGCACCCGAGGGCGCGCGGCGGATCTTGCCGCCGGGCAGCGCACTGTCCGATGTGGACTTCGAGGACGTGGGCGGGCACGCTTTCGCGGCGTACGAAGCCGTGAACGGGCGGCAGGTGGAGATCCGCCCGGACGGCTATATCCGCGGGCTCACCGCCTGAGCGGCCGCGTCGACCTCAGCCCAGACGTCGCGCCATACGGCACGGACCTCGGCGCGGCGCAGTAGTTCCTTCTCCGCCACCCGGCCCGCGATGAACGCGACTTCGGCGTCGACGGACGCCACCACGCCACGCATCCGATCCGCGGCGACGCAGGCGTCCTGGTGCTCCCCGAGGACGGTCTGGAAGTTCTTCGTGGCCTTGATCAGCCGCTGGATTCGTTCCGCTTGCTTCTTCTTCGCCGCGGGCTTGGCCATTTCGGCGGCGTAGCGGAGTTTCTTGCTGTAGATGCGAAGCGCGTGAAGGTCGTCGTCCGGGGGATCGGAGGGAAGCGCCTTCACGGCCTTCGCGAGCTTTCGATGCGGCTTCGCGAGACCGGCGACGAGATCGGCCGAGGTCTGGGGGCTTTCATCGGCTTCCTCGGTGGCGGGCTGCCGGGCGAGACGGCCGATGTCCTGCAGCATCGAGGCGTACCGGGGGCTGGCGAGCGCCCGGGTGAGCCGCCGCTTCGCGACACCGCGTTCGGTGACGAACTTCGAGACCAGACGGCGCGCGGCGGGCTGGTCGCGCACCTCGAATTCGGCGACGACCTCGCGAAGGTGCCCGATCAGGACGTCGTAGTCGCGGACGTCGCCGAGGGACTGGCCGAGCCAGCCGAGTTCGGTGCGCACGGGCTCGGCGTCCGGGCCGACGAGGCGGCCCGAGAGTTTGAGGACGCTCCGCATGCGGCGCAGCGCGACCCGCATCTGGTGGAGGTCTTCGGGATCGGCACCGGATTTGGTGCCCGGTTCGTGCGCGAGGAGGGCGCGGATCTCGACGTCGAGTTTGACCCGGACGTGGGTGGCCGCCGGATCGCCCGGCCCCGCTTTCGCGGGCCGGTCGCCGAGCCCGAGCGCGGCAGGAGTGGTCGAAGGGACGTTCTTGCGCGGCAGGGTCTCGGCTGTCACAAGATGAATTCTAGGTGAACCGGCAAGGTGGTCCAGGCCGTGAGAGAAGCAAGGGACCTTTGCTACCGCCCTCCGGGGGAGAGTGGTAGCAAAGGTCCCTTGCTCTCTTTCTCTGGCTTCGGCCTTGGTGACTGTGTGGGTTTTGGGTCATCCAACGCACCAAAATCCACACGGTGGGCCAGTGTCGCTACGCGGGGTGAGGGGTGTGTGGAAATAGGGACACTCAACGTCTCTGTTTCCACACACCCCCCTGCCGTCCGCCCGGTCCCGCCTGGGCGGTAGCAAAGGTCCCTTGCTCTCTTTCCGCAGGTCAGTTGGCGTGCAGGGCCGCGTTCAGCTCGATGCCGACACCGGTGCGCGCGACGACCTCGACGGCGCCGGTCCCGGAGTTCCGCCGGAACACCGCACCCGAGATGCCGGACAGCTCCAGCGCCTTCACGACCTTGCCCTCGAAGGTCACCTTCGTGCCGGCCGTGACGTACAGGCCAGCCTCGACGACCGAGTCGTCGCCGAGCGAGATGCCGACGCCGCCGTTCGCGCCGATCAGGCAGCGCTCGCCGATCGAGATGGTCTCCTTGCCGCCGCCGGACAGCGTGCCCATGATCGACGCGCCGCCGCCGACGTCGGAGCCGTCGCCGACCACGACGCCGGCCGAGATCCGGCCTTCGACCATCGAGGCGCCGAGGGTGCCGGCGTTGAAGTTGACGAAGCCCTCGTGCATGACCGTGGTGCCGTTGGCCAGGTGCGCGCCGAGGCGGGCGCGGTCGGCGTCGGCGATGCGGACGCCGGTCGGGACGACGTAGTCCACCATCCGCGGGAACTTGTCCACGCCGTAGACGGTGACATTGCCGCGCGCCCGCAGCCGCAGCCGGGTCGCCTCGAAGCCCTCGACGGGGCACGGCCCGTGGTTGGTCCACACGACGTTCGCCAGCAGGCCGAAGATGCCGTCGAGGTTCGCGCCGTGCGGCCGGACCAGACGGTGCGACAGCAGGTGGAGGCGCAGGTAGACGTCGTGCGTGTCGCCGGGGGCGTCGGCGAGCCTGGCGATGGTCGTGCGGACCGCGACGACCTCGACACCGCGGTCGGTGTCCGGGCCGAGCTGGGCGGCGGCGGCCTCACCGAGGGCCTCGGAGGCCTCCTCGGCGGTCAGCCGCACCGTGCCGGCCTTGCCTTCGGTGCCGTCGATCAGCTTGGGCAGCGGGAACCAGGTGTCCAGCACCGTGCCGTCGGTCGTGACGGTGGCCAGTCCGACGCCGGTGGCGCCGGTCGTTTCGGGGTCAGGGGTCTGCTCGCTCACGTCCTGAACGGTAACCCAGTGACCCTCCTCAGCCGCCGACGAGGCTCTTCACACTGGTCAGCGCCGTCGCCATGTCGCCGAGCGCCTGGCCGCACGGGCCGCCGGGAGCCGCCACGTCCTGGCAGTTCGCGGCGCGGAAGGCGGCGATCGGGCGGTCGAGGACGTCGGCGTGCGACGACAGGTCCGGGCGCCGCTTGCGGATGCTGCCCGCGGCGCTGGAGAGTTCGGTGACGTACTTCTGGCAGCCCTTGGGCGATTCCGTTCCGGGCGCCAGGTAGCACTGGTCGGTCGTCAGCGCCTTGAGCTTGATCGGCAGCACGTCCGGCCCGGTGCTCTGGGTCGGACGGACCTTCACCGGGACTTCGCCCGATCCGCAGCCGCTGAGTACCAGGAGGAGGGCGACCAAGATCGTTCGCATGCGCACTCCTTCACGGTAGCCCCGGGCGCCCGGCGGTACGGTGCGGGCATGCCTTCGCTCGATCTGCACGCGGACCCCGTCGACCTCACCGCCGCGCTGGTGGACATCTTCAGCGTCTCGGAGGAGGAGAAGGTCATCGCGGACACCGTGCAGGCCGCGCTCCAGGCGCAGGCGCCGCATCTCGAGGTGATCCGCAACGGTGACGCGGTCCTCGCCCGCACGAACCTCGGCCGTCCGTCGCGAGTGCTGATGGCCGGGCATCTCGACACCGTTCCGGTCAACGAGAACATGCCTGTGCGCCGCGAGGGGACCGGTAACGACGAGATCCTGCACGGGCTCGGCACCGTCGACATGAAGAGCGGCGACGCCGTCTTCCTGCATCTCGCCGCAGCCCTCCGGGAGCCGAAGCACGACGTCACCTTCGTGTTCTACGACTGCGAAGAGATCGAAGCGACGAAGAACGGCCTCGGGCGCATCGAGCGTGAGCTGCCCGAGTGGCTGCGGGCCGACCTCGCGATCCTCGGTGAGCCGTCGAACGGGGGAATCGAGGGCGGTTGCCAGGGCACGATGCGGATCGAGATCCGCGTCGAAGGCGCCCGCGCGCACACGGCGCGCGGCTGGATGGGCGTCAACGCGATCCACGGTCTCGCCGAACCGCTGCGCAGGCTGGCCGAGTACACGCCGCGAGTGGTCGACATCGACGGCTTGACCTACCGCGAAGGGCTCCAGGCCACGAAGATCGGCGGCGGGGTCGCGGGCAACGTGGTGCCGGACGAGGCCGTGCTCACGATCAACCACCGCTTCGCTCCCGACAGGAACGGCGAGCAGGCCGAAGCGCACCTTCGCGAGCTCTTCGAGGGCTACGACGTCAAGGTTGTCGACTTGTCGCCAGGAGCGTTGCCTGGGCTGAGCGCTCCCGCGGCGGCCGAGCTGGTCGCGGCGGCCGGCGGCAAGGCGGTCGCGAAGCTGGGCTGGACCGACGTCGCGCGCTTCGCGGCTCTCGGGATCCCTGCGGTCAACTTCGGACCCGGCGACCCGACGCTCGCGCACACCCGCCAGGAGAACGTGCGTGCGGGCGAGATCCGGCAGGTCGCTTCGGTGCTGCGAGCGTTCCTCAGCTAGCCAGGGCGAGGAATTCGTCGAGAGCCGCCTCCGGGCCGCCGTAGGTGAGGTGCGAGATGGCGAACATGGGGGCGATCACGCGGCTCCAGGCGTACAGCCGGTCGCCGTCGAGTCCGCACGCGGCCGCCACCACCTGACACCGGGCTTCGACCCCCTCGCGTCCGGCGCCGCCCACCACGTAGTCGACGGCGTCGAAGCACGGATCACCCACGCACGCCTTCGGATCGATCGCGATCAGGCCGCGCGGGCCGCCGTCCAGGACGTTGCCGAGATGCAGATCGCCGTGGAGCAGTACGACCTCGGCCTGCGTGTCCAGCAGCCGCTCGCAGCGCTCGATCGCCCGCCGCCAGGTGGCCGGGCCGACCCGGGCGGCGATGTCCGGTTCGGTGACCCGGCGGCCGATCCGGTCGAAGGACTCCTCGAACCGGCCGCGCAGGCTCCACGGCCAGCCTTCCGGCGGGGCCACGGAGTGTAGGGCGGCGAGCAGCTCTCCCCATCGCCCCGGCAGGGTCGATGACGGCAGGTTCTCTGCTTCGGTGCCCGGCTGGATCTCCTCCAGCACCATCGCACCGGCGTCCGCGTCGGCGGCCAGGACGGCGGGCACCCGGCCCGACGGCGCGAACACCCGCAGCATTTCGAGCTGTTTGGTCAGCAGCGGCCCGTCCGGGCTGAGTTTGAGCACCGCCGGTGTCCCGTCGGACCACCGGCAGCGGAGGACGACGGACGAGGCCCCGCTGTCGAACAATTCGCCGAGCGCGAAGTCCCATCGGGAGGCCAGGCGTTCGGCGAGGGCGGGCACACCGGCGAGCCACCCTTCGGCATCGGCGCCGAAGCGCCCGACCAAACGGGTGCCGATGTCGTCCAAGTCCACTTCGGTCACTGGGAAACGTCCTCCTCGGCTCCGAGAAGGAGCAGTCCACGCCGCAGTAGGTCCGCGGCCTCTTCGAAGCGCCCCTGATCGCGAAGGAGCTCTCCCGCCTTGTCGATCGAAGCGGCCAGGACACCGCGAGCGTCGTGGAGGGCCGCTACGTCGATGGCGTGCGCGAAGCCCGCTTCGGCTGCTTCGAGGTCTCCGCGAGCCAGCGCCAGCGACCCTTGCTGGAACACGAGGGACGCGAAGAGCGGTGAGTCCGCGGAGATGGCTTCAGCCGCTTCGGAGAGTAGACCGGCGGCATCGTCGAGACGACCGAATTCGCGGCAGACGTCGGCGAGCTCCAGCGTGACGGCGTGATCGGGCGCGGCCGCGCGTGACGCGCGAAGGTCCGCGAGAGCGCCTTCGAGGTCGTCGGCACGCCGGACCAGCGCTCGCGCGAACAGGCACCGGGCCAGCACCGGCCGCAGGGCACGCTCGTGGAGCAGGTCGTGCAGCGCCGACACGGCGGCGACGGCGTCGGCCACCCGTCCGTCACCGAGATACGCCTCGGCCAGCCGACGCTGGTTCTCGGCGAGTTCGGTCAGGATCTCCTCGTCGCCGCGAGCCAGCCGCAGTGCCTCTCCCGCGTGATGCGCGGCCTGGACGGTCTCGCCGAGACGGAGCTGCCCGTCGGCGAGGTACGCGTGCAGGGTCAGCAGGAGCACCGGATGCGGATGACGGTCGAGGCTCGCGTCGAGCGCCGTCCGGAGCAGGTGCATCGCGTGGTGCGGCTCGCCCCGGCCGACCAGGACGTTCGCCCGCAGCGCGGAGGCCAGTCCCCGGTACGCCGGGATGTCGTTCGCGAGCGCGGTTTCGGCGGCGGCCACCAGCCGGGGCCGGGTGTCGCCGTGGGCGGATCGCGCGAGCCACAGCCAGGCGAGTCCGGCCTGGCGGTCACGGCCGATCTCCTCCGCCCGCCGCGCCAACCGTCGCATCTTCGGCGCCGAACCGTGCCCCGCCAGGAAATCCACCGCGGCCGCCGCGATGTCCAGGTCGAGCCGGACGTCGTCGCGCGGCGAAGTCACGCCCAACAGCTCACCGGTGTCCACACCGAGCCGGGTGGCGAAATGGCGCACCGCGTCGCCGGACGGGGTCCGCGCACCCGTCTCGACGGAAGAGACGTACGCGGCGGTGTAGTGCGGCTCGGCGAGCTCGCGCTGGGTGAGGCCGCGTTCGGCGCGCAGCCGCCGCAGTCGTCCACCGACCTCCTCGTCCATACCCGAGAACGATACGGGCGACCGCGGCAATACTGACTCGTGAGTGGTAAGGAGGGTTGGAACCGTCCTTACCACTCACGAGGCTTCAGCGGCCCTGCAGGGATTTCACGTTCTGGCCGAAGGTCCAGTTCCGCGAACCGTCCCAGTTGATCGACCAGGTCATCAGGCCCTTGAGCGAAGGAATGCTGCGGTACGCCTGGGAAACCAGGCTCGGCGACATGTAACCGCCACCCGCACCCGCCTGCGCCGGCAGGCCGGGGGCCTGCTTGTCGAAGGGGACGCGGATCGTCTGGCCCTGGATCACCAGGCCCTTGTCGAGGCAGTTGGTCTGCGCGACGAAACCCTGGACGGTCCCGGCCTGGTACGAATCGCCGGAGCAGCCGTACATGCTTCCGTTGTAGTACTGCATGTTCAGCCACCACAGCCGGCCGTTGTCCGCGTACTTCTTGATGATCGGCAGGTACGCGCCCCAGATCGAGCCGTAGACGACGCTGCCGCCGGTGACGTACGCGGTCTCGGGCGCCATGGTGAGCCCGAAGTTCGGCGGCATCGCGGCGAGGACGCCGTCGATGATGCGGATGAGGTTCTTCTGCGACGCGGAAAGCGTATTGATGTTCCCGCTGCCGGTGAGGCCGGTTTCGATGTCGATGTCGATCCCGTCGAAGTTGTACTTCTTCAGGATTGGCACGATGGTCGCGACGAATTTGTCCGCCACGGTGGCCGAATTCAGATCGATGCCCGCGGTGGCACCGCCGATGGACATCAGGATCGTCGCGCCCGCGTCCTTGGCGGCGCACATTTCGGACGGGGTCGCGACCTTCACAGTCGCGTCCATCCCATCCTCCCATTTGGCCGTTCCGTCGGACAGGATGACCGGAAAGGCAGCGTTGATCACGTTGTACCCGTTGGCTTTGATCCGGGCGTCGGTGATCGGGATCCAGCCCAGCGGCGGATGGACGCCGTTCGAAGCGCCGTCCCAGTTCTCCCAATAGCCTTGCAGGACCTTGCCCGCCGGCTTCGATTTGACCGCGCAGACCTCGGCGTCGGGCGAGGCGTGTGCCGGGCTCAGTACGACGAGTGTGGTGACGGCGAGTACCGCCGCGCCGGTGATTGCGAGCAGCCGTGAGACGCGACCGAACATACCCAGCTCCCATCTCGAAAGCGGTTTGAACGAACAGGAAGCGGCCGTTCGGCTCAACATAGGTCGCGGTGCCCGGCCCCCGCTACCGACGATCGGGTGGTCTAGACCAGATATCGAAGAGTTGCCCGAAAATCCCTCTCACGCACGAGGGCCATCTCACGAGGCCGGGTGTCCTCGTGAGATGGCCCTCGCCATTCGGATGGTCAGGAAGTGTCTCGCACAGTGAGGCTGGTCAGGCGAGGACACGTGCGCGCGTTCTTTCGGCCGGAGGCCTCGGGTTTACGGAGGCGGGCCGCTGACATGGCTGAGTGAGTGATCATCCGATGCCGCGGCCCGGCTACGGAAACCCGACAGCGCGCCTTGAGAGACACAGCTCAGACGGTGATGGTCCAGCTGTCGAGCGTGCCGGTGTCCTGCGCGTAGGCGTCGTAGATCACGAGCGTCCAAGTGCCGGAAGCGGCTTCGTTGGTCACCGGGACCGAGTAGTTCCGCGTGCCGAGGTCGGTACACGGAAGGGAACCGGTGGGCTTGACCGAGTACGTGCTGCCGTCGGGCGCCTTGAGGCTGATCCGCAGATCCTCGGAGCAGGTGTGCGTTCCGGTGATCGACACCTTCACCGGCGACGTCGCCGTACCCGTCGCGCTGGACGTGATCGGGCTGTTGACCGTCGCGTAGTCGTTGAGCGCGTAGTCGGTGCCGTTGGTGAACGTGCGCACGCTGACGTCGCCGACGGTGAGCGTGTACTGCGCCGTGCGGTCCACCGAGGTCCCGTCACCGGTCACGGTGATCGTGCTGGTGCCGTTGGGGGTGCTCGCCGACGTCGCGATGGTGAGCGTCGAAGAACCGCCCGACTGCACCGAAGCGGGGTTGAACGTCGCGGTGGCTCCGGCGGGAAGGCCACTGGCGCTCAGCGAAACCGCTTGTGCCGCACCGGAAGTCGTCGTGGTGTTGACCGTGACGGTCGTCGACTGTCCAGCTTGGACGGTGCCGGAGGACGGGGACAGGCCGAGCGAGAAGTCGGGGCCCGTCGACGTGCCGACGGCGAGCTTCCAGAGCGCGTAACCGATCGCGTCGCTGTTCTTCTCCAGCGGGGTGTCCGGGATGTTGGACAGCGTGTCGCACGCGCGGTGGTAGCAGCTGTCGAACGCCTGCCCGGCGGTGCCGCCCCATTTCTGTTGCTGCGCGGAGCTCTTCGTGTAGCCGGCGCCGGTCGCGAGACCGCCGACCGGGATACCCGCGCTCTTGAACGACGCGTGGTCCGAACGGCCGTCGCCTTCGGTGTCGCCCTCGGTCTGGATGCCGATCGTCCGGAAGTACTCGTCGAACACCGCCTTGACCGAGGCCACGTCGTCGTAGACGAAGTAGCCCCAGTTGTCGGAGCCGATCATGTCGAAGTTCAGGTATGTCTTGATCTTCGTGCGCTCGGTCTGCGGCAGGCTGTTGACGTAGAACTTGGAGCCGCGCAGGCCGGACTCCTCATCGGCCCACCAGCCGAAGCGGACGCGCTTGGCCATCGCCGGGTTCTCGCGGGCCAGCGTCAGGGCGACTTCGAGGATCGAGGCCGAACCCGAGCCGTTGTCGTTGATACCGGGACCGGCGCTGACGCTGTCGAGGTGCGCACCGAGCATGATGACCTGGCTCGCGTCACCCTGCGGCCATTCCGCGATCACGTTCTGGCTCGAACCCGCGCAGCTCGAACAGGTCTGCAGCGTGACGTTGTAGCCGGCGTCGCGCAGTTTCTGTGCCACATAGGACACCGATGCCGGATAGCCCGGCCGCCCGGAGGCGCGGTTGCCGCCGTTCTGGTTGGCGATCGTCTGCAACGCGCTCAGATGCGCCTTGACGTTGGCGAGCGAGATGTCCGGTGCGGCGGTGGTGGTCGCCTGCGCGGGCGCGGCGACGACACCGAGTACGGCGGCCATGCCGACGACGGCCGCTCCTATTCGCTTTCCCCACTTCATGCCGGGGTGTTCCTTTCTGGAGGGGTTTGCGTGAAGGACTCCTTCCCTCGGCTCAGCCGAGGGAAGGAGTCCTTCACGCGCGAGGTGGAGCTAGACGGTGATCGACCAGCTGTCGAGCGTGCCGGTGTCCTGCGCGTAGGCGTCGTAGACCACGAGGGTCCAGGTGCCCGCCGCGACCTCGTTGGTCACGTTCACCGAGTAGTTCCGCGTGCCCAGGTCGGTGCAGGGCAGGGAACCGGTGGGCTTGACCGAATACGTGCTGCCGTCGGGCGCCCGCAGGCTGATGCGGAGGTCCTCGGAGCAGGTGTGCGTACCGGTGACCGTCACCTTCACCGGGGACACCGCGTTACCGGTGGCGGTGGAGGTGATCGGGCTGTTGATCGTCGCGTAGTCGTTCAGCGCGTAGTCGGTGTCGTTGGTGTACGTCCGCAAGTCGCCGCCGGTGCCGACGGTCAGCTTGTACTGAGCGGTGTGCGTGCCGCTCGCCGCGGTGCCGGTCACCGTGATGGTGCTGGTGCCGTTGGGGGTGCTCGCCGACGTCGCGATGGTGAGCGTCGAGGAGGCGCCGGACTGCACGGTGTCCGGGTTGAACGTCGCGGTCGCCCCGGCCGGGAGGCCCGAAGCGGTGAGCTTCACCGACTGCGCCGCACCGTTGACGGTCGCGGTGTTCACCGTGACGGTCGCCGATTCACCCGGCTTGACCGAACCGGACGCCGGGGTGACGCCGACCGAGAAGTCGGGGCCGGACGGCGTGCACGAGGTCGGCTCGCCGGTCGCCGCGGTGACGCTGATGGCGTCCCACGCCGCCTTGGTGGTGTTGAACTCGGTGCAGGAACCCGGGTACAGCGCGAGCGCCGCTTCCAGGGTCGCCTTGCGGGCGGCCTTGTGGTTCCAGCTGGAGGTCTTCTTCAGCAGGCCGTTGTAGAAGATCTTCGCGGCCTTTTGGATGCCGATCCCGGTGATCGAGGTGTTGTTGCAGGTCGGGCTGGCCGGCTTGCCGACCGGCGCGGTGCCCTCGGCGAGCAGGTAGAACCAGTGGTTCTGCGGGCCCGCGGCGGCGTGCACCTCGGTGTTCGGGATGGACGACGTGTAGCAGTCGGGGTTGCCGGAGATCCTGCTCGGCTTGTTCATGTAGCGGATCGGGCCCTGGCCGACCAGGTTCACGCCCTCGCCGACGTCGTAGTCCGGGACGTCCTTGGCGTTGTTGGCGTAGTGCTCGGTGATGGCGCCGAAGATGTCACCGGTGGACTCGTTGAGGCCGCCGTTCTCGTTGCCGCTGCCCGCGCCGCCCGGCGTGGTCTGGAAGATGGCGTGGCCGTACTCGTGCGCGACGACGTCCATCGGGGTGGCCTGACGCTGGTTGTCCTGCGAGTGGCCGAAGGTGGTCGACGAGCCGTTCCAGTAGGCGTTGACCTGGTTGAGGCCGACGTAGGCGGGGAAGCCGCCGCCGCTGCCGTTGATACCGTTGCGGCCGAGCCATTCGCCCAGCATCTTCCACTCGGTCTGGACGCCGAAAAGCGTGTCGACACAAGCGGTTTCCAGGTCGGTGCCGGAGCCGTTGCCCCAGTTGTCGTCCGGTCCGCTGTAGGGCGAGCCGTTCTGGCGGGCACAGCTGATGTTGCTGCGCTGCGGGTCGCGCATCGTGTACGTGCCGCCGGAGTTCGTCGTGTCGATGGTGACGTTGCCGACGTAGTAGCTGTTCCCGGCGCCGAGCGTGCCGAGCTCGTTCGACGTGGACTTCTTCGCCGCGGTCGGGAAGTTCGACATCTTGACGTCGTCACGGGTTTCGAGCACCGCGCCGGTGGCGCCGTCCACGAACACGTGCAGGTTGCTCGGTGCCGTCGCCTTGGTGCCCGCGACGACGACCTCGTAGGCGAGCTTGGGGGAGTTCCCCGCCAGCACGACGAGCTTCGGCGCGACCACGCTGTCTACTTTGGACAGCTGGCCGCGGGCGACCTCGGTCGCCTTCGCCGCGGAGATCCTGGCCTTGGTGTCGACCGAGATCGTCGCGGTCTCCGCGGCGCTGGTGCCGCGGACGCGCCCGGCGCCGTCGGCGACCACCACCGCGTCCCCGCCGACGACCGGCAGGCCACGGTAGGTTCGTTCGTAAGCGGCGTAGAAGAGTCCTCCGCCGCCCTGGGTCAGCCCGACGCGACGGAAGTCCTCGTTGGCTCCCCTTCGCAGGTGATCCACTCCGGCCGCGGCGGCCTGGTCGGCCGCGCTCGCGGCCACGGCGTCGGGGCTCGCGGGCTGGATGGTGGCGGTGGTCGCGTTCGCCGGGGTCACCGGGAACGTCATGCTCAGGGCAAGGCCGGCGACGGCCGCCAACCCTGTTCTGAGCCCTCGCTGAACGGTCATGTGAACCTTCCATGGGCAGGACCGTGTACCCGGACGGCCAGTGGCGCGGCGGGGAATGCGACCGGGGCGGGTACACGGCGGGGGGACGGGGAGCGTGCCCATTCGGATAACTGGAGTTATCCCGATGGACACGTCCGAGTAAAGGAGCCGCTCACAAGGCCGTCAATGGGCCGGATGGCCTAGCGGAGCGGACGAAGATCCACATGCGAGGAATAAAATCCCTGTGTAGTAAGAGTTTTTCCCGCCATGTGCGATATATGGCGACTTTCGTATGGTTTTCAGTCCGCCGGCCCGGAATCGGACATAGCGGCCGCGCGTACACCGCGCCGATAGGCCTCCGCCGCTTTTTCGATTAATCCGCGGGCTCGCAACGTGTCGCCCAAATGCAGTGAGGTGGCGACGAGTGCGCCGCGCAGTTCGGACTTTTCCTGTGCGGTGGCGGCTTCTTCGAGCAACGCGGTCGCCGCGGGCAGATCACCTCGGGCGCGGGCGATGAGTCCCAGTAACCGGAGAAGCTCGGCCTTCGCCTCGATATCGGGGGATCGATCCAGAAGCGGCCGGATCCCTTCGGCGAGTTCGGCCGCCTCGTCGAGTTCCCCTTGGCGGCGGCGGACGTCGGCGAGCTCGATCGTCGCGCCGAGTACGCCCTCCCGCGACCCGGCCTTGGCGAGCAGATCGCGAGCGAGCCGGAGTTCGGCATGCGCCTCCTCGAGTTTTCCCAGCCGTCGCCAGAGGAAGCCGCGGGCCCAGCGGCTCCGGGCGGCGTCGCGGTCGTAGCCGATCGACGTGAACAGCCGCAGTGCGCGCGAAAGGTCCTTCTCCGCGCGGTCGACCAGACCGATCTCCTGCCACAGCTGCGCCGCCTGCCGGTGGTAGCGCGCGGAGATGTCCTTGCGGTGGGCGGAAGGAAGGACGCGTCGGCCTTCTTCGGCGGCCCGTCGCGCCCGGCGCAGCGCGCCCATTTCGATGAGCGGATGGATCAACGCGGTCAGCAGCGCCAGTTCGGCGTCCGGATCGCTCGTGCCGGTGGCGCGGAGTTCGGCGAGCGCCGTTTCGACGAGCGCGACCGACGCGCCCAGGTCGCCCGACAGCGCGCGGCAGGCGGCCAGCCGGTTGACGATCATCGCGCGCAACCGGGGCGAAGCGGCGTCGGCGAGCTCCATCGCGTGCGCGAAACCCTTGTCCGCCAACGGGATGTCGTAACGCTGCCACTGGACCTCACCGAGATAGAAGCGGGCGTGGCACTGGACGTCCGGCAGCCGGTACTCGGCCGCACGTCGCTCCACACGGGAGAATTCGCGCTCCGCCGCTTCGAGCCCGCCCTTCTGCAACTCGCGATACGCGGTTTCGAGGGCGTCGGTGAGTTCGTCGGCGGCGCCCGGCGGCCGATCGAAGCGGAGCTCGTCCGGTGTGAGGCCGAGCCGTCTGGCGAGGTGGGAGAGCACGTCGTCCGAGGGCAGGCGTCCGCCCGACTCGACCTTGGCGAGGAAGCCGCGGTCGTAGCGGGGCTCGGCCAGCTCGCGCTGGGTCAGCCCGCGTGCCCGGCGCAACCGCCGGATCCGCGCGCCGAGTGGTTCTGCCCCGCTGGACGGCACCTCGACCACGGTAGACGATTTCCCGGCGGGGATCCGGGTTGAGCAGGACGGATACCCGCCAACAACGCCCGGATCCGGTGACTTTCGACCGTCGAAACGGACATATTGACTGGTGGCGTTCCGGGCGCTAGCGTCTTGCGCCATAAAAAGGAAACTTTCTTAACTAATTCGAGCGGGGCGCCGATGATGGTGAGTTCCTGGTCCCGGACGGTGGCCGCGGTTTCGGCACTGGTCCTCGGGGGTTTGACGGTTCCGGCGGTTTCGGCCGCGGCGGCGGTGCAGGGTGAGGTCCGGGTCGACCAGGTCGGCTACGGCATCACCGAGACCAAGCACGCCTATCTCCTCTCCAGCGCGCCGGGTTCGTTCTCGGTGATCGACGAACGCGGCCGGACCGTCCATCGTGGACGGACCGGACAGTCGCTCGGCGCCTGGAACGCGAAATACCCGGCGGTGTACCAGCTGGACCTGTCGAAGGTCTGGCTGCCGGGCAAGTACCGGATCGAGGTCACCGGCGAGACCAAGGCGACGTCGCCGACGTTCCGGGTGGACACCAAGGACCGGCTCTTCACCCCGCTCGTCCGCGCCACCAACGAGTTCTTCCAGGCGCAGCGCGACGGTGACGACATCATCCCCGGCAGGCTCGACCGCAAACCCTCGCATCTGGCCGACAAGCAGGCCACGGTCTACGAATGGCCCGCGTTCGGTGGTGAATTCGGTGACGAGATCACCGAACCGCTGAAGCCGGCGGGCGGGCCGATCGACGTCGAGGGCGGCTGGGTCGACGCGGGCGACTTCGTCAAGTTCACCTCGAACACCGCGTACTCGCTGGCGGAGCTGGGATACGTGCTCCGCGAGGGCTACGACCCGGTGCTGGCCAAGGAGGTCAAGCTCGGTCTGGACTGGCTCGACAAGATGTGGGACGAGAAGAGCAAGACGCTCTACGCCCAGGTCGGCATCGGGACGGGCAGTGACAAGTTCGGCTTCCTCGGCGACCACGACGTCTGGCGGAACCCGCACGACGACGACCCGCTCGACGTGAAGCCGGGCGACCCCAAGTACTTCGTGAAGCACCGGCCGGTCTTCCCGGCGAACCCCGGTGGTTCCGCGCTCAGCCCGAACCTCGCCGGCCGCGTGGCCGCCGCGTTCGCCCTCGGCGCGCAGGTCGAGGCCAAGCGGAACCCTTCGCTGGCAAGGAAGTACTTCGCCGAGGCCGCCTCGGTGTTCGCGCAGGCCAAGACCGAGAACGTCGGCGAGCTGGTCACCGCGTTCCCGCACGCGTACTACCCGGAATCGTCCTGGCGGGACGACATGGAACTCGGCGCGACGCAGCTCGCCCTGGCGGCCAAGGCCCTGCGTGACCCGCGGTCGGCCGAATGGACCCGGCAGGCGGCGCACTGGGCGAAGGCCTACATCGACGTCGAAGAGAAGAGCACGCTCAACCTGTACGACACCAGCGCGCTGGCGCACGCCGAACTGGCGAAGCTCCTGCGGCACGGTGTCCCGGGTGCGGCACTGGGGCCGAAGGAGCTGATCGGCGACCTCCGCCGTCAGCTCGACGAGGGTGTCGCGAGCGCGGCTCAGAGTCCTTTCCGGACCGCCGTCTCGGTGAAGGAATTCGACGCGGCCAGCAAGAGCTTCGGGTTCGCCGCGACCGAGCGGCTGTACGCGGACGTGACCGGTGACCGCCGGTACGCGGCGTTCGGCTCGCAGCAGCGGAACTTCACCCTCGGTGCGAACGCCTGGGGCATCTCGCTGGTCGTCGGCGTCGGCACCACGTATCCGCGCTGCCCGCACCACCAGGCGGCGAACCTCGCCGGTGAGGAGAAGGTGCTCTACGGCGCCGTCGTGAACGGCCCCAACGGAGCGGAGAACTTCGAGCACATGGAGCTCCCGCCCGGTTCGAAGGACTGCAAGAAGCCCTTCGACGCCTTCGACACCCCCGAGGCCCGCTACGCCGACGACCTCGCCTCGTGGCCGAGCAACGAGCCCGCCATCGACTTCACCTCGACGGCCATGCTCGCGTTCGCGCTGACCGGACGTTCCTGAGGCGTGATCGCGGGGCCCGCTTTCGTGGCGGGCCCCGCGTTCGCGTACCCGACAACTCCTGTTCGCGGCGATGCCGCCGCTCCGGACGGTGACGACGTCGTAGTCTTGGCGGGGTGAGTGAGACAAGCGAGTTCCCCGACGGCCAGTACCCGGAACGTCCGATCGAGCGCCACAAGGGCCCGGTCGTGCTGCGGCGGGATCGCCGTGACCAGGGCAGCACCACCGACCAGCGCCTGCTGGACTCGCGGGGGCCGAGCGATTGGGTGCACACCGACCCGTGGCGGGTGCTGCGGATCCAGGCCGAGTTCGTCGAGGGCTTCGGCGCGCTGGCCGAGGTGCCGCGCGCGGTGACGGTGTTCGGTTCCGCGCGGACCAAACGGGAGCACCCGGAGTACGAACTCGGCCGCAAGATCGGCGCCGCGCTCGCGAACGCGGGCTTCGCGGTGATGACCGGCGGCGGCCCCGGCGCGATGGAAGCGGTGAACCGCGGCGCCAACGAGGCGGGCGGGTTCTCCGTCGGCCTCGGCATCGAGCTGCCGTTCGAGCAGGGCCTGAACCCGTGGGTCGACCTCGGCGTCAACTTCCGGTACTTCTTCGCCCGCAAGACCATGTTCATCAAGTACTCGCAGGCGTTCATCTGCCTGCCCGGCGGTTTCGGCACGCTCGACGAGCTGTTCGAGGCGCTCACCCTGGTGCAGACGAAGAAGGTCACCAAGTTCCCGGTCGTGCTGTTCGGCAGCGACTACTGGGGCGGGCTGTACGACTGGATCGCCAAGACGCTGCTCGCCGAGGGCAAGATCGGCGAGAAGGACCTCGACCTGCTGCACGTCACCGACGACATCGACGACGCCGTGCGCGTCGTGCAGGAGTCGTACCAGGCATGGGAGGACACCCACTGATGGCGGCGCCGCGCCGGATCTGTGTCTTCTGCGGCTCGTCGATGGGCTTCGACCCGAGGTACGCCGACGAGGCCCGAGCGCTGGGCACGCTGCTGGCCTCGCGGGGGATCGGGCTGGTCTACGGCGGAGCCTCGGTCGGCACCATGGGCGTCGTCGCGGACGCCGCGCTCGCCGCGGGCGGTGAGGTGATCGGCGTGATCCCCGAGGCGCTGGGCAGCGTCGAGATCGCGCACGCGGGCCTGACCGAACTGCACGTCGTCGCCGACATGCACCAGCGGAAGGCGAAGATGGCGGCTCTGTCCGACGGGTTCCTCGCGCTGCCCGGCGGGGCGGGGACGCTGGAGGAGCTGTTCGAGGTGTGGACGTGGGCCCAGCTCGGGCTGCACGAGAAGCCGATCGGGCTGGTCGACGTCGGCGGGTACTACGCGCCGCTGCTGAAGTTCGCCGACCACATGGTGTCGGAGGGCTTTCTGTCGGCTGGGTACCGGGACATGCTGTCGATCGACTCGGACGCTTCGGTGCTTCTGGACGGCTTCGTGGACTACGTGCCGCCTCCTCGTCCTAAGTGGGCTAAGTAGGGCTTTGAGTCACCTGTACCGATCGGCCGCACTCGCGTGATCGACGCCGTAACTCGCGTGATCAGCGGCGGAACCCCCGAGTGCGGCTTCCAGTCACGCGAGTTACGTCCCTGATCACGCGAGTCACGCCTTTGCTCACGCCGCGCGTGTGTGCTTAGTCCGTGACCGGGTGCCTGGGCTGCTTCGGTACATGAAGGCCCCCTTCATTGCGTCTAGCGCAGTGAAGGGGGCCTTCATGTACTTGGGCTACTTGGGCCGCCGTGAAGGGCCCCTTCCCTCGGCTGAGCCGAGGGAAGGAGGCCTTCACGCGCGTCGCTTGTGACTTGTGGGGTTTCTGGTGCGCCTGGGGTTCATGGGGTCACCGGTCGGTCCGCGAAGGCCTCCTTCCCTACCTTGAGGGTAGGGAAGGAGGCCTTCACGGCACCCCTGCGAAACCAGAAGTGGAGCAGCGGGGGAGCAAGGGACCTTTGCTACCACCCCGCGCCACCGCGAACCCTCAGGCGGCGCTCTGATCAGGCCGTTTGTGGTAAGAGTCGACGTATTCCTGCCCCGAAAGCTCCAGGATCGCGTACATGATCTCGTCGGTCACCGAACGCCGGATCGCCGGCGAAGAGTCCTGCCCCTCGTACCGCGAGAAGTCCAGCGGCGCACCGTAGGTCACCGTGATCTTCGCCCGCCGCGGCATCCGCTTTCCGGCGGGCTGCAGGTTTTCGGTACCGGTCAGCGCGACGGGCACGACCTTCGCCCCGGTCGCCAGCGCCAGCGCCGCGACACCGGTGTGCCCGCGGTGCAGCCGCCCGTCCAGCGAGCGGGTGCCTTCGGGGTAGATCGCGAACGCGCCGCCCGCGTCGAGCACCTTCCGCGCCGCTTCGAGCGCGGCGAGACCGGCCTGCGCGTTGCCGCGTTCGACCGGGACGTAGCCGAGGCCGCCCAGGAAACCGGCCATCAGTTTGCCCTTGAGTCCGCGGCCGGTGAAGTACTCCGCCTTGCCGAGGAACTTGACCTGTCGCATCGCCGTGAAAGTGATCACGCCGGTGTCCAGCGCCGCCCGATGGTTGGGTGCCAGCAGCACCGGACCGGTGGCGGGGATGTTCTCCACGCCGCGGATCTCGGGGCGGTACAGCGCTCTGACCAGCGGGCCGAGCACGAAACGGACGAGCAGCGGTAGCAAGGTTCCTCCATCGACAGGGTGTCGGACTCCAGCATGGCACGATCACTACTCATGAGTTGGTTCGAGCGGCGCACCTGGCAGAACCCCGATTGGACGCTCGACGACATCGTCGCTGCGAAGGGTGACCGGACGGTTTCGGTCGTGCTACCGGCGCTCGACGAAGAGGACACCGTCGCCGAAGTCGTCGGCACGGTCCGCCCGTTGCTGGGCACGGTCGTCGACGAGCTGGTCGTGATGGATTCGGGCTCCACCGACGCCACCGCCGAGCTCGCCGCGCGCGCCGGCGCGCGCGTGGTGCACCGCGAGGACGTGCTCCCCGAGCTGCCGCCGGTGCCGGGCAAGGGCGAAGTGCTGTGGCGGTCGCTGGCCGCGACGACCGGTGACGTCGTCGTGTTCCTCGACTCCGACCTTGTCGACCCGGATCCGGCGTTCGTGCCGACCCTCCTCGGGCCCCTGCTCTGCGAGGAAGGCGTCCACCTGGTCAAAGGCTTCTACCGGCGGCCGCTGCGCCTGGAGAGCAGCGGCGGCGGCCGGGTCACCGAACTGCTGGCGCGACCGGTCCTCTCGGCGCTACGCCCGTCACTCTCGGGGCTGATCCAGCCGCTTGGCGGCGAGTACGCCGCGACGCGTGAGTTCCTCGAGTCGGTGCCCTTCGCGGCCGGGTACGGCGTAGAGATCGGGCTCATCCTCGACGCCGAAGTGCGCTACGGCCTCGAAGGGCTCGCTCAGGTCAACCTCGGCGTACGCAAGCATCGCAACCGCTCGCTGCTTCAGCTGGGTGTGATGGCACGCCAGATCCTCGGGACGGCGCTCGCGCGCTGCGGCATCAAGTCCGACGACCCGGCCCAGCTCACCCAGTTCGCGCAGGTGGGTGACGAATGGCTGCCGGAGGTCGCCGAGGTGTCGGTCAGCGACCGGCCGCCGATGCGGGAAGTGCGCGGCCTAGAGGCGTAGCACCTCGTCGAACCCGGCCACCTGCGATTCACGATGCGTCACGAGCACGACGGTCCCGCGCGCGGCGGCGAGCACTTCGGCCAGGACGGCGTCGCCGTGCGCCGGATCCAGCCCCTCGACGGGCTCGTCCAGGACGAGGATCGGCGGTGCCGAGAGCACTGCTCTCGCCAGGATGAGCCGCTGGCGTTGCCCACCGGACAGCGCGTCGCCGTCGGAGCCGACTTCGCGATCCAGAGGCAGATCGAATCCGGCCGTGGCGCACGCGTCGAGCAGTTCGGCGTCGGAAGCGCCGGGCTTCGCGAGCAGGAGGTTCTCGCGGACGGTCGTATGGAAGACGTGCGCGTCCGCGAGCGCGCCCGAAATCACCGACGGCAGCAGCGCCGGGTCGTATGTCTCCAGCGGCTTCCCGTTCAGCAGGGCGCGCCCGGACGTCGGCGCCACGGCTCCCAGCAGGACGTTCAGCAACGTCGTCTTCCCCGCCCCGCTCGGCCCCACGATCCCGATCCGCTTGCCCGGCGGCAGGTCGAGGTCGATGCCGTCCAGCGCCGCCGCCCTGCCTGCGAAATGAACGCCGACGCCTTCGAGCCGCAGATGTCCCGGCTCGGGAACCGCGGTCCCGCGCGCGGGCGGCGGTTCAGTCAGCAGCGCGCGCACCCGCTCTGCCGACGCCCGGACCTCGACCCACCGCTGGGCCGCCGCGGTCAGCGGCAGGACCAGCTCGAACACGGCCAGCGCGCCCAGGGCCAGTGCCGCGGTCAGCGGCGCCGAAACCCCGGCGGTCAGCGCGATCGCGACGCAGGTCAGCAGCTGGACGAGGATCCCGGCCGCGGTCAGCAGGCTCGTGCGGTTCGCCGTCGCCCGATCCCGCGAAGCGAGGGAATCGACGGCAGCGTGCGCCGCGTCCACAGTGGACTCGTGGACGCCGTAGGCGATCAGCTCGCGTCGCCCGGTGATCAGCTCGACCGTCCGTTCGGCGAGGTCGGCGCGGGCCGGAGCACTCGTCTCCGCCGCCGCGCGGGTGATCCGCACGCACAGCCACGGCAGACCGATCCCGGCGACGGCGAGTCCTGACGCGAGCACGAGTCCGGCGGCCGGGCTGACGATCAGCGCGACCGTCGTCGACACCGCGCCGACGAAAGCGGCGACACCGGTGGGCAGCAGGCAGCGGAGGATCGCGTCCTGGACGGCGTCCACATCGGACACCAGGCGCGTGACGAGGTCGCCGCCGGAATGCCGCGAGACCCGGTGCGGCAGCAACGACGTGTACACGCGGGTCCGCAAGGCGCCGAGATAGCGCAGGACGACCTCGTGCCCGGCGAGCCGTTCCGCGTAACGCAGCCCGCCGCGCAGCAATGCCAGCGTCCGTACGGCGACGATCGCCACGGTGAGCGACGCCAGCGGCGGCTGCTCGGCCGCCTTGAGCAGCAGCCACGCGGCGGTGGCCATCAGCGCCAGTCCCGCCAGCTCGGCACCGGCCGCGATCAGCCCGGCACGGGCCAGCCGTACGACGTCCTTTGTGGACATTCCCCAGACGTTCACACCAGTTCCCGTTCTCGTACGGCGCCATCGTGGACTTCGAGGACGCGGGTGGCCAGCGCGGCCATCGCGGGCCGGTGGGCGACGAGTACCGCGGTCCGGCCGGTGAGCAGTGCACGGGTCGCGCCGAGCACGGCGGCTTCGGTCCCCGCGTCGAGCCTGGCGGTCGGCTCGTCGAGCAGCGCCAGACCCGCCTCGGTGCGGGCCAGCGCCCTGGCGAGACCGAGCCGTTGCCGCTGACCGGCCGAAAGCGGCGCGCCCAGTTCGCCGATCCGAGTCCGGTAGCCGTCGGGAAGGCCGCGCACGACGTCGTCGAACGCCGCTGCGCTTGCCGCGGCCTGAATGTCCGGCACCTGGCCCATCGCGATGTTCTCTTCGACGGTCCCGGTGAACAGCGTCGGCCGTTGCGGCACCCACGCCGTCCCGGCCCGCCACGCGGCCGGATCCAGCTCGCGCAGGTCGACGCCGTCGACGAGGACCCGGCCGGACGTCGGCGTGACGAAGCCCAGCAGCACGGCCAGCAACGTGCTCTTCCCGGAACCACTGGGCCCGACGAGCGCGACGTGCTCACCCGCCTCGATCGTCATGTCCACTTCGGACAGTACGGTCTCGTCGCCGTACGCCACGCTCACCTTCTCGAGCACGATCCGCGGCGCGCCGCGGCGGGCCACCCGCGAGCCCTCGGTGACCTCTTCCGGACGCACGGCCAGCGCTTCCCGCAGTGTGGCGAGCCCTTCCGCGCTGGCGTGGAACTTCGCTCCCGCGGCCCGCAGAGGCAGATAAGCCTCAGGCGCGAGCAATAGCACGAGCACCGCGGTGTGCACGACCATGCCGCCTTCCAGCAACCGGAAACCGATCGGCACCGCCACGAGCGCCACCGAAAGCGTCGCGACCAGCTCCAGTACCAGCGCGGACAGGAACGCGACCCGCAGCGTGCGCATGGTCGCGTCGGTGTGCGCGTCCGTCATCGCCCGCACGGTCTTCGCCTGCGCCTCCGCGCGGCCGAACACCTTGAGCGTGCCGAGCCCGCGCACGACGTCGAGGAAATGCCCGCCCAGCTTGGAAAGCAGCGACCACTGCTTGGCGGTCTTCGCCTTCGTGTGCTGTCCGACCAGGATCGCGAACACCGGGATCAGCGGCAGTGTCGCGGTGATGATCAGCGCCGACGACAGATCCGCGGCGAACAGCCGGACGAGCACCGCGACCGGGATGATCGCCGAGAGCACCACCGTCGGCAGATACCCGGTCAGATAGGCGTCGCTCGCGTCGATCCCCTTGGTCACCAGGCTCGCGACCTCGCCCGGATTCTCCGCCTCCGCGCCGAGAAGCCGTTTCCGCAGCCCGGATTTGACCTTCGCCGCGAACCGGCCGCCGACGGAACCCTGGGCGCCGGCGAGCAGCGCGCGCACCGCGATGGCGGCCACGAGCGTCCAGGTCACGCCGCCGCCGGTGAGCAGCGTCGCGAGACCGTCGGCCTGGACGAGGATCGCCGCGGCGGTCAGCGTTCCGAGGACGGCCAATACGCCGAAGTGGCGCCGCAATCCGGGAAGGGGAGGCATTTCAGGCTCCTAGAAGTGCAGCAGCGAACGCTGGTCGACGCGGGTGTCGTGCCTGCGCCAGGTCACCCACTGCACGGCGGCGATCGCCACGAGCGCGGGCGGCAGGACGAACGTGAGCAGGCCGAGCATCTCGGTGCTGGTGGCCGCTTCCGTCAGGCTCAACGAGAAGCCTCCGTCCACAGAGGACACCAGCGCGTCCGGCAGGCGCAGGGTTCCGACCGCCAGCACCGGCGACGCGGACAGCGTCATCGTGGCGACCAGCGCCGCCTTGTGCCGCCCCGCGCGCAAGGCCGCGGCCGCGACGCCCAGCGCGCCGAACGCCAGCACGATCGCGGGCAGCACCGACCACGACGCGGTGGTCTCGACGGCGCCCCAGACGACCGCCACGACCAGGAACGCGAACGCCGGCGCGAGCAGGGCCTTGGCGATCCGGTTCGCGCGGGCGGTGAATTCGGCCGGTGCCCGGACGGCGAGGAAAGCCGCTCCCTGCAAGGCGAACAGCGCGACGAACCCGGCACCCCAGAGCAGCGCGTACGGGCTGAACACCGCGAGGACGTCGCCCGCCGGTTTCCCGGCCGCGTCGAGCGGGAGCCCGAGCACGAGGTTGCCGAGGAACACGCCCCACGACACCGCCGTCACCCAGGCGCCGACGGTGATCGCCAGCGTCCAGGCGCCGCGGCCCGCGTCCGGCCGCCTGCTGCGCAACTGCACCGCCGCGGTGAACGTGACGAGCCCGAGCAGCAGGGTGACGACCGGAAGGTACGCCCCGGAGAACACTTTTCCTTCCAGATGCGGGAAAGCGCCGAACAGGACGCCGACCGCGGCCACCAGCCACACCTCGTTGGCCAGGAAGAACGGGCCGAAAGCGCCGAGCACACGCCGCCGTCCGGCCTCGTCACGGCTGAGCCTGCCGAGCAGCATCCCGACGCCGTAGTCGTAGCCTGCCAGTGCGAAATAGCCGGCCGTCAGGAAACCGAGCACACACCACCAGAGGATCACCATCGGTCAGACTCCGCTCAGGACGGGAAGTTCGGGACGCGGCGCGGCCGCTTCTTCGCTCGCGTCGGGGCCGCGTTTGGCGACCCGCGACATCAGGACCCAGTCGGCGATCGCGAGCGCCGCGAACAGCACGGTGAACGCGATGAAGGAGAACAGGATCTGCCCGGCCGGGATCGACGCGACGGCGTCGGCGGTGGTCAGCTGCCCGCGGATCAGCCACGGCTGGCGGCCGATCTCCCGGACGAGCCAGCCGGAGATCGCGGCGACGAACGGCAGCGGAATGGCCAGCACCATCACGTACAGCAGCGGCCGCACCTTGGTGATCCAGTTCCGGAACAGCAGCAGCGTGCCGAGCATCGAGGCGAGGAACGCGATGAAGCCGATCTGGATCATGAATCCCAACGGGGCGCCGACCAGCGGATCAGGCGACTTGAGCTTGTCGGGGTGGTACTCGCCCAGCGGGCCGAACTGGCCGAAACCGAAGCCGATCACCAGTGTGCTGCCGACCAGCGAGGCGAGCACGCCGATCCGCATCGAGCGCTGGAAGAACTCGATCTCCTCGGTGCGCTTGATGAAGTGGTACGCGCTGACGCCGACCACGAAGAAACCGCCGGTCATGAGCGCCGCGCTCAGCACGTGCGGCAGTGAGCTGGTCAGTGCCGGGTTGGTGAACAGCGCGCCGAAGTCGTCGAGCTTCAGCACGCCGTTTTCGGCGTGGGTGCCGACCGGGTTCTGCAGGAACGAGTTGGCCACCATGATGAACAGCGCCGAGGCGTACGCGGTCAGCGTGACCAGCCAGATCAGCGTCAGATGGACCCATTTGTTCAGCCGCCCCCAGCCGAAGATCCAGAGCCCCAGGAAGGTCGATTCGGCGAAGAACGCCACCAGCGTCTCGATGGCCAGCGGGGCGCCGAAGACGTCGCCCGCGACCGCGGACAGGCCGGTCCAGGTGAGGCCGAACTGGAATTCCATCACGATTCCGGTGACGATTCCCAGCGCGTAATTGATCACGTAAAGCTTGCCCCAGAAACGAGTCATCCGCGTGAGCTCCGGCTTTCCGCCGAACGCGGAGCGTGTCTGCATCACCGCGACGAGTGTCACGAGCCCCAGTGTGAGCAGCACGAACAGGAAGTGGAACGAGGTCGTCGTCGCGAACTGGAGTCTCGCGATCGGGAGTGCGTCCATGTCGAAGCACTGTATACGTAGGCTGGCTACATGTAGCCACTAAATCTATGAAATCGGGGTGATCTCGGGGACATTCCCTGAGGCCGGTCCGGGAAAGTCCCGGCTACCCTGGCAGGCGGCGATGTGTAGACTGTCTATCTATGAAGGCCGACAGCCTGCGCGGGCACCTCGACGCGCTGCTCCTCGCCGTCCTCGACGGCCGGAAGCTGCATGGATACGCCATCATCGAGGCGCTCCAGCTCCGCAGTGACGGTGCGCTCGACCTGCCGACGGGCACCGTCTACCCGGCGCTTCGCCGCTTGGAGCGCGCCGGATTCCTCGCCAGCGAATGGGACGTCGTGTCCGGCCGCAAACGTCGTACGTACAAGCTCACCCGCTCCGGGCAGAAGGCGCTCGCGGCGGAACGGGCGGAGTGGCAGGAGTTCACCACCGTGATCGGTGGTGTCCTCGGGGGGAGCACCGCATGAGCACGATCGAGGCCTACATCGGTGATCTGGACACGAGATTGCGCGGGTCGGTGGGGGCGAAGGCCGATCTGCTCACCGAGGCCAAGGACGGTCTGATCGACGCGGCCGAGGCGTATCGCGCGGGCGGTGTCGACGAGGCGGAGGCCGAACGCCGTGCCGTCGCCGATTTCGGCCCGGCGGCCGTGATCGCCCGCGAGTACCAGGCCGAGCTGGCGTTGCGCGGCGACATCGGCACGTTGTGGAAGGTGATCGTCGGCATCCCGCTGATCCAGGTCGGCTGGGAGCTGGCGCGGATCTGGACCTACGGCGACTGGAGCCGGAGCGGGAATGCGCATCCGGAGTGGTACATGTCCGTCATCGAGCTCTTCGGCGTCCTCGTCCTCGTGCCGCCCGTGCTCGGCGTGGTCGCGCTGTTCGGGACGCGGCGGCTGGGGCGCAGGCTCGACAGCGTCCGGCTCGGGAAGGTGACGCGGTCGACGGTGGGCGCCGCGGCGAGCATGAACCTGCTGGCGCTGTTGCTGCTCACCGTGGGTACGGCGGCCCTCGATCCGTCCAGGCTGAACGTGAGCCTGGTGTGCAACGTGCTCGCCCTCGGCTGGGTCGTGTTCAGCTTCCGGCTGCTTTCGCTGGCCTTCCGGCCCCGGTCCGCCCTCGCCGCATGAACGCGATCGAGGCCTACATCGGCGATCTGGATGGCCGCTTGCGCGGGCCGCGGTCGGTGAAGGCCGATCTGCTCACCGAAGCGAGGGACGGTCTGGTCGACGCGGCCGAGGCATATCGGGAGGGTGGCGTCGACGAGGCGGAGGCCGAACGCCGTGCCGTCGCCGATTTCGGGCCCGTCGACCTGATCGCCCGTGACTATCAGGCGGAATTGGGACTCCGGCGCGACATCCGCGTGCTGTGGGAGCTGATCGCCGGTGTCCCGCTGCTGATCCTCGGCTGGGATCTCGCGCGGGGCTTCGGTGACTGGTCGCGGTTCGGCGACGCGCCGTCCTGGTACCACCGCGCGATCGGTGCGGCCGACACACTCGCGGCGCTGTCCCCGGCCATCGCGGTCGCCGGGTTGCTCGCCGCACGGTTGCTTTCGCGGCGCGCGGGCGGCCTGCCCGTCGCCCGCGCGGTCTCGTGGTCGCTGGCGGGCGCGGTGGGACTGAACCTGCTCGCGGTCGCGACGTACGGCGGCGCGACCGGCCTGCTGGAACCCGCGCGCATGCTCGTCAGCGTGCCGTGCGCGGTGATGTCCGGAACCTGGATCCTGTTCAGCATGCGGCTCGCGGTCGCCGCGCGGAGTCGGAGAGCCACGGCATGACGGTGATCGAGGCGTACCTCGGGGAACTGCGCACCCGGCTGGACGGCCCGGCGTCGGCGAAGCGGGATCTGCTGCGCGAGGCACGGGACGGGCTCAACGACGCCGCGGACGCGTATCGCGACGGTGGCTGGAGCGAGCAGGAGGCACAGCGGCGCGCGGTCGCCGATTTCGGGCCGGTGCATCTGATCGCGCGGGACTATCAGGCCGAACTGGGGATGCACAGCGGCACCCGCACCTTGTGGAAACTGATCCTCGGCGTGCCGATGATGCAGCTCGCCTGGGAGTTCGCCCGCAAATGGACCTTCGGTGACTGGTCGCGGCTTTCGACGCCGACCCCGGGTTGGTACAAGTACGTCGCCCAGTTCACCCACGGCTCGGTGTTCATCGTTCCGATGCTGGGCGTGCTCGCGTTGCTCAGCATGCGCTGGCTTTCCCGGCGGATGGACGGCACCCGGCTGGTCAGGACCGCCGGCGTGCTGATCGGCGAGGCCGTCGGGCTGAACCTGCTTTCGGTGGCGCTGCTGGTGATCGCCACCGGGTTCATCGACGCGTCGAGACTGTTCCTGTCGGTGCCGTGCGGGATCCTCATGGTGCTCTGGGTGGTGCTCAGCGTGCGACTCGCGTTGCTGGCGCGACGATCGTGGCGTTCGTGTGCCACGATCGTGGCGTGACGACCGCCCTGATCTATCTCGTAGTCATGCTGCTGGTGGCCGCCGTGGTGTTTTTGCTGGCCGCCGTGGTGTTCGGCAGGGGTGAGGAGCTGGCGCCGCTGCCGCCCGGCGGCTCGCCGACCAGGCTGCCCGCCGAGGACATCACCGCCGAGGACGTCCACGCCGTCCGCTATCAGATGGTGCTGCGCGGCTACAAGATGTCCGAAGTGGACTGGGTGATGCGCCGCCTCGGCGTCGAGATCGAGGACCTGCGGGCCAAGGTGGCCGAGCTGGAGGCCGAGCGCGAGGGCGCCAGGTGACCGACGTCGTCGTCTCCGTCGACGTCGCGGTGCCGGCGGGGACGGCTTGGCTCGCCCTGACCGACTGGGAACGCCAGGGCGAATGGATGCTCGGCACCGAGGTCAAGGTCGTCGAGGGCAACGGGCGCAGCGTGGGATCGAAGCTGTCGGCGTTCACCGGTGTCGTGGGGATCGGCTTCACCGACACCATGGAGATCACCAGCTGGGAGCCGCCGCTGCGCTGCGTCGTGCGGCATACCGGCAAGATCGTGCAGGGCACCGGGGTCTTCCAGGTGATCGAGAAGGGGCCGCATGCCTCGACGTTCGTCTGGGCGGAGCATCTGCGGCCGCCGTTCGGCGTCGTCGGACGGCTCGGCTGGCCGGTCGCGAAACCGGGCTTCGAACTGGGACTGCGGTTGAGCCTGCAGAGATTCGTGAAGTACGCGGAGGGGTACCGGGTTGGCTGAGGCGGGTCTGCTGGGCGCGGACGGGATCAACCGGTGTTCGTGGGGCAATTCGGCGCCGGACTACGTCGAGTACCACGACACCGAATGGGGCGTCCCGCTCCACGGCGACGAAGAGCTGTACGAGCGGCTGTGCCTGGAGTCGTTCCAGTCCGGGCTTTCGTGGATCACGATCCTGCGGAAACGGGAGTCGTTCCGGAAGGCGTTCGCCGGGTTCGTGCCGGAGAAGGTCGCTCTGTTCACCGACGACGACGTCGCCCGGCTCATGGCGGACGCGTCGATCGTGCGGAACCGGGCGAAGATCCTGGCGGCGATCAACAACGCCCGGGCGATCTCGGAACTGGACGGTTCGCTGGACGACCTGCTGTGGTCGTTCGCGCCTGCGTCGCACACCCGGCCGCGGCGGATGGCGGACGTCCCGGCGATCACCGACGAGTCGAAGGCGATGGCGAAGGAACTCAAGAAGCGCGGCTTCGTGTTCCTCGGGCCGACGACCTGCTACGCGCTGATGCAGGCGACGGGGATGGTCGACGACCACGTGAAGGACTGCTTCCGGGCCGCGTCGTGAGTGGCGTTTCGGGTTAGAACCCGAAACGCCACTCACGAGGCCCCAAGCGCTACTTGCCCTGGAAGTTCGGCTTCCGCTTGCCCACGAAGGCCTCGACGGCCTCGGTGTGGTCCGCGGTCGCGCCGAGCGCGGACTGCGCGGCGTCCTCGGCGTCCAGCGCCTCTTCGAGCGAGGACTCGGCGGCGACCGCGAGGACGTTCTTGATCTTCGCGTACGCGACCGTCGGGCCGGCCGCGAGCTTCGCGGCGACCTTCTGCGCGCGGGCGGCCAGTTCCTCGTCCGGAACGACCTCGCTGACCAGCCCGAGCGTCAGCGCCTCGGCCGAGTCGACCGTGCGCGCCATCAGCATCAGCTCGGCCGCGCGGCCGAGGCCGATCAGCCGCTGCAACGTCCACGACGCGCCCGAGTCCGGGCCGAGGCCGACGTTCGCGAACGCCATCAGGAAGTTCGCCGACGTCGCCGCGATCCGGAGGTCGCTCGCGTACGCGAAGGCCGCGCCCGCGCCGGCCGCCGGGCCGTTCACCGCCGCGATGACCGGCTTCGGCATCCCGACGATCGTCTTGACGATCGGGTTGTAGTGCTCCTTGACGGTGTGTAGCGGAGCGGGGTCACCCGCCTGCAGCAGCCCGACGTGCTCCTTCAGGTCCTGCCCGGCGCAGAAGGCCTTGCCGGAACCGGTCAGCACGACCGCGCGGACACTGTCGTCGGCCGCGGCCTCGGTGAGGCCCGCCAGCAGCAGTTCCTTGAGTTCGACGGTCAGCGAGTTGTACGCCTGCGGCCGGTTCAGCGTGAAGGTGCGCACGCCATCGGCGTCGGCGGTCAGCAGAACGTCGGATGTGGTCACGGGATCTCCTAGTCGGCGAAACTGCGGTCCGAGACGAGTCTTTCAGCCTCGCGAGCCGCATACCAGCACCGATACGGCGGCAAAAGATCGGTCCGCGTTCGCGCTCGGCCGCTGATGAGGGACAATGGACAGTAGACCCGGCTGGCTTTGACGAGCGCGACCCGGGCGCGCCGGTTGAGACGGAGGGAGCACGCTATGGCGGCCATGAAGCCCCGGACCGGAGATGGTCCCCTCGAAGTGACTAAGGAGGGGCGGGGCCTCGTGATGCGCGTACCACTCGAAGGTGGTGGGCGCCTCGTCGTCGAACTCTCCGCGGAAGAAGCGAAGGATCTCGGCGCGGCCTTGCAGGAGGTCACCGGCTGAGCCGGACCGCACCAACGTTCAACCACCCGCACCCCGGTCTCCCTTCGGAGGCCGGGGTCGCGGTTCATCTGCGCCCGGAGGTCGCTCACTGTGCGTAACCCGCTACCCCCCGTTCCGGGGAAGCTGCTCGAACTCGAGGTCTCGGACGACCTAAGGCGCGGGACACCGCTGGCCACGCTGATCGCGGCGCCGTCCGAAGAGGACGGTGACGCCGGACTCGCGGAGATCGGCGGCGTGCGGCCCACCGGCAAGGCCGGTGACGTGCAGACCGTGCCGACCGGCGGCGTCCGCTGGCTGGCCGGCGTCGGAGACGGCGAGCCCAAGCAGTACCGCAAGGCCGGTGCCGCGCTGGTCCGCGCCGTTTCGTCGGCGCTGGAAGAAGACGTCAAGGCGGGCCAGAAGGCGTTCCGTGCCTTCGCCGTCGAACTGCCTGAAGACGCGGGCGCCGAGCACGTCGAGGAACTCGCGTACGGGCTGCTTCTCGGTGGCTACCGGTTCACGGTGACGGCCGAGGAGCCCAAGCCGAGCCTGCGGACCGTGCGCTTGATCACACGCCACGAGCACGCCGCGGACGCCTTGGAGCGGGTCCGCGAACTCGCCGCGGCCGCCGCGTTCGCGCGCGACCTGGCGAACACGCCGTCGAACATCAAGACCCCCGCCTGGCTCGCCGACACGGCCGTCCGCGTCGCCGGCGGCCTGCCGAACCTGACCGTGACGGCCAGGGACGAGAAGTGGCTGGCCGAGCAGGGCTTCGGCGGCGTCCTCGCGGTCGGTGGTGGTTCGGCCGCGCCGCCGCGGCTGATCGAACTGGAGTACCGGCCGCGCGGGGCGGCGACGCATCTGCTGCTGGTCGGCAAGGGCATCACCTTCGACACCGGTGGGCTTTCGATCAAACCGGCCGACGGCATGCACCTCATGCGCACCGACATGGCGGGCGGCGCGGCGATCATCGCCGCGGTCCGCGCGATCGCCGCGCTGCGCCTGCCGGTCAAGGTGACCGCGCTGGTGCCCGCCGCCGAGAACCACGTGTCCGGTTCGTCGTACCGGCCCGGCGACATCGTCCGGCACTACGGCGGCAAGACGACCGAGGTGGGCAACACCGACGCCGAGGGCCGCATGGTCCTGGCCGACGCCCTCGTCTACGGCATCAAGAAGCACAAGCCGGACGCGGTGATCGACGCGGCGACCCTGACCGGCGCCATGAAGGTCTCGCTCGGTGTTCGCACCGGCGGCGTCTTCGCCAACGAGGACGCGCTCGCGGAGCGGGTCACGAAGGCGGGCGAGCGCGTCGGCGAGGCGTGGTGGCGGATGCCGCTGCTGGAGGACCTGGCCGAGACCGTGCAGGGCTCGCTCGGTGACGTCCGGCAGGCGCCGGGCGGCCCCGGCGGCATCGTCGCGGCGCTGTTCCTGCGCGAGTTCGTCGGGGACGTGCCGTGGGCGCATCTCGACATCGCCGGCCCCGCGCGGGCCGACAAGACCTACGCGGACGTCGTGCCCGGGGCCACCGGCTTCGCGGCGCGGACGCTGGTCGAACTGGTCGCGTCCTACGCCTGACCTGCGGTTTACCTGCGGGGTGGTAGCAAAGGTCCCTTGCTCCCGCCCCGCAGGTCGACCTTGGGCATGGGCTGGGTCGGCGCGTCACCGGCGTGGGCGGTGAGCCGCCGGGCGATCCCGGTCGCGGGGCCGGTCAGGTACCGGAAGACGAGCCACGCCGTCACGGAGCCGAGGACGAGCCCGGCGAGGACGTCGTGCGGGTAGTGCGCGCCGACGAAGACCCGCGAGAAGCCCATCAGCAGCGCGCCCGGGAGCACCCACGGCGCGAGTCGCCGCCAGGCGAGTGCCAGCCCGACGGCGGCCGCCGCGCCGATGGTGGAGTGGTTGCTCGGGAAGGACCAGTCGCCGATCGGCGGGCAGTCGACGAGCGTGACGAGGTTCCGGCACGGCCGGTCCTCCTGGATCACGCTTTTCAGGCCTTCGCTGATCAGGTACGCGATCGCGGTCGCGGCGGGCGGCAGCAGCGCCACGGCGATCCGGACGGGTGAGGTGCGCGCCCGCCACAGCATCCAGGCGAAAAGCGCCGCGAAGACGAGCAGTCCTGCTTCGGTGAACAGGATTCCGGTCGCCTGAAGCCAGCTCGGGCTTTCCCCTGCCAACTCCACGATGTCGTCGTACATTCACCCGAAGTTAGCGAAAACGACGCGCCCGCGGGGTGGACGAACGGCAGGGACCGACCCTGACGATCGTCACCAGGGATGCGCGCGGACCCGTTCCCGGAACCTCATGACGGCGGGCGGCAGGACGACGTCCTTGCGCCAAGCCAGCCCGATGGTCCGGCCGACCGGCGGTACCAGCGGGACTTCGGCGACACCCGCCGGGCTGCCCGGCTCGAAACGGGGGAGCAGCGCGACGCCGAGCCCGGCCGCGACGAGGCCTCGCACGGTGTCGGACTCCTGTCCTTCGAAGGCGATCTTCGGCTCGAAGCCGGCCGCCGCGCACAGTTCGTCGGTGATGGTGCGGAGGCCGTAGCCGGTCTCGAGGAGCACGAACTCCTCGTCCTTGAGGTCCTCGATGGCGGCGCTGGGCCGGTCGGCGAGGCGGTGCGACGTCGGCACGGACAGGAAGATCTCCTGCTCGGACAGCACGGCGGTGTCGAGCAGCGGGTCGTCGACCGGGGCCGGCGCGAGCAGCGCGAGGTCGAGCTCGCCGCTGGTCAGCCGGTCGACCATGTCCTGGCGCGAGCCCTGGACCAGCGTGAACCGGACTCCCGGGTGTTCCGCGCGATAGCCGCGGAGCAGCGTGGGGACCAGCGAACGGCCGAGGAGGTGCAGGAAGCCGAGGACGATGTGCCCGGATTCGGGGTCGACCTCCTCGCGGGCTTGGCGGACCCCGGCGTCGACGGCGGCGAGAGCGCGCTCCGCGGCGTCGGCGAGCAACTCGGCGGCCCGGGTGAGCCGGATGCCGCGGCCGTCGGGGACCGTCAGTGGTGCGCCGAGGGCCTCGCCGAGTGCCGCGATCCGGCGGCTTACCGTGGGCTGCGGGACACCGAGCAGTTCCGCCGCGCGTGTGACGTTCGTCGTGCGGCGCAGTGCGGTGAGCAGAGCGAGCTGGGGGGCTAGCTGGGCGGTCATCCTTTCATTCAGCACGGTATCGATTGTGGCAGATGAGCGTATTAGACGTATCGTTTAGCGAGGCTTAGCTTCGAGATCGTGCCTGCTCCCGGAACCACCCGCCGCGTGACGATCGCCGTCGCCGCGGCCGGGATCTCCTCGTTCGCGCTGCTCTACGCGCCGCAGCCGGTGCTGCCGCAACTGGCCGAGCAGTACCACCTCGATCCCGGTGGCGCCTCGCTCGCGGTGAGCGTCGCGACCGGCGCGCTCGCGATCGCCGTGCTGCCGATCGCGGCGCTTTCGGAGGTCGTGGGACGGCGTCCGGTGATCATCGCTTCGGTGGTCGCGTCGGTCGTGTTCGGTTTCCTGCTGCCGCTGGCGCCGAGCTATCCGGCGCTGCTCGTGCTGCGGGCGCTGCAGGGGGTCGCCATCGCGGGGTTCCCCGGCGTGGCCGCGGCCTACCTCGCGGAACGGCTCGGGAAGGCCGGGCTGGCGGCGGCGGTGGGCGCGATGATCGCCGGGAACACCGTCGGCGGCATGGTCGGACGGCTCGCGGCCGGGTTCACCGCCGGACCGTTCGGCTATCAGGGCGCGCTGCTCGTCGTCGCGGGGGTCGGGCTGGTCTGCACGGTGGTCACGGTGCTGGCCCTGCCGCCGGGGGAGCAAGGGACCTTTGCTACCACTTTCGCGGATCGGCGCAGGTCAGAGCGCTTTCGCGACCAGGGCAAGGCGGTGCTGGCCGGGCTCGGCGCGGCCGTCCGGAAGCCGGTCCTGCTGGTCCAGTACGCGGTCGCGCTCCTGGCGATGGGCTCGTTCGTCGCGCTCTACAACGCCGCCGGCTTCCGCCTGACCGGGGAGCCGCTGAACCTCTCCCCGGCGATCGCCTCGCTCGTCTTCCTCGCGTACGCGATCGGCTCGGTTTCGTCCGCGACGGCGGGCAAGCTCGTCGGCCGCTTCGGGCGTCGCCGGTCGCTCGCCGGTGCCCTGCTGCTCACGATCGCGGGCACCGCGCTGACGCTGTCCGACTCGCTGCCCGTGGTCGTCGCCGGGTTCGTGGTGCTGACCGGCGCGTTCTTCGCCGCGCACGCCGTCGCCAACGGCTGGGCCGCGGCGGAGGCGCCTGAGAACGCTCGTGGCCAGGTGGGCGGGCTCTACACGCTTTCGTACTACCTCGGCAGCAGCGTCGGCGGTGCCGTCGGCGCGACCGTGTACGGGCACGCGGGCTGGACCTGGCTGATCGTGCTCACCGCCGCCTGGCTGGCCATCGCCGCGGTGGCAGTGGTCGCGGTGGTCCCCAAGTCCGTGAAGGCCTCCTTGAGGGACTCTGGGTCCCTCAAGGAGGCCTTCACGGAACGGGTCTGAAAGTGGTAGCAAAGGTCCCTTGCTACGCGATCGCGGCGACCAGCAGCCCGCCGCCCACCGGCAACAGCGCCGGGACCAGCCGCTCGTCCTCCCGGAAGGCCCGCGCGACCTCCCGGAGCGCGAGGGTGTCCGGATCACGCCGTGAGGGATCGGTCACCCTGGTGCCCGAGACGTTGTGGAACGCCAGTATCCCGCCGGGCCGCAGCAGCGCGACGGCCTTCTCGTAGCAACTCGGGTACTCGACCGGCGCCGAATCGACGAACACCAGGTCGTAACCGCCGGGGGTGAGCCGGGGGAGGACGTCGAGTGCGCGTCCCATGATCAGCCGGGTCCGCCCCGGCGGGTAGCCGGCCTCGCGGAACGCCGCCCGCGCCGCCCGGTGGTACTCCGGCTCGATGTCGATCGAGGTGAGGATCCCGTCGTCGACCATGCCGCCGAGCAGGCACAACCCGCTCACCCCGGCCCCGGTCCCGACCTCGACGACGGCTTTCGCCCGCAGCGTCGTGGCCAGGAAACGGAGAGTCGCGCCCGCGCCCGCGCTCAGCGGACCGCATCCCAGATCGGCCGACCGCGCCCGCGCGGCGGCCAGTACCTCGTCGTCGGGGACGTAGCCGTCGACGAGATCGGCGTCGGCGGCCTCGGCAGGCGAGCCCGCATGCGTCCCGGAATTCACACGCGGAGGTTAGCGCTGCCTATCGCCAAAAGAGCAGAAGACTCCTGGTAACGACTTCTCAGCCTCCTCTCAGTCCAGTCTCACTAGAAACATAAGCAGGCCGGACAGACTGGTCCTCGACAACGGGAACACCGTGCTCATCGCCCGCGTTGGGTGGAGTAGTTGGGAGAAGACGCTGATGGAGGTGCCTACTTCCCCGATGCAGGACACGATGCAGGACCAGCACGCGGACCAGGTCACGCCGGTGACGGTGGACGAGGCCGCATGGACGCCGCCCTCGTGGGACGAGGTCGTGCGTGAGCACGCCGACCGCGTGTACCGGCTGGCATACCGCCTGACCGGTAACGCCCACGACGCCGAGGACCTGACGCAGGAGACCTTCATCCGGGTCTTCCGCTCCCTCGCGTCCTACAAGCCCGGCACGTTCGAAGGCTGGCTGCACCGCATCACCACGAACCTCTTCCTCGACATGGCCCGCCGCCGCTCGCGCGTGCGGATGGAAGGCCTCCCCGAGGACACCGACCGCATCGTCGGTGACGACCCGAGCCCCGAGCAGGTCTACTCGGACACGCATCTCGACCCGGACCTGCAGGCCGCGCTCGACGAGTTGCCGCCCGAGTTCCGTGCCGCGGTCGTGCTGTGCGACGTCGAAGGCCTCTCGTACGAGGAGATCGGCGCCACGCTCGGTGTCAAGCTCGGCACCGTGCGCAGCCGGATCCACCGTGGCCGCCAGGCGCTTCGCGCTTCTTTGGAGCGTCGTCGCGCCGCGGCGCAGGAGTCTGCGAAGGTGGGGGTATGACCGCACCGCGAGGTTGGGGACTCCCCGAGTCGCATCTGCTTCCGGACGCCATCGTCGCCTTCGTGGACGGCGAGCTGACCCTCGGCGCCCAGGACAGGGCTTCGGCGCATATCGCCCGTTGCCAGTCCTGCGCCGCCGAGGTGACCGCCCAGCGCCAGGCCGTCGCGGCCCTGAAGCAGGCGGGAGCCCCGTCGATGTCGGCGGGTTTCCTGGCCAGCCTTTGCTCCATCCCGCAGAACACCGAACTTCCCGGCACGCCGGACAATCTGGCGATGACCGCGGACGGCCAGCTCGTGGCCATCCAGCGTCCCGACCGGGTCGCCGGCCTTCGCGACACCGGGGTCTTGGGCGGTACCGCGCCGTTGGGATCATCGGCGCCGCTGGGCCAGTCGCCGAACGTCCTCGGCGGCGGGCGGTTCGGCCTCGCCCGGCGGAAGTACGCGCAAGGCGCCGGAGTCGTCGTTTCGGGCCTGGTCCTGAGCGCCCTGGCCCTGGTCGCGACCTCGGGTGACGGCACCGAAGACCAGCCCGCCACCGGTTTCACCCCGCCGCAGGGCGTCAACGCCGGGCTGCTGCCCGCGCAGCTGGGCGGCGGCACCCAGCCGGAACCGCCGCGCAGCCCTACGCCGAGCCCGAGCACGTCCAGCCGGCCCATGCCCGTCTCGGCCCGCTGATCCGCTCCGTCAGGGTTTGACGAAGCAGATCGTCGCGCTCTTGAACTTCTGCGTCGCGCCGTACGCCGAGTAGGAGATCACCTCTTCTGTGCCCTCCTTGCACGGACTGTTCACGTAGCTGGCCTTGTCGAACACCTCGCTGATCTTCAGCCGCGCTCCCGAGCAGTCCACCAGCGGCGGCGGGGTCTTGGTCTTGATGACGTCGAAACACAGGCCGATCCGGGCGTTGATCCCCAGGCAGAGTCCGACGCCGTCACCGCGCAGCGGCGTCGCCACCGAGTAGCTGTAGAAGCCCTCCGGACAGTCGCCCTTGACCGTGCCCTTGACGCTCACGACGTACGGCGTCCGCGGGTCGTCGCAGGCGGCCTTCACCGCGTCCGCCTCTTTCCCGGCGCCGGTCAGCTGGACGCAGTCGCCGGCCTCCAGCTTGGCGGCCTGCTTCTCCGGCCCCGCGACCGATTTCAGCACGACGACCAGGCCGATCCCGCCGCCGACCACGACGAGCGCCGCCACGAGCAACAGCACCTTCACCTTGGTGCTCAGGCCCTTCTTCTTCGGTGGCTGCTGCGGCCAGCCCTGCTGCTGCGGCCATTGCTGGTGAGGGATGTTCTGGGGCGGATAAGGGGCCCCCGGATTCTGCGACATGGCCGTCAGCGTGCCATAAGTGAGACATCTTCGCGGCAAGTGTCACATTTCTGTCCGGTCCGGGGAATCAACGCGCACTTCACCGTGGTCACGGCAGAATCCACGGTGAGGCTTGGCGTACTCTCGCGTCCGGCCAACCTGATCTCAGCCCCGGGGAATGATGACCGAGCAGCCGAACGCGAAACCGCAGCAGCCTGGTGACCCGGCGGGGGATCGGCTGGCACCGCGCCCGCTGGCCCGGCCCGCCGTCGATCCGGCGCAGGCGGCCACGTTCGGGAGGCCGCATGGCGTCGATGGCGCCTTCGACAAGCTGTACCAGCCCAGCGCGAACGGACAGCCCGCGCCGGGCCTGAATCTGGCGCCGCCGACGCCGGAATCGCTCGCCGAAGCCTTCCGCCGCCCGCCGGGCGCCGAAGGTGTCGTGCTGGAGCGGCCGCACGGGACCAACGGCTCCGGGCCGTCCGCGAGCGGCGCGGAAGATCCGCTTTGGACCACGACGTCGGACCCGTGGCGTGATCCCGGTTCCGGCGCGGTGCTCGCCGGACCCGCCGTGCAGCAGGACACGGAAGAGGAGAAGCAGGCGAAGCGCCCGCAGGGTGCGCTGCTGAGCCTTCCGGAGGTTCTCTTCGGGCGGCGTGTGCAGACGAAGGCGCTGGCGATGCTCGCCGCGGTCGCGCTGGCCATCGGCGCGGTCGGCGGGCTGATCGGCTGGTGGTTCGCCGACACCGGCACCGAGCTGACCGGCCAGGCCAGCATCTCCGAGGCCGACGCGGCCAAGGAACGGCCGGCGGGTTCGATCGCGGACATCGCCCATCGGGTGGCGCCCGCCGTCGTCTCGCTCGAGGTGTTCAAACCCGGCGCCGACGCGGGCCAGCAGGGCTCCGGCGTCGTCATCGACAACCAGGGCTACGTGCTCACCAACGAGCACGTGATCTCCGCCGCGACGGCCGACGCGGCCACGAAGGTCACCGCCGTGTTCTTCGACGGCAAGCGCGTCGAGGCGAAGGTCGTCGGCGCGGACGCCAAAACCGACCTGGCCGTGGTCAAGGTCGACGTCAAGAACCTCACCGCGCTTCAGGTCGGGAAGTCGTCCGACCTGGCCGTCGGCGACTCGGTGATCGCCGTCGGTTCGCCGCTGGCCCTGCAGAACTCGGTCACCGCCGGCATCGTGAGCGCGCTCAACCGCCCGGTGACCGCGGGCGGCGACGGCGGCAGCGCGCCGGTGATCTACGAGGCCATCCAGACCGACGCCGCGATCAACCACGGCAACTCGGGTGGTGCGCTCGTCGACGCGACCGGCGCGCTGGTCGGGATCAACTCGGCGATCCGCTCGTCCAGCGCCGAAGGCGGCAGCATCGGCATCGGATTCGCCATCCCCAGCGACTACGCGGTGAAGATCGCGAAAACACTGATCAAGGACGGCAAGGTCGTCCACCCCGACATCGGCATCAACGCTTCGTCGACCGTCGCGGGCTCCAGCACCATGGGCGCACAGGTCCGCAACGTCGCCCCCGGGGGCCCCGCGGCCTCGGCGGGGATCAAAGAAGGCGACGTCATCACGGAAGTCGGCGGCAGGCTCGTGCGCGACTCGGCGGAACTGCTCGTCGCGGTCCGCGCCCGCGAAGTCGGCGAAGTGGTCCCTGTCCGGCTTGTCCGGGATGGGTCTTCACTTGTCGTCGACGTGAAACTGGCCTCGGACTAGCGAGTTCGGCCGGGTACCCTGAACGGGGAAGACGCCGAGGCGGAGGTTCACACGGGTGTTCGAGAGTGTCGGCTGGGGAGAGATCCTCATCATCGTCGTCGCGGGTCTTTTCATCCTCGGTCCGGAGCGGCTGCCCGAAGCGGCGTCCTGGGTGGCGAAGAGCGTCCGCAAGGTGCGCGACTTCGCGACCGGGGCCAAGACGCAGCTGCGCGAGGAGATGGGCCCGGAGTTCGATCAGCTGCGCAAGCCGCTGGAGGATCTGCGGGGCCTGCGGAACTTCGACCCGAAGCGGGTCGTCACCCAGCACCTGTTCGACGGTGACACGGATCCGCTGGGGCTCAACAACGTCAACGGCACCAACGGTTCCAATGGCGCTTCGAAGCCCAACGGCCACCCGGCGCCGGCTTCGCAGCCCGAGCCGCTGAAGCCCGGTGAGCGCCCTCCGGTCGACCCGGACGCCACCTGACCCAGGCCTTCAACCCAACGCATTTAGTCCTCTGGATGCGATCCTTGCGTGTGCAAGTACCGCATCCAGAGGACTAAATGCATAAGTCGGGGGCGGTCAGCGGCCCGCGGGGGTGACGTTCAGCATCATCCCGGCCAGCCCGCGCGCCCGGACGGTCAGCTTCTTCGCCGCCTCTTTGAGCACGAGCGACGCCGGCGCGTCCGGCTCGGCCAGCACGATCGGCGTGCCCGCGTCGCCGTTGGAGACCACGCGCGGGTCCATCGGGACCTGCCCGAGCAGCGGCACCGTCGAGCCGACCGACTTCGACAGCGAGTCGGCGACCGACTGCCCGCCGCCGGAGCCGAAGATCTCCATCTTCTGGCCGTCGGGCGTCTCCAGCCACGACATGTTCTCGATGACCCCGGCCACCCGCTGCCGCGTCTGCAGCGCGATCGCGCCCGCGCGCTCGGCCACCTCGGCGGCGGCCTGCTGCGGGGTGGTGACGACCAGGATCTCCGCGTTCGGGATGAGCTGCGCCACCGAGATCGCGATGTCGCCGGTACCCGGCGGCAGGTCCAGCAGCAGGATGTCCAGGTCGCCCCAGAACACGTCGGCGAGGAACTGCTGCAGTGCGCGGTGCAGCATCGGCCCGCGCCACACCACGGGGGTGTTGCCCGGGGTGAACATGCCGATCGAGATCACCTTCACGCCGTGTGCCTGCGGCGGCATGATCATGGTGTCGACCTTGGTCGGCTTCTCCCGCGCGCCGAGCATCCGCGGCACCGAGTGCCCGTAGATGTCCGCGTCCACCACGCCGACGGACAGCCCGCGTTCGGCCATCGCGGCCGCGAGGTTCACCGTCACCGAGGACTTGCCGACGCCGCCCTTGCCGGACGCGACGCAGTAGACGCGCGTCAGCGAACCCGGCTGCGCGAACGGGATCACCGGTTCGGCGGCGTCACCGCGCAGGGATTTCCGCAGCTCCGTGCGTTGCTCGTCGCTCATCACGTCGAGCTCGACCCGGACGTCGTTGACGCCGGGGAGCTTCTTGACGGCTTCGGTGGTGTCGTTGGTCAGCGTCGCCTTCAGCGGGCAGCCGGCGACCGTCAGGTAGATCCCGACGGTGACCACACCGTCCGAGCCGACCTCCACGTCCTTGACCATGCCGAGTTCGGTGATCGGTTTCTTGATCTCCGGGTCGTACACGGCCTTCAGCGCGGTGCGGACATCGTCGACGCTGGGGAGTTGCTGCGTACTGGTCACCCCACCATGTTACGTACCGGTAGGCGTGCGGTCGGGTTTGGCCTTGCGCGGCTTGGCGTCGAGATCCTCGCGGAGTCGGTCGAGCTCGCCCCGCAGGAAGTCCCGGGTGGCGACCTCGCCGAGCGCGATCCGCAGCGACGCGAGCTCCCGCGCGAGGTATTCGGTGTCGGCCTTCGTCTGCGCGGCGCGATTCCGGTCCTCGTCGAGGGAGACGCGGTCGCGGTCGTCCTGCCGGTTCTGCGCCAGCAGGATCAGCGGCGCGGCGTACGCGGCCTGCGTCGAAAACGCCAGGTTCAGCAGGATGAACGGGTACGGGTCCCACCGCAGCGAGACCGCGACCAGGTTCAGCACGATCCAGACGATGACGATCAGCGTCTGCCAGAACAGGTACTTGCCGGTGCCGAGGAACCGCGCGATCCGTTCGGTGAACCGGCCGAACGAGTCGGGGTCGATGTTCAGCCTGAACCGGCTCTGGCCGCGGGGCTGGTCGAGCCGCCGCCCGGACGTCAGTTCAGGCACGTTCGGCCTCCTCGGTGATCTCGCCGGTGATGTCGTGCAGCCCGGTCTCGCGCCAGTCCTCCGGGAGCAGGTGGTCGAGCACGTCGTCGACGGTGACCGCGCCGAGCAGGTGGTCCTCGGCGTCCACCACCGGCCCGCAGGTGAGGTTGTAGGCGGCGAAGTAGCGCGTGACCTCGGACAACGTGGCCTTCGGTCGCAGCGCGGGCAGCTGGGAGTCGATGGCGCTCGCCACCATCTCGGCGGGTGGTTCCCGCAGCAACCGCTGGAAGTGGACGACGCCGACGAAGCGCCCCGTCGGCGTCTCCGTGGGGGGACGGCAGACGAACACCATGCTCGCCAGCGCCACCGGGAGGTCGGCGTTGCGGATGTGCGCGAGCGCCTCGGCGATCGTGGCGTCCGGGGTCAGCACCACCGGCTCGGGGGTCATCAGACCGCCCGCGGTGTCGGAGGAGTACTCCAGCAGCCGCTTCACCGGCGCCGACTCCTCGGGTTCCATCAGCTCCAGGAAGCGGTTCTGCTCGGCGGGCGCCAGTTCGGCCAGCAGGTCGGCGGCGTCGTCGGGGTCCATCGCTTCGAGGATGTCGGCGGCTCGTTCCTCGGCCAGGTAGGACAGCAGTTCCTTTTGGTCGTCCTCGGGAAGCTCCTCGATGACGTCGGCGAGGTGCTCGTCGTCCATCGCGTCCGCGACCTCGTGCCGTCGTTTGAGCGGCAGATCGCGGACCGTGGCGGCGACGTCGGCCGGGCGCATCGTGTCGAACAGCATCAGCAGCTGCGCCGCGCCCTGGGTCTGGCCGGTCAGATCGGTGAGCCCGAGCCCGGACACCTCCGACCACGGCAGCACCTGCATCGCCGAACGCCGCCTGCCGAGGCCGAGCCTGCTCGACCGTTCGCGGATCGCGAGTTTCGCGAGCACCCAGTCCCGCGTCCGCGTCGGTTCCATGGCGGCGTCGACGACGGTGATCCTGGTGTCCGAGCCCGCGAGCGTGGCGTACGCGTCGAAGAGCTGCCCGACCACGAGCACCTCGTTGGGCCGCTGGTGGAAGCGCCGCATGTTCACCGATCCGGTGGCGAGCGTGACCGCGGTGGGCTCGATCGAGGTCACCCGCAACATCGGCACGAACACGCGGCGCCTCGTCGTCAGCTCGACCACGATGCCCAGGATCCGGGGCGGCTGCTGATCGAGGCGCAGGCCCGCCACCAGGTCCCGCACCTTGCCGATCGATTCGCCATCGGGCCCGAAAACCGGCAAACCGGCCAGCTGGGCTGCGAATACCCTGTTCACGGCTGCCATGCCCGAAGGTTATCCGCTCCCGGGGCCCACGACGATTCGTGTGATCACCGCGATGCCCAGGCCGCGATTCCGGGGACGGCGGCGTAGGCCGGGTCTTCGGCGATGGTCTCGGGCGAGGCGCCCTCGGCGAGGTCTTCGTACAGCCAGGTCCAGTTCTGCACCGCGCGCACGAGCGTCCACGCCCGCGCCCGCTCCGCGTCCACCCCGGCCGCCGCGCAGAACCACTTGAGTTTGTCGTCCATTGTGGACTCTTCCGCGCGGTTCCAGAGGATCGAGATCGCGCCGAACTCCAGATCGCCCGAAAGCGGCTTCGGGTCGATCACCAGCCACGGTTCGCGCGCTCCGGCGAGGACGTTCTCGAAGTGCAGATCCTCGTTCACCATCAGCTCACCGGCTTCCGGCCCGAGGTTCGCACAGATCTCCACCGCCGCGTCGACATACTTGCGGTCGAACGGTTCGCCCAGTTCGCTCCAGGTCTCCGGGAGTTCGGTGACCAGCTCCGCGGCCTCTTCCCGAAGAGATCGCTGCAGTGCTTCGGGAGCGGGGACGGCCAGCCGGCGCGCCAGCGCTCCGACCGTCTCGACGGCCTCCTGGATCGGCTCCGTTTCCAGCGACCGGGTGGCGTCGAGCCGCTCCAAGAGCAGCACGCCGTCCTCGGGCACGTTGTCGTACATCAGGACCGCGCCCTGACCGGCCCAAGTGGACAGTGCGAGCGGTTCGTCGTCGGACTCCTCGTGCGGCCAGCCGAGTTTGAGGATCGCGGGGGAGCCGTCCGCGCGGCGTACGGGCTGCGCGACGCCGACGAAACCGTGCATGGCCTCGCCGTCGTATTCGAGTTGCCACTTGGCGGTGTACTTCTCGGCGAGGAACGGGAGGGAATCGAGCCACTCGGCGGCTCCGGGGCCGAGGTCGGCGGCGCGGTCGAGGAACTTGGGCGGGATCTTGAAACCGGTCACGAACCCACCTTGGCAGGCCTGTCCACCGTGTTTCCCCCGTGACTCGCCGGGCGTACCGTGAACAGCGAGAACAACCCCGGGAGCAGCCATGGTGGTGGAGATTCTCAGTGCGGTCGCCGTCGCGGGCGGAGCTTGGCTCGCGGCCAGCCTTCGCGTGGTGAAACAGTACGAACGCGGTCTCGTGTTCCGGTTCGGGCGGGTGCGCCCGGCCATCCGGGAGCCGGGGCTCGCGCTGCTCGTGCCGATCGCGGACAGACTGCAGAAGGTCAACATGCAGATCGTCACGATGCCGATCCCCGCGCAGGACGGCATCACCCGCGACAACGTCACCGTGCGGGTGGACGCGGTCGTGTACTTCAAGGTGATCGACCCGGTGCTGGCCGCGGTCAACGTGCAGGACTACCGCTCGGCCGTCGGGCAGGTCGCGCAGACCTCGCTGCGGTCCATCATCGGCAAGAGCGATCTGGACGACCTGCTGTCCAACCGTGAGCGGCTGAACGAGGGCCTGGAACTGATGATCGACAGCCCGGCGCTGGACTGGGGCATCCACATCGACCGGGTCGAGATCAAGGACGTCGCGCTGCCGGAGTCGATGAAACGCTCGATGTCACGCCAGGCCGAAGCCGAACGCGAACGGCGGGCGCGGGTCATCTCGGCCGACGGCGAACTGCAGGCGTCGCACAAACTCTCGCAGGCGGCGGCGACCATGGCCGACACCCCGGCGGCGCTGCAGCTGCGGCTGCTGGAGACGGTCGTGCAGGTCTCGGCGGAGAAGAATTCGACGCTGGTCCTGCCGTTCCCGGTGGAGCTGCTGCGCTTCCTGGACGCGAACACGCCCAAGAAGGAGGCACCTCCGGAGGGCGCGCCGGCCAACGGTCAGGTGGCGCCGGCGCCCAGGGAGCCGGGCGACGTGGAGCACGAGGCCCAGCGCTAATCGAGCTCGCCGTTCACGCCGAGAATGATCAGCGTCCCGATGAACCCGACGTACAGCGCGATGACGATGTACGCGATGACCACCGCCGCGAGCGCGATGCCGCGTCCGCCCGCTTCGCCGCGGTTCGCCTTCGCCAGCCCGATGTGCCCCAGGATCAGCCCGACGATCACGGTCACGCACGAGCAGATCCCGACGAGCGAGCACACCAGCCCGGCGATCGCCATCCCGTTGTCCTGCGAACGCGGCGGTGCCGCCATCGCGTACGGGTTGTACGGCTGCGGCGGCGGATAAGCGGCAGGCAACGGCACGGGCGTGTACACCGGAGGAATCGAAGTGTCCGCAGCCGTGAAGGGCGGCGGGACGGGCTCGGCGGTCAGCGGATCGATGGTCTGCCCGTACGTCTCGACCGGAACCGGTGTCGGCTCCGGAGCCGGAGCCGGAGCGGACGCCGACGGCACCTCGAACGGAGCGGGCGGCTCGAACGGCGGAGGCGGCGTGAAGGGCGCGGGCGGCTGGAACTGCTGCGGTTCCGCCGGGCTCGAAACCGTTTCGGACGACGCGGAAGTCGGATCCGAGAAGGTGTTCGAGTCGGTGTAGGACGACGTCGACGGTGTGTCCTGCGAGTCGGAACTGCTCATCCTGCTGGCCCCCTGGTTCGTGCGGGACACCACCGTATCGTCCGGCGACGGGTCACGAGACGCCCGCGGCACCGATCGCGAGCACCACGAAGACGAACCACAGGATGACCGGGATCAGCCACAGCGCGGTGACGACGTACCCGATGATCATGCCCGCCTGCGCCATGCCCTGGCCGCCTGCTTCACCGCGTTTGGCCTTCGAGAGCGCGATGTGCCCGAAGATGATCCCCAGGATCGCCGGGAAGCACATGAGCAGCCCGATCAGCGAGCACACCAGCGACGCCACCGCCATGCCCTGGTCCGGAGGCCGCACATAGGCCGGCTGGACGTAGTACTGCTGCGGCGGTGGTTGGTACGGCTGGAGTCCGTAGGGCTGCTCGAACTGCCCGGACGGCTGATGCCCGTACGGGTCGTGCGGATTCGTCATGCTGGTCCCCTCGTAGACGAGGACCGTATCGCTACCGGAAAGCGCCGTGTTTCGCGGCGACGTTGAGCAGGACCGGGATCGCGATGGCGTACAGGACGATCATCAGGTAGCCGACGACGAACGCGGCGAGCGCCATGCCCTTGCCGCCGGCCTCGCCGCGCCGGGCTTTCGCGAAGGCGACGTGCCCCAGGACGATCCCCGGGATCACGGACACCAGCCCGATCAGCCCGAAGAGTGAAAAGATCAAGGCGGCCGTCGCGAGGCCGGAATCCTTGCTCCGCGCCGGAGGCTGGTTCGGGAAGGCGTACTGCTGTTGCGGCGGGAACCCGCCGAAAGGCTGCTGAGCCACGTTTCGTCCCCCTCGGACTGTGATCGGCTTGTCACTGTAGTGGCATGCTCACGGATGGCGTACGCGTGACTGCGCTCATAGCGAGCTCCCACGTCAGACGGCATACTCACCGGTAACCCAGCGCCGGGAGCCCGGTGCGCGCGAATTTAGGAGCAGCGATGGCTCGCCTCGCCCAGACCGCCGGCTTGACCGACGTGCAGTCCGAAATCCTGGCCACGGTCCGCCAGTTCGTGGACAAGGAGGTCATCCCGCGCGCGCAGGAGCTCGAGCACTCCGACACCTACCCCGCCGAAATCGTCGAGGGGATGAAGGAGATGGGCCTGTTCGGGCTCACCATCCCGGAGGAGTACGGCGGCCTCGGAGAATCGCTGCTGACCTACGCGCTCGTGGTCGAGGAGATCGCGCGCGGCTGGATGAGCGTCTCCGGCGTCATCAACACGCATTTCATCGTGGCGCACATGATCAAGCAACACGGGACACCCGAGCAGAAGCAGCACTTCCTCCCGCGGATGGCGACCGGCGAGGTCCGCGGCTCGTTCTCGATGTCCGAGCCGGACCTCGGCTCCGACGTCGCCGCGATCAAGACCCGCGCCCGCAAGACCGACGACGGTTACGTCATCGACGGTTCGAAGATGTGGCTGACCAACGGCGGCAGCTCCAACCTGATCGCGCTGCTCGTCAAGACCGACGAAGGCGCGGAGAAGGCCCACCAGAACCTCACCACGTTCCTGATCGAGAAGCCCGAGGGCTTCGGCGAGGTCGCGCCCGGGCTCACCATCCCCGGCAAGATCGACAAGATGGGCTACAAGGGCGTCGACACCACCGAAGCCGTGTTCGACGGCTACAAGGTCGGTGCCGACAAGGTCCTCGGCGAAGCGCCGGGCAAGGGCTTCGCATACATGATGGACGGTGTCGAGGTCGGCCGGGTCAACGTCGCCGCCCGCGCCTGCGGCATCGCGATCCGCGCGTTCGAACTCGCGGTGGAGTACGCCCAGCAGCGCAAGACCTTCGGCAAGGCGATCGCCGAGCACCAGGCGATCGCGTTCAAACTCGCCGAGATGGCCACCAAGGTCGAGGCCGCGCACCTGATGATGGTCAACGCCGCCCGGCTCAAGGACTCCGGCGCGCGCAACGACGTCGAGGCCGGCATGGCGAAGCTGATCGCGAGCGAGTACTGCGCCGAGGTCACCCAGGACTCCTTCCGCATCCACGGTGGCTACGGCTACTCCAAGGAGTACGAGATCGAGCGCCTCATGCGCGAGGCGCCGTTCCTGCTCATCGGCGAGGGCACCAGCGAGATCCAGAAGACCATCATCAGCCGCGGTCTGCTTCGCGAGTACAAGTCCCGCTCCTGAACGTTCGCGCCTTTCGCCCGTCCTTGAGAAGATGGACCAGGACGGGCGAGAGGTGATTACGTGAGTGCTCCCTTTGGCGGAGGCGGCCGGGCCGCGGGTGGGCTGCCCAGGCTGCCGACACCGCCTTCCGGCTGGCCGATCGGTTCCTACGCGACGTACGGCGAAGCCCAGCAAGCCGTCGGCTTCCTCGCGGAGAAGGAGTTCGGGGTCGCCGACGTGACCATCGTCGGTGTCGACCTGATGCTCGTCGAGCGCGTCGTCGGCAGGCTGAGCTGGGGCCGGGTGCTGGGCACCGGTGCGGTGTCCGGCGCGTGGTTCGGCCTGATCATCGGGCTGCTGCTGGGCATGTTCAACAACCAGGGATTCGCCTGGCAGCCCATGATCGGCGGGCTCGTGCTCGGCATCCTGGCGTGGACGGTCTTCGCCGCGATCAGTTACAGCATGTCCCGCCGCGACTTCTCCTCCGCGAGCCAGCTGGTCGCCGGCCGGTACGACGTGCTCTGCCAGCCGCGTTCGGCCGAACAGGGCCGTGAGCTCCTGGCCCAGCTGGCGTTGGGCGGCCGCCCCGCCGGATGACATTCGGCGGTACTCGTTCACCTGTTCGTCGTGCAGTCCGCTGAATCGTTACCGATACTGCTTGCGGGCGGTGATCGCCCGGAATAGGTTGCACAACACCAGTCGGGCGGTCATGTACTCCAGCGTGTCCGCCCGAGCACTAGCACGTCGGGGTGCTGGCGCGCGGGCTTCTTCAACGCGTCCTAGTGCCGCCGTTCCCCAGGCGTGCGCGGGTGAGGAGGCCTCATGGGGAAGAGGATGAGCGCGAGCCGGAGGGGCCGCTCACCAGGCCGCACCGGCTCGCTACTCGGCGCGACAGCGCTGACGGTCGGCCTGCTGGCGGGCTGCGGTTCGGATGCCGGACTGAAGATCAACGTCTACTACGCGCCCGAAGACAATTTCCAGTCCGTTGTGGACGATTGCACGAAGGCCTCGGGCGGGCGGTACGAGGTCGTCTACAACAAGCTCCCGCGACCGGCCGACGGCCAGCGGGAGCAGATGGTGCGCCGCCTGGCCGCCGGGGACGAGTCGCTCGACGTACTGGGGCTGGACGTCACCTGGGTCTCGGAGTTCGCCGAGGCGGGCTGGGTCGACGAATGGACGGGCGAGGCGAAGGCCGAGGCGACCGAGGGTGTCCTGCCGGGACCGCTCGAAACCGCCACGTGGAACGGAAAACTCTACGCGGCGACCAAGAACACCAACGTCCAGCTGCTCTGGTACGACGACCGGTTGACGCCGACACCGCCGAAGACCTGGGACGAGATGATCGACCAGGCGAAGGCGCTCAAGGTGCAGGGCAAACCGGCGAACGTCGTGTTCACCGGCGCGCAGTACGAGGGTCTCGTCGTCATCTACAACACGCTCGTCGAGTCCGCGGGCGGCAAGATCCTGTCCGACGACGGCAAGTCGGTCGTGATGGACGCCGGCGCGGTCAAGGCGCTGGAGATGCTCAAGAAGGTCACCACGTCCGGGATCACCGACCCGTCGCTGACCAACTCGAAGGAGGACGAGGTCCGCCAGTCCTTCCAGCGCGGCAACGCCGCCTTCGAATTGAACTGGCCGTTCGTCTACGCCTCCTACGCCAAGGAGAAGAAGGACGAGCTGAAGCACTTCAAGTGGACCACCTATCCGCGGCTCGAAGCGGGGAAGCCCGCCAAGACCACGATCGGTGGCTACAACCTGGCGGTCAGTTCGACCTCGAAGCACAAGGCCGAGGCCTACGAGGTCGCGCTGTGCCTGCGCAGCGCGAAGAACCAGAAGTTCTCCGCGCTCAAGGACGGTGTCCCGCCGACGATCGAATCGCTCTACACCGACACGCTGCCGCTCGACGCGACGGCGCCGCAGAGCGACGACAACCCGAGTATGGAAACGAAGTACCCGATGCGGGAGACGATCCTGGACGCGCTCAAGGACGCGGCGGTCCGTCCGCTGACCCCGGCGTACCAGAACGCTTCGACAGTGCTGTCGAAGGTGCTTTCCCCGCCTTCTGAAATCGATCCGCAGAAGACGGCGGAGAAGCTGAAGGAACAGCTCGCCGACGCGCTCCAGTCGAAGGGAGTGATCCCGTGACCGTGCAGGAGACCGCCGGTTCGGCGACCGCGAGCAAACCGGGCAAGAAGGCGAAACCGGTTCTCAGCGAAGGAAAGAAGGCCGAGCGCAGGCTCGGGCTGTGGTTGTGCGCCCCGGCGGCGATCGTGATGATCGCGGTCACCGGATACCCGATCATCTACTCGATCTGGCTCTCCCTGCAGCGCTACGACCTCAGGTTCCCTGCGCAGCAGGAGTTCGTCGGCCTCGACAACTACATTTCGGTGCTGTCCAACGGTTACTGGTGGACGGCGTTCGGGACGACGATGGGGTTGACCATCGTTTCGGTGGCGATCGAGTTCGTGCTGGGCATGGGCCTGGCGCTGATCATGCACCGGACGCTCGTCGGCCGGGGCCTCGTGCGGACGGTCGCCCTGATCCCGTACGGCATCGTGACCGTGGTCGCCGCGTTCTCCTGGTATTACGCCTGGACGCCGGACACGGGTTATCTGGCCAACCTGTTCTTCCCGGACAGCGCGCCGCTGACCGAATACTGGCCTTCGCTGGCGATCATCGTGCTGGCCGAGGTGTGGAAGACGACGCCGTTCATGGCGCTGCTGCTGATGGCGGGGCTGGCGCTGGTGCCGGACGACCTGCTGAAGGCCGCGTCGATGGACGGTGCGACGGCGTGGCAGCGGTTCACGAAGGTGATGCTGCCGGTGATGAAACCGGCGATCCTGGTGGCGCTGCTGTTCCGCACCCTGGACGCGTTCCGCATCTTCGACAACATCTTCGTGCTCACCAACGGGGCACAGGACACGTCGTCGGTGTCGATGCAGACCTACAACAACCTGGTCAAGGGGTTGAACCTCGGGATCGGGTCGACGATGGCGGTGCTGATCTTCATCACGGTGGCGATCATCGCGTTCATCTTTATCAAGGTGTTCGGCACGGCCGCACCCGGTAGTGACAATGGGGGTAAGCGCTGATGGCCATCGGTGGAGCGGTCACTCCCGGCCGCAAATTCAAATGGGGCCTGGTCGACCTCCTGGTTCTCGTGTTCGCGCTGTTCCCGGTGCTCTGGGTGGTCTCGCTTTCGTTCAAGACCAAGGAGACCCTGGACGACGGGAACTTCATCCCGTCGGAATGGACGTGGCAGAACTACGCCGACATCTTCGAGACCACGGAGTTCATCAGGGCACTGGTGAACTCGATCGGCATCGCGATCATCGCGACGGTGATCGCGGTCGTCCTCGGCACGATGGCGGCGTACGCGATCGCGCGGCTGGACTTCCCCGGCAAGCAGGTGCTGGTCGGGATGTCGTTGCTGATCGCGATGTTCCCGCAGGTCTCGCTGGTGACGCCGCTGTTCAACATCGAACGTGAGCTGGGGTTGTTCGACACCTGGCCGGGGCTGATCCTGCCCTACATCACGTTCGCGCTGCCGCTGTCGATCTACACGCTTTCCGCGTTCTTCCGGGAAATCCCGTGGGAGCTGGAAAAAGCGGCGAAGATGGACGGCGCGACCCCGGCGCAAGCGTTCCGGAAGGTGATCGCGCCGCTGGCGGCACCGGGCGTGTTCACCACCGCGATCCTGGTGTTCATCTTCTGCTGGAACGACTTCCTGTTCGCGATCTCGCTGACCTCGACCGAGGCCTCGCGCACGGTCCCGGCGGCGTTGTCGTTCTTCACCGGGTCCTCGCAGTTCGAAGACCCCACCGGGACGATCTCCGCGGCCGCCGTGGTGATCACCGTCCCGATCATCCTGTTCGTGTTGTTCTTCCAGCGTCGCATCGTGGCGGGGCTGACGTCCGGTGCGGTGAAGGGCTGACCCATGGCTGAAATCGTTCTCGAAAAAGTGTCCAAGAAGTACCCCGACGGCGCCCTCGCGGTGTCCGAAGTGGACATCACGATCGCCGACGGTGAGTTCATCATCCTGGTCGGCCCGTCCGGCTGCGGCAAGTCCACGACGCTGAACATGGTCGCCGGCCTGGAGGACATCTCGTCGGGCGAACTGCGCATCGACGGCCAGCGCGTCAACGAGAAGGCGCCCAAGGACCGCGACATCGCGATGGTGTTCCAGTCCTACGCGCTGTACCCGCATATGAGCGTGCGGGAGAACATGGCGTTCCCGTTGCGGCTGGCCAAGGTCGACGACCGGACGGTGCGGGCCAAGGTCGAGGAGGCGGCGCAGATCCTCGATCTGACCGGCCATCTCGACCGCAAACCGGCGAACCTGTCCGGTGGGCAGCGGCAGCGTGTCGCGATGGGGCGCGCGATCGTCCGCAACCCCAAGGCGTTCCTGATGGACGAGCCACTGTCCAACTTGGACGCGAAGCTCCGCGGTCAGATGCGGACCTCGGTGTCGAAGATCCAGAAGCAGCTGGGCACGACGACGCTCTACGTCACGCACGACCAGACCGAGGCGATGACCCTCGGCGACCGGGTCGTCGTGCTCCGGGCGGGTCACGTGCAGCAGATCGGGTCACCGCAGTTCCTCTACGACAACCCGGCGAACCTGTTCGTGGCCGGCTTCATCGGCAGCCCGTCGATGAACTTCGTGCCCGCGACGCTGGAGAACGGGACCGCCCGCAGCGCGCTGGGCGACATCCCGCTCACCGACCGGGTGCGGCAACTGGTGGAAGCCGCCGACGCGCCGCGTGAGGTCATCGTCGGCATCCGGCCGGAGCATTTCGAGGACGCCGCGCTGGTGGACGCCAACGCCCGTCAGGGTGCGACGTTCACCGCCCACGTCGACGTCCTCGAGTCGATGGGTTCGGAGAAGTTCGCGCACTTCTCGGTCGAAGGTGCGGCCGCGTCGTCGTCCGACCTCGCGGATCTCGCCGCCGACAGCGGATCCTCGGACGTTCCGGGCGCCGAGTCGCAGATCGTCGCCCGCCTCTCGGCTGCGTCTTCCGCGGCGGAGAACCAGAACGTGGAGCTGTGGTTCGACGCGGACAAGATCAAGTTGTTCGATGGAGCCAGCGGCAAGAACCTGACCTACACCGACTAGGTCTCCTGTAGCGCGTGAAGGCCCCCTTCCCTCGACTCAGCCGCGGGAAGGGGGCCTTCACGCGCAATGGGACAGAGGACTCCCCACCTTCGGCGGTTTACGTCACGCGAGGTGATCGGGAATCCTCCGGGTACCGAGAGAAGGGCGCTCGCCTTGCCGAAGAAGCTTTCACGCCGTCTCCTGCAGGGCCTGGTCGGCGCGGTCCTGATCACCACGCTCGCCCCGGCCGTCGCCTGGGCCGAACCCCCACCGGCGCTGCCGTCGAACGCGACCGAGGCCGACCGCACCTGGCAACCCGCGTTCGACTACGACACCGACGGCTGCTACCCGACGCCCGCGATCTCGCCCACCGGCGCGGTGGCGACCGGACTCAAGAACTCCGGCGCCCTCAACGGTCAGTGCCGGGACCGGTCCGACCTCGACAATACGAACTCCTACGCCCGATCGAAGTGCAACAACGGCTGGTGCGCCCACCTGTACGACCTGTACTTCGAAAAGGACCAAGCCGTCCCGCTCATCGACTGCTGCGGGCACCGGCACGACATCGAACACGTCGTCGTCTGGGTCAACGAGGGCCAAGCCCGGTACGTCTCGACGTCCGCGCACGGCAACTACTCGACTTACGACCGCTCGAAGGTCTCCTGGGAGGGGACACACCCGAAGATCGTCTATCACAAGGACGGCGCGAGCACCCACTGCTTCCGCATCGCGAGCGCGACCGAGCCGCCGGAGAACCACTACAACGCCTGGCAGTACCCGGCTCTCGTCAGCTGGGACGGATTCCCGCCCGGTGTCCGCGACACGCTCGTCCGCGCCGACTTCGGCAGCGCGAGCCTGGCGATCAAGGACGGCTCGTTCGAATACAACCTCGGCAAGGCCAAACCGGCGGGCATCCCCTTCGATCCCAACGCCTGAGGCCGGCTCAGTACTCGCTTTCGGGCAGGGCGAGCCACAGCACGAGATAGACGATGAACTGCGGACCGGGCAGCAGGCAGGACAGCACGGCGAGCAGGCGGACCTTGCCCGGTGTGGTGCCGAAACGTTTGGCGATCCCGGCGCAGACGCCGCCGATCATGCGGCCCTGGCGCGGTCGGGTCAAGCGGGCGGCTACGGGGTTCGTCACGGGTCTTCCCTCTCTGTCATCACTGTGTGTGAAACCCATTTTCGTCGCGCGGCGGTCGTTCCGCATCCCACCGCGGAACGAAACGCACCCCTAAGGGCGTGAAATCGAGGTAAAGCACCCACCTGGGAAAACGCGGCGAGCCCTGTGTTCTTCGCCCGTAGGGGGTGGTGTTCCCGGATCTTTTGACGATACTGCTCCGGTGCCCCCGAAGAGACTGAGCGCAGTACTCTGCGGCCTGTTCCTCGCCGCGGCCTGTGCCACACCCGAACCGGCGGCGCCTTCGCCGACCACGGCGGGCGACGAGGCCTTGACCGCTTCCGAGGCGCTCGGCGAATACTCGTCGCTCGATTACTGCAGCCTTGTCGACCAGCGGAAAGTGATCGGCGGCGGAAACGCGGTCAAACCTCCGCTGTCCTCTTTCGAGTTTTGCCGCCTCGAATTCGTCGAGGGCGCCAATCGCTACACCGTGACCACCGGCCCGATCACTTCCGGGCAGGATCCGAACAATCAGCCCTACGAATACGCCGGGCCGCTGCCGGAAGGCCTCAGCGTCCAGCGGTCGACGTTCAACGAGGACACCGTCTGCACGCGGCTGCTCACCTTCGCCGACGGGATCCGGCTGTCCATCGCCGTCACCTCCGACGCCAAGGCGCCCGCCGACCAGGCCGGCCGTTGCCGGACCGCGGACGCGACCGTCGGCAGCGCGGCCGGGGTGATCTCGGCGCGCAAGGTCGGACGGCTGAACCTGGACCAGCGCTCGTGGGGCCGCGTCGCCCCGTGCGCGTTGCTCGATCAGCACGAACTCGACGCCGCCGCCGGAGCGGAGACCAAACCGGCACCGGCGCTGTCCGGGCACAGCTGCATCCGCGGCAAGGTCAGCTTCTCGCTGTCCGTCGGCGCGGACACCACGCCGGGCGCGACCGAGGCGCTGGGCGGACGGCAGGTCCAGGTCACCACTTCCGGCGCGTTCTGCCAGGTGACCACGCACCGGCCGATCCCGGGCACCCCGGACCGGGTCGAGCAGGCGGCGCTTTCCGTGGTCGGGGTCGACGGCGCGGCGGAGGACGTCACCTGCGGGGCGGCACGGGAGGTCGCTGCCGCCGTGTTCCCGAAGCTCCCCTGACGCGTTTCGTCCTCTGAATGCGGTCCTTGCACGCGCAAGGACCGCATTCAGAGGACGAAATGCGGGGTCAGGAGCGCAGCTTCGGCAGCCGGAAGGAACACATCACTTCGTCCAGTGCCTCGAAGTCCAGCGGCGGATGCGGCAGCGGGGTCGCGCGGCCGGGTTCGGCGCGCAGGCCGTCCAGCAGCATCGCGAGGCACCGTCGCCACAGGTCCGGCTGGATACCGTGCGTGAACTCGATGACGGAGCCGATCATCTGGTGCAGGAGCGGCATGTCCGTCGGCACGAAATCGGCGCGGAGCACTCCGGCCGTCTGAGCCCGTTCGACGAGCTGTGTGATCAACGGCACCATGCGTGATTTCGCCTCGGCGACGCGCTCCTGGCCGAAGACGTTCGACAGCATGACTTCCCGTAACCCGCGGTCACCGGCGTGCAGTTCGGCCGCGCGCCAGGTGAAGTCCGCGAAGCCCTCCCACGGGTCTTCGGCGCGAAGCGCTTCTTCGGCGAACTCGCGGATCGTCTCGAACTGGTCGACGAACATCGCCTCGACCAGGTGTTCCTTGCTGGGAAAGCGGCGATAGACGGTGCCGACGCCGACGCCGGCGTGATGCGCGACGTCGTCGAGTGTTGCTTCGAGCCCGCGCTCGCCGAAGACATCGCGTGCCGCCGCGATGATGCGTTGCCGATTGAGTTCAGCGTCGCGCCGCAGCGGCCGCGCCGGTGCGGCGGGAGCGAGGTCCCGAGCCATTCGTCCAGCTTAACAAACGAAGTAGAGGACACTTCTCCACTTCTTGTGTACCTTGGGCGCGGAAAGGGGAGATACCTACTCCGCATAGCTTCTTCGTCACTATCGGTGAGGAAACCGCCCGTATGTCTGACTCATCCACCGCTGTCGCCACGCCGCCGGGGGACGCGGCCGCGCAGCACACCAACCCGCACCACGCCAGGAGATGGCTGATCCTGGTGATGATCGGGCTCGCCCAGCTGATGGTGGTGCTCGACGCCACCGTCGTGAACATCGCGCTCCCGTCGGCGCAGCAGGACCTCGAATTCTCGAACGACGCCCGCCAATGGGTCGTCACCGCCTACGCGCTCGCGTTCGGCAGCCTGCTCCTGCTGGGCGGGCGGCTCGCGGACCTCTTCGGCCGCAAACGCGCGTTCCTCGTCGGGCTCGCCGGTTTCGCCATCGTCTCCGCGATCGGCGGCGCCGCGAGCAGCATCGAAATGCTGCTCGTCGCCCGCGCGGCACAGGGTGTCTTCGGCGCGCTTCTCGCTCCTGCGGCCCTTTCGCTGCTGACCACGACGTTCACCGATCCGAAGGAGCGCGGCAAGGCGTTCGGTGTCTTCGGCGCCATCGGTGGTGGCGGCGCGGCGATCGGCCTGCTGCTCGGCGGCGTGCTGACCGAGTACCTCGACTGGCGCTGGTCGATGTACGTCAACATCATCTTCGCGGTGATCGCGTTCGCCGGTTCGTTCGTGCTGCTGAAGAACTCCGAGACCGAGGGCCCGCGCCCGAAGCTCGACATCCCCGGCACGATCACCGCGTCGGCCGGTCTCTTCGCGCTCGTCTACGGCTTCGCGAACGCCGAGCGCGACTCGTGGTCCTCGATCTCGGTGTGGGGTTTCCTCGCCGCCGGTGTTGTGCTGCTCGCCGCTTTCGTGGTGATCCAGCAGCGGGTCTCGCATCCGCTGCTGCCGCTGCGGGTGCTGCTCGACCGCGACCGCGGCGGCTCGTATCTCGCGATGTTCCTGCTCGCCATCGGGATGTTCTCGATCTTCCTGTTCCTCACCTTCTACATCCAGCTGAACCTCGGGTTCACGCCGGTGCAGAGCGGTGTCGCGTTCCTGCCGATGGTGGCCACCCTGATGGCCAGCGCGACGTCGGCGACGGCCGTGCTGCTGCCGAAGTTCGGCGCGAAACCGTTGGTGTCACTGGGAATGCTGATCGCGGGGGCCGGGCTGTTCTGGCTCTCGGCCATCGACGTCACGAGCACGTACACCGGCGGGGTGCTGTTCCCGCTGATGGTCATGGGCGTCGGCATCGGCCTCGCGATGGCGCCCGCGATGAGCGTCGCGACCTTCGGCGTCGACACGCACGACGCCGGTGTCGCGTCGGCGGCGGTCAACACCGCGCAGCAGGTCGGCGGCTCGATCGGGACCGCGCTGCTGAGCACGCTGGCCGGTAACGCGGCGACGTCGTTCACGGCCGGGAAGGTGCCTTCGGCGCAGCTGGCGGCCGAAGCGGCGGTGCACAGCTACACGACCGCTTTCGTGTGGGGCGGGTGGATCTTCGTCATCGGTGCGGTGATCTGCGGGTTGCTGCTGCGGTCGGGTGCTCCGGCGAAGGCTCCCGAAGGCGCTTCGGAGGCTACGCCGGTCGCCGTGCACATGTAGGTCCCTCAAATGCTAGGAAAGGACCGTTCCTTGCAAAATTTGCAAGGAACGGTCCTTTCCTAGCACGGGGAGGGGGCGTCAGCGGGACTGTGACCGCACCGCCTCGAAGACCTCGTCGTCCCACCGGTGCGTCCGGATCAGCCGGTACCGTTCACACGCCACCCACAGATACGCCTCGGCGTCCGTCCGCGCGCCGATCAGGTCCGCCTGCCGCAGCATCGCCACCACCGGCACGAACTCCTCGTCGAACCACCGCTGCGCCAGCGTCGCCCGATCCGAGTACGCCCCTTCGTCCTGCATCAGCCGGAAACCCCACGCCTCCACGTGCTCGCCGAGCCGCGCGTAGTCCCACGGATCGGTGAACACCACCGAAGCCCGCGCGTGCCCCGAAAGCGGGACGCGCTCCAGGAACAGCCGCCGGTAGTCCTTGACGATCAGGTCGCCGCGGTACCGGATCCCGCTCGGGTCCAGTTTGGTCCGCACCTCGGTGACCATCGCCTCTATTGTGGACAGTCGCATCGCGTGCGCCACCGAGACGCGATGGTGCCCGTCGATGATGAAATGCAGTTCGCCCACGCGGTACACCTCGATCGGCGGGATCGATTCGCCGCGCCGGGTGGCGAGTGCCAGCCGTTCCCAGCGTTCGCGCACCCGCCCGGACGTGGGACGGAAACGGCGGTCGAAATCGCGGCCGCGGTCGACGCTGCCGACGATCGAGTCGAGCCGGATCACCCGCGCCCCGATCTTCCGCTCGCCGAGGTAGCCGAGCGCGTCGACCACCTCGTGGAACGGCAGCATGATGTTGACGTCGTCGGGTTCGCGGCGCAGCCAGTTCGCCAGGCGTGACAACACCTGACGTCGTCGCGCGCGCAGGAAGTCGTGTTCCGCGTCCGCACGGGGAAAACCGGTGTCCTTCATACGAACTCCATGATCCGGTGCCCGACCACGTTGCGTACCGTGGTCCCGCCGACCACCCGGTCCGGCACGGGTTCACCGTGCGGGTGGATATGCCCGTGCAGCAACCATTTCGGCCGCAGCAACTCGATCGTGCGATGGAGACAGTCGAACCCGCGGTGCGGCGGATCCTCGCGGTCGCCGCAGTGCCGCGGCGGGGCGTGCGTGAGCAGGACGTCGACGTCCCGCCCGTCCCGCCAGCGGCGGAGCCGGGCCCGGCGCACCAGCCGCCGGGCACGCCGCGCCTGCTGGCGTTGCGTCCACTGGTTCGGGCCGTCGTTGTAGCGGACCGAACCGCCGAGCCCGGCGAACCGGAGCCCGCCGACGTCGACGATCCGGCCGTCCGCGTTCACCCCGCCCGCCGGCCCGGGCCACACCGCGGGGAAACCGTCCTTCATGGACAGTCCGCCGTAGCGGGTGTAGCCGGACAGGTCGGGGTCGTGGTTCCCGGGGACGAACACGCACGGCACGTCGAGCGCGCCCGCCAGGAACTCGAGGTAGTCGTACGGCAGGTCGCCGGCGCCGATCACGAGGTCGGCCGGGTGGTTGCGGACGGCGGACGTCCACAGTCGCTCTTCGACCTCGTCCGCGACCACCAGCGCTTTCATGCGCTCCAGGGTAAGCCCGGCGGCGCTACTTCGTGCCGTGTGCGAACGCGGGGTCCTTGGCGATGATCGCGATCACGATGCCGAGCCAGACGAGGCAGAAGGCCAGCGCCCAGAACTTGAGGTTGGTCAGGATCCTTGGCATGAGGAAACTCCAGAACTACCGAAAGGGGAAGAAAGGTCAGAGCCAGCGGTTCTTCCTGAATATTCGGTAGAGCAGGATGCAGACGCCGAAGATGACCGTCATCGCCACCGGGTAGCCGAAGCGCCAATGCAGCTCGGGCATGTAGTCGAAGTTCATCCCGTAGATGCCGGCGAGCGCCGTCGGGACCGCGATGATCGCCGCCCACGCGGTGATCTTGCGCATGTCGGTGTTCTGCTGGAGCGTGATCTTCGCCAGCGTCGCGTCCACCAGGGTGGTCAGCAGTTCGTCGAAGTTCGAGACCCGCTCCGAAACGGTCGTCAAATGGTCGGAGACGTCGCGGAAGTACGAGCGGACCTCGTCCGGGATCAGCCGCGTGTAGCCCTCGGCGAGCCGCTGCAGCGGGGTGCCGAGCGGCATGACCGCTCGGCGCAGTTCGAGCACCTCGCGCTTCATGAAGTAGATCTGCTCGGCGCTCACCTTGGAGCGCGGCGCGAAGACGTGCGTCTCCATCTCGTCGATGTCCGACTCGATCGCCGTGGTGACGTCGAGGTAGTGGTCGACGACGTGGTCCGCGATCGCGTGCAGCACCGCGGACGGCCCGAGGTCGAGCCGCTCCGGATCCTGGTCGAGTTCGCGGCGCAGCCTCGCGAGCCCCGAGTGGTTCCCGTGCCGCACGGTGATCACGAAGTCGCGGCCGAGGAAGGCCATCAGTTCGCCGGTCTCGACGATCTCGTTCGCCGTCGCGGGCGACTCGTGCTCGACGTACCGGACGGTCTTCAGCACCATGAACAGCGTGTCGTCGTAGCGCTCCAGCTTGGGCCGCTGGTGTGCTTCGAGCGCGTCCTCGACGGCCAGCTCGTGCAGGCCGAAGGTGTCCGCGATGCCCTGGATCTGGACGGCGTCGGGCTCGTGCAGGCCGATCCAGACGAACCCGGCGTGCCGCTTGCGCACCTCTTTGATGGCCTCGGCGTGCGTCCAGCGGCCGGGCAGGCGCTTGCCCTCCACGTACACCGCGCAATCGACGACGTACGCCGAAAGGGGGACGGGCAGCGGGCGTTCGGGGACGCTCTTGGCGCGGCCGTTGCTCCGGCCGCGAAGGCCGCCGAGCGAGGGAATGGCAGGCATGGGATCTCCTGGGCAGACGTCGTGCGTTGAAGCGCGAAGACGACGGGCCAAGCGGTCGGGGGGCCGCTCGGCTAGGCCAGCGTTCCCGGTTTCGTCAGCCCTGCCAGGTGGGGATCCGGCGAGATGTGAAGGCGGAAACGCTGCGACTACTAGGAAGCGGACTATCGCCACTGGACATCGGGTTCCTCACCTCCTTCGGCTCGGCGGACGGTTACGCAGTGGTGTGGGTCGCGTTGACGACCCGACACCAATGGTCGAGGGTACTCCTCAACACGAAGGCCTGTCGTTCCAGGCTCACGCCGCGTTACTCGTGCAGGAGGAATGGGTGCAGTTCGGTCGCTATTACGAAGAGTTCGAGGTCGGTGCGGTCTACAAGCACTGGCCGGGCAAAACGGTCACCGAGTACGACGACCACCTGTTCTGCCTCATCACCATGAACCACCATCCGCTGCACCTCGACGCGCATTACGCCGAGGAGACCACCGACTTCGGCAAGAACGTCGTGGTCGGCAACTACATCTACTCGCTGCTGCTGGGGATGTCGGTGCCGGACGTGTCCGGCAAGGCGATCGCCAACCTCGAGGTCGAATCGCTGAAACACGTGAAGCCGACCTTCCACGGCGACACCATCTACGGCGAGACCGAGGTGCTGGACAAGACGCCGTCGAAATCGAAGGACGACCGTGGGGTCGTCTACGTCGAGACCCGCGGCTACAAGCAGGACGGCACGATCGTCTGTGTGTTCCGTCGCAAGGTGATGGTGCCGAAGCGGTCCTACGGTGACTCCAGGGGCGGTGAACAGCCCGGCCGTCCCGTGCCGCACGAATAATGGGTGTCACGAACGGGAAAAGGGAGCGCGTCGATGCCCATCGGGCTGGATGAGATCAAGGACCGCCTGCGGAAGTTCGCGACGGTCGAGGCGGCCGGTGTTTCGCCGCTGTACGAGCACCTGGCGGCGAAGGCGGCCGAGGACGACGACGTCGCCGGGCTGCTGACGGACGCTCGCGGCGGTGAAGCACGCGGAACGCTGCTCATGGCGACCGCGCACCGGCTCATCCAGGCCGACCCCATCCACCCGCTCTCGCGGTACTACCCGTCCGTCGGCGGTTTCGACGGCGTTGACTCGGAGACGTGGCCCTTGTTCCGCTCGTTCCTGCTGGAGCGGGCGGACAAGGCGCGCGCGATCATCTCCTCGCGGTACACGCAGACCAACGAGGTCCGCCGGGCCGCGCTGCTCTACCCCGCGGTGACGGCGGCGGCGAAGGAGGCGGGCGGCAAGATCGCGCTGCTCGAGGTCGGCTGCAGCGCGGGCCTGCTCCTCGGCCTGGACAAATACGCCTACCGCTACCAGTGCGACGGCGGCGAACAGCTCACCGCCGGACCCGCGAAGACCGCCGTCGGCCTGCATTGCGCGCTGGACCTCGCGCCCGGCGCCGTCACGCCGAAGGTGCCGAAGAAGCTGACGATCACCGCCCGCGCAGGCCTCGACCGCGCCCCGGTGGACCTGGCCGACGAAGACGAACTCGCCTGGCTCGAAGCGTGTGTCTGGGCCGACCAGCCGGACCGGATCCGGCTCCTGCGCACGGCCGCGGCGGCACAGGGCAAGCAGCGGCCGGAGCTGATCGCCGGCGACGCCGTCGACGATCTCGCCTCGGCAGCCGCCACGCTGCCCGCCGACGCCCCGCTCGTCGTGCTGACCAGCCACGTGCTGGCGTACCTGGGGGAGCGGCGCGCCGACTTCCTCGAAGCGCTCCGGAAGCTCGCCGCGGACCGGCCGCTGTGGTGGGTCAGCGAGGAGTTCTACGCCGCCGCGCTGGAGCCGCTGGTGCCCGGCAGGGCCGATCTGGCCGAACCGGTGGACCAGGCCGTGCTCGGGCTCGTCCGGTGGGAGTCCGGCGTCCCGGACGTGCGGGCGCTGGCCAGGACGGCGCCGCACGGGCAGCGGATGACCTGGCTGCCGGTCTAGCGTTTCCGTGCCTGATCACGCGAGTCACGCCCCTGATCACGCGAGTTCCGGCTTTGCTCACGCCGCGCCTTATGCGTCCGTCCGTGAAGGCCTCCTTGAGGGACTCTGGGTCCCTCAAGGAGGCTTTCATGGACCCGAGGGCATGACATGGAGGTGATCAAGGATTACCGCAGGTCAGAGGCTTATCAGTGGATCTTGGAACGACCAGGGATGTGGGCATGGGCATGGACTTCGCCCATTAGCTTGATCAGCTCTCTGCCGTCGGGTTACCGTCGCCTTGCAGGGATCGCCGCGCGTGCGCACGGCGAGAGGCAGATCCCTCAATGTCCACGAAGACGCGGAAACCCAGGCGTGGCCTCGGGTACAGCGTTGAGGAAATCCATCGGAAATCCGGCAGTCGATACCGGGCCTACGTCTGGGACGCGGTAGCTCAGAGGAAGAAGAGCGTCCCCGCTTCGGACGGCTCGAAGACCTTCGAGTACTACGAGCAGGCCGAGGCCGCGGCGAAGGTCTTACGTCAGTGGATCGACGGCACGTACACCAACGCGGGCCTTCCCGTGCAACGCCAGTCGAGGCGGTACTCGTTCGAGGAGTACGCCGCTCTCTGGCTGACGACCCAGGGAGGTACCGCCGCTACCCGCCGAGCGCGCAAGTACGGCGTGAATACCCTCAACAAGACGTTCGGCAAGCGGATGCTGGACGAGCTGACCGAGACGGACTTTAAGGCTTGGGACGCTGCCGAACAGGCCCGAGGCATGTCGACGTCGATCCGCCAACAGCGGATCTGGGTGCTGCGGGCGATGATGCAGCAGGCCCAGAAGGATGGCGTACGTCCCGACAACCCGGCAGCCGACGTTTGGGTCAAGGCACACCGCCTCCGGCCACCGCGCTACCTGACCTTGCAGGAGCTGTACGTCCTGCTCGCGTTCGCGCCGATGTGGTTCTGGCCCGCGATCCTTCTTGGATACTTCGTCGGGCTCCGCGCCGGGGAGATCGCCGGCCTCCGATGGGAACGGCTCGATCTCGACAGTGCCGACCCGCATGTCCTGGTCTCGGACGTCATGGAGCCCGGACGAACGCTGCGGACCTTCCCGAAGGGAGAGGAGGCCAAGCCTGTCGCCTTGCCGCCAGTCGTGGTGAACGCCCTCAAAGTGCTGCGGAAGTGGCGAGGCTCCGTCGACCGGGAGGACTTCGTCTTCCTGAACACGCTGGGCAAGCCGATCGACTCGGACTACCCCAACAAGGTGCTGACCAAGACCTGGAAGCGCTCTGGGCTCCCCGGCCAGCGACCCGTGTTCCACCATCTCAGGCACAACACCGGCAACAACCTTGCCGAGGCGGATGCGCCCGCTCCGGTGATCATGGCAGTGCTGCGGCACAAGAGCCTGGCGACATCGCAGAAGTACATCAAGGACGTGAACACCCGACGCCAGCAAGCGTGGATGGCTCGTGCCCATGAGATCGCAGGGATGCCAAACGCCGAGGTCCTCAGCTTCCCCGCTCATAGGGATTGGGCGGACGCGCCGAAGCAGACGGTCGCCAGTTAGCCGGTGTCGGACGGCCCCTCGGGCGCGGCTGGCCGGTCGTCGTCAGGACGATCGGTCAGCGCGTTCAGGAGCTTGAATATCCCTGATGTCGGAGGCTGGCCAGCTCGCCAGCTGATGAGCATGTGGCCGTCGCGGTCGACGACCTTGATCGGCTGCTCCTGGTCCGCAGGGCCGAATTCCCACTCGATCCGGTCGACCACTGGGGGCCACTCTCCCTTCCTCGGCGCGCGGCTGAGACCCCCTCGACCGAATGGCGCACGTTCCCGCTGCATTCGTCCTACGTTACTTGCAGCTATAAAGCAGTATCACATGTTTCTTATGCCCAACGTATGTTTTACGGACACTCTCCGAGTGTGCGGATGACCGCCCTAGCTGCTCGTTTGTCACGCTTGGACAACATGCGGTAGTCGGTCAACAATCCCTGTTCGTCCTGCTCTGCCTCGGACTCCAGACTGATGCCGTCGTCGGCCGCCATGGCTTGCACAACGTCGTTGACCTCGACGTTCAGCACCTTGGCGACTATTCGCACCATTTCCCACTTGGGTAGTCGATCGGCACGCTCGGGGCGGAAGAGGTAGTTCAGCTGATGAAGGGCGACGCCTGCCTCTTCGGCGAGCTGCTCACGCGACACCCCCGGCCGTGCGCGGTTGAACAGTGCTTCGAGGTGTTCGGCGGGCATTCAGAAATCCTTCGACTAGCGGTAGCAGACCCGGTCTATGGTCCCGCGATTCAAAACGCAGGCCAGTAGGCCGTTCGGGTGGGACGGATCTTGTCAAGTTTATGACCGGATTGCTGCCGGACCCTCCTCCATAACACCCAGTTGGGTCAGTCGTCGTCTCACCATGCCACCAAGATGGGCGCACGTCGTCTCACATTCGCTAGAAAAGTTGGCTTTTTCGCAAACGGAGTGGCAACGTCGAAGACGGCTCCGCTTGACGCGAACGAACCTCGTATCTCAAGCGCACGCGCGGTCTACCTGCACTTACGTGTCAGGGCGGAGCTATGGGACAAGCGAAGGAGGGTGGTGGCAGTGCAGATCCCAGCTGACGAAGAAGCGTATCCGCTTGACGAAGTTCTACAACGGTTGAACATTACGAGGCCGACCTTCTACCGCTATCGGCGACGTGGCTGGATCGCGACGTTCCAGCACGGCGGCCGGACCTATGTCAAGGAGTCCTGGATCAAGGACTACTTCGCCCGGCGGGCCGAGGAAGGCGCAAAGAACCGCTCCAAGGCCGAGCGCGCCGAGCGCTCCCGCAAGAGCGCCTGACGAGATCACCTGAACGCGGGGTGGCGCGGCGCTACCTCGACTGACCGATTGGGGAGGGATGGGAGCCAGACTGATGTTCGACGTTCCGACAGGCAGGCATGCACGGCTCAGTCAGATCGACCGCGGCGTCGCGGCGCTACGCCGCGTCGCATCGGCAGTCCGGGCCGCGCCGAAGGTCGTGGCTGGACTGGTCGCGGCCATGACCAGCCTCGGCTTCGTTCTTGGCTTCATGATCGCGGGAGTGCTGCTGTGACCGAGACCCAGATTGACCAGGCGACGACCGACGCCGCGCCGGAGTCCGAAGAGGACGCCTTCGCGGCCGTGCTCGTGACCTCGGACCCGGACACGCCCGTGTTCAACGCGACCGTGAACGACCTGCGCGAGCAGCTGCCGTCCCTGACTTCTCACGTCCCGCCGGCTGCGCCCGAGGAGGCCAGCGCCCAGCCCGCCGACGACAGCGGTGACGGTGATCAGGACTGAGGGCAGCGCGCAACCGAACCCATGACTGCCCCGGCGGCTGTGGCCGACAGGTACGTGCCGAGTTCTTCGCGTGCCGGGGCTGCTGGCTGAGGCTCCCGCAAGCAGAGCGCGAGGCCATCACCACCTCGAACAAGCGCAACACCACCGCGCACTCGGTCGCGATGTACAACGCGCACGAGTGGTACCGGACCCATCCGCTCGACGTTCGGGTCGGTGGTCAGTGATTGTCGCGGCCGAAGACGTACTACCACTTCACGTGTGACCACGGCGCGCACGGCATCGCGCGGACCGGTCTCCTGCTGCCGCACAAGCATCCGCTGCTCAGCAAGAAGCTCGTCTGGCTGACCGACCTTGCGGTACCTGATCGCTGGGGCCTCGGGCTCACGTCGAACTGGATCACCTGTGATCGGACGCTGAACCGGGCATCTGTCCAATCGACGGCCACCATCGTTCCTTGGCGTGGATGGGCGCTCTTGTACGAAGTGCCCGATGTGCTGATCGAGGTAATGGAGGAGAGCGCCCGCCCCGATCGATGGTGGGTCTCGGAGACGCCGCTGCGGGTCAGCGACCTCTCCTCGATGGCCATTCCTCGCAGCCAACGGAGAGCATCATGACCGCCGGGTTCCTGGACGTGCCGGTCATTCTCCCGGCAGACGCTCCGCACGAGGACTGGCTGTTCGCCCGGACGTTCGGACTCGGCGGGTCCGATGTGGCCGCCGCGTGCGGACTCAACCCATGGAAGACGCCGTTCCAGCTGTGGCTGGAGAAGACCCGGCGGATCGAAGTCGAGTTCGACGAGGCAGCGACCGAGCGGATGCACTGGGGCACTGTGCTCGAACCGGTACTGCTGCGGGAATGGGACGAGCGGCACCCCGAGTACGTCCTGACCGGCGGCGCGGGCGTCTACGCCGACCGCACGCATGCGTGGATGCTGGCGAACGTCGACGGCCTGGCATGGGAGTACTCAGGCGAGCTGGCCGGGATCGTCGAGGCGAAGACCGGCGGGCACCGCTCAGCGGCCGAATGGGCCGACGACGGCGTGCCGATCCATTACGTGTGCCAGGTCCAGTGGTACATGCACCTGCTCGGCGCTCCCCGGACGTTCCTCGTCGCGCTGCTGGACACGAACACCTACCTCGAACGGATCATCGAGCGAGACGATGATCTGATCGGAGACCTGACCGACGGCGCGATCGAGTTCTGGAGCCACGTCCAGCGAGACGAGCCCCCGCCTGCCGACCCTTCCGAGATCACTCGGCGGGCACTGTCGCGCTGGCCGTCGACTCCCGGTGAGACGGTCGACCTCGATCCGCTGTGGCACAAGCACCTCGCGCGCCGCCATGAGCTGAGCGAGCAGATCAAGCTGCTGGAGTTGGAACGAACGGCCATCGACAACCGGTTGCGCGCCGAGATGGGCGAGGCCGAGGTGGCGCACCTCGACGGCTCCAAGGTCGCCACCCACAAGGCTCCGGCGAAGCCGTCGCGGACGGTCGACTACGCGGCCTTCGCCGCCGAGGAACCCGACCTCTACACCGCCTTCGTCACCGAGCGGCCACCGAGCCGCCGACTGACCTACCCCACGACAGCCAGGAGGGATCAGCAGTAGGCACCGCGAACACCAACGCCAAGGCCGCGCTCGCCCATCGCAAGACCACGGTCGCGACGGGAGGCGGCGGAGACATCCGGACCTTGATCGAGCGGCAGAAGCCGGAGATCGCCCGCGCACTGCACGGCACCGCTTTGAATCCCGAGCGGTTCACACGAGTCGCGTTGACCGTGATCAAGCAGAACAACGACCTGATGCGCTGTCGCCCCGAATCGCTCCTCGGCGCGCTCATGACCTCCGCGCAGCTCGGTCTCGAACCCGGCCCGCTTGGCGAGTCGTACCTGGTGCCGTTCGGGGACCAGGTGACGTTCATCCCCGGCTACCGGGGACTGATCAAGCTCGCCTGGAACTCCGGCCAGCTGCGCAACATCTCCGCACGCGTCGTGCACGAGGCCGACGAGTTCGACTACTCCTACGGCCTGCATCCCGACCTGGTGCACCGCCCCGCGCGAGGAGACCGCGGTGGCATCACCGATGTCTACGCCGCCGCGACGCTGATCGAGGGCGGCGCGGAGTTCGAGGTCCTGGACGTCGGTGCCATCGAAGCCATCCGGGGTCGCTCCCGCATGAGTAAGCGGGGGCCGTGGGTCACCGATTGGGAGGCGATGGCCCGTAAGACGGCCGTTCGCCAGCTCGCCAAGTGGCTGCCGATGGCGACGGTCATGAACCGGGCGATCGCGGCCGAGGGCACGGTCCGCACCGACCTGGACGCCGACGCTCTCGACGACCTCACCGCCGACATGGACGGGGAGGTGATCGACGCCGAGCCCGCCGAGGAGACCAGCCAGCTGGAACCACCACTCGACGAAGCCCCGACCGAGGAGCCACCCACCCCATGAAGCGCGCTACCGACACCATCCGGCTGATCACCACCGCCTTGCTTTGCATCAGCGCAGGAATCAGCCTCGCCCAGAACGTCCGGCAGCTCGTCCGTGAGGAAGCCGCCGCAGTGCAGGAAGAGGAACGCCCGTGACCGACACCGATACCGACACGAAGGCCGAGGAGAAGGCCGAGCCGCGCGACTTCGCCGCGTTCCTGATGGAACACCGCCGAGGCAAGAGCCACGCCGAACTGTCCGAGGCGCTGCGCGATCTCGTCTTGGCTGTGGAGGAGACCCGCAAGGTCGGCCGCATCACCTACACGCTGACGATCAAGCCACAGGAGCGCACGCGCGGCGCGGTCATGGTCGCGGACCAGATCAAGTGCAGCCTGCCGGAGCACGAGCGCTCCGAAAGCATCTTCTTCGCCACCGACACCGGCGAACTCATCCGCAACGACCCGCGCCAGACCGCGCTGTTCACTGAATAGGAGATCTCGTGGCCACCACCCCTGACCAGACGGCCGCCGTCGTCGCCGACATCCAGCGCCGCGCCGATGAGGCCGCCCCACCTGCGCCGTTCGAGCTTGCGCCGGAGAAGTCCGTGGTCGTCCGCACGCTGCGCAACGACGAGCGCGTGGATACAACCGATCTCGAAAGCTTGCTTGACCAGCCACGCCGCCCGCGCGGTACCGCACTGCTCACCGATCCGAGCGACTTCGCCGCCTACGTCGCCCGGCTGGCAACCAGGTCGACGACCGTGTGGGCCGACCAGGACCACCTGAGGATCACCGCCACCTTCAACGACCACTCTGACGGCTTCAGCCCCGGATGGCGCGACCACCAGGCCGTCCTCCAGCTCAAGCACGACGACGACTGGAAGGCATGGCTCCGGCACCACGGCTCGCTGATGCCCCAAGAGGACTTCGCCGAACACCTGGAAGACCACGCACACACCATCGTCAACCCGGACACCGCGACGATGCTGGAGATCGCCCTCACCTTCCAGACGCGGCGCAATGCCTCGTTCTCCCGTGGGGCACGTCTGAACTCCGGCGATGTCCAGCTCGCGTGGAGCGAGGAGACCACAGCCAAGGCCGGAGCGAGCGGACGCTTGGAGGTGCCCGCGGAATTCACGATCGCGGTCTCCCCGTTCTTCGGCCTGCCCGCGACCGAGGTCACCGCCCGGCTGCGCTGGCGCATCCGCGACGGACAGCTCGGCATCGGCTACCGGCTCGACCGACCGGACCTCGTCCACCGGCAGGCGTTCGCTGACGTTCGTCAGATGCTCGCCGACACGCTGGAAGCGCCGGTTCTACTGGGTGCCGCACCCCGGATTGAACCCTTCGCTCTCTGACCGCCCACCAACGGGGAAAGGCCCGCTGTGCCCCGTATCCGCACGATCAAGCCCTCGTTCTTTCGGTCCGAGGACGTGTCGGCGCTGCCATTTCGTGCGCGCCTGACATGGATCGGTCTCTGGACGCATTGTGACGACCAGGGCCGCACCAAGGACAACGCGAGGCTGATCAAGGGCGACATCTGGCCGTTGGACGACGTGTCGCTCGCCGACATCGAAGAGGACCTGGAAACGCTGGCCGCCCACGAGCGCATTGTGCGCTACACCGTGGGCGGTCGGCGGTACCTGGCGATCGTGAATTGGCACGACCACCAGAGCATCCAGAAGCCCACGCCATCGAAGCTGCCGCCCGTCGAAGAGGGCAGCCCCTCGCCCGTCCGGTACCCGGCTAAGAGGACTGCTGGAGACCTACCAGAGGAAACAGCCGGTTATCCCCAATCCGCAGGTATCGAGCCTCCACCACCCCTACAGGAGGAATCCGGTAGCTCTACCACGGGGAAAGGAAAGGAAGGGAAAGGAAGGGAAGGGAGGGCGCGCGGGCGCGAGACAGGCGGCGACGTACCGCCGTCGCGGTGCTCGGCGCACCGTCTCGACGAGAACCCCCCGCCGTGCCGAGCCTGCGCCGAGGCCCGCGAGAACCGGAAGCGCTGGGACACCGCCACTGCCGCCCGCATCGCCGCGCGGCGAACCAGCGAGCAACGGACGCGGGCCGCTGACCGGGCGCGAGCCATCGCGGCCTGCGACATGTGCGACGAGAACGGCTACGTCGAGACCGTCTTGTGCAACCACGACCCCGGCGCGCGGGAACGCGCCGCGCGCGGCATGGATCTCGTCCGCGCGGCGATGAAGTCCCGCTCAGACACCACGACAGCCAAGGGTGATCACCTGTAGGAAGCACCACCCGAACCCGAGCGCAGATCGGGCGGGCCAATCGCGACAAGGGCATCCGCGCCGAGCGCGATGTTGCCAAGTTCCTTCGGCAGCACGGCTGGCCGGCTGCGGAGCGCAAGGTTGACAACGGCTGGCGCAGCAGCGACCGGACCAGCGCCGACCGCGGCGACGTCCGGGGAACTCCGCGTCTGGTCTGGCAGGTCAAGGCCCGCGCCGACCTGTCCACGCTCGACGTAGCCGTGATCCTCGGCCAAACCGCCGAACAGGCCGTGACTGCCGGTGCCGACTACGGCGTGCTGGTGCAGCGCCGCGACGGAAAGAGTGATCCTGGCGATTGGTGGGTCTGGCTGCCCGCCGGAGACCTCGCCGCGCTCATCGAGACAGCCCGCGACCCCGAGATCGTGCAAGTCACCGATCCTCGGCACACGATGCCGGTCCGGCTGGAGCTCGCCGACCTGCTGCCGCTGCTGCACGCCGCCGGATACGGGGAGCCGTGATGACGCATCGTCGGCCCCCGTCCTCGTGGCCTGAACTCGTCTTCATCGCGATGTGCCTGGTCTGCCTCGTGGTCTTCGCGGTGCTCTGGGCGGTGCTCGGGTAATGGCCGAACGTACCTGCGTCACCGGCTGCGGACGCCCGACCCACGACATGCTGTGCAGCGGCTGCCTCGCCGAACTGATCGCCGCGCTCCGCGAACTCGTCTCTCGCGACGGTGAACACGGCCTGATCGCCGAGCTGGGCATCACCCTGTCCAGACAGCACACGATGGCCGCCAGCAGCGACGCCACCGCCGCCTCGGCGAGCCAGCCGATGCCCTTCCACGAAGGCGCCAGCGAAATCAGCTGGGTACTCGCCTCCACGATCTCGACCTGGGCGCGCGAGGTGCACGAGTCCAACCCGCACCTGCTCCCGCCGACCAGGTCCACCGCGGGCACGGTCCGATGGCTGATCGGACTGCCCGGACTGCTCGCACTGCACCCGGCCGCCGACGAGCTGCACGACGAGATCACTCACGTCGTCGCTCGGGTCCGCCGGGTCATCGACCGCCCACCCGACCGGATCTACGCCGGACCGTGTGACGCGCTGGTCGAAGGCGAGAGGTGCCCCGACCACCTCTACGCGCGCCCCGGCCAGCGCCGGGTGCAGTGCGGCAGTTGCTCCACCGAACACGATGTCGAGGAGCGGCGGAACTGGATGATCCGGTACGCGGTCGACCTCAGGGTCACCGCGCCCGTTGCGTTGGGCTGGGCGCGGCTGCTGCTGGGCAAGACCATCCCGCGCGGCACCTGGGACTCCTGGGTGAGCCGAGGTCGGATCGTCCCGCACGGCATCAACGCGCGGGGCCGTCCGGTGTTCCGATTCGGAGACGTGCGGGACCTCGCGCTGGCGCACGCCAGTAAGCCGCGCCACACCGCGTGATCTGACCTTGCGAACGTCCTGACCTGCGTGCAAGATCGGTGACATCACCGTCCGGAAGTGTGGCCATCCTCCCGGACAACCTCCCCGTAAGTCCCGCTCAAGAGGCTTTCCACCCGCCGGAGCAGGATCGGAACCTCGCCGTACCGGATCCCGAGGCGTGCCCCGTCTGTGATCACCGGGATATGAATGCTCGCGCGACCCGATTCGAGGGTGATCGCGCACGGGCCGACCGGGCGGCGCGGGTTATCCAGGTACGCCTTCGTGGTCGCGACCAGCTTCAACGTGACCACGAGCCCGGAGAGTGCGTCCTCAGGGCACGAGAAGCCGGTCGACGGAAACGTGGTCAAGTCGTTCGCCTGGCCTCGATGCAAGCGGAACCTGTCCGACTGGATCTCGACCTGCCAAGCGCCCGCCTCCGGCGGCAGGTCCAGGAGCGCGCCCATCAGCTCACTGCTTCCGTCTCCACGGCTTTGACGGCGAGCGTCTTGCCCGAGTTGTCCAGCAGCTCGACCCGGTACGGCTCGCCGGCTGCGGTGCCGATGTCCCCGGCAGTGAAACGGGTCGGCAGAACGTAGTCCGGCGGAACCGCCTTGCGGTCGCGCTCGATCCAGCCATCGGTCTTCTCGTCGAAGGCACTGATCACCAGCAACGTCGGAAAGCCGAAGCGTTCGCCCGCCGCATACCTGCGCACCGTGTCCTCGGACATGACCAGCGTGGTCCCTGCACGCGCTGCGGGCAGCTTGCCATCGTTGATCAAGACGTTGATGTTCTGGCGCGAGCAGCCCACGATGTCGGCCGCCTCAGTCACCGAGACCAACCGAGGGATCAGCGGGTCACGTACCATCCGGGTGTCTCCCTGCCTTGTTGACGCTTTGCAGGAAGACACGATAGCCCCGGCCGCAACGCGACCGGGGCTGTCGCCTGTCACAGGATGTTCACCTCACTCACTCGTGGAAGTCGGGGGCCTTCCCCGCACGGCCCCGGCCTGCCTGAATATTCAGGCAGTTCTGGCAGTCGACAGGGGCGGACGTCTGCTCGCCCCAGTCGTCCCGCGAGCGCGCCGAGCACAGCGCGTTGATCGACCCGGCGGGAAAGGCGGCATGCGTCCGAGCATTCGGATGCGAAGCGACCCGGACGTTCGGACCGGGATGATCGAGTCGCCTGACGCCGACCACACGCTGCGTCGACGTCGAGTGTCCGTCCTCGAAGTACCCACGGCTGACCACCCCCAGGGCGGCGGCCTCCGCCTTCTTCGGCTCGTCCTCTTTGACGTGCACGGTATGGCGGATCTCCTCGATGACGAGGACTTCGTACCTCACAGTGTCTCCTACAGTGGAATGCGGATGGCCTCTTCGGCGGCGGGATTGAGCAGGTATGCGGGCAAGGTCTCCCGGCCCTCGGAGATCGCCCGGTAGACCCGGTGCCACCCGTCGATGACCATCAAGCCAAAGAACTCGCCGGATGGACTGCTGACTGGTGCGACGATGATCGGCTCGGTGAGGTCGGTCTTCGTCATCGCGTACTCGACGTCGACCTTGACCTCGACCAGCTTCAGGTAGCCCTCCGGCGCTGGCTTCAACGGCAGCAACTCGTCCATGCCAGCGAGCGACGCGTGCTCGTGGAACGTGGCCACCGACTCGTGGACCTCCAACAGCTCCTTCGCGCGGGTGACACACCACCGCCAAGCGCCGAAGAAGAACACCTGGCAGCCACTATGGCTCGGCGGGTGCTTCATGGCAGATCACCCCAGCCGAACATCTCGCGCGTGGCCTGGTCGACCACGTACGGCATCGCCCTGCCCTCGTGCATGTGAATGAGCGTCGGCTCGCCCCAAAGCCCCTCGGCCCATCGGAAGTAGCTGCCGTGCCACACCAGGCCGGGGGCCGCCGGATGGGTCGGCTCCCGGACGTCGGTCACGTGAAAGTAGTTGCTGGACAGGCCAATCTGCACAATGTCGCCTACGTTCACCGAGACGATGGCGAGCGTCTTATCCATCGGAACCCGCCTCCTCCGCGAGCGGACGAAGCGGTCCGCGGATGTTCTCGCGCAACGCGGCAAACAAGGCGATGGTGGAGACCAGCAGCGCCACGTCCACCGGGACCTCGTGATGGTCCGCAGTCTTCCGCACCGAGCGCTTGACCAGCCTTTCCCATCGATCGGCCCCGATCAGCGTCGAGCACATCCCGCACGCCGCCCAGTCGCCTCGGCTGAGGCTGGCTGGCATGTGCGGCACGGGGAAGTCGTTCGTGGGCAACACCGCGACCGGCTCGTCGCTGAAGCAGAAGTCGCAGTGCCCGCGCCAGCCGTCGGGCGCTTCGACGGGTACCGGTTCGTGGTCCGCGACGTAGGAAGGCGGGTGGATGTCCCGAACGCCGGAAGCATCGACGTAGACGTCCAGCCTGCGGCTGCACGTGCCGCAGATGATGAGCTTCACGACCAGCCCTCCTCATCGGCGATCTCGAACAGGAGCGCCAAGCGATCGCCCCGCCCGTTGTTGTGGTCGTCGACGAGATCCCCGACCGGGGTGTTCGCCAACACCGCAACTTCGGGGTCTGAGTAGTCCACTCGGGACGCGGGATTCGCCCGACGTGCCGATTCAGTCATGTCGTTCCTCTTCGTTGATCGCGGCAGAGAAGGCTGCCGCGAGGGCGTGCAAGATGGGCTCCGCTCCGTGCCATTGCTCAGCACTTCCCGCGTATTGCAGGAAGCCGCCAGGGAAGATCCGAACGAGGTGGGTACGGCCGTCCTTGAAGACGACCGACCCCTCGAACCGCACCGGGCGGCGGTTCTCATCGCTGGTCATTCGCCACCTCCCACCAGTTCGCGTAGTGGGCACCGTCGAAGGCCATGTGCAGTGCGGCCACGCGGTCGTCGAAGTCCTCACGACTCGCGAGCACGCCGCGCTCGAACTCCTCGTACACCTCGGCTGGCGGCTCGTAGCCGCAGGTGGCGCACATGACCGGAACAGGGGCCGGATGGCGGGAGACCGCCCGTTCGGCGGCCTCCCAAGACCGGTGCTCCTCAGTCCAGTTGCATGAGCAGAACGCGACGACCAACCGGCCATCCTGTTCTACTTCGGGGCGATGGGACATCAGGAAATCGGTGTCCCATCCGCGAACTGGCCGTTCTGGAATCGCTCGATCCCCTTGCGGAAACCGTCGGCGAAGCCTTCGGTTCTGGAGTCGACATGGTTGCCGATCCCCGATTCGGGGTCACCGCCGTACGCCTCCGCGAAGTTCGCCGCGTCCCATCCTCGGTCGAGACCGACCAGGTAGACCGCTTCTCGGACTTCCTTCCTGGGCCGGATGTTCCGCCCCCTTTTGAGCTTCACTCGCTGTCTCCCTTGCTGCTGTCCTGCCTTGTTGACTTGGTCAGCATGGGGACAGGATTTTCCGGTCAGCAATGCAAAGTGATATGAATCACAGTAAGTTGCTGATTGGCACACCGTGGTTGCATTGTTGTGGGGTCAACAAGGCAGGAACACCTCAGGGAGACACCCCAATGGCACATGAGCTTGAACAGTTGGCCGATGGCAGTACCGCATTCGCCACTGCCCGTACCCCCGCTTGGCATCGTCTCGGCACCGTTGCCCCCGGTCCCATGACCGCACAGGAAGTGCTGGACCTGGCCCACCTGTCCAACTGGAACATCCGGAAGTCGATGGGCCTCACCGCTGTGGTTCCTGGTGAGAAGTGCCATGAGTGCAACCGAAAGATCGGTGCCAAGCACACCCAGAAGTGCCCGGTACCCAAGGATGAGGGCCGGGGCTCCGATCCCATCGTGACCGAAGAGGACACCGCCGAACTGCTGACCGTGGATGGTTGGGTGAGCACCTACCGCACCGTTCCGATGTCCGGTGAGCTTCAGAACCTCGGCATCGTGTCCGGTGAGTACCCGATCATTCAGCCCGAACAGTTCGCTGAATTCATGCAGACCATTGTGGACACTTCCGGCTCGGTGTTCGACACCGGAGGTTCGCTCCGGAATGGCCGGGACATCTTCCTGACCATGCAGCTTCCGGAAGCTGTGACCATCGGTGGTGTCGATGAAATCGGCCTGTACATGGCCGGTTTCAACAACTACTCCGGGCAGGGAAGTCTCAAAGTGATCACCACCCCGGTCCGGGTGGTCTGTGCCAACACCGAGAGGGCTGCTCTCCGGAACTTTCGGTCCTCGTACACCTTCCGGCACAGCAAGGGGCTACAGGGTCGAATTGCCGAAGCTCGTGAAGCACTCAAGGTCAATTTCGAGTGGACAGAGGTATTCAAGGCCGAAGCCGAAAGCATGATCAACACCAAGATGTCGGCTGACACCTTCGGTGACCTGATCAAGGCCGTGTGGCCGGAAAAGTTCTCGAAGCCCCTGGATGACTGGAAAAAGCCCGAGCATGACCACTGGGACTCGCTCAATGGTCTGTTTAAGAATGCCGACACCCAGGAGAACATCCGGGGCACCGTGTGGGCCGGTTACAACTCCATCACCGAGTACCTGGACTGGGAAATTCCGATCCCCGGTGTCGGCACCGATGCCGCCGAGCTGGCCAGGGCCGACCGATCTTTCGCTGGTCAGTACAACAAACTCAAGCACCTGGCATTTTCCAAGAGCCTCGACATCGTGGCCGCCAAGTGACCAACCGTGCCGCTCAGTGCCCCTCTGTCGAACAGGCAGGGGGGCACTGCCCTATCCCGGAACCTCCTGCCGCTGGTGTATTTCCGGCCGCTGAGAGCCCCGCACAGGGGTGTATTTCCGTCCCCTCGGTGTCGGTGCCGCTGGTGTATTTCCGTTGCCGCAGAGGGCAGGCAGGGGGCCACCTGTGCCGTACCGTGCCCCCGCAGTATGCAGCCTGCCCGGTTGTGGTGAGCCTGCCCCCGCAGGTGGCCGCTGTGCCGAGCATGCACAGCAGGCCGCTACCCGCCGCAGGCTCGACCCCGCACAGCAGGGGTACCGCACAGCAGGGCACCGGGCATTCCGTACCGCAGTGCTTGCCCGTGATCCCGTGTGCAGGTGTGCCGATGGGTGCCCGCAGCATGAGGGCCGACCGTGTGGACAGCCGTCCACAGTGGCCGATCACTGGCCGGTCACCCGTCGTTCGCTGGTCCGGCAAGGGCTCGACCCCAACCGGCCTGAGCATGGCCGGGGCCTGTGCCAGTCGTGCCACAACCGGCACACCGCCCGAGACCCCGCCACCCGTGGAGGAGCCGGGTAGGCCGGAGCACGCCGGACGAGGCAGGGGCACCTGGTCCATGCCGGCACTTCCTGGCCGCGCCCGCCGACGACCCCAGGGGGTTACCCCTCCCCCCAGGGGCAAAAGCCGATCGTCAGCCAGGCCCGTCCGTGTGCCGACACATTTCCGGAACCCGCCGTGCACGTCGACCGGGAGGAGGTAGCCGGTGGCCATCAACCCGACCGCCGACCAGACCGCCCCGGTGGTCATCGACGGGGTCACACCGTCGGCTGAGGTCCGGGCCGAGCTTGCTCGCAAGGGAGTGCCCGTGCTGCTGGCGTTCAGCCGGGGCAAGGACTCACTCGCCGCTTGGCTCGCTCTTCGGGACGCGGGGGTGGAGGTCCGGCCGTTCCACTTCTATCTCGTGCCCGGTCTGGAGTTCGTCGACGAGTCGCTGGCGTTCTTCGAGAAGTTCTTCGGGGTGACGATCCCGCAGCTCCCGCACCCGTCGCTGTATCGGTGGCTGAACAACCTCACGTTCGTGCCGCCGGAGCGACGGCTGATCATCGAAGCTGCCCAGCTGCCGGAGCCGGACTACGTGACGGTCTCGCGGTTGCTGTGCACCGAGTACTACGGGCTCGACCCGGACACCACCCTGACCGCCGACGGCATCCGCGCCGCGGATTCGCCTAACCGTCGCACGGCGATCAAGGGACACGGGCCGCTCCGGCTGCACGTGATGAAGGTGTCGCCCGTCTGGGACTGGCGCATCCGGCACGTCAGGGCGGCGTTGGCCGAGAACAAGTGCCCGCTGCCAGTCGACTACGAGTGGTTCAACAGGACGTTCGACGGGCTCGACCTTCGCTTCCTCGAACCGATCCGCAGGAATGCTCCCGCCGACTACGAGCGGATCCTGGACTGGTTCCCGCTGTGCGACTTGGAGTTCTTCCGTGCCCGACTCTAACGATGACCTGATGGCCCAGCTTGCCGGAGCAGCCGCCCCGGTGGGCGGGTCGAACGCTGACGTGCTGGCCCAGCTCAACGCGGACCCGGAACCTGATCCGCTGGCCGATGTCGAGTACACCGGAGACCTACCGGAGGACTCCCGTAAGGAACTCAATGCCCTACAGCAGGGGTTCCGAGATCGGGCGAAGCGCGAAGCCGAGCGGTTCCGCCTGGCAACCGACTCCGAGTACTGGATCGCCGTCTGCTTCAAGACACGCGAGGACAAGGAGAAGTTCCTCCGCAACGCGAAGCTGCTCCCCATCGGAGACAAGTACATGGACGGCTACGCCGTGGCCAGGGCGCTCGGCGTGCCGATGGAAGACGAGTAGAGGAAGGAGGAGAGCACACATGCGTCGTTCGCTCGTCAACGTCAGCGGAGCCATGATCCGTGGCGCGGCCCGTCGCCTCGGCATCCGCGCGGCGGGCGCGGCCGGTGGCCGCAGCTCCGCTACCTAACCCCTTCAACCGCACGACGAAGCCCCCGGTCTCCCCGTCGCCGGGGGCTTCGTCGTGTCCACCCCAGTACGAAGGGAGGCGATCGTGGGAGCACGCGGAGCCAAGCCGAAGCCGACAGCACTGAAGGTGCTCCACGGCGACCGGCCCGACCGGATCAACCACGCAGAGCCGATCCCGCCCGAGAACGAGGTCACCGCGCCCGAGGAGCTGTCCGACGACGCCCGCGCCGTGTGGGACAGGCTCGCTCCCGGCCTGATCGCTGTCGGCGTCCTCACCGCCTGGGACATCGACGCCTTCGTCATCGTCTGCGAAGCCCTCGCGCGCTACCGACAGGCGACCAAGCTCGTCAACGGCTCTGCGCTGCTGGTGCAAGGGCCGAACGGCTTCGTGAAGAACCCCGCGCTGATCGTGCAGCGCGAGGCCGAGACGACGTTCGCGCAGTACGGCGCGAGGTTCGGGCTCACCCCGTCCGATCGTTCGCAGCTGAAGGTTGACGCCCCCGGTGCCAAGGGGCCGAGCGCCGAGCGCCTCCTCTCGTAAGCCCCGGCTGCCGGAGTGCGGCTTCACCCTCGACGGGCGGACCTGCCGCAAGCGCGGTGATCACTTCTGTCGACCGCGCGCAGGGCACGCCGTGGCGTTCTGCTCCGAGCTGTGTGTGCACACGAAGGACAAGTGGTCCCGCCGGCCGTTTGAACTCGCGCCGTGGCAACGCAAGGACATCGTCGAGCCGCTATTCGGCGAAGTCGTGTGGGATCCGGAATGGGAGTCCTACGTCCGCCGGTTCCAGATCGGCTGGATCGAGCTGGCGCGCAAGAACGGCAAGAGCGAACTGCTGGCGTTCATCGCGCTCTACCTACTCGTCGGCGACGGCGTGGAGGGTGCGGAGATCTACGGCTGCGCGATGGACCGGGGCCAGGCCGCGAAAGTGTTCGATGTAGCGGCGCGCATGGTGAAGCTGTCCCCGGTCCTGTCGTCACGCCTGGTCGTGAAGGACCACATCAAGCGGATCATCGACGAGCGCACCGGCAGCTACTACGAAGTCGTCGCGGCCGATGCGGCGGGCAACCTCGGCCACAACCCGCATGGCGTCGTCTTCGACGAGGTACTGACCCAGCGCGACGCCCGGCTGTGGGACGCGATGCGGACAGGCATGGGCACCCGCGCGCAGCCGATGATGATCGCTGCCACCACGGCCGGGGACGACCCGGCGAGCTTCGCTCGCTCTGAGCACGACGAGTGCGTCCGCATCCAGGACGACCCGGACCGCGCACGGCATCGCTTCGCGTACGTCCGCAACGTCCCCGAGGACGCCGACCCGTGGGACGAAAAGAACTGGCCTCTGGCCAACCCCGCTTTGGGCGACTTCCTCTCGATCCGCTCGCTGCGGCAGGAAGCTGCCGAGGCACGAAATGATCCGAGCAAGGAAAATGCCTTCCGGCAGTACCGACTCAATCAGTGGGTCCAGCAGGCTCACCGCTGGATGCCGATGCACCTGTACCGGCAGTGTGCCGGGACCGTCGCCCCCGCCCCGGACTGGTTGCGCGCCGAACTGGCGGGCCGCCGGGCCTACGGCGGGCTCGACCTCGCGGCCAAGCTCGACCTAACCGCGTGGTCGCTCCTCGTCCCGGATGGTCTCGACGGCGAGCCGTCGATGCTCTGGCGGTTCTGGCTTCCAGAATCCGCGGTGACGTTCCTCGACAGCCGAACCAACGGCCGGGTCTCCCAGTGGGCCGATGGCGGATGGATCACCGTCACGCCCGGCGACGTCATCGACTACGACGTCATCTACGCCGACATCGCGGCCGACTGCGCCACCTTCAAGGTCATGGCGGCCGGATACGACGAGTGGTCCGGCGAACCGGTCCGACAGGCGATCCAGAAGAAGACCCGTCTCGACCTCGCGCCGATCCCGCAGACCTACCGCGGCCTCACCTACGGCATGACGGAGCTGATGGCGCTCACGAAGTCACGCGGCTGGACCCATCACGCGAATCCGGTCGCGGAGTGGTGCTTCGACGCGGTCGAGGTCCGCCATCCGCCCGGCGACGCGGACCAAGTTCGGCCGGACAAACCCGATCGCCAGGCCGTCGGGAAAAGGATCGACGCCGTGCCGACCGCCGCAATGGCGATTACTCGATGGCGCGAACTGGCGCACAAGCACAATCGCTCCGGTCGGATGGTCATCCGGTAATCGGCGGCTCGCCGGCTGCGGCGGGGAACTCCTCGCGGTTGGCGGGCAGGCGTTCTTTCACCGCGTCAACGGACGGGTCGATCTCGACACACATTCGCACTGCCAATAACTTCGGGTCCAACCCCAGGGCTTTGGAGAGCCGGAAAAGCGGATCCAGCTCGTACAACAGCACGGCCCCCTCTTCGATGGCTCGAAGGCGGCGCTCGGAGATCCCTGCTTGTCGGGCGACGGACTCCGGAGCCAGGTTCTTCGTGACTCGATTGAAGAGAACGTAGCCGCCGAAGGTTGTCGTGTCAGGGAGCGTCTTGTCCGACGAGAGCATCCACAACATGCGTTCTTGGTAGGCATGCAGCTCACCCGGCGGTCGCCTAACGGGCACGCCAGCCTCCCGTGTTGTTCGTGTGGTCGCGCTCAAGGCGAACCAGTATCGACAAGTGGCTGCATTCCAGGGCTCTTGCCAGCGTCATAAGGGTCTCCACTGATCGGATGGGTTCGCTCCCGGTTTCGATCCTGCTGATCGTTCCCTGACCCATCCCGCAAAGCTCGGCCAGCGCACGCTGCGTCAGATTCCGTCTGCTCCGGCATTGGCGAATAAACACGCCGGTCGACTCAAGCGCCATGCGATTGCCTGCGCTCGACTTCTGGAGCCAGCCACCCGCTCAGCTGCCGTTGAGGAACGTCGAAGCCCGCTGCAATACATACGAGCACCCCGATAGGCACGTAGTGGTCCGCATACGGGGCCGGAGGTCGCTCCTGTTTACGTGCGGTCTTCGTTCGACGTTTGATCATGTGACGGACGGTAGCGGATCGATCACGGGCGAACTGACAAAGAAGTGACAAAACCGGTCATCTCGACTACGCGCGGTGCGCGGAGGGGGTGACCGTGGCTGTAGGCGACATTCCCACCCAGCTCGAACGGCAGTGGATCAACCGCCTCGTGCACTGGCACAACAACGAGCTGCCCGAGCTGCGGAGGCTACTCGACTACTACGAGGGCGCTCAGAAGCTCTCGTACATGCACCCCGAGCTGGTGGACACGCTCGACGAGCGCGTGCGGCAGGTCGTGATCAACTGGCCGCGCCTGGTCGTCGACGCGCTGGAGGAGCGGATCGATCTCCAGGGCTTCCGGCTCGGCGGGCAACCTGCCAACGACACCGAGTTGACCCACGTCGCCCAGTACAACGATCTGGACGCCGGATATCAGCAGGCGCACGTCACCGCGATGGTGATGAAGCGGGCGTACGCGATCGTCGGCAGCAATCCTCGCGCCGCCGACGCGAAATACCCGCTGGTGACGATCGAGTCGCCGCTCGAAGTTCACGTCGAACTCGATCCGGCCACCCGCAGAGTGGTCGCCGCGATCAAGCGGTGGCACGACAAGCTCCCCGACGACCAAGTCCGCTACTACCTCACGCTGTACCTACCGGACTACACCGTGACGTTCGTCGTCTCGCCCGAGCGCGGCGGATACGTCGAGGTCTCCCGTGACGACCACGGCCTCGGCGAGGTCCCGGTGGTCCCGATCGTGAACCGGCCGCAGCTGTGGGCTCCGCTGGGCACGTCCGAGCTGGCCGACGTGATCCCGCTGTCGGACGCGGCCTGCAAGATCGCCACCGACATGATGATCAGCGCGGAATTCCACGCGATGCCGCGCCGCTGGGCGCTCGGGTTCGACGAGGACGACTTCACCGACAAGGACGGCAAGAAGGTCTCGGTCTGGCAGACCATCGCGGGCAAGATCTGGTCCACGTCGAAGACCAAGAAGGACGACGGCGCGGAAGTCGGCCAGTTCGCCGAAGCGGATCTCACCAACTTCCACAACACTCTCCGCGCGCTGGCGACCCAGGTATCCACGGTGTCCGGGATGGCGCTGCACAACCTCGGCTATTCCAGCGACAACCCCGCCTCTGCCGACGGAATTCGCGCAGCCGAGGCTCGGCACGTCAAAAGAGCTGAGCGCCGAATCAAGGGCTTCGAGACGGCGTGGGAACGGATCATGCGGCTCGTCCTACTGGTGCGCGACGGCTCCGTGCCCGAGTCCGCGCGGTGGATGGAAACCGTGTGGGCGGACGCGGCAACGCCCACGTTCGCGCAGAAGTCCGACGCCGTGGTGAAGCTCTACCAGGCCGACAAGCTGGTGCCCCGCAGGATGGCCCGCCGAACGCTGAACTTCACCCAGGCCCAGATCCTCGACATGGAACGCGAAGACCGAGAGGACGTCACCCGAGCCATGTACGACCCGGCCAGCGAGTACGGGGTCAAGCCGACGCCCGAACCTCAGCCGGCAACCTCCGCCCGCGCTCCGGTAGCCGCGGGCACCGGTCCGCGGTGACAACGGCCTTCGCTCCGACGCTGGGGACCGATCACCTCGACTCCACACAAGCGATCGTCCGGCGACAGGTCGAGCAGGTGCAACGCGTCTGGCGCGGCCTGGACCCTGAAGCCCTGCGGCCGTCGTTCGCCGCCAAGGTCGCCCCGGTGCTGGTCTCCGCGATCAGCACCGGGCAGATCAACGCCGCCGCGCTGGCGACCCCCTATGTCGCCGAGGTACTGGCCGACGAGCCCGCTCCCGCGCAAATGCCCGCTGTCGTCCCGGCCGCGTTCGCCGGGGTCACGACGACCGGGCTGCCGCTCGCGTCACTGGCCGACCTGCTGTTCGTCCGGCTGCTCGCCGACATCGGCGCAGGGATGTCCACCGCCGACGCCGTGCTGACCGGCCTTCGGCGGGCGCTGACCTATGCAGCCACGGAGATCACCGACGCCGGACGCACCGCGACCCAGGCGCAGCTGATCGCCGACACCAGGGTGGCGGGGTACGAACGCGTCGTCCGGCTCCCGGCGTGCGACCGCTGCATCATCCTGGCGGGACGGCTATACCGGTATTCCCAAGGTTTCCGGCGGCATCCGCGGTGCGACTGCACGATGACCCCGGTGACTCGCGAACAGTGGCGCGAAGCGAATCTCGACAACCATCCGCGTGCGCTGTTCGACTCGATGACCGAGCACGACCAGAACTCGAGTTTCGGTGCCGGGAACGCCGCCGCGATCCGAGCCGGAGCTGATCTTTCCCAGGTCGTCAACGCCCGCCGGGCCGCGATGCCCGTAGCGGGGCGCTGGACCACCACCCAGGGCACCAGTTCGCGCGGCCTCGCCGGAACCCGCATGGGCCAGCTCCGCGCGCAGCCCGGCCACCGCTACCGCATGTCCCAGCTTGCCCGGCCGACAGCGGGCCAGCTGATCACCGACTTCTCCGGCGCGTCGCGCCCGGAGCTGATCGCAGCACTACGCCGCTACGGCTACCTGATGTGAGCCCGCGCCGCCAGGCGCACACACCACCCCATCCGGACAGGCGCACGCCACCGTCCGGAACTCCCGCACGGGAAGGAACACCCATGTCCGAGACCACCACCGACGCGCCCGCCGAAAGCGGGAACACCGACACCACACAGCAGGAGAGCACCGAGCAGCAGCCCGAGCGGCCCACCGGCGAGACCACGTCCGAGGACGAGAAGGACTACCAGAAGCTCTACGAGCAGGCGGTAGCCCAGTCCCGCAAGTGGGAGTCGCGCGCTCGCGAAAACCGGAACAAGGCGAAGCAGTGGGACGAGGCCGAGGAAGCCAACCGCACGGAGGCCGAGAAGAGCGCGGCCCGCGCCGAGCAGGCCGAAGCCCGCGCCAAGGCGGCCCTGACCGCCGCCGTCAACGCCGAGATCCGGGCAGCCGCGCATGGCTGGGCCACGCCCGCCGACGCACCGCGCTACCTCGACGAGAAGGACCGCTACGTCGGCGAAGACGGCGAGATCGACGTCAAGGCCATCGCCGCCGACGTCGCCGCCGTGCTCAAGGACCGCCCGCACCTCGCGGCGGCAACCGGTCGACGAGGCCCGAGCCCCGATGCGGGCCAGGGCGCGCGAGGCGGCGTCTCGGTCGCTGACCAGATCAGCGAGGCCGAGCGCAAGGGCGATACCCGCGAGGCGCTGCGACTCAAGACTCAGCAGTTGCTCACGCAGAAGGCCCCGCGCTGACCTGTGGTTGTGGTGTTCGGCGTCGTAGCCGAACAGGAGACAACACATGCCCGGCATCACCGGCATGCTCAATACGTTCAACAGCCCCAATTACGTGGGCGAGTTGTTTGGAATCACGCCGACGGACACGCCGCTGCTGTCCTCGATCGGCGGCCTGACCGGCGGGCAGTCCACCGACTCCACGATCTTCACGTGGCAGTCCTACGACCTGCGCGCCGCCGACAACACCCGGCAGCGGCTCGAAGGCGCGGACGCTCCGGCACCTGAGGCCCGGACGCGCACGAACAGCTTCAACGTCGTCGAGATCCACCAGGAAGCCCTGTCCATCAGCTACACCCGCGAAGCGGCGACCGGCCAGTTCGCGGGCACCGGCTCGGCCGTGCCGACGGCGGCAGGCGTCACCGGCACCAACCCCGTGGGTGACGAGCTGGTGTGGCAGACCCAGCGGCACCTGGAGCAGATCGCCCGCGACATCGAGCTGAGCTTCATCACCGGCACGTTCGCCCAGCCGACGGACAACACCCAGCCCCGTAAGTCGCGGGGGCTGCTCCAGGCGATCCAGACCAACGTCATCACCAACGCCACGGCGAAGCCTCTGACGAAGGACATGGTGATCGACCTGCTTCAGACCACGTGGCAGAACGGCGGAATCACGGTCTCGGAAACCGCCACGTTGATCTGCAATGCCTTCCAGAAGCGGCAGCTGACCAAGGCGTTCATCGAGGACCGCGACTATCGCGAACAGACCCGCAACGTCGGCGGCGTCTCGCTCCAGACGATCGAAACCGACTTCGGGCGGCTCAACATCATGCTCAACCGGTACATGCCCGCCGACACGGTCGTGGTCGCGAGCCTGGACGAGCTGGCCCCGGTCTTCCTGCGCATCCCCGGCCGAGGGTTCCTGTTCACCGAGCCCCTGTCGAAGACCGGCTCCAGCGACAAGTACCAGATCTACGGCGAATGCGGATTGCGCTACGGCAACGAGCGCTCTCACGGCAAGATCACCGGCCTCACCACGACCCCCGTGGCTGCGTGATCGGCATGGGCGGAACACCTAGCAAAGGCACTCCAGCGGACAAGCGGGTCTCCGGGCGTGGGCAGAAGCCCGGCCCGAAGAAGGGCAGCCACAACAAGAAGAAGGGGACGTCGTGAAGTTCACCTGCGAGCAGCACCCCGGCCTGATCGTGCACGACCTCGGCGTGACGTTCGTCGACGGCGAAGCCGAAGTCGACGCCAAGACCGCCGCCGCGCTGCGCACGCTCCCGGCCGAACTCGGCGTGCGCGAGGCTGGAAAGTCCGAAGGCCGCCGGACGCAGCCGGAGTAGTCGGTGGCTGAGCTGTTCACCGCCGCGACGCTCGCCGCGCTGTCCGGCCGCCCGGTTTCGGACGAGACCGGTGCTGCGATCCATGCTTGGGTCCTGGCAGAGATCTCGTCCGAGATCGGGCCGGTTCCGGACGCACTGCCGGCTGGCGTCACGGCCGTGGCGCTGGAGCTGGGCAAGGCGGCTGTGCCGACACCTGGCGGCGCGACGTCGACCACCATCGGCCCGTACTCCGCGACTTATGCGGCCAACGGGGCATCCGGTGGCGGGCTCACCCACGACCAACGGATGCGGCTACGCAAGGCTGCCGGACGTGGGAAGGCGTTCAGCATCGGCACGTTCGTGCCTGTACCTCGGATCGGCCCGTGACCCCCGAAGGACTGATCGGGCAGCAGCTCACGATCTCCCGTCCAGCAGGCACCAACCGTTACGGCGACCCACTGCCCGCCACCGAGCACCTGGTCGACGACTGCGTGCTCGCCCCCGGTGGATCGAGCGAGACGACCGACCGCGCGGACCAGATCACCGCGCGGATGACCGTCTACACAGGACTACAGGCGGACGTGCTGGCCACCGACCGCGTGACGTTGCCCGACGGCACTCAGTGGCAGATCGTCGGCACGCCCCAGCGCTATCCGAGTCCGTTCACCGCGAACTACGGAGTGTGCGTGATCAACCTGGAGAGGATGACGGGCTGATGGCCGACGTCGAGTTCGTACCCGACCACCGCGGCCTCGCGCAGCTGCTACGCGGAGCCGAGGTTCACGGGCTGATCATGGACCGCGCACGAGGTGGCGCACAGTTCGCCGAGACCATCGCACCGCGCCGAACCGGGGAGTACGCGGCCGGAATCCAGGCCGAGGACGGAGGACTCGGCGGACGGCGGCGAGATCGGCCGGTCGGGCTCATCGTCGCGACCGCGCCGCACTCTGCGGCAGTGGAATGGGGCAACGACCACCAGAACCAGCCACACCACGTCCTCGCCCGCACGATTGACATCGTGGAGGCAGGCTGACGTGGGCATGGTGATGCCTCCGTTCCCCGACGCCGAAACCGTGCTCCTGGCCCTGCTCGAACCGCTCGCCCCAACCGTGACCGCGACTCCGGCCGAGTTGGTTCCTCCGCTGATCCGCGTTCAACGAGTCGGTGGCTCAGACGACGGGATCACCGACCATCCGCGCATGGAGATTGCCTGCTACGGCAAAGACCGCGCGCAGGCATGGCAGCTCGCCGAGCAGTGCCGCCAACTCGTGCTCGGCAGCGTCCGGACTCGCGTCGACGGGGTGCTCGTCGACGACGCCCGCACGGACAACCCGCCTGCCCAGGTTCCCTACGCGACCACAGAGGACATTCGGCGAGTCGTGGCCTACTTCCGTCTGGCCTGGCGTCGCCCTCGACCGGCCGCACGACCCGCAGAGGAGAAGGTTCACTGATTGACCGCCCCCACAACGACTACCTACGACCAGCTCAAGAAGAAGCAGAGCGACCTGATCCGGAAGGCGCTCGAAGGCTCGGTCTTCATCGCTGACCATTCCGCTGATCTGCCCACGGCACTCACGTCCGGCGCTAGCGGGGACCTGCTCGCGCTCCCGCCGGGATACGAGGACATCGGTTGGGTCGACAAGAGCGACGGAGCGACATGGAGCCGCTCGGTCGATACCTCGGAGGTCGAGTCCTGGGGCGCGGTCGAGCCGACCCGGACCGACATCACCAAGCAGACTGACGGTCTCAAGTTCGTTGCGCAGGAAACCAAGCGCCGGACCTTGGAACTGTACGAGGGCCTGAACCTCTCCGGTGTCACCCCGGACGCAACGACAGGTGAAGTGCGGTTCGATCGCCCGGCCCGGCCGAACACGCGCTACTTCCGCGCGTTCGGGCTGTTCGTCGACGGCGTCGGCGCAGACGCGATCTACGTCGCGAAGGTCGCGCCGAAGGCAACGGTCACCGAGACGGGGGCACAGAAGTGGTCCGACGGCGATGACCCGGTGGGCTACGACGTCACGCTGACCGCGAAGTACGACGACGAGGCCAAGACCGCCATGCGGTTCTTCTTCGGCGGCCCTGGCTGGAAGGCACTGCTGGCGGACATGGGCTTCACCGCGGCCCCGCCCGCTGGCGGCTGACCGGCCCCAGACGTGGCGCGGCGCTCACGGTCGGGGTGGCCGTGGCGTCGCGCCACCCTTTTCCCACCTCACGACCAAGGAGGCCGCCATGCCGACACTGCGCACGCCTGACGGCAGGCCCTATCAGACCGACGACGAAGCCGAGGTCACCAATCTGACGCTCGGACACGGCTACACCCTCGATACCGAGGACACCAAGGAGACGGATCGGCCGCACACCCGGCCCCGTTCCCGGCGCACCACCCCGCCGGCCGTTCCTGAGCACGCCGAGAACGACACTGCGACCGTTGCAGGAGAGATCACGCTCTGACCAAGACGTACAAGTTCAACCGCTACGTAGCCGAAGCGAAAGCCGCCCCGTTCGTGCTGGAGCTCGACGACGACCAGCAGATCAGCATCACCGCGCCCGACGCCGACACCGTAATGGAGATCGAGGAGTCGCGTAGCTCGCGGCGCACACTGGAGCTGTTGACCGGCGACCACGCCGAGCAGATCTACGAGCTGGTGCGCCATCAGCCCGCGAGCGTCCTCAACGGCCTGGTCGCGGATCTCGTCGACCACTTCGGCCTGTCGGCGGCCCCGCCGGGGGGTACGCGGGCCTCGTCGCGCTGATCGAGGACTACGGCGAGGCAATCGAGTACGACCTCCAAGCCGAACTCGACTTGGATCTCCTCACCTTCTTCCGGTCCGAACGCCCGTGGCCGCAACTACTGCGCCTGATCGAACGGCTGCCCGACCACAGCCACTACAAGGTCGCGATCCACGACAACGACGACCTGGCCCGACGGCTTCACGAGATCGAAGACACGGCGGGACGTCGATCCTCAAATCTCCGGACAGTCGACGCGCACACCTGGACGCCCGAGCGCGCGATCCTCACCGACGTCGCGGACATCCTGCTCAACATCCGCTCGTCGCTGGAAGCTCAGCGCACAGGCAAGAGCCAGACGGCCACACCGATGCCCCGACCCCGGCTCGCGCGAGACCGGATCGAGGCAGCAGCCAGCCAGCAACGTCATCGAGACCGTGTCCGGATGATGCTCGGCAGGGGGTGATCCCCCGTGGCGTACTCCGCTGGAACCGCCTACGTCCAGATTCTCCCGACGTTGCGAGGGTTCGGTACCTCGGCGGAGACGCAGATCCGTTCCGCGCTCAGTGGCGTCGGGGGCCAGGCCGGGCAGCAGGTCGGACGGCAGCTCGGCGGCGGTGTCGACACCGGACTGTCCAGCACGCTTCGCCGGCTGCGGGGCCGCTTCGACGAGCTGCGCGACTCCGGTTCGGATTCGATGTCGGCGATCGCTCGCGGAACCGCTCCGGTGCTCGACCAGCTGGCGAAGGTCAGCCCGGTCCTCGGGCGGGTCCGGGACGGCTTCAACTCCGGCCAGGTCGCGGCGTCAGCCTTTTCGGGCGCAGCCGGAACGGTCGGCGGCCGACTCCGCACGATCTCGGACGCGACCAGCGGCGTGGGCGCGGGCTTCGGGTCGATGGCCACGCTCAGCGAAAGCGCGCTGAGCCGGACAGGCACCGCGATCGGTCGCGGTCTGACCGCTCCGATTCGGGGCGCGACCACGATCCTGGCGGGCTACGGCCTGACGGCCGGGACGGTGATGACCGGTGCTGGCGTCGCCGCGGTGGGCATGGGCATCCGATTCGCGGCCAGCCAGGAGCAGGCCGAGATGGCGTTCACGACCATGCTCGGCAGCGCGCAGAAGGCCCAGTCGTTCGTCGCGCAGCTCCAGGACTTCGCGGCGAGGACGCCGTTCGATCTCCCGAGCGTCACGACTGGTGCACAGCGGTTGATGGCGTTCGGGTTCGCGGCGAAGGACGTGCTGCCGACCCTGACGGCGATCGGCGACGCGGTGGCCGGGATGGGTGGCTCCGCCGAGCAGATCCAGCAGGTTGTGCTCGCGATCGGTCAGATGTCGGCCAAGGGCAAGGTCCAGGGCGACGAGCTACTTCAGCTGACCGAGGCCGGTATCCCGGCGCTGCGCATCCTCGCGAACGCCTACGGCACTACGACCGCCGCGATGCAGGACATGATCTCCAAGGGGCTCGTGGATAGCGCCGAGGCGATCCCGAAGCTCATGTCCGGCATCGAGCAGGGCACGCGCGGCGCAGCCGGGGAGACACAGGCGTTCGCCGGGATGATGGCCAACCAGGCCACGACGTTGGTCGGGATTTGGTCGAACTTCACCGACAACGTCAACAAGGCCCTCGGTCAGCTCGTCACGCCCGCGCTGCCCGCGATCAAGAGTGGCCTCGCGGTCCTCTCCGACGGCCTGGGTGCGCTGCCCGCGCTCATCGCGCGGTTCCAGGAGGCCGCCAGTCCCGTGTCCGCGATCGTCGGAGCGACCTTCCGTGATCTCGGAGCGTTCATCACCGGCTCGGTCGTTCCGGCTCTGCGCAACCTGTGGACGGCAGTCCAGCCGGTCGCGGTCATCGTCGGCGGCGCTCTGCTCGCCGCCCTACGGGCGGCGGGCTCCTTGCTGCGCGACGTCGTAGGACCCGCGCTGGTCACCGTGTCTGGGTGGGTACGCCCGCTGATGCCGGTCATCGTCGGCGTGGCTGCTGCTTTCCTTGCCTGGTACGGAGTCGCCGCAGCCGTCGGGGCCGTCACCAAGGCGATCGAGCTGGTACGCGGCGCGATCCTCGCCGTGCGCATCGCCTGGACGTTGCTGAGCCTGGCGTTCACCGCCTCGCCGATCGGATTGATCATCGCGCTCGTCGCTGGTCTGGTCGCCGGGATCATCTACGCCTGGAACAACTTCGAGGGCTTCCGCTCGGTCGTGCTGGCGGTGTGGTCCGCTATCCAGACCGCCGCGCAGTGGGCCTACGAGAACGTCCTGCGACCCGCGTTCGACGGCATCGTGACTGGAGCCCGCGCGGTCGGCGAGTTCTTCACCTGGCTGTGGCAAGTCGCCATCGGCCCGGCCCTTCAAGCGATCGCCGGGACCGCGTTGTGGTTGTGGCACAACGTGTTGTCGCCCGTGTTCTCGTTCATCGGCCTCGCCGCGCGGATTCTCGCGGCGATCGTGGTCACGGTACTGGTCACGCCGTTCGTACTCGCCTTCCGCGCTCTGGCAGCCGTCGCGCAGTGGCTATGGAGCACGGTCCTCCAACCGATCTTCGGCTGGATCGGCGATCTCGCGATGTGGCTGTGGCAAAAAGCGATCAAGCCTGCCATCGACGGAATTGTTGCGTACTACCAGTTTTGGGCCGCGATCGGGATCTGGTTGTGGCAGAACGCCCTTCAGCCCGCGCTCTCGGCGATCGGCGATTTCTTCGGGTGGTTGTGGACCGGCGCGATAAAGCCCGCGATAGACGGGATCGTGAGCGCGATCCAGTGGCTCGGTTCGGCCGCAACGTGGCTGTGGACCAATGCCGTGCAGCCTGCTCTGAATGGCATCGGCGCGGTGATCTCGTGGCTGTATCAGAACGTGGCGCTGCCGACGTTCGGACTGCTTCGGGACGGCCTGAACGCGCTGGGCTCTGCCTTCACCTGGGTGTATCAGAACGTGATCAAGCCAGCCTGGGACGGTCTGGGAACCACGCTGCGCTGGGTGCACGATCACGTCATCGCGCCAGCCTTCGACGCGACGAAGACGGCGGTACGCGCGGTCGGTGAAGCCTTCTCGTCGGCGGTCGAATGGATCAAGGGCGTCTGGGACGGCATCCGAAAGATCGCCGCAGTCCCCGCGAACTTCGTGATCAACGAGGTCTACAACCACGGCATCCGAGCTGTATGGAACTGGGTCGCGGACTTTCTGGGGTTGGGCAAGCTCGCCGAGGCGAAGCCGATCGCGTTTGCCGGAGGCGGGGTCCTTCCCGGATACGCACCCGGACGCGACATCGTTCCGGCGCTGCTCTCGCCCGGCGAGTCCGTGCTGACGCCCGAAGCCACGCGGATGGTCGGCGCACAGAACGTGCTGGCACTTAACGCTTCCGCTTCGGGCCGCCCGGCGACGGTCGTCGGCAGCGGGTTGCCACGTTTCGCGGGTGGCGGCGTGGTCGGCTCGCTGCTGTCCTTTGTGGAGGGTGTTGGCGAAACCGTGGTCGACTTGTTCACCGATCCGGTCGGCTGGGTGAAGGGGCACATCGGTTTCGCGGATTCGCCGTGGGTCTCGATGCTGGCGAAAGCACCGGCCGAACTGATCGGCAAGGCGGTCGACTGGCTGTGGGAGAAGATCAATCCGTTCTCCTCTGGCGGCGGTACGGCGACAGCGGGCGGCGATCTCGACGGCTGGATCAAGGCTGCGATGGGGTTCACTGGCGTGCCCGCGAACTGGTACGGCCCGCTGCACACGCTGATCATGCGGGAGTCCGGCGGCAATCCCCGAGCGACGAATAACTGGGATAGCAACGCCAGGCGCGGCGATCCGAGCCGAGGTCTCATGCAGACCATCGGCGCGACGTTCAACGCCTACCGGGACAAGCGCCTCTCGGCGGACATCTTCGATCCGATCGCGAACATCGTCGCCGGAATCAACTACATCCGAGCTCGGTACGGCTCGATCTTCAACGTGCAGCAGGCCGTCGGGTCGACACCTCGCGGTTACGACAGCGGCGGATGGCTTCCGCCTGGTCTGTCCACTGTGTACAACGGCACGGGCAAGCCGGAGGCGGTCCTCACGTCCGAGCAGTTCGACATGATCGGCCGCGCCGCAGAACAGCCAGACCGGCCGCACGTCACCGTCTACGCGCGCACCGATGCCGACCCCGACCACATTGCGCACTCGGTGGACCGCCACCTTGCGCTCGGAGCCAGGTTGTAGGGGGTGGCGATGCCCGAGGGCGCACACGTCTGGACTTTGGATTGGCTCACGATGCACCCCGATGGAGACGTCCGCGACACGGCAGGCGTCCAGTGGATCTTGACGCAGGAGCGAGGGTTCTGGGGCTCACCGGGCACCAACGCCCAGTTCTCGTCCCGCCTGGCGCGACACGGTGCCTATCGGTCGCCGGGCTGGAAGAAGCAACGCACCATCTCGCTGACCGGGCGCGCGTACGCCCACGACTTCACCGTGCTGCGGCAGGCCGAGGCGAACCTGCTGGGGCTGCTGTCAGATCCAAGGTCACCGCGGCCCCTGACGTGCCTGTCGGAGCTCGGAGCGCTGACGTGTGACGTGTTCCTGGACGACGAGATCCTGTGTACGCCACTGGGAGTCGTGAGCGAACCTGGATTCGAGTTCAGCCTTCAGGTGGTCGCGCCAGACCCGGCGAAGTACTCGGTCGAGCGGCAGACGATGTCCTCTGGTCTGGCGCGTGACGCCCTTGACGGTCTCGACTTCAGCCAGGTGGTTCAGCCCGATGCGAACCAAGGTCTGTTCTTCGGCATGGGGGCTGATGACGACGGCCTGAACTTCGGGATCTCGAACGCCAGCGGGTTCATGCGTCTCACCAACCGTGGCAGCGCGCCGACCACGCCCACCTACACCCTGTATGGGCCGCTCACCAGCCCGATGCTCACGGCCGGAGCGTCGACCATGCGGTACAACGGCACGCTCATCCCTGGCGAGTTCGTGGTCATCGACCCCAACGCGCCGAGCGTCCTGCTCGGCGGCATGGCCGTCCGTCGCCAGCTTCTCAACCCGGCTCAGTTCGGCGGCTTCGCCATCCCGCCGGCCAGCCGAACCGGCGGCCCCGGCGTCTTGTCGGTCGGCCTCACCCACAGCGGACCACCCACTGACACCGGCTACGTCACGGCCGACTTCCGGTCCGCGTGGTTCTAACCCTTTTCCCTTACACGAAAGGACATCCAGCATGGGCGTGTACTCCGACGAGCCCGATCCGCCGGTCTACTTCCAGTCCGTCGAGGCTACCGACTGCGTCCGGTACACCGACGTGAGCCAGGCGAAGTGGTTCCAGGACAGGATCAATTACGCGTTCGGCGGCCAGGGCTCGACCAACGTCCGGATGGCGGACGACGGCACGACGATCCGCTGGTTCGGCTACTACTGGCTACGGCTGGGCGACTGGCTCTACAAGGGAAACACCGCGATGACCGACGAGGTCCTGCGTGCCTCCGGGCTGCGCCCGATCATGACCCAGTGGCCCGCGCCGCCAACCCCCTCGGAGCCGGAGGCGTAGCCGATGGTTTCCCTTGGCGCGTCGGCGACCTCGGGGATCGATCCCTGGGCGGTCCAATCCCGGATCGGGCTCACTGACGCCCGGCTAGCCCTCGCGTCGATGCTCATGCCACGCCCGAACCTCAGCTTCATCGACTACCGCAGCGGCGTCATGGCCTCCGGCGACACAGGCGGAGTCGGCGGCAGCTCACACATGGCGATGCGGGTCAGGCCCGCCAGCTCGGGCCTGGTTGTCACGGTCGAGATGGGCAACGCGGTGATCAACACGCCGTCGATGGGCGCGTACATGTGCGCCCTCGACGGTGTGAAGTCGCTGAACCTCGCGGCGGCCAGCTCGACGACGAACCGCATCGACCTGGTGATCGCGAGGGTCTATGACGACTTGAACCCGGCTATCGCCTCCACGTCGAACGTGCGGAAGTTCGCGATCGAGGTCTGGCAGGGAGATCCGGCGACAGGCACACCGAGCGTCCCGGTCCCGACACCGACCGCTGGATGGACTCCGCTCGCGGCGGTGACCGTCGCCAAGGGCGCGACCGCGCTCACGTCGGCGGACATTCGCGACCTGCGCGGCCCCGGACTGACTGCTCGCGGCGGACTTCGCGCGCTCTACGGCGAGGATGCCCGCCCGACCTCGCCCGCGTTCCTGGAAGCGGGCGCATATCCGGGCGACCAGCGCTGGGTGCAGGCACCCGGTTTCCAGCACCAGGTCTGGTATGGCGGCGGATCCGACGCCTCGACGTCAGGTTGGCGCGGCGTATACAACTGCCTCAGGTACTACGCCGCAGCGCCACCCGGCGAGTTCACCTTCACCTCCGGTTTCGGTGCTGCCAAAGAGATCTGCCGGGTAACCATCAGCGATCCCGGCGTGCCCTACTTCGTGTACCCGACCGGACGGGCGGTCATCACTTTGTCGGCGAACTCGGCTGCGGACCTGCGGATCAACATCGGCTCAATGAACGGTGTGGACATCAACTGGACCAGGTTCAATTCCTACGGCACGTCCACCGACAAACAGTTCGTCCCCAACACAGCGCCGATGCACTACGGACCTCTGACCGGCTCTCAGACCATTGTGCTCAGTTGCGGCATGCGCGACAGCGCAAGCCAGTACTCGGGCTTCGGGTACCGGGGCAACGACGTCGGTCAGAACGTGCTCAGCGCGTTGGTCTATCCCTCGACCGTACAACCGCCAGCGGTGTGACCATCTGAGTCCTGAGTGGAGGGTGATGGTCGCAGAGACGACAACCGGGGCGCTGCTCGCCGACGTGACGCCGCGCGACCTGCCGTCGTTCTCGCGCAAGATCACGGACCGAGGCCAGTGGACGGTCAACGTCATACCGGACGACGCGGCGAACGCGTCCCTCGACTTCCACGCGCTCACCGACGCCGGACGGTTCACCTGGGCGATCTTGTGCGGCTCGGTGGTCGTCCAGGCCGGGCCGACGTTCAGCTACTCCTACGACGAGGGCACACGCACCCTGTCGGTCTCCGGCACCGGGCTTGCCGCGCTGTTCGACCGGCGGGTGCTGCGCAACTCCCTGCCGTACACGGCAATCGTGAACCCCAGCGAAGATGTCACGATCTCGAACCGGAGCCTGCGGGGAATCGCGCGGGAGATCGTCGCCGTGAACCTCGCGCAGACCGGCTACAACCTGCCGCTCGATCTGCCAGCGCCGGAAAGCGGCACGGCGACGCGGACGTACTACGGCTACGACCTCGCGATGGTCTGGAGCCGCCTGCAAGATCTCGCCGGGGTCATTGGGGGACCGGAGCTGGACTTCTGGCCGTACCTCGTGCCGGGCGAGAACCGGCTTCGCTGGCAGATGCTCATCGGCAGCCCACTGCTGGGCGACCCGCAATCAGCGGCGGTCTGGGACTACACGGGCGCGCTCTCGGCCATCGACGTGGACGTCAACGGCTCGGCCTCGCCAGCGACCCGCGTGTGGGTCAGGGGGTCCGGCAGCGAGCGGAGCATGCTCACCGGCTACGCCGAGGACCCAACGCTCGTCGGTCTCGGATTCCCGCCCACCGACTACGTCGACGGCGACCACACCTCGGTCACCGAGCTGAACACCTTGCAGGGCTACGCCGCCGCGGACCTCGCTGCGTTCCGGACGCCGACCGAGACCTGGAAGTGCTCAGTGAGGATCGACGGCGCGACAGGAGCGGGGGTCGAGGTCTCGCCAGCACTCGGCGGCTGGAGCCTCGGCGACGCCCCAACCTTCGGAGTGAGCGGCCATCCCTGGATCCCGGACGGACAGTACCGACGGCGAATCCTGGGGTTCAGCAGTAAGGACGAAGCCTCCGTGCAGCTCGATCTTCAGCCGACTCCGGCGGCCCTGTGATGCCGCAGCCACCGGGCAACGGCACGCTGGCCGACCAGATCCGCGCGCTGGAGACCCGAATCGACGAGCTGAGCCGCGCGAAGCCGACACCCTCGGCGTGCGTGGTCCGGCTCGGCGGCGACGCAAGCCTGCCCGGCGGAATCGACACGTTCGCGCAGACCGGCTGGGTCGCCACCTACGATCCGCTGTCCCAGTTCGTCGGCGGCTCGACCGGCAACCCGTCCTACATCCTCGTCGCCCGAGCCGGGTACTACCGCGTCCACTTCCATAGCGCCGTCACCGGAGCTTCAGCGGTCGCTGGCGCGAAGGTCACGGCGAACAATGCGACCAGCGTCGGCAACTCCCTCGCGACCGACGGCGGGCAGATCCCTCAACAGGGCTCCGACGGTGCCGTCCTCGACGCGCTGCGCTCACGGGTCTACCTCAACGTCGGCGACAAGATCTACTGGTCGAACTGGTGTGCCGCCACCGCGACACTGAAGGCGGCACTGTTCGGCGTCCCGACCGAGATCACGCTTCAGTACGTGAGTTCCCAATGACGGCAGGGGGACGCTGAGGTGCTACCCCGGCCACTGGTCACCGCGCTCACCATCCTGATCACCCTCGCTTGGGCGGGCAACGTCATCGTCGGCTTCATCTCGCCCGACCGGCACGACCCCACCATCAACGCGATCTTCGCGATCGTCGTCGGAGCCGTCTACGCCCTCGGACATCGCAACACGGCGAAGGTCAAGCGTGCCCGCCAACGGCTGGCTGAGCTGGTCGCCGGAGACGGCCAGGAATCCAAGCCTGACGAAGAGGACAGCCCCGATGAGTGAGCTGTGGACCTACCTCACGGAGTCGGCCGGGTGGGCGGTGCTCGGGTTCGTCGTCGGGTACCTCGTCGGCCGCGCTGCCCGCGACGTCCACCGAGTCGCTATCGCCATCACCACGGAGGACACCGTGACCGAACAGCATCCGCCCACGCCCCGCCGGCGTCTGCTGACCGGACAGTTCGTCCTCGGCGTCGTCGTGGTCCTGCTCGGCGTGCTCACCGTGGCGCAGGGCATCGCCACCAACAACGCCACCCGCCGCATCACCGAGTGCCAGCAGGCGTACAGCAACGGTTTCGCCGATGCCCTCGACGCCAGGGCCAGCGCCACGACCGACGCGCAGAACGCCCTCGACGAACTGATGAAGACGATGAGCGGCTACCTCGCCGATTCGCCGATCCCGCCGGACAAGGTCCGCGCCGCCATCGGTGACTACCTCGCCAAGCGCGCGAAGGCCGAGACCGAGCGGCAGCAGCACCCCTACCCGCCACCCCCGCGAGACCTGTGCAAGTGAAGGAGAGGAACGGATGACCGAACCCGGATCGCCCGCCGACGAACCGACCGCCGCCACCGCGGCCGAGGAATCCCACGAGGACATCACCAAGTTCGTCGGCGATGAAGCCGACGCCCCGGAAGACACCGGACGACCAGCAGACAAGGACGGTGACGCCTGATTGGCGTGGCGACTCGCCAACGCGCTCGTAGATCTGCGCAACGAAGTGAACACCCGCTGGCCAAACCGAGATCGGTCCAGCGACGGCACGATCGGCGACGCCGCCCACGCGAGCCGATCCAGCGACCACAACCCCTGGGTCAAAGACGCGGCGGGCGTCGGCGTCGTCCGCGCGATCGACATCGACGTGGACGGCATCGACTCCGGCTGGCTCGCCGAGTACCTGCGCCAGCGCGGCCGGAACGGCGACAGTCGGCTGACCGGCGGCGGGTACGTGATCCTCAATCGCCGGATCACGAACAACGACTTCACCGGCTGGCACGCCTACACCGGCAGCAACCCGCACACCAGCCACCTCCACGTGTCGTTCTCTCGCACTCGTTACGACGACCGCGGATCGTGGGGAATCGTCGGGGGCGGGCCAGGCCCGACACCGCCGTCCGGTCGACCGACGTTGAAAGCGGGCTCGACTGGCCAGGCAGTGACGGAACTCCAAGCGTTCCTCAACCGCGTCTACCCCGCGTACTCGAAGCTCGCAGTCGACGGAGTGTTCGGCGCGAAGACCACCGCCGTGGTGAAGGAGTTCCAGCGCCGGTCCGGCCTCGCCGTCGACGGCATCGTGGGTGCGCAGACCTGGGCGAAGCTGGGGTTGCGCTGATGGCAGCTCCTCGTACTCGGCCACGGCCGATCCTCGAATCCATCCGCAGCGGGGCGTGGAAGACCATCCTCGGCACACTCGTGGCGGCGGCTGTGTCCTTCGGCCTGCTCAACAGCCAGCAGGCGACACTGCTCGACAACATCGCCGCCGCGCTCGCCACGCTGATCACCCTGGTGACTTCGTTCGTCGCGCAGCTGCACGTCCTCGACCGATCCGAACCTCAGGTGACGCCCGTGGCGGACCCGCGCGACAACACGGGTACGCCGCTCGTTCCAGCTGTGGTCCCGCTAGATCCAGAGCTGTAAGGGTTCGCCAACACGGCGAAGCTCCAGCCGGCCCGCCCATCCCACGAAGAGGCCCCCGCCTGTCCGGACGGACAGGCGGGGGCCATTTCGTCGTGTCAGCTCGCACTCGCGAGAGGCGAAGGCAGGAAGTGAACGGTCACCTCCTTGCCAATCAGGGAGTCCAGGACATCGCGCGCCGCCCGTGTCGACAGAACCAGCAGCATGACGGTGTCACCGTTCTGCACTCGTTCCAGCAGTGCGCGCCATCCTGGCGTGAGCCTGCCGCCCTGGCCGACGTCGGTGATCACGTGCGTGCAGCCGTACCAGCGCAGCCACCAACCCAACTCTTCCAGCACCCCGGCGGGGGTCTTCGGCGGAACCTTCGCGTAGCCATAGATCGTCATTCCAACCCCACGGAGGCAGGGCCTACCGGCAATCCCTTGCTCTCGCGGTATTGGTGGTAGGCGTCGAACACCTCCTGCGGCACCCGAAGGCCCATCTCGAACCCGCGCTGCTCGCCCCATTTACGTGCCATGTCGCGGTACTTCTTCTTCGCCGCCTCGATCTTGACCGGCCCGTTCCGGATGCTTCGGAACCAGCGCGGGTCGATCGGCTCAGCCGCTGGTTCCTCGTCCGGAACGGGTGTCGCCGGAACCGAGCGGGCGGCGCGCTTCGTCTTCGCGCGCCCCACGACCTTCTGCTTTCCCAGCGAGCGGGCCGAGTCGCGGAACGGCTTGATAGCCGCTCGGAGTTCAGCCGCATTCTCACGTGTCAGGTCGCTCCGAAGCGCTTCGCCGTCGAAGACCCACAAAAGGGTCTCGTCGGCGGCCTGGGTCTTGTCGAAGTCATCGACGACCAAGGTCTGGGTGATCTCTGCCATCGGTGCTGTTCCCCTTACGCGGCGCGGGTGGCCGGTGTCTTGCGCGGCTTACGAGTTGCGATTTTTTGCGCCGAGCCTGGACGCATCTTGAGCACCTTGGCCTCCTGCGCGCGATAGCGGCGTACGACCACTCGCGGTACCGCGAGCCCCTGCTGTAGGTAGCCGTCGGTGTAGGAGTACTCCCGCGAACACACGCGCTCCAATGTGGCGCTGTCGAAGGTATCCACGCAGCTCGATTGACAGCGGGAGCACTGCATATGCTCCGTCAGGCAACCAGCGTGAACGCCCTCTTCCTGCACGATGTACCCGTCGTGCAGAAGGTCCCAGTCGTGCCCGCGCATGCGACACTTCAGGAACTCCGACGGTGCACCTTCCAGGTAGTCCAGGACGTCGCGATCGAGTCCTTTTAGGTAGCTGGACGTCATCCCCAGCCCGCCTCCCCTTGCGAAAAACTGTCATTTACTAACACGACAGTGCACGTTGGGGCATTCACATGCAACAGGAACGACACGAATCCGAGCCTGAAATGATCAGCGTTCACCCGAATGCAGCAGCAAAGTCGCTACATTCGGCGCACTGAGTGGCGGTCAAGGTGCATGAAGAAGCCCCGCCACGCCTACGAAGGAGTGACGGGGCTTTGCGAGAACTCGCAGCCTAGACGCCCTTCACGCCCGCCCAGGCGGCCAGACGTGCAACAGGGTCGGCCTTCCGCCGCTTGCGCGCGAGGGCTCGGACGGTCTCATGGAACATCGGATGGAAGCGCGCTTGCTGCGGAGAGATCTCTTTCGCCCGATACAGACCGCTCGTGGCCTTCTCGTAATCGCCGTGCAGGAGATAGCCGCGCGAGAGGTCGATCCAGTGGTGTCCCACTCGCTCGCGCTGAGTCCCGCTCGGAATCACTATGCGTTCAGCACGCTTGACGGCCTCGGTCCCGTCCAGCGCCTCGACCGCGAGGCCGACAGACCACAGGCCCACGTTCGTCGGGCCGAAGCACAGCCGGTAATCGTCCCGGTCTCCACCGAGGCGCATCGCTGCTTCGCGCGCTTCCGCGAGGTGATCATTGGCGGTGTCCATGTCGCCCGCGCGGGCCGACGCCAGGCCAGACTTGAGGTGCAGGTTGCCCCACACCGCGATCGTCGGCTTGTCCGTTCCGCCGATCAGGTCTTCGATGCGCGCCCGGCTCGCAGCCAGCAGTCGCTGCGCGCTCTCCCAATCTGCGGCGCTGATCATCTCGCCCGCGCGCTGGTAGTCGCCGACGAGGACAGCGAGTTCGTCGCCGCTCTGCGCAGCGGCCCACTCGTAGCGATCGACCGCCAATGACGAGAGATCGATGTAACCGAGCTTGTAGGCCAATTGGCTCGCGGCGTAGTAAGCCTCTGCCCTGATGCCGAAGGCTCGTTCGCGTTCGGTTCCGTCGGTCAGCCAGGTCTTGGCGCGAATGTCCGCAAGAAGTCCCGGCAGCACTGCGCCGAGCGCGTCAAGGTCGACCGAATGCCGAAGTGTCGAGGCCCGCGCGACCTCCGCGGCGAGTTCGTGCATCGAGCGCGGTTGGACGCCGTCTTCCGGCGGCATCTTGTACGCGGCCAGTTCCCGGCGAAGCGGGGGAACTGTTGCGTGCAGGTTGCGCTCGTCCGGGCTGCTTCGCTTGTACGGCTGTCCGAGCAGGTCGTCGACGCCGATGTTCAACGCCCGTGCCGTCGACGACACGAATGCGGGCGACGCAGGCACGGCTCCCTGCTCAACCTTGCGAACTAGGGAGACCGACACGTTCGCCATCTGCGCCAGCTTCACCTGGCCGATTCCGCGTAGCTTGCGCTCAATCTTCAGCTGGAGGCCAACGCCCCACTCAGGCTGGTCCATGGTCTTCGAGCCTTCCACGATCAGGTCGGCGGTCTAGATCGATGCTACGTGCCGACACGAGGTGCGACCGATCGCGATCGAGGTTTGTCACTTCCTTGTCACTTCGCGTCACGTTACGCCAATACAGTCACTCCCAGTGCAATCGGGAACGACGGGCGGTCACAAGCCGCAACCCGCCGCGCGGAGCGATCCGCCTTACCGCTCGTGGAGTTGGTGCAGATGGGAACGCAGGCTGACCAGCTGTTCTACACGTGGTATCGGTGCAGGGACCTTGACGGCCTTGAGCACGCGGTCCTCGACGAGATTGCTGGTCCAGCCATCATCGAGCACACGGGCGAGTTTGAGGCGGTGTGCGGTCACATCGTGCTGCCGACGCTGGCCATCGACGAGCCCGGAGCCCGATGCCTCAGCTGCGTCCTCTTCCTGCGCGCTCGCAAGGCTCTCCCTGATTTCCAAGCTCGGATGGATGGCCCACGGCTGGGGCGACGACGCCGACACCGCCGAGCCCGGCGGCGCTGGAAGCTTCGTTCCCTCGGACGCCTCGGCCAGACCCGCAGCCAAGAAGCCCCCCGCTCGGCGGCGGCAATGGGCGGGGCTTGACGGTGGCGGTCCCAGTGCATGCGGAAACGCCGCTGGGGCCGTCACCGCCACCAACGCTTAGGACGGTTCACACACACCAGGACGGTTCAGAATGCCCTCAACTGACATCCCCGCAGAGGAACAGCCACATATCGATGCCATCGCCCGCGCTGTCATCCTCGGCTTCGAGCAGATCCCGCTTTTCCACATGGACGTGTTGTTCTACCGGCGTCGCCTAGATAGCGCTATCGAGACGATCTCGATTCGAGCGATCGACGAAGCGATCGCAGCACGGTGGAACGCCCACGAGTATGTTCGGCGCGGCGATCGATCGGCGGCCCCTGTGTGGCAACAGCATGGCATGGTCGCGGACGTCATTGAGGAACTGCTGGAGTTAGCGGCTCCCGGAGCGCCCGGAGCGCCGACGCTCGGGCTTCGTCCGTCGAGCAGCCTTGTGCTGCCCGGTTGCGGGTTGTGAGCCATGGGTCAGCAGGTGCCCCGCACGCCTGGCCGGGTGTTCTCCATGGCGACGTCCTCCACCGGATCAGCTCGCCCGCTCGGGCGCTACGAGCCCGCGGAAGGTTCTGGGCGATCTCGGCGTGCGGCACCGTGTGCATGCTCGGGGATGTTCCTGCCGAGGCGAAGTACTGCCCGAAAGCCGCCTGCTGGGCAACAACTCCACGCCCCATACGAGCCGTCCGATCCTCTCCGCGAGTCGCGCCGATCCGCCCGCCTCTACCCAACCGCGAACCGCAGCCAGTGCCTCCCGGAACCGTTGAACAGAAGCCGAACGGTGGCTGGTTCAACGGCTGAGGCAGGAGTAGCACGTTGAACGACGACGAACTCGTCCGCGCGGCCGAGCGCGCACGAAAGCGCCTGCGCGACTTGCCTGTGGACCTGCTCATCGCCACCGCACGATCCGCCGGCGAGTTGCGCGGCCTAGCGGACGAGCTTTGCCAACTGGCGGGCGACCTCGCCGCACACGCTGATGTGCTCGAAGGGGTCCATGGCGGTCACGAGAAGAGTTCCTCGCACGTGGATGTCGCGTGTGAGGCGCAAGAAGGTAGTTCGATTCAACCAAGTGAAGGAGAACGCACGTGAGCAATCTCTTCGAGTCGGATCTCACCGATGCGCAGTGGACGACGTTCTGCGGCGGGGGTGCCGGAGGGGACGACGACGGCGACCAGGAGACCTGCCTGGAACTGGCGTCGGTCGAGGGTGGCTACGCCCTGCGGAACAACCAGGACCCGAACGGCACGGTCATCCGCGCCACGGGGGCCGAGCTGACGAACTTCGTGAACGGTCTGAGGGACCAGGGCATCGTCTAGTCAGCTGATCTGAGCGGGACTTCCGTGGGGCGGGCGCGGCACCCACGGGAGTCCCGCTTCCTCCGATATCCAGGAGTTACGCGGTCTCGTGTCAGAGCTACCAGCAATCCGCAGAACCAGCCTCAACGGGAAGCCTTGTGACGTCACGGTTCTTGAGGTGATCACGCCAGATGGTCGGCTGATAAGTGACGAGCGCGGCCCTCTTGGTCGCGACACCGACAAGATCGTTCGATGGTTCAGCAGGCGAGGATGGCGAGTGCTGGACAACGATGCCAACACCGTCCTCTTCGGGTTCAACGAGAGCTTCGGCGGGAAGTTCCCGGAGGACAGTCGAACGTATATCGACGGGATGACGGTGCTGTCCACGCTCGATTGCCTCGTGGAGCTCGTCGACGGCAAGGTCACCGCCACGGTCTTCACGTGCGGGGTCGATCGCGGATGCGATCGGCATCGCGGGCAGCAGGTGCCGATCGAGGTTGGCCCCGGCCACCCGCGTTTCCGTGCTTGCCTTGAACGTTGGGAATGGCATGCGGTCCGAATCGACCGCGCCGAGCTGGCGACGTGCCTCGTGTTTGGGCCGTGCGGAGACCCCAACTCCCCGGCCCGGACGGGGCCAAACCGGTGAACACCGAAGAGGCCGGAAAATACCGCTCATTCCTTGGCGAGGCGCTTCGAGCGGATCGCGCGAGGAAGCAGTGGACGCGCTTGGAGTTCTCCCAGCGATTGGACGGCAACCTCTCGACGCAGACGGTTGCGACTTACGAGCTGGGTACGCGCCACGTCTCCCTGGTGCGGCTCATCGAGCTGAGCGAAGCGCTCGATCGAGACCCCGTCGAGCTGTTGAGGGAAGTTCATGAACGTGCATCGGGGAAGTTCATCCCTGTGGATCTAGAACGGATCATCGTCAGCGACGAGCCGGCCCTTTACTCGCTCCGAGAATGGGCGGAGTGCCGGCTTGCCGCTCTCGTGGCCGGTCCTGCCCACGTTTTCGTGAATGTCGCCGCCTTGCCGCCGCTCGCCACCTTGTGCGGCATTGCCCAGCCGGAACTAGAGGTCCGCCTGCGCGAGTTCGCCCCCGAGTTCAAGGCGTCGCGCGCCGACATCGGACGCGCGACGCCGGACGACGACTAGGCGACGACCATGCCTTCGACGGAGGAAAGCTCCCGGAGCAGATCGCCGGACAACGCGACGGGGTAGTCCTCGGCGACGACTACGGTCTCCTCGTCACCGTGGCACAGAGTCAGGACCACGGGAGTAGTCCCGCGGTGGCTGTCGAGCGACGAACGCACGTGTTCCAGGGCGTTCCGCCACTTCATCTCCTCGACCTCCATGCGGAGGATGAGCGGGTGCGCGTGACCGACGCTCTCCGGCTTGATCGCGTGAGCGTTCAAGGTCTCCTTCGCCGCGCGCTGGAGCGGGCTAAGCGGCTTCTCCGGCACGACGAATTTCGGCAGCCGGTCCTTGTGGGCGAAAACCTCCTCGTAGGACTCGACCCGCTCGGCGATCATCAGCGTCGCGTCGGCGGCACCGGGAACCTCCTTGTCCCAGTACTCGCGCATCTCCTCGGCGGTCTTGAGGAAGTAACCGTCGCCGTCGAACTTGAACCGGGTCGGGTCGTTCAGCGTCTTGCCCGCCTGCACACACAGCAGCGCCGAGTGGGTGTCGGCCTGGTCCTTGGTGACGTAGTGCGAGTCGTTGGTGGCCAGCGGCTGGAGGTCGAGCAGCTTGGCGATCTCCAACAGGCCCTCACGGACTGAGCGCTCGATCGGCAGGCCGTGGTCCATCAGTTCGAGGAAGAAGTTGCCAGCGCCGAAGATGTCCTTGTAGTCCGACGCGGCCTGGATCGCCTCGGTGCGCTGCCCCAGCCGCAGTCGCGTCTGCACCTCGCCCGAGGGGCAACCGGTGGTCGCGATGATGCCTTCGTGGTGCTCCTCGAACAGGTCGCGGTCCATCCGGGGCTTGCGGTACTGCCCCTCGGTGGAAGCTCGTGACGACAACCGGAACAGGTTCCGCAGGCCGGTTGCGTTCTCGGCCCACATCGTCATATGGGTGAACGCTCCGGCCCCCGAGACGTCTCCGCCCTCGCCTAGTTCGTCGGAGTTGCGCTGGTTCGACTGCCCCCAGAAGACCGGCTTCTTGTGGTAACGGCTCTCGGGAGCGACGTACGCCTCGATACCGATGATCGGCTTGACGTCGTGCTTCAGCGATTCCTGGTAGAAGGCGTCGGTTCCGAACATGTTGCCGTGGTCCGAGATGGCGATAGCCGGTTGCCCGAGCCGGACCACTTCCTTGAACAGGGGGCCGACCTTCGCAGCGCCGTCGAGCATGGAGTACTCGGTGTGAACGTGCAGGTGAACGAACGAATCCGCCACAGGCTCTATCCCCCCGTGCGTCATGGCGACGCGGTTGATGGGCTTCAACTGGAGGGTCACAGCGTAGCCGAGCGTCACGTTCTGCCGACCGTCGCCGCTCCGCTGTAGCGTCGTGGTGAAACCCCCGGCATGCCTCCCTCCCCCCTCGGCATGACGGGGGTTTCACCTGTCTGGGTATCGCGGGCGAGGGGAGGCCCCGACCAGCCATCGGACGATGAACTGGCCGGGCCGCCGACTGCCGAACCGTGGGCAGAGTGTGGGCAGAGCCCAGATAAGCCCTGCTCACAAGCTGACACTTCCTTACAACTTCGTGAGACAGCCTGTGTACAATATGGCCTGGTGGCAGGCATTGAGCCACCTAAAACACCAGGTCAGCACGTGACAGGTCCTTACAAGGAGGCCTTCACGGACTTCGGGCCGGTAGGTACAGACCCTGGGCCGAACGGGTACTTCCGCGCGCCTGAGTGGACGTCACGCGTGATCAGACGGACGGCATGCGTGAGTGGGCGGTCGGCGCGAACCCGGCCGGAGCCCCGTCAGCGACTGATGGTCGTTAGCGTTTCCGCTCTTCGAAGGTGACGGGAAAGCGTCGGCGAGGATAATTTTCACCTTGCGCACTGCTTTATCCCGCGTCTTTCGGGTTAACCGGTCGGCAGCACTCCCCAGTCGCGGAGAGTGACGAACAGGAGTTCGGCCAGCCGGCCGCCTTTGTCGAGTTCGATCAAGGTTTCGGCGTCGATCCACCGGGCGTCGGTGGCGTCGTCCCCGGCACGGAGAGTGCCGCCGGCGACCGTGCAGGCGTAGTCGTGGATGTCGTACGGCCCGCGCCGGACGTTGCCGACAGGTGTGCCCGGTATCACGTCGAGCCCGGTCTCTTCACGCATCTCGCGAATGACGGCCGCTTCGTCCGTTTCGCCTGGTTCGACGCGTCCGCCGGGGACCGACCACAGTCCACGTCCGGGTTCATTCGCGCGCCGGATCAGCAGAATCCGGCCGAGTTCGTCGTGGACGATGCCGCCGACACAGCGGACGGTGCTGTCCGAAACGGTGTTCATTCCCGAATGGTAGACGCGGGCTTCCTGACAATGGCTGTCCTGTACACGGAGAGTAGCCGTGCGGTACACTTCCCCCTGCCGGCTGACCCAAGCGCGGGACTTCTCTCCCGCGCCGGTGGAAGGTGCGGTACAAAATGAATGGTCAGTATCCGCAGTCAGTCACCGTAAGAGACAGGATTGATCGCTGTGAACGCGAAAAAGCTCCTCACTTTCGCAGGAATCGCGTTGGTGCTGTTCTTCGTGATCGCGCAGCCAGGTCAGGCCGCGGGCCTCGTGGGAAACATCATCGGCTTCCTGCGTGACTCGGCCGAATCGGTGATCACCTTCGTCAGCAACGTCTTCAGCTAGCGGAGGAGCGGATACTCTATCGGTATGTTCGCCCCACGCGATCCAGACGAGTATCTCCTCGACACCGAGCGGCGGGTCATCAGGATCCGCCGTCACTGGGCGGTGCTGCTGTGGGACACCTTCGAGGCGGTGGCCTTGCTGGCCATCTGCGTCCTGGTGTCCTACCTGCTGCCGCCCGCCGCGTGGGTCATCCAGAACATCCTCTGGTATGCCGCGTTGCTCGTCATCCTGCGCTTCGCGTACGTGGTGATGGAGTGGTGGGTCGAGCGACTGGTCGTCACGGACAAACGGTTCGTGATGACGACCGGCGTCTACACCACCAAGGTGCTGATGATGCCGATCACCAAGGTCACCGACCTCACCTACGAACGTTCGGCCTGGGGCCGGATGATGGGGTACGGGACCATGGTGGTCGAGTCCGCCGGTCAGATCCAGGCACTGAACCGCATCGACTACCTGCCGAAGCCGGAAGAGTTCTACGACACCATTTCCGAGCTCGTCTTCGGCGACAAGCAGAAGCAGGCCGAGCGCTTTTCGATGATCAAGGCGCAGCGTGCGGCCCGCGGCAAGAAGAAGGTCGGTTAGCGCAGGTCCCGGGGTCGCTGTGACCTGGCGCATCGTCGATACTGATCCGCGATGCGCATCGACCTGCACGCCCACTCCACCGCCTCCGACGGTACCGACAGCCCTGCCGGGCTGATCGCCGCCGCCGCGAAGGCGGGCCTCGACGTCGTCGCGATCACCGATCACGACACCACGGCCGGCTGGGCCCCGGCCGCCGAGGCACTTCCGCCGGGGCTCACCCTGGTGCCCGGCGCCGAGCTGTCCACCATCTCCGTCGACCCGGTGACCGGGCGGCACATCAGCGTCCACCTGCTCGCGTATCTCTTCGACCCGGAGTCGGCGGCGGTCGTCGCCGAGCAGACCCGGCTGCGGTCGGAGCGGCGCTGGCGGCTGCGGGTGATGGCCGAACGGATGGCCGCCGACGGTCTCCCGGTGGATCCCGACGAGGTCATGTCGCTGCTTCCCGAGGACGGTTCCGCCGGACGTCCGCATCTCGCGCAGGCCTTGGTGCGTGCCGGTGTCGTCTCGTCGGTCAACGAAGCCTTCGCGAGCTATCTAGGCAACGGCAGCGGATACTTCGTGGCGCGGCAGGACACGCTCGTGGAGGACGCGATCGACATGATCGCGGAGGCGGGCGGGGTCACCGTCATCGCGCACCCCTTCGCTTACACGCGCGGGGCGACCATCAGCGTCGACGTGCTCGCCGGGCTGGCCGAGCACGGGCTCACCGGTGTCGAGGTCGACCACCCGAACCACGACGAGGAGACCCGCGTCCGGCTGCACGGGCTGGCGGGGGAGCTGGGGCTCGTGCGCACCGGGTCGAGCGACTACCACGGCACGAACAAGACCATCGACCTCGGCGACGAGACCACCGATCCGCTCGCGCTCGAAGAGCTCGTCGCGCGGTCCACCGGCTATCAGGTCGTGACCCGGTGACGATCACGGACTTCTTCGACGCACGCCTGTTCATGAGCGCGACGATCACGCTGATCGTCATCATGGACCCGCCCGGCACGGTGCCGGTGTTCCTCAGCCTGACCGGCCGCAAGTCGGTGGCGTTCCGCGCCAAGGCCGCGCGGCAAGCGGTGCTGGTGTCGTTGCTGGTGATCTCGTTGTTCGCCGTCGCTGGACAGGCGATCCTGTCCTACCTCGGCATCGGGATCCCGGCGCTGCAGGGTGCGGGCGGGCTGTTGCTGCTGCTCATCGCGCTGCAACTGCTGACCGGCAAGACCGGCGGCGAGGCCGAGGCGGCGGGCGACGACGTCAACGTCGCCCTCGTCCCGCTCGGGACGCCGCTGCTCGCGGGCCCGGGCGCGATCGCCGCGACCATCGTCTTCGTGCGGCAGGCCGATGGCCACGTCGGCGCGTACGTGGCTCTCGCGCTTTCGATCGTGACGGTGCACTTCGTGCTGTACCTGTGCATGCGGTACTCGGGTGTGGTGATCCGGCTGATCAAGGAAAGCGGGATCACGCTGCTGGCGAAGATCGCCGGTCTGCTGCTGGCCGCGATCGCGGTCGAGCTGGTGGCGAACTCGGTGAAGGGCTTCATCTCGGGCACGTGACGGCCGGGTGGTAGCAAAGCTCCCTTGCTGTCGCTCTGGCTTCGCAGGCGTGCCGTGAAGGCCTCCTTCACTACCTTGAGGGTAGGGAAGGAGGCCTTCACGGACTGCCGCTTAGGGTCCTTTACGGAGCCAGGCGCGAGCAAGGGGCCCTTCCGGTACCTGGCCCAGCGGTGCGGCGATAGCAAAGGTCCCTTGCTCCTCCCGCCTCGCGCTCCCGCCTGCCTGATGCAATGAAAGGCTCTTTCCTCGCAAATTTCGCAAGGAAAGAGCCTTTCATTGCACGCCCGACCCACCCGGCCCCCGTGCGGACCACCGCCCGGCCGCGGGTGGTAGCAAAGGTCCCTTGCTCCCTTCGGCGGGGATCCCCTCGAAAAGTGTCGGTGGGGGTGCGTAGCGTTGCGCGCGGGGTGATCCGATGGAGCAGATTGGTTTCGACTTCGGCGTCGAAGCGCCGCGCAAGCTGACGAAGGTCTCGCCCGCGCGCCTCGCGACGTTCGAAGATTGCCCGCGCCGCTACCGCATGTCGTATCTGGACCGCCCGTCCCCGGTACGCACCGGCGCGTGGGCGCACAGCACGCTGGGCGCGGTGGTGCACAACGCTTTGCGGGCGTTGTTCGACCTGCCGGTGGTCAAGCGCGTGCCGCAGCGGGCGATGGCGCTCGTCGCCGAACACTGGAAGGACGCCGGGTTCGAAGACGCCGACCAGGCCGCCCGGTACCGCGCCAGGGCCAAGGCCTGGGTCGCGGAGTACGTCGAGCACAACGACGTCAGCGTCGACCCGGTCGGGCTGGAGCGCTGGGTTTCGGCGCCGGTCACGCTCGAACCGGGCAGCGGGCCCAGCCTCATCATCGAGGGCCGCGCAGACCGGATCGATCAGCGTGGCCGGGAATTGGTGATCATCGACTACAAGACCGGCCGCCGTGAGCCGGACGAGTACGAGGCACGTTCGTCGCAGGCCTTGGCGTTGTACGCGGTCGCGGCCGCCAGGACCCTGCGCACGCCGTGCTACCAGGTCGAGCTGCACCACGTGCCCACCGGCACCATCGCGGCCGCCGAGCACACCGAGCAGAGCCTCAAGCGGCATCTCCAACGCGCCGACGAGACCGCCGGGGACCTGCGGCTGGCAACGGATACCCTGGACGCCGGCGGCGACGAGGACGTGTTGTTCCCGGCACGCCCGGGCCGCCGTTGCTCATGGTGCGACTTCCGGCCCAGTTGCGCGGCGGGCCAGGAGGCCGGTCCCGCGGCTCAGCCGTGGGAGTTGCTGGCGCCCTAGATTCTCGAAACCCGACGATTGGACAGGCGAGGACGTGTCGTCACCGGACACCGAAGAGCTCGCGACCACCCCACCGCCCGCGGACGAGCCCAAGACGCCCGAACGCGGCCGGTTCTGGCGCGGGCTGACCGGATCGCTCGCGGCCGGGATGGTCGTGCTCGCGGTGTGCGTCCTCGCCATCGCCGGGATCTGCCTGCTCACCGGGGCGCCGGGGCCGGGGACGCTGATGCTGATCGGACATCCGGTCGCGGCGGTCCTCGCCTTGCTGGCACAGCGGGTCGCCGACACCCGTAATGGCCGTGTCGCGGGCTTCGCCGGTCTCGGTGTCGTGGTGAGCGTGACGGCCGCGCTGAGCCTGTTCTGGTGGAGCTGACCACGGCAGGAAAGTGCCAGTTCGACCGAAAACCCCTTCCTCCCCTGCGAAACTGTGGCTCACTGGGCACGTCGTGGAGAACACGCTGCCCCGCAGCGAGGACGAAGGGCACCGTTGAAATGACCTACCCACCCCAGCCAGGACAGCCCGACGGCCAAGGCGGGCAGCAGTACCCGGGACAGCAATACCCAGGGCAGCAGTACCAGCAGGGCGGTTACGACCAGAGCGGCGCGTATCCGCAACAGCAGCAGTACCCCGGCTACGGCCAGCAGCCCTACGGTCAGAACCAGCAGTACCCCCAGGGGTTCGGCGGGCCGCCCGCGCCGCCGAAGAACAACAAGACCGGCCTGATCGTCGGCATCGCCGCCGCGGCCGTGGTGGTGATCGTCCTGGGTATCACCGGATTCGTCGCTCCCGGCTTCTTCCTGGGCGACGACAAGGCCGACAAGGCGGCGGGCCCCGAAGGCACCGCGCAGGCGATCGTCGACGGTATCAACGCCCACGACAAGGCCGGCCTGACGGCGCTCAAGTGCAGCGACGCGGAACAGGATGTCGTTCAGTCCATCGAGCGCGTCAACGACGTTTCGAGCGCCACGCTCGACGGAGTCACGAAGGTCTCCGAAACCGAGTACACGGTGACAGTCACGGTGACCGTCGAAGGACGAGCCCGGAGCGGTTCCGGCAAGCTCGCCTCCGAGGGCGGCAAGTGGTGCTGGAAGGAAATCGGACGGCTGCGGAGCAAGACCTCGACGACGACGCGATGACGGCGGGCCGGTAGCAAGGGACCTTTGCTACCACTCTCCGGTCACTTGAGGGCGACGACGGTGGGGCCGCGCTGCTCCAGCAGCACCGGCCCGACCGAGGAGAGCAGCACCGGGCCGGTGTAGCCGCGCCTGTCGACACCGACGGTGCGGATGGTGGCGCCGGTCGTCTCGTCGAGTACGGCCAGCCCGCCCTGGATGGGCACGACCAGCTGTTCCCCGAAGGTCACGCCCGGACCGGTCGAGTTGTTCAGCGTCCAGCGCGGAGTGAGGTCGTCCCGCGAGAACGCCATGGTCTTCGAGCCGGTGAACCAGTAGACGCCCTGCGCGGTCCACGACGTCGTCATGACGCCGCCCACCGGATCCTGCGTGATCTCGGCCTCGGGCACGTCGAGCGGATACGCCGACTTCTGCAGACCGTCGCCACCGTAGATGACCAGCAGTTTCTGTTCGGGCAGCACGATCAGCGCGAGATCGCCGGACATCGCGACGACCTTCGCGTTCTTCCCGGCGAGCACGGTGCTGTAGTCGACCTTCGGGTCGTCGGCTTCGTCGTTGGTCGCGCGGTAGACGGTGAAGCGGTCGGCCGGGTCGCCGGGGCAGCGCTCGATCACGCCGATCTTGCCCGCCGCGGCGGCCACCGTGCCGTAGGTGCAGCCCGTCCTCGGCTGCTTGTTCGGGTTCACGATGGCGGGGACCTGGCCGTACTCCATGCTCTTGACCAGGTCGTCGCGCCAGGTGTTCAGCAGTTTCTTGCCGGTCGTGGTGACGTGCGATCCGTCGACGACCAGCCTCGTGCCGAGCTCCGCGTCGCCGTTGCGCTGCGCCGTGCGGCGCCCGGTGCCCGCGTCGAGCTGGGTGACCTCACTGCAGCCGGTGTCCTTGCGGTACACCGCGTCCACCTTGATCCCGGCGAGGGCGACGGTGCACAGTTCGAGATCGCGCGAGTAGCGCCAGCGGACGTCGCCGGTGTACGGATCCCGTCCGAGTACTTCGCCCTTGTCGGCGGTGACGACGCTGTTGGCCTCGCCGATCGGGACGGGGGTCGACGCACTCGGCGCCTGCCACAGTTCGCTCAACGAGCCGGGAACCTGCGCCGGCGCGGGCGGGAGCCCTGGCGGCAGGGTGGTCGCGACCTGCGCGACCGTGGCCGCGTTGTCGCTGGTCACGCCGATGACGACGCCGGTGACCGCGACGACCACGACGATCGCCGCGGCGATCACGCGGTCCCGTTTGCGGTTCCACGGTGAGGGCCGGGCGCGTTTCCCGCCCAGCGGCGGCTCGGTGGCCACCGGCTGAGCGGGGTCGGCGTCCAGCACGTCCTCGGTGCCGATCGCGTTCTCGGCCGTCTCCGGCTCGCCGCCGTTCGACTGCTCGGGATCGGCGGGCACGGGCCGCGCCGGTTCGTTGTCCGGCGCGGCGTCCCAGCGTTCGCTCACGTGCCCCTAGCTCCCCACGTCTGCGGTCTGAAAACCTCAGTCTGCCGACGCAGGTGTATCAGAAGTCGCCGATGGACGGCGACGGCGGCGTCGGCGAGCCGGACGCTCGGCGCTGTCGCCCGCCTCCTTCTCGACCGCCGGACCACTGACCTCGGGGCTCGGCTTCGCGGCACCGCGGCTGCGGCGACGGGTCCGCGTGCGGCCCTCCGAAGAGGTCTCGGCGGCCGCGCCCTCGGTGCCTTCCGCCGAAGCCGCCGCGGCGGCGTCCGCCGCTTCGATCTTGGCGGCCGCGTTCGCACCGCCGCGGGTCCGCTTGCGCGGCGCGCGGTTGCGCTTGCGAGGAGCCTCTTCGTCAGTGGCGGCGCGACCACGGCCGCGGCGCTTGCCACCCAGGTCCTCTTCGGCCTCGGCCGAAAGACCGGCGCGGGTCCGCTTCGACAGCGGCAGGCGCCCGGTGGTACCCTCCGGGATGCCGAGGTCGCTGAACAGGTGCTTCGACGACGAGTACGTCTCGACCGGCTCGGGCTTGTCCAGGCCGAGGGTGTCGGAGATCAGCTTCCAGCGCGGCTCCTCGTCCCAGTCGACGAGGGTGATCGCGACGCCGGTACGCCCCGCGCGGCCCGTGCGGCCGATGCGGTGGACGTAGGTCTTCTCGTCCTCCGGCGTCTGGTAGTTGATCACGTGCGTGACGTCGTCGATGTCGATACCGCGGGCGGCGACATCGGTGGCGACCAGCACGTCGACCTTGCCGGAACGGAACGCGCGCAGTGCCTGCTCGCGGGCGCCCTGGCCCAGGTCACCGTGTACGGCGGCGGCCGCGAAGCCGCGCTCGACCAGCTCGTCGGCGACCTTCTGCGCGGTGCGCTTGGTGCGGGTGAAGATCATCGTCAGGCCACGGCCCTCGGCCTGCAGCGCGCGGGCGATCAGCTCGGGCTTGTCCATCGAGTGCGCCCGGTAGACGAACTGGGTGGTGCGCTCGTGGATGGCACCGGCGTCGTTCTCCTCGGCGCGGATATGCGTCGGCTGGTTCAGGAACGTGCGGGCCAGCGTGATGATCGGCCCCGGCATGGTCGCCGAGAACAGCATCGTCTGGCGCGCGTCCGGGACCATCCGCAGGATGCGCTCGATGTCGGGCAGGAAGCCCAGGTCGAGCATCTCGTCGGCCTCGTCCAGCACCAGGCCGCGGATCTTGCCGAGCACCAGGTGCTGCTGCTCGGCCAGGTCCAGCAGACGGCCGGGCGTGCCGATGACGACGTCGACGCCCTTGCGGAGCGCCTCGATCTGCGGCTCGTACGGGCGGCCGCCGTAGATGGCCAGCGTGCGGATGCCGAGGTGCTTGCCCGCGCCCTTGAGGTCGTTCGCGACCTGGATGCACAGCTCACGGGTCGGCACGACGACCAGTACCTGCGGGGTGCCGTCGCCGGGGACCTCGACGCGGTGCAGCAGCGGGACGCCGAAGCCCAGCGTCTTGCCCATACCGGTGCGGGCCTGGCCGATCAGGTCGTCGCCGGCCATGGCCAGCGGCAGCGTCAGCGCCTGGATGGCGAAGGTGCGCTCGATGCCGGCCTCGCCGAGGGCCTTCACGATCTCCGGCTTCACGCCGAAGGAGGCGAAGGTGGGGGATTCGGGCTCCACCGGGGCGCCCGCCTGCAGCGGGTGCGACGTGTCCAGCGCGGCCGGACCGGTCTCGCTGTGCTCCAGCGCGACGGCCTCCGGGACGCCGGTGGTGGTGTTCTCTTCGGTTGTGGTTTCGTTCGTGGTCAGGGTGCTCGCCTCTCTCGTGACCAGCGCGCACTGCCCTGGTCACCGATCGACACTCGACCACGAAATTTCGCTCGGGCTCCGCGCTACTGGCGCTGGAGCGGCCCTTCGTGGGAATGCCGCAGGATGGCGTGCACGCACATCATTCTTGTGCTGACCGGGGCCACACCGGCTGTCCTTCAGCCGCAGCGGCGTCCCGATCCGGGACGGAAGATCCGTCGTATCCGGCGGCCAGTCTACCTGATCTGCGGTTTTTCGATAGCCCCCGACTCGCCAACCGGCGTGGGATCGGTCTCTTCCGGACCCGGCGGGTGTGTTCGGCGATACCCTTTCCGCCGTGACCGAGGCAAAGCAGATCAGTGAAGGCGTAGTCGATTTGCTCGGCGTACTCGCCTATGGGGAATTGTCCGCATTCGATCGCATGGCCGAGGACGCGCGCACCGCGCCGACGCTGTCCGGCCGGGCCGCGCTGGCGTCGATGGCGGCCGCCGAGATCGGGCACTACGACCTGCTCGCCAAGCACCTCGGGGGGCACGGCGTCGCGATCGAGGACGCGATGCGGCCCTTCGTCGGGCACATCGACGCCTGGCACGCCTCCACGGCGCCGCGTTCCTGGCTCGAGTCCCTGGTGAAGGCCTACGTCGGCGACGGGCTCGCCGCGGACCTCTACCGCGAGATGGCCAGCTGGCTCGACCCCGAGACCAAGGACCTGGTGCTCACCGTGCTCGCCGACACGGGCCATTCCGCGTTCGCCGAGCGCGAAGTCGCGGCCGGTATCGAGGCCGACCCGAAGGCGCGCGACAAGCTCGCGCTGTGGGGCCGCCGTCTGCTGGGAGAGGCGTTGACGCAGGCCCAGTACGTCGTCGCCGAGCGGGACGGGCTCGCCGAGCTGATCGTCGAGGGCTCGGGAGACCTTTCGGGAATCGCCGCGCTCTTCCGCCGGTTGCAGCAAGGGCACACCAAGCGCATGCAGGTGCTGGGCCTCGGCTGAGGTCACTTCGGCTAGCCTTGGCGCACCAGTAAATTTCGAACTTTCAAGCGGAGGTCCCACGTGGAGGTCAAGATCGGCATCAAGGACACGCCGCGGGAGCTCGTGGTGTCCAGCAGCCAGTCGCCCGACGAGGTCGAGGAACTGGTCGCGAACGCCTTGAGGGCCGGCGACGGGATCTTCCGCCTCGACGACGAAAAGGGCCGTAAGTACATCGTGCCCACCGACCGGATCGCCTACGTCGAGATCGCGCCGTCGGATGTTCGCAAGGTCGGCTTCGCTGTTGGTGGCTAACCCGATCGGGTTGTAGTCGGATGTCACAGTGGCGTCACCGCCGCGTCTCAGCCAGCTCTCAGATTTGATCGTCACGCTAAGGCGGGGACGGCAGGGGGCTAGCCGAGAAATGAGGTGGACGGCGTCACTGTGATGGACCGCGCGCTGGTCGACGGCGTGCGCACTGTTCCCGACCAAGGCAAACGGGCCGTAGGGCGGCTGACCGGTATCGACGTCGCCCGCGGCCTGGCCGTTCTCGGCATGTACGCGGTGCATGTCGGCCCCGATCCGGCCAAAGGCGGCGTCGGGGTGCTGTTCAAACCGTTCGAAGGCCATTCCGCCGCGTTGTTCGCGGTGCTGGCCGGGGTCTCGATCGCGCTGATGTCCGGCGGACGCCGTCCCAAAGAGGGCCGCGACCGGACCCGTGTCGCGCTGAAACTGGCGACCCGCGCCCCGCTCCTGGTGGCGCTGGGGCTGTGGCTGACCAGCCTCGAAACCGGCTACATGGTGATCCTGGCCTACTACGGGGCCTGTTTCCTCTTCGCGATCCCGTGGCTGCGCGCGGGCGCGAAGACACTGGCGATCGCGGCGGTGACCGTCGCCGTGGTGGGTCCACTGCTCTCACATGTGATCAGGGCTCAGCTGCTTCCCCGTGACCTGCTGTTCTTCGCGCCGGACCTGACCGCGGACGACGTCACCTCGACCGGGCTGCTGAAGGCCGCGACCGTCCTCGTCCTGACCGGCACGTTCCCCGCGTTGACGCTGATGGCGTACGTGTTCGCCGGGATGGCGATCGGGCGGATGGACCTGACCTCGCGCGGCGTGTGCCGGCGGCTGTTCTTCGGCGGTTCGGCGCTCGCGGTGGGCGGGTATTTCGTTTCGTGGCTCGCGACCGGGCCTCTCGGTGGCATGCAGGCGATCTACCGTTCTTTGGAACCGGCCGCCGCGCAGATGGGCATGACGCCGCCGGAATTCCTGCGGCTGCACCAGACCTGGATCCACGGCACGCCGCCGACCACCAGCTGGGCCTGGGAGCTGCTGCCGACGGGGACCTCGTACACGCCGTTCGACCTGCTGATCTCGATCGGGATCGCGGCGGCGGTGATCGGCGGCTGCCAGCTGCTGATGCCGAAGTTCGAGCGCGTGCTGCGGCCGCTTTCGGATCTGGGTGGGCGGGTGCTGAGCGCGTACGTGCTGCATTTCGTGGCGATCGCGCTGCTGTGGGACGAGAGTGACGGCGATTCGATCTTCAGCGTGCTGCACTTCGTCGAGTTCTCGGTGGTGGCGCTGACCGCCGCGGTGCTGTGGCGGAAGTTCGTCGGGCGCGGGCCGCTGGAATGGGCGATGAACAAGCTGTCGAGCTGGCCGAAGTACCTGGTGCCCGCTGCCCGCGTACCTGCCCAAAGGCGGGGCTGACCTGCGAAGTGGTAGCAAAGGTCCCTTGCTCCCCGCGCTCACGAAAAGTACATGAAGGCCCCCTTCCTCGCGCTAGACGCAAGGAAGAGGGCCTTCATGTACTTCCGCCTGGTCAGGCGTTGAGTTCGTTCAGTTCTTCGAGGCTGGTCGGCACGTGGAAGGGCGGCGTGCTGGTGCCCATGATGCGGTAGCGGTCCCACGGGTCCGGGTCGGAGAGCTCGCCCTTCGCGCTGTACTCGCCCGCGCGGATCTCGACGGCGGTCTTCTTGCCGCCGGCGGCCGCGGACACCTGCTCGTTGGTGGCGACGCGGCCGTACCAGCGGTAGTACCCGTCGATGGGCTGGAAGTAGCCCCGCAGATCCACCGTCGTCGCGATCTCGGTCCCGTCGATCACGAGGACCGCTTCGCCGGCGTAACCGTCTTCGTCGTGCTCGCTCACTGTGCCTCCGATTCCTTCCGCATTTGGACGACCTTGTTCTCTTCGAGCGGCAGGTTCGGGTCGATGACGATGCCCTGCTGCCGGGAGAGGCCGTCGATCGCGGCCCAGATGATCTGCGTCAGGTACTCGACGACGCTGTCGCGGCCCATCGAGCGCCGGTCCAGCCACCATTCGCCGGTGCTCTGCACCATCCCGACGATGCCGTGCGCCCACGGTTCGGCGGCGCCGGAGTCCATGTTGAACATCCGCATGTAGTCGCCGAGCAGCGCGGTCAGCGCGGTGGCGATCAGTTCCTTGTCCTCGGCGACGACGTCGGATTTGACGACCACCTTCTCCTGCAGGCCGCCGCGTGCGAGCAGGCGGTACAGGTTCGGGTGCTCCTCGATGACGCTGAAGAAGGAATCGAGCGCCATCCGGATCCGGGGGACCGGGGCGAGCTCGGAGTTGATGGCCGGGATCAGCCGCTGGAAGAGGATCTCCGTGCCGCGCTGCCCGAGCGCGACGTACAGATCCGCCTTGTCGTCGAAGTGCCGGTACAGCACAGGTTTCGTGACGCCCGCTTCGGCGGCGACGTCCTCCATGCCGAGGTCCGGGCCGTGCGTGTCGAGCGCGCGAAGGGCGGCCTCGACGAACTCCGCGCGGCGCGCGATCCGGTGCTTGCGCCAGCGGTCGCGGCGGGCGTCGCCCGTGTCGGCCTCACCCGCCGTGGGGTGCTTGCTCGACTGCTTGCTGTTGCGCTTGACACGTTCGATCACCCCAGTCATGCTACCAGAGGTAACTGTTACCACGAGTTACAGATAGGGGTGTGTCGGCAATGACGCGGGCGCTGAAGGAAACAGACCGGGAGAAGACGGCCGAGCGGCTGCTCAAGTCCTCCGCGAACAAGTTCTACGATCCCGACGTCGACATCGACTGGACCGCCCCGCTCGTCGACGGGAAGCGCTTCATCCCGGCACACCGTTCTTCGCTCTACGGCACGAAATTGTGGGACTCGCTGTCGGAAGAGCAGCGCATCGAACTCGGCAAGCACGAGGTCGCCAGCGTCGCCACGACCGGGCTGTGGTTCGAAATCCTCCTGATGCAGATGCTGCTCAAGGAGGTCTACGAAGAGGACCCGACCAGTTCGCACGCCCAGTACGCGTTGACCGAGATCGCGGACGAATGCCGTCACTCGACGATGTTCGCGCGGATGGCTTCGCGGATCGGCTGCCCGTCCTACGGGCCGGTGCCGTGGTTGCGGCGGCTGGCGAAACTGATGCCGGCGATCAGCTACGGCCCCGCGCGCTACGGCGCGATCCTGGTCGCCGAAGAGGTACTCGACCGGCTTCAGCGCGAGCAGATGAACGACCCGGACATCCAGCCGCTGGTCCGCATGGTCAACCGGATCCACGTGCTCGAAGAAGCCCGGCACGTCACCTTCGCCCGCGAAGAGGTGACTCGCGGGATGGCGAAACTGTCGAAGAAGGAAATCGTCTATCAGCAGTTCATCATCGCGCTTGTCTCGTATTTCGTGACCCGGGCCTTCATCAACCCGAACGTCTACAAGGCCGTCGGCATCCGTCCGCGTGACGGCGTCGAGGCCGCGCTGAACAATCCCAACTGGCGCGAAAGCATCCAGTGGGCGGGCGAGAAGATCATGCCGTTCCTTCAGGAATCCGGCCTCGTCGGCAAACCGGGCATGTACTTCTGGCGCAAGTCCTTCCTGCTGCCGGGGAAGCGATGAGGAGCGTCAAGCAGCGCGACGCCGTCTCGTGGGACCCGTCGCGGCAACATCGGTTCGTGACCGGTGACGGCACCGCCCTGCACGTCGAGACGAGCGGGCCCGCCGACTCCGAGCTCACGTTGGTGCTCGTGCACGGCTGGACGCAGGACCATCGGACCTGGGACGGCGTGGTGTCGCGACTCGGCGACTCCGTCCGGACCCTGCGCTACGACCTGCGCGGCCACGGCGGTTCCGCGCCGGCGAAACCGGGGACGGCCACGATCGCGACCCTCGCCGACGACCTCGCCGAGCTGATCCAGGACCGCGTCCCGAACGGGCCGATCGTGCTCGCCGGACACTCCATGGGCGGTATGACGATCATGGAACTGTCCCGCAGGCATCCCGATCTCGTGGCCCGGCGCGTCGCAGGGGTCGCGTTCGTCGCCACGTCGTCCGGTGAGATGGACCGGATCACCCTCGGCCTGCCGGGGATCGCGGGCAGCGGCGCGGCGAGGTTCGAACGGAGGCTCGCGAAGCTGCTCGCGAAGAACCGCCGGGACGCCTTGCCGCTGCCGCTGTCGGTGGTGCGGCCCGGTGCGCGGCTGCTCGTCTTCGGGCGGCGGCCTCAGCGCGCCGACGTCGACTCGGTCGCCGAGCAGTTGCTGTGCGCGCATCCGGCGAGCGTCGCGGGATTCCAGGACGCGATTTCGCGGCACGACTGCCGGGTGACGCTGGCCGCGCTGCAGGGCAAGCCGGTGATCGTGCTGGCGGGGGAGCGGGACCGGCTCTGCCCGCCGCCGCACGCCAAGGTCATCGCCGACGAGCTGCCGGAGGCCGAGTTCGTGCGGTATCCGGGGGCGGGGCACATGCTTCCGCAGGAACGGGCTCAGGAGGTTTCGGACCGCATCGCGGCGCTTGTCCGCCGCGCCGCGAGGGTCTGAAAGGGGAGCAAGGGACCTTTGCTACCACTTCTCTCGACATTGAGACAGGTGGTAGCAAAGGTCCCTTGCTCTCTTTCTGCAGGTCAGGGTCCCGGGTGAGGTGGTTGTGCTCGCCTGAAGGGAAGGTGCGTGGGATCAGGCGGACGACACGCGTGATGGAGTCGGCGGCGCGAGCGGCTCGTCACTGAGATCCAGCATCGTGCCCTCAGACTGTCCTAAAAGGATAATTCTCGAGATCAAGGCGTCCAATTTGGGTACTTTGCGCAGTATTGCCCGGGGGTCGTGAGTGGCGATGGTCGTTCTAACCCTCTTTACCACTCACGACTCCCCGCAAAACCGGACTTACAAGCATAAAGCGGGCCTATGCTGCCCGGAAAGTGACCGCCCCTCAATAACCGCCCAGACAGGGCCAAGTGGCTTTCGCGACGTGTGGCCGGCGCGGGTGGTAGCAAAGGTCCCTTGCTCTCTTCAGAGGGACGTGTAGCCGTTCGCCAGGAGCCGGACCCCTGCCTCCTGGTAGGCGTCCTGGTCGTCGACGGCGAGCGTGGCCAACCCGTCGACATAGCGGTTGAACATGCAGAACGCGGCCGCGATCAGGACCGTGTCGTGGATTTCGACGTCCGTCGCGCCCGCCGCGCGGGCGGTCTCGATCAGGTCTTCGCCCACCGCCTTCCCGCTTTCGCGAACGGCGAGCGCGACATGCAGGAGCGCCTTCAGCTTCGCCGACACGGGGGCGTCGTCGACGTCCTTCCACGCCGCCTCCACGACCGGCATGCCGCCTTCGAGCGCTTCGGCGGCGACGGCGGCATGACTGCGTGAACAGAACGTGCAGTCGTTGCCGCGCGAGACGACGGCGCCGATCAGTTCGCGTTCGCCCACGCTGAGGCTGCTCGGGCCGCGAAGCAGGACCTCGGCGAGCTGCCCGAGCGGCGCCGCCGTCTCCGGCCGGTAGGCGAACAAGGCGGTGATGCCGGGAAGGTTCTCGTCGAGCGCGATATGCGGCATGGTGACTCCTCGCGGATCGGCAACGCGGTCGCTTTGATTCATAGCCGAAACCCGGCTTGTCGCGATGCCGCTGGATTGCTCGACATGAGAGCGAGGGGCATTGTGATCGTCAGAATCCGAGGCCGTGCGCTTCCCGACGGCGAGTACGTCGATCTTTACGCCGACGGCGACCGATGGACCACCGATCCGGTTCCAGGGGCGGATCTGGTCGCCGAGGGCTGGCTCTTGCCGGGCCTCGTCGATGCCCACACCCATCCCGGAGCCGAGGAGCCCGGCGACGCGATGGACGAGGAGATCCTGCGCGCCGATCTGCACCGGCACGTCGACGCCGGGGTCACGATGATCCGTTCGCCGGGGCTGCCCGGTGAGCCGCCCGAGTGGTTCGGCGCCGAACCCGGCCTGCCCCGCGCGGTGCACGCCGGGCCGTGGATCGCGCAGCACGGCCAGTTCTTCGACGGCTGGGGTCGCCGCGCCACGCACGCGGAGCTCCCCGGATTGGCCGCGGCGCAGGCGAAACGCACCGGCTGGGCCAAGATCATCGCCGATTGGCGGGTCGGGGACGAAGCCGTGCCGTCCGACGTCATGACCGCCGTCGTCGAGGCGGTGCACGCGGTGGGCGGGCGTCTCGCCGTGCACTCGCAGCACGCCGCCGGCGGTGAAGCGGCGGTGGCCGCGGGAGTCGACTCCGTCGAACACGGGATGTGGCTCGATCCCGGGTACCTGCCGGACATGGCGGCCCGCGGGACCGCGCTCACCCCGACGCTCTCGGTGTTCCAGGCGGCGCTCGGGCGGGCGCGGAACCGTGAGGACACCCCGCGGAAACGGTGGTTCGTCGGCGGGGCGGAGGCGCATCCGGGGTTGATCGTGGCGGCGGCCGAAGCCGGGGTGAAGATCCTCGCCGGGACCGACTCCCGGCCGCATGGCCGCGTCGGCGTCGAGATCCGCGCCCTCGCGGAAGCGGGGCTGCGACCGCACGACGCCCTCGCCGCGGGTTCGTGGGCCGCGCGCGAATACCTGGGGTTGCCCGGGCTGGTCCCGGGCGCGCCCGCCGACGCCGTCGTCTACGCGGAAGATCCTCGTGAAGACTTGGCACGGCTGGAGCACCCCGTCGCGGTAATTCTGCGGGGCGTCCGCGTCAGGTGAGCTAGCGTGATCTTTTCGACTGGGGAGTTGGAACGATGAAACGAAACAGATCGATCCTGTCCGTTTTCAGCCTCACCATCGCCGTGGTCCTCGGAGCGGCCCTGCTCACCAATCTGGGGCGCGAGACCACCGAAGCCGGCGACGCGGAATTCACCGGCGCCGGCCGGGTCGTCATCCGTGACGCTTCGATGGTGCTCACGATGGATCCCGGCCTCGGCGAAGGACCGCTCGGCGCCCTCGCCGACGCCGACGTCGTACTGGAAGGCACCAAGATCAAGCAGGTCGGCAAGGACCTCGACGCCGGCACCGCGAGAGTCGTCGACGGCCGGGGCAAGATCGTGCTGCCGGGCTTCGTCGACCTGCACAACCACCTGTGGCAGTCGCTCATCCGCGGCTGCGCGGCCGACAAGGAACTCATCGGCTGGCTCGGCAAATGTGTCATCCCGCTGTACCGCGCCCCCGTGACCGACGCGGACGCGTACGCGGGCACGAAACTCGCCGCGGCCGACGTCGTCTCGACCGGGATCACCACGGTCACCGACTGGTCGCACGCGTTCAACACCGACTTCGCCAAGGGCGGTCTCCGTGCGCTCGGCGAGTCGAAACTGCGGTTCCTCTACTCCTACAACGGCACCACCGATCCCGCGCTGCAGAACGAGATCCGCCGCGTGAAGCGCGAGGTCATCGATCCGAACCCGTTGGCACGCCTGCAGATCGGCACGCATCCGTCCACGGGGAACTTCCCGAGCGTCGAAGCTTCGGAGAAGCTCGCGCGCGAACTCGGCGTCTCGCTGAACGTGCACCTGCTCGAATCGAAGGCCGATCTGACCGCGGGGCAGATGGACGCGCTCCGGCGCGCGAACGCGTTGCACCCCGGGCTGGTGGCGAACCACGTCATCCAGACCACCGACGCCGATCTCGACGAGCTCGCGGCCGCCGGGGTCGGCGTGGCGCACAACCCGCTGTCGAACATGCGGCTCGCGTCGGGCGTCATCCGGTTGCCGGAGATGAAGAAGCGGAACATGAAGGTCGGGCTCGGCCTCGACGGCGGCACCAACGACACGAGCGACATGTTCAACGTGATGCGCGCGGCCGTCGGTCTCCAGCGGGCGACCACGACGGATCCGGCGGTCTACCCGACCACGACGGACGTCCTGCGCATGGCGACCCTCGGCGGCGCGGAGGCGCTCGGGATGGACAAGGAGATCGGGTCGCTGACGCCGGGCAAGCAGGCGGACCTCCAGCTGGTCGACGCCCAGGCGGTCAACTTCGCGCCGAAGGTGGACTGGGTGAATCAGCTGGTCTTCAACACCCAGCCCGCGAACGTCTCATGGGTGTTCGTCGACGGGCGCGTCCTCAAGCGCGAAGGCCGCGTTGTCGGTATCGACACCGCGAAGGTCGTCGCCGACGCCCAGGCCGCCGCCGACCGCCTGAAGAAGCTCCTGCCCCAGTGACCTGACGCAATTCGTCCTCTGAATGCGATCGCTGCGCGTGCAAGGACCGCATTCAGAGGACGAAACGCGGGGGTCAGTGCTGGAGCGGGAAGCCACCGCCGATGCCTCGCCAGGCGAGGTTGGCGGTGAGCGCGACGGCCTCTTCGCGGCTCATCGACTTGTGGTGCGCCAGCCAGAACCGCGCGCTGACCTGCGAGAGGCCCACGAGGCCGACGGCGAGCAGCCGGGCCTTGTCCTCGTCGAGGCCCGCGTCGGCGGTGATGGTCTCGGTGATCGCGTCGACGCTGGCCGACGTCGCCCGGTCCACCGCCTCCTGGACGGCGGGCTCGCCGCGCAGGTCGGACTCGAAGACCATGCGGAACGCGCCGGCGTCGTTGTTCACGAAGTCGAAGAACGCGCCGACGGTCGCCGGCACGCGCTGCTTGTTGTCCGACGTGGAGTCGAGCGCGTCCTTGACCCGCCGCACCAGTTCGTCGACGTGGCTCTCCAGCAGCGCGATGTAGAGGTCGAGCTTGCCGGGGAAGTGCTGATAGAGGACCGGCTTGCTGACTCCGGCCTCTTCGGCGATCTCGTCCATCGCGGCGGCGTGGTATCCGTTCGCGGCGAACACCCGCTGCGCGGCGGCCAGCAGCTGGGCGCGGCGTTCCGTTCTGGGCAGGCGGACGCCTCGGGCCTGCAGTCGCGCCATTTCTGTCATCGTTCCTCCAGTAGCCGCGGGCTCCGCGGGGCGGGGTCACCGCCGCGTGAAGTGAGCTCGAGATTACTCGCCGGTACGGCCGGACCGCCAAGGGTCGGGCATCCTTGATGCTGTGTCTTCTTCAGTTTCCCGTGCCGCCGGGGGCCGCTCTCCGCTGACCCATGTGCCGCTCTCGCGCAGGTCATTGCCGTCGCTGGACCCGGCGCCGCCCCCTTGGCCCGGGGAAACAATAGGTGTCGGCGGGGTGAAATTGCACATCCGCCGGACTCCGGGCGGTCCCGAGACGGCCGTCTATGTCCACGGTCTCGGGGGATCGTCCACGAACTGGACCGACCTCGCCGCCCTCTTGGCGCCCCAAGCCTCGGGCACGTCGGTCGATTTGCCGGGTTTCGGCTACTCGGAGCCGCCCGACGACTTCGACTTCAGCCTCGACGCGCATGCCGAGGTCGTGGCGAGCCACATCGAGAGTCTCGAAGCGGGGCCGGTGCACCTGTTCGGCAACTCGATGGGCGGCGCCGTCGCGCTGCTCGTCGCGGCCCGCCGCCCGGAGCTGGTCAAGACGCTGACGCTGATCTCGCCCGCGATGCCCGATCTCCGGCCCAGCATGAAGCGGCTGTCCGATCCGCGGATGGCGTTCGCGTACCTGCCGCTGATCGGCCCGGCGGTCCGCCGCCAGCTCGCCGCGCTCGGCCCGCGCGAACGAGCCATGCAGGTCATCAAGCTGTGCTTCGCCGACCCGGGCCGCTTCGCGCAAAGCCGGCTGGACGAGCTCGAAGAGGAACACAGTGCCCGCGCCGGGTTCGCCTGGGCCGCCCCCGCGCTGGCGCGCAGCACGTTCGGCATCTTCCGGACGTGGTCCGCGCGCGGTCCCGCGTCGCTGTGGGCGGTCGCGCCGACCGTCGACGCGCCGACGCTCGTCGTATGGGGGCAGCACGACCGGGTGATCTCCGTCCGGCGCGCCGAGCGCACCGCTCGGCTACTTCCGCACGCGCGGTTGCTCGTTCTGCCCCGAACCGGCCACGTGGCGCAGATGGAACGCCCGAATGTCGTAGCGAAGGCCGTTTTGGGGATGTGGGAATCGGTCGAATCGGGCACGTGGTAGCCCATTCGGGTGGGTAGGACACGCCGGGCGAAGCGCCGGTCGCTCACAACATCACAGTTCGGTTATGGCACCCTGGTGCGCGTGGATCGGGTAAAGCAAGGCGCGCAGGGCGAGGGTCGGCGGTCTCAGTACTCCGCATCCGCCCGCCGTCCGCCGCGCGCCCAGCCCCGGTCCTCCGACGTGCCGCGCACAGGCCAGTACCGGCCGACGCCGCCACCGTCGCAGCGGCTCGACGAGGACCGTTACCGTCCCGGCGGCCGCCGGACCAGCGCCCAGCCGCTCAGCGCGTCCTGGAAGCCGCACGAGACCGGCGCCGCGAAGGCCAAGGCCGCCAAACGCAAGGGCGGCATCGGCCAGTTCGCCAAGACCTACGGCTGGCGCGTGTACGCACTGCCGATCCTCGTGGTGATCACCGCGCTGGTCGTGTTCAACACCGCCACCGGCCCGGCCGAACCGATCGCCTCCGACGGCACGACCCAGGCCGCGGCCGACGGATCCGCGGGCAACGGCGGCGAGCCGGGCGCGGGGGTCGACGGAGGCGGCGATGTCCTCCCGGAGAACCCGGCCAAACCGGTCGACCTCAAGATCCCGACCGCGGACCTGCCCAAGGGCGGCCCCTTCACCGAGTCCGGCAAGGGCACCTATCACGTGGTGCCGGGCAAGGGCGACAAGGTCGGGACGGGCCAGCTGTACACGTACACCATCGAGGTCGAGGACGGCATCGATCAGGCCAGCTACGGTGGTGACGACAGCTTCGCCGCGATGGTGGAAGGCACCCTGTCGAATCCCAAGAGCTGGACGTGGGACGGCAAGAAGGCGCTCCAGCGCGTCGACGCGAGTTTCCCGAATCCGACCTTCCGGGTGAGTCTCACCACACCGAACACCACGCATCGCGCGGACGTCTGCATGTTCCAGATCACCTACGAGACGTCCTGCTACCGCTCGAGTTTCGACAAGCGCGTGGTGATCAACCTCGCCCGCTGGGTGCGAGGGGCGCTGGCCTTCGAGAGCGACATGACCGGGTACCGCCAGTACGCCATCAACCACGAGGTCGGGCACGCCCTGGGCGGAAAGCACGTGGGCTGCCCGGAGAACGGCGCCGTCGCGCCCGTCATGATGCAGCAGACCTTCGGCGTCTCGAACGACTTCGTGGCGCAGCTGAACAATCTCCCCGGCGGCGACCGCGGCAAGGTGCCGGCGGACGGCAAGGTCTGCAAGCCGGGCTCCTGGCCGAATCAGACACCCTAGTCCACGCCGTCTCACCTGCTGGAACATCCCAGGATATGAAACAGGGGAAGTCGTTTCCGCCTGTCGGTGTTGTAGATACTGGGATGCGACCCGCGATCCACGCGAGATGGAGGACCCGATGTCAGGCACGCTGCCGCCGCTCGTCGAGCCGGCCGCCGAGCTCACCAAGGAAGAGGTGGCCCGGTACAGCCGTCACCTGATCATCCCGGACGTCGGGGTGACCGGGCAGAAGCGGCTGAAGAACGCCAAGGTGCTGGTCATCGGTGCCGGTGGCCTCGGCAGCCCGGCGCTGCTGTACCTGGCCGCGGCCGGGGTCGGCACGCTCGGCATCGTCGACTTCGACGAGGTCGACGAATCGAACCTGCACCGCCAGGTCATCCACGGACAGTCCGACATCGGCAAGCTCAAGGCCGCGTCGGCGCAGGAGACGATCGCCGAGATCAATCCGTTCGTGAAGGTGCACCTGCACACCGACCGGCTCGAGTCGTCGAACGCGCTCGAACTGTTCGAGCAGTACGACCTGATCCTCGACGGCACCGACAACTTCGCGACGCGGTACCTGGTGAACGACGCCGCCGTGCTCACCGGCAAGCCCTACGTGTGGGGCTCGATCTACCGGTTCGAGGGCCAGGCGAGCGTGTTCTGGGAGGACGCGCCGAACGGCAAGGGCCTCAACTACCGCGACCTCTACCCCGAGCCGCCGCCGCCCGGCATGGTGCCGTCGTGCGCCGAGGGTGGCGTGCTGGGCGTGCTGTGCGCGTCGATCGGCTCGATCATGGTCAACGAGGCGATCAAGCTGATCACCGGTATCGGTGAGCCGCTGCTGGGCAGGCTTGTCAGCTACGACGCGCTCGAGATGAAGTACCGCGAGGTCAAGATCCGCAAGGATCCGGAGACCCCGAAGATCACCGAGCTCATCGACTACGAAGCGTTCTGTGGCGTCGTGTCCGACGAAGCCGCTTCGGCCGCTTCGGGAAGCACGATCACTCCGGCTGAACTCAAGGCCAAGTTCGACAACGGCGACAACTTCGCCCTCATCGACGTCCGCGAGCCGCACGAGTACGAGATCGTGAACATCAAGGGCGCGACGCTGATCCCGAAGGACAAGATCCTTTCGGGCGAGGCGCTGTCGGAACTGCCGCAGGACAAGCCGATCGTGCTGCACTGCAAGTCGGGCGCGCGTTCGGCGGAGGCGCTGGCGGCGCTGCACAAGGCCGGGTTCAAGGACGCGACCCACCTCGGTGGTGGCGTGCTGGCCTGGGCGCGGCAGATCGACCAGAGCCTGCCGACCTACTGACGTTTTGCGCGTGAAGGCCCCCTTTCCTCGGCTGAGTCGAGGGAAGGGGGCCTTCACGCGCGGAGCCTTGGGGGTGCCCAAAGTGGTAGCAAAGGTCCCTCGCTCTCTTCCTGCAGCTCGGCGCGGTGACCGTGTGGGTTTCGGGTCATCTGACGCACCAAAATCCACACGGTCCGTAGGCGCCGTTACGCGGAGTACGGGGTGTGTGGAAATGGGGACACTCAACGTCCCTATTTCCACACACCTCCACTCGCCGCGCGGGTGGTAGCAAAGGTCCCTTGCTCCCCCGAGCGTCAGTAGCCGATCGAGCGGCCGGTGAAGATCGCCCGCACGAAGGTCGTGAACCCCGCCAGGACATCGGTCCGGTTCCCGCCCCGCGACTTCGGCACGGCGGCGATGATCTCGGCGTCGGTCAGCGGATGAGTCTTCCCTGCCAGTTCCCGCAGTTCCTCGGGTTTCCAGTTGTGATTGCCCGCGACGTGCACCGACAGCGCGCCGCGTCGCTGCACGAACTCGATCCGCTCGGCGTCGCGCCGCACGAACTCGCCGTCGCCGACTTGGGCGCACGTCGCGTTTTCGAGGCGCCAAGCGGTCTTCACCGCTGTCTCGCAGCTCTCGACGACGTCGGTCGCGAAGGTCCAGACGGGCGATATCCACAGCTGGGGCGCGTACTCGACGATCAGCGACCCGGAGTCTTCGGTCGTCTTGGTCGGGAGCCGATGCGGGCCGAGATCCGCCGCGAGGGTGCGGTCGTGCGGGACCCCGGTCGCGGTGAGCCGCCGGGCGGCGGTGTCCGAAGGCAGCGACGCGGGGACGGCGATCCCGCCCGCGACCAGCGCGATCAGAAGGACTCCCGCGCCCAGCCGGACGCCCAGTCCCCGCGCGAACAGACCCGCGACGAGCAGCACCGGCACCCCGAAGAACGGCACCGCGAACCACGGATCGAACGCCTCCGCCACCTCCAGCACGAAGATCGCGCCGAAAACGCCGGAGATCCCGGCCACGAAAGCCCACGCCAGCCGTGGCCAAGGCTTCGCGACGGCCGGAAAAGCCTCTGGCGCCGCGAAACCGACGACGTAGACCATCCCGATCGACGCGAGCGGAACCGGCAGCGCGATCCACGGGACGTGCAGGAACGCGGCGAGCAGGAGCAACAGGCCCACGGTGACCGTGCCCAGTGTGCCGAGCAGCCACAGTGAACCGAGCGCGAGGGCGGTGAGTTGCCCGTCGGTGAGGCGGCGCTGCGCCGTTCGGGGGAGCACGGTCGAAGAATGGCAGGTCAGAAGCGATCGTGTCATGAGTATCGCTACTCAAGACCAGCGCGTCTTCTCGTTCGTGGCACGGAAGACGGGGTAACGTGCCGAGCCGTGCGTGCCACCCTTCAGAGCCCTCCCGAACACGTCTGTGCGGCGTTCGGCGGACGTACCGGTGACGCGGAACCGATGCCCGGCACCGATTCCTGGCGCTACAACGATCTCGTGCTCAAGCCGGTCGTGGACAAGTCCCGGACCCTGTGGACGGCACGGGCATTGGAGGCCGTCGACGAGCCGGGGCTGCGGGTCGCGAAACCGGTCCGGTCCAGTGACGGCCGGTGGGTGGTCGGCGGCTGGTCGGCGAACCGGTTCGTGTCCGGCACGGCCGAGCACCGGTACGACGAGGTCGTGCACGCGGCGGTCAAACTGCATCGCGCGACGGCCGGTCTGCCCCGGCCCGATTTCCTGGGACGGCGCACCGATCTCGAGGCGCTGGCCGACAAACTTGCCTGGGGCGAGGCGGACATGTCCCTCGACGAGAACAAGGGCGGCCGCTGGTTCGAGGTACTGGCCGGGTCCCGAAGACCGGTCAAACTACCCGACCAGGTCGTCCACGGGGAGCTTCTCGCCGGCGTGCTCTTCGACGGCGACGCGGCGCCCGGCATCGTCGATTTCGTGCCGTACTACCGGCCGGGTGAATGGGGCGCCGCGATCGTCGCGGTCGACGCGCTGGCCTGGGGCGGCGCCACCATCGATCTCCTCGAACGCTGGGCGCATCTCCCCGAATGGCCGCAGCTTCTCCTGCGGGCCGTCCTCTTCCGCCTGGCGGCCAACGCCCTCGACCCGCGGTCGACCCGGGCGGCGCACGACGGACTTCGTGCCGCCGCCCGGGACGTGAGCGCCGTGCTGTAGGTCACTCGGTGCGCAGGTTCTCCGTCTTCGCCGCCGAGCGTACGGACGGCACCGTCGACGCCGTCACCAGCAGCACCATCACGACGGCCGCCGCGGCGAGCAGTGCGACCGCGGACCAGTCGACGTACAGCCCGTCCCAGAACAGGCGCTTGCCCAGCGCGGCGACGGCGATCCCGGTCGCCGTCGCGAGGACGATACCCAGCAGCAGCGGAATCCCGTTCTGCCACATGAGGGATCGCACGATCACCCGCACCGGGACACCGGTGGCGGACAGCGCGCCGAGGGCCCGCCGCCGTTCACGGACCTGTTCCTGGGCGAGCACCAGCAGGCTCACCCCGGCCAGCAGCAGGACGAACAGCGCGCCGCCGAGCAGGATTTCCCGCGCGTCGTCGAACATCCGGGCCTCGGTGGAGGCCCGCTCCCCGTTGAAGGCCGCCACGGTGACCTGCCCGCTGTACGGCGCCACCGAGTTCCGCACCAGCTCGACGAAATCCGGATTCCCGGTCGTCCCGCGCAGGGTCGCCGTGACCAAGGCCGCGGCCAGGTCGACACCCGCCACCGCCGCGGGCGTCGCGAGCACTTGCGGCGCCAGGGTCTCGGTGACGCTCGATGGCTTCACCTCGAACGGCCGCAGGGTGACCGGAACGGTCCACGGCTGCTCCCGTTTGTCGTTGTCCGTGATCTTCGCCGACTGTCCTATGTGGAGGAAGGAGGGATCGGCGAACACATCGCCGTCGCGGCAACCGGTCGCGGTGGTCGTCGCCTCGATCGTGGCGCAGTCGGCGACGGCGATCGGCACGAGCGCCCCGTCCTCGCGCTTTCCGTCGACGAACAGGGAACGCAGCGCCTGGAGATCGGCGGCGCCGGGGACGGCGCGGACCGCGGCGATCGCCCGATCGGCCACGGAACCGTCCGCGTAAACGGTGATCCGGCCTCCCGTGCCGTCTTGGCGATCGGCCTCCAACGCGGCCTGCCCCGCCAAGAGGCTCTGCAGCGCGATCGCCCCGGCGAGGACCACGCAGAGACCCGCGACCACCCGTGACGGGGTCCCGCTGTCGCTCTGCAGACGGCGGATCGCGAGCTGGAACGACGGCGGTCCGCCCTTGATCCGGGAAACGGCGCGTTCCAGCAGCCACGGCAGCAGCGCGGGAATCCCGACCATCAGCAGTGCCGCGCCGCCGATCAGCGCCCAGCGGCCGAGTTCACTCGCGACACCGAGATCCGGAGCGATCACCAGGATTCCGAGGACGACCGGCAGCAGCCGCCACCACAACCGGCGCTTCGGCGGCGCGGTCTCGCGGACGACGCCGAGCGGTTCGACGACCAGGTGTCGTTGGGACGCCCAAGCCGTCGCCACGGTCAGGGCCGGGACCGCGAGCACGATCAGCACCACCAACGGCCACGAGGGCGTCAGGTCGTCCGGGTACAACCCGAACCGGAACACCTGGAAATCCGCCGCCGTGCCGTGGAAGAGCAGGAACAGCGCGGTACCGACGACCAGCCCGGCCGCGGCGCCCACGAGGGATTCCGCGGCGGTGATCCGGCGTAGCTGCGCGAGGGACGAGCCCGCCAGCCGCAACGCGGCGAGCCGCCGGTCCCTGGCCGCGCCGCCGAGCCGGGAGACCGTCCCGACGAAGATGAACACCGGCGTGAGGAGGACGAAGAGCCCGAGCAGCAGGAGGATCAGGATCCCGTTTTCGAACAGGGCGTGATAGCCGGGCTCGGCGCCGAAGCCGTAGACCGTGCGTGCGTCCCGCATCGCGTCCGTGCCGACGTAGGCGACCAGGTCGTTCGGATTGAGCGTGGTCTCCGCGGCGATGAGCCCGGCGGGCTTACCGGGCAGACGGGGCCGCAGCAGGCCGCTGGTGTCGGCCGCGACGAGCTCGGCCAGCTTCGGCGAAAGGAAGACCTCGCCCGGTGCGGGGAGCCGGTCCACCCCCGGCGGGATCGGCGAATTCGGGCCGGTCGGCCGCAGGTGGACGAGTGAGATCGCCTCGCCGCGGAAGTCGGTCGTCGTCGCCGCGTACTTCAGCGGGTCGACGCCGGGGATCGGTTCGCTCCGCACGGAAGCGGCGAACGTCCGCTGGTCGCGGTTCTCCTTGATGGTGCCCGCGGAGGCGCCGAGCAGCAGGATCGCCACCGCGAGCCCGATGCCGACGGTGCTCAGGACGAGCCTGACGATCGAGCCCCGGCCGCCCCCGACGGCCAGCCGGAACCCGAGCATCAGGTCTTCGCGCCCGGTCATCGGGTCACCACCGGTTCCCGTGTCCGGCCGTCGCGCACGATGACCTCCCGGTCGGAGTAGGCGGCCACCCGCGGTTCGTGGGTGACCAGGACGACGGCGGCGTCGGTCTGTTTCGCCGCCTCGGACAGCAGGCGCATGACCAGTTCTCCGCTGAGCGTGTCCAGCGCGCCGGTCGGTTCGTCGGCGAAGATCACCGACGGTTCGGTGACCAGGGCCCTCGCCATCGCGACCCGCTGGCTCTGCCCGCCGGAAACCTGGCCGGGCGTGCTGTCGCCGACCTCGCCGACCGTCAGCCGGTCGAGCCAGCCGCGCGCGATCCGCTCGGCGGGGCGGCGCCTCATCCCGCTCAGCCGCAGCGGCAGCGCGACGTTCTCCAGGCAGGTCAGTTCCGGCACGAGCTGCCCGAACTGGAAGACGAAACCGAATTCGGTGCGTCGCAAGGCACTGCGTTCGGCGTCGGACATGCTCGCGAGATCACGCCCGCGGAAGAGGACCTGACCTCCATCGGGCCGGACGATCCCGGACAGGCAGTGCAGCAGCGTCGACTTCCCGGACCCCGATGGCCCCATGACCGCGACGACCTCGCCGGGTTCGAGCGTCAGCCCGGCCCCGGCCAGCGCCTGATTCGGACCGAAGGCCTTGTGCAGGCCCAGCCCGTGTAACAACGGTGTTTCCACTGTGTGGTCCCCAGATCAGCGCGTCAGCTGGCGCGCGAGGTCGTCGAGGCGGGCGGCGGTGAGCTCCAGCCACCGCAGATCCGCCTCCAGGTGGAACAGGGCGTGGTCGCAGATCAGCTGGTCGGCGAGGTCGCCGTCGGTTTTGCGGGCGGTGAGCTCGCGCATGGCGCGCAGATGGGAGCTCCGCTGCGCGTCGAGCAGATCCTGGGCGCCGCGGCCGGACAGGAGCGCGAGCACGACCTTGGTGTAGAGCGTGTTCTGCAGGTAGACGGAGGGGTTTTCCGGGCTCTTCAGCCATTCTTCGACGTTGGTGACGCCGGCGTCGGTGATCGCGTACCGCTTCCGGTCTGGACCGCCGCCCGCTTCGACGCCGTTTTCCTCGACGAGGCCGTTCTTCAGGAGCCGGTTCAGCGTCGAGTAGACCTGCCCGTAGTGCAGTGGGCGGTCTTGGCGGAACTGCTTGTCGTAGAGCTGTTTGAGGTCGTAACCGTGCTTCGGACCGGCTTCGAGCAGGCCGAGCAGGGTGTTCCCGATGGACATGCGGGCGACTATACACAGTGTGTATACGCACGGTCTATACACACGGTGCATAGCTGCTGAACGGCGCTTTCCCTGCATGTGGCGCGGTGAAAGCTCCCTTCGCCGCGTGGCATGTGGTGAAGGGCCCCTTCGGCCCTTATGGGATCTGTGCCGCATCGAGAGGTGTCGCGAAAGCCACTTTCGGGACGTCAGATGTCCTGAAAGTGGCTTTCGCGCACGATCTGGGAGGCAAGGGGTCGGAGCCGCGTCGAGGAGTTCGCTCGTCGGCGGTCGAGTGTCGCCAATGTGGCATTGGGGGCATCGGTTGCCTTCACGGACAGCGCGGAGCCCGCCAAGGCCCGCCCTCCGACCTCACGGTGTGACGTCCATCGGCGGCGGGCAATGTCAAACGCCTGAAACATTCAGGAGTTTTCAGGTAACACGGCCTACCTACCTTCGAGCGCTATCGACGCCTGGAGGAGGTGCCCGTGCCGCTCGCCGCCCCCACCGTGACCGCGGTGGACACGCACTGCCCCTACTGCGCCCTGCAGTGCGGGATGAGCCTCGACGGCGCCCGGGTCGCCCCGCGCGACTTCCCGGTCAACGCCGGCGGCCTGTGCCAGAAGGGCTGGACGTCGGGGGAGCTGCTCACCTCGCCGTCCCGCCTGACGACGCCGTTGATCAGGGTCGACGGCGAACTCCGGCCCGCGACCTGGGACCAGGCCCTCGACCTCGTCGCGAAGCGCCTCACCGAGATCCGCGCGGCCAAGGGCGCCGACGCGGTCGCCGTCTTCGGCGGCGGCGGGCTGACCAACGAGAAGGCTTATCTGCTGGGGAAATTCGCCCGCGTCGCGCTGGGCACCTCGCAGATCGACTACAACGGCCGGTTCTGCATGTCTTCGGCGGCCGCCGCCGGGATCAAGGCGTTCGGCGCCGACCGCGGGATGCCGTTCCCGGTCACGGATCTCGCCGACGCCGACGCGGTGCTGCTGATCGGCGCGAACCCGGCCGAAACGATGCCGCCCTTCATCCAGCACCTGCGGGGCGCGGACCTGATCGTCGTCGACCCGCGCCGCACGCCGACCGCCGAGCTGGCCGGACTGCATCTGCAGCCCGCGCCGGGTACCGATCTCGCGCTCGCGCAGGGCATCCTGCACGCCGTCGTCGCCGACGGCCTCCTCGATCAGTCCTATGTGGACAAGCGCACGAACGGTTTCGAAGAGCTGTGGCGTTCAGTCGCGGCCTGGTGGCCGGAGCGTGTCGAGCAGATCACCGGCGTCTCCGCCGCCGACCAGCGACGCGTCGCCGCCAAGCTCGCCGCGGCCCGCAACGCCTACGTCCTCACCGCGCGCGGCACCGAACAGCACGCCAACGGCACCGCGATGGTCAACGCCTGGATCAACCTCTCGCTCGCCCTCGGCCTGCCGGGGCGCGAGGGATCCGGTTTCGGCTGCCTGACCGGGCAGGGCAACGGCCAAGGCGGTCGCGAGCACGGGCAGAAGGCCGACCAGCTGCCCGGCTATCGCAAGATCGACGACCCCGCCGCGCGCGAGTACGTCGCCGGAGTGTGGGGCGTGCCGCCGGAATCCCTGCCGGGGCCGGGGCGTTCGGCCGTCGAGCTGCTGGAGGCGCTCGGCACCGAAGACGGGCCTGGCGCGCTGATGGTGTTCGGCAGCAACCTCGTCGTTTCCGCGCCCGGCGCCGGGAACATCCAGGACAAAGTGTCCTCTTTGGACTTCCTGATGGTCTCGGACCTCGTCCTCTCGGAGACGGCGGCGATGGCCGACGTCGTCCTGCCGGTCACTCAGTGGGCCGAGGAGGACGGCACGATGACCAACCTCGAAGGCCGGATCCTCCTGCGGCGCAAGGCGATCGATCCACCCTCCGGCGCGAAGACGGATCTCTATGTGCTTTCCGAACTCGCCCGTCGACTCGGCCAGCCCGACGGACGGTTCCCGACGGACGCCGAGACCGTCTTCACCGAGCTCCGGCGTGCGTCCAAGGGTGGCGTCGCCGACTACTCGGGTGTCACCTACGACCGGCTCCGCGCCGGCGAGGCCCTCTACTGGCCTGTCCCGGCGGAAGCGCATCCCGGCACGCCGCGGATGTTCCTCGACTCCTTCGCCCATCCGGACGGCCGCGCGCGGTTCGTGCCGGTGGACCACGTCGGCCCGGCCGAGCCGTCGGACGCCGAATTCCCCTTGCAGGCCACCACCGGACGGGTCCTGCAGCACTACCAGTCCGGGGCGCAGACCCGGCTGGTCAAGGAACTCAACGACGTCGTGGCGGAGGCCTTCGTGGAAGTTCATCCCGACACCGCTGCCCGTGCGGGGCTGGCCGAGGGCGACCTCGCGCTCGTGCGCTCCCGCCGCGGGGAGACCGTCGCACGTGTCCGCTGTGTGGCGTCGCTACGCCCCGATCTGGTGTTCCTGCCGTTCCATTTTCCCGGTGAGGGCAGGGCGAACCTGCTGACCAACCCGGCGCTCGACCCGACGAGCCGGATGCCCGAGTTCAAGGTGTGCGCGGTCGCGCTCGCCCCGGCCGAGGTCGTCGCGTGAGCCCCCGGTCGGTGGTCATCGCCGGATACGGGATGGCGGGCGCACGGCTCGCGGACGAGATCCAGCGCCGTGACCCCGAGGGCGAGCGCGTACGGCTCACGGTCGTCGGCGCGGAGGAACACACCGCCTACAACCGGGTGCTGCTCTCGTCGGTGGTCGCCGGCACCATGCGGCCCGAGGCCGTCAGGCTGCACGACGACGAATGGCCGTCCCGCACCCGCGCCGACCTGCGCCGGGGTGTCTCCGCGACGTCGATCGACCGGGACGCGCGGCGGGTGCACCTCGACGACGGGTCCACTGTGGACTACGACGCGCTCGTGCTCGCGACCGGCGCCAATCCGTGGATGCCGCCGGTCGAGGGGCTCGAACCCGGCCCGGACGTCGTCGCGTTCCGCACCCTCGACGACTGCGCGCGGATTCTCGACGCCGCCAGGCTGGGCGCGCCGGTCGCGGTGCTCGGCGGCGGGCTGCTCGGCCTGGAGGCCGCGCGCGGCCTCGCCGGACGGGGGAACCTCGTGACCGTCGTGCATCCGATGCCGCACATCATGGAACGGCAGCTGGACGCGGAGTCGGCACGGGTGCTGACCAGGAAGCTCGAAGAACTCGGCGTCGCCTTCCGGCTCGGTGTCGGGGCCGCGCGGTACGTCAGCGGCGACGGACTCAAACTCGACGACGGCACGCACGTCCCCGCCGATCTCATCGTCGTCTCCACCGGCGTCCGGCCCGAGACGAAACTGGCCGTGGACGCCGGGCTGACCGTCGAGGGCGGCGTCGTCGTCGACGATCTGCTGCGCACCAGCGACGGCCGGATCCACGCGATCGGCGACTGCGCCCGGCATCCCGGCGCGTTCGGCGGGCTCGTGCAGCCCGCGTGGGAACAGGCCGCCGTCGTCGCGGATCTGGTCACCGGGACGAAATCCGCGTCGCGGTACCGCGGCACCCAGGCGGTGACCCGGCTCAAGGCACGGGGCATCGACCTCACCGCGCTCGGCGAGACGATGACCGGCGCGGACGACCCGACCGCCGAGGTGCTCACCTTCAGCGACCCGGCGGGCTGCCGCTACGGCAAGCTCGTCATCCGCGAGAACCGGGTGGCCGGCGCGATCCTGCTCGGCCTGCCCGACGCGGCCGCGACGATCACGCAACTCTACGACCGGGGCATCCCGGTGCCCGAAGACCGGCTGGCGGTCCTTTTAGGACGCTCGCTGCCGCCGGGCGCGCCGTCGGCGGCGAGCCCGGCCGATCTGCCCGCGTCGGCGGTCATCTGCCGCTGCAACGCGGTGACCAAGGGGCGGCTCGTCGAAGCGTGGCGCGGCGGCGCCACCGACATTCCCGCCCTCGCCGGGGCGACCCGCGCGACGACCGGCTGTGGCGGCTGCAAGGACGCCGTGAGCGGGGTCGCGAAATGGCTGGCCGCCCAGTGAACCCGAACGCATCCACCAAGGAGGACCTCATGGAAGCTCGTGGAAAGCGCTGGATCGAGCACTGGGATCCCGAGAACGAGCGGTTCTGGGAGGAGACCGGGAAGAAGATCGCCCGGCGGAACCTCTGGTTCTCCATCCTCGCCGAGCACATCGGCTTCTCCGTCTGGACACTGTGGTCGGTCATGGTCCTGTTCATGGGCCCGCAGTACGGCTTCTCCGCCGCCGACAAGTTCCTGCTGGTCTCCACCCCGACGCTGATCGGCGCGCTGATGCGGCCGCTCTACACCTTCGCGGTGGCGCGGTTCGGTGGCCGGAACTGGACGATCGTCAGCGCCCTGTTGTTGCTGGCGCCCACGATCCTGGCGGCGATCGCGATGGAGCCGGGCACCTCGCTCGGCACGTTCCTGCTGATCGCCGCGCTCGGCGGGGTCGGCGGCGGGAACTTCGCGTCGTCGATGACCAACATCAACGCGTTCTACCCGGAGAAGCACAAGGGCTGGGCGCTCGGGCTCAACGCGGGCGGCGGAAACCTCGGCGTGGCGGCGATCCAGCTGATCGGCCTGCTGGTCATCGGTACCGTCGGCGCCACGGCGCCGCGGGTGGTGCTCTACATCTACATTCCGCTGATCGTGGTCGCCGCGACCTGCGCGTACTTCTTCATGGACAACCTCGCCTCGATGAAGGGCGACACAAAGGCGATGCGCGAGGTCGTCAAGGATCCGCACACCTGGGTGATGTCGTTCCTCTACGTCGGCACGTTCGGTTCCTTCATCGGCTACAGCTTCGCTTTCGGCCTGGTGCTGCAGAACCAGTTCGGCCGCACGCCGCTGCAGGCGGCCGCGGTGACCTTCCTCGGCCCGCTGCTCGGCTCGTTCTCGCGGCCGACGGGCGGCTGGCTGGCCGACCGGATCGGCGGCGGCAAGGTCACCTTCGTGACGTTCGTCGGCATGGCCGCGGCGACCGTGGTGCTGATCCTGGCCTCGACGTCGAACTCGCTGGCGCTGTTCACCGTCGCGTTCATCGTGCTGTTCGTGCTCACCGGTATCGGCAACGGCTCGACGTACAAGATGATCCCGGCGATCTTCCGCGCCAAGGCGAAGGTCGCGATCAGCGAGGGCGCGGACGAGACGCTGGAGATGCTCAAGGCGCGCAAGCTTTCCGGCGCGCTGATCGGGCTGGCCGGCGCGATCGGTGCACTCGGCGGGTTGTTCATCAACCTGGCCTTCCGCCAGTCGTTCGCGGACACGAAGAGCGGGGTGCCGGCGTTCGTCGCCTTCCTGGTCTTCTACGGCCTGTGCTTCGCCGTCACGTGGGCGGTGTATCTGCGCAAACAGCAGTCGGAGGTGGCGAGCACCCGAGGCCTGGCGCTCGCGGGAGCGGAGGTCTGATGCGGAAACTCGTCGTCGTCGGACATGGCATGGTCGCGCACCGGCTCGTCGAGGCGGTGCGCGCGGAGGACAAGGCCGGTCAGTGGCAGGTCGTGGTGCTCGCCGAGGAGGCGCGTCCCGCGTACGACCGGGTCGCCCTGACGTCCTATGTGGACACGTGGGATCCGGCCTCTCTCGCCCTGGAAGGCGCGGACTACGCGGGTGATCCGCTGGTCGAGCTGCGGCTCGGTGACACGGTCGCTTCGGTGGATCGCGAGCGCAAGATCGTCGTCACCGAAGCGGGCTACGAGCAGCCGTACGACACGCTGGTGCTCGCGACCGGTTCGCGGCCGTTCGTCCCGCCGGTACCGGGACACGACCTCCCCGGCTGCTTCGTCTACCGGACGATCGAGGACCTCGACGCCATCCGGGAAGCCGCTCAGCGGCCCGGCCGCGGACGTCGTTCGGCCGTCGTCATCGGTGGCGGTCTCCTGGGCCTGGAGGCCGCGAAGGCGTTGCGGGACATGGGTCTCTCGCCGCACGTGGTCGAGATGGCGCCGCGCCTGATGCCGCTGCAGGTCGACGAGGGTGGCGGCGGGCTGCTCCGGCGGCTGATCACCGATCTCGACGTGACCGTCCACACGGGAACGTCGACCGACGCCATCGAACCGGACGGCGAACGCTACATCGCGCGGCTCGGCAACGGCACCGAACTCGACGTCGACCTGGTCGTGTTCTCCGCCGGGATCCGGCCGCGCGACGATCTGGCGCGCTCGTCCGGGCTGGAAGTCGGTGCGCGCGGCGGGATCCTGGTCGACGACACCTGCCGGACGGCCGATCCCGCGGTGTACGCGATCGGCGAATGCGCGGCCGTGGACGGCAAGGTGTACGGCATCGTGGCGCCCGGTTACGCGATGGCGGAGATCGTCGCCGCGCGGCTGACCGGCGGCGAGGGCACGTTCCCCGAGCCGGACATGTCGACGAAGCTCAAGCTCATGGGCGTCGACGTCGCCAGCTTCGGTGACGCGCACGCGGCGACCGAGGGCGCGCTGGAGGTCGCGTTCAACGACGCCGTCGCCGGGACGTACAAGAAGCTCGTCGTCTCGGACGACTCGAAGACGTTGCTCGGCGGTGTCCTGGTCGGCGACGCGAGCGAGTTCAACACGCTGCGCGCGATGGTCGGCAGGCCGCTGCCCGCCGAACCTGGCGCGATCCTCGCCCCGGCCGGTGGCGGAGCGGCGGTCGGTGTCGACGCGTTGCCGGACGCGGCGCAGATCTGTTCGTGCAACGCGGTTTCCAAGGGCGCGATCACGCACGCGATCACCGAAGAGGGCTGCGATTCGGTCGCCAAGATCAAGGGCTGCACCCGGGCCGGAACTGCGTGCGGCTCGTGCGTCCCGTTGCTGGGCAAGCTGCTGACGGCGTGCGGTGTCGAGCAGTCGAAGGCGTTGTGCGAGCACTTCACGCAGTCGCGCGCGGAGCTGTTCCAGATCCTGCAGGCCACCCGGATCACCACGTTCAGCGAGATGATCGACCGCTACGGCACCGGGACCGGCTGCGCGATCTGCAAACCGGCGATCGCGTCCATCCTGGCCACGCTGGGCAACGGGCACATCCTCGCCGGCGAGCAGGCGACCCTGCAGGACACCAACGACAAGTTCCTCGCGAACCTGCAGCGCAACGGGACGTACTCGGTGGTCCCGCGGATCCCCGGCGGCGAGATCACGCCGGAGAAGCTCATGGTGATCGCGCAGGTGGCGATGGACTTCGGGCTGTACACCAAGATCACCGGCGGGCAGCGGATCGACCTGTTCGGTGCCACCGTCGACCAGCTGCCGCTGATCTGGCGGCGGCTCGTCGACGCCGGGTTCGAGTCGGGGCACGCGTACGGGAAGTCCTTGCGCACGGTCAAATCCTGTGTCGGTTCGACGTGGTGCCGCTACGGCGTGCAGGACAGCGTCGGGCTCGCCATCGAGCTGGAGCTGCGGTACCGCGGCCTGCGCTCGCCGCACAAGCTGAAGTCGGCCGTTTCGGGCTGTGCGCGGGAATGCGCGGAGGCGCGGAGCAAGGACTTCGGCGTCATCGCCACCGACAAGGGCTGGAACCTCTACGTCGGTGGGAACGGCGGCGCGACCCCGCGGCACGCGGATCTGCTCGTGTCCGAAGTGGACACCGAGACGCTGATCCGCACGATCGACCGGTTCCTGATGTTCTACGTCCGCACGGCCGACCGCCTGCAGCGCACCGCGCCGTGGGTCGAGGAGATGGAAGGCGGGCTCGACCACCTGCGCGCGGTGATCGTCGACGACAAGCTCGGCATCTGCGAGGACCTCGACGCGGCGATGGCCAAACACGTCGGCGACTACTCCGACGAATGGCGTGGCGTGCTTGAGGATCCGGAGAAGCTGGCGAAGTTCAGCTCGTTCGTCAACGCGCCCGGCACCCCGGATCCGACGATCTCGTTCCGTACCGAACGCGACCAGAAGGTTCCCGTCCTGCTGGGCATTCCGGAGGTGAAACAGTGACGACGTCGATCGAGCGCACCTGGACCGCAGTCTGCGCGGCGGGCGCCGTCCCCGAATGGTCCGGTGTCGCGGCCCTGCTCGACGGCGGGACGCAGGTGGCCATCTTCCGGCTCTCCGGCGACCGGTGGTACGCGCTGTCCAATGTGGACCCGATCAGCGGCGCGGCGGTGCTTTCGCGAGGGATCGTCGGCGACGCGGGCGGTGTTCCCGTGGTGGCTTCGCCGGTGTACAAGGAACGCTTCGATCTGCGCACCGGCTCGTGCCTCGACGCCGAAGGGGTCTCGGTCGCCGCGTATCGGGTCCGGGTCACCGGGGGTGTGGTGGAGGTGGAATTCTCACCGTGACAGAAGTCCTTCCCCTGGCGGGATTCGTCATCGGGATCACGGCGGCGCGACGGGCTGACGAGCTCGGCGCGCTGTTCGTGCGTAAGGGTGCGACCGTGCGCTACGGCCCGGCGATCCGCATCGTGCCGCTCGCCGACGACACCGAGCTGCGGTCGGCCACCATGCGCCTGCTGGAAGACCGGATCGACGTCGTCGTCGCGACGACCGGGATCGGCTTCCGCGGCTGGGTCGAGGCGGCCGAAGGCTGGGGGCTGGGGGAGGAGCTGCTGGCCAGACTGGGGAAATCTTCGCTGCTCGCACGCGGTCCGAAGGCCAAGGGCGCGATCCGCGCGGCCGGGCTTTCGGAGGACTACTCGCCGGCCTCGGAGAGCAACGCCGAGGTGCTGAGACATCTGCTCGATTCCGGTGTGGACGGTCAGCGGATCGCGGTGCAGCTGCACGGCGAGCCGCTTCCGTACTTCGTGGACAGTCTGCGTTCCGCGGGCGCCGACGTGATCGAGGTGCCGGTGTACCGGTGGGTCGGGCCGTCCGATCCCGGGCCGCTGGACCGGCTGCTGGACGGTGTCCTCGACGGATCGGTGGACGCGTTGCCGTTCACCAGCGCGCCCGCGGTGGCGTCCCTGCTGGCGGTGGCGAAACGGACCGGACGGCTGCCGGGAGTCGTGGGAGCACTGGAGAAACGGGTCGTGGCGGCCTGCGTCGGGCCGATCACCGCGGCGCCGCTGGCCGCGCTCGGGATCCCGACCGTGCAGCCGACGCGGTCGCGGATCGGGGCGCTGGCGCGGACGGTGTCCGACGCGCTCGAAGCCCGTTCGCCGCGGCTGACCGCGGGCGGGCGGAGTATCGAACTGCGGGGTCAGGCGGCGCTGGTCGACGGGCAGTGGTGCGACATCGCGCCCGCGCCGATGGCCCTGCTGCGGGCGCTGGCGGAATCGCCGGGGCGGGTGTTCTCCCGGCGGGAACTGGTCTCCGCGCTCCCCGACGGCGGCGAGGAACACGCCGTCGAGACCGCCATCGGCCGCCTGCGGAGCTCTTTGGGCGCGCCGAAACTGGTCCAGACGGTGGTGAAACGCGGCTACCGCCTGGCCGTCGACCCCTGACGCCCGCATTTCGTCCTCTGAATGCGGTATTCGCATTCAGAGGACGAAATGCGGGAGGTCGTTCAGGAGAAGGTGACGCGGTGGTCGGGGAACTCCCGGGCGGCGGCGACGCGGGCGGCCTCCTCCTCGGCCGCCTTCCGGACGGCCGGGCGGAGGGCGTCGAACGGGGTGACGGTGAAGTCGAGCCGCTTCTTCCCGCTCGCCTTGGCCCGCCACACGCCGGCGATCTCGCCGTCGGCCAGCAGCGCGCCGGGGCTGCCGAGGATCTTCCAGACCTCCTTCTGCCGGGCCTTGTCCGGCACCAGCACGGCTCGGTCGCGCGCCTGGACGAACGGATCGAGCGGCGGCAGCAGGCGTACCACGTCCGGCTCGGGCGGATTCTCCAGCAGCGCGACCCGGTCTTCCGGCAGGAAGGCCTTCTTGCCGCCGACGCGGACCTCGGCCAGGCCGTCCGGCCACATCGCGTCGACCCCGGTGCGGGTGGTCCCGACGTAGGCGGCGGCGTCGCCGGGAGCGGCGGGACCGTTGATCCGCAGGTAACCCTCGACCACGCGGGTGGCCGCCTTGACGTCCGGCGCCGTCTTGAGCCGTCCGCGCCTTTCCAGCGGTGCCAACGTCGCCGGGGTCGCGCCCGTCTCCAGCCGGACCCCGGCGTGGATCGACGCGACCCGCATCAACTGCTCGTAGATGTGCACGACACCGCAGCCGCGGCAGGCGTACGACAGGCCGTCGGGGATCAGCTTCGTGACCGCGCCGCTCACCGTGCCCTTGGTCTGGACGCCGGTGACGACCTCGCGGATCGCCTTCGCCGCGGTGAACAACGCGTCCGTCGCGGACATGCCCGCGTCGTCGACCTGCTTGCGCTGCCAGAGGATCCGGGCCATCGCGTCCTTCTCGTCGAGAGGCACGAGAGCGGCCCGGATCGCGTCCAGCTCCGCACGGCGGTGGAAATGCGGCGCGCCGCGATGCGTCCACGCGAGCACGAACCGGTCGTCGTCCCAGACACCGGGCGTGATGTCGCCGTCGATCCGGGCGACGAGGCCCAGCAGGGCGGTGTCCCGCACGGAATCCTGCAGCCCGAGGTCGAACACGGCCGCCGCGGCCGGATCCGTCTCCTCACGGTGCAGGCCGTGCGCGGCGATCCGGTACGCCAGCACCTGCTCGCGATCGACCTCGAGCACTGGTCCTCCTTAAAGCGAGTAGTCGAGCGTGTACGACATCGTCGGCTCGCCGAGGGCGCCCGTCGTGGTGCCGCTGCCGGTGATCCCGGCGAGTTCACCCGTTCCGGAGCCCTCGACCACCGTGAACGCCGACCTGATCCCCTGCGTGTCGAACCCGGTGTCGTGCTTGATCACGAAGCTGCCCTTGCGTCCGTCCACGCTGCCCTCGATCCGTTCGAGGCCGGGAGAGGTCGTGTCACCGCCGTCGTAGCCCTCACCCGCGTAGTACAGCAGGTAGTCGAGGACCGACTCGCCTTCGATGAGCCCGCTGTAGGTGAGCGTGGCGTGCGCGTACGCGACTCGCGGCGCGCCCTCCGTGCCGCTGACGACGGATTCTTCCCAGTTCTTCATGGCGAACGTGTTCATGGGTTCACCCTGTCAGCCATACCTGTCAGGATGTGTCAGGTTTTAGGGGATACTGGATTCATGCGCGCGAGCAGACTCCTGTCGGTCCTCCTCCTGCTGCAGAACCGCGGCCGGATGACGGCCGAGGAGCTGGCGACCGAGCTGGAGGTGTCGGTCCGCACGGTCTACCGCGACGTCGAGGCGCTGTCCGCGGCCGGCGTGCCGGTGTACGCCGATCGCGGGCGCACCGGCGGCTATCAGCTGGTCGACGGCTATCGCACGCGGCTGACCGGGCTGACCGAGGAGGAGGCGCAATCGCTTTCGCTGGCGGGGCTGCCCGGCGCGGCCACCGAACTCGGGCTCGGCGCGGTCCTCGCCGCCGCGCAGCTCAAACTGCACGCGGCCATGCCGTCGGAGCTGCGTGCCGGGGCGGGCAAGATCTCCGAACGGTTCCACCTCGACGTCCCCGGCTGGCATCGCGGGATCGAAAGCCTGCCGCGACTGTCCGAACTGGCCGACGCGGTCTGGCACGGGCGGCGCGTCAAGGTCCGGTACGAACGCTGGGGGCAACGGAAGGTCGACCGCGTACTCGATCCGCTGGGCCTGATCCTCAAGGCGGGGAACTGGTATCTCGCGGCGCGGTGCGACGGGACCGACCGGACGTACCGCATCTCCCGGATCGAAGAACTCGAAGACCTCGGCGAGACCTTCGAGCGGCCTTCCGACTTCGACCTCGCACGTTACTGGCACGAATGGTCGGAGCAGTTCGAAAAGCGGATGTACTCGCGGACGGCGGTGGTGCGGCTGAACGAGTTCGCCCGCATACTGCTGCCGTTCTACCTCGGGGCGGTCGGGGCCCGGGCGTTGCGGGAAACCACCGCGAAACCGGACGAAGACGGCTGGCTGACGATGGAACTGCCCGTGGAACCGGGAGAATCGGCCGTCGGCGAACTGCTGCGGTTCGGCGGGAACCTCGAAGTGCTCGAACCGCCGGAGCTGCGCGAGCGGCTGGCGGAGGAGATCGGGAAGATGGGCGCGGTTTATGGCTGACCTGGACGGCATCACGATCGGGATCACCGCGGAGCGGCGGGCCGACGATTTCATCGGCGCGCTGACCCGGCAGGGCGCGACGGTGCTGCACGCGCCCACCATCCGGATCGTCCCGCTGCCCGACGACACCGAACTGCGGGCGGCGACGGACGCCGTGCTGGCCGGGCCGGTCGGGTTCACCGCCGTCACCACCGGCGCCGGATTCCGCGGCTGGCTTTCGGCGGCCGAAGGCTGGGGGCTGCACGAACCGTTGTTGGACCGGCTGGCGGCGTCACGGATCTTCGCGCGCGGGCCGAAGGCGGTGGGCGCGGTGCGAGGTTTCGGCCTCCGGGAGGAGTTTTCCGCGCCCGAGGAGAGCAACGCCGAACTGTTCGAAGGATTGCGGGACGCCGGGGTCCGCGGCGAACGGGTCGCGGTCCAGCTGCACGGCACCCTGCTGCCCGAACTCACCGCGTCGTTGCGGGACGCGGGCGCGGACGTCGTCCAGGCGCAGCCGTATCGCTGGCTTTCGCCCGTGGACGTCGCACCTGTGCACGAACTCGTCGAAAGCGTGATCGCCGGACGCGTGCACGCTTTGGCGTTCACTTCCGCTCCCGCGGCGGCGAACCTGCTCACGCTGGCGGGCCCGCGTCGTGAAGAACTTCTCGCCGCACTGCGAGGTCCGGTGCTGTGCGCGTGCGTCGGACCGGTGACCGCGGCGCCGTTGGAAGCCGCCGGGGTGCCGACCGTCCAGCCTGAACGTCAGCGGCTCGGCGCGTTGGTCAAACTTCTCGTCGCGGAACTGCGCATTCGGCCGTCTTGACGCGGGAAGACCGCTTTGCCAGGCTCGACACATCGGACGCGGGGAGGGCGGCGGATGTCCGAGTCTCAATCGGTCACCTTCGTGCGCGCGATGTTGCGAAAGGGTTCTTCGGTACTGGGCGCCAGCCCCGCCGACGAAGCACCCGACCCGGATTCGGTGCCGGACTGGCGCTATCGCGAGGACTCCGCGGACACGCTGCTGATGCGCGCGATCCGGTACTCCGCACTGGGCCCGATCTTCTACCGCGTGGCCGCGTTTCCCAAGGTGTACATCGGTTTCCTGGTCGCGAACGGCTCGGCGGGGATCGTTCCGGTGCTGAGCACGACGATCCTCGGGATGCTGCTCAACGTCTTCGCGGTCTGGTGGGTGGTGCGTGGCCGCGGGATCCGGGCGAAGACGTCCGGACGGCTGATGTACGCGGATCTCGCCGTGGGCGTGGTGCTGACGACGATCGTGGCCACCGCGGCGCCGACCGAGATCCAGCCGTTCGCCATCGACGTCGCGTGGACGTGGATGGTCGGGACGGTGGCGTTGTGGACGCTGTCGTTCGGGCTGCCCGCGGCTTGTCTGCTGCTGATCGCGGCCGTGCCGTTCCGGGCCTTCCTGACTTGGGCCGGCGGTCTCCCGCTCGACCATCCGCTCGCGATGAGCCGGTCGGTGGGGTGCATGGTCGCGCTCGTCGTGGCGATGGTGACCACGGCCGGGATCCTGATCCTGCTCGGTGTCGGCACCCGGTTCGCGCTGGGCATCGGGATGCGGCGGGGGCAGCGCGCCGAACGTCTGCGGACGCAGCGGGTGATGCACGATTCCGTGCTGCAGACATTGGAAGCGATGGGACTCGAAGCGCCGGACGACGATTCCGCCGCTTCGGAACGGCTCGCGGAGATGCGCGCGACGGCGCGGGCGCAGGCGGCCGAACTCCGGCGTGAACTGACCGGCCCCGACGCGCCCTCGGCCCGGGGTCTCGCGGCGGATCTCGCCGAGGTCGCCACCGAGATGGCGCGCGACGGCCTTCGCACCCAGCTCGTCGCCGCCGAGACCGAAGAGGACTACCGCCTCTCACACGCGCGCCGGACCGCCATCCGCGACGCCGTCCGCGAAGCGCTTCGAAACACCGTGAAGCACGCCGGGACGAAACAGGTCGTGCTTCGCGTCGAGGAGTGCGAAGGCGGCGTCGCGGTCATCGCGCGGGATCAAGGGACCGGCTTCAGCATGCTGGACCGGCCGCCGGGCTTCGGGATCAGCCAGTCGATCATGGCGCGGCTGGCGGAGGTCGGCGGGCGGGGGACGATCGATTCGCATCCGGGGCGGGGGACCCGGGTGACGCTTTGGGTGCCGCACTGACGTCGGTGGTAGCAAGGGACCTTTGCTATCGCTTGCTTAGCATTGCTACGTAAGTGGTAGCAAAGGTCCCTTGCTCCCTTCCTGCAGGTCAGGCGCCTACTGGGGCGGGTGCTGATGTCTCAAAGGGGCCCTTCGGGACGTCCAACGTCCCAAAGGTGGCCTTCAGGACATGCCACCGGCGGCCTGCATGTCATGAAAGGGCCGTTCAGGACATAAAACGTCCTGAACGGCCCTTTCATGACACATCGCGAGAAGCCCTCAGTCCTCCTCGGTCGCCGGAGCCACCCCGGCCTCCGCCTGCCGCATCGCCTCACGCCCGGCGGCCTCTTCGCTGACCCCCTGCCGCCAGTACCCCGTGAAGCAGATCGCCCGCTTGTCGATCCCGCGCTCCCGCACGAGGTGCCGCCGCACCAGCTTCACCATGTTCGCCTCGCCGGAAATCCACGCGTAGGCCGTCCCGCCCGGCAGTTCCGCCTTCCGCACGGCCTCCAGGACCGCCGAGCCGACGTCGCCGGAACCGCGCACCACCCAGTGCAGCTCCACGGTGCCTTGGGTTTCGAAGACCTGCCGGTCTTCGCGATCACCGATCTCGATGTAGACCAGCGCTCGCGTCCCGGCCGGCAGCGCCTCGACGATCGCGCCGATCGCCGGGATCGCGGTCTCGTCGCCGATCAGCAGCTGCCAGTTCGTCTCCGAAGGCACGTCGTAGAGCCCGTGCGGTCCGAGGAAAGCGACCCTGTCACCCTCCGAAGCGCGCGAAGCCCACGCGGAGGCGGGGCCTTCGTCGCCGTGCAGCACGAAGTCGATGTCGACCTCCTGCACGGACGGCCGCAGCGCGCGCACGGTGTACGTGCGCATCGGCGGGCGGACGTCGTCGGGCATCGCGAGGTAGGTCCGGTACCAGGACAGTACTTCGTCGCCGGTCAGCGGCGCGGGCAGCACGGGTTCCGCCTGGCCGGGCTGCGGGAAGAACACCTTCAGGTACTGGTCGGGCGCCTGGTCCACCAGCGACGCCCCCGAGAAGGTCACCCTGCTCATATGCGGGGTGAGCCGCCTGACGCCGGTCACCTTCGCCTCGATGTAGCTCATTAGGCGAGGCTAACCTAAAAGAGTGCGCCGGGACCAGCGTCGTCGCCGGGATCACGTTGCCAGCGGTATTTCCGCAGGTCGACGCGCTGTCCGTCGGGTATGACGCCTTCCGCGCGCAGTCGTTGCAGCTGTTCGTCGACCAGATGCGGAGCCGGCGTCCCGTCGGCCCGCAGAATGCGGTGCCAAGGCAGGTCCTGGCCGTCCTCGCCGAGGATCCGGCCGACCAGCCGCGGTGACGGCGCCCCCGAAACCGACGCTATATCCCCATAAGTCGCGACCGAGCCGGCGGGCACGCTCGCGATGACCTCGCGCACCCGCTCGTGCAGTTCGTCATCCATGGGACCACTTTGCCGTGCCGCTGCGAGGTTGTGTCGGCGGGGCGTGGTTCCATCGTGGGCGTGAACGGGCGGCGAACAGCGGCAGGAACCGACGCGCGGCTGGTCCGCACGCCGGTCACCGGCACGCCGTCCTTCCAGTGGGATCACGGCGCCCGCCGCCTGCTGGCCGCACCGGACGGCTTCCGCAGGGTCCTCGGCGGCCCCGGCACGGGTAAGACGGCCTTGCTGGCGTCGGCGGCGTCGAGGCGTATCGCGGAGGGCGCGAATCCGGAGAGCGTGCTCATCCTGACCACCTCCCGCAAGGCGGCCGAGGCCCTGCGCGCCGACATCACCCATCGGCTCACCACCGATCCGGAAGAGGATCCGCTGCCGCGCACGATCCGCGAGCCGCTCGTGCGCACGGTGCATTCGTACGCGTACGCGCTGTTGCGGATGGAGGCGCAAGCCGACGAGCTCCCCCCGCCCCGCCTGCTGGCCGGGGCGGAGCAGGACGTCGTCGTCCGCGATCTGCTCGCCGGTGACATCGAGGAAGGCGCGCTCGACTGGCCGGAGCAGCTGCGCCCCGCGCTGGGTGTGCCCGGTTTCGCCGAGGAGTTGCGAGACCTCCTGCTCCGCGCCGCCGAACGCGGGCTCGGCCCGGAGGATCTGGTCGAACTCGGCAGGCGGCGCGGCCGCGAAGAGTGGATCGCGGCCGGGCGCTTCTGGAGCCAGTACGAAGAGGTCACCCTGCTGCAGGGCGCGGGCGGCAACGCGCTCGGCGTGGCGAGCGCGCCCGCGCTGGACGCGGCGGAGCTCGTCACTTCCGCCCTGCTCGCCTTGGAGGACGACCCGGACCTGCGTGAACGCGAGCAGCGGCGCGTCCGGCACCTGTTCGTCGACGACGCGCAGCATCTCGACCCGCTGCAGACCCAGCTCGTCCGGCTCATCGGGCACGCGGCCGACGAGTTCGTCGTCGCGGGTGACCCCGATCAGTCCGTGTTCTCCTTCCGTGGCGCGGATCCCCGCCTGTTCGCCGACGCGGACGAGGACGGCGAGCGCACGGTCCTGCTCACCACGGCGCATCGGCTCGCGCCCGTCATCCGCACGGCCGTCACGAAACTCGGTTCCGTGCTGCCCGGCGCGTCGCCGCAGCGCAAACTCGTCGACGCGCCGGACGCCGAGGGCGGTGCCGTCCGTGTCCGCCTGATGCCGACCCCGGCCGCCGAGGCGAGCTGGATCGCCGATCAACTGCGCCGCGCACACCTCGTCGACGGCGTTCCGTGGTCGGAGATGGCGGTGCTCGTCCGGTCGCCCGCCCGTACTTTCCTTGTCCTGCAACGTGCTCTGCGCGCGGCCGGGGTGCCGATCGGTTCCGCCACCGAAGAACTGCCGCTCGCGAAACAACCCGCAGTTCGTCCTCTGCTGGCGATGCTGCGGCTCGCGGCGGATCCGGAACTGCTCGACGTCGACCTCGCCGAGATGCTGCTCTCCTCGCCCTTGGGCGGCGCGGATCCGCTCGCCCTGCGGCGACTGCGGCGCGGGTTGCGCAGGCTGGAGCTCGCGGGCGGCGGGCAGCGGTCCAGCGACGAACTGTTGGTCGAAGCCTTGCGCACCAACGATGTTCTCACCGGCCTCGCCGAAGCCGAGTCGATCCCGATGCGCCGGATCGGCGGTCTGCTGCACGCGGCGCATCAGGCCGTGGTGCGCGGGGACGGCGTCGAGCAGGTGCTGTGGGATCTGTGGCAGGCCAGCGGTCTGGAACAGCGTTTGCTGCGGCTGGTCGATCGTGGCGGATCGCTCGGTTCCCAAGCGGATCGCGACCTCGACGCGATCGTCGCGCTCTTCGACGCGGCCGGTCGCTATGTCGACAGATTGCCGAAGGCGAGTGTCGCCTCGTTCGCGGATTACCTGTCCTCGCAGAACATCGCGGGTGACACGCTGGCTCCCGCCGCCATGAAAAGCGAAGGTGTCTCGCTGCTCACCGCGCACGCGTCCGCCGGTCGTGAGTGGACGGTCGTCTCGATCGCCGGTGTCCAGGAAGGCAGCTGGCCGGATCTGCGGTTGCGCGGATCCGTGCTCGGTGTCGAGCGGCTGGTCGACCTCATGTCCGGGGTCGACGACGAAAAGGTGTCCGCCACCGCGCCGATCCTCGCCGAAGAGCGGCGGCTGTTCTACCTCGCCGCGAGCCGCGCGCGGAAGACGTTGCTGGTCAGCGCGGTTGCGGGGGAGGACGAGCAGCCCTCGCGGTTCATCGACGATCTGGAGGAGAACGGCGCGGACGACGGCGGACTCGACTCGCGGATGAAACCGGCGGGACGTTCGCTGGTGCTCGCCGAACTCGTCGGTGAGCTGCGCGAGGTCGTCTGTGCTGATACGAGCGACCCGGAAAGGCGGCGGCGGGCGGCGCGTCAGCTCGCGAAACTGGCCGCGGCCGGGGTGCCGGGCGCGCATCCGAGCACCTGGTACGGCCTGCTGGAACCGTCGACCGGCGAACCCGTGCACGGGCCGGGTGACCTCATCCGCATCTCACCGTCCACTGTGGAGGTTCTGGTCAAATGCCCGTTGCGCTGGCTGATCGAACGCCACGGCGGCAGTGACCCCGCGCAGCTCGCCGCGGTCACCGGAACACTGGTGCACGGGCTCGCGCAGGCGGTCGCCGGCGGCAGCAGCGACGAGCAGATCCGCGCCGCCCTCGACGAGGCATGGGTACGGGTCGACGCCGGGGCGCCGTGGTTCTCGCGCCGCGAGCGGTCACGGGTCGAGCAGATGCTGCGGAACTTCATCTCCTGGCTGGAATCCAGCCGCAAGGAGCTGATCGAAGCCGGGGTCGAGCAGGACATCGAGGTCGAGCTGCCCGTCGGCGATGACGACGTTCGCGTGCTCCTGCGCGGCCGCGTCGACCGGGTGGAGATGGACAAGGACGGCCGTCCGGTCGTCATCGACATCAAGACCGGCAAGGTCCCGATCTCCGCCGCCGACGCCGAACAACATCCCCAGCTGGCCGCGTATCAGCTCGCCGTGCTGCTCGGCGCGGTCGAGGGCGGTTCGAAACCCGGTGGCGCGCGGCTGGTCTACGTCGCGAAGTCCAACAACAAGACCGGATCCACCCAGCGCGAACAGGCGCCGCTGGACGAGGACAGCGGCAAGCAATGGCTCGAACTGGTGCGCTCGGCGGCCGGATCCGCCGCGGGCCCGGAGTACGGCGTCACCGAGAACCCGGACTGCGATCGTTGCCCGGCAAGGGGTTGCTGTCCGTTGCGCCCCGAGGGCAGGCAGGTGACCGGCCCTTGATCTCCGAACTCCAGCGCCGTCAGGTCGAACCGGGCGAGATCGCCCGCGCGCTCGGCCTGCACAGCCCCACCGACGAGCAGGCCGAGGTCATCGCGGCACCCATCGAGCCGTCGCTGGTCGTCGCGGGCGCGGGCGCGGGCAAGACCGAGACGATGGCCGCGCGCGTCGTCTGGCTGGTGGCCAACAGTGTCGTGCCGCCGGAACGCGTGCTCGGCCTGACCTTCACCCGCAAGGCCGCTCGTCAGCTCGGCGAACGCGTCCGCACCCGGCTGCGACGGCTCGTCGGATCGGGGCTGCTCGACAAGATCGACCCGACCGGCGACCTGCGCACGACGGTGACCGCGGGCGAGCCGACGGTGCTCACCTATCACGCGTATGCCGGGCGGCTGCTGTCCGAACACGGCCTGCGGCTGCCCGTCCAGCCCGGCGTCCGGCTGCTTTCGGAGACGTCTTCGTGGCAGTTCGCGCATCGCGTCGTGTCCACTTGGGACAATGACCTCGACACCGATCGTGTGCCCTCCACGGTGACGGCGCAGTTGCTGGCGCTGGCCGGGGAACTCGGCGAGCACCTCGTCGAGACCGAACGGCTGGCGCAGTACACGTCTTGGCTGTGCGAGGTCATCGAGAACGCGCCGAGGGCGAAGGGGCAGCGTGCGTCGCTGCCGCAGAAGCTGGCCGAAGTCATGACGGCGCAACGGTTCCGGCTCGCGCTCCTGCCGCTGGTCGAGGCGTATCACGCGCGGAAGCGAGCGGAAGGCGCACTCGACTTCGCCGACCAGATGTCGCTGGCCGCGCAGCTCGCCAGCAGCTATCCGGCGGTGGTCGCGGGGGAGCGCGAGCGCTACGGCGCCGTCCTGCTCGACGAGTACCAGGACACCGGGCACGCGCAGCGGATCCTGTTGCGTTCGCTGTTCGGCGGGGTCGAACATCCGCCGATGCCGGTGACCGCGGTGGGCGATCCGGCGCAGGCCATCTACGGCTGGCGCGGCGCGAGCGCGGCGAACCTGCCCCGGTTCACCACGGACTTCCCGCGTGACAACGGCGAACGGCTCGTTCCGGCCCTGGATTTCGGGCTGCTGACCAGTTTCCGCAATCCGCCCGAGGTGCTCGAACTCGCGAACGCGATCTCGGAGCCGCTGCGGGAACGCGGTCTCGGGGTCGCACGGCTGCGCGCGCTGGAGGGCGCGGGGGCCGCCGACATCGCCGCCGCGCTGCTGCCGGACATCCGCGCCGAACGCGAGTGGGTGGCCGACGCGGTGGCGAAACGCTGGTTCGAAACCGTGGAGGAGACCGGAAAACCACCGACCGCCGCGGTGCTGGTGCGCCGTCGTGCCGACATGGCGCCGATCGCGGCGGAGTTGCGGGCGCGTGGACTTCCGGTGGAGGTCGTCGGTCTCGGTGGGTTGCTCGACGAACCCGAGGTCGCGGACCTGGTGAGCACGTTGCGGGTGCTCGCCGATCCGCTCGCGGGCAGCGCGGCCGCCCGGTTGCTGACCGGCGCGCGCTGGCGGATCGCGGCGGCCGACCTCGCGGCGTTGTGGCGCCGGGCCGGCGAACTCTCGTCGCCGGTGCCGCCGTCGGGAAAGTCCGATGTGGACGAACCGGTGCTGGTGACCGAGCGGGTCGAGCAGGCGGGGCTCGCCGACGCGATCGACGATCCCGGGACGCCGGAACGCTATTCCCCCGAGGGATACCGGCGTATCCGGAAGATCGGCGCCGAGCTTTCGGCGTTGCGACGACGGCTCGACCAATCGCTGCCCGAACTGGTCGCCGACGTGGAACGCACGATGCTGCTCGACGTCGAGTCGCTGGCCCGTCCCGGCCCCGCCGGACGCGCGCACCTGGACGCTTTCGCCGACGTCGTCACGGATTTCGCCGAGACCTCGCCGACGGCCACTCTTCTGTCCTTTGTGGACTACCTGAACACGGCCGCGCACGCGGAAGACGGGCTCACCCCCGGCGAGGTGGAAGTGGTCCCGGATCGGGTCCAGGTGCTGACGGTGCACTCGGCCAAGGGGCTGGAATGGCGCATCGTCGCCATTCCGCATCTGGTCAAGGAGGTCTTCCCCGGTCGGCGGCGTTCGTCGTCGTGGCTGCGGACGTCGACCTCGCTGCCCGCCGCGCTGCGCGGGGACTCGGAGGATCTGCCGGAGCTGCGGATCCCCGAAGGCGCGGACCGCAAGGAAGTCCAGGAAGCGCTGGAACTGCACGAAGAAGGTTTCGTCGCACGGGAAGCGGATGAAGAGCGGAGGCTTTGCTACGTCGCGCTGACCCGCTCCGAGCACACGATGCTGATCTCCGGCCATTGGTGGAACGAGAGCAGCGCGCGGCCGAAGGGGCCGTCGGAGTTCTTGCTGGAAATCGGCGAGGTGATGCGGGGGAACTCGGTCGGCCGGATCGAGCACTGGGCCGACGAACCCGAGACCGACGGCGAGAACCCGCTGGTCGCCGACTCCCGCCGGTCACGATGGCCGGTCGATCCACTGTGGCCGCGGCGCGAGGGCGTCACGAACGGCGTCGACATGGTGCTCGGGGCGCTGGAAGACGCCGAGCATGCCGAGGAGGAGGAAGAGGACGATCCGGACGGCTGGATCTCCGACACCAAGGTGCTGCTGGAGGAGCGGGCGCGGGCGCGGGACCGGGTGCAGCAGGTCGTCCTGCCGCCGCATCTCTCGGTGAGCCAGCTGGTCGAGCTGTCGGCCGATCCCGCCGCGCTGGCCAAACGGCTGCGGCGGCCGCTTCCCGTGCGCCCCAACACCTACGCGCGGCGGGGGACGGCGTTCCACGGCTGGCTGGAGCAGCGGTTCGGCGGCGAGCAGCTGCTGGAGATCCACGACCTGCCGGGGGCGGCGGACGTCGACGAGGCGCCCGACACCGAGCTGGAGGCGCTGCAGACCGCGTTCGAGAAGAGCGAGTGGGCACATCGGGTGCCGCACGCGGTCGAGGTGCCGTTCTCGGCGGACGTCGTGGGCGTGACGGTGCGCGGGCGGATGGACGCCGTGTTCGCCGACGCCGACGGCGGCTGGACCGTCGTCGACTGGAAGACCGGAGCCGTCCCGGAAGCCGACCGGCTCGAATCGCTGGCCGTGCAGCTGGCGGCGTACCGGCTGGCTTGGGCGGCGTTGAAGAACATCCCCGTGGAGAAGGTGCGGGCGGCGTTCCACTACGTGAAACACGACAAGACCGTCCGCCCGGCGGATCTGCTGGACGCCGAAGGACTACGTCAGCTCCTGCGGAGCGTCCCGACGATCTAGCGTTTAGTCCTCTGAATGCGGGGGTCAGGCGCGGTCGCGGACCTTCAGTGCCCAGGTCACCAACGGGATCTGCAGTGGGACTCGGGCCCAGAAGGCCGCTCGCCAGTGCTTCGGGGCCTTCCGGCGGTCGGCGTCGACGGCCATCTTCACGTTCCCCGGCAGGACCACGACGAACAGCAGCGCGGCCGCGAGCCCGCCGAGCCGTCGCGTCTTCGGATTCGCGACCGCGGCGGCGACACCCAGCTCGGCCACGCCGGATCCGTAGGTCCACGCCCGAGGGGAGCCGGGAAGCTGCTTCGGGATGATGGCGTCGAACGGTTTCGGCTGGACGAAGTGCAGGACACCGGCCGCGCCGAGCAGGCCGGCGAGGAAATGGGCGGGCCGCTGAGACGGTCGAGGATCCGAAGACATGCCTTGAGCTTCGCATACCGAGCTGAACGGAAGGTTCTTCGGCTATCCTCCCGACCGTGAGTGACGCGGACCAGGCCGGAGCCTGTGCATGAGGGTTCTCAAGCGTTTCCCGGTCAGGCTGAGCGACCGCCCGGACCACGAGCTCGTCGGTGTGATCCGGATGCCGGAACTGACGGTCAGCCCGCTGCGGTCGATCCTCAAACGGATCATCGGCGCGATGCTCGCCCTGCTCGCGACCGTGCTGATCGTCTACCTCGACCGGGACGGCTACCGCGACGCGAACGGCGATGGGCTCACGTTCCTCGACAGCCTCTATTACGCGACGGTGTCGCTGTCGACCACGGGTTACGGCGACATCGCGCCCGCGACGCCGTCCGCGCGGCTGGTGAACGTCCTGGTGATCACCCCGCTGCGGGTGCTCTTCCTCATCGTCCTGGTCGGTACCACACTCGAAGTGCTCACCGAGCGCTCCCGCCAGGCTTTCAAGATCCAAAAGTGGAGGACGAAGGTGCGTGACCACACGGTCGTCGTCGGATTCGGCACGAAGGGCCGGTCGGCGGTCAACGCGCTGCTCGGGGACGAGAACGTCGAACCCGACCACATCGTCGTCGTCGACACCGACCAGCAGGCCCTCGAAGCGGCCACGTCACTCGGGCTGGTGACCGTGCACGGCTCGGCCACCCGCGCCGACGTGCTGCGCGTCGCCGGGGTCCAGCGGGCGCGCGCCGTCGTCGTCGCCCCGAACCGGGACGACACCGCCGTGCTGGTCACGCTGACCGCCCGTGAGCTGGCGCCGAAGTCGCATATCGTGGCGTCGGTGCGGGAGGCGGAGAACGTCCACCTGCTGAAGCAGTCGGGCGCGAACCAGGTCGTGGTGTCGAGCGAGACCGCCGGGCGCCTGCTCGGCATGGCGACGTCGACGCCGCTGGTGGTCGACATGGTCGAGGACCTGCTCACCCCCGAGTCCGGTCTCGCGATCGCCGAACGCCCGGTGGAACCGTCCGAAGAGGGCGGGTCGCCGCGGCATCTGCCGGACATCGTGCTGGGTGTCGTCCGCGACGGCGTGCTGTACCGGGTGGACGCCCCGCAGGCGGACGCGATCGAGCCGGGGGACAAGCTGCTCTACATCCGCAAGGTGACCGCGGCGGAGACGATCGAGCGGTAGCAGGGGAGCTTTGCTACCACCTCTCCGGGCTCCTGTGTTTTGCCGCGAGGTTCTGGGAGCATGGCGTTCGTGCGCAAGCGATCGGACCCCGCCAGAGGGCTCACCCCGGGGTGGAACTCCCTGGCCGTGGCGGCCGGGGTCGGCCTGCTGGTGATCTTCCTGGCGTGGCTCGCCGGGCCGGGGCTGTTCGGCATCTCGAACGAGACCAAGGGCGCGACCGTCCAGGCGGAGGTCGTCGAGCCCGCGCCCTGCACGGGCGGCGGCGCCACCGAGAAGGTCAAGTTCGAGTTCGGCGGCAAACCGACCGAGGGCTCGCTCAACGGCTGCGGACACGGCAAGGGCGAGCGCCTCGAGGTCGTCGTCCCGGACGGGGCTTCGGGGGATGGCATCGCGGTGCACGCGGCCGACGCGACGGCCGGAGCGAGCGACGCGCGGCGGCCGCTCGGGCTGGCGCTGCTGGTGTTCAGCTGCTTCGCGGGCGGGATGTACGTCTTCCTGGTGTTGCGGGGGCCTCGGGTTCCGGTGGCGGCCTGATCACCGCGCCGCCGCTGTGGCTGCTGGAGCTGGTGGTGTTGCCGAGCCGTGGGTGGCGATCGAGAAGTCCGTGAAGGCCTCCTTGCCTACCTTGAGGGTAGGGAAGGAGGCCTTCACAGCCTTTCGGCCAACTGGCAACTACATTCAGTAGGCAACTAAGACAGCCTTGCCCTGACCCGAATCGCCACTCACGACCACGGTGACCAGCCGCCGTTGCCTCCTATGGCTACTCGACGTGGTCGAGAGCGCGTGAGGGTTACCGCGGGTGAGGGGTGTGTGGAAATTGGGACGTTCAATGTCCCTATTTCCACACACCCCGTCGTGACCGGACCGGTCATGCGCGGACCGTGTGGATTTCCGGTCATCCAACGCCCCAAAATCCACACGGTCGGCGTCCTGGCGCGACCAGCCGCACCGGGCAAGCCGGAATCGCCCACGGCACCGCATCCGTCGACGAGCGGCGACCCCACCCGAAACGCGTGAAGGCCTCCTTCCCTCGGCTCAGCCGAGGGAAGGAGGCCTTCACGCGCGAAAAGTCAGGAAACGGAGCTCGAAGGAGCCGAGAAGGTGTTGCAGTCGGCGATCCGGTTGTTGCTCGCCCCGGCCCGCCACCACGACGCGTAGTGCGCGTTCGTCCCGTGGTCCTGGCTGCGCGAGGTGTTGTCGCCTCGGGTCTCCTGGTCGTTCCAGGCCTTGTTGTACATGTCCCGGCTGACTGTGCCGCCCTGGTCGACGTGCGCGCCGAGGAACATCCCGGAGAAGCACTGCGCCTGCAGTTCCTTGCGCCGCGACATCTCCAGCCCGGCCGGGCTGTTCTGGCCGGCGTCGTAGATTTTCTGCCAGGCCGCGTCCATCAGCCCGGCGACCTCCTGCACGTGATGTCCGTACTCGTGCGCGAAAAGGGCCAGGTAGACGCCGGGGTTGTTGCCGTACTGGTCGGTCTGCAGACCGCGGAACGGCACGTAGAGGTTGTTCTCGCAGTAGTATGCCGCCGTCGCGATGCCCACCTGGATGGTGCCGCATTCGGTTTCGAAGCTGGCTCCGGTCGGGAAGTGCAGGGCGGGCGGGGTGAACGGCAGGTCGTAGGCGTCGAGGAACGGGCCCCACGCGTTGTCGAGGCATTTGCCCGCCGCGGTGAAGAACGCCTCGGCGGCCTGCTGGCTGCTCTGCCACTGCGGCAGCGTGCAGACCCGGTTCTGCAGGCCGGCGTTCGGGTCCTGGAGGATCGGGTGGTCGCCGAGTTTGAGGATCTTCTGCGGCCCGCTCGACGAAGACGGCGCCTTGGTCGGTGACGACGGGAATGGGTTCGTCGACGACGAGGGCGACGAAGACCCGCTCGGAGGCAGCCCCGCCTGCGAAGGCGTGTTCGGCAGGGTGCTGTAGCCCGCATTCGCTACGTGATCGGAGTCGTCACGATTGAGTGAAACGATCGCGACCAGGCCGAGGACCAGCACGGCGACCGCGCCGAGGCAGATCGCGACGATCGCGCCCACGGACCGGCGCGGCGGCGGAGGCGGGAAGTGGTGCGGCGCGCCGTGCCACTGGGCAGGGGGCTGGCCGTGCACCGGCGGTGGCTGGACGGCGCCGCGTGGCGGCCACTGGCCGTGGGGCGGTTGCGTCATCAAGTCGGTCCCGGTGGTTCTAGGGGCGAACCGGGGGCACCCGGTCCGATGTTCAGCATAACGAGCTAACGGCGTCCCCACCCACAGCTCGGCTGCAGAGGGTATCCAGCGTGAGGCGAGCGGTCACCCATCAGTGTCGTCCCCCCAGCTCTGGCTGGGTGTCGGGCCCTCTGGAAGAGTGTTCGTAAGCAACGTGAACGGGTAAGGGGCTGTCGCATGACGGAGACCGGCGGACCGTCCGGGCCGGAAGGCACCGAGACGCCGAAGCCGCAGGCGGACACACCACAGCCGCAGGCGGACCGACCGGCACAGCCGCAGTCGGACACGCCGACGCCACCGCAGGGGCAAGCGGCGCAGCAGTGGCAGTCACCCTCCGGGGCGACGCCGCCGCCTCCGCTGCCGTCGTACCAGCCCCCGCCGCAACAGCAGTATCCGAACTGGAAGGTCGGCCTCGGCAGGCCCGGCGTCATCCCGCTGCGCCCGCTGAACCTCACCGACATCCTCGACGGCGCGGTCACGGCCATGCGCAAGTACTGGCGGATGGTCTTCGGCGCCGCCGCGGTCACCGCCGTGCTGACCGCGGCCATCAACCTGGTCGGGCTGCTGCTGGTCGACACGACCGGCGACCTCGAGAAGGTCCGCGATCTCGGCCCGGCGGCCACCGATCAGGAACTGATGAACCAGATGGTCGGCATCCTCGGCGGGACGCTGGCGACGTCGTTCATCACCCTCGTCGCCACCCTGCTCGGGACGACCGTCCTGACCGGATTCCTGACCGTCCTGATGGGCAAGGCCGTCCTCGGCAAACCGGTCACGTTCAAAGAGGCCGCGAAGGAGGCGGCGCCCCGGCTGCTGCCGCTGCTCGGGCTGACCGTGCTCTACACGCTGGCGATCCTGGTCGGGGCCATCTTCTGCCTGCTGCCCGCGATCATCCCCTACACCTTCTGGGCGCTGGCCAGCCCGGCGTTCATCCTCGAACGCGGCACCGTGATGGAGGCGTTCCGCCGGTCGGTGAAGCTGGTCTCCGGCATGTTCTGGCGGGTCTTCGGCATCCTGTTGCTGGCGTACGTGATCTCGTCGTTCCTGGCGTCGATCATCACGATCCCGTTCAGCTTCAGCGCCTTCCTGTCGATCTTCGGCAATCTGGACCAGATCTACGTCCCGTCGACCGGTGACCTGATCCTGCAGTCGGTGGGCACGGTGATCGCCCAGACGATCGTCGGGCCGTTCACCGCGCTGGTCACCGTGATCCTCTACATCGACCAGCGGATGCGCCGCGAGGGCATGGACATCGAGCTGGCCCGCGCGGCCGGTATCCAGACGCCGCCCCCGCCGCAGGCATGGTGACGCGCTTCCTCACCGAGGTCCCGGTCGACATCGACCGGGACACCGCCCGGCTGCGCGCCGCCGAGGAGCTCTCGGGACAGGCCTACCAGGCCGCGAAACCGAGCTGGCTGTCCGAGGCGTTCACCTGGGTGGTCGAGAAACTGCTGGGCTTCCTCGAAACGGTCAACGGCGTCGTGCCCGGCGGGATCTTCGCCGTGGTGCTGCTGGCCGTCGTGCTGCTCGTGCTGGTCGTGGTGATCCGGCTGAAGTCCGGCCCCCTGGCGACGTCGGCCAAGAGCGGGCGCGCCGTGTTCGCCGGGCAGCGCAAGGCTTCCGGCGAACATCGCAAAGCGGCCGAGGAAGCCGCGGCGCGGGGCGACTTCGACGACGCCGTGCGTGAGCGGTTCCGTGCCGTGGTGCGGTCCTTGGAGGAGCGGGCGCTGCTCGACGAGAAGTCCGGGCGGACCGCCGACGAGGCCGCCCTCGAAGCCGGACGGCTGCTTCCCGACGTCGCCGGGCCGCTGCGTGCCGGTGCCCGGCTGTTCGACGACGTCCACTATGGGGACATCCCCGCCACGGCGGACGGCTACCGGTCACTGTCCGATTTGGACGAACGCTGCCGTCGTGCCCGGCCGGTCGCCTTGGCGGCCGGATGACCTCGGTTTCGCCCGACGCCCGCCGGATCTGGCGCGGGGTGCGGCTCCCGCTCGCGGTCGTCCTCCTGATCGTGCTGACCGGCACGCTGCTCGTGCTCTTCCAGGGCGAGCAGACCACCGGCGCGCTCGAACCGGGTTCCTACGAGCCCGGTGGCGGCCGCGCGCTGGCGACGTTGCTGGAACGGGAGGGCGTCAAGATCCCGATCGTGCGCACCGCCGCCGAGGCCAAAGGGGTCGCGAGGGACGCGACGGTCCTGATCACCAAGCCCGAGTACGTGCCCAAGAGCGCCTTCGCCGAGATCAGGCAGAACGCCGAGCACGTCGTGCTGGTGCAGCCGAGCCCCGGCACGGTCGAGGAGGTCCTTCCCGGCGTGCGGGTGAGCGGCCAGGCCGAGACCGAGACCCGCGCGCCCGACTGCGAGGCCGCGGATCCGGTCGCGGCGGGGAGCGCGACGATGGGCGGCCTGAAGTATTCGGCCACGCAGTCGAGGGCGCGGGAATGCTACGGCGGTTCGTATCTCGAGGTCCCCGGTCCACAAGGGACGGTGACCGTACTCGGCACCCCCGCCCCGCTGACCAACGAGTGGCTGGCCGACGAGGGCAACGCGGCGCTGGCGATGCGGATGCTCGGCAAGCACGAGCGGCTCGTCTGGTACCTGCCGACGCCCGCCGACCCGTCGCTGGAGACCGAGAAGAAGCCGCTGTCCGAACTGATCCCGGCGGGCTGGTCGTACGCGGCGTTGCAGGCCGGGGTCGCGGTGGTACTGCTGGCGTTGTGGCGCTCGCGGCGGCTGGGGCCGGTGGTGACCGAGCCGATCCCGGTCGTGGTCCGCGCGGCCGAGGCCACCGAAGGCAGGGCGAGGTTGTATCGCAAGGCGAAGGCCGCCGCGCACGCCGGGGAGACCTTGCGTGAGGCGGCCCGCGCGCGGCTCCGGCCGTTGCTGGGGCTCACCCGCGACGCCGAACCGGCCGCGCTGGTGGAATCCGTCGCCGCGCGGACCGGCCGGGCGCCCGCGGAAGTCGGCGCGCTGTTGTACGGGGATCCGCCTGGGGATGACGCCGCGCTGGTGCGGCTGGCGGACGGACTCGATGTCGTGGAACGAGAGGTGGAGCGGTCTTGAGTAGCGAGCAGTCCGGTATGGACGGTGCGGTCGAAGCCCGGGCGGCGCTGATCGCCCTGCGCGCCGAGGTCGGGAAGGCCGTGGTGGGCAACGACGCGGCCGTCACCGGCCTCATCATCGCGTTGCTGTGCCGGGGACACGTGCTGCTCGAAGGCGTTCCCGGGGTGGCGAAGACATTGCTGGTGCGGGCGTTGGCGGCCGCGCTGGACCTGGAGACGACCCGGGTTCAGTTCACGCCGGACCTCATGCCGGGCGACATCACCGGATCGATCGTCTACGACGCGCACAGCGGCGAGTTCTCCTTCCGCGAGGGCCCGGTGTTCACGAACCTGTTGCTGGCCGACGAGATCAACCGCACGCCGCCGAAAACGCAGTCTTCGCTGCTGGAGGCGATGGAAGAGCGTCAGGTCTCCAGCGACGGCAAGACGCGGCCGCTGCCCGACCCGTTCATCGTCATCGCGACGCAGAACCCGGTCGAATACGAAGGCACGTACCCGCTGCCCGAGGCGCAGCTGGACCGGTTCCTGCTGAAGCTGACCATGCCGATGCCGTCCCGCGAGGACGAATTCGGCATCCTTTCCCGGCACGCACAGGGTTTCGACCCGCGTGACCTCGGTGCGGCCGGGGTCACGCCGGTCGCCGGGATCGCCCAGCTCGACGCCGCGCGGCGCGCCGTCGCCGGGGTCACCGTGCGGCCCGAGGTGCTCGCCTACATCGTCGACGTCTGCCGGGCGACGCGGTCGATGCCGTCCGTGCGGCTCGGCGTCTCCCCGCGTGGCGCCACCGCGCTGCTGGTGGCGACGCGGGCGTGGGCGTGGCTCGCGGGCCGTGACTACGCCACCCCGGACGACGTCAAAGCGTTGGCACGCCCGGCTTTGCGGCACCGTCTCGACCTGCGGCCCGAGGCCGAACTCGAGGGCGCGACCGCCGACGGCGTGCTGGACCGCGTCCTCGCGTCCGTGCCCGTTCCGCGCTGATGGCCGTCACCGGGCGGCTCGGGCTGCTGGCGCTCCTCGCGGCGCCGGTGGTCGGTTTCCTGCTGCCCTCGTGGGCCGGGATCGGGCTGGCCGCGGCGGTGCTGCTGCTGGTGGTGGTGCTGGATCTCCTGCTCGCCGGGAGTGTGCGACGGCTTCAGTTCGCGCGGTCCGGTGCGACGTCCGTGCGGCTCGGGGAGGAATGCGAGGTCACGCTGACCGTGGCCAATCCCGGCGGCCGCCCGGTGCGCGCGTGGCTCCGCGACGCCTGGCCGCCCAGCGCCGGCGCGGACGACCGGCACCGCCTCACCCTGCCCGCGGGCGAACGCCGTGTCGTGACCACACGACTTCTGCCGACCCGGCGCGGCGACCGGACGGCGGTCCGGGTCACCGTCCGGTCGACCGGGCCGCTGGGGCTCGCCGCCCGGCAGGGTTCGCACGACGTGCCGTGGACCGTGCGGGTGCTGCCGCCGTTCCACAGCCGCAAGCATCTGCCGTCGCGGCTGGCGCGGCTGCAGCAGCTCGACGGCCGCAACGCGGTGCTGATCCGGGGCCAGGGCACGGAATTCGACTCGTTGCGCGAGTACGTGATCGGCGACGACGTCCGGTCGATCGACTGGCGGGCTTCGGCGCGCGCGTCCGATGTCATGGTGCGGACCTGGCGCCCCGAACGCGACCGGCACGTGGTGCTGGTGCTCGACACCGGCCGCGTTTCGGCGGGCCGGGTCGGGGACGCGCCGCGGCTCGACGCGGCGATGGACGCGGCCCTGCTGCTGGCCGTGCTCGCCGCCCGGGCGGGTGACCGCGTCGATCTGCTGGCGTATGACCGGCAGGTCCACGCGGCGGTCCAGGGATCGACGGATCTGTTGCCCGCCTTGGTGAACGCGATGGCGCCGCTCGAACCGTCGCTGGTCGAGACCGACGCGCGGGGCATGGTCGCGGAGGTACTGCGGCGGACCCGGCGGCGCGCGCTCGTCGTCCTCCTGACCGGGCTGGACGCGGCGCCGCTGGAAGAAGGCCTGTTCCCGGTGCTGTCGAAGCTGACCTCACGGCACCAGCTGATGATCGCTTCGGTCGCGGACCCGCGGGTCGCCGAGATGGCGGCGGGCCGTGGCGACGCGGAAGCCGTCTACGACGCGGCGGCGGCCGAGCGGGTGCTGGCCGAACGCCGCCAGGTCACCGCGCGGCTGGCGCGGCACGGGGTCGAGGTCGTCGACGCCGTGCCCGAGGATCTGCCGCCGCGGCTGGCGGACCGGTATCTCGCGCTGAAGGCGGCCGGACGGCTTTGACGCCGAACCCGATGGAGTGGTGCCGGTTGGCGGGCGGGGTCGCGGGCGGTTAGCTCGGAAGGAGATCCGGACCGACGCGATTGGGGCCAGGTTTGCGCAAGCTCGTGCTGTTCTTCGCGGTACTTCCGGCGGTGCTGCTCGTGTCACCCGCTTCCGCACAACCCGCCGGGAAGCCCGTCTACCTCGCCGACGGGGGCGGAACCGTCTCCTTGGCCGCGGCCGACGGCAAGCTCTCGCTCGCGGACGCGAAGGACGCCAACGCGCAGTGGGTGTACGACAAGGCGGCGTTGTCGTACAAGCATGTCGCGAGTGGACAGTGCCTGGCGGCGATCAGCCCGGTCGACGGGGTCGGCGTCAAACTCGTGGCGTGCGACGGCAAAGACCGTCTCCAGCAGTGGCGCCGCAACGCCGGGCTGCCGGGGCTGGTGCTGCTGGCGAACGTGGCGACCGCGCGCTGCCTGACCGCGGAGGCGCCGGCCGTCGGATCGCGTCTGTACCAGGAGGTCTGTTCCCTGCCCGGGCTGTCCAACACCTGGGCGGCGGGGGTGCGGACACTCGCGATCCTGTCGGGGAACGGGCAGCGGTTGTCCACGAAGACGCCCGGCCAGCCGTTCGTGGTGCGCGTGATCGGTGAGAACGGCCAGCCCGCGGCGGACGTGCCGGTGAACTTCTTCGTCCGCGCGGCACGGCCGAAGAACGTCCTGGTCTTCGAAGGCGGCGCCGAGACGGCGACGGCCAAGACCGGCGCCGACGGTTCGGCTTCGAGCCCGAAGATCGTGCTGACCGAACCGGGCGAGTTCGAGATCCGGTTCACCGGCAGCGCGAGCCTGGAGGACGGGAACAGCATCACCTTCGAGGGCAGCTGCACCTGTTGAGCTTCGGCCGGGTGGGACTAGGCCACCAGCGCGAAACTCGAGTAGTACTCGCCCGACGGATCCCGCGAACCGCTCCGGTCCGGGCTGACCTCGGCGCCGACCCAGCCCTGGAACGCGCCCGCGTCGTCGAGCACCTGCAGCAGCGGGCGGACGTGACTGTTGCCGAGGTAGCAACCGTTGTAGGACAGGCATTCGCACCAGAACTCGTAGCTGTTGCGCCGTCCGCCGAAAGCGTCGCTCAGGTAGTAGAACCGCCTGTCACCGGTGTCGATGATCTTCTTCGCGCAGGCCTCGTATCCGGCGCCGGGGAGGCAACAGGAGGACGGGTCGCATCCGGAGTCGTACTGCACGTACCCGAGGCAGGAGCCGTCGTCGCATTTGTTCCACCCCGGGCCGACGCCGAGCGCGCCGCTGCCGCCGCGGGTCCAGTTCGTGATCGCGCGGCGGTTCACGCCCTGCCCTTCGAGCAGGTACGACCGCTGGGTCGCGCGGACCGAACTCATCGGGGCCTTGCTGGTCTGCGCGAGGGAGGCGTTGCTGCCGTAGGCGATGCCGCTGGTGATCGAGTAGTTGTCGCTCACCAGTTGCAGACGTCCGAGACCGGGCCGCGTCTCCGAAACCGCCCACGTCTCCGTGAGGTTCACGGCGGTGGTGGTGCCGTCGACGGTGCTGCTGGTCCAGGTGATGGCCACCTGACCGGAGTTCTCGGTGTAGGTGCCGGTGAAGTGGCCGTTCGGAGCGCCGGTGAAACCGGGCGCGGTCTTGATCGGGCAGTTGTTGCGGGGATTGGTACCCGGCGCCCAGTCACCGCAGTAGTAGACGTCGCCGCTGTCGACCGGGACGGGGAAGCCCGCCTGGCTCCAGGTCCAGAAGTTGTGCGCGACGGTGTTGTCGGCCGGGTTGAACACGAGATAGCCGAGGCGGACGTAATTGCGGTCGGCGTCGGTCCGGAATCCGCCGACGCTCACCACCCAGTTCTGCTTGCCCGACGGCGCGGACGCGGTCCGGGCCTGGGACGCGCCGACGAGGAGCGTCGAGGCGAGTACGGACAGGACGACGATCGCGAAGGCGCGTAACCGTTTTCTCCCCATGAAAGGAGCTAACCAGGTCAGCCCGCTTCCGGTCGAGAATCTCCAGCGTATCGCCAGTCGACATCACCCACTTCGCCCGCTTTCGCGGCACGACGCCCGACGACGAACACGTAAAGTAAGAAAGCGACCTCGGCGATTACTCCGATTCCTATCCTCGCCCAGGTCGGCAGGCCCGACGGGGTCACGAAACCTTCGATCACGCCGGAGATCAGCAGTACGACGGTCAGCCCCAGCGCCATCACCACGACCGACCGCCCTTGCTCGCCGAGCGCCGCCGTCCGGGAACGGCGTCCCGGGTCGATGACCGTCCAGCCGAGTTTGAGGCCCGTCCCGGCCGCGACGAAGACCGCGGTCAGCTCCAGCAGGCCGTGGGGCAGGATCAGCCCGAAGAACACGTCGAGCCGTCCGGCCGACGACATCAGCGCCGCGCCGATCGCGAGGTTCAGGGAGTTCGCCCAGAGCGCGTAGATCACCGGGACGCCCAGCACCACGCCGAGGAACAGGCAGGTCGCGGCCACCCACGCGTTGTTGGTCCAGACGCGCGCGGCGAAGGAACCCGCGGGATCGGACGAGTAGTACGTCTCGTACTTCCCGCCCGGCGCGGTCAGGTCCTTGAACTCCTCTGGCGACGCCAGCGACGCGAGCACCTGTGGATCGCCGGCGATCCACACCGCCGCGACCGCCATCACCGCGATCGACGCCGCCGCCGACGCCAGCCACCAGCGACGGCTCAGGTACAGCGCCGCCGGGAACCGATGGGTGAAGAACAGGCCGACCTCGCGCCAGGCGGGACTGTGCGAACCGGTGACGGCCGAGCGCGCCTTCGCGACGAGGCCGGACAACTGCGCCACGAGCACCGGGTCGGGCGCGACCGAGCGGATGATCGAAAGATGCGTCGCGACGCGCTGGTACAGCGTCACCAGCTCGTCGGCGTCCGGGCCGCTGAGCTTCCCGGCGCGGCCGACGAGGTCGCGCAGCCGGTTCCATTCGGCCTGGTGCGCGGCGACGAACACGTCCACGTCCAACTCGGAGCCCTCCCGGCGATCGTCCTTGGTCGCCCAGCCTATTCGTCACTACGCTTGCCGGGTGGAACAAGAGTCCGAACTCGTCACCGGCGAGGCCGTCGTCCTGGACGTGCGCGCGGCGAAACTGGCCAGCCGCGGGCTCGCCATGATGCTCGACGTCGTCCTCCAGCTGGTCGCCCTGGTCGTCGCGATGCTGGTGCTCAGCCAGGTCGCCGTCTTCGGTGACGAGGCGCTGGCGCTGACGCTGTTCCTGGTGACCCTTGTGCTGATCATGGTCGGCTACCCGGTGATCTGCGAGACGCTGAGCCGCGGCCGCACGCTCGGGAAGATGGCGCTCGGCCTGCGGGTGGTCCGCACCGACGGCGGACCGGTGCGGTTCCGGCACGCGCTGGTCCGCGGGCTCGCCGGCTTCTTCATCGACTTCTGGGCGCTGGGCATGCTCGGCGTCGTGGCGGTGGTCACGTCGCTGCTGTCGCCCAACGGCCGCCGCGTCGGTGACTACCTCGCCGGCACGCTGGTGATCCGGGAACGCATGCCCGCGGCGCGGACGCCGTACGTCGGGATGCCGCCGCAGCTGGCGTACTGGGCTTCGCAGCTGGACCTGACCCGGCTGCCGAACGATCTCGCGCTGGCCGTCCGTCAGTACCTGAGCCGCACGAGCGAGCTTCGCCCCGAAGCGGCCGAAGCGCTCGGGTACGGGCTCGCGCAGCAAGTCGCGGCGGCGATCGGGACGCCGGTGCCGCCGGGGGTGCCGTCCTGGGCGTACCTGTCGGCGGTGCTGGCCGAGCGGCGGCAGCGGGATCAGGCGAAGCTGCAGCCGACGGTCCAGTACGGGCCGCCTGTCGTGCAGTCCTATCCGCAGCCTGCCGCCCCTGCCCCTGCCCCTGCCCCGGTCGCCCAGCCGCAGCCGCCCGCGGAACCGGCCCCGGAAAACCCCTTCGCGCCGCCGAGCTGACCGGCGCCCGCTTTGTGCCTTTAAGTCCGGCTTCGCGGTGAGTCGTGAGTGGTAAAGAGGGTTAGAACGACAATCGCCACTCACGACCCACGCGGCCCAGGCCGGCACACGCGCGTGACTGAGTGGACGGCACGTGTGATCAGACGGACGACACACGTGGCCAGACGGACGACACTCGCGCGGCCGGGGTGCCGCCGTGTGTCGTCCGCCCAGTCACGCGTGTCGTCCGTCCGGTCACGCGTGTCGTCCCGCTGGTCACGCGAACCCGACGCCTATGGGACTTCACGGACAGTCGCGAATCAGGAGACGTCGGCCGACTTCGCCGCCCACGTGTTGCACTGGAACATCCGGTTCTTCTGCGCGCCGTGCTGCCACCACGAGACGGCGTGCGCGTCGGAACCGTGGTCGCGCGGGCCGCCGTTGTGGTCGCCGCGGTCCTGTGTCTGCCAGGCGTCGCGGTACATCGCCTGATCGACCGACCCACCGCGCCCCACCGTCGAACCCAGGAACGTCCCGGAGAGACACTGCGCCGAAAGCTCGTTGCGCCGCGACATCTCCAGGCCCGCCGCCGAGTCGGTGCCCGCTTCGTACCGTGCGTCCCAGTAGGCCTCCGAGATCCCCGAAAGCGCCTGGATGTGATGCGCGTACTCGTGGGCGAATACCGCCAGATAAACACCGGGTCGGTTGCCGTACTGAGGCACCTGAAGGCCTTCGTACGGCATGTACAGCGTCTCGTTCTGCGAGCAGTAGAACGCCGCCACCGAGCCGCCGCTGGCGTCACCGCACGGGCTCGACCAGTTCTTGCCGGACGGGTACTTCACGGTCGGGACCCGGAACGGCAGTTTCGTGTAGTTCATGACCTGCTGCCAGACGCTGTCCAGGCACGGCCGCGCGCTTTCGAAGAACGCCGCCGCCGCGTCCGGGTTGTTCGCCCAGCGCGAGAGGTTGCACGGCTGGTTCGGCAGGCCGACTTCGTCGTCGAGCCACAGCGGGTTGTCCGCCAGCTTGTGGTGCGGTTGCGGGCCGGACGGGGCGCGGCTCGCGGACGTCTCCCGGGTCGAGCCGGTCGACGTCTCGCGTGTGCCGGTCGAGTCACGCGAACTGGTGGCCGTCGTCGTCGACGAAGCTGTATCGCTGGTCGTCGTGTAGTCCGAAGTGGAGGTTGTCGGATAGCTGGAGTAGCCGACGTCCGCGACGTGTTTCGACTTGCCGTTCGCGATGGTGATCACCATGAGCAGCCCGCCCATGACCGCCATCACGGCGACGATCGCGACCGCCGCGATCACCCCGCCGTTCGACTTCTTGGCTTGGTATCCGCCGTAGGGCGCGAAAGCGGGCTGAGCGAACCGCGGGCCGTACGGAAGCTGCGGCGGGCCGACGGCACCGGGCCGGAACGGGACCGGCGCGCCGATCTGCGGCGGCGGCAGCGGCGCCGCGCCCGGCGGGGGCAGCGGCATGCCACCGCTCGGCGGACCCGGCCGGAACGGCGGCGGAACCGGCGTCGGCCGGGAGATCGGCGGACGACCCGGCGGGACGGGACCCGGCCGGTTCGGCGGCGGCATCGGCGGGCCCCCGCGCGGTGGAAGCGGACGCGCTCCCGGTGGCGGGAGCGGACGCCCGCCCTGTGGCGGAAGCGGTCGGCCACCCTGCGGCGGCCGGGGTGGCTGCCGTGGCGGTGGCGGAGTCGGCCGGCGCCGCGGATCAGGCGGGCCGGGCGGCTGCTGGTTCATCGAGTGGATCCCCCATGCGGTTCGGCAACGCCGTTCGCCCAGGTGGCGGATTCGGCGTTTCGGCGGTCAGCATAGATCGGCTGCCCTAGAGTGTGTGGCTGTGTTGACGAAATGGGGGACGGCGGTCGTGGCCGTCGCGGCGAGCTCGGCCTTGATGGCCCCGCCGTCGGATACGAACGTTCCGGAGGCGCCCGGAGCGGGCCCTTCGCTGACCAACGCGCCACAGCTGCCGAAGCCGCCGCCGCTGGGCGCGCGCGGCCAGCTCGGCCTGCTCCAGCCACCGAGCGGAGCGTCCGCGAACGTCGCGGTGAAGGTGGAACGCGACGGTTCGCTGTCGATCACCGAGCAGGTGACCGTCCCGGGTGGACAGCACCTGGTGCGCCGGATCCCGTTGAAGGTTCCCGCGGGTGAAGAGCAGGACCGCGTGTACGCGATCCGTGACGTCTCGGTCGAAGGCACGGGCAAGACGGAGCCGAACGGCGAACAGCTGATCGCCACCTTCGACGGCGGCGCGGCCACTCTCAAGTACAAAGTGGACGGCGCGGTCGCGGATGTCAACGGCGCGCAGCAGGTGCGCTGGCAGGTCGCGAGCGGCTGGGACGGCGAACTGTCCCGGGTGTCCGCTTCGTTCAGCGCGCCGACGCGCGAAACGCCCACAGTGGACTGTTTCGCCGGGCCGCTCGGCTCGGACCGGCAGTGTTCGCTCGCGGAGACCGACCACAGCGGCGTCGTCCGCATCGAGCAGGACAAGCTCGCGCCGGGCGAACGGGTCGACCTCGCCGTCCAGCTCCCGGCGGGCACGGTGCCCGCGAACGCGCGGTTCGAGCAGATCGCCTCGGTCGGCGGCGCCTTCGCCCTCACCACGCCCGCCGGTATCGGATTCGGGGCGCTGGCCCTGTTCCTGATCCTCGGCGCGCTCGCCGTCTGGCTGCTGCGCCGCCGTGACCGGGGCGCGCTCGCCGCGGGCACCGGCCCGGTCGACGTCCTCATGCGGGACGGCGATCGGGTCTCCTTCGCCTCGCCCGACGGTGTCCTGCCCGGACAGGTCGGGACGGTCGTCGACGAGACGGTCGACGTCGTGGACGTCAGCGGAACGGTGGTCGACCTCGCCGTCCGCAACTACCTTTGGATCGCCGAAGTCCGCGGTGCCGGCACAGTCGACTGGCAGATCGCGCGCCGCAACGCGCCGGACGAGCACCTCGCCGCCTTCGAGCGCGAGATCTACACCGCGCTCCTGCCCGAGGGCACCGATTCCGTGCTGCTGTCGGAACTCCGCGGCCGCGGCACCGTCGATCTCCGTGTCGCGGGCGAGGCGATGTACGCCGATGTCGTGCGCAAGGGCTGGTTCTCGCGGCGCCCGGACAAGGGCAAGAGCAAGCTGACTTGGGCGGGTATCGGGCTGATCGCGCTCGGTCTCGTGGCCACCGTCGTCCTGACCTTCACGGCCGGCCACGCGCTGCTCGGTGTCGCGGTCGCGCTCGCCGGGGTCGCGACGCTGCTGGGTGCCTCGTGGGTGCCGCCGAGGACGACGCGCGGCAGGCGCCTGGTCGGCCAGGTACGCGGGCTGCTCGAATACCTGCACACCGTCAAGGTCGCCGACATTCCTTTGGGGGACCGGGAAATGGTGTTCTCCCGGTCGCTGCCGTACGCCATCGTGCTCGGCGACACCGAGCACTGGCTCCGGACGTTCGAAGGGCTCGACCCGTCGGCGGACGGTTCGGCCGGGCTGTACTGGTTCGGCGGGCTCGAAGGCGATCGGGATCTGCGCCGGTTCGCCGCGCATCTGCCGTCGTTCCTGTCCGCTTTGGACGGTCTGCTAGCCGAATCCGGGCATCTGCGTTCGCTGCGTCCGGAACCGGTTCCCGCCTGAGGTGAAGTACCGCATTCAGAGGACTAAATGCGTGCTGTTGCCGGTGCTTTTCCTGCTGGTGCTGGGTGCGGCACCGGCGGGAGCGCAGAGCGAACCGCAACTGCCCGCCCTGCCGAACAGCGCGGAGATCTCGCTCAAGGTGGAACGCGACGGCGCGCTCACGGTCGTCGAGGCGGTGTCCGTGCCGAGTGAGGCGACGATGACCCGCCGGATCCCGCTCCGCACGGCCGCCCCGCGCGACCGCGACCGGATCATCGGCATCCGGGACGTCGTCATCGAGGGGGCGGGCAACGCCGAGCTGACCGATGACGAGTTCACCGTCAAGCTCAAGGGCGGCACCTCGATCGTCCGGTACACAGTGGACGGTGCGGTCGCCGAAGCCGACGGCCTGACCCGGGTGAGCTGGCAGCTCGCGGGCGGCTGGGACGCCCGGCTCGAACTCGTGCGGGCGAGCTTCGCCGCGCCGGCCATCCCGAACGCGGTCTCCTGTTACGCCGGGCCCGAGGGTTCGCGCGCGCACTGCGCGACCGCCCAGATCGCGCATTCCGGGCTGACCCGGTTCAGCCAGCAGAACCTCGCGCCGGGGCAGCGGATGGAGATCTCCGTCGAACTGCCCGGCGGCACCGTCCCGGCGAACGCGCGGCTGGAGCCGTCGAAGACCTTCGCCGGGGCGTTCGTGCTCACCGCCCCGGTCGGCTGGGCCTGGGGTGGCTTCGCCCTCGTGCTGATCGCGGCCGCCGTCGGGTTGGCCCTCCTGCGAAGGCGAGACAGGCATCCGGGCGATGCGCTCCCGGTCCGCTTGCTCACCGGGAAGGCGTTCTCGTCACCCGATGGCGTGCTTCCCGGACAGGTCGGGACCGTCCTCTCGGGCCGCGCCGACGCCGTCGACCTGGCCGCGACGGTCGTCGACCTCGCCGTCCGGAACTACCTCTGGGTGAGCGAGGAGCCAGGCGAGCTGACCACCTGGCGGCTCGTCCGCCGCAATCCGCCGGACGAGCAGCTGACCGACTACGAACGCGCCGTGTTCGACCTGCTCCTACCTGGCGAAAGCGAGTCGGTGCGGTTGTCGGAGATCCAGGCCGCGCGGATCGGCGTCGAATCGGTGCGGGAGGCGCTGGACGACAGCGTCGTCGAGCGCCGCTGGTATTCGCGTCTGCCGGGCAGGCTGACCCGCGTCGGCCTGCGGATCTGCCTCTACGGCCTGTTCCTCACCGTCCTGCTGGCCCTGACCGTCGGCTACGCCCAGCTCGGGCTGATCGTCATCGCCGCGGGCGCGGTACTCGCCGTCGCCGCCCGGTGGCTGCCGGTGCGCACCGGCGCCGGCGTCGTGCTGCACCGGCGGCTGCTCGGCGTCCGCGAGGCACTGCTGGCGACCAAGGCGAGGGACGTTCCGAAGCTCGAACGCGAGGTGCTCCTGTCCCGGGCGCTGCCGTACGCGCTCGCTCTCGGCGAACAAGAACGGTGGATCGCCGGATTCGCCGAACTGAAGGGTCCGCCCAAGATCTACTGGTACGGCAAGGAAGACGACGGCGAGGTCCCGATCGCGCGGGTGAGCGACTTCACCGCCGCACTGGTGGGAACCTTCGCCGCGACCCGCCAGGGTCGTCGCCTGGAGGCCTGAGTAGCCCGTAGGGTGGTGCGCATGGCCGATCCCGAGCTTGTCCGATTCACCCTCGACAACGGTCTGCGCGTGGTGCTCGCGCCCGACGCGACCGCTCCGGTGGTGGGTGTCAGCGTCCACTACGACGTGGGCTTCCGTTCCGAGCCCGAAGGGCGCACCGGTTTCGCGCACCTCTTCGAGCATTTGATGTTCCAGGGGAGCGAGAGCTTGGAGAAGCTCGCGCACTTCCGGTACGTCCAGTCGAGTGGTGGCAGCTTCAACGGCTCCACCCATCCGGACTACACGGACTACTTCGAGGTCCTCCCCGCGGCGGCTCTCGAGCGCGCTCTGTTCCTCGAAGCGGACAGGATGCGGGCGCCGAAGCTGACGCAGGAGAACCTGGCCAACCAGATCGACGTGGTCAAGGAGGAGATCCGCCTCAACGTGCTGAACCGGCCGTACGGCGGGTTCCCGTGGATCCTGCTCCCGCCGGTGCTGTACTCCACGTTCCCCAACGCGCACAACGGTTACGGCGGTTTCGAGGATCTCGAACAGGCCACCTTGGACGACTGCGCGGCCTTCTTCGACACCTACTACTCGCCCGCGAACGCGGTGCTGACCGTCGCCGGTGACTTCACCGTCGACGAGGCCCGCGAGCTGATCGAGAAGCACTTCGGCGACGTTCCGCACCGGCCCGCGCCGCAGCGTCCGTCGTTCGCCGAGCCCGCCCCGGAGGGCGAGCTGCGCGGCGAGCACGTGGACCCGCACGCCCCGCTGCCCGCGGTCGGCGTCGGCTACCGCATGCCGGACCCGATCAACGACCTCGACGGCTACCTGGCGAACCTCGTGCTCGCCGGCGTGCTGACCGACGGCGACGGCTCCCGGCTGCAGCAGCGGCTGGTGCACCGCGAGCCGCTGGTCGTCGACATCGGCGCGGGCGCCGGGCTCTTCGGCCCGTTCGAGGCGCGCGATCCGGACACGTTCACCATCACCGCGATCCACCCGCACGAGGTGAGCACCGACCAGGTCCTCGCCGCGCTGGACGAGGAACTGGAGAAGCTGGCGGCCACGCCGCCGGAGGACCAGGAACTCAAGAAGGTCACCGCGCGCTGGGCCGCGAGCCTGCACTCCGAGCACGACAAACTGGTGTCCCGCACGCTGGCGCTCGGCTCGTTCGAGCTGCTCTACGGCGACGCGTCGCTGGTGTACCGGCTCGCCGAGAAGATGTCGGCGGTCACCGCGGAAGCCGTTTCGGCGGCGGCGAAGGCGCTGCGGCCGGACTCGCGGGCCGTCCTCGTCGTCCGCCCCGGCAGTGCCGATTCCGAGCAGGCCGATTCCGATCAGGAAGGTTCCGAGCAGTGAGCGCACCGCACCGCACCGCCGAGGAGATCGGCCGCACGGCCGCCGGGCCGCGTCCGGTCCCGTCGCTGGGGACGCAGCGCGCCGCCGCGGATCTGTCCCATGTGGACACCACGCTGAGCAACGGCCTGCGGGTGCTCGCCGTCCGCAAGCCGACCGTGCCGCTGGTCGAGCTGCGCGTCTGGATCCCGTTCGCCGGTGAGGACAAGCTGCACCCGGCCACCGCCGAGGTGCTGGCCGAAACCCTGCTGACCGGCACCGCCCGGCGCGACCGCATCGAGATCGACGCGGATCTGGCGCTGATCGGCGGCGACCTCGCCTCCGGCGTCGACCCGGAGCGCCTCGTCGTCACCGGCACCTCGCTGGCCGACGGCCTCCCGACGATGCTCGACGTCCTCGCCGACGCGCTCACCGGCGCGTCGTACGCGGACGCCGAGGTCGAGCGGGAACGCGAGCGGCTCATCGAGCGGATCGCCGTGTCCCGCACGCAGCCGAGGACGATCGCCCGCGAGGCGCTGCAGAAGCACCGCTACGGCGACCACCCCGCCGTGCGCGAGGTCCCGCAGGCCGAAGACGTGGCCGTCGTGACGCCCGAGCAGGTTCGCGCGCTGCACCGGGCTTCGGTGCTGCCGCGGGGATCCGTGCTGGTGATCGTCGGCGACATCGACCCCGAGACCGTCATCGGCGACCTGGAGAAGGCGTTCGGCGGCTGGGCTTCGGACCGTTCCGCCGTCCGCCTGCCCCCGTTGCCCGACCTCGTCGGCGGCAATGTCCTGCTGGTGCCGCGGGCCGGTGCCGTGCAGTCGCAGATCCGGCTGTCCGCGCAGACCGTGTCGCGCACGGACCCGCGGTATCCGGCGCTGCAGCTGGCGAACCTCGTCTACGGCGGGTACTTCTCCTCGCGGCTGGTCGAGAACATCCGTGAGGACAAGGGTTACACCTACAGCGCGCACTCCGGATTCGAGTTCACCGACCAGACCGCCGTGGTGAACGTCGACGCGGACACCGCGACCGACGCGACCGCCGCCGCGCTCATGGAGACGCGGTACGAGCTGGCCAGGCTCGGTCTCGTGCCGCCGACCGCCGAAGAGGTCGAGTCGGTGCGCCAGTACGCGATCGGTTCGCTGGTCACGGCCGCGTCGTCGCAAGGCGGCCTGGCCGCTCAGCTGTCCGCGCTCGCCGCGACCGGGCTGGGCGTCGAATGGCTCGCCGGGCATCCGGAGCGTCTCGCCGCGGTCACCGCCGAAGACGTCGCGAACGCCGCGCTGGAGTTCTTCGCGCCCAAGCGGTTCACCGGGGTCGTCGTCGGCGACGCGGACGTCCTCGCGCCGAAGCTGACGGCGTTGGGCGACGTGACCGTCGGGGAGCCTGCCTGATGGAGACGCCGTTCGGGTTAGGGGCGCTCCCGACGCTTTCGCGCTCCACGGCGGACCGTCAGGAATCCTTGCGCACCAACCCGGACCGGCTCGCCGAGCGCTGGCCGAACGCCCGGATCGTGCTGCTCGACGAGCACGCGCGCACCCCGGTGGTGGAGGGTTCCGGCAGCCTCGCGACCCGCAAGTCGCAGGAGTTCGGCACCGAGCCGCCCGCCGAGGCGGTCTTCCTGGGGGAGTGGCAGGGCACCGACTACTGGTCGATGCCCGGCCGCCCCGCCGGCGAGACAGAGACCGTCGAGATGGCGGGCAGCTGGGGCGTCGTGGAACAGGTCGCCCGGCACGAAGGTGAGATCTGGGTCGACCTGCGTGGCTACGGCGACCTGCTCGACGACACGTCGGCCGGGTTGTTCACCACCGCGCAGGCGCTGCAGGCCTGGCGGCGGCAGGCGAAGTTCTGCACGCGCTGCGGAAGCCCGACCGAGCTGATCCAGCTGGGCTGGGCGAGCAAATGCACCGGCTGCGGCCGGGAGGAGTACCCGCGCACCGACCCGGCCGTGATCTGTCTCGTGCACGACGACGCCGGTGTCAACGGCGAGCACGTCCTGCTGGCCCGGCAGCCGATCTGGCCGCCGGACCGGTATTCGATCCTCGCCGGTTTCGTCGAAGCGGGGGAGTCGCTCGAAGGTTGTGTCGAGCGGGAGATCCGCGAAGAGGTCGGTGTCGAGGTGCGCGATGTGCGGTATCTCGGTAGCCAGCCGTGGCCGTTCCCGCGGTCGATCATGCTCGGTTTCACCGCGCGGGCGGACATCTCTTCGACGATCGTGCCCGCCGAGGGCGAGATCGAAGAGGCGTTCTGGGTTTCGCGCGAGGAGGTGCGGGCCGCTTTCGCGAACAGTCAGCTGCGGAACGCGGGCGCCGTGCCGACCCCGATCGCCGGCGGGACGCGGCAGCTGGTGCTGCCGGGGAACTCGTCGATCGCGCGCGTGATGCTGGCGGCTTGGGCCGGGGTCTGACAGCCGGCGGGTAGCAAGGGACCTTTGCTACCACTTTTCCGACTCGTTCCGTGAAGGACTCCTTGAGGGACTCTGGGTCCCTCAAGGAGTCCTTCACGTACTCACGCGATCGCGTTGTTGACGGCCGTGACGATCTCGGCGGGATCGTCGACCGTGAGCACGAGCCGGTTGAAGTCCTCGGCCTCGTCGAGGGTGATGACGACCGTGCGGTCGAACCCGGAGACGTTCCAGAACTGCCGGTCCCCGTCGGCGTGAAAGGTGCCGGAGAGTTTGCCGGGGATCCGGAGACCCGGTCCGCGCCAGCCCTTCGGCTCGTCGCGCATCCCCGGGTCGTGTGTCGCGCCGCGTACGTGGGCGAGCGGGATTTCGAGCCGCCGGGTGAACGACCAGACCTTGTCGATCCCCACGGGTTCGACCACGAGCCGGTCGCCGCTGATGGTGACCCGGTTGTTGCTCATGCCTTTTCTCCTTCGTCGTCGATGTCCCGCACGCGGGCGCGGGCCAGCAGCCGTCGTCCCAGCTGGTCGGGCGTCGTCCCGAGGTCCTGGAGGACGGCCCGGGCACGGGCGCGCAGCCGCTCGTCGGTGGGCGCCAGTTCGAGCAGCGCGACCAGCAGGATGTCGAGCTGCTCGTCGCGGTCCGCGGTGACGTGTTCCAGCACCCGGGCGAACAAGCCGTGTTTGCTGCCGAACGCGCCGTACAGGCTTCCCCGGTGAACTCCTGTCGCCTCGACGAGGTGATCGACCGAAGTCGCGTTGTATCCCCGCTGCCGGAAAACCGCCGCCGCGGCTTCGATCGCTGTCGTCTCGTCGAACTGGCGTGGTCGGGCCATGAGTTTGAGAATAGTCATTCAAGAATGACCAGTCAAGAACTCTCGGCGAAGGTTGGTGATTCGCCCTCAAGGTGGCGTCGTGCCCGCTATTCTCCTGCTGTCCGTTTTCAGGACCATCGAGTTAGGACACTGGGGAAACCATGAAGAACACCTTGCGGCGGTTCGCCGTCGCCGGAGCCGCCGTGGCGGCCTTCGCCTCGATCAGCGCCGTGACCGCGGGAGCGGCGCAGGCCTCGGACTACGAGTACTTCGGTTCGTACAGCCAGGAGGACTGCGGAATCACCGGCCACCACGGCCAGCTCGCCGGGGACTGGAACGGGTGGATGTGCTATCCCTCGCCCACGTTCCCCTGGGTGTACGACCTGTACGTGCAGCCCAACTTCTGATCCACCGCCGCGTCGCCGAAGGGCCGCCCGGGAGGCCTCGAACCTCCTGAGCGGCCCTTCGCCGTCTGGCACGGACCACTCACCAGGCAGGTCCGCTCGAACGGCCACCCTCCGCGCCGGTACGTATACCCGCTGTGCGGAACACGGCAAGCGTTACCTCCCCGTTTCCCGACCCCGTTGACGGCTGTGGCTCGGCTCACTACAGTCCCCGGAAACCGTCTGTAAAGTTTCCTAACGAAGTCGGGAGTGAACTCCAGTGCGAGCCGGCAGTCCGCGAATGCTGCGCGAGATCAACGATCGCGCGGCCATCGAGGTCCTCCTCAGGGAGGGCCCGCTGACGCGCTCCGAGCTCGAAGTCGCGATCGGCCTGTCCAAGCCCGCGACGGCGCAGCTGCTCACCCGCCTCGAACAGGACGACGTCGTCACCAAGGCCGGCGTCCGCGGTGGCGGCCGTGGCCCAAGGGCGCAGCTCTGGCAGGTCAACGGCGGCGTCGCCTACGTCGCGGCCGTGGACCTGACCCCGCAGACGGCCGACTTCGTCGTTTCCGACGTCACGGGCGCGGTGCTCGCCGAATACCAGGTCCCGCTGCCGGTCCACGAGGGCGCGGACGTCGTCGGCACCTTCGGCGCGGCGCTCACCCACGTCGCGAACAGCGCCGGGCTCGCCGCCACCGATCTCCGCCACGTCGTCATCGGCGCGCAGGGCGCGTTCGACCCGCGCACCGGTCTGCTCTCCTCCGCGCCGCACATCCCCGGCTGGCTCGGGTTCGACGTGCCGAGCAGGCTCAGCCGCGAGCTCGGCGTCGAGGTCACCATCGAGAACGACGTCAACCTCGTCGCGATCGTGGAGATGACGGTCGGCCAGGCCGTCGGACTCGACGACTTCGTGATGATCTGGCTCAGCGACGGCGTCGGCGGCGCGGTGGTGGTCGGCCGCAGGCTGTTGCGCGGCGCGACCGGCGGTGGCGGCGAGATCGACTGGATGCGCGTCCCCGATCCGGTTTCCGTTGCCACGCGGAAGGAAACGGCGCGCGGGGGAGATCGTTTCGGCGACCTCGTCGCGTCGCCGGCCGTCGTCGAGCTGGCCGCCGCGCACGGCTTCGAGGCCGAAACCGGCGCCGACGCGGTCGCCAAAGCCCGCGAGAGCGGCAATGAAGCCTTCCTCGACGACCTCGCCCGCCGTGTCGCGGGCGGAGCGGCCAGCCTGATCGCGGTCGTCGACCCCGAACTCGTGCTGCTTTCCGGCGACACCAGCCGGGCCGGTGGCGACGAATTCGCCGCGCTGGTCGCGAAAAGGCTGCACGAACTGGTCCTGCCCCGCACCCCCGTCGGGGTCGCTTCGGTGCAGGGCAACGCGGTCCGCGCGGGCGCGCTCCAGTCGGCGCTCGCCACCGTGCGCAGGGACGTCTTCGGCGTCAACACCCCTTCGCTCCTCGGGCCGAGACGGTCCGGGGCGGGAGAGCCGAACCCGATCGTGGCTATCCCGGATTCACGAACAGAACCACCGTCTCCCGCCCCAACCAACTAGGAGGAGGGTCATGAGTTCCACGACCCAGGTTCGGAGAAGCGGCCGCCGTTGGCGCGGCTCGATAGTGCTCGGCGCGGTCACCGTCGCCGCGCTGGTGTCCGCCTGTTCGGGCGCCGCAAGCGGCCCGAACGGCGGGTCGGGCGACGCGGCGGCCGCCCCGGCCGCGGACGCGAAGCTCACGCTGACCGTCTACAGCAAGTTCACCGACCGTGAGTACAACGTGGTCACCGCCGGGCTCAACAAGCTCAAGGCGAAGTTCCCGAACATCGAGATCAAGCACGAAGGCCAGCAGGACGACGACAAGATCACCCAGTCCATCCGCGGTGGCAACCCGCCGGACGTGGCGATCTCGTTCTTCACCGACAACCTCGGCGCGTGGTGCTCGACGGGCAGCTTCCAGGATCTCAAGCCCTACATCGACCGCGACAAGATCGATCTGAACCAGATCCCGGACGCCGTCCGCAGCTACACCGAATACCAGGGCAAGCGCTGCGCCATGCCGCTGCTCGCCGACGTCTACGGCTTCTACTACAACAAGGACATGTTCGCGGCGAAGGGCATCACGTCGCCGCCGAAGACGACCTCGGAACTGTTCGAGGCCACCAAGAAGCTGACCGAGTTCAACCCGGACGGCTCCATCAAGGTCGCCGGTTTCCTGCCGTCGATGCCGTTCTACGCCAACATGGCGCAGTACTGGGCCCCGAACTTCGGCGCGACCTACATCGGCCCCGACGGCCAGTCGCACCTCGCCGACAGCCCCGAGTGGAAGGCGATGTTCGACTTCCAGAAGCAGCTCGTCGACTTCTACGGCGGGCACGCCAAGGTCGAACAGTTCAAGGCCGGTCTCGGCGAGGAGTACTCGGCGGACCACGGTTTCCAGCGCGGCAAGCTCGCGATGATGATCGACGGCGAGTACCGCACCGCGTTCATCAAGGACCAGGCGCCGGAGCTCAAGTTCGGCACCGCGGCCCCGCCGGTGCTCGACAGCAAGCCCGACCGGTACGGCGGCGCGTTCACCACGGGCACGATCATCGCGATCCCCAAGGGCGCCAAGAACCCCGGCGCGGCTTGGGAACTGATCAAGCAGGTCACCCTCGACACCTCGACGCTGGTCGACCTGTCGAACGGCCTGAAGAACGTCCCGAGCACCAAGGCCGCGCTGACCGACCCGAAGCTCGAGGTCACGCCGGAGTTCAAGACGTTCCTCGATCTGTACAACGGCGGAAAGCTCATGCCCAACCCGTCGACCCCGATCGGTGACGCGCACCTCAAGGCCGTCAACGACTTCGCGGAGAAGTGGCAGGCGGGCAACGTCCCCGACATGATCGCGGGACTCAAGCAGGTCGACGCTCAGATCAACGACGAGCTGGCCCAGAAACGCGCCGGCGGCTGATCGCATGACTTCGACCCTGGATTCCAGGGCGGTCGCCTCCCCTTCCGCGTCCACCCGGACGCGGAAGGGGAACGCAGCGCGCCGCCGTCGCACCGTCTTCTACTTCATCGCACCGGCGACCCTCGGGTTCCTGATCTTCTTCGGGTACCCGCTGATCGCCACGGTGTACTACTCGTTCACCCGCTACGACCTGATCAACGCGCCCGAGTTCATCGGCTTCGACAACTACATCCGCATGTTCACCAGCGAAGCGCTGGTCGGCACCGCCGCGTACAACACGTTGTGGCTGGTGATCGTGCTGACGTTCTGCCGGGTCGTGTTCTCGCTCGGCGTGGCGTCGATCATCTCGCGGCTGAAGTCGGGCGTCGGCCTGGTGCGGACGCTCTGCTACCTGCCGTCGCTGGCCCCGCCCGCCGCGGCGACCCTGGCGTTCGTGTTCCTGTTCAACCCGGAATACGGCCCGGTCAACGCGTTCCTGCGGGCGGTCGGCATCGACGGCGGCCTGTGGTTCAACGATCCGGCGATGTCGAAGCCCGCGCTGACCCTGCTGGTGATGTGGGGTTCGGGCGAGCTGATGATCATCATCCTGGCGGCGCTGCTCGACGTGCCGCAGGAACAGTACGAGGCCGCCGAACTCGACGGCGCCGGGCCGGTCCGCCGGTTCTGGCACGTCACGCTCCCGTCGATCTCGCCGGTGCTGCTGTTCGGCATCGTCAACTCGATGATCTTCGCGTTGCAGTTCTTCACGCAGGCGATCGTCGCGGGATCGGCCGCCGCGGGCGCGGCCGACGTCGCGGGCAACACGAGATTCATCGGCGCACCACAGAATTCGACGCTGACCTATCCGGTTTGGCTGTACGTCCAGGGTTTCCGGTACTTCAACATGGGTTACGCGGCGGCGATGGCGGTCCTGCTGTTCATCGTGTCGGCCGGGTTCACCTGGATCCTGGTCCGGCAGCTGCGCAAGACCCAGCATCAGGAGGAGGGCGGATGACCACACTGGCCGAGCCCCGGCACACCGCCCCGGCATCCGAACCGCCGAAGGTGCGGGTGCGGCGCCAATGGGACAAGAAGCTGTACTGGATCGCGACGCACAGTGTGGGCATCGCGATGGGCGTGATCTTCATGCTGCCCATCCTGTTCGTGTTCCTCACCGCGGTGATGTCCAGCGATCAGGCGCTCTCGTCGAACTTCTGGCCGAAGGAATGGCACTTCGAGAACTTCATCGAGGTGTTCGAAAAGGCGCCGCTGCTGCAGTATTTCGGCAACAGCATCCTGTATTCGACGCTGGCCACCTTCGGGGCGCTCGTTTCGGCGATCCCGGCGGCGTACGCGCTTTCGAAGCTGAAGTTCCGCGGGCAGAACCTGTTCTTCATGCTGACCATGGCCGCGATGATGCTGCCCCCGCAGGTCACCGTCGTCCCGTTGTACGACCTGTGGGTGCGGCTCGGGTTCACCGGGACCCTGGTTCCGCTGATCGTGCCGTACTTCTTCTTCGACGCGTTCTCGATCTTCCTGCTGCGGCAGTTCTTCCTCACCATTCCGAAGGACTACCTCGAAGCCGCGAAGATCGACGGCTGCAACGAGTTCCAGGCGATGGTCAAGGTGCTGATCCCGATGGCGAAGCCGGGGATCGCGGCCACCGCGATGTTCTGCTTCCTGTTCACCTGGAACGACTACTTCGGTCCGCTGCTCTACACCGGTGAGACGCGCGACAGCTGGCCGCTCTCGCTGGCGATCGCGTCGTTCCGCGGGATGCACCACGTGGAATGGAACCTCACCATGGCGGCCACCGCGCTGATCATGCTGCCGGTGATCGTGCTGTTCGTGTTCGCGCAGAAGTCCTTCGTCAAGGGCATCACATTCACAGGGGTCAAGGGATGAAACTGGCAGTCGTCGGTGGTGGGTCCACTTACACGCCCGAGCTGATCGACGGGATCGCCGGACGGCGGTCCACTTTGGACGTCGACGAGATCGTGCTGATCGATCCGGACACGTACCGGGTGGAGGCGGTCGGGGAATTCAGCAACCGGTTGCTGGGCCACGCCGGGCATCCGGCGCGGGTCCGCACCACGTCGAGCCTCGAAGAGGGCGTCGACGGCGCGTCGGCGGTGCTGATCCAGCTGCGGGTCGGCGGGCAGCGCGCCCGCCGCGGGGACGAGACGTTCCCGCACGCCTGCGGCTGTGTCGGGCAGGAGACCACGGGCGCGGGCGGCCTCGCGAAGGCGCTGCGCACCGTGCCGGTGGTACTCGACATCGCCGACCGGGTCCGCAAGATCGCCGGGGACGACACGTGGATCGTCAACTTCACCAACCCCGTCGGCATCGTCACGCGGGCGCTGCTGAACGAGGGCCACCGCGCCGTCGGCCTCTGCAACGTCGCGATCCACCTCCAGCGCACGTTCGCGCATCTGCTCGGTGCCGGGATCGACGACGTCAAACTCGTCCACACCGGACTGAACCACCTCAGCTGGGAACGGAAGGTGCTCGTCAACGGCGAGGACCGCCTGCCGGAACTGCTGGCGGAGCACGCGGAATTCCTCGGCGAGCACGTCACCGCGCCCGTCGAGTGGATGCGGCGGATGAACGTCGTGCCGTCGTACTACCTGAAGTACTACTACGGGCACGACGAGCAGGTCGCGAAGCAGCGCACCGAGCGGCCGCGCGCAGATGTCGTGAGCGACGTCGAGGAGGAGCTGCTCAAGGTGTACCTCGACCCGGAGGTGGTGACCAAACCGGAGCAGCTGGAAAAGCGGGGCGGTGCCTACTATTCCGAGGCCGCGGTGCAGCTCGTGCACGCGCTCACCTCGGGTGGCCCCGCCGAAGAGCACGTCGTCAACGTCCGCAACGAAGGCACCTTCGACTTCCTGCCGGACGACGCCGTCATCGAGGTTCCGTCCCTTGTGGACGGAAAGGGTCCGCGCCCGATCGCGCAACCGCCCGTGGAGCAGCGGTTCGCCGGGCTCATCGCCGGGGTGACCGCCTACGAGCATCTCGCGCTGGAGGCGGCGATCAAGGGAGGCCGGGACCGGGTGGCCGACGCGTTGCTCGCGCATCCGCTGGTCGGCCAGTACACCAAGGCGGATCAGCTCGCCGACTCGCTGGTGCAGATCAATCGTGAGTTCCTGCCGTGGGCGGGGGCATGACGGCCGGCTCACAGGACGTCGTCGTCGCGATCGACGGCGGCAACAGCAAGACCGACGTCCTGATCGTCTCGCGGGACGGACGGGTGCTCGGGCAATCGCGAGGACCGGGCGCGTCCCCGCAGAACATCGGGGTCGACGGCAGCGTCCAAGCGTTGGAGAAGCTGGTCCTGGAAGCCCTTCGCGGAGCAGGGCTTCCCGACGAACGTCCTTTCGCGACACATACGTCGGCCTATCTCGCGGGGCTGGATTTCCCGCGGGAGGAAGAGATCCTGCACGCCGCGCTGGCGGCACGCGGCTGGAGCGACACCCTGATCGTCGGCAACGACACGCTCGCGCTGCTGCGTGCGGGCAGTTCCGACGGGACGGGAGTCGCGGTGGTGTGCGGCGCCGGGATCAACGGCGCCGGCGTCAGCGCCGACGGCCGTGAACACCGGTTCCCCGCGCTGGGCAAGATCTCCGGGGACTGGGGCGGCGGCTACCGGCTCGGCGAGGAGGCGCTGTGGTGGGCGGTCCGCGCCGAGGACGGCCGCGGCCCGGGTACGGCTCTGCAAGCCGCTGTCACCGCGCATTTCAAGGCGTCGTCCGTGCTGGACGTGGTGCAGCGCCTGCACTTCCAGGATCTGCACTCCGATTCGATCCACGGCCTGTGCCCGCTGCTGTTCGCCGTCGCGGCGGACGGCGACGAGGTGGCGCAGGACGTGGTCGACCGGTTCGTCGAAGAGGTCGCGCTGCTGGTCTCGGTCATCCTGCGGCGGCTCGAACTCACCGAGGAAGCACCCGAAGTCGTCCTCGGCGGGGGAGTGCTGACCGGGGTCGGCGCGCAGGTGATCGCGGAAATCGAGCGGCGGTGCCTGAAGGTGGCGCCGCGGGCGTCGATCCAGGTGGTCGACGTGGCGCCGGTGGTCGGTGCGGCGCTGTTCGCGCTGGACACCATCGGCGCTTCCGCCTCCGCGAAGGCCTCTCTGAAGGCCGCGACCAAACGGGTCTGATCGCGCGTGAAGGCCCCCTTCCCTCGGCTCAGCCGAGGGAAGGGGGCCTTCACGGGCTCAGGAAGCGGCGGGGACGAGCGGCTCGTCCGTCTCCAGCAGCGTCTTGAGATCCGACAGGATCCAGGCCCAGCCACCGCCGGCGTTCTCGCCCGGTCCGGCGTTGATATCCTCCTGCGAGCCGTTGACCAGGGCGGCCGTCGTCGGCGCGTCGGTGACGTCGTGGGTGACGGTCAGCCGGGTGCCCGCGGTCTTCGTCTCTTCGATCTCGTAGGTGAGCTTGGTGTACGGCTCCTTGTCGAAAGCCGGGTCCATCCGCAGTTTCCAGGTGATGACCAGCTTGCGTGGCGGATCCACCTCCAGGACCTCACCGTCGACCAAGTCGTTGGTGAAACCCGCTTCGACGTATTCGGGCGTCGGATGGGTGGCGTGCTTGCCGCCCGGCCGCAGGTCGAAGTCGACGAGGCCGGTGTAGCCGTACTTCCGCGACCACTCGGGCTTCGTGATCGCGTCCCAGATCTTCTCCGGGGTGGCCTTGATGTACACGCGGTAAACCTGGGTGTCGGTCATGAGGGCTCCTCGGTCTCGAGTTCGGCTTTGAGGTCGAGCAACGCGGTGACGTTGCGCTCCGTGAACTTGTCGATCCACCTGTCGTGGATCTGCCGGATCGGTACCGGGTTGAGGAAGTGCTTCTTCTCCCGGCCCTCCTTGCGCGTGACGACAAGTCCGGCTTCTTCCAGCAGTTTCAAGTGCTTCATCACGCCGAATCGGCTCATGTCCACTTCGGACTCGAGTTCGGTCAGCGTGCGGCCGTCACGCGCGAACAGCTGGTCGAGCAGGAACCGGCGAGTCGGATCCGCCAGGGCCTTGAAAACCAGGTCGTCGTCGGGCACGTCGGAAGAATAGGTGACTAAAAGGTCACGTGTCAAGCAGGAGCTACAACAAGGCACCCAGCGGCAGGATCAGCGCGATCGCGACCACCGAGATCACCGTCTCCATGATCGACCAGCTCTTCAGCGTCTGCCCGACCGAAAGCCCGAAGTACTCCTTGACCAGCCAGAACCCGGCGTCGTTGACGTGGGAGAAGAACAGCGAACCGGCGCCGATCGCCAGCACCAGCAGCGCGCTGTGCGACGGATCCATGGTCGCCGCGAGCGGCGCCACGATGCCCGCGGCGGACACGGTGGCGACCGTCGCGGAGCCGGTGGCGAGCCGGATCGCGACCGCGACCAGCCAGCCGAGCAGCAGTGGCGACAGGTTCGCGCCGGTGGCCAGGCTGGTGATGACGTTGCCGACCCCGGCGTCGACGAGGGTCTGCTTGAACCCGCCGCCCGCGCCGACGATGAGCAGGATGCCGGCGATCGGCGGCAGCGAATCGGCCACAGTGGACGAAAGCTTGTCCCGCGTGAAACCCGCGGACTTGCCCAGGGTGAGCATGCCGAGCAGTACCGCGGCGAGCAGGGCCACCAGCGGGTCGCCGATGAAGTCCAGTACGCGGCGGAGGTGGTTCTCCTTTTCCAGCAGGATGTCCGCGAGCGCCTTGCCCATCATCAGCACGACCGGCAGCAACACCGTCGACAGCGTCGCGAGGAAGCCCGGCCGTCGTCCGTCCGAAGAGGACGATTCCGGGACGAGCCGCTCCGGCGCGACGGCGTCCGGGACCATCTTCGCGGCCAGCCTGCCGAACAGCGGCCCGGCGATGATCACCGTCGGGATCGCGACGAGCAGGCCGAAGGCCAGGGTGAGGCCGACGTTCGCGTTCAGCGCGCCCGCGGCGGCGAGCGGGCCGGGGTGCGGCGGGACGAGACCGTGCAGCACCGAAAGCCCGGCGAGCGCGGGGATGCCCAGCATCAGCAACGGTTTCCCGGTGCGCTTGGCGACCAGCAGGATCACCGGGATGAGCATGACCAGGCCGATCTCGAAGAACATCGGCAGCCCGATCAGCGCGGCGACCAGCGCCATCGCCCACGGCAGGGCGCGGTCACCCGAGCGGCGCAGAATGGTGTCGACGATCTGGTCGGCGCCGCCGGAGTCGGCGAGCAGTTTGCCGAGCATCGCGCCGAGCGCGATCAGCACGCCGACCGACGCGACGGTGGAGCCGACGCCGGAACTGAAGCTCTTGATCAGCTTGTCGACCGGCATGCCGCCGACGAGCCCGAGCACGCCGGAGCCGAGGATGAGGGCGAGGAACGGATGCTGCTTCGCCTTGGTGATCAGGACGACGATCACGGCGATGGCGAGCACCGTCGCGCCGATGAGGCGGGTGTCGTGTCCGGTCCAGGCGGCGGCGAGGGTGGTGGTCATCAGCGGTCCTTGAAAACGGAAAGGGCGGTTTCGACGATCTCTTCCGGCTTCTTCGCGATGTCGGCGACGAGGCCGTGCTCGTCCGGACGCAACGGTTCGAGGTCGGCGAGCTGGGAGTCCAAAAGGGACACCGGCATGAAGTGGCCGGAGCGGGTCTTCATCCGATCGGCGAGCAGGTCGCGGTCGCCGTGGAGGTGCAGGAACCAGACTTTCCCGCCGCCACGCAGGATGTCGCGGTAGCGATACTTGAGCGCGGAAGACGTCACGACGCCGCCGGAGCACTGGTGGTCCCGGATCCAGGTGGCGATGGCTTCGAGCCAGGGTTGCCGGTCTTCGTCGTTCAGCGGGTGGCCGGAGCTCATCTTGTCGATGTTCGCCTTCGGATGGAACGTGTCCGCTTCGGCGTAGTCGACGCCGAGGCGTTCGGCGAGTGCCGTGCCCACGGTCGTCTTGCCCGAGCCGGAAACGCCCATCACCACGATGACGGTCATCCGTACCTCCCACGTCGTTGTAGCCGGGACGAGTACAGCTCAAAAGTACTACTTAAGCAACATCAAGTACTACTTAATCGAGTCAGAACGTTAGAGTCGCCTGGTGGGCAACGACAGGCATGCCGAGGTGCTCGACGCGCTCGGCTCCGCGATCGCGAACGGGGAGCTCCCGCCGGGCTCCGTACTGCGCTCGGAGGAGCTCCAAGAGCGGTTCGGCGCCTCTCGCACGGTGGCGCGCGAGGTGGTGCGCGTCCTCGAAACGATGTGCCTGACCAGCAGCAAACGCCGGGTCGGGGTGATCGTGCGCGAGCCGAGCGAGTGGAACCATTACGACCCGAGACTGCTCCGCTGGCAACTCGACGGGTCCGAGCGCAAGACCGCGCTGCGCACCCTGACCGAACTGCGTTCCGGCGTGGAACCGTGTGCCGCCCGGTACGCCGCGCTGCGGGCGACGCCGGAGGAGAGCGGTCGCCTCCGGGCCTTGGCGAAGCGGCTTGAGGAGACAGCGCACCGGCGTGACCTCGACACCTTTCTCGGGCACGACGTCGCTTTCCACGATCTGCTGCTGTCCTCGTCGCGGAATCCGATGTTCGCCCAGCTTTCGGCGGTCGTCGCCGAGGTGCTCGCCGGGCGGACCGGCCACGGCCTGATGCCGGAGGAGCCGCAGCCCGAGGCCGTCGCGCTGCACGTCGAGGTCGCGGTGGCCGTCGACGCCGGTGACCCTGACCGGGCCGAACGCGCGATGCGGGACATCGTCATCCAGGCGCGTGACGAGATGGCCGTCCTTCTGGACGGATGATCTTCGAGTAATCTCTGCAGGTCTTCGAGGGATACTGCATGCAGGGGGCGACGGTGAGCGCGGCACGCGCGATCGGCTTGGTGTTGGGGGTGGCCGCGGACGGGGCGATCGGGGACCCCCGGTCGCGGCGTCCGGTGACGGCGTTCGCCAGGGCGGCTTCGGCGGTGGACGCGAAGGTCCGGTCGAAACACCCGGTGGCCGGGGTCCTGTGGACCGGCGGCCTCGCGGGCTCCGCCGTGCTGGCGGGCGTACTCGCCGAGCGGGCGGGGCGGCGCAGCCCCGTCCTGCAGGCGACCACGACCGCGGTGACCACCTGGGCCGTCCTCGGCGCCGCCGGCCTGGCCGCGCACGGCACCTCACTGGCCCGAGACCTCGAAGAAGGCGAACTCGAGACCGCGCGCGGCACACTGTCCACACTGGACCCGCGAGTCGCCGACGACCTCGGCGTCATCGGCCTCTCGCGCGCTTCGGTGGAAACCCTCGCCGAGAACACCGCGGACGTCGTCGTCGCGCCGCTGGTGTGGGGAGCGCTGGCCGGTGTTCCCGGACTGCTCGGCTCGCGCGCGATCAGCCTGCTGCGCGGCATCGGCCGCGGACGCCCCGAGCGGTACCGGTGGCTCGTCGCCCGGCTGGATGAAATCGTCCATCTCGTGCCCACGCGGGTCGCGGCCGGGCTGACCGTGCTCGCGGCACCGGTCGTCGGCGGCTCGGCGGGCGGCGCGTGGCGGGCGTGGCGGCGGGACACCGCCGCGCACCCGAGCCCGAACGCCGGCCGCGTCGAGGCCGCTTTCGCCGGGGCGCTGGAGATCAGGGTCGGCGGGCGGACGGTGTATCCGCACGGGGTCGAGGAACTGCCGGTGCTCGGCATCGGGCGCAACCCGGACGCCGGGCACGTGACGCGGGCCGTGGAGCTCTCGCGGGTGGTCGGGTGGCTGGGCGCGATCAGCTCGGTGGTGCTGGCGGGTCTCGTCGGGCTGCGGCGACGGCGCTGACCTGCGCTTTTCCGGCGTTGGGGGAGCAGGGGACCTTTGCTACCACCCGGCCCCTGACCTGCGGAAAGGGAGCAAGGGACCTTTGCTACCACTTGGGGCGGGGGTGTGTGGATATAGGGACGTTGAGTGTCCCTATATCCACACACCCCTTGCTCCGCGTGGTGACCGTGTGGATTTTGTTGCGTTGGGTGACCCGAAATCCACACAGTCCTCGTGCAGGGGGAGCAAGGGACCTTTGCTACCGCTCCCGCTGAGCCAACCGCGCCCGCGCCCCCGCGTCCATCGGCCCATCGCGCCGCGCGAGCTCGGCGTCGATCCGTGATCGATCGGCCGGCTGCTTGTTGCCGCCGAACTTGAACTTCGCCCGCACCCCGGTCACGGTCAGTTCGACCCCGCGGATGCCGGGGAGCAGCCGCTTGTCCGGCGTCTCGGTCGCGCTCACCGCCGACCTGCCCGAACCGGGCTCGAATCGCGCGAGCTGCCGGTCCAGGAGCGCGGCCTTCTCCGCGGCGTCGTCGATCAGCCGGACATCGCATTCGAGCTGGACCGACGAGTAGTACGACGTCGGCACACCGTGCGGCGGGTCGGCCGGGGTGTTCCAGTCGGAGCGGATGTAGGTGTGTTCGTCGATCACCGCGAGCAGCGCGCGCGGGTGTTCCTCCAGCAGCGGCCAGACCGGATTGGGGCGGGCAAGGTGCAGCAGGACCGTCTGGTCGCCGTCGTAGGCGAAGTGCACCGGGTTGACGATCGGCAGGTCACGGCCCACGCCGCCGGCGATCAGCTGGCCGAAGTCGTGCGTCGAGAGCCAGGTCCGCCATTCGGCGTCGTCGTGGGCGGCGTCCCACGGGTGAATCAGCATGCCCGAAGCGGAACACGGAGAAATGGACCTGCGAAAGGTCCATTTCCAGGTCGGATCAGGTGGCCACTTCGGAGCGTTCGTCTTCGGCCAGCATCTCCGCGACACTCTTGCGCCGCTGCGGCCGCTCCGTGGCCAGCGCACCGCCCGGCTTCAGTTCGCGGACGGTGAAGTACAGCCACCCCATCAACGCCATCGCACCGAACGCGATCCACTGCAGGGCGTAGGAGAAGAACGGTCCGGCGTCGGTCTGCGGCAGCGGCAGCGCGCCCAGGACGCCGGGCTGGTTCACGTCGAGCTGGAAGTAGCCCGGACGGATGTCGAGCTTCGCGGCCCGCGCGACGACCTGCGAATCGACGACGTAGCTCTGCAGCTTCCCGCCGGTCGACTCGTCGGCGAACGCGTCGCGGTTCTTCCCGTCCTTTTCGTCGTGGCGTGCGCGCGTGACGATGTCGACCGTGCCTGCCGGAGGCGGGGCGAAGGGGAGCGCGCGCGATTTGTCGTCGAGCCGGACGTACCCGCGGTCGACCAGCACAATCGTGCCTTCGACGGTCCGGAACGGTGTCAGGACCTCGAAGGCCGCTTCGCCCTGTACGGAGCGCAGACGGGCCACGACCTCGCCCTCGGGCAGGTAGGTGCCCTTCAACGCGACCAGGTGCCATTCGGTGCGCTGATCAGGCACGGCGCCGTTGGGGAGCAGCTCCTCCAGGGAGCGCGGCTGCCCGGAGAACGACTCCCGCAGCGCCGCGTTCTGGTGCTCGCGTTCGGTGTCGCGGGAGAACTGCCACGGCGCCAGCAGGGTGAAGCAAGTGATGGCGAAGGTGAACACCACCAACGTCAATGCCAGCCACCCGGGCTTCAGCAGGAACTTCAACCGCACCCCACCACGGTAAGCGGTCGGCCTCAGGCGTGTGCGCGCACCCAGTCGAGCAGGCCCGGAACGGCCCGCTCGATCATGCCGAGGACGTCCTCGAAACCGTCGTCCTCGCCGTAGTACGGGTCCGGGACCTCGGCGCCCTCGGGCGCGGACGGGTCGAACTCGCGCAACAGACGCACCTTCGCCGGATCCGAGACCTTGCGCCGGAGGAACGACAGATGTCCTTCGTCCGCCGCGAGCAGCAGGTCGGCGGCCAGATGTCCGCGGTCGACCTCGGCCGCGACGTGGCCGGTCGGGTAGCCGTGTTCGGCGAGCTTCGCGCGGGCCCGCTTGTCCGCGGCCTCGCCCACGTGCCAGCCGCCGGTGCCCGCGCTGGACACCTGCACGAGATGATCGAGACCCGCCTCCTCGGCCTTCGCGCGGAAGACGAGCTCGGCCATCGGGGAACGGCAGATGTTGCCGGAACAGACGAAGACGATGTGCAGCACCTGATCAGTGTGAAGGCCGACGGAGATCGACCGCTCACCGGCTCCGAACGGCTACCGGGCGCGCGAAGCTGGAAAGCCGGGGCGAAGCGGGAGTAGACCTCCTGGAGAGAAACACGCAGGAAGGTCGCGTATGAGCGCACCAACACCCAGCGTCGAGTCGCCGGCAACCGGGCTCCGCTGGTACCGCATCACCGTCAAGCTTCCGCACCCCTACGAGGTCGGGCGGATCCTGTCGGAGCACCACTTCGTCCAGGCGAGATCGCCGAAAGAGGCGATGACCAGGATGCCGTTGCACCTCCGGTCGAGCGCGTCCGTCTCGCCGTACGAGGTCGTCCGACCCGACGTCCCCGATCAGACGACGAAGGCCTATCGCGCGGTGCTGTGGACGGGGCGCGCGATGCGTGCGGCCGGCCGCTGGGCGATCAGCAAGGACGCGAAGGCCCTGGACTGAGCCGGGGTGGTAGCAAAGGTCCCTTGCTCTCCATCCGCAGGTCAGGAGCGGGAACAGGCCGACCGCACGGCCTCCGCAAGCGCCCCCGAGTGCAGCCGGTCCAGCCCGCGCCGCGCGTCGGCCAGCCGCACCGTGACCGCGAGCCGCACATCGCACGACCGCCGCGCCCGCACGTCCCGGGTCTCCGCGAGTTCGGTGAGCAGCCCCGCGTTGAGCCGGTCGATCACCGGCCGCACCTCGGTCCCCAGATCGGGGCGCCCGGGCGGCCGCGTGCCGGGGTGCTCGGTCCACCGCGCGTACAGACCGCGCTGCACGACCTTGTTCGCCTCGATCTGGTCGCGGAAGTACCGCACCACGCCTGCCGGGTCGAGGCCGAGGCCGGGCGCCTTCGCGGCCACCGAGTCGAGGATCTGCCGCTCGCGCACCGGGTCGTCGATCGGCGACGGCGTGCCGAATTTCGCGGCCGCGACCTTGTCGGCGATCTGGACGCGCTGAGCGGCCAGGTCGGTCAGTTCCCAGAGGCCCGGAGACGCCGACGCCGGCGCGGGTAACGCCACGAGAAGCAGCGAAGTGGCACAGAGCACCCGAAGTCGCATGCCCGGAAACGCTACATGCGAAAATCCCCGGGTGCCCGCGCTAGCCGAAGTCATCGCCGCCCTGGAGCAGGCGTATCCGCCCGAACTCGCCGAATCGTGGGATGCCGTCGGCCTCGTCTGCGGCGACCCGGCCGAGCACGTGGACAAGGTCCTGTTCTGTGTGGACCCGGTCGACGAGACCGTCGACGAGGCGATCGCCGGGGGCGCGCAGCTGATCGTCGCGCACCATCCGCTGCTGCTGCGCGGAGTCCACGGCGTACCGGCGGACAGCACGAAGGGGCGCCTCGTGCACCGCCTGATCCGGGCCGGCGTCGCCCTCTACTGCGCGCACACCAACGCCGATTCCGCGTCCCCCGGCGTTTCCGACGCGCTCGCCGACGCCATCGGCCTGACCGTCCTCGGCCCGCTCGACCCCCGCGAAGACGGCGTCACCGGCATCGGCCGCATCGGTGAATTGCCCGCGCCCGAACCGTTCTCCGCCTTCGTCGAACGCGTCGCGAACGCCTTGCCCCGCACGGAGCCCGGCGTCTACGGCGCGGGCGCCCCGGATCGCCCGATCCACCGCGTGGCCGTTTCCGGCGGCTCCGGCGACAGCTATCTCAAGCGCGCCACCGCCGCCGGGGTCGATGCGTACGTCACCGCCGATCTCCGGCATCATCCCGCCGGCGAGCACCTCGCCGACATCGCCGAAGTCCCCGCCCTGGTCGGCGTCACCCATTGGGCGAGCGAGTGGCCGTGGTGCGAGCAAGCCTCGGGCGTCGTCCGTGCCGCGTTTGCGGGTAACGTCGACGTTCACGTCTCCACGCGGTGCACCGACCCGTGGACGCTACGGGCCACCCGAACCGAGCACTAAGAACTCCAAGGAGCACCGTGAAGGCCGACCCCGCCGTCCAGCGCCAGCTGCTCGAACTCGCGAAGGTGGACGCCGAACTCGCGCGTACCGCCCACCGTCGCCGCACCCTGCCGGAGATCGCCGAGATCGACGCGGGCGAGAAGACGGTGCGCGAACGACGTGACGCGCTGGTCTCGGTCCAGACGGCGGCGTCCGACCTCGACCGCGAGATCGCCCGCCAGGAGAAGGAGATCGAGTCGGTACGCGCTCGCGGAGACCGCGATCGCAAACTCCTCGAATCCGGTTCCGTCGCGGCGAAGCAGATGACCGACATCGAGCACGAGCTGAACAGCCTCAGCCGGCGTCAGTCCGCGCTCGAGGACGACCTGCTCGAACTGATGGAACGCCGCGAGGCCCTCGAACTCGACGCCCAGCGCACCAGCGCCGAGGTCGCGAAGGCCGAGGGCGAGGTCGCCGAAGCCATCGGGCGCCGCGACGAGCACTTCACCGACCTCGACACCACGAAGGCACGCCGCGACGAAGACCGCGCCAAGCTCCTGCCGCGCTTCCCGGAAGACCTGCTGAAGCTCTACGAGCGGGTCCGCGCGCACAAGGGCATCGGCGCGGCGCTGCTGCGGGCCCGCCGCTGCGGCGCCTGCCAGCTCGACATCGACCGCCGCGAGATCGCCGAGATCAAGGCGGCCCCGGAGGACAACGTCATCCAGTGCGAGAACTGCGGCGCCATCCTGGTGCGCACGCTGGAGTCCGGCCTGTGACCGACCACGTGCTCGTCGAGGCCGACGGAGGTTCGCGGGGCAACCCGGGGCCCGCCGGGTACGGCGCGGTCGTCAAGGACGCGGCCACCGGCGAGGTGCTCGCCGAGCGCAAGGCCTACGTCGGCATCGCGACCAACAACGTCGCCGAGTACGGCGGCCTGATCGCCGGGCTCGCCGCGGCCGCCGAGCTCGGAGCGTCCACAGTGGACGTCCGGATGGACTCGAAGCTCGTGGTGGAGCAGATGTCCGGGCGCTGGAAGGTCAAGCACCCGTCGATGCAGCCGCTGAACGCCGAAGCCAAGGAGCTGGCGGCGCGGTTCTCGCGCGTGCGCTACGAGTGGATCCCGCGCGCGGAGAACTCCCACGCGGACGGCCTCGCGAACGAAGCGATGGACGCGGGGAAACAGGCGGAAGCGCCGAAGAAGACCGTGAAGCAGGACAGGGTCAGCCCCGTCGGCTGGACCGGTGCGACCGGGACCCCGACCAAACTGCTCCTCGTACGGCACGGCCAGACGGCGATGTCGGTCGAGAAGCGGTACTCCGGCCGCGGCGACGTGCCCCTCACCGAGCACGGCAAGCAGCAGGCGGCCGCCGCCGCGAAACGCCTCGGCGCGATGGAGGGCCTGGTCGTCGACGGCGAGGCGGCGCCGATCATCGCCTCACCGCTGATCCGTACCCAGCAGACCGCGCAGGCGATCGCGGACGCGCTCGGCGGCCGGGTCGAGACCCACCCCGGGCTGATCGAGACCGACTTCGGCGACTGGGAGGGCCTCACCTTCAAAGAGGCGATGGACCGCGATCCCGAATTCCAGACCAGCTGGCTTTCCGACACCTCGATCGCGGCGCCGGGCGGGGAGAGCTTCGACGGCGTGCACCGGCGAGTCCGCAGGGCCCGCGACGAACTGATCGCTAAGTACGGTGGCCGGACGCTGGTGCTGGTCAGCCATGTCACGCCGATCAAGGCACTCCTGCGGATGGGCCTGGACGCCGGGCCGTCGCTGCTGTTCCGCCTGCACCTGGACCTGGCCTCGCTGTCGATCGTCGAGTTCTACCCGGACGGCAACGCCTCGGTCCGGTTGGTGAACGACATTTCGCACCTCTCCTAGCCAGGAGAATGTGGCGCGGATCACGCCTGGATATGACGTGTCGCGGGCGGCCGATGGGGTATTGGCTACAGTTTCGGCGACGGCACGTGAGCGAAAAGGCAAAGACGGGGACATGACGGCGAGCGCACTCAGCGAAGCTTCCGAACAAGGCGTGCCCGATCCGGCGGAGACGCCGGCCCGTCGTGGCCTGGCCGCCCGTGTCGCGCCGTACCTGGCGGTCCTCGCCGGAGTGGCGGCGCTGGCCTGGCACGCCACCCTCTACGGCCACTGGATCGTCGACGACGCGGCCATCACCTTCTCCTACGCGCGCAGCTTCACCGACGGCCTCGGCCCGGTGCTGCAGCCGGGGCAGCCGTCGGTCGAGGGCTGGTCGAACTCGACGTGGCTGGTGATGCTGGCGCTCGGCAAGCTCGTCGGCATTTTCGACAGCGGCATGCTGTTCGGCCTTCCCGACTACGTGCTGTTCCCGAAGCTGCTGGGACTCCTGTTCACCGCCGGGACGCTGGCCGCCTGCCACATCGCGGCGAAGCAGATCTTCGCGCGCTTCGCCTGGCTGGCGACGTTGGTCGTCGGGCTGACGCTGGCCGCGATCCCGTCGTTCGTCATCTGGACGATCTCCGGGCTGGAGAACTCGCTGTTCGGGATGGCCGTCGCCTGGCTCGCGGTGCTGCTGTTCGTGGCCGTGCGCAAGGACACCCTGCTCACCGCGAAGGTCGCCGTCTGGTCCGGGGTGCTGGTCGCGTTCGCCGCGCTGACCCGTCCTGAAGGCCTGATCTACGGCGGCGCGTACCCGCTCGTCGTCCTGTTCCAGCTGCGTAAGCCGCTGCTGGGGCAGAGCATCAAGTTCGTCGTGGTGTCGGTGGTCGCGTTCGCGATCCCGTTCGGGGCGTATTTCGCCTGGCGGATCACGGAGTTCGGCAGGTTGCTGGCGAACCCGTCCATCGCCAAGGGGCAGGGGCTGCCCGGGCTTTCGGCGCTGAAGCAGCCGTTCGAGCTGGTCGGTTACGCCGGTGTCGCCGGCACGATCCTGCTGGCGCTGACCATCGGGTACGCGCTGGTCCGTGCGGAATGGCGGCGCGCGCTGATCGCGCTGCTGGTGCCGCTGGCGCTGGGCATCATCGCCTATGGCGTGATGGTCCCGGACTGGATGGGCCAGCACCGGTTCGCGACCCCGATCTGGATCCTCTCGGTGCTGGCGGGAACGCTGGCCGCCGGTGAACTCCTGCGCCGTTCGCGGGCGGCGCTGCGGACCGTCGTGGTGCTCGTCCTGGTCGCGGCCGCGATCCCGTCCGGGATGGGGTTCGCATCGGCGTCGAAGAAGTTCCAAGAGGTCCCGACGGTGCCCGCGTGCCTCATCGCCGACCGCTTCGGCCGCGGCTTCAACACCATGGCCGACATCCTGGGCCTCCAGCAGGCGTCGCTGCTGCTCCCGGACCTCGGCGGCTCGTCGATGACCAGCCGCCTGCACCTGGTCGACATGGCCGGGCTGGTCGAGGCGGACGTCGCGGACTTCCTCAAGAAGGGCGACCTGCCGGGGCTGCGCGACTACGTGTTCGACAAGGTCAAGCCGACCTTCATCCACTCGTGGGGCCCGTGGGCCGCGGGCAACGGCATCACCGTCGACCCGCGGATCGACCGCGACTACGAGCCGATCTTCGTGTACCCGGGCAGCGGGCCGCGCAACGGCGACTTCGTGCGCAAGGACGCCGTCTCGAGCCCCGAGAAGCTGAAGGCCGTCCGGGACTACGCCGCGAAGACCATGCCGGACGTGGAGAAGGCGCGCTTCGGCGGGCCGCTCAAGGACTGCGGCCCGACCATGCACCCGGGCCAGACCGTCTACCTCCCGTAACCCGACCGCATTTCGTCCTCTGAATGCGATACGCCCGCATTCAGAGGACTAAACGCGGTCGAGGGCGGCCTCCTTCTCCCGGATCACGGGCAGCACGTGCTTCCCGAAGTGCTCGACGTCCTCCAGGTAGTGCAGGAAGCCGAGCAACAGCAGGTTCGCCCCGCGCTTCTTGTACTCGATGGCCCGGTCCGCGATCTGCTCCGGCGTGCCGATGAGCCCGGTGCGGAAGCCGTCGTTGTACTGCACCAGATCCTTGAACTCCGAGTCGGCCCACATCCCCTTCTTGTCCGATGTGGAGCTTCCCGCCTGCTTGACCGCACCGCGGAAACCTTCGACGGCCTCGGTGTTCGCCTTCTCGACGATCTCGCGCAGCACGGCCTTCGCCTCGCTCTCGGTCTCCCGCGCGATCACGAAACCGTTGAGCCCGAACCGAACGGCGTGGTCGTTCTGGGCCGCGTAGCCGCGGACCTCCTCGACCTGCTCGCTGAACCCGTCGAAATCCTTGCCGTTGCTGAAGTACCAGTCGGAGACCCGGCCCGCGAGCTTCCTCGCCGCGGTGGAGTTGCCGCCCTGGAAGATCTCCGGATGCGGCCGCCCGACCGGTTTGGGTTTGATGTCGAAATCGTGGATCCGATAGAAATCACCGGCGAATTCGGCGTGGTCGCTCGTCCAGAGTTCCTTCAGCACGCGGATGAATTCTTCCGAACGACGGTACCGTTCGTCGTGTTCCAGCCACGGTTCGCCGAGGTTCGTGAATTCGTCCTTGAACCAGCCGCTGACCACGTTGACCGCCGCGCGCCCGCCGGAGATCACGTCCGCGCTCGCGATGAACTTCGCGAGCACCCCGGGATGCCACAGCCCGGGATGGACGGCCGCGATCACCTTGAGCCGCTGCGTCGCGAGCAGCAGCGCGAGGCTGAACCCGGTCGATTCGTGCTGGTAGGCGGCACCGTAGCTGGCCGTGTAGCGGACCTGGCTCAGCGCGTACTCGAAGCCGCTGTTCTCCGCGAGGACGGCGAGATCCCGGTTGTACTCGTATCCCCAGTCGGTGCGCTGCTCGATGTCGCTGGTGACCAGACCGCCGCTCACATTGGGGACCCAATAGGCGAATTTGAGTGGTTCGGATTCGATTCCCGGCATGCCGCGGAGTGAACCCGCCGCCCCCGGAAACCGTCAATCGGTGTCCACGCGCTGAGACCGTCCGAGCGCGGAACCCAATTCGGTGCGTCCGGTGATGCCCAGTTTGCGGTAGGCCCCGGACAAATGCAGTTCGACGGTGCGGCGGGTCAGGTGCAGTGCTTCGGCGATCTCCCGGTTGGTGAGACCCTGTGACGCCATCAGCGCGACGCGGTATTCCTGTTTGGTGAGACCGTGTTCGTTGTCCTTCGCGGTCGCGAGGCTCGCCCGCGCGTCCCGCAACGCCTCCGCGGCCCGCCTCGCGAGCGGCCGCGCCCCGCAATGCTTGCTCGACTGCGCGGCCATCCGCAGCGTGCCGACCGCCTTTTCGGCCTGCCCGTGCCGGGCCTGCAGCACGCCGAGCTCGGTCAGCGCCTCGGCCAGCGCGAGTTTCGCGGTCGACCCGCCGAGGACGTCGACGGCCTTGGTGAGCAGGCGTTCGCCCTCTTCGTCCTCGCGGACGAGCCCGGCCGTGGTCAGCGCGCCGCCGAGGATCCTCGGCGCTCCCCAGCGTTCCGCGGCCTCGAGATCCTCCTCCGCGAGCCGGGCCGCCGCGTCGGTGCGACCGAGCGCCAGCGCGGTGCGAGCGGCGTGCGCCCGCCAAGGAGCGAAGCCGGGGAAACGCATGCCGTGGTGTTCGAGACGGCGCCCGCAGCCGAGCAGGTCTTCGTACCCGAGCTCCGGTTCACCGGTGGCCGCACGAAGTCTGCCTCGGGCGTAGAGCAGGTAGTTGTGCGTGAAAAGCGCTTGTGTGGCCCCGAAATCGATTCTGTCCAGCAGGGCTTTCGCGAGGTCGGGGCGGCCGAGGTCCACCGAGACCTCGATCAGTCTCGCCGCGCACAGCACCGCGATCGGGCAGCGGCCGGTGACCCCGCGCTCGTCGAACTGCCGCACCAGCGATTCGAAGTGGACACTCGCGCGCACCAGGTCTCCGCCCGCCTGCAGGGCGATGCCGCGGGCGAGGGTGGCGAGGGCGCCCTTCGGCACGTGGAAGTCCCACGGCAGGCGTTCGGTGTCGAGCACTTGGCAGAGCTTGTCGGTGAGCGCGGGTTCGTCGGCGAGCGCGGCCGTCGCGAGCGTGAAGAAATACGGCTGCTCGAACAGTTCGGGCTGTTCGCCGGACAACGCCTCTCCGAAATGCCGGACGGCGTTCGCCGAGGACTTGCCGCCGCGTACCGCGTCGAGCGCGAGGAGACCGGATCGGCTCTGTTGCGCGGCGGGATCGTTCAGCGGCGCCCATTGCCGTTCGAAGTCGCGGAAGTCCGGCGGTGGCCCGAGTCTGCTGCCCGCTTCGGCGAGATAGGTCATGCAGAGCAATGGCCAGACGGCGTCGGGCCCGCCCGCGTCGAGCCGTGCGGCGAACTGGCCCGCGGAGTTGATCGCCAGCCGCGCGTCCGGGCCGCAGCACAGCGAAAGGATCATGGCCGTCGCGACGAAGGCCGCGGTTTCCCGGTCGTCGATATGGTCGATGGCCTCGCGCACCCTGGCCGGCGCCGAATCCCGGTCGCAGTGGAATTCCGCGTGCGCGAGCTGGAGCAGGATCGCCATCCGCTTGCGTTCGCTGAGCCGTTCTTCGAGCGCGCGCGAAAGGAACCGGACGGACAGCTCCGGGTCGCCCTCGACCACCGAATGCCGCGCGGCCAGGCGCAGGACGTCGACCGCCCAAGGGATCCTGATCGCGGTCGCCTCCAGGAGATGGACGCCGACCCGCTCCGGCGCGGCACCCGCGTCGTGCAGGAGCCGCGCCGCCCGTGACTGGGTGACCGCCCTGGTGGTGAGCGGCATGTCGGCGAGCACCGAGTTGCGGACGAACCGGTAGGTCAGTGACGGCCGGTGGCTGTTGGTCAGCAGGTGCACGCGCACCATCGTGTCGATGGCTTCCAGCGCGGTGCTCTCGTCGACCCCGGCGAGTTGTGCCAGCAGGTCGAAACTCGCGTCCTCGCCGAGGATCGCGACGGCCTCGAGCACCTTCGGCGCGGCGGTGTACTGGTGCACGCGGACCCGCAGCACCTCGCCGATCATCGCCGACCCCGCGGTGGCCGGATCCATCCCCGGGATCAGGCGGCGGCGCAGCGCGCCCAGCAGGAACGGGTTGCCGCCGGTGACCTCGCGGCATTCTTCGGCGAACCGTCCGACGGAGACCTGGAGGAACTCGGCGACGTGCCGCGTCCCGAGCCCGCGCAGCAGGATGGTCGCCGGGGTGCAGCCGGACATCTCCAGCAGGGCGACCTCGCCGGTCTGCAGATGCCCGATCAGCGAGGTCAGCACGACCACCACCGGCAACTGTTCGACCCGGTGCCGGATGTAGGCGAGACAGCGCATCGACCACGGGTCGGCGAGGTGGATGTTGTCGATGCCGAGGAAGACCGGCCCCTGCTCGGCGGCGCGCCGGACGATGTGGAAGAAGGCGTCGAGCGCCTCCGTCTGCTCCCGTTCGGTCCGGGGAGGGTGATCCGGCAGGATTTCGGCCGCGTGCGGCGTGCGCGGCCGCGGCGATCCGGGTTCGGGGGGCGCGTGGGTGAGCCCTTCGACCAGCTGACGGCAGACACCGCCGCTCAGGTGGGTTTCCAGCCGGGAGGCGGTGGCGATCGCGACGGTGAACCCGGCCGCTTCGGCGAGCTCGCCGGCCGCGGTGAGCATCGAGGACTTGCCCATCCCGAACTCGCCGACCACCACCGCGCTGACGGCGCGGCCCCGCAGGGCGGCGCGGAGCAGTCCGGTGATCGTGTCGAGTTCGCCGTCTTGACCCAGTAACCCGGCGGCGCGGCGCTTCGGTACCGAAGGCCCGCCGAAGGGACTCTCGGGATTTACTTCGGTATGCACCGTAGAGACCTTCGTGTCGGCTTGCGGCAGACTACTCGCATGTAAGCGGTAACGGGAGTGATCGCTGGTCGTCGAGGGGAGCAGGAGCCGGGATGTCCGCATCCGACGAGATCCGCCGGGACGATCGTTGCGACGACATCAAGGCCGCGACGACGCACGCCAGGAAGACCACGACGAGGTTCGCCGTGATCATCGACAGCCGGCCGCGACATCGCGTGGTGACGGGGGACAGGTAGCGCAGATCGGCCTTCGCCAGCGCGTGTTCCACCGACGCGAATTCCGCGACCTGCCGTCCGCATCGCGCGCAGCCCTTCAAATGCTTCTCGAAGGCGTGCGCCTCGGCGCGGTCCAGCACGCCGAGTACGTACGCCGCCACATCGGTGTGTTTCACCTTTCGCTTCCTCATCGGGACCCCAGTTCTCCTAACGACCGTCGCAATGTCTTAATGGCCGCGTACAGCCGTGATTTGACCGTTCCCTCCGGGATCCCCAATATCACCGCCGCCTCCCGGACCGTATGCCCGGTCAGATACGTCTCGTAGATGACGGCCTGGTATTTGCCGTCCAGATAACGCAGTGCTTCGGAAATGACGAGTGCGGACAGTGACTGTTCGGTCCGGTCCGCTATTTCGGCGTTTTCGGAACTGTCCAGCTCGACCTCCTGTGGCCGGGCTCGCCGGTTTCGCCAGCCGTCGATCACGATCCGCTTGGCGACCGTGAGCAGCCAGCCACGCAACATTCCCGGCTCGCGGTTCAACGTGTCCGAATGCTGCCAGGCGCGGATCAGTGTTTCCTGGACGACGTCTTCTGTCCATTGTTGATCATGGCCCGTCAGGTACATCACCTGCCCGAACAGCGTGTCCCGGAAATCCTTGTACAGTACCGAAATGAACTCATCTGGAACCTCGCCCGGCCGATGGTCGCCATCGAACCGGTATCCTCTGCCCACTGCTTCCATAAGATTCGCTACCTCCCCGGCGGTGGAGGATTTCACGGGTTCGTACACCGTAGCGCAGACTATCGCCGTGAGCCATGTGCAGTAGTGGTTCGTTTACATTTAGTCGGCCGGTACGTATCGCGGCGATAAACGGTTCTAAATGTGTCGTGTGATGCACATCACACCGGCCTGCTCCGGCTAGATCGAACCGGCCGCTCCGGTTCGCCGTACTCCCAGTGAGGCACTTCGAGGACGGGGACGGGTGAAATGATCTATCGGCTGTTCGGACTGGTGATCGCCTGCTTGGTGATATGGGCGGGAACGCCCATCCAAGCGTTCGCGGAAATCGACGCCCATGATCGTGAACTGCTCGTCCGCGTGCGCCAAGCGGGTTTGTGGGAAGGGCCGATCAGCCGTCAGGCGGAACAGCGCGGGAGCGGGCAGCGGGTACGGGAGGTCGGCCGGAAACTCGCCGACGACCACGACCGGCTCGACGCCCAGGTCCGCGCGCTCGCTTCGAAGGTCCGCGTCGAACTCCCCGCCGAGCCCACCGCGGAACAGCGTTCCTGGATCGACGAGATCACCGCGGCCGCCGGCGCCGACTTCGACCGCCTCTACGTCAATCGCGCCCGCGCCGCGCACGGGAGCGTCTTCGGTCTCGCCTCCCAGGTGCGGGCCGCTACCCGCGACGACGCGATGCGGTCCTTCGCGCAGACCGCCGTCGACACCGTCATGCGGCATATGACCCTGCTCGAAAGCACCGGCATCGCCGAAACCACCTCGCTGATGGTCGCACCCGGCGGCGGTGACGAACTCGACGGCGGCGATCTCGCGCTCGGCGTGCTCATGGCGGGGATCGCCGGGGGCGCGACCTTCGGGCTCGTCCGGGTGCTCGGGGCATCGGGCAGGCGCGGATGAACGCCGCGCTCCTGGCCGTCATCCCGGCACCGTCACCCCACGACAGCGGGGTGCGGGACATCGCCGCCCTGTCGGCCCGGTTCGCCTACGTGACCATGTGCCTGACGCTGGTGTGGGGCGTGCTGAGCGCCACCGGCTGGATCAGGCGCGTCACCGGTCACGAGGCGTTGCGCGGAGGTCACGTCGTGCTCGCGGTGTTCAGTCTCGCCACCGGTGTCGTCCATGGACTGTCCTATCTGTTCCTCGACGACGAGTCGTTCGGTGTCCTGGCGCTGCTGATCCCGTTCGCCGGGGGAGGATTCGCGCGGCACGCGGCCGGTGTCGTCGGGCTGGAATTGTTCATCGCCGTCTCGGTCACCGCGGCGATGCGCCGTGGCGCGGCCGATCCACGGGGGCAGCGGTTCCATCAGGCCGGCTACTTCGCGGTCGGCCTGCTCGCCATCCACTCCTGGCTGGGCGCGTCCGCGAACGGGAACCTCGCGACGGTCTGGCTCGGCGGGATCACCGTGCTCACCCCGGCCGTCGTGCTCACCGTGCTGCGGGTGCTCCCGCCGCGGGCGCTGGTCCTGCTGGGACTGCTCGAAGGCGGCACCGGCCGGGCCGAGCCGGTCCGGATCTCCGTCGACGACCGGAAGTGCCACCGCTACGCCATCTGTCAGGCCGAAGCGCCGCAGGTCTTCCAGTTGCAGGGCGACGGACAGCTGCGCTACCTCCGGAAACCCGGCGCCAAACAGGTGCCGCTCGTGCAAGCCGCGGCCAGAGCCTGTCCGATGCGGGCGATCCGATTACAGGGGGCGCGACGATGAGCGAACGGATCGTCGTGGTCGGCGGCGGGCTGGCCGGGCTGCGCTGTGCGGAACGGTTGCGGGAACTGCGGTTCGACGGAGAACTGGTGATCGTCGGCAACGAGCCGGAGCCGCCGTATCACCGGCCGGCGTTGTCGAAGCAACTGCTGACCGGCGCCACCGGCCCGGCGGAGATGCTGCTCGCCCGGCCCGACGAGATCGACGCCGAATGGCGATTCAACACCCCGGCGACGCATCTGCAGCCGGGCCGCCAGGTCGTCCATCTGCCCGGTGCCGAGGAACTGCCCTACGACGGGCTCGTCATCGCCAGCGGCGTCGAACCGCGAAGGCTTTCCGGTGTGCCGCACGGACATCCGCGGGTGGTCGTGGTCCGGACCCTGGCCGACGCCGCGGAACTGCGCGACAACCTGGCCGCCGACCACGGCCCGGTCGCGGTGCTGGGCAGCGGGTTCATCGGCTGCGAGGTCGCCGCCAGCCTGCGCGAGATCGGCCGGGAGGTCACCGTCATCGGCCGGTCGGCGCATCTGCTCGGGGAGGTCGTCGGCAAGCACATCGGGCAGAAGCTCTCGGCGCTGCACCGCTCGCGCGGGGTGCGGCTGGCGCTGGGCGCGTCCATCGACAACTGGCAGACCACGCCGAACGGATTGCGGCTGCGGTCATCCGACGGCTGGATCCTGGACGTCTCGTGCGTCGTGGTGGCCGTCGGCACGGTGCCGTCGATCTCGTGGCTGCGCGGCGCGAAACTGCCGCTCGACGACGGCGTCGTCTGCTCGCCGACCTGTCACGTGCTGGGGATGGACAACATCGTCGCCGCCGGGGACGTCGCGCAATGGCCGAACCTGCGTTTCGACGAGACGCCGCGGCGGGTCGAGCACTGGCTCAACGCCGTCGAGATGGGCCGTGCGGCCGCGGAGAACCTCCTCGCCGGGCCGCAGGCTTCGCGGCCTTTCGCGCCGGTGCCGCGGTTCTGGTCCGAACAGCACGGCATGCGCATCCAGGCGGGCGGAATCCCGAAGCTCGGCACCGACACCGTCGCGCTCGCTTCACCCGTCGGTGGCGAACGGCCCGTCACCGGCTTCGTCCGCAAGGGACGCCTCGTCGGTGTCGTCGGCCTCGACAGCCCGTCCGCCGTCCTCCACTGGACCAACGAGATCGCGGCACAGAACCCCGTCAGCCACCCGGGAGAAACGGAGACGCCTGATGCGCCGATCGCGGTTGACCATGCTCGTCGTCATCGCGGCGCTCGTCGTGGGCGCCGCGATGTGGTGGCAGGCGGCTGAACCCGCGTCGCTGACGGCTCAGGCTCCGGTGACGGAATCGCTCCCCAGCCCGCGGGTGTCGCAGCCCGTCACTTCGCGCGCCAACACACCGACGGACCCTCCGCCCGGCACGCGACTCACCGCCGTCTACATGACACGGATGGGGCAAGCTGTCCTCGACGAGACCGGCGCCGTGCTCTTCCGCTACGAACGCGACAACCCGCACAAGGCCCGTTCGACCTGCCTCGGGGACTGCGCCGCGGTGTGGACCCCCGTCACGACGACCGGCACGCCCCTGGTGACCGGCATCGATCCGGCACTGGTCGACACCATCAAGCGTCCCGAAGGCGCCAAGCAGGTGACCTTGGCCGGTTGGCCGCTCTACAAGTTCGCCAACGCGCGGCCCGGCGAATGGACCGGGCAGGGCACCGACCACGTGTGGTTCGTGGTCGAACCCGACGGACGACGCAACCTGAACTGCCTGCCGGCACCCGTGCAGTAGGATTCGCCGACGGACGAGTCGGCGGGGCGGCCGCGAGCCGGGAGACCGGTTCGAGGAAAGTCCGGACTCCACAGGGCAGGGTGGTTGTTAACGGCAACCCGGGGCGACCCGCGGGACAGTGCCACAGAAAACAGACCGCCTTCGCTCGCTTCGCGGGCGGAGGTAAGGGTGAAACGGTGGTGTAAGAGACCACCAGCGTCCTGGGTGACCAGGACGGCTAGGTAAACCCCACCCGGAGCAAGGCCAAGAGGGAGCCGCGAGGCTCCTGCGCAGGCGATCGAGGGCTGCCCGCCCGAGCCTGCGGGTAGGCCGCTCGAGCCCGTCGGCGACGGCGGGCCTAGATGGATGGCCGCCACCCGCTCAGCCGCAAGGCGGGGCGGGGACAGGATCCGGCTTACACGCCGGCTCGTCCGTACTACTTCTCGGGGGCGCCGGTTCGGCGCTGGAGCCGGTTGCCCCCAATGTGGCATTGGGGACGCTGAGTGTCCCCAATGCCACATTGGGGACAGTGGGTGAGTTCCGGTGTTCAGTTGAGGGCGCGCGGGTGTGTCCTGATGGGACCCTTTGGGACGTTGAAGGTCTTCAAGGGACCCTTTGGGACATGAGGGAGGCACCGAGCGAGCAGGTGCTCCGACCGGAGACTGAGGGGCCCTCGGCAAAAGCGTCCTCCAGCCCTCAAGAACCGAGCGAGCTACTTCGGCGCGTCCGGCCGTCCGGTCCAGTGAATCGTGTCCGGGAACTCGAAACGCTCCCGCAGATACCGCTCCTCGGTGCGTCCGTGCAGCGTGAACGCGAAACTCGACCCGTCCGGCCAAGTCAGGACGCGTTTGCGGAAGTCGATCGCGGGTGCCTGCGGTTTCCTGGCCTGCCAGAGGATCTCCGGCGGCGGCGCGTCGGCCAGATCCCGGTAGGTCGAGCCGGTGTCCACCACCGCGATCGCGGACGGCGAGCACACCAGCCAGGGCCCGCTCGCCTTCCGCACCCGATCGGCGGGCTCGAGCGCCATCGCGTTCGCCGGACCCTTCACGCGGATCTCCCGCTGGAACGGGTGACCGCCCTTGCCGCCACCACTGCCCGCACCGTTCAGCAGCGCGAAGACGTAGACGAACGCGCCGCCGATACCGCGGAACACGTTCCAGAAGAACCGCCGGACGAGCCGCTTCCCCTTGACCGTGCCGTCCAGTCGCCTGCCGGGCACGTCGAAACCCAGATCGGTGTCGCCGAGCCGCAGCACGATGACCGGCTCGCGCCACTGGGCGGCCATGAGTTCCTCGACCCGTTCACGGAAGCCAGGCCGGACAAGGGCCTTCTCCGCCTTGTCCTCCATGCGCTCCTGGTGCGCGAAGATCTTTTCCGCTGCCCGCTGCCGGGAGTCGCTCAGATGTCGAGGTTCCCCCGCGTCTCCTCCGGGCTCTTGTCCCCGCCGATCTCGCTCTTGTTGAACCACGGCTCGTTCTCCCCCTCCGGCATGACGGCTTCCTTGCCCTCGGTGTACGCGGCCTTCCCGGCGCCGATGCCGCCCTTGACGGCCGCGCCGGAGACCAGCGGGCGCACGCCGACGGAGGTGCCGAACATCGTGGTGAGCACCCGGTTGCTCGGCGTGAGCGCGACCCCGGCGGTGTTCTCCAGGACGTTCAGCGAGAACTTCGACTCACCGGCGTAGGTACCGATCCGGAACTTCCTCGTCATGTCCACGACCTTGGTCGCGTACTTCGCGAGGTACTCGATGAAGGTGTCGAGCAGCTTGCCGAACTTGCCGAGGTACTTGGTCACCTTCTGCAGCACGCTGGCGGCCTTGGCGATGGACGCGGTCATCGCGGCGGCGACCGAGCTGCCGAAGCTGATCACCGACGCGGCCAGCGCGGGCAGCCAGATGGTGATCAGCCAGGAGATCAGTTCGGTGATGATGCCCTTGATCAGCTCCTCGATGACCACCATGACCATCGACCACATCTGCAGCACCTCGGCCACCGATCCGGCGGCCGAACCGACGCCGCGGATCCCGGCGGAGAAGTCGCCCAGTGCTTCCTTCGCGGCCTTGCCCGCGTCGTCCACCCACTCGGCGAGCGCCGCGTCACCGGTCTTCTCGAAGTCGTCGGCGAGGGCGACGAATCCGTTCGCGAGCGCCACGAAGTTCTCCGACGCGTGCCCGATGGCCGGGCCGTCGCCGGTGACCTGGTGCAACGCGTCCTGCAGCGGCTGGACCAGCTCGAGCAGCATGTTCAGCCCGTGGCTGACCAGCCAGCCGATCGGGTCCATCGCGAAGGTGACCATGTCGGTCGCGGCGGCGCCGACGAACGCGGCCCCGTCCCCGACCAGCGCGGCACCCGCGGACGCCAGTTCGGCCGGGTTGTCCGCCTGGGCCGCCTGCTGGGCGTGCGAGGCGATCGACTTGCCCGACTTGTAGATCGTGCCCGCCACCGGCACGTGCCCCATCGCGCGATCGAGGTTCGCGCTCATGCTCTCGTCGTACGCCTGGACGTCGACCCCGTCGGCGATGCTCGACTTCTCCTCGGTCATGACCCCTACTTTCCGAGCGTTTCGTCGATGGTCGCCTCGTGCTTGCCGAACTCGACCTTTCCGGCTTCTTCGATGCCCCGGTACATCTCGGAGGCCTTGTTCAGCTTGGAGATGAACCCGTCCACGCCGTCCTTCATGTCGTTCATCAGCGAACGGAGTTCGCCGAGCCGATCGGTGTAGCCCTGCTTGGCCCAGATCCCGACGATGCCCCACGCCTCGTCGGTCACGTCGGCGGCGTCGATCTTGGCGCCGAACTTCTCCGCTTCCTGCTCGTAATAGGGGAGTTGCTGGGCATACGCGGCGATCGCCGCGATATTCGTCTCGATTCCCTTTGACATCGTGGGAGTCCCTCGGTCGGTTCGGTCAGCTGCGGCGCAGGAAGGAGCCGTCGTCGAAGTAGTCGTCGTCGTCCCGCGGGGCGGCGCGGCGCGCCGGGCGGGATGGCTGCTGCGGTTGCTGCTGCTGTGACGCGGGTTCTTCCTCGACGGTTCCGAACGCCTCGGCCTGTGCCTCGCGAACCTGCTGCGACGTGTTGACGCCGAACGCCTCGCCGAACGTCTCGTCCACGATCCCGGCCTGCTGCTGGGCGGCGCCGGCCACGGCCTTGCGCAGGGTGCTCATGATCACCGAGGACAGGTGACCCGCTTCGAGGCGCATGGCGCCCGCGCTGAGCCGGAGGTCGGTGACGGTTCCGCCCGCCCCGGCGACGACCGTGACCTCGCCGGACGGGGACGTCACGGAGGTCTCGACCTGCGCGATCCGCTCCTGCATGTCGCCGACTTCGGCGAAGCGCGCCTCGGCCTGGCGCACCTTGGCCTGGAAGTTCTCGAATTGGGCGATCAGTTGTTCCATCTGGGCGGACATCGTCGCTCCCCGTGCGCTGTGGTGATCCGGCTTCAGGAGTATGACGTAGCCGAGCTGGTTCGGTTCCCGCGTCGTCGCGGGGGTGGTAGCAAAGGTCCCTTGCTCCCTCTGTACGAGGACTGTATGGATTTCGGGTCACCCAACGCGACAAAATCCACACGGTCACCACGCGGAGTAAGGGTGTGTGGATATAGGGACACTCAACGTCCCTATATCCACACACCCCCGTTCCAAGTGGTAGCAAAGGTCCCCTGCTCTCTTTTCGCAGGTCAGCGGCCCGAGTGGTAGCAAAGGTCCCTTGCTCCCTCGGCGGTGAGACCTGCGCCGGATACCTACCTGCCGGTAGGGTGCCCCCATGGGTGAAGCGAGTCGGGTCACGGGACGTTTCCGCGGGACGTTCGATGTACTGCATTCCCTTACCTACTTCGCCCCCGAGACGGAAGAGGCGCTCACGGGCGCCGGTCTCCGTCCGGGGCGCATGACGTACTTCGCGGGCCGCGCGGCGCCGATGGGCGCGGTCGGGCCCGGCGTGGTCGCGGCGACGTTCTACAACTTCAATCCGGAACTGGTCGCCCGCCACATCCCGCGCGCGTGGACGCTCGCCACGCCCGAAAAGATCATCGAAGCCCGGTTCGAAGCCGTCGACGCGGCGCTGACCCGGCTCCTCGGCAAAGAGACCCTCGGCTCCGAAGCGGTCGCCGAGGCGGCCGAACTCGCCCGCGAGGCGACCGGCGGCTGTCAGCCGGACGGCCGTCCGCTCTACGCCGGGCACGCCGGCCTCGACTGGCCCAGCGAGCCGCATCTCGTCCTCTGGCACGCCATCACCCTGTTGCGCGAGCATCGCGGGGACGGCCACATCGCCGCGCTCGTCGCCAACGGGGTCGACGGGCTCGCCGCTCTCGTCTCGCACACCGCCACCGGCAAGGGGTTCCTGCCCGAGGCGGCCAAGGCCTCCCGCGGCTGGAGCGACGAGCAGTGGGACGCCGCGGCGGCCAAGCTTCGCGAGCAGGGCGTCCTCGACGACCAAGGCGGCCTGACGGAGGCCGGGAACGATCTTCGCGAGCGGCTCGAAGTCGCCACGAACGCGGCTTCGGCGGGGCCCTGGGAGCATCTCGGCGAAGAGAAGACGAAGCGGCTTCACGAGCTGTGCGGGCCTTTGAGCCGCCAGGCCGTCGAAGCCGGCGCTTTTCCCGCGAATGTGTTCTCGACGGGCCGATAATCACGCTATGTAGTGAAAATGGCCGTCCCGATTTCGCTTTGGGTAACGGAAGCGTGACTTTCGCTTGATCGGCGTTCGCGTTTTTTGTCGAATGCGTGTTCACCCAGCGGACTCGTGAGAAGCCACCGAACGAGTCATGTCACACTGGTCGAGGCCGGATTCTCCCCGGCCGACCCGTACTCACAGTGAGCAAGATGCCTCGCAAGCGAGTGAGGCCGTTCGCACACTGCGAAATACGGGTGGCCGGGGTTAATCCAGACGACCCTTGCAACGATGATGGAGACCGAGGATGGTCGTGGTGCTGTGCCTCGCTCTGTGAACTGTAGACAAAACGACATCTACAGAGCGCGCTTTGACCACTACGCCTCGTGACGCCATGATGTTCGAAGCACCACCGAGCCAGAACCGCGCGAACCCCCTCTCCGCGCACCGGGAGTAATGCGATGATGACCTTGACCACCCTCGACACGCTGGCCGCCGGCGAGCTCGGCACCGGCAACGTCCGTACCTGGCTGATCGACAACATCATCCCCCTGGTGCTGCTGGCCGTCGCGCTCCTCCTGTTGTGGCTGGGCGGTGGCAAAGGGGACAACGCGGGTGTCATGCGCCGACTCGCCGGTGTCGTGATCGCGCTGGCGATCATCGGCCTCGCCGTGAGTGGCGCCGGAGTCAACGTGGGCCAGTGGATCGCCGGCCTCTTCACAGGCTGAGGGCTCGCGTTGCGTATCCGCACCGATGACGAGGTCTACCGGGTCGATGCCGTATGGCTCGGCCCGCCGAAAGCGACTTTTCCCTGGAGAGCCCGCTACGTGGCGTGGCTCGTCGGTATCCCGGTCTTCCTGCTCGTGCTCACCGTCGAACGGTGGGCGGGCTGGAGCTTTGGGTTCTTCTCGACCGCCTGGGCCTTCGTCGCCACAATTGTGATCACCAGATTGATCACGGCCAAGATCAGCCACGAGCGTCCGCTGGGCGCCGTGGCCGCGATGGCGGCGAAAGAGCTCAACACACCGAGAGAACGGACCACGGGCACGGGTGGCGCGGCCAGCGCGTCCCGCGTCCGGGTACGGGCGAACCGCCCGCTACCGAAGCACCGCAGGAGACGGCAGTACCAGCACCACGGCTACGGCGGCGGCGCCGGAGCTCAGGGAACACCACGAGCGCGTCGGAGCCGCCCCGCGGCTCGGGCCGGGAGGTAGTCGTTGTTCGGTCGCGGCGGAAGCCGAGGAAAACGTGATCGAGACCTGCAGCAAGGGGCCTGGAACCCGCCCCAGCAGGTCCGCTCCGCGCAGCCCAAGAAGGCCGGCAAGGGGAGGCGGTTGCCCGGAGAGGCGGCGATACCCTCGTATACCCCGTCGATCGCGGCGCGAAGCATCGACGGGCACCTGTTACGCACCGGTTATGAGGTGTACGCCTGGTACCGGCTGGCGCCGCAGCGCTGGTCGTTCCGGTCGGACTCGCAGCGCCGCGACCTGATCGCGGCCATCGCCGGGCAGTACGCGGAGCTCCAGGGCCGCTGGCTGCACCTGCGCGTGACCAACCGGCCGTACCCGATCCGCATGTGGGCCGAGGCCCACGTGCACAACGCCGTCGGCCGTCCCCAGGACGTCCAGGGCGCGTTGTCCTTCGACGACTATCTCATCGGCGAGCAGCAGCAGCTGATGGGCCGCTCGATGGCCGAAAAAGAGGTCTATCTCGGCGTCCAGGTGCAGACCCGGCGGATGATCGACCGCGCGGTCGAGAGCGCCGCCCCGGTGCTGCGCAAGATCCTGCCGGAGGCCGTCGACGCCGAACTGGCCGCGCTCGACTCCGAGGTCGAGCATCTCGACCAGGTGATCGGCTCCGCCGGGCTCGAAGGACGTCCGGTGCACGCCGAGGAGATGTCCTGGCTGATGCACCGCTCGTGCTCGCTGGGCCTGCCCGCGCCGCGCAACATGCCCGCGGTCCCGGGCGCCGCCTGGGAGCCCGAGGATCTCGCCAGTTTCACCGACGCGGCGGATTTCCACGCCGAGCCGTACGCGCCGACGGTCACCGTCCGCGGCCGCACCGGGTCGAACGCCGGCGTCTCGCGGCATCTCGCGGTCCTCACCGTCGGCCAGATGCACGGCCTGCAGATCCCCGAGGTCGACGACCCCTGGATCCAGCACGCGGACCGGCTGCCCGCCGCGGTCGAGGTGTCCGCGCGGATCTACGTCCGGCGCCCCGAAGAGGTCGCGGGCGAGCTGCAGCGCCAGATGAACAAGGTGCGTTCGCAGGTCAAGCACTACACCGACGAGCACGAACTGGAGCCGCCGCAGTCGCTGGCGCGCCAGGCGGGCCGGGTGCTGGAGATCGACGACGAGATGACGTCGGGCTTCACCGCGCTGGCCACCCGCGTGCGTTCGTGGTGGCGGCTGGCGGTGTCCGGGCCGACCGAGCGCGACGCGCTGCGCCTGGCCCAACAGCTTCTCGACCTCTACAAGCCGAAGATCGCCGTCGAGCATCCCGAGGCGCAGTACGCGCTGGCCAGGGAGTTCATCCCCGGCGAGCCACTGGCCTCGGCGGCGTACATGCGCCGCGGTTCGGTCGTGTGGGCTTCCTCGGCGGTGCCGACGGCGACGGCCGAGGTGGGTGACCGCCGCGGCATCCTGCTCGGCGAGACCGTGACCGCGACCCGGCGCCCGGTGGCGTGGGACCCGTGGATGGCGCAGGAGATCCGCGACGGTTCCGGGCTGACAGCGATGGTCGCCGGCCTCGGTGGCGGCAAGTCGTTCCTCGGTGGCGGCATCGTCTACAAGACGCTCCGCGCGGGCGCGCACTGGACGATCCTAGACCCCTCGGGTCCGCTGTCACGGCTGTGCGACCTGCCCGAGCTGCGTCCGTACGCGCGGCCGATCAACCTGCTCAACGCGCAGCCCGGCATCCTCAACCCGTACCGGGTGGTCGCCGAGCCGCAGATCGAGCACTTCATGGACGAGGACGACCCCGAGCGCTCCTGGCGGCGGGAGAAGGCCCTCGCGGGCGCGACGCGCCGTCGTCTCGTGCTCGACGTCCTCACCGGTGTCCTGCCGTACGAGGTCTCGCGGATGGCGCAGACCCGGATCGTGCTGCTGCGCGCCGTCCGCGCGGTCGGCGGCCGGTTCGACGCCGACCCCGGCCAGGTCATCGACGCGCTGCGCCGGGACTCCAGCGAGCACCACGAGCACGCCGTCGTCGTCGCGGACTTCCTCGACGAGATGCGCGAGCGGATGGCGCTGCTCATCCCGGAGACCGACGCGGACCCGTACTCCGAGACCCGCGACGACCGGATGACCGTGCTGACCATGGCGGGGCTGACCCTGCCCAAGGACGGCGTCCCGCGCGAGTACTGGACGGACGCGGAATCGCTCGGCGTCGAGATGCTGAACCTCGCCGCGTGGCTGACGCAGCGGTCGGTCTACGAGAAGCCGAAGGAACTGCGCAAGGGCGTCTGGATCGACGAGGCGTTCTTCCTCTCCGAGGTCCCGACCGGTCGCGTGCTGATGAACCGCTTCGCCCGCGACTCGCGAAAGTGGAACGTCCGGGTGCTGCTGTCCTCGCAGATCCCCGCGGACTTCCTGAAGATCCAGGGTTTCGTGGCGCTGCTGGACTCGGTGTTCGTCGGCCGTCTCGACGACGACGACGCCCAGGCCGACGCGTTGCGCCTGCTGAAGGTCCCGGTCGGCGTCGGCTACGAACAGGTCGTCGCGGCGCTGGGCCGCCGTCCCGGTTCGCAACGCGACATCCAGCGCGACGTCGAGCCCCGGCAGTTCATCTTCGGTGACGGCGCCGGCGGCGTGGAGCGGATCCGCGTCGACTTCTCCGGCCCGCACCTGGAACACCTGCGCCGGGTCATGGACACCACGCCGGGCTCGCCCGACGCCAAACCGGCGAAGCCGGGCAACGAGATCGCGGTCCCGGAGGAGAAGCAGTACGTCCCGACACCGCCCGAGGACGACTTCGAGCTCGAAGAAGACCTCGAGCTCGCGGCCGAACTCGAGGTCGGCCTCACCGATGAGCAGATGCTCGGCGCCCCGGACCCGTTGGCGGCCGAAACCGGAGAAGTGCAAGGCGCTGTCCAAAATGGACACAACGGGAACGGGAGTCAGGGCGAGCACGCGCGCGCCGGCAAGGGTGGCACCGGCAGGGACGCCGCATGAACACAGTGCTGACACTGGCGTTCGTGCTCGCGTTCGCCGCCGGCTGGCACGCGCTGCGCCGCCGCCTGAAAGAGGGGCCGCGGCCCGGTAAGACCAGACCGAGCCGCCGGGCGACGATGTTCGTCGTCGTGCTGATCCTGGGCCTGCAGGCCGTGGCGACCGCTCCGGCGGCGTCGGCCGCGGCCTGTGGTGAGGCACCGAACCCGGAACGCCCCGGCGCGGGCATGGTCGGCGCGCTCGACCCATCCGTGATCGCCCGTGGCGAGGGTGGCAGTCCGTACAACGTGTACGGGTACGCCGGCCACGTCTGGGACACGTTCGAAACCGACTGCGGCCCGCTGGCAGGCATCACGTCGCCCAACTCGACGATCGACACCTGGGCGGGCAACCAGCTGTTCAACATCGGCAAGAACATCGTCGGTGCCACGAACTCCCTGCACTACACCGTGTTGCAGGGCAGCTTGCTCAGCCCGTTGTACAACGCCGTCAAGTCGGGGGCCGACAAGGTCTTCAACAACATCTACGCCCAGCTGTTCGGCCTGGCCGCGCTGATCATGTCGATCATGTTGTTCCGCAACATCTGGCGCGGCGATCTCGCGGCGGTCAGCAAACGGGCGCTGTACGGACTGGCCGCGGTCTGGCTGGCCGCGTCCTCCCTGGCGCTCCTACGATTCATCGATCCCATTGACAACGCGATCGTGCAGACCACGACCAACATCCAGGCCGGGTTCATCGACGAAGCCAAGAACCCGCCGCCGACCCCGCCGCAGCCGCCCGCGGCACAGCCGTGTCAGGCGACCCCGGAGGCCGTCGCGGCGCGCCAGCCGTGGGACCGGGTCCCGACGGAACTGCACTGCCGGGTCGTCTACGACAACTGGCTGCGGGGAGAGTTCGGCACGCCGGATTCGCCGCAGGCACTCCAGTACGGTCCGGCCCTCCTGGACGCGCGGGCCTTCACCAGGATCCAGATCCAGCAGGGTGGCGACGCCGACGCCGCGCTGGTGGACTCCAAGAAGGCGGCGTTCAAGGACATCTCCACCAAACTCGGCCCGGCGACCGGCTACTTCACCGGTGAGGACGGCAGCCGCGTCGGCGCCGGATTCCTTTCGCTCGGCCAGGGGATCTTCTACTCGCTGTTCCAGCTGCTCGCCAAGGCGACGGTGCTGCTCGCGCAGGTCCTGATCCGGATCTTCGTGCTGACCGCTCCGCTGATCGGCCTGATCGCGTTGCTGCAGCCGCAGATCATGCAGCGCATCCTCAAGGTGGTCGGCGCGGTCGCCTTCAACCTGATGGTGCTCTCGGTGCTGGCCGGAGTGCACACGCTCCTGCTGGAGGCGATCTTCACCGCGGGGAACTCCTTGTCCCTGCTGACGAAGATGGCGCTGGCGGCCATCATCACCGTGCTGCTGTTCATGGTCGGGCGCCCCGTGCGGCGGCTGTGGCAGATGGTCGAGATGTCCGTCGGCATGGTCGGCGGCGCGATGCCTTCACCGCGCGGCGGGCTCTTCTCCCGCTTCCGCAAGAAGAACAACGAACCGACCCCGCAGGACGCGTTCTGGCAGAACGTCCGCGACACCGACGACGTCGTCGACGGAGACCTTCGCGGTCCCGTGGGGGCGACGGTCGGCGGCGGACGGTTCCGGCCCGAGGCGACGATCTTCGCCAGCTCCCAGCGGCTCGACAACGGTTCCGGCGCCATCCGCCCCGCGGCGGCGTGGTCGGGAGCGCCGTGGCCGGGCGCGGTCGGCGGTGGCGGCGGCCTGCCCGCGCTGCCCGCCGGTGGGGGCGGAGGCGTCCCGGTGTTCGGCCAGTACAACCCGTCCGCGGGCAATCCGGGCGACTCGATGTTTACCTCGGGCGGGCGGGGCCCCATCCAGGTCCCGAGCCGCCGGGTCGACACCTCGCCGGTCGCCGACCGGCGCTGGAGCGACGAACCGGAGCCGGTCGTGGTGCCGTCGCGGATGAACTCCGCGGGCGGCGGCTACACCACCCCGGACTACTCGGGCGCCGTTCCGGTGCAGGCGGGGCCGTCGACGCCGCGTCCGCGTCGCGTCGACCCCGAAGTCGTCGCGGGCAAGCCGGTCTTCGTGCTGTACCGGCCGTCGCGCGGGCTGGAGGTCCGCGAGGAAGTCCGGGACACAGACCACGCAGTGGGCCGGTGACCCATGCCGATCCGGACCAACCGCGGCCGTACCGCGGTCTACCGCAGACTGTGGGGCTGGCCGCTGCGCTCGCCCCGGCACCTCATCGGCACGCTGGTGATCCTCGCGGTGGTGCTCACCGCGCTGGGCATCCTGCTGCCCAAGGCCATCGGAAAACCGGGACAGACGGCCAACGGGCCGGGTGCTTCGGCGACGACCACCTCGCGAACCGGCGTCGCGGCGCCGGTGACCGTGACGTCGACCTTGCCGCCGAGGCTCACCACCCAGCCGCCGCCGTCTTCCGCGCCACCTGACCAGGACGGGGTCCGGGTCGCCAAGGAGTGGGTGACGGCATGGGCGAATCATCCCGACGGCACGACGACCGAGCAGTGGCTGAACGGCTTGAAGCCGTACACCACCGAGGAGTACCTCGCCGGGGAAATGACCTCGGTGGATCCCGCGAACATCACCGCGACCAGGGTGACTGGGGAGCCGCAAGTCGCCTCCTCGGTGACCGGGTCGATGGAGGTCGACGTCCCGACGGACGGGCCCAAGGTCCGGGTCACCGTCGTCAAGACGAACCCGGGATGGCGGGTCACCAAGTACACCCAAGCGGGCTGACCCGATGAAGATCGGGATCATCGTCGGCGTGCTGATCGCCGCGGTCTTCGCCGCGGTGGTCACCACGAGCACGGTCACCAAGGTGGTGACCGACCATGTCGAGGCGCAGTCGGGCGGGGTCGTCAAGACCTCCTGCGACGCGTCGATCGGGCCGACCCTGCCGGGGCAGACCGATCGCGGTTCTTCGGACATCAGCAAGCTGGACGAGGAACAGAAGGGGATCGTCGCGCTGATCATCTCGATCGGCAAGCAGCGCACGCTGTCCCCGCGCGCGTGGCAGGTGGCGATCCAGGCCGGGATGACCGAGTCCAAACTGCGGAACCTGACCTACGGCGACCGCGACTCGCTCGGCATCTTCCAGATGCGGCCGTCGATGGGCTGGGGCACCGTCGCGCAGGTCACCGACCCGCCGTACCAGGTCAACAAGTTCTTCGACGTGCTGCTCGCGGTGCCGGACTGGGAGAACATGCGGCCCGGCGACGCCGCCCAGCGCGTCGAGCGGTCCGGGTTCCCCGACCGGTACCACAACTGGGAGCCGATGGCGGCGCTCCTCGTGCAGAACGAGGGCCAGATCGTCGACGTCGTCGGCTGCGGGACGAGCGTCGGCAGTGTCGTGCCGCCGAGCCAGGCGGCCGCGCAGGCCATCAAGTTCGCCCTCGCCGAGCAGGGCAAGCCGTACATCTGGGGCGCGACCGGTCCGAACAGCTACGACTGCTCCGGGCTGATGCTGCGGGCCTACGAATCGGCCGGGATCATCCTGCCGCGTGTTTCCCGCGACCAGTACAAGGCGGGCGCGATGCTGCCGGTGCGTCAGGCGCAGCCGGGTGACCTGCTGTTCCTCGCCACCGTGCCGTCGAACCCGGCGACCATCCACCACGTGATGATGTACCTGGGTGACGGCAAGATCGTCGAAGCGCAGCAGACCGGGGTGCCGGTGCACATCCGCGACTTCTCCTTCGACGAGGCCGAAGTGGTCGCGCAGGCGGTCCGTCCTGGCGTTTAGCATGGTGAAAGCGTGGTATCGCGATCGCGGGACCATCCGATTCACCCGAAGTGGCGGCCTGTCCACCGGCGAGCGGCCGCACACTGGCAGAGGATGAAGAACGTGGCACGGAAATTCGGAAGGCGAGGCAAGCCCGCGGCGGGGAACGGCCCGGAGGTCGATCCCCGCGATCTCTTCGGCACCGCCCAGTCCGCACGGCAGGCGGCGCGGCCGGCGTCGAGCACGCCGCTGGCCGATCAGCTGAACCAGGGCTGGCCGGGTGTCGACCCCGGTTACGTCGTGTTGCCGCGTTCGCTGGCCGAGGGGATGTCGCTGCCCTGGCAGCAGCAGATGGCCGCGTTGCTGGCGCAGTTCCACCAGGAGAACGGCAGGCTCGCCTGGCCGATCTACCGGGTCGTCCCGTCGCGCTACGAAAAGCTCGTCGACCTCGACGAAGAGCAGCTGGCGGAGGCCGGCTACCTGGTCGAGATGGACACCGAAGGCGAGATGATCTACCGAGAGCGCAGTGGGCGAAAGGTCGAAGATCCGGCGAACACCACTGTGCTCGTCTCGTGCCTGGACCCGATCCCGAAGCCTTCGCAGCGCCAGGCGCCTCCGCCGCCTTCGCAGGCCGCGCCGCCCGCGACCGGGCAGCCGCCGCGCGCTCCGGCGCCGATGAACATCGGACCCGCGCCGGTGTGGCGAACGGTCGCGCCGCCTGCCGGGCCGCCCGCTCCGCCGTTGCCGGGCAATCACGGGGCTCCGCAGGCTGCCGCGCCTCAAGCGCCCGCACCGCAAGCCCCTGCGCCCCAGGCGCCCGCGCCTCAGACTCCCGCGCCCCAGGCGCCCGCTTCTCAGCAGGCGCCCGCGCCTCAGCCGCCGGTGTCCCAGGCACCCCCGACCCAGCCGCCGGTGTCCCAGGCGCCGCCTCCGCTGCCCCAGCCCAGCCGGATGCAGCCGCCGCCGGTCAGTGCCCCTCCGGCCACTCCGGAGGTGCCACCCGCCGCGGCGAGCCAGGCAGAGCCGGAGCCGCCCGTGAGCCCACCCGACCCGCCGGTCACGGCGCCGCCGTCGGCCGCGATGCCGGCGTCACCCCCGCAGGGGATTCCCGTCGCGCCGGAACCGGTGACTCCGCCGCGTGGTGTGCCGATGCACCGGGGCTGGTTCGACGAGCTCGCCGAGAACGTGCCGGAAAGTTCGAAGGTGGATCAGCCCGAGGGTGGCGAGTTCGGCCCGACCGGCGATCCCACGGAGATCCCCTACCGCTATCGCAAGTGATGACAGGACGTCCCGGTGATGTCAGGCTTGGCGTATGTCGAGCGACCCGAACCCGGATCAGGGCTGGTACTTCAACACCAAGACGAACCAGGTCGAGCACCTGGAACGCGGCCGGAGCATCGACCTCCTCGGCCCGTACCCGGACGAGGCGACGGCCAGGCGCGCCTTGGAAATCGCCAAGGAACGCACGAAGCAGGCCGACGCCGAAGACGCCAAGTGGAACGGCGACTGACCCGCTCGTGAGTGGCGTTTCGGGTTCTAACCCGAAACGCCACTCACGACCACCTGGACCGATCGGCCGCGCTCACGTGATCGAATCAGGCGTCCTGACCGGCGAGGGCCGGTCCCAGCACGAACTCCGGGTCCACCTGGGCCGTGAGGTCTTCGCCGGCCCGCCCACTGCCCCACGCCCGCGCGTTGCGCAGGTGGAACTCGACGCCCTGCCGCTGATAGCGGGCCCAGTCGCGCCGCTCGCCGTCGACGGTCGCGAGCATCGAGCCCAGCGTCCCGAGGTTGTGCGCCTCGAGTTCGCCGATCGGGCGCGCGCGGCCGCGTTCGGCGGCGCGGACGTGCCGCGAGTTCTCCATCCAGCCCAGCAGGGCGTCGCCGACCTCTTCGCGCAGGAACTCGATGTCCTCGTCCTCGGTCACCTTGTTGCCCACGACGACCAGCCGCACCCCGAAGTCCCGCGCGTAGTCGGCGTACTGCCGGTACACGCCGACACTGCGCACGGTCGGCTCGCACACCAGGAACGTCACGTCGAACCGCGTGAACAGCCCGGACGCGAACGCGTCGGCGCCCGCGGTCATGTCCATGACCACGTACTCGCCCGCGTCGTCGATCATGTGGTTCAGCAGCAGTTCCGCCGCGCCGACCTTGGAGTGGTAGCAGGCGACGCCGAGGTCGTCCTCGTCGAACTGCCCGGTGACGCCGAGCCGCACGCCGCCGAAGTCGCGGAAGCACGCCTCGAAGATCGGGTTGTCCTCGAACGGCCGGACCAGCCGTGACCCGCGCCCCGGCGGCGTCGTCTTGATCATCGAGGCCGCGTCGGCGATCCGCGGGTTGTCGCCGCGCAGGTACTCCTTGATCAGGCCCATGTTGTCGCCCAGCGTCGGCCACGCGATGGCCTCTTCCTCGCTCGCGCCGAGTGCGACGGCGAGGTGCTGGTTGATGTCCGCGTCGATCGCCAGTACCGGTTTCCCGTCGCCTGCCAGGTACGCGGTGAACAGCGACGCCAGCGTGGTCTTGCCGCTGCCGCCCTTCCCGACGAACGCGATCTTCACGCCACGGCCCTTCCTGTCGTTTTGAAAAGGGTATCGGTTTTCATTTCGGTCCGTAACGTACACCCGACCGGCCCGCACCCGAACGGGCGATCAACGGCGCCGGATCGGGATAGGGTTGGGTGGTGCCTCCACTCGTGATCAGGACACATGCGGCGGGAGGGGACTTCGGTCACCTGCGCGCCGAGTTCGCGCTGCCGGAGTCGTTCGGGCCCGACGTGCTCGCCGAGGCGGAGGCGGCGGTCGTCGACCCGCTCGAGTCGGCCGGGGAACGCGAGGACGCCACCGGCCTGCCCTTCGTCACCATCGACCCGCCCGGCGCCAAGGACCTCGACCAGGCGGTGCTGATCGAACGCGTCGACGGCGGCGGCTTCCGGGTCCACTACGCGATCGCCGATCTGGCCGCGTTCATCCCGCCGGGTGGTGCGCTCGACAAGGAGGCACGCCGCCGCGGGCAGACGCTCTACCTGCCCGACGGGAACGTGCCGCTGCACCCGCCGGTGCTGTCCGAGGGCGCGGCGAGCCTGCTGCCGGGGGAGACCCGGCCCGCCGTGCTGTGGACCATCGACGTCGACGCGCACGGCGAGCCGACGGCGACCAAGGTCCGCCGGGCACTGGTCCGGTCCACCGCGCAGTTCGACTACGAGACCGTCCAGGCCGCGATCGACGCGGGCGACCCGCATCCCTCGGTCGCCGCGCTGCCGGAGCTGGGCCGCCTGCGGCGCGAGCTCGCGATCCGGCGCGGCGCGGTCGAACTGCAGCTGCCGGAGCAGGAGATCAGCGGCGATCCCGACGGCGGCTGGGCGCTGATCCAGCGGCCGCGCAACGACGTCGACGCGTGGAACGCCGAGATCTCGCTGCTCACCGGCATGGCCGCGGCCAAGATCATGATCGACGCGAAGATCGGTGTCCTGCGCACGCTGCCGCAGCCCGATCCCGAGGCGGTCGAATGGCTCGGCCGGTCCGCGCAGGCCTTGAACATCGACTGGCCGGAGGGCAAGAGCGTGTCGGAGTTCCTGGCCGCGCTCGACCCCGGGCAGCCCGCGTCCATGGCGCTTTTCGCCGACACCACAAGGCTTTTGCGCGGCGCCGGGTACACCGCGTTCGACGGCGAACTGCCGGAGCTGACGACCCACGCCGGGATCGGCGGCGCGTACGCCCACGTCACCGCGCCGATCCGGCGGCTGGTCGACCGGTTCGCCACCGAGATCTGTCTCGCGGTGAGCGCCGGCCGCGAAGTGCCCGAATGGGTTCGCGCGGCGCTTTCGGAGGTGCCCGAACAGATGTCGGCGTCCGACACGCTGGCGGCCAAGGTCGAACGCGCCACCATCGACCAGGTCGAGGTCTGGGTGATGGCCGAGCACATCGGCGGCGAGTTCAGCGCGATCGTGCTGCGCGCGGAGGAGACCAAGGCCGAGATCCTGGTCGAGGATCCGCCGGTGATGTCCAAGTGCACGGGCGAGAAGCTGCCGGAAGGTGAGCGGATCCGCGTCCGGCTCACCGCGGTGGACGTCGACAAGCGGAAACTGTCGTTCGAGCGGGCATGATCGACGACCTCGGCGAAGTGGTCCCGCTGCGCGAACCGGCGTCGCGGGTGGTCTCGCTCGTGCCGTCGCTGACCGAGGCCGTCGAGGTGAGCGCGCCGGGACGGCTCGCGGGCGCGACGGACTACTGCACCCATCCGGTCGATCTGGACGTCCCGAGGGTCGGCGGCTCGAAGTACCCGAACGTCGACAAGGTGCTCGAACTCGAACCGGATCTGGTGCTGGCCAACTCCGAGGAGAACCGGCCGGAGGATGTGGAACGCTTACGCGCCAACGGAATCCCGGTCTGGGTGATGGAGGCGTCGGCGACCGTGCCCAGCGCGCTCGCCTCGATCCGGCGGATCCTGACGCAGGCCTACGACCTCGCCGAGCCGGAGTGGCTGGTCGAGGCGGAGGAGATCTGGCGGGAGACGTCGCCGGAGCGCTTCCGCGCGGTCGTGCCGGTCTGGCGGAAGCCGTGGATCGTGCTCGGCCGGGACACCTTCGGCGGTGACGTGCTGCGTCGCGTCGGAATCGGCAACGTCTACGCGGACCACGAAGAGCGTTACCCGCGTCCGAAGCTCGACGAGCTCCAAGCGCGCTTCGCGGCCGAAGAGGCGAACCTGCTCGTGTTGCCCGACGAGCCCTACGAGTTCACTGCCGACGACGGTCCCGAAGCGTTCCCCGGCGCGAAGCACGTCCTGGTCTCCGGCCGCTATCTGACCTGGTACGGCCCTTCGCTCGTCGAAGCCCACGCCCACCTCACGCATTTAGTCCTCTGAATGCGGTCATAGCGCATCCAGAGGACTAAATGCGGGGTGTCAGAGGGTAAGGCCGGTCAGGACGGTGACGCGCTCTTCGGTGAAGTCCGCCATCGCCGACGCCGGGCCTTCGCGGCCGACACCGGAGTCCTTCACGCCGCCGTAGGGCATCTGGTCGGCGCGGAAGCTGGGCACGTCGCCGACGAGCACGCCGCCGACCCGCAGCTTCGCGGACACGTCGAACGCCGTCGGTAGGTCACGCGTGAACACGCCCGCCTGCAGACCGAAACGCGAGTCGTTGATCCGGCGCACGCCGTCTTCCACCGAGTCCACCCGGGTGATCGACACGACCGGCCCGAAGACCTCGTCGGCCATCACCGACGCGTCCTCCGGCACGTTCGTGAGCACTGTCGGCTCGACGGTGGCGCCGTCACGCTTGCCGCCGGTCAGCAGCTCGCCGCCCGCTTCGACCGCCGCCGTGATCCACGATTCCACCCGGGAAGCGGCGGCGGTGTTGATCAGCGGCCCGACGTCCACGCCGTCGGTGCGCGGGTTGCCGGTCCCGAGCGCGCGCACCTGCTCCAATACCTTGGCCTGAAGTTCCTCGTAGACGTCGGCGTGCGCGTACACGCGCTGCACCGAAATGCACGACTGACCGGCCTGGTACATCGCGAACGTCGCGATCCGCTGCGCCGCGAAGTCCAGGTCCGTCCAATCAGGACAGACGAGCACCGCGGCGTTGCCGCCGAGTTCGAGCGCGACGTGCTTGCGCGGCACGCTGTCCCGGATCCCCCAGCCCACCGGCACGGAACCGGTGAACGACACGACCGGCAGGCGCGGGTCGGCCACCAGCTTGGCCGATTCCTCGTTGCTCACCGGGAGGATCGACCAGCTGCCGGCGGGCAGCTGGGTCTCGGCGAGGATCTCGCCGAGCAGCAACGCGGTCAGCGGCGTCGCGGGCGCCGGCTTGAGCACGATCGGCGCGCCGACCGCGATCGCCGGCGCGACCTTGTGCGCCACCAGGTTCAGCGGGAAGTTGAACGGCGTGATGCCCAGCACGGGGCCCTTCGGCACGCGGCGCACCAGCGCGAGCCGTCCGGTGCCGCCGGGGTCGGTGTCGAGCCGCTGCAGGTCGCCGGAGAACCGGCGGGCCTCCTCGGCGGCCCAGCGGAACGTCGACGCCGCGCGCCCGATCTCGCCGCGAGCCCACTTCAACGGCTTACCGGACTCGGCGGTGATCAGCTGCGCGATCTCTTCGGACCGCTCACCCAAAACTCGGGACACGTGGTCCAACGCGCCCGCCCGGACGTGCGCGGGCAGCGTCGCGAGCTCGTCCTGGACGTCGTGCGCGGCCTGGACCGCGGCTTCGATGTCCGAAGTGGACGGAACGTGGTGCGACCCGGCCTCGCTTCCGTCGAAGGAGTGGCGGACGACGACGGTCTCGTCGCTGGTGACCGGCTTTCCGGCTACCCAGTAAGGGAAGGTGGTCACTTGGAAGCCTCCGTGCGGACAGCGTGCTCGAGGACGGACAGGCCCTCTTCGAGCAGTTCGGTGGACAGGGACAGCGGCGGCAGCAGACGGACGACGTTGCCGTAGGTGCCGCAGGTGAGGGCGACGACGCCCGCCTGGTGGCAGGCCTGCGCGACGCGTTTGGTCAGGTCGGCGTCGGGTTCGGTGGTGCCCGGCTTCACGAACTCGGCGGCCAGCATCGCACCGCGGCCGCGGACGTCGCCGATCACGCCGGTCTCCTCGGCCAGCGCGCGCAGCCGCGGCAGCACCGTGTCCTCGATGCGCTTCGCCGACGCCGCGAGGTTCTCCTGCCGCATGATCTCGATCGAGCCGAGCGCCGCGGCACACGCGATCGGGTTACCGCCGTAGGTGCCGCCGAGGCCGCCCGGCGGGACGGCGTCGAGCAGTTCCGCGCGGCCGGTGACCGCGGCGAGCGGCAGCCCGCCCGCGATGCCCTTGGCGGTGGCGATCAGGTCGGGCACGACCTCTTCGTGGGTGGACGCGAACCACTCGCCCGTGCGGCAGAAGCCGGTCTGCACCTCGTCGGCGACGAACACGACACCGTTTTCGGTGCACCAGCGGGAAAGCGCGGGAAGGAAACCGGGGGCGGGCTCGATGAAACCGCCTTCACCCTGCACCGGCTCCAGCACGACCGCCGCGACCTGGTCGCCGCCGATCTGCTTCTCGATCCGGTCGATGGCGATCCGCGCGGCCTCGGGACCGGACAGGCCGTCGCGGTACGGGTACGACCCCGGCACCCGGTAGACCTCGGGCGCGAACGGGCCGAAACCGTGCTTGTAGGGGATGGACTTCGCGGTCAGCGCCATCGTTAGGTTGGTGCGGCCGTGGTAGGCGTGGTCGAACACGACGACCGCCTGGCGGCCGGTCGCGGCGCGGGCGATCTTCACCGCGTTCTCGACGGCTTCGGCGCCGGAGTTGAACAGCACCGAACGCTTCTCGTGCGTGCCCGGCGTCAGCTTGTCGAGCGCTTCGCACACCTCGACGTAGCCCTCGTACGGCGTGACCATGAAACACGTGTGCGTGAACCGACCGGCCTGCTCGCGGACGCGGTCCACGACGGCGGGGGCGGCGTGGCCGACGTTGGTCACCGCGATACCGGAACCGAGGTCGATCAGGACGTTGCCGTCGGCGTCGGTGAGCAAGCCGCCTTCGGCCGAGGTGACGTAGACGGGCAGCACCGAGCTCACGCCGGCGGCGACGACGGCCGCGCGTCGTTCCTGCAGGGCGCGCGAGGCGGGGCCGGGGATCTCGGTGCGCAGCCTGCGCTGCGTTGCGGTGGTGGCGGTCACGGCCAAACTCCTGCGGACGCGAGGGACGGGGGTCGCCCTCCAGGATGGGAGCCGCGCCCGGCGCCGTCAGCTCGACATCTTGTCGATATCGAGGCGTAGAGTTGGACAACATGGCACTGACCCTCGCCGCGCTCGTGGCCGAACGTTCGCTCGGCCTGCGGGTGCGCGCGGCCGAGGCGGCGCTCGACCGGCCGATCGGCTGGGTCCATCCCACCGAACTGACCGATCCGCAGGCCTTCCTCGAAGGGGGTGAGCTGCTGCTGACCACCGGTCTCGCCCTCGATGAGACCACGTCACCCGGGTACATCCGGCGACTGGTCGACGCGGGCGTGGCGGGGCTCGGATTCGGGGTCGGCCTCAGTCACGAGAGCATTCCTCAGTCCCTTGTGGACACTGCGGACGAGGTCGGGCTCCCGGTTCTGGAAGTGCCGAAGAAGACGCCGTTCATCGCGATCACGCGCGCGGTATCCCGTGCGGTCGCCGCGGACGAGTACGCGTCGCTCGTGCGCACCGGCAAGGGGCAGCAGGAACTGACGAGGACCGCCGTCGGCAAAGGTGGCCCTGGCGGGGTGGTGCGGAAACTGGCGAAGCTGGTCGATGGCTGGGTGCTCCTGCTCGATTCGGCGGGCCGGGTCACCGAAGCCTCGCCATCGTCGGCGCGTCCTTTTGCCGACGAGGTCCGCGAAGAGCTCGCGCGACTGCGTGCGGGCACGCTCGTGACGGCGGTGGGGGAGGACGAGGTGGTGCTGCAGACGCTCGACACTCGGGCGCGTGGCGTACTCGTGGTCGGGACAGCCGGCTCGCTGGATGCCGCGGGTCAGCACATCGTCAACACCGCGGTCTCGCTACTTTCTCTAGCGCTGGAACGGAATCGTGAGCACGTGGCCGCTCTTCGGTACTTGCGCACAGGTCTGTTCGACCTCTTGGTGGGCGGTCAGGACGAGCTCGTGATGAGTGTCCTTTCCACCGTCTGGGGCGGTGCGCCGGACGCGCCTTGGCGAGTCCACGCCTTCGTGGGGCCGCCAGGGACGAGGCAGGCGTTTCACGCTCTGCTGGAGGCGGAAACCGAGTCGAACGAGGTGTTCTTCGCGCACTCGGGTTCCGCGGTGATCGCCGTGACGATCGCGGATCCCCGCGTCTCGGAGAAAGTGGTGCGGCTCGCGGGACGGGTCGGTGGAATGCACGGCGGCTCCTCGGAAGTCGTCGCCATCGCCGAGTTCGCGTTCGGTGCCCGCCAAGCCGAACAGGCGGCAGGTGTGGCGAAAGCCAGGGGAGTGGAGTTCGTCCCTTATGCCGACCATGCCGGACGCGGCTTTCTCAGCCTGGTCGATTCCCAAGCGGCGCAAGCCTTTTCGGACAGCTTGCTGGCGCCGCTACGGCACCACGACGAAACCGGCCGAGGCGAACTGGTCGCCTCACTGACCTGCTGGCTCGAACACCACGGTCACTGGGATCTGGCGTCCGCGCGGCTCGGCGTCCACCGGCACACCCTGCGCAACCGCATGCGCAAGGTCGCCGAACTCACCGGCCGCGACCTCGATTCCCCTGGCGTGCGCGCCGAATTCTGGCTCGCGCTGCAGGTCAGCGCTCGGACCTGACCAAGGCGATCGGCGAGTCCCCGCAGCGGCGCAGCTGAGCGCCGGTCTCCGTCGTGACCGGCTCCGCGCCGGCGGACCACCACGCCGGGACGTCGACCTCGCGGACCAGCGAGCCCGTCGCCTGCCGCGCGTTGTTCGACACGATCACCCTGCCCTGCGCGTTGACCAGCGCCGCGCGGCCGCCGAGGGCGCGCAGCTTCGGCTGCAGCAGGCGCTCGACCTCGCGCACGTAGATGTCCGCGCCGACGACGCCCGCGAAGGCCCCGTCGCGCTGGACGGGCGCGGTGAAGGTCAGCGTGTATTCGTCGGTGCAGAGGTAATCGACGTACGGGCCGTTGATGTGGCGGCGGCCCGTGTCACGCGGGACGGTGAACCACGACTGCCGGGTGTAGTCCAGGAAGTTCTCGCTGTCCGGATCGAGGCTGATGACCAGTTGCGCCGGCTCGGCGTCGCCGGTCTCGGTCCACCATTCGAAGCCGAATTCCTGATCGGCCAGTGCGTTCGGCGCGCTGATGAACCCGGCGCCGACGACCAGGCCGCCGAGGACCTCGAAGACCTGCGGCCGGAGACGGGTCAGGTCTTCCGCGGTGGCATCGGCGGATGCGGCCAGGAGCCCCTCGGCGCCGGCCAGTACCGGCTTCAGCCGGCCGAAGACGTCTTCGACCAGGGCGGATACCTGTTCGACGACCTCGGAACCGGCGGACGGTGTGTCGTTCACGATGCTCACCTCGGATGCGCGGATGTCGCAGCTTAAGGGGCCAGAAGGTCTAAATGCACGTCCGCCAGCCGGTCTATCGCTTCGAGGATGTGCTCCTCGGTGAGCTTCCTGGCCAGCTCGCCGTCGCCCTGTGCGATGGCGGCGGCGATCGCGCGGTGTTCGGCGTAGGCGTTCTCGCGGGTGCCGTGCGGCTCGAGCGGAAGCCACAGCAAACCACCACGTTCGCTCTGCAACTGCACTTCTTCCCTGGTCAACCGCGGCGATTGGGCGGCCGCGGCGACTTCGAGATGGAACTGGCGCTCGGCACGCGACGCTTCCGCGCCGGTGGCGGTGCGGATGTCCTCGGTCGCCAGTTCGAGCCGCTCGATGTCTTCGGGCGAACTCCGCTCGGCGGCGAGTTTGGCCGCCGAGCCCGCGATGGCGAGGTAGTGATCGCCGACGTCGCGAAGCTCGGACAGCGAGACCGTGCGAAGGCGCTCTCGCCACGAAGCGGCCGAAGGGTTGGCAGGCGTCTTCACGAAGCTTCCGCCGCCTCGGCCGCGTCGCGTCTCGACAAGACCCTGCTGTCGCAAGGCCACGAGCGCTTCGCGGACCGTCACGGTGGAGACGCCGAACTGGGCGGCCAGCTCGGCTTCGCTCGGCAGCTGTTCCGAATCGGCCAGCAGCCCGAGCGTGATGGCGTCGACCAGCCGCGAGGTGACCGCTTCCGCCCGGCCGATCTGGTCGAGCGGAGCGAACATCGCTGATCGCGCGCTGTGCGACATCCCCTTACGCATGGTGGCCCTTCGCCCGTACCGCTACCCGATGGAACCAATCTTGCACCATCGTCTTGTCATTTAACCTATGGACTTATATGTTTTAGCTCCCGCGCCGCCCCACAAGGGAGCAGGGGACCTTTGCTACCACCTCACGCCACCAGGCCCCTGGAGGTCTCGTGCAGCAGTTGAAGCACTTCATCGGCGGTGAGTACACCGGATCCGCGTCGGGCAAGGTCGCCGACGTCGTCGATCCCGTCACCGGCCGCCCGTATTGCACCGCCGCCGTCGCCGGCCCCGAAGACGTCGATCGCGCGCTCAAGGTCGCGGCAGCCGCCTTCGAAACCTGGCGCGAGACCACACCCGCGCAGCGGCAGCTCGCGCTGCTGAAGATCGCGGACGCCGTCGAAGCCCGCGCGGACGACCTCGTCCTCGTCGAATCGGCGAACACCGGCAAGCCGGTCGCGCTCACCGCGGCCGAAGAACTGCCGATGATCGTCGACCAGTTGCGGTTCTTCGCGGGGGCCGCGCGTGTCCTCGAAGGACGGTCGGCGGGCGAGTACATGGAAGGACATACCTCTTTCGTCCGCCGAGAACCGATCGGCGTGTGCGCGCAGGTTACGCCGTGGAACTATCCGCTCCTCATGGCGGTCTGGAAGATCGCGCCCGCGCTCGCCGCGGGGAACACCGTGGTGCTCAAACCGGCCGACACGACGCCCGCGTCGACGCTTCTCTTCGCCGAGATCTGCGCCGGATTCCTGCCCCCTGGCGTGCTCAACGTGATCTGCGGCGATCGCGAGACCGGGCGGGTGCTCGTCGAGCACGAGATCCCCGCGATGGTGTCCATCACCGGTTCCGTGCGAGCCGGGATCGAAGTCGCCGCTTCGGCCGCGAAGGACGTTAAGCGCGTACACCTCGAACTCGGCGGTAAAGCGCCCGTAGTCGTCTTCGCGGACGCCGACATCGAAGCGGCCGCAGAAGGTATCGCGGCCGCTGGCTACTTCAACGCGGGCCAGGACTGCACGGCGGCGACGCGCGTCCTGGTCGCCGACGAAGTCCACGACACCTTCGTCGCGGCTCTCACCAGGCAGGCGCGGGCGACCACCACCGGCAAGCCCGACGACACGTCGGTCAGCTACGGGCCGCTCAACAACGTCGCCCAGCTCGACCGCGTCGCCGGTTTCGTCGACCGGCTGCCCGCGCACGCGATAGTCCACTGTGGAGGTAAGCGGTATGGGGACGAGGGTTACTTCTACGAACCGACGGTGATCTCCGGCGTCCGCCAGGACGACGAGATCAGCCAGACGGAGATCTTCGGCCCGGTCATCACCGTGCAGCGCTTCGAGACCGAAGCCGAAGCGCTCGCCGCGGCCAACGGCGTCGAGTACGCGCTCGGGTCGTCGGTGTGGACCACCGACCACCAGCGGGCGATGCGGCTGGCCGGGAAGCTCGATTTCGGCTGCGTGTGGATCAACACGCATATCCCGCTGGTCGCCGAAATGCCGCACGGCGGCTTCAAGAAGTCCGGCTACGGCAAGGACCTCTCGCTCTACGGCCTCGAGGACTACACCCGCGTCAAGCACGTGATGAGCGCGCTGTGACGACCACCGAAAGGCACGCCATGCCTCATCAAGCGCCCACCGCCGCCGCGGGGGAGCAAGGGACCTTTGCTACCACTTCCGCAGGTGGAGGCGACAATCCGGCCATCCGGCTGCGCGGCCTGCGCAAGGAGTTCGGCCAGGTCCACGCGGTCGACGGCGTCGACCTCGACATCCCGCCCGGCGAGTTCTTCTCGATGCTCGGCCCGTCCGGTTCCGGCAAGACGACCGTGCTCCGCATGATCGCCGGTTTCGAACTCCCGACGTCGGGCACGATCGAACTCCACGGCCGCGACGTCAGCCGCCTCGCGCCCTTCGACCGCGACGTCAACACCGTCTTCCAGGACTACGCGCTCTTCCCGCACATGACCGTGCAGCAGAACGTCGAGTACGGCCTCCGGGTGAAACGCGTCCCTCGCGCGGAGCGCCGTCAGCGCGCGAAGGAGGCTCTCGACACCGTCCGGCTCGGCGAGTTCGGGGAGCGCAAACCCGACCAGCTCTCCGGCGGCCAGCGGCAGCGGGTCGCGCTCGCCAGGGCACTGGTCAACCGGCCCAAGGTGCTGCTGCTCGACGAACCGCTCGGCGCGCTCGACCTGAAACTGCGCCACACCATGCAGACCGAGCTGAAGCAGATCCAGCGCGAGGTCGGCATCACCTTCATCTTCGTCACCCACGACCAGGACGAGGCGTTGACGATGAGCGACCGCATCGCGGTGTTCAACGCCGGCCGCATCGAACAGGTCGGCTCACCGGTCGAGGTCTACGAGCGGCCCGCGACGGCGTTCGTCGCCGGCTTCGTCGGCACCTCGAACCTGCTCAGCGGCGGGGGCGCCGAGAACATCATCGGCAAACCCGGTGTATTCAGCATCCGCCCCGAGAAGATCCGCATCGACGCCGATCTCTCGAAATCCGCCGAGGTCGGCGAGACCAGCGCCACCGGCACCGTCACCGACACCGTCTACGCCGGCGCGACCGTGCGCTACGAGGTCACGCTCGACGCCGGTGGCCAGCTCTCCGTGGTCCGGCAGAACACCGCCGAACCCGCGGACTTCGAAGGCGGCCGCGTCCGCCTGAGCTGGCGGCACGAACACAGCTTCCGCGTCCCCGAAGCCGGTTAGTTCTCCCCCTGTACCGAAAGGTTGTTCAATGAAGAACAGGAAACTCGCGCTCGCCGGCCTGCTCGGCGCCGGCCTGCTCGTGGCCGCCTGCGGAACGTCCGGATCCAGTTCGACCGCCGCCGCGCCCGGCGGACAGGGGTTCACCCCGCCGAAGCTCGACGCGCTCGCGCAGCTCGGCCAGCCGGAAGGCCAGGTCAACGTGCTGGCCTGGCCCGGTTACGCGGAGAACGGCTCCAACGACCCGGCCGTCGACTGGGTCACCGGCTTCGAGAAGGAGACCGGCTGCAAGGTCAACGTCAAGGCGTTCGGCACCTCCGACGAGGCCGTGAGCCTGATGAAGACCGGACAGTACGACGTCATCTCCGCCTCCGGTGACGCTTCGCTGCGGCTCATCGCGTCCGGCGACGTCGAACCGGTGAACACGGCGCTCGTCCCGAACTACGCCGACGTCTTCGACTTCCTCAAGAACCGCCCGTGGAACAGCGTCAACAATGTCTCCTACGGCGTGCCGCATGGCTGGGGCGCGAACCTGCTCACCTGGCGCACCGACAAGGTGACCCCGGCGCCGACGTCGTGGTCGGTCATGTTCGACGCGAACAGCCCGTACAAGGGCAAGATCTCGGCCTACGACTCGCCGATCTACATCGCCGACGCCGCGCTGTACCTGCAGACGCACAAGCCCGAACTCGGGATCAAGAACCCGTACGCCTTGGACGACAAGCAGTTCCAGGCCGCCGTCGATCTGCTCAAGCAGCAGCGCCCGATGGTGGGGGAGTACTGGTCGGACTACCTGAAGGAAAGCCAGGCGCTCAAGAGCGGCGACGCCGTCGTCGGCACCGCCTGGCAGGTGACGGTGAACCTGACCAAGAGCGAGGGCGCGCCGGTCGAGTCCGTGCTGCCGTCCGAAGGCGCGACCGGCTGGTCGGACACCTGGATGGTGGGCGCGAAGTCGCCGCACAAGACGTGCTCCTACAAGTGGCTGAACCACATCGTCAGCCCGAAGGCGAACGCCCAGGTCGCCGAGTACTTCGGTGAATCGCCGTCGAACCCGAAGGCGTGCGCCGAAACCAAGGACAAGAAGCACTGCGAGACCTACCACGCCGGTGACGCCGCGTACGCCTCGAAGATCCAGTACTGGACGACGCCGATCACGCAGTGCCTCGACGGCCGCACCGACGTCAAGTGCAAGGACTACGGCGAGTGGACCCGCGCCTGGACCGAGATCAAGGGCTGACCTCCCGACTCCGGGAGCGGCCGGTGGGCCCCCCACGCCGGCCGCTCCCGGTCCCATCTCAAGGCGGAAGAAGATGACGACCACCCTTGACTCGCCACGGCGGAAAGCCTCCGCCTACCTGTACCGCAAACCCAAGCTGCGCCTGGGAATCCTGCTCTCCGCGCCGATGCTGTGGCTCGGCCTGGCCTACCTCGGCGCGCTGGCCGCGTTGTTCGTGACCGCGTTCTGGAGCACCGACGTCTTCACCGGCCAGGTCGTGACCGAGTGGTCGCTGAACAACTTCGTCACCCTGTTCAGCGACGCGGTGTATCGCACGATCACCCTCCGGACGGTCGGGATCGCCGCGCTGGTCACGGTGGTCACCGCGATCATCGCCTTCCCGATGGCGTTCTACATGGCCAAATTCGCCTCACCCAGGGCACGGCGGCTGCTGGTGATCGCCGTCATGACCCCGCTGTGGGCGAGCTACCTGGTGAAGGCCTACGCGTGGCGGACCATGTTGTCCGGCAACGGGGTTCTGCACTGGCTGCTCAACCCGTTCGGCCTCGACACCCCCGGCTACGGCGTGCTCGCGACCGTGATCACGCTGTCGTACCTCTGGCTGCCGTACATGATCCTGCCGATCTGCGCGGGCCTGGAGCGGCTGCCGAATTCGTTGGTGGACGCCGCGAGCGACCTCGGCGCCCGGCCGTTCCGCACGTTCCGCTCGGTGGTGCTGCCGGTGACCTTCCCGGCCGTCGTCGCCGGCTCGATCTTCACGTTCTCGTTGTCGCTGGGCGACTACATCGCGGTGAAGATCGTCGGCGGCACGTCGCAGATGCTGGGCAATGTCGTCTACGACAACATCGGCGCGGCCAACAACCTGCCGTTCGCGGCGACCGTCGCGACCGTGCCCGTGGTGATCATGCTCGCCTACCTCGCCGCCGTGCGCCGCACGGGCGCGCTGGACAACCTGTAGGAGCGTGCGATGCGGCTTTCCCGGACGACCAAATACCTGCTGCTCGCCGCGCTCGTGCTCGGCCTCGGCGTCATCTACTTCCCACTGCTCGTGGTCCTGCTCAACTCCTTCAACGCGGACACCACCTTCGGCTGGCCGCCGTCGAGCTTCACCCTCGAATGGTGGAGCCGGGCCGCGGAGAACGAAGGCGCGCTCAACGCGCTCGGCACGAGTGTCCAAGCAGGACTCGCGGCGACCGCGATCGCCCTGGTACTCGGCACGATGGCGGCCTTCGCGCTGCAGAAGTACCGTTTCTTCGGCCGCAACCAGGTGTCGCTGCTGATCATCCTGCCGATCGCGCTGCCCGGTATCGTCACCGGTATCGCGCTGAACAACGCCTTCCGCACGATCCTCGGCATCGACCTCGGCCTGTTCACCGCGATCGTCGCGCACGCGACGTTCTGCATCGTGGTGGTGTTCAACAACGTCGTCGCCCGCCTGCGGCGGATGGGCGGCAACCTCGAAGAGGCGTCGATGGACCTCGGCGCCGACGGGCTCACGACGTTCCGGCTGGTGACCTTCCCGATGCTGCGTTCGGCCCTGCTGGCCGGCGGTCTGCTCGCCTTCGCCCTGTCGTTCGACGAAATCATCGTCACGACGTTCACCCTCGGGACCGGGCTGGAGACCCTGCCGATCTGGATCCTGAACAACCTGTTCCGGCCGAACCAGGCCCCGATCGTCAACGTCGTGGCGGCGGTGCTGATCCTGGCCTCGACGGTGCCGGTCTATCTGGCGCAACGGCTTTCCGGCGACACGACGTCGGGCGGACGGCTGTGAGAAAACGCCGGTGCGGCTCGAAAGCCGCACCGGCGTTTTCACTCAGTACCGACGGTCCACCACCGCGCCGGTCGCGGCGGTGAAGACGATGTAGCCGTTCTGGAAGTCACTGCGCTTGCCACCGGGAACGTCGTACTCACCACTGGTCGGGAAGCCGAGGTACGAGGTCTCCCAGCCAAGCTGCCGCCAGCGGTTGCGGATCGCGCCACGGACGTCGAACGCGGTGCTGGTGCCGAACCGCCAGTAGATCGAGTGTTCCTCGTTCCCCTTGCGGAAGTGGTTGTACTTCCCGGCGCCGTTCGGCGTCCAGGTCTCGTCGGTGGTCGGATAGCCGAGCCCGTTTTCCCAGCCGACGGCCGCCCACCGTTCGCGGATCCAGCCGTGGACCTCATAGGCGCCCGTCGACGGCGTCCAATAGATCGAACCGACCTGGCTGAAGTGGTTGTACCTGCCCACACCGTCCGGGGTCACGGACTCGTCGGTGGTCGGGTAGCCGAAGTACCGTTCCCACCCGAGTGCCTTCCACTTCTCCCGGATCGCGCCCAGCACGAAGTGCGCCCCGGTCTCCGCCGTCCAATAGATCGACGAATTGACGAAGTGGCTGTACCGGCCGACACCGTCCGGGGTCGCCGCCTGGTCGGTGGTCGGGTGGCCGAGAACGCCTGCTTCGGATCCGGTCTCGACCCACTTCTCGCGGATGGGGCCGTAGATCACGGCCGCCCCGGAATCGGGTGTCCAGTAGATCGTCCCGGCACCGGTCGTCGGTCCGCCCGCGAAGTGGCTGAAGCGCCCGTTCCCCACTTTGCCCGGGAATTCGTCCACGGTCGGAGCGCCGAGAAAGGCATGCGCGCCCAAAGCGATGTACTTGTCGTGGATCCGGCCGTAGACGGCGGTCACCCCGGTTTGCCAGGTCCGGTAGAGCCGACCGTTGGCATAGGCCTGCCAGCTTCCGGGGCTTTCGATGACCTCCCGACCGACGACGGCGCCCAATGTCGTGCGCAGGGCGGAATCCTCCGAGTAACGCTTTTCGATGGGAGACAGGTAGTCCGCCCGGAGTGTGAGTTCCCCGGCCGGCATCCGGATCTCCCGGTGGGTATTGGTGCCGAAGCTGTCCGCCCACCGCCGGAACCCCGCCCCGTCGAGTGCGGTGTGCGGAGCTGAGAGCTTCAGCGGAGCGCCGGCGGTCACCAGGCGGTTCGCACTCCGGCCCGGTTCGACGGTGATCTGGGCCGGGTGGTTACCGACGACCGTCAGCCGCACGAGGCGAGGCTGAGCCACATAGCGTGCCTTGGCCACGACGTTTCGGCCGTTCGTCACGGTTCCGGTGATCACGACGCTGCTGTCGGTCTCCTCCGGGAAATCGAACTTGAACGGCGATCCGGTGCCGGTCCGGACCAAAGTGACGGTGCAGCTGCTGTCCGCGGGGCAACGACGTTTCTCCGCCGTCCAGCTGACGGTGATCGGACCGTCGACGGGATCGTCCGATTCCGCGGTCAAGGCGACCGTTTCTTGCGACGAGAACACGGTGCCTTCCGGCGGAGGGATGAGTGTGACCGTCGGACCGGCCATACCGGGGGTGATCGTCTGGCTCGAACTCGACACGACGCCGTGGAGGTCCTTCACGGTCAGGGTGGCGGTGGTCACGTCCGCTGTGTCGTAGGCGTGGCGCACGGTGCGTCCGCTGCCGGTCCCGCCGTCACCGAAGTCCCACTGATAGGTGAGGTGGTCGAAGTCCGGGTCCGTGGACAGACTCGCGTCGAACGAGACCGTGCGCGTGGCGGGATCGATCGTGGTGGTGAAGTCCGCCAGCGGCGCCTTGTTGCCTGGGCGGTAGCTCAGCCGACGGAGAGCCGAGCTGTCCGCGTCAGCCAGCACGATGTCGCCGTTGGGAGCTGTCGTGATCGAGACGGGACTCCCCAGCGCGGAGGCGAAGACGGCGGGCGAGTTCACGGATTCCGCCGAACTGTTGAATCTGAACGTCGACAGGGTTCCCGCGCCCTTATCGGCCACGAAGTGGCGTTCGCGGTATGTCTCGGGGTACGACTCACCGCTGTAACGGATGGCGCCGCTGACCGTGCCGCCGGCGCTCTGGCCGATCTCGAACCGCGGCGCGGTGTTCGTGATGCCGGCGCACCCGGGAAGGGCTTGATAGCCGGGTGTTTGGGAGTTCCCTTCCCAGCACGGCCATTTCGCGCTCTGCCCGGGGAACGCGATGTTCACCTCGTGAGGTGCGGTCCGGCCGGTGTCCGTGACCACGACACCGCCACGCGGGTCGAGCGCGACGCGCGGATCCCGCAGGCCGCTCAAGTAGTTACGGCTTCGCCAGGAGGCGCGCTCGGTGGGGTCGTAGAAGGGGTTGTCCGCGACGCCGAGTCCGCTCGGGTCCACGCGCAGGATCTTCCCGGTGGGCTGGTTCGGATCCAGCGCACGCAGGGCGAACGTGTCGACGGTGCCGTCAGTGGCGTTGTCGCCGACCGCGATCCAGATGGCCTTGCCCGTCGGATCCACCGCGAGGTCTTGGATTCCCCTGGTGTCGGAGTTCGCGGAGAACTCGAGGACCACCGACTCGTCGATGAGCGCGGTGGGCGAATCGGCCCCTTGTGCTTGCCATTTGCTGACCCGAAACACGCGGTCGCCGCTGCCGACGGTCAGTGCTCGTGCGGTGTAGAGCGTCCGGCTCGTGGCGTAGTCCGGGGCCACCGCGATACTCGTCAAACCGAGTGAACCCCCGGTGTAGACGGGAATCGAAGCGACTTCGTTCGACTGCCCGCCTGCGGACGTCCACCGTACGGAGCCGCTCTTGCCAGTGGTCAAGACGCTGCCGTCGGGGAGGTACGCCGCGTCGGTGAGTTCACCAGGCTGCTGCCCGGACGGCAGATCGAGCACCACGAACCCGTCCGGTAACGCCGGTGCCGCTGAGGCGACCGGCGCCGTGACGACCGTGACGCCGAGTGCGGTCAAGCCGGCCGCCGCGGCGGCGATGGATCTTCGAATACGCATGGGACCTGCCTTCTTCGGACGAAGAGGGCTCCCGTCGGCGTGAGATCGCGCGCAGGCCGAAGCGAAGGTACGTCGCGGCCACGGCATGGTGCCACGCGACGATCAAGACACCCGGATCCCCCCAAGGACGATGATCACAGGGAACGCTATTGGTCTGAACCCTGCTTGTCATCGGCCATTCGCATGTCAACGTGGAACTCGTCGGAGGGAGCCGGCCGGTCCGAAGTGCCGATGCATCCTGCCGCCCGCCGCGGCGGCGGTTCCGCGAGGCGATCAAATCTTCACGAGGACACAGGGAGGTTCCTCGTATCATGCGGGATGACTGAGACCTTGTGTCTCGTCAAGGCCAGGGGAGTCTAGGAGGTGCGTTCGCGGTAGTGGGCATAAATCGATTCGGATTCGCCGAATACGAAGACATGATCGAGCTCTCCCGCGGACTGAACATCTCCGAGCTGGCGAGGGTCTTGGAGTTGATCGTGGAATTCGTCTTTTCGGAAGAAACCGACTTCCTCGAGTCGCTGACAGATGAGGCTCAAGCGAACTTTGTGGTCCCTTTGGGGATGTCTTCGAAGATGCTGTCGGTCGGGGAGTACTCGGCGATCGAGTTCGTATCGGCTGCTTGCACTGTGAGGTTTTGCGTCGAACCGCACATGGCGGAGTTCCCGGACGAACTCGTGCAGATGTTGTCTCGATTACCTAGATAACGAGGGCGAAGGGAGGCATGTAGGAGGTCCAACCTCGGCTGACGCGTCTTGGTCAAATCGGCCGGAACGAATCCGTCGCTTCCCGCAGCGCCGCCAGCATCCCCGGATCCGTCACCGCGTGCCCGGCCGCTTCAACGAGTTCCAGCTTCGAGTCCGGCCAAGCCCGGTGCAGTTCGTAAGCCGTCGCCGGCGGGCACACCGCGTCGTACCGACCCTGCACGATCACGCCAGAAATTCCCGCCAGCTTCCCGGCCTCCCGGATCAACTGTCCTTCCTCAAGCCATGCTCCATGGCAGAAGTAGTGCAGCGCCAGCCGAGCGAACGTGACCGCGAAGTCCGGTGACGCGTACTGGTTGTGGAAAGCGGGATCCGGGCGCAGGCAGACGATCGCGCCTTCCCAGGTGCTCCAAGCGATGGCCGCACGTTCCCGGATCGCCCGATCGGGGTGATAGACGAGCTCGCGGTACGCCGAAAGTGGGTCGTCGCGGCGGTCTTCGGGGATCGGCGCGAGGAAGTCTTCCCACTCGCGGGGGAAGAGGTTCGCGGCGCCGCCGTTGTAGATCCAGTCGAGTTCGCCGCGGCGGACGGTGAACACGCCGCGCAGGATGATCTCGCTGACGCGGCTCGGGTGGGTTTCGGCGTAGGCGAGGGCGAGGGTCGCGCCCCATGAGCCGCCGAAGAGCTGCCACTGGTCGAGATTCAGCCGTTCGCGCAGCTTTTCCATGTCCGCGACGAGGTGCCAGAGGGTGTTGGCCGACAGGTCGACGTCCGGCGTGCCGATATGCGGAGTGCTGCGGCCGGCGCCGCGCTGGTCGAACAGGATGATCCGGTAGGCCTCGGGGTCGAAATGCCGCCTGGCCATGGGGGAGATGCCGCTACCAGGGCCTCCGTGCAGCACGACCACGGGTTTGCCGTCCGGGTTCCCGGCTTCCTGGCAGTAGATCCGGTGCCCGTCGCCGACGTCGAGCATGCCCTCGGCGCGTACCTGGATCGGCGGGTACAGGTCATCCATAAGAACACTCTGCCCGAATCGGCGAATGTTCGAAGGGTGGGGGCCCGCCCCCGCCGCCGGGCTGAGCGGGCCCCCGGTCTTCGGTCGCGTCAGCAGCCCGCCGTGGCGGCCACGTTCGCGAATCCCTTCCCGGCACCGGTCACCTTGTTGCTCGCGCAGACCCTGTTGCCCGTCGCGGCCTTCACGAGATAGAAGCCGTGCGCGTAGCTGGACTGCACGTCCGCGGTGTTGCCGGAGAAGGTGTTGCCGCGGCCCCAGCCGTCGAGCTGGACATGGACCTCGAAGCCGCCGTAGGTCGCGTCGTGCACGAAGACCTTGCTGCCCCGGTTGTCCGCGACCACGTAGTTGTTGCCCTTCATGTCCACCCAGCTGTCGGCGAAGTGCTCGCCGCTCTGCCCGGTTCCGTCGAAGACGTTGCCGCGCAGTTCGCCGCCGGTGGTGCCTTCCTTGATGTCGATCGACTCGGCTCGTACGTTCGGGCCGATCTTGTTGTTCAGCGCCTTGTTGCGGTCGCTCCGGTCGGGCGTGCCGCCGGGCCAGTTGCCCTTCGCGGAACCGAAGTAGATGCCTTCGCCATAGCCCGCGTACTCGCGGCCGGTGTCGGTCACCTCTGAGTTCTTCACGACGTTGTCGGTGCTCGTGTACTGGAAATGGATGCCCTCGTGGCCGACACCGGCGACCTTGATGCCGTCGACGACGGTGTTCTTGACGCCGGTCGCCATCAGGCCCTTCTGACCACCGGTGAGGGTGAAGCCGGTCAGGTTCCAGTAGCTGCCGGTCAGTTCGAGCGTGCGCCCGGTCGAGGCCTTGATGACCGCGCTTCGCGGACCCTTCAGTGTGATGCGGCTGCTGGACGTGCCGCTCTTCGCCGCCTTGAAGTTGCCCGTGAAAGTCGTGTCGGCCGCGAGCTCGATGACGGTGCCTGGAGTGACCGAAGCGAGCGCCGCCGTGAGCTGCTCCGAAGTCCCTACGCGGACCGTCGCGGCCTGTGCCGGGTACGCCGCCAGCGTCGACAGCAGGGCTGCACCGGCCGCAACGGCCAGAGCCCGCTCACGAACACGCATCCGTGGTCCTCCTCGTCGAGGGATCGAAATTCGGTCGTGGCGGCGACGGGCTAGACGTTAAGCCTCTTTACGAATGAGAGTCAAGGACATGATTGAAGTTCATATACGTGAACAACTAAAGGAGGGTGGTCCGGCAAGGACCGCCTGGAAAGGGAGCAAGGGACCTTTGCTACCGCGCTCCCCGGCGGGTAGGGGGTGTGTGGATTTTGGGGCGTTAGATGACCAGAAATCCACACGGTCACCACGGCGCGGGAGAGCAAGGGACCTTTGCTACCGCGCTCCTCAGCCGGGGAGTGGTAGCAAAGGTCCCTTGCTCTCTTTTCGCAGGTCAGAGGCGGGTCAGTCGTGGAAAGAGTGCTCCGGCGCTGGGAATTCGCCTCGCCGCACGTCCTCCGCGAACGCGGACGCGGCCCCGGCCAGTACACCGGCGAGATCGGCGTACTTCTTCACGAAGCGAGGGGTCTTACCGCGCCGAAGCCCGGCCATGTCCTGCCAGACGAGCACCTGCGCGTCGCAGTCCGGTCCGGCGCCGATGCCGACGGTCGGGATCTTCAGTTCGTGCGTGATCCGCTTCGCCGCTTCGGCGGGCACCATCTCCATGACGACCGCGAAGGCGCCGGCCTCCTCCAGGGCGAGCGCGTCGGCGAGCAGCGCTTCGGCCGCTTCGCCGCGCCCCTGGACCCGGTAGCCGCCCAGATTGTGTTCACTCTGCGGCGTGAATCCGATATGTCCCATCACGGGGACGCCGGCCGACGTCAGCGCCTCGACGTGCGGAGCGAATTTCCGCCCGCCTTCGAGTTTCACCGCGTGCGCGCGGCCCTCCTTCATGAACCGCACCGACGTCTCCAGCGCCTGCTGCGGTGAAAGCTGATACGAACCGAACGGCAGATCGGCCACGACCAGGGCCCGCTTCACCGATCGGGTGACCGCGCGGACCAGCGGAAGCAGTTCCTCCACGGTCACCGGAAGCGAAGTGTCGTAACCGAACACGTTGTTCGACGCGGAATCCCCGACGAGCAGCACGGGAATGCCCACCTCGTCGAACAGTGCGGCGGTGTACATGTCGTAGGCGGTGAGCATCGGCCAGGCTTCGCCGCGCTCCTTCATGTCGCGAAGGTGATGTACGCGGACCTTCTTCCCAGATGTGGCCTGGGGCGCCGCGCCGGTCCCGTACGGAGCGGTGAGCTCGCCGGAATCCTTTTCGGTGGCAGACATCCTTGTCGACCGTCCTTCCCTCGAGGCCTCGAAGAGGTCCCCGGGTAGTGGAGCTGAACAGGACAAAGCCTGACATGCCCGGATACCGCTCCCAAGGCCCTGCGACCAGCTTCACACCGCGGCGTCACGCCTGTGGATGAGGAAATTCAGACCAGAGGATGATGATCGTTGACAACCACACAGGGTTGTGTGACGTCAAGTAAGTACAGCTGTCGATCCCCTGTGTGTACGCGAAGGACCAGAATGGCAAACCCAGTGAGCCGAGTCGCGCCGTGGAAGGCGAGGGCCGGCGGGATCGTCGCCACCCTCGTGCAGCTCGCGGCCGTGTTCTCGGTGATCCTCCTGCTCGCCGGCGGTGTGAAGGGGCCGGTGCTCAGGACGGGTGACATCGCCTTCTCGGCCTTGAGCATCCCGACGAACGCGAGCCTCGTGATCGTCCTGCTGCTCGTGGTCCTCGGTGCCGCGCTCCGCCGCCGCAAACGAGCGGCGCTCTACACGCTCCTGCTGTTCCAGGTCGGCGGCCTGGCGGTGACGCTGGCCTTCCAGGCCGCCCTGCTGTGGTCGCCCGAGCTGCTGAAACTGGGTCCGTGGCAGGTCCGGCACATCCCGCACCAGTTGTGGGTGCTGGCCATCGCCGACCTGATCTCGATCGGGATGATCGCGTTCCTCTGGGTCCTGCGTCCCGCGTTCCCCGCCCGGCTCGCGCCCGGGGCCTGGCGTGACGGCTTCACGGTGCTGTTCGGCGGCTTGGCCGCGGTCATCCTGGTCGGCTGGGGCCTGAGCGAAGCCTTCCCCGGCCGTCTCGCCGACACCTGGGCGCGGTTCGCGTGGGTGGTCAACCACACGACCGGGGAGAACATCCAGCTGCGCCGGGTCGGTATCGGCGAAGGACCCGCCTGGCTCGACCTCGTGCTCGACCTCAGCGCCACGGCGGTCGCGACGGCCGCGCTGTACACGCTCTTCCGAGGTGTGCGCAGCCGTCGCTTGAGGACAGACGAGGAAGAACTTCGCGTACGCCGCCTTCTGGCCGAACACGGCGAAGACGACTCTCTCGGCTATTTCGCCACCAGGCGCGAGAAGAGTGTCGTCTTCTCGCCGAACGGCCGCGCCGCCGTGGCGTACCGCGTGCTCGCGGGCACCAGCGTCGCGAGCGCGGATCCCATCGGCGATCCCGACGCGTGGCCCGACGCGGTCCGCGCCTGGCTGAGCGAGGCACGCACCTACGGCTGGACGCCCGGCGTGCTCGGCGCGAGCGAACGCGGCGCGAAGGTCTACGCCGACGCGGGTCTGCGCGCGCTGGAGATCGGCGACGAAGCCGTCCTCGACGTCCGTGACTTCAGCCTCGCCGGGCCGGAACGCCGCTCGGTCCGGCAAGCGGTCAAACGGATCGAACGGGCCGGATACAGCACGAAAGTCCGGCGGCACAGCGAAATCCCGGCGGACGAGATGGCCAGGCTGCTGCTGCAGGCGCAGCAGTGGCGTGGCGCGGAGACCGAACGCGGGTTCTCGATGGCGCTCGGCAGGCTCGGTGATCCGAGCGACGGACGCAGCGTGATGGTGGAGGCGTACGACGCCAAGGGCGAGCTTCGCGGCATGCTGTCGTTCGTGCCGTGGGGCCGTCGCGGCCTGTCGCTCGACCTGATGCGGCGCGATCGCGACGCCGAAAACGGGCTCAACGAGTACATGGTCGCCGAGGTCGTCGCGGCGAGCTCACACCTTGGCGCGCAACGGATTTCGCTGAACTTCGCGATGTTCCGCGCGGTCTTCTCCGAGGGGGAGCGGATCGGCGCGGGCCCGGTGCTGCGCGCCTGGCGCGGCGTGCTCAGCATGGCGTCGCGGTTCTTCCAGCTGGAATCGCTCTACCGGTCCAACGCCAAGTACGGGCCCGACTGGGAGCCGCGTTTCCTGTGCTATTCCTCGGCTCGACGGTTGCCGCGGGTCGGCATCGTCGCCGGCGCGCTCGAAGGATTCGTCCCGACCGGGCGATCTGCGCGGGCGCTGAAACTGGAGACGGTCACCGACGATTTCGTCGCCGAAGTCCACCGTATCGAAGCGAACGCGGCCACTCCCGCACCCAAGGAGGTGCGACGCCCCGACCAGGTCCGCGTGCGGATGGCGAAGCTGGATCGCTTGCGGGAAGCCGGGATCGACCCGTACCCGGTCGGTTTCGCGCGGGACGATCTGCTCGGCGACGTCGTCTCGAAATTCGGGGACCTGAGCCCGGACACCCACACCGGTCATCGGGTCCGCGTCGCGGGCCGGGTGCTCGCGATGCGCAACCTCGGCGGGCTCTGTTTCGCGCGGGTCAAGGATTTCAGCGGCGAGATCCAGCTGATGCTCGACGCCTCCGTGCTCGACCTCGGCGGCTGGCGGCGAGGCGTCGACCTCGGTGACCATGTCGGCGTGAGCGGGCAGGTCGTGACTTCGCGGCGCGGTGAGCTTTCCGTGCTCGTCGACGAATGGACCGTGACGGCGAAGAGCCTGCATCCGTTGCCGGACAAGCGAAAAGGTCTCACCGATCCGGAGACGCGGGTGCGGCAGCGGTACCTGGACCTCGCGGTGAACCCGGACTCGACGGCGATGCTGCGGATGCGCTCGACCGTCGTGCGCGCGGTGCGGGAGCGGCTGCACCAGGGCGATTACCTCGAAGTCGAGACGCCGATGCTGCAGACCGTGCACGGCGGCGCCAACGCGCGGCCGTTCATCACGCATATCAACGCCTACGACATGCGGATGTACCTGCGGATCGCGCCCGAGCTCTACCTGAAGCGGCTTTGCGTGGCGGGTGTCGAGCGCGTTTTCGAACTGAACCGGAACTTCCGCAACGAGGGCGTCGACGCGACGCACAACCCCGAATTCACCATGTTGGAGGCATACCAGGCGTATGCCGACTACAACACTATGCGCACCTTGACGCGCGAACTCGTGCAGTGCGCCGCGGAGGCCGCGTACGGCGCGCAGGTGGTTCGCCGACCGGGGCCGGACGGGAAGGTCGTCGAGTACGACATCTCCGGTGACTGGCCGGTGATCCCGGTCCACGAAGCCGTCTCGGCCGCGCTCGGGGAGAAGATCGACGCGGGTACCTCCGTCGCCGAACTCCAGCGGCTGTGCCGCGCGGCCGGGGTGCCGGTGAACGAGGACGCCGGGCACGGCGATCTCGTGCTGAAGGCGCACGAGCATCTGGTCGAAGGCGCGACCGTGCTGCCGACCTTCTACACCGACTATCCGACCGACGTCTCGCCGCTGACCCGGCAGCATCGCGTGGACCCGCGGCTGGCCGAGCGCTGGGATCTGATCGCGTTCGGCTCCGAGGTCGGCACGGCGTACACCGAGCTGACCGACCCGCTCGAGCAACGACGGCGGCTGGAGGCCCAGTCGCTGCGCGCGGCGAGCGGGGACGTCGAGGCGATGGAGCTGGACGAGGACTTCCTGCTCGCGCTCGAACACGGCATGCCGCCGACCGGCGGGCTCGGCATCGGTGTCGACCGGCTGCTGATGATGCTGACCGGGGCGTCGATCCGGCAGACGGTGCTGTTCCCGTTCGTGCGCCCGCAGGGGTAGCAAGGGACCTTTGCTCCCACTCGGCCCGCTGACCTGCGAAAAGAGAGCAAGGGACCTTTGCTACCGCCGGGCCGCGGTGATCGGCACCCGCTTGTACCCGGACACGAAGTTCGACGTGATCCGCTCCGGCTTCCCCGCCGGGGCGAAATCGTGGAACCGGCTCAGCAGCTCCTCGAACAGGATCCGGATGCTCATCCGCGCCACACTGTGCCCGACGCAGTAGTGCGGCCCGATCCCGAACGCGAGGTGCTTGTTCGGTTTGCGCCGGATGTCGAAGGTGTCCGCGTCCGGGAACTGTTCCTCGTCGCGGTTGGCCGAACCGAGCCAGACCACCACCGCGTCGCCGGCGGAGATCTTCGTATCGCGCAGCACGACGTCCTGGGTGGCGTACCGCAGCATGTGGTTGACCGGCGAAGACCAGCGCAAGGCCTCTTCGACGGCGGTCTGCCCGGTCTCCGGATGCCGCGTCCAGTCCTCGAGCACACCGGTCTCGATGAATTCCGCGAACACGAAGTTCGGCGCGTGCGGCGTCGTGACGTTCGCACCGAGCAGGAGGCTGTAGCAGTTGGCCACGATCTCGCTGGGTGACATGTGCCTGCCCTCGAACTCGGTCGAGATCAGCACGCTGAGCAGGTCGTCGCTGAGGTGGTCGCGCCGGTACGAGACCAGATCCTGGAAGTAGACGAACAGTTCCCGGTGCGCGCTGGCCAGCGTCGCGTCCTTTCCGTCCGCGATCTGGAACTCCGGATCGTCGGCGGCGACGCAGGCGCTGGTGAGCTTCGTCAGCCATGGCCAGTCCTCTTCGGGCAGGCCGATCATCCGGCCGGTGACCGCCATCGGCATGGTCATCATGGCTTCCGCGAAATCGAAGACACCGCCGTCGCCCAGCGGGGCGATGAGGCCCAGCACCAGTTCCCGGACCATGTCGCGCTGCTTGTCCACCGCGCGGACCGCGAGCGCCTTCTTCAGCCGCGCCTGCATGATCGTATGCCGTGGCGGGTCGGTGACGACGAGCTGCTTGCCGCCGGCCGGATCGTCCATGCCCAGCAGTTCGAGCATGGTGCCGCGTTCGGAGGTGAACAGTTCCGTGGTGCGCATGACGAAGTCGGTGTCGGCGAACTTCACCACCGACCAGAAGCCGCGCTCGGCGTCGACCTGGTGCCAGGTCAGCCCGTCCTGCGCGCGGAGTTCACGCCATATCGAATGCGCGTCACCGTCGGCGTACAGGAAAGGGTCGACCAGGTCGGCGCCGCTGAAATGCACCGGACAACCCCTGGTGGTGTCCTCGAGCGTCATGCGCGTTCCCTTCATTTCGCGGCGGACCGCCATGATTTATCCGCACCCGAATGGCATAGTGGCCGTATGCGCTGAACACCCCAGTGGCCACTGCGTCCAATGGACCAGTGAATACGGCGGCGGCACTGCTCGCCGTATCAACTTTCCTTGCAGCACAACGCATCCACGCCCGTGTGGGCAGGTTCGTTGCTTCTTCCCCAGATGTCGGCCGAGTCAAGCACGCGTGTTCGAGCAGTGTCAAGGGTGTCCGAATCACTGCTTTCGTAGCTCAGTGGTGAGATGTCCACGAATGGACGAGTTGACAGTCGCGGCGGTGTCCTCGTAGCGTCTGGATGGCAATTGGGGGTTCGATTTCTGGGGAATTCAGCCACCGCGTTGATTTGATTACGGCTTTTCGCCGTGCATTTCTTCTTTCCATTCAGGCTGTCCACCGACCGGGGGAAGCGGCAGAGGTATGCCATCTGAATCGGCCAGTGTCTGGCATGTCGCCACGCCCACTCAGCAGGGCATTTGGATCGTCGACCGCATCGATCGGCTGCGCCCGACGTACCTGATCCCGTCGGTCATCGAGTTCACCGGACCGATCGACCACGTCGCGCTGGCGGACGCCGTCAGCCGCGCGCTGGCGCGGCATCCCGCGCTGCGATCGCGATTCCGCCTCGAAACCACGCACCGTCGCGTCGAGTACCGGACCGACGGCGAGCCCGCGGAGGCCGGCTTCCTCGACGCCGTCGAAGAGGACTGGACCACTGACGAGGTGAAGCGGCTCGTCGAGGTTCTCTGCTACACGCCCTTCGACCTCGGCGACGAACCGCCGGCGCGAGCTGAGCTCATTCGCGTCGGCCCGGACACCACGTTGTTCGTCCTGACCGTGCACCACATCGTCTTCGACGCCACGTCACGGAAACTGCTGCTCGACGAGATCGGCCGGTTCTACCGCGGCGCGCTGAGCGGTGAAGAAGTCGTTCTGCCCGAACCGATCCATCCCGCGCAGGTCCAGGTTCCGATCCCGGAAACCGAGCTGGCGCCCAGGATCGCGGACGCCGTCGAGCGACTGCGGGGCGCGCCGACCACGGTCGACCTGCCCTATGACCGGCGGCCGGACCCGGACCTGTCCATGATCGGCGCCGAGGCCCACACCGCCTTCGACGAACAGGTCACCGCGCGGGTCCTGGCGACGTCGGCCGAAGCGGGCTGCACCGCGTTCATGACCGGGGTCGCGATCCTCGCCGCGACCCTCGCCCGCCGCGGCGGGCAACGCGACTTCCTGTTCTCGGTGGTCTGGCCCGGTCGCGACGACCCGGTCTCCGCCGGTGTCGTCGGGATGTTCATGTCCACCCTCGTCCTGCGGATCCGCCTCGACGAAACGACGACGTGGCGCGAACTCCTGCTCGAAGCGCGGAATTCCGGCATGGAGACGTTCATCGACGCGGATGTCCCGTTGGACGCGCTCGCCGCCGAACTGGACGACGAGCGCGACGTCGGCAGGCTGCCGTTGACCCCGGTGCTGGTGAACCTCGCCGAGGTGCCCGCCCCGTTCGACCTCGCGCCCGGCGTCACCGGCCGGTTCCGGCCACTGGAACCCCAGTACAGCAAGTGGGATCTCGCGCTTTTCGTGCATGTGACGGACGGATCCCGCCTGGAGCTCACCCTCGACTACCCCGCCGATCTCTTCACCGACGAAACGATCGACGGTCTGCTTCTCGATCTGCGACGCGGTGTCGCGGATCTCGCCCGATCCCCGGAGGATGCCGTGCTCAAGCCCGCCACCGAAGCCCTCGACCTCGACGATCCGGCCGTGCGCCTGGACCTCGTCCGCGGTGTGTGGAGCGAGGTGCTCGACAACAAGGAATTCGGCGACGACATCAGTTTCTTCGACGCGGGAGGCGATTCGCTGCGCCTGGTGGTGCTGGTGGAGAAGCTGCGCGAAGTGTCCGGCCGGATGGTGAAGACGGTCGACCTGTTCCGCGCCGGCACCGTCCGCGGCCACGCCGATCTGCTGGTCGGCGCGGAGAAGAAGCAGACGGGGGGAGCGCGCGGCAGCCGTGAGCGGCTGCTCGGCGCCGCCCGCGAACGGCGCGCGGCCGAAACCCAGGCCTGACCCTCGCCTACGCCAGCCCCTCGTCCCGACCGGAGAAAAGCCATGTCGTTCCACGAGTACGCCAGTGCCGTCCTCGGCCAGGACATCGAGGCCGGCGCGTTCGCCACCACCAGTTTCGTCGGCCTCGGCGGGGATTCACTGCGCGCACTGCGGCTCGTCGCGATCACGCAGGAGAAGCTCGGCCTGCGAGTCCCCGTGGCCGCGTTGCTCGGTGACACTCCGGTCGCCGAGGTGTTCGCCGGCGCGGTCCCCGCCGGGAAACCGGCCGGCGGGGGAGAACCGGCCGCCGAAGCGATTTCCCATGCCCAGCGCGGGATGTGGCTGATCGAGCGGGTCACCGGCGGATCTCCCTACAACCTGGTCTTCACCTGTTTCGTGGAGACCGGGACGCTGGTGCCGGAGTTGTTCGAGCGGGCGGTCGCGCGGACCGTGGCGAGACATCCCGGACTCCGCACGGTCTACCGCGGTGACACCGGCGATGTCGTGCCCGAGGTCCTCGAGTCGTACATCCCGGCCGTCGAGACACACACCTGGGAAGGCGAAGCGGGCGAGTTCGAGGAGCGGGTCCGGTCCCTCGCGGCCCGGCACGGACGGCGGCCGTTCGACCTCGCGGAGGCACCGGCGTATCGGTTCCTCCTGGCCCAAGGCGGCATGGGCGGTCAGGCCGTCGTGCTGGTGGCGCACCACATGGTGCTCGACGGCTGGTCGGTCGGCCTGCTGCTGAACGAATTGTTCGCCCGCTACGCGAACCTGGCGGGCGGCGGGCCCGAGACCGTGGGGGAGCCCGGTGTCTCGCCCCGGGTTCTCCTGCGCCATCAAGAGGAGGCCCGCGCCTCCGGGGAATGGGACCGGCAGGCCGAGTTCTGGACGAAGCACCTCGACGGCGTGCCGTCGGTACTGGAACTCCCGTCCGATCGGCAGCGTCCTCCGATCCAGGACGCCGCGGGCGCGCGGCTGCCGATCGACTTCGGCGTGCCCGCCGGCGCGGCGGTCGCCGAACGCGCCAAGGCGCTGGGAATCACGCCGTTCGCCTTCCTGCTCGGCGCCTTCGGCTTGACGTTGAGCCGCTGGACCGGCACACGGCATCTACTGGTCGGGGTTCCGCTCACCGGCCGGGGGAGCACCGAACTCGAAGAACTCGTCGCCGTCGCCGGGAACCTGGTCCCGGTCCGGATCGACATCGCCGAAGACGCCGCCGTGGCGACGTACCTGCGCTCGGTGCACCAGTCGCTCGGGCAGAGCATCGACGCGGGCGACCTGCCGTTCGAGGAGCTGGTCACCCGGCTCGGCATCGAACGCACGCTCGGCTGTCATCCCTTGGTCCAGGTCTCGTTCGGCATGCACGATCAGCTTGTCCCGCAACGGATCGAGACCTCGGGCGCGCGGCTGCGGATCGAAGAGGGCCACGGTGGCGGCGCGCAGTTCGACCTTTCCCTGCTGATCGGCCGGGCCGAGCCGTCATTCGGTGGCCACCTGGAATACGCGTCCGCGGTCTTCGGTCCGGCCGACGCCGAAGGGTTCATCGCGGACTTCCTCGCCGCCGCGGACCAGCTGGCGACGGCCGGCGACGTCGCGGTCGAGGAGATCCGTTGCCTGTCAACGGAACGGCGGGCCTTGCTCGACGGCATCAACCGGACCCGGGAGGATTTCCCGGCCACGTCGATCGACGCGCTCTTCCGCGAAACGGTGCTCCGGGACCCGGACGCGATCGCCGTCCGCGAACACGAAGTCCAGCTGAGCTACCGCGAACTCGCCGCCGCGGCCTCCCACCAGGCGCGGCTGCTGCGCGAAGCCGGTGTCCGCCCCGGCGACCGCGTGCTCGTCGGGCTGGACCGATCGATCGCGGAAGCCGTCGCGGTGCTCGGCATCGTCTGGGCGGGCGCCGCGTACGTCGGCGTCGATCTCGCCGTCCCCATCGAGCATTCCGGCAAGATCGTGCGGTCCGCCGCTCCGGTCGCCGCCCTCGTGCCCACGGCCTCGGCGGAACGCTTCCGCCAACTCGGGATTCCCGTGGTGGCGGCGTGGGATCGGTCCTGGGAAGTGCGGGAGGTCGTCGAAGCGCCGGTGGATCCGGACACGACGCGTCCGGCCTATGTCGCCTTCACCTCCGGCTCGACCGGTGAACCGAAGGGGGTCTGCGTCCCGCACCGCGCCATCGTCCGGCTGGTGCACGAGGCGGACTACGTCCACCTCGGCCCGGAGGAACGGGTGCTGCGGTTGTCCCCGCTCGCCTTCGACGCGTCCACTTTGGAGCTTTGGGGCGCGCTCCTGACCGGTGCCACGCTCGAGGTGTACCCGGCGGGCCTGCCGACGCCCACCGAACTCGGCGACTTCCTGCTGGACAACGAAGTCACCGTCGCCTGGCTCACCGCCGGACTGTTCCGGCTGGTGGAGGAGTTCGCGCCCGACGCGTTCGCCGGGCTGCGGCAACTGCTCACCGGCGGCGACGTCGTCCCGCACGAGCACGTCGCCCGGGTCCTGCGGCGCCATCCCGGCCTGGTCGTCACCAACGGCTACGGGCCGACCGAGAACACCACGTTCACCACCACGTATTCGGTGACCGACGCGGACGACGTCGACGGCCCGCTGCCGATCGGCACGCCGTTGCCCGGAACCCGGGTGTACGTGTTGGACGCCCGGCATCGGCTCGTGCCGCCGGGCGCGGTCGGCGAGCTGTACACCGGCGGTCTCGGCCTCGCCGACGGGTACCTCGGCGACGAGGCGGAGACGGCCCGCGTGTTCGGCGAGTTCTCCCCGGACGTCCCGGAACGCCTGTACCGCACCGGGGATCTGGTGCGCATCGACACGAAGGGCCGGGTCCGGTACCTCGGCAGACGCGACGATCAGGTCAAACTGCGCGGCTACCGCGTCGAACTGTCGGCGATCAGCGACGCGCTCACCGCCGACCCGCGGGTGCAGGACGCCGTCGTCGCGGTCAGCGACGGCGACAGCGCGGAGAAGCGGTTGATGGCCGCCGTCGTCCCGGCACCCGGTGCCGCGTTCGGCACGGCGGACCTGCGCGACGCCCTGAACGGACGCTTGCCGGCGTACATGGTCCCGACGCTGTGGGCGCTGGTCGAGCGGATCCCGGTGACCGGCAACGGGAAGATCGACCGCCGCGCGCTGGCCGCGGTGGCGGCCCCGGCGACCGCGGCCCAGGAACCTCAGGACGACCTCGGCCCGGCGCTCGCGATGTTCACCGAGGCGATCGGCGAGCCCGCCGTGGAAATCACCGCGCGGACGGACTTCTTCACCGTCGGCGGGAATTCGATGGCGGCCATCCGGTTGGTGACGCTGGCCAAGGAACGCACCGGAGCGATCCTCAAGGTGCGCGACTTCCTGCGCGACCCGACGCCGGAAGGCCTGGGCAGGCTCCTCGCGAGCGCTTCATGACCAGGCAGGAGCCGGTCGCCGTCATCGGGATGGCCTGCCGGTACCCGGGCGCGCCGGACGTCGGCCGGTTCTGGTCGTTGTTGCGCGCGGGCGCCGAAGGCATCAGCAGGCTGGGCGCCGAGGAGGTCCTCGCGGCCGGTGGCGACCCCGAGCTGACCCGGCGTCCCGATTTCGTCCCGGCGATGGGGTTGCTGACCGGCGCCCGCGGCTTCGACTGGACGTACTTCGGCTACAGCCGTGCCGAGGCGGCGAGTATCGATCCGCAGCAGCGGGTGTTCCTGGAATGTGTGGTGGCCGCCCTCGACGACGCCGCGCTCGACCCGGCCCGCTTCCCCGGCTGGATCGGGGTGTACGGCGGGGCGGACCAGGTCACCGCCGAGCCGGACGGCGAACTCGGCGAACTGGCCCGCTACATCGGGCTCGGCCCCGACTTCCTGGCGACGCGGGTGGCCTACAAACTCGGCCTCCGCGGTCCGGCCGTCACCGTGCAGACGGCGTGTTCGACTTCGTTGACGGCGGTGCACATGGCGGCCGCGAGCCTGCGCGGCGGCGAATGCGACGTCGCGCTCGCCGGTGGGGTCGCGGTCATCGACGGCGGCGAACGCGGCTACCTCTACGAACCCGGTGGAATCCTTTCCCCCGACGGCCATTGCCGCACGTTCGACGAACGAGCCGGGGGCACCGTGCCCAGCGAGGGCGTCGGCGTGGTCGTGCTCAAGCGACTGGCCGACGCGCGGCGCGACGGCGATCGCGTCCTCGCGGTGATCCGCGGTTCGGCGATCAACAACGACGGCGCGGAAAAGATGGGCTACACCGCTCCGTCGGTCGAGGGGCAGAGCGAACTCATCGCCTACGCGCAGCGGCTGGCCGGCGTCGATCCGCGCGACATCGGATACGTGGAGGCGCATGGCACGGGCACCCGGATCGGCGATCCGATCGAGGTCCAGGCACTCACCGACGTCTTCCAGGCGGACACCGGCGCCACCGGCTGGTGCCGGCTCGGCGCGGTCAAGAGCAATATCGGGCACACCGGTTCCGCGGCGGGGGTGGCGGGCCTGATCAAGGCCGTGCTGATGCTGCGGCACCGGGAACTGGTGCCGTCGGTGCACTTCACCCGGCCGAATCCGTTGCTGGAACTGGAAACCACCCCGTTCGTGGTGAGCACCCGCACCGAACCGTGGACCGGCCGGGACGGCAGGCTCGCCGGCGTCAGTTCGTTCGGCGTCGGCGGCACCAACGCGCACGTCATCCTCGAAGAGGCGCCGGTCCGGACGGCGCCGCCCGTGCGTGGCGGGCGCCGAGTGCTGACGTTGTCCGCGGCCGCGCCGGAAGCCCTCGGCCGCCTCCGCGCGAACCTGGCCGAGCACCTGCGCGCCACACCGGACCTGCACCTGTCCGAAGTCAGCGCGACGTTGGCGTCCCGCCGCGTGCATCAGCACCGGCAGACCGTCGTCGCGGAGGACACCGCCGAAGCCGCGACGCTGCTCGCGGCGCCGGGGGCGTCCGTGCCGGGCACACTCGACAAGGTCGCGTTCGTCTTCCCAGGGCACGGTTTGCTGACCCATCCCGCGGGGGTGGCCGCGCACCGGCTGCTTCCCGGCTTCCGGACCGCGTTCGACGAAGTCCGGGACCTCGTCCGCGAGCGGCACGGGCTCGACCTCTCACCGATCGTCACCGAGAACGCCGAACCGGCGTGGTTCTCGCGACTCGTCCCTCACCAGGTCGGGTTGTTCGCGCTCGGTTACGCCCTGGGCAGGCAACTCCTGGAGCTCGGAATCCGGCCGGTCGCGATGCTCGGCAACAGCATCGGCGAGTACGCGCCAGCCACGCTGGCCGGGCTCTGGACCCTGCCGGACGCGGTGGATCTGGTCCACCTGCGGGCTTCGGCAATGCTGGCCACCCGGCCCGGCCGGATGGCCGCCGTCGGCGTCGCCGCGGACGAACTCGCGGATCGCTTGGCGGACAAGGGTTTCGGTGAACTCTCCCTCGCCGTGCGCGGGCCGGGCCGAGTCGTCGTCTCGGGGCCGGAAGCGGTGATGACCCGGCTGCTCGACGGAGACGTCCTGGCCGGTCTCGACGTCCGGGTACTCGACATCCCGCGAGCCTTCCACAGCACGCTGATGAATCCCGCCGCCGACGAACTCGCCGAGGCGGTGGCCGCCAAGCCGAACGCGGCGCCGCGAATCCGGCTGGTGTCCAACACTTCCGGCGGATGGGCGGAACCGGACTCGTTGCGCGGACCCGGTTACTGGGCGGGGCAGCTCCGCGAACCGGTGCTGCTGGAGGAGTGCGCGGGCACCCTGCTCGAATCCGGCTGCGACACCTTCCTCGAGCTGGGGCCCGGCACGTCCATGCTCGCGACACTTCGCCGTCACGAGGCCTGGAAGGCAGGCAACGTGACCGTGCCGCTGCTGGGCCGGGCCGAGGACGGCGATCGCGGTGTCCTCCGCGCGCTCGGCTCGCTCTGGGAACGTGGCGCGGACGCCGTCGCCGGATTGCTGGAAGAGCCCGGTGAACGGCCGGCCGTCTGCTCGCTCCCGACTTACCCCTTCAGTGACGAGGAGCCGGATTTCGCCGTCAGGCGGCCACCTTCGGTCAAGTCCACTGTGGATGGTCCAGTTGGGTCCACAGTGGAACGACTGTGGTGCGCGGCGCTCGGCGTCCCCTCGGCCGAAGCGGCGGACGATTTCTACGCGCTCGGTGGCGAATCGCTGATGGCGGTGAACCTGATGTCGAAGATCCGCGAACGAACCGGCGCTTCCGTACCGGTGGCGGAGTTCGACCAGGAAGCCACCTTCGGCCGGTTGTCACGACTGGTCGCGGAGCGGTCCGCCGCACCGGGGCCGCGGCACACGGTCGATGTCGTGACCTTCCACGAAGACGGCCCCGGCACGCCCTTGCTGCTCATCGCGGATTCCGCGGGCAGCGCGCTCAGCTATCGCGCGCTGGCGGACGAACTGATCGGTGCGCGCCCGGTCCACGGCTTCGAAATCGTTTCCGGCCGGGAAAAAGGCATCGACGCGATCGCGGCCCACTACGTCGCCGCGGTGCTGCGGACACGGCCCGACGGCCCGTACCTCCTGGGCGGCTGGTCGTTCGGGGCCGTACTGGCGCACGAGGTCGCGCGGCAGCTGACCCGCCGCGGCGCGGACGTGGACACGGTGGTCGGCCTCGACGGCTTCGTGCAGGGACGCCGCGACTTGCCGATGGCCGTCGATCCCGGCTTCTTGGCGAGCCACGGGCGAACCCTCGTCGACGCGGCCTTCGGGTTCGGCGCGATCGGCCGTGAGACGCGGCGCAATCCGGCGCTGCGCACGCAATTGCTGGGCAAGGCACGCGCGCTGGTGCCGTACCGGCCTCCTTTCGTTCCCGCCAGGGCCTTGGTGTTCCGGGCGGGTTCGGACCGGCGAGGGGCCGCCCGGCTCCGCGCCCGTCTCGCCCCGCTGTACGGCGGCGGTGTCCAGGTGTTCACCACTCCCGGCGATCACTGGTCACTGCTCAAGCAACCCCATGTGGGCGCCCTCGCCCGCGAACTGAACGGTGCTCTCGCGGGCGCCGAGAGGATGGATCATGTCGGCTGAATCCACAGCGACGAGTCAACCCACCGTCACGGCGGCGCCGGAACCCCCGGTCCAGGAGAAGCCGCTCTTCCGTAACCGTGATTTCCAGGCCATGTGGATCAGCCAGTTCTTCGCCGCCTTCGGCAAGGAAGCGGCGGAGATCGCGTATCCGCTGCTGATCCTCGCGACCACCGGATCGGCGACCTACGCCGGTGCCGTCGGCGCGGTGCAACTGGTGGTGGCCGGGGTGATGTCCCTGCCCGGCGGCAGCCTGACCGACCGCTTCAACCGCAAGCTGATCATGATCTTCTGCGATCTGGCGCGGCTGGTGCTGCTGGCGTTGTTCGCCGTGCTGGTGATGAGTGACGGTGTCAACGTCTGGTTCACCTTCGCCATCGTGATCCTGTCCGCGACCTGTCTCGGCGTGTCCAACCCGGCCGGGATGGCGGCGATCAAACAGCTCGTGCCCGCCTCCCAGCTGACCCAGGCGACCGCGCAGAACCAGATCCGGTTCTTCGGCGCCACCGTCGCCGGCCCGCCCGCCGGCGGCGCGCTGTTCGCCCTCGCCAGGGCGCTGCCGTTCTTCGCCGCCGCGCTCTCGTTCCTGGTGTCCGCGGTGATCCTGCTGCTGGTCAAGAAGCCGACCCAGGCGCCGCGGACCGTCGAAACCAAGGCCGCGCCCAAGGGGAGCATGCTCGACGGCTTCAAGTTCATCGTGAAGCAGCCGATCATCCTGACCCTGGTGCTGTGGGCGATGGGCTCGAACATGGCCTTCAACCACTCCGGGATGTTCCTCGCCCTGATCGCCACCGCGCAGGACCGTGGCGCGTCGGAAGCCCTGATCGGCACGACACTCGCCATCGCGGGCGGCGGCGGCCTGACCGGCGCGCTGCTCGCGGGCATCGTGCTGAAGTACGTGCGGCCGCCGGTGATCATGGCCTACGCCATCTGGATCGGCCCGGTCGCGGCGGTGCTGCTGACCTTCGTGCCCGGCACGCTGCCGCTCGGCATCATCGTCGCCTGCATCTTCCTGCGCGCCGGTGTCGTCGGGGCGCTGATCTACGGCTACATCGCCGCACTGGTGCCGGACAACCTGCAGGGCCGGGTCATCGGCGCGGTGATGTTCGTCGGCATGATCGCCCAGCCGATCGGCATCTTCGCCGTCGGCGCGATCTTCGACCTCGCCGGCCCGACGTGGGTCTTCGTCTTCATGGCCGTCGCCGGGACCCTCTTCGCGCTGCCGACCCTCAGCAAACGCATCCGCACGCTGCCCGCCCCTGAAGAGCTCGCCAAGCAAACGACTTCGGAGGATGGAAAATGAGCCTGGAAACCCCTGAGCAGACCACCGCGTCCCCGGAGCCGCTTCCCGCCGAGTTCTGCACCCACCCCGGCCCGGATCCGTACGCGGGCTACGCCGAAGTGCGGGCCACCTGCCCGGTGCGGCCGATCGAGTACCCGCCGAATTCCGAGGCCTACGTCATCGCCGACTACGAAACGGTGAGCAAGGGTTTCGCCGACCGCCGGCTGTCGAAGAGCGTCGACAACGCGCCCGGCTGGTTCCGCGAGGCACTCGAACAGAGCAGCCCGATCCTGATCAAGAACATGCTCACCGCGGACCCGCCGAAGCACACCCGCCTGCGCAAACTGGTCGGAAACGCCTTCGTCCCACGGCGTATGAACGAACTGCGGCCGCGGATCCAGGAGATCACCGACGACCTGATCGACGCATTGCCCGGCGAAGGCGTCGCCGATCTCTACAACGACTTCGCGTTGCAGCTGCCGATGCGGGTGATCTGCGAGTTCCTCGGTGTCCGGATCGAGGACTGGCCGCTGCTGCACGACTGGGGCATGGTGCTCAGCAACGCGCCGTACCTGGACGAAGAGGGCAACCGGCGGCTCAAGCAGGTCAGCGACGACGTCGAGAAATATCTGCTGAACCTGATGGCCGAGCGGCGCGCGGATCGGCGCGAGGACTTGGTCAGCGTCATTCTCGAGACGGCCGACGCCGACGAGGCGTACAGCGACGAGGAGATCGTCTCCACGTTGATCCTGCTGATCATCGCGGGCCACAAGACGACCGCGAACCTCGTCGGGAACGGTATGCAGGCGTTGCTGCGGCATCCGGACCAGTTCGAGCTCCTCAAGAGCGAACCGGAACTCGTGGCGACGGCGATCGAGGAGTTCCTGCGCTTCGAGGGACCGGTTTACCGTGCGCCGCAACGGTTCGCAGCCGAGGATCTGGAGCTGTGCGGCCAGCGGATCGGCAAGGAGAGCGTCGTCCACCTGCTGATCAACTCGGCCAACCACGACCCCGAAGTGTTCGAAGACCCCGAAAAACTGGACATCACCCGCAAACCGAACCGGCATCTTTCGTTCGGGGGCAACGTGCACTTCTGCCCCGGCGCTCCGCTGTCCCGGATCGAAGGCGCCGTCGCGTTCACCACGCTGCTGCGGCGGCTGCCCGGGTTGAGCCTGGCCGTGGCGCCGGAGGACCTGCCGTGGCGCTTCGACAACTCGGCCAGCCGGGGCCTCGAACGACTGCCGATCCGCTACGACCGGAAACTGCCGCGATGACTTCCTTGGTGTGCCTGCCTTTCGGTGGGAGCGGGGCCGCCTTCTTCCACCCGTGGTCGGCCTTCGCCGCCGACGGTCTCGAAATCGTGCCGATGCGGTTGCCCGGCAGGGAACGGCTGATCGACGAAGAGCCGTACCGGTCGGTGCACGACGCCGTCGACGCTTTCGTCGGCGACCTGGGTGAGGCGTCGGACGTCGTGTTGTTCGGGCACAGCGTCGGCGCCGTGCTGGCCTACGAACTCGCGCACCGGCTGCCGTCCGTGCGTCATCTGTTCGTCAGCGGGTCGCCCGGTCCGCGCACGGAACGGCCGCTCGAGATCCGCGCGTCCGTCCACGAGGACGACGACGCTTTCCTGGCGCAGGTCCAGGTCCTGTCCGGGCATGTCGATCAGGCGCTGTATCACCCGGATCTGCGGGAACTGCTCCTTCCGGCGTTGCGCGCGGACGTGACGATGCACGAAAACTACGTCCCCAGCACCACCGAGCCGCTCACGGTGCCGATCACGGCCTTGCGCGGCACCGGCGACGAACTGGTCTCCGCCGACGGCATCCGCGAGTGGGCCGAGTTCACCACCGCTGGCTTCGAGACGGTCGAACTCCCCGGCGCGCACATGTACGTGGTCGATTCCGGGGAAGCCGTGATGAATCTGATCCAGAGCGCGATTCGTTCCGATAGCGTTGTGTGAGTACCTGATCGCTCGCCAACCGTGACCGCAGGAAGTGATGGGACCCATGAAATTTCGCACGATCGGCCTGAACCCGGATTCGCGGCGCGAAGTGAGCGCGCTGGCGCTGGGTGCGATGCCGTTCGGCACCGGCGTCGACGAGGAGACGTCGTTCGCGATCCTCGACCGGTTCGTCGAGGCGGGCGGTTCGTTCGTCGACACCGCGAACAACTACGCCTTCTGGCACAACGGAACGCAGGGTGGCGAGAGTGAGGCACTGCTCGGCCGGTGGCGCGCCGACCGCGGCATCGGCGGTGAGGTCACCATCGCCACCAAAATGGGCGCGCGGGCGAAAGCGCCGGGCATGAGCTTCGCCGACACCGGCAAGTTCGAGAACATCGAAGGCCTTTCCCCGAAGGCGATCAAGGAAGCCGTCGACCGCAGCCGGGAGAACCTCGGCGTCGACAAGCTCGACCTGCTGTACGCGCACGTCGAAGACCGGTCGGTTCCGCTGGAAGAGACCGTCGAGGGTTTCGCGCAGGTCGTCGCCGACGGTTCGGTGGGCCTGCTGGGGGTGTGCAACCACTTCGCGTGGAAGGTCGAACGCAGCCGTGCCCACGCCGCGGCGAAGGGGCTGCCGGGGTACGACGTGCTGCAGTACCAGCACACCTACCTGCGTCCCCGCACCGACCGGCCCGCCCGGCGTTCGCCGGAAGGTGCCAACGGGTTCGTCTCCGGTGAACTGCTCACCTATCTGACCGAGAACCCCGGTCTCTGGCTCGTCGCCTACTCGCCGCTGCTGGCCGGCGCGTACGTCCGCGAGGACAAACCGCTGGAGTTCGACTACGACCACCCCGGCACCCCGAACCGGCTCGCCGCGCTGCGCGAGGTCGCGAAGGAGATCGACGCGACGCTGAACCAGGTCGTGCTCGCGTGGCTGATCGGTGGCGACGTTCCGGTGATCCCTCTCGTCGGCGCTTCTTCGGTCGCCCAGCTGAACGAGAGTCTCGAAGCCGTCGACATCACGCTGACCGCCGAGCAGCGGGCGAAGCTGGACGCCGCCGCCTGACCCTCCACACCTGAGGGAGCAGGGGACCTTTGCTACCACTTGTCTCAACGTCGAGAGAGCGGTAGCAAAGGTCCCCTGCTCTCTTTTCGGACTTCGGCCTGGGATAACCGTGTGGGTTTCGGGTCATTCAACGCACTGAAATCCACACGGTGGGCCCGGTTTCGCTACGCGGAGTGAGGGGTGTGTGGAAATAGGGACACTCAACGTCTCTATTTCCCCACAGCCTCCTCGCCGTCCGCCCGGTCCCGCCTGGGCGGTAGCAAAGGTCCCTTGCTGTCGCCCGGGGCTTCGGGGCCTCGGCCGAGGACGTCGCGAAAGCCACTTTCGGGACGTCAGATGTCGTGAAAGTGGCTTTCGCGACATCCCGGGCTACTCAAGTGGTAGCAAAGGTCCCTTGCTCCCTTCCGGGCCGAATCGCCCCAGCAAGCGCCTGCCGGGTGCCATGATCGCCTTCCAACGGAAGGAGCCATCATGGCTGGAAACGTTCCCCCGGTCGCCGACGAGCGCGAAGGACTCCTCGCGTACCTCGAGCAGCAGCGCTACGTCCTGCGCATCGCCGCGCACGGCCTCACCGAAGAACAGGCCAGAGCCGTCCCGACCAGAAGCTCGCTGAGCGTCGGCGGTCTGATCAAACACACCGCGCTCACCGAAGACGGCTGGATCGACATCCTCCTTCAGAAGCCCTCGAAGCCGATGGACGAGGCGATGAAGGAGTACGAAGCCGGCTACGTGATGGCTGACGGCGAGACACTCGAAGACGTTTTCGCGCGCTACGACGAAGTCGCCCGCCGCACCGCGGACGTCATCGCGGGTATCGCCGACCTCGGCCAGCCTGTCCCGGTGCCCAAGGGCGTGCCTTGGTACCCGAAGGACGTTGACGCGTGGTCGGTCCGCTGGGTGCTGCTCCACCTCATCGAGGAGACCGCGCGGCACGCCGGGCACGCCGACATCATCCGCGAGCACATCGACGGCGCGACGGCGATCCCGTTGATGGCCGCCGCGGAAGGCTGGCCGGAGACGCCTTGGCTCAAGCCCTGGTCACCGGGTCAGAGCGACTAGAACTTAGAACAAGGTCGGTTCGTCCGCCAAAGCGCCTTCGATGACCAGCATCCGGCGCTTGGTGGCGACCCCTCCGCGCGCGGAGAAGCCGCCGTCCTTGCCGCCGGCGGCGAGGACGCGATGGCACGGCACGATGATCGGGACCGGGTTGCGACCCATCGCCTGCCCCACGGCCTGCGCGCCGCCGGGCATGCCGAGGATGTTCGCGATGTCGCCGTAGGTCAGCGTCTTGCCCGCGGGGATCGTGCGGATGAATTCGTACACGCGGTGGTGGAAGTCCGGTACTCCTTCGTAATCGAGTTCGACACCGGTGAGGTCCGTGCGCTTGCCGTCCATCAACGAGACGATCCCGTCGATCGCGCGCTGGATCTCGTCCGGCGGGGTGGATTCGATCGCCTGGGGAAGGCGCGCGGTCAGTCGCGCCCTCGTCTTTTCTTCACTGCCCTCGGGGAGCTGGACCGCGATGACCCCGCGTTCGCTCCACGCGATGCCGCAGTCGCCGATCGCGGTGCCGAACACGGAGTAGCCCGGTGCCGTCATGAGCCCAGGGTACGAGAGCGGTCCGACAGTTTCGGATCGATCGCCAGGCCGCGGTGCCGCCGGAGCCGTCGCTGCGGTAGGAGTATGGACATGAGCGACCTCGTGCTTGATCACCTCGTCTACGCCGGGCCGGACCTCGAAGAGGCCGTCGAGCGCGTCGCCGAGCTGACCGGCGTCACGCCGGTACGCGGCGGAAGGCATGTCGGTTTCGGTACGGCCAACTACCTGGCCGATCTGGGCGCCGGTGCCTACCTCGAGGTGGTCGGGCCAGATCCGGATCAGCCCGAGCACACCGGGCCGCGTCCGTTCGGCATCGACGAGCTGACCGCTCCCGCCCTGATCACCTGGGCGGCGCGGGTGGACGGCATCGACGAGGCGATCGCTGAGGCACGCCAACGCGGTTACGACCCGGGCGAAGCGTCCGAGATGTCGCGGACCACCGACGACGGCGAACTGCTGACCTGGCGCCTCACCGGTGCGGGCGGGCTCGACGGGCTCGCGCCCTTCCTCATCGACTGGGGGAGCACCCCGCATCCGACGACGCGGGGGCTCCCGTCGATCCCGCTGCTCATGGTCACCGGCGTCCACCCCGAGCCGGCCGCGGTCGAAGCCGCGGTCCGCGCGCTCGGGATGGACATGCTCGTCCGGCGCGACGAGAAGCCCGGCCTGGTGGCCGTGCTGACGAACTCAGCCGGGAAGCAGGTCGCGCTGAGCTGAGCGGGTCACGACGGTGCCCTCCCGCCAGCCGTTGGTCATCGGCAGCCGCCGGTCCCGGCCGAACGCCTTGAACGTGATCTTGGTGCCCGGCGGGTACTGGCGGCGCTTGTATTCGGCCTTGTCGACCATCCGCACCACGCGGTCGATGGTCTCCGGCTCGAAGCCCGCGTCGACCAGGTCGACGTAGCCGCGGTCTCCCTCGATGTAGTCGTCGAGGATGTCGTCGAGCATCAGGTAGTCGGGCAGCGAGTCGCTGTCCAGCTGGCCAGGGCGCAGCTCGGCGGACGGCGGTTTGGTGATCGAGTTCTCCGGGATCGGCGGGGTTTCGCCGTTCTTCTCGGCTTCCTTGTTGCGCCATTTGGCCAAGTGCCAGACGTGCGTCTTGAACAGGTCCTTGATCGGCGCGAAGGCCCCGACGGCGTCGCCGTAGATCGTCGAGTAGCCGACGGCGAGTTCGGTCTTGTTGCCGGTGGCGAGCACCAGGTGACCGTCCTGATTGGACAGCGCCATCAGCAGCATGCCGCGGACGCGGGCCTGGATGTTCTCCTCGGCGAGCCCGGTCAGCTGCAGCTGCTCGACGTAGACCTTGACCATGTCCGCGATCGGTTCGACGCGATAGTGCGCGCCGATCCGGCGGGCGAGGTCTTCGGCGTCGCCCTTCGAGTGCTCCGAGGAGTACTCCGAAGGCATCGAAACGCCGTAGACGTTGTCGCCGCCCAGCGCGTCGGCGGCCAGCGCCGCCACGACCGCCGAGTCGATGCCGCCCGAGAACCCGAACGTCACCGACGAGAAGCCGTTCTTGTGCACGTAGTCGCGCAGACCGACGACGAGCGCGTGCCACACTTCGGCTTCGTCCGACAGCGGCTCGCTGATCGCGGACTCGGTGCTCGGGGTGTACGCCGGGACCGGGTCTTCGCTGAGCACGCGGCGCTTGACCCGCAGGCCCTCGAACTCGCCTTCGGCGGTGTGACCACCGGCGACGAGGTCCGTGTCGACGACGAGCAGGTGCTCGACGAACTGCGGCGCGCGCGCCAGCAGCCTGCCGTCCGCGCCGACCACGATCGAGTCGCCGTCGAAGACGAGGTCGTCCTGACCGCCGATCTGGTTCGTGTACACCAGCGGCGCCCCGGCCTCGGCCGCGCGGCGGGCGATGAGCGGCAGCCGGATGTCGTCCTTCGCGCGCTCGTAGGGCGAAGCGTTGGGCGCGACCACGAGGTCCACCCCGGCCTTGCCCAGCGCGGAGATCGGGCCGCCGTCCTGCCAGACGTCCTCGCAGATCACCATGCCGACGTCGACGCCGTGGAAGCGGACGATCTCGAGCTCCTGGCCCGGCTTGAACCAGCGGTGCTCGTCGAAGACGCCGTAGTTGGGCAGGTGGTGCTTGAACTGGCGTGCGACCACTTCGCCGCGGTACAGCGCGGCGGCCGCGTCGCGCGGGCCGGTCTCGTCCAGGTCGAGGTAGCCGATGTAGGTGAGCACCTCGCCACAGCCGGCTTCATCGAGCCGCCGGGCGAGCGCTTCGACCATCTGCTTCGAGGCGGAGGCGAAGGTCGGGCGGAGGGAGAGATCCTCGACGGGGTAACCGGTGAGGGACATCTCCGGGAAGACGACGATGTGGGCGCCTGCTTCGGCGGCCTTGCGAGTCCACTCGACGGTGAGCTCGGCGTTGCCTTCGAGGTCGCCGACGGTGGTGTTGACCTGGGCCAGTGCGATGCGCAGTTGCGGCATGCCGACATTCTCACCCACCGGCGTCCGCGGGGACGACCGGATGTGCCGAATCGCCCACCCGGGTGCGGCCGGCGCGAAAAGAGAGCGGGGGACCTTTGCTACCGCTCTCCAAAAGAGAGTGACAGCAAAGGTCCCCCGCTCCCCGCGCGCTACTTGCGCTTGATCATGCTCCGAACCTTCTTGATGGTCTGCTCGAAGTCGGAGTCGAACGGGTTGTCGTGCACCAGGTACGTCCACGTCGTGTTCGCCCGCCGCACCCCCGCGTCGCCGAGGTCGATCCCGTTGTCGGTGATCTCGGCCTCCTCGAGCGTCTTCGCCGCCCGCTCGGCCGCCTCCGGGATGATCTTGTGGAACTCGGGGATCGCCGCGCGGTGGAACTCGTCGATCGGCGTCTCCCGCGCCAGCGCCCGCAGGTGGATGCTCTCCCGCACGTCGGTCAGGAACGCCAGGTGGTCCGACCACAGCTGGTCGATGTGGAACAGCAGCACCTCACGGCACAGCTGCTCGACGCGGGCCTCGTCGTCGACCTTCTCCGAAAGCTCCTTGAACTTCTCCGGGTGCGCCTTCTCCAGGATCTCCGCCGCGTGCGCCGTCCGCAGCACCTTGTCCCGGTGCTCCAGCAGCTCACCGCGCTGCCGCTCGATCAGTCGCGTGTAGCGCCAGGTGTTCCGGTGGATCTCCAGGTCGACACCCTCGGCGACGCGCTGCGCGTGGTTGATCTGCCGCAACGCCGCCGGGTCGACGATCTCACCGCTGCCCACGTCCGAGCTGATGCCCTCGGGGATGTCCGGCGCGTTCGACAGCACGAGCTCGTCGTTCAGGCTGGCGAAGAACACCGCGCTGCCCGGGTCACCCTGCCGCCCGGACCGGCCGCGCAGCTGGCCGTCCAGCCTGCTCGACGGGTAACGGGCGGTGCCGATCACGTGCAGGCCACCCAGCTCCACGACCTCGTCGCGGCCTTCGCCGTCCTTGCCGCCCAGCCGGATGTCGGTGCCTCGACCGGCCATCTGGGTCGAGACGGTGACCGCGCCCTTCTTGCCGGCGTCGGCGATGATCGCGGCCTCCTCGGCGTCGTTGCGCGCGTTGAGCACGACGCATTCGAGGTCGACCTTCGCCAGCTTCTCGGCCAGCTCTTCGGATTCGGCGACGTCCTGGGTGCCGACGAGGATCGGCCGCCCGGTCTCGTGCACCCGCCGGATCTCCTCCTCGATCGCGCGCAGCTTCTGCGACGGCGACCCGAAGATCCGGTCTTCCTGGTCTTCACGGATGTTCGGCGTGTTCGGCGGGATGACCGCGACCTCGAGCTTGTAGAACTCGCGCAGCTGCTCGGCGACCGCGACCGCGGTACCGGTCATACCCGCGACCTCGGGGTAGCGCGCCAGCAGCGCCTGCACGGTGATCGAGTCGAGGATCTCGCCCCGGTCGGTCGCCTTGACCTGCTCCTTCGCTTCGACGGCGGCCTGGAGACCGTCCGGCCAGCGCTGGAGTTCGGCGACGCGGCCGCGCGCGGCGTTGATCAGCTGCACCTTGCCGTCGCGCACGAGGTAGTCGACGTCGCGGGTGAGCAGCGCGTGCGCGTGCAGCGCCACGTTCACCGCGGGCAGCCTGTCCGAGCCCGTCTCGTCGTAGAGGTTGATGTCGTCGCCGAGGGCCTTCTCGACCACCGAAGCGCCGGCCTTGGTCAGCCAGGCGTTGCGGCCGTCGGCGTCGGTCTCGTAGTGGAGCCCGAGCCGCAGCCGCCGGACGATGTTCGCGACCTCTTCGTCGGCGTCGGTGTGGTCGATCGATCCGGCCATCACCAGCGGCACGCGGGCCTCGTCGACCAGCACGGAGTCCGCCTCGTCGACGATCGCCACCTCCGGCTCGCGCTGGACGAGGTCTTCTTCGCGCGTCACCAGGCGGTCGCGCAGCACGTCGAAGCCGATCTCGCTGACGGCGCCGTACGTGACCTCCTTCGCGTACGCCTCGCGGCGCTCGTCGCGGGAGTGCGCGGGCTCGACCCAGCCGACGGAGACGCCGAGCAGGGCGTAGATCGGGCCCATCCACTCCGCGTCACGACGGGCGAGGTAGTCGTTCACCGTGACGACGTGGACGTGCTTCCCGCGCAGGGCGTACCCGGCACCGGCCAGCGCACCCGCCAGCGTCTTGCCCTCACCGGTCTCCATCTGCACGATATGCCCGCTGAGCAGGCCCATCGTGCCCAGCAACTGGACATCGAAGGCGCGCTCGCCGAGCGCCCGCCGCGCGGCCTCGCGACCGAGCGCGCAGACCTCGATCAGCTGTTCGTTGCCGAAGGAAGCGGCTTCCCGAAGCTTGCCGGCCCGCTCTGTCAGCTCCTCGTCGGAGAGCTTCTCCAACTCGGGCTCGAGCTTCTCGATTGCCGGCAGCAGCGCTTCGTAGCGGGTCAGCTCGACGCTGCCCGGCCGCTGGATGATCCGGCGCAGCTTCTTGCCCACCCGGCTGATCAGTGCTGCCACCCCTGTGCTCCCGTCTGCTCTTCTGCCGTCCGCACCCGTATCACCAACGCAGTGGTGGTGCGGCCGAGTTCCACGGCCGATGGCACGATCCAACCGTGTCCACTCATGTCAGCGCCAGGTCCCGTGCCCGCCGATTCGCCGCGATCACGCTGTCCGGCCTGCTCGCGGTCACCGTCGCCGCGTGCTCGTCGGGAGAGGGTAGAACCCAGCCGCCGCCTCCGGCCACCGAGTCGCACGCTCCGACCGGACCGGTGCCCGCCGGACTCGAGAAGTTCTACGGACAGAGCCTGACCTGGGCCGACTGTGCACCCTACGCGACATCCGATGACGCGAAAGCGGCGTTTCGAGTGAAGGACGCACAGTGCGCCCGGCTCACCGTCCCGCTCGACTACGCGAAGCCCGAAGGCGACTCGATCACGCTCGGCCTGCTGCGCCGGAAGGCGCTGGATACCGACGAAAGGATTGGGGCGCTCGTGGTCAACCCCGGCGGCCCCGGCGCCTCCGGGATGCAGGCCGCGGCCGGTCTCGCCTCCCGGACGGCGACGAACGAGCTGGGCAAGCGCTTCGACATGGTCGGTTTCGACCCGCGAGGCATCGGCGCGAGCCAGCCGCAGGTCCGCTGCCTGACCGACGCCGAACGCGACGCGGACCGCGCGGACGACAGCGAGACCGACGGCTCACCCGAGGGGGTGAAAAAGCAGGAGGCCGAGTCGCAGGACTTCGCGGCGAAGTGCGCCGAGCGGACCGAACACGGCCCCGCGATGCTCGCGAATCTCGGCACGCGTGACGTCGTCAAGGACATGGACATCCTGCGATCGGTCCTCGGCGAGCCGAAGCTGAACTACCTCGGCTACTCCTACGGGACGCGGATCGGATCCGCCTACGCCGAGGCGTTCCCGGCGAACGTCCGCGCGCTGGTGCTCGACGGGGCCGTCGACCCGGAGCAGGACGCGGTGGAGTCGCTGGTCGCGCAGGGACAGGGTTTCGGCAAGGCGTTCGGGGAGTTCTCGAACTGGTGCGCCGCGCGTGAGGACTGCGCCCTGGGGCGCGACGCCGCCGGCGCGACGAAGGCGTTCCAGGACCTGGTGCGCCCCCTGATCGACTTCCCGGTGCCGGTCAGCGACGGCCGGAAACTGTCGTACGAGGACGCGACGACGGGCGTGATACAGGCCCTCTACCAGGAAGATCTCTGGGAACCGCTGAACACCGCGCTCAACGACCTGAAACGCCAGCGCGGCGACGGCCTGGAAAAACTGGCCGACCTCTACAACGAGCGCGGCGCCGACGGTCGCTACGGGACGACGCAGGACGCCTTCGTCGCGATCCGCTGTGTCGACGACCCCCGGGTCACCGATCCGGCGAAGATCCTCGACGCGCAGAAGCGGTACGCGCAGGCGGCGCCGTTCCTCGACGACGGCAAGCCGGACGGGGCCGCGCGTGACTCCTGCGCCTTCTGGCCCGTTCCGAACACCTCGGAACCGCATCAGCCGAACGTCGAGGGCTTGCCGAAGACGCTGGTCATCTCGACCACGAACGACCCGGCGACCCCGTATCAGGCGGGCGTCAACCTCGCGAAAGCGATCAAGGGAGCTTTGCTCACGTTCGAGGGGAACCAGCACACGGTGTTCCTCCAGGGCGTGTCGTGCGTCGACCGGATCGGCATCGACTACCTGGTGAACGGCACCCTGCCGGACGAGGGCACGCGCTGCGCCGCCAAGTAACGAGTTCGGCGCGAAGGGCCTTGAGCGGCCGGGACGCTGCGAAGATCGCGAGATGAGCCTTCGCCGCGTTCCGGCCGTGCTCGTCGTCGCCGTGCTGGTCGCCTCCTGCACGACGCAGCAGCCACAGCCCGCGCCGTCGGCATCGCCGACCACCACTGCGTCGCCGACTCCGGACCCGAAGGCACTCGAGAAGTTCAGCAAGCAGGAGCTGGCGTGGGGCGCGTGCGCGTCGTTCAAGGACAAGGCGTTCGACTGCTCGAAGCTCACCGTGCCGCTCGACTACCTGAAGCCGGACGGCGACACGATCTCGATCGGCGTCCTCCGGCACAAGACGAAGAGTCCTGGCAAGCGGATCGGCTCCCTCGTGCTCAATCCGGGTGGCCCCGGTGGCTCGGGCGTCTCGGCCGCGGCGCGGATCGCGAAGTCCCGGCCCGCGGCGGCGCTGGCCGAGCGTTTCGACATCGTCGGATTCGATCCGCGTGGGGTCGGGACCAGCGAGCCGAAGCTCGTCTGCCTCACCGATGCCGAACGCGACGCGGACCGCGCGGAAGATTCGGAAAGCGACTCGACGCCCGCCGGGATCGCGAAGCAGCTCGCCGATGCCAGGGCGTACGCCGCGAAGTGCGCCGAGCGCACGAAGCACGGCACAGAGCTTCTCGCCAACATCGGGACCAGGGATGTCGTCCGCGATCTCGACGTCCTGCGCTCGGCCCTCGGCGACGAAAAACTCACCTACCTGGGCTTTTCGTACGGAACGCAGATCGGGACCGCCTATGCCGAGGCATATCCGGACAAGGTGCGGGCGCTGCTCCTCGACGGCGCGGTCGATCCCGAACTCGACACCGCCGAATCGCTGGTCACGCAAATGGCGGGGTTCCAGAACACGTTCGCCGAATTCGGCAAATGGTGCGCGGCTCGCCCGGATTGCGCGCTCGGCCGTGACGCGGACGCGGTGACGAAGGCGTTCCAGGACCTGGTCCAGCCGCTGATCGCCGACCCGGTGCCCGCGGGGAACCGCAAGCTCTCGTTCGAGGACGCCATCACCGGGACCAGTGCCGCGCTGTACTCGCAGGACGCGTGGAAATTCCTCAATGACGGGTTCACCGAGCTCAAGCGGGGAAGTGGCAAGACACTGGTCGCGCTCGCCGACAACTACTACGGCCGCGAACCGGACGGCCGGTACACCGGCATCCTCGACGTGTACTTCGCGGTCCGTTGCGTCGACAGTGCGCGGATCGCCGACAGACGCGTCATCGACGACGCTCACCAGCGGATGCTTCAGGGCGCGCCGTTCCTGACCGGCGGCACCCCGGACATGAGCGAGCTGGACATCTGCTCGGTGTGGCCGGTGCCCGCGACATCGGAGGTGCACAAGCCGGATGTCGACGGCCTGCCGAGGCCGCTGATCATCTCGACCACCGACGACCCGGCGACCCCGTATGCGTCCGGGGTGAACCTGGCGAGGGACCTCAAGGGAGCTTTGCTCACGTTCGAGGGCGCGCAGCACACCGTCTTCCTCGACGGCAACGAGTGCGTCGACAGCGCCGGTCTCGCCTACCTGATCGATGGCGAACTGCCCGCCCCCGACACCCGGTGCCCCTAGCGGGGGAGCAAGGGACCTTTGCTACCACCGACCCCGCTGACCAGGCATTTCCCGCCCAAAAGGGAGCAGGGGACCTTTGCTACCGCCCGGCCCCGACCACCACCGCGTTATGCCTGGTCAACGCCAGCTCCAGCATCACCGCGAACTCCTCCGGCTTCGTCGGCGGCACCTGCAACCACACCCGCACCAGCCGCCGCGGCTCGTCCCGCGAAATCCACAGCTTCACGAACACGTCGGACTTGATCTCCGGCACGATCCCGCCGATCACCGCGGACGGCACCTTCGCGGCGATCCGGAACGAATCGGTGTCCTGCACCCGCTCCCACCGCTCGCCCCGCAACTCGGTCGCCCCGGTCAGCAGCCGCCGAAGCCCACCTTCAGGCCCGAGCATCGCTTCAGGCGTGTACGGCGGCGAAGCGGCAATCACCCGCTCCCCGCCGGGCCCGCTGAGCGTGATCTCCGAGCCGGACAACCGGTAGTCGACCTTCACCCGTTCGAAGTCGTCCTGCAGATCAGCCTTGCCGACCGCACCACCCTCGAGACTGACTTCGCCGTCGAGCCCGCGCACCGGCAACCCGGTGACGACACCGTTCACCCCGAGCGTGAACCGCACGCTGCGCAACGAGACGAGGGAGTCGGCCGCCGCGCTCACGTAGTCCTGGGCAGGCGGCAGCGGGGGAGACCCCGCGCAGCCGCCGATGAGCCCGACCGTGAGCAGCAGCGCCGGCACGAGGTGACGGCAGCGCATGGCCAGAGCCTATGGCCATGGCCCGAATCTTGCGCACAGTGTCCTTCCGGCCGCTTTCGCCGAACGCCGCCGCCGATGACGCTGTATCCGTGCAAACCGAGACCCGTCTCCACCGCGCGTGGTTCGTCGCCGCCGCCGCGTTCATCGCCCTGCTCGCCGCCGCCGGCTTCCGCGCGGCCCCCGGCGTGCTCATCGACCCGCTTCACAGCGAATTCGGCTGGTCACGCGCGACGATCGCGTCAGCCGTCTCCGTGAACCTCGTCCTCTACGGACTCTTCTCGCCCTTCGCCGCGGCTCTCATGGAGCGCTTCGGCATGCGACGCGTCGCCTCGACGGCGTTGTTCGTCGTCGCGATCGGAGCGGGCGGCACGGTGTTCATGAACGCGAGCTGGCAGCTCATCCTCTGCTGGGGCGTCCTGGTCGGCGTCGGCACCGGCTCGATGGCGATGAGTTTCGCCGCCACGGTCGCCGCCCGCTGGTTCGTCCGCAGCCGCGGCGTCGTCACCGGCGTCCTCACCGCGGCGGGCGCCACCGGCCAGCTGATCTTCCTGCCGATCGTGGCGAACCTCGCCGTCGACGAGGGCTGGCGGACGGCGTCGCTCGTCATCGCCATCGCCGCGCTGGCCGTCGTTCCCGTCGTTCTCCTGGTGGTCCGCGATCACCCGTCCGACGTCGGAACGACCGCCTACGGAGCGGAGCCAGGCGAAGTCGCTCCCGTCGCCCGCACGGGTGGTTCCGCCCGCCGCGCGCTGTCGGTCCTCGGTTCGGCGGCACGCACGAGGACGTTCTGGCTGCTCGCCGTCGGCTTCGCGATCTGCGGCGCCACGACGAACGGCCTGGTCAGCACGCACTTCGTGCCCGCGGCGCACGACCACGGCATGCCGCAGACGACCGCCGCCGGTCTGCTCGCCCTCGTCGGCATCTTCGACGTCGTCGGCACGATCGCCTCGGGCTGGCTCACCGACCGCGTCGATCCCCGGATCCTGCTCGGCGTCTACTACGCCCTTCGCGGCGTTTCGCTCGCTCTGCTCCCGCAACTGCTCAGCGGAACGGTGGAACCGAGCATGTGGGCGTTCATCGTCTTCTACGGCCTCGACTGGGTGGCGACGGTTCCGCCCACTGTCGCGCTCTGTGTCCGGCAATACGGCGCCGCCGGGCCGATCGTCTTCGGCTGGGTCTTCGCCAGCCACCAGCTGGGAGCCGGTCTCGCGGCCTTCGGCGCCGGCGCGATCCGCGACGCGTCGGGCAGCTACGCGCTCGCTTGGTACATCGCCGCGAGCCTCGCCGTGCTCGCTTCGGTCGCTTCGCTGTCGATCACCAAGGCGGCCAAGCCCGAGCCGGTCCTCGTGGGGTGATCCACCACTTCCGGTCGATCGGCGCGTCGCGAAACATGTCGTTAACACGTTCTCGTTAGGGTGCGGCCATGGATCGCCAGCAGGAGTTCGTGCTCCGTACCTTGGAAGAGCGCGACATCCGTTTCGTCAGGCTCTGGTTCACGGATGTGCTGGGGTTTCTCAAGTCCGTCGCGGTGGCGCCGGCCGAGCTCGAAGGCGCCTTCAGCGAAGGCATCGGCTTCGACGGATCAGCCATCGAAGGATTCGCACGCGTCTACGAGTCGGACATGGTCGCGAAGCCCGACCCCGCCACGTTCCAGGTCCTTCCCTGGGAGACCCCGGACGGCGGTCCGTACTCGGCGCGCATGTTCTGCGACATCGCGATGCCGGACGGCTCCCCGTCCTGGGCGGACCCGCGGCACGTCCTGCGCAGGCAGCTCTCGAAGGCGGGCGAAGCAGGCTTCACCTGCTACGTCCACCCTGAAATCGAGTTCTTCCTGCTCTCGAACCTGCCGGACGACGGCAGCGAGCCCGAGCCCGCGGACAACGGCGGCTACTTCGACCAGGCCAGCCACGCGACCGCGACACACTTCCGCCGCCACGCCATCGAGACACTCGAAGCGATGGGGATCTCGGTCGAGTTCAGCCACCACGAGGGCGCGCCCGGCCAACAGGAGATCGACCTCCGGTACGCCGACGCGCTGACCATGGCCGACAACGTGATGACCTTCCGTTACGTGGTCAAGGAGGTCGCGCTCACCCAGGGGGTCCGCGCGACCTTCATGCCGAAACCCTTCACCGACCAGCCGGGCTCCGGCATGCACACCCACGTGAGCCTGTTCGAGGGCGATCGCAACGCCTTCTACGACGCGGAAGACCCGTACGAGTTGTCCGCGACGGGCAAGGCCTTCGTGGCGGGGCTGCTGCACCACGCGAAGGAGATCTCGGCGGTCACCAACCAGTGGGTGAACTCCTACAAGCGGCTGATCAGCGGCAGCGAGGCCCCGACCACCGTTTCGTGGGGCCGCGCCAACCGTTCCGCGCTGGTCAGGGTGCCGATGTACTCGCCGGGTAAGGCGTCGTCACGCCGCGTGGAGATCCGCACGCTCGACTCCGCGTGCAACCCCTATCTGGCGTACTCGGTCATCCTGGCCGCCGGTCTCAAGGGCATCGAGAAGGGCTACGAGCTCCCGCCGCCCGCCGAGGACAACATCTGGCAGCTGTCGGACGCCGAGCGCCGTGCGGCCGGATACGCCCAGCTCCCCCAGAACCTCGGGGAGGCACTGGCGGAGATGGAAAAATCGGAACTTCTGCCCGAAGCGCTCGGAGAGCACGTTTACGACTTCTTCCTTCGCAACAAACGTGTTGAATGGGATAACTACCGCAGCGCGGTGACCCCGTACGAGCTGCGGACTCTGCTTCCGGTTCTCTAGACGAAGGAGACCTGATGGTGCGGCGGCCGGTGTTCGGAGTTCTGACGGCGTTGGTCGCCGCGACCATCGCGGCGAGTGCCGCACCAGCGGCATCGGCCGCCGGAACGGCACTCGATCTCGACGCCGCCGACATCCCCGCGCTCCAGGCCCGGATGTCCTCCGGTCGGCTGACCGCGGTCGGCCTGACCTCGGCCTATCTCGACCGCATCCACAAGGTCGACCGGAAGGTGAACGCGGTCATCGCGGTCAATCCGGCCGCGATCGCGCAAGCCGCGGAGAGCGACGTCCGGCGCCGCGCCGGCAAGACACGCGGACCGCTGGACGGCATCCCGGTCCTGGTGAAGGACAACGTCGACACCCGCTCCCAGCAGACGACGGCGGGGTCGCGCGCCCTGCGCAGCAAACCCGCGAAGGACGCGACACTGATCCGCCGCCTGCGCGACGCGGGCGCGGTCGTCCTCGGCAAGGCGAACCTGTCCGAGTGGGCGAACTTCCGCGCCGCCAAACCCACTTCCGGGTGGTCGGGCGTCGGTGGGCAGACGAACAACCCGTACGTGCTCGACCGCAACCCGTGTGGGTCGTCCGCCGGATCCGCCGCGGGTGTGGCCGCGTCACTCGCCCAGGTGGCGATCGGCAGTGAGACCGACGGCTCGATCGTCTGCCCGGCCGGGATGACCTCGACCGTGGGCCACAAACCGAGCCTCGGCCTGGTCAGCCGCACCGGCGTGGTGCCGATCTCGGCCGAACAGGACACCGCCGGCCCGATGGCCAGGCACGTCGTCGACGTCGCGCTGACCCTGTCCGCGCTCCAAGGCCGCGACCCGAGCGACCCCGCCACCGGCACGTACCCGCCGAACCAGCCGACCGACTACGCCGCGCACCTGCGGCCCGGCGTGCTGAAGGGCTCCCGGATCGGGCTCTGGCGCCTGCCGGTCCTCGGCCCGGACGTCGAAGCGGTGATGACGAGGACCAAGAACTCGCTGGTCAAAGCGGGCGCCGAGGTCGTCGAGGTGACGCCGCCGTACCAGGCCAGGCTTGGCGAACTGGAGTTCCCGGCCCTGCTCACCGAGTTCCACCGCGACATCGATCGCTACCTGGCCACGCGGCCCGAAGGCCCGCGCGACCTCGCCGCGCTGATCGCCTACAACCGGTCCGACCCGCTGGAGCAGACCTGCTTCGCCGGACAGGAACTCTTCGAACAGGCACTCGCCGCGCCCGGCCCGTCCGACCCCACCTACCAGGCGAACCGCCGCGAACTGACCGATCTGGCGAAACGCTCCATCGACGAGACCCTCGCGAAGTACCGCCTCGACGTCATCGCCGCGCCCACGAACCCGCCCGCCTGGAAGACCGACTGCAAGACCGGCGACAACGACGTGATCCCGTCGTCGACGCCGGCCGCGGTCTCCGGCTATCCCGCGGTGACCGTGCCCGCCGGTTTCGTCGGCGAGCTCCCGGTCGGGGTTTCGTTCATGGCGGGGCAGTGGACGGACGCCCGAGTGCTCGCCTACGCGGCCGACTTCGAACGCGTCGTCCCCGCCCGCAAACCGCCTCGTTACCTGAAGACCGTCGGATGACGGGGGTTTGTACCGGCTGACCTGCGGCGATGTCGTTAAGTGACCCCCCTGTTTTCGGGGGGTTCCGGGGCATGTAATCTTCTCTTCGTCGCCAGGAACACCGGGCCGCCGGGGCCGAAAGCCCCGAGGTCAGGAACCAGGGCCGAGCGGGTTGACACCGCGAACCGGACCAGGTAACGTTCAGCGTCGGCCCACGAGCGGCCGCCGACCCCCTACGACTAAGACCGTAGGATTCGGCATGCTCGACCAAAAAGCTTGTGAATATCGCTTTGAAACAAAGC